>JACKKD010000005.1 GCA_020637675.1 Paracoccaceae bacterium | reverse complement strand
TCTGAGCCAGGATCAAACTCTCAAGTTGAAAGCGCCTCGCGACGCTAACCTTGACGTTCGAACCTCTGCACATCGTCCCTCCCTTGCGGGGAGGGATCATCTGTCTGATGTACATCGTTCCAAGGGAACGAAGTCCGTCAAACAGTGAAGCTGACACCTTCATCATCGGGTTGCCCCTAGAAGGCCGATATGCAGCGTTTGTCCATCGAAAGGACCAAACCGCCCACATATCTCTTCAGTAACCAGCGATTTCAAAGAGCGTGAGAGACAAAATCAACCGGAAGCGCCACACTTGCTTGGCGCGCCCGCCTGCATATCTCTCGTTTTTTGTTCGACTTCCGGGCGTTTCGGCCGCTTCCATCTACCGCTGCAGCGTCACCGCCGCTTCGGTGAAGGGGTATTTACGGATCGCCGCCGGGGTCCGCAAGAGCTTTTTTCGAGAAAGATGACATTTTTTTTGCAGCCCCGGATTCCGGCCCAAAATCTTGGGGTTAGAGCAATTATGGCCACAATCGGGCAGGTCCGCGCGCAAGAAGATTTCCCGGCAACGCAGCTTCCGGGCAGCTCTGCGCCGGGTTTTCTGCCGACTTGCGGGGCGACTCCCGCCTATCGAGCGCAGGATTCTCACGGCCCAGACGTGACTCGCCGGTTCCGGGGCGGGTCTCCGGGTGGCGGCGGGGACGGATTCCCCTGCATGACCTACGGTAATGGGCGAAGATTCCTTTCGGTTTGCGGCCCGCGATGCCGAATCCGGGAATCGTTCTGGGGAATCGGGCACTCACAGACACGTGACCCCAGCAACTGATCCGGCCCCGGGGCCGGATCGTATCCCTTCCGTCTGAAGCGACACGAACGTCCAACCTCAACTGGAGAACTGACATGATCCGGACTGCCATTCTCGCACTCACTGCAGCGACCGCCTTCGCACTTCCGGCCCGTGCGGCCGATATGGATATCGTCGATACCGCGGTCGGCGCGGGTTCGTTCAAGACACTGGTCGCGGCTGTCGAGGCAGCCGGCCTCGTCGAGACGTTGAAGGGCGAAGGCCCGTTCACCGTCTTCGCCCCCACCGATGACGCCTTCGCCGCGCTGCCGGCGGGCACCGTCGAAGACCTCCTCAAGCCCGAGAACAAGGAGAAGCTGACGCAGATCCTCACCTACCACGTGGTGCCGGGCAAGGTGATGTCCTCTGACCTGTCGAATGGCATGAAGGCGGCCACGGTCGCGGGGCCGGAAGTCACGATCATGACCGAGGGCGGCGTCAAGGTCGATGCGGCCAACGTCATCACCGCCGACATCGAGGCCACCAACGGCGTGATCCACGTGATCGACGCCGTGATCATGCCGCCGATGTGAGGCCATGCGCCGGGTTCCGTTTGCGGGGCCCGGCGCCACTTCGCAGAGAAGCATCCCAAAGGGAGAAGACAGAATGGAACGTAGGACACTCTTTCGCGGTCTCGCCGGGGCGGGGCTAGCCGCTCTCCTGGCTGCCTGCGCCCCCATGACCGCACGCGAGCCAGACATCGTCGACATCGCCGCCTCCAACTCGGACTTCTCGACCCTGGTTGCGGCGGTGCAAGCGGCCGGATTGGTCGAGACGTTGAAGGGTGACGGCCCGTTCACCGTCTTCGCGCCGACAAACGCCGCCTTCGTGGCGCTCCCGGCCGGGACGGTCGAGTCGCTCCTGAGGCCGGAGAACAAGGAAAAGCTGACCGCCATTCTCACCTATCACGTGATTCCGGGCGCGGTGACCTCGGACCAGCTCGCGGGGAAGCGCCTCGATGTGGCGACAGTCAACGGCAAGACCGTGCATGTCGATGGCCGCAAGGGCGTGAAGGTGAACAAGGCAAATGTCGTGACCGCCGACATCATGGCGTCGAACGGCGTCATCCATGTGATCGACCGTGTGCTGCTGCCCTGATTGGTGATCTCAGGACGATGCGAGAGGGGGCGGCGGGTTCGCCCCCTTTTCGTTTCCCGCGCGGAGCACTCCTGGCGAAACCGCTCGCAGCGCGAGAAGAACGATCACTATTCCCAGATACACGAAGGGCTCCAGCGGCCAGGCTTTCACCAGCCAGACAAAGTGGATCGCGCCGAGCAGGGCCGCCGGATAGACGAGACGGTGCAGCCATCGCCATCGCGCCGTGCCGAGCGCGCGCAGGGACCAGTCGTTCGAGGTCGCGGCAAGCGGAATGAGAAGCACCAGCGCGACCATGCCGACCGTCACGTAAGGTCGCTTCACGATATCGCCCAGCGCCTGGGCCCAGAGCATCCCCATGTCCAGCACGAGCCACGCGAGGAAATGCAGGACGACGTAAGAGAACGCGAGAAGCCCGACCGCACGGCGATACTTCACGAGGTTCACTCCGGCGAAGCGCCGCAGCGGCGTGATGCACAAACCGGCCACGATCAGCTTGAGTGCCCAAAGACCGAGCGTCCTCTCGATTGCCTTCACCGGGTCCGCTCCGAGACCGCCGCTTGCCCCGGCCCAAAGGAGCCACACCGGCGGGGTCGTGCCGGCGACATATATGGTCCAGGCCGGAACCCGCCGGGCCACATGGTTCACGGCGCCGGCAAGGGACATCAGTAATCCTTCGCCAAGTCCTGCCCCGCGTAGAGCGAAGCAACCAGATCTCCGTAGCCATTGAACTTGAGCGTCGGGTGGCGGCCGCCGAAGAGTCCTTCGCCGATCCGGCGTTCCGTGGCCTGGCTCCAGCGCGGGTGATCGACTTCCGGGTTCACGTTCGAATAGAAGCCATACTCGCGCGGCTGCAGCATGTTCCACGTCGTCTTCGGCTGGCTGTCGGTGAGCGTGATACGCACCACCGACTTGATCGACTTGAAGCCGTATTTCCAGGGCACAACGAGCCGGATCGGAGCGCCGTTCTGTTTCGGCATCGCCTCGCCATAGAGCCCGGTCGCGAGGATCGTCAGCGGATGCATCGCCTCGTCCATCCTGAGCCCTTCACGATACGGCCATTCCAGAATCCCGCGGCGCTGGCCCGGCATCTCCTCCGGCCGAACGATCGTTTCGAAGGCAACGTACTTAGCCGAAGGCTGGACACCGACGCGCGCGAGAAGGTCGCCGAGCGGGAAGCCGATCCAGGGCACGACCATCGACCAGGCCTCGACACAGCGAAAGCGGTAGATTCGCTCCTCCAGGGTGACGCCGGCAAGGATGTCGGCAAGGTCGTAGTCGCCCGGCTTCTCGACCATGCCGTCGATCTTCACCGACCAGGGATCGATCGTCAGGGCCGAGGCATGAGCGGCAGGGTCGCCCTTGTCCGTACCGAATTCGTAGAAGTTGTTGTAGGTGGTGATGTCCTCGAACGCGTTCGGTTTCTCATCGGTCGAGAACTTCGACTGCACATAGGACAGCTTCGCCGTGGCCGGCCCTGCGAGCCCGAGCGCCGCAGCGCCGGCCAGAAGTTGCCGGCGGGTCAGGAAATCCGCCTTTGGCGTGACATCGCACCACTTCAGATCGCGCATGATGCGGCGGGCCATCGGACTCTCCCTGCGTTTGCAGGAGGAGCCTACCGCTATGGGGGGCGTCGCGAAAGTAAAGCTGCCTCACGTCTGCGTGGACGGCCTGTAATGATTCGTCCGGGACCGCGAAGAAGCGATGCAAAGACAAAGGGGCGGCCATCGCCGCCCCCTCATGGCTCAGTGGAGGGGAGCGCCCTCGGGGCGCGGCCGGTTGGAGGCGACGACCCGATCGCCGAGGACGAGCCCTTCCGGCCCCGCGTCCACCGACACCGTGTCGCCGTCGCGCACCTCTCCGGCCAGGATCATCTCGGCCAAGGGGTCCTGCAGGTCGCGCTGGATCACCCGCTTCAGCGGCCGCGCGCCATAGACCGGATCGTAGCCGGCGTCGGCAAGCCACTTCTTGGCATCCGCCGCGAGATCGAGCGCGATCTTGCGCTGCGCAAGCCGCTTTTCGAGCCGGCGAAGCTGGATATCGACGATGCCGGTCATGTCGCCCCGCGTCAGCCGGTCGAAGATGATCATGTCGTCGAGCCGGTTCAGGAACTCGGGCCGGAAGTGCATCCGGACCGCCTCCATGACCTCGCGCTTGGCTTCGGAGGCGTCCACCCCCTCCGGCAACTGGCTCAGTGCCTGGCTTCCGAGGTTCGAGGTCAGCACGATCAGCGTCTGCTTGAAGTCCACGTGATGACCCTGGCCATCGGTCAGGACGCCGTCATCTAGCACCTGGAGCAGTACGTTGAACACGTCCGGATGGGCCTTCTCGACTTCGTCGAAGAGCACCACCTGATAGGGTCGACGCCGCACCGCCTCGGTCAGTACCCCGCCCTCGTCGTAACCGACATAGCCCGGAGGGGCGCCGATCAGACGGGCCACCGAGTGCTTCTCCATGAACTCCGACATATCTATGCGGACCATCGCGTGTTCGTCGTCGAAGAGGTACTCGGCCAGCGCCTTGGTCAATTCCGTCTTGCCAACGCCGGTCGGCCCGAGGAAGAGGAACGAGCCGAGCGGCCGGTTTTCGTCGTTCAGGCCCGCGCGGGCCCGCCGCACCGCCTTGGAGACGGCCGAGACCGCCGCCATCTGCCCGACGACGCGGCGCCCGAGTTCCTCCTCCATCTTGAGAAGCTTCTCGCGCTCGCCCTCCAGCATCTTGGAGGTCGGGATGCCGGTCCAGCGCTCCACCACCTCGGCAATCTGCTCGGGGCGCACCGCTTCCTCGACCATGAGGCTGTCTTCGGTCGCCTCGGCCTCGGCCAGTTGCTTTTCAAGCTGGGGAATGATGCCGTAGCTGAGTTCTCCCGCACGGGCGAGGTTGCCCGACCGCTTCGCTGCATCGAGTTCGTTGCGCGCGTCTTCCAGCTTCTCCTTCAGGCCGCGGGCGGACTCGAGCTTGTCGCGCTCCGCCTGCCACTTCGCCGTCATTTCGGCGGAGCGCTGCTGCAGGTCGGCAAGTTCCTTTTCGAGCCTCTCGAGCCGGTCCTTGGAAGCCGCGTCGTCTTCCTTCTTCAGCGCCTCGGCCTCGATCTGTTTCTGCAGGATCTCGCGGTCGAGGGCGTCAAGTTCCTCGGGTTTCGAGTCCACCTCCATCCGCAGTCGGCTGGCGGCCTCGTCCACGAGGTCGATCGCCTTGTCGGGCAGGAAGCGGTCGGTGATGTAGCGGTGGCTGAGGGTCGTCGCAGCCACCAGAGCGCTGTCCGAAATCCTCACACCGTGGTGAAGCTCGTATTTTTCCTTGATGCCACGGAGGATGGAGATGGTGTCCTCCACTGTCGGCTCATCGACCATGATGGGCTGGAACCGGCGGGCAAGGGCCGCGTCCTTCTCCACATACTTGCGGTATTCGTCGAGCGTGGTGGCGCCGACGCAGTGCAGCTCGCCGCGCGCCAGCGCGGGCTTGATGAGGTTCGCCGCATCCATCGCGCCGTCGGACTTCCCCGCGCCGACGAGGGTGTGCATCTCGTCGATGAAGAGGATGATCTCGCCGGCGGCGGCCTCGATCTCCTTCAGCACGGCCTTCAGGCGTTCCTCGAACTCGCCGCGGTACTTCGCCCCCGCGATCAGCGCGCCCATGTCGAGCGCCATCAGCTTCTTGTTGCGCAGGGACTCGGGAACATCGCCGTTGACGATGCGGATGGCGAGGCCCTCGGCGATCGCGGTCTTGCCGACACCAGGATCGCCAATCAGGACCGGGTTGTTCTTGGTGCGCCGCGACAGGACCTGCATGGCGCGGCGAATCTCCTCGTCACGACCGATGATCGGGTCGATCTTTCCCTCCTCGGCGGCAGCGGTCAGGTCGCGGGCGTACTTCTTCAGCGCTTCATAGCCCTCCTCGGCCGACGCGCTGTCAGCCGTGCGTCCCTTGCGCACATCATTGATCGCCGCGTTCAGCGATTGAGCCGTTACCGCCCCGGCATCGAGTGCATCCTTGGCCTTGGTGTTCACCATGGCGAGCGCCATCAGGATACGCTCCACCGGAACGAAACTGTCGCCCGCCTTCTTCGCAACCTTCTCGGCTTCGTCCAGCACACGGACGAGACTGGTGTCGACATAGACCTGACCGTCCCCGCCGGAGACCTTCGGCATCCGCGCGATCATCTGGTCGACGGATTCCTGCACACGCTTCGGCTCGCCGCCGGCGCGCTTGATCAGGTTGGCGCTCAGCCCCTGATCATCATCCATGAGAGCCTTAAGAAGGTGCTCGGGCACCACGCGCTGGTGTCCCTCGCGCATCGCGATGGTCTGTGCAGCCTGAAGGAAGCCGCGCGACCGTTCCGTGAACTTTTCCATGTTCATCGGCTATCTCCTTTTCCAGCCCCCGGGGTCATGGTCGCCCGCATCCGCAGCACGACGCCTCCCGGGTCTCCGGGATGACTTGGGCGTCGGGTCGGGGGTTTTCAAGGACGGTGGACGGAAGTCACGGCAACGGAATCGAAACGCGAATCGCGGCTAATCGCGCTTAACCTTAACGGAGGACCCAGCCATGGCACTGAACGACCACCCCATATCCGGCGCACTCGCCCGTGCCGCGGAACGCTGGCAGCGCGCATTCCTGGTCGGCGGCAGGACGCCTCTGCCGCAACTGGCCGATCTCGCCTCGCAGCGGGAGGCGGAGACGCTTCCCGCCCGCGTGATGCCAAGCCCGTTTCGCCCTCGCCGGGGCTGAGCGATGCGCATCCTTTCCGCCCGCATCCACAAGGCCCGGCGAGACCGCGCCACGGGGATGGTCTCGGCGGTGGTGGCTTTGACCGCCCTGCGGGACGACC
Organism: Paracoccaceae bacterium; assembly: GCA_020637675.1. Lineage (GTDB taxonomy): Bacteria > Pseudomonadota > Alphaproteobacteria > Rhodobacterales > Rhodobacteraceae > Albidovulum. The sequence continues at coordinate 21,837 of JACKKD010000005.1, read as the reverse complement.
GGCCCCTTCGGGTCTTCATCGCGGTCACCGTTCCGGGACGGCCCGTCGGCGCGGCGCCCCTGCGCGATCGGGTGCTCGGCGCGGCCAAGCTTGCCTTCGCGGGCATGTCCACGCAGCAGAAAGCCCGCGCCGCCTGAGACCGGCCGGCACGAGGCTGCACTCCGGTTCATGGACCGGCGCGTGCCGAGATTCGGTGCAGCACATGGAGCGACAGGCCAGCGCATTCCGCTGCCCGCGCCCACGCGCGCCTGCACATGGCGGTTCGACGGAGACGCCTCGACGGCACCTCGACACTTCGTCACGCCGGTCTGCCGCGGACGCGCGCTACCGGAAGCATGCCTTTCGCCAAGCAGGAAGGCTCGTCCTGCGACAGCGCGCTTGACAGTGTCGCGCCGACTCCGCACATCGGCCGGACATCCGCAAGGGACCTGCCCATGCTGCCCTCCGACGACCGCCTGATCATAGCCCTCGACGTAGCCGATGCGCTGGCGGGCCTCGACCTCGCCCGGCGGATCGGTGATCGCGTGAGCTTCTACAAGATCGGCCTCGGGATGCTGACCGGTGGCGGACTCGCGCTCGCACATGAACTCAAGCAAGAACATGGCAAGCGCATCTTCCTCGACATGAAACTCTTCGACATCGGCGCCACGGTCGAGGCTGCGGTGCGGGGACTTGTACGCTTCGACCTCGATTTCCTCACCGTGCACGGCGATCCGCATGTGGTGAAGGCGGCAAAGGCGGGGGCGAGCGGAAGCGCGACGAAGATCCTCGCCGTGACGATCCTCACCTCGCTCGACCGCGCAGACCTCGACGCCGCGCTGATCCGCCCGGGTGACGTTCCCGACATCGTCGTCGAACGCGCCCGCCGGGCCTTCGAGGCCGGGGCCGACGGGGTGATCGCGAGCCCGCAGGAAGCCGCGCTTATCCGCGCCCTGCCCGAGGCGGCGGGGAGGCTGATCGTCACGCCCGGCGTCCGGCCGGCTGGCGCGGCGCCCGACGACCAGAAACGGGTGGCGACACCCGCAGAAGCCGTCGCGGCGGGCGCCGATCATGTGGTCGTTGGCCGCCCGGTCTGGGCCGCGCCCGATCCCGCTGCCGCGGTCGATGCAATCCTGGCGGAGCTCTCCTCGCCGCAGGCAATCCGGCCGAACCGCTGACGCCAGGCTCGGCAACGCACCCGGCCATTTGCGAGCATGGCGTGGAACCGATCCGGAGGCGCCATGACACCCCCACCCCCTTGCGGCTGCGAATCCGACGCACGAACCGCTCGTCCTGTCGCACCTCGCGCTCCGTCAGGCGCTTGGCTGGCTCGGCCTTGGTCTGTCCGCTGCCCTGCCGACACACGCCGCACTGCCCGGGGATGTGCTCGAAGCCTCGGTCAGCGATTGTCATTTCACTGCGATGGGCGGGGGCTCACCGGGGCGCTTTCGGCAATCGAGGTCTTTCTGCTCGCCTATCGGGGCTACGAACGGAAGCCGTGCGCGTGGCTCCCGGACCGGTGGCTTTCGCGGACCGGCGGGGCCGCCGCCATCGCTGTCGCATTTCTGCCGGTCCACCGCGTGGGCTATCCGGTCTGCCTCGGCGAGCCGCGCACCTGTTGGGTCTTCGGTGCGGGCGCGCATCCCGAGGCGCTGCACTACGGCGCAGCCTTCGTCTTCTTCCTCAGCCTCTTCCTCTTCGCCCTCGTCCAGTTCCCGCGCGGCGAACGGGATGCGGCAGGGCGGCTGGTCTAGTCAGCCCGGACCATGCTCTTCCTGCTCAGCGGGACGACGATCCTCGCGGCGATGACGGCGATGCCGGCGATGGTCCCCTACTTCCTCTCCGGCGCGGCAACGAGGGCGACGCTGTCGGCGCGTCACTATCTCTTCTGGTGCGGAACGATGGCGGTGGTGGCGTTCTCTGTGTCGTGGCTGGTGAAGGGGCGCGCGCTCGCGGCGATGCGCGCCGCGATGACGCGGGCGCCGCACCAGGGTTGAGCCGCGCGACCGACTTCTTAGCGCCCCGGTGTCGGGACCGCGTCTTCCGACACCGCCAGCGTCATCGGCAGCGGGGGCTGGTGTGGCGTCTCACGGGACACTTCCGGGCGCGGCGACGCGGTGCGCCGGTCCCCGCCCGCGCCGTTAAGCCCCAACGCGACGGCAAGAGCCGTGACGGCGCCGGCCCCGACGCCCGAGGCGAAGGCGAGGCTGCCAATCCTCCCGAGACGGCGCCGCGGCGATTCCCGATGCGCCGCATCGCGGGTGACGGGCCCGTACAAATACTGCTCGTAATCCATCAGATTGCTCGTGGTTCTTCCCGGTTGGCGGCACCATCGTCGTTTCCGCCCCCGGATTCCATAAGCGGAAATCCACTCGGCCGAGGTCGGCCGAATCGCCCTCTCGGGGGTCGCGCATTCTTGCCGAGTCCCGCAGTCCCCTGCGGATTGGCGATGGCTGTTGCAGAAATGCTCAGAAGGTCGGCGGAGTGCAGGCCGAAACGATGACGCAGGGTGCGGGCCCTGGATTGCGGAAGCGGTGCGGGGTGCGGCTGTTGAAGAGGTAGCCGTCGCCCGCGCTCAGGAGTTGCGTGTCCTCGCCGACGGTCACGAGGATCTGGCCCGCAATCACCACCCCTGCCTCCTCGGCGTCATGGCTGTAGAGTTCGGGGCCGGTGTCGGCGCCGGCAGCATAGGTCTCGTGCAGCATCTGGATCGCACTCGCGCCGGGACGGCCGATCTGGCGAAACACCACGCCCGCGCCGGCCTCGCCAAGCTTCGCCTTGGGCGTGATCGCTCGGAACTCTTCGCGGCGGAAATGCCATTTCGCGCCGGTGTCGGTCCCGGCCGCGAAGAACTCGCCGAGCGAGATATCGAGCCCGGCGAGGATCTTCTTCAGCGTGGCGACCGAGGGGCTCGTGCGGTTCTGCTCGATCATCGAGATCATGCCGCTGGTCACGCCTGTCACCGCCGCAAGCTGGCGCTGCGACAGCCGCCGCCTTTCGCGCTCATCCTTCAGCCGCGCGCCGGTATCGAACTCCATGCCCTGCCTCCACCTGCAGTTCTGCATCCCCGGATAGTGATAAATTTATTGTGCGGCAACTCGCAATATTGATCGGCATCCGCGGAAGGAGTAATGGTGCCGGGACAACGTCCGAGGAGAGACCCATGCTGAACGCCGAGATCGAAACCCGCCGTCAGGCCGCCATGTCGCGCGGCGTGGGCGTGATGACCCAGATCTATGTCGACAAGGCAGAGAATGCCGAGCTTTGGGACAAGGAAGGCAACCGCTACATCGACTTCGCCGCCGGCATCGCGGTGGTGAACACCGGGCATCGGCACCCGAAGGTGATCGCCGCGGTCAAGGACCAGCTCGATCATTTCACCCACACCTGCCACCAGGTCGTGCCGTACGAGAACTACGTGCGGCTCGCCGAACGTCTTTCCGCAATCGCGCCGATCAAGGGCGAGAAGAAGGCGATCTTCGTGACCACCGGCGCCGAGGCGGTGGAGAACGCCGTCAAGATCGCCCGCGCCGCCACGGGGCGTCAGGCCGTCGTCGCCTTTTCCGGCGCCTTCCATGGCCGCACCTTCATGGGCATGGCGCTGACCGGCAAGGTCGTGCCTTACAAGGTCGGCTTTGGCGCCATGCCGAACGACGTCTTCCACGTCCCCTTCCCGGTGCCGCTGCACGGCGTTTCGGTGCAACAGTCGCTCGACACGCTGAACTACCTCTTCAAGGCCGATGTCGATCCCAAGCGCGTCGCGGCGATTATCCTCGAGCCGGTGCAGGGCGAGGGCGGCTTCTACGAGGCACCTCGCGAGTTCTTCAAGGCGCTCCGCGCGATCTGTGACGAGCACGGCATCCTTCTCATCGCCGACGAGGTGCAGACCGGCTTCGCCCGCACCGGCAAGATGTTCGCGATGGAGCATCACGACGTCGAGCCTGACCTGATGACCATGGCCAAGGCGCTGGCCGGGGGCTTCCCGCTCGCGGCCGTGGTGGGTCGTGCCGCGGTGATGGACGCGCCGGCGCCGGGCGGTCTCGGCGGCACCTACGGGGGTTCGCCCATGGGGATCGCGGCGGCCCATGCCGTGCTCGACGTGATCGAGGAAGAAAAGCTCTGCGATCGCGCCAACCAGCTCGGCTCGCGGCTGAAGCAGCATCTGGAAAGCCTGCGCCCGGACGTGCCCGAGATTGTGGACATCCGCGGGCCTGGCTTCATGAACGCGGTCGAGTTCAACGACGCGAGGACCGGCAAGCCCTCCGCCGAGTTCGCGGGCAAGGTGCGGACCGAGGCGCTGAAGCGCGGGCTGATCCTGCTGACCTGCGGCGTCCACGGCAACGTGATCCGCTTCCTGTCACCGATCACCATCCAGGACGAGGTGTTCACCGAGGCGCTCGGCAAGCTCGAGGACTCGATCCGCGCCGCCCGCGCGGCGTGAAGGCGACGAATTGGCTGAACGGCCGTCCTTCGGGGCGGCCGTTTGCGTTTGCGCGGGGTGGGCGAAGAGCGACTCGCCACAGGAACAAAACGTGAATATGATCGCCTTCCCTTTCGGAATCACCCATGTTCGTCGAACTCTCCGCCACCTCGAACTTCACCTTCCTCACCGGCGCCTCGCATCCCGAGGAACTGATGGCGCAAGTAGCCGTCTTCGGGCAGGAGGCGCTGGCCATCGCCGATCTGAACTCGGTCGCCGGGATCGTCCGCGCCCATGTCGCGGCGCGCGACACAAGGCGCAAGACCGGCGCGGCGCCCCGGCTCATCCCGGCGGCACTGATCCGGCTGACGGACGGGTTCGAGGCTACCGCGCTGCCGCGCGACCGGGCGGGGTGGGGTCGGCTCTGCCGGCTGATCTCGGCCGGGCGGCTCAGGGCGCCCAAGGGGGAGTGCCATCTGGGCTTCGACGACCTTCTGGCCTGGTGCGAGGGGGTTACCCTTCTTCTCCACCCGCCAGAGGAAACGGCGCCGCACGGATGGATGACTCGGGCGCGACAGTTGGCCTGCCGCCCCGGAGAAGACACCGCGCTGCTGATGGCACCCCGCTACGACGGCGGCGATGCGGCACGGTTCGCGCGACTCGCCGCGCTGGCCAGAGACGCCGGCATCCCCACCGTCGCCTCGGGGCGGCCGCTGATGCATGCCGCCTCCCGTCGCCGTCTCGCCGATGTGCTGACTGCGATCCGCACCGGCGTCCGGGTGGACGACTTGGGCCGCGCGGCGCTGACCCATGCGGAACAGAGGCTGAGGACCGAGGCCGGGATGCTCAGGCTCTTCGCCGGGCACGAGGCGGCGGTGCACCGGTCGGGCGAGATTGCCGGGCAGCTCATCTTCTCGCTCGACGCGCTGCGCTACGAGTACCCCGCCGAGGTGGCGGCGGGAGAGGCGCCAGCCGCCCGGCTTGCCCGGCTGACCTGGGAGGGGTTGAAGTGGCGCTATCCGATGGGCGTGCCGGACCGGGTGCGCGGGATGGCGGAGCACGAGCTCGCGCTGATCGCGCGGCTCAAGTATGAACCCTATTTCCTTACCGTCCGCGATGTCGTGGCCTTCGCCCGCGACCGGGGCATCCTCTGCCAGGGACGGGGATCGGCCGCGAACTCCGTCGTCTGCTACGCCCTCGGCGTCACCTCGGTCAGTCCGGAGGTCGGCACGATGGTCTTCGAGCGCTTCGTGTCCGAGGCGCGCGACGAGCCACCCGACATCGACGTCGATTTCGAGCACGAGCGGCGCGAGGAAGTGATCCAGCACATCTACGAGAAATACGGCCGCCATCGTGCCGGGCTCTGCGCCACGGTGATCCACTACCGCGGCAAGCGCGCCGCGCGCGAGGTGGGCCGAGCGATGGGGCTTTCGGAGGACACGCTTTCTGCCATGTCGAGTCAGATCTGGGGCTGGGGCGGCGGCGGGATCACGCCCGAGCGTCTGCGCGAGATCGGGCTCGACCCCACCGACAGGCGGCTCGCACAGGCGCTCGACCTGATGGCCGAAATTCAGGGCTTTCCCCGGCATCTCAGCCAGCATGTCGGCGGGTTCATCATGACGGAAGGGCGGCTCGACGAGTTGGTGCCGGTCGAGAACGCGACGATGGAGGGACGCACCGTCATCCCCTGGGACAAGGACGACATCGACGCCTTGGGCATCCTCAAGGTGGACGTGCTCGCGCTCGGGATGCTGACCTGCATCCGCAAGGCCTTCGACCTGGTGGCGAAGCACCACAAGACGCCGCTGACGCTCGCCACGCTGCCGCCCGAGGACAGGCGCGTCTACGACATGCTCTCGGCCGCCGATTCCATCGGCGTCTTTCAGGTGGAAAGCCGGGCGCAGATGAACTTCCTGCCCAGGATGAAGCCCAAGTGCTTCTACGACCTCGTGATCCAGGTGGCGATCATCCGTCCGGGCCCGATCCAGGGCGACATGGTGCACCCCTTCATCCGCCGGCGGAACGGGCTCGAAGCGGTGAGCTTTCCTTCCGACGCGCTGGGTGCGGTTCTCGGCAAGACGCTGGGTGTGCCGCTCTTCCAGGAACAGGCGATGCAGATCGCCATCATCGGCGCGGGGTTCAGTCCCGACGAGGCGGACCGCCTGCGTCGCTCGCTCGCGACCTTCAAGAAGCATGGCAATGTCAGCGATTTCCGCGAAAGGTTCATGGCCGGCATGGCCGCGAACAGCTATGACGCCGACTTCGCGGCGCGCTGCTTTTCCCAGATCGAGGGTTTCGGCAGCTACGGCTTTCCGGAAAGCCACGCTGCAAGCTTCGCGCTTCTGGTCTACGCCTCGGCCTGGCTGAAGCGCCACCACCCCGGCATCTTCGCCTGTGCGCTTCTCAATTCACAGCCGATGGGCTTCTACGCCCCCGCGCAGATCGTGCGCGATGCCCGCGCGCATGGGGTGGAGGTGCTGCCGGTCTGCGTCAACGCGAGCCTCTGGGACAACCGGATGGAAAACCGCCCCGGTGGGGCTCTCGCGCTCCGTCTTGGCTTCCGCCAGATCCGCGGCGTGGGCGGGGAGGAGGGCGAGTGGATCGCGGCGGCGCGCGGCAACGGCTACCGCGCGGTCGATGATGTGTGGCGCCGGGCCGGGGTGGCGCCGGCCACGCTGGTGAAGCTGGCCGAAGCGGATGCCTTCGCGGCGCTCGGACTTTCGCGGCGCGACGCGCTCTGGGCCGCCCGCGCCGTGGCCGGACCGAAACCGCTGCCGCTCTTCGCCGGCGACCTCGACGGCGAGGGGATCGTGGAACCCGCTGTCACCTTCGCCGCGATGAGCGAGGGCGAGGAGGTGGTGGAGGATTACGCCGCGCTCCGGCTGACGCTGAGGCGCCACCCGATGGCGCTTCTGCGGGGGCGGTTGACGCCCGGCGCGGGCACCGTCCCCACGCCCCCGGGGCATCTGGCGCAGGGCGAAAGGGCAGGCTCGGGCGCGCCGCGCGGGCCGGCCGTCACCTGAGCCGGCGGAGAATGTCGAGGCTGGCGTAGCCGTCGGGGATGAGACCCGATGCCCGCTGGAAGGCGCGAACAGCCGCGATCGTATTGGGCCCGATCCGGCCATCGATGCCGCCCGTATCGAAGCCTGCCTGCGTCAGCCGTTCCTGCAACTCGCGGCGTTCGGCCGCGAGAAGCGCACGGTCCTGCCGCGGCCAGGCGGCGCGGATGGGCGGCCCGCCCGCGATGCGGTCGGCAAGATGGCCGACCGCGATCACATAGGCGTCGGCGGTGTTGTATTTCTCGATCGCGTGGAAGTTCGGGAAGATCATGAAGGCCGCGCCCCCCGCACCTGCGGGCAAGAGGATGGAAGCCGGCCCGTGGTCGCCGATCTCGCGGCCCTCCGCGCTGCGGACGCCAAGCGCCGCCCACTCGGCGGCAGTCTTCTTCACCCGCTCCCCCGTCTGACCGAAGTCGAAGCCGACGGGCAGGGTCACCTCGCCCCCCCAGGGTGCGCCCTTCCGCCAGCCCGAGCGGGCGAGATAGGCCGCGGTGGAAGCGAGCGCATCCGCCGGGTCGTCCGACCAGATGTCGCGCCGCCCGTCGCCGGTGAAATCGACCGCGAAGGAAAGGTAGGAGGTCGGGATGAACTGGGTGTGGCCCATCGCCCCCGCCCAGCTTCCGGTCATCCTGCCCGGCTCCACGTCGCCCGACTGGACGATCTCCAGCGCCGCGAGGAGCTGGCTTTCGAAGAAGTCGCCCCGCCGCCCGTCATAGGCGAGCGTCGCCAGCGCCTCGATCAGGGGGGTATTGCCCCGGTTCGCGCCGTAGGAGCTTTCGAGCCCCCAGATGGCCACGACCACCTCCTTGTCCACGCCGAACTCCGCCTCGATCCGGTCGAGGATCTGGCGATGCGAGTCGAGTGCGGCCCGTCCGTTCGCGACACGGATGTCAGACACCGCACTGTCGAGATAGTCCCAGATCGCCTTGGTGAACTCGCTCTGGTTGCGGTCCTTCTCGATGACCCCGGTGTTGTATTCGACCCCGCGGAAGGCCGCCGCGAAGGTTTCCGGCGAGATCCCTTGCGCAATCGCACGGCTGCGGAACTCCTCGATCCAGCGACCGAAGCGGAGGTTTGCCGTCGCGGGATGGATCGTCTCGGGGCCGCTCATCGCCGTCTCCTGCTGATCGGCCGGTGCGGAGGCTGTCCCGGCATGCGCCAGGCCGGAACCCAGAATCCAGACTGCAACCGCCATGCCTGCAAGCTTCATGCGTCACCTGCCCTGCCGTTTTTCGTTTGGCCGGAGTGTAGCGCGACGCGGCGCAGCGGGAAAGCCGGTGTCAGGGCCCGGAACCGTCAGCGGCGGCGGGTGACCTTGCGACCGGTCTTCGACGTCCTCGCAGCGGCCTGACCCGGCCGGCGGGCCGAGGGCTTGCCACGCTTCGCCGACGCGCCACCGGGCATCCCCCGCCCCTCGATCTCCAGGAGTTCGAGCATCAGCCCGCCCGTGACCGGCACCGCTTCGGCCAGCCGCACCAGCACGCGCTGTCCCATGCCGATCACCAGCCCGGTGTCCGCGCCCGTCAACGTCTCCGTCCTCGGATCGTAGTGGAAGAATTCCCGCCCGAGCGTGCGGATCGGAATGAGCCCGTCGGCCCCCGTCTCCGTCAGCTTCACGAAGAGCCCGAAGCGGGTGACGCCGCTTACCCGGCCCTCGAATTCGGCGCCGACCCGGTCCGAGAGGTAGGCCGCGAGGTAGCGGTCCGTCGTGTCGCGTTCGGCCGCCATCGACCGGCGTTCGGTCTCGGAAATATGCTGGGCCGTTTCCTCCAGCCGCTCGATGTCCTCGGCCGAAAGCCCGTCCTTCCCCCAGCTGTGCCCCGAGATGAGGGCGCGGTGCACGATCAGGTCGGAATAGCGCCGGATCGGCGAGGTGAAATGCGCGTAGGATTTCAGCGCCAGCCCGAAGTGCCCGAAGTTCTCCGGATGATAATAGGCCTGCGTCATCGACCTGAGGGTGGTGATGTTCAGAAGCTCGTCGAAATCCGTGCCCTCGGCTTGCGCAAGAAGTCGGTTCAGGTGCTCGGTCCTCAGCACCTGTCCCTTGGCGAGCGTGAAGCCCGAGGCCTCCGCGACCTCGCGCAGCGCGTCGAGTTTCAGCGGCGAAGGTTCCTCGTGCACGCGGTAGAGCAGCGGGCGGCGGAGCCGGATCAATTCCTCGGCCGCGGCGACATTGGCGAGGATCATGAATTCCTCGATCAGCCGATGCGCGTCGAACCTGTCGCGGAACGCCACCGAGGCGACACGGCCGTCCTCGGTCAGTTCGATCTTCCGCTCCGGCAGGTCGAGGTCGAGCGGCTGGCGCATCGCGCGCGCGACTTTCGTCGCCTCGTAGGCGGCATAGAGGGGCGCGATGACCTCCTCCAACAGCGGTTCGCAGCGGTCGTTCGGGCGGCCGTCCCGCGCCTCCTGCACCTCGGTGTAGTTCAGACTCGCGACCGACTTGATCATCGCGCGGGTGAAGCGGTGGGAGACCTTCCGCCCCTTCATGTCGAGCTTCATCCAGACGGCAATGACCGCCCGCGCCACGCCTTCGTGCAGCGAACAGAGATCGCCCGACAGCCGGTCTGGCAGCATCGGCACGACGCGGTCGGGGAAATACGTGGAGTTTCCCCGGTTTCGCGCCTCGCGGTCGAGCGCGGAGCCGGGCGTGACATAGCGTGCGACGTCGGCGATGGCGACCCAGACGATGTGTCCGCCCTCGTTCCGCGGGTCTTCGTCGGCATGGGCATAGCAGGCGTCGTCATGGTCGCGTGCGTCAGCCGGGTCGATGGTGACGAAGGGCAGATGGCGCAGGTCTTCGCGGTCGCCCAAGGCGGCGGGCTTCATCCGGTCCGCCTCCGCGATTGCGGCGTCGGGGAATTCGTCGGGGATGCCGTGCTGGTGGATCGCGATCAGCGAGACCGCCTTCGGCGCGGCCGGGTCGCCCAGCCGCTCGACGATCCGAGCCCGCGGCAACCCCATGCGTCCCTTCGGCCCTGCTTGTTCCGCCTCCACCAGCTCGCCGTCCTTCGCGCCCTGCGTCGCCTCCGCGCTGACGAGCCATTCCTTGTCCGACCCCTTGTCGATGGCGACAATCCGTCCGCCCTCTGCCGCCTTGCGGAAGATGCCGAGGACCTTCAGCGGGTTTGTCCCGATCTTGCGGATCAACCGCGCCTCGTACTGGTAATCCTCGCCCCGCACCTCGTTGACGCGGGCGAGCACACGGTCCCCTTCGGCCACGGGCGCATCTGCCTTGCGCGGCAGGAAGAGGACGCGCGGCTCCGGACCCTCGCCTTGCCATTCCATCGCGCGGGCGAACTGGTCGCCGTTCCGGTCGGGCGCGAGGATGCTCAGGATCGTCACCGGCGGCAACTTCTCGGCATCGCGATAGGTCTTGCGCCGCCGTTCCAGCGTCCCCTCGGCCTCAAGCTCCTTCAGCAGCCGTTTCAGCTCGATCCGCTCGGCCCCCTTGATGCCGAAGGCCTTGGCGATGTCGCGCTTGGCGGAAAGCCCGGGGTTCTCGGCGATCCAGTCGAGGATTTCGGTCTTGGAGGGAATGCGTACCATGGCCTTGGGCTACCATGCGCACAGGCCCGCGTCATGCGCTTTCCTCCTGCCCCAAATACCTCCGCCGGAGGCTCCCGCAACTGCCGCCCGCGCCGCTCAGGCGAAATAGTCCCTCAGAATCCGGCCGTAGACCGCCTTCAGCTGATGAATCTGCGCGACTTCGACCCGCTCGTCCACCTGGTGCATGGTCCGCCCGACAAGGCCGAACTCCACCACCGGGCAATGGTCCTTCACGAAGCGTGCATCCGACGTGCCGCCCGAAGTGGACAAGACCGGGTCGAGCCCGGTCTCGGCGCGAACGGATCCGGCGACCAGCCGTACGAAATCACTAGGCGGCGTCACGAAGCTTTCGCCCGAGACCTCGATCCGGAGCGAGAAATGCACACCAGTCTCCCTCTCCACCGAAGCCGCCTCGGACCGCAGCCAGTCGGCAAGGCTGACCGAGCTGTGGGCGTCGTTGAAGCGGATGTTCACCGTGGCCCGCGCCTTCGCCGGGATCACGTTCGAGGCTGTGTTGCCGGTGTCGATCGTCGTGATCGCCAGCGTGGAGGCGTCGAAATGCGCCGTCCCCTGGTCGAGCGGGTGCGAGGCCACGCGGTCCATCAGCCGGACGAGGGCATGAAGCGGGTTCTTCGCCCGGTGCGGATAGGCCGAATGCCCCTGTACCCCCTGCGCCTCGAAATGCACCGTCATGGAGCCGCGCCGGCCGATCTTGATCATCTCGCCCATGCGTTCGGGGCAGGTGGGCTCTCCGACGAGGCAGACCGACATGCCCTCGCCCTGCGCACGCATCCAGTCGAGAAGCGCGACCGTCCCGTCCTTGCCCGGCCCCTCCTCGTCGCCGGTTATGGTCAGCACGATGGCACCATCCGGCGGCGTCTCGCGCACGAAGTCCACCGCGGCGGCGGCGAAGGCCGCCACGCCCGACTTCATGTCGGTCGCGCCACGGCCCCAGAGCCAGCCGTCGGCAATCTCCCCTCCGAAGGGGTCGTGCGTCCAGGCCGCCGCATCGCCCACAGGCACGACATCTGTATGGCCATTGAAGCCGAAGGTACGGTTCGCGCCCTTGCGCCCCCAGCGGGCGAAGAGGTTGGGCGTTCCGGCCCGGTCCACCCGGTGACATTCGAAACCGGCGTCCTCCAGAATCCCCTGGAGGAGGTTAAGCGCGCCACCCTCCTCGGGCGTGACGGAGGGGCAGCGGATCAGGTCGGCGGTCAGGCGGACGGGGTCCACGGGCTGGGTCACGGCAAGTGCGCTCCTTCGATGCTGCGCACAGCGATAGCCGCATCGCCGTCCCGTCGCAATCCGCCGGATCGCATAAGCCCAGCGCCGTTCAAAGGTCGAAGCTCGCGAAGACAGGGGCGTGGTCCGAGGGCTGCTCCCAGCCCCGCGCGGCCCGCAGGATGCGGCTGCCATGGCCGGCGCCGGCGATGTCGGGCGTGGCCCAAATGTGGTCGAGCCGCCGTCCCTTGTCGGCCGCGTCCCAGTCGGGTGCGCGGTAGGACCACCAGCTGTAGAGGGAGCCGTCGGGAATGTCCTGCCGGGTGATGTCGACCCAGCTGCCGGCCTCCTGTGCCTGACCGAGAAGCTCGGTCTCGACAGGCGTGTGGCTGACGATCTTCAGCAGGCTCTTGTGGTTCCAGACGTCGTCCTCCCGCGGAGCGATGTTGAGATCGCCCACGAGGATCGCCTTCTTCGGCCGCTCCGCCCTTGCCCAGTCCCGCATGGCGGCGACGTAGTCCAGCTTCTGGCCGAACTTCATGTTCTCCTCCCGGTCGGGGATGTCGCCGCCGGCAGGCACGTAGAAGTTGTGGATGGTGACGCCGTTTTCGAACGCAGCAGCGATATGGCGGGCATGACCGAGGTCGACGAAATCATGCGCACCCACTTCGCGCAGCGGATGCTTCGAAAGGATCGCGACGCCGTTGTAGCCCTTCTGCCCGCGCGCGACCATGTGCCCATAGCCGAGCGACCTGAACCCTTCGAGCGGGATACTCTCTACCGGCGCCTTGCATTCCTGCAGGCAAAGGACGTCAGGCGCCTCTTCCCGCATCAGACGCGAAACGAGCCCCTCGCGCAAGCGGACGGAGTTGATGTTCCAGGTGGCGATGGTGAAGGCCATGGGCGGTTCCTTTCCGTTGCGGGCGGGACCATAAGCGCACGGGCCGCGTTGGCCAAGCCCGTGCCGCGCGGCTTGCGGAGGCTTAGGACCCGTGCAAGATGCTATGCCGACGCCGAATGGAGGCCCCCATGCGCCCGATCCGCCTCGCCACCCTGCTTGCCGCCCTTCTTCTCGCCCTGCCGGCAGCCGCGCGTCCGCTTGCGAAGGCCGAGGCGCGGGCGCTCGACAAGGCGATCACGGCCTATCTCGACGCCATCGCGACGGGCAATGCCGAAGCAGTGGTCGCGGCGATGCCGCCCCGCGTCGTTGCCATCTTCGCCGCCGCCACAGGGCTGGAGCAAACGGCGCTGAGGAAAACCCTCGTGGAGCAGACGGGCGCCCTGATGCGGGGCACGAAGGTCACGGACCTCTCTGCCGACCAGTCCGCGCTCGATGCAGAAGACGAGGGGCTCGCGGACGGTGCAAGCGTCGCCTGGGTGATCGTCCCCACCGCGTTCGTGAGCGAGATGGACGGCAAGACGGCCCGCAACGAGCAGCCTCTGCTGGCGCTCAGGGAGGGCAAGGCCTGGCACTTTCTCCGGATCGACGGGCCGGAACGGCGCGAGGTTGCCGCCCTTGCCTATCCCTTCCTCGCGGGAAAGGAGTTCCCCGAGGCGAAGACCACCCCCGTCGAATGATCGCCGGCCTTCTGCGCCGCGACCGGAACTTCCGGCTGGACTTCTCCGCAAGCGTAGCGTCGGACCTTGGCGATGGGGTCGCGGTCGTGGCCTTTCCCTGGGTCACGGGGCAAGGCGAAAAAAAGGCCGGGCACGAGGCCCGGCCAGTCCAACAGGGAGGATGCCGCATCATGACCCCGGTCCGGCGAGGGGATAGGGGGAGCCTATGCGACCAGACGATAGCCCCCGGATTCGGTCACAAGAAGGCGGGCGTTTGACGGATCGGGTTCAATTTTCTGGCGCAACCGGTAGATATGTGTCTCCAGCGTATGCGTCGTGACGCCGGCATTGTAGCCCCAGACCTCATGCAGGAGCACATCGCGCGGCACCACACTCTCGGTCGCGCGGTAGAGGAATTTCAGGATGTTCGTCTCCTTCTCGGTCAGCCGGATCTTCCGGTCGCGCTCGTCGATCAGCATCTTCATGGCCGGCTTGAACGTATACGGACCAAGCTGGAAGATCGCGTCCTCCGACTGCTCGTGGGTGCGCAACTGCGCCCGGATACGGGCGAGAAGAACCGGGAACTTGAAGGGCTTGGTCACATAATCGTTGGCTCCTGCGTCAAGCCCGAGGATCGTATCGGCGTCGCCGTCATGGCCCGTCAGCATCAGGATCGGGCACTTCACTCCCTGCTTTCGCATCTTCTTGCAGAGCTCGCGTCCGTCGGTGTCTGGAAGCCCCACGTCGAGGATCACGAGGTCGTAGATCCCAGCCTTCACCTTCTCGATCCCGTCGGCGCCGGTGCCGGCCTCGAAGACATCGAAATCCTCGGTCGACACGAGCTGTTCGGCCAGCGCCTCGCGCAGGTCTGCGTCATCATCGACAAGCAGGATCTTCTTCACGTTCGCCATGTCGATATCCTCCGTCCGTCCTCTTTGAGCCAGATGCGCACCAGGTCGCTTTGACACAAGTCAACGACCCGAAGGCTCACGCGGTCGTGTCGCCAGGATTGCAAATGTTTCAATTTCCTTCCGGGCAGACTATCTAGGAGGGCACCGATCCGGACGGACTGTAACATGCCCCTCGGCCCCGATATCGTCGAACGGCTGAACCGCGCCCGCGCCGACCTGCGCATGGGCGTGCCTGTCGCGCTCGTCGCGGGGGGACAGGGTGCGCTCGCGCTCGCGGCCGAGGCGCTCGATCCGGCCCGCTTCGCAGCCCTTGCGGCGATGGGGCCGATGACGCTCGCCATCACCGACAAGCGGGCAGCGACGCTCAAGGCCCGCGCCTATGACGGCGACGTCGCGCGGCTCGTGGTGCCAGATGAGGCCACTCCGGCCTGGGTGGCGGCGATCGCCGATCCCTCAGGCGATCTCGCCACGCCGATGAAGGGGCCACTCCTCAGCCGTCGCGAGGGGGGCGCGACGCTGGCGCGGGCGGCGATCCAGCTTGCGAAATCCGCCCGGCTGCTGCCGGCCGGGCTTCTCGTTCCGGTGGCGGATGCTGCCGCGCTCGCGGGGTCCGAGGCGCTGACACTGGTGGACTGGGACGAGGCCGCACCTGTCCTGTCGGCGTCCGCAACGCTTCACCCCGTCGTCTCAGCCCGCGTCCCGATGGAGGCCGCAGAGGCCGGCCGGCTGCATGTCTTCCGCCCCGAGGACGGCGGCGAGGAACACTACGCCATAGAGATCGGCCACCCCCCGCGCGACAGGCCCGTGCTCGCCCGGCTCCATTCCGCCTGCTTCACCGGCGACCTGCTCGGCAGCCTGAAATGCGACTGCGGCCCGCAGCTGCGTGCCGCGCTTGCCCAGATGGGGGCTGAAGGTGCGGGCGTCTTGCTCTACCTCAACCAGGAGGGGCGCGGCATCGGGCTGGCCAACAAGATGCGCGCCTATTCGCTGCAGGATCAGGGCTTCGACACGGTCGAGGCCAACCACCGGCTTGGGTTCGAGGATGACGAGCGCGACTTCCGCCTGGGCGCGGCGATCCTGAAGAAACTGGGCTTCTCCTCGGTTCGGCTTCTGACCAACAACCCCGCCAAGGTCCGGATGATGGAGGCCATGGGCATCGACGTGACCGAGCGTGTTCCCCTGAAGGTCGGTCACACCCGCCACAACGCCGGCTACCTCGCGACAAAGGCGCGGAAGTCGGGGCATCTCCTTTGAGTCCGGCCGACCTCGTCGTGACCCCGGCCGGAGTGCGTTTCCGGCACCGCCTGTTGCCGGTCAGCCTCGGCCGGTCCGGCATCGACACCGACAAGCATGAAGGTGACGGGGCGACACCCGCCGGCGTGCATCGTATCATCGGGCTGCTCTACCGGCCCGACCGGATCGCAGCGCATCTCCTGCCGCCCTGGGCCCGGCCCATCCATCCGCAGGACCGCTGGTGCGATCTTTCCGGCCACCCGGAGTACAACCACCTCACCCGGAAACCGTTTGGGAAAAGCGCGGAGCGGCTCCGCCGCGCGGATCCGCTCTACGACCTGATCCTGCCGCTCGATTGGAACTGGCCCGACGCGGTGCCCGGGAAGGGCTCCGCGATCTTCATCCACCAGTGGCGCCGCCCCGGTTACCCTACTGCGGGCTGCCTTGCCTTCTCCCGGCGCGACCTCGTCTTCATCGCCCGGCATGCCGCGCCCGGAACGCGGGTCGTCGTCCCTCAGCGCGGCCCGTAAGCCCGCGCGCCGAAGATGGCAGAACCGACCCGGACATGCGTTGCACCGAGCGCGATGGCGGTCTCGAAATCGGCGCTCATGCCCATCGAGAGGCCCGACAGGCCGTTCCGCTCGGCCATCCCCGCCAGGTCCGCGAAATGCGGCGCAGGATCCTCGCCCTCCGGCGGGATGCACATGAGCCCGCCGAGGACCAGACCCAGGGAGCGGCACTCGGCGATGAACCCGTCCACCGCGGCCGGCAGGATGCCGCCCTTCTGCGGCTCCTCGCCCGTGTTCACCTGGAGGAAAAGCGCGGGGCAGGCCCCCCGGGCCTCTGCCAGGCGCGCAAGCTTCTCGGCGAGCGAGGGGCGGTCAAGCGTGTGGATCGCGTCGAAAAGCTCCACCGCCGCCTTGGCCTTGTTGGTCTGCAGCGGGCCGATCATGTGCAGCTCGACCAGCCCGAACCGCTCGCGCAGCGCCGGCCATTTCGCCGCCGCCTCCTGCACATAGTTCTCGCCGAAGACCCGGTGGCCCTCGGCCAGCACGGCCTCCACCCGGTCGAGCGGCTGGACCTTGGAGACCGCGATGAGCTTGACCGAACCCTCCGGTCGTCCGGCCTGGCGTTCGGCCGCGCGGATTCGCCCGAGAATCTCAGCCAGCGACATGGCCATCCTTCTTCAACTGCTCCAGCATCGGCTCCAGGTCCTTCTCGTAGCGCTGCCAGAGAGCGACCGAAGCCTGGGTGATCGGCTGGCGCACCTGATAGACGGAAAGCGTCTCCACCTTCCGCTTGTTCTCGTGGAACGAGAGACAGGCGTCCTCCCAGTCGAGCCCGCAGGCCGCGATCAGCTTGCGCGTCTCCTCCTCGGGGTTGGCCACCAGTTCCTCGTATTGCACCTCGTAGAACCAGTCAGGCACACGTTCGCGCCAGAAGTCGATCATCTCGACGAAGGTCCCGTAGAACTTCGCCAGGTCGCGCTGGTCGTAGGCGTAAAGGTGCGTGTCGTCGGGAAACTTGTTCTTGTAGATCGACAGGAGGTTGTCGCGCGGATCGCGGCGCACCACGACGAACCGCGCATTCGGCATCGCGAGCTTCACGAGGCCGAGATACATGTAGGTCTGGATCGACTTGTCGGTGATCCGGTCCGACCCGGGGAAACGCTCGCCAATGAAGGCCTCGAACCGGTGGCCGAGTCCGGCAATTTCGTCCATCGACGGCGGGTGCATCTTCATCGGGTTCTTCGCGTCGTAGATCAGATCCTGCGCCGCACGGGCACATTCGCCGATCTCTCCGGCCCCGGTCACCAAGGAGTGGCTGGCGATGATCTGCTCGATCAGCGTGGTGCCCGACCGCGGCATCCCGGTCACGAATATCGGTGCGAAATCGGTCGTGCCCTCGATCCTCGTGCCGTGCCAGTCGACTCCTTCGAACACCGCCTTGGTCTGGGCCACCTGCTCGAACCGTTGGGCGATGCTGTAGGGCGACATCTTGCGCATCAGCGCGTTGGCCTCGTCAAGGTAGCGGAAGACGCGGCCGTAATCCTTCACATCTTCAAGCGCCTTGGCGATGGCGAAGCCCATGTTCATCCGGTCGGTCGGCGACATCGCCGGGTCTTCGTAGCGCCGGAGCATCATGTCGATCACCGGATCGCCCGGCTTCGCCTTGTGCGACATGATGAAGGCGCGGAAGTTCTCGCCGTTCAACGGGTCGATCTCGAAGCCTTTGCGGAAGAGCACCTCGGCCCCCCCGAAATCGCCGAGCGTCTGGAGCAGGAGCGCCTTGCCACCCACGGCGACCGGCAGGTTCTCGTTCATCGCGAGCGCGCGGTCGAAGTTGGCCATCGCCTCGCCATCCTTTCCAAGCCGCGCCTGTGCCTGCGCCAGAAGTGCCAGTATCTGCGCCGTCCCGCCCTTTGTGAGTTCGACGCCGCGCAGCAAGGCGGCCTCGGCCCTGGCGAAGTTCTTCAATCGCGTATGCGCGTTGCCGAGAGCGACGCAAAGCGGTGGCGCATCTGCCCCTCCCGCGCGCGCGCGTTCGAGCAGCGTCAGCGCGGCGGCGGGCTGGCCGGCCGAGGTAAGGCAGGTGGCAAGGTTGACCAGCGCCGGGGCAAGACCGGGGGCGAGCATTACTGCCCTGCGGAACATCGCCTGGGCTTCCTCGGGCCGCCCCTGCTCGATCAGGAATTGGCCAAGATTGTCATGGGCCTCGGCATAGTCGGGGTCGACGGCGATCGCCTTGAGGAACGCGGCCTCGGCGGGGGCGGCCTTTCCCTGCCGGGCGAGCGCGGTGGCGAGAACGTTCAGCGCCAGAGCCGAGCCGGGATGCTGCTTCAGAGCCGCGCTGGCAAGTCGCTCGGCTTCGGCCATTCTGCCCGACTGGATCAGCGACAGAAGGCGACGGATGGCGGCGAGCTTCATTCCTCCGGTTGCGGGGCGGGTCCCCCCGCGCTGCGCGCCGAAGCGGTCTTGAAGCGCGACACGCGCCTCCGGGGGAACCGGCGCGGATTTCAACGCCTTGAGAAACTCCGCCTCGGCGGCCGCATCCGCCCCCAGCGCCACAGCGTTGGCCCAGGCGCTCCAGATCGCGCCTTCGGCGGGGCGAAGGCTGACGGCGGCCCGGAAATGCAGGAAAGCGCGGTCGAAGCGCATCTTCGCCGTGTAGATTCGGCCGGCCTGGAAATGCGCCTCGGCCACCTTCGGGTTGGCTTCGATTATCGCGCCGTAGCCGCGGATCGCGGTGTCGAGGTCGCCGGCCTTGTGCGCGTCGAGCGCGCGGCCGTAGGCCTCCTGAATCTCCGGTCCCGTCATCGCGCGCATCGTCTGGCCCACCGCTCCTCGTGATCGGCGCGGACCTTACCGGTGGGGGCGGGCAATGTCGAGTTGGGCGTCGGCCGCGGAAAGTGAAAAGAGCGGGCGCTGTGCCCGCTCCTTCCGCAGTTCTTCCGATCGGACGATCAGAACGACAGGCCGAGGCCGATCGACCAGGTCTCGTCGCCCTTGCCGTTGCCCGCCACGCCGTTGTCGCTGGCGCCGTAGGAGGCCATTGCGACCGCGCCGCCGCCGAGATCGTAGTTGGCCACGAGGCCCCAGCCCGACGGGTCCGGCACGCCGGCGAGTTCGGCGCCGTAGACGCTGTAGTTCGCGCCGACGGTCAGGGCACCGGTGGTGTAGGCAACGCCCACGCCCATCCAGTTTTCAACCTGGGTGGCGCCGGACACAAAGTCGCCGGTGTCGAACACGATCCCGCCGGGGGCGGTATCCGAGTTGAACTGGGCATAGCCAAGGGCGAACGACAGGCCGTTCGACATCGCGGCCGTGGCGCCGACGCTGACGGTATCCGCGCCACCGTTCGACTGGTAACCGAGACCGGCGGTCACGTCGAGGCCCGAAAGCTGGCCGGCCCACTTGCCGCCGAGAGCCCAGATCGTGTCCTGCACGCCGGTGTCGTCCATCTCGGCCGAGAGGGCCACGCCGAAGTCGCCGAAGGAGTATTCGTAGCGCAGGATCTGGTTATCATAGAAACCGTCCATGCCGGTGTTCCAGTAGGCGCCGGCGTGGGTCGAATGGTCATCCGAGATGCCGGAGCCCGAGTAGACGTCGGGAACCGCCCAGTCGAGCGCGCCCGCGGTCTCGCCCAGCGTAACCTTGCCGAACGTGCCCGAAACCCAGAATGCCTCGTCGTCGATTTTCAGGCCGCCGTTGGTCGCACCAGGGCCGTTCGTCTCTTCGATCTGGACCTTGCCGCCGAACTCGACGCCCGAGTCCATCGTGCCCGAGAAGTTGAAGTTCACCTGCCAGTCGTTGTGGAACTGGGTCTCGTAGCCCACGGCGTTGCCGCCGTCGATGCCGATCTCGGCATAGCCCGACAGCGTGATCTCCGCAGCCGCGGCGGCGCCGGCGAAGCCGACGAGCGCGGTGGAAGCGAGAAGGATCTTTTTCATTTCGTATTCCCTCGTTGATCTCAGGGGTAGGCCCAACTCAGGGGAATCCGAATTGGGTATGCCCCTATTTCCGCCGTCCGCCCCGGCAATGCAACGGAAAGGACAGGGGCCGCGGGAAGGTTCGGGGGCGATGGTGCCTTCTTGCCACAGTGACTTGGCGGCAGGCCCGTTTGGCGGCGAACCCCCTGTCCGGAAAAGCCTTGTTCGCACGGGGAGGCTCGGCTAGACAGCGGAAACGGAGCGGCAAGGGTGGGACAGATGGTCCGGATCATGATGCGCGGCGCGATTCTTGCGGGGCTGGTGGCGACACTCGCCTCGTGCAGCGGAATCGGCTCGGGCGACAGCGGACTTTTCGGGCGCAAGCGGGCGCCGACCACCGATGCCTCGACGATCGACGCGCGGGCCGCCGCCGACGCGCAGCGCGCCAATTTGGCCAGGGTCAACCGCGAAAAGAAGCGCTCGACGTTATGGGATCTCTTCACCAACGCGCAGGATCCGAACACCACCGTCGAGGTGAACCGCTTCCTCTGGCAGGCTTCGCTCGAGGTGCTGGACTTCCTGCCGATCCAGTCGGTCGATCCTTTCTCGGGCGTGATCGTCACCGGCTACGGCACCCCGCCCGGCGGCGGGCGCGCCTACCGCGCCACGATCTACGTTCAGGACCCGGCGCTCGATGCCCGCTCGCTCAAGGTCGCGCTGATGACGAAGGCGGGGCCGGTCGATCCCGCGACGCAGCGTGCGGTCGAGGACGCGATCCTGACCAGGGCGCGCGAACTCAGGATTCGCGCCGGCAGGCTCTGACGCCCCCCGGGGAGCCGCCCCGGACACCGTGGACACACAGGCAAGATGACAGGCAGAGGGAAACTCTGGACCTTGCCTGCCGCGCTTGTATAACCGGCCCGACAGAACGCCGAGGACAGACATGTCGCGCTACGACCCCGCCGTGATCGAACCGAAGTGGCAGAAGGCCTGGGAAAAGGCCGGATGCTTCACGGCCCGGCATGATCCGGCGCGGCCGAAATACTACGTGCTCGAGATGTTCCCCTACCCGTCGGGGCGCATCCATATCGGCCATGTGCGCAACTACACGATGGGCGATGTCGTGGCGCGCTACAAATCCTCCTGCGGGTTCAGCGTGTTGCACCCGATGGGCTGGGATGCCTTCGGGATGCCGGCCGAGAACGCCGCGATGGAACGGGGCGGTCATCCGAAGGACTGGACCTACGGCAACATCGCGCAGATGCGCGACCAGATGAAACCCTTGGGCCTCTCGATCGACTGGTCCCGCGAATTCGCCACCTGCGACCCGGAATACTACGGCCAGCAGCAGTCGATGTTCATCGACTTCATGGAAAAGGGGCTCGTCTATCGCAAGGCCGCGGTGGTCAACTGGGACCCGGTCGACATGACCGTGCTGGCCAACGAGCAGGTGATCGACGGCAAGGGCTTTTTTTTTTT
>JACKKD010000004.1 GCA_020637675.1 Paracoccaceae bacterium | reverse complement strand
GGAAACACCGATGCGCGGGTTCTGGCAAGCTTTGCCAATGCGGGCCTTGCCGACCACATGCAGGCCGACGTGCTGCGCGGAATGATCGAGTGCAAGCTGATGCTGCGCGAGGTCTGGGGCACGCGGAACATCCACACCTTCGGTGTCGCCGGCACCGGCTGGAGCGGGCTCGACTGTCTCTTCGGCGCGATCCTGCCGGGCGATACGGTCGTGGCCTTCGTCAACGGCACCTTCAGCGGCATCGACGCGCTGACCGTGCGGATGAAGGCGGCCGGTCGCGCCGACCTTGCCGCCGACCCGATGGACCCGCGGCCGGCCAACGTCACCGTCGTCACCGTGCCGCACGGCCGGACCGTGACCGCCGATGTGATCGAGACGGCGCTGGCCGACAGGAAGCCGACCTGGGCGGTCATGGCGCATTGGGAGACAGGCTCGGGCCGGATCAACGACCTGCGCGCCTTCTCGGACGCCTGCGAACGGCACGGTGTCATGGGACTTGTCGATGCGGTCTCCTCGCTGGGCATCGCCGATTTCGACATCGACGACTATCCCGGCGTTGCGGGCTGGGCATCCTGCCCGCAGAAGGGCGTGCTCTGCCTTCCGCTGACCTATGCGCCGGTCAGCTTCACTGACCGCTACATTGCGCATCTGAGGGCAAATGGCTGTCACAGCTACGTCCACAATCCGATCCTCGAAGCGCGGCACTGGAGCATCCTCGACGGACAGGACACACCCGCCGGAACCTATCACCGCACCCATTCGGGCTATGCCGTCGCGGCCTTTCACGAAGCGCTGCGCATCAACCTGCAGCACGGCAAGGCCAGGAAGGCGCGCGACTATGCCTGGCACGAAGCGGCGCTCAGGAAGGCGGTCATCGCCCTCGGTTGCGACGTCACCTCGAACATGACCAGCCTTGTCGTGCTGAACCTGCCGCCCGCGCTGGCGGGGCGCGAGAAGGACCTGGTGCAGATGTGCCGGTCGCGCGGCTTCGGCATCTGGCCGACGCTGTCGGAGCCGGTGCAGGTCAGGATCGGCATCCTGAACCAGCTCGGCGAAGCCGCGATCACCGACATCGTCGACCGCTTTGCCGCGGCGATGAACGAGATGGGTGCCGGCGCCGATCCGGCTGCCGCGCGGGAGGCGCTGCGTAGCCACTACGTCACCAGAATGGCAGCAGAGTGATCCGGGGCGAGGGAGGAACGAATGGATATTCATGAATACCAGGCCAAGGAGATACTCTCGCGGTTCGGCGTGGCAGTGCCAGCGGGCGCGCTGGCCTACAGCCCCGAACAGGCGGCCTACCGGGCCCGCGAGCTGGGAGGGGACCGCTGGATCGTGAAGGCGCAGGTTCACGCCGGCGGCCGCGGCAAGGCGGGCGGCGTGAAGCTGTGCAACTCCGAACACGAAATCCAGGATGCGACGAACGCCATGTTCGGCCGCAAGCTGGTGACACACCAGACCGGTCCGGAGGGCAAGGGCATCTATCGCGTCTACGTCGAGAGCGCAGTGGACTTCGGCCGCGAGATCTATCTGGGCCTCGTACTGGACCGGACTTCGCAGCGGGTGATGATCGTCGCCTCCTCCGAGGGCGGGATGGAGATCGAGGAGATATCGGCAAACCGGCCCGAATCCATCGTGCGCTCCACCGTCGAACCGGCCGTCGGCCTGCAGGAATTCCAGGCGCGCGAGATTTCCTATGCGCTCGGCATCCCCGCCAACCTCACCCAGCAGATGGTGCGGACCCTGCAGGGTTGCTACCGCGCCTTCCGCGATCTGGACGCAACGATGGTCGAGATCAACCCGCTCGTGATCACCGCCGACAACCGCATCCTCGCGCTCGATGCCAAGATGACCTTCGACGGCAACGCGCTCTTCCGCCACCCGCAGATCGCCGAACTGCGCGACAAGAGCCAGGAGGACCCGCGCGAGGCGCGCGCCGCCGACCGGGGACTGGCCTACATCGGGCTTTCGGGCAACATCGGCTGCATCGTGAACGGCGCCGGCCTTGCCATGGCGACGATGGACACGATCAAGCTTGCCGGCGGCGAGCCCGCCAACTTCCTCGACATCGGCGGCGGCGCCACGCCCGAACGGGTCGCCAAGGCCTTCCGCCTGGTGATGTCGGACGAGAACGTCCAGGCGATCCTGGTCAACATCTTCGCCGGTATCAATCGCTGCGACTGGGTGGCGGAAGGGGTGGTGCAGGCGCTGACGGCGAACCCGGTGGACGTGCCGGTGATCGTGCGTCTTTCGGGGACCAACGTCGAGGAGGGCCAGAAGATCCTCGCCAAGTCGGGCCTGCCGATCATCCGCGCCAGCACCCTGATGGAGGCCGCCGAGCGCGCCGTGACCGCGTGGAAGAACGACCGCAAGCAGAACACCAGGATGAGGGCCGTCTGATGAGCATTCTTCTCGACCGTTCCAGCCGCGTCGTCGTGCAGGGCATCACCGGGCGCATGGCGCAGTTCCACACCAGGGAGATGCTGGAGTATGGCACCAATGTCGTCGCCGGCGTGGTGCCCGGCAAGGGTGGCGAGACTGTCTTCGGTGTGCCGGTCTTCGATACTATGAAGCAGGCCGTCGCCGCGACCGGCGCCGATTCCAGCCTTGTCTTCGTCCCGCCGCCCTTCGCCGCGGACAGCATCATGGAAGCGGCCGATGGCGGCATCCGCTATTGCGTCTGCATAACGGACGGCATCCCGGCACAGGACATGATCCGGGTGAAGCGCTACATGTTGCGCTATCCGCGCGATCGCCGGATGGTGCTGACCGGGCCCAACTGCGCAGGCACGATCAGCCCCGGCAAGGCGCTTCTGGGCATCATGCCCGGCCACATCTACCTGCCCGGCACCGTCGGCATCGTCAGCCGCTCGGGCACGCTCGGCTACGAGGCCGCCCAGCAACTGAAGGACCACGGCATCGGCGTATCGACCAGCGTGGGCATCGGCGGCGACCCGATCAACGGATCGTCCTTCCGCGACATCCTCGAACGGTTCGAGGCGGACACCGACACCCATGTCGTCTGCATGATCGGCGAGATCGGCGGCCCGCAGGAAGCCGAGGCGGCCGCCTATATCCAGGAACATATGACGAAACCCGTCATCGCCTATATCGCGGGCCTGACCGCGCCCAAGGGCCGCACCATGGGCCATGCCGGCGCGATCATCTCGGCCTTCGGGGAAAGCGCCTCGGAAAAGGTGGAGATACTGACCGCCGCGGGCGTTACCGTGGCCGAGCATCCCTCGGTCATCGGCGAGACGGTCGCGCGGGTGCTGGCCAAGCGGGCAGCCTGAACGGGAGGACGCGATGACGAAACCCAAGGTCCTTGTGACGCGCCGGTGGCCCCGCGCGGTAGAACGACGGATGGAAGAGGCCTTCGACCTTGACCTGAACGCCTCGGACAGGCCGCTGACCGAGGCGGAGCTTCGCGATGCGATGGGCCGATACGACGCGATCCTGCCGACCGTGACCGACCGCCTTCCGGCGACGATCTTCGCCGGGTCTTCGCCGCGCACCCGGATTCTGGCCAACTACGGAGTCGGTTTCGCCCATATCGACACCGAGGCCGCGAAGAGCTGCGGCATTGCCGTGACCAACACACCCGACGTCCTGTCGGAATGCACCGCCGACATCGCAATGACGCTGTTGCTCATGGTGGCGCGGCGCGCCAGCGAGGGTGAGCGCGAGCTGCGCGAGGGCCGCTGGACCGGCTGGCGGCCGACGCATCTGATCGGCACCAAGGTTTCCGGCGCGACGCTCGGCATCATCGGCTTCGGTCGCATCGGCCAGGCCATGGCGCAGCGGGCGCATTTCGGCTTCGGCATGAGGATCCTCGTGCAGAACCGGTCTCCGGTCCCGGCCGAAGTGCTGGCGCGCTTCAACGCGACCCAGGTCCCGACGGTCGAGGACCTCTTGCCCGAGTGCGACTTCGTGTCGCTCCACTGCCCGGGCGGCAAGACCAACCGCCACCTGATGAACAGCCGCCGGCTTGACCTGATGCGCCCCGGCGCCTTCCTCATCAACACCGCGCGCGGCGAGGTCGTTGACGAACACGCGCTGGCGCAGGCCCTGTGGTTCGGCACGATCGGCGGCGCCGGTCTCGACGTCTTCGAGCGTGAGCCGCGGATCCCGGACGAGCTTCTCGGCGCCGACAATCTCGTGCTGCTGCCGCATCTCGGCTCGGCCACGCGCGAAACGCGCGAGGCGATGGGCTTCCGCGTGCTGGAGAACCTGACCGATTTCTTCGGCGGACGCGCGCCGCGTGACCGGGTCGCCTGAGCCATGCTTGCCGTTTCGCAGCCGACCTACCTTGCGGGCGTGGACGCCTGGGACCGTTCCGTTGCGCTGCGCGGCGAGATGCGGCGCCTGTGGCGCAGGGTCATCGAACGGCATGCCGCTCATGCAAACCAGGAACCGCATGGCTGCCGGTCCGGGATGGACCTGCTCAGCGAAGGACCCGACCATGAACGCCCCGCACCGCGACACGGGCTTCTTCACCGAACCGCTCGCCGGCCGTGACCCCAGACCTTTCGGCGCGGTCGACCAGGAGCTTGGCCGCCAGCGCCACGAGATCGAACTGATCGCCAGCGAGAACATCGTCAGCCGCGCCGGCTGGAGGCGCAGGGCTCGGTGATGACAAACGATTCCGCCGTGGGCTCTCCGGGCAGGCGGGCGGGCTCGACATCGTGACCGCGGCACCGACACGCACCCGATGCTCGTCGACCTGCGGCCAATGGCGTGAGGGGCAATGCCAGGAAAAGGCGCTCGGCCGCGCCGGTATCACCTGCAACAAGAACGGCATCCCCTTCGACACGGAGAAGCCGACGATCACCTCCGGCATCCGCCTCGGCACCCCCCGCCGGCACGGCGCGCGGTTTCGGCGAAGCCGAGTTCCGCACGATCGCCCAACAGATCATCGAGGTCGTCGGCAGGCTCGCCGAAACTGGCGAGGACGGCAACGGCACGGTCGAAGCCGGCGTGAAAGCCGGGGTCGCGGCTCTCTGCCAGGGGTTCCCGATCTACCCCGGCCTCTGATCCGCCCGGCCGGCAGGTCCAGGCGTCACCAGTACTCACCGCCCTCGCGGCCCAGCAATCCCCGTCGCCCACAGCGGCGGACGCCGTTTTCTCAGGCGCGGCGAGACCGGCGGGCGCGCGCAATCGGCCCTCTGGTTTCGCCCGTCGCGGCTTTCGCCGGATCATCTGGCCGGACAAGGTCGTCCCCCTCTGGACCGCCGCGAGCCTTCGCCCTAGCCTCGGTGCCAGGAAGGGGCCCGGCATGCTGCGCTATCTCCTCGGACGTCTCGTCTCTCTGGCCCTCAGCCTCGTGGTGGCAAGCCTCGTGATCTTCGCCGTCATCGAGATCGTCCCGGGCGACCCGGCTTCCTACATGCTTGGACTGAACGCGAGCGCGGAGACGGTGGCAGCGTTGCGCGAGCGTCTCGGACTGAACGAAGCCCTGCCGATCCGCTACATTCACTGGGTCGCCGGGATGGCGACGGGCGATTTCGGCCAGTCCTACACCTACAAGGTGCCGGTGGCCGACCTCGTGGCCCAGCGGCTCGCCGTCTCCTTGCCACTCGCCCTCTACGCCCTCCTGCTCGCCGTGCTGATCGCCTTTCCGGCAGGCCTTCTGGCCGCCGCACGTCGGGGCCGGGCGGCGGATGCCGCGGTGATGGGGGCGACACAGGTCGGCATCGCGCTCCCGAACTTCTGGTTCGCCATGCTCCTCGTCCTCACCTTCGCACTGCACTGGCAGCTTTTCCCGGCCGGCGGCTTCCCGGGATGGAGCGACCCCCTGGCGGGCGTCAGGGCGCTGACGCTTCCGGCCGTCGCTCTGGCGCTGCCGCAGGCCGCCATCCTCGCCCGCGTTCTCCGCTCGGCTCTGATCGAGACGCTCGGGCAGGACTACATCCGTACCGCCCGCGCGAAGGGGCTGACGGAGGGTCAGACGATGCTGCGTCACGCCCTGCGCAACGCGATGATCCCGGTCCTCACGATCCTCGGGATGCAGTTCTCCTTCCTCCTCGCGGGCGCGATCATCATCGAGAACGTCTTCTACCTGCCCGGCCTCGGGCGGCTGATCTTCCAGGCGATCACCCAGCGTGACCTGATCGTGGTGGAATCCGTCGTCATGATCCTCGTCTTCGCGGTAATCCTTGTGACCTTCCTCGTCGATCTCGCCTACGCGACGATCGACCCCCGGCTGAGGAAGCGGGCATGAGGGTTTCCTTCGCGCTCGGCCTCGCGCTCGCGCTCTCGGCCCTTGCGGCGGCGCTCGTCGCGCTGGTCTGGACGCCTTACGACACGTCCACGCTCGCCATCGCCGAGAAGCTGCAGCCGCCCTCGGCCACGCACTGGCTCGGCACCGACCACTTCGGCCGCGACATCGCCTCCCTGCTGATGGCGGGGGCGAAGACCTCGATCGCCGTCGCCCTGGTGGCGGTGGGCATCGGCATGGGCGCGGGCGTGCCGCTCGGCCTCTTTGCCGCCGCCACGCGGGGGAGCCTCGCGGACGAGGTGGTGATGCGCGGCAACGACCTCGTCTTCGCTTTCCCCTCACTCGTCATCGCGATCCTCATCACCGCCGTCTTCGGACCCTCCGCGACGAATGCGATCATCGCCATCGGCATCTTCAACATCCCTGTCTTTGCCCGCGTGACGCGCGGCGGGGCGCTCAGCCTCTGGACGCTCGACTTCATCCGCGCGGCGGAGGTGGCCGGCAAGGGGCGGGTCCGCATCTCGGCTGAACACATCCTGCCCAACATCCTCAACCTGCTGATCGTTCAGGGCACGATCCAGTTCTCGCTCGGCATCCTCGCCGAGGCAGGGCTTTCATACGTCGGCCTCGGCGCACAGCCGCCGACGCCCTCGTGGGGACGGATGCTGGCCGAGGCACAGACGATGGTGACGATCGCTCCCCATGTCGCCATCTTCCCCGGCCTCGCCATCGTGCTGACCGTCCTCGGGCTCAACCTCCTCGGCGACGGGCTGCGGGATTACCTCGATCCGCGCTCAAGGCGCGCGGCATGAGCCTCATCGCCGTCCGCGATCTCTCGGTGTCGATCCACCGCAGGCCGATCCTGGCTGGTGTCACCTTCGATCTGGCCGAGGGCGGGATCTTCGGCCTCGTGGGGGAAAGCGGGTCCGGCAAGTCGATGACTGCGCTGGCGCTCATGGGCCTCCTGCCCGAGGGCGCTTCGGTCGCCGGCCGGGCGGAGTTCGGCGGCCGCGACCTCCTCACCCTGTCCGAACGCGCGCTTGCCGGGATTCGCGGCAAGGAGATCGGCATGATCTTCCAGGAGCCGATGACGGCGCTCAATCCGATGAAGACGATCGGCGACCAGGTGGCCGAGACGCTTCTCGTTCACCGCGCCGCGAGCCGGGACGGGGCGCGAGAGGCGGCGCGCGACAAGCTCGCCCGTGTCGGCCTTCCCGCGGACCGCTTCCCGCTTTCGCTCTACCCGCACGAGCTTTCGGGCGGCCAGCGCCAGCGGGTCGCCATCGCCATGGCCATCGCGCTCCGGCCGAGGCTTCTGATCGCCGACGAACCGACGACCGCGCTCGACGTGACGACGCAGGCGCAGATACTTGACCTCCTCAAGGGACTGACGCGCGACGAGGGCATGGCGTTGATGCTGATCACCCATGACCTCGCCGTGGTCGCGGGCATGGCGCGACAGGTTGCGGTGATGAAGGGGGGGCATATCGTCGAGGAGGGCGCGACCGAGACACTCTTCCGCACCCGCGCTCATGACTACACCCGCCGCCTTTTCGCCGCCTCCGATCACCGGCCGGTCCGCCGCCCCCGGACGCGGGACGGATCGCTGCTTTCCGTCGAGCATGCGGTGCGCGAATACCTCCTGCCCCGCCCCTCGGCCTTTGCGCCGCATCCCCGGCTAAGGGCCGTGGACGGGGTGAGCCTGACGATCCGCCCCGGCGAAAGTGTCGGCCTCGTGGGCGAGTCGGGCTGCGGCAAGTCCACCCTCTCCCGCGCGATCCTCGGTCTCGACCCGCTGCAGCAGGGCGCGATCCGGCTCGACGGGCAGGCCGTGACGGCGGGCCACACGATGCCGCGTGCACTTCGTGCGCGAATGCAGGTCGTCTTCCAGGACCCCTACGGCAGCTTCAACCCCCGCCAGCGGGTCGGCCGTCTGGTGGCCGAGCCCTTCCACCTGACCGGCACGCCGCGCGACGCGCGCGACCGCGTGGCCTCGGCGCTGGAGGAGGTAGGGCTTTCCGCCGCGGACATGGGCAAATACATCCACGAGTTTTCCGGCGGCCAGCGCCAGCGCATCGCCATCGCCCGGGCGCTGATCATCCGGCCCGACCTCATCGTGCTGGACGAGGCGGTCTCGGCGCTCGACGTGCGGGTGCGGGCGCAGGTTCTCGACCTTCTGGCGGCGCTGCAGGAAAGTCACGGGCTGGCGTACCTCTTTGTCAGCCACGACCTGTCGGTGGTGCGACGGGTCACCGACCGTGTACTGGTCATGCGGAAGGGGCGCATTGTCGAGGAAGGGCCGACCGAAGAGGTTTTCGCCGGTCCCAGGGATCCCTACACCCAGGCTCTGCTCGCCGCGACGCCCACCATCCCCGAAGACTGGAAGGAGCGCACCCATGCCGCCCGGGATTGAGACCCTCCCCCTCTGGTTCGATCCGGCTGAGATGCTGATCGGCGGGCAGTGGCGCGCGGCGTCGGAGACGCTGCCGATCGAGGACCCCTCGACGGGGTTCGAAATCGGCGCCCTCGGACGCGGCAGGACCGGCGACATCGACGCGGCGGTCGCCGCCGCCGAGGCGGCGCGGGCCGGGAACTGGGGGCGGATGACGGCGGCCGAGCGCGGGCGCATCCTCGCCCGGATCGGCCAGATCGTACTTGCCCGTGCCGACGTCCTCGCCCGGTTGGAGGCAGCCGATGTGGGCAAACCGTTGAAACAGGCGAGGGCCGATGCGCTCGCCCTTGCGCGATACATGGAATTCTACGGCGGCGCGGCCGACAAGGTGATGGGCGAGACGATTCCCTACCTTGATGGCTACACCGTCTACACGCTGCGCGAGCCGCATGGGGTGACAGGACACATCGTGCCCTGGAACTACCCGATGCAGATCGTCGGCCGATCGGTCGGGGCGGCCCTCGCCATGGGCAACGCCTGCGTTCTGAAACCGGCCGAGGAGGCCTCGGTCACAGCGCTCGCCTTCGCGCGGATCGCCATGGAGGCGGGCCTGCCGCCCGGCGCGCTCAACGTCGTGACGGGGCGCGGCGAGGAGGCGGGCGCGGCCCTTGCATCGCATCCGGGGGTCCATCACCTCAGCTTCACCGGCTCGGTCGCAGTCGGCCGGCTCATCCAGACGGCGGCGGCGGCCAATGTCGTGCCGGTGACGCTGGAGCTTGGTGGCAAGTCACCACAACTCGTCTTCGCCGACGCCGACCTCGACGCGGCGCTGCCCTTCCTCGTGAACGCAGGAATCCAGAACGCCGGCCAGACCTGCTCTGCCGCCTCGCGCATCCTCGTCGAACGCAGCCGCTACGACGAGGTGGTCGAACGGATGGCCGAGCGCTACCGCGCGCTGAAGGCGGGCCCGGCGATGGCCGACCTAGACCTCGGCCCGCTGATCTCGGCCCGGCAGAGGGCCGTCGTGGAGGGCTTCCTTGCGATGGCGCCCGAAGGCAGCGTCGCGGCCCGGGGCAGCATCGTCGCGGACGCGCCGGCAGGCGGCCACTACGTCGCGCCGATGCTTCTCGCCGGCCCCGGCCCCGATCACCCGCTGGCGCGGGAGGAGATTTTCGGCCCCGCGCAGGTGGTGATCCCGTTCACGGACGAGGCGGAGGCACTGGCCATCGCCAACGGCACCGACTACGGCCTTGTCGCCTCGGTCTGGACCGAGAGCGGCGCCCGCCAGATGCGGCTTGCGAAAGGCCTCCGGGCGGGGCAGGTTTTCCTCAACAACTACGGCGCCGGCGGCGGGGTGGAACTGCCGTTCGGAGGCGTAGGCAGATCCGGCCACGGGCGGGAAAAGGGGTTCGAGGCGCTCTACGGCTTCTCGGCCCTGAAGACCGTCGCGGCGCGGCACGGCTAGGGAGGGCCGATGCGGCTGAAGGGCAAGTCCGCCATCGTCACCGGCGCCGGCTCCGGCTTCGGCGCGGGCATAGCGCGCAAGTTCGCGGCCGAAGGCGCAAGGGTCATGGTGGCCGACATCAACGAGGCGGCGGCGCGGGACGTGGCGGCCGGGATCGGCGGCCTAGCCTTTCGCGCCAACGTGGCCTCGGGCGCGGAGGTCAGGGCGATGGTCGAGGCCGCAGGGGCCGCCCTCGGGCGGATCGACATTCTCGTCAACAACGCCGGGGTGACGCACCTGCCCGCGCCCCTCGAGGAAGTGACGGAGGCCGATTTCGACCGGGTCTTCGCGGTCAACTGCAAGGCGGTCTACCTGACCGCGCGGGCCGTCGTGCCGATGATGAAGGCGCAGGGCGCGGGTGCGATCCTGAACGTCGCCTCGACCGCCGGCCTTTCGCCCCGGCCGCGGCTCAACTGGTACAATGCCTCCAAGGGCTGGATGATCACCGCGACGAAGGCGATGGCGGTGGAGCTTGCGCCCGCGGGAATCCGTGTGAACGCGATCTGCCCGGTGGCCGGCGAGACGCCGCTTCTGAAGAGCTTCATGGGCGAGGATACGCCCGAGATGCGGGCGAAGTTCCTCGCAACGATCCCCATCGGGCGCTTTTCGACACCGGAGGACATGGGCAATGCGGCCTGCTTCCTCTGCTCGGACGAGGCGTCGATGATCACCGGGGTTGCGCTAGAGGTCGACGGCGGGCGCTGCATCTGAGGGCCGCGCTGACAGTTTTCCACCCCTGGACCCCCGGGGAGTATTTCACGACAGAAAGCGAGGCGGCGATGCGTCCGGGACCAAGAAACCTGATAACCGACGTCGCCGGACTGAGGGTGGGCAATGCCGAGGATCACCGGGTGCGGACCGGGGTGACGGTGCTCGCCGGCGACCGGCCCCTCACCGCCGCCGTCCATGTGATGGGCGGCGCGCCGGGGACGCGGGAAACCGACCTTCTCGCCCCCGACCGGCTGGTCCAGGAGGTCGACGCTCTGGTCCTCTCGGGCGGTTCCGCGCTCGGTCTCGACGCGGCGTCGGGCGTGGCCGACGCGCTTCGTGCCGCGGGGCGCGGCTTTGCCGTGGGCGACCAGCGGGTTCCGATCGTGCCGGCGGCGATACTCTTCGACCTCCTGAACGGTGGCGCGAAGGACTGGGCGGAGAACCCTTATCGCGGGCTTGGCCGCGCAGCGCTGGCGGCGGCGGGCGATGACTTCGCACTCGGCACCGCCGGGGCCGGCACGGGGGCTACGACCCATGGGCTGAAGGGGGGTCTCGGGTCGGCTTCGGTGGTGCTGGAAAACGGCTTGACGGTGGGTGCGCTCGTCGCCGTCAACGCGCTCGGGTCCGTGACCGTGGGCGCGGGGCGGGAATTCTGGGCGGCGCCCTGGGAACTGGGCGAGGAGTTCGGCGGCTTCGGCCTGCCCTCCGCCTTCCCGGCGGCGGTGGAGCCCACGCCAGCCAAGCGCCTTGGCGAGGCCACGACCATCGCCATCGTCGCCACCGACGCGCGGCTGACTCAGGCCGAGGCCCAGCGGATGGCGACGACGGCCCATGACGGAATGGCGCGCGCCATAGTGCCGTCGCACACGCCCTTCGACGGCGACCTGGTCTTCACGGCGGCGACCGGGGCGAAGCCCCTGCCCGATCCCTTGGCCGATCCGTTCCGCCTCGGCCACGCGGCCGCATGCTGCCTTGCCCGCGCCGTCGCACGGGCTGTCTTCGAGGCCGCCGCCCGGCCCGGCGACCTCATGCCCACCTGGCGCGCGCGGTTCGGGGATGGCTGAGGACCGGCTCTACACCGACCCGGCGCTGGCGCGGTTCTACGACCTCGACAACGGCTGGACGGACGACAGCGCCTTCTGCCTGCACCTTGCGGCAGGCTGCCGCAGCGTGCTCGACCTCGGCTGCGGGACCGGCGAACTCGCGATCCGCATCGCGGCCGAGCATGGCGCGGCGGTGACGGCGGTCGATCCGGCCTGCGCGATGCTGGACCTCGCCCGCATCAAGCCGGGGGCGGAACGGGTGCACTGGGTCGAGGGCGATGCCCGCGGTCTTCGCCTCGGGGAACGGTTCGGCCTGATCGTGATGACGGGCCACGCATTCCAGACCCTGCTTTCGCCCTTGGACCGCGCCGCCTGCCTTCTCGCCATCGCCGCCCACCTCGCCCCCGGCGGCCGCTTCGTCTTCGACAGCCGCAACCCGGAGCGGCAGGAGTGGAAGGAATGGCGGCCGGATGCCTCGCGGCGGCGGTTTGTCGACCCCCTCCTCGGCCCGGTCTGCGCCTGGAACGATGTCGCCCGGGATCCGGCGAGCGGGATCGTCACCTACGAGACGCATTACCGGGTCGACGCCGATGGCCGGCACTCCGCAGCAACCTCGCGCATCGCCTTTCCGCCGCTCGCAGAGATCGAGCGCGCGATCGCCGCGGCGGGGCTCCGGGTGGAGCGGTGGCTGGGCGACTGGACCGGCGCGGCGCTCGGGCCGCACAGTCCCGAGTTCATCCCCCTCGGCAGTCTCGCCTGAAGGTCAGTCCAGGAGCGCGCGCATCAGCGGGCTCTCCGCCTGCTCCAGCCCTTCGATAACGTCGAAGTGGTGCCGGCCCGCCTCCACCGTGACCGGGCAGGCCCAGGCATTGCCAAGCCGCCGCGCCTGGTCGAGGAAGGCCGGCCGCTCGGCCCCGCCGACCCAGACGTGGACGGGAACGCGAGGCCGAAGGGGCAGGAGCGCCGGGCTTTCGGCCAGCGCCTCGTCGGCGTCGAGCCGGAGGTCGGCACTCATCGCCGTCTCGCGGAGCGGCCGGAGGTCCCCGATGGGCGAGATCGGCACCACCCGCGCGAAGCGGGCCGGGACCTCGTCCGGCAGGGAGATATCGGCGCAGGCCATCCGCGCGGCGAGGTGACCGCCGGCGGAATGGCCGGTGACGACGATGGGGCCTGCCACCGCCTCGGCCGCGGCGGCGATCGCTGCCGCGATCTGGCGCGTCATCGCGCCGATCCGGGCTGCGGGCGCGAGCGTGTAGGCAGGCATCGCCACAGCGCGACCCCGGGCGAGGGCACCCGCCGCGAGGTGCGAGAAATCCCGCGGACCGAAGCGGAGCCAGTAGCCGCCGTGGATGAAGATCACCAATCCTTCGGGTTCCGCCTCAGGCAGGAAGAGGTCGAACCACGCATTTTCATCCGCCCCGTAGCGCAGGCCCGGCCTCGCCCGCGCCCCGAGCGCGTCGCGGAACGTCGCCGAGGCCCGCTCCCAGCGCGGCGGAAAGGTGTCGCCGCCCGGAATGTATTTTGCATTCTGATAGGCATCGTCATATCTCATGCAAGCAATCCCGGTCAGCCGCCCGGCTGGACAACGAGTCGCGCTTCGGGCATTTGATCAAATTATGAAACACGAGGGGGTTCCCATGCTCGATTCCGTCACAGACCTGAGGTCCCGGCTGAAGGACCCGTCGCTTCTGGTAACGCAGGCCTATGTGGCCGGGCAATGGGTGAACGCCGACGATGGCGCGACCTTCCCGGTGACCAACCCCGCACGCGGCGACGTCATCTGCACCGTGCCCGACCTCGGCCGGGCAGAGACGGCGCGTGCCATCGAGGCGGCCGACAAGGCGCGCCACGAATGGGCGGCGCGTACCGGCAAGGAACGCGCGGCGGTCCTGCGCAAGTGGTATGACCTGATGGTCGAGAACGCCGACGACCTCGGCGCGATCCTGACGGCCGAGATGGGCAAGCCGCTCGCCGAGGCCAGGGGAGAGGTGCTCTACGGCGCCTCCTTCGTCGAGTGGTTCTCCGAGGAAGCGAAGCGCATCTACGGCGAGACGATCCCGGGCCATCAGCGCGACAAGCGGATCACGGTGATCAAGCAGCCGATCGGCGTCGCGGCCTCGATCACGCCCTGGAACTTCCCGAATGCGATGATCGCGCGCAAGGTCGCCCCGGCGCTCGCTGTCGGCTGTGGCTTTGTCGCGCGCCCCGCGGCCGAGACGCCGCTCTCCGCGCTCGCCATGGCGCTTCTGGCCGAACGCGCGGGTGTGCCGGCGGGCCTCTTCTCCGTCGTCACATCGACCAAGTCCTCGGCCATCGGCAAGGAGTTCTGCGAGAACCCGATCGTGCGGAAGCTCACCTTTACCGGCTCGACCGAGGTCGGCCGCATCCTGCTGCGCCAGGCGGCGGATCAGGTGATGAAATGCTCGATGGAACTCGGCGGCAACGCACCCTTCATCGTCTTCGACGACGCCGACCTCGACAAGGCGGTCGAGGGCGCGATGATCTCGAAGTTCCGCAACAACGGCCAGACCTGCGTCTGTGCGAACCGCATCTACGTTCAGGCGGGCGTCTATGACGCCTTCGCGGAAAAGCTCGCGGAAGCCGTGAGAAAGCTGAACGTGGGCGACGGGCTAAAGGACGGCGTGACCACCGGCCCGCTGATCAACGAGGCCGCCGTGGAAAAGGTCGAGGAGCACATCGCCGACGCGCTGGCGGGCGGCGGGCACATTGTCACCGGCGGCAAGCGCCACGCGCTCGGCGGCACGTTCTTCGAGCCGACCGTCGTCACTGGCATCACGCCCGAGATGAAGGTCTCGACCGAGGAGACCTTCGGCCCCCTCGCCCCGCTCTTCAAGTTCGAGACCGAGGATGAGGTCATCCGCCTTGCCAACAACACGATCTTCGGGCTCGCCTCCTACTTCTACGCGCGCGACATCGGACGCATCACGCGCGTCCAGGAGGCGCTGGAATACGGCATGGTGGGCGTCAACACCGGCCTCATCTCGACCGAGGTCGCGCCATTCGGCGGCGTGAAGCAGTCCGGTCTCGGCCGCGAAGGAAGCCATCACGGGGTCGAGGACTACCTGGAGATGAAGTACATCTGCTTGGCAATCTGATCGCGCTTTACGGGTATTCCGGCCCGCGCTATCGTCATGACAAGTGCTGGCCCCGCAGTCCGTTGCGGGGCCGTTTCTTTCGAGGGTCGCGTGGTCATGGCCGCCATTTTTCGTGACTTCCGGCAGGCATTCGATTGCCTCGAGGACCAGATCGCCATCATCGACGGCCAGGGCGTCATCGTTGCCGCCAATGCCGCATGGCAACAATTCAGTGTGGAGAACGGCGGCGAGCCCGATGGATTTGTCGGGCGCAATTACTTCGATGTCTGCCCGACCGAGCACGAGGATGCGATTGTGGTGGCACAGGGCCTCAGGCAGGTGATCGCGGCAGGCGTGGAGTTCCGCCACGAGTACGCCTGCCCCAGCCCGACCGAGCAGCGATGGTTCGAACTTTATGCCAGGCGCATGGGTGACGGGGGCGAGCCATTCGCCGTCGTCGTCCACCGCAACGTGACCCGCCGGGCGCTAGAGGGCATGCAGGCCCGCGCGGCGCGGGTCAACGCCGGCCTCTTCTCGGCTCTCGTTGCCTCGTCGAACGATGCAATCCTGAGCTACGATCTGGATGGCAAGATCATGACGTGGAACCCCGCGGCCGAGCGGCTTTACGGGTACCGGGCCGACGAGGTGATCGGAAGGTCGCTCGAAATCATCTATCCCGATGGCTGGCCGAAGCGGATCACCGAGTACCGCGACGAGATCGTCGCCGGCGCACTCAAGAGCTTCGAGGTGGTGCGCCGCACCAAGTCGGGCCGGGAGCGCCAGATCTGGGTCAGTGCGGCGCCGGTCTACGATGCTTCCGGACAACTCGTGGCGGTCTCGAACATTCACCGCGACATCACCGAGTGGCGTCGCCACGAGCAGTCGCGCCGCATGGTGGCCGAAGAGATCGTCCATCGGGCCAAGAACATGTTGACGGTGATCGCCGCGCTGCACCGGCGTACGGCGGCGGCGAGTACGAGCCTCGAGGATTTCAACGTCCGCTTCGGCGAGCGGATCAAGTCGCTCGCGACCTCGACCGACTTCCTGACGGCGGGCAACTGGACGACCGCGCCCCTCGCCGCACTCGTCCGGTCTCAGACCGCGCTCTTTGACATCGCCAGAAGCGACCGAATCGAGATTTCGGGTCCGGAGATCGACATCCGGCCGCAGGCCGTTAAGGTCATCGGCATGGCGCTGCACGAGCTTGGAACCAACGCGTTGAAGCACGGCGCGCTTGCCACGGACCAGGGACGCGTGCGAATCGCATGGATGCTGGAGGACGCCCCCGACGGGCCGGGGCTCGCGTTCGAATGGCTGGAGGACGGCGTCGAGCCCGAAGCCGCACCCGAGGGACGCGGCTTCGGTCATACGCTGCTGACCAACCTTGCCGGGTCGCTGCTGGAAACGGCCGCCGACTACCGCATCGACCCGACTGGCGTGCGCTGGCGTATCGTCCTGCCCAGGAAGTTCTTCGTCGTCGCCGGTACCGCGCCGTCCGAGACCGGGCCGGGCGGCTGGCCTTCCGCCGGGGCCGATGTTATCGGCTAGCGCAAGGCCGATTTTGCCTAGCGGGCGGCCCTTTCCCATGTTGCGGGCATCGACCCACCGCAACACGGGGACATGACATGCTGCCCAACCTCCGCAAATCCGCCACCGCCGCCATCGCCGCCCTCTCGCTGGGCCTCGCCATGCCCGCCCCCGCCTTCGCCTGGGGCGAAAAGGAACAGAACGCCCTGGCCGCGATCGTCGCTGCCGGCGTGATCGGCACACTCATCCTGAACGAGAAGAAGCGCCGGAATGCCCCGCCTGTCGCCCGCGCACCGATCCAGACGGTGCCGGGCTACTACCAGCCGCGCCATGAGGAACGGTATCAGGACCGCTACGAGACGCGCTACCAGGATCAATACGGCACGCCGCGCTACCAGCCGTCGGCCCCGTCGGGCATCTATGCCACGCCGGCCGCCAGGGCCTTCAACAGCTACAGCGCGGCCCAGCGCCGGGCGATCCAGTCGCGGCTTGCCAACGCGGGCTACTACAATGGCGGCATCGACGGCGCCTTCGGCCCGATGACCTACCGCGCGATCATGGCCATCGCCGGCGATTCCACCGGCACCGCGCAACTAGACTCACTGGGCGGCGCGCACGAGTTCTACAACGCCATTCTCGGCTGACCCCACCATTGCAGGGGGGCCAGGGCGGCCCTCTCTTTCTTTCGCGCGCTCCCCAAGGATTGACCCGCGCCCCGCGTCAGAGTTTCGTCATGCGCATGCAAACCCCGGACGAGGCCTTGGCGAGTGCCGCCGCGAACGGAGACCGCGAGGCCTTCGCGGCGCTCCTCGGGCGGCATTACGGCCGGATCCACGGGCTGGCCTTCCGCCTCACCGGCTCCAGGGCCGAGGCCGAGGATCTGACCCAGGACATCTGCCTCGCCCTTCCCGCCAAGCTCGGATCCTGGCGGGGCGAGGCACGGTTCACGACCTGGCTATACCGCGTCACGGTGAATGCCGCACATGACCGGCGACGGCGTGACTTCAGCCGGAACAGGGCCGCCGACGGCTGGGGAGACTGGGAGGTGAACCGACGCGCCGGGAACGCCGAACAGGCCGCGACGCACGACTGGCTCGCCGTCACGATGACGCGGCTTTCGCCGGAACTGAGGGACACCGTCGCGCTGACCCTCGGCGAGGATCTGAGCCAGAAGGACGCGGCTGAGGTTCTCGGCGTGTCCGAAGGCACCGTGGCCTGGCGGATGAGCGAGGTGAAGAAACGCCTGCGCGAGATGGCACGGGCGGAGGGGATGCTATGAGCGACGAACTCGACCGGCTCCGCGACGGGCTGAAGGCCGCGCCCCCGGCGCCGAATCCAGAGGCGCGGACGCGGGCGCTCAGGCTCGCGATGGAATCCTTCGACCGGCGCCAAGAAACGCTGGCGGCCGCGCGTCCCATGTCGGACCGCCCAAAAGGGGCGGGGTTCCCGACAGGAGTTCGCCAGATGCTTGCCCACCTTTCCCCCCGCGCCGCTCTCGCCGCCACCGCTTCGGTCGCCGTGATCGGCCTCGCACTTGCACTCTATCCCGAACTTCGGCAGGGCACGGGCCTGCCCGCGCCACGGCCTGAAGCCACCGCGGACAAGGCCGAGACCCTGCCCGCCGCGCCGGTCGAGGCACCGGCCGAGTCGCGGCTCGCCGCCCCCGCCGAGGCCCCTTCCGCCACCCTTGCAGACGGGATTGCCGACGCGATTGCCAATGCACCGGCTGCCGACGCTGCCGACCCTGCCGACGCGCGGCGCAAGGCCGAAGGCGAGGCAGTGGCCGGCGCCGCGCCGCTCTCCGCCCCGGAGGCCGCATCGGTCGCCGCTGCCGATCCGACCGGCGCCGGAACCAGCACGCTCGCCAGAATCCCGCCCGTGGCGCCGATGGCCGAGATGGCCCAGGCGCTCGGCAGCAGCCGCGAGGCCGGCGCCTATGCGTCCGGCGAGGCGGAGGCCCCCGCCCCCGCCCCCGGCCTCGCCGCCGGCCTCACCCTGGCCGACGACACGGCGCGCCGGTTGCCCGCGGCTGACACCGAAGCCTTCGCCAATGCCGCCCCGAACCCGGTGAAGATCGCGGCGGAGGAGCCCGTCTCCACCTTCTCGATCGACACCGACACGGCATCGTGGTCGGTGCTGCGCTCGTCCCTCGCCGGGGGCGTCCTTCCACCGAAGGACTCGGTGCGGATCGAAGAGATGGTGAACTACTTCCCCTACGCCTACCCCGCGCCCTTGGCCGGGGCGGCACCCTTCCGCGCCTCGGTCAGCCTCTTCCAGACCCCCTGGAACGCCGGAACGCAGCTTCTCAGGGTCGGTTTGCAGGGTCGGATGCCGGCGATCGAAGACCGCCCGCCGATCGACCTCGTCTTCCTCATCGACACCTCGGGCTCGATGGAGGATGCGAACAAGCTGCCGCTCCTGAAGCAGTCCTTCCGGCTCCTGCTCGGCCAGTTGCGCCCCGAGGACCGGGTGGCGATCGTCACCTATGCGGGCTCCGCCGGGCTGGTGCTGGAGCCCACCGCGGCCGGCGACCGCGATGCGATCCTCGGCGCGCTCGGCCGGCTGGAAGCGGGCGGCTCCACCGCCGGGGCCGAGGGGCTCGCCCAGGCCTATCAGGTCGCCGAAAGCATGGCCGGGGAGGGGCGCATCGGTCGCATCCTTCTCGCCACGGACGGAGATTTCAACGTCGGTATCGACAATCCCGAGGACCTGAAGGACTTCATTGCCGAAAAACGCGAGAGCGGCACCTACCTCTCCGTCCTCGGCTTCGGGCGCGGCAATCTCGACGACGCGACGATGCAGGCGCTGGCGCAGAACGGCAACGGCACGGCGGCCTACATCGACACGGCGACCGAGGCGCAGAAGGTGCTGGTGGACCAGCTTACCGGCGCGCTCTTCCCCATCGCCGACGACGTCAAGGTGCAGGTGGAGTTCAACCCCGCCGCCGTCGCCGAATACCGTCTGATCGGCTACGAGACCCGGGCGCTTGCGCGCGAGGATTTCAACAACGACCGGGTGGACGCGGGCGAGATCGGCGCCGGCCATCAGGTGACCGCGCTCTACGAGATCACGCCCGTCGGCTCGGCCGCGCGGCTCTCCGATCCCTTGCGCTACGGCGCGGCCCCTGGCGGCGGCGATGCATCGGAGCTCGGTTTCCTCAAGCTGCGCTGGAAGGCGCCGGGGGAGGCCACGTCGCGACTGATCGAGACGCCGATCCCCGCCGCACCGGGCGAGGCCGACACCGACGCCCGCTTCGCCGCCGCCATCGCCGGAATGGGCCAGCTTCTGGGCGAGCCGAAATACCTCGGCACCTGGGGCTGGGTGGAGGCGATCGCGCTTGCCTCCGGGGCGAAGGGCGAGGACCCGTACGGCTATCGCGCCGAGGCGGTGAAGCTGATGCGGCTCGCGCAGAGCCTCGCGCGCTGATCGCCCTCAGGTGGCGGGTCCTCTGCCGGCCCGCCACGCACGCAGCCGGTCCGTCAACCCGTCGTGGTCGCCCATCGGGCGCTCCGGCGCGTCCTCCCACCAGTCGTCGCGAAGCGTCCTCTGTTCAGGGTTGCGGGGGTAGACGATGCGGTTCTCTGGCTTCGGGCGCTCGCCCACGACCAGAAGGCGCACCTCGGCCTCACTGTTGTTGAGGAAGCAGTGGCACTGCCCCGTGCCGGCCGGGAACCCGACGGCATCCCCGGGGCCGAGGCGGTGGAGCCGGCCGTCGAGCCAGACGTCCGGCGTGCCCTCGATGACATAGACGAACTCCTCCTCGGCGCTCTCGGCATGAGGATAGGAGCTACGGCGGCCGGGCAGGAGCCTTTCGTGATGGATGCCGATCCGGGCAAGGCCGAAGTGCCGGCCGAATGCAGCCCCGATGCCGAGAAGCTCGTCATCCCCCTCATAGTGCGCGTCATCCGGGCCCTCGATATCGCGCCAGTGGGCAATGCAGTCGAGTCGGTTCGCTTCGGGCATCGGGTGCCTCCGGGATGCTTCCTCCGGGGATCGTAGCAACTCCGCCGCGAAGATGTAACGCGGGCGACGACGGCGGATTCCCTCATGGCGAACCTCGCGATAGGTTCGGCGCCATGACCGACCTCATCTCCCCCAGCGACATGACCACCGCCGACATGGCCGCGCTCGGCTTTCTCCTGCTCGGCTGGCTCGTCTTCGGCTTCCTAGTCGAGCATCCGCCCCGGAGCCTGCCGTCCGTCTCGGCCCTTATGACCGCTTACCGGCGCGAGTGGATGCGCCAGTTCGTCACCCGCCAGCCGCGGATCTTCGATGCCTCGGTGATGGACAGCCTGCGTCAGGGCACGAGCTTCCTTGCGTCGGCGACGATGATCGCCATCGGCGGCGGCGTGGCGCTCATCGGCAATACGGAGCGGCTCCTCGGCCTCGCCGAGGACCTGACGCTGGCCTCCGCCCCTGCCGCGGTGCTGGAGGCGAAGATCATCGTCATCCTCCTCTTCCTCACCAATGCGTTCCTGAAGTTCCTCTGGTCGCACCGGCTCTTCGGCTATTGCGCCATCGTGATGGCGGCCGTGCCGAACGAAACCGATGATCCCTCTGCCTTTCACCGGGCGGGGCAGGCGGCCCAGATCAACATCTCGGCGGCGCGGAGCTTCAATCGGGGTCTGCGGGCCGTCTATTTCGCACTCGCGGCGCTTGCCTGGATACTTGGCCCGCTCGCGCTGAC
Organism: Paracoccaceae bacterium; assembly: GCA_020637675.1. Classification (GTDB taxonomy): domain Bacteria; phylum Pseudomonadota; class Alphaproteobacteria; order Rhodobacterales; family Rhodobacteraceae; genus Albidovulum. The sequence continues at coordinate 74,978 of JACKKD010000004.1, read as the reverse complement.
CATGGCGACCGCCGTCACGCTCGCCGTGCTCTGGCGGCGCGAATTCGCCTCGGTCTCGCGCCGGGTGCTGATGGACGGCACGCCAAAGTGATCGCCGGCCCCGACCGGACGTGGCATGGTGCGGGGATGATCGGTCCCGCCTTCGCCCTTGCCGCCACGCTCGCCGTCCTGACGGCGTCCCCCTTGCGCGCGAGCCCGGTCGAGGTCGTGGCGGCTACGGCCACCCCGGGACCAAAGGGCTGGACGATCACCGTCACCCTGCGGCATGCCGACAGTGGATGGGACCACTATGCAAGCGGCTGGGAGGTTCTAGCACCGGATGGCACACGGCTCGGCTACCGCGAACTGAGCCACCCTCACGTGGAGGAACAGCCCTTCACCCGCAGCCTCTCCGGCATCGTCATCGGCGGTGGGGTGGACTATGTCCTGATTCGGCCGCGCTGCACGCTCGACGGGTGGGCCGCGTCGCCAACCCGCCTGGATCTCCGCCGCTGACGCCGGAAGTTTCGGCATCTTGCCGCCGTCAGGGCCAGTTGCGCGGATTTGTCCATGTTCCACCGTGGCGAGAATCGCTTTTCCCGTGTTATCGTTGCACCACCGCCACATATGCGTGCTCAAAGACGCGCGAAGCGCCCTGGGAGGATGTGATGAGCCAGCCGCAACGTCGTGACGAGATTGACCTGTTTGTTGATGACCTGCTCGCGAATCCCGACCGCGCCGAGGAGTTGAAGGGCAAGCTGCGCCAGACCTTCGGCGAAACGGCGACCGATCGGACCACACCCGAGAAGCGCCGCGCTCAGCTGCGGCTCCTGACGCTTTGCAACGATGCCGAGTCCCTCTGGGACAACGTGCCGCTCTGAGGCCGAACAGGACTGATGCGATGGCGGCGCGGGTGGGGGCCCGCGCCGTCGCTTTTTCCGGAACCAGGGTCCAGGCCGCAGGCGGACCACCCCGCGAACGAGAGGCGGAACGTGCCTCTCGGGCACAGAGCCCCTGCTACCGTCGCCCTTCGCGGAGCCAGGCCGCCAGCGTCAGCGCCGCCGCAATCAGCAGGAACGCCCAGGGCGGAAGCAAGGCCGCGATCCGGATGTCGGTCGTCTGGTAGGCATTGCGCGGCGTGATGCCGATCCATCCCCGCCCCGTCGCCGGGCGCCCCTCGCGCACCGCGCGCACATCAGGCAACCCGTCCTCGATCCGGGTGACTCCGCCGTTGGTCGACCCCATGACGGAGTCCAGCGGCGCGGGCGAGGCTATGGCGGCCTCGAACTCTCGCGGACTGGCGGGGCCGATCGCGGTGACCCGTTCCAGATCTCCGTCGGACAACCGGTAGAGCCCGAGCGCGGGGGCGGCATAGGTCGCCTGATGCCGGCCCGGGCCGACCTCGGTCAGCGCAAGCTGCGTGGAAGTGCCGTCGGGCGCGGTAACCGTCACCTCGCGGCCGCCCTCGCCGAGCGTGCGGCGGGTGATCGTGAGGACGTTGCCCTCTGCCGTCGCTGTCAGCGACTCCTCTTCCAGGTCAGGTTCCTTCATCATCCAGTGGGCGAGGCGGCGGAGAAGCTCCAGTTGCGGCCCGCCTCCCTCGAACCCGCGCGCCCAGAGCCACGCCTGGTCGGACGCCAGAAGCGCCACCCGGCCCTCGCCCGCTCGGTTCAGGACCAGAAGCGGCACCTTGTCGGGGCCTTCCATGACCACCTGCCCATCCGCGTCGGCAAGTTCCACGTAGCGGGTCCACCGGCCCCACTTCGGCGCGCCGGGTGCGCCGGCTGCGGCGCCGTCCGGCGCGTAGCTTTCCAGTCCCTCGGTCACCGGGTGGCGCGCCCCGAGGTCCGAGACCCGCGGCAGGAACGCCCCCTCGATCACCCGCGCCGTCGGCCGCGCCGGCAGCACCTCACCGAGGCCGGAGTGATAGAGGCTCTCGGCCGAGGCGAATTCCGGTCCGGCGGAGACGAGCACGGCGCCGCCGCCCAGCACATAGTCGCGGATGTTGTCGAGATAGGCGGCCGGCAGGATGCCCCTCAGCCGGTAGCGGTCGAAGATGATCAGGTCGAATTCATCGACCTTCTCGACAAAAAGCTCGCGCGTCGGGAAGGCGATGAGCGACAATTCCGACACCGGCACGCCGTCCTGCTTGTCCGGCGGACGCAGGATGGTGAAGTGGACGAGGTCCACCGCGCTGTCGGATTTCAGCAGGTTGCGCCAGGTCCGCTCGCCGGCATAGGGCTCGCCCGAGACGAGGAGCACGCGCAGCCGGTCCCGCACGCCGTTGATCTGCACGATGGCAACGTTGTTGCGGTCAGTCAGTTCGCCCTCGGCCGTCTCCACCGTGAGCTGGACGACGTTCTGCCCACCGTGGTCGAGCGTAAGGGGCAGTTCGAGATCCTGCCCGACCGGGACGGCATAGGTCTCCGGCTCTGCTCCGTCGATCGAGATGGCGAGGTTGACCCGCCGTCCGGCCTCGCCGGCCGGCATCGTGCCCTGTTCCTCGATGCGGAGCGCGAGGGAGAGCGGCTCGCCGATGATGCCGAAGGCGGGCGCGGTCGTGACCATCAGCCGCCGGTCCCAGTCGGCAGCATGACCGGTCAGGAGCAGGTTGAGCGGCGCAGGCAGTGCCGGCGCGAGGTCGACGTCATGGACCTGACCGTCGCTGACGAGGATCGCCCCCGCGACCCGCGCGCGCGGCTCCTCGGCCAGCGCCTGCGCGAGCGCCGTCATGGCGAGTGTTCCCGCGTCCTTGGCCCCGTCGCCAACGGTGATCTTGCGCAACTCGGTATTCGGCAGCGCCGCCACTTCGGCCTCGATCCGGGCCACGGCCGCCGCCGTCTGCTCCGGTCGTTCCCCGATCTTCTGGCTCGCGCTTTCGTCGATGACGAGAAGCACGATGTCCGAAAGGGGCCGCCGCTCCTCGCTTTGTAGCGAGGGCTGGGCGACAGCTGCCAGGAGCGCCACGGCGGCGAGCGCCCTGAGCCACCAGCCGGCAATTCGCCGCCATGCGGCAAAGGTCACGAAGGCGAGCGCGAGGGCACCGAGGGCCCAGAGCGCCGGCCCCGGCACCAGCGGATCGAAGATCACCTGCCCGATCATTGGCCGAGCCTTTCGAGAAGCGCCGGCACATGGACCTGATCGGATTTATAGTTGCCGGTCAGCACATGCATGATGAGGTTGACGCCGAAGCGGTAGGAGATTTCGCGCTGCCGCTCGCCGCCCAGGCCGCGGCCCACCGGGAACATGGGCCGGTTGGATTCGTCCACCGCCCAGGCCCGCGCCCAGTCGTTGCCGCCGATGACGACCGGCGTCACCCCGTCGTTGAGGTTGCGGAAGGGCATCCCCTCGGCCAGTTCCGCGTCGGGTGGCGCGGCCTCCACCCAGATCGCGCGGCCGTCGAAACGGCCGGGGAAATCCTGGATCAGGTAGAAGCTGCGGGTCAGAACATGGTCGGGCGGAATCGGCTCCAGCGGCGGGATGTCGAGGGGGGCTGCCAGCGCCTGCAGCCGCCGACCTTCCGGCGAAGCGGCACCGAAGCCGGCCACGTCGGCGTCGCGCGTGTCGAAGAGGATGAGGCCGCCCGACCGCAGGTAGCGGTTGAGCTTCGCATAGGCGGCAGGGGACGGTGCGGGCTGGGCCGCCGTCACGGGCCAGTAGAGGAAGGTGTAGACCGACAGTTCGTCACTCTCGAGGTCGACGCCCTGCGGTTCCACAGGTTCGACCGAGGTGCGCGCAAACAGAATCTCCGACAGGCCCCAGAGCCCGGCCTCGGCCACGCGGTCCGTCTCCGCCTCGCCTGTGAGGACATGGGCGAGAACGACGCTGCCTGCCGCGCGCAGCACCTTGTCGTCGAGGGCCCCGCCATCCTGCGCCGCGGCTCCGCGCGGGGCCATCCCCGGCAGGAGCGCCGCCAATGCCAGCACGGCAAGACCGGCACGCACCCCCCGAAGGCGCCCCGCAAGCGCGAGCGAGGCGACAAGATCGACCAGAAGAAGCGCCAGCGCGGCGGTCAGGACCCAGCCTTTCATCGGCTGTTCCCGGGCAACGACGAGGCCCTCGACCGCCACGCCCGCGGGCCATTCCGCCGCCGCCAGTTCGCGGTCGGCGGAAATCACGTTCAACGCCAGCCGCCGGTCGCCGGAGCCATAAAGGCCAGGCTGCACGTCGGGCCCGACCCGCGACTCCGCGAGTCTTTCGCCGGGCACGCCCGGCAGGTCCGCTGCCTCTCCCAACGCGCCGAAGGCGTCGAGCACCCGCTCGGCCGTCCAGGTCGTGCCGGCGAGGTCCCCCGCCTTCGGCCGGGCGGCGTTGGACGAGATCGCCAGCCGCTCGAGCATCTGCACGAAGAGCCCGGAGAGGGGAAGGCTCGTCCATTCCGCGTTGGCCGAGACGTGGAAGAGCACGACCTGCCCGTCGCCGATCTGGCGGCGCGTGACCAGCGGAGTGCCGTCCGCCAGCGTGGCGATCGTTGCGGCGGCGAGGTCCGGCCCCGGCTCGGCGAGGACCTGCGCCGAGACAACCACGTCGTCGGGGGGCACGAGCCCGGCAAAGGGCGAGCCTTCCGGGAAGGCCGCGAGCGCCTTCGGCTCACCCCAGCTCATCGTGCCGCCGACCGAGCGGCCGCCGCTCCTGAGCCTCACTGGCAGCAGGGGGTCGAGGGCATCGCGGCCGACGTCGGAGGCCGCGAGATGGGGCCCCGCGAAACGCACGAGCAGACCGCCCTCCTCGATCCAGTCGGTCAGGGGCTCCACCTCGGCCACCTTGGCGACATCGGCGAGGATTATGACATCGGGAGCGGCGAGAAGGACGTCGCCGACAGTGCCCTCGATCACATCGGCGGTGGGCACCAGCGCCTGCCGCAGGAAATGGTCGGGCGCCAGCAGCTCAAGTCCCTCGCGCGCCGCGCCGCTGGTGATGATCGCCACCTTGCGCCGCTTCAGCGCGTCGTCGGCGAGTGTCACCGCCCCCGCGCTCGTCTCGCCCGCGATCTCGAAGCGGGTCAGACGGTTCCTGAGTTCCGGCGGCAGGTCGAATTCCGCCACCGCCCGCCCGTCGCCAGGCGTAAAGGAGGCCTCGGCCCGGGCAAGCTCGCGCTCGATCCCCGCAGGATCGAGCCCGCGCGCAACGACCTCCGCCGCGCCCTCCCCCTCTTTCCGCGCTCTGAGCACCGAAGCCGACACGGTACCGCCCTCGTAAACCGGCGGACCAAGCGCCAGCGGGCCGCGCGAGGCTTCCACCGCGGTCACGGCGCCATGTGCCATGAGAGACGCGAGAAGCTCCGCCCGGCCCGCGCGCGCTATCCCGTCCGACAGCCAGAGTGTGTCGAATCCGCCCTCCGGCAGTTCGTCCGTCAGCCGCGCCATGTCCCCTTCGGCCGGCTCCCACGCCTTCGGCTGGATCGCGGGCAACCCCTCTGCAACCGCATCGGCCGCGGCGAAGACCGGCCCGCCCGGCGGCACGTCGGTGAGCGAGACGACCGCCACGCTGCGCCCAGAGCGGCCGGCTTCATCCACGGCCGCTGCAATCCGGGCCGCGGACTTCGACCAGTCGCGGGCCGAGGCCCAGCTTCCGTCGGTGACGACGAAAAGCGGCCCCCCACCCTGCGTCCGCACCTCGGGGTTCAGCACGGGCCCCGCAAAGCCGGCGATCATCGCGGCCACGGCGAGCATGCGCAGGAGAAGGAGCCACCAGGGCGTCCGGTCGGCCTCCTGCTCCTCGTCGGCGAGGCCGAGGAGAAGCGCCACGCCCGGAAACCGCCGGCGGATCGGCGCGGGCGGGATCGCGCGCAAGAGCAGCCACAGCACCGGCAGGGCCGCGAGCCCCCAGAGGAGCCAGGGCGCCGTGAAGCCGATGGGGCCGAGGACCAGCATCAGCTGCCCTTCCTCAGCGCGGCGTAGAGCCACAGAAGCGCGCCCTGCGCCGGATCGCCGGTGTGATGGGTGGTGAAGAGCCACCCTGCCGTCCGCGCGAGATGGCGGAGCCGCTCCTTCCGCTCTTCCAGCCGTGCCCGGTAGCGGTCGCGCAGATCGCCGGCCTTTCGCGTCTCGTGGATGAGGGTGCCGCCCATGCTCTCGAAGATCGTCCGGCCGTCGAAGGGAAACGCCTCCTCCACCGGATCGAGCACCTGCATGAGGACACCGGTCACGCCCTTGTCGGCGGCCTGCGCCAGCGCGCCCTCCACCCCGGCCGGATCGCCCATGAAATCGGAGAGGAAGACGGCACGCGACCCGGCCAGCATCGCGCGCGCCTGCGGCGCACCGTAGTCGGTCTCGCCCGCCGGCCGCGTGAAGGCTTCCGAGAGCCTCAGTAGCTGCACCTCGCCCGACCGGGGCGGCGCGATGCCGTCGGCAAGCCCGACCCGTTCGCCCGCGCGGATGAGAAGAACCCCGAGCGACAGCGCAAGAAGCCGGGCACGGTCAGCCTTCGCCTGCCGCTTCGGATCGCCGGTGAATTCCATCGACCGCGCGTCATCGACCCAAAGGTGCACCGACTGCGCCGCCTGCCATTCCTTCTCGCGCACGAACTGGACATCTGCCCGCGCCGAGCGCCGCCAGTCGATGGCGCGGGCCTCGTCGCCGGCATGGGCCGCGCGATACTGCCAGAACTCGTCGCCCATGCCGGCGCGCCGCCGGCCGTGTTCGCCAAGCTGCACGGTCGCGGCGAGATGCCGCGCCTCTGCCAGCAGTGGTGGCAGGGTCGCTGCCAGCGCCTCGGCGCTGCGTCTCAGCCCCGCCGGCCGGGCGGAGCTCTGGACGGTGGCGCTCATGCCGCCTCGGCGCGCGTGACGTCCCGCGCAACGCCCTCGATGATCGCGCCGAGGCTTTCGCCGCGCGCGCGTGCCGCGAACGAAAGCGCCATCCGGTGGCTCAGCACCGGCCGCGCCAGTGCCAGGACATCCTCGGCCGAAGGCGCGAGCCGGCCGCTCAGGAGCGCCCGTGCCCGCACCGTCAGCATCAGCGCCTGCGCGGCCCGCGGTCCCGGCCCCCAGGCGACGCTCTCGCTCACGGCGCGCCCCGCTTCGGTCTCGCCCGGGCGGCAGGCGCGCACGAGGTCGAGAATCAGTTCCAGCACCTTTTCGCCCACCGGCATCCGTCGCACCGTCATCTGCGCCGCGATGAGCTCGTCCGCGCTGAATATCCGGGGTGATGTCGCCGCCTCGACTCCGGTCGTGGCCAGAAGGATGTCACGTTCCGTCGCGCGGTCGGGATAGTCCACGTCGATCTGCACGAGGAACCGGTCGAGCTGCGCCTCGGGCAGGGGATAGGTCCCCTCCTGCTCGATCGGGTTCTGCGTGGCGAGAACGTGGAAGGGCTTCGGCAGCGGCCGGTGGACGCCGGCAATCGTCACCTCGCGTTCCTGCATCGCCTGCAGAAGCGCGGACTGGGTGCGGGGGCTGGCGCGGTTGATCTCGTCCGCCATCAACAGCTGGCAGAAGACCGGCCCCTCGATGAACCTGAAACTGCGCGTCCCATCTGCCGCCGTTTCAAGAACTTCGGACCCGAGAATGTCCGCAGGCATCAGGTCGGGTGTGAACTGCACCCGTCCCGAGGTAAGGCCCATGACGGTGCCGAGCGTGTCGACGAGCATGGTCTTGCCCATGCCCGGCAGCCCGACGAGCAGGCCGTGCCCGCCACAGAGAAGCGCCGAGAGCGACAGCTCCACCACCCGTTCCTGGCCGATGAAGCGCCGCCCCACCGCCTGACGCGCCTCGGCGATCTTTTCGCCAAGCGCCTCGATCTCGACCAGAAGGTCACGGGACTCGGCCATGGCAAGCGCTCCTTCCTCGGTATAGTCTTGCAACCATAAAGGCAGAAATCGCGGCCCGCACCAATGGCGAAATCGGAAACCGAACAATTGAACGTGAACCCCTCAGCGGAAAACCTCGCAGCCGCCGCCAGGGCCGCAGGCCGCAGGGGGCCGCCGCCGGTGCATCTCTGGAACCCGCCCTTCTGCGGCGATCTCGACATGGAAATCCGCCGCGACGGAACCTGGTTCTACCTAGGCACCCCGATCGGGCGGCATGCGCTCGTGAAGCTCTTCTCCTCGATCATCCGCAAGGATGGCGAGGACTACTTCCTCGTCACGCCGGTCGAAAAGGTCGGCATCCGCGTGGTTGACGCCCCTTTCGTCGCCGTCGATGCCGACGTGACCGGGAGGGGGCGCGACCAGCGGATCACCTTCACCACCAGCGTGGAGGACGTGGTTACGGCCGGTCCCGAGCACCCGATCCGCGTCGAGCGCGACCCCGAGACCGGCGAACCCGCGCCCTATGTTCTGGTGCGGCGAAACCTCGAAGCCCTGATCGACCGGAAGACCTTCTACCGCCTCGTCGAGCGTGGCGCCCACGAAGATCGCGACGGGACACGCTGGTTCGGCCTCTGGTCGGACGGCACCTTCTTCCCCGTGATCCCCTCGGCCGACCTCGCCTGATCCCCGTGCCGAGGTTCGCCGCCAACCTCTCCTGGCTCTTTCCCGAACTCCCGTTCATGGAGCGTTTCCGCGCGGCGAAGGAGGCCGGCTTCGACGCGGTGGAGGTGCTCTTTCCCTACGATCACCCGACCCAGGATATCCGAGACCAGCTCGTCTGGAACGACCTCGCCTTCGTCCTGATGAACTGCCCGCCGCCGAACGCGACCGGCGGGCCGCAGGGCTTCGCAGCCGCCCCCGGCCTTCAGGACCGCTTCCACCGCGACTTCGACCGCACCCTCCGCTTCGCCCAGGTGCTGAAGCCCCGTCATATCCACATCATGGCCGGCGCGGCCGAGGGGCCGGAGGCCGAGGCGGCGTTCGTCGAAAACCTCCGCTGGGCCGTCGCCCGTGCACCGAAACAGAGCCTTACGATCGAGCCGATCAACCGCGCCGACATGCCGGGCTATTTCCTCGCCGACTACGCGACCGCCGCCCGCGTTCTCGATGCGGTCGCCTCCCCGAACCTCGCGCTTCAGTTCGACGCCTACCACGCGCATCGCATCACCGGCGATGTCCTCGGCTCCTGGGCCGCCCACGGCCGCCGCGCCGCCCATGTCCAGATCGCCGGCTTTCCCGGCCGCAACGAGCCCTTCGGAGGCGAGATCGACTACCCCGCCTTCTTCGCCATGCTCGACGCGGAGGGCTACGAGGGCTGGGTCAGCGCCGAATACGCCCCGAAGGGAGCGACGACCGCAGGGCTTGACTGGATGCGCTGAATCGCGCGGTCCCGACCAGTCGGCCGGCAGGGTCCCCTCATGCGTCGCGCTTGAGGATCCACTCCACCTCGGGGGCCGGCACGAAGCGCCACTTGCGCAGGGGGCCGGCCATCACGTTGAGGTAATACATCTCGAAACCATAGGGCGCACCGCAGGGATGGTGTCCGCGCGGCACCAGAACCACGTCGCCATCGGCCACCGCCATCGTCTCGTCGAGGCGCCCGTCGTCGGTATAGACGCGCTGGATGCCGAAGCCCGAGGCGGGGTTCAGCCGGTGATAGTAGGTTTCCTCCAGATAGGTGATGCGGGGGAAGTCGTCCTCGTCGTGCCTGTGGCTGGGGTAGGACGACCAGTGGCCGGCCGGCGTGAATACCTCGGTGACCAGCAGGCTGTCGGCGTAGTCCTCGTTCTCCATCGCGATGTTGTTGATGTGGCGCGTGTTGGTGCCCCGGCCCCTTTCGGTCAGCGCGATGCCCGCCGGCCCGATCCGGCGCGCGGCGTGCCCGCCCTTCCCCGGCGCAGAACAGACGGCGATCACGCAATCGGTTTCGGCCACCGCGCGCCAGTCCGCTCCGTTCGGCACGTAAAGGCAATGCGGCGGGGTCTTCTCGAAGACGCTCATCCGCTCGCCGAGCACGCCCCACTCCCGCCCCGCGGCGGTGACGGCGGCCTTGCCCTCGACCATCACGAGGATGGCCTCGCGGTCACCCGTCGCCTCGGCGGCGGCGTCGCCCGGGCGCAATCGGTGGAGCGAGAAGCCGACATAGCGCCACCCGGCCGAGGCCGGCGTGATCTCATGCACCTTGCCGTGCGTACCGAAGGGCTTGCGAAGAAGCTGACTCATTCGTCCTCCCGGGGGTTGAACGTCACGAAGAGGCGCCAGGCCGCATAGGCGCCGAGCGCGAGGAAGAGAAGCGCGAAGCCCGGACTGCCCTGCGCAAGCTCGAATACACCCCAGCCGAGCGCGGTCCCGGCGACGAGGACGCGCCGCCAGAGCGGCCGGAACCAGGGATGGTCAAGGTCGTATAGGCCCCGCCCCATCGCGTCAGGCGGCCTCCGCCCGGTCGAGCCCCGCCTCGCGCGCCATCCGCCTCAGCGCCCTGAAGCCCATGTCCTGGTAGTGGAACGGATTGCGCACGGCGCTGTCCTGCTCTGCCTCGATCACCAGCCAGCCCTGATAGCCGTGCTCGGCCGCGATCTTCAGCACCGGCTCGAAGGCGACGCAACCCTCGGGGTCGCCCGGCACGGTGAAGGCCCCGCGGCGCACCCCTTCGAGGAAGGAGAGCCCCTTTTCCCGTACCTCGCGGGCGATGTCCGGCCGGACGTTCTTGGCGTGGATATGGGTGACGCGGTCCATGTACCTGCGCGCCACCTCAGCCGGGTCGGCACCGCCGAAGGTGCAGTGCCCGGTGTCGAGCAGGAGCCGCGTATAGGGGCCCGCCATCGCCATGAACCGGTCGATGTCGGCAGCACTTTCAATGATCGTCCCCATGTGGTGATGGTAGCCCATCTTCACACCATGATCATGCGCGAACTTGGAAAGCGCCTCGTAGCCGCGCGAGAACCTGTCCCAGTCGGCCTCCGACAGGATCGGCCGGTCGTTCACCGCAACCTTGTCGTTGCCGTGGACGGTATTGGAGCACTCGCAGGCGTTGATGTGATCGCCGCCCGCGGCCTTGGTGAAGTCGATCCATTCCTTGAGCCGCGCCTTCTCCGTCTCGATGTCGTTGACGAGAAGGTTCGTGGAGAACCAGCCTGCCGCGAACCGGAGTCCGTAGGCGCCAAGCGCGGCCTTCAGGGCCGCGCCGTCGTCGGGCATCTTGTGGCCTTTCTCGATCCCGTCGAAGCCGATTTTCCGGCAATCGGACAGGCAGTCGTCGAGCGTGAACTGGTCGCCGATCGACCAGTCGTCGTCGTTCGACCAGGCGATGGGGTTGGTGCCGTAAAGGATCATCTCTCTGTCTCTCTCTTTTCGGGGGCCAGAATCTCCTCCTGGCCCGAAAACGCCGGCGTCCGGGGGCCCCGCCTCCGCACCCCGCCTCAGTTCACGACGTTCTGCCGCCTGACCTGCGCGGTGTACTTCGCCCGGGCCCGCTCCAGCCGCTCCGGTCCGCCAGCCTCGGGCACGGCCACGTCCCACCAGTGTCCGCCCGCGCCGGTGCCAGACACCGCGTCGGTGTCGATGACGATGACTGTGGGGATGTCGCGGCCCCGCGCGGCGACGATCCGCGCCTCAAGTTCGGCGATGGTCGCGGCCTTTTCCGCGTGGGCACCCATCGCCCGCGCATGGGAGACGAAGTCGATCTCGGGCTGCACCTCGACGTTGCTGTCCTTGTACATGTTGTTGAACTCGGCCCCGCCGCATTCCTGCTGCAACCGGTTGATGCAGCCATAGCCGCGGTTGTCGGTCAGGACCACGGTGAAGGGCACGCGCCGCATCACCGCCGTCGCAAGCTCCGAATTCGCCATCATGTAGCTGCCGTCGCCGACGAAGCAGACGACTTCCTTCGCGGGCGCGGCGAGCTTGATGCCCATTGCACCGGCGACCTCGTAGCCCATGCACGAATAGCCGTATTCCATGTGGTAGCCGCCTGCCGCCGCCTGCCAGAGGACTTGCAGCGCACCGGGCATGGTGCCGGCCGCGCACATCACGAGCGTGTCCTTCGTCGCCATCCGCTGCACCGCGCCGATGACCTGGGCATCGGTGGGCAAGGCATTCGTCTCGCCCTCGGGCGCCGCCGTCACGCGCCGCACCGCCTCGTGCCAAGCAAGCCGCGCGTCTTGGTCGAAGGCAGGCGCCTTGTGCGATCCGAGTGCGGCGGAAAGCCTGGCGAGCACCACCTTGGCGTCCCCCACGCAGGGCACGGCGCCATGCTTCGTCGCGTCGTAGCCCGCGAGGTTGACCGAGACGAGTCGCCGCTCCGGGTTGCCGAACACGGTCCAGCTTCCCGTGGTGAAGTCCTGGAACCGGGTGCCGACGCCGATCACCAGATCGGCCCGCGCGCAGAGCGCGTTGGCGCAGTCGGACCCCGTGACTCCGGGCGAGCCGAAGTTCATGGGATTGTCCCATCCCGTCGCGCCCTTGCCCGCCTGGGTTTCCACCAAGGGGATGTTGTGCGCCTTGGCAAAGGCCGCGAGATCGGCCTCCGCCCCGGAATAGATCACCCCCCCGCCCGAGACGATCACCGGTGTCTTCGCGGCGCGGATCAGCGCCGCCAGGTCCGCAACCTCGCGCGGGTCCGGCTCCGGCCGGCGGATGCGCCAGACCCTAGGCGAAAAGAAGCTCTCGGGGTAGTCGTAGGCCTCCGCCTGCACGTCCTGGCAGAAGGCGAGGCAGACCGGCCCGCAGTTCGCCGGATCGGTCATCACCGCCAGCGCCCGCGGCAGGCAGGTCAGAAGATGCTCGGGCCGGGCGATCCGGTCAAAGTAGCGCACGACCGGCCTGAAGCAGTCGTTGGCGCTGACCGTGCCATCGTCGAAGTCCTCGATCTGCTGCAACACGGGGTCCGGCCGGCGGTTGGCGAAGACATCGCCCGGAATGAAGAGCACGGGCAGCCGGTTGACGTGCGCCAGCGCCGCCGCCGTCACCATGTTGGTGGCCCCCGGCCCGATCGATGAGGTCACCGCCTGCGCCCGCCGCCGCCTGAGCGTCTTGGCATAGGCGATGGCTGCGTGGGCCATGGTCTGCTCGTTCTGGCCCCGCCAGGTCGGTAGTGCCGCGCCGATCCCGTGCAGCGCCTCTCCGATCCCCGCCACGTTGCCATGTCCGAAGATCGCCCATACACCCTCGATGAAGCGCGTCCCCTCTTCCGTCATCTGCACCGAGAGCCAGCGCACCATCGCCTGCGCCGCCGTCAGTCTCACCGTCCCGCTCATTCTGCCTTCCCCCGCAGGTTCGAACCCCGGAACCGGTTGCTGCTTCTGCTGAACATGCTCATGCTGCCTTCTCCCGCGCGGCGGCCCGCGCCCTGTCCCAGATATCGCAGAGCCGCGCGTATCGCCGGGCCATTTCTGCCACGGCCTCGGCATCGGCCAGATCGCCCGCCATCCAGCCCCGCGCCACGTCGCCGAAGATCGTGCGGCCGACGGCAAAGCCCTTCACCAGATCGAACCCCGCCGCCACCTCGAACGAGGCGGCGAGTTCCGCCTCCGGCGCATCGAGCCCGAGGACGACGATTCCCCGGGTGTAGCGGTCATGTTCCCGGATGGCGGCGATGGCATTCTCCCAGGCCGCCTTCGTCCTCATCGGTTCGAGTTTCCACCAGTCGGGGAAGACTCCCGCCGCATAGAACTGGCGGATCAGCGTCGCCGTCGTGGTGTCGCCCACCGGCGCGACCTTGGAGGGGATGACCTCCAGCAGGAACTCGAGCCCGTTACGCCGCGCCGCCGCGAAGAGCCGCTTCACCGTCGCCTCCTGCTCGGCCCGGACCGCGGCCGTGTCGTCGGGATGGCAGAAGCACAGCACCTTCACCACATTCTCGCGGGCCCATTCCTCCAGTCCGCCGCAATCGGGGCCAAGCTCGGGCTCGAGCCTGAGCGGCCGCGAGCCAGGCCATTCGCAGGGCCGTCCGATCCAGAGTCCGCTGCCGGAGGCGGCATGGAGCGCCCGCCGGCCGATCCGGCTGTCGCAAAGGATGCCGTAACCCGGCCGTCCGCCGGCCACGCGCAGCGTCGCCTTCAGGCAGAGCTCCTTGAACGCGGCGCCCTTCCGGGCCGAGTATCCTGCCATCTCCTCAAGCTGCGCGCGATGGTCGAAGGCGAAGGTCCTGAGGCTCGACCAGTCGCCCTTGCGGTTGGTGGACCAGTGGATCTGCTCCAGCTCCGCGTCGTTTCTCAGATCGGGCCGCACGATGCCGCGCGTCAGGAAGAACCTCAGCTCCTCCAGGCTCGGATAGGCCGGCGTGCAGCCGTGCCGCGAAACCGCGAAGGCGCCGCAGGCATTGGCGTATTCGAGCGCGCGCGGCCAGGTCTCGCCGTCGAGCCAGCCCTTCATCAACCCCGAGAAGAACCCGTCGCCGGCGCCGAGCACGTTGAAGACCTCGATCGGGAATCCCGGCCCCGCCTCTCCCGAGTCGAGGCTCTCGGGGATCGGCCCCTCGAAGGCAACGGCACCCTTCGCGCCGCGCTTGCAGACAAGCGTTGCCGCAGTCACGGCCCGCACCGCCCGCAGCGCAGCCACTGTATCGGTCGAGCCGCCGGCGATGTGAAACTCCTCCTCCGTGCCGACGATGAGGTCGAAAAGATGCAACGTCGATTGCAGCTTCGCGGTGACCTTGGCGCTTTCCACGAAGCGGCTCTCGCCCGCGCCATGCCCCGCCACGCCCCAGAGATTGGGGCGGTAGTCGATATCCAGGGCCGTCTTCGCCCCGTGCTTGCGGGCGAGATTCAGTGCCTTCACGACCGCCGCCTCGGTCCGCGGATGGGAAAGGTGCGTACCGGTTGCCAGCACCGACCGCGCCTCGGCGATGAACCCCTCGTCGATGTCCTCCTCCGACAGCGCCATGTCGGCGCAGTTCTCGCGGTAGAAGATCAGCGGAAACTGCTCCTCGTCGCGGATGCCGAGGATGACCAGCGCCGTCAGCCGCTCCGGGTCGGTCTTCACCCCCCGCACGTCCACGCCCTCGCGCTCCAGCTGCTCGCGGATGAATCGGCCCATATGCTCGTCGCCCACCCGCGTGATCAGCGCCGACTTCAACCCCAGCCGCGCTGTCCCGCAGGCGATGTTCGTCGGGGACCCGCCGATATACTTCCGGAATGAGCCCATGTCCTCCAGCCGCCCGCCGATCTGCGCCCCGTAAAGGTCCACCCCCGCCCGGCCGATCGTGATGAGGTCATAAGTCTTCATTCCCGCTTCCTTCATCTTGCCCCAAATACCTCGGTGGGGGCGCCGGGGAGACACCGCCGCCCCCGCCCGGATGGCTCAGACCGCGCCCCTCACGAAGCCGATACTCTCGCGCAGCGCCGCCTCGGGGTCAGGCAAGTCGTGGACCTCGGCCGCGAAGGGCTCGAAGCTGATGGGGCCCTCGTAGCCTGCCGCGAGAAGCGCCCTGATTTGCGCGATGTTCTCCAGACGATCACTGGCATCGACGAGCACCCGGTGCGCGTCGAGCATGTCCTTCACGGCGATCGCCGGATCGGTCACCCCCGAGATGTGCACGAGCGCCGTGCGGCGCGGGTAGAACTCCGTCTCGCCCGCAAGGTGGTGATGGAAGGTGTCGTGAAGAAGCCGGTAGACGTCCCAGCCCGCCGCCTCTTCGATTGCGGCGATTGCCTCGCGCTTGGTCCTGAGCGACGAGACGGGAAAGCCCAGGGGCTCCACAAGCCCCATCACGCCCCGGTCGCGCAGGATCGGCGCCATGGCCTCGAGCGCCGCCACGACCGCCGAATGGCCAACGGGCGTGCCGTCGTTGAGCGGGCACATCACCAGCGCCCGGGCACCGCAGGCGGCGGCGTAGTCGGCCATCTTCTCGGCCCGCGCCGGCAGGTCGCCCTTCCAGACGTTGAAGGGGTAGAGCGCGTTGATCGACAGGATCGTGACGCCGGCCGCCTCGGCCGCCGCCTTCACGTCGGCGGGCTTCCAGCTGCCCAGGACATCTGGCAGATCGTTGCGGATCTCCACCTCGGTCGCGCCAAGCCGGCGTGCCATGGCGAAGAAGTCGGGCAGCGCGAGTTTCGGCGCTGCGATATGGTTCATGGCAAAGCGCATCGGATCACCTCAGGCATATAGCGCGGGGCGCGCGGGGGTACGGATGGCGACGGCCTCGCCATCCCTCTCCTGCGCCTGCACACAGGCGTCGGAGGTGACGGCGGCCATGTACCCGTCCCAGGACGTCGGTCCCGAGGCAGTGCCAAGTTTGGCGGCCTTCAGGAAATCCTGAAGCTCTACATCGTAGGAAGCGACGAAGCGGTCCTTCCAGTCGGTCAGGATGGCGTTCTGCAGCTTGGCGTCGAGCCGCATCTGGATTGCCATCGGCTCGGGCAGCCGGGCAATGCCGTCCTCGCCCACCACCTCGCACTGGATGTCGTAGCCATAGTGGCAGTTGACGAAGATCTCGACGTCGATCACCACGCCCCGGGCGGTTTCCAGCACCACGATCTGCGGGTCGCGAAGCTTCCCGTGCGACCGCGCCGCCTTGCGCGGGAAGATCACCCGCGCCGAGACGTAGTCGTCGTCCAGAAGCCAGCGGAACACGTCGATCTCGTGGATCAGCGTGTCGTGGATCGCCATCGGCGTGATGTATTGCTCCGGCACCGCGGGGTTGCGGTGCGCGGCATGGACCATGATCGGCGCGCCGGTATGGGTCCGCACCGCGTCCTTAAGCGCGACATAGCCGGCGTCGTAGCGGCGCATGAAGCCGACCTGCACCAGTCGCTTGCCGCGGGCGACCTCGGCATCGACGATGCGCCTGGCGCCTTCGGCGGTCGTCGCCAGGGGCTTCTCGCAGAAGCACGGCTTTCCCGCCGCGATGGCCGCCAGCACATATTGCTCGTGCGTCGTGCCCCAGGAGGTGACGAGCACCGCATCAACCTTTGGCGAGTCGACGAGTTCCTCGCCCGTGGCGAAGACCTCGGCGTTCGGCGCGATGTCCGCGCGCACGGCCTCGGCCGAGGCGCGGTTCACGTCCGAAAGCGCCACGATCTCGCCGCCCGAAAGCACCTGCTGGATGCGCCGCGCGTGGTCCCGGCCGATGGCGCCGGTGCCGATCACCCCAATTCTCAAAGTCATTTTCCGACCCTTACTTCCAATACGTGTCGATGTAGCGCTGCATTTCGGCGCGCATGAAGCGGCCCGAGGCGTCGGCCTTGTCTTCCCAGGCGAAGACGCAGGCGGTCATGATGCCGTCGAAGCCGATCTCGGCGAGCGTGCCGAAAAAGTCGTCCCAGGGCACCTCGCCCTGGCCGATGTTCAGGTGCTGGTGCACGCGCGCTTGCGTCCCCGGCGGGTTCAGGATGTAGCGCAGGCCGGAACTGGCCTTGTGGTTGAAGGTGTCGCCCACATGGACATGGGCGAGCACATCCGCCGCCGCGCGCAGCATCGCCTTGGTGTCGTCGCCGAAATAGAAGGTATGCGGCGCGCAGTAGAGGAACCGCACCCGCTTCGAGTTCACCGTGCGGATGATGTCGAGCGCCGGCTGGATCGTCTCGCACCAGTCCTCGGGGTGGGGCTCGATGTGCAGGTTGATGCCCTCGCGCTCGAGGATCGGGACAAGCTCCTCCATCGACCGCCACCAGGCGTCCTCGCAGGTCTCGATCATGCTGCCGGTGTGGCAGCAGTAGCAGGACCCCTTGTCCGGGTGCGGACCCCGGCCGAACTCGGAGTTCATGGTGTCAACGCCCATCTCCACCGCGATCTCGATGGCGCGCTTCCAGTGGCGGACGGCGGCCTGCCGCTCAGCCTCGTCGTTCGAGGCCCAGCGGTACATCGGCAGGAGCGAGGCGATGCCGACACCGGCCTTCTTCAGCGCCTTCCTGAAGCTCTTCACCCGGTCCGGGAAGACCCGCGGCGCCTTGAACCATTCGAGGAAATCGCCCCGGGGGCTGAGTTCGATCCAGTCGTAGCCAAGCTCCTTCACCTTGAAGGGAAGTTCGTCAAGGCTCAGGTGGCGGTGCATGAAGGGATCAAGCGCGATCTTCATGGGTCGGTCCTTTCGGAAGCTCAGGCCACGTCGGCGTATTCGGCGCCGGTCTTCGCGCCGGTGATGTAGGCCACGACGTCTTCGGGGTTGGTCTCGGCGACGTTGAGGTTGGCGCAGATGCGGCCGCGCCGGAACACGACGATCCGGTCCATCAGGTCGAAGACCTGCCGCATGTTGTGGCTGATGAGGATCAGGGGTTCGCCCTGCTTCTTCAGCGTCCGGATGATGTTTTCCACCTGCGCCGTCTCCTGCACGCCAAGCGCCGCGGTGGGTTCGTCCATGATCGTCAGCTTGGAATGGAAGGCCGCGGTGCGGGCGATCGCCACGCATTGCCGCTGCCCGCCCGACATGTTGCGGATCGTGTTGAGGATGTTCGGTATCTTCACCCCGGTCTTCTCCAGCCCTCGCATCGTCGCCTCGCGCATCGCCTTGCGGTCGAGGATCGAGAAAGGCCCGAGATTGAAGAGCACCTTCTCACGCCCGAGGAAGAGGTTCGATGGCACGTCGAGATCGTCGGCCAGCGCGAGGTTCTGGAACACGGTCTCGATCCCCGCCTCCCGCGCCTCCAGGGGGCCCGCGAAATGCACCGCGCGGCCGTCGAAGACCACCTCGCCCCGGGTGCGCTGTTCGACTGCGGTGATCTGGCGCACGAAGGTGGACTTGCCCGCCCCGTTATCGCCCATGATCGCCACATGCTCGCCCTTGCGCAGGATGAAGTTGGCGCCTTCCAGCGCGTGGACCCCGCCGTAGTGCTTGGTCAGGTCCCGCGTCTCGAGAACGATGTCGCCCATGTCGTGCAGCCTCAGTTCGCTCATGCCGGCCTCCCTACGTCCGTTCCGAAGAGCGGCGCTGCCGCCACTGGTCGAGCACCACGGCACCGACGATGATCACGCCCTTCACCATCTCCTGGTAGTAGGCGTCGAGCTTGACGAAGGTGAAGCCGGAGATGATGACCCCGAAGATCAGGGCGCCGAGCACCGTGCCGAGGATCGAGCCGCGCCCGCCCTTCAGCGAGATGCCCCCGATCACCGCCATCGCGATGGCGTCGAGTTCGTACATGACACCCATGCCGGCCTGCGCGGTCAGGTTCTTCGAGCTCAGCACGACCGCGGCGATGGCGGCGAGCATGCCGGCGATCGAATAGACCAGCACCTTGTGGCGGTTGACCTTGATCCCCGACATCCGTGCCGCGTCCTCGTTCGAGCCGATGGCATAGGTGTGCTTGCCATAGACCGTGTAGGTCAGGATGAGGTGGAAGAGGACCGCGAGGAGGACGAAGATGAGAACCGGCATCATCCCCTTGCCGATCGCGGCATAGCCTTCGGTCGGGAAGGAGATCGGGTTGCCGTTCGACCACCAGCGGGAAAGGCCGCGGGCAAAGACCATCATGCCGAGCGTGGCGATGAAGGGCGGGATGCGCGTGTAGGCGATAAAGACGCCATTGACGAGCCCCGCCGCGAGGCCGCAGCCGAGGCCGACGAGCACCGGCACGATCACCGGCAGGTCCATCGCCCAGTCGCCGAAGATCGCCTTAGGGTTGGGGTTGCCATTGACGAGCGCCGTCTGCGCGAAGCTCATGGCGATCATCGCGGTGGCGCCCACGACCGAACCCGAGGAGAGGTCGATTCCGCCGGTAAGGATGACCTGTGTCACGCCGACCGCGATGATGCCGACGATCGAGACCTGCAGGATGATGATGTTGAGCCGCGGCCAGTTGAAGATGGCGTCAACGTTGTCGCGGGTGTTGAAGAGGAAACTCTCGCCGAGGAACAGCCGTCCGATCGCCTCGAACGCGACCACGATCAGGACGAGCGCGACGAAGACGTTCAGTTCGGGCGGGCGTGCCTTCTTGGCCGGATCGTAGGTCAGCCCCCCGATACCGTGCGTCGTATGTGCCATGCGTGTCACCTTTCGATGTCGGCCAATGTCGCGGAGAATGTGCGTCGCACGTTTCCCGAAGGGCCGGCGGGGCGGCGGCAGCGCGCCGCCCCGACGTGATCCGCGGACGGATCAGTTCTTCTGGAGATAGTCGTTGATGTTCGCGGGCGTGACGAGTTCGAAGGGCACCCAGACGGCCTGGTCGACGGCTTCGCCCTTGGCGAGCTTGACGGCGGCGTCGAGCGAACCCGAGCCCTGGGCGGCTGCGTTCTGGAACACCGTCACGTCGAGGTCGCCCGCCTGCATCGCGACAAGCGCGTCCTGCGTCGCATCGACGCCGCCGACGATGACCGAGGCCATGTCGATGCCCGCCGCCTTCATCGCCTGGATCGCGCCAATCGCGCTTTCGTCATTGTTGGCGATCACCGCGTCGAAGGCCGTGCCGGTGGACAGCCAGTTGGTCATGAGGTTCTGCGCCTCATCGCGCCGCCAGTTCGACGTCTGCTTGTCGAGGATGTTGAGCTTGACGGCGCATTTGCCGCCGTCGATCACGTCGTGGATGTCCTGCGTCCGCTGCACGGCGGCCTGGTTCGACAGCTCGCCCATGATGACATAGGCATTGGCCTCGGTCTTGCCCATCTCGGCCAGAAGACGGCAGACCTCGATGGTCTCGAGCGTGCCGGAATCGACCTCGTTCGAGGCGACGAAGGCCTGATTGTCCGGCAGCGTGTCGAGGTTGACGGGCTGGCGATTGACGTAGACGAGCGGAACGCCCGCCGCAGCGGCCGCATCGGTCATCGCTTGCGTCGCCGAAGTGTCGACCGGGTTGACGATGATCGCGTCAACGCCCGAGGCGATGAAGTTGTTGATCTGGTCGAGCTGCTTGGCCACGTCGTTCTGCGCATCCTCGATCTGGACGCTGTGGCCCTGCTCGTCGGCATAACTCTGGATGCCGTTCCTCAGCACGGTCAGGAAGTTGTCGTCGAACAGTGCCATCGACACGCCGACCGTCTCGGCCGAGGCCGCCCCGGCCAGGGACGCGAGAACCGCGGTCGAGATCAGGAATTTCTTCATCGTAGCTCCTCCACAGACGGCCCGTTGCGGGCCATTGTCACGATGGGGCCGCAGATCTGCAGGGCATGCGAAACGTTGCCGCGAAACGCGGTCCATGCGCTGCAAACTCCGGAACCTCCCTCGGCCGCCTCACTCCTCACGGCCACGGCGATGAGGATTCCCGATAGCGCCACCATCGGTCAACGGCGATGTTGGCGGATTCTCGTCATTGCTGATGTAAAATGAAGCCAATAATGATGTAACGACATCATTCACAACGATTCCGGCGTCCAGATCTGGAACGGCAGGAACCGCTGGCCGGGGGTTTCGGCCATTCCGTTCGCGACGGTATGGAGAATCAGCGTGGCAAGCTCCTCGCAGACTGCGGGCAGGGGCGTGCTGATCACGATGGACACGGTCCGGTCCTGCAAGGCGAGCCGCGTCTCGTCCGTGAGTTCGTTCACGACCAGGACGACGTCGCTGGCGCGGCCCGATTCCCTTAGAGCGGTGATGGCGCCCTCCATTCCGCCGCCGGCGCAATAGAGGCCGACGAGGTCGCGGTGTTTTGCAAGCATCTCCAGCGTCGCCTCATAGGTGATCTGGCGCGCCTCGAGGTTGATCATGGGGTTCAGAAGCTCGAAGTCCGGCGCATATTCCCTGAGCGAGCTGCGCACCCCGGTTTCGCGCAGCTCATGGCCGTGGAACCTGTGCCCGCCGATGAAGATGCCGATCTTCCCCGGCCGCAGCGCGATCTTGGACATCAGCCAGCCAACCGACCGGCCTACCTTCAAGTTGTTGACCCCGATGTAACTTTCCCGAACGCCCTGGGCGAAGTCGGACAGCAGCGAGAAGGTCGGGATGCCGCGCGCCTTCAGGTCGGCCACCGCGGCCGTGACCTCGTGGTGGTCAAGCCCCGAGGCCGCGACGGCCTGCACCTTGCCCGACATCGACCGCAGGAGGTCCGCCAGTTCGCCGGGCAGAGTGGTCTCGGCAAAGCGGATCGTCGCGCGCATCCGGTACGAGGTCACCCGGGCTACCCGCGACTCGATCTGGCGCGCGAAGTCGCGGTAGAAGGCGTGCCGCTCCTTCTGCAGGATCACGCCCACATGCAGTTCCGGCAGGTCTGCGAGGATCCGGCTGCGGATCGCGTTTGCGCCGTGGTAGCCGATCCTCTGCGCCGCCTCGTGAACCTTCAGCGCAGTTTCCTCGCGCACCTTCAGCCGCCCGTTCAGGACGCGGTCCACGGTGGCGAGACTCACGCCGGCTTCGCGGGCCAGGTCGGCAATCGTGACGCGCGCCATGACGGACACCTCATGAAGAAATGATGTAACATATCAGCAATCCCGCATGAGAATTGCAATCCCCGTCATGCCCTGCGGTCATGAGTTCTCGATCGTGTGGATCTGGATCATCGGCGGATGGGTCGGGGCAGGCCCGTCGCGCCGGCCGAAGGCATGCGCCAGAAGGTCGATAGCGCCGCGCACCTCCGCCTCCGGGTTCTGGTCGATCACCGCGTCGATGGCACCGGCCTTCAGGAGCGCGCGCCGCTCTGCCGTCAACTCGTGCACGATCAGGACCACGTCGCGCCGGCCCGCAGCCTTGAGCGCGGCGACGACCTCGCGCGCGCCCACGGTGCAAAGGTAGATGCCGCGCAGCCCGCGCCGATGCACCAGCGCCTCGCGTACCAGCGTCCCGGTGCGGCGGCCGTCTTCCAGGCTTTCGACCGGGCCGGCGATCCGGCAGGCGGGGTAGCGTTCCGCGAAGACCGCGCCGAGGCCCTCGACCCGCTCCGCCTGGCCGCGCATCGCCAGCATCCCGACGACCATCAGAACATCGCCGCCCTCCGGCCCGAGGAAGCGGCCCATCAGGTCGCCGGCGACGCGGCCTGCGCGGCGGTTGTCTGGGCCGACATAGCCCAGCCGCCCCGAGCCCGCGATGTCGGTGGCAAGCGTCACGACCGGCCCCCTGCCCGCGAAGGCGCGGCATGCGGCGGCGATCCCGGCATCCTCCTCAGCGCTCACGATCAGCGCGTCATGGGTCTGCATCGCCGCGAGGATCTTCGCCGCGATCTCCGCCGGAGCGGCGGGGGCGATGTGGATCACCCGGATCTGCATGTTGAACATCTCCAGCACGGGTGCCGCGCGGGCGATCTCCTCGGCGAGCTTGGCGTGGAACGGATTGACGGGCGGCTGGATCAATGCGGCGATCCTGAGCGTCCGGGCGGCCGTCAGCGACAGCGCCCGGTCGAGCTTCAGGCTCCGCGCCCAGTCGAGCACGCGCCGCTCCTTCTCGGGCGAGACGCCGCCGCGCCCGTTCAGCACCCGGTCCACCGTCGCCGGCGACACTCCCGCCGCCTCCGCCACGTCCCGCGCCGTCGTCTTCCGCGCCATCCCTGCCCCTTGAGTAAATCTCGTCATCGCCGCGATGGCGGCCTGATACACCTCGGCCTAGCCTTGGGGAAGCCGGGCGCGTACCGGCGCGATCCGGAGGAACGGGCGGTGAGCGAGCTGCGGTTCGGGGCGATCGGGGCGGGCGGGCCGCTCTGGCCCGACTTCGCCGCCGGGCACGAGACGGCCTGCGGCGTCGACGCGATGCTGAAATCAGTGGAGGAACGGCGCTGGGTCGCCGTGGGCGAGATCAGGGAGGCGCCGACATGACCATCCGGCTCGCCATCTTCGGCGCGGGGCGCATCGGCGCCATGCACGCCCGCAACGCCGCGGCCCTTCCGGGGGTCGAGGTCGCCCATCTCGTCGATCCCGGGACCGACCCGGCTGCCCTCGCCCGCGAGACCCGCGCGCGCGTCAGTTCCGCGGCCGAGGCGCTGGCCGACGCGGACATCGACGGCATCGTCATCGCGTCGTCGACCGACAGCCACGGCGACCTTCTTCTGGCCGCCGCCGAACGCGGGCTCGCCGTCTTCTGCGAAAAGCCGGTGAGCCTCGATTTCCCCACCGTTGCCCGCGTCACGCGGGCGGTCGAGGCTTCGGGAATCCCCTCCATGCTCGGCTTCCAGCGCCGCTATGATCCGAACTTCCGCGCCGTGCGCGAGCGGATCGCCTCCTGCGTCTCGGGCCCCCTCGAACAGCTCCTGATGCAGACGCGCGACCCGGCGCCGCCACCGCGCGCCTATGTCGCGCGGTCCGGCGGAATGCTGCGCGACCAGGCGATCCACGATTTCGACCAGGCGCGCTACATGCTGGGGGAGGAGATGGCCTCCGTCCATGCCATCGGCGGCGCGCTCTTCGACACAGGCATCGCCGCCGAGGGCGACATCGACAGCCTCATGGTCAACATGGTTTCCGCTTCGGGCCGGATGGTGCAGATGGCCAACAGCCGGCGCAGCCCGCTCGGCTACGACCAGCGGCTGGAGGCGCATTGCGCGCGCGAGGTGCTCTTCGTTGACAACCGCCCGTCGAACGATGTCCGCATAGCGGGGCCGGAGGGTGCGCGGACGGAGCGGCCGATGGACCATTTCATCAGCCGCTTCGCCGAAGCCTACCGGGCGGAGATGGAAGCCTTCGCCGCGCTGATCCGCGAGGGCGCCCCGCCCCTGGCCATGATCCGCGACGGGCTGGAGGCGCAGCGGCTGGCTGAGGCCGCGATTGCCTCCATCCGAACGGGACGACCCGTCACGCTCACGCCCGACTGGACGCCCTGATCCGGTCAGGCGTAGTCCACCCAGACGCCGCCTGCATCGGCCGAGCGCACGCAGTTCTCCACCCAGCGCACGCCCGCGACGCCCGCAGCCGCGTCGGGGTAACGCAGGGCGGGGTCCGGGGCGCGGCCCTCGTTCGCGGCCTCGATGGCGCGGGCGAAGCGTTCGTACATCGTCGCCCAACTTTCGAAGAGCCCCTCTGGGTGTCCTCCGCCGATCCGGTCGTCGGCGCGCGCGGCAGGGCTCAGATAGTCCATGCCGCGGTCGAGAATGCGCGGCGGTTCGCCCTGCACCTCGTAGCGAAGCTGGTTCGGGAACTCGTCCCACCACTCGATGGACGCCTTCTCGCCGACGATCCGCACCTTCTGGCTGTGCATCGCCCCGGCGTTGACGGCCGAGGTCCAGAGCGTGCCGAAGGCGCCGCCCTCGTATTCCATCAGCGTCACCGCGTTGTCTTCCAAGGGTGCGCGCGAGGCGACGAAGCTCTGCCGCGCGCACATCAGGCGCTTGATCCTGAGATCCGGACAGATCACCTCGGAGAGGTAAAGCGGGTGCGTGGCAAGGTCTCCGAGGACGTAGGACGGCCCGGCGAATTTCGGGTCCACCCGCCACCTGATCGCCGGGTTCTCCTCTTCCACCGGGGCGGAATGGAAGCCGTGGGCGAACTGGAGGTTCACCAGCCGCACTTTGCCCAGCGCACCCGACGCGACGAGCGCGCGCGCTTCCTCGATTGTCTGGTAGCAGGAATAGCCGTAGGTCACGCCGATCACCCGGCCCTTGGTCCTGGCGAGCGCCTTCAACTCCTCTGCCTCGGCGGTGGTGAAGCAAAGGGGCTTCTCGCAGATGACATGCAGTCCCGCCTGAAGCGCGGCCTTCGCGATTTCGTAATGCGTGTTGTTGGGCGTCGCTATGGTGACAACCTCGACCCCGTCCGTGCGCGCCGCCTCGGCAGCGATCATCGCGCCCCAGTCGGGATAGGCGCGGCCCGGCTCGACGCCGAGGTCGGCCGCAAAGGCCGCGCCCCGCGCCGCGTTCAGGTCGAGCGCCCCGGCTTTCAGCTCGAAATACCCGTCCCTCAGCGCCGCCGAACGGTGGATGTAGCCGATCTGGCTGCCCCGCCCGCCGCCGACCATGCCCCAGCGCAGCGCGCGTTTCGTCTTTCTGGTGCCGTCGATCATGGCCCTGCCTCCCTCAGTATCCGACGCTTTTCAGGTAGTCCCGGCTCGCCTTCACATCGGCGAGCGATCCGGCCGCGTTAAGCGGATCGCGTTCCTGCTCCACCGTGATGTAGCCGCCGTAGCCCTTCTCGGCCAGAAAGGCCCGGATCGCCGGATAGTCGATGACGCCCCGGCCGATCGGGCACATGACGCCTTGCGCACAGGCCTCGAAGAAGCGGATGCGTTCGCCCATGACGCGGTCGAACACGGTTCGGTCGATGTCCTTGAAGTGGATGTAGTCGATCCGGTTCCAGTAGCGCGCGAGCGTATCGAGCGGATCCATCCCGGCGTAGTGGCTGTGGCCGGTGTCGATGCAGAAGCCCGCGACATCCGCTGGGATGTCGGCGGCGAGCCGGTCGATCTCGTCGCGGAACTCGATGTAGCCGCCGGCGTGGGGATGCACCACGGCGCGCACGCCGGACTCATCCCTCGCAACCTCTGCGATGGCGCGGATCGTCGCCATCATCCCGTCCCAGGCTTCCGCCGACAGTCTCGGCGCGCGCGCCGAATGGCCGGCGGCGAAGTCGCGTTCGTCGTGGCCCCAGTCCATGACGGTGAGATAGGGCGCCGGGTAGCGCTGCCCGCCCGCCACGGGCGGCTTGGGCAGACCGGTGATCAGCGCGCAGATCTCGCGGGTCTGGCGCAAGAGGTCGGCGCGCCGCGCCGGCGCCACCAGATCGTCGAAGATCGTGCCCGCGACGATGTAGAGCCCCCGCGCCGTCAGTGCCTCGCTCACAACGGGCAGGTCGAGCGGCACGTAGCCATAGGGGCCAAGCTCCAGCCCGCCATAGCCTGCCGCGGCAGCCTCGTCGAGGACGCGGGTCCATGCGGGAAGGTTGGGGTTCGTCACGTCATCGACGCCCCAGCAGCAAGGTGCCGTCGTCACAGTGATGCCCATTGCCCCCTCGCGCTCGGTTTCCCGGTGAATGCGCCTTTCGCCGGCGCGAGGAAAGGGCCGCTCTGACGAGATTTCATCAGCGCCAAGACGAAGCGGGCGCCCCGCCAGGGACGCCCGCCCGCCGTCCGAACCGGGGGGATGGTCAGGCCGGCTGGTCCGGTCGGCTGGTCAGCGTGACCGAGGTTTCGACCGGTTTTCCTGCCCGCATGAGCGAGAGCGTCACGGTGGCGCCCGGCGCATCCGTCGCGATGAGCCGCGTGAGGTCGCGTGGGGAGTTCACCTCTGTCCCGTTGACGCTGAGGACGATGTCACCCCGCGTGATCCCGGCCTTCGCCGCCGGGGTGTCAGCGGTCACGTCGGAGACGAGCACGCCCTTCGCCTTGTCGAAACCGAGGGCGGCCGCGATATCCTCCGTCACCGGCTGGATCTGCACGCCGAGGAAGCCGCGCTCCACCGTGCCGCCCTCGGCCAGCGCCGCGACGACCTTGGACGCGGTCTCAGAGGGTACCGCAAAGCCGATGCCGACCGAGCCGCCGGTGGGCGAGAAGATGGCGGTATTGATGCCGACGACCTCGCCGTCGGTGTTGAACAGGGGGCCGCCGGAGTTGCCCTTGTTGATGGCCGCGTCGGTCTGGATGTAGTTGTCGAAGGGGCCCGAATTGATGTCCCGGCCGAGCGCCGAGACGATGCCCGAGGTCACGGAATTCCCAAGGCCGAAGGGGTTGCCGATGGCCACCACGTCCTGCCCGACCTTCAGTTGCGTGGAGTCCCCGAAGGCCACCGTCGGCAGGCTGTCGCCAGCCTCGACCTTGATCAGCGCGATGTCCGTCGCGGCATCGCGTCCAAGCACCTTGCCATCAACGGTGCGCCCGTCGGACAGAGTCACCTTCACCGAATCCGCGCCATCGACGACATGGGCGTTGGTAACGATTTGCCCGTCGGCCGAGACGATGAAGCCGGTGCCGACGCCGCGCACCTCGCCTCCGTGACCCTGCGGATCCCCGGGCATCGGCATCGGCATCCCGAATCGGCGCATGAACTCGTCGAAGGGGAAACCCTCGGGCATGTTGCCAGGGGTCATCGCCGGCTGCTCGACCGCCTTAGTGACCTCTATGTAGACCACCGCCGGCGCGACCTTCTCGACAAGCGCGACATAGCCGCCGGGCTGGACCGCCGCGGCATGGGCGGGCGCGGGCATGAGGGCGGGCGCGACGGCGGTCAGCGCCGTGGCGCCCATGAGCGCACCGAGCGCGAGCGCCGGTATGCGCAGGGTGCGGGAACGGGTGGGAATTGTCATCGTCTGCTCCTTCGAAGAGGGGGCCCGGCCGCTGCCGGGGACGATGCCAAGTTGGAGCGGCGTCCTTGCACCCGACCGTCGCCAGGGTTGAATTTCCGTAAGCTTCATCACACGGCCGCGAGCCATCGGCGAAACTGACCGAAATGTAATCTTCGCGTCAGCGCCCCGCAGCGTCGGCGTGACAAAGCGGCCCGGCCCGCCCATGTTGAGGCCAGCGAGAAGACGGACCGCCGCGATGAAGCTCCTCCTGATCGAAGACGACGCGACGACCGCGGCCTATGTGGCGAGGGGCCTGCGCGAGGAAGGCCATGTCGTCGATCACCTGACCGACGGGCGCGAGGCGCTCGCGCAGGCGATGCGGGGCGGCTACGACGTGCTGATCGTCGACCGGATGCTGCCGGGGCTCGACGGGCTTTCGCTCGTCCGCGCGCTGCGCTCGGCCAAGGTGACTGTGCCGGCACTCTTCCTCACGGCCATGGGCGGGGTAGACGACCGGATCGAGGGTTTGCGGGCGGGCGGCGACGACTATCTCGTGAAACCCTTCGCCTTCGGCGAGCTTTCCGCCCGGATCGACGTGCTTGGCCGCCGTGCCGCGCAGCCGGTGGTGGAAACCGTGCTGAAGGCGGGAGACCTGACGATGGACCTCATCGCCCGCAAGGTGACGCGCGCCGGCAAGGAGATAGACCTCCTGCCCCGCGAATTCACGCTCCTGGAACACCTGATGCGCCGCAAGGGTCGGGTGCAGACGCGCACGATGCTGCTCGAATCCGTCTGGGACCTCAGCTTCGATCCGCAGACCAACGTTGTCGAAACCCATGTCAGCCGGCTCCGCGCCAAGGTGGACAAGCCCTTCGGGCGCGAACTGATCCGCACCGTTCGCGGCGCGGGCTACAAGATCGAGGACTGACATTGGCGCCGCGCCTCTTCCGCCTGATGAGCCGCAGCGCGGGATCGACGCCGGTACGCCAGGCCATGGGCCTCGTCGCGGTCTTCGCCGTGGTCAATCTCGTCACCCTCGGCCTCGCCTACCTCAGCCTCAGGACCAGCGCGGAGGAGGCAATGCGCGCCAACCTTGCCCAGCTCATGGCCGGGTTCGAGGTTGCGGCCTCGCCCGGCGCGGCCGAGGTCATGGTGACGGCGGCGGCCGAGGCGGCCGATCCGGCCCACCGGGTCTTCGCCTACATCGCCCCCGACGGCCGCGTGACCGGCAATGCCGACGCGCGGCTAACGGGCGAAGGCGTGGAAATCCGGCCAATGCCGGAGGGCCGCCCGCTTGGCCGCGACGGCTACATGCCGCTCATCGACCGGCAGGCGGGGGGCGTGCTCATCATCGGCGAAAGCCTGACGCCGATCCGCGAGCTTGGCCGCACCTTTCTCGGGCTCCTCGCCCTCAGCCTGGGGCCCACGGTGCTGATCTCGCTCGGGATCGGCGCGGCGCTCGCCGCCCGTGCCCGGGCGCGGGTGGAACGGATCGAGCGGGCGCTCTCCCGCCTCTCTGAAGGCGCATTCGACACCCGCATTCCGGCCGAGCCGGGCCGGGCCGACGACCTTGCCCGGATCGGCGCGCGGATCAACCGCATGGCCGAGGCCCAGGAGGCCGCGACCGAAGCACTGAAACAGGTCTCCGCCGACATCGCACATGACCTCAAGACACCGCTGCAGCGGATGACGGTCCTGCTGCACGACCTCCGCGACGGCCTGTCCACTGGAAGCCGCGAGGCGGGGCTGGCGGACCGCGCGCTGGCCGAGGCCGAGGGCGCCGTCGCCGTGTTCCAGGGCCTCCTCCGCATCGCCCAGATCGAGGGCGGTGGCACCCGCCTTCCCTCGGTGCCCTTCGATCTCAACGCGCTGGCGGCGGGTATCGCGGAGATCTACGGGCCAGACGCCGAAGAGGCCGGACGCGCGCTGATCCTGGACCTCTCGGCCGCGCCGCTCACGGTTTCGGGTGACAAGGGCCTGGTCGGCCAGGCACTCGCAAATCTCATCGAGAATGCATTCCGCCACACGCCGGATGGCACGGCGATCAGCCTGCGCACCGCTGAGGAAGGCGGCCGCCCGGTGCTCGAGGTGGCTGACCGCGGCCCCGGCATTCCGGAGGAGGAGCGCGAGAAGGTGCTGCGGCGGCTCTACCGGCTGGAGCGCAGCCGGACGACGCCGGGCCACGGGCTTGGCCTCGCGCTCGTCGCCGCGACGGCGCGACACCATGGGGCGGAACTCGCGCTCCTCGACAATGCACCGGGGCTGAAGGTGCGGATCGCGTTCCCCGCACGCCGAGACGGGGGCGCGGAAGCTACTCGCGGCCGATCTTCGCCTCCTCCCGCGCAATCGACCAATCGATGAGCCGCCGCCAGAGTGCCTCGGCCAGATCGGGGTCGAGCGCCTCGGCCATGGCGCGGGCACGAACCTTTTCGACGACTTCCTCCACCCGGTCGTCGATCCGCGCCGGCAGGCCCAGCGCCGGCTTCAGCTCTGCCGCCCGGTCGATGTAGCCCGCGCGCTCGGCCAGCAGCGCCACGAGCCGCGCGTCGATGCGGTCGATCTCGGCGCGAAGCTCGGCCATGGTACTGCATTGCGAAGGCGTCATTGCCGTCCTCCCTCGTCGTCAGATCCACTTGGCCAGGGGCGGCAGGCTCATCAGCACGGCGTTCGCGTCGTGCCCGGTCTCCAGCCCGAACTTCGTGCCGCGGTCGTAAACCAGGTTGTACTCGGCATAAAGCCCACGGTGCACAAGCTGGATGTCGCGCTCGGCCGCGCCGAAGGGCGTGCCGAGCCGACGTTCGACCAGCGGCACGAAGGCCGACAGGAAGGCCCGGCCCACATCCTGGGTGAAGGCGAAATTGGCCTCCCAGCCGCCGGTGTTCAGATCGTCGAAGAAGATGCCGCCGACACCCCGCGCGCGGCCCCGGTGGGGGACGAAGAAATACTCGTCGGCCCAGGACTTGAAGCGGGGATAGTAGCCGGGATCATGTGCGTCGCAGGCCGCTTCCAGCGTGGCATGGAAATGCAGCGTATCCGCAGGGTATTCGATGCAGGGGTTGAGGTCGGCGCCGCCGCCGAACCACCAGGCATGGGGCGTCCAGAACATCCGGGTGTTCATGTGGACGGCCGGCACATGCGGGTTCTGCATGTGGGCGACGAGACTGATGCCGGAGGCCCAGAACCGCGGATCCTCCGCCATGCCCGGAATGCCGCGCGCGGCCATCGCCGCCTGCGCCCGCGCGCCCAGCATGCCATGGACCGTCGAGACGTTGACGCCCACCTTCTCGAACGCGCGACCGCCCCGCATCACGCTCATGAGCCCGCCGCCGGCATCGCCTCCGCCGTCTGCCGTTCGCCGGGTCTCGGTTACCTCGAACCGGCCCGGCCCGGCGTCGCCCTCCCGTGGCGGGGCGGTGTCCTCCAGCGCCTCGAAAGCCGCGACGATCTCGTCGCGAAGCGTGCGGAACCACGCCGCGGCGCGGAGTTTCCTGCTTTCGAAGTCATCTGGCATGATCGCTTTCCCTGTTTGGATCGCACCACTCCGCCTAGCAGCTTCGCGCGCGCCCCGCCAGAACCCGGCCGGACTCTGCGACATTTCAGTCCGGGGGGTTTGGCAGCGCGGCGCGGCGCGCTAGACTGGCTTTCCCATCCCCGGTGCCGAGTCGCCCATGTTCATGCCCCGCATACCCGCCCTCCTGACCCTCGCGCTCGCCTTGGCCGCCTGCGCGACCGACCCGGCCAGCCGCTGCGCCCCGGAAGAGGCGCGCGAACTGAAGACCATCGACAGACTGATCGCCGAGGCGCGCACCGACATCGAGCGCGGATACCGCACGGTGCAGGTGCCGACGGGGGCGGCGGTGAACCTCTGCCTGGGCAGCGCACGATCGCACGTGGGCGTCAGCTTCTGCACCGATCCGGGCACGCGGACCCGCACCGAGGCCATCGACACCGCCGCTGCGACCCGCACGCTCGACGCGCTTCTCGCGCGCCGCGAACGGCTTCAAGCGCAGATCGCCGCCGCCGTCGCCGCCTGCCCCGCCCCCTGAAGTCGCCCCCGAGATTGCCCATGCGCCGCTCCGCCGCCCTACTTGCCCTTCTCGCCGCACTCGCCGCCTGCGGAACGCCGCAGGAACAGTGCATCCGCACCGCCACGCGTGAGCTTCGCACCCTTGACCGGCTGATCGCCGAACAGCAGGCGACGCTCGCCCGGGGCTATGGTTACGAACGGCGCGAGGTCATGCACTACGAATGGCAGATCTGCGACGACTGGGTGGCGGGGACCCCGCGGCGGATGTGCTTCGAGCCGGTCTGGGACACGGTGAAGCAGCCGGTGGCCATCGACCCGGCGGCCGAACAGCGCAAGCTCGACGGGCTCCTCGCCCGGCGCAAGGCGCTCCTCGCGCAGTCGGAGCCAGCAATCGCGGCCTGCAAGGCGAAGTTCCCCGAATGAGGCCACGCGCCGGACTGGTCCTCCTCGTCCCCCTGCTTCTTGGCGCCTGCGCCGGCGCAGGGCGTGACCAGTGCATGCGCGCGGCGGTGGCGGAAGTGCGCACCATCGACGCGCTGATCGCCGAAACCGAGGCCGGGCTCGCCCGCGGCTACGGGATCGACCGCCAGACGGTCCCCTATCTCGAACGCCGCCGGTGCGGCGACGGGGGCGGCAGTTGCCTTTACACCGAAACCGAGATCGTGGAGACGCCGAAGACGATCGACCCGGCGTCCGAGAGCCGCCGCATTGCACTCCTGCAGGACCGGCGGGCGGCGGCAGTTCCGCGCGCACTCGACCACATCGCCGCCTGCAAGGCGCGCTATCCGGGATGACCCTTCAATAGGCCGGAACGCAGACCGGATCGACCACGCTGCGGCCGCCGTCGACACCGAGGATCTGTCCGGTCACGAAGCCCGCCCCGTCCGACGCGAGGAACTGCGCGACCTCCGCGACCTCCGTTGGCGTCGCGATCCGGCCGAGCGGCGTGCCCGCAATGACGGAGTCGCCCCAGTCGGGGTTTTCCTTCAGCGTTGCCTGCAGGCTCGCGCTCATAACGCTTGCGATGCCAATGCCGTTCACCCGAATCCGCTCCGGCGCGAGCACGACGGCGAGCGAGCGCGTCGCCTGGTCGAGCGCCGCACCGGCGAGGGAGTATGCCAGCAGGCCCGGCTGCGCCCGACGCGCGGCCAGCGTCGAGACGTTGATGATCGTGCCCACCGGGCCTTCGGTCTGCTCGTCGCGCCCGGCCTGCGCGATCATCCTGCGCGCGGCCATCTGGCTCAGTTTCAGGGCCGGCAGGAGGTTTTGCCGCAGCATGTTCTCGATCGAGGGATCGTCGGGGTTCAGCGGATCCTCGGTCGGCAGGACCGTGCGCTGGGCGTTCACCAGGATGTCGATCCGCTCGAAGGCGTCCACCGTGGCCGACAGCAGGTTGGCGAGCGTCAGCTTCTGGCTGAGGTCGCCGGCGAAGTAGCGCGCCGGTCCGTCCTCGGTCGCGATCGCGGCGACCTCCTCGGCCAGGCGCGCCTCGTCGGCATCGGCGAACATGACCTTCGCGCCCCGGTCGACGAAGTGGCGGGCTATGGCAAGGCCGATGCCTTTGGCCGCCCCGGTGACGATGGCGCTCTTGCCGGCGATGGACAGGGACATGGGCTCTCCGCGCTCCGTGATTCTGCCGGGCGAGGTTAGCCGAGATCACCGGCGCCGGCGAGGCGGAGGGGCGGCGGCGGCCTGGGCGCGCGCTACGGGCCGCGCCGCGGCAAAAAGCTTGAAGGCGCCGTCGCCGCCGATCTCGGCCACCTCGCGGAAGTGGCGGGCCAGCACCGCCTCGTAAGGCAGGTGCCGGTTGGCGACCATCCAGAGCCGGCCCGCCGGCGCCAGCATCCCCGCCGCGGCACCGATGAAAGCGGCACCGAGCGCCGGATCGGCCGCGCGTCCCGCGTGGAAGGGCGGGTTCATCACCACGGCGTCGAACCGCGCCTCGGGCCGGAACCGCGTTGCATCCGCCCAGTGGAAGCGCGCGCGCGGATCGGTCACGTTCCTGCGGGCACAGGCGAGGGCGGCATGATCGGCTTCGACCAGATGCAGTTCCGCCACGCCCTGCCGCGTCAGGACCTGCGCCGCAAGCCAGCCCCAGCCGGCGCCAAGGTCGGCGACCCGCGCCGGCATCCGCTCTGGCAAGGCCTCCGCGAGCAGGGTCGAGCCTAGGTCGACCTTCTCGGCAGAAAAGACCCCCGCTCGCGTCACGAAGCCGGGCGCGGGGGAAAGATCGACCGCGCGCCAATCGTCGAAGCCGGCGCCCGCGCGGAAGCGGAAGATCTTGCCGTGCGCCTTGGCGATCGGGGCGGAAACGGCGGTGCGGGCGCGCAGATCCTTCAGCATCGGATCGATACCATCCGTCTTCTGCCCGTCGACCCAGACCGGACCGCCCGCAGCCACGAGCCTTGCAGCCTCCGCCACGGCCGATCGCGCAGCCACCCGCGACCGCGGCAGAAGCACGACCGCCGCGGCGAAATCGCCGGTTGCGGCGGCAATTTCCGGCACGACCGTCCAGCCCTGGGCGGCAAGTGCATCGTTGTCGGGCCGGAACCCCTGCACGACGACCGTCCGCTCCTTCGGCAGATCCGAAAGATCGGGGCCGGCGCCGATCACGAGCACGCGGCCCGGGGCGGGCAGCGCATCGGCACCCGTAAGCGCGAGGGCAAGTCTGGGATTTGTCATCGGGATCGGGGCCGCGCCCCTATTCCTTTTCCATCGTGCATTGCAGCGGATGCTGGTGACGGCGCGAGAAATCCATCACCTGCGCCACCTTCGTTTCCGCCACCTCGAAGGAAAAGACGCCCACGACGGCGAGTCCCCTCTTGTGCACGGTCAGCATGATCTCGAACGCTTGCGCGTGGCTCATCCCGAAAAAGCGTTCGAGCACATGGACGACGAACTCCATCGGCGTGTAGTCGTCGTTCAGAAGTAGCACCTTGTAGAGCGGCGGGCGCTGCGTCTTCGGCCGCGTCTTGGTGATGACCGAGGTCTCGTGCTCTCGACCCTCCTTGCGGTCCGACAATGTGACGGGGCTCGGCGCCAAGGGCTCCCTCCTCGGGGGATTCGCGGACAAGGGGTTCGGTCCCCAATATAATGCAGGAATGGGACGAGAAAAGGGTTCCCCTGGGAGAGGGAATTGATCGCGCCCGCGCGCCGCGCCAGACTGCATCCCGGGGGAGGTGCACATGCCTGCACTCGATGCCATCGCCTTCGATGCCGACGACACGCTCTGGCACAACGAGCGGTTCTTCCGCCTGACACAGGACCGTTTCGCCGCGCTTCTCGCCGATGTCGCGCCGCGCGACCATCTGGAGGAGCGGCTCCTCGCGGCCGAGCGGCGCAACCTCGGGCACTACGGCTTCGGCATCAAGGGCTTCATGCTGTCGATGATCGAGACCGCGCTCGACGTCACCGGGGACCGGGTGCCGGCCCGCGTCATCCGGGAGATCGTCGCGGCCGGACAGGAGATGCTCGCCCATCCGATCGAGCTTCTGCCCCATGCCCGCGCGGCGGTGGAACGCCTGGCAGGAAGCCACCCGGTCCTGCTCATCACCAAGGGCGACCTTCTCGACCAGGAACGCAAGCTGGCCCAGTCCGGCCTTGGCGACCTCTTCGCCGGGGTGGAGATCGTGTCGGACAAGTCCGCCCCCGTCTATGCCGCGATCTTCGCCCGGCACGGCTTTGCGGCCGGCTCCGTGCTCATGGCCGGCAACTCGCTCAAGTCCGATGTCCTGCCGGTCCTGGAGGTCGGAGGCTTCGGAGTCCATGTGCCGCACGACCTGACCTGGGCGCTCGAAGAGGTCGAACCGCCGGAGGGTCACGGGCGTTTCCACCGGCTTGAAGACCTCGGCGCCCTGCCGGCGCTGGTCGGACGGATCGAAAACAGCGGCTAGGTCGATCTTGTGTGCCGCACCGATGAAGTCGCAAAATCTGCTCGCACCGTGCGCGCCGTTCCTTTCGCTATCTCAGCTTCGGCAACAAAGACATTGAATTTCAGGTGTTTTCGGCGCGAAAGCCCTGTGCTATCGTGGGGCAAATCACAAAGCTCTGGCGACAATGACCGGGGCGCGAGGCAGGATATAGGTGAGACAGGTGTTCGTCTGTCCCGAGCAGTGCGGTTCCCGCACGCGAGTCTTCTTGGCGATCGCTCTGGCGTGGCTCCTCGTGCCGCTCGCGGCTCTGGCCGCGCCCTACGCCGACTACGTGATCGACGTCCGCACCGGCGAGGTGCTGCATCAGGACAACGCCGACACCCGGCTGCATCCCGCCTCGCTCACCAAGATGATGACGCTCTACATCGCCTTCGAGGCGATCGAGCGCGGTGAAATCACGCTCGACAGCAAGGTGACGATCTCGAAACACGCGGCCTCGATGCCGCCTTCGAAGCTAGGGTTGAAGCCGGGCCAGACGATCGCGCTGCGCTACTTGATCCGCGCGGCCGCGATCAAGTCCGCGAACGACGCCGCGACCGCCATCGGCGAGGCGATCGAGGGATCGGAGCCCGCCTTTGCCAAGCGGATGAACCGTACTGCCAAGGCGCTCGGCATGACCCGGTCGACCTTCGTCAACGCCAATGGGCTGACCGCGAAGGGACATCTCTCCACGGCCCACGACATGACGATCCTCGGCCGGCACCTCTTCTACGACTACCCGCAGTACTACAACATCTTCTCGCGCACCTCGGCCGATGCCGGCGTCGCGCAGGTCGCCTCCACCAATCGCCGCTTCCTTGCCGCCTACAAGGGCGCCGACGGGATCAAGACGGGCTACACCCAGGCTGCGGGCTTCAACCTGGTGGCCTCTGCCCAGCGCGGCAACAAGCACGTCATCGCCACCGTCTTCGGCGGCAAGTCCACCGCCGACCGCAATGCAAGGGCGGCGCAGCTGCTCGACATGGGCTTCGGAAAGGCGCCGAACCGTGCCGCCGTACAGAAACCTGCGCGGCCCGCCTACACCGGGACGGAGCCGCCGGAACTTCTCGTCGAGGACACGACGGACGAGGACGACGCCCTTGCCGAAGCCATCGCGCGCGCCGTGACGACGGCGCCCGATGCGGTGCCAGCCGGCAAGACGATCCGCCTCAAAGTCGCCGTGGTGCAGAGCCCCCGGCCCCGCACGCGACCGCTGCCCGGCGCGACGGAGCCCGCCGATGCACCGGCCGAGGAACTGCTCCTCGCGATGCAGGACGACATCGCCGACGCCCTCGCCGAGGCGCAGGCGCTCGCCCTTCCCGAGGCGCCGGCCGCCGAAGCTGCCGGATCGCAGGCGGAGGTCGCCGTCGCCGATGCGGAAACTTCGCAGGAAGCCGCGCCCGAGCCCGCGGGTCCGGTCTTTGCGCAGACCGCGACTCCGCAGCCCGAAACGGTCCTCGCGCTGGCTGAACCGGGCGCACCCGACCCCGCCAAGGCCGACGCGACCGCCGAGCCGCTCGCGCTCGCCGCCGCGCCCACCCTGCCGGCCCTGCGCCCCGCGGCGCGACCCGATGCGCTCGTCACGGCCGCGGCCCCGGCCACGGATGCCGAACCGGTTCCCACGGAGACCGCGGTGGTCGAGGCGATGCCGCTGCCATCGCCGGAAGCCTCCGCACCGGCAATCGAGCCCGCACCCGCCGAGGCGACCGACGTCCAGCTTGCCGCCGAAGACACCGAGACGGCCGAGGTCCGGCTCGCGGCCAGCGATACCGCTGTCGACACGCCGGCCCCGAAGGCGCGGCCCGAGCAGATCGTGCTCGCCGCGTTCACGCCCGCGGAGCCGGAACCGGAGGAACTGGAAGTCGTCACCCGCATCTCCACCTCGGGCGGGCGGCAGTGGGCCATAAACGTCGGCCATTACGGCTCGCGCTACGATGCCGAGCGCCAGCTCCTGCAGGTGGCGCTGGTGGAGATGGCAACGCTCGACGAGGCGCTCCGCAAGGTCGTCTCCCGCCGTGGCGGGTACGACGCGAACTTCGTCGGCATGACCGAAGAGATGGCGAACCTCGCCTGTCGCCGGCTTCAGGCCCGGCAGGCCGAATGCAGCGTCGTCGGCCCCTGACCGCGTTGCCCCGTCAGGGCTTCGGGCGGTCGTCCCAGTCCTTGCTGAGGATGCGGTTGGCGTCACCCTCGGGGTCGTCGTATTGACGGTGCTTCAACGCCCAGAGAAAGGCGGCAAGCCCGACCGCACCGAGAAAGAGAGAAACAGGGATCAGGTAGAGGAGGATTTCCACCGCTGGGCCCTCATTTCAACCGGAGCGCGTTGAGCGAGACCGTGATCGACGAAGCCGACATGGCGAGCGCCGCGATGAGGGGTGTTGCGAGTCCGACGAGCGCAACCGGCACCGCGACGAGGTTGTAGGCGAGCGACAGCGCGAAGTTCTGCTTGATCCGCCGCCGCGTCGTGACCGCGATCCGTACCGCATCCGAGAGGGGCTCGAGATCCTGACCGAGCAGGACGATGTCGGACGCCGTCCGCGCCGCGTCGAGCGCAGAGGCAGGCGAGATCGAGACATGCGCACCTGCCAGCGCCGCAGTGTCGTTCAGCCCGTCGCCCACCATCAGCACCCGGTGGCCCGCCGCCGTCAGCGCGGCGATGCGCGCGGCCTTCTCCTCCGGCCGCATCGCCGACTGCCATTCGGGAATGCCGAGAGTCCCGGCCAGCGCCGCCACCGGCACCTCGCTGTCGCCCGAAAGGAGGATCACGCGCTTGCCGCCGGCGATCAGCCCCCGCACCGCCTCAGCCGCGCCCGGACGCGGCCGGTCGGCAAAGGCGAACTCCACCGCCGGACCGCCGGCGCGCGAAAACCAGGTTGCCGTCCGCTCGCCGCCTTCGGCGCCCAGCCACTCCGCGCGGCCAAGTCGTACGCGATCGCCCGCGAGGCGACCCTCGATGCCCGCCCCCGGCACCTCCGCAAGGTCCACGACCGGCGCCGGGCGGATGCCTTCTGCCTGAAGCGCACGCGCCAGCGACCGACTCAGGGGATGGGAGGAGGCTCCGGCCAATGCCGCGACGATCTCCAGTTCCGGCCGCGGATGTGCCGCGATATCCTGCGCCTCGGGCTCGCCCAGTGTCAGCGTCCCGGTCTTGTCGAAGACGACCGTATCGACCTCGGCCAGCCGTTCGAGCGCAGTGCCGTCCTTGATCAGGAAGCCCTTGCGGAAGAGCTTGCCCGAGGCGGCCGTCACCACCGCCGGCACTGCAAGCGCCAGCGCGCAGGGGCAAGTGATGATGAGGACCGCCGCCGCGACATTGACCGATACCCGCACGTCGCGCGTAAGGTAGAGCCAGACGGAAAACGCGGCGAGCGCCATCAGGTGGACCACGGGCGAATAGGCCCTTGCCATCCGGTCCGCCAGCGAGGTGTAGCGCGTGCGCGCGTTTTCCGCCACCGCCACCAGATCGGCCATACGATGCAGGGAACTGTCCTTGCCCGCCGCCGTCACCCGCACGATCAGCGGCCCGGTCAGGTTGACCTCGCCGGCGCTCAGCGCACTGCCTTCCCCCGCGACGACCGGCAGCGTCTCGCCGGTCAGAAGCGAGCGATCGATCTCGGACGCTCCCTCGGTCACGATGCCGTCGACCGGCATCCGCGCGCCGGGGCGGATGCGCACGAGGTCGCCCGCGCGAAGCGCGGCGATGGGCACGACGCGCTCCTCGCCGGCCTCCAGCTTCGTTGCCCGAGGCACTTCGAGCGCGGCCAGCTCTTCCGCCGCCGACCGCGCCGCGGCCCGGCTGCGGTAGTCGAGGTACCGCCCCGCAAGCAGGAAAAAGCAGAGCGACACCGCGGCGTCGAAGTATGCGTGCTCGCCCCCGTTGAACGTCTCGAAGAGCGAGATCGCCGAGGCAAGGACCAGTGCGAGCGAGATCGGCACGTCCATGCCGAGCCGCCGGGCCTTCAGGGACACCCAGGCCGACTTGAAGAAGGGCTGGCCCGAGAAGGCCAGCGTCGGCAGCGCGATCGCGGCCGAAATCCAGTGGAACATGTCGCGCGTCGCCGCCTCGGCACCCGACCAGACGGCTACGGAAAGGAGCATGATGTTCATCATCGAGAACCCGGCGACGCCGAGCCGCATCAGCAGGTCGTGGCTGCGCTTGTCGGTCTCCGTCACCGACAGGAGGCCAGGGTCGAGCTCATGCGCCGGATAGCCGATGGCATCGAGCCGCTGGATCAGCTTCTCCGCCGTCACCTGCGGCTCTGCCGCGACCGAGACGCGCTTCAGCGTCAGGTTCACCCGCGCCGATCTGACGCCCGGCATCGAGGAAAGCGCCCGTTCCACGTCCGAGATGCAGACGGCGCAATGGACCGTCGGCAGCGACAGGACGAGGCCGGAATCCCCCGCTGCCGCCGCCGCACGGGCGGCGATGTCCTCGGCCGAGGGCGCCGCCACGCAGGCGGGACAGGCGGAGATCGAGGGCGCGGCGACCGACATGGGTCAGCCCTTCACGAAGAGATCGAGCCGCTGGTGGAACCGCGTCCCGTCGGGGGCGAAGGCTTCCATCAGGATCATCCACTTCCCCGGCTCCAGCGTCTCGGCCGCCACATAGTCGGCACCGGTCCAGTCGAAGACGGGGCGACGGTCGTCCGATGCCTCCGTCGTCCGCCCGACGGTGGCCGACAGCCTGTCCACCCGGACCGGCAGGCCATCCCGGTCGCGGAAGCTCAGCGTCAGCGCGCCGTCGCCATAGGCGTGTGACAGGGTCCAGCCCAGAGCTTCCTGAGCCTTCCTCTCGGCGTCGAAGACCTGGCTCGCGACGTAGGAGTTCTGCACCTCGAGCCCGGGGAAGGTGCTGATCGCCTTGACGGCCATCAGCACGTTCACCCCGATGATGACCCCGAAGGCCACGACCGCGATGAGAAGGACCTTCCGGCCGGTCAGCGGCGCCGCCATCTCAGTCGTCCTTTCCATTGAAGACCGTGCCCCGGGCCACCCGCTCGCCGTTGGTTCTGGTCTCGACCACGATCGCGATCTCCGTACGCTCCTTGCCGGCTGCGGGGCTGCCGGCCGGGGCGGTGACATAGACGCGCTGCATCTTCGTATCGTTCGCAGGCACGTCCACCACCACCTTGTCGCTTCCCTCGAGCGTCAACTCGAGCGGGGTGTCGGACTGCAAGGATATCGTGAAGGGCAGAGTTTCGCCATGCTTGTTCCTGAGCCGCACCTCGTAGGTATTGCGGATCGCGCCGTCGGCGAGCGTGACGTAGAGGGGATTGCGCACCGGCGTCACATCGACGCTGATGGGTGACCGCAGGAAGAGCGCGACAAGCATGCCGACCCCGACCAACGACCAGAGTACGGTGTAGAGGATCGTGCGCGGACGGAAGATGTGCTTCCAGACGTTCTTCGGATGCCCGCCGGCCCGTTCGGCCACTTCGTCCTTCAGCGCCATGTAGGCGATGAGCCCGCGCGGCTTGCCGATTCGGTCCATGACCTCGTCGCAGGCGTCGATGCAGAGCGCGCAGGTGATGCATTCGAGCTGCTGGCCGTTGCGGATGTCGATGCCCATGGGGCAGACGTTCACGCAGGCCATGCAGTCGATACAGTCGCCCTGTGCCGGGTCGAGCTCTCCCTTGTGCAGCTTTCCGCGCGGTTCGCCGCGCCATTCGCGATAGGCGACAACCAGCGTGTCCTCGTCGATCATCGCGGCCTGGATGCGCGGCCAGGGGCAGGCATAGATACAGATCTGCTCGCGCGCGAAACCGCCGAAGAAGAAGGTCGTCGCGGTCAGGATCGCCATCGTCAGGTAGGCGATGGGATGGGCGGTGCCATGGATCAGATCCTGAAGCAGCGTCGGCGCGTCGGTGAAATAGAAGATCCATGCGCCGCCCGTGGCCAGGCCGATCAGAAGCCAGAGAACCCATTTCGTCATCCTGAGGCGGAACTTCCGGAAGTCCCACTTCTGGTTCCAGAGCCGGACCCTCGCGTTGCGGTCGCCCTCCACCCAGCGTTCCACGAGAATGAAAAGATCGGTCCAGACCGTCTGCGGGCAGGCGTAGCCGCACCAGACCCGGCCGAGTGCAGAGGTGAAGAGGAAGAGCCCGAGCCCCGCCATGATGAGAAGCCCGGCGATGAAGTAGAATTCATTCGGCCATATCTCGATCATGAAGAAGTAGAAGCGGCGGTTGGCGAGATCGACCAGCACCGCCTGGTCGGGAAGGCTCGGCCCCCGGTCCCAGCGCAGCCAGGGCGTGATGTAGTAGATGCCCAGGGTGACGGCCATGATCACCCATTTCAGGTTGCGGAACTGTCCTTTCACGCGGCGTGGAAATACGGGCTCACGGGCGGCATAAAGCGCCGGAGGATTCTCGCTGGAGCTCATGAAAGTATCCCGGATTTCACTGTTCGCGCGGTCTGACTTACGCGGACATGGCCTGTCGGAGCCTTGATACAGGTCAAAATCCCGCCCGCACATGCGGCGAAAACGCCCTCTTCGGTTCACGCTCAAGTGATTTCGCGCTTGGCGGGCGGTGCTTCCGGGCGTCAAATCGGCGCACGGGCGGCAGCGAGGGAGGGGACCATGTCTGGACGACGCAGTGCCATCGAGTACACCGAATTCAACGCGGCCGAGATCGGCGCCATCGCGCATCTCTACCGGGCGGAGGTCTACCGATCGACGATCTGGCGGACCCGTCTCGACACCACGACCAACTGGGCAGTGGTGACTCTCGGCGTCGCGCTCTCGATCACCTTCGCCTCGCCGGACGCCTCGCCGCTGCCGCTCCTCCTCGTCGGGATCCTCATACTCGTCTTCCTCAACCTGGAAGCGCGGCGCTACCGCTACTTCAACGTCTGGCGGGCGCGATCGCGCTGGCTGGAAAGGAACTTCTACGCGCCGATGCTGAAATCGGGCGACCTCAGGACCGAAACCGCCTGGCACACCGTCCTTGCCGACGATTACCTCCACCCGACCTATCACATCTCCTTCGTGACCGCGCTCGGCCGGCGGATCCGACGCAACTACCTCTGGATTCTCCTGATCCAGGGCATCGCGTTTGTCGGCAAGCTGATGATCCATCCGCTGCCGGTGACAAGCTGGGCCGGCTTCGTGACCCGTGCCGACGTCGGCCCGCTGCCGGGCGAGGCCGTGTTGGGCTTCGGTGTCCTTTACATCGCGTCGGGCGCGGTGCTGGCGAACTGGGTCGCCAGAAGCGATGCGCGCCGCGCCGAAGAACGTGGTGGCAAGGGCGTAGCGATGGGGTAGAAGGAGAAAGGCACCGGCGCCCCCAGGAAACGCGCGAACAGGACGGGGCGCCGATGCTCTCATCCGGGGGGGCGGTTGCCCCCCCGAATTCCGTTGTTACTCGCCGCCGCCGCGGCTGTGGACCCAGGCCGCAACCGCGCGGATGTCGGATTCGCTCAGACGCCCAGTCC
This sequence comes from Paracoccaceae bacterium, assembly GCA_020637675.1. Taxonomy (GTDB): domain Bacteria; phylum Pseudomonadota; class Alphaproteobacteria; order Rhodobacterales; family Rhodobacteraceae; genus Albidovulum. The sequence continues at coordinate 31,826 of JACKKD010000004.1, read as the reverse complement.
AGGACGGCATCACGCCGAAGCGGGCGTTCGTGACGGTCTCGGTCAGAGTGGCCTGATCGCCACCGTAGAGCCAGATCGCGTCGGTTAGGTTCGGGGCACCCTGCGCCCGGTCGCCAGTGCCGTCTTCCATGTGGCAGGCCGCGCAGTTGTCGGTGAACACGACCGCGCCTTCGCTGGCGAGCGCGGCTTCGTGCTCCTGCCCCGAGATCTGCAGGACATACTGCACGACCTGGTCGATCTGCTCGGGCTCCAGCAGCCCGTCGGCGCCGAACTTCGGCATTTCCGAATAGCGCGCGTCGGGGTCTTCGGTGTTGCGGATGCCGTGCGTGATGGTGGTGTGGATGTCCTCCATCGTGCCACCCCAGAGCCAGTCGTTGTCGAGCAGGTTGGGGTAGCCCGCCGCCCCGGCCGCGCCCGAGCCGTGGCACTGCGCGCACCAGGTGCGGAAGATCGCGCCGCCGGCGTTCTGCGTGTAGTTGGCGAGTTCGGGGTCGGCCGCGATGGCGTTCAGGTCCGCCGCCACCAGTTTCGCCTCGACCGGCGCGTTCGCCTCTGAGTAGCGTTGGATCTCGGCCGCCACGTCGGCGCGGGTGTCCTGCCCCAGAAGCCCCTGCGTGGCGCCCGACACGAGCGGCCAGGCCGGATAGGCGATCGTGTAGCCCACCGCCCAGATGATGGTCAGGTAGAAGGTCCAGAGCCACCAGCGCGGCAAGGGGTTGTTGAACTCCTGAATGCCGTCCCACTCGTGGCCGGTGGTTTCCGGATCGGACTTCGTCGTCACGGGTCTCTTGCTCATTTCGAGGCCTCCTGCGGGCGGGCTTCCAAGCCCTCGCCACGCGCGGGTTTGTCTTCGTGCCGGAAGGGGATGTTCGCGATGTCCTCGTGGATCGCCCGCGACCCGGGCCGGAACGCCCAGAGCACGATGGCGCCGAAGAACAGGAAGAGCGCCAGAAGCACCCAGCTGTCCGCGAATTCCCTAAGAAGCGAATAGAAATCCATCGCTCCCCTCCTCAGCGGGCCATGTCGGGCTGGAAGGTCGTGAAGTCGACCATCGTGCCCAGCACCTGCAGATAGGCGATGAGCGCATCCATCTCGGTGATGCCCGGCTGGCGGTCGAAGTTCGACACGACCACGTCCTTGCCGCCCGGGAAGGCGGCGGCGCCGTAACGTTCCTGCAGCCCCGCGGTATCGGAATTCGGATCGGCCTGCGCGGCGAAGTCTGCCTTGGCGAGTTCGATCATCTCGGACGTGTAGGGCACGCCCACCATCGCGTCCGTCGAAAGCCGGTCCGCGATGTGCTCCGGCTCGATCAGCCGGTTGGCGAGGAAGCCATACTTCGGCATCACCGATTCCGGCACGACCGACTGCGGGTCGGTCAGGTGGTCGATGTGCCACTCGTCCGAATAGCGGCCGCCGACGCGGGCGAGGTCGGGGCCCGTCCGCTTCGAGCCCCACTGGAACGGATGGTCGTACTGGCTTTCGGCCGCGAGGCTGTAGTGACCGTAGCGCTCAACCTCGTCGCGCATCGGGCGGATCATCTGGCTGTGGCAGACGTAGCAGCCCTCGCGGATGTAGATGTCGCGGCCGGTGAGTTCCAGGGGCGTGTAGGGGCGCACGCCCTCCACCTTCTCGATCGTGTTCTCGAGATAGAAGAGCGGCACGATCTCAACGATGCCGCCGATCGTCACCACCGCGAAGGCACCGATGAGAAGCGCGGTCGCATTCGTTTCGAGGAACTTGTGCTTTTCAAGAATGGACATGGTCCGAAGCTCCTCTCACTCGGCCGGGACGGCGTTGTTAGTACTGGCAACCGCCGGTTGCTTCGCCACCGTGGCCCACAGGTTGTAGGCCATGATGATCGCGCCGGTGAGGTAGAGCACCCCGCCAAGGGCCCGCACCACGTACATCGGGAACTTCGCGGCCACCGTGTCGGCGAAGGCGTTCACGAGGAAGCCCTGCGCATCGACTTCGCGCCACATCAGACCCTCCATGATCCCCGTGACCCACATCGAGGCGGCGTAGAGCACGATCCCGATGGTGGCGAGCCAGAAGTGCCAGGATACGAGGCTGAGCGAGTAGAGTCGCTCGCGGTTCCACAGCCGCGGCACGAGGAAGTATAGCGCGCCGAAGGTGATCATGCCGTTCCAGCCGAGTGCACCGGAATGGACGTGGCCGATGGTCCAGTCGGTGTAGTGCGAAAGGCTGTTCACAGCCTTGATCGACATCATGGGCCCTTCGAAGGTGGACATGCCGTAGAAACCGACGGACACCACCATCATCCGGATGATCGGGTCGGTCCTGAGCTTGTCCCAGGCGCCCGAGAGCGTCATCAGGCCGTTGATCATGCCGCCCCAGGAGGGCATCCAGAGCACCACCGAGAACACCATGCCGAGCGTTGCGGCCCAGTCCGGGAGCGCGGTGTAGTGCAGGTGGTGCGGGCCCGCCCAGATGTAGAGGAAGATCAGTGCCCAGAAGTGGATGATGCTGAGCTTGTAGCTGTAGACCGGGCGTTCGGCCTGCTTCGGCACGAAATAGTACATCATCCCGAGGAAGCCCGCGGTCAGGAAGAAGCCCACCGCGTTGTGCCCGTACCACCACTGGGTCATCGCGTCCTGCACGCCCGAGAAGACCTGAACCGATTTCGAGCCGAAGACCGAGACGGGGATCGCGAGGTTGTTGACGACGTGCAGCATCGCGATGGTCACGATGAAGCTGAGGTAGAACCAGTTCGCCACGTAGATGTGGGGTTCCTTCCGCTTGACGATCGTGCCCATGAAGACCGCGAGATAGGCGACCCAGACGATGGTCAGCCACCAGTCGGTGAGCCATTCCGGCTCGGCATATTCCTTGGACTGGGTGGCGCCGAGGATGTAACCCGTCGCCGCCAGCACGATGACGAGCTGGTAACCCCAGAAGACGAACCAGGCGAGGTTGCCGCCCCAGAGCCGCGCCGCGGAGGTGCGCTGGACAACGTAGAACGACGACATGATCAGGGCGTTGCCACCGAAGGCGAAGATCACCGCCGAGGTGTGCAGCGGCCTCAGCTTGCCGAAGTTCATGTAGCCGTGCGCGAATTCAGAGAGGTTGAGCTGCGGAAAGGCGAGCTGGAAAGCAGCCGTGACACCCACGAGAAAGCCCACAACGCCCCACAGGACCGTGGCGATGACGCCTGCGCGCACCACGCCGTCATTGTATTCGTTGGCCCGCACAGGCCGGTACTCCCCCATAGTCCTCAGGACCCAGAGGAAGGTCAGCGCTGCGGCGATCATCACCGTCAGAGCGTTGACCATGTAAGCCAGATCGCGCGCATAGTTGGCTGCGATCGCGGCCAGAACCGCGACGGCGCCAAGCAAGGCGAGCTTGATGTAATCCCACATGTCAGCGTTCCCTCGTCATGCCTTGTCCGCCCGATTCGTTGTGACACGGGCAGTGGAGGTCTGGCCGGGTTGTGCGGGCGGGACCTCTCCGTCGCATTGATCTGGGTCAAATCACCGGTCCGCAAGGCTTGATCCTTGTCAAAGCGGCAACGCTGCCGGCGTCGCACATTCTGTGGCAGGATGCCCCGCGCAGCAAAGGAGATGCCTTATGGCTTTCAAATCGCTTCTGACCGTAGTTACCGATCCCGCCACGGCCGCCTCGCAGCTTGACGCGGCCGTGGCGCTCGCCAGGCGCGAGGACGCGCATCTGGATGTGCTCTGCATCGGCGTGGACCGGACGCAGACTGGCTACTACTATGCCGGCGCAACCGCGATCCTCACCCAGGAAGCCTACAACCAGGCCAAGGAGGAAGCTTCGACCACAGAAGCCGCCGTGAAGACGCGGCTGGAGCGTGAGGACATCCGCTGGGGCGTCGATTCCGCGGTCGCGCAGATCGGGGCCATCGGCGGACCGGTGGCGATGCTCGCCCGCTTTTGCGATCTCGTCGTGCTGCCAAAGCCCTACGGCAAGGCCGGGGGCCCGGCCGCCGAGGCGATCCTGGAAGCTGCGCTCTTCGAGGGTCACGCCCCCGTGCTGGTCCTGCCGGAAGGCTTCACCGGCACCAACTTCGGCAAGCGCGTCGTGATGGCCTGGAACCAGAGCGACGAGGCGCTGATGGCCGCGCGGGCCGCGCTGCCGCTTCTCAAGGCCGCCTCCGAGGTGGACATCACCATTATCGACCCGCCCACCCATGGGCCGGAGCGGTCGGACCCGGGCGGGATGCTGTCGCAATATCTCGCGCGGCATGGCGTCCATGCCGAGGTTTCGGTGCTCGCCAAGACCCTGCCCCGCACATCCGAGGTCCTGTCGCGCCATGCCCGCGACGAGAACGCCGACCTCATCGTGATGGGCGCCTACGGCCATTCCCGCTTCCGCGAGGCGATCCTTGGCGGGGCAACGCGCAACATGCTGGAAATGGCTGACATTCCGGTCTTCATGGCCCACTGAGAGGCATCCGGCGGGCGGCGTGAGCCGCCCGCTCTCGCTTCCATACCTCGCTCGCCTTTCAAGAGTTAGATACGGCACAAACCGATTGATCTGACTGCCTGCGGACTTCAGTTCCGCGTGAAAATATCACGGCGCGATCATCGTCAACAGAGCCCTTGGGGGCAGATGTCATAGCGCGACCCGGTCCAGCGCATCCGGGCGAAGCTTCCCCCGCCGGTATGGGGCTGCGACAGGATATCGGGCCAGCCGCCGGCCCCGACGGTGAGGTCGAGCCAGTATGGCCCGCCCCCGATCAAGCCGCTGATGGATGCCGCGAAGGGAGCTTCGGGGCTCTGCGCGGTGAAGATGTGCGTCTCGCAGCCGGTGATGCCGAACCATGTCGGATCGCAGAGAAGCACCTCCAGAAGCTGCCGCCCGTCGGCAAAGCGGACAAGCTCGGGAAGGACCTCGATGCCCCGCCCCGCGTCTGCCTCCGCCTCCGCGATCTCGCGGGCAAGCAGGCGGTGGGCGAGGTCGACGACCGCCGGACCGGTGTCGGCGAGCGAGGCAGTCGTGGGGAAGCGTGCAGGATCGGTGGCCGGGGTCGCTTCGGGCGTTGGCGCGGGTGCGGGCGGCAGCGACGCAGGCGCGCCCTGCATGGTCAGCATCAGCGGGTCCACGCAGTTGTCGCGAAACGCCGCCATGCGGGGCGCGAATCCGCTCATCGGGATCGACTGCAGTGCGGGCAGGTTCAGCGCCGGCGCGTCAAGCATCACCGACATCTGACGGGCGCGGGCCATGCTGTCCATCATGGCGACGAATGTCTTCCCTGTCACCGGTGTCGAGAAATTCAACGGCTGACCGGTTCCCGTCAGGTCCACGAAGGTCGGTGTTCCGTCAAGGGCAATCACGGCCTTCGCTTGCGGCGGCACCCGAGCCGCCTTCAACTCGAGCGATATCTGGAACTGCCCGTCCCAGAAACACAGGAGCTCCACGCAGCTTTCCGCCAGAGACCCGTCATGGGCCGAACAGTTCGAGAGCGCGGTCTCATGTTCGCCCTCGAAGATCGACCAGTCCTGAGCAGCGGCGGGCCCCAGCATCGACCCGGCCAGGATGACCACCCAACACCGCCGAACCATGTCCGCCCCCCGCCGCCATCACCTTCCAGAGGCTAGGCCTGGGCGGTGACGCCGCACGATTGTGAAGCTGGTCTCAGCCGAAGAACCCGCCGTCGGCATCGTCGCCCGCCTCTTCCAGAAGCCGGTTGTAGTCGGGCACCGTGACGTGCCGCTTGCCCTCGAGCTCGATCACCCCGTCGCGCTTCAGGGCCGAGATCTGCCGGCTCACCGTCTCCAGCGTCAGGCCGAGGTAATCGGCCATGGCCTCGCGCGTCAGCGGCAGGTCGAAGACCATCTGGCCCTGCGGCTTGCGCAGGTGCAGGGCCGCATCGCGCCGCCCGACGATCGCAAGAAGGCTCGCGATCTTCTCGCGCGCGGTCTTGCGGCCGAGAAGCAGCATCCACTCCCGCGCCGCGTCGAGCTCGTCCAGCGTCATCTCCAGGAGCCGCTGGCCGATGTGCGGCGTGCGCCCCATCAGTTCCTCGAACGGCTTCTTGCGGAAGCAGCACATCAGGAGGTCGGTCGTGGCGATCACGTTGTAAGGCGCCCTTTCGCGCCCCGGCCGGCCGACGAAATCGGAGGGGAAGAGCAGGCCCACGGTCTGCGTCCGCCCGTCTTCCATCACCTGCGTCAGCGTCGCCACACCCGATACCACAGAGGCCACGAAATCCATCCGGTCGCCGGCCCAGATCAGCGTCTGGCCGGCCTCGAAACTCCGGTAGAACTTGATCGCGTCGAGCGCGGCGAGCTCGTCGGTCTCGCAACGCGCACATACCGCGCGGTGGCGGATCGGGCAGGTGCCGCAACTCGGCGCCGTGTGGAGGACTTCAAGAATGGTCATGCGTGGATTTGATCTACGTCAAGGATTCCCCGTTTCGCGCTGCCTAAGGCTAGGCGCATGGCAGAGGAAGCGCAACTCGCGCGGCTCGGATTGTTTGACGCGCGTGTCCCGCGCTACACGAGCTATCCGACTGCGCCGCATTTCAATTCGGACGTGAACGCAAGGGTTTTCCGCGACTGGGTGCGTGCGATTCCCGAAGGCGCCCGCATTTCGCTTTACATGCATGTGCCCTTCTGTCGCAGGCTCTGCTGGTTCTGTGCCTGCCGCACGCAGGGCACCGCGTCGGACGATCCGGTGCGCGCCTATGCCGAGGTGCTGAAGGCGGAACTGGCGATTCTCGCCGCCGACCTGCCGCGCGGTGTCACGCTGTCGCGGCTCCACTGGGGCGGCGGCACGCCGACGATGATGCCGCCGGAGGTCATGGCGGAGGTCGCGCGCAGGGTCTTCGACGTGGTGCCGCTTGGGCCAGACGCCGAGTTCTCGGTCGAGATCGACCCGAACGAGATCGACGACGGCCGGCTCGACGCGCTCGCGGCGGCCGGCATGAACCGCGCGTCCATCGGCGTGCAGGACTTCGATCCCGCGATCCAGGAGGCGATCGGCCGCGACCAGACATTCGAGGTGACAAAGCTCGCGATCGACAAGCTCCGCGCGCGCGGGATTGCCTCGCTCAACGCCGACATCCTCTTCGGGCTGCCTTTCCAGACCCGCGAACGGATCGCGGCCTCGGTCCAGAAGCTCCTCTCGCTCAGCCCCGACCGGGTCGCTCTCTATGGCTACGCGCATGTTCCGTGGATGGCGCGCCGGCAGGTCATGATCCCCTCGGACGCGCTGCCCCGCCCGGAAGAGCGGCTCCGGCTCTTCGAGACTGCGCGCGACCTCTTCGTGGCCGACGGCTACGCTGAAATCGGCATCGACCATTTTGCCCTGCCCTCCGACGGGCTCGCCGTCGCCGCGCGCGAGGGCAGGCTCCGGCGCAACTTCCAGGGCTATACGGACGACACGGCCTCCGTTCTGGTCGGGCTCGGCGCCTCCTCGATCTCGCGCTTCCCGCAGGGCTATGCCCAGAACGCGCCCAGCACCTCCGCCTACACCAAGGCGGTCCGGGCGGGCGAATATGCCACGGCAAAGGGCCATATCTTCCGCGGCGAGGACGTGCTCCGCGCCCGGATGATCGAGGCGCTGATGTGCGACTTCCGCATCGACCTGGCCGAGTTGACGCGCGATTTCGGCGCGACGGACGCCCAGGTGCGCGCCATGTTCGACCGCGCGAAGGCGGAGTTCGGCGACATGGTCGACGTCACCGCCGTCGGCATTGCGATCCCCGAGCGCGCCCGGCCCCTCACCCGCATGATCGCGCGGGCCTTCGATGCCTACGACCTGTCGAAGTCGGGCCACAGCCCGGCCGTCTGACCCCCGGTCAGCCCGCCCCGCCGCCTTCCACGAAGCTTATCAGCCGCGGCAGGCTGTGGCGTTTCAGGTCGTAGCCCTCCACCACCGTGCGCCGAGCCGCCGCGCGCAGGGCCGCGCCGGCGCCGGGGTTGGCCAGCGCCTCGATCAGCGCCGCCGACCAGCCCGAAACATCGAAGAAATCGACAAGCCGCCCATTCTCGCCGTCGCGGATCATCTCCTCCACCGGCGGCGTCCGCGAACCGATGACGAGCCCGCCCGCGCTCATCGCCTCCAGAAGCGACCAGGAAAGGACGAACGGGTAGGTCAGATAGGCATGGACCCGCGCAACCTGCAAAAGCGACAGGAACTGCGCGTAAGGCACCTGGCCGAGGAAATGCACGCGGGAAAGGTCGAGCCGTTCGCGCACCTCGCACAGGAAGATTTCCTTCCAGTTCCGTCCGCCAGCCGGCGCGGGACCATAGCTCACGCCGGTGCCGCCGACGATCACCACCTGCGCCTCCGGCCTGGCCTTAAGCACCTCGGGCAGGGCGCGCAGGAAGATATGATAGCCGCGGTAGGGTTCGAGGTTGCGGTTGACGAAACTCACCACCTCATCTCCGACCCTCAGCACACGGCCGCCCGGAAGGGTGAGGCGTGCCTCGGGGTTCGGGCAGGCCCGGTCGGTGTCGATCCCGTCATGGATCACGGTGATCCTGTCTCGGAACGCCTCGGGGAAGGTCGAGGCCTGCCAGCGCGTCGGCGCCAGCGCCGCGTCGGCGTCGGCGAGCGCCATCATCAGATGCGTCCGTCGTGCCGAGGTGCGGAAGCGGCGGCCAAGGTCGTCGGTCTGGAATTCCGGATCGAAGTCGGCGTCAAGCCCGCGGGCGTGGTAGAAGAACTCGGCATAGGTGAGGTGCCGAGCCTCGGGCCAGACTTCGCGCAGGAAGAGCGTCTCGCCCCAGCCGCCGTGGCCAAAGACGACATCCGGAACAAAACCCTTGTCCCGGCGCAACTGCGCGGCAGCCCGAGCGACCGCAAGGCCCCGCTCCGCAGCCTCGGCATAGGTCTTCGCGATGCCGTCGACCCCCGCAGCCGCCGGCTTGCGGTAACGCAGGGCCGGCACCGGCGCGGGGCGCGTGTTGCCTTCGTCCGTCAATCCCTGGACCGAGTGCCCCCGCGCCGCCAGCGCCGGGGCGAGGTGCAGGAACTGGCCGGGAAAGTTCTGGTGGACAAAGAGGATCTTCATCGTGCCGGCGTCGCCTGCCCGAAGGCCGCCGCCATCAGCTCGCGCGTGTAAGCCGTCCGCGGCGCATCGAAAATTGCATCCGCCGGCCCCGCCTCCACCACGTCGCCGGCCTTCATCACGATCACCTTGTGGGCCAGCGCCCGGATCACCCGCAGGTCGTGGCTGATGAAGAGATAGGCGAGTCCGTAGCGCCGCTGCAGCGCCCTCAGAAGCTCCACGATCTGTACCTGCACGGTCATGTCGAGGGCAGATGTCGGCTCGTCCAGCACCACGACCTTCGGCCGCAGGATCATCGCACGCGCGATGGCGATCCGCTGGCGCTGCCCGCCCGAGAACTCGTGCGGGTAGCGCGCCATCATCGCCGGGTCGAGCCCGACCTCGGTCATGATCTCGGCCACCAGCGCACGCGAGTCGCGCCCCTTGTCGAGCCCGTGGACCGACAGTCCCTCGGCGATGATCTGTTCCGCCGTCATGCGGGGGGAGAGGCTGCCATAAGGGTCCTGGAAGACGATCTGCATGTCGCGGCGCAGCTTCCGCAAGTCCCGCGCTGGCCAGGTCGAGATGTCCTGGCCGAGGTAGAGGATCGGCCCCTCGCTCTCGATCAGCCGCATGATTCCGAGCGCGAGCGTGGTCTTGCCCGACCCGCTTTCGCCGACGATGCCCAGCGTCTCGCCAGCGCGGACGGAGATCGTGGCAGCGTTCACCGCCTTCACATGGCCGACGGTGCGGCGCAGAAAGCCTCGCCGGATCGGGAACCAGACGCGCAGCTCGTCGGTCCGCACGATCTCCTCGGCCCCCTCTGGCACCGGGTCGGGGCGGCCCTTCGGCTCGGCCGCCAGCAGTTTCTGGGTGTAGGGGTGCCTCGGGTTGGCGAAGATCTCCGCGACCGGCCCCTGCTCCACGATCTCTCCGCCCTGCATCACGCAGACCCGGTCGGCGATGCGCCGGACTATGCCAAGGTCGTGGCTGATGAACAGCAGGCTGAGCGATTCCCGCGCCTTGAGTTCCGCCAGGAGGTCGAGGATCTGTGCCTGGATCGTCACGTCGAGCGCCGTGGTCGGCTCGTCTGCGATCAGAAGCTCAGGCCCGTTGGCCAGCGCCATGGCGATCATCACCCGCTGCCGCTGGCCGCCCGACAATTGGTGCGGATAGTCGGCGAGCCGGCGTTCGGGGTTGTCGATGCCGACCTTCTCCAGCAGTTCCACGATCCGCGCCCGCGCCGCCGCGCCCTTCAGACCTTGGTGCAGGGCGAGGCTTTCGGCCAACTGCTTTTCAAGCGTATGCAGCGGGTTGAGCGAGGTCATCGGCTCCTGGAAGATGAAGCTGATGTCGTTGCCGCGCACGTCGCGAAGGGTCGCCTCGTCCGCCCCGATCATCTCGCGCCCGAGATACTTCACCGACCCGGCAATCTCGGCGTTCCCGCCCAGAAGCGCCACGGTTGACAGCGCCGTCACCGACTTGCCCGAGCCGCTCTCGCCCACCAGCGCGACCGTCTCGCCCTTGTCCACGGTGAAGCTCACGCCCTTCACGGCGTGGATGATCCTGCCGTCCTGACGGAAATCGACCCTCAGCTCCCGGATGTCGAGGACGATCTCGCCCGTTGTGGCACGGTCCCCGCTCACTGCGACACCAGCGCGCTGGTAAGCAGGACCGACCACGCGGCATTCGCAAGGGCCAGGAATTGGAACGTCGCTGGCGCGGGCCGGCCCGAAATGGCCAGCCAGCACGCCGCGATCAGAAGGAAAAGAGCTGGCGCGAACGGCACGAGGAGGAGCATGAGGCCGCTCTGCAGCACCCGGAGCGGCTCCGCTTCCCCCGACAGCGCCGCTGCCGCGAACATCCAGACCAGCCATCCGAGACAGGCGGCGGTCGTTGCCAGCGCCGCGAGATAGACCAGGTGGCGCAGCCGGCCGGGCGGTGAGACGGGAAACGCGGTCATCGGAAGGTCTTCCGCGGGTCGAAGGCATCGCGCACGCCTTCGAAGATGAAGACGAGGAGCGAGAGCATGATGGCGAAGGTGAAGAAGGCCGAAAAGCCGAGCCAGGGCGCCTGCAGGTTCGACTTGCCCTGCAGCGCCAGTTCGCCGAGCGAGGGCAGGTTCGACGGCAGTCCGAAGCCGAGGTAGTCGAGCGCGGCGAGCCCGCCGATGGCACCGGCGACGATGAAGGGCAGGAAGGTCAGCGTCGCCACCATGGCGTTGGGCAGGATGTGGCGGAACATGATGACGCGGTCGCTCACGCCCAGCGCGCGGGCGGCGCGGACATACTCGAAGTTGCGCGCGCGCAGGAACTCCGCCCGAACCACGCCGACGAGCGCGGGCCAGCCGAAGAGGATGGTCACGAAGACGAGGAGCCAGAAGCTCCGCCCGAGGATCGCGAAGAGGATGATGATGACGTAAAGGCCGGGCGTGGAGCCCCATATCTCCAGGAGTCGCTGGAAGATCAGGTCCACCCGGCCGCCGAAATACCCCTGCACCGCGCCCGCCGCCACGCCGATGAGGCTGGAGACCGAGGTTACGATCAGGGTGAAGAGGATCGACAGGCGGAAGCCATAGATGATCCGCGCCAGCACGTCGCGCGCGGTGTCGTCGGTGCCGAGCCAGTGATTCCTGTCCGGGGCCGAGGGCGCCGTGCCGACGTTGTTCACCGTCGAATAGCTGTAGGGGATGGGTGGCCAGACCATCCAGCCCGCCTCCACCGCCGCGCCCGCCACCTCGCCGTCGGCCGCGTCCGCCATGACGCCTTCGGGATCGTCCCAGCAGTCCACCAACCCGCCGGTCTCGATCAGGCACTGCACCGCCGGGTCGCGGTAGATCGCCTCGGTCTTGAAATCGCCGCCGAAGGTGGTCTCCGGATAGAACCGGAACACCGGCGTGTAGAGATCGCCGCGGTAACTCACGAGGATGGGCTTGTCGTTGGCGATGAGTTCGGCGGAAAGCGACAGCGCGAACATGACAAGGAATATCCAGAGCGACCAGTAGGAACGCCGGTTGGCCTTGAAGTTGCGCCAGCGGCGCTGGTTCAGCGGCGACAGAGCCATCAGCCCGCCCGCTTCTCGAAGTCGATCCGCGGATCGACGAGCACATAGGTCAGGTCGCTCAGAAGCCCGATCAGAAGCCCGAGGAGCCCGAAGACATAGAGCGTGCCGAAGACCACCGGGTAGTCGCGCGCGACCGCCGCCTCGTAGCCGAGCCGGCCAAGCCCATCGAGCGAGAAGATCGTCTCGATCAGCACGCTGCCGCCGAAGAGGACGGAGAGGAAGAGACCGGGGAACCCCGCGATGACGATCAGCATGGCGTTGCGGAAGACGTGGCCGTAGAGCACCCGCTTCTCGGCCAGCCCCTTGGCCCGCGCCGTCAGCACGTACTGCTTGTTGATCTCGTCGAGAAAGCTGTTCTTCGTCAGAAGCGTCAGCGTCGCGAAGCTGGAGATGGTCGAGGCGACGACCGGCAGCGTGATGTGCCAGAAGTAGTCGCCCACCTTCGCCAGAAGGCTGAGGTCGTCCCAGTTGTCGGAGACGAGACCGCGTAGCGGGAAGATGCGCCAGTAGCTGCCCCCGGCGAAGAGGACGATGAGAAGGACGGCGAAGAGAAACCCGGGGATCGCATAGGCGACGATGATCGCGCCGGAGGTCCAGGTATCGAAGCGCGATCCGTCCTTCACCGCCTTGCGGATGCCGAGCGGGATCGAGATCAGATAGGCCAGGAGCGTGGACCAGAGGCCGAGCGTGATCGACACAGGCATCTTTTCGATCACCAGATCGATCACCGAGATGGAGCGGAAGTAGCTTTCGCCGAAGTCGAAGCGCAGGTAGTCCCAAAGCATGTTCAGGAACCGCTCGGCCGGCGGCTTGTCGAAGCCGAACTGCTTTTCGAGTTCGGCGATGAAGTCGGGCGGCAGGCCGCGGGCGCCCAGATAGCGCTCGTCGCCGCCATACTGCTGTTGGCCCATGCCGCTGTCGCCGCCGCCCGAGATGTTCTGGAACACGTCGCCCTGACCCTCGATCCGGGCGAGGATCTGCTCGATCGGCCCGCCGGGCACGAACTGTGTCAGGGTGAAGTTGATGAGCATGATCCCGAAGAGCGTCGGAATCATCAGCAACAACCGTCTCAGGATATAGGCGCCCAAGGTCCCGCTTTCCGCTTCTCAGTAGGCGCCCTGCGCCTTCAGCGTCTCGGCCGCCTCGGCGTCGTACCACCAGAAGTCCAGTTCGCCAACCTGCAAGGGCGGAAGGGCGTCGGGATGGCGGTAGAAGTCGTAGTAGGCGACCCATGTGTCGGGGTTGTACCAGAGCGGGATGTCGAAGACCTTGGCCCGAAGCGCCCGGTCGAGCGCATGGACCGCAGTCTTCAGGTCCTCGATCTTCGTGGCGCCGACGACATGGCCGATCAGCCGGTCGATACCGGCGTCGCGCAACCGCATGAGGTTGCGCGAGCTGTCGTCGGCGGTCTTGGAGCCGAACCACTGCTCCAGCCCTCCCGAGGGCTCGAAGTCCATGTCGAAACCCTGGTTGGCGAGGTCGAAGTCGCCCTTCCGCCGACGCTCCACATATTGCGAGATGTCGACCCGCTCGAGCCTTCCCTTGACGCCGATCTGCGCGAGGTTCTCGATGAAGGGGTTGATGAAGCGGTCATAGAGCGGGCTGTACTGGATGATCGACAGTTCCAGCGCCTCGCCGGCGGCGTTGCGGCGGATGCCGTCGCTACCGATGACCCATCCCGCCTCCTCCAGGAGCGCGGCAGCCTTGCGGATCACCGACCGTGCGGGACGGTTGTTGGCCGGGTCGTGGACAACCGGGACCCTGGGCTCCTCGGTCAGGATCGCGGGGTCAAGAAGCCCCTCGTCCACCAGCGGCTTCAGCAGCACGAGCTCTCCCTCTCCGGGAACGCCGGTTGCGGCAAGGTCGGTGTTCGACCAGAAGGAAACCGGGCGGTCGTAGAGCCCGTATTGCAGCGTCTGCTTCGACCAGTCATAGTTGAACATCATGCCGATCGCCTCGCGGACGCGGATGTCCTGCCAGCGCGGCCGGTCGAGGTTGAAGACCCAGGAGAGACGCGTGCCGACATTGCCGTCGGGAAGCGTCTCGCGCTTCACCCAGCCTTTCTGCACCGCCTGGAAATCATAGCCCTGCGCCCAGTCCTGCGAGCTGTTTTCCGTCCGGAAGGTGTAGTCACCCGCCTTGAAGCCCTCGAAGGCGGAATCGCTGTCGGCAAAGTACTCCACCCGGATGCGGTCGAAGTTGTTGCGGCCGCGGTTGAAGGGCAGATCGTTGCCCCAGTAGTCGGGGTTGCGCTTGTAGATCACCCGTGTGTTGAAGTCGAAACTGTCAAGAACATAGGCGCCGGTGGAGAGGAACGGCGCCTTCGTCGCCTTGTCGAGCCGCGCACCGGTCCTTTCGAACCAGGCCTTCGAGAACACAGCCGTGCCGCCGGCAAAGCCGACCCGGTCGCGCATCGGTGCGCTGTCGGTGAAATGGAAGGTGATACGGTGTGGCCCCTCGACTTCGACATGGTCGATATAGCCTTCGACGACGCGGCGGTATTCCAGGATACCCTGCGTCTGGAAGAGGTTGAAGCTGTACGCGACGTCCTCCGCCGTCATCGGCGTCCCGTCCGAGAATGTCACATCGTCGCGCAGATTGAAGGTCACGAAGGAAAGGTCCGCGGGGTATTCGAGTGTCGTGCAGAGAAAGCAGTAGACGCCGTAGGGGTCATCGGCCGTTGTGGTCAGGATGCTTTCGCTGCCGATCGTGTTCAGCGCTGCCGCCACGCCGTCGCTGGCATACTGGTTGAAGCTGTCGAACCCGCCCTGCGACCAGATGGAGATTTCGCCGCCCTTGGGCGCCTCGGGGTTTACGTAGTCGAGATGGGCGAAATCAGCCGGATATTTCAGCGTGCCGAAGTTCGAATAGCCGTAAGAGATGGTGAGAGCCTCCTGCGCGCGGATCATCCCGGCGAGGCCGAGCCAGAGCCCTGCCGCCAGGCCGAGCGCGGCAAGATGCGCCGCGATCCACGGCGTCGGCACTGCGTGGACGGTGCCGCATGCCGCCGAGGATGCAATCGTCTTTCTCGCCATCGGTCCCTCCCCGCGCAGGCCCAGCCCCGGCCAAGCTAGAACGGCGCGGCCCTTGGCTTCAAGTTGCGAAGTTGTGAGAAACCTCGCGAATGCGTAATCCGGCGCCCCGGAAGACGAAAAGGCCGCCCGAAGGCGGCCCCTCTGCGTCGTCCGCGTCGCAGGTCTCAGCCGCCGAGCGACTGCAGATAGGCAATGACGTTCGCCCGGTCCTCGACCTTGGGCAAGCCGGCGAAGGACATCTTCGTGCCCGGAACGACGCCCTTGGGGTTGGTCAGGAACGCCTCCAGAGCCTCGGGCGTCCAGTCGCCGCCGTGGGCCTTCATCGGGTCCGAGTAGCCGAAGTCGGCGACCGAGGCGACCGCCCGGCCGACCACGCCGTCGAGATGCGGGCCGGTTGCGTTGCTGCCGTCCACCTTGTGGCAGGCCTTGCACTTGGCAAAGACCTTCTCGCCCGCAGCCGCGTCGGCCGAGGCCAGCAGCGTCGCGAAATCCGGGCCCTCCGCGGCGGCGGCGGCCTCTTCGCCACCGGCAGCCGCGCCCGTGTCGATCGCGTAGGCTTGTGCGACCTCCTCGCCACCGTGACTGGCCGGAGCCGTGTTGTAGAGCGCGTCTCCTGCCCACTTGCCGAGAAGGAAGATCAGGAAAGCCCCGCACAGCGCGCCGCCGGCCTTGGTTATCGTCATCGTGTCGAACATGTCGCGCCTCTGTCCTGGCAAAACCTTGCGGCCGTATCTATCCGCTTCCCCTGCCCGGTTTCAAGGTATAGTTAGCGCCGCGAAAGGCCCGGCCGGAATGCCCCCGCCCCGGGCCGCCGCCGAGGAGCCGTTCCGCCATGACCGGACAGATCGCCGGACGCATCGCCTTCCAGGGAGAGCGTGGCGCCTATTCCCACCAGGCCTGCCTCGACGCCCGCCCCGGCATGGAGCCGCTGCCCTGCCGCACCTTCGAGGACGTGATCGCCGCGGTGCGGACCGGAGCGGCCGACCAGGCCATGCTGCCGGTGGAGAACACGACCTATGGCCGCGTGGCCGATATCCATCGGCTGCTGCCGGAATCCGGTCTCTTCATCATCGGCGAGGCCTTCGTCAGGGTCCACATCAGCCTGATGGCCCTTCCCGGGGTGCAGATCGAGGAGGTCGAGAAGGTCCGTGCCCATCTCGTGCTGATCCCGCAATGCGCGGCCTTCCTCTCCCGCTACGGCATCCGTGGAGAAGCCGCG
Organism: Paracoccaceae bacterium; assembly: GCA_020637675.1. Lineage (GTDB taxonomy): Bacteria > Pseudomonadota > Alphaproteobacteria > Rhodobacterales > Rhodobacteraceae > Albidovulum. The sequence continues at coordinate 15,532 of JACKKD010000004.1, read as the reverse complement.
GCCGACAGCGCCGGCGCGGCGGCCGAACTCGCCGCCAGCGGCGACCGCCGGGTCGGCGTGCTCGCCTCGGACCTCGCGGCCGAGATCCACGGGCTTCACATCCTTGCCCGCCACATCGAGGACCACGCCCACAACACCACCCGCTTCCTGATCATGGCGCGCGAGCCCGATTACCAGCGCCGGGGCAAGTCCGGCATGATGACGACCTTCGTCTTCCAGGTCCGCAACATTCCCGCCGCGCTCTACAAGGCGATGGGCGGCTTCGCGACGAACGGCGTCAACATGACCAAGCTCGAAAGCTACATGGTGGACGGCTCGTTCTCCGCCACGCAGTTCTACGCCGACATCGAGGGGCACCCCGACGACCCGAACGTGCGTCTCGCGCTCGAGGAGCTCGACTACTTCACCTCCACGATGTCGATCCTCGGCGTCTACCCCGCCGATCCGACCCGGCGCTGACCGCTCAGCCGCCCGGCCGCGCCTGCCTGAGCTCGACCTCGGCGGCGAACTTCTGCACACGATCCTCGAACCGGCGCGTATAGGCGCCACGGCTCAGTCTTGCGGTCTGGATCAGTAGACGCGCCGCTATGGTCCGCGGCAGAAGCTCCAACTGGACCGCCATGCGGGTGCGGGCGCGCGACAGGGCGACGAGGTTGACCGTCAGCGCCCCGCCGAAGCTGCCGCCGTCCAGCCGGCAGACGAGCGCATTCGGAGGATCGAAATGGTCCAGAGTGCAGACGACGCGGCGCATCCGCCCGCGCGCGCGAAAACGCAGGCTCCAGGTCATGCCCGGCCCTGGCTCGGCGCCAAGATCGGTCCGCGCCACCTCGGCCCCGCGTCTGAGCGCGGCGCGCTCGAAGGCCGCGAAATCCGACACAGCGGCAAAGACCGCCTCGGCCGGCACCTCGATGTCCTGGCGCGTGGAGAGCTTCACGCTGTCGTCTCCTCCTGTCCCGGCCGAAGTCTTGGCCTCAATCCAGCCGGTCCGCAACCCAGTTGGTCAGGAGAAACCCCGCGATCGCCCCGGGGCGCGGTCGCCGGATCGCCGGATGCGTGCCCGCCAGCGCCGCAGCCGTCTCGGCCTTCGTGACCCAGCGCGCGTCCTCGAGTTCGACAGGATCGAGGGTGATCGCCTCGCTTGCCGCCTCGCCCCGGCAACCGATCATCAGCGAGGAGGGATAGGGCCACGGCTGGCTTGCAAGGTAGCGCACCGGCCCGACTTCCACGCCCGTCTCCTCCATCACCTCGCGCCGCACGGCGGCCTCCACTGTCTCTCCGGGCTCCATGAAGCCCGCGAGGCAGGAATACATCCCCTCCGGCCACCCGGGCGACCGGCCGAGTAGCGTGCGGTCCCCCCGAGTGACCAGCATGATGACGACCGGGTCGGTGCGGGGGAAATGGCTCGCGCCGCAGGCGGGGCAGCGCCGTTGCCAGCCGGCCTCGGCCACCTCGGACGGCTGGCCGCAGGCCGAGCAGAACCGATGGCTCCTTTGCCACCCGAGAAGCGCCTTGGCCGTCGCGGCAAGTTCGGCGTCGCGCGGCGACAGCATCGCCATGACGCCCCGAATCTCCGCAAATCGGTGGTCCTCGGGCAGTGCAGGGTGACGCTGTTCGGTCGGGTCGAAGAAGACGCCCGGCTGCGGAAGGGTCTCTGCCGGCGGTTCCCAGGCCGAGATGTCCGCCGCAAACCGCGCCGTGCCATCGTCAATTCCGAGAAACACCGGCGCGCCCTCCGCCATTGCCAGCACCGGGTGCCCCGAAGCGACCCAGCCGGCGCCCGCTCCCGCCAGAAGCGGTTTGCCGCGCCAGACCGGCAGCACCCGCCCACCGCTGTCAAGAAGCCCGGCGAGTTCCTCCGGCCGCCGCCGCAGCCCGGCCGCCCGATCGAGGCCGGAGCCCCCGAATGTCACCGTTTCCGCGTTCCGCATGGCACCCTCCGACGGCGGAACATGTGGCATGGACGGGCGACGGTTGCAAACCGATGGACAACGGCGGCATTCCGTGGCGATTGCACAACTCAAAGGTGAATCACGCGATGGAAACACACCGTTTGCTGGCGGCCCCGCGAATCCGCCGTTAGCGTCACGCCCATGTCATGCTACCCTCCGACAGTCACTCGGGACTCGACCGATGGGGGCCATCATGACCGCACGTACGCACTTCCCTCTCACCCGCCGGGGTTTCCTCGCCGGGGGCGCCGCCGGAGCTTCCTTGATCGCACTGCACCCCTACTCCGCCTTCGCCGCCGCCAACCAGGCACATCTCAGGATCATGGAGACGACGGACCTGCACGTCCATGTCTTCCCCTACGACTACTACGCCGACAAGCCGGTGGACACCGTGGGCCTGTCCCGGACCGCAAGCCTGATCGAGGCGGTGCGCGCCGAGGCGACGAACGCGATGCTGGTGGACAACGGCGACTTCCTCCAGGGCAATCCGATGGGCGACTACATCGCCTATGAGCGGGGCATGAAGGACGGTGACCTGCACCCGATCATCCAGGCGATGAACACGCTCGGCTTCGATGCCTCGACGCTCGGCAACCACGAATTCAACTACGGGCTCGACTTTCTGATGAAGTCGCTGGCCGGGGCGTCCTTCCCCATCGTCTCGGCCAACGTGGTCAAGAGCCTGGGCGCCTCCCCGCGCGAGGACGAGACGCTGGTCACGCCGTACATCATCCTCGACCGCGAGGTGACGGACGGCGCGGGCGAGAAGCACCCGATCCGCGTCGGCCTCATCGGCTTCGTGCCGCCGCAGATCATGAACTGGGATCGCAAGCATCTCGAAGGCAAGGTCCAGACCCGCGACATCGTGACGACCGCGCAATCCTGGGTGCCCCAGATGCTGGAGGAAGGCTGCGACATCATCGTGGCGCTTTCCCATTCCGGCATCGGCGCGGCCGAGCACACCGAGGGGATGGAGAACGCCTCCACCCCCCTCGCCCGGGTGGACGGCGTCGACGCGCTGATGACCGGACACAGCCACCTCGTCTTCCCGTCCTCCACCTTCGACGGGTTCGCAGAGGTGGATGTTGCCACCGGCACCATTTCCGGCAAGCCCGCCGTCATGGGCGGTTTCTGGGGCTCGCACATGGGGCTCATCGACCTTCTCCTCGAACGCGATGGCAACCGCTGGAAGGTCATATCGTCAACCTCCGAGGCACGGCCGATCTCCCAGCGGAACGAGGACCGCTCCATCACCGCGCTGGTCGAGGACGTGCCGACAGTGCTCGCCTCGGTGCAGAAGGAACATGAAGAGACACTGGCCTATGTCCGCCGCGCCGTCGGCAGGACCTCGGCGCCGCTCTACTCCTACTTCGCGCTGGTGGCCGACGATCCGTCCGTGCAGATCGTCAGCCAGGCGCAGACCTGGTACATCGCCGAGATGCTGAAGGGCACGGAATACGAAGCGCTGCCGCTTCTTTCTGCCGCCGCGCCCTTCAAGGCAGGAGGCCGCGGCGGGCCCGACTACTACACCGACGTGGCACCGGGCGACGTGGCAATCAAGAACGTGGCCGACCTCTACCTCTACCCCAACACGATCCGCGCGGTGAAGGTGACGGGGCAGCAGTTGAAGGACTGGCTTGAACGCTCCGCCGGCATGTTCAACCAGGTGGAGTCCGGGAAGGCCGACCAGGTCCTCCTGAACCCCGACTTCCCCTCCTACAACTTCGACGTGATCGACGGCGTGACCTACGAGATCGACCTCTCCCAGCCGTCGAAATACGGGCCGAAGGGTGAGGATCTGAACCCCGGGGCCAACCGCATCGCCAATCTGATGTATCAAGGCCAGCCGGTCGATCCCGCGGCCGAATTCGTCGTCGCCACCAACAACTACCGCGCCGGCGGCGGCGGCGACTTTCCAGGCGCCAAGGGCGACACGATCATCTTCGAGGGGCCCGACACCAACCGCGACATCATCGTCCGCTACATCGTCGAACAGGGTACGATCAACCCGACGGCCGACGGCAACTGGCGCTTCAGGGCCCTGCCGGGGACCAGCGTGCTGTTCGACACGGGGCCGAAGGCGGCCGACCACCTTGCCGACCTGACGACGCTTGCGATCGAACCGGCGGGCGACGGCCCGGACGGCTTCGCCCGGTTCCGCATCATGCTCTGATCGCGCGCGTCAGGGGCGGGCGGGGCTCGACAGGCCCCGCCCCCTCGCGGCATAAGACCTGCGACAACGGCAGGAGCGGGCGATGCGGCTGATCCTCTGGGCGATCCTTCTGGCGCTCATCCTCGGGGTTGTGGCGTGGCTCACGCGCCCCGGCCTGCCGGAGTTCGACGCGATGCTGCGCGAAGCTATCCAGACGCGGATCGCCACGACCGACGTAGACGCAGGCGGCGATGCCCTGGCCACTGTTGCGCTCATCGGCTGCAAGCTGAAGCCGTCGACCTGTTTCGAGGTCGTTCGGCAGAGCATCGAGGTGACAGAGGAAGACCGCACCCTCTTCACCCGCTTCCAAGTCACCGGCTTTGGCCGCGAAACCACCTGCTCCGGCGCCTTCACGAATATCTGGTGTGAAGGCGACCTGATCCGATGACCTGCATCGCCGTCGTCCGTGGCGCCACTCGCGGTGCGTGGAAGGTCTGCCGGATGGATTGAGCAGGGGGTCAGGACCCGCTGATCCCGGATAGGCGGCATGATTCAGGCTCGGCAAGCGGGCAGACAGATGAGCAGTCCCCTTCGGCTGACCAGGTCCAGATAGCCGGTCTTCGGCCATTTTCCGCCAAGTCGCATGGCACGCCGCGCCTTGATGTTCGCCGGGGCCCAATCGGCATGATCATCATCAATCGCATACGGTTGCGGTCATGCGACATCCTGAAGGAGAGCGGCCCCGGCGAACACGCTCCACAATCGTCGGGAGTGACTTAGCGACAAGCGGGCACTGCCCGGATGATGTAAGGTCAGACCTCAAAGGCGTTCCCTCGGACTCGGCGGGACAACCGCTGCGACGCCGCAGGGCAGCCTGGACTCCATGGCCGACGGGCAGGCGCGTTGCTCCCCGGGGCGGCCACCGGCGGCGCAGGACAAGCACCCGATCCCTTGCTATCACAGCAGGCTTATAATAAGCAGGCTTATGAATTACCGCGTTGACCGACTCGGCACACTCCTTCAGGACACCAGCCGCAGGCTTAGGGGGCGCTTCGAACAGCGCACCTTGGCCTATGGCCTGTCCGCAGCGCAATGGCGCCTGCTGGGCCACCTCCTTCGCACCGGGCCTTCGACCCAGACGGCGCTCGCGTCCCTTCTGGGCGTGGAGCCGATCAGCGTGTCACGCCTGATCGACCGTATGGAACAGCAGGGCTGGGTTCGGCGCGAACCGCATCCCGAGGACCGGCGGGCCAGAATCGTCGTGGCCACGGCGAAGGCGCGCGAGGTCGCGCCAACCGTGCGCGGCATCGCCGAGGCGCTTTATGACGAGGCGCTGACCGGCCTGAGCGATGACGAACGGCGGGTTCTTCATGCCGCACTTCTGAAGATAAGCGAAAACCTGCAGGCGGCGGATCAGGATCCGGCTGCCCGTTCCCCTTCTGTCGAGATCGTAGAATGAACGTCCACACCCCCGCCGATGCCAAAGGCGCCGCGACCGGCGCGCGCGCGATTCCCGCATCCCTTGCACCTACGGCGCGCGCGCTGCAAAAGACCGCGCTTATGCTTTCTGTCCCGCTTCTTTTCGTCCTTGGGGCGGGCGGCTGGTGGGTGTCCGGCGGCGCGTCGGAAACCACGGAGAACGCCAATCTTCACCAACCGCGCATCTCTGTCGCGCCGACGGTGGGGGGCCGCGTCATCTCGGTCGAGGTTCAGGACCTTCAGCATGTTTCGGCGGGGGACCTGCTGTTTCAGGTCGACCCCACGCCCTATGCACTGGCCGTATCGCAGGCGGAAGCCGCCGTCGGCGCCGCGCGGCTTCAGGTGGCACAACTCAAGGCCGCCTATGCACAGGCCACGGCGCAGGCAGCTCTTGCCGCCGATGATGCGCGCTATCAGGCGGACGAGCTGGCGCGGCAGGAGGCGCTGTCGGGCAAGGGCGTCGCCTCCATGAGCACGGTGGACGAATATCGCCATGCCAGCCATCAGGCGAAGGAGCGGGCAGATGTCGTGCGGCTGACGGCCGAACAAGCGCTCGCAGCCCTTGGCGGCGATCCGGACGCGGCGACCGACGACCAGCCTTCGGTCCGTGCGGCCTTGGCCGAACTGGAGCAGGCGCGCTACGACCTGTCAGAAACGAAGGTGACGGCCCCCGCGGACGGCGTGGTCTATCAAGCGTCCTCGTTCCGGCGGGGAGTGATGTTGTCGGCAGGCCAGCCGGTCTTTGCTCTGGTCGAGACCGGCAAGGCGTGGGTCGACGCGAATTTCAAGGAAACGCAGCTTGCCGATCTGGCGACCGGACAGCGGGCCGAGATCGTCTTCGACGCCGCACCGGGGCAAAGCTTCTTGGGGCGGGTGGAGGCGATCGGGGCGGGGACCGGGGCGGAATTCTCGCTTCTGCCCGCGCAGAATGCGACCGGCAACTGGGTCAAGGTCACGCAGCGCGTGCCGGTCCGCATCCGGCTCGACGATCCGGCGGCGGCGGCCTCGCTCGCCTCGGGCGTAAGTGCCGAGGTGACGGTGGATACCTCGACCGGACAGGCGCCACGACTGGCCGTGGCGGAGTAGGCGCGCCATGTCGGACATTCCCGAAAGCCCGCCCGCCGCGCCTGCGGGGGCGGTTTCCGCCCCGCCGGTCGAGGTCAGGCATCGCGGGCTGATCACGCTGTCGATCATGCTGGCGACGATCATGCAGGTGCTCGACACCACCATCGCCAACGTCGCGCTGCCGTCGATGACCGGCGACCTTGGCGCTTCGCAGGACACGATCACCTGGGTTCTGACGAGCTATATCGTCTCTTCCGCCATCATCACGCCGGTGACCGGCTGGCTTGCCGACCGGCTGGGCAAGCGCGAACTGTTCCTGATTTCCATCGTCGGTTTCGTCGCTAGCTCGATCGCCTGCGGCCTGGCATGGAGCCTTCCCTCCATGGTCGCCTTCCGCCTGTTGCAGGGCGTATTCGGGGCGGCCATCGTGCCCTTGTCGCAGACCTTCCTCCTGGACATCAACCCGCGCGAAAAGACCGGGCAGGCGATGGCGATGTGGGGTGCCGGGATCATGGTCGGCCCGATCATCGGCCCGACACTGGGCGGTTGGCTGACTGAAAGTTACAACTGGCGCTGGGTCTTCCTGATCAACCTTCCGGTTGGGGTGATGGCGCTTCTGGGCTGCATCGCCTTTCTGCCGCGCACGCCGCGCAAGCGGCGCAGCTTCGATCTGACGGGCTTTGCGTTCCTGTCCATCGCGCTCGGGTCGCTGCAGCTGATGCTGGACCGCGGCGGCGAGGTAGACTGGTTCGCTGCGGCGGAGATCTGGCTTTACCTCCTTGTATCCATTTCTTGCTTCTGGATGTTCGTGGTGCATATCCTGTGGAAGGAGCATCCCTTCCTTGATCCGCAGATGTTCCGCGACCGGAATTTCCGCATCGGGCTGGTGTTCATCTTCGTGGTCGGGATCATCCTGCTGGCAAGCCTTGCGCTGCTGCCGCCGATGCTGTCGCGCATCCTTGGCTATCCGGTGATCACCACCGGATGGGTTATGGCGCCGCGCGGAGTTGGGACGATGATCTCCATGCTGCTGGTCGGGCGGCTGGTCCGCAAGGTGGACCCGCGGATGCTGGTGCTGGCGGGGCTGTCTCTGACCGCGCTTTCGCTGTGGGAGATGACGGGATTCTCGCCGGACATGGACGCCTGGCCGGTGGTCCGCAGCGGGATCGTGCAGGGGCTGGGGCTGGGGCTGGTCTTCGTGCCGCTGTCCACGATCGCCTTCGCCACGCTTGAGCCGCGTTTCCGTGCCGACGCCACAAGCCTTTTCAGCCTTGTCCGCAACATCGGATCGTCGATCGGCATCTCGGTGGTGACTGCGGCGCTGGCGCGCAACGTTCAGACCAACCATGCGGAACTGGGGGCCTTCATCCAGCCCTACAATCCGTTGCTCGCGCAGGTCAGCCCCGGCGCGGTGGCGGGCGACCCGCAGGCGCTGCAGATGATGGACGCGCTGGTCAACACGCAGGCAGCCATGGTGTCCTATGTGGACGACTTCTATCTGATGATGTGGGTGTCGCTCTTCGCCATGCCGCTGGTGCTGATCCTGCGGCGACCTTCTCGGGCGTGACGCGCGGCCCGGCTGAAATATGGCGCGGGGGCGTTCCGTTCCGCCCTCCCTGTCATGACACCTGCAAACCAAAAGCGCCGGCCGCTGTCGGCCGACGCTTTCCGTCTTCGCAGGCCGCGCGATATCACGGCGCGTGTGCGCAGGTCACGCTCGGGTTGTAGTCGGCGGTCATGCCCGAGGGATTGTCGCGCCAGTGCCAGACGTGGAGTTCGAAGAACGGATCGACCTCATGGACGCCGACCTTGTGCTTGAGCTGCATTTCGTGACCGAGGAAGACTGGCGCGGCCTTGTCCGTCCATTTCGACTGGAAGACGACGTATTCCAAAGCCACGAGATGCATGGTTCCGTCCTGCTGCGGCTCGTACATCAGCACGTCGGGCTGGTTGACGTCGAGCACGCTGTCCATCGCATAGGCCTTGTTGATGTAGTGTTGGCCCATCGCGCCGGCCTCGCCGTGTTCGGTGCAGTCGAAGAGCGGCTCGTATCCGGCGGACAGCGCGTCCTCGATCCGATAGTAGTGCTCGGCGGCAAGGCGCGACGCCTCGGCGTCCTTCGGCGACAGCCTCAGGTCCGCCGCCTTTTCGTGGGCAGACAGGGCTCCGGCGGACGCAAGAACGAGGCCGGCCGCGAGTGCGGTGATTGCAAGTTTCATGAAATATCCTTTCGGGAAATCGGCGCACGCCGAGACGCAACCGCCCGGCGTGCAGGGATCAGGCCAGCGCCTTCTCGACCGGGTCCGGACGAACGACGACCGTCGTCGCCACGGGGTAGAATTCCTCGCCCGGCATCCCGACGCGGCGGGCGTGCTCGCGGATCGCGGCGCCGTCCGTGGCCTCGTAGATGCAGAAGGTGCCGATGCGGCCGTCCGGCTCGTTCACCACATAGCTGCGGATCCAGCGGACCTTGTCCGGCATTTCCTCGTTCCCGATGCGGGCGGACTTCGCCCCCGCGACTTCCAGTTCAGCCAGCGAGGCCCATGCGCTCGGACGGCGGATGACATAGAGTTGCATTGTGCTTCTTCCTTGTGAGAGGGCCAGCTTCCGTCGGCCCGCGTTTGCCGCCACGCCAATCGCGTGACGCCGGCAGAAGTAGCGGAGGAGTGGGAGGAGCGTCCTTATCGCGTCCTTATCGTTGCCGGATCAATCGACAAGTCGGAAGGAGTTCGGGCGAGAGCTATTCTTCCGCGCTCGCGACAGGCGCGGGCAAGGCGCGAGGGATCGGAGCCAGCGCGGCGACCGCCGCGCAGAGGCGGTGCGAGCGGATGCGGTTGCCCGTGCGCTCGGCCGCCGACAACTCCGCCTGCGCCCCTGCCGCATCGCCGGTGCGAAGCAAGGCCTCCGCAAGCTCGATCCGCAGCCGCGCGGCGTGGTATTCGGTGCCCGCCCGCGTCCAGAGTTGGCGCGCCAGCATCAGGTGCCGGATTGCGCCGGCGCCCTGATGCCGCTCAAGGTGATAGTGCGCCTCGGATACCAAGGCGAGAGCGGCGGGATGCGACCCGCGCGCGGGCATCGACTCGATCTCTTCCAGTGTGCGGAATGCAACGTCGAAATGACCGCCGAACGCGGCGATGCGCGCGCGATGGGCGAGCAGTATTCCCCGGCGCTGGACATGATACCAGGTGAGGCCCGAAAGCGCGCGGTCGAGCGCCAGAAGTGCTGCTTCGACGTTGCCGGTTTCCGCCAATAGCATTGCGTTGCCCGGTTCGGCGTCCCAGCCCACCGCATAAGCGGCTGCATAATCGGCGCGCGCGCCATCAAGGTCGCCGATCATCGCCTTGATGTCGCCACGCACCCGGTAGCCGTCACCGATCGACCAGGCTTCTTCGTCGGCAAGCTTACCGATCGCCGAATCTATGGACCGCAATGCGTCGGTCAGATCGCGCTGCGCGCCCAGGACCTCCGCACGGTGCAGATCACAGTTGCCCGGGATCTCGGCGAAGTTCTCTTGGCACCAGGCGTCGAAGCCAAGACTCCATTGCATTGCCCGTGTCCAATCGGGGAGGGTGCGGCACGACCACAGGATATTGCAGTAGACACTGCTGCCAGTAATCGGGTCGACGCCACTCGACAGGGCGATTGCGGCAGCATGGTTCTGCTCGCCCGCGCCCTCTTCGGTCCTGCCAAGTGAGATCTTGTAGAAACCCCGGTATGTGAGGGCCAATGCGATCAATCCGGCATCGTCGCAAGCAATGGCAGCGCGATGCGCTTGCTCGGCCAGTGCCAGTGCCTCGTCACAACGCCCGCTGAAACTCGCCATGCGCGACTTCATCCAGAGGAAATACGCGTCCGTACGGGGATCGTCGATGCCCTCCTTCAGCATTTCGGCCCGATCCAACCAGCCTGCCGCGGCGGCCGCCGCGCTACGTTCCACTTCGATCTTCGCCAGGGTCACCGCATCACGGGCCGCCAGGTGAGGGTTGCCCTCCCTAACATGCGCCGCAACGGCTTGGATCAGGACCGGTATCACCGCCGCAGGACGTCCCAGGCATTCGACCGCAAGCGCCCAGCGGTCGATGTCCTCGGCGGCCAGTTCGCCCGCCGCATCGAGTTTCTCGAAGGTCTGGGTAGCCGCAAGCCAGTCATGTTGCTGCATGAGCCTGAGGGCATCCGCAAGGCCATCGATGGCGGATTCCGATCTGGCCAGGGCAAGGTCGGGTCGGTCAACGGAGAAGCGGTATCCATGCCGCACGAAGCTGCGTATCGCGCCATGCAGTCCGCCGGGTTCGAGTGCGCGCCGCGCCAAGCTCACAAGGCGCTGAAGCGAGGCTTCCGTCACGATGACATCGGGCCATAGCGCGTCCATCAATTCATCCTTCGGGATGACTCGGCCGGCATTTCGGACCAGATGGACAAGCAGATCGAATACGCGCGGCTGAATTGGCACCGGCACACCGCGAAGCGCCAAGTCTCGCGCCTCCTCGTCAAGGATATACGGCCCAAAAGAATGACGCATCAGCGGCACATCTGAATGATCGGCTCAGGATACGCCGAAAAAGTGCTCACACAAGATCGCACGACATTCCCCCGGTGGTGCGTCTCGAATGACGGACACCTCGGCCATGTCCCGGGACAGAATTTGGCTGGGGCGGCCATTGCCGGCGCGCAGGATAAGCTTGTCGACGCTTGCCATCGCCCGGCTCGATTGCCAGGTATGCGCGCCCGGGGTGCTGTCGCCGCGCCCGGCATCGGCGGTGCCCACGCCGGAGTGACGCCGGCGACGGCGTCGGAAGCAGCAGACGTTGCACGGAATATCATCCTCCTGCGCGTCGTCTGCTTGACTTCGCGCCGCCGAAGAGCAGCTTCCGGCTGCCAATCTCGGTGTTGGACCTGCGCTCGGCTCCACTCCCGTGGATTCCGACAGCGTCCGCAGTTGCACGGCAGGCGCGTCCAGTCAAGGAACATGAGCTCCTATTGTCCAAGGGAATTCAGATTGTCTGTCGACGTATCGGGTGACGGCACCCGCTCGGGTTGCCACGAGGCATTTCCGCCGGCCGGAACATGTACGACCGTCGCGGTCCCGCGAGCGTCGGCATCTCGTGAAAAGGGGGCACGGCCACGGGTTCGGGGCGAAGCGGCGGGCGGGCGGAAAGGGAAACCGGCAGGTGCTGACGGGTGGACGCCGCCCGCCTGCGACCCTACCTTAGCCAGAGCCCCGAATCCGAGCGCGCCATGACCGAGACGACCGGGACCAGATATCAGGTCCTCGCCCGCAAGTACCGCCCCGAGACCTTCGCCGACCTTGTCGGGCAGGACGCGATGGTGCGCACCCTGAAGAACGCCTTCGCAGCCGACCGGATCGCCCAAGCCTTCATCATGACCGGCATCCGGGGGACCGGCAAGACCACGACGGCGCGGATCATCGCCAAGGGGATGAACTGCATCGGACCGGATGGCCTGGGCGGCCCCACGACGGAGCCCTGCGGCAAGTGCGAGCATTGCGTGGCGATCATGGAGGGCCGCCATGTCGACGTGATGGAAATGGATGCGGCCAGCCGCACCGGCGTCGGCGACATCCGCGAGATCATCGAAAGCGTCCACTATCGCGCCGCCTCGGCACGCTACAAGATCTACATCATCGACGAAGTCCACATGCTCTCCACCAACGCCTTCAACGCACTTCTGAAGACGCTGGAGGAACCGCCCGCGCATGTGAAGTTCATCTTCGCCACGACCGAGATCCGCAAGGTTCCGGTCACCGTCCTCAGCCGCTGCCAGCGCTTCGACCTGCGCCGGATCGAGCCCGAGGTGATGATGGCGCTCCTGCGCAAGATCGCCGCGGCGGAGGGCGCCGGGATCACCGACGACGCACTCGCACTCATCACCCGCGCGGCCGAGGGCTCGGCCCGCGACGCGACCTCGCTCCTCGACCAGGCGATTTCCCACGGCGCGGGAGAGACGACGGCGGGCCAGGTCCGCGCGATGCTTGGCCTCGCCGACCGGGGCCGGGTGCTCGATCTCTTCGACCTGATCCTGAAGGGCGATGCGGCCGGGGCCCTGACCGAGCTTGGCGCGCAGTACGCCGGCGGCGCCGACCCGATGGCGGTCTTGCGCGACCTTGCCGAAATTACCCACTGGGTCAGCGTGATCAAGATCACGCCCGAGGCGGCCGACGATCCCACCGTTTCGCCCGACGAACGCACACGGGGCCAGGCCATGGCCGCCGCCCTGCCGATGCGCGTGCTTTCGCGCATGTGGCAGATGCTTCTGAAATCGCTGGAAGAAACCGCCGCCGCCCCGAATGCGATGATGGCCGCCGAGATGGCGGTGATCCGCATGACCCATGTGGCCGACCTGCCCGATCCGGAAAGCCTCATCCGCCGCATGGCCGAGGGGCCGGGGGCTGCTGCACCCGTCGGTCGCGGCCCCGCGCCCGGCGGTCCGCCGACCCATGCGGCACCCCGCGCGGAGGTCGCCTCCGCGCCCAGCGTGACCGTCACCGCCACCGGCGCGGCAACGGCACTGGCGCCCGCGCCCGAGGTGGCACTGGCCCGCTACGCGAGCTTCCCAGCGGTGGTGGAACTGATCCGCGCAAACCGCGACGTGAAACTGCTACTCGAGGTGGAAAACCACCTCCGCCTCGTCCACTACGCCCCCGGCCGGATCGAGTTCGAGCCCACCCCCGACGCCCCTCGCGACCTTGCCGCAACGCTGGCGCAAAGGCTGCAGAGCTGGACGGGTGTGCGCTGGGGGGTTTCCGTCGTGTCGGGCGGCGGCGCGCCCACGGTCGCGGAGGAACGCGACGCCAAGAACTTGGCTGCAAGGGAAAAGGCGCGCGATAATCCGCTGGTCCAGGCCGTCTTCGCCGCCTTCCCCGACGCGCGGATCGTGGACGTGAGGACCCCGGCAGAGGCTCGGGCCGCGGCCGGGGTCGCAGCCCTGCCCGCGGCCGATGACGACACCGGGGCCGACTGGGACCCCTTCGAGGAAGAGTGAGGATGACAGGATGCTGAAAGGACTGGGCGGCCTCGGCGACATGGCCAAGATGATGAAGGCCGCGCAGGAGATGCAGGCCAAGATGACCGCGCTGACCGAGCAGATGGACCGGATCACCGTCACCGGCGAGAGCGGCGCGGGGCTGGTGAAGGCTGTCTGCACCGCGAAGGGCGATCTGAAGTCGCTCGATATCGACCCCTCCATCTTCCAGCCATCGGAGAAGGAAGTGGTCGAGGACCTGATCCTCGCCGCGATCAAGGACGCGCAGAAACGCGCGCAGGACCGCCTGCAGGAGGAGCAGAAGCGGATGATGCAGGACCTCGGCCTGCCCGCCGACGTGAAGCTGCCGTTCTGAGGCTGTCTTGAGCGAGGCCCCCCGCGACATCGAGGCGCTGATCGAGCTGATGGCCCGGCTGCCGGGCCTCGGCCCCCGCTCGGCACGTCGGGCAGTGCTGCATTTGATCAAGAAGCGGAGCCAGATCATGGCGCCGCTCGCCCAGGCGATGGCCCAGGTGGCGGCAACGGCCCGCGAATGCGCGACCTGTGGCAACATCGGCACCGCCGACATCTGCGACATCTGCCGCGACGAGCGCCGTGCGACGGGCGAAATCTGTGTCGTGGAGGACGTGGCCGACCTCTGGGCGATGGAACGCGGGCGGGCCTTCAAGGGTCGCTACCACGTTCTCGGCGGAACACTTTCGGCGCTCGATGCCGTGGGGCCGGAGGAACTGCGCATCCCGCGGCTCGTGGCACGCGTACGCGACGAGGGGGTGCGCGAGGTCATCCTTGCGCTGAACGCCACCGTCGATGGCCAGACGACGGCGCATTACATCGCCGAGGCGCTGGAGGGGACGGGCGTGGCCGTCAGCACGCTCGCCCAGGGCGTGCCGATCGGGGGGGAACTCGACTACCTCGACGACGGGACGATCCAGGCGGCACTCAGGGCCCGCAAGCGGGTGTAGGAGGGACCGGGCGCCTGGTCCGGTCTAAACTGCGGCGGGTTTGCCGACACCCGACTCTGATGATGTGACCGCCCCCCGACGGCATCGATGTGCCACGGTGGGTCTGCGACGATCCACAAGGGGGGACGGTCATGTCGGAGATTATCACGGTCGGGCTCGATCTGGCGAAGAATGTGTTTCAGGTTCATGGGGCTGACGGATCGGGTGAGGCGGTTCTGCGCAAGAAGCTTCGGCGGGATCAGGTGCCGGCGTTCTTTGGCCGGATGCCGCGCTGCGTCGTTGCCATGGAAGCCTGTGGTGGCGCGCATTTCTGGGGCCGCGAGATCGGGAAGCTGGGCCATGAGGTGCGGCTCATCCCGCCCGCCTATGTCAAGCCCTTCGTCAAGCGTCAGAAGAATGATGCCGCCGATGCCGAGGCGATTTGCGAAGCGGCGCAGCGCCCGACGATGCGTTTCGTGGCCGTGAAGAGCGAAGAGGCGCAAGGGGCTGCGATTGTCTTCCGCATCCGCGATTTGCTGATCCGGCAGCGCACGCAGGCGATCAACGCCCTGCATGGCCACCTGACCGAGTTCGGGCAGATCGTGCCGCAGGGCGCTGCGAACTCGGTGCGTCTGATCGCCATCGTCGAGGATCCGGACAGCGGCTTGCCCACGGACGCCATCTCTACCCTGAAGGTGTTGATCGCGGCGCTCGCCCATCTCGAAGCGGAGATCGGCAAGCTCGATGCCGAGACTGCCCGCCGAGCAAAAGAGAACGAGGTGGCCCGGCGGCTGATGACCGTTCCGGGCATCGGGCCGCTGATCGCCACGGCCATCGCGGTCCTGGCGCCGCCGACCGCGACGTTCCGGAAGGCGCGCGACTTCGCGGCCTGGCTCGGCCTGACGCCCCGCCAGCATTCCACCGGAGGCAAGCAGCGCCTCGGGGCC
>JACKKD010000003.1 GCA_020637675.1 Paracoccaceae bacterium | reverse complement strand
CGCCCACCAGCGAGGCCTTGCCGTAGCCTTCGATCCTGTCCGCGCCGCCCAGCGCCGCCGCGAGCCGGGTCGCCATCGCCAGGCCAAGGGGGCGAAGGTCGTCCATGAAGCCCTGAATCTCGGGCTCGTAGCGGCCGGCGAATGGGTTGCGGATCACGGCAAGCGCCGCGCCGCGGCGGTGCGGTTCGGCCGGCGGCGGGCCGCCTTCGTGATATATTTCTTCAAGAACAAGCAGTTGCTTGCGCAGCTCAACTTTCGGCATGCGTTACCTCTTCCATGCGGACCTCACGATCGTAACGGTCGCCGACCAGTCGCTGCCCCCCTTGCAGGAACAGCGCGGCGGCGGCGATCCGCCCTCGGGCCAGCAACGCTGCAGCGCGCGCTGCGCCCGCGTCCAGGGCCTGCGCGATCTCGGCCGTGGCCAGAACCGGCACACCCGTGACCACCAGCCGGACGCCGAGGTCGCTGTCGGGTTGCAGGTCGCGGGCCCTCTGGCGGCGGATGCCGGGATGCCCCGGGATATCGACGGCATTGGCGATCATCGTCGCCGCCGCGTCGGCTTCGGCTGCAGACCGCGCCAGAACGGTGACGCTGTCGGCGATGCCTAGCGAAAAGCTCCGCCCGCCCGCGCCACTGGTGGCGATTCCGCCAATCCCTTCGCCGGCAGAAATGGCGATGCGGCCAAGGTCGCGGCCGTCAAGCCCGGCCATGGCGCTGGCGAAGCTGGCCCCTTCGCCAAGATGGATGGCGATGTCACCGCCGTTGTTCACATAGGCGCGGGCAAGGGGCACGGCGGCGGTCATCGCCGCAAGGACCTCGTCGGCGACGGCGCCGGCGACCGCGGCCATACAGGTGATGAAGACATCGGCATGGGGGCGCACGGCGGCATGCATCCGGCGTGCGACCGATCCCTGCGGCGCCGGCAGGCCGGCCGTCACCCGGGCGCGCAGGGCCGGCAACTCGGCGACGAGTTCCTCGAGCAGCCCGTCGAACCTTGCCGCGGCAGCGGCAAAGGCGCGGTTGCGGCCGCCCGGCACCCGCGCATCGGCGCCGATGATCAGGTCGATTGGACCGTGCTGCAGGTGCAGCCGGTGCCCCCCGTCCAGAAGTGCCGCGACCGCCCCCGCCGCCGTCATGCCTGGCTGTCCCTCGGCCAGCGGAAGTGGTGCCGCGCCAAAGGATCGCTCTGCGGGTCACTCAGGCCGACGCGGCGCACCTTTTCGGTCACGACGTCCGCGATCGGGCGCACCTGCCCGGCATGGCCGCCCAGCGCGACGTAGTCCGAAAGCCGCATGGTGAACTCGATCGGTGCCACAAGCGCGGGCGTCGGCACATAGCCGAAGGAATTGCTTGGCATCTCGGTCACGTCCACCATCACCGTGATGCCGCCGCCGGGCCAGACATAGGCGCCTGCACCCCCGCAGGAGACATAGGTAAGCGCATCCTTCACCGAGTGGGTCAGCTTCACCGGGTTCGTCGTCACGCCCGCCCGGAGCGACCCGCCGGCCCCGGCCATGAACAACACCGAACACAGCGAGGGTTCGCAGTTTTCGGCGATCAGATCGACCGAGGCGCGCAGGTCGGCGGGTAGCGGCTTCGCCACCGGGCGGAGGTTCTCGTCAAGCTCGTAATAGGCGGATTGCTCGCCGGTCGTCGACACCATCAGGAGCCGCAGCCCTTCCCATGCGATCTCGGGATCGGGGTCTCTCAGGATCGCCAGCGGGTCCTCGATGTTGGTGCCACCCCAGCCGATGCCGGGCTCGGCCACCTGGAAATAGCGTCCCGGAGTCGAACGTCGCCCCTTTACCCGGATGCCGCTTGGCGGCACGCCCAGAAGCTTGCCCGACTGGTGTTCGGACAGAACGCCGGTGATGTGGTCGTCAACCACCACCACCTCGTCGACGTGCTGCGCCCATTGCTTGGCGAACATGCCGATGGTGGCCGAACCGCAGCCCACGCGCATCAGTTTTTCCTCGACGCCGTTGATCACCGGCGCCCGTCCGGCCTGCACCACCACCGTGGCGCCCTCGTCGACGATCATTTCCACCGGTTCGCGGTTGCACAGCTTCAGAAGCGCATCGCAGGTGACGCGGCCCTCTTTCTTGCCGCCGCCGGTAAGATGTTCGACCCCGCCGAGTGACAGCATCTTGGATCCGTATTCCGAGGTCATCACATGGCCGATCGGTTCGCCGTCGACCCGCACCACGGCGCGCTCGTGGCCGATGAAACGATCGGTGTCGATCTTCACCTTGACGCCACAATAGCTGAAGATGCCCTCGGTCACGACCGTGACCATGTCGACCCCCTCGACGCTCTGGCTGACGATGAACGGGGCGGGCTTGTAGTCGGGGTAGGTGGTTCCCGCGCCGACCGCGGTGATGAAGGGCCGGCCGCCCTGCAGCAGGTCGCCGTCCCAGTCCGTGCCCTCGCTGCCCTTGAGGAAAGGCACCGCCTTGATCCCGCGGCTGGCGGCCCCTTCGATGATGGTCAGGGGATCCAGCCGGACAAGCGTGCCGCCGTGGTTGGCATAGCGGTCGCAGGCGCCCGCGCGGCCCTCCGCGATGTAGCACAGCACCGGGCAGGCGTCGCAGCGGATCTTGTCGGCGGTGCGGTCGGCTTTGTCGGTCATGTCAGGCTCCAGCCAGGGCAGCGGCGAGTTTCGCAGGGGTCACGGGAACGCTGGTCATCCGCACGCCGCAGGCATTGCGGATCGCGTTGAGGATCGCGGGCGTCGTCGGGATCAGAACGTGTTCGCCGAGACCCTTGGCGCCATAGGGGCCGTGGGCATCGGGTTCCTCGATGATGATCGGCTCGATCGGCGGGACATCCCCGACCGTGGGGATCAGGTAGTCGTGCAGGTTCTCGGTGCGGCCCGGGATGTATTCCTCCATCAGGGCCATGCCGATGCCCTGCGCGACGCCGCCCTGGATCTGGCCCTCGACCAGCAGCGGATTGACCGCGAGGCCCACATCGTGCGCCGCCACGATGCGCAGCAGCCGCACTGTGCCCAGGCTCGTGTCCACTTCGGCCACCGCCAATTGCGCGGCATAGCCGAACTGGGCATAGGGGTCGCCCTGGCCGTTTTCGTCCAGCGGCTTCGTCGGCGGGTCGTAGTGTCCGCTCGACGCAAAGACATAGCCGTCGCCATCGGCGGCAAGCTGGCCCAGCGAGATGCGGTGGCGGCTTGCACCGTCATCCACGATGATCGCCCCCGCCTCGACCGACAACGCCGCCTGATCCGAGGCGTTGACCGCGCGCAGCACCTTTGCCCGCAGCGCCGCGCCGCACAGCCGCGCGGCGTTCCCTGAGACGAAGGTCTGCCGCGAGGCCGATGTCTTGCCGGCATCGGGCGTCACATCCGTGTCAGCGCCGATCAGGCCGACCTGCGCGACCGGAACCCCAAGCGCCGTGGCGAAGAGCTGCGTGATCACCGTGTTCGCGCCCTGGCCGATGTCCATTGCGCCCTGATGCAGGACGATGCTGCCATCGGCCCGGATGCCGGCCTTGATCGTCGAGGGGTTCGGCAGCGAGGTATTGCCACAGCCATACCATCCCGAAGCCAGACCGACCCCGCGCCGAAGCTGACCCGCCGCCGCACGGTTGAACGCCTCGGCCGCCGCACGCTCTGCCTCCCATGCCGGGCGCAGCGCTTCCAGACAGGCCCTGATCCCGACGCCCTGCGTGAAGACCTGTCCGCAGACGGTGGGCACGCCATTGCCGAGCGCGTTCCTCAGCCGAAGGTCAAGCGGGTCGATTCCCACCTTTTCGGCCAGGTCGTCCAGAAGCGATTCCAGTGCGATCGCCGCCTGCGGAACGCCGAAGCCGCGAAAAGCGCCTGCCGGCGGGCAGTTGGTATGGATCGCCCGCGCTTCGGCCCGGTAATCGGCGATCCGATAGGGGCCCGAGGCATGGACCGGCACCCGGTTGGCGACTGTCGGCCCCCAAGAGGCATAGGCCCCGGTATTGAACGTTCCCCGGAAATCGCAACCCGAAATGCGCCCGTCCCGCGTGGCACCCAGCCGAAGCCGGATGTCGGAAGGGTGGCGCTTGGTGGTCGATTGCATCGATTCCGTCCGGCTGTAGGCCATGCGCACTGGCCGCCCGGTCTTCATCGCCCCCAGCGCCAGATAGGGCTGGAGCGAGATGTCGAGTTTCGAGCCGAATCCGCCGCCCACCGCCGTGGGCACGATGCGGATGGCCGAGCGGTCCATTCCCAGGAGGATTTCCATCGACTCGAGGTCCATCACCGGAGCCTGGGTGCAGGCATGGATTTCCACCCGGCCATCGACAACCTGCGCGAAACCCGCTTCCGGCTCGATATAGGCATGTTCGACGAAGCCGCTGGTAAAGCGTCCCTCGACCGTCACATCGGCCATGGCGAGGGCCGCCTCGGCATCGCCACTGACGACGAGGCCCTTGCACATCAGGTTGCGCGCGCGCGCCTCATGCAAAAGCGGCGCGCCCGTTGCTTCGGCTGCGGCCGGCGTTTCCGCCGCCTCAAGCTCCTGCCAGGTGACCGGGAAGCAGGCCGGGTCAAAGGCGCGGATCGTGGTGGGCGTACCGACAACCGCCGCCACCGCTTCGCCGCGAAAGCGCGCGATGCCTTCGGCAAAGGCCGGCTGGTCGGCGAAGGGCGGAATGACGCCAAAAACATTGCGGCCCGGCACGTCGGCCGCCGTCAGCACCGCCTCGATGCCCATTTGCCCCGCGCGCCAAGCCTCAAGGTCGCCGAAGTGGAATGCGGCCCGGGGGAAGGGCGAGCGGATGACAAGGATTTCCAGCGTGTCCGGTGGGGCCACGTCGTCGCCGAAGGCCTCGGTCCCGGCCAGCTTCTCCGCGCCATCGAGACGCCGGATCGAGGCGCCCGCATGTCCCGGCCCGCCCACATCGGCAAGCGCTGCCGGAACCGAGGCGACCGCGTCGATGATCTTGCGGTAGCCGGTGCATCGGCAAAGCACGCCGCCCAGAGCGCGCGTGATCGCCGTCTCGTCCGGCTCGGGTTCCTGTCGGAGCAGGGCGACGGATGCCACCATCATTCCGGGGGTGCAGAAGCCGCACTGCGCCGCGCCATGGTCCTGGAAGCGTCCGGACAGCGCCTGCGCCACCAGGTCCGTGGCCACCAGGCCCGCAACCGTCTCGATCCGGCGCCCATCGGCCTTGCACGTCGGTGTCAGGCAGGCACAGACCACCTGCCCGTCGAGCAGGACCGAGCAAGCCCCGCAATCGCCCGCGTTGCAGCCGATCTTCACATCGCGGGCGCCGAGGCGTTCGCGCAGGCTGTCCGACAGGCGCTCGTCGGGTGGGGCCGTGACCGCGACCGCCGCGCCGTTCAGGATGAACCGGGTCGTCTCCACGTTCTCCTCAGCGGCCATCCGCGCCTCCCTTTGCCGATTCCACCGCCCGCGCCAGCGCGCGCTGGCACAATTCCCGGACTGCCTCGATCCTGTAGGCGGCCGAGGCGCGGACATCGTCGATCGGGGAAAGCCCCGAAAGATGCGCCACGTCGGGTTTCAGCCCGGCTACGTCGTCCAGATTGCGGCCCGCGAGTTCTGCCTCCCACGACGGCAATCGCCGGGCAACAGGTGAACACGCTCCGACCGACACCCGCGCCTCGGCGATGCGATCCCGCGCGATCCGGACGAACGCCGCCACCATCGCAATCGAGATGACAAGGGAGCTGCGCGTACCGAGCTTGACGAAGGCGCCACCTTCGCCCGCGAGCGGACGCGGCATGTGCAGCGCCACCACCAGTTCGTCCGGAGCGCGGGTCGTGCGGCGGACCCCGGTGATGAAATCCTCCAGCGCCACATGCCGTCGCCCGGCAAGCGAGGCAAGCTCCACCTCGGCCCGCAGCGCCAGAAGCGGCGGCACTCCGTCAGCGGCGGGCGAGGCGTTGCAGATGTTGCCGGCGATGGTTCCCGCGTTCTGGATCTGGATCGCCCCCACCTCGCGCGCCGCCTGCCGCAGTGCGTCGAAGGCGGGGGGCAGCGGAGCCGCCGCGATGTCGGCCCAGGTCGCCGCGGCGCCGATGCGCCAGCCCTGCGGCCCTTGGCTGATGCCGCGCAATTCCGGCAGCCGCGTCACGTCCAGCAGCTCGGCGATGCGACATCCCTGTCGCTGGCCGGGCAGGACATCGGTGCAGCCTGCCAAGAGCGTCGGCCGGCGGTCGCGCAAGAGCGTCAGTGCTTCGCTGAGCGTGGTGGGAACGAGATATGGCAACGCCTTCTGCCTCTCGGATCATTCTCATTTGTATACGAATGATATTGAGAACGCTGACCGTGTCAATCGTTCCTTGCGTGGGGTGGGCGTTGTTGCAGAACTCATGCCTGAGGCGTGACGTCCCCTTTCCCCGTCAGCGTCATGCCACGCGGACGATCTCGGCGGTGCCGAGGGCTGAGAAGCGGTTCATCAAGGCGACGCGGATCTGGATTTCGGCGGTCTGGCGGTCTGGGTCTCTCGCAGTGATGCGTTCTCCGAAGGCCTTCAGGCAGCGCATCTTGGCCTCGATCCGGCTCCGGGCGTGGTATCCGGTCCAGCGCTTCCAGAACGCCCTGCCATAGTGCCGGGTGGCACGCAGGGTTTCGTTTCGGGCGATTGCGGCCGGGCAGTCCTCTTTCCACGGACGCCCGTTCTTGCGGATCGGTATGATCGGAGTGGCCTGCCGGTCGATGATGGCGGTGTGGCAGCGGCGGGTGTCATAAGCGCCATCGGCGGTCACGGTGCCGATCTTTTCGCGCTCAGGTATTTGGTCGAGCAGCTCCGGCAAGACCGGACTGTCGCCATCGCTGCTGGGGGTGAACTCCACCGCCCGGATGTCCGAAGTTGCCGTATCCATGGCCAGATGCACCTTGCGCCATTGGCGTCGGCCCTGAACACCGTGCCTGCGGGCCTGCCATTCGCCATCACCGAGGAACTTGATGCCCGTACTGTCCACCAGCAGGTTCAGGGGGCCATCGGCGCGCCGATACGGGATCTGGACGGCGAGCGTCTTCTGACGCCGGCACAGTGTCGTGTAATCCGGCACGGCCCAATCCAGGTCCGCCATCTTCAGCAGGCTGGCCACCATGCCGGTCGTTTGCCTGAGTGGCAGCTTGAACAGGACCTTGATCGTCAGGCAGAACTGGATCGCCGCATCCGAGAACACCGCAGGACGACCGGGGCTGCCGTCATGCGGCGCGCGCCACGTCATGTCCTTGTCCAGCCAGATCAGCAGCGACCCGCGCTTGCGAAGCGAAGCGCTGTAGCTGGACCAGTTCGTCGTGCGGTAGCGGGCGGGTGACGGCTTGCTCATGCCCCCCGTCTAACCGCATGGATTCACGATGTGAATCCTCAACGGTCAGAGTTCTGCAACAACGCCCTTCCCTCCCAAGCCGCAACATGACCACGGGCCTCGACGGCAAGGTCATGAGCTATGACGGCGAGAACCGGCCGGTCTCGGTCAGCTTCGCCGGCCGGACCACCGCTTACGTCTACGGCGCCGACGGGGCGCGGCTGAAGAAGGTCGAGACCGACCCGGTGGCCGGGGCCACGGTCACGCTCTACATGGGGCCGGTGGAGATCAGGCGTTACGGACAGGGCGCGGCGGAGGAGATCCTGCTCTATCCACGGCCGGACATCCGCATCACCAAGACCAAGAGCGGCAGCACCGTCACCACCAGGGTGAACGCGCTGCACACGGACGGGCTCGGCTCCGTCCGCGCGGTCACCGACGGAGCGGGGACGGTGGTGGAGCACACCACCTACCTCCCCTTCGGCGAGGAAGCGAAGTCCCTACTCCGGGTCGGTCCGGAAGATCAGCCGTTCGTCGCAGGGGGCGACGCGGAGGATGTTCGTGGTACCCTTGACGTTGAAGGGCACACCGGCGGTCACGACGATCTGGTCCGTCTCGGTCGCGAAGCCATATTCGCGGGCGGCCTTGGCGGCGCTGACGACCGCCATCTTGAAGCGGTCCACCGGGTCGTGCGTCTGCACGCAATGGACGCCCCAGGTCAGGCTCAGCCGCCGGACCGTGGCGATGAGCGGGGAGAGCGCGATGATCGGGACCGTCGGCCGCTCGCGGGCGACGAGGCTCGCGGTCGTGCCGGACTGGGTGAAGCAGCAGATGGCGTGGATGTCGGTCGCCTCGGCGATCTCGCGCGCGGCGGCGACGATGCCGTCGGCGACGGTGCGCCGCTCGATCCGGCGGGAGGCCTCGATGATCTCGCGATAGGTCGGGTCGCCTTCGACCGACTTCGCCACGTTGTCCATCGTCTCCACCGCCTCGACCGGATACTGGCCGGCGGCACTTTCGGCCGAAAGCATGACCGCATCGGCGCCCTCGTAGATCGCGCTCGCCACGTCGGAGACCTCGGCCCGGGTCGGCATCGGGCTTTCGATCATGCTTTCCAGCATCTGCGTCGCCACGATCACGGGCTTGCCGGCCGACCGCGACGCGCGGACGAGCTGCTTCTGGATCGGCGGGACCGAATGGACCGGAAGCTCCACGCCAAGGTCGCCACGGGCGACCATGATGCCGTCGGAGGCTTCGAGGATCTCCGCGAAGGCCTTCACCGCAGCGGGCTTCTCGATCTTCGACAGGATCGCGGCGCGGCCCCTGGCGAGCACGCGCGCCTCGCGCACGTCCTCGGCCCGCTGCACGAAGGAGAGCGCGAGCCAGTCGACGCCGAGCTCGCAGGCAAACTCCAGGTCGGCGCGGTCCTTGTCCGAAAGCGCCGCGAGCGGCAGCACCACGTCGGGCACGTTCACACCCTTGCGGTTGGAGATCATCCCGCCGGCGGTCACGGTGCAGTCGGCGAAATCGGGGCCGCAGGCATCGACGGTGAGGCGGATCTTGCCATCGTTCACCAGAAGCCGCGACCCCGGTTCGAGTGCCGCGAAAATCTCCGGGTGGGGCAGGTTCACCCGGCGTCCGTCGCCCTCGGCCGGGTCGAGGTCGAAACGGAAGCGGTCGCCCTCGTTCAACTCGTGCGCGCCAGCGACGAAGGTGCCGACGCGAAGCTTCGGACCCTGCAGGTCGGCGAGGATCGCAATGGGCCGGCCCATGTCTTCTTCCACCCGCCGGATGATGGCGTGGCGGGCGGCCTGATCGGCATGGCTGCCATGGCTCATGTTCAGCCGGAAGACATCGGCGCCGGCCTCGAAGAGCGCGCGGATGGTGCCGTAGTCCGAGGAGGAGGGGCCAAGCGTGGCCACGATCTTCACGCAACGCATCCGTCTCATCCCGGGTCCTCCATGATGTTTGCGCTAACAACGGTCCCGACCGTTCTATGGCGCAAAACCGCGGCGAGGGCAACTGGCGCTTGTCCTTCGTCTCGTCTAAACGATCTTTCAACGGGGAACGACGAAAAACGCATGACGGCAGAGCCTTTCCACATCCTCGGGGCCGACCGCCCCTCGCGCTGGCTGATCACCTGCGACCACGCGACGAACCGGGTTCCCGACTGCGTCGGCGGCGGCAGCCTCGGGATCGCGCCCGCCGACATGGAACGGCACATCGCCTACGATATCGGGGCGGCCGGGGTGACGCGGCGGCTTGCCGAACGACTGGACGCACCGGCGATCCTCAGCGATTTCTCCCGCCTCGTCATCGACCCCAACCGGGGCGAGGACGATCCGACGCTGGTGATGAGGCTTTACGATGCGACGCTGATCCCGGTGAACCGCCATGTCGATCAGGCCGAGGTGGAGCGGCGGCTGCAGGCCTTCCACCGACCCTACCACCTTGCGCTTGAGGGACTCGCAGCGCGGCGAGCCGACACGGTCATCTGCGCCGTTCACAGCTTCACGCCGCGCCTTGTCGGCCGGGCGGAGCGACCCTGGCATGTCGGCGTGCTCTATTCCCACCGCGATCCGCGGCTGGCCTTGAGCCTGCTTGCGCGGCTGCGGGCGGAGGGCGACCTCTGCGTGGGCGAGAACGAGCCCTATGGCGGGCACCTCGACGGCGACTCGATCGACCGGCACGCGCTGGCGCCGGGCCGGCCAAATGTGCTGGTCGAGATCCGCCATGACCTGATCCGGGGCGCGGACGGCCAGATCGCCTGGGCCGACAGGCTGGCGCCGATCCTTGAAGCGGCGCTGGCCGACGCCGATCTCTGAGGCGAGGAGGACCGCAGATGGACGACAAGACCCGGATCGAGATCGAGGCCGCCGCATTCCGGGCGCTCCGCCATCACCTGATGGAGAGACGCGCGGACGTGCAGAACATCGACCTGATGAACCTCGCGGGCTTCTGCCGCAACTGCCTGGCCCGCTGGTACCAGGAGGCGGCGAACGAAAGGGGCATCGCGATGACGAAGGACGAGGCGCGCGAGATCTACTACGGCACGCCCTACGAGGACTGGCGCGCAGCCCACCAGATCGAGGCGGATGACGCCAGGAAGGCGGCCTTCGAGGTCGCCTTCCGCGAGAACGTCGGGCCCCGCGAAGGGTAAGTCATCGCGTCGGCCAGAACCGGCCGGCAGGCGAGAGGGTGAAGATGTCGGCCCCGTCCGCCGTCACTCCCACCGAATGCTCGAACTGCGCCGACAGCGACTTGTCGCGCGTCACCGCCGTCCAGTCGTCGGCGAGCACCTTGGTCTCGGGCCGGCCGAGGTTCACCATCGGCTCGATCGTGAAGAACATGCCCTCTTCAAGCTTCGGGCCGGTGCCGGGACGGCCATAGTGCAGGACGTTCGGCGGCGCGTGGAACACCCGGCCGAGCCCGTGGCCGCAGAAATCGCGCACGACACTCATCCGCTGGGCTTCGACGTAGGACTGGATGGCGTGGCCGATGTCGCCGAAGGTGTTGCCGGGGCGGACCGCCTCGGTCCCGAGCATCAGCGCGTCGTGCGTGACCTGGATCAGTCGCTCGGCCTTCCGGGGAAGCGCACCCGCGACATACATCCGGCTGGTGTCGCCGTACCAGCCGTCGACGATGACGGTCACGTCGATGTTCAGGATGTCGCCGTCCTTCAGCACCTTCGGCCCGGGGATGCCGTGGCAGACGACATGGTTCACCGAGATGCAGGAGGCGTGCTGATAGCCGCGGTAGCCTATGGTTGCGGATTTCGCGCCGGCCACGGCCACGCGCTGCTCGATGTAGGCATCGAGCGCCTCGGTCGTCACGCCCGGTTCGACCAGTGCGCCCACCTCGTCGAGGATCTCGGCCGCGAGCCGCCCGGCCGCGTGCATCCCGGCGAAATCCGCCGCCTCGTGAATCCTGATTCCGTCCTTCGTCAGACGGCCGCGCGGATCGTCCACCGGCCCCTCCTTCGCCACGATACCGCGCCTAGATAGTCAAGGACGGCGGCTTTGGCCAGAGCCGGGGCTTCCGCCGGGCCCGCGCCTTGCCTATAGCTTGGGCAAAGAGGTGAGCCATGCCGAACCCAACCGCCGCGATCCTGATCATCGGGGACGAGATCCTGTCGGGCCGCACCCGCGACGCCAACATGCACTACCTTGCCGGGGAACTGACGCGCATCGGCATCGACCTGAAGGAAGTGCGTGTCGTCGCCGACGAGATGGACGCGATCGCGGCGGCGGTGAACGCGCTCCGCGCCGGTTACACCCACGTCTTCACCTCGGGGGGCATCGGCCCGACCCATGACGACATCACGGCCGACGCCGTTGCCAGGGCCTTCGCGACGGCGCTTCGCATACGCGACGACGCCCGCGCCATCCTCGCCGCGCATTACGACCGCTCGGGGCTGGAGTTCAACGCCGCGCGCCAGCGCATGGCGCGCATTCCCGAGGGGGCCATACTGATCGAGAACCCGATTTCGGCCGCGCCGGGGTTCAGCCTTGAAAACGTGCATGTCATGGCCGGTGTGCCGGACATCTTCAAGGCGATGGTCGCCTCGCTCCTTCCGCGGTTGACCGGCGGCAAACCGATCCTGAGCCAGACCTTGCGGATCGACCGGGGAGAAGGCGTGATCGCCGAACCGCTTGGCGCGCTGGCGGCTGAGTTCGCCGACCTCAGCTTCGGCTCATACCCGTTCATCCAGAACGGCGTCTACGGCGCCAACATCGTCGTGCGCGGGACCGACCCCGCGAGGATCGACGCGGCGATCGGCCGGCTCGCGGCGCTCTTTCCCGACGAGGGGGCATGACGGACCTCTTCTCGGCCACGGACGCGACCTGGCCCGCAGCGGCGCTGCACCGGGCCGGCGCCTTCATGGTGCGCGAGGGACGCGGCGGCGGTCAGCGTGTGTCGGCAGCCACCGCAGCCGGGCCCTGGACGGAAGCCGACATCGACGCGGCCGAACGGTTGCATGCGCGCCTCGGCCAGCGCCCGCTCTTCATGATCCGGCCGGGGGAAGAGGCGCTCGACGCCGCCCTTGCCGCCCGCGGCTACCGCGTCAAGGACCCGGTGAACGTTCATGCCGCGCCGATCGCCGCCCTTGCGGCGGAACCCGCGGACCCGATGGCGGGCTTTGCCATCTGGCCGCCCTTGGCGATCATGCGCGACCTCTGGAAGGAGGGCGGGATCGGACCGGAACGGATCGCCGTGATGGAGCGTGTGGAAGGCCCGAGAACCGCCATCCTCGGTCGCGTCGGCGACCGCTGCTCGGGCGTAGCCTTCGTCGCGATCCACGATGAAACGGCGATGCTGCACGCATTGCACGTGGCGCCGGACCTGCGTCGGCAAGGATCCGCCGTCAAGATCATGCGGAACGCCGCCCACTGGGCGCAAGATCATGGCGCAGAACGGTTTTCCGTTCTGGTGACAGAGGCGAACCGACCGGCGAACGCGCTCTACGCTTCCCTCGGGATGGAGATTGTGGGACACTATCATTACCGCTCACAATAACCCCACAGAGGCAAGGGGAGCAGTGAAGGACGACGGCCAGAGCCCCACGGCGCTTGACCTTCCGATGGTCAGGCCGCTTCCGGATGCCATCCGGAAGTATTTCGATATATGCACCGAAAAGCTCGGGCTGGTGCCGAACGTGCTCAAGGCCTACGCCTTCGACATCGACAAGCTGAACGCCTTCACCGCGATCTACAACAACCTGATGCTGGCCGAGAGTGGGCTTTCGAAGCTTGAACGCGAGATGATCGCGGTCGCCGTTTCCTCGCTCAACCGCTGCTGGTACTGCCAGGTGGCGCATGGCGCGACGGTGCGGGAGCTTTCCGGCGACCCGGTGCTGGGCGAGGCCATGGTGATGAACTGGCGCGTCGCGGCGCTGACGCCGAAACAGCGGGCCATGCTGGAATTCGCCGAAAAGCTGACGCTCGCCTCCTCCAGGGTGGAGGAGACCGACCGGCAGGCTCTGCGCGACGCGGGCTTCTCCGACCGCGACATCTGGGACATCGCGTCGGTCACGGGTTTCTTCAACATGACCAACCGGATCGCCTCCGCCACCGCGATGGAGCCCAACCCGGACTACCACGGGGCGCACCGATGAGACGGATCGCGCTCCTCTTCGCCCTCATCGCCCCCGCCGCCGAGGCCGCGCCGACGCTCTCGCTGCCGCCGTCGGCCATGCGCACGGCCGAGGATCGGACGGAACTCGGCAGCCATGCGCTGCCGGTCGGCCCGTGGACGGACGGCCGGATGGAGACGATCCGGACGGAGGGCGAGGTCACGCAGACCGCCTGGCGCATACGCGACGGCAACCTCACCACGATGGCGCTGCTTGCGAGCCTGCGTGAGCAACTCGGACGCGAGGGGTTCGAGGTCCTGTTCGAATGCAATTCCGACGATTGCGGCGGCTTCGACTTCCGCTTCGCCATGCCGTGCCTCCCCGAGCCTGAAATGCATGTCGACCTCGGTGATTTCCGCTTCCTTTCGGCGCAGCGCGAAACCGGTGGCGCGTCTGACTACGTGAGCCTGCTGGTCAGCAGGTCCTCCGACAGCGGTTATGTCCAGATGACCCGCGTCGGCGCGGCCTTGGTGGAGCCCTTGCCCATCGCCGCGGCGGAGTTCAGCCCGCGCGAAAGCGTGCCGGCGCCGGATTCGCTCGGCGACCAGCTTGTGGCGCGCGGCAAGGTCGTGCTCGACGACCTGCGCTTCGCTTCCGGCGCGGCCGAGCTTGGCGCGGGCGAATTCCCCTCGCTCACGGCCCTGGCGGAGTTTCTGAAGGCCAATCCCGACAAGACCATCGCGCTCGTCGGTCACACCGATGCGGAGGGGACACTCGCCGCCAACGTCGCGGTGTCGCGCAAGCGCGCGGAATCGGTGATGGCGCGGCTCGTCGCCGACTACGGCGCAAACCCGGCGCAGCTTTCGGCGGATGGCGTGGGCTTCCTGAGTCCGCTCGCCTCGAACCTGACCCCCGAAGGGCGGACCCAAAACCGAAGGGTCGAGGCGATGATCACCTCGACCCGCTGAGGTCGCATCGTCACCGGCACCGCCGCGACGGCAGGACTCACCAGGCGTCGGGCCCCTTGTCCACGAAGGCCTGGGCGAGGAAGTCGATGAAGGCGCGGACCTTGGGCTGAGTGAAGCGCCCCGGCGGATAGACCGCGTAGATGCCGAGTTGTTCGACCGGAAGGTCGGGGATCGCGTCGATCACGAGGCCCTGCTTCATCGCGTCGGAATAGAGGAACGATGGCAGGTATGCGATCCCGAGGCCGGAGATCGCGGCATTGAGGAGCGACTGGCCGTCGTTGACCGTCAGCCAGCCCGCCGTCCGCACCTGCCGCTTCTCGCCCGAGGGCGCGGTGATCTTCCAGACGTTCCCCGACGCCTGGTTGGAATAGTGCAGGAGCTTGTGTTCGTTCAGGTCGTCGATCTTGGTCGGGCGGCCGTATTTCTGGAAGTAGGAGGGCGAGCCGACCATCCGCTTCACGGTCTCGGTCAGCTTGCGGGCGCGGAGCGTGGAGTCTTCCAGTTCACCCACCCGGATGGCCATGTCGAAGCCTTCCGAGATCAACTCCACATAGCGGTTGTTCAGCACCATGTTCACGGTGATGTCGGGATATTCCAGAAGGAAGTCCCCGAGGATCGGCGACAGGAGGTTCACGCCGAAGTCGGTAGCCACCGAAATGCGCAAGAGGCCCGAGGGCGCCGACTGCATCGAGGTGACGAGCGCATCGGCCTCGCCGGCGTCGTTCAGCACGCGGCGTGCCCGGTCGTAGTAGGCCAGACCGATCTCGGTCGGCGACACCCGGCGCGTCGTGCGGTTCAGAAGCCGCGCCCCCAGGCGCGCTTCCAGCGAAGAAACGTGTTTCGAGACGGCGGATTTCGATATCCCCATCTTCTTTGCGGCATCCGTAAACCCCCCCTGGTCTACGACGGTGGCGAAAGCCTCCATTTCCGTCAGTCGGTCCATTGTGCACCCGTCAAATACATTGCCCGCCGTGGACCGGTATCGCGGGCAATTCGGGCAATATTGCGGAGGCTGACGGACAACACTGGGGTATTGTCGCGAACCAAAGTGGCAAGTTTCCGCCGATCCGTTCGGCAAGCGTCACAGATTGCGCTCACAGGGTGGCGGCGAGACGCGTTCCCTGGTCGATGGCGCGCTTGGCATCCAGCTCGGCCGCAATATCTGCGCCGCCGATCACGTGGACCACACATCCCCTAGCGGCCAGCGTCCCGGCGAGGCTTCGCTCGCTTTCCTGACCGGCGCACAGGACGATGGTGTCGGCTGGGATCAGGCGCGTGCCCTCGCGCCCGGGCCCGGAGGAGACGCGCAGCCCGCCCGGCTCCACCCCCTCGTATGTTACGCCGCCGATCATCTCCACGCCCTTCGCCTGCAACGCAGCGCGGTGTATCCAGCCGGTCGTCCGGCCGAGCCTGCGGCCGGGCTTCTCGGGCTTGCGCTGCAGAAGCGTGACGACCCGCGCAGGCGCTTCGGGCTTCGGCTCCGCGAGCCCGCCGCGGGCCGTCCCGGGGTCGGTCACGCCCCATTCGGCGAGCCAGTCGTCAAGATGCAGCGTCGGGCTCTCCCCCGCCTGTGTCAGGAACTCCGCCACGTCGAAACCGATCCCGCCCGCACCGACGATGACCGCCCGCTCGCCCACGGGCGCGCCCGTGAGCACGTCGACGTAGCTGAGCACATGGGGCGCGTCCTGCCCCGGAATCTGCGGATCGCGCGGGCGCACGCCGGTCGCGACCACAACCTCGTCATACCCCGCGACCGCATCGGCCGTCGCCTCTGTGGACAGGCGCAGGTCGATGCCGCTCTCGGCCACCATCGTGCCGAACCAGTCGAGAAGGCCGCGGAACTCCTCCTTGCCGGGCACACGGGCCGCGAGGTTGAGTTGCCCGCCAAGGACGGGCGCGCGGTCGAAAAGGGTTACCGCATGGCCGCGCGCATCGAGCGCGAGCGCGGCTGACAAACCCGCCGGCCCGGCGCCGACCACGGCGATCCGTTTAGGGGCCACGGCGGGCTCCAGCACAAGCTCCGTCTCAAAACACGCGCGCGGATTGACAAGGCAGGAGGAAATCCTGCCCGCGAAGGTGTGGTCAAGGCAGGCCTGGTTGCAGGCGATGCAGGGGGCGATTTCGGGCGCCCTGTCCTCGGCCGCCTTCCGCACGAATTCGGGATCGGCGAGGAAGGGGCGCGCCATCGACACCATGTCGGCGCAGCCTTCGGCCAGCACGGCCTCCGCAACCTCGGGCGTATTGATCCGGTTCGAGGTGATCACGGGGACCGTGACCTCGCCCATCAGCTTCTTCGTTACCCAGGCGAACGCCCGGCGGGGCACCGAGGTGGCGATGGTCGGCACGCGCGCCTCGTGCCAGCCGATGCCCGTATTGAGGATCGAGGCGCCGGCGGTTTCCACGGCCTTCGCAAGCGCCACCACCTCGTCCCAGGTCTGTCCCTCCGGCACGAGGTCGAGAAGCGAGATGCGGTAGATGAGGATGAAATCCGGCCCCACGGCGGCACGCACGCGGCGGACCACCTCGACGGGCAGGCGCATCCGGTTCTCGGGACTGCCGCCCCAGCGGTCGGTGCGCCTGTTGGTGCGGGTGACGAGGAACTCGTTGAGGAAATAGCCCTCCGACCCCATCACCTCCACGCCGTCATACCCGGCCTCGCGCGCCCGCACCGCGGCCGTGGCGATGTCAGCGATCTGCTTTTCGATCCCCGCGTCGTCGAGCTCCCTCGGCGGAAAGGGCGAGATCGGCGACTTGATCGCGGAAGGCGCGACGCAGTCCGGGCCGTAGGCATAGCGGCCGGCATGAAGGATCTGCATGGCGATGCGGCCGCCTTCGGCATGGACCCGATCCGTCACGACCCGGTGGTTGCTGATGTCGGCGGTCGTGAAGAGCCCCGCCGCACCGGGAAAGACGCCCCCCTCGCGGTTGGGAGCCATGCCGCCCGTCACCATGAGCGCGACGCCGCCGCGCGCGCGGGCCGCGTAAAAGGCAGCCACGCGGTTCCAGTCCTTCGTCTCTTCGAGATTGGTGTGCATGGAGCCCATGAGCACGCGGTTCGGCAGGACGACATGGCCGAGGTCGAGCGGGGCGAAAAGATGCGGATATGGCGACATTACGGGCTCCTCCTCGGCGCCGACGATGCCCGAGGTCCTTGCCGCGGTCACGCCGGACGCTGCGTCACGGGATGGTGGATCAGGTCCCGCCGGTTTCGACGCAGTGGCGGCGAAAGGCCTTCTTCAGCATGTCGAGCTCGGCGCGGAGGAGGTCGATCTCCGCCCGGATGTCGTCTTCCAGGGGCACGCCCGTGACGATGGTGAAATGGCCGAGCGTGGCCCCCGTGGCAGGGTCGCGCACGAGGAAGGTCTGCACTCCGTCGGAGAGGAGCGCGGTCGGGATCGGAACCGACACGGGCCAGCGACCCGGCGCCAGCGGCGCGCCGAGGGTGACGCCGTCAAGGCGCGCCTCCTGATGCCAGACCTCGACTGCGGGCGCCTCGTCCGCGCCGGGGGCGACGAGTTCCGCCTGCCAGCACCCTGTCGCGATCCGGGCGCCTTCGAGCCTCAGGCTGTTCGCACCCGATCCCGTCACAGCGGGGCCCTCGGACGACGGCTGAGCGTCAGGTCGCGGACGACCACCTGGTTCATCTGGGGACCCTCGAAGATGAGGTCGAGCCAGGCCGCCTCCACCCGACGGTCGTCCAGGCGCGTGTAGCCGAGGTCGAATTCCACCGTCGCCTCCGGCACGCCCTTGGGCAGTTCGCGGACGATCTCGTCGGTGTTGGGGCCGTGGCGCAGATTCAGCCGCGCGAAGATCTCCAGCGGCCGCTCGGTTTCCGCCGCCATGTCGAGCCGGACCACATGGCCGGCGCCGAGCCCGTGGAGCCCCGCCGCCGGAAGATCGAGCACCAGCGACAGGAACGAGCCATCGAAGCGGAAGACGTCGATCCTGAGGCCGAAGGGGGCAAGGTCGGTCGGTCGGGCGCTGGCGACCTGGCGCAGTGTCAATTCGCTTTCGGCACAGTCGTGGAAGATCTTCGCCTCGGCGCCGAAGGAGGTGCGGTTGGCGACTCCGGCGAGGCCGGACGGCGTCACCGGGCCCGACCAGATTTCCGGCCGCCAGGCCCAGTCGGCAAGGAGCGGCTTCGGGATTGCCGGCGCCCCGCCCCCGCGTGCGAGCCGACCTTCGGCCGCATGAAGCGCGCGGTCGATCTGACGGCGAAGCTGCCGGCCCTCGCTGCGAAGGTCGCGAAGGGTCGAGGGTTCGGCCGACCCGGCACGTTCGGCCACGGCGCGCCAGCGGTCGAGGGCGCGGCGGACGAGGAGCCGGTCGAGATAGCTGTCGAATCTGTCGCGCATTCCGCCGGACCGGGACCCCTTTGACGGGAACATGGGAACGATGATTCGTTATCGTTGCGTTTCCGCGGGCGCGCAAGCCGGTCGAAGACGACTCAGCCCGCGGCCCCCCCCTCGTTCGCGGCCCTCATGCGGGCGACGAAGGCGTCTAGGATCCGGCGCTTATCGGCCGAGGTGAGCGGCCGGTCCGCAAGGCTCATCACCGAGAGGGTGACGAGATGGCCGCGCAGCGCGAGGATCGCGCGCCAGTAGTCGGGCGCGACCGCCTGGCCGGGACCGGCGGCGCTGTCGGTGAGGCTCAGGTAGATCACGGCGTCACGCGACGAGACGGCGCCGACGTCGACGGTCCCGGCCTTGCCCGACCGGCTCAGCGCCGCACGGCCGGGGTCGGAACCGAAGAAGCGCGCCATCGCCGGGAACGCGGCCGCGAAGGTCGCCTCGTCGGGCGCACCGGGCACGACGGAGGCGGTCAGCACCGCGGGCTTCGCCGGCTGTCCCGGGGCGGGCGTGCCGGAAAGCGCCGCGCAGGTGCCGAAGAGGACGAAGGATCCCTCTGCCCCGCCACGGCTCGCAGCGCGGTCGACGCAGTATCCGGCCGGCCCGGTGGCCGTTACCGCGCCGCCGGCAACCGCAACCGCGCGCGGGGCGGAGCCGGTCGGCGCCATCCCCGCGACACAGGCCGACAGCGCCAGCGCGGGCAGAAGTGCGGCCGCCCTACTGGTCCATGTAGACATGAAGCTCGGCCCTGGCGCCCGGATGCGTCACCGCCCCCTGGCGGGCACCGCCGACGAGCCGGGCATATTTCCAGAGCGCGCCCGTGGCATACTGCGTCGGCCGCGGACCTTTCCATTCGCCCTTGCGCTTCGCCAGTTCATCGTCGCTGAGCGCCACCGACAACTCCCCGGTGATGGCGTTGAGCGTGATCACGTCGCCGTCACGCAACAGTGCGATCGGCCCGCCATGCGCGGCCTCGGGGCCGACGTGGCCGACACAGAAGCCGCGCGTTGCGCCCGAGAATCGCCCGTCGGTGATAAGTGCCACCTTCTTGCCCATGCCCTGTCCCGACAGCGCGGCGGTGGTCGCCAGCATCTCGCGCATCCCCGGCCCGCCTGCCGGACCCTCGTTGCGGATGACGAGGACCTCGCCTTCCTTGTAGGCGCGCGCCTTGACGGCCTCGAAGGCGTCCTCCTCGCATTCGAAGACCCGGGCGGGGCCGGTGAAGACCTGCTCTTCGGGGGTCATGCCCGCGACCTTCACGATGGCGCCGTCCGGGGCGAGGTTGCCCTTCAGCCCGACGACGCCGCCGGTCGCGGTGATCGGCGCGGCGGCGGGGAAGATCACGCGGCCGTCGGCCTCGCGGGTGATCCGGTCAAGCTCCTCGCCCATGGTCCTGCCCGAGGCGGTGATGCAGTCCTCGTGGATCAGGCCGGCCTTGCGCAATTCCTTCATCACCACCGGCACGCCGCCCGCCTCATAGAGGTCCTTGGCGACATATTTCCCGCCGGGCTTCAGGTCGACGAAATAGGGCGTGTCGTGGAAGATGTCGGTGACGTCGAAGAGGTCGAAGTCGATCCCCGCCTCATGGGCGATCGCCGGCAGGTGAAGTCCGGCATTGGTCGAGCCGCCGGTGCAGGCGACCACCCGCGCGGCGTTCTCCAGTGCCTTGCGCGTGACCACGTCGCGGGCGCGGATGTTCTTCTCGATCAGCGTCATAACCGCCTCGCCCGCGGCCATGCCGTATTCGTCGCGGCTCTCGTAGGGCGCGGGCGCGCCGGAGGAATTGAGGAGCGCAAGCCCGATCGCCTCTGACACGCAGGCCATGGTATTGGCGGTGAACTGGCCGCCACAGGCGCCCGCCGAGGGGCAGGCGACACGCTCGAGAATCGCAAGCTCGGCATCCGAATAGTTCCCGGCCTGGTGCTTGCCGACCGCCTCGAACACGTCCTGGACGGTCACGTCCTGGCCATTCAGCCGGCCGGGCAGGATCGAACCGCCGTAGATGAAGACCGAAGGCACGTTGAGCCGCACCATCGCCATCATCATCCCCGGCAGCGACTTGTCGCAGCCGGCAAGCCCCACGAGCGCGTCATAGCAATGCCCGCGCATTGTCAGTTCCACCGTATCCGCGATCGCGTCGCGCGAGGCGAGCGACGACCGCATCCCCTCGTGGCCCATGGCGATGCCGTCGGTCACCGTGATCGTGGTGAACTCGCGCGGGGTGCCTCCGCCGACCTTCACGCCCTGCTTCACGGCCTGCGCCTGGCGGTTCAGCGCGATGTTGCAGGGGGCCGCCTCGTTCCAGCAGGTGGCGACGCCGACCCAGGGCTGGTGGATCTCCTCCTCGGAAATGCCCATCGCATAGAAATAGGACCGGTGGGGGGCGCGGGCAGGCCCTTCGGTCACATGGCGGCTGGGAAGTTTAGACTTGTCGAAGTGACGGTTCTTCATGGGCTGTCCTCCCCGCGGAAATGGCTGACCCTGCATTAATCCGGGCCGACCGGGGGGGCAAGGTGCAAGACCGCAAAGGAAGGACCCGCCGCCCGGCCCGGCGGCGACCGACAAGCGACGCCGATTTCCGCCTGTCGCGCCGCCGCGCGACCATGCTAGGCTTTTCCCGAAGCACCCCCGTGACAGGAGACCCCGGATGACCGGACGCGATGATTTCCTCGCCCATCTGGCGGGCATCCTGCAGGGGATCGAGGCCGAGGGGCTGATGAAGCGCGAGCGGCTGATCACCTCGGCGCAAGGCGCGCATGTCGACATCGGCGGGCGCCGGGTCATCAACCTCTGCGCCAACAACTACCTCGGGCTGGCCGACCATCCCGCCCTGATCGAGGCCGCCGAGAGGGCGATGCACGACCACGGATTTGGCATGGCCTCGGTCCGCTTCATCTGCGGCACGCAGGACCTCCACCGGGAACTCGAGGCGCGGCTCGCCGGCTTTCTCGGCAAGGACGACGCAATCCTCTTCGCCGCCTGCTTCGACGCCAACGGCGGGCTTTTCGAAGCACTCCTCGGCCCCGAGGACGCGGTGATCTCGGACGCGCTCAACCATGCCTCGATCATCGACGGCATCCGTCTGTGCAAGGCGCGGCGCTACCGCTACGCCAATTCCGACATGGACGAGCTTCAGGCGCGGCTGAGGGAGGCGCGCGCCGGGGGGGCGCGCCATATCCTGATCGCCACCGACGGGGTCTTCTCGATGGACGGCTATCTCGCAAGGCTCCCCGAGATCACCGCGCTGGCCGCGGCGGAGGGGGCGCTGGTGATGGTCGACGACTGCCACGCCACAGGCTTCATGGGCCCCGGCGGGCGCGGCACCCCGCACCACCACGGCGTCGCCGATAGGGTCGACATCCTCACCGGCACCCTCGGCAAGGCGCTCGGCGGCGCGCTCGGCGGCTATGTCGCCGGGCCGCAACCGGTCATCGACCTCTTGCGGCAAAGGGCGCGCCCCTACCTCTTCTCGAACGCGCTGCCGCCGGCGGTGCTCGGCGCGGCCCTCGCCGCCCTCGACCTCGTCGAGGCGGCGGACGACCAGCGCGCGCGGCTCTTCGCCAACACCCGCCACTGGCGCGCGGGGCTCGCCGCCGCGGGGTTCCGTCTGCTGCCCGGCGAACATCCGATCGTGCCGGTGATGCTCGGCGAGGCGCAGGCGGCGCAGGCGATGGCAGCAGCCCTCTTCGAACGCGGCGTCTACGTCGCGGGCTTCTTCTTTCCGGTGGTGCCGCGCGGGCAGGCGCGCATCCGCACCCAGATGAACGCCCGGCTGACCGGCGAAGACCTCGACGCGGCCCTCGCCGCCTTCGCGGACGCGGGCCGGGCCACGGGGGTGATCTGATGTCGAATGAAATGAAGGCGCTGGTCAAGGCACGGCCCGAGCCGGGGCTCTGGATGGAACGCCGCCCGGTCCCCGAGATCGGCCCCGACGACGTGCTGATCCGGATCCGGAAGACCGGCATCTGCGGCACCGACATCCATATCTGGAACTGGGACGACTGGGCGGCCCGCACGGTGCCGGTGCCGCTTGTCACCGGCCACGAGTTCGCCGGCGAGATCGTGGAACTGGGCCGCAATGTCACCGACCTCAGCATCGGCCAGCGCTGCTCGGGCGAGGGCCACCTCATCGGCCACCACAGCCGCCAGTCGCGTTCGGGCCGCTTCCACCTCGACCCCGAGACCCGCGGCATCGGCGTGAACGAACCGGGCGCCTTCGCCGAATACCTGCGGCTGCCGGCCTTCAACGTGGTGCCCCTGCCCGACGAGATCGACGACGAGATCGGGGCGATCCTCGATCCCCTCGGCAATGCCGTCCATACCGCGCTCAGCTTCGACCTCGTGGGCGAGGACGTGCTTGTCACCGGCGCCGGGCCGATCGGGATCATGGCCGCCGCCGTCGCCCGCCATGTCGGCGCCCGCCATGTGGTCGTGACCGACGTGAACCCGGCGCGGCTGGCGCTCGCCGAAAGGGTCGCCGACGTGGTCACCGTCAACGTCGCCGAGGAAGACCTGAAGGACGTGGTGGCGCGGCTGAAACTCGCCCAGGGCTTCGACGTCGGCATGGAGATGTCCGGCAACCAGGCCGCCCTCGACCAGATGGTCGAGAACATGGTGATGGGCGGGCGCATCGCGCTTCTCGGCATCCCGCCCGGCAAAAGCCCGGTGGACTGGAGCCGCATCGTCTTCAAGGCGATCACAATCAAGGGCGTCTACGGCCGCGAGATATTCGAGACCTGGTACAAGATGATCGCGATGCTGACGAACGGGCTCGACATCCGCGCGGTCATCACCCACCGCTTCGCCGTGGACCGCTTCGAGGAAGGTTTCGCGGCGATGCGCTCCGGACAGTCGGGCAAGGTCGTGCTCGACTGGGGCTGAGCCGCCCCGGTTCGGCCAACGCAATTGCATTCGCGGCCCCTGCGGCTTATCTCGGGGTCGCCAAGGCGACCGAGGGGCACGCGCGATGAACTGGATCACCAACTACGTCCGGCCGACGATCAACTCGCTCTTCTCGCGCCGCGAGGTTCCGGACAACCTCTGGACGAAGTGTCCGGAGTGCGGGACCATGCTCTTTCACCGCGAACTCGATGACAACCTGCAGGTCTGCACCAATTGCGACCATCACCTGGCCATCAGTCCGCGCGAACGGTTCGCGGCCCTCTTCGACGGCGGCGTCTTCACCGAGGTGAAGGTGCCCGAGCCGATCGCCGACCCGCTGCACTTCCGCGACCAGAAGAAGTATCCGGACCGGATGAAGGCGGCGCAGAAGGCCACCGGCGAGAAGGAGGCGATGCTGGTCGCCGAGGGCGAGATGAATCGCACCCCCATCGTCGCCGCCGCGCAGGACTTCGCCTTCATGGGCGGGTCGATGTCGATGTATGTCGGCAATGCCGTCATCGCCGGGGCGGAACGGGCGGTGAAGCTGAAGCGGCCCTTCGTGCTCTTCTCCGCTGCCGGCGGCGCACGTATGCAGGAAGGCATCCTCGGCCTCATGCAGATGCCGCGCACCACGATCGCGGTCCAGATGCTGAATGAGGCGCGGCTGCCCTATGTCGTCGTGCTGACGCATCCGACCACGGGGGGCGTGACAGCCTCATACGCGATGCTCGGCGACGTGCAACTGGCCGAACCGAACGCGCTCATCGGTTTCGCGGGCGCGCGCGTGATCGAGCAGACGATCCGCGAAAAGCTTCCCGAGGGCTTCCAGCGGTCGGAATACCTCCTCGACCACGGGATGCTCGACCGGGTGACGCACCGCAAGGCGCTGAAGGACGAGTTGACGACGATCCTCAGGATGCTGACGAGGCAGGGTCCGGCAGTGAAGGGTGACCTGCCGAAACCCGAGGCCGTGAAGGCCGAGGCGAAGTAGGCCCCGCAGCGATCCCCAAGAGGTCCCGCATGTCCGACGGCTCAGACCTGATCCTCGCCCGGATGATGGCGCTGCATCCGAAGATCATCGACCTTACGCTCGACCGGGTCTGGCGGCTGCTTGCGGCGCTCGACCACCCCGAACGCGCGCTGCCGCCGGTGATCCATATCGCCGGAACGAACGGCAAGGGCTCGACCCAGGCAATGATCCGCGCCGGGCTCGAGGCGTTGGGGGGCAAGGTCCACGCCTACACCTCGCCGCATCTTGCACGGTTCCACGAGCGCATTCGGCTGGCCGGGCAACTGATTTCGGAGGAATATCTTTCGGAAATTCTCGAAGAATGTGAACGCGCGAACGCGAACGTTCCGATCACCTATTTCGAGATCACCACCTGTGCCGCGTTCCTCGCCTTCGCCCGGACACCGGCCGACTGGACACTTCTCGAAGTCGGCCTCGGCGGGCGGCTCGACGCGACCAACGTGGTCGAACGGCCGCGCCTGACAATCATCACGCCCGTTTCGATCGACCACCAGCAATACCTCGGCGAGACCCTGCCGGAGATCGCGGGCGAGAAGGCGGGCATACTCAAGCGCGGGGTGCCCTGCGTCGTCGGCCCGCAGGAGGAAGCCGCGCTGGACGTGATCGAGTCGAAGGCGGCGCGGCTCGGCGTGCCGCTCCTCGTCCACGGCCAGCACTGGAACGCGTGGGAAGAACGCGGCCGGCTGATCTTCCAGGACGAGACGGGCCTTCTGGACCTGCCCTTGCCGAACCTGCCGGGGCCGCACCAGATCGACAACGCCGGCGCCGCCGTGGCAGCACTCCGCCACCTTGGCGCGACCGAGGCAGCCTGCGAGGCCGCGGTGACCAGGGCCCACTGGCCCGCCCGGATGCAGCGCCTGACGCACGGCCCGTTGGTCGAGGCGGCCGGAGCCTGCGAACTTTGGCTCGACGGCGGCCACAACCCGGCGGGAGGCGTGGCCGTGGCCGCGACACTCGGGCGGATGCCGAAGAAGTCCACCCACCTTGTCCTCGGCATGCTGAACACGAAGGACATCGCGGGCTACCTCCGCCCGGTCGCGGCACAGGCAAGGACGCTGACCGCCGTCTCGATTCCCGGCGAGGCCAACACGCTTTCCGCCGAGGAGACGCAGGCCGCCGCCGCGAAGGCCGGGATCGAGGCCGGGACGGCCGAGAGCGTGGTCGCCGCCGTGACGCGCATTGCCGCGAAGGACCCTGGCGCACGCATCCTCATTTGCGGGTCGCTCTACCTCGCGGGCAGCGTCCTGCGCGAGAACGGCTGACCCGGCTTTCAGTCTTGTGCAGAGACTTCCGCCAGCGGCTTTCGCTGTCTCCAGCCCGCACGTCGGCTGTGCGCGGGACGCGCTTTTCCGTACCGGGCCATCCGGGTAGAAGCGGCTGGAGCCTTACCGGAGCCCCGCAATGACCCTAGAACTCGCCCTCGACACGTTCGGCGACGTCAGCCTTGATGCGGAGGGGCGGATGAAGCCGCAGGATGCGGTGATCCGCGATGTCGTGGCGCAGGCGGTGCACGCGGACGAATCCGGCGTCGATTTCATCGGCCTCGGTGAACACCACCGCGACGACTTCGCGATCTCCGCGCCCGAAGTGATCCTTGGCGCAATCGCCGCGCGAACCTCCCGTATCAGGATGGGCACCGCCGTCACAGTGCTTTCCTCGGACGATCCGATCCGACTCTTCCAGCGGTTCTCCACGCTGCAAGCGCTCTCGGGCGGGCGGGCTGAGGTGATCCTCGGCCGCGGCTCCTTCACGGAGAGCTTCCCGCTCTTCGGCTACGACCTGAAGGACTACGAGACGCTCTTCAACGAAAAGCTCGACCTCTTCACTAGGCTCCTGCGGGGACCGAAGGTGTCGTGGTCCGGCACGACGCGGTCGCCGCTGCGCAATCAGGCGGTGTTCCCCACCCTCGCCCGGCCGATGCGCGCCTGGATCGGCGTCGGCGGCACGCCCGAGTCGGTGATACGCGCGGTCCACTACGACCTGCCGATGATCCTGGCGATCATCGGTGGCCCGGCGGCCCGCTTCCGGCCCTTCGCGGACCTCTACCGCCGCGCAGCCGATCAGGCGGGTCAGGCAATCCAGCCCATCGGGGTGCATTCGCCGGGTCATGTTGCAGAAACCGACGCGCAGGCGAAGGAGGAACTCTGGCCGCACTACAAGAGCCTTCTCGACCGGATCGGGCGCGAGCGTGGCTGGCCCCCGGTCAGCCGCGACAAATTCGAGGCAGAGGCGGCAGAGGGCGCGCTCTACGTTGGCGCTCCGGAGACGGTCGCACGAAAGATCGCGGGCACGGTGAAGGCGCTGGGCCTGTCCCGCTTCGAGATGAAATACGCCTCGGGACCAATGCCGCATGAGCAGCTCATGCGCTCCATCGAGCTTTTCGGATCGCGCGTCGCACCCCTCGTCCGCGACATGCTGGCCTGACGCTCAGCCCGCCGCATCCAGGATTGCCATGAGCTCGGCCACCGAGAGATCGGCCGGATTCGCTCTCATCGACGAGGCGCCGCGCGCGGCCTCGGCCACGGCCGCATGATGGGTGGACCCGAGCCCGAGCGCCGAGATTCGCGGCAGGCCCTCGTCGTGCATCCATGCTTCCAGCGCCGAAATCCCGTCCGCCGCGCCAAAGGCCGTGCCGATCCATCCCGTCACCTCGGCCATCCGGGCCGATGGCGCGCGGACCGCATTCGCGCGGAGCACATGCGGCAGAAGCGCCCCGCAGATGGCGCCATGCGCCGCGCCGGTCGTCCCGCCTATCACGCCCGCAAGGCCATGCACCGCACCGAGCCCGGCATTGGCGAGCGCGAGCCCGCCCGAGAGACTGACCCAGACCATTGTGTCGCGGGCCTCCGGGTCCTCGGCCACCATCAGCCGCCGAAGCGCGGCTAGGCCCATCGGAATCGCGGCGCGGCAGAGCGCGTCGGCATAGGGATTGGCCCGGGACGAAACGTAGGGCTCGATCACCTGCACGATGGCATCGAGGCCCGAGGCAAGGGTCACGCCCTTCGGGCAGCGGTCCGTCAGAGACGGGTCCACGACCGCAAGCCGCGCGGTCATGCGGTCATCGCGGAGCGAGACCTTGCGCCGGTGCGCGGGCACGTCGATGACCGCGTTCTTCGTGACCTCGGCGCCGGTTCCGGCGGTCGTCGGGATGGCGACGAAGGGCAGGGGCGCGCGCTGAAGCGGCAGGCCGAGGCCCACGAGCTCAAGATGATCCAGCGCACTTTCCGGCGCCGGGGCGAGCGCCGCCACCGCCTTGCCGAGGTCGATCGC
Organism: Paracoccaceae bacterium; assembly: GCA_020637675.1. GTDB lineage: Bacteria > Pseudomonadota > Alphaproteobacteria > Rhodobacterales > Rhodobacteraceae > Albidovulum. The sequence continues at coordinate 977,543 of JACKKD010000003.1, read as the reverse complement.
GGCGCCACCGCCGAGGGCAATCACTACCCCGGCCTGCCGGGCAAGCGTCACGGCCGCCTCAAGCATCGGCAGGGTCGGCTCCTGCGGGCAAGGATGCGGCGTGACCGCAACGCCCCGCCCGCGAAGCCCCGCCACCAGCCACTCTGCCCGCCCCGCGTCGCGGCCGTGCACGACGAAGGCGCTTTGACCCAGCGCGGCGATTTCGGGCAGCGCCGCCCGCGCCTCGCCCCGGCCGAAGCGGATACGGGGCGGCTGGGCGATGGCGAAGGGCGTCATACCGCGAGCGTCGCGGCGACGGCGCGCTTCCAGCGGGCATACTTCGCCTGTCGCGTCGCCTCCGCCATGCCCGGCTCGAACCGGCGGTCGAGCGCCCAGGCGCGGGCGAAGCCGTCGGCATCGGGATAGACCCCGACGCGCGACCCGGCGAGCCAGGCCGCTCCGAGCGCCGTCGTCTCCAGCACACGCGGCCGGTCCACCGGCGCACCGATGATGTCGGAGAGAAACTGCATCGCCCAGTCGGACGCCGTCATCCCGCCATCGACGCGAAGAACGCCCTCGGCGTCGGCGCCCCAGTCGGCCCGCATTGCCTCGAGAAGGTCGCGCGTCTGGAAGCCGACGCTTTCAAGCGCCGCCTTGGCGAACTCGGCCGGCCCGGAGTTGCGGGTCAGCCCGTAGACCGCGCCCCGGCAGTCGGCGTTCCAGTAGGGCGCGCCGAGGCCCACGAAGGCCGGGACCAGCACCACCTCCTGCGTCGGGTCGGCGGCTTCGGCCAGGGCTTGCGTTTCCCCGGCCGAGCGGATGACCTTCAGCGCGTCGCGCAGCCATTGGACGACCGCGCCGGCGATGAAGATCGACCCTTCGAGGGCGTAGGTGGGCTTGCCGCCGAACTGGTAGGCGATCGTCGTCAGAAGCCGGCTTTTCGAGGCGACAGGCTCCGCCCCGGTGTTCAGAAGCGCGAAGCAGCCGGTGCCATAGGTGGACTTCATCATGCCGGGCGCGAAACAGGCCTGGCCGATGGTCGCCGCCTGCTGATCGCCTGCCACACCGCAGATCGGGATCTCGCGCCCGAAGAGGTCGGCGCGCGTCGTGCCGAAGTCCGCGGCACAGTCGCGGACCTCAGGCAGCATCACTTCCGGTATTTTCAGAATCTTCAGAATATCACTGTCCCAGCGCCCCTTGCGGATATTGTAGATCAGCGTCCGGGCCGCATTCGTGGCGTCCGTGGCGTGAACCTTGCCTCCGGTCAGCTTCCAGATCAGGAAGCAGTCCACCGTCCCGAAGAGCAGGCCGCCCGCCTCGGCCCTCGCCCTTGCGCCCTCGACGTTGTCGAGCAGCCACGCGAGCTTGGTCCCCGAGAAATAGGGATCGAGCAGCAGGCCGGTGCGCTCCGCGATCATCTTCTCATGCCCCTCGGCCTTCAGCCGCTGGCACAACTCCGAGGTGCGCCGGTCTTGCCAGACGATGGCGCGATGGATCGGTTCGCCCGTCTTCCGGTCCCAGACCAGCGTCGTCTCGCGCTGGTTGGTGATTCCGATTGCGGCGATTTTCCTTGCGTCGATCCGGGCCTTCTCGATCACCGCGCGGGTGGTGGCCGCGACCGAGGACCAGAGATCCGAGGGATCATGTTCAACCCAGCCCGAGGCGGGAAAGTGCTGCGGGAACTCCTCCTGCGCGACGGCCGTCACGCGCATCGCCTTGTCGAACAGGATTGCCCGGCTCGACGTCGTTCCCTGGTCGATCGCCAGCACATGGCTCATCTCCTCCCCTCCCCCTTGATCCAGACGTCGAGCGCCGCGATCTCCTCGGCCGTCATCCGGAGGCCGAGCTTGGTGCGTCGCCATACGACGTCCTCCGCTGTCCGCGCGTATTCCTTCGTGATGAGCCAGCGCACCTCGGCCTCCGTCAAGCCCGCACCGAAGGCGCGGCCGAGGCCGGCGGCGCTGCTAGCCTCGCCAAGGACGGCCACCGCTTCGGTACCATAGCAACGGATCAGCCGGCGGGCGGTGAAGCCGTCCAGGTACGGGTGGCGCGCCGCAAGGTCCGCAACCAGGCTTGCCGCCCCGTCCACGGGAAAATCACCGCCCGGCAGCGGCGCGCCGGCCGTCCAGTTGCCCCGGGCGAGGTGGAGATGCGGCGCGATCTTCGCCATCGCCGCCTCGGCAAGCTTGCGGTAGGTCGTGATCTTGCCGCCGAAGACGTTCAGCACGGGGGGGCCGTCGGCATCGAGCGTCAGCACATAGTCGCGCGTCGCCGCACTCGCGTTCGAAGCGCCGTCATCGTAGAGCGGGCGCACGCCGGCATAGGTCCAGATCACGTCTTCCCGGGTGACGGGGCGCGCGAAATACTGCGAGGCGAAGGCGCAGAGATAGTCCTGCTCGGCCTCGGAACAGCGCGCATCGCCCGGGTCGCCCGGATGATCGACGTCGGTCGTCCCGATCAGCGTGAAATCCTCCTCGTAGGGAATGGCGAAGATGATCCGGCCGTCCGTTCCCTGGAAGAAATAGGCGCGGTCGTGATCGAAAAGCCGGCGCGTGACGATGTGGGAGCCGCGGACAAGCCGGATATGCGCCTTCGGCACGCGATGCGTCGTCTCGCGCACGACACGTTCCACCCAGGGCCCGCCGGCATTGACGAGCACCTTGGCACGGAACCGCTTCTCACGGCCGCCGAGCGCCACCGTCACCTCCCAAACCTCTCCGGCGCGCCGCGCGTCGGTGACCTTCGCGCGGGTGAGGATCTTCGCGCCCCGCGCCTCGGCGTCACGGGCGTTGAGGACGACAAGGCGCGCGTCCTGCACCCAGCAGTCGGAGTATTCGTAGGCGCGGGCGAACCCGGGCTTCAGCCACTTTCCGGCCGGGTCCGTCCTCAGGTCGAGCGCGCGGGTGCCGGGCAGGATCTTGCGCCCGCCGAGGTGGTCGTAAAGAAAAAGGCCGAGCCGGATCAGCCAGGCCGGCCGCCGGCCCTTCAGCCAGGGCATGAAGAGCGTCAGGAGCCGCGAGGTGGGCGTGGTGCCTTCGAACCGCATGTCGTCGGACAGCGGCAGGACGAAGCGCATCGGCCAGGCGATATGCGGCATGGCTCGAAGCAGGACCTCGCGTTCGACAAGCGCCTTACGGACAAGGCCGACCTCGAAATATTCCAGATAACGCAGGCCGCCGTGAAAAAGCTTGGTCGAGGCCGAGGAGGTCGCCTGCGCGAGATCTCCCATCTCGGCCAGCACGACCGACAATCCCCGCCCCGCCGCGTCCCGCGCGATGCCCACGCCGTTGATGCCGCCGCCGATGACGAAGATGTCGTAGGAGGGTTCGGGAATGTCTTCGGAAACCACGCTCCACCCTCCGGGACTGCTTATCCATTTCGCGCGGAACTGCGCGTTTTGTCAACTTTATCGTTCGGAAATGTTCGTTTCGGATGACATTGAGCGTCGGTCGGGATAGGACGGTACCAGGAGGCGGTGGTGGCCCTGAGTTTTCGTCAAAGCGAAATTCTCGACCTTGCACGGGTCGAGGGACGCGTCGCGGTGGAAGGCCTCGCCGAACGCTTCGGCGTGACCTTGCAGACAATCCGGCGCGACCTTTCGGAATTGGCCGATGCCGGCAAGCTCGACCGTGTGCACGGCGGCGCGGTGCTCAGGGCCGGCGTGGCCAATATCGGCTACGCCGAACGCCGGCTGATGAACGCCGACGCGAAGGCGGCGATCGGACGCGCCTGCGCGGCGACGATCCCCGACAACTCCTCGCTCTTCCTCAACATCGGCACGACGACGGAGGCGGTCGCGCGGGCGCTTCTCCATCATCGCAACCTGACGGTCGTCACCAACAACATGAACGTCGCCAATATCCTCGCCGAGAGCGAGGGTTGCGACGTGATCGTGGCGGGGGGCGTGCTCAGGCGGTCGGACGGGGGGCTCGTCGGCGACCTCACCACCGAGGCCATCGGTCACTTCAAGGTCGATTACGCCATCATCGGCACATCGGCGCTGGACGCCGAGGGCGATCTGCTCGACTTCGACCCGCAGGAGGTGCGCGTGGCGCAGGCGATCCTTCGGCAGGCGCGGGCAAGCTGCCTGGTCACCGATGCCTCTAAACTCGACCGCCGCGCGCCGGTGCGCATCGCCTCGCTGTCGGCCATCGGCCGCTTCTTCACCGACCGGCCCTTGCCGCCCGCGCTGGCCGCGCGTTGCCGGGACTGGGGTTGTGAGGTGATCCTGGCCGATCAGCCGATGTAGTCGGCAAGCACCGGGTGCACGCCTTCGGACCAGAGCCGGCCGAGATGGCGCGCGAAGGCGGCGGCGAAGCGCGGCTCCTCTCCCAGGGCCCCGAAGACGGCACGGTTGGCGAGGAAGGCTCCGGGATCGTCCTTCGCGGACTGCGCGCGGCCGGTAAGGTCGGCCCAGTTGTCGTCGTTGGGCGCGATAGCGCGCCCCGCCTCGTCGATGCCCGCGCAATAGCGGCACCAGAGCGCGACTTCGAGCGCGAGCCCCTCGCAGGGCCGCCCGGCCGCGAGCGCCTGCGCGAGCGACGGCAAGATGAACTTGGGCTGCCGGTTCGACCCGTCGAGGCAGAGCCGGCGGATCGTGTCGCCAACCTCGGGATTTGCGAACCGCTCCGTCACCTTGGCGAGGTAGGCCTCGTAGCTGACGCCGGGGATGGGGACAAGGGTCGGCACGATCTCCCGCCGTTCGAGCGTGTCGAGCCAGCGGGCGATCAGCGGGTCGGCCATGGCATCGTGCACGAAGTGGTGGCCGAGAAGCGCCGACGGGTAGGCGATGGCGGCGTGCCCGCCGTTCAGGATGCGCAGCTTCATCAGCTCATGGGCGGCGACGTCCTTCACGAACTCCACGCCGACCTTTTCCAGCGCGGGCCGGCCAGCGGGGAAGTGATCCTCCAGCACCCACTGCCGGAAGGGCTCGCAAGCCACCGGCACCGCGTCGATGAGACCGAAGCGGTCGGCCACCAACGCCCGCTCCCGGTCGGAGGTCGCGGGCGTGATGCAGTCCACCATGGAATTCGGGAAGGCGACATTGGCCGCGATCCAGTCGGCGAAGGCGGGGTCGGAGAGACGCGCGAGGCCGGTGACGGCGCGTGCCGTGACATGGCCGTTCTCCGGAAGGTTGTCGCAGGACATGACAGTGAAAGGCGCCACGTCGGCCGCCCGTCGGCGGCGGAGCGCAGAGAGGATCATGCCGAAGACGGTGCGGGGCGCGCGCGGCGCGGCGGCATCCGCCACCATGTCGGTGTGTGTGGCATCGAAGCCGCCTGACTGCGCATCGACGTAATAGCCTCCTTCGGTGATCGTCAGCGAAACGATTCGGATCGCCGGGTCCGCCATCGCGGCAATCGTCGCCTCGGGCTCCACCGGCACGAAACCGATCATCGCCCCGGTCACGCGGGCATTGAGCCCGTTCGGGTCGAGTTCCACCACGGTCGTCAGCCAATCCTGCGCGGCGAGCCTTTCGCGCATCGCGGCATCCGTCGGTCGCACCCCTGCGCCGAGGATCGCCCAGTGATGTCCCTGGCCAAGGGTGAAGAGCCGGTCGAGGTAAACCGCCATATGGGCGCGGTGGAAGTTGCCGATCCCGACGTGGACGATGCCGGCCTTGAGCCGGGCGCGATCGTAGCCGGGGCCTGCGACGCCTTCGGGCAGGTGCGGCAGGGCGGACGCGTTCAGTTGAAGTGCCATCAGCTCATCCAGTTCCCGCCATCGACGTTGTAGGTCTGCGCGACGATGTAGTCGGCCTCGGCGGTGGCGAGAAAGACCGCCATCCCGGTCAGGTCTTCGGCCCGGCCCATGCGGCCGAAAGGCACGGCGGCGCCCACCTCGCGCTTCTTCTGGCCCGGAGCCCTCCCTTCATATTTCGCGAAGAAGGCATCGACCCCGTCCCAATGCTCGCCGTCAACCACGCCAGGCGCGATGGCGTTGACGTTGATGCCGTACCGGATGAGGTCGAGCCCGGCCGACTGGGTCAGGCTGATCACCGCGGCCTTCGAGGCGCAGTAGACGGCGACGAGCGCCTCGCCGCGCCGGCCGGCCTGGGAGGCCATGTTGATGATCTTGCCGCCACGCCCGCGAGCGATCATGCCGCGCGCGACGGCCTGCAGCGTGAAGAGCGCTCCGGCCACGTTCACCGCGAAGATGCGGTCATAGTCCGCGCGCGTGATCTCCGCGATCGGCGCGGCGGTAAAGAGCGCGGCGTTGTTGATCAGGATGTCGATACCGCCGAGGGCGGAGTCCGCCGCGGCCACGGCGGCCTCGATGGAGGCTTGCTCGGTCACATCCATGCGGATCGCGACGGCGGCCGGGCCGAGCCCGGCGGAGGCGCGTTCCGCCGCGCCGATGTTGACGTCAGCGATGGCCACCCGCGCGCCCTCGGCCACATAGGCGCGCGCGAAGGCAAGCCCAATGCCCCGCGCGGCACCGGTGATCAGCGCCGTCTTTCCGTCGAGCCGTCTCATGCGAGGCGCAGTCCTTCCCTGTCGAAGCGGTGGATCTTGTCGGCCTCGGGCGTCAGCCAGACCGCATCGCCGTGATGCAGGTTGACCTCGCCGCCCGCCCGCACGGTGATGGCCTCGGCGAGCCCCGTGCCGTTCACATGGAAGAAGGTATCGGAGCCAAGGTGTTCGGAGACACCGACGGTACCGCGCCAGAGGCCGCCCGCGGTGGAGACGGCTATGTGCTCCGGCCGGATGCCGATAGCGGCCGCGCCGTGCCGCGCCGCTTCATCGCCTTCAATGAAGTTCATCCTCGGGCTGCCGATGAAGCCGGCGACGAAGCGGTTGCGGGGCGCGCGGTAGAGTTCGAGCGGGCTGCCCACCTGCTCGATGCGACCGGCATTCAGGACCACGATCTTGTCGGCCATGGTCATCGCCTCCACCTGGTCGTGGGTGACGTAGACCATGGTCGTCTTCAGCCGGTTGTGAAGCTGGCTGATCTCGATCCGCATGCCGACCCGGAGCGCGGCGTCGAGGTTCGACAAGGGCTCGTCGAAGAGAAAGGCCTTCGGTTCCCGAACGATCGCGCGGCCGATGGCGACACGCTGGCGCTGGCCGCCGGAAAGCTGGCCGGGCCGGCGGTCGAGATAGGCGGTGAGGTTCAGAACCTCCGCCGCGGCCGTGACCTTGCGCTCCTGCTCCTCGGCGGCGATGCCGGCCATGCGCAGCGGGAAGGCGATGTTCTTGCGCACCGTCATGTGCGGGTAGAGCGCGTAGGACTGGAACACCATCGCAAGGCCGCGCTTCGCCGGTGGCATCCCGGTCGCGTCCTGGCCGTCGATGCGGATCGTGCCGGCCGAGACATCCTCCAGCCCCGCGATCAGGCGGAGGAGCGTGGACTTGCCGCAGCCCGAGGGGCCGACGAAGACCACGAACTCCCCGTCCTCGATCTCGAGGTCGAGGGGCGGGATCACCTCAACCTCGGCGAAACGCTTGGCGACCCTTTCGAGCGTGATGCGTCCCATCCGTCTTCCCCTATTTCACCGCGCCGAAGGTCAGGCCGCGGACAAGTTGCTTCTGGCTGAACCAGCCCATGATCAGGATCGGCGCGATGGCCATGGTCGAGGCGGCGCTGAGCTTGGCGTAGAACAGCCCCTCGGGGCTCGAGTAGCTGGCGATGAAGGCGGTGAGAGGCGCGGCCTTGGCCGCCGTCAGGTTCAGCGTCCAGAACGCCTCGTTCCACGCCAGTATGATGTTGAGAAGCAGCGTCGAGGCGATCCCGGGCACGGCCATCGGCGTCAGGACGTAGAGGATTTCCGAGCGGAGCGAAGCGCCGTCCATCCGCGCCGCTTCGAGGATCTCGGCCGGAATCTCCTTGAAGTAGGTGTAGAGCATCCAGACGACGATCGGCAGGTTGATGAGCGTGAGCACGATCACGAGCCCGGTCCTGGTGTCGAGAAGGCCGGTGTCACGGAAGATGAGGTACATCGGCACGAGGACACCCACCGCCGGCATCATCTTGGTGGAGAGCATCCACATCAGCAGGTCCTTGGTCCGCCGCCCCGGCACGAAGGCCATCGACCAGGCCGCCGGAATGGCGAGGACGAGCGCGGCGAGCGTGGAACCCACCGACATCACGACCGAATTCCAGAAATGCTTGAAGTAGTCCGACCGTTCCTGAACCGTCACGTAATTCTCCAGAGTCCAGTCGAAGAACAGGAACTTCGGCGGCGAGGCGATGGCGTCGCCCTCGGACTTGAACGAGGTCAGCACCGTCCAGAGGATCGGGAAGAAGATCAGGAAGGCGACCGTCCACGCGAGGATCGTCACCACGGTCTTGCGTCGGGTCGTGACCGAACGTGCCATCTCATGCCTCCAGGTTCTTGCCGATCATCCGCATCAGGAAGATCGCGACGATATTGGCGAGGATCACCGCCACGATGCCGCCCGCCGCCCCGCCGCCCACGTCGAACTGCAGGAGAGACTGGGCATAGACGAGGTAGGTCAGGTTTGTCGTCGCGGTGCCGGGGCCGCCGTTGGTCGTCACGAGGATCTCGGCGAAGGTCGAGAGCAGGAAGATCGTCTGGATCAGGATCACCACGGTGATCGCTCGCGTCAGGTGCGGCAGCATGATGTGGACGAAGCGGCTGAGCCACCCGGCGCCGTCCATCTCGGCAGCTTCCAGTTGCTCGCTGTCCAGCGACTGCAGCGCGGTCAGAAGGATCAGCGTCGCGAACGGCAGCCATTGCCAGGCGACGATGACGATGATCGAGAACATCGGCGCCTGGGCGAGGAAGTCGAAGGGCGGCGCGCCGAAGAGCTTTGCGACATAAGCGAAAAGCCCGTTCACCGGGTTCATGAACATGTTCTTCCACACGAGCGCCGAGACGGTCGGCATCACGAAGAAGGGCGCGATGACGAGGACGCGGACGATCCCCTGCCCCCAGAACGCCTGGTCGAGAAGGAGTGCGAGGAGGATCCCGCCGACGACGGTGATCGCCAGTACTCCGCCGACGAGCGAGAGCGTGTTCTTGATCGACGTGAAGAACGCCGGGTCGGTCAGGAAATACCTGTAGTTGGTGAGTCCGGTCCATTCGGGCGGCATCCCGGAAAGAAGGCCGTAACGCTGGAACGAGAACCAGATCGTCATGCCCAGGGGCACGATCATCCAGAGAAGAAGCACGACAACCGCCGGTGACAACATCACCCGTGCCGCCCCGCGCGCATGCGCCGTCGCCATCGCTGCCCCCTCCCGTTTCGAAACATTCTCTGGCGCGCGGTGGCCCGCGCGGGTGATGCCGGTCAGGGCCGCCCGCAGGTGGCGGCCCTGACGCCGTGGCTCACTTGATGTAGCCGGCCTTGGTCATCTCGCGCGTCGCAAGGTCCTGCGAGGCGGCGAGCGCGTCGGCGGCCGAGGTCTGGCCGGCGAGTGCCGCAGAGAACTGCTGGCCCACCGCGGTGGCGATGCCCTGGAACTCCGGGATCGCCACGAACTGCACGCCGACATATGGCACCTCGTCCACGGTCGGCTTCGTCGGGTCGGCCGCGTTGATCGAGTCGAGCGTCATCTTGGCGAAGGGCACGGACACATAGTCCGGGTTCTCGTAGAGCGAGATCCGCGTGCCCGGCGGCACGTTCGCCCAGCCTTCCTTGGAGGCGACGAGCGCGAGGTAGTCCTTCGAGGTTGCCCAGGCGATGAACTTCTTCGCCGCGTCGACCTTCTGCGAGCCGGCCGGAATGGCCAGCGACCAGGCCCAGAGCCAGTTGCCGCGCTTGCCGAGCCCCTTGTCGGGCGCGAGCGCGAAACCGACCTTGTCGGCCACGGTCGAGTCCTTCGGGTTGGTCACGAAGGAGGCCGCGACGGTGGCGTCGATCCACATGCCGCATTTGCCTTGCTGGAAAAGCGCAAGGTTCTCGTTGAAGCCGTTGTTCGATGCGCCGGGCGGACCGTAGTTGTTCATCAGGTCGAGATAGAAGTTCAACGTGTCGGCCCAGGGCTGCTGGTCGAACTGGGGTTTCCAGTCCATGTCGAACCACTTGGCGCCGAAGGAGTTGGACATGGCCGTCAGGAAGGCCATGTTCTCGCCCCAGCCGGCCTTGCCCCGCAGGCAGACGCCGTAGACCTCGTTCGCCTTGTCGGTCATTGCCGCCGCAGCTTCCTTGATAAAGTCCCAGGTCGGCGCCTCGGGCATGGTCAGGCCGGCCTTCTCCATCAGGTCGGTGCGGTACATGACCATGGAGCTTTCGCCGTAGAACGGTGCCGCATAGAGGTTGCCGTCCACCGTCAGGCCGCCCCGGATCGCCGGGAGGAGGTCGTCGATGTCGTACTCGCCCGGCAGGTCGTTCAGGCTGACGAGCCAGCCCTGCTTGCCCCAGATCGGGACCTCGTAGGTGCCGATCGTCATGATGTCGTACTGGCCGCCCTTGGTCGCGATATCGGTCGTGACCTTCTGGCGCAGGGCGTTTTCCTCGAGCGTCACCCACTCGACGGTGATGTCGGGGTTCTTCGCGGTGAAATCCTCGGTCAGACCCTGCATCCGGATCATGTCGCCGTTGTTCACCGTCGCGATGGTCAGCGTCTCCGCCCGCGCCCATCCTGCGGCGGCGCAAAGCGCCGTTGCACCCAGAAGGGCGCGCATCGTCACTGTCATGGTCTCCTCCCTCATGCCCGATTTGGGCATTTGCTTATACGGTGGGCAAATCTTCACTCACGGGCCGAGTCGAGTCAACAACCGGTTTCGGTGATGCGGGAACAAGGGCGGATCAGCGTGCGGCGAGCAGAAGCTCGGCCATCACCTCGTTGGTGATGAGCCCGTTGACGAGCCGGCCCCTGAGCGCGGCGGTCAGCGCGGGACGCTTCGCCTCGCCCACGGCGACCGCGATCACGCGCCGTTCCGCCGCCTTGGGCAGGGGCACGGAAGCGACGCGGGTGTTGAACTCACAGTCGAGAAGGTGTCCGTCGCTGTCGTAGACCCAGCTCGTGATCTCGCCCGCGGCGCCTTGCGCGACGAGCGCGCCCATTTCGGACGGGGGCACGAATCCGTCCACGACGAGCGGCGCGCTCTGCCCCATCTGGCCGATGCCGACAAGCGTCACGTCGGCCTCCTGCGCCAGCGCGATCGTGTTGCGCACCGGCTCCAGCGCGTGGAGCGTGCGAAGCTCGACCCGGTCCGAGGCGAGGACCGGGAGCGGATAGGGGTAGTGCTTCGCCCCGACCCGTTCGGCCATGGCGATGGTCGCGTTATAGGGCGTGGCCGAGCCGTCCGACATCATGTTGCCGAGAAGCGAGACGATGCGGTGCTGCGGGCAGGCCATGCGCGGCAGTTGCTCGACGGTGGCCTTCAGCGCGCGCCCCGTCCCGAGCGCCACGATCCGCCCCTCCTCCGACTTCAGCACCCGCTCGATCTCTCCCGCCGCGGCGATGGCGACGCCGGTCAGAAGGCCGGGCGCGTCGGGGTCCGAGGGCACGATCTCGCAGAACCGGAGGCCGAAACGCGCGCTCACGAGGCCCGCGAGGTCCATGCAGCGGCCAATCGGATGGTCGAGCCGCACCTTCACCAGTCGCTCGGAGACGGCCAGCGAGACGAGCCGCTGCGCCGTCTGGCGCGAGACGTTGAGCTTGCGCGCAATCTCGTCCTGGGTATTCCCGGCCACGTAATACAGCCACCCGGCCCGCGCCGCATCGTCGAGCCGTGTCGTCTCGGCCGTGAACCTTCCCTGCGTCACCTGCTAGCCCTCTGCGGTCTCCCTCAGCAACACCTGCGGGAAATCCCCCCAGTTGTCAAAACTTCGCACCTCGGCAGGAAGATCCGGCGCCCGGCCCCGCAGGTGTCCGCCGCCGGCAAAGTGAAGAACGGCCATTCCCGCGGCAAGCGCCGCCTCAACCCCCGGCCGGCTGTCCTCGATGACCAGAGTTCGGTCCGGCGCGACGCCCATATGCTCGGCCGCGAAGACGAAGAGGTCGGGCGCGGGCTTGCCGCGCGCCACCTGCGACGCCGTGAAGACGTCGGTACCGAAGAACCGCGCCAGGCCCGAGATTTCCAGCGTCCGCGCAACGCGCTGCTGGCTCGAGCTTGTCGCCACGCAGCGGGCCGGGCGAAGCCGCGGAAGCAGCGTGGCAATCCCTGGCGTCGGGCGAAGCTCGGTCTCGAACCTCGCGAGAAGTGATCGGCGGTAGCGCTGCTCGAAATCCTCGGGCAGAGGCACGGCGAAGCTTTCGCGGATCGCCTTGGCGACGGTCGGGAAGCTTCGCCCGAGGCAGTGGTCGTGCACGTAGTCGGAGGTGATCGACACCCCGAGTCGCGCAAGCTCGTCGATCAGCACGGCCGCCGAAATCGGCTCGCTGTCGACGAGCACGCCGTCGCAATCGAAGATGACGAGGTCGGCGGCGGTAAGGGTCTCTGCCATGCGCGCGCTCCGGGCATGCCGCCTGAGTAGGGGAGCCCCCCGTCGCCCGCAAGGGGGCTACCCGTCGGCTTCGTCCAGGAGGTGCCGGAGCCAGCGCGCCGCCGCCCAGCTTGCCGGCAGGCCGAGCGGCAGCGAAAGCATCAGCGACAGGATCGGCGACAGCGCCGGAAGCCCAGCCGCCTGCCCCATCAGACCGAGCATGAAGAGGTTGATCGCCACCGACGCCGCGACAAAGGGATAGAGCATCGCCCCGAGCTTCCAGAGCGGCCATTTGCCCTCCGCTGAAGCCTCAGTGCGAGGTTCCATCCTCGAAGGTGATCTTGTTCCAGACATTGTACTTCCCGGAAGGTTTCCGCATCGGCAGGCGCTTGACCTCCTCAAGCGTCTTCGCGTCGTAGACGATGACGGCGCCCTCGTCCTCCCAGACGGACACCAGCGCATACCGGCCGTCGCGGGTGAACTCGGTATGCGCCACGGTCTTGCCCGGCGCCGGGTTCAGCGTCTTCACGATCTTCAGCGTTTGCTTGTCGATCACGTGCATCTCGTCCTTGTGCGGGCCGAAGAAGACATCGGCCCAGACGTAGGGCGAATTGTCGTGGCTGCGCAGGAAGAAGCCCGGCCCATCGGTCTGGATCGTCTCCACCACCTCCCAGGACTTCATGTCGATCACGCTCAGCACGCCTTCCTTCAGGTGCGGTGTCGCCATGACCCGGCGCCCGTCGCGCATCCAGCTGATGCCGGAACCGAGGTGCGGCATCCCCGGCAAGGGAAGGTCGGCGATCTCGCGGCCGACGTCGAGGTTGACGACGACGCCTCTGTCACCCTCGCGGTTGGTGCCGATGAGATTGCGGTAGCCCGGATCGAAGAAGAAATCGTCGATCGGCGCGGCGAGTGCGATGCGCCGGCGGGCGAAGAGTCCCTGCTCGGCGGCCAGGCTTTCCTCCATGCCCTTCTCGAAGCTGTGGACGAAGCCTTCGTGGAACGGCCCGGCGTCGGGGTCGGTCGCCACTTCCCATATCTCGGGCACGTCCTTCAGCGCGAGGACGAAGCTCTTGCGGTCGGGCGCCTGGTAGACCGCCGAGACCCGCGAGGGCGTGCCATCGTGGCCCTTGACGTCGATGACCCTTGCGACGCTCAGGTCTTCGGTCGAAAGGATCGTGAGCGTGTTGGGCAGGTAGTTCGCGACGGCAAGCCACTTTCCGTCATGGCTCATCGCGATGTTGCGGCTGTTGAGGCCGGCACGGACGCGGCCGACCTCGGCGAGCGACCAGATATCGTATTTCTGCACCCAGCCATCGCGCGACATGATGAAGACGAAGCGGCCGTCGGGCGAGAACTTCGGCCCGCCGTGGACGGCAAAGGGCGTGGCGAAGCGGTCGAGCACCGCGAACGTGTCGCCGTCGAGCACGCTGACATGGTGGTCGCCGGTTTCGACGACGAGCGTGATGTTCATCGGGTCGGCGGTGAAGACCGGGGCGGTGGCGGGCCTGTAGTCGGCGTTGATCTCGCGCGTGGCGGCAATGTCGGCCTCGTGCCACTCGGGCGTCTCGGCCAGGGGCTCGCCGATGAAGGCGGCGACGGCGGCGATTTCGTCCGCGCTCAGGGTTTCGGCGAAGCCCGCCATCTGGGTGGCGACGCGGCCCTTGGCGATCACGACCTGAAGCGCCTCCGGCTTGATCCGGCCGAGCGTCTCGGGGATCAACGCCGGTCCCGTCCCGCCAAGGCGGGCTTCGCCATGGCAGGAGGCACAGTGTTCGGTGAAGAGGGCCGCGCCCGAAGGCGCGGCCCCCGATGATCCCGCACACGCCGGAGTGGTGGCCAGCAGACTAGATAAAACGATGTGCCGGATCATGACTCTTGCCCCGGAACGGCGTGACGGTGAGGCGCGCAGCCTCCTCGACGCCGATCTCTCGGTTGGAAAGGTAGCAGGCCGGATCCTCGGCCCAGGGATCGCCGGTGACCTGGAGCGCGCGGATCCGGGTATTGCCGCCGCAGACGGCCTGGAAGGCGCAGGCGCCGCAGCGCCCCTTCAGGGGCCGCGGCCGTTGGCGCAGTGCCGCGAGCATCGGATCGTCGCCGGTCCAGAGCTCCGAGAAGGGCCGCTCCTTCACCGAGCCGACGGTGTAATCCGACCAGTAGGTGTCAGGGTGGACGCGGCCCTGATGGTCGATGTTGGCGACGCCGAGGCCCGAGGAATTGCCACCCCAGGCTTCCAGATGGGCGCGCAGATGCGCGACCTTCTCGGGCGCGAAATTCCGCTCGGCCCAGCGCAGGAACCAGACTGCGTCGGCGTCGTTGTTGCCGGTGACGATCTCCAGGGGCTCGCCCTCGGCCACCGCGACCCAGGCGCGGTCGATGAGATGGTCCATCGCGGTGCGGGTGCGCACGTGCGCGGCGTCCTCGCCCCGGTTCTTGTCGCCCCGCCCGGCATAGACGAGATGCGAGAGGTAGAACTTGTCCACCCCTTCGCCGTCGCAGAGGTCCAGCATCTGCGACAGCATGTTGGCATTGTCTTCGGTGAGGGTGAAACGCAGGCCGACCTTCACGTCGCGCGCCTTGCAGGCCCGGACGCCCGCGAGCGCCGCCTCGAAGGCGCCGTCGACGCCCCGGAACCAGTCGTTCACCGGCCCGATCCCGTCGAGCGAGATGCCGACGTAGTCGAAGCCCAGATCGGCGATCCGGTCGGCACATTCGGCGAGCTTCGTGCCGTTCGTGGACAGGCTGAGATGGCGGAACCCGAGTTCGCGGGCACGCTCTGCCAGATCGAAGAAATCGAAGCGCGACAGCGGTTCGCCCCCCGAGAGGATCAGCGCCGGGATGCCGAACGCCTTGAGGTCGTCAAGCACGCCCATCGCCTGCTCGTGCGTGAGCTCGCCAGGAAAATGCACGTCGGCCGAGGTCGTGTAGCAGTGCCGGCAGCGCAGGTTGCAGCGGCGGGTGAGGTTCCAGATCACCACCGGCTTCGGCGTGCCTGCCCGCCGCCGCACCGGCGTGGGATGGACGAGTTCCTGCATGTACTGGGTCAGACGGAACATGGGGTTCAGCCTCCGTCGGTGAGGCGCAGCCCGGTCTTCTTCAGGATGCGCGTGGAATAGAGGATGTCGGATGCGCGGGCGGCCGGGCCGAGAAGTGCGGCGATCTCCTGCCGCTTCGCCTCCACCTCGGCGCGGCTCTGGCCGTGGATCATGGCGAACAGGTTGTAGGGCCAGTCGGGAAGCGCCCGCGGGCGCAGGTAGCAATGGCTCACGTAGTCGAGCGCGCCGACGCGGGCGCCGAGCTCGTCGGCCCGGTCGTCGGCCACGTCCCAGACGCTCATCCCGTTGGCGGTCACGCCAAGCGCGTAGTGGTTGGGCGCGAGTGCCAAGCGACGGACGATGCCGCGCGCCTGCATCGCGGCGAGCCGGTCGATGACCTCCGCCTCGGGCATTCCGAGCCAGCCGGCGACCTCGGCGTAGGGCGCGGGCGTCAGCGGCAGGCCGCCCTGGGTCGCGTTTATGATGCGCCTGTCGGCCGCGTCGATCATCATGCCGTCACCCGGAAGCCGATGAAGAATTCCTTCAGTTTCGGAAAGCGCAGCACCTTCAGACCCGTCTCGGCCTCGATGGCGCGCGCCGCCCGCTCGATCCCGTCCGGCCGGTCGGTGGCCAGGACGAACCACATGTTGAGCCGGTGGGCACGCTCATAATTGTGCGCGACCTCGGGATGGGCATTGACCAAAGTCACGACGGCGTCGAAACGCTCGGTGGGGACCGCCATGGCGCAAAGGCAGAAGGCCCCGCCCATCGCCTCGGCATCGAAGAACGGGCCGAAGCGGGTGATGGCGCCTTCCTCGCGCAGGCGGCGGATGCGGGCGATCAGTTCATCCTCGTCGATCCCGAGCGCCGCGCCCGCTTCGGCAAAGGGCCGGTGGCTGAGCGGAAATCCCTCCTGCAGGGCGTTCAGGATCGCCCGGTCGGTGGCGTCGAGCGCATCTTGGGGAAGGGCGGCGCGCCTCATGCCGCCTCCGCCGCCAGAAGCGCGCCGGTCTGCTTGAAGCAACGCGCGGAGAAGAGGGTGCGATGGGGGACGCCGGCCAGCTCAGGCAAGGCCGCGGCAGCGTCGAGGATGGCAAGCGCCTCTGCCCGGCTGCGGGCATGAATCATCGAATAGAGCGGATAGTCCCAGACACCCGGCACCGTCCGCCGCTGGTAGCAGAGCGTGATGCCGGGGTGGCGCGCAAGCGCCGCGCCGGCGGCGGCGATGCGCGCCTCGGGCAGCGCCCAGACGACCATGGCATTCGCGCGCCAGCCGACGGCGCGGTGGCGCACGATGACGCCGACCCGGGTCAGGAAGCCCGCGTCCGAGAGGGCGGCGACGCGCCCGATCACCGCGGCCTCGTCACGGCCGAGCACGGCGGCGAGGGCCGCGAAGGGGCGGGGCACCAGCGCGAGACCGGTGGTCAGGGCCTGAAGCACCGGACGGTCGGCTTCGTTCAGCGCCGTGACGCTGAGCGGGCGCGGCGCGGGCATCGCCGCGCCCGAGCCCGTAAGACGGAAGCCGAGGTCGATGTTGAAGGGCCGCACGAGGCGCAGGTCGAGGACGCGCAGCCCGGTCGCCGCGTCGATGCGCGCGAGAGCGGCTTCAAGCGCCGCCGCATCGGGCGCGGTGGCGACGAACCAGAGGTTCCAGTCGGCCTCGCGCAGGTAGGAATGGTTCACGCCCGGTTCGGCGCCGACGAGGGCGGCCACCTCCTCAATCCGGCTCTCGGGAACCGTCATCGCCGCGAGAGTGGAGGCGCCGGCGGTATTCGGCCGCACCGTCGCCCCCACACGGGCGATCATCGCCCGGGCCTTGAGCTGACTCAGCCGGTCGATCACCTCGGCCTCGTCGAGGCCGAGCGCGGCGCCGATCGCCGCGAAGGGTCTCGGCACAAGCGGCAGGTCGCGCTGAAACTCGTCCAGCAGGCGGCGGTCGATGGAGTCG
Source organism: Paracoccaceae bacterium (assembly GCA_020637675.1). Taxonomy (GTDB): domain Bacteria; phylum Pseudomonadota; class Alphaproteobacteria; order Rhodobacterales; family Rhodobacteraceae; genus Albidovulum. The sequence continues at coordinate 960,243 of JACKKD010000003.1, read as the reverse complement.
AGCCGGTCAAACATCGCTCAGAGCCCGATCCTGTGCGCGCGCGCCGTGAAGAAGATGCCCGAGGGGCTCTCGGCGGCGATCTCGCCCACGAGGTTCAGGCTGTGCGTATCGTAGATCATCACCCGGTTGTCATCCCTCGCCGAGATCCAGACCTCGGCGCCGCGCGGGGCGAATTCCATGTGCAGGACGCCGGCGCCGGGCGTCAGCGTCCTGACCACCTCGTGGCTGCGGCTGTCCACCACCTGCACCGTGTCATTGAGCGGTGTCGCGAAGTTCACCCAGACGTAAGGCGAGCCCGGCTGGGCAATGATGAACACGGGCTGGCCGTGGACCGGGGTGCGCGCCACTTCCTGAAGGCTCTCCCGGTTCACCCACAAGAGTTCATGCTGGCCCACGGCGGGCAGGACATACTGGCCTTCCGTGAAGGCCCAGCCCTGAAGGTGCGGCATCTTGTAGACCGGCAGGTCGTCCTCGGTCTTGCCGTAGTCCTTGAGGAACCGGACGGGTGCAGGCTTGTCGTCCCAGAGGTCGATGGCCGTCACGCCCTTTTCACCGAATAGCCCGATCAGGAACGTGTGCGCATCGTCGGTCAGCACCGCGTCGAACGGGTTCCGGCCCACGTCGCCGAGCTTGGTCACGACCATCTCGGGGCCGGAGAAATCGGCGAGGAAGGCCTCCCCCGTCTCCCAGGTCGCCCAGGCGAAGCGGCGGCCGGGGACGTCGACAAGGCCGATCGTCTTCGCGCCCGCCGGGATATCGGCGACCAGTTCCAGCGTCTCGGCATCGAAGACCTTCACGCCGCCCGGCTCGTAGTTCGATACGGCGATGAGCTTGCCGTCGTCGGAAATCGCCCCCCCGATGGAATTGCCGCCCTGCACGATCCGCTTCGCGATTGTCTGGCTCAGCATGTCCACCTTCGTCAGCCCGCCGTCGCGCCCGAAGACATAGGCGAAGCGCTCGTCCGGGCTGTAGGTCAGCGTGGCATGGCTGAGATCACCGAGCCCCTCGATCCGGCCGACGGAGGCGCGGTCGGACCGGTCCACGACCAGAAGCGAGCCGGTGGCCCGCTCGATGACAAGCCCGAGGTCGCCGGTGGCGCGAATCCCGTCGGCCATTGCGGGCGCGGCGGCGAGCAGCAGGGCGAAAGCGAGCGCCTTCATGGGGTGCGTCCTTTCAGGTAGTCGGCGATCCAGAGCGCGTCGTCCTCGCTCAGCACCGGGCGCCAGCGCGGCATCGCGGTGCCGGGCACGCCATCGAGGATGATCGTGGCGAGCCCTTCCGGCTCGACTTGCGCGAGCGCCTCGGGTGTGAGCGGGGACCCGAGCCCGCCCTTCATCGTAAGCCCGTGGCAGGAGCCGCAGTCCTGAATCACGATATGTTCGAGTTTGCCCGCCCGCTCCGGCGTCACCTCGGCCGCGGCCGGCAGTGCCAGAACGAGGAGGGCGGCGAGGCTACGCATAGGCCGCCATCCCCGCCCCTTCGCAGGCGAGCGCGTCGGCAAGCGCGATTTCAGGGTAGAGTTCCACGACGCGACCGATCATGAAGAGCACCGGGGCTTCCGGCGCCCTTGTGGCGACGTCGGCGGCGACGCTGCCGAGGGTCGAGAGGATGCGTTCCTCCTGCGGCGTCGTGGCGCCCGAGACGGCCAAGACCGGCATCCCGGCCGGCAACCCATGGCGCATGAGCTGGAAGGCGATTTCGGCGATGTTGGCCGCGCCCATGTAGACCACGAGCGTCGTGTCCTCTGACGCGAGCGAGGCCCAGTCGAGGTCGAGCCCGGCGTCCTTTGCGCGATGGCCGGTGACATAGCGCACGCCGGTCGCGAGCCCGCGGTGCGTGAGCGGTACGCCGGTCGCCGCGGCGGCCCCCTGCGCGGCGGTGATGCCGGGGACGTATTCGACGGGGATGCCGGCAGCGCGCAGCACCTCCGCCTCTTCCGAGCCGCGCCCGAAGATCAGGGGGTCGCCCCCCTTCAGCCGCACCACGCGATGCCCGGCGAGCGCAAGTTCGACCAGAAGCGTGTTGATCTTGTCCTGGGCGAGCTTGTGATGGCCCGCCATCTTGCCGACGTCGATCAGCCGCACGCCGTCGGGGATCATGGCCATGATCCCGTCCGAGACGAGCCGGTCGTGGACGACAACATCGGCCGATTGCAGAAGCCTGGCCGCCTTCAGCGTCATGAGTTCCGGATCGCCGGGTCCAGCGCCGATGAGGAAGACCCTGCCGGGACTGAAATCACGCATGGCATCTGCTCCGCAAGTGGTGGACGGGCGAAGGGAAGGAAACGCGGGACCCCTCCGCCCGTCCTGACGGCGTCAGTAGACGTCGTTTCTGGTATTGAGGACGTTGAACTTGCCCGTGGGCGTGATCAGGCGCGGATCCTTGATCACCTGCTTCAGCTCGAGCGTCTTGTCATCGACGACGACGATGGCGCTTTCCTTGTCCTTCGCGTTCCAGACCGAGAACCAGACCTCGGTGCCTTCCTTGTTGAACTCGGGCTGCACCACGCGCGGCTGGCCTTCCGGGATCCCCGCCCACTCGCCGATCGGCAGGGTGGTGAATTCCGGGTCCACGTTCGGATCGCCGCCCATCTTGGTGATGTCGAAGACCGCGACCGAAGCCGAAGTCTCGGCGTCTGGGTTGAGCGGCGCATCGACATAGAGATGGGTGGAGTTCGGATGGGTCTTGATGAACAGCGACCCACCGCCGAGCGCATAGAAGCTGTCGACGATCTTCCACGCCTGATCCGGGTGGCCTTCCGGATCGGTGCCGATCAGCGCCACCGATTCGTCGCCAAGGTGCGAGGTCGACCAGACCGGCCCGTAGACCGGGTGGGTGAAGTTCGCGCCACGGCCCGGGTGCGGGGTCTGGCCGCCGGTCTCGATCAGCGCGGTCAGCTTGTCTTCCTTGGTGTCGACGACCGCGATCTTGCCGCGCGCGTTGGCCGCGACGAGGAAGTAACGCTTGGTGCTGTCGAACCCGCCGTCATGCAGGAAGCGTTCCGCCTCGATCTCGGTCATCTTGAGGTTTTTCAGATCGGTGTAGTCGACGAAGAGGATCTTGCCCGTCTCCTTCACGTTCACGATGAACTCGGGCCGATAGTGGCTGGCCAGGATCGACGCGACACGGGGTTCCGGGTGATAGGTCTGTTCGTCATAGATCATGCCGCGCGTGCTCACGATCTTCTTCGGCTCCAACGTGTCGCCGTCCATGATCACGAACTGCGGCGGCCAGTAGGCGCCGGCAATGGCCAGCTTGTCTTCGAAGCCCTCGAACTTCGAGGTTTCGACCGACCGCGCCTCGATGCCGATCTTGATCGAGGCGACCGTGGTGGGTTCCGCCATCCAGAGGTCGATCATGTTCACCAGACCGTCGCGGCCGATGACGAAGAGATAGCGGCCCGAGGCCGAGATGCGGCTGATGTGCACCGCATAGCCGGTGTCGATGACGGCCTTGATCTCGTAGGTGCCGCCGTCGATCAGGGCGATCTGGCCGGCGTCACGCAAGGTGACTGACATCAGGTTCTCGATGTCGATGTCGTTCATCTTCTCCTTCGGACGGTCTTCCGGTTTCACCAGGACCTTCCAGGAGTTCATCATTTCCGGCATGCCCCACTCCGGAGGCTGCGGCGGTTCGAGAAGAACGTAGCGGGCCATCAGGTCCACTTCGTCTTCCGTCAGGTCGCCAGAGGTGCCCCAGTTCGGCATCCCTGCGGGCGAGCCGTAGGTGATGAAGGACTTGATGTAGTCGAACCCGTTCTCGCGGGTGAGGTCCGGCGTCAGCGGCTTGCCGGTCGCGCCCTTGCGCAGGACGCCGTGGCAGCCGGCGCAACGCTGGAAGTAGATTTCCGTGCCGCGCTGGAATTCCTCCTGCGTCATGACCGGATCGTCGGGGTGGCGGCCCGGAATCTCGACCTGGATTTCCGCGAGCGTCGTCATCGACGGCTCATAGGCGGCGGCGGGCCCGTCGCCGTGTTCCTTCGGTTTTTCCTGCGCGAGCGCGGGGCCCGCGAGGACGGCGAGCGCCAGCGCGGCGCTGCTCAGCAGCGTGCGCCTGGCGTGGGAGGCTCGGATTGTCATGATTGTCTCCGTCAGCTGGTGAGGCACGGGTCAATCTGCCCGCGGGCGCCGGAATATTCTTTGACTTCTGTCAAGGAAGGCGCGCCTATTGCGGCGCATCCTGCCGGCAATCCCCCGGAACCGTCGGAATGCGCCGTCTCACCCCGATCCTGATCGCCATGGTCCTGATTGCCGCATCCGCCCTCGCGGCGGGGGCCGCAGGGCTTGCGGGCGGTCTGGGCGCCGATGCGATTGTGGCGGCCGCCCCGGACCAGGCGATCGTGTCCGGACTCTTCGGCCGGGACGGTTTGACCGTGACCCGGCAGGATGCGAGCGTGCCCGGCTGGACGGTGCGCAGCGGCGACGACGAGGTGGGCGTGATCGGCTCCACCTGGGAAATCGCCGGATCGGTCGGCTATTCCGGGCGGCCGCTCGACGTGCTCGTCGCCGTCACACCGGACGCGAAGATCGCCGGGGCCCGGCTCATGGTCCATAATGAACCGGTGCTGACGCTCGGCATCTCGGACGCGGACATCGCCGCCTATGTGGACGGTTTCGCGGGATACGATCTGACCGCCCCCCCCGAAGGGACGCTTGCCGGTACGCCGGGCCTGCCCGACGTGATCGCCCGCGCGACCGTCTCGACCGGCGTCATCCGCGACGGCATCCTGCGCACGGCCCGCACGCTCGCCATCGGCCGCGGCTACATCGCGGCCGGCGGCGGGATCGACCGGCTGAGCTTCGCGCCCGCCGACTGGCCCGCGCTCGTCACCTCGGGCGCCCTGGTCGAAACGCGCATCAGCATGACCGACGCGGCGGCGGCGCTCGCCGGCGCCACGGTGCCGGTCCCGCCCGGCGAAGGCGACTTCCTCCACCTCTGGACCGGGCTCATCGACCCTCCCGCGGTCGGCCAGAACCTTCTCGGCCAGCAGGCGTTCACCTCGGCGGTCGGCTCCCTCGGGCCGGGCGAGACCGTCCTCGTTCTGATTTCGTCAGGCGCCTTTTCCCACCGTGGCACGGACTGGAAGCGGAGCGGCGCCTTCGAGCGGGTGACGGTTGTCCAAGGCGACACACGGCTTCACCCCGACGCGGGCGGCTACTCGATGGTCAAGCGGCTCGCCATCGCGGGCGCCCCCGAGGTGAAGGAAATCAGCCTCTTCCGCCTTCCCCCCGAGATCGACCCGCTGGAGCCTTTCCGGGTCGAAGTGCGCGCCACCCGCCCCGCCCCGGCGGGCGAGGTCGCGGCGAGCGTCGGCGCCGACTACCGCCTGCCGGACGCCTACCGCCTTGCCCCGGTGGCGGAGCCGGAGGCGCTATGGCGCGAGATCTGGGCCGAGAAGCGGGTGGAAACCGGGATCGTCGTGGCGATGCTTGCCGTTCTCACGCTCATCCTGTTCGCACAGGAATGGATCACGCGCCGCCCGAAGCTCTGGCTCCTCAGCCGCGCGGGTTTCCTCGCCACGACGCTCTTCGTGCTCGGCTGGGGGCTGAACGGACAGTTGTCGGTGGTGCAGGTGATCGCCTTCGTCCACTCGCTCCTCACCGGATTCCGGTGGGAGACCTTCCTGATCGAGCCGGTGATCTTCCTTCTGTGGTCCTTCACCGCGCTCGGGATGCTCTTCTGGGGGCGCGGCGTCTACTGCGGCTGGCTCTGCCCCTTCGGCGCGCTCCAGGAACTCCTGAACCTCGCCGCCCGGCGGCTCGGCGTGAAGCAGCTGGCCGTGCCGCAGGCGCTGCACGAGAGGCTTTGGGTCATCAAGTACACGCTCTTCGTGGGGCTTCTCGCGCTTTCGTTCTATTCCATGCGCGACGCGCTCGTCATGGCCGAGGCAGAGCCCTTCAAGACCGCTATTTCGCTTCGAATGTGGCGCGCCTGGCCTTTCGTCCTCTACGTGATCGTGCTTCTCGGCGCTGGGCTCTTCATCGAGCGGTTCTACTGCCGCTACCTCTGCCCCTTGGGTGCGGGCATCGCGATCCCGGCCAAGCTGAAGGTCTTCGACTGGCTGAAGCGGCGCCCGCAATGCGGCCGCGAATGCCGCCTCTGCGAGACGAAATGCACCGTCGGCGCAATCGACCCCTTGGGCCGGATCAATGCCAATGAATGCGTCCTCTGCCTGCGCTGTCAGGTCGTGATGAACGACCCCGGCATCTGCCCGGTCCTGAAGCGGCGGGCGCGCGGCGCGGAAGGAGTTCCCGCATGACCCCGCTCGTCCGCCTCTTCGGCGAGGGCTTCCGCGCGTTCTTCCTTGCGGCGGGATTCTACGCCCTCTTTGCCATCGGCCTCTGGACGCTGTCCTTCCTCGTGCCGGTGCCGCTGCCCGCGGCGCTGCCGCCGGTCGAATGGCATGCGCACGAAATGATCTTCGGCTACGGCGCCGCCGCGCTCGGCGGCTTCTTCCTGACGGCGGTGCCGAACTGGACCGGCGCAAAGGCAGCACGGCACGTTTTCATCGCCTGCGCGGTAGGCCTCTGGCTCGCCGGGCGGGTCGCGGTCTGGTTCGCCGGCACCCTCCCCCTGCCCCTCGTCGCGGTCGCGGACCTCGCCTTCCTGCCGCTTCTGGCGGCGAAGATCGCCACCCAGCTCGTCCGCCGGCCGAAGCCGCAGAACGTGATGTTCCTCGGCCTCCTTGCGCTGATCTGGACGGCGAATCTCTTCGTCCATCTGGAATGGATGGGTGTCGCCGCCGCGACCGCGCTCCCGGGCCTCCATGCCGGGCTTTACGGGCTCGTCGCGATGATCGCCGTCCTCGGCGGCCGCGTGACGCCTGCCTTCACCCGGAACGCGATGACCCGGGCCGGGCGCGAAACCGCCCTGCCGCGCTCCTTCGCGCGGCTCGACGCGCCGGCCGTCGCGGCGGCAATCATCCTGCCGCTTGCGACCCTCGCGGGGGTGCCGGACGCAATCCTCGGCTCCATCGCGCTTCTCGCCGGCGCCGGGCAACTCGCGCGGCTTGCCTTCTGGCGCCCCGGCTTCACCCTCAACCAGCCGATCCTCTGGGCGCTGCACCTGTCTTTCGGGCTGATCGGCTTCGGCCTCATCCTGACCGGGCTCGCGGCCTTCGGTCTCGGCGCACCCGTCGCCGCGCTCCATGTAATCGCCATCGGCGGCGTGGGCGGCATGACGCTCGCCGTGATGTCCCGCGCGAGCCTCGGCCACTCGGGCCGTCCCCTCGTCGCCCCCGCGCCGCTGGCGCTGGCCTATGTCCTCCTGCCCCTCGCCGCGCTTTTCCGCTGGATCGCCGCCACCTACGCCGGGATCGCGCTTCCCGCAACGGTCGCCGCCGGTATCCTGTGGTCGCTGGCCTTCCTTCTCTACCTCATCGCGCTCTGGCCCGTCTTCTGGGGGCCGCGCCTGACCACGCCTGGGGAGTGAGCCATGCACCGCCGCCGCTTCCTCACCATTGCCGCCGCCGCGACACTCGCCCGCCCCGCCCGGGCCGCGGCGCCTTCGGTCTGGACCGGCCGGGCGCTGGGTGCGGCCGCGCGGATCGTCCTGCATGGTGCAGAACAGTACCGCGCGCAGCGCCTCTTCGCGCGGGTCGAGGGCGAACTCCTGCGGGTCGAGACGCATTTCTCCCTCCACACCGATTCGGCGCTCGTGCGGCTCAACCGCGACGGCCGGCTTTCGCATCCCGCCCCCGACGTTTTCGCGCTCTTCGAACTCGCGTCGCGCGTTCATGCCGCCACCGGCGGGGTCTTCGACCCCTCGATCCAGCCGCTCTGGCTGGCCACCGCAACGGGCGGCGATGTCGCGGCGGCGCGGGCGCTCGTCGGCTGGTCGCGGCTGCGCATCGGCCGGGACGAGATCGCGCTGGCGCCGGGCCAGGCGCTCACCTTCAACGGGATCGCCCAGGGCCATGCCGCCGACCGGGTTGCGGCACTCCTCAGGGCCGAGGGCTTCGGCGACGTGCTGATCGACATCGGCGAGGTCATGGCGCTCGGTCGGAACGGCGACCGGGCCTGGCAGGCCGCCATCGCGGCGCCCGACGGGGCGGAACTGGCGCGGATCGGGCTCAGCGACCGCGCACTTGCGACCTCCTCGCCCGCCGGAACCCGGATCGGCGGCGGGGCGCCCCACATCCTCCACCCGACGGGCCTTCCGCCCCGCTGGACCACCGTCGCGGTCTCCGCCCCCGACGCCGCGACGGCGGACGCGCTGTCCACCGCCTTCTGCCTGATGGGCCGGGACGAGATCGCGGGAGCAATTGCAGCATTTCCCACCGCGCGCGTCGAAGAACTAAGCTAAGTGTTTGACTTTGGTTAAGGACATCGCCGCTGCACCGCGGCATCCTCCCGTCTGTGATTCAATTGCTCCGGGAAGGATAAGCGCAATGCGCGAAGTCATGACCAAGAGCATGGCCCGCAATATCTTCTATGGCGGATCCCTGTTCTTCATCCTCATCTTCGTCGGATTGACGGCGCATAGCCACCGTTACATCCACACGACCTCCACCGACGCGGCCGGGCTGACCGACAGCGTCGCTGCCGGCAAGCACATCTGGGAAAAGAAGGCCTGCATCAACTGCCACACGATTCTGGGCGAGGGCGCCTATTTCGCCCCGGAACTGGCCAATGTCATGACCCGCTGGGGCGTCGAGGACGACCCCGAGGCGGCCTATGAGGCGCTGAAAGGCTGGATGGACGCGATGCCCACGGGCATCGAGGGCCGCCGCCAGATGCCGCAGTTCAACCTGAGCGATCAGGAATACCGCGAGCTTGCCGACTTCCTGCTGTGGACCAACAAGATCCGCGCGCAGGACTGGCCGCCGAACGACGCGGGCTGAGGAGACAGAACCATGAAATACCAATCGCAAAAGATCGCGCTGGCCTACTTCCTCGTGGCCATGGCGCTGTTCGCCGTCCAGGTCACGATGGGGCTTGTCCTCGGCTGGATCTATGTCGACGGCAACTTCCTGTCGGAAGTGCTGCCCTTCAACGTGGCGCGGATGCTGCACACCAACAGCCTTGTCGTCTGGCTTCTGCTGGGCTTCTTCGGCGCCGCCTACTACCTCATCCCCGAGGAAAGCGAGCGGGAGATCCACTCCCCCAAGCTCGCCTATCTGCAACTGGCGATCTTTGTCCTCGGCACGGCGGGCGTGGTCGTCACCTATTTCTTCAACCTCTTCGAAGGCAACTTCCTCCTCGGCAAGCAGGGGCGAGAGTTCCTCGAACAGCCGACATGGGTGAAGGTGGGTATCGTCGTTGCCGCGCTGATCTTCCTATACAACATCACGATGACGGTGCTCTCGGGCAAGAAGACGGCGATCACCAACATCCTGCTCCTGGGCCTCTGGGGCCTCGCTCTGCTCTTCCTCTTCGCCTTCTACAATCCGTCGAACCTCGCGCTCGACAAGATGTACTGGTGGTACGTCGTCCACCTCTGGGTCGAAGGCACCTGGGAGCTTGTGATGGCCTCGATCCTCGCCTTCCTGATGCTGAAGCTGACGGGCGTCGACCGCGAGGTGGTGGAGAAATGGCTCTACGTGATCGTCGCCGCGGCGCTCTTCTCGGGCATCCTCGGCACCGGGCACCACTACTACTGGATCGGCACGCCCGGCTACTGGCAATGGATCGGCTCGATCTTCTCCTCGCTCGAAGTGGTGCCGTTCTTCGCGATGATGGCCTTCGCCTTCGTCATGGTATGGAAGGGCCGGCGCGACCACCCGAACAAGGCAGCACTCCTCTGGGCGCTCGGCTGCGCGACGCTCGCCTTCTTCGGCGCCGGCGTATGGGGGTTCCTCCACACGCTGCACGGGGTGAACTACTACACTCACGGAACCCAGATCACCGCCGCCCACGGCCACCTCGCCTTCTTTGGCGCCTATGTCGCCCTGAACCTCGCGATCTTCTCCTACGCGATGCCGCACCTCCTCGGGCGCGACCCCTACAACCAGGTGCTGAACATGGCCTCGTTCTGGCTGATGTCGGGCGGCATGGTCTTCATGACCTTCACCCTGACCTTCGCGGGCACCGTGCAGACGCACCTCCAGCGCGTCATGGGCGAGGCCTACATGGACGTTCAGGATCAGCTCTGGATCTTCTTCGCCATGCGCTTCGGCTCGGGCGTGGCGGTCGTCCTCGGCGCGATCCTGTTCATCTACGCCGTGCTCGTGCCCCGGCGCGAGATCATCGAACCGGGTCCGCTGGAGCGCGGACGGATCGAGCACGACGCTGACCATGTTGCGGCGGAGTAAGGGCGATGGACGGAACCTTTGACCTGAAGGGGGCGGCGGACGCCCCCTACTACCTGCCGCAGGGCGACGAATGCGATGTCTTCGCGGCAGCCTACCGGAACCGTCTGCCGGTCCTGCTGAAGGGACCGACCGGCTGCGGCAAGACCCGCTTCGTCGCCCATATGGCGGCCCGGCTCGGCCGGCCGCTCCACACCGTCGCCTGCCATGACGACCTTTCCGCCGCCGACCTGATCGGGCGCTACCTCCTCAAGGGCGGCGAGACGGTCTGGGTCGACGGACCGTTGACCCTTGCGGTCCGGGAAGGGGCCATCTGCTACCTCGACGAAGTGGTGGAAGCGCGAAAGGACGTGACTGTGGTCCTCCATCCCCTGACCGACGACCGGCGAATGCTGCCGATCGACCGGACCGGCGAGGAACTGGAGGCCGCCCCCGGCTTCATGCTCGTCGCCTCCTACAACCCCGGCTACCAGAACATTCTCAAGACGCTGAAGCCTTCCACCCGGCAGCGCTTCGTCAGCCTGGACTTCACCTTCCCGAAGCCCGAACACGAGGTCCCCGTCGTCGCCCGCGAAAGCGGGCTTGCCGAGGATCGCGTGAAACCGCTCGTGCGGCTTGCGAACAAGTTCCGCGCGCTGAAGGGGCAGGACCTGGAGGAAGGCACCTCGACCCGCCTCGTCGTCTATGCGGCGACCCTCATCGCGCAGGGCATGGCGCCCGACCGGGCCATCCGGGTCGCGATGATCGAACCGCTCACCGACGACGAAGACACCAAACGCGGGCTCCTCGATCTCGTCACCGCCGTTTTCGGGTGAGGCCGGCCGATGTCCGGGATCGAGATCGAGCCATGGGAACCCGAGGAAACCGTCGGGAAACTGTGGCACGCCTATGCCAGCCGTCTTGACGCACCGAGCGTCCACGACGGAGCCCGTGTCGACCTTTCCGAGGTCGGCGGACGGCTGGCAGTCCTCTTCCGCGGTCTGGGCGGCAGCCCCGCCGTCGAGATCAAGCCGGTGGCACCGGAACGCTCGGGCCACCGCCTCTCGATCCGCCGCCGCCTCGGCACCGATGTCGAGGCGACCGCGCGCGCGAGCTTCGACGGCGAGGCCCTGCGCCTGCCCGAGAGCCTTGCCGCCTTCCCCGCGCGCGAGGCCAATGCCGCGCTCTACATCTGGCTCGCCGCCGTCGCCGCCCACGCCGGCGCCCCGCGCGTCGAGGACGATCCCCTGCGCGCCGACCTCGCCGCGCTGATCGCCGCGCGTGAGATGACAACAGCGACACTTGCCGACGCGCCCGGCTTCGCGCGGCTTCACGCCGACCTCGCCCGGACCCATCTCGACACTCGCCGCGTGCCCTGGCTGCCCGAGGCGGAGCGGACGGTGGAGGCGGTGGTCCGGCACCTCCTCGGCGACCCTGCCCCGCTTTCTCCGAAGGCTGAGCGGATGGCGAAGGCGGTCGCGGCCGGCGACCTCTCGGCGTATCGCGCCCCGCGCGGCTACCGGCCCTTCCGCCCGGTCCCGCTCTGGCCAGACCTGCGCCCGCTCGCCTTCTCGGCGACGACCGCCGTCGAGACCCGCGCGACCGACGGCACGCCCGAGGCGGCCGAGGGCCGCACCCACCGCGCAAGGCGGCGCAAGTCCGACCAGATCGAGCGGAACGACAGCTTCATCCTCCACAAGTTCGAGGCGATCCTCTCCTGGGCGGAGTTCATCAACCTCAACCGCCGGGTGGAGGAAGACGAGAACGACGACGCCAGGAAGGCGGCCGATGACATCGACGAGATCGGGCTCGGGCAGATTTCCAAGGCGCCGGCCACGCGCCTCAAGCTCCACCTCGACCTCGCGCCCGAGGACGTGGACCGCGAACGGATTTCGGCCGAGACGACCTACCCCGAATGGGACGCCCGCAGCGGCGCCTACCTGCCCGCCCATGTCCGTGTCCTTGCCTCGACGGTGGAACCGGGAACCGAGGAGCCCGCCTTCCGCAGCGACGCCGGCGCCGCAAAACGCATCCGTGCCGTCCGGCGCCAGTTCGAGGCGCTGCGACCTGCCCGCATCCTTACCGCGGGGCACCGCGATGGCGACGAACTGGATACCGACCGCGCCATCCGCGCACGCGTCGATCTCGTCGCCTCGGGCGGGGGCGACGACCGGGTCTGGCTCCAGAACCGCACCGAAAAGCGCGATCTCGCGGTCTCGATCCTGCTCGACGTGTCACGCTCGACCGAAAGCGCGGTGCCGGGCCACGGGCACGACGGCCGCGCCGTCATCGACATCGAGCGCGAGGCGCTGGCCGCGCTCGCCTGGGGGCTAGACGCCTGCGGCGACGACTTCGCCATCCACGCGTTTTCCTCGCTCAGGCGCGATCGGGTCTATATGCAGGCCGTCAAACGCTTCGGCGAGCCCATGTCGTCCACGGTGGAGTCGCGGATCGCAGGGCTGAAGCCCGGCCACTACACCCGCCTCGGCGCGGCGATCCGCCATGCTTCGACGGGCCTCGCACGCGAGGCGAGGCGGCGGCGGCTTCTTCTCGTCATCACCGACGGCAAGCCCAACGACCTCGACCACTACGAGGGTCGCCACGGCATCGAAGACAGCCGCAAGGCGGTGGAGGAGGCGCGGCGCCTTGGCCATGCCGTCTTCGGCATCACCGTTGACCGCGACGGCAAGTCGTGGTTCCCGCGGCTCTTCGGCCAGGGCGGTTATGCCGTCATCCCGCATCCCGAGAAGCTGACGCAGGCGCTGCCGCAGATCTACCGGCAGTTGGTGGGCGCATGACGGACCGTAACCACACCGACCTGAGCCCCTTCGACGACCTGCCGGGCGACCTGATGATCTGGGTGCTGATCGTGTCGGAGCTTCTGGTCTTCGGCGCGGGCCTCGCGGCCTTCCTCGCTGTCAGGCTGACCGACCCGGAGGGCTTTGCCGCCGCGCAGGATCACCTGCAGCGTTCGGCCGCCGGTGTGAACACCATCGTCCTCGTCACCTCGGGCTGGCTCGCGGCCCTCGGCGCGCAGGCGGTCGAGGCGGGGCGCCTTGCCCGCGCCCGCGGGCTTCTCGCCGCTGCGGCGGGCTTCGGCGCGCTCTTCCTCGCGATCAAATGGGCCGAGTATGCCGACAAGGCGGCGCAGGGCATCGGGGTGGAGACACACCCCTTCTTCACCTTCTACTACCTCATCACCGGCTTTCACGCCGCCCATGTCGCGGCCGGGATCGTCGTCCTCCTCCTCGTGGCCGCCCGGGCCCGCCCGCGCGAGGTGGAGGCGGGCGTGGCCTTCTGGCACATGGTTGACCTCGTCTGGGTCCTCGTCTTCCCCGTGATCTATCTGCTGAGGTAGGCCATGGCTCCTGTGACGAAAGCCTGGGCTCTCCTCCTTGCGCTGTCGGGCGCCTCGACGGGGCTTTCCGTCGCCGTGGCGCGGGGGGCGCTAACCGGCAGCGCGATCACGCTCGGAGGCGCGGCGATCCTTGCGCTCGCCTGGGCCAAGGCGCGGACGATCCTGAACGCCTACCTCAGGCTCGACGAGGCGCCGGCCTTCCGCCGCGGCTTCGGCCTGACGCTCGCGCTCTACGCGCTTCTCCTGCTTGCGCTCTATCTCGCCGGGTAGTCAGCCGCCGCGCGCCCAGGCATCGGCCGGGTCTTCCTCGGCATAGTCGCGCAACGCAGCCACGTCGGCGATCTCGGCGTGGTTCTGCAGCACTTTCACGCCCACCTTGCGCAACTTCTGGAAGGCGCGGCTCAGGCTTTCGGGCTTCATGCCGAGGCGGCCGGCGATCAGCACCTTGTCATAGGGAAGCGTCACGTCGCAACGCCCGTCCTGGCAGCCTGCAAGCTCCAGGAGGAACTCGGCGACCCGCTGCGCGCCGGTCTGGGCCTTGAGCTGTTCCACCTGCGCCACAAGGCTGTGCAGATGCGCGAAGGTTGCGGTCAGGATGGACACCGCAATCCTCGGATTGTTCTCGATCAGCCGCAGCAACGCGTCCGCCTCGATCCGGATCAGTTCGCAATCCGTCGCCGCCTCGGCCGCGACCGGGTAGACATCGTGCCGGAACGCCACCGCCTCGCCGAAGCTGTGGCCGCGGGTGAAGACTCCGACGATCGCTTCGGCTCCGTTCGGCGCGATCCGGTAGAGCTTCACCCAGCCAGCGGCAACGATGTAGATCGCGGCCGCCCGCTCGCCTTGCAGGAAGATCGTCGCGCCGCGGTCGAAGGTCTTGACCCGCGCTCCGGCAAGCACGTTCGCCGCCACTTCCGCCGAGGTCCCCGCCAGCAGCAGCGAGCTTCTCGCCACCGCCTGGTGGTCAGCCGTCATCTGCGCCATGAGCACCTCGCCATCCGTTCGACCCGTCCCTGCCACAGCCGGGCGGCGACTTCGAGTCTTTCCGGCACCGCCGGGAACAATATGGCCGCCGGGCGGCCGGACAACCGACTCTGCCCAAAATTTGTGCGCAAGGCGGAATCCCGCCGGCCAATGGGTCCGCAAATCGGCAATGATCCTCCGGAGCCATGCATCCGGTGCATGTTTCGCACCTGCAGCATAGTCATTCCCCTTGCGCAATCTCCAGATGCGGAGTGAATGCGCCATCGGGACCCCTGCGCTGAGTCGCGCCGCTTCTAGCCGGTTGAAAACAAAACGAATGACCCCTTCGTTACCACTTCCCTCGCCGCCCTCGCGGCGGCGCTTCCTCGTTTCCGCAGCTGCATCCGTCTGCGTGCCAGCGCTCCTTGCCGGAACCCGCCTCGTGGCAGAGGAGACGGGATCGCGGCCCTTCTCCTTCGACCTCCTGACAGAGGAGGTGCGGGTACGCGCGGCGGCACCGGTTCCCGACCCCGAGTCGATCCCCCAGGTCTTCGCCGAGTTGACCTACGACGACTACAACCTCATCGCCTACCGCCCGGCCCGGGCGCGGTGGAACACGCCCGGGATCACCTGGCGGATGATGCCGTTCCATCTCGGCTGGCTCTTCAAGGAGCCGGTGCATGTCTTCGAGGTTGTCGACGGCATGGCAACCGGGATGACCTTCACCACCGACGATTTCGAGTATCGCCACCGCCTGCAGGGCACGGTGCCGCCCGGCACCGCGCTGCCCGGCGTGGCCGGCTTCAAGCTGACCCATCCGATGAACCGCGGCGACAAGATGGACGAGGTGATCTCGTTCATCGGGGCAAGCTACTTCCGCGCCCTCGGGCTCGGCAACGCCTATGGGCTTTCCGCGCGCGGCCTCGCGATCGACAGCGGACTGCCGAAGGCGGAGGAATTCCCCCGCTTCAGCGCCTTCTGGATCGAGAAGCCCGCGCCGGGTGCCGAGACCATGACGGTCTATGCAGCGCTCGACAGCGCCAGCGTGACCGGGGCCTACCGCTTCGTCATCACTCCCGGCGTGGAGACGGTCGTGGACGTCACCGCCCGGCTCTTTTTCCGCGGCGACGTGGAGCAGATTGGCGTCGCGCCGCTGACCTCGATGTTCCTCTTCGCCGACGTGAACCGCGGCGACTTCGAGGATTACCGGCCACGCGTCCACGACAGCAACGGGCTGAGGATCCTGCGGGCCGACGGCGACGTGATCTGGCGTGCGCTCGACAACCCGAAGGCGCTTTCGTCGTCCTATTTCGCCGAGGTACAGGTACGCCGCTTCGGCCTGCACCAGCGCGGGCGCGACTTCGACGACTATCAGGACGCCGGGGCGCGTTACGACCTGCGCCCTTCGGTCGATATCGAGCCTGTCGGCGACTGGGGGCCGGGCAAGATCCGGCTGTTCGAGATTCCGACCGCAGTCGAGGTTCACGACAACATCGGCGCCTTCTGGGTTCCCGACACGCCGGTGAAGGCCGGCGATGCGCGCGAGTTCGCCTACCGGATGCACTGGGGTCGGCTGGAACCCGACTATGCCGACGACAAGGCCATTGTATCGGCCACGCGCAGCGGGATCGGCGGCCCGGCAGGGCTTGAAAACCCGCCCGATACGCACAAGTTCGTCATCGACTTCAAGGGCGGGATGCTCGGCCGGCTGCCCGAAGATGACGCAGAGGTGAAACCGGTGCTGACGATCAACGGCGGAACGGCTGATGTGACGACATTGTCCAAGCTTCCGGACGGCGACGTCTGGCGGCTCGTGGTCGATGTCGCGTCCGAATCCGGGTCCCTCGTCGAGATGACGGCGCATGTCGCCGGCTACGGCCGCAAGCTGTCCGAAATCTGGTCCTTCCAATGGGTGAAGCCATGACTCCGTCCGACCTGTCCGGCGCGGCTGCCTTCGAGGACGCCATGACCACCGCCAGCGTTCTTGGGGCCGCGTCCCTGCCCCATGCGCCCTTGGCCATGCCCGAGCAGCGGCTCGAACCGGTCCGCCCGTTCGAGACGCTGCGCGCGCTCTTCGCAGCCCCCAGGCGGCGCGCGGAGCCGTGAGATGACGGCGACCCGCCCGCCCGTTCTGCTCAGAACGATCGCGGTCCTCGTGCCGCTGGTCGCCGGCGGCGGGGCGGCGGCGCTCTTCATCCAGTATTCCTCCGCGGCCGGCCTGACGCCCTGGGCCTGGGTCTCGGCCGCGCTCCTCACGCTGTCGACCGCCTGGCTCGCCTGGGGCGCGATGCTTGCCCTCGTCGGCCTCTGGCCGACGCCGCGGGCGGTGCCATCCGCCGCAACGATCCGCGGGCGAACCTGCGTGCTCATGCCCGTCTGCAACGAGGATCCCGCGCCCACCTTCGCGCGCGTCGCCGCGATGATGGCGGCACTGAAGGATGCGCCGGCCACAATCCATTTCGCCATCCTTTCCGACAGTTCGCGGCCCGAAACCATGGCTGGCGAAGCCTACTGGTTCTCCCGCCTCATGGCCGAGACCGGCGGCGAAGGGCGGCTCTTCTACCGGCGGCGGGAGCGGAACACCGGCCGCAAGGCCGGCAACATCGCCGACTTCTTCCGCCGCAGCGGCGCGGCCTACGACTACGCGGTGATCCTCGACGCCGACAGCCTGATGGAGCCCACCACGATCCTCCAGATGATCCGGCGGATGGAGGCCGAGCCCCGGCTCGGCCTTATTCAGACCCTGCCGGTGATCGTCCGGGCGGGGTCGATCTTCGGTCGCGCCATGCAGTTCGCCGCCGCCTTCTACTCGCCAGTCTTTGCCCGCGGACTGGCGCGGCTGCAAGGCGGAGCGGGGCCGTTCTGGGGTCACAACGCCATCGTCCGGACCCGCGCCTGGGCGGAAAGCTGCGGCCTGCCGGAACTGCCCGGCTCGCCGCCCTTCGGCGGTCACATCCTCAGCCACGACATCGTCGAGGCGGCGATGCTCGCCCGCGCAGGATGGGACGTGCGGGTGGACCCCGACCTCGGCGGCTCCTACGAGGAAGGCCCCGAGAGCCTGATCGAATATGCCAGACGCGACCGTCGCTGGTGCCAGGGCAACCTCCAGCACAGCCGCGTGGTGACCGCCGCGGGCCTTCTCGGCTGGAGCCGGCTTTCCATGGCACTCGGGATCGTGTCCTATATCGCGCCGGTCTTCTGGGCCGGATTCCTCATCGCGGCCGTGGCCGATCGCGCCACCCTTCCGCCGCCGGACTACTTCCCCGACCCGCACCAGTTCTTCCCGGTCTTCCCGAGCGACGAGACGGCGAAGGCGATCGGACTCTTCCTCGGCATCATCGGCCTTCTCGTCATGCCGAAGCTTCTGATCGTGCTTGAGGCCGAGGTGACGCGACGCGCCCGAGGGTTCGGCCGCACCTCCGATGTCGTCCTGTCGAGTGTCCTCGACCTTCTCCTGTCGAGTCTCATCGCGCCGGTGATGATGGCCTACCAGACCCGCTCGGTCTTCCAGGTGCTGCGCGGCGCCGACGGCGGCTGGCCGCCGAACCGGCGCGGCGAGGCGCGTCTGACCGTGGCCGAAGCGTTCGAGGCAAGCCATTTCATCGTCACGCTCGGCCTCGCCGGGCTCGTAGCGGCCTGGCACTGGGGCGCCGGGCTCCTCCCCTGGCTCCTGCCGGTGCTGCTGCCGATGATCCTCGCGCCGGCTCTGATCGCCTGGACATCGCGACCAGCCGCGTCGCGCACGCTCTTCGCCACGCCGGAGGAGCGGTCGCTCCCGCCGATCCTTGCCGCGCACGACGCGATCCTCGCGCGGTGGACGGGCACACCCGAGACGGCCGGGGCAGCCGCCCGCACCGGGACGCCGGCACATGCCTGACGCCGCCCGCCGCGCCCTGACGGCCCGGCCGCGGCCGGCGCCCGTCCTGCCGCAACCGGCGGTCGTTCGGCCCTCCCCGGTGCCCGTCCAAATCCGCCGGCGCGACAGCCGGATCGACGTGCTGCGCGGCATCGCCCTCGTGATGATCTTCGTCAACCACGTTCCGGGAACGGTGTTCGAGCTGGTGACATCCCGCAACTTCGGCTTTTCCGACGCGGCGGAGGGCTTCGTCTTCATCTCCGGCCTCTCGGCCTTCCTCGCCTATGCGGGGGGACTTTCTGCGCGACCGCTATGGGCCGGTGTGCGGCGTATCTGGAAGCGGGCGTGGACGCTCTATCTCGTCCATCTCATGGTCACGTTCTGGGCCGTCGCCATCGTCGCCGCGACGCTGCGCTACGGCGGATCGGGCGCACTTTTCGAAAAGGACAACTTTCAGTTCCTCGTCAGCGACCCGATCGGCGTGCTCATCGGCCTGCCGCTGCTCGGCCACCAGTTCGGCTATGTGAACATCCTGCCGCTCTACGCCGTGCTCCTCCTCGCGGCCCCGGCTCTGATCCTGTCGGCCGGCCGCTGGCCACGTGCGACACTCGCGGGCTCGGTCGCGCTCTGGGCAGGCGTGGGGTTCGCGCACGTCGACCTGCCGAACCTGCCGCTCCAGGGCGGGTGGTTCTTCAACCCGCTCGCCTGGCAAATGCTCTTCGTCCTCGGCATCCTCACCGGCGCCGCGCTGAAACGCGGCGCGCGGTTCGTGCCGGTGAACCGCTGGCTCGTCGCCGCCGCGGCGGCATATCTTCTCCTGTCGCTGGTCTGGCTGAAGTGGCCCGCCTTGCAGGATCGTGGCAACGCGGCGCTCGGCTGGCTCGCGGCGCAGGGCGCACCCAACCTCGTCCGCGACTTCGACAAGACCTATGTCTCGGTGCCGCGGCTGCTGCACTTCCTCTCGCTCGCCTATGTTCTCAGCGTCCTACCCTGGCTGCGCGATCTTTGCGATTCGCGCCCGCTGGCGCCGCTCGCGCTGCTCGGCCGCCACGCGCTCCCCGTCTTCGCGCTCGGCACAATCCTCTCCTTCGCGGTGCGCGCCGCCAAGGAAATCGCTGGGGCGCCGACGCTCGCCCTCGATGTCCTGATGATCTCCGGCGGGATCGCCGCCATGATCGGCTTCGCCGCGCTCTTCGACCTCAGCCGCAGGGCCGCGACGGTACCGGCGCGCGTCGGCTGAGGGTCGCCGCGCGGGCAGTCCTGCCGGCCGGACGCTCAGAACGGGCCGACGTGCGGCTCCAGCAGCGCCCGGCAGGCCGAGCTGGCCGACTCGGCTGCCATCGACCCGGGTTCGATACAGTGTTGCAGACCGAGCCCATCCACCAGGGCGATCAGCGTCCTGGCAAGCGTCCCGGCATCCACCGTGCGCCCGTTCTGCGCCGCCGCCGCGTCGATTGCGGCGGCGACGTCGCGGACATACGCGGGATACTGGACGCGGTGTTCTGCCCTCAGGTCCTCGTTCACCGAGATCTGGCCCCAGAGTGCCAGCCAGATATTGAGCATGTCGCGGTTGAAGACCTCCGGCGCGAAGAAGGCGTCGAGCAGGGCCGAAAGCCGCGTCTCTCCGGGTACCACCGCGCGCGTCGGCTTGGTGGAACCGTCGTACATATGCGCGTAGACGGCGGCCAGAAGCGCGTTCATCGAACCGAAGTGATGCGTGATCAGACCGCGCGAAACGCCGGCCTCGACGCAGATCCGGTCGACCGTGAATTCCTGGATTCCGCCCCGTGCCATGCAGGCAAGCCCGGCGGAGACCAGTGCCGCGCGCCGTTCCTCGCCGCTCAGGCGGTTGAAACGCGGCGCCCGCCGTTTCCTATCCATTCCACTTCCCCTGACCGGGCGGCGCCCAGGGAGGGCGCCGCCGGGAACGCCTGTCACATCCGCGCGAACCGTACCGGGTCGGGATGACCGTCGGCAAGGATCACCGGCTTCAGGTCGGAATCGTGGATCGCCACGAGCGGCTCGAAGCAGATGAAGACGAAGGAGCCGGATTCCTCCATCAGGTCCTCCATCCGGTTGAACATCGCCCGGCGCTTGTCCGCGTCCCGCTCCGTGAGCGACTTCTGGTAAAGCTCCTCGTATTCGGCGCTGTCGAAGAAGGCCCAGTTGTAGACGCCGATCTGGTCGGGGCGGAACCAGACGAGGTTCTCGGTCGGATCGACGCCGCCCGCGAAGGACTGCAGCACCAGTTCCAGCGACAGGTAGTCGTCGCCTGCGGTCTTGTCGCCCAGAGCCCAGTAGGCGGCCTCCTCGGTCGGCTGGATTTCGACCGTGATGCCGGCTTCCCCCAGACTCGCCTGGATGATCTGCGCGATGGTCTGCGACGTCGAATCCGTCAGGGCCACGAGATTCAGCGTCAGCCCCTCGGCCCCGGCCTCGGCCAGAAGCGCCTTCGCCTTTCCGACGTCGCGGGTGTCGATGATGTTCTTCGCACGCGCATAGGTGGTGCCGGGCTGGACGACCCCCGCGGACCGGCCCACGAGCCCGTCGTAGGCGCCTTGCAGGACGGCATCGCTGTCATAGGCGTACTGGATCGCCTGACGCACGCGGATGTCCTTCAGCGGTTCGGCGTTCTGGTTGATCGTCAGCCAGACGTAGCGGGTGGATTCCGCCTCGATCAGCGTGGCGCCTTCCGGCATCGCCTCCTTCAGCTGTCGGACCGCGCTGGGGGCGACGCGGGTATAGTCGAAGGCATCGGCCTCATAGGCCAGCTGCGCCGCCTGATCGTCGGCCTGGATGTAAATTTCCACGGTCTCGAAGGCGGGTTTTTCACCGGTCCAGCCGGGGTTCGCCTTCAGCGTGACCTTCTGCTGCTGCTCCCACGCATCGAGAAGATACGGGCCGCACTGCGCCGGGATCTCGGTGGTGTAGCTGCCGCCGGCCGCCTCGACGGCCGCCTTGCAGACGATGTGGCCACCATAATAGGGCATAGCGATGACGACAAAGGGCGCGAAGGCCTCGGTCAGGTGGATCACGCCGTTGCGGTCGTCAATGACCTCGACCTCCTTCAGCTTCTCGAACTGATAGGCCCAGGCGCTGTCCGATCCGGCGATGCGCTCGTAGGAGAACTTAACGTCCGCCACAGTTACGGGGCCGAAGTCGCCGGTCCAAACGAGCCCATCGCGCAGCGTGAAGGCGAGCCGGGTATCGTCGAGCCATTCCAGCTTTTCGGCCGCGTAAAGCTCCCAGTTGTTGCCCGCGCGCATGTCGCCCATGCGCACCAGCGAAACCTGGGTGCAGCGGGGGATGACCTCGTCTAGGCCGCCGATGATCCCCCAGGGATCGAGCACCTGGAAATCCGCGTCCATGCGGATGCGCAGCGTGTCACCCTCGGCCGCCCAGGCGAAGTTCGGCGCCGCCACCGCCGAGGCAAGGCCCGCGCCCGCGCGCTTCAGAAACCCGCGTCTGTCGGTCGTCCAGTTCATCTCATCCTCCCTTGCTTGTGGTTTCCGGGAAATGGCACCGGACGCTGTGCCCGGGGCCGAGGTCGTGCAGCGCCGGGGCGGCGCTGCGGCAGATGTCGCGCGCGACGGGACAGCGCGTGTGGAACTCGCAGCCCGGGGGGCGTCTGAGGATGCCCGGTATCTCGCCGCGGATCGCCAGATCGGTCCGGCGCTGGCGCGGGTCGGGCTTCGGCTCCGCCGCGATCAGGCTCCTAGTATAGGGATGGCCCGGCCCGGCGAAGATGGCACGGGTCGGGCCGGTCTCCACCAGCCGGCCGAGGTAGAGAACCGCGATGCGGTCGGCGACGTGACGAACCAGCGCGAGGTTGTGGGTGATGACCAGATAGCTCAGGCCGTGACGGTCCTTCAGGTCGGCCATCAGGTTGAGGATTTCGGCCTGCACCGAGACGTCGAGCCCCGCCGTCGGCTCGTCGGCGATCACGAGCGAGGGCTTCAGAGCCAGCGCGCGGGCCACGCCCACCCGCCGCGCCTGCCCGCCGGAAAGCTCGTGCGGATAGCGCGCCGCCATCTCCGCCGGCAGACCGACCTCGGCCAGCAGTTCCGCCGCCTTGCCGCGACGGCTCGCGATCCTGATGCCATGGATGACGAAGGGCTCGGTCACCGCCTCGCCCACTGTCATGCGCGGCGAAAGCGAGGCGGTCGCATCCTGGAACATCAGCGCGGTGCGGCGGCGGATCGCGCGGAAGTCCGCGGACCGCCGCAACTCGGCCCCGTCGAAGCGGAGCGTGCCGCCGCTGACCGGCTGAAGCCCGAGGATCGCGCGGGCCAGCGTCGTCTTGCCCGACCCGCTTTCCCCGACAAGTCCCAATGTCCGGCCCGGCTGAAGGTCCATCGTCACGCCTGCGAGAATGTTCAAGGCACGCGCGCCCCCCCCGAACCAGCGGCCAAGCGGCAGGTCCACCGCGAGATCCCGGACCGACAGGAGCGCGGTCATGGCGCGGCCTCGTGGCAGAGCACGCCGCGGTCGGCCCCGGGCGCCACCCTGGGCGGCGGCACCGTCCGGCAGCGGTCGGTGGCGATCCCGCAGCGCGCGGCGAAGGCGCAGCCCGGAGGCGGATCCGAAAGGTCCGGCAGCCGCCCGCCGATGGCGGGAAGCCGCCCTGTCGCTTTCCCGATCCGTGCCGGATCGCAGGCGATGAGAGCGCGGGTATACGGATGGCGGGGGTCGTGAAAGAGCTCGTCCACCGGAGCTTCCTCCACCACCTCGCCGGCATACATCACCGCCACCCGATCGCAGAGTTCGGCAATCACCCCCAGGTGGTGCGTCACGATGACGATGGCACAGCCGTATTGCGCCCGAAGTTCGCGCAAGAGATGGATGATCTGCGCCTCCATCGTGACGTCGAGCGCGGTGGTCGGCTCGTCCGCGATCAGCACGGCGGGCCGCATAAGGAGCGCTGCCGCGATGGCCGCGCGCTGGCGCATCCCCCCCGAAAGCTCGTGCGGATAGCGGCCCATCACGAGGTCGGGGTCTGACAGGCCGACGCGGGCCAGCATGTCCCGCGCCCGCGCCCGTTTCTCGCGCCCCGGCACGCCGTCGAGGTTGAACTGGAAATCGACAAGCTGCGCGCCCACCGTGAGGACCGGGTTGAATGCCGTCATCGGGTCCTGGAAGACCATGGCGATCTCGCGTCCGCGCAGCCGCCTCCGCGCCGCCTGGTCGAGCCGAAGGATGTCCTGGCCCCTCAGCCGGATCGCACCGGCGGTCACTTCGGCATTCGCACCCGCAAGGTCGATCATCGCCGCCGCAAGCGATGACTTGCCGCAGCCGCTTTCGCCCGCGATCCCCAGCACCTCGCCCTGACGGACCGACAGGCTCACGTTCCGCAGCGCCGCGACCGCGCCGCCTGCCACGCGATAGCGAAGCGACAGGTTCTCGACCGAGAGAACGGGTTCGCTCATCCTGCCACCCTCCGCCTCAGCCTGGGGTCGAGCGCGTCGCGCAGGCCCTCGCCAAGGAAGGTGAAGCCGAGGGTCGAGAGCACGAGCGGCAGGCCCGCGATCACCACCATGTGGGGTGCCGCGCGGATCGAGGTGTAGCCGTCATAGAGGATATTGCCCCAGGAGGGCGTCGGCGGACGAACCCCGAGGTTGAGGTAGGAAAGTCCCGCCTCCAGCATGATCACCACCGGCACGTCCATCGACAGGAGGATGAGTAGCGGTCCGACCACGTTCGGCAGAAGGTGGCGGAAGAGGATGCGCGCCGACGAGGCGCCCATCGCACGCTCCGCGACGATGAAATCCGCCCCCGAAAGTGCAAGCGTCTGGGCGCGGATCAGCCGCGCGTAGGCGGGGATCGAGACGAGGACGACGACGAGGATCAGCGTCCCGGTGCCTGGCCCGACGATGGTGATGACGGCGAGCGCGAACATGATCATCGGCAGCGAGGACATCGAGTCGAACAGCAGGACCAGAACCGCATCCAGCCAGCGCGGCCCGAACCCCGCGATCATGCCGAGAATCAGCCCGCCGACTCCGGCGAGCCCGACCGCCGTCAGCGCGATCGCGAGAGCCGTCCGCGCCCCGTAGACGATCCGGGACAGAAGGTCGCGGCCAAGCTGGTCGGTGCCCGCCAGATGGGCAAGCGACGGCGGCTGGAACTTCTCGGCCACGTTCAGCTTGATCGGGTCGGCCGGCGCCACCCAGGGCGCGAAGAGCGCCATGACGACAAAGAGGAGAACGAGCCCAAGGCCGAGCGCCCCCATCGGGTCGGACAGAAGCGCGCGAAGCGCCCTGAACCTACCGCCGGAAGACATCGCGCACCCGCGGGTCGAGCCGCGCGATCAGGAGGTCGGCGGCGGTGACGACGAAGAGGTAGAAGGCGGTCATGAAGAGGACCGTACCCATCACGACGGGGTAGTTCCGCTTCTGCACCGCGCCGGTGATCAGCGTGCCGATGCCGGGCCGGCCGAACACCGTCTCGACGAAGACCGCGCTCGACAGGATCGAGCCGAGCCCGACGGCGAGGAGCGCGATGGTCGGGATGATCGCAACCCGCAGCCCGTACCGAAGCACGACCCGGCGTTCCGGCAGGCCGAAGGCACGCGCGGTGCGGATGTGGTTCTCGCCCATGACTTCCAGAAGCGAGGCGCGCACCAGGCGCGCGAGGTAGCCGACCCAGCCGATGCCGAGAGCGAAGGCAGGCAGGATCAGCGCGCGGGCCTGGCTTGCCGGATCGCCGGGCGTTCCCGCGCCGATCGCCGGCAGCCAGCGCAGCCAGACCGCGAAGATCAGGATGGCATAGATCGCGACGACAAAGGCAGGTATGGAGATCAGCCCGACCGACAGCACCCCGAGCAGACGGTCCGCCGCCGTGTCCCGCCAGACCACCGCCGCAGCGCCCAGCGCGATGCCGAGGGCCAGCGCCCAGCCGAGCGCGGCGACGCCGAGGATCAGCGTGTTGGGAAAGAACTCGAGGATCTGGTCCAGCACCGGCCGCTTCGACCAGACATCGTAGCCGAGGTCGCCGGTCACGGCATTGCGAAAGAAATGCCAGACCTGCCACAACACGGGCTCGTCAAGCCCCATCCGCTCGCGAAGCAGCGCCTTCAGCTCCGGCGTCGCCCGCGGCCCCAGCGCCAGAGAAGCCGGATCGCCCGGAACCAGGAAGACCATCGCGTACATCGCCAGCATCACCGTGAAGAGGATCACGACGGCGAGGGCGATGCGCTTGACGGCGTATCTCAGCATCTCCGCGCCTGTCGCTCCCTTTCAGACATGGTCGCGCGGGATCCTCTCGTCCCATTGGCGCTCGAAGATCGTCGCGCCGTTCTCGGTGACGCGAAGCCGCATCTCGACACGGAAATGGGTGGCGTCGCATGTGAGGCCGCCCGTGGAGTGATGGCCGAAGACGCCGTCCTTGCGGTGGATGGCCACGTTCGCCTCGGTCTCACAGCTGGCCGAGAGGGGATCGCCGTCGATGATGCGGTAGCGGGCGACGGCGTCGGCGGTGACGGTCTGGCCGATGTCGGGCATCTCGCGCGCGGAGGTCCAGCGCGGGAAGTCGACGACCATTTCTCCTGTCGGAAGATCGCGGCGGACGGACCGGCGCACCCGGGTCTCGACCGGCAGATCGACCGAGGGCGGCGGCGCGGCCATCTCGGGCGGGTCGAAGGCGCGCAAGGCGGCGTCGGCGGGATCGGGCGGGCGGACCGGCAACTCGAGCCTGCTTTCGCCCGTCATGACGGTTAGCGTCGCCAGTTCCGGCGAGGGCCAGCAGATCGGCCAGTAGGTCGTCGACAGCGAGACCGCGATGCGGTGGCCGGCCGGGAAGGCATGGGCGATGTCGTCGAGGTCGATCACCGCGTCGTAAACCTGCCCTGGCACAAGAGCTTTCGCTTGTTCGTGGCTGTCGCGGTGGGTGAGGTTGAGGCAGCCGAGCGTCACCCTGGTGGACCTTCCGTCCGGCATGACATCGTTGAGCCGCACCGCGACGAGCGCGAGGGGCCTGTCGCAGGAAAAGCGCAGGTGCAACTGCGGTGCCCCGAGTATCTCGGTTCGCTCGGCCAAGGGCTCGGTCACGAATACGAGCGAACCGCCGTCATCCTCGCGCTGGTCGGTCGGCCATTCGGCGTCGTCGCCGTAGCGCCCGACCTCGCCGGCGGCGAGCCCGACCCAGAGAGGCGACGCGATCGCGACACCCGCCGCCGCGCCCGCGTGATCGTCAAGCCGGCCGCGCGGATTGAGGTGAAGCACCCGGTGCTCGATGCGCGGCGAGGGCCACACCGCCTCGGCCACCCAACGGCCCGGACGCTCGCGGTAGCAGGTCGAGGGCGCCACGCTCTCCTGCATCCAGACCCGGTACATCGGGTCGCCCATGACCCCGCCCGGCGTTCCCTTCATCCAGTGGTCGCACCAGCGCCTGACCTCCTGCAGCCAGCCGATCGCGGGCTTCACGGTCACGTCGTGAGGGAAGGAATGCGCCCATGGCCCGATCAGCCCGCGCCGGGGACCGGAAAGCCCCGCAAGAAGGCGCGGCACGCTTTCGGAATAGTTGTCGGCCCAACCGGAGACCGCAAGAACCGGGATCGAGATGCGCGAGAAATCCTCGCAGACCGAGCCGTGCTTCCAGTAGCCGTCGCGGCGCTGATGGGCGAGCCAGTGCAGGATCCACGGGCTGTTGTGGCGCATCCGGGACTGCCACATCGCGCGCCACGCCGGCCCGACGATCTCGGGGTCGGGCGGCAGGTCGTTATGGGCGAACATCGTCGCCGACCAGTCGAAATTGTCCTTCGACAGGCAGCCGCCGACCCAGTGGATGTCGGTGGCATAGCGGTCGTCCGTAGAGCCGACGGTGATGATCGTCTTCAGCGCCGGTGGCCGGCGCGCCGCGATCTGGAGGCCGTTGAACCCGCCCCATGAAATCCCGTACATCGCCACCTGCCCGTCGCACCAGTCCTGCGCGGCGATCCAGGCAATGGCGTCGCCGCCGTCGCGGATTTCCTGCTCGGTGTATTCGTCGTCGATCAGCCCCTCGCTGTCGCCGGTGCCGCGAATGTCGAGCCTGACGCAGGCATAGCCGTGACCGGCCAGCCACGCGTGCATCTTCTGGTCGCGGGCCCTTGTCCCCTCGCGCTTGCGATAGGGCAGGTATTCGAGGATCGCGGGCACCGGCCCCGCCCCCCGCGGCCGCCAGAGCTTCGCCGCCAGCCGCGTGCCGTCGGGCATCGGCACGAAGAGGTTCTCGACGATCTCGACCTCGTGGGGGAATGTCTTGCGGATCGGTGTCATACTCGCCTCAGTTCATCGGTGCTCCGCCCTCGGCCTTGCGGCGGGCGACGTAATCGTCCAGCGCCTCGGCGACGGAGGGGTCGAGGCTCGGTTCCTCGTAGTCGGCCAGAAGCGCCTTCCAGACGGCATTGGCACGGGCCCGCGCGTCGATGCCGCCGCGGTCGCGCCAGGTGGGGTAGCTGTCCCAGTTCGACAGCAGGGGCGCATGGAACGCGGTCTCGTACCGCGCCATCGTGTGCCCGGTGCCGAAGAAATGCCCGCCCGGCCCCGCCTCGCGGATGGCATCGAGCGCGAGCGCCTCGGGCCCGGTGTCGATCGGCTCGAAATAGGCATCCATCATCATCAGAAGCTCGGCATCGAGGATCAGCTTCTCGAAACTCGCCGTCAGACCGCCATGAAGCCACCCTGCCCCATGCTCCAGAAGATGCGCCCCGCCCATGAGCGCGCCCCAAAGCGCCATCTGGCTTTCGTAGGCCGCTTGCGCATCGACCTCGTTCGCCGCGGTGACGTTCGAGGACCGGAAGGGCACGCCGACTAGCCGGGCGAGCTGGCCCGAGGCCTGGGCGGCCTTGGCATATTCCGGCGTGCCGAAGGCCGGCGCGCCCGAACGCATGTCGACGTTCGAGGTGAAGCCGCCGTAGAGCACCGGCGCGCCGGGTCGCACGATCTGGGTCAGGACGATGCCGGCCAGCGCCTCGGCATGCTGCTGTGCGAGCGCGCCCGCAAGCGTCACCGGAGCCATCGCGCCCGCCAGCGTGAAGGGCGTGATCGCGAGCGCCTGGCCATGCTCGGCCATGGCGATCAGCCCCTCGGCCATCGGAATGTCGAGTTGCAGGGGCGAGTTGGTGTTGATGACCCCGAGAAGCGCGGGTCGCTCGGCAAGTCCCTCCGGCGTGGTCCCGAGTGCGATCGCCGCCATCTCGATTCCGTCCATCGTCCGCGCCCGGCCCAATGTCTGGCCCTGCCATGTCTTGTCGAGAAGCCCGATCTGGGCGCGGTAGATGTCCAGATGCCGGGTATTGGCGGGCAAGTCCATCGGCTCGAACGGCCCGCCGCCCTCCTGATGGATCACGTTCAGCACCTGCACGAGCCGCAGGTAATCGCACATCTCGGCCAAGCTGCCGTCGCGCCGCCCGCGGTCGTTGTCCATCACATAGGCCGGCCCGCCGACCGAGGCGTAGACGCAGAGATCGGCGCCGACCGTGACATCATGGGCGGGGTTGCGGGCGTGCAGCGGGAAGCGGGCAGGGACGGTCGCGAGCCGCTCCTCCACGAGTCCGGGATCGAGCCGCACGATATCGCCCGCGACCTCGGCCCCCGAGCCGCGGAACAGTCCCCGCGCGTGTCCGTCGAGCACCCGCATCCCGATCCGGGCCAGAATCTCGAGGCCCGCGCCGTGGATCGCCGCGACCTGATCGGTACTCAGCACCGCCACCGGATCGTAGGGGCGCGGTCGCTGGCCGAACGCAGGCTGGATGGTGCCACCCTTGCGTTCCGCACGCTGGCGTCGGCGCGGGGTCATTCGGCCGCCTCCCGCCCGGGCCCGAGATCGCGCATGGCGAAGGGCGCGTCGCGGCGCACAGAGATGGCGGAGGGCGCGGCGGCAAGCTCGCGCGCCGCGCGATGCGCCTGCCAGACCGCATGCGCGACGGCGCCCGGCGCGTTGGCATCGCCGGTCAGGACGACCGGGGCTCCGCCGTCCCGAAGTGCATCGTAAAGCGGCGATCCACCCTCCCTCTGGCCGACGATCACAAGCGACCGCGCAGCGATTTCCTGCCGCTCGCCGCTGAAGACGTGCGAAAGCGCCAGACTCTCGCCGTCGAAGCCCTCGACGACCTGAAGCGTCCGGCAACCGATCCCGGCCCGGCGGAAGGCCTGGTGGACCTGCGGCTGCTCGTTCGTCATGACGCCCCAGGCCTGCGCCGAACCGGCGCTTGTGACATAGGTCGTCTGGAGCCCCTGCGCCGCCAGATGCTCGGAGATGGCCGAACCCATGTAGTAGTTGTCGAAATCGAAGACGGCGACCGGCCCCGCGATGGCGACGCCGGCGGCGATGTCGTCGGGCGTGTAGACGCGCGGAGCGACGAGCGGCACCGTGGGGATTTCGTTCGCGCCGCAGAGGTTCGCCGTCCAGCGCGCACCTGTCGCCACGACGACATGATCCGCGCCGAAGTCGCGCACCTCCTCGGGCCCCATCGGGCTTTCGGCATGTAGCGACACGTTGGCCATCCGCCGCAACTGGCCGAGCCGGTAATCCACGACCCGGAACCATTGCCGGAGGCCCGGCAACCGCGATTCCCACAGAAGCCGCCCGCCGAACTCGCGTCGGGCCTCGGCCAGCGTCACCCGGAAGCCGCGCCGCCCCAGCGTCAACGCCGCCTCAAGCCCCGCCGGACCGCCGCCGACGACCAGTACGGAACCCGCGCCGTCCCGCCGAACGGTCTCCGGATGCCAGCCGCGCCGCCATTCCTCGCCGGCCGTGGGGTTCTGCGTGCAGCGGACCCAGACCCCGTCGTGCCAGGAAGAGATGCAGATGTTGCAGCCGATGCATTCGCGGATCTCGTCCTCGCGCCCCTCGTCGATCTTCCGCGGCAGGAAAGGATCGGCGATGGAGGGTCGCGCGCCGCCGATCAGGTCCAGCACACCGCGCCGGACCATTGAGACCATCGTGTCGGGCGAGGTGAAGCGGCCGACGCCGACGACCGGCCTGTCGGTCAGCTTCCTGACGAAATCGACCACCGGCTCGTGGCTGCCTTCGGACGCGAAGCGCGAGGGCGCGCAGTCGGTCGCTGAATAGTCCATCTTCACGTCGAAGAGGTCGGGCGCGTCCTTCAGGAGCGCGATCACCTCGTGCGCCTCCGATGGGGCGGAGTCGGACGGGCGCGACCTCAGTTCCTGCAGCGAGATCCTCAACGCGACGGCGCAGCGCCCGTGGGTCGCCTCGCGCACCGCGTCGATCAGTTCCGCGACAAGCCGCACCCGGTTGCCAGGCGATCCGCCGTAGGCGTCGGTGCGGCGGTTGTAGTCGGCAAGGAGAAACTGGTATGGCAGATAGCCCATCCCGGCATAGACGTAGAGGATGTCGAACCCGGCCTGCTCGGCGCGCACGGCGGCCTCGGCATGCCAGCGGATCAGGTCGCGGATATCGCCCCGATCCATCACCCGCGGCCGCGCCGAGGACATGAAGCCGACATGGGTGGCCATCCAGGGCACACCGGAGGGCGAAAGGGGTGCATGCCGCGTCGTCCGGTTCACCGCCGCCGCCCCCCCGTGCCAGAGCTCCACCGCCGCAAGCGCGCCATGGGCATGCACCGCCTCGGTCATCACCGCATGGGCACGGACATCGGCCTCGTCCCAGAGCGAAGCAAAGGGAAACGGGCTGTCGTCCGACGTTGGATGCACCGAACAGGCGCCGGTCGAGACGACGCCCCAGCCGCCTTCGGCTTTCATGCCGCGGAAGGCCGCGCGGACATGCGGGTTGGCATTGGTCATGCCGGACGCGTGAGGCACCTGGAAGAAGCGGTTGGGCGCGGTCTTGGGACCGATCCGGACCGGTTCGAACAGGATGTCGAAACGCGCCTTGCGGGCCATAAGCGCTCCTTGTTGAACTTTCGTATAGTTGCTTGACGCGCGATCCCTGTCAAGCAGCTTTGCGGGCTTCGTCGTGCCTCGCCCCTGGGAACCGCCGTCGAGAGATTGTCGCAGCGGATGCCGGACGAAGATCCGACGGCTACCGGACGCCGGCTGGACGCCGGTTTCCCCTTGCTCCGCCCGGCGCCCGCCATTAAACGGGCAGGCGGAGTGGTGGCCGAGTGGTCGAAGGCACACCCCTGCTAAGGGTGCAGGCGGGAAACCGTCTCGAGGGTTCGAATCCCTTCCACTCCGCCACCGCACCCCGTCTCATTCCCTGTCGCCGATTTCCCGCGGAATTCCCGCGCGATTCCGGGCAGTTACCAATCCCGTCAGAGCAGAGAGACGCACGGTAGCGGGCGGTTCCGCACCAAAACGGCGGGCCGTCTCTCCTGGCCCGAACGCCCGGTGCGCTTTCGCTGTTCCGGCCGGATTTTCAGCGAATTTTCCGAGTTCGCGGCCGTTTTCACCGATTGGCGCCAGGATTCACGCAGCCATTACAATGGCTTGCCCGGACAATTCCCTGCGCGATCGAACAGGGAAGGAATTCGGCCGATCAGGGAAAGAATTGCCCCGAGCAGGGAAACCGCTCAGCGGGCAAAGCCGAGGAGCCGTTCCTGCGCCAACCAGTCGAGCGGAAGCTGGATCGTGGCGAGGCGCTCGAGCGTGAGTTCGGCCGGCTGGGTCCCGTCGAGAATGGCGGCCTGGATGCGCGGCGAGAGACCGGCGAGGTGCAGGATCCGCGCGAGGTAGCGCTCGGCGAGGCGGTGTCAGAGGACCTCGGCTTGCGTCGGGGCAGGGGGCTGACTAGCGTCTTGGGATGACCCAGCGTTCTCCATTCCGCTACTTCAAGACCTCGCCCGAGATGATCCGCCTGGCGGTGATGATGTGCATCCGCTTTCCGCTCTCGCTGCGGAATGTCGAGGACCTGTTGCACGAGCGCGGCATCGACATCAGCCACGAGACAGTGCGGTTCTGGTGGCATCGGTTCGGGCCGATGTTCGCCAGGGAGATCCGCAATCGGCGCGTCCAGGGCATGCGCTCGAGCCGATGGCGTTGGCATCTCGACGAGGTTTTCGTGAAGATCAACGGCGAACTTCATTACCTTTGGCGAGCGGTCGATCATGAAGGTGAGGTGCTCGAGAGCTTCGTCACCAAGAAGCGTGACAAGAAAGCAGCGCTGAAATTCCTCAAGAAATCGCTGAAGCGACACGGCGGCGCCGGTGAACTCGTGACTGACCGGCTGCGCACTTATGGCGCCGCGCTCTGCGAACTCGGCATTCGTGATCGCCAGCAAACCGGCCGGTGGATGAACAACCGGGCGGAGAACTCGCACCAGCCGTTCGGAAGGCGGGAGCGGGCGATGGTCCGCTTCCGGCGGATGCGAACGCTCCAGAAATTCGCATCCGTCCACGCCTCGGTCCACAACCTCTTCAACACGGAACGCAGTCTCCACCCACGAACCAGTTTCGAACGAAACCGCAGTGCCGCTCTTGCCGAGTGGCGTGGTCTCTGCGCGGGATAAGGGACAGCCATCCTGTCCTTGCTGAGACTGGTTCGCATTCGTCTGTCGCCACCACTCGCGGAATGTGCCGTGACGCGTCGGCCAAGTCGTGCCTCCTCCGAGCCGCAACCTTATCTCCGGATCGACGACCGGGGAAGTGACTCTCGATGCTGTTGCTGATCGTCGCCGCGATGTTCGGCGCGAACCAGCCTGCTGAGGACACCACGGCGAAATGGGGCGACGGCTTCGTCGTTCGGGGAGATGCCGACGACCTCGGTGCGGCGCCCGATCCTGTGCCTATCCGTCATTCCGCCCCCCCTCCCCTTGCGCTCCGGGGTCTCGCCGCGGCCCTCGGTCCACCGGATCGACGGCCGGCCCATGTCCTCCGCGTCTCGGCGCAAGGAACATTCACCGAAGCGGACCTTCCTGCGAAACGCCGAAAGCGGTAACGCATCGGGCGGAATCCCGGCAGCGCCGTGTCTTGAATCTGGCCGACTTTAGCGCGCGGGAGGACGAACCGACGCCGGCCGACCCAATTGTCCGCAGCTGGCTCCGTGGACCTGTCCAACAAGACAACTGCATCCAGAGGTGCTTACCGGTCATACTCGCAACCATCTGATTTGACTGACTAACGAGTGAGATGATGCGTAAGGTTGCGAACGTGTTTGATTTTGTTTCCCGATATTTCGGGGATCGACCCGAGGAGTCTTCCGCCGATCGGCCGCGGATGCCGCGCCTTTTGCTCGTGTCGACGGGATTTGTGAACGGGGTTGTCTGTGCCGCTGCATTGCTCGGGGCCAGCGCCGCTGTGGGAAGCGGTTTCGGTGGCTTGTGAGCAGGGCGCCATGGCGGCGCGCTTCCGAGGAGTATGGTGATGATCGGTATCCTGGTTCTGTCGTCGATGTTCGGTTTCGCCATGATGATCGCCTGTCTGTTGTCAGGGATGCCGGTGGCGAACTGCCTGCTGATCTGGCCCCTTGTCGGCACGAGCACGGCAGGGCTGCTCTTCGCCGAGCGGGCCCTCGTGCCGGTCCCGGAGAGGGATCTGTCCCGCCAGGGGCCCCGAGACTGAGGCCGGGCACCAGGTTCCGGCGCCCGCTCGCTGGGATCGAGCCGGCCCCCGTCACCCCACCCCGGGGGTCGCGGAAACGAGGCCCTCGTCCCGCCGCTCGCGCCGCAACACGAGGATGAACACGAGCGCGACGACAGTGAGGTTGGCAACGCCCGCCGCGACCGCGACCGCAAAGGTGAGGTCGTAGGTGCCGGTCATGTCGAAGAAGACGCCGCCGAGATACCCGCCCAGTCCGTGCCCGGCCCAGGCGAAGGCGAGGATGACGCCCGACGCACTTGCCCTGCGGACAGCCGGGGTCAGCGACCGGATCGTCGTGAGGACCCCCGTCATCACGCCCGCATAGCCGAACCCGTAGACCGGCGCGAAGATGTAGAACAGGCTGAGGTCGTCGATCCGGGTGAACACGAAGACGAGCGCCGTCTGCCAGGCCGAGGCGGCCAGATAGGCCTGAACGGCGCCGATCATGTCGGCGAGGCGCCCGAAGGCAACTCGCCCGGCAATTGCGGCCAGCATCATGACGAAGACGACGCTGCCCGCCTCGGGAGCAGGAATCCCGCAGCCCTGGATCAGCGGCACCAGATGCATCAACGGCACCGACATGAGACTACAGCAGCAAAGGACGGCCGCGCTCATCAGGACGACCAGCCACCGGACCGGGATCGGCGGTTCGACCTCGGCGGCAGCCTCTGCGGGGGCTCCTTGGACGGACGGGGGGATGCGGACGAGGAGTGCGAGCGGAACCAGCGTCGCAAGCGCGACGAGGCCGAGCGCCAGCAGCGTGCCCCGCCAGCCGAGCGCCTCGATCAGGATCGCATTGGCAAGCGGGATACCTCCCTGCCCGATCGCCTGTCCGGCCGCGACGATCCCGATGGCAAGCCCCGCGCCCGTACGGAACCAGACGCCGACGAGCGCGAAGAGCGGTGCGAAGAGCGCTCCGCCGCCGAACGCGCCCGTGACGAAGAAGACGGCATAGAGTTGCCAGAGTTCCCGCGCCGCGGAGGCCACGATCATGCCGAGTGCCGTGACCGTCGCCCCGAAGAGCACCACGCGCCGTATGTCAAGCCGGTCGGCGGCGAAGCCCATCACGATCCCGCCAAGCGCGATGCCCATCAGCCCCGCGGTATTGATGAAGGCGATGGCCCCCCGCCCCCAGCCGAATTCGTCCTCGAGCGGGGTGAAGAATGCGGAGAGTCCGTTGACGAGTTGCCCCATCGCGACCGCGAGCATCGCCGCGGCGATCGCCACGATGATCCAGCGGTAGCGTGAAGGGGCGTCGGTTGTCCGGGTCATCGTGCGTTCCTTTCCGGAGGGGGCTTCATGCGGCTGCGGGCTTGCGGGGATGCACCCAGCCCGGCAGGAAGCGGCGGGCGCTCGGGATGCCGGCATCACGGACGGGGATGCCGGCTGCCGTCAGGCGTTTCTGCAACGCGCCACTGTCGAAGGCGTCGAGCGTCTCGCTGGCGCCGCCGATGTAGTCGCCGGCGACGAAGATCTGCGGGATGGTCGCCGCGCCGGTCCTCCGGGCGAGCGCCCGGCGCACTTCGCCGCCCCAGTCGTTCTCGCGGTAATCCGGCGCGTCGAGATCGACGGAGCGATAGGGAATGCCCGCGGCCGCAAAGAGCTTGCGGACGGACCAGGAGAACTCGCACCATTCAAGCGCGAACATCACCACCGGCTGGTTCCGTTCGGCGAGAACCTCTGCGACATGGTCAATCGCCTTGACCGAAGGATCGGGGGCCGAGGCGGCCGTCGCAGCGGGTGCGGGTGCCGCGGCGGCATCGAAGCGGAAGCGCCGAGTCGAGGCGGCGATGGCGCTTTCCTCCTCGTTCATCGCTTCCCCGATGTCGGCGAAGAGCGGCGTCGAAAGGTAGCGTTCGCCGGTATCGGGCAACATCGCGAGTATGCGCGATCCCTTCGGCGCGCGTCGCGCGACCTCGAGTGCGGCGGCGAAGGTCGCCCCGCCGGAAGTTCCGCAAAGGATGCCCTCGTGCCGTGCAAGCGCGCGCGCGGCTTCAAGCGCCGCATCGCCCTGCACTGGCTGGATCTCGTCGATATGGCCGGCCGCGACGACGTCGGCCGCGAGCCGGGGGATGAAGTCGGGTGTCCAGCCCTGCATTAGGTGCGGGCGGAAGGCGGGATGGCTGGCCGCGGGGCTGCCGTCCTCGGCAAAGACCTGGGCGATCCCCGAGCCGAGGAGCGGCGAGTTGTCCGGTTCGGCGGCAATGATCCGCGTCGCGGGGCTTTCGGCCTTCAGGACGCGGGCGACACCCTTCATCGTGCCGCCGGTACCGAACCCTGAAACCCAGTAATCGAGCGGCACGTCTGCGAACTCTTCGAGGATCTCTCGCGCGGTTGTGCGGGAATGGATATCCGGCCCGGCCTCGTTCTCGAACTGACGGGCAAGGAACCAGCCGTGTTGCTCGGCCAGCTCCCGGGCTTTGGCGAGCATGCCGGAGCCCTTTTCGGATGCAGGCGTCAGGATGACCCGCGCGCCCAGGAAGCGCATCAGCTTGCGCCGCTCGACCGAGAAGCTCTCGGCCATTGTCACGACGAGAGGATACCCCTTGGCGGCGCAGACCATGGCAAGACCGATCCCGGTATTGCCGGAGGTCGCCTCGATCACCGTCTGGCCCGGCTTCAGCGAGCCGTCGCGTTCGGCCGCCTCGATGATGCCGAGGGCGAGCCGGTCCTTCACCGAACCCATCGGGTTGAAAGCCTCGAGCTTCACGAAAACCTCGACGCCTTCGGGCGCGAGCTTGTTGATCCGCACGATCGGCGTGTTGCCGATGGTACCGAGGATGGACTGATGTGTGTCTTTCATCGGGGGAATCCTTCAGTTGCTGGGGAGAACGCCGCGGACGTGGTGCGCTTCGGCCCGGGAGCCGGTGCGCGCCACCGCGAATTCTCGATGGAACCGCTTCACGCCGCGTCGCGGCCAGCGGCAGTACGGCCCGACGAACTCGGGCTTTGGTCGTACGATCCGGATGGTCGCGATGGTCGCGCGGTGCATTGGGGGAACTCCTCTTGGTCGGGCACCGGGTCGACCCGGCGGCACCCGACGTCCGGGTGTGGCGTCACCTTGCAGCCCTGCCGTTTCAGGGTGTTGTCGCGCCGGGCTGCCGCGTGTTTCAATTGTTTCAAGGCGGCCAGGCCGCACGGCACACGAGCCGCTGACACGCGCGGCACTGTCATGCGGCCTGGCCGACCACCCCGCTCAGCCCGGCGATCCAGTCCTGATTGGCCTTCATCACCTTGTTGAGCTTGCGGTGCAGGTCCTGGACGCCTTCCATGGACCAATCGAGCCCCGCGATCCGGTCCGTCAGGTCGAAGACGTCAAATGACAGCCGGTCGCGCAGTGCCGTGTATTCGGAAAGGTTGCCCGTCGTGATCGCGTCGGCGAGGTTTTCGGCATCCCTGAGGGCGTCGGTGATGCCGTGGGCGGTAAGCGGATCCCGGAAGTAGCCGGCGTCGCCCACCAGGGCCCAGCCCTCTCCCGTTGCTTGGCGCAGGTACCCGCGCGCCCCGGCGAAAGTGACCGGCCCTTCCGCAGGCGTCGTACCTTCGATCTCGGCGGCGAGCATCGGCAGGTGGCGCGCGATGAGCGCGCCCTGCGACGCGGTGCCAGCCGCGCGGGCTTCGGTCAGAACGCCCGGCGGCACCGCCACGAACACGCAGGAAAGCCCGTCGTTGGTCGGAATGATCCCGCCCGCGGCCCCGTGCGCGAAATGCCAGCGATACCCGTCGTAGGGAATTCCGTGCATGTAGCTGTATATGCAGCCGATGCTGTGTCGGGCCTGGCGGGTCACGGGTGCGGCGACGTGACGCGCGACCGCGGACCGGCGGCCGTCGGCTCCGATCACGATACCGGCGCGGACCTCCTCGACCGGGCCGCGCGCTGACCGGAGCCTGATGCCCCTCACACGCCCGGCCTCGTCGGCGACGAGCCCGGCGCAGCCGGTCGCGTACCGGAATTCGGCCCCCGACGCGCCCGCCGCTTCAGCGAGCGTCGCGTCGAGAAGCCGACGGCGCGGCGCGAAAAGCGCATCGACCCCATGTTCGGGCCTTATGTCGACGTCGACGACGGCGTGGCCGTCGTAGATGAAGCTCGTGCGCCGGACGGGTGGCGTTCCGGCGCGGACGATCTCATCGAGCACTCCCCACTTCCTGAGCTGCATCACCACGCCGCGCATCAGCGCATGGGTGGACATCGTGTCGGTGCCCGGCTGGTCGTGGTCGACGACGAGCACTCTAGCCCCGTGCGCCGAAAGAAGGAGAGCGGTCGCGGCGCCGGCACAGCGGGCGCCGACGATCACGGCGTCGTAGGACTTCGTTGTTCCAGTGCTCATTGGGCGGTTCCTTCAGGCAACCCGCGTGGCTGCGGTATCGAGGTGGAGTGCGACCGAGGCCGCGATCGACTCGGCGTCGCGGCCGAGGCCATGGATGAAGGCGGAACTGCGGTGCCGCATGAACGGGAGGCCGAGCGTGAAGAGCCCGGCGACGGGGGTGTGCCCTCCGTCGCTGATGATCTCTCCGGCCCCGTCAAGGGCCGGAACCCGCAGCCAGGGGTAGGCGCGGGAATAACCCGTCGCCCAGATCACGGTCCCGATCGCGTCGGTGGCGATCCTGTCCCCGGCGAAAGCCTCGACCGGCGGTACGCGGGCCTCCCAGGCTTCATCCTCGGTCGGGGTGGCGAGCCCTGTCACCTCGATGTGCCGGTCGGCGACCGCAAGGAGCTTCCGCCGCCGCACCTCGGCAGCCGCGCATTCCATTGCAAGCGAGGGCGCGAAGCGGATCCGGTCCCCGTCGGTGCCCATGGCCCGTCCGGCGACTGCAACCCCCTGGGCGGCCAGCGTGACGAGGCCGATCTCGCGGTTGTCCGAATGGCCCACGAGTTGCAGCGAGGGAAGCGCGGCGGGGCGCGCGCTGCCACGGGCTCGGGGCTCGTGCAGAAATCCGCTGCGATGGAGCCAGTGGAACAGATCCCGCCCCCGATACCGGCGCGGTGCACGCACATGCCGGCCGACCGACAGGATGACCTCCCGGCCGCTCCCCCGCAGGTCGGCGGCGATCTGGACCCCGGTTGCCGAGGCGCCGACGACGAGGACGCGCCCCGCCGGCAGATCCCCCGGCCCGCGGTACTGCGCGGGCGTGACCTGTTGCAGCCTGCCGGGCAGGTCGCGGGACCAGGCCGGGACTGCCGCGTGGTCGCAGGCGCCCGTCGCCACGACGATGGCCCGGCATTGCCATTCGCCAAGCGTCGCAAGGACGCGGAAGCCGGATCCGCTCTCGGTTACCGAGCGAACCGCACAGCCGGTAATCACCGGGGCCGCAGTTTCGGCCCGATAGCGGTCGAGGAACGCGGCAAATCCGGCTGCCGGCATGAAGTCGTCGCCCGCGCCATCAGGCACGAGGCCCGGAAGGCCATTCATCCAGGTGGGCGTCAGCAGGTTGAGCCCTGGCCAGCGTTCGGAATGCCAGCGTTCGCCGACCCCGCCCCGTTCGATTACCACATGCGCGATGCCCCGCAGGCTCAGGGACCGGCTCATCGCAAGGCCCGCCGGCCCCGCGCCCACGACGATGACATCCGTACGCGCGGACATGATTTCCACCTCGATTCAATTGGTCGGCCGCAACCAGGCGGGGCGGTGTTTCAGCCCGTCGACGGGAAGCGGACGATAAGGTTTCAGTTGTTTCCGACACCGATTGGCGGAAAAGAGACGCCCGCAGCCGACAGGGCTGCGGGCGCAGGCCCAAGCGCCGGAGTGGACGCCGTCAGGCCGCGATGCCGGGGGCGCGTTCCTCGTGCTCGTCATAGCGCTCGAACGGGACGAGGGAGTTCTGCATCCACCATTGGGCAGAAGCGTCAACGTCGGCCTTTCGGGTGGCGACGTCGAATCCGTTGCCATAGCTCTTCGGCTGCGGGGACTTGAACAGGGATTTCATCGACAGTCCTTTCATCGGATCAAGGGAAGGTGGCGGGCGGACCGACCGCCCGCGACCGCGTCAGCCGGCGATCGCCGCGATGGTGACGGGCACACCGTTCGTGAGCACGTCGAACACTGCCGAGCGCGCCACCGATTGCTGCACGATCTGCTCGAGCACCTCGTCCGGGGCGTCACCCTTGATCCTGAAGGTCGCACGCACGCCCGAGAAACCGTTGCGCGCCGACTTGTCGAGCCCGAAGATGCCATTAAGGTTGATGTCGCCCTCGATCGTCGTCTCGACGGAGTGGAGCTTCACCTGGCGGATGGACGCGATGTTGCCGATGCCGGCGGTGATGCAGGCCGACAGGCCGGCCAGCAGCATCTCGACCGGGGTCACACCGTTGTCAGCGCCGCAGAGCACCTCGGTGTGGTCCCCGTCGATCGTGTGCTTCTGCCGGTGCTCCTGCTCTGCCATGGCGCCGTAGTAGTCGGAGAACGCGATCCGGGAATGGGTGCCAGAAAGCCATTCGCCCTTCGCGCGGAAGGTGAAACGGGCGATGTCGGGCTGCTGGCCGACGACGCCGAGCGTCGCGACAAGCGTCGGGACATCGACGCCGTTGATCGCGACCTTGGCGGGTTTTTCCAGAGTTGCGGTGGTCATGTGAGGTGTCCTTTCCTGTGGAACGTTGCGCGGACGATCCGTCGTCCGATAGAAGGTCACCTAGCCCGGCCCCGTTTCACCGCCATTTCGCGCCATGTTTCAATGGTTTCGATGGTCGCCGGCAGCAAAACGAAAAAGCGCCGCGGCACTGCGCGGCGCTTCTTTCGTTCCCTTCCGGCGGGTCGTCGTCGCTTGCCTGGCAAAGCCGGTCTCGCCGCTTTCCCGCTGCGTCAGGCGGGATCGTAGACATAGCCTATGCCTCGCACGGTGCGGATCACCTCCGGCTTCTTGGGGTTCACCTCGATCTTCTTTCGGATGCGCGAGATGCGGATGTCGATCGACCGATCGAACGGATCCCAGGAGCGGTCGTGCGCCCCTTCGAGGATCTGGTCACGGTTCAGCACCCTTCCGCGGTTCAATGCGAAGAGCTTGAGCAACTGGTACTCCATCGCCGTCAGAGGGATTTCGGTTCCGTCGGCATCGATCAGCCTTGCCGAGTCGAGGTGGAGGCAGGCCTTGCCGAACGGAAACCGCGGGCTCTCGGACGGCGCCCCCGCAGTGGCGGCCCCGGTCACGCCCGCCGCGATGCAGGCCAGCAGGCTGCGGACCAGCCACTCTGCGCCGACCACCGCGTCATCGAGGCGAGTTTCCTCTGGCGCCTGGTTGCGCTGGTGACCGGGCATCTTGCGAACGGAAGTCGAGACTCGGTTTGCGGGATACGCCCGGTTCGCCGGGCCGGTGGCCGCGCGCTGTGGCCGGGAAGCCAGGCTCGGTCTGGCAGCACTGGCGATCATCGACAGCACCGCCGAAAGGTCCACCGCCGGAACCGGTACAGCGCTGTTTGGGTCGAAGGATGAAGGAAGGGCCGTCATGATGGTCTCTCCTTGATTGTCCTGTTCTGGGTTTTCGAAGTTTGCGCTGGGGGTGATGGGGCGGCCGGGGTGCCGGACGCTCGCCCCCTGCCTACTCAGCGGCGACTGGCCGCTTGCCCCTGCGACGACGAGTGTTCGCGAAGCGCGGACTCGATCGAGCCGCGGATGAAGCCGATGTCACGCAGGCTGTGATCACTGAACTTGTCGAGTTCGTACGCCGTCATCCGGATCGCGCGGGCTTCGGCACGCGCGGCATGGCGCATCCGGAGACGGGCGACGAAAGCCGTCGCCCAGGCACGCAGTCTGCTGGCGCGCGCACTCACCTGCGCCCCACCCGCGGCTCGCACCGCGAGCGGCTCCGCACGATGGCTCGTCGTCGCTTCAGCGTTCATGCGCCGACGGGAAGCTGGCCGACGACCGTCCGGATCCTGCCGAAGGTCTTCGCCTTGCGAAGGCAGGCGCACCTGGATGGGTCCGCCGTGGTCTTCCCGAAGAATGGATGTCTCAATAAGATTCATGTCAAATCCCAATCTGTTGTCGTTCAAACCGGTCTGGTCGCTGGCGATCGCGAGAATTCGCGACCCTCGCCCCAAAAAAACCGGGGCGACAAGACCTCATTCGCGCGGGCTGCCAGGACCCGTCGCCGCCACGAAGGGAATGCGAGCCACCGACGGACGCCGGCGGCTCCACGGCAAGGGGAACGAATAAATGTCCTGGAGCTCAGATAACCTTCATGATGTCACTTCAACTATGCATTGCGGCACGTGCCTGGCCGGGTCGCCGGTTCCGCGCCAGATCGTCGCGCCCGATATCGAACTGATCCCCGGGTCGTCGGTGAAGGATCAATTCGCAAGGCATTTCTGCTGGAAAGCCCTGAAATTCTCCAACGAATTGTTCGTATGCGCACGATAAGGGTTGCTAATGGGCGCCGGGCGTCATGGACGCTTCGCCCAGACAGACTCGGCTTCGGGCGGCGCAGGGGTGACGGCTAGCGTCCGAGCATGGCCATACCCGGACCTTTCAAGGCGCCCGGAAAGGCCCCGGCATCTTCCGCCTGACGGCTGTGCCCAACGGCAGATCTTCGGTGTAGATCCGCACGGTGGAGGGCCCGCTGTACGCGCGCGGTGTCGCGGTCGGCCCCTTACCCGCCCCAGGTGTCCGACAGGGTGAAGCCCTGCGGAAAGGGGTCCGTCGGGTCGAGCCCGATCTGGCTGAGGCCGTAGATCCAGCACTGGCCCGACACGCGATTGCGCGTGGCGGCATAGGGCCCGATCCTGGTTTCCTCGACGAACTCGGTCACGAACTCGCCGCCGATGATGGAGCGGGAGACGACCATATCCCCCGGCTTCGCCCGCCCCCGCGCATGGCGGGCGGCCATGTTGGAATTCGACCCCGTGCCACAAGGCGAGCG
Organism: Paracoccaceae bacterium; assembly: GCA_020637675.1. Taxonomy (GTDB): domain Bacteria; phylum Pseudomonadota; class Alphaproteobacteria; order Rhodobacterales; family Rhodobacteraceae; genus Albidovulum. The sequence goes on along the minus strand of JACKKD010000003.1, from coordinate 917,510 downwards.
ATCCGCGCGGCCGGGGCGCAGGGTGGTGCAGGTGCGCAAGCCGCCGTCCGGTTCGTCACTTTTGAACATGACATAGGCAAGGCCATCCAGCGCAGGCGTGGTCGGGTGCGGTGCGGGTTCCTGCGCGGCGATCAGGTTGCGCAGGGCGACCCCGACGGTGGCCAAGTGGCGGGCGTTCTCCGGCGCGATGGTCAGGCCGATCTGATCGACATCCACCAGCGCATAGAACACCCCGCCAAAGCACAGGTCATAGCGGACCTTGCCCCATTCGGCCGTTTCGATCACCGCATCCTGTTTCGCGACGAAGGCGGGCGGCATGTCCAGCGTCACCTTCACCACCTTGCCGTCCTTACAGGCGGCGGTGGCCCTCACCAGCCCTGCGGCGGTGTCGAAGGTGACCGTGCTCACCGGCTCCTCCATCGCGATCATGCCGGTTTCCAGTAGCGCCGTCGTCGCGCACATGGCGTTGGACCCGGACATCGCATGAGCCTGATCGGGTTGCAGGATGATCAGCCCCACGCCCGCCGCCGGATCGCACGCAGGGACCAGCAGGCAGAACGACCCCGCCGGGGCAGAGCGGGGTTCGGAACAGAGCATCCGGCGCAGGCTGTCGTCGACCCGGTTCAGATGGTCGAGCTTCTCGGCCATGGTCGCGCCGGGGATGTTCAGGACGCCGCCGGTGATCACGCGGCCGATCTCGCCCGCGCAGTGCACATCCACAGTCTGGACGGTCCGACTCCAGCGCATGACCCTGTTTCCTTTCCCCTAGCACACCGCCTGCGCGCCCGTGATCTCGACCAGCGAGCCGCACATGTAGGCGGCCTCGTCCGAGGCAAGAAAGGCGATCAGTGCGGCCACCTCTTCGGGCCGACCAATGCGGCCATAGGGCACCAGCCTGTCAAGGTCGGCGATCGTGCGCCCCGACAGACGGACACCTGCCTCCAGCATCGGCGTATGGATTTCGCCGGGGCACACGGCGTTCACGCGGATCTTCTGGGGTGCATAGTCGCGGGCAAGGTTCTGGGTAAAGCTGGCCACTGCGGCCTTGGTCACATTGTAGGCAATGTGGTTCGGCGCGGGGTGAAGCCCCCATTGCGAGGCGGTGTTGACGATGGCACCGCCGCCCTGCGCGATCATGGGCGGCAATGCCGCCTGGCACAGGTGGAACATCGCATCCAGGTTGACCGCAAAGGACAGGTCCCAGTCCTCGGGCGCCAGCGACAGCAAGGGGCCGCGCCGGTTGATGCCGGCATTGTTGCACAGCACGTCGATGCGGCCCTCTTGCGCAAGCGTATCCGCGATGATCGCCCTGCAGCCGTCGACCTTCGAGATGTCGGAGACGACCCCCCGGGCCCGCCCGCCCGCGACCTGCACCGCCGACGCCGTCGCCGCAACACCCTCGGCGTTCACATCCGTCACCACGACCCGCGCCCCTTCTGACGCAAATCGTTGTACGATGGCGGCACCTATGCCCCCGGCCGCCCCCGTGACCACGACCACCTTGTCCTGAAAGCGCATCCCGAGCTCCTAGCGCAGATAGCTGCCGCCGTTGACATCCAGCACCGCCCCGTTCAACGAAATCTGGTCGGGACGGCAGACGAAGGCGACCAGATCGCCAATCTCGCCGGTGGTAGCCATGGCTCCGACGGGAATGCCGGCCAGAGCCGCGGCCGGGCCGTGTTGGGCGACGTAGGCCTCGGCCATGCCGGTGCGTACCCAGCCGGGCGCAAGGGCGACGGTGACGATGCCTTCGTGCCCGTGGCTTTGGGCCAGCGACTTGGTCAGATTGATCAGCGCGGCTTTCGTGGCCCCATAGGCCATGGCGTTCGACGCATAGCCGCGCTGCCCAGCCCGGCTGGCCATGTTGACGATCCGCCCGCCGCCATTGGCCCGAAAGTGCAGCACCGCGCTGCGGCACAGATCGACCGCCGCAAGGAAGTTCACCCGGAACTCGCGGTTCCACACGGCCTGCCAGTCCGGCAAGGCGGCCTCCAGCGGCACTTCGCTGCGGATGCCGGCGTTGTTGACCAGACCGGTGATCCGCCCCGCCGCCTCTTCGGCCGACTGCCAAAGCGCAGTGGCGCCGTGCGGGTCGGCCAGATCGGCGCAAAGGCACCAACCCCGCCCGCCCAAGGCGTCCAGCAGCGATTCGGCGGCATCGCGGCTGCGGCCATAATGGATAACCACGCGCGCGCCCTGCCCAACCAGCGCGGTGCAGATAGCCCGGCCGATGTCACCCGTCGCTCCGGTGACAAGAATCGTCTGGCCGTCCAGCGTCATGGTTCCCCCCTAGAATCTGTCCACCCGATAGGGCGCAAGATCGACCGACGGTGTCGCGCCGGAGATCAGTTCGCCCATCAGACGCGCCGTCGTCGCGGCATAGGTGAGCCCGAGATGGCCGTGTCCGGTGGCATAGAATACCCCCTTCGTGCGGGCCGAGGCCGAGAGGATCGGCACCGTATCGGGCAGCGCCGGGCGGTGGCCCATCCACTCGGTGAACTCCTCGCAGCGCAGGGCTGGCAAAGCCTCCTTCGCGCGCTTCACCGTGATCTTCGCGCGGCGGTAGTCGGGCGGCGCATCGAGCCCCGCCATCTCCACCGTGCCGCCGACACGGACGCCGCCCGCCGTGGGGGTGACCATGAAGGCGCGGGCGGGCCAGATGATCGAATGGCGCATGGAAATTCCGGGCGCCATGATCTGGGTGTGATAGCCGCGCTCGGTCTCCAGGGGGATCGGCTCGCCAAGGTCCTTTGCCAGCCGTGCCGAGAAGGCCCCGGCCGCGATCACCACCTCGTCGGCGGCGAGGCGGCGGCCGTCCCTCAGCACCACCTCGCGGATACCTTCGCCGCGAACGAAGCGCGTCACCTCGCCTTTCTCGATCCGCCCGCCCATCGCGGTGAAACGGTCGGCCAGCGCAAGGACGAGCCGGTAGGGGTCCTTCACCGAGCGGTTCTGCGGGAAGAGCACGGCAAGGCCGATCCTGTCGGAGAGTTCCGGCTCAAGCGCCCGGATCGCCTGCCGCCCGAGGACCTCGTGCGGGAAGCCAAAACGCTCGAGGACCCCGATATGGTCGCGGTCGGCCTTGAACTCGGCCTCGTCCGTGTAGAGCGAGAGGCAGCCTTCCTCGGTGATCTCGCCTTCAAGCCCCGTCTCGCGCAAGAGGTCCAGCGTGTCGTCGAGCGACCGGGCGCAGAGGGCGGCGCCCTGTGCTTCGAGGTCGCGCAGCTTGGACGGGCGCGAGGCCGCGATGAAGCGCAGGAACCACGGGACGAGTTTCGGCATGTAGCCGGGACGGATCCGGACCGGGCCTTCGGGGTCCAGCATCCAGCCGGGGATTTGCCGCCAGACGGAGGGGCGCGAGGCCGGCATGAACTCCGTCACGGCGATGCTGGCCATGTTGCCGAAGGAGGCACCCCGCCCCGGCGCGTCGCGGTCGATCAGAACGACCTGTCGTCCGCGCTTCTGGAGATCATGGGCAATGGCGGTGCCGATGATGCCCGCGCCGATGACGATGGTGGTCATGCTGCTCTCCCGGCGGATGATCCGGGCGGCCTTTCGCCACCCGGAATGCGGATCATTTCCAGTTGAGGATCGGCTGCATCGCCGCCGCGAACTCGGCCTTCTCCGCATCGGTCAGCGGGCCGAAGGGCATGCGGCATTCGCCGACCGGATTGCCCTGCAGTTCGCAGCCGTATTTCAGCTTCTGCACGAACTTGCCCGATTCCAGCACGTTCATCGCCGGCCAGACCGCCTGCATGATCGCCTTCGCACGGGCATGGTCGCCCTTGCGGAAGGCGGCATCCATCTCGCAGACGGGTTTCGCCATGCAGTTGGCCGGCCCGCAGATCCAGCTGTCGGCGCCCCAGTGCATGAAGTCCCAGGCGATGTCGTCCGAGCCGGAGACAAGCTGGATACGGCCGGCATAGCGCGTTGCGATACCGATGGCGCGCTGCAGGACGCCCGAGGATTCCTTGATGGCGATGATCCGGGGATTGTCGGCAAGGGCGTCGAGCGCCTCGTACTCGATCTCGACCCCGTCCTTGCCGGGATAGGAGTAGAGCACGATGTTCATGTCGGTCGCGTCGATCACCGCGTTGAAATGGCGGACGATCTCGGCCTGTGTCGGCTTGGTGTAGAAGGGCACGGCCAGAAGGACGGCGTGATAGCCCATCGCCTTGGCGCGCAGCGTGTTGGCGATCACCCCGGCGGTCGAGGGCGCGTTGGTCCCGGCGATCAGCGTCTCGCCCGGACGCGCGGACTCCTTGACGAAGCGCAGGACGGAATCGCGTTCGTCATCGCTCATCAGGTTGTATTCGCCCGACGATCCGCAGGGAACCCACCCCGAAACGCCCGCTGCGCGCAGGGCCAGAAGGTGCCTTTCGAAAGCGGCGAAGTCGATCTGGCCCTTGCCGTCAAAGGGGGTGACGAGCGCAGGCATGACGCCAGAGAGTTTCAGCATGTGTGAATCCTTTCCTCGTGCTGTCGGACAGCGGGTCTCCAGGGCATCTGCCGCTCGATCCGTGTGACGCACCCTTCCCGCTGGGATGCAATGACGAAGCCGACCGGTGCCACGACCGCCAGCGCGACATCCGACCGCATGGTCTGCGCGATGCTCTGGCCGGCGAACATGCGCTTCACCATCCCGACAGCCGTTGTGATCGCCCGTCCTTCGCAAGGCTGGAGCGCGCTCGACGGACCTGCCGGCATGATGGCGGACAGCTTCCCGGTCCCGTTCGCGAACATTCGGCCCCCCATCCCTGCGCCTTGTCGGCCAACTCGCGCCGGTCCCTGATTCCGGTGCCGGAGCGGTGTCGACCTCGCCATTCATGCCGACAGCGTGACGACAAGTCAATAGATCATAATCTGTGTCGACACGAATTGGTGGCCGCGCTACTCTCTGCCCAAAGGTTCCGGAGATGCAGCCATGGAAGACGAGCAGGAAATCAGGCGTGTCCGTGGCGCAGGGTCACGCCTGGCATACGAGACGATCCACGACGAGATTCTGTCCCTCGCCCTCGCGCCTGGGCAACTCCTCGACGAAACGACGCTGGCCGAACGATTCGGAATGTCGCGCTCGCCCGTCCGCGAGGCGTTGATCCGGCTAGCGGGCGAGGATCTGGTGGTGATGCTGCCCAACCGGTCCACCATCGTGGCCCCGATCGAGATCACGAGCTTCCCGAAATATGTCGAGGCGCTCGACATCGCGCAGCGCATGAACACGCGGCTTGCGGCGGAACTGCGGACAGACGCCGACCTGAAGGCCATCGCCGAGCGTCAGCGCGCCTTCGAACGTGCCGTGAAATCCGGCAAGCACCTGCCGATGTCAGAGACCAACAAGCAGTTTCACATGGCCATCGCCGCCGCAGGCCGGAACTCCTACCTGGCGGCCTTCTACCAGCGGCTGCTCGATCACGGCCGACGGATGCTCCACCTTCATTTCGACTACCTGGAGCGCACCCATGACGGCTATCTTCTCACCGACGAGCATGACGAAATGCTCGAGGCGATCCGGGTGCGGGACGTGGAACGCGCCGACGCCCTCGCCCATGCCCACACACGTCAGTTCCGCGACAGCTTCATCGGCTTCATGAAGGAGACCTATCTGACCGCCGTTCCGCTGTCGGCGCCCGGCGCCGCGACGTGAGCCCGAGGGTCCCGGGCACCGTCCGGCATCCGGTGCCGCGGGTGCTCCATCTCGATCGGATGCATCAGCCGGTTTTCGCAAGAGCTTGCCTTTCGCCAGACGGGTCCTCGCGGTCGCGTCCCGAGGCCCGGGGACTCGGATCCCGATCGCCGCGACGCGAACCCTGCGAGCGTTTGTGCGGGTCGGAAGTAGCGCGATCGCCCGCCGCTCGATGATGGCAGCATGGCTCGGATTCCCGCGTGGCCGTCCGAAAGGGCCGCTCCGCGATTGCAGGCGGCGATGGCAGTTGCCAGATTTTGACTGACCTGTTAATCAATATTTAACAAACGACCCTGAGGGATGAGCCATGCGCCGCGCCATGCAACGCCAACGCACCGCGCCGGAAGCCGCGGCACCGCAGCCTCGTGGTACCCACGCGGCTTCCAGCCGACCCTATGACACGATCGCCCCCACGGACGCGGAGCGAATTGTCGATGCCGCCCTGACGCTTCTTGCCGAGATCGGCCTGCGCTTCGAGCCGGGGACCGAAGCGGAGGCCCTGCTGACGCAAGCCGGATGCACCGTCACCCCTGACGGCGTGGTGCGGATGCCTGCGTTTGTCGTCAGGAGGGCGCTCGCGACAGTGGCAAAGTCGGTCCGGCTGTGGAGCCGCGACGCGACGCGGGCCATCGACATCGACGCGCACCACACCTGGTTCATGCCCGGCATGACCTGCATCAAGGTCTACGACGAGGTCACCGGCGAGCCGCGCGACAGCACGCGCGCGGACCTAGCCACGATCACCCGCATCGCCGACGGGCTCGACAACATCGACGCGGTCTGCGTGGCCTGCAAGGACGTACCGAATTCGACCCTCCGCGGCGAGATCGGCGAGTTCCTCTGCATGATGGAGAACACGACCAAGCCGCTTGAATACCTCTGCGAATGGACCCGCTCGCTGGAGGCCGCGATCGAGATGGCCGCGGCGCTCAGGGGCGGGCGTGCGGAACTGGCCGAAAAGCCCTATTTCCTGCACATCGTCACCCCCTTGCCCCTCTGCTACGCCGCGGGGCATGTCGAGCAGATCATGATTGCCGCGCGCGCCGGCGTGCCGCTCAGCGTGGGCACGATTGCCATCGGCGGAGCCTCGACGCCGATCACCACGGCTGGCACGGTCGTCCAGTGCCTCGCCACCGATTTCGCGGGCATGGTTCTCGGCCAGGCGGCGCGCGAGGGCGCCTTCTGCATTGGTTCCACCAACCCCTACTTCATGGAGCCGGCGACGGGCGGCATCGGCAACCTGCCGCAGACGATGCTGGCCGAGCAACTCATCTGCCAGGTGCGTCGGCACCTGGGTCTGCCGTCCCTGACCGGACTCGGCGGCGAGGCGCGGTCGCGCCGCTTCGGCCAGGACGCGGTTTTCGAGATCGCCACCATGATGGGCCAGATCTATCACACCCGGCCGGCGACCTGCGACTATCTCGGATCGCTCGATCAGGGGATTACCTATTCGCTGCACGCGCTCCTGCTCTGCGACGATTATGCCGGGATGCTGCGCACCCTCTGGGCGGGGACCGAGGTCAGCGACGACACGCTGGCGCTCGATCTGCTGCGCGAGATCGGCCTGACGGGTACCGTCCTTGGTCACGAGCATACCGCGAGGCATTGCCGCACGAACCTCTGGGCGAGCCGCTATTTCGGTGGCAAGGAGCCCCTGTCCACGACCGACCGGCCCGACGAGACCCTCCTTCAGCGCATCGACCGCGACCTGAGGCAGCGACTGACGGCGCCGGGACCGGAACCGCTTCCCGAGGCCCTGCTCACCCGGCTGCGGCTGATCCGTGACGATCATGCGGCAATCTAGGATGGCAACCAGATGACCCGGGATCACCGCTTCGACATCCTGTTCGAGCCGGTGCGGATCGGCCCCGTCACCGCGCCGAACCGCTTCTACCAGGTGCCGCATTGCACCGGCATGGGCAACCTCCACCCGCACACGCTCGCGGCCATGCGGGGCGTCAAGGCCGAGGGCGGCTGGGGCGTGGTGAACACCGAATACTGCTCGATCCATCCCACATCGGACGACACGCACGCGCCCTATGCCTCGCTCTGGGACGACGGCGACGTGCGAAACCACGCCGCCATGACCGAGGCGGTCCATGCGCATGGCGCGCTTGCCGGAGTGGAGCTCTGGCACGGCGGTCAGCGGTCGTCCAACGCGCTCAGCCGCGAGGCGCCGCTCGGGCCGGACAGCATGATGGCCGAGCGCAATCCCTGGCAGTGCCAGCGGATGGACCGGCAGGACATCGCGAACCTGCGCGACTGGCACCGGGCGGCGGCGCGGCGTGCTCTCGCGGCCGGGTTCGACCTCGTCTATGTCTATGCCGCGCACACCTATCTTCTGACCCAGTTCCTCGACTCCACGACCAACCGGCGGAAGGACGCATACGGCGGCGATGCGGCGGGTCGGGCGCGGCTCTATCTCGATCTCGTGGAGGAAACCCGGGAGGTTCTTGGCGATCGCGCGGCGCTTGCCACGCGGATCGAGGTCTATGACGAGGCGGGCGCAGGCCGCGAGGAACGGTCGGAGCTTCTGGCGCGGGTGGCACCCCTTGTCGACCTCTTCGACGTGACGGTGCCCGACTACGGGCAGGAGATGGGCCCCTCGCGCTTTGTCAGGGAGGCGGCACTGGAGAGCCATGTGGCCCATGTCCGGGCAGTGACCGGCAAGCCCGTGGTCAGCGTCGGCCGCTTCACCAGCCCCGAGACGATGCTGGGCCAGGTCCGCCGCGGGATCCTCGACCTCGTCGGCGCCGCGCGCCCCTCGATCGCCGATCCGTTCCTGCCGGCGAAGATTCGCGAGGGGCGACTCGAGGACATCCGCGAATGTATCGGCTGCAACATCTGCTATGCGCACGACTGGCTGGGAGCCCCGATCCGCTGCACCCAGAACCCGACGATGGGCGAGGAATGGCGGCGGGGCTGGCACCCGGAGAAGGCTCCCGCGGTGGTGGGCCGTGCCGATCCGGTGCTGGTCGTCGGTGCCGGGCCAGCGGGGCTCGAGGCCGCGCTGACGCTCGGCCGGCGCGGCGTGCCGGTGATGCTCGCCGAGGCGGCGGACGAACCGGGCGGGCGCGTGACGTTGGAATCCTCTCTGCCGGGTCTTTCGGAATGGGCGCGGGTCCGGGACTGGCGTGTCCACCAGATCGGCAAGCTCAGGAATGTCGAACTCTACCGAGCCTCCGAGATGGACCGCGCCGCGGTAATGGAGACAGGTGCGCGGCACGTCCTCGTCGCCACCGGCAGTCTCTGGCGGGCCGACGGGCGGGGCCGCAGTCATCCGGCCGGGGTGGCAAGCTTCGCTGACCCCCGCACGATGACGCCCGACCATATCCTGCGCGGCGCGCGGCCGAAGGGCCCGGTCGTGATCTTCGACGACGAGGAGTATCACCTCGCTTCAGCGCTCGCCGACAGGCTGGCGGGCGAAGGTCTGGACGTAACCTACGTCACGCCCGGCAAGGTTGCGGCGGAATGGTCGATCTTTACCACGGAACAGGCGCGCCTTCAGACGCGGCTCATCGAGCGCGGGGTGCGGATCATGACATCGACCATCGTCACGGGCCTGAAACCAGACGCGGTCGAGCTCGCCTGCCCCTTCACCGGAAAGCTGTCGCAGATCGCCTGTGCGGGCTTCGTCCCCGTCACCTCGCGCGAACCCTGCGACGCGCTGTGGCTGGCGCTCCAGGACGCCGGGCTTGCAACGCTCGCGCGGATCGGCGACGCGCGGGCGCCGGGGCTGATCGCCCATGCCGTCCACGACGGCCACCGCGCCGGGCGCGCCCATCTCGCGCGGTCCGAGGATCTTCTTATCCGGCGGGAACACGTGGTCATCGGCGCGAACGCTGCATCGCGGCCATAGCCGCCGTCGTCAGGTGCGTCGTGCCGTGGTGTCCGGCGCGCCCGCAGGCGTCCGCGCCTCCGGCACCGCTGCCGCCCCTCAGCCTGTCCCGGTCCCGGTGCGCATCCGTTCGACGAGGGCAAGCAACCCCTTGAGAAGCGCCACGGGATCCGGAGGGCAGCCGGGGATGTGAAGATCGACCGGCACCACGGCCGCGACCCCTCCGGCGATCGCGTAGCTGCCGGCAAAGCAGCCGCCGCCCTTCGCGCAGTCGCCGACGGCGATCACCCATTTCGGCCCCGGCGTGGCGTCATAGGTGCGCCGGAGCGCCTCGGCCATGTTGCGCGTCACCGGCCCGGTGACGAGGAGCACATCGGCATGGCGCGGCGAGGCGACGAAATGCAGCCCGAACCGTTCCAGATCGTAGTAGGGGTTGCTCAGCGCCTGAATCTCCAGCTCGCAGCCATTGCACGAGCCGGCATCGACCTGGCGGATCGCGAGGCTGCGGCCCAGCGTCTCGCGCCCGGCCTGCGCGAAGGCCTGGCCGAGCGCCTCCACCGCCGCGGCATCCGGTTCGGGCGCGGCTTCGGTCAGCGGCGGCCGGATCAGGCCTTCGAGCAGAAACCGTCGCATCGCGTCCGCCTCTCAGAGATCGTGCCCGGAATAGGAGCAGTTGAAGGATTTGTTGCAGAGCGGGAAGTCCGCGATGATGTTGCCCTCGATCGCGGCTTCCAGCAGCGGCCACTGGAACCAGGAAGGGTCGCGCATGTGGCAGCGGCGGATGCGCCCCTCGGCATCGAGCGAGAGCCAGACGAGGATGTCGCCGCGGAAGCCTTCTATCAGCCCCAGCCCCTCGCGCGGCTCGCCGGCCTGCGCGACGTCCGTGCGCAGCGCGCCCCGGGGCAGGGCATTCAGCATCTGCGTGATCAGCGAACAGCTCTGCTCCACCTCGCGGATGCGGATCCAGACCCGTGCGTTCACGTCGCCCTCAGCCTGCACCGGCACGTCCAGCTTCAGCATGTCGTAGGGCGCATAGCGCAGGTCCCGGCGCGTGTCGAAGTCGCGGCCCGAAGCGCGGCCGACGTATCCGCCCGCCCCGAAGCGACGGACCAGGTCGGCGCTGACGCTTCCCGTGGCCACGGTCCGGTCGAGGAGCGAGGCGGTGTTGTCGTAGAGATCCACCAGGGGCGGAAACCGGTCGCGGACCTCCGCCACCAGCGCGCGCAGCACGCCCTCGCCTTCGGCGTCGAGGTCAGAGGCGACTCCTCCCGGCACGATCCGATCGCGCATGAAGCGGTGGCCGAAGGCTTCCTGCGCGGCGCGCAGGACCTTCTCGCGCAGCACGCTCATCTGGGCCTGCATCATCGCAAACGCCGCATCGTTGCAGATCGCGCCGATGTCGCCGAGGTGGTTGGCGAGCCGTTCAACTTCGGCCATCAGTCCGCGCAAACGGAACGCGCGTTCGGGTACGGCGACGCAAAGCGCCGCCTCGACGGCCTGGGCGAAAGCCCAGGAATAACCCACCGTGCTGTCGCCGGATGTGCGCGCCGCAAGCTCGGCGCCGCGCGCAAGGCTCGCCCCTCGCATCAGCCGGTCGATGCCCTTGTGCACATATCCCAGACGCTCTTCGAGCCGCACCACCGTCTCGCCCTGCGCGGTGAACCGGAAATGCCCCGGCTCGATGATCCCGGCATGAACTGGGCCGACGGGAACCTCGTTCAGGCTTTCGCCGTAGACTGGAAGGAAGCGATAGGTCGGTTGACCGGGATTTGCCGACGCCGCGCCAAGGGGATGGGCGATTTCCCATCGGCCATGGTCGAGCCAGGGGCGGGCGTCCGCGGCCCCCTCGGGCACGAGGCCGAAGAGGTCGGCCGCGGCGCGTTCCAGCCGCTGTGCCGGGGCGTGATGGACGCCGACGGAGGGAAATACGCCGCTCGCCGCGGCCAGGCGCGCCACTGCAACGCGCCGCGTCAAGGGGTCGTGCAGCGCCATGCAGGCCGCACCTTCTTCGCCCCACAGGCTCATCATCGTGAACATGCCGCCGGCAAGCGCCTGCGTCAGGGTTTCCCATTCCTGCCGACTGACCGGCGTGGCCGTGAAGGGGCTCGCGCGGAAATCGCGCGAACGGGTCCAGGCGAGGTCGGGAAGGTCGGTCATGCGCGTCTCATCCAAGCATCGCCGCGACGGTCTGGAACCAGCTTACCATCGCCTGTGGCATGTGCAGGCCGATCAGATAGACGAGCGCCAGATGCAGCCAGAGCGGCGCGAGCGATCCGTGCATCGGCCTGTCCCCGTCCGAGGGCGCACCGAACGCGATCCCGCTCAGCCGCATGAGAAGCGCACCGAACGCCAGAAGGAGGCCGAGAACCAGGATCAGCGCCAGGGCCGGCATCCGGGCGAAACTGGTGGTCACGACGAGGAATTCGCTCATGAACACGCCGGAAGGCGGCATTCCCGCGATCGACAGCACGGCAAGCACGAGTCCCCAGCCGAGCACCGGATGGCTTTGCGTCAGCCCCCGGATATCGGCGAGCTTCTGCGTCCCCTTGATCTGGGTCACGTTGCCGACCGCGAAGAAGATCGCGGACTTGGTGAGGGAGTGCATGACCATGTGCAGGAGGCCCGCGAAGTTGGCGAGCGGGCCGCCTATCCCGAAGGCGAAGACAATGATCCCCATGTGTTCGATCGAGGAATATGCGAACAGCCGCTTTATGTCGCGGCGGTGGTAGAGCATGAGCGCCGCGAAGACGAGCGACAGGAGCCCGAGCGCGATCATCAGCGGCCCCGGGGCGACTGCCGTCTCGTTGGCGGCCATCAGGAGCTTGAAGCGCAGCAATGCATAGAGCGCCACGTTGAGGAGAAGTCCGGAAAGCACCGCCGAGATCGGCGTCGGTCCTTCGGCGTGGGCGTCGGGCAGCCAGGCATGGAACGGCGCGAGTCCTACCTTGGTGCCATAGCCCACCAGCAGGAACACGAAGGCCACGTTCAGCATCGCCGGATCGAAGCGCGGGGCCGCCGCGATCAGGTTGCTCCAGACCATCGACGGCATGCCCTCGCCAAGCACCGGCTGTGCGGCCACATAGACTAGGATGGTCCCGAAGAGCGCAAGTGCGATGCCGACCGAACCGAGGATGAAGTATTTCCACGCCGCCTCCAGCGCCTCGTGGGTCCGGTAAAGGCCGACCATGAGCACCGTGGTCAGCGTCGCAAGCTCGATCGCCACCCACATCAGGCCGATGTTGTTCGACAGGAGCGCCAGGTTCATGCCGAACATCATCATCTGGTACATGGCGTGGTAGAACCGGAGGTTGGCCGGAGTCACCCGCCCGATCTCCAGTTCGTGGCCGATGTAGCTGGCGGAAAAGAAGGCCGCCGTGAATCCCACGAAGGTATTCAGCACGATGAAGACGATGTTGAGATCGTCCACCTGCAGGAAGTCCCCCGCCGGGGGCCGGTCGAGCACCAGAAGACCGGCCGCGGCCGCGAAGGTCATGAAGGAGGTGGCCACGTTGAGCCACGCACTCGTCCGGTAGCCCGGCAGGAGCGCAAGCAGCACCGCACCGCCTGCGGGCAGGGCCAGAACGGCGGCGAGGGCGTCGGCGCCGGTCATCGCCGCTCTCCCCGGAATTCGTCCAGGGACTCGAGATCGACGGAATCGAACCGCTCGCGGATGCGGAACAGGAACACCCCGACCACGATCATCGCGATCAGCACCGAAAAGGCGACGCTTATCTCAACGACGAGCGGCATGCCCTGCGCGCCCGCGGCCGCAAGGATTAGCCCGTTTTCCAGCGACATGAAGCCCACGACCTGCGTCACGGCGTTGCGCCTCGTGACCATCATCAGCATGCCGAGGAGGATCACCGACAGCGCGAAGGCCAGGTCCTCTCGCGCAAGGGGGTTCTCTGCCGCCGCGGTCAGCTGCAGCATCAGAAGGATCGAAAGGGCAACGAGCCCCATCCCGGCAAGCATCGTCGGCACGACCCCCGCGACCGTCTCGACCTCGCGATGGATGCCGAGCCGCTGGACGATGCGGTGCAACGCCCAGGGCACGATCACGCCCTTGAACACCAGGGCGAGCGCGGCGGAGGCATAGAGGTGGTGCGCCTCCTGGATCCAGGCCTGCCAGGCCACGGCAAGAGCCAGAAGCACCGCCTGAAGCGCAAAGGTGTTCAGGAGTGCGTAGATCCGGTCCTGATAGATCATCATGAAGCTGACCAGGACGAGGCTGCCGGCCAGAAGGTGCGCGATGTCGAACTCAAGGCCATGCATCGCTAGAGGCTCCTTGAGACGAAGAGCAGAAGGGTCCCGAGCAGCCCGAGCATCAGCGCCGCGCCAAGGAAATCCGGCACCCGGAAGACGCGCATCTTGGCGATGGACGTCTCGAAAACTGCAAGCATCGTGCCGCCCACGGCGAGCTTGATGACGAAGAGCGCCGCACCGAGGGCAAGGCCCGAGATTCCGGCGTCGGCCGGGGCGATGCCCCAGGGCACGAACACGCAGCCGATCAGTGCCATGTAGAGCAGCAACTTCAGCGATGCGGCCATCTCGATCATCGCCAGGTGGCGACCGGAATACTCGAGCACCATCGCCTCGTGCACCATCGTCAGTTCGAGGTGGGTCGCCGGGTTGTCGACGGGAATGCGCGCATTCTCGGCGATGGCCACGATGATCAGCGCGATCAGGGCCATGCCCATGGACACGCGGATGCCGACCTCGCCCGAGGCCATGAAGGCGACGATGTTCGACAGTTGCGTCGAACCGGCGACCAGCGCGACTGTGAAGGCCATCAGCAGCATCGCGGGTTCGGCAAGCGCGCCAATCATCATCTCGCGCGAAGAGCCGATCCCGCCAAAGCTCGTGCCTACGTCCATGCCGGCAAGCGCCAGGAAGAAGCGGGCACTGCCGAGAAGCGCCACGAGGGCGATCAGGTCGGCCGTCCAGTTGAAATGCAGCCCGATGGCGAATGTCGGCACCAGCGCGGCGGCAACCCAGGTGGCCGCGAAGATCATGTATGGCGAGACCCGGAAGAGCCACGAGGCGTTTTCGGCCAGCACAACTTCCTTTCGCAGCAACCGCAGAAGGTCACGGTAAGGTTGCAGGACGGATGCCCCCCGCCGCCGCGTGAGCCGCGCCTTGACCTTGCGCACCAGGCCCGTCAGACCGGGCGCGAGGGCCAGCACGACGAGCATCTCGATCGCCTGCAGGACCAGGTTTCCGGTCAGTTCCATATCGTCAGCCCCGTCAGGAGAAGGATGAGCGAGCCGAAGACGAGGCCGAGGTAGCGCCGGATCGTCAGGAACTGCAACGCATTGAAACGCCTCGCGACGAAACCGACCGCGGTGACGAGGGGCAGGTAGATTCGGGTCCAGGCCAGATCTTCCGTGCGTGCGCGGTGTCGCGCCGCCGCCATGTCGCCCGGGGGCGGTATCGTCACCGTCTCGCGGGCGGCCAGCACGGGGGCCATGACCCGGCGTATCGGCTGGGCGAAGCTGCCGCCGCCATACTGCGTGACCGGGTCGGCATTGGGGAAGCCGCAGTCCCAGGCCGGCGCCCGGCGGAGCCTGCGCGAGGCGAGGCGGTGCACCAGCCATGCACTTGCCCCGCCCGAGATCGCGATGAAAGTCATGACGAGAAAGCCGCTGTAGCTGCTGCGGACCTCAGCGACAGGGACCACTGTGAACCAGGAGTTGCCGGCCTGCATCGGCACGCGCGCGCCGACCGCCAGCTCAACCGCCGGTGCGACGAGGTCGATGAGAAATCCGGGAACGATCCCGGCCAGAACGCAGAGGAGCGCCAGCCCGCCCATTGCGGCAAGCGACCAGCCGTCGGAATCGGCGGCGTTCCGCGCCACGTCGCTGCGCGGACGGCCGAGAAAGATCACGCCGTAGAAGCGCACGAAACAGGCGGCGGCCAACGCCGCCGCCAGCGCGAGGAGCGCGCCGGCCGCCGGCACAAGGAACTGAAGGCCCGGCTGGGGCAACTGGGGGCTCTGCAGCACCGCCTGGAACAGAAGCCACTCCGAGACGAAGCCGTTCAGCGGCGGCAGCGCCGCGATCGCGGTTGCACCCACCAGCGCCAGGAAGGCCGTCTTCGGCATCCGATGTATCAGCCCGCCGAGCCCGTCGAGATCCCGTCGCCCGGTTGCGTTCAGAACGGCGCCCGCGACCATGAACAGGAGGCTCTTGAAGAGCATGTGGTTCACCGCATGGACGAGCCCCGCCGTCAGCGCGAGCGCCGCGAGCGGGCCCATGCCGTTCGCCCTGAAGGCCAGCGAAAGACCGAAAGCGGCGAAGATCACGCCGATGTTCTCGATTGTCGAATAGGCCAGGACCCGCTTGCCGTCGCCATCGACATTGGCGAACAGAATGCCCATCACCGCCGTGACGGCGCCGATCACGATCATCGGCACGCTCATCCACCACGGCACCGGGCCGACGAGGTCGAAGGCGACCCGCACGAAGCCGTAAAGCGCGACCTTGGTCATGACCCCGCTCATCAGCGCCGAGACATGGCTCGGTGCGGCCGGGTGCGCGACCGGCAGCCAGACATGCAGCGGCATGAGGCCCGCCTTCGATCCCGCGCCAACCATCATGAGCGCCAGGACCAGAGCCGCCAGCCCGGGGCTTCGCGTGACGGCCCGGATCGCCGCGAAGTCATAGCCGCCTTCGGCACCCGCCATGAGACCGAAGGCAAGCAACAGGACCATGGTCCCGAAACCCGCCATCACGAGGTAGAGATATCCCGCCGTCCGCGTCGCCTCGTCGCGGTGATGGGTCAGCACGAGCGCCCAGGACAGGAGCGACATCACTTCCCACGACACGAGGAACGTGAAGGCGTCGTCGGCAAGCAGGACCAGCGTCATCGCGGCAAGGAATCCGGGAAAGAAGGGCAACACCCGGTGGGGTTCGTGCTCGTGCCGACCGTAACCGATGGCGAAGACGCTGGCCGAGACCCCGCCGGTGCCAAGGATCACCAGGAACACCGCCGAAAGCGCGTCGAGGCGAAGATGCGCACCAAGCCAGGGCAGGCCGACGGGAACCGTCATCGCGGATGCATCCGCCTGCGTCGCCAGCGTCCATATGCCCACGAGTGCCAAGGCAAGACAGAAGACCGCGCTGGCCGCGTAGACCGCCGCCGAGGCCGCCGTCAGACCGCGCATGGCCGTCGCGGCGACCGAGAGCGCGAGCAGGCAGAGCGCGATTCCGGCCGCAGCGGCGATCATTTCTCGCCTCGACGGCCAACCGCGGCGCTCTCGTCATCCCGGACGGCCGGGCTATGCCGCAGACGCACTCCCCGGCCGCCGCCGCTGCTTGTCGCCCCTTCTGCAATCAGTTCCACCCCTGCCGCCTCGATCGCCGCGACGACCCGCGTCAGGCTCTCGACCGTGCCGCCCACGGTCCGGTCGCTGGCCTCCATCCGCTGAATGGTGGGCACCGAGAGCCCGGCCATCTCGGCCAGGACCTTCTGGTCGACCCCGAGGAGCGCACGCGCTGCCCGGATCTGCGGGCCTGTGATCATCCTTCGAGAAACCTCCGGATACAGACTTGATGCCTGGGACATCTTTCATGATATCAGGTATTACACCCATGTCACCTGCGAGAATTCCCGGATGCCTCGGCTTTCGTGGTCGCGCTGCGGACGGGGTCGCTCTCCTCCCTGCCGCTGAGCGCGAAGGCCGCGATGATCCTGCAGAGACTCGGGGTCTGCCACGCATCGCGCTCTTTGTTCAGCATGGCGCCGATCAGATCAATGGCGGACCCTTCGCAGGGGAATACTCCTATGACCTCAGTGCGGCGCCTGATGTCGCGGTTCAGGCGCGCGACCGCGTGGGTGGGATGTAACCCGGTGCGCTGCCGGCATGGCAAGGCTGACTGCAGAATTGCACCCCCTTTCGACGCAGGAAGATCACTGCTCGCGCCGCACTGTCGATCAGGATGGGCCGCGGTCCCGCCGCCGGCACCGTCGGGTGCACGGAACAGGTGTTGGGGATGTATTCCGCCGACAACCTTAAGTATTTAGTTTTTCGGGATTTTCTTGAATGGTCGGAGCGAGAGGATTTGAACCTCCGACCCCCTGCTCCCGAAGCAGGTGCGCTACCAGACTGCGCTACGCTCCGACTATTGCCGGGCGGGGTTACCGATTCCCGGGGGCTTTGGCAAGGGGGCAGAGCGCGCGCAGTCAGGAAACCCCGTTGCCGCGTCCGCTGAACAGCCGCTGCAGCACGCTCGACTTGGGCGTCGTCGCGGTTTCCGTCCGGCCCCGCGCCTCGATGACCGGCCGGTGGGCCGAGGCACCCGCTCGCGTCTCGCGGAAGACGATGTAGAGGCCCGAGGCGATGATGACGCCGGCGCCGAGGATCGTCGCCCGGTCGGGCGCCTCGTCGAAGAGGAGATAGCCGTAGGCAGTCGCCCAGAGGATCTGCGAGTACTGCATGGGCGCCACGATCGCCGCCTCGCCCGCCCGGTACGCGAGGATGACGAGGAAGGAAGCGGTGAGCCCGAAGGCGGCGATCACGGCCATCAGCCCGAGGTCGGCCAGGGGCATCGGCCGATAGACGTAGGGCATGGCGAGACCGGTGACGATGAAGTTCCCCACCATCGGAAAGAGGAGCAGCACGACCGAGCGTTCGTCTGCCCCGATCTTGCGGACGATGACCGAGGCGGTCGCCCCGCAGACCGCCGCCGTCAGCGCCGCGAGATGGCCGAGCGACAGTTCCGCCTGCCCCGGCCGCATCACGATGATGACGCCGAGAAGGCCGACGATCACGGCCGCCCAGCGGCGTGCCCGCACCTTCTCGCCCAGAAGCGGGATCGCAAGGATGGTGATCAGCAGCGGCGAGGCGAACAGGATCACGTAGACCTGCGCCAGCGGCAGCGTCGAGAAGGCGTAGAAGGCCGAGACACCGGTAACGACCGTGAGAACCGTCCGGAACAGTACCCAACCGGGGTGTCGCGGCCTCAGGCTCGCCTCGCGCGTATCGTTCAGCATGATGACGGCCACGGGCGGGAAGCTCAGAAGCGAGGCGAAGAACACGATCTGGAACGGCGAATAGGCGGCACCGAGGTGCTTCACCACGGCGTCGTGGGTGGCGAAAATGCCCATCGCGAGAAGCGCGAAGATCGCTCCACGGAAATTGTGATGCGCCGTCGCGGGCGTCATGATCGGTGCCTTTCGTCGGTGGTGGCGCCAGCATTGGACGCTCGGGCGCGGATGCACAAGCCCCGGGGCCGGTCCGGCGACAGCGGGCCGTTGCACCGGGCGCGATCCACGGCGAGACTGCCACGGAAACGCAGCGGACGGCGGCATGAGCGGCGACATCCTTACCCTTCTCGGCGGCACCGGCATGTTCCTTCTGGGCATGCGGATGATGACCGGCGCGCTTGGCGAACTGGCCAGCCGGCAGACCCGCGCCGTGCTGCGCCGTGTCACGACCTCGCCCCTCACGGGCGCGGTCGCCGGCGCGGCGACGACGGCGCTGATCCAGTCCTCCTCGGCCACGCTCGTCATGACCATCGGCTTCGTCGGCGCCGGGCTTCTCAGCTTTCCGCAGGCGATGGGCGTCGTCTTCGGCGCAAACGTCGGTACCACCATCACCGGCTGGATGGTCGTCCTTCTGGGCTTCAAGCTGGACCTCGCGCGTCTGGCGCTGCCGCTGCTGTTTGCTGCGGGGCTTCTCCTGGCGCTCGGCCGCGGTAGCTGGGGACGGGTGGGCGGTCTCCTTGCCGGCTTCAGCCTGGTCTTTCTCGGGCTCGACATGATGCAGGCGGGGGCGGAAGGGTTCCGCGACGGCCTGTTGACCTTCGCGCCCACGGCCGAAACGCTCTGGGGGCGGTTGCGGCTCCTCCTCCTCGGGGTCGCGGTCACCGTGGTGATCCAGTCGTCGAGTGCGGGCGTGGCGGCGACGCTCGTCCTTCTCGGCACCGGCGGGCTGAGCTTGCCGCAGGCGGCGGCGATGGTGGTCGGCATGGACATCGGCACCACGTTCAAGTCGGTCGTGGCGACGGTGGGCGGGTCGCGTGACATGCGGCGGACGGCCATTGCGCATGTCGTCTACAACGTCATCACCGGCATCGCGGCCTTCGCCGTGGTGGCAACGGCCGCGCCGGCGCTGGCGCGCGCCTTCGGCGGTGACGAACCGGCGGCTCTGGTGGCCTTTCACACGCTCTTCAACGTTCTTGGCGTCGTTCTCGTCCTGCCGTTCACGCGGCCCTTCGCGCGGCTCATAGAATGGCTCGTGCCCGGCAGCGGTGCGGTCCTCGCCGAGCCGCCGGACCGGCGCCTGCTTGCCGACGCGCCGGCCGCCCTTGACGCCGCGCGCGGCGCCTCGGACGCGGATGCCACGGCGCTTTTCGCCGCGCTGGGGGCGCGGCTCGCCCCCGGTGGGACGAACGAGGCACTGGTGGAACTCGTCCCCCTCATGCAGCCCGCGCTCGAGGATCTCGGCGCCTTTGTCACGCGCATCGCCGTGCCCGACGGACAGGCAGCACCGCTGGCCCGGCGCACCGCTCTTCTGCACCGGATCGACCACATCAACCGGCTCTGGCACCGCGCGGGGGCGGAAGATCGGCTCGCACTCCTGACCGGCGACCCGGTGCTGCGCCGGCCTGCCACCGTGCTCGGCACGGCGCTGCGCCATGCGGCCGCGGCCCCTTCGGCCGAGGGGCAGCATCGCCGGATGAACCGGATCGCCCGGCTCATCGGTGTGCGCGCCGGCCGACTTCGCCGCGCCGCGCTCCTGCGCGAACATGTGGGATTGGTCAGCCCCCGCGACGTCTTCGACCAGACCGACGCAATCCGAAGCCTGGAGCGGATGGCGCAGCACGCCGAGCGCATCCTGCACTACGGCGAGATCGCCGCGATGGATGCGCCGCCGGCCCAGGCCCTGTTGTCGGAGGATGTGGAGAACGCGCGGGCCTGACGCCCGCGCCCGGCGCCGATCAGAGCGACGCGTCGAGGGCCGCGACGATCCGGTCGCCCATTTCCGAGGTCGAAACCGGCTTGCCGCCCTCGGGCCCCATCAGGTCGGCGGTCCGCACGCCGTCCGCCAGCACCTTCTCGACCGCCTTCTCCAGCCTCTCGGCCTCGCCGCCCTGGTCGAAGGAGTAGCGCAGCGCCATCGCGAAGCTGAGGATGCAGGCGATCGGATTGGCCTTGCCCTGGCCGGCAATATCGGGGGCGGAGCCGTGCACGGGCTCATAGAGCGCCTTCGGCCTTCCGTTCGCCATCGGCGCGCCGAGGCTCGCGGAGGGCAGCATCCCGAGCGAGCCCGTCAGCATCGCGGCGAGGTCAGACAGCAGGTCGCCGAAGAGGTTGTCGGTCACGATCACGTCGAACTGCTTCGGCCAGCGGGTCAGCTGCATCGCGCCCGCGTCGGCATACATGTGCGAAAGCTCGACGTCGGGGTATTCCTTGTCGTGCACCTCCTGGACGACCTCGCGCCAGAGGATGCCCGATTCCATGACGTTGGCCTTCTCCATCGAACAGACCTTGTTCGACCGCCGCCGCGCCAGTTCGAAGGCCGAACGCGCCACCCGGGCGATCTCGGATTCGGTGTAGCGCTGGGTGTTGATGCCCACCCGTTCGTTGCCTTCGGTGAAGATCCCGCGCGGCTCGCCGAAATAGACGCCCGAGGTCAGTTCCCGCACGATCATGATGTCGAGCCCGGCGACGACCTCCTTCTTCAGCGACGAGAAGTCGGCCAGCGCGTCGAAGCACTGGGCCGGGCGCAGGTTGGCGTAGAGGTCCATCTCCTTCCGGAGCCTGAGAAGCCCGCGCTCGGGCTTCACCTCGAAGGGCAGCTTGTCGTATTTCGGCCCGCCGACGGCGCCCAGAAGCACCGCATCCGCCGCCTGCGCCTTCGCCATCGTGTCGTCGTGAAGCGGCGTCCCATGCTTGTCATAGGCAGAGCCGCCGACGAGATCCTCGCTCACGTCGAAGCTCAGCCCGCGCCTGGCGCCCATCCAGGCGATGATCTTCTTTACCTCGGCCATGACTTCAGGGCCGATGCCGTCGCCGGCGAGGATGAGGAGGGAGGGATTGGCCACGGGCGGGGCTCCTTGAAAGCTGCGCAAACTCCCCGCCCGCCTAGCCAATGGCCGCCCCGCGGTCAAGCGCCGGGGCCACACCGCGGGCACGAGCGTGGAGCCGTCAAGGGCGATGGTGTAGGCTGAGTCCGCACTGCAAGCGAGGTCACCGATGTCCCGCACCGTCCTCGTCCTCGGATCCTCGGGCCATTTCGGCGCACAGGCGGCGCGCGCCTTCGCGGCGGCCGGGTGGGAAGTGCGGCCCTACCGCCGCGGCTCCGACATGACCGCCGCCGCGAAGGGTGCAGACCTTGTCGTCCATGCGATGAACCCGCCCAACTACCACGACTGGGCGAGGCTCGTCCCTGAGATCACCGGTGCCGTCCTGGCCGCCGCCCGTGCGTCGGGCGCGACGGTCCTGATCCCTGGCAATGTCTATGTCTTCGGCATCGAACCCGCACCCTGGGGCGCGGCGACACCGCACCGACCGGTCGCCCGCAAGGGTCGCATCAGGGCCGAGATGGAGGAGCGCTTCCGCGACGCCGCGGCAACGGGTCTGCGCACGATCCTTCTGCGCGCCGGGGATTTCATCGACCCGGATGCGCCGGGCGGCCTCTTCGACCGCTTCGTGATCGGCAAGGCGGCCAAAGGGGTCATCGCCACCCTCGGCGACCCCGACGCCGCCCATGCCTGGGCCTACCTGCCGGACATGGCCCGCGCGGCCGTCGAACTGGCCGCGCGGCACGACGCCCTTGCCGCGTTCGAGGACGTACCCTTCCCGGGACTCGCGTTCTCCACCCGCGAGCTTGCGGCGACCGTCACCCGGCACACCGGCCGGCCGATGCGGATCGCGCGCTTTCCCTGGTGGATGATGACGTTGGCCTCCCCCGTCTGGGAACTCGCGCGCGAACTTGGCGAGATGCGCTATCTCTACGACCACCCGCACTGGCTCGACGGTCGAAAACTCGCCAGCCTCCTCCCGGACTTGGACATGACGCCACTCGACGACGTGCTGGCGCGGTTCCTCTCCCGTGGCTGAGGCGCTTGCCGTTTCGGCCGCCGCCCCGCAGGATGGCGCGAACGGAGGCCCGATGCACATCCTCGATCTCGGCGACATCCAGCTTCACTGGCGCGAAGACGGCGACCCGGCCGGGTGGCCCGTCGTCTTCGCCAATGCGCTCGGCACCGATTTCCGGCTTTGGGACAGGATCGTGCCGCTCCTGCCGAAGTCGCTCCGCCTCATCCGCTACGACATGCGCGGGCACGGGCTTTCCTCCTGCCCGCCCGGCCCCTATGCGATGGGCGCCCTGGTGCGGGATGCCGAACGGCTTCTTGATGCCCTCGGGGTGAAGGATTGCGTCTTCGTCGGCCTCTCGATCGGCGGCATGGTCGCCCAGGGCCTCGCCGTGAAGCGGCTCGATCTCGTCCGCGCGCTCGTGCTCTCGAACACCGCCGCGAAGATCGCCACGCCCGCCCTCTGGGCCGACCGCATCGCCGCCGTCCGGGAGGGCGGAATCGAGGCGGTTGCCGACGCGACGATGGAGCGCTGGTTCGCCAAGCCCTTGCGCGAGGGAGCAGAGATCCTGGGGTGGCGAACCATGGTCACGCGTCAGCCGGTAGAGGGCTATCTCGGCTGCATGGCCGCCATCTCCGGTACCGACTTCTACACGCCGACATCGGGGCTGACGCTGCCGGCGCTGGTGATCGCCGGGGCGGAGGATGGCTCCACGCCGCCCGATCTCGTGCGCGAGACGGCGGAGTTGATCAAGGGCGCGCGGTTCGAGCTTATCCGGGGCGCGGGTCACCTGCCCTGCGTTGACAGGCCCGCAGAATTCGCCGGCGTCCTCTGCGGCTTCCTCGCAGGGATCGGGCACGGCTGAGATGGCGGCATTCCTCCTCGTCCATGGCTCCTGCCACGGCGCCTGGTGCTGGCGTGACGTGATCCCCGCACTCACCGGCCTAGGTCACAGCGCCCGCGCCGTCGACCTGCCGGCCCATGGCGAGGACCGGACGCCCGCAGCGGCGGCGACGCTCGATCTCTACGCCGACGCGATCCTCGCGGCGGCCGACTGCGGAGTGACGCTCGTCGGCCATTCCGCCGCGGGCTATCCGATCACGCTGGCGGCGATGCGCGCACCCGACCGCTTCCGCCGGATGGTCTACCTCTGCGCCTATGTGCCGGCGGCGGGCAGGTCGCTGGTGGAGATGCGCAGGGCCGGGCCGCGCCAGCCGCTGCGGGGCATCGTCCGCCCCGATCCCGGGGGCATCACCTATTCGGTCGATCCGGCAGGCGCGCGCGCCACCTTCTACCATGACTGCCCGGACGAGGCGCTGGACTTCGCGCTGCCCCGGCTCTGCCCGGAGCCTGTCCTGCCGCAGTCCACCCCCCTGCCGCCCCACGATGACGGTCCGCAGGTCGAGCGGCACTATGTGCTCTGCGAAGATGACCATACGATCCCTCCGGAATACCAGGAGACCATGGCGGCCCCCTTCGCGCCCGGCCGCGTCCATCGCCTGCCGTGCGGCCATTCACCCTTCTTCGCCATGCCCGCCCGCCTCGCCGCTCTCCTGGCCGCGATCGCGCGGGACGGGTCATCGGCCCCCCTTCCCTTCGCCCGCGCGCCGGGCTAGCCTCCTGCCGCCCGGACGGCCCCATCCGCGCCGGCCCGGAACCCCATGCAGAACCGCCTCGCCCTTGTGTTCATCCTCGTGACGGTGATGATCGATTCCATCGGGATCGGCATCATCTTCCCGGTCATGCCCGACCTCATGCGCGAGGTGACGGGGGCCGATCTTGCCTCGGCCTCGCTCTGGGGCGGGCTCCTCGCCACCTCCTTCGCCGCCATGCAGTTCCTCTGCGGCCCGATCGTCGGCAACCTCTCGGACCGCTACGGGCGGCGCCCGGTGATGCTCATCGCGCTCATGGTCATGGCGCTCGACTACGCGATCATGGCCGTCGCGCAGTCGGTCTGGCTCCTCCTCCTCGGCCGGCTCATCGCCGGCGCGGCGGCGGCGACCTACGCCACCGCGGCCGCCTACGTGGCGGACATTTCCGCGCCGGGGGCGCGGGCGAAGAACTTCGGGCTGATCGGAGCGGCCTTCGGCGCGGGCTTCGTCGCCGGGCCCCTCGTCGGCGGGATCGCCGCCGAATGGGGCACGCGCGTGCCCTTCTGGACGGCGGCGGCCGTCGCCGCGCTGAACGCGGTCTTCGGCTTCTGGGTTCTGCCCGAGAGCCTCGGCGCCGACAAGCGCCGTCCCTTCAGCCTCGCCCGCGCCAACCCCTTCGCCGCGTTCCGCGCCATCGGCAATCTGCCGGGTCTCGGGCGGATGCTGGCGATCATGTTCCTCTACACCCTCGCCTTCCAGTCCTACCCCTCGGTCTGGGCCTTCTTCGGCACCGAACGCTTCGGCTGGAACGCATGGTGGAACGGCCTCTCGCTCGCGGCCTTCGGCATCTGCATGGTCGTCGTGCAGGGGTTCCTGGTCGCCCCGGCCACCAGGGCCTTCGGCGAACGCCGGACGGCGGGCTATGGCATGGCGCTCGAAACCCTCAGCTTCGGCTTTTACGGCGTCGTCACCTCGGGCTTCTGGGCACTCGCCTTCACGCCGGTCGCGGCCATCGCCGGAATCGCCGGGCCGGCGCTTTCCGGGCTCATGTCGAACGCCACGCCCGACGACCAGCAGGGCGAGCTTCAGGGCGTTCTCGCCGCCGTCCAGGCCGTCGGGATGGGCCTCGCGCCAATGGTGATGACGTCCGTCTTCTGGGCCTTCACGCGGCCCGGGACGAGCTTTTACCAGCCCGGCGCGCCCTTCCTGCTCTCCGGTCTTCTCATGGCGGCAGCGGTGGTCCTGCTCGTCGCCCCCGCCGGCCGGCGCCACCCCACCGCGCCGCGCCCGCAGGAGACGCCATGAAAGAGCTCCGCGCCGCCGTCTGCCACACCTTCGGTGAACCGCTCCGCATCGAGACCGTGCACCTGCGCGCGCCGGGCCGCGGCGAGGTCGAGGTGACGCTTGCCGCCTGCGCGATCTGCCATTCCGACATCACCTACATCGACGGCGGATGGGGCGGCGATCTGCCGGCGGTTTACGGCCACGAGGCCGCCGGCCACGTCAGCCGCACCGGCCCCGGCGTCACCGCCCATGCCGAGGGCGACCCGGTCCTCGTGACGCTCATCCGCTCCTGCGGCACCTGCGCCGCCTGCGCATCCGGCCGCCCCACGCTCTGCACCGCGCCGCCGGCGTTGCCGCCGGTGCTTGCCCTTCGCGATGGCCGCCCCGTCGCCCAGGGGCTCAACTGCGCCGCCTTTGCCGAGCGCGTCGTCGTCCACGCGAGCCAGCTCGCACCGCTGCCGGCCGCGATCCCGCTCGACGCGGCCTCGCTTCTCTCCTGCGGCGTCATCACCGGCCTCGGCGCCGCCGTCAACACCGCCGCAATCCGCCCCGGCGAGGTCGTCGTCGTCATCGGCGCGGGTGGCGTGGGCCTCAACGCCATCCAGGGCGCGCGCCTCGCCGGTGCCGCCCGGATCATCGCGGTGGACATGACGGGGGAGAAACTCGCCGCCGCGCGCGATTTCGGCGCCACCGATGGCGTCCTCGCCACCGATCCGAAGCCCTGGGCCGCGGCGAAGCGGATCGCCGGCCGCGGCGCCGACGCCGTCCTCGTGACGGTCGGCGCGATCCCGGCCTACGACGCCGCCCCGCGCTATCTCGCCCCAGGCGGGCGCCTCGTCGCGGTCGGGATGCCGCATTCCGGGCAGCGATCCGCATGGGAACCGGTGATCCTCGCCGCGACCGGCCAGCGGATTCTCGGCTCCTTCATGGGCGACACCGTGCTGGCCCGCGACATCCCCTGGATCTCCGACCTCTGCGGCCAGGGCCGGCTGAAGCTCGACGCCCTCATCTCCGGCCGCTGGCCGCTCGACGAGATCAACGCGGCCATCGACGACACCCGCTCGGGCGCGGCACGGCGCAACGTCATCGTGTTCTGAGACACTTCCCCTTTCAGCCCGGCCGCAATACCTTCGGGCGTGCCGGGTCGGTCTGCCCCCGGCGGCGGGGAGGACCCATGCGGCTCAAGGATCTCGAAATCTTCACCGTGGCTCCCCCTGCCCCCGGCTGGGGCGGGCGCTACTGGCTCTTCGTCAAGCTCACCACCGACGACGGGATCGCGGGCTATGGCGAATGCTATGCCTCGACCGTAGGCCCGAAGGCGATGGCGGCGGTCATCGAGGATGTCTTCTGCCGACACATGGCCGGCACCAGCCCCGAAGAGATCGAGCTGATGTTCCGCCGCGCTTTTTCGTCGGGCTTCACCCAGCGTCCAGACCCCACCGTCATGGGCGCCTTCTCGGGACTGGAGATCGCGTGCTGGGACATTCTCGGCAAGGCGAGGGGCCGCCCGGTCTGGGCGCTTCTCGGCGGGCTCATGAATGAAAGGCTCCGCTCCTACACCTACCTATATCCCGAGCCCGGAAAGGAGAGCGCCGCATTCTGGGTCTGCCCCGACATGGCGGCAGAAGCCGCGGCGCGTTTCGTCGGTATGGGCTTCACCGCGGTGAAATTCGACCCCGCCGGCCCCTACACGATCCGCGGCGGGCACGACCCAAGCCAATCGGACATCACCCGTTCGGTCGCCTTCTGCCGGGCGATCCGCGAGGCGGTGGGCGACCGGGCCGACCTCCTTTTCGGCACCCACGGCCAGTTCAACGTCGCGGGCGCCGTAAGGCTCGCCCAGGCGATCGAACCCTATGGCCCCTTGTGGTACGAGGAGCCGATCCCGCCCGACAACCTCCTCGACTTCGCCGAGGTGCAGAAGGCGGTGCGGATTCCGGTAGCCACGGGCGAGCGCTTCACCACCAAGGCGGAGTTTGCCACCGTGCTCAGGACCGGCGGTGCCCGCATCCTCCAGCCGGCCCTCGGCCGCGCGGGCGGCATCTGGGAGGGCAAGAAGATCGCCGTCATCGCCGAAGCCTTCACAGCGCAGGTCGCACCCCATCTCTACGCCGGGCCGGTCGAGTGGGCGGCCAACATCCATCTCGGCGCTTCGATCCCGAACCTCCTCATGGTCGAGACGATCGAGACCGGCGGCGCCTTCCACCTGAAGCTGGTCCGCAATTCGATCCGCTGGGACGACGGCTACGTGATCGTGCCGACCGAACCCGGCCTCGGCATCGACTTCGACGAGGACCTCGCCCGCGCCCATCCCTACACCGGCGAGCAACTGCACCTCGAAATGCAGGAAGCGCCCTGCGACTACCGCCGCCCGAACCTCTTCGAGGGCGGGGCCCCCAGAAAGGACTGAACGATGGGCGCCATCGTGGTCCTCGGCGTCTTCATGGCCGACCTCACCTTCCGCGCCGCACGCCAGCCGCGCATGGGAGAGACGCTGCCGGGCCTCGGATTCGCGATGGGACCCGGTGGCAAGGGATCGAACCAGGCCGTAGGGGCGGCGAAGGCCGGGGGCGAGGCCCGCATCATCACCCGCCTCGGCCGGGACGCCTTTGCAGAAATGGCCCGCGCGACCTGGGCCGCCGCAGGCGTGACGCCCGACGTGACGGAAGACGCCGAAAGCCACACCGGCGCGGCCTCCATCTTCATCGAAGCCGCGACGGGTGACAACGCCATCATCATCGCGCCAGGCGCGGCGGGCCGCATCTCGGTCGCCGACATCGAGGCTCGCGCGCCGCTCATCGCCGGCGCTTCCATCTTCATGACCCAGCTCGAACAGCCGCTTGACGCCGCCCTCCGCGCGCTCCAGATCGCCCGTGCGGGCGGTGCGCGGACCATCCTCAACCCCGCCCCCGCCGCGCCCCTGCCCGAAGGGACGCTGGCGCTCTGCGACTACCTCACCCCGAACGAGTCCGAGGCGGAGCTTCTCACCGGCCTGCCCGTCACCACGCTCAACGAGGCCCGGACGGCCGCCGCGGCGTTGCGCGGTGCCGGCGCCGGCACGGTGATCCTGACGCTCGGGGAGAAGGGCGCACTCTATCACGACGGGTCGGAAAGCACGCTGGTCCCGGCCTTCGACGCCGGTCCGGTGGCCGAGACGACGGGCGCGGGCGATGCCTTCAACGGCGCCTTCGCGGCTGCGCTCGCGCGCGGCATGGCACCCCGGGACGCGGTCCGTTTCGGCTGCGCGGCGGCCGCGATTTCGGTCACCAGGCCCGGAGCGGCAGCGTCGATGCCGACGCTGACCGAGATCGAGGAGATCCTTGCGCGCGGTTGAGATGGACCGGACCCGATCGCCGGGACCGTGGTGACGAGGGGGAATTGCGCTGCCGGCGCGACGCCGGGCCGAGGGTCGTCAGCTGCCGCCGGATCGTGCCGGCCGCTCATTCCCGGGCAATCACGTCGCGATCGCGAGAAGGACCAGCAGGGCCGCCGCTCCGAGGACGAAGGCCAGCACCGGCCCGAGGTCGATATCGTCCATCACGGCCGACAAAAGCTTTGGTCCCGCCCGATCATGTGAATCGGGCGGGACCAGTTCGGGAAATACCTCTGCACTCTTACGCACCGAACGCACTCGCTAACCCTTTAAGAACAATCAGTTACTCTATGCCTGCAATTATGCGCCGGTTCGCCCCCGCAACAAACCTGTCTAGTTGGACAAGACCCCTTTGACGTTCGTGCACAATGAATCCGCCGCCGGCCGATTACGGCTCTCCGGCCGGAAAATCCTCCATCCGGCCGCCCAAATCCCGCCACAAAGTGGACACTGTCCTGCCATGATCGCCGCGCCCGGCCGTCGCGACGCAGGTCGCGCGACTCAGCCCGGCGGGCGATTCGAGGCGCCCGTGACGGTCTCTGCGGCCGGCGAGAGGGAGAGATGGCGATCCCGGGAGGACTCGAACCCCCGACCTACTGCTTAGAAGGCAGCTGCTCTATCCAGCTGAGCTACGGGACCGCATGGCCCCCTTTAGCGGCAGCCGGCGGTTTCAGGCAAGGCCAAGCGTCATGAAGACGCTGTGGGGATCCTCGCGATAGCCCTCGAACGGCGCGCATTCGACAAAGCCTGCCCGGGCGTAGAGCGCACGGGCCGGGGCGAAGATGGGCTCCGCGCCGGTCTCGAGACTGATCCGGCGGCAGCCTTCCGCCCGGGCGTGGGCAATCAGATGGTCGAGCAGGAACCGCGACAGCCCCCGCCCCCGCGCCTCGGCCAGCACATGCATCGACTTAATCTCGGCATGCCCCGGGTCGATCCGCTTGAGCGCGCCCATGCCGACAGGACGGCCATCCTCTCGGATCACGAAGAAATCGATCCCCGGAAGCGCCAGTGCATCGGCCGAAAGCATGTGGATGCTTTCCGGCGGGGTTTCGGCGTGCATGTCGGCGGTGTGCCGTTCGTGCAGGAGCGCGAGTTCGGGATCGCAGGGATCGGCGCGGGCGATGACCGGCGGGCTCATGGCTTACCCCCTGGCAGCGGGCTCATTGCATCTTCGCCAGCGCGGACATGTCGGTGCCGTTCACCAGCACTTTGCCGTCGGCCGTCATCTCGATGTCCCAGACGAAGCGGCCGACGCCAGCGGGCTTCGCCATGCCGCGCAGCATCATGATGCCCGGAACGGCACCCGACCGCACATCCTCCGGCGCCGCGTTCAGCGCCTCGAGCGTGGCGTCGATGCCCGTCGCCCCAACCGTGACCTGGCCCTCGGGCATCCGGCCGGGACCCGCGTCGAAACCGCCCTCGTAGTCGAACGCATAGGTCGGCGTCCGGACTCCCTGCGGGGCAAGGGTGATGGTGACCTTG
Source organism: Paracoccaceae bacterium (assembly GCA_020637675.1). GTDB lineage: Bacteria > Pseudomonadota > Alphaproteobacteria > Rhodobacterales > Rhodobacteraceae > Albidovulum. The sequence goes on along the minus strand of JACKKD010000003.1, from coordinate 887,217 downwards.
CCCTCGGGCAGAAGCGCCGCGAGGAGTTTCGCGTCAAAGTCCGCGCCCGGCTCGAAATCCGGTCCGATCGCGTCGAGAAGCAGCGCCGCCGGTGCCGCGAGATCGAAGCCCGAGACGGCGACGTCGATCGCCGCATCGAACGGGACAAGAGGCGGCACCCAGGCCGGCATGAGTTCGGTCGGGAGCTTCAGCCCCTTGACCGTGGCACTTTCGCGGAAATGTCCGTCGGAGACAGCGCCGCTCATGTCGAGGGCGAAGGCGAAGCTTTCGGCCGAGCCGGCGCCAAAGGGGGTCGTCACGCCAACGTCACGCGCCTCGCCCTTGCCCGAGAGCGACGACCACAGCGGAAGCGCCCGGCGGAGCGTCGCCTTCAAACCGTCGGTATCCGCCTTGATCGCCGCTTCCGAGGGATGAGCGACGAACCAGGCGAGGAGCGCATAGAGCGCCTCGGTCCGCAGTGCCCTTCCCTCGGCTGTGGCGGCATAGCCCGCGACAGTGATGTCGGCGCTGAGCGGCATCGCTTCGCCGCCACCCGTGCCGGGCATGACGCGGATCGTCTCGGCAATGCCCTCCGCGGCGTATCGCATCTCGGCGTCGACCCCGCTGCCTGTTACGGCGGCTTCGGCCGAAGTCTCCGCCGAAACGGTAGCGACGTCGTAGTGCACCTCGGTCACTGTCCCGTCCGGCTCCGTCTGGGTCTGGCGCGAGGTGACCCCGCTCGCCGTCGTCGCCGAAGTGCGGCAGGCCATGAGCGCCGTGTCGAAGGTGCAGTCCATCGCCATCTCTTCCGCCGCAGCCTCGAAGGTGAGCCTGCCGGGAACGTCGAGCCTGATCGACAGACGCTCGTTCTGCGCCACGGCCCAGGTGCCGTCGCCGTTGTCGGTGAGCCGGAAGTGGAAGGGCGAGACCTCGGCCGTGATGCCTTGACCGGCCAGCGCAATCCAGGGCGCGGGATCGAGTGTCACGGCGTAGCTGTCCCCCTCCGGGACAACGGCGATCACGCCCGGCGCCCGACCGAGATAGGTGGCAAGCGCGCTGTCGATCGCGGCCGCCCCCTCGGGCGTTGCCGGCGCAGCGGAAAGGGGCACGGCGGTGGAGCACAGCAGTGCGAAAGCGGTAAGCGATCGGATCATGAAATCTTCCCGTGGCGTCCGGAAGACAAACGGGGCGCCGTTGCCTGCGCCCCGCGTCCGGTGGTGAGGCTCCCGGCCATGCCGGATCAGTGGGTCCAGGGGCTGCGGCGATCGGTGGCGAAGTTCTCGCCATAACCGCGCGGGCGGATGTTCGGCTGGCGCTTGTGCGGTTCGGTCACGATGTAGTCGATCCCGTGTACCCGGGCGTAGTCCTCGGCTTCCGCGCGGCTTTCGAAGCGAAGGCGGACCTGGGTCTGGGTGTCACCCGAACCGGTCCAGCCCATCAGGGGATCGACCTGGCGCTCCTCGGACGGGGCGAACTCCAGGATCCACTGGCGGGTCTTGGCCATCCCGGATTGCATCGCATTGCGGGATGGCTGGTAGATGCGCGCACGCATGGGCAAACTCCGTCATGGTCCGGGCTCCTTATCCCGAATGACGGCGGTCCGCGCAAGAGGCTCGCGGACGGGATGGCTCCACTTCCGCGCCGGCGCATGTCCCTCAGGCCTCGCGCGGCCGCAGCGCCCCGGTGGTCGCAAGGACGATCGCCCCGGCGAGGCAGGCGGTGGCGGTGGCAAAGGTCACGGCGAGGCCCTGCACGACGGCCTCGGGGCGGGCGGCTCCGATGTCGGGCGTCCCGACCGCCAGGGCGAAAAGCGCCCCCATCGCTGCTGCCCCGGTGATCAGACCGAGGTTCCGCGACAGGTTGAGAAGCCCGGAGACCGTTCCCTTCCGGTCGGGCCCTGCATCCGCCATGATCGCCGTCGTGTTGGCCGCAAGGAAAAGCTGGTATCCCGGCGTCAGGATGGCCATCGCTGCAACATAGCCGCCAACGCCGGCGATGCCCGGCAGCACCGCGAAGGCCATGCTGCCAGCAGCCATCAGGGCGATGCCGGCGACAGCCATCCTCGCCGCGCCGAAGCGGTCCACGGTCCGGCCGGCGGGAAGGCCGCTCAAGGCCGCGAGCACCGGCCCCACCGCCATCACGGCGCCGACGTGTCCCGGGTCGAGTCCGAGGCCGCGCGACAGGACGAACGGCCCGACAACCAGCGTCGCCATCATCACCGCCGCTACCACCGCGTTCATTGCGAGCCCCGCGGCCATCACCGGATCGCGCAGCGCGGCCGGCGCGATCATCGGCCGTTCCGCGCGCGCCTCGACGCGCAGGAAGAGCGCGCCGCCCGCAACCGCGAGAAGGAGGAGCGCCGCGCGCAGCGCGCCCCGGGCATCGTCCAGCGTGAGCGCCATCGCATAGGCGCCGAGCGTCAGCGCGAGCACCGCCATGCCGGCGCGGTCGAAGGACGGCACTTGCCGCGCGGTGCCGGTCGCCGGCAGGAACCGGCGCACCGTCAGCATCGCGACCACCCCTGCGGCCATCAAGACGACGAAGACCGCCCGCCAGCCGGCCGCCCCGATCAGGAGACCGCCGAGCGCCGGACCGAGGGCGGTCCCGACCGCCGACATCGACCCGAGAATCCCGATGGCGCGTCCGGCCTTGCCCTCCGGTGCGGTGTCGCGGGCGAGCGCGACGGTCAGCGCCATCATCGCCGCCGCCCCCGCACCCTGCGCCGCCCGCGCTGCGACGAGGACCGGCAGGGTCGGCGCCGCGGCACAAACCACCGAGGCGAGGGAGAAGAGCGCGATCCCCCCGCCCAGAACCCGCCGGTGGCCGAAGCGGTCGCCCAGTTGTCCGGCCCCGACGACCAGCGTCGTCACGCTCAGAAGGTAGGCGATCGTCACCCACTGGGCGCCGGCGAAGCTTGCGCCAAGGTCCGCCGCGATGTCCGGCAGCGCGATGTTGGCGCCGCTGATGCCGAGGGCACCAAGAAGCGTGGTCAACGCCAACCCAGCCATCACGCCGCGCGCCGGCCCTGTCTTTCGGGTCTCCTGTACCTTGTCCATTCCTGTCTCCTGTTGCGGGAATCATCCTGGACAGGCAAGCTACGACTTCAAGTCAACTTGAGGTCAAGCATGAAATTTCTGGACATCGGCACGGTCGCGGAACAGTCCGGCGTTCCGCCCTCGACGTTGCGCTACTACGAGGAAATCGGACTCATATCGTCGCTCGGCCGGCATGGCCTGCGGCGCCAGTTCGGGCCAGAGGTTCTGCTGCAACTCTCGCTGATCGCGCTCGGCAAGTCGGCGGGGTTTTCGCTGGGCGAGATCGCGGGAATGTTCGGGTCCGATGGGGCGCCGGACCTGCCCCGCGCCGACTTCCATGCGCGGGCCGACGCGCTGGACCTTCAGATTCGCGGCCTGACCACCCTGCGCAACGCGCTGCGGCACGTCGCAGACTGCCCGGCCCCCTCGCATCTGGAATGTCCGACGTTCCGTCGGCTCATCCGTCTCGCGGGACGCCGGTCGCGGCCTGCCGGCCGGTCCGGCGCACCGACACCGGTGGCGCGCGATCAACGAACGGGCAAGCAGGGCTGACTGCCGGTCACATGCTCAGGGAGCGTGGGTGGGTGGTGGCTGGGTGAGGGCCAGGACCGGCAGCCAGCGCTGCTTGCCCACCCTTCTTACGGGCCGGATTGCTCGAATACAACTAAAAGTTGTTTTAAAGACGACCGGATCGCGCATATTCCTGCCGACGCGAACAGTTCCTCCCGCGCCCCGGCATCGTTTCTTCGGCAGGAACGTCCGCGCCGCCGCATCGCGCTTGAACCGGAACAAAAACGGACCAATCTAGGGGCCGAAGGAGAGGCCCATGCCCCACAACAACACCAACGCCCCTGTCGCCCGGCCCGACGTCCTGACCCGGCCGAAGCTGGAAGGCGGGCGGCGATTCGTGATGAAGACCGATTTCGAGCCGGCCGGCGACCAGCCGACCGCGATCGTGGAACTTGCCGAAGGCGTGAAGGCGGGCGAGCGCGACCAGGTGCTTCTCGGCGCGACCGGCACCGGCAAGACCTTCACCATGGCCAAGGTGATCGAGGAAACCCAGCGCCCGGCGATCATCCTCGCCCCGAACAAGACGCTCGCCGCCCAGCTTTACGGCGAGTTCAAGGGTTTCTTCCCGGAGAACTCGGTCGAGTATTTCGTCAGCTACTACGACTACTACCAGCCCGAGGCCTATGTCGCCCGGACCGACACCTATATCGAGAAGGAAAGCCAGATCAACGAACAGATCGACCGGATGCGCCACTCGGCCACCCGGGCGCTTCTGGAACGCGACGACGTGATCATCGTCGCCTCGGTTTCGTGCATCTACGGCATCGGCTCGGTCGAGACCTATTCGGCGATGACCCAGGACATGGAAGTGGGCAAACTCTACGAGCAGCGGAAATTCCTGTCCGAGCTGGTCGCCCAGCAATACCGCCGCGCCGATGCCGCCTTCCAGCGCGGCGCCTTCCGCGTCAAGGGCGACACCGTCGATGTCTGGCCCGCCCATCTCGAGGACCGCGCCTGGAAGTTCAGCTTCTTCGGCGAGGAACTCGAAGGCATCACCGAGTTCGACCCGCTCACCGGCCAGAAGACCGACAGCTTCGAGAAAATCCGCATCTATGCCAACAGCCACTACGTCACCCCCCGCCCCACCCTGCAGCAGGCGATCAAGGGCATCCGGGTGGAGCTTGCCCAGCGGCTGAAGCAGTTGCAGGACGAAGGCAAGCTCCTCGAAGCCCAGCGCCTCGAACAGCGCACCAATTTCGATCTCGAGATGCTGGAGGCCACCGGCTCCTGCGCCGGGATCGAGAATTACTCCCGCTACCTCACCGGCCGCGCCCCCGGCGAACCGCCGCCCACCCTCTTCGAATTCATCCCCGACCACGCCATCGTCTTCGCCGACGAATCCCACGTCTCGGTCCCGCAGATCGGCGGCATGTACAAGGGCGACTTCCGGCGGAAGTTCACGCTGGCCGAACACGGCTTCCGGCTCCCCTCCTGCATGGACAACCGCCCCTTGAAGTTCGAGGAATGGGATGCGATGCGCCCGCAGAGCGTCTTCGTCTCCGCCACGCCCGCCGCGTGGGAGCTGGAGCAGACCGGCGGCGTCTTCACCGAACAGGTGATCCGCCCGACCGGCCTTCTGGACCCGCAGGTCGAAATCCGCCCCGTCGAGATGCAGGTGGACGACCTTCTCGACGAGGTCCGCAAGGTCGCCGCCAGGGGCTTCCGCACCCTCGTCACCACGCTCACCAAGCGCATGGCCGAGGACCTGACCGAATACATGCACGAACAGGGCATCCGGGTCCGCTACATGCATTCCGACATCGATACCATCGAACGGATCGAGATCCTGCGCGACCTCCGCCTCGGCGCCTTCGACGTGCTCGTCGGCATCAACCTTTTGCGCGAGGGGCTCGACATCCCCGAATGCGGACTGGTGGCGATACTGGATGCCGACAAGGAAGGCTTCCTGCGTTCCGAGACCTCGCTGATCCAGACCATCGGCCGGGCGGCGCGGAACGCGGAAGGCAGGGTCATCATGTATGCCGACCGGGTGACGGGCAGCATGGAGCGCGCGCTGGCCGAGACCAACCGGCGCCGCGACAAGCAGATCGCCTATAACGAGGCGCACGGCATCACCCCGCAGACGATCAAGAAGAACGTCGAGGACATCCTCGCCGGGCTCTACAAGGGCGACGTCGACATGAACCGCGTGACGGCCAGGGTCGACCGCCCGATGCACGGCGCCAACCTCGAGGCGCATCTGGACGGCTTGCGGACGGCAATGCGCAAGGCGGCCGAGAACCTGGAATTCGAGGAGGCCGCCCGGATCAGGGACGAGGTCAAGCGGCTGGAGGCGGTCGATCTGGTGCTGTCGGACGATCCTTTGGCGCGGCAATCGGCGGTCGAGGAGGCGGTCGGCGAGGCGGTGAAGGCGCGGGGGAGGTCGACGGCCGGGCGACCGGGACAGCGGGGCGGGAGGAGGAGGGGGTAAATACATGCAGTACGTAGTGCGCATTATTGATTACGGTGAAGAACCCGACTTCAAATCCTTTGGCGACCTGCGAGATGCACGGCGGCGATACAATCGTGCAGCGTTTAGGGCGCTGGAAGATGAATTGCAGTCCGTGGCTCTATTTCGTGTCGAAACCGACGACGTCAGAAAGGCAGTCGACGCCGTGAAAGAGGGCAACTCAGGTGTGGCGGCATTGATGGAACTTACGGAAGACACTGAGACGACCGTTAGTAGGCTAAAATTGGATATCGATCTTTGATGAATCGTAGATACGTAAGACAGGAATGAAACAGCTACATGCTACTATTGAGGACTGTAGAATTTGGGGAAGATTCTCCGAACGCTTTGAAGCCTATGGTACAGTATCCGAACTTGTAGATCGCAGTCGTTGGATCGGATTGGATGGTCATTTGTGGTCAATGATCAAGATTGAAGCGGACGATGCAAAGTATTTGGTGCGTAGCTATCGCACTGAAGCGCAATACCACGAAGCTATTCCTACAATTGACTCGGCTGAAAAGACATTTCTTGAATTCAAAGGATATAAGATCAAGCGGAGTTTCTTTGCCTCGCCGATTTGGGTTTGTCAAGTATTAGTACAGTTTGATGCCTCCTATGCGATACTAGGATACTTCGCAAGACGGAATTTAGTTTCTATCTTTGACTATCTGGAAATTGTCTCTTCGTCCGAAGCGAAATTAATGGATACAGCAATCGCCGCAATCGCGGTTGAGAATCTTTAGCAGACCGTAGCGGGGGCGAACCTCCACATTGACACATGCTCATCCACCACTGCCGAACAAGCAAACTCCTTCCTCAACCCGCCCTTAACCGTCCCGCGCCAATCCTCCGCCCATGCGGAACCTGAACTCCCCCCTCTCGCCCGAGGTCTGGTTGAAGGACCTTTTCGCCTCCAAGGCGGTGCAGGAGGGTGCCGTGATCCGCCGCAAGGCGCGGGACATCGAACGCTTCGTGGGCATGGAGCGCTTCATGGCCGAGATCGACCGGCGCGGCTACCAGGTCGCCGAGAATTCCGGCCAGTTCGTCATCTTCTGCAACCGCGCGCCCATCCGCTGGCTCACCCCGCCCCGATAGGGCGATCCGCGCTTTCTTGAAAAGAAAACGCTACCCGAAATCCTTTCAGGATTTCGGCGCAGCATCGACCCTGCCTCCACCTCTGGACGGGCGCCCCGCTTCCGCTATCCTCGCCCCCATGACCGAGATGCCCGCTCACACGGATGCCTACCGCCCCGCCGAGATCGCCCGGCTGATCGAAAGCGCGGGCGTGGCCAAGGCCGCCCTGCCTGCGGGGCAGATGTTCGTGCTCGCGGTTCTTGCCGGCGCCTTCATCGGCTTCGGCGCGGCGGCCTACACCATGGTGATGACCGGGGCGGACCTCGCCCATGGTCCGGCGCGGCTGCTCGGCGGCGTCGTCTTCTCGCTCGGCCTGATCCTCGTCATCGTCGGCGGGGCGGAGCTCTTCACCGGCAACGCGCTCATGGTCATGGCGGCGGTGGACCGCAGGATCACGGCACGGCAGCTGTTGCGCAACTGGGGGGTCGTCTGGCTCGGCAACCTCGCGGGCGCGGCGGGGCTCGCCTTTGCATTCGGGCTTTCGGGCCTTCTCGACGGCCCCATGGGCGCCACGGCGGCGAAGATCGCGGCCGCGAAAGGCGCGCTGCCGCCGTTCGAGGCCTTCATGCGCGGGGTGCTCTGCAACGCGCTTGTCTGCCTCGCGGTCTGGCTCACCTTCGCGGCGCGGACGGCGGCGGGGAAGATCCTGGCGATCCTCTGGCCGATCAGCGCCTTCGTGCTCCTCGGCCTCGAACACTCCGTCGCCAACATGTACTTCTTCCCGCAGGGCTGGGCGGCGGGGGCGACGGCGGACCTGCCGGCGGCGGCGGCGAACCTCTTCTGGGTCACGCTCGGAAACATCCTCGGCGGCGCGGGCGGCGTGGCGCTTGCCTACCGCTTCGCCTATCTCGGCCCGGCACGACCCTGACGGCCGCAAGGCCCGCCGGCTCGCCGCGAAAGCGGCCTTTGTCCGGCCCCCGATGCCGGCTAGTGTTGCCCCATGCGCCGCTTCGCCGCCCTCCTCGCCTTCCTCGCGCCGGCTGCCTGGGGCGGCGACCCGGCGGCGGGGCACCCGGAGGCGGCGACGCTCTGCCTCGTCCCTCCCTACGACCAGACGGCGACCCCGGCACAGCGGTCGGCGCTCGCCCTACTCGACGCGATCGAGCGGCTGGACCCCGCTCCCGACCCGCTCCTGGAGGTTCTCCACCGGAACGGCACCGCGCTTTGCATCGAGGATAGGCCGACGACCGTCCGCGGCGCCTACAACGTCGACCGCAACCTGATCGAACTCAGCGCGGATCTCGATTTCGGTGAACGACTGTTGATCCTGATCCACGAGTTGCGCCACCTCGACCAGTACGGCCGCGGCTTCTGCCCCTCTACCGATTTCGACCTGAAGGAGGTCACGCGCTTCACCTACATGGTCGAGGCCGACGCGCAGGCGGTGGCCACCTACTACGCCTGGAAGCTGAAGGGCGCGGGCCAACCCGAGGCCTGGGATGCCATCGCGCGGCTGAAGGAATACGCCGACATCGGCGCCGTCTTCGCCGACAGCGTGCTGCAGGGAGCCTCGCCGGAGGACGCCGTCACGGCCGCGTTCGAGGCCTGGTTCACCTCGCCCTGGCGGGTGGAGACCTACCGGCTGTCGAGCTGCGCGGCCTATCTCGACCGGCTGGACGAAACAAAGCGCCTCAGAAGCTATGCGCCCCTGCCCGACGACTATTTCACCGGGCTCTGCACCCTTCCAGGCGGCGCCGCCTATGCCTGCACGCCGCCGGAGTGAGCGCCCTCAGTCGAAGTCGAATATCTCGCTCAGGAAGCTCTTGCGTTTGCGATAGGGCCGGCCGTGGCTATAGCGGTCGTCATCGTCGCGGTAATCGCCCCTGTCGTCCCGTCGCCGCGGCTCCTCGCGCGGGGCTTCGGGACGACGCTGCACCTCGCCCGCCGGTTCGGCCAGGGCAACCGAAGGCGCCGAGCGGTCGATGATCTTGTCGAGCTCCCCCCGGTCAAGCCAGACCCCCCGGCATTTCGGGCAGTAGTCGATCTCCACCCCCTGCCGGTCCATCATCTGAAGTTGGGTTCCATCCACCGGACACTGCATCGTCGCCTCTCTGTCGCTTGCGATGACGGCTATATGGGAAGCGCCGCGGCCTCGCGCAAACCCGCCCGCCGTGACACCGGGCGGGTTTGTGCGCGGCACAGGCCGCGGCAGGGCCGCAATGCTGCCCCGAATCTGCCGCATTCCATCGTTAACCAACCAGCAACATTAACGATTTCACCCACCCGCGAAGATCCGCGGGACAGAGAGAAGGACCACGCAATGATCCGCCCGCTCGCTCTCGCCGCGGCCCTGCTCGCAGCCCCGGCTGCCGAGGCCGCCACCGTCACCTTCGGCAACCTCGCGTCCTACGACGCCGCGCTCGGCGCGCCCTCCACGGTGTCGGAGACCTTCGACGGAGGCGTGCTGAACGGCACCGCAATCCAGCAGATCCTCGGCTCCCACAGCTTCAACAACAACCGGCTTCAGGGTATTGCCGGCGGCGGCACGAATCCGGCGCGGCAGTTCACCACGCTCGTCTTCTCGACCCGTGTCACGGCCTTCGCGGCGAGCTTCGCGAACCTCTCCGCGGGCGAGATCGCCAACGTCCTCCTCGACGGCATCCACGCAGCGACAATCACCGGCGGCACGACCTTCTTCGGCATCCAGTCGACGATCGCGTTCTCGTCGATCACGTTCCTCGACACCACCTTCCCGAGCGTGAACACCCAGTTCGCCATGGACAACGTGCGTGTATCGCCGATCCCGGTTGCAGCCGGGGCGCCGATGCTGCTCGGCGGGCTCGGCCTTCTCGCGGCGCTGCGCCGCCGCCGCCGCGCCTGATCGCACGACTGCAGGCAAGACCGGACGGCCGGCCTCTCAGGCCGGCCGTGCCACATCCACGACCTCGTACATCACCGGCTCGAAGCGCGAACAAAGCTCCGCGATCTTGCGGTTCCTCTCGCGCATCTCCGAGGTGCGCAGCATCGCCTGGAAATCCTCGCGGCGGCGCCACTGGGAGTAGTTGGCGATGCGGGTCTGCGCGTCGTTCATGTGCAGCCCCGCGCCGATGAACCCGGGCTGGTGGCGGATGACCTTCTCGTAGGCCTCCTTCAGCGCGTCCATCAGGTCGTGCGCCGTTCCCGGCGTCATCTCGAAAGTGGTGATGACGGTCTGGCCGCTGAAATCCTTGGAAATCTCGGGCATCTCTCTCCTCCGCAACAGGCGCGCGCCATGTGACTATCGCGCCGCGGCGCGGCACTGTAAACAGGCTCAGGCGTCCAGAAGCCGCATCACCTCTTCGGCCAGCGCCGCGACCTCGGCGCGGGCGGCACGGTGGCCGGCCTCCACCGCGCCGAGCCCCTGGCCCAGCGTCTCGGCATAGACGACGCGGGCAGCCAGTTTCGCCTCCACGACGCCGGCCGTGAGTTCCGCCGCCGCAGCCGCCACCTCCTCGCCGAGCCGCGTGCCGGCGCGGGTGCGGTTGAGAACGATCCAGGCCGCCTTCCGTTCGCGCCCGGCCAGGTCCAGGACGCCATCCGTCGCCCAGAGGTCGACATGCGAAGCGGCGACGGGGATCAGCACCAGGTCGGCCTCGCGCAACGCCGGCCGCAGATCGGCATCGACCTTGGGCGGCGTGTCGACGATAACCAGATCGACCGTCTTCTTCAGCTTCTCGCATTCGTATGAGACGCCCCAGGCCGAGGAGGTCGAGAACTCCAGCCCCGCCTCGCCCAGCCTTTCGCGCCGGGTCATGAACCAACGCCCGAGCGAGCCCTGCGGATCGGTGTCGAGAAGCGCAACGGTCATGCCGCGCCGGAGGTATTCGGCCGCGAGGTTGACGGCCAGCGTGGTCTTGCCCGAGCCGCCCTTCTGCTGGGCGATGGTGATCACTTTCCCGGGCATGGCTTCTCCTGCGCACTTTGCTGCATCGCAGCATAGCGTGGACAGGGCGGGGATGCACGAAGGAAGCGCGAAATGTCGCAGCGGCGACGGCGACCGGGGAAACGCTGGCCACCGCGCGACTTGCGCGCTGCGCCAGCGTACCCTGCGCCAGGATGTCGCGCCGGCGAAGGGCTTCAGCCGCCGACCTTCAGCACGATCTTGCCGATATGGCCCGAGCTTTCGATTCGCCGGTGCGCCTCGGCCGCGGCCTCCAGCGGGAATTCCGAATCCATCACCGGGGCCAGTCGTCCGGCCTCGATCATCGGCCAGACATGGGTCAGGAGCGCCTCGGCAATTCGCGCCTTGGCAAGATCGCTCTGCGGGCGCAGGGTCGAACCCGTGATCGTCTGGCGGCGCATCATCAGGGGGGCAAAGTTGATCTCGGCCTTCGGCCCCTGCAGGAAGGCGATCTGCACCAATCGCCCGTCGTCGGCCAGCGTCTTGAGGTTGCGCGCGATATAGTCGCCGCCGACCATGTCCAGGATGAGATCCGCGCCCCCCTCCCCGGCCAGGACCGCCACGAAATCCTCCTCCCGGTAGTTGATCGCGCGTTCCGCGCCGAGCGCCTCGCAGGCCGCGCACTTCTCGGCTGAGCCTGCGGTGGCGAAGACACGTGCCCCGAGCGCACCGGCGATCTGGATCGCCGTCGTGCCGATGCCCGAGGAGCCGCCGTGGACGAGGAACCTTTCGCCCGCCCGCAGACCGCCGCGCATCACCACATTGGACCAGACGGTGAAGCAGGTCTCAGGCAGGCATGCGGCCTCGCGCAGACCGGTGCCCTTCGGCACCGGCAGCGCATGGGCGGCGGCGGTGACCGCGTATTCGGCATAGCCCCCTCCGGGCAGCAGCGCCGTCACCGCGTCACCGACGGCCCAGTCCGTCACGCCGGGGCCGAGCGCCGCGACGATTCCGGCCGCCTCAAGCCCCGGCAGGGGCGAGGCGGAGGGCGGCGGCGCGTAGGCGCCCGCGCGCTGCAAGGCATCGGGGCGGTTCACGCCGGCATAGGCGACCTCGATCAGGATCTGCCCCTGCCCGGGCTTCGGCACCGGCACCTCGGTCACTCGCAGTACCTCGGGCCCGCCGGGGCGGGAAATTTCGACGGCGCGCATCGCTGCGGGCAGGCTCATCCCCGACCACCGCCCATGCGGCCCGGCAGGTCCCAGGGCGGGCCCGCGGGCGGGCGGACCCGGCCGAGCGCCTTCAGCGGGCCCTCCAGCATCCGGCCGAGGACCGGGCTGTCGCGAACCCCTGCCTTGAACTTTTCGAACCGCATCACGCCCTCGATCCGCCGGTCGAGGAATTGCCATGTCGCCTGATGTCCCTCGCTGTCGTCGGCCAGCCAGAACAGCACGGTGGCGGAATAGACCGCCGAGAGCGTGGCGCGCTTGGAATACCAGTTGATGTCGTCCGATCTGTCGCCGAGCGCCCGCCAGATCGCATCCGCCGTGCCCCAGATCAGCCCGACCCCGGTTGCGGCGTTCTGCGGCAGCGCGAAAAGCGACGCCCCTCGGCGGACGACCTCCCTGTCGGCGCCTTCCAGCCTCAGCCGGACCGCCCGCGCGACCCGGTCGCGGAAGCGCAGGGCCGAGAGGTCTTCGCCCGCCAGTGCCGCCTCCATCTCCCGATCGCCCTGCCGGTGGAAGGCCACGGCGAGGTCGAGCGCCCCCCGCGGGCAGATCGCGCGGGCAAGCTCGGGCGCGATGCCCGTTTCCGATGCCGCCGCGCGAAACGCGGCCTCCGACCAGCCGTCGAAGGTCACATGCGGCAGGATTGCCGCGAGAAGCCGCCCGGCGGCCGTTCCGATCCCCTTTTCCATGGCGCGAAAGCCCCCTTCCCGGCGGTGGACAAGCTGCCGGCGCCCTGCTATAGGGGCGCCTCCTGCGACGGAATGCAACTCTAACTTAGGAAGGTGGTGACAACCACATGCAGGTCAGCGTTCGCGACAACAATGTCGAACAGGCGCTTCGTGCTCTGAAGAAGAAGCTTCAGCGCGAAGGGGTCTTTCGCGAGATGAAGCTCAAGCAGCATTTCGAGAAGCCCTCCGTCAAGAAAGCGCGCGAGAAGGCCGAGGCCGTCCGCCGTGCCCGCAAACTGGCACGCAAGAAGGCCCAGCGCGAAGGCGCTCTCTGAGACGACTGTGACGCTGGCGGGGAAACCCGCGCAAAGACGAACCCCCGGGGCCCGGCCGCGGGGGTTTTTCCTTGGGTGGTCGAACCCGGTTTGCGACAAGGACAGGCGCTGCCCGGGCGAAACCGCGCACCCCTCAAGCCACCAGCGCCTCGGCTCGCTTCAGGTCCACGCTGACAAGCTGGCTGACCCCCTGCTCGGCCATCGTCACGCCGAAGAGCCGGTCCATCCGGCTCATTGTCACGGCATGGTGGGTGATGACGAGGAAGCGGGTATCGGTCCGCCGCGTCATCTCGTCCATCAGGTCGCAGAAGCGCGTCACGTTGGCGTCGTCAAGGGGCGCGTCGACCTCGTCCAGCACACAGATCGGCGCGGGGTTCGCAAGGAAGACCGCGAAGATCAGCGCCAGCGCCGTCAGCGTCTGCTCGCCGCCCGACAGCAGGCTGAGCGTGGCCAGCTTCTTGCCCGGCGGCTGGCACATGATCTCCAGCCCCGCCTCAAGGGGATCGTCGCTTTCCACCAGCACGAGGTTCGCCTCGCCGCCGCCGAAAAGATGGGTGAAGAGCATCCGGAAATTGCCGTTCACCTGTTCGAACGCGGTCAGGAGCCGCTCGCGCCCCTCGCGGTTCAGCCCGGCGATGCCGGCGCGGAGCTTCTTGATCGCCTCCTCCAGATCGGCCTTCTCCATGACCAGCGTGTCATGCTCGGCCTGCACCTCCTTCGCGTCCTCCTCGGCGCGCAGGTTCACCGCGCCGAGGGCATCGCGCTGACGGCGAAGCCGCTGGACGTCGTTGTCGAGCGCCTCGGCGCCTGGCATCCGGTCGGGGTCGGCGCCGAGAGACTGGAGGAGCGTGCCCGGCGTGTTGTCGGTCTCCTCGCGGATACGGTCGGCGGCTGCGGTCACCGTCTCGCGCGCGGCCTCGGCGCGGGCCTCCGCCCGGGCGCGAGCCTCGCGCGCCTCAGAGGCCGCGCGCTCCGCCTCGCGTTCGACCTCCGTCGCCTGACGGAGCGCGGTCTCCGCCTCCGAAAGCCGGTCGGCGGCGGCGCGGCGGCGCGCCTCGGCCGTGTCGATCGCCCCCGAAAGCTCGGCGTGTTTCGCCGCAATCTCGGCCGGCGCGGCCGAGGCGGCCGCCAGTTCCGCCTCCGACGCCGCCTTGCGCTCGCCAAGTTCCGCCATGCGCTTCTCGGCCGTCTCCAGCCGGTGCTTCCAGCCCGAGATTTCCTTGATGATCTCCTGCCGGCGCTTCATCCGCGCCTCGCCCTCGCGGCGAACCTCGTCATGGGCAGAGCGCTTGGCGAGCATCGTCACCCGCGCCGCCTCGACCGTCAGCTTCACGTCTTCGACCTCGGCGCGGGCGGCGCCAAGGTCCGGCAAGGCTTTCACGGCCGCTTCCGCCTCGCTCAGTTGCGCCCGAGCGGCCAGCGCGGCCTCCTCGTGGCGGGCCACGGCGAGGCGGGCGCTTTCCAGCTTGCCGCCGACGATCGACTGATCGGCCTCGGCGCGGCTGAGCGCGCGCGACGCCTCGGCCATGCGCCGGTCGGCCTCGCGCCGGGCTTCGCGGGCGGCGCGGTCCGCCTCGGCGGCCTCGGCCAGCCGGCGGGTCAGATGCGTGTGCGCCTGCCGCGACCCCTCGGCCCGGCCCTTCGCCTCCTCGAGGTCGCGCTTGAGGTCGGTAAGCCGGTTGAGTTGCTGGAGCCGGAGCGCCGCTGCCGTCGGTGCATCCTCCGCCCCGGCGCGGAATCCGTCCCAGCGCCAGAGGTCGCCCTCCTCGGACACGAGCCTCTGGCCGGGCTTCAGGAGAGGTTGCAGCCGCGCCCCATCCCTGCGGTCCACGAGCCCGATCTGGCCGATCCGGCGGGCCAGCACCGGCGGCACGTTGACGTAGGCCGAGAGCGCTGGCACGCCCTCGGGCAGTGCCTGCGCCTGCCCATAGCCCGGCAGCACCGCCCACCCCGAAGCCGCATCCGCCGCCACTTCGGGCGCGCGCAGATCGTCGGCGAGCGCCGCGCCGAGCGCCTTCTCGTAACCCTTCCTGACGTCCACCCGATCCAGCAACTGCTTGCCCGCGGAAGCCTCGCGCTCCACGAGCTTCATCAGAGCCATGGCCTCGGCCTTCAGCGCGGCGAACTCGCCCTCGGCCTCCGACAGCACCGCGCGGGCATCGGTCTCGCGCGCCTGAACTTCCGTCCGGGCCTCATCGGCCGTCACCAGCGCCGCCTCCGCCGCGTCTGCCGCCGTCGTGGCTTCGGCCTGCGTCCGCTCGGCCGCCGCGTGATCGGTGGCCGCTTTCGCCAGCGCCGCCTCCGCCTCGGCCGCCGCCGTCCGTGCCCGCGCCGCCTCCGACTCCGATTTCTCGACCGTCGCGCGGCTGTCGGCAAAGAGCCGGTGCGCCGACTGGTGGCGGGCGGAAAGCCGCGCCACGTCCTCGGTCAGTTCCGACAGCGCCGCCTCCCGCTCCGAAAGCACCCGCGCCGCCGCCTGCGCGGCCTCCAGAGCCTCGGCGAGCCGCTGCTCGTGTCCCTCGGCGGCTTTCGCCAGTTGCGTCTGTTCCCAGTCCAGCCGCCCGATCGTCTCGCCCGCATCGCGGTTGAGCCCCGCCTCCCGCTCCATGTCGCGGGCAAGCTGGCCGATCCGACCCGTCAGCGTCTCGATCGCCTGGACCGCCCGCGTCTCCTCGGCCTTCAACGCGTCGCGCCCCACCTGCAGGCGCTGGAGTATCGCGGCCGCCACCGCCTCCTCCTCGCGGAGCGGCGGGAGCGCCCCCTCGGCCTCGCCGCGCACCTTTGCGGCCGCCCGGGCCGCAGCCTCGCCCTGCGCCGCGAGGCGCGTGCATTCGGTCAGCCCGGCCTCGGCCGCCATGCGCGCCTCGTCCGCCTCGCGCCAGCGGCGGTAGAGGAGCATCCCCTCCACCCGCCGGAGTTCCTCGCCGATCTCGCGGTAGCGCGCCGCCTGCCGCGCCTGCCGGGCGAGTTGCACGATCTGCTGGGCCAACTGCTCCACCACGTCGTCCACGCGGGCAAGGTTCTGTTCGGTGGCCGAGAGCTTCAGTTCCGCCTCATGGCGGCGCTGGTAGAGGCCCGAGATGCCGGCGGCCTCCTCGAGTACGCGCCGGCGGTTCTTCGGCCGCGCGTTGATCAGTTCCGCGATCTGCCCCTGCCGCACAAGGGCCGGTGAATGCGCGCCGGTGGAGGCATCCGCAAAGAGCATCTGCACGTCCCGCGCCCGCACATCCTTGCTGTTCGCCTTGTAGGCGGACCCCGCATCGCGGGTGATCCGCCGCGTGATCTCCAGCAGGTCCTGGTCGTTGAAGCCCGAAGGCGCGAGCCTCTCGGAATTGTCTATCGTCAGCGAGACCTCGGCGAAGTTCCGCGCCGGCCGGGTGGCGGCCCCGGCGAAGATCACGTCCTCCATCCCGTCGCCGCGCATCGCCGTCGGGCGGTTCTCGCCCATCACCCAGCGCAGGGCCTCCAGAAGGTTCGACTTGCCGCAACCGTTCGGCCCCACGACACCCGTCAGCCCGTCATGGATCACGAGGTCCGTGGGGTCCACGAAGCTCTTGAAGCCGTTCAGTCTGAGCCTGGTGAAGCGCACGTGCCGCCTTCGCTGATTCCCGCCGGTCTGCGATCTTCGCGGCGAGCGGGGGGCCAAGTCAACCACCCCGCCCCGCATGTGGAGGCGTCTGCGCGGTTTTCCACAAGATATCGGGTAATTCGCATCGCGAACACCCCCTCGTCCCCGCTTGACCCGACGCCTTTCCGGGCGCCAAATCGGTGTCTGACGAGGGAGGGCAGGATGGAGGGCGGAACCGGGCGGTGCCTCTGCGGCAAAGTGCGATTCGCCTTCGAGGGCGCCCCCAACTGGCAGGCGCATTGCCATTGCGAAAGCTGTCGCCGCGCGACGGCCTCGCCCTTCACCAGCTATTTCGGAGTGAGCCACGGGCGCTGGCACTGGACCGGGACCACGCCGGTCGCCTTCGTCTCGTCCCCCGGCGTTAAGCGGCATTTCTGCACAACCTGCGGCAGCCCCATGGCCTACGAGGGCGACCGCTGGCCGCACGAGATCCACTTCTTCGCCGCCACACTCGACGACCCCGCCGCGTTCCGGCCGACCGCCCACGTCAACTGGAACGAGCACCTGTCCTGGGTCCGCCTCGCCGACGGCCTGCCGGTGCGCCACGCGCCGCGCCGCCTGACCGGTGCGGAGGACATGGGGCCGATCCTCAACCTCATCCGCGAAGCCTTCGCCTACATGGACGGGATCGTCGATCCGCCGTCCTCCGTCCACGACCTGACAGGGCCGGCGCTGGCCGAGGCGGCGCGCACGGGTGAGGTCTGGGTGATCGACGAACTCGGCGCGCCCCTTGCCTGCATGGTTCTGACGCCGAAACCCGGCCGGCTCCACATCGGCAAGCTCGCCGTTGCCGCCGGCCAGCGCCGCAAGGGGCTCGCGCGCCAGCTCCTCGCCCATGCGACGACCCGCGCGAAGGCCCTCGGCCTGCCGCTTCTGGAAATGCAGAGCCGGGTGGAACTGACCGGCAACCACGCCGCCTTCGAGGCGATGGGCTTCGT
The DNA here is from genome assembly GCA_020637675.1 of Paracoccaceae bacterium. Taxonomy (GTDB): domain Bacteria; phylum Pseudomonadota; class Alphaproteobacteria; order Rhodobacterales; family Rhodobacteraceae; genus Albidovulum. The sequence goes on along the minus strand of JACKKD010000003.1, from coordinate 869,429 downwards.
CCGTGCGGGCGAGACCGCGCACCGCGGCTACGACCGGCCGACGTCGGTCACCTTCCGGCGGCCGTTGCCGTGATCCTGCGTGCCGCTCTTGCCGCTGCTCTCGTCGCCGCCACGCCGGTCGGCGCGGGTCCGCTGGACGGCAAGCGCTACATGATCGAACTCACATCCTCGCAATACGGCAGCGGTTACGGCGAATACCTGGTGCCGCCCCTGGCCGCCGCGCTCGCGAAGGCCGGCCTGCGGACCGCGCGCCAACCGCCCGTGGACATCATCGTGAACGTCGTCACCGGCGCCGACGTCGGACGCTGGGTGGGCACCGGCGCATCCCGCCAATGGCTCTACACGGTCACCGTAACCGTCGGCATCTCGCCGGAAGCCTACGTCATCCCGCCCGACGGCACGCCGGCCTTCGGGGTCAGGGCGAAGCTCGTGACCCCCAACCCGGACCGCGAGGACGAACTCGACTGTCTGATCCGACTGGCCGCCCGCACTGCCGTCGCCAACTGGCGCCCGACCGGCATGTTCGGAACCGACGGCAGCGCCTGTCGCCGGAGGTGAGGTCAGAGACTGTCCTCGACCCGGAAGCCTTCCGGGACGCCGTCGCGCCCGTCCAGCACCAGATCGGCCATCACCTCGGCCACCTTCGGCGCCATGCCGAAGCCGATCTTGAAGCCGCCGTTGGCGATGAAATGGCCTTCGCGCCCCGGCCAGGGGCCGAGCATCGGCGCAAGGCTTTTCGCCCGTGGCCGCACGCCGGCCCAGCGTTCGATGACCGGCGCCTCCGCCAGCGCCGGGCAAAGCGCCCGCGCCCGGTCGATCAGCACCTCGAGCCGGTCGTCGGTCGTGTCGGGCGCGGCAAAGTCGCGCTCGGCCGTCGAACCCACTGCCACGGTCCCGTCGTGGTGCGGCACCACATGCAGACCGTCGGCGAAAAGCTGCGGCCGGTCGCCCGCCGCGCAGGCGAAAAGAGCCGCCTGGCCCTTCACGCCCGACCCGACCGTCCGCCCGAGGTCCGCCGACAGCGCCGCGAGTCCCGCCAGACCGGTCGCCCAGACGACGGCGCCCGGGCTTCCTTGTTCCCCGATTGCCCCCGCGGGAGGCTCCGCCCGCGCCTCCTCCACGACGCCGCCAAGTGCCCGGACCGCCGCCGCCAGCGCCCGTCCCGCGTCGCGCGGATGAAGCCGCGCCGACAGCGTGTCCTCGACCAGAAGCCCCGTCGGGCTGGCCGGGGCCCAGCCATCCGAAGGCGCCGCGACAACCCGCCACGCGGCTCGCCCCCGCCACAGCGTCTCGGCCCCCGCTGCCCGCTCTTGCGCCCGCGCGACCGCCTCGGCGTCGGCCAGCGGCTGCCAGCGACCCGATCGCGCGTAACCGGGATCGACGCCCGAGACTGCGCGGACCTCCTCCCAGAAGGCCCCGGCCATGAGCAGGCTATCGAGCTGGAACGCCTTCTTCGCGTTCCACTGCTCCGGCACATGTGGCGCCAGCGCACCGACGAGCCCGCCCGAGGTCCCCGCGCCGATCCGGTCGCGCTCGCAAAGGATCACGCGCGCCCCCCGACGCGCGCAGGCGAAGGCGACGGCCAGCCCGAAGATGCCGCCCCCCATCACCGTCACTTCTGCCGTTGCCATTCACCGGCCCCTTCCCGTAAGTGCCGCCCAGAGGGGTAGTCGAGATGCCGGCCGGGAACCAGTGCGACACGGTGACATGGAAGGACGGCACCCCCCTCTCCAGCAGGTTTGACGACCCGTATTTCTCGCTCCAGGACGGGCTGGCCGAATCCCGGCACGTCTTTCTCGCCGGCAACGGCCTGCCCGGGCGCTTCCGCGACGGCTTCCGCATCGCCGAGCTTGGCTTCGGCACCGCGCTCAACCTCGTCGCCACTGTCCTCGCCTGGCAGGCGGCCGGCGTCCCGGGCCGCTTCGCCTTCACGAGTTTCGAAGCCTTCCCCATGCCCGCGGGCGACATGGCGGCCGCCCTTGCCGCCTTCCCGGAGGCGCACGCCGTGGCAGGGCCGCTCCTCTCCGCCTGGGCCGCGGGTGCGCGCCGCTTCGCCTTCGGCCCGGCCGAGGTGGAGATCGTCGCCGGCGACGCGCGCGACACGCTCGCCCGCTGGCCCGGCATGGCCGACGCCTGGTTCCTCGATGGCTTCTCGCCCGCGAAGAACCCCGAACTCTGGAGCGATGCGCTCCTCGCCGAGGTCGCCCGCCACACCGCGCCCGGCGGCAGCTTCGCGACCTACACCGCGGCGGGCCATGTCCGCAGGGCCTTGGCTTCGGCGGGCTTTCGGGTAGAGCGGGGGGCCGGCTTCGGCGCCAAGCGGCACATGAGCCGCGGCACCCTCAAGGACGGGACATGACAGACCAGAACTTCCGCTTCGGCGCGATACTGATGACGCTCTCGACCTTCGTCTTCGCGATGCAGGACGGCATCTCGCGCCACCTCGCCGACACCTACAATGTCTACATGGTGGTGATGATCCGCTACTGGTTCTTCGCGCTCTTCGTCCTTGCCCTGGCCGCGCGCCGGCTGCCCGGCGGGATCGCCGCCGCGCTCAGGCCGCAGTTTCCCTTGCTGCAGATCACCCGCGGCGTCCTCCTCGCGGCCGAGATCGTCGTCATGGTCACCGCCTTCACCCTCCTCGGGCTGGTCGAAACCCACGCCGTCTTCGTCTGCTATCCGCTGCTCGTCGCCGCCCTGTCCGGGCCCGTGCTCGGCGAACGTGTCGGCTGGCGGCGCTGGAGCGCGATCGGCGTCGGGTTCGTCGGCGTCCTCGTCATCCTCCAGCCCGGCCTGCGGGTCTTCTCGACCGCCGCCCTCGTGCCACTCCTCGGCGCGTTCATGTTCGCGCTCTACGGGCTCCTGACCCGCTACGTCGCGCGCGGCGACAGCGCCATGGTCAGCTTCTTCTGGACCGGGATGGGCGGCGCCGTCCTGATGACCGCCGTCGGCCTGTTCCACTGGCAAGCGATGTCCGCCCCCGACTGGGCCTGGATGGCCGTCCTCTGCTGCACGGCCGTGCTCGGCCACTGGCTGATGATCCGCGCGCTGGAGGTGGCGGAGGCGAGCGCCCTGCAACCCTTCGCCTACCTCCTGCTGCCCTTCGCCGCCACGCTCGGCATCACCGTCTTCGGCGACCGGCTGGAGCCCAACGTGGCCCTCGGCGCCGGCATCGTCGTCGCCTCGGGACTCTTCACCCTGTGGCGGGCGCGGAAGACGGGGCGGGGCGCGGTCGCGGGCGGGCCGTGACTCGTTCTCCGGGCAAGTCAGGCGTCGCCGTCGCCCGGCAGTTTCAGGCGCGGCGGGACGGCGTCGCGGAACGAATCGAAGCTCTTCCAGGCGGGCTCCACCGGCGCCGTGCCGGCGCGGGGGATGTAGATCGAGGGTCCGTCCGGTCCGGGGATGTAGCGCGGACAGTTCGGAAAGATCGCCCGCGCCCTGACGCGCACCAGAAGCTGTGCGCCGACGAAGGCAGCGAGTTCGGCATCGTCCCGCGTGACCGTCGCGGTGCCGTTCACCCTCAGCCGGCGCGGCCGTTCGCCCATCGCGATGAACAGGAGGCCGACCTCGGGATTTGCCCTGATGTTGCCAAGGCTCTTGAACATGCCGTTGCCGTCGTAGTCCGGGAAGGCAATCTCGTCGCCGCCCGTGACGCGGACGAAGCCCGGGGCGCCGCCCTTGAAGGAACAGTCGGGCCGCCCAACGGCATCCGCCGTCGCCAGGAAGAAGAACTCCACCCCCTCGATGAACGCACGATCCTCGGCGCTGAACTCGCGCCGCAGCGTCACCTGCTCCAGCCGGTCGGCGATCCTGCGGCTGCCGAACTCGTCCTGCAATTCCCGGTTTCCGCTGTGAAAGAGCAGGCTTGCCATCGGCGCGACGCTCCCTGATGCGAGCACGAGGATAGCACGTCGCGGGCGTGCGGCGTAGGGTATGCCGCGCCCCTCACCGCCCCTTCAGTTCCTCGGTAAACCGCAACGGCCCGGTCTGGCCCGTCAGCCGCGCCCGGTAGACGGGCAGGCTCTCGGCGACGCGCATCACGTAGGTCTGGGTCTCGCGGAACGGGATCGCCTCGATCCAGTCCACCGGGTCCACGCCCTCGGCCCTTGGGTCGCCCAGCTCCGCGATCCACTGCCGCGACCGGCCCGGGCCGGCGTTGTACCCCGCCGCGACCAGAAGCGGTGATGGTCCGAACTCGGCCACCAACTCGTCGAGATAGGCCGCGCCGAGCCGGGCGTTGTACTGCCAGTCGGTCGTCAGCTTGCCCGGCTCGTAGGCGACGCCGATCTTCTCTGCCATCATCTTCGCCGTTCCCGGCATGACCTGCATCAGCCCGCGCGCACCCGCGTGCGACACGACGGAGGCGTTGAACTCGCTTTCCCGCCGCGCGATCGACAGGGCAAGCTCCGGCCGCACCGGCAGGTCGAGCCCGGACAGCGCCGGCACCGGAAAATAGGCCGAGGGCCAGATCACGCCCTTGTCGGCCGCCGCCTTGGCAAGCGAGAGCGCCACGTAGGGTTCACCCGCCTCCATCGCCATGCCGGCGAGCGCGCCGATCTCGAAGCCCGAAAGACCCTCGCCGAGATGCAGGAGGAACCGCGCGGCAAGCGTCTCGTCCCCCGCGGCCATCAACTCGCGCGCGGCGAGGAAGACGGTGCTCCGGGCAAAGGGCATCCCCCGCCAGTCCGGGTAGCTCTCGCCCCCCGCCATCGCGGGCGAGAGCGGCAGGCCGACCTTCTCGGCCGAGAGGAGGCCGTAGAAGGCGGTCGGATAGCGCGCGCCCTCGGCATAGGCGGAGGCCGCGTCGGCCTCGCGGCCCAGCGCCTCGAAGGCGCGGCCGCGCCAGTAATGGGCGCGGGCGAGGCTGATCGGCCCGTTCACGGCCTTGGCGAAGCGGTCGAAGTGCTGCAGGGCTGTCCCGGCATCACCGAGTTTCCTGAGCGCGATGTAGCCGGCGAGCCATTCGAGGTCGGCGTAGTCCTCGCCCGACCGCAGATGGTGCCAGGCCGCCATCCTGTAGGCGCGCCCGGCATCGCCCTCGCGCATCTCCTTCCGGGCGAGCCTTCGGCGCCAGTCGGCCCATTGCTTCGGGTCGCCCAGCGCCTCGGCGCTCTGCGACCGTTCGAGAAGGAGGGTGTCGGCGCTGTCGTAGAGGTCCTTGCGGATGCGCCAGCGGAAGCGGTCGTAGGCGAGTCCGCCGGAATTGACGGCCTTCTCGGGCAGCGCCGCAAGGAGCGCGTCGATCCCATCGGCATCGGTCTGGAGCGCCACCCGCGCCTCCGCGACCGCCCGGGTATAGGGGCTGGCGAGCGGCAGCATCCGCTGCACGTCGGCGGTGTTGCCGTCGCGCAGCATGGCGGCGACGCGGCCGTCATGGTGATCCTTCAGCCAGTCGCCATGCCGGGCGAGGAACAATTCATGCTCGACCTTGGTCAGGGCCAGGGTCCGCCAGGCTCGCACCGCCTCCTCCTTGGCGGCCGCCTCCTGTCCCACGGACAGCAGCGCGGCAATCAGCGCGAGGCTGCCGGTGCCGGTCTGCGGGCGCGCCTTGGCGAACCAGGCGATGATGGTGGAGGCGGCAATGTCCTCGGCGATGACGCGCTCGCCCTGCTCGCGCAGGAGTTTCAGACCCGGCCAGTCCGGATGGCGGTCGACGAAGGCCACGTATTCGTCGAACCCGCCCTTGCCGTCCCTCAGGCGCTGCCAGTCGATGACGGCTGCGGCGAGCGGGCCGGCCGCCCGAGACTGCGCCACCGCCGCGGGCCAGTCCTTCGCCTCCGCGGCCGCAAGCGCGGCACGGAATGCAGCCGGATCGTCCGCGCGGACGGCGGGACTCATAAGAAGAAGCGCAGCGAGCGCCAGCAGCGCCGCGCGCAGGGTCTTCAGGGTCATTTTTCGCTCTGCCTCGGTGTTTTCCAGGAAGATAACGCCGGAGCCGCCCACCGCAACACACAAACTTGGCAATCACGGTGCCGCCCTATAGGTTCCGCGCGATTTCAGCGGGCGAGTCTCGCCCAGAACCGCAGGGAGCGTGTCATGTTCAAAGGGTCCTATGTCGCCCTCGTCACGCCGTTCAGGAACGGCGCTCTGGATCTGGACGCGCTCAAGAAACTCGTGGACTGGCATGTCGCCGAGGGCACGCACGGCCTTGTTCCCGTCGGCACCACCGGCGAAAGCCCGACGCTTTCCCACGAGGAGCATGGCCGGGTGATAGAGGAAGTGGTGAAGGCCGCCGCCGGCCGCGTCCCGGTGATCGCCGGGGCCGGGTCGAACAACACGGCGGAGGGCGTCGCGCTGATCCAGCACGCCGAGAAGGCGGGCGCCGACGCGGCGCTGGTCGTCACGCCCTATTACAACAAGCCGACGCAGCGCGGCCTCATCGCCCATTTCAAGGCGATGCACGACGCCTGCAACCTGCCGATCATCATCTACAACATCCCGCCGCGCTCGGTGATTGACATGACGCCCGAGACGATGGGCGAACTGGCGAAACTTCCCCGCATCGTCGGCGTCAAGGACGCCACCGGCAAGATCGAGCGGGTGAGCCAGCAGCGCGCGTCCTGCGGCAAGGATTTCATCCAGCTTTCGGGCGAGGACGCGACCGCGCTCGGCTTCAACGCGCACGGCGGCGTGGGCTGCATCTCGGTCACCGCCAACGTCGCGCCGCGCCTTTGCGCCGAGTTCCAGGCGGCGACACTTGCCGGTGACTACGCGAAGGCGCTCGACTACCAGGACCGGCTGATGCCCCTGCACGAGGCGATTTTCGTCGAACCCGGCCTCGCTGGCGCGAAATACGGGCTCTCGAAGCTAGGCCTCTGTTCGGAGGAAGTGCGCTCGCCGCTGACGACGCTCCTGCCCGAGACGAAGGCAAGAATCGACGCCGCGATGCGTCACGCGGGGATCGCGAACTAGGGTCCGGGCCGTCACCCGCCGCCGGCGACAGGGCGCCTCCCCTCCCCCCCGCGCGGGGAGGGGAGGAGGGTGGGGGGCGCCGGACTTGCGTCCGGCACGGCGCTGCATCGACATGCGGGCTGGCCAAGTCTGCCCCTCCGCGCTAGCCATTTGATCAAACCGGCACGGAGAGCCCCCATGACCCCCGACATGATCCTGACCAACGCGCGCGTCCTGACGATGGACCCCGCCCGCCCCCGCGCCGAGGCCGTGGCGATCGCCGCCGACCGGATCGCGGCGGTGGGGAGCCGGGCAGCGATCGAGCCCCTAGCCGGCCCGGCGACCGAGGTCATCGACTGCAGAGGCGCCACCCTCCTGCCCGGCTTCGTCGAAAGCCACCTCCACCTCGTCCTCGGCGGTGCCGAGCTTGCGCACCTGCAACTGACCCATGCGGAAGGAGAGGCCGCGCTCGCCGCCGCCTTCCGCGCCTTTGCCGTCGAACACCCCGACCGGCCGCTCCTGATGGCGCAGGGCGGGCACTACGCCATGCTCGACCATCCGATGACCCGGCATGACCTCGATCGCGTCCTCGCCGACCGGCCCATCGCCATCACCGCGCATGACCATCACACGGTCTGGGCCAATACCGCCGCGCTGAAGGCGGCCGGCCTTCTACAGGGCGCCGCCATGCCGCACGGCCACGAGGTCGTCATGGGGCCTGACGGCACCGCGACCGGCGAACTGAGGGAATTCGAGGCCTTCGCCCCGGTGGTCGCGCTCGGCGGCGAGGCGCGGCTCAACCTCGGCATCGCGACGGGGGGCGAACCCTCGCCCTGGCCCACGGAAGCCGAACAGGCCGTGGACCGGGCCAAGGTCGCGCGCGGCCTCGCCCATGCGGCACGCCACGGCATCACCGCGATGGTGAACATGGACGGCAACCGCTACACGCTGGAGCTTCTGCGCGGCCTCCAGAGGGAAGGCGGGCTGACCGCGCGGGTGAAGGTGCCCTTTCACTTCAAGCCGCACATGGAGCTTTCGGAGCTTGACCGCGCCGACGCGATGACGCGCGATTTCGACGACGACTGGCTTTCCTGCCGGTTCGTGAAACTCTTCATGGACGGCGTCGTCGACAGCCGAACCGCCTGCATGCTGAACGACTATCCCGGCCATCCCGGCCACCGCGCGGAACCCCTGTTCGCACCCGCCCGATTCAACGAGATCGCCACCGAGATCGACCGCCGCGGGCACCAGATCGCCGTCCACGCCATCGGCGACGGCGCGGTCAGGACCACGATCGACGGCTACGAAGCCGCACAGCGCGCCAACGGCAAGCGCGACAGCCGCCACCGGATCGAGCATATCGAACTTATCGACCGGGCCGACGTGCCCCGCCTCGGTGCGCTTGGCATCACCGCCTCCGTCCAGCCGCCCCATGCGCCCGGAGCGATGGATTTCGCGATGTTCCCGACCCTCGACGTGATCGGGCGGGACCGCTGGGCAGACGCCTATCTCTGCCGCGACCTCGCCGCGGCCGGCGCGCCCCTCGCCTTCGCCTCGGACTGGCCGGTGACCGACATCTCGGTCCTGCGCGGCATCCAGGCCGCCCTCACCCGGCCGACCTACGAAGGGGCGGCGGACCAGCGCGTGCCGCTCATGGAGATCCTGCGCGCCTATACTGCCGGCGGCGCCTGGGCCGCGCATATGGACCACGTCACCGGCACGCTCCGGCCCGGCATGGCGGCAGACATCGTGGTGCTCTCGGGAGATATCGAGGCGGCGCCGGCAAAGGACGTGGCGGGCATGGGCGTAGCACTCACCATAGCGGGCGGGCAGGTGACGCACCGGGCCTGACCACCCCGGCCGCGTTCAGCGCTTGCGAACGAACTCGGTCCTGAGCACGAGGCCCTTGATCGTCTCGTGGCGGCAGTCGACCAGATCGGGGTCGTCGGTCAGCCGGATCGAGCGGATCACCGTGCCGCGCTTCAGCGTGGTGCTCGTCCCCTTGACCTTCAGGTCCTTGACCAGCGTGACCGCATCGCCGTCGGCAAGCGCGTTGCCCTCGGCATCGACGACCGCCACCGCGGCCACCGCCGTCACGTCCGACGCCGGCCGCCACTCGCCGCTCGCCTCGTCATAGACATAGTCCTCGTCGTCGCCCATGGTCTGCCTCCGCCCCGGGGCCCGCAAGGGGACGCCCGGATCGCGCTCTAGCGCCCCGGGCCGGAGCGGACAAGACGCCACGGCAGCCGCCCGCGTCACTTCCGGCGCCGCCCCTCGATCTGCCCAAGCCGGACGTGGCGCAGCGCCTCCACCAGCATCGCGATCACGAACCCGAATATCATGAAGCCGTTGGCGCCGCACATGCCGCCCAGAAGCCGCCAGTCCTGCGGCAGCACCAGATCGCCGTAACCGAGCGTCGTGAACGACACGAGCGCGAAATAGACCGAGGATTCGAGCGTCGGCAGGATACCCAGAAGATCGAAGGCCAGGGCCCAGGTCCAGACATCCACCGTCACCACGCCCATGACCCAGAGCGCCGCCGCAATCAGCACGATCGCCAGCTTCGGCCCGTGCGGCTCGCGCGTGAGCCAGGGTTGGAAGCGGCGGATCAGCACCTCGACCACCAGGAGCGTCGCCCCGGTGAGCGAGATCGTGGTCAGCATCAGGAGCGAACCGATGGCGATCTGGACGAACATGCGCGCCTCCCTCTCCGGCTCCGGATACCGGCTCGCGCGCCGCCCGTGAAGCCCCCGGCTGGACTTGGCCGCGCCCCTCGCCTATCTCGGGCAGGTCATGGCCGAGAAACAGAACCCCAACTACAAGGTGATCGCCGAGAACCGCCGTGCGCGGTTCGACTACTTCATCGAGAGCGATCTGGAGGTCGGCATCGTCCTGACCGGGTCGGAGGTGAAGTCGCTCCGCACCGGCCAGTCGAACATCGCCGACAGCTACGCCTCGGTCGAGGGGGGCGAGCTCTGGCTGATCAACAGCTACATCGCCGCCTACAAGCAAGCCGGCGTCTTCGGACATGAGGAGCGCCGGCGGCGCAAGTTACTGGTGTCGCGGAAGGAGCTCGCGCGGCTCTGGCAGGCGGTGGGCCGCGAGGGCATGACGCTCGTGCCACTGGTGATGTATTTCAACGACCGCGGCCGGGTGAAGCTGAAGATCGGCACGGCGAAGGGCAAGAAGCTGGCCGACAAGCGCGCGACCGAGGCCACCCGCGACTGGAACCGGCAGAAGCAGCGGATCCTGAAGCAGGGCTAGGATTTGCACGCAGCCGCGGCGCCTGACCCTGGAAGGATGGCCCATCCACCAGCCCCAGCGGATCGGCCTCGATGTATCGTCCCGTCGTCGGATCGTAATCGCGCACCCAGTTCTGGTGCAAGCCGGACCGTTGCTTCATCTGGCGGGCCAGCCCTCTGGGTCCTTGCAACGGCCCGGCCCGGCCGGGTATTGCGGGACGAGGCACGAAGGGGGCGGACATGGCCGAGGACGATCCGAAGACTCTGGTTTCCACCGGCTGGCTGGAGCGGCACCTGAAGGATCCCGACCTGAGGCTCCTCGACGCCTCGTGGTACATGCCCGGGTCGGGGCGCGACCCGAAGGCCGAATACGATGCGGCCCACATTCCCGGCGCGCGGTTCTTCGACATCGACGAGATCGCGGACCTGCGCTCGGGCCTGCCGCACATGGCGCCCACGGCAGAGAAGTTCATCAGCCGGATGCGGGCGATGGGCGTGGGCGACGGGCACCAGGTCGTCGTCTACGACGGCGCCGGCATCTATTCGGCGGCCCGCGTGTGGTGGCTCTTCCGGCTCATGGGGAAAACCGATGTCGCGGTGCTCGACGGCGGCTTCCCGAAGTGGCAGGCGGAGGGGCGGCAGGTCGAGGACATGGCGCCGATCCTGCGCGACCGCCACATCACCGTCAGCCGGCAGGCGCATCTCGTGCGCGACGTCACGCAGGTTGCCGCCGCGGCCAAGCTCGGCGACCACGAGATCATCGACGCCCGCTCACCCGGCCGCTTCGCCGGCACCGAGCCCGAGCCGCGCCCCGGCCTGCGGTCGGGCCACATCCCGGGCTCGAAGAACCTCCATTACGCCACGCTCCTTCATGCCGACGGCACGATGAAGGACGCCAAGGGGCTCCGCGCCGCCTTCGCGGCGGCGGGCGTGGACCTTGACCGGCCCGCCATCACCACCTGCGGCTCGGGCGTGACGGCGGCGATCCTGAACCTCGCCCTCGCGCGGCTCGGCAAGCACGACCACGCGCTCTACGACGGTTCCTGGGCCGAATGGGGCATGTACAACGACCTCAAGGTCGCGAAGGGGTGACGCCGATGTTCGCCAGCCTGAAGCCGCAGCCCGCTGACAAGATCCTGCAACTCATCGGCCAGTTCCGTGCCGATCCGCGCGCGGACAAGATCGACCTCGGCGTCGGCGTCTACAAGGACCCGAGCGGCCTGACGCCGGTCATGCGCGCCGTGAAGGCCGCCGAGAAACGGCTCTGGGAAACGGAGACGACCAAGACCTACACCGGCCTCGCCGGGGAGCCGGCGTTCAACACGGCACTCGCCCGGCTCGTCCTCGGGGAAGCGACGTCCGAAGACCGCATCGCTGCGGCGGCGGCGCCGGGCGGCACCGGCGCGGTGCGCCAGGCGTTCGAACTGATCCGCATGGCCTCGCCCGGGGCGCGGGTCTGGGTTTCCGATCCGACCTGGCCCAACCACCTCTCGATCCTGAACTACCTCGGGATGCCTGTCCGGCCCTACCGCTACTTCGACGCCGAGACGCGCGGCGTCGCCTTCGAGGCGATGCTCGCCGACCTCTCCGGGGCGAAGGCGGGCGACGCGGTGCTGCTGCACGGCTGCTGCCACAACCCGACCGGCGCCAACCTGACCCTGCCCGAATGGGCCGAGGTGGCGGCGATCCTCGAGAAGACCGGCGCACTGCCGCTCATCGACATCGCCTACCAGGGTTTCGGCGACGGGCTCGAAGCCGACGCGGCGGGCGTGAGGCTTATCGCCGACCGCCTGCCCGAGGTGCTGGTCGCCGCCTCCTGCTCGAAGAACTTCGGCATCTACCGCGAACGCACCGGCGCGCTTATGGCCCTCTCCGACCCGGCCCGGCGCGAGGTCATGCAGGGCACGCTCGCCTTCCTCAACCGCCAGAACTATTCCTTCCCGCCGGACCACGGCGCGCGGCTCGTCACGATGATCCTCGAAGACCCGGCGCTGCGTGCCGACTGGGAGGTGGAGCTGGAATCGGTGCGGCTGGGGATGCTCACCTTGCGCGAACAGCTCGCCGCGGAACTGCGCGACCTGTCCGGTTCCGACCGCTTCGGCTTCCTCGCGCAGCATCGCGGCATGTTCTCCCGCCTCGGCGCGTCGCCCGAGCAGGTGGAGCGGCTGAAGACCGAACACGCCATCTACATGGTCGGCGATTCGCGGCTGAACATCGCCGGGCTGAACGCCGCAACGGTGCCAGTGCTCGCCCGCGCGATCCTTTCCGTCGGGATCTGAGGGCGGCACACCGGATCCTGGCCCCGGTGATTCCGCAGGACCCCCGGCAGGGGTCGAACGCGGACGGCGGGGCCGAGGCCCCGCCGCCCTGTCGGCCTCGCCACGGGATCAGGCGTGGTAGGCGCTCTCGCCGTGCGAGGTGAGGTCGAGTCCCTGACGCTCGTCGTCGCTGGCGACGCGGAGGCCGGTGATCGCCTTCGTGACGTAGATCAGCACTGCCGAGCCGATGCCGGACCAGAGCACGGTGATCAGCACCGCCTTGATCTGCGTCACAACCTGCGCGCCCATGACGAAGTCATCTCCTCCGGTGCCGCCAAGCCCCGGGGCCATCAGGATACCCGTGGCGATGGCGCCGAAGATCCCGCCGATGCCGTGCACGCCGAAGACGTCGAGGCTGTCGTCATAGCCGAACTTCTGCTTCACCCGGGTCACGAAAAAGTAGCAGACGGGCGAGACGGCGAGGCCGAGGACGATGGCCCCGACCGGGCCGGTGGTGCCGCAGGCCGGGGTGACGGCGACGAGGCCCGCGACCATGCCGGAGGCCGCACCGAGGCCCGATGCCTTGCCGCGGGTGATCGTCTCGACCAGCGCCCAGCTCACGATCGCGGCGGCCGTGGCGACGAAGGTGTTGAGCATCGCCAGCGTCGCGCCCGCCGTCGCCTCGAGGTTGGAGCCGGCGTTGAAGCCGAACCAGCCGACCCAGAGCATCGCCGCACCGACCATTGTCAGCGTCATCGAATGCGGCGCCATGTTGTCGCGCCCGTACCCCACCCGGGGACCGAGCACCAGCGCCCAGACCAGCGCCGCGATGCCGGCATTGATGTGGACGACCGTGCCCCCTGCGAAGTCGATCGCGCCCATGTTGAAGATCAGGCCCGAGGCGTCCCAGACCATGTGCGCGACAGGGAAGTAGATGAACGTTACCCAGAGCACAGAGAAGATCAGCACCGCCGAGAACTTCGCGCGTTCCGCGAAGGCGCCGATGATGAGGGCGGGCGTGATCGCCGCGAAGGTCATCTGGAAGGCGATGAAGACATATTCCGGCAGCACCACGCCACCGGTGAAGGTCGCCGCCGTCGTCTCCGGCGTGACCCCGGCGAGGAAGACCTTGCCGAGGCCGCCCCAGTAGGGCGAGATGCCGCCGCCGAAGGCGAAGGAATAGCCGTAGAGGATCCAGACGATCATCACCACCGCGGCGATCATCGTGCACTGCATCAGGACCGACAGCATGTTCTTCGTCCGGACGAGCCCGCCGTAGAAGAGCGCGAGCCCCGGAACCGTCATGAACAGCACCAGCGCCGAGGCCGTCATCATCCAGGCCACGTCGCCCTTGTCGATGACCGGCACCGCCTGCGCGGCCGCCGTGGCGGTTTCCTGCGCGACGGCCGGCAGGCCCAGGGCCAGGGCCGCGAGCCCCGCCCATCCGAGAGTCTTCTTCATCGTCATCCCCCGATTGGTTGTCCCGCTCACAGCGCGTCCTCCCCGGTCTCGCCGGTCCGGACCCGCACCACCTGCTTCAGATCGAGCACGAAGATCTTGCCGTCGCCGATCTTGTCGGTCTTCGCCACCTTGCGGATCGTATCCGCGACCTCGTCGGCCAGGGCGTCGCTGACGGCGATCTCCAGCTTCACCTTGGGCACGAAGTTCACGGCATATTCCGCGCCGCGATAGATCTCCGTATGCCCCGACTGCGCGCCGAAGCCCTTCACCTCGGTCACCATCATCCCCCGGACCCCGATCGCGGTCAGAGCCTCGCGCACCTCGTCGAGCTTGTAGGGTTTGATTGCCGCTATGATGTATTTCATGGTTCCCTCCGGCGCCCCGCTGCTTGCTGTTCCCGCAGGCAGGGAGCGACGGAGCCACCCCGGAGACAACGGAATCGTCCTGGTTCGGCGGCGCGGAATCAGGCATATGCCAAAAATTTGTGCAGATATCGGGGAAGTGACGCGGGATTGAGCGCATCCCGCCTGCTGCAACTGCGAAACGGCGCGGACGAACGACGCCGCGCCGCAGCGTCTGCCCATTCACCGGCGGAATTGTGAGCCGCCGGCGCTCCACATTCCCGCCGCACTCCTGTATGGTCACCCGAAAACGGGCAGGCATCGGACAAGACGCATGAGAGAGACAGGCGGCAGGAAGCCTCCCCTGGTGGCGGACCGGCGCTACGGCGGACAGCCGAAAGCGGCGGCGAAGCCGAAGGTGGCAGCGAAGCCCCGCGTTGCGCGGCGCCCGGCGCGACGGGCGCCTTTGCCGGTGCGGCTCGTCGCCGGGCTCTTCCGGGCCGTCTGGCGCGTGATCTGGGGCATCGGCTGGCGGCTTGCCGCGATGGGCGCCATCGTCACCGGCCTCGCCACGCTCTATTTCTACGCCCAGCTCCCGCCGCTCGATACGCTCATCGACGCGCGCACCCGCGGCTCGGTCACCATGCTCGATCGCGAAGGCCAGGTCTTCGCCTGGCGGGGGGAGACCTTCGGCGGCACGATCACCGCCGACACCGTCTCGCCCGAGCTGAAGAACGCCATCGTCGCGACCGAGGACAAGCGCTTCTACCGCCACCTCGGCATCTCGCCGCGCGGCATCGCCAGCGCGGTCCGCATCAACCTCGCCGAGGGGCGCGGCCCGCTCGAGGGCAACGGCGGCTCGACGATCACCCAGCAGGTCGCCAAGCTCATCTGCCTCGGCGTGCCCTATGACCCGAAGGCCTGGAAGTCGGAGGCCGACTACGAGGCCGACTGCCGCCAGTCGAGCCTGATGCGCAAGATCAAGGAAGTGCCCTTCTCCTTCGCGATGGAGGCGAAGTACGGCAAGGACAGCATCCTGACGCTCTATCTCAACCGCGCCTATCTCGGCGCCGGTGCGCGCGGCTTCGAGGCGGCGAGCCAGCGCTATTTCGGCAAATCGGCGAACGAGGTCGGCCCGGCCGAGGCGGCGATGCTCGCCGGGCTCCTCAAGGCGCCCACGCGCTATGCGCCCACCGCGAACCTTCAGCGCGCGCAGGACCGCGCGGCGGTCGTGCTCGGGCTGATGCACGAACAGGACTTCCTGACCGACGCGCAGTACCGCGACGCGCTGGCCAACCCGGCGCGGCTCTCCAAGGCGGCCGAGGCGCGGGCGGGCGGCTATTTCGCCGACTGGGTGATGGATGCCGGCCCAGCCTTCCTGACACAGGACACGACCGAGGACGTGATCATCCGCACCACGCTCGACCAGTCGATCCAGAAGCGCGCCGAGGAGGCGCTTTCCTACGTCTTCGAGACGAAGGTCAAGGCCGGCTCGAAGGCCCAGGCGGCCATCGTCGTGATGTCGGCCGACGGCGCGGTGCGGGCCATGGTCGGGGGCCGCGACAGCACGGTCAGCGGCGCCTTCAACCGCGCGACGCAGGCGATCCGCCAGACCGGATCCACCTTCAAGCCCTTCGTCTATGCCGCAGCACTCGACATGGGCTACACGATGAACTCGCTCATCGACGATTCCCCGATCACGCTCTACGTCAAGGGTTCAGGCGAATGGACCCCGAAGAACTACGAGCCCGAATTCCGTGGGCTGATGACGCTGACGGATGCGCTGGCCAGTTCGATCAACACCGCGACGGTGCGGCTGAGCCAGGCGGTCGGGCTCGACGCGGTGCGGCAGGTCGCGGCGGATTTCGGGCTACAGTCGGAACTCGCGCAAGGTCCGGCGATCGTGCTCGGCTCCTCGGGGGCGACGCTCCTCGACATGACCGGCGCCTATGCCGGGATCCTCAACGGCGGCTCGTCCGTGCATCCCTACGGGCTGCTGGAGCTCCGCATCCAGGGCGACGACGTCTCGCTCATGGGGCAGGAGGGCGGCATGGGCGAACGGGTGATCTCGGAGAACGCCGCGCGCCAGCTGACCTACATGATGACGCAGGTGATCGAGCGCGGCACCGGCCGGCGGGCGCGGATAGAGGGGCACGAGGCGGCGGGCAAGACCGGCACCACCTCGGACTATCGCGACGCCTGGTTCATCGGCTTCACCGCGGATTACGTGGTCGGCGTCTGGATGGGCAACGACGACAACAAGCCCCTGACCGGGGTGACCGGCGGCGGGCTGCCGGCCGAGATATGGCACGAGGTCGTGACGCGAATCGCGGCCGACCTTCCGCCCACGCCCCTGCCGATGATCCGGCCCGAGGACCTGCCGCCGCCCGAATACGTGGGCCAGACCTGGCAGGCCGGAGGCGGCGCGGACCCATATGCGGGCCAGCTCCAGCCCTATCCCGGCCAGGCCGCGCCACAAACCCAGCCGGCGCCGGCGGGCGGCGAAAGTCTCGTCGACATTCTCACGAACATCCTCGGCCGCCGCAACTGACGAGCGGCCGGCGGGCGCGGGAGCGCGGGCCTCAGCCCGTCTTCTGCAGCGCCGCCGTCAGGCGCCCGATGTCGCCCTTGCTGCGGTCCAGCATCGCGCCGATCTCGGTCCGCTCGGCGGCGAGCATGTTCACGCCCTCGATGATGATGTTGAAGAAAAGGTCCTTGCCGGACTTGTCGAAGACGTGCCAGCGCACCTCGAAGGGCGACTGCCCCTTGAGATGGGCGACCGAGACGACCTCGAAGAAACTCTTCAGCGGCCGCGCGTCCGTGACCTCGATCTTGCCGCCGATGAACTCGCGGAACCGCTTGCCGTACTTGCGCGAGATGTAGCCCTGGAAGGCCTTGACGTAGGCGCCCATGACCGCCGGATCCGCGCCCCGCCCCGCCGGGCCGAGCGCGCTCTGCGCGATGTAGCGCACGTCGGCGTAGCGCACGAAGATCTGTTCGAAATCCTTGTACATCGCCGGCTCGGACTTGCCGGAGTTGATGACGCGGTTCACGTCGGCGATGGCCTTGTCGATCAGCGCCCGCGCCTCCCCCACGTTCAGCGCGAAGGCCGCCCCCGGCAAAAGGGTCAACGCGGCCATGGCGGGCAGCGCGGCGGTCAGGGCACGGCGGGAAATGCTACTGTCCATAGGGGTCCTCGTATGGGTCGAACACCTCGGCCTCGATGCCGAGTTCGTAGTGACGGTTCTGCAGATACATCAGCCGCATCTGCGCGTAGCTGTCCGCGCTTCCATATAGGATGTCGTCGATGACATCGCCATAACGCTGCCGGTCGGCGACCTTGCCGGCGAGCTTTCCCGCCGCAACGTAGTATTTCTCCGGCTCGGGGAAGGCGCTGTTCATCGGGTCGATCACGAAATCGACGACCTTGCCAACAAGGTCGCGCTCCGTCGTAGGCCCGGCGAGCGGCACGACAAGGAAGGCGCCCTCCGGCGCGCCCCAGACATGCAGCGTCTCGCCGAAGTCGGTGTCCTCGGCGTGAAGCCCGACCGCCGTCGCCGGGTCGAGGATGCCGCCGAGGCCCACAGTGGTATTCATCAGGAACCGTGCGGCGTTCTTCACCGCCGGGTCGGGTCGCCCCTGAAGTAGGCTGTTGAGCACTGCCGCCGGCATCCCGAGGTTGTCGGAGAAATTCCCCAGCCCCGCGGCCAGCGGCGCCGGCAGGAAGGGCTTCCGGTCGGGCTTGCCGCCGCCGAAAACCGCCCGGTCGACCGCCAGGTTCGCCTCGTGCACGGCGCGGTTCTGCGTCTCGTAGGGGTCGTTGAACTCCGCCCCGGGCTCGGGCACAGCGCACCCCGCCAGGAGCAGCGCCACCGCTGCAACGCAGCCCGCGGGACGCGGCGGCCTCGAACTCGGCAATGGATTTCTCAACATTTTGTTCCTATCTTCCCGCGAAACTGCCGGTCGAGCGACGCTGACCGGAACAAGGCTTAAAAGCCCTGCCCGCCCGAGGCAAGGCTTGCACCGGGCCAATGCGGGGATCGGCGGAAAAACCGCCGGAGCAGGAGACCGTGATGAAGCGAGACACAGCGGCCCGCGGGCGGGAGGAGCTTGGCGCAGCCCGGTCCGAGGGGCGCGGGCTCTTCGCCGCCGTCGCGCTCTTCTCGGTCTTCGTCAACCTCCTCATGCTTACCGGGCCCATCTTCATGCTCCAGGTCTATGACCGGGTCCTCGGCAGCCGCTCGCAAGAGACGCTCGCCGCGCTCTTCGCGCTCGTGGTCTTCCTCTTTCTCATGATGGGCCTGCTTGACCTCGCGCGCGGGCGCGTGATGACCCGTCTCGCCGCCCGGTTCCAGGCCTCGCTCGACCGCCGCGTCTTCACCGCGGCCCTCGCCCGCTCGGCACTCGTCCCCGGCGATCCGGCGGCCGCCTCGGGCCTGCGCGACCTCGAAGCGATCCGAACGCTTCTCGCCGCACCTGTTTTCCTTGCGCTCTTCGACGCACCCTGGGCGCCCTTCTTCCTCGCCGCCGTCTTCATCTTCCACCCCTGGCTCGGCTGGACGGCGGTAGCGGGGGGGCTCGTCCTCGTGCTCGTCACGGCGCTCAACCAGGCGACAACGCGGCGCGCCGTTCTTGCCGCCAATGCCGCGAACCTCCGGGCGGAGCGGACAGCGGATCAGCTCCGCGACGAGGCCGACCTCGTGCAGAGCTTGGGGATGCGGGGGGCAAGCTTCGAACGCTGGTCCAACGCGCGCGGCACGGCGCTGGCCGCAGCCATCGCCGCCTCCGACCAGTCGGGCGTCTACTCGATCTTCTCGCGCACCTTCCGGCTTTTCCTGCAGTCCGCCATGCTCGCCGTGGGCGCGCTCCTGGTGCTGAAGGGCGAACTCACGCCCGGCGCGATGATCGCGTCGTCGATCCTGATGGGCCGGGCACTCGCTCCCCTCGAACAGGCTGTCGCCGGCTGGGCGCTCATCCAGCGGGCGCAGGAGGCCTGGGGACGGCTCGCCGCGCTCCTCGCCGCCGTCGCGCCCGAGACGCCGCGCACCGCGCTGCCACGGCCTAGGGCGGTGCTGGAGGCGAACCAGCTCACCGTGGTGCCGCCGGGCCAGTCGCAGGCGGCCCTGCGCTTGGTCTCGTTCCGGCTCGACCCCGGCCAGGCGCTCGGCGTCATCGGCCCCTCGGGCGCGGGCAAGTCCACGCTCGCCCGCGCGCTCACCGGCGTCTGGCGACCGGCGGGAGGCTGGATCCGGCTCGACGGCGCGACGCTCGACCAGTACGACCCCGACGTGCTCGGCGGCCATGTGGGCTACCTGCCGCAGCGCGTGACCCTCTTCGACGGCACGATCGCCGAGAACATCGCACGCCTCGCCCCCGCGCCGGACGACGCAGCCGTCGTCGCCGCGGCACAAAAGGCAGCGGCGCACCAGATGATCCTCGACCTGCCCGACGGCTACGACACGCGCGTCAGCCAGGCGGGAGGGCGGCTGTCGGGCGGGCAGATCCAGCGCATCGGCCTTGCCCGCGCGCTCTACGGCGCCCCGGTGATCGTCGTCCTCGACGAGCCCAATTCCAACCTCGACAACGAGGGTTCGATGGCGCTCAACGCCGCGATCCGGGCGATCAAGGCGGAAGGCGGATCGGTTCTCATCATGGCGCACCGGCCCGCCGCGATCCAGGAATGCGACCAGCTCCTGTTCCTCGACGGGGGGGCGCGGCGCGCGTACGGGCCGCGCGACGAGGTGCTGAGGGCGATGGTGAAGAACGCGGGCGACATCGCGCGCGCGCCCGGACCGGGAGGGGTGACATGACTTCAAGGGTGCCTTCGGCGCGGGGCTCGATCCTTCTAGGCCTTGTCGCACTTGCCCTCCTTCTCGGCGGCTTCGGCCTCTGGTCGGCCACCAGCCGGATCGCCGGGGCCGTCGTCGCCGGCGGCCAGGTGGAGGTGGAGCAGAACCGCCAGGTCGTGCAGCATCCCGACGGCGGCGTGGTGGACGATATCCTCGTGAAGGACGGCGACCTCGTCGCGGCGGGCACGCCCCTCCTCCGGCTCGACGGGACGCTTCTCAAATCCGAACTCGCCATCGTCGAAGGCCAGTTCTTCGAGATCCTTGCCCGTCGCGGCCGGCTCGAGGCCGAACGCGACGATGCCCCTGCCGTGACTTTCCCCGAGGAACTCGTCCGCTTCGCCGAGGGCCGGCCCACGATCGCCGCGCTGATGACCGGACAGGAGCGGCTCTTCGCCGCCCGGACCGAGACCCAGGCGAACGAGATCGACCAGCTCCGGCGTCGCGGTGCCCAGATCGCGAGCCAGATCGCCGGCATTGCCGCCCAGCGCGCTGCAACCGACAGCCAGCTCGTGCTCATCGGCAAGGAACTCGCCGACCTGACCGGGCTTCTCGCCAAGGGGCTCACGCAGGCGGGCCGCGTCCTCGCACTCGAGCGCGAGAAGGCGCGGCTCGAAGGGGTCGCTGGGGAACTCGACGCGACCCGCGCCGAGGCCGAGGGCAAGATCACCGAGATCGACATCGAGATCCTCAAGCGCGGCAGCACGAGGAGGGAGGAGGCCAACACCCAGCTCCGGGATCTCGGCTACCGCGAGCTCGAACTCGCCGAGCGTCGCCGGACGCTTTCCGAGCAGATCGACCGGCTGGAGATCCGGGCGCCGGTTTCGGGCGTGGTTCATGCGCTACAGGTGACGACGCCCCGCTCGGTGATTCGCGCCGCCGACCCGGTCCTCTACCTGATCCCGCAGGACCGCCCGCTCATCATCGCGGCGCGGGTCTCGCCTGTCCATGTCGACGAGGTTCGCGTGGGCCAGGAGGTGACGCTGCGATTTGCCGCGCTCGACAGCCGCACCACGCCCGAACTTTTCGGCCAGGTCGCCCGCATCTCGGCCGACGCCCTGACCGACGAGGCGAGCAGATCGGCGTATTACCGCGCGGAGGTGACGCTGGAGCCGGGCGAGCTTGCGAAACTTGCCGGACATGCCATCATTCCGGGGATGCCCGTCGAGGTGTTCATACGCACTGGCGAACGCACGCCGCTGGCCTATCTCGTCAAGCCGCTTGCGGAGTATTTCAACCGTGCCTTCCGGGAAAGCTGACACCCCGATCACGATCCGCCCCGCCCGAACCGGGGAACTTGCGGAACTGTCGATCCTGTGCCTCAGGTCGAAGGCGGTCTGGGGCTATGATGCGGATTTTCTCGCGGCCTGCCGCCCGAGACTCATCCTGCGTCCTGAGGATACCGCGACCTCACATGTCGCGGTGGCGACCCGGCGCGGCCATGCCATGGGCGTCCTGCAGCTGACCGTACAGGGCGAAAGTGCGATGCTGAACAAGCTCTTTGTCGAACCGCAGGCGCTCCGCACCGGAATCGGGCGCGCGCTTTTCGCCGAAGCCGTGCGGATAGCGCGCGAGGCCGGCGCCCGGACCCTCGTCATCGACAGCGACCCGGCCGCCGCGGGTTTCTTCCGCCGCATGGGTGCAAGTCCCGCGGGCGAGGTCGCCTGCGACTGCGTCGCCGGCTACACCCTGCCGCGATTGCTTCTGGCTCTCTGAGTCCGCGCGCCCTTCCGCCACGCTCGCTGCGCCGCTAACCTGCCGGCCGAAACGGATTCGCGCCATCGAGGGCGCAGAGGAGGACCCCATGGCCGGAACCATCGACGCCCGTCTGAGCGAGCTCGGGCTCACGCTCCCCGACGCCCCCGCGCCGGCGGCGAACTACGTGCCCTTTGTCCGTACGGGCGACCTCCTCTTCGTCTCGGGGCAGATTTCGCAAGGCCCCGCCGGCCTCATCAAGGGCCGGCTCGGCGAGACGATGGACGTGGCCGAGGGCGCCGAGGCGGCGCGGCGCTGCGGTCTCAGCCTCCTTGCCCAGGCACGCGCGGCCCTCGGCGGCGATCTCGACCGGCTGGTGCGGGTGGTGAAGCTGGGCGGCTTCGTGAACTCCACGCCCGACTTCACCGACCAGCCGAAGGTGATCAACGGCTGCTCCGACCTCATGGTCGCGGTCTTCGGCGAAGCCGGGCGCCACGCCCGCGCCGCGGTCTCGGCCCCCGCCCTGCCGCTCGGCGTCGCGGTGGAGATCGAGGCCGTCTTCCAGGTCGCCTGATGCCGGGCCTCCACAGCGTGCCTCCCCGCAGCGTGCCCCCCAACAACGTACCGCTGCCGGCGTCCTTCCTCCGCACGCCCATCGCGCACCGGGCGCTCCACGACCGCAAGGCGGGGCGGCCGGAGAACTCGCCTGCCGCCTTCCGTGCCGCCATCGCCGCGGGCTACGGGATCGAGTGCGACATCCAGCCCTCGGCCGATGGCGTGCCGATGGTCTTTCACGACTACGACCTGCGGCGGCTCACCGGCGTTCCCGGACGCATCCGCGGACTCAGCGCCGCGAAACTCCGGGCGCTTCGACTCCTCGATGGCGACGACGGCATCCCGACCCTGGCCGAGATGCTGGCGCTCGTCGCCGGCCGCGTGCCGCTTCTCATCGAGATCAAGGACCAGGACGGCGACATGGGTCCCGGCGTCGGCCCCCTGGAAGGCGCGGTCGCCGGGACGCTCCGGGGCTACGCCGGGCCCGTGGCGGTCATGTCCTTCAATCCGCATTCCGTCGCCGCCCTCGCCGAGGCGGCGCCGGCGATCCCGCGCGGGCTCACGACCTCCGCCTACGCGGCCGAAGACTGGCCGCTGCTGACGCCCCGCGTCCGCGACCGGCTCCGCGAGATTCCCGACTATGACGCCGTGGGGGCAAGCTTCCTCAGTCACGAGGCCGCCGACCTCGCTCGCCCGCGCGTGGCCGACCTCAAGGCGCGGGGGGCGGCCGTCCTCTGCTGGACGATCCGTTCGCCCGGTGCCGAGGCGGAGGCCCGCCGCGTTGCCGACAACGTGACCTTCGAGGGCTATGCCGCCACGATCCCGGCTTGACGCCCCCGGCGACGCGCCCCACTTCGGGCTGGCAGGAGCCCGCGCCATGGACGACATCGCCCTCGAAGTGACCGCCCATTCCGGCGTCGGCGAGATCGCCGCGGCCGACTGGGACGCCTGCGCCTGCCCCGAGGCGGCGGCGGGCGGGCGGCCCTTCGACCCTTTCACCACGCACCGCTTCCTCTCCGCCCTCGAACGCTCCGGCTCTGTCGGGAGGGGCACCGGCTGGCAGCCGCACCCGCTCGTCGTCCGGGCGGCGGGCACCCCGGTCGCCGTCATGCCGCTTTATGCGAAGAGCCACAGCCAGGGCGAATACATCTTCGACTGGAACTGGGCCGACGCATTCGAGCGCGCCGGCGGGCGCTACTACCCGAAGCTCCAGGCGGCCGTACCCTTCACGCCGGTGACCGGCCGGCGCTTCCTGACGAAACCTGGCTGGGAGGGTCCGGGCCGCGCCGCGCTGATCCGCGCGATGGTGCAGATCGCCGCCGACAACCGCCTCTCCTCTGCCCATGTCACCTTCTGCACCGCCGAGGAGGCCGAGGCGGGCGCCGCCCAGGGCTTTCTCCGCAGGAAAAGCCAGCAGTTCCACTGGCAGAACGACGGCTACGCCGACTTCGACGGCTTCCTCGCGGCCCTCGCCTCGCGCAAGCGGAAGGCGATCCGCAAGGAACGCGCCACCGCGGCGGCCTTCGGCGGCAGCATCCGAAGGCTCACCGGCGATGCGCTTTTGCCCGGTCACTGGGATGCCTTCTGGGCCTTCTACCAGGACACCGGCAGCCGCAAATGGGGCAGGCCCTACCTCACCCGCGCCTTTTTCGACGAAATCCAGGCCGCGATGCGCGACGATGTCCTTCTGGTGCTGGCCGAGCGCGGCGGACGCCCGGTCGCGGGGGCGCTCAACTTCATCGGCCGCGATGCGCTTTTCGGCCGCTACTGGGGCGCCGTCGAGGATCACCCGTTTCTCCATTTCGAATGCTGCTACTATCAGGCCGTCGACTTCGCCATCGCCCGGGGTCTCGCCCGGGTCGAGGCCGGCGCGCAGGGCGAACACAAGCTCGCGCGCGGCTACCTTCCGGTCGAGACCCATTCGCTCCACTGGATCGCCGACGCCTCTTTCCGGGCTGCCGTCGCCCGCTTCCTCGATGCCGAGGCGCAGGCCGTGGGGCAGGAGATCGAGGTCCTGACCGACTACGGCCCCTTCCGGCGCGGCGACCGGCAGGACTGACTGCCGGCGCATCCCGGCGCAAATACTTCCACGGCAGGCATTGAAACTCGCCACCACGCCCCGGACAATCGCCGCCAGGACAGGGAGGCCCGAATGACCGACTCGCTCATTCTCTATTCCAACCCGATGTCGCGCGGCCGCATCGCGCGCTGGATGCTGGAAGAGATCGGCCAGCCCTACGAGGTGCGCTATCTCGACTACGGCGCGCCGATGAAGGCCCCGGAATACCTCGCGATCAACCCGATGGGGAAGGTCCCGGCGCTTGTCCACGGAACCCGCGTCGTCACGGAATACGCCGCGATCTGTGCCTATCTCGCCGACGCCTTTCCCGAGGCCGGACTCGCGCCCGAAGACCGTTCCGCCTACTATCGCTGGCTCTTCTTCGGCGCCGGTCCCTTCGAGGCCACGGTCATCATGAAGGCGCTCGCCGTCGAGGTGCCGGAGGAGCGGCGCGGGATGGTCGGCTTCGGGGCGCTTGCGACCACGCTCGACGCGCTCGAAACCCAGCTTGCCCGCACCCCCTACCTCGCGGGAGAGAGCTTCTCGGCGGCCGATGTGGCCACCGGGTCGCAGATCGGCTGGGGGCTGAGGTTCGGCACGATCGAGCCGCGCCCCGCGCTCCAGGCCTACTGGGACCGAATCAGCGCCCGCCCCGCGCTCCAGCGCGCCAACGACGCCGACAACGCCGCGATGCCGCCCAAGGCGGGCTGAGACCCGAAGGAGGAAAGCCATGAGCCAATCCGCACGCCTGCCCCAGGGGCCCGAACGCGAAGCCGCGCTCGGCCGGCTCGGCGCCACCGGCTGGCGCGCCGCCGAGGGCCGCGACGCGATCCGCAAGATATGGAAGTTCAAGAGCTTTTCCGAAGCGTGGGGCTTCATGTCGCGCGTCGCCCTCGCCGCCGAGAAGCTGAACCACCACCCGGAATGGACCAATATCTACAACACCGTCGACGCGACGTTGATCACCCACGACTGCGGCGGACTCTCCGCGCTCGACCTCACGCTCGCGCTCCGCATGGACCGGATCGCGGGCGAGGCCGAGGTGCAGACCGACCACGGCGAGCCGGTCACCTGCCTCTGCGAGATCCATGCCCGCGACGGCGGGCCCGACCGGGACTGACGCTGCGGCCGGAAGCGAGCTTCCGGCCGGCGGTCACCCCCCCCGCGCCGCGCCCCGCCTCAGACGGCCTCCAGAAGCGCCTCGCCGGTCGAGATGCTGCACTCGCCGGGCTTGTCGATCTGCACATGTGTCACCACGCCGTCGTCGACGATCGCCGCATAGCGATTCGACCGGCCGAAAAGCCCGATGGCCGGGGCATCGAAGGCCATGCCGAGCGTCCGGGTGAAAGCCCCGTCGCTGTCGCCGAGCAGGGTGATGCCGGCCGCCGCGGCCCCGGTCGCCTCGCCCCAGGCCTTCAGCGCGAAGGGATCGTTGACGGCGACGCAGATGATCTCGTCCACGCCCTTCTGGCGGAACTTTTCGGCAGTGCGTATGAAGCTCGGCATATGCACGGTGGAGCAGGTGCCGGTATAGGCGCCCGGCAGGCCGAAGAACACCACCCGGCGACCCTTCAGCCTTTGACCGAGATCGACCTTCTCCGGTCCCTTCTCCCCCATCCGCAGCATGGTCGCGGCGGGCAGCCGCTGCCCCTTCTCGATCGCCATCGCAAAAGTCCTCACTCGTTGCGTTTTCCGGTCCCGACGATATAGGGTCCGCCGCGCGGGCCACCAGAGGGGAAGTGTAATGGGCGGGATCGTCATCGTCGGCGCGGGCCAGGCAGGCGCCTCGCTCGCCGCGAAGCTCAGGGCGCTCGGCCACGCGGGCCCCGTCACGCTGATCGGCGAAGAGCCGCAGCCCCCCTACCAGCGCCCGCCGCTGTCGAAGGCCTATCTCCTGGGCGAGATGGATCTCGAACGGCTCTACCTTCGCGCGCCGGCGTTCTGGGACGAACAGGCCGTGACGCTCCGCCTCGGCACGCCGGTGGAGGCGATCGACACACGGGCACGCACCGTCCGCCTTGCCGGCGGCGAGACGCTTTCCTACGACGAACTCGCGCTCACCACCGGCTCCCGCCCCCGCCGCCTTCCCGCGGCCATCGGCGGCGATCTGGCCAACGTCTTCACCGTCCGCACGCTGGCGGACGTGGACGATATGGCGCCGGGCTTCCGGAAGGGCGCCCGCGCGCTGATCGTCGGCGGCGGCTACATCGGGCTCGAAGCCGCGGCGGTGGCGGCGAAGCTCGGGCTTCAGGTGACGCTGATCGAGGCCGCGCCGCGCATCCTGCAGCGCGTCGCTTCGCCCGAGACGGCCGACTATTTCCGCCGGCTCCACGAAGCCCACGGTGTCCGCATCCTTGAAGGCACTGGCCTTGCCCAGTTGACCGGCGAGGACGCGGTCACGGGCGCGATCCTCGTCGACGGCACCGAGATTCCGGCCGACCTCGTCATCGTCGGCATCGGCATCCTGCCGAACGCCGAACTTGCCGAGGCCGCCGGCATCGCCCTCGAGAACGGCATCCGTACCGACGAACTCGGCCGCACCTCCGCGCCCCATGTATGGGCCGCGGGCGACTGTGCCTCCTTCCCGCAGGGCGACGCACGCATCCGGCTCGAAAGCGTCGGCAACGCCATCGACATGGCCGACACGGTCGCGGCGAACATCCTCGGCGCCGCCACGCCCTACCAGGCGAAGCCCTGGTTCTGGTCGGACCAGTACGACGTGAAGCTCCAGATCGCGGGTCTCAACACGGGCTACGACCGGATCGTCACCCGGGAGGGCGAAGGCGGCGCCGTCAGTTTCTGGTACTACCGGGGCGCCACGCTCCTTGCACTCGACGCGATGAACGATGCGCGCGCCTACATGATCGGCAAACGCCTGATCGAGGCCGGCCGCTCGCCCGACCCGACGCTGATCGCCGACCCCGCCGCCGACCTCAAGGCGCTCCTCAGGTGAGGATCGTCGGCGGCACGCGGCGCGGGCTGAAACTCGCCGAGGTCGGCGCGGGCGACGCTGCGGCGCACCTGCGCCCCACTTCCGACCGGGTGCGCGAGGCGATCTTCAACCTCCTGATGAACGGCCCGTACGGCAACCCGGTCGAAGGTGCGCGCGCGCTGGATCTCTTCGCCGGCACCGGCGCGCTCGGGCTCGAAGCGCTCAGCCGCGGCGCCGCGCGTGTGGCCTTCGTCGATGACGGCACCGCGGCGCGGGCGCTCCTGCGCGCCAACATCGAGAAGATGCAGGCGATGGGCGCGACCGATGTCTGGCGCCGCGACGCCACCCGCATGGGCCCGAACCGGGGGCCGGGCTACAGCCTCGTCTTCCTCGACCCGCCCTATGGCAAGGGCCTAGGCGAACCGGCGCTCGGCTCGCTCGCCGAGGGACATTGGCTCGCCCCCGGCGCCCTGATCGTGTGGGAGGAGGGCACGCCCCCCCTGCCGCCCGAAGGCTTCACCCTTCTTGACCAGCGCCGCTACGGCGACACAATCATCACCCTCCTGAAAGCACCGGCGTGAGACCGGCGGCCGTCCTTTTCGACTGCGACGGCGTTCTCGTCGACAGCGAACCCATCACCGACCGTGTGATCGCGGCGAGCCTCGGCCGACACGGGCTTTCCCTCGCCGTCAGCGAGATCCATGCGCTCTTCCTCGGCGGCACCATGGCCGGCGTGGCCGAAGAAGCCCGCCGCCTCGGCGCCGCGCTTCCGCCCGACTGGGTGGATCGCGTCTACGAGGAGATGTTCGCCGAACTCGCGAAGGGCACGCCGCTCGTTCCCGGCATAAGCGGGGTGCTCGACGCCCTCGACGCGGCCGGCATTCCCTATGCCGTCGGCTCGAACGGCCCCCACCGCAAGATGCAGATCACGCTCGGCCAGCATCCCGGGCTCCATGTCCGGCTTCGGGGCCGCATCTTCTCCCGGCACGATGTCGCGCGCCCGAAACCGGCGCCTGACCTCTACCTTCACGCCGCCGCTGCGCTCAAGTCCCCGCCCGCCGCCTGCGTCGTCGTGGAAGACAGCCCGCCCGGTGCCCGCGCCGCCCGCGCTGCCGGCATGACCTGCCTCGGCTACGCGCCCCGGGACGACGGCGCCCGGCTCGCCGCCGAGGGCGCCCGGCCCTTCCACCGCATGGAAGACCTGCCGGCCCTCCTCGCTCTCTGACGCTGCGGCACGACACACCGAGTTTACCCGGCGGGCTTACCCTCGCGGCAGGACCTCTGCTATGCTGCTGCCATGCCGCTCTTTGCCGCCCGCACCGACTACTCCCCGACCGAGCGCCTTTCGGATGCCGTCATCCATGTTGCGGGCCTCGTCGTCGTGCTCGCCGCGGTGCCCGTCCTGATCACCGTCGCGGCATTCCTAAGGGGCGACCTGACCGCGGTCCTCGCCGTCTCGGTCTACGGCGCGGCGCTCGTCGCAATGATCCTCTGCTCGGCGCTCTACAACATGATCGCCCATCCCGGCTGGTCGCGGTTCCTCAAGCGGCTCGACCATTCGGCGATCTACGTGAAGATCGCCGGCACCTACACCCCCTTCACCCTGCTCTCCGGCCACGGGTTCTGGCTCCTCGCCGGCCTTTGGGGTGCGGCACTCGCGGGTGTCGGGATAAAGCTCGTGTCGCCCGACCGCTTCCGCCCGCTCGCGCTCGGGCTCTACCTCGCCATGGGATGGGCGGGGCTTGCCGCCGGCGGCACGTTCCTCGCCACGCTCTCCGGGCCGGTCATGGCGCTCATTCTTACCGGAGGGGTCCTCTACACGGTCGGGGTCGCGTTCTATCTCTTCGAGCGCCTGCCCTTCCACTACACGATCTGGCACGTGTTCGTGCTGGCGGCGAGCCTCGTCTTCTACGCTGCCGTCACACTCCACCTCGTCCAGACGGCCTGAGCGCCCCCGCTGCAATCACATCGCCGCCTTGCGGCTTTCCTCCAGGTAGATCTCGCGCAGCCGCGTCGCCACCGGCCCGGGCCGGCCAGACCCGATCGCCGCGCCGTCGATCTCGACCACTGGCATGACGAAGGCCGAGGCCGAGGTGACGAAGGCCTCGGCCGCCGCCTTCGCCTCGTCCAGGGTGAAGGGCCGCTCCTCCACCACCATCTGCGCCTCGCGCGCGAAGCGCAGGACAGCGGCGCGGGTGATGCCGTGCAGGATGTCCTCGGAAAGCTGCCGGGTGACGATCCGTCCGTCCTTGACGATATAGGCGTTGTTCGAGGTGCCCTCGGTGACGACGCCACCCTCTTCGGTGAACCAGGCGTCGTCCACGCCCGCCTTCTTCGCCATCATCTTGCCCATCGAGGGGTAGAGAAGCTGCACCGTCTTGATGTCGCGCCGCCCCCAGCGGATGTCGGGGATGCCGATGACCTTGATGCCGGTCTTCGCTGCTGGGCTCTCGGCCAGGCCCGGCTTCGACTGGGTAAAGAGCACGATCGTGCCCTTGACCTCCGCCGGATCGGGGAAGGCGAAGTCCCGGTCGCCCGGGTTGCCGCGGCTGATCTGGAGATAGACGAGCCCCTCGTCGATCCCGTTCCGCCTGACCAGTTCGCGGTGGATCGCCAGAAGCTCCGCCTCCGTCACCGGGCTTTCCATGTCGAGTTCCGCCATCGACCGCTTCAGCCGCGCCGCGTGGCCCGGAAAGTCGATGAGCCGGCCATCCAGCACGCTCGTCACCTCGTAGACCGCATCCGCCATCAGGAAGCCGCGATCGAAGACCGAGACCTTCGCCTCTTCCTCGGGGACGTAGTCGCCGTTGACATAGACGATGCGGGGGTCGGGGCGGGTCATGGGCAGTCTCCTTGGTGGGCGCGCCCCGGTGTCATCGGCCCTTGGCGGGGCCGCGTCAAGGCGGCGCGGCGCTCAGCCCCAGAGTGTCCGGTCCGGCACCTGCATGACGGAGCCTGCATAGCGCACCGGCGGCTCCCGGTCCTCGGCCAGGATCAGCGGCCCGTCGAGGTCCGCCACCTCCGCCCCCTGCGCGACGAGGAACGCGGGCGCCATCGAGAGCGAGGAGGAGACCATGCAGCCGACCATGATCCCGAACCCCTCCGCCTTCGCAGCCTCCCGCAGCGCCAGCGCCTCCGTAAGCCCGCCCGCCTTGTCGAGCTTGATGTTGACCATGTCGTACTTGCCCCGAAGGTCGGACAGCGAGGCGCGGTCGTGGCAGCTCTCGTCGGCGCAGACCGGCACCGGGCGCGCGATCTCGGCCAGCATTCCGTCCGCGCCCGCGGGCAGCGGCTGCTCCACCAGCGCCACACCGAGCCGCGCGAGGTGCGGCGCGAGCGCGGAATAGACCTCTGCCGTCCAGCCCTCGTTCGCGTCGACCACGATCCGCGCTTTCGGCGCACCGGCGCGCACCGCCTCCAGTCGCGCCATGTCGTCCTCGGTGCCGAGCTTGATCTTCAGGATCGGCCGGCCCGCGGCCCGCGCTGCCGCCGCCCGCATCCGCTCCGGCGTGTCGAGCGAGAGCGTGAAGCAGGTCGTGACGGGCGCCGGCGCACCCAGGCCCGCCAGTTGCCAGACCGGCCTGCCCGCCAGCTTCGCCTCCCGGTCCCAGAGCGCGCAATCGACGGCATTGCGCGCTGCCCCCGGCGGCAGCAGACCCTGCAGCGCCACGCGGTCCAGGTCCGGCGGCAGGGCCGCGATCTCTGCCGCGACACTGTCGAGGCTCTCGCCGTAGCGCGCGTAGGGGACGCATTCTCCCCGGCCGTTCACACCCCCGCCGGATGCCGTCACCGTCAGCACGGCAGCCTCCGTCTTCGACCCGCGCGAGATGGTGAAGACCTCCCTCAGGGGGAAACGGTCGCGGGTCACGGTCAGGCTCATCGTCGGCTCCCTCGGTTTCATCCTCGGTTCTCCCCGTCCCGCGGTTCCTGGTCAAGGGCGCCCTCTGTCGGGACGGACGCCCGACGGAAAACCGACGCGAACCCGACGCCCCGTCCGGCGCAGTTTTCTGCACCTGCAAAGCCCGCTTGCGCAGCGCAGCGCAATATTCTATCCGGGCCTGGAGCTGCCACGAAACTTCCTTGCCTGAGGAATCCGACATGAGCTTCCGCCTCCAGCCCAGCCCCCCCGCTCGCCCGAACCGCTGCCAGCTTTTCGGCCCGGGTTCCCGGCCGGCGCTCTTCGAGAAGATGGCGGCCTCGTCGGCGGACGTGATCAACCTTGACCTCGAGGACTCGGTCGCGCCGGACGACAAGCCGGAGGCCCGACGGAACATCATCCAGGCGATCAAAGATATCGACTGGGGCGGAAAGCATCTTTCGGTCCGCATCAACGGGCTCGACACGCCCTTCTGGTACCGCGACGTGGTGGAGGTTCTGGAGCAGGCAGGTGACCGGATCGACCAGATCATGATCCCGAAAGTGGGTTGTGCGTCAGACGTATACGCGGTGGACGCGCTGGTGACGGCGGTGGAGCGGGCGAAAGGACGGGAAAAGCCGGTTGCGCTCGAGGTCATCATCGAGACGGCCGCCGGCATCGCCCATGTCGAGGAGATCGCCGCGTCCAGCCCCCGACTTCAGGCGATGAGTCTCGGCGCGGCGGACTTCGCCGCGTCGATGGGCATGCAGACCACCGGCATCGGCGGCACGCAGGAAGACTACTACATGATCCGCGAGGGCCAGAAGTACTGGCCCGACCCCTGGCACTGGGCCCAGGCCGCCATCGTCGCGGCCTGCCGGACGCACGGCGTCCTGCCCGTTGACGGTCCGTTCGGGGATTTCTCCGACGATGAAGGCTTCATCGCCCAGGCGAAGCGCTCCGCCACACTCGGCATGGTCGGCAAGTGGGCGATCCACCCCAGGCAGGTGGCCCTCGCCAACGAGGTCTTCACGCCGTCCGAGGCCAAGGTGACCGAGGCGCGCGAAATCCTCGCGGCGATGGCGAAGGCCAAGGCGGAAGGCGCCGGGGCGGCGGTCTACAAGGGCCGGCTCGTCGACATCGCCTCGATCCGCCAGGCCGAGGTCATCGTGCGCCAGGCCGAGATGATTGCAGCGGGCGGATCCTAGGACCCGTTACCCACATGACGGCGCACGTCAGGCCGCGACGGCCTCGCGCGGCCGCGAGCGGATGAGAACGAGGACGATGATGCCGAGGTTCATCACGTTCCAGGCGATCCCGTTCAGGAAGGCCGCGCGGTAGGACCCGGTCAGGTCGTAGATCCAGCCCGACATCCAGCCGCCGAGTGCCATGCCCACGATCGTCGCCATCATCACGAACCCGACCCGCGCGCCGGCCTCCTTCGCCGGAAGGTATTCGCGCACTATCACCGCGTAGGAAGGCACGATCCCGCCCTGCGAGAGGCCGAAGACGAGGCTGACCACGTAGAGCGATGTGAGCCCGGCCGAGGGCAGGTAGAGCACCAGCGCCAGCGCCTGCAGCGCCGAACCGATGAGCAGTGTCCGGACCCCGCCCAGGACATCGGCAAGAAGCCCCGAGGCGATGCGCGAGGCGACGCCACCCAAGAGCATCAGCGACAGCATCTCGGCACCCACCGCCGGCCCGAAGCCGAGATCGACACAATAGGCGACGATATGGACCTGCGGCATCGACATCGCGACGCAGCAGCCCACGCCCGCGAGCGCCAGGAGCCACTGCAATGTCCGGGGCGACAGGCCTGTGCTGGCAGCGCGCAGGGCGGCAAGCCGGGTCGTCTGGTGCGCCATCTCGACCGGCAACGGTCGGCGCAGGAAAAGCGCGAGCGGCACGACGACAGTCAGCGTCAGCCCCGCGAGGAGAAGATAGACGACGCGCCAGCCCTGGGTTTCGAGAACGCCGGTGAGCAGAAGAGGCCAGATCGCGCCCGAAAGGTAATTCCCGCTTGCCACCAGTGCGACGGCGATGCCGCGGCGTTTCAGGAACCATTGCGACGCGTCGGCGATGAGCGGCCCGAAGCTCGCCGCCGTTCCGAAGCCGAGCGCCGCATGGGCCACCGACAGCGCCGCGACGGACCCCGACGCCGACGCCGCAGCATAGGCCGCGGCGTTGAGGACAGCCGCGCCGATCAGCGCCCAGGCCATGCCCCAACGGTCCACCGCCCGCCCGATCGCGAAGTTCCCGAGCGCGAAGCCCGCCATTGTCGCAGTGTAGGGCAGCGAGGCTCCCGCCCTGTCGATCCCGAACTCGGCCTGCACCGAGGGAAGGATCAGGATCACCGCCCACATGCCGACATTGCCCACCACCGCGACCAGGAGGGAAATCGCAAGCCGGGTCCAGGAGGCGGCGCTGTCGAGTGCGGCTGAAGGTTTCATGGGCGCGACGCTAGTGGGCGGCATGGGGCTTGTCCATGGGCGCGCGCGGTTGCATTGGCGTCGGGCTGCGGTCATATAGGCGCCTGACAGCGGTCCCATGACCCTTCGCGGGAGAGCGCCATGAACTACCTCGAGTTCGAAAAGCCCCTGGCCGAGATCGAAGGCAAGGCTGAAGAACTGCGCGCGCTCGCGCGGAAGAACGAGGGGATGGACGTCACGAGAGAGGCCGCCGCGCTCGACCGCAAGGCGGCGGACATGCTCCGCGACCTCTACAAGAGCCTCGATCCCTGGCGGAAATGCCAGGTCGCACGCCACCCCGACCGGCCGCATTGCGAGGACTACATCGGCGCGCTCTTCACCGAGTTCACCGCGCTCGCGGGCGACCGCAACTTCGCCGAGGACCATGCGATCATGGGCGGGCTGGCGCGGTTCGACGACCAGCCCGTGGTGGTGATCGGCCAGGAGAAGGGCTCCGACACCAAGACGCGGATCGAGCGGAATTTCGGCATGGCGCGCCCCGAGGGCTACCGCAAGGCGATCCGGCTGATGGACCTGGCCGACCGGTTCCGCCTGCCCGTGGTGACGCTCGTCGACACGCCCGGCGCCTATCCCGGCAAGGGCGCCGAGGAACGCGGCCAGTCCGAGGCGATCGCGCGATCGACCGAGAAATGCCTGCAGATCGGCGTGCCCCTGATCTCCATCGTCATCGGCGAGGGCGGATCGGGCGGGGCGGTGGCGCTGGCGACGGCGAACCGCGTCGCGATGCTGGAGCATTCGATCTACTCGGTGATCACCCCGGAAGGCTGCGCCTCGATCCTCTGGAAGGACGCGGAGCGGATGCGCGAGGCGGCGATGGCGCTGCGACTGACGGCGCAGGATCTCTTGAAGCTCGGCGTCATCGACCGGATCATCCCCGAGCCTGTCGGCGGCGCCCAGCGCAAGCGGGACGAAGCGATCCAGGCCGTCGGCAAGGCGATCGGCGAGATGCTGAAGGACCTTTCGGGCAGGAAGCCCGCCGACCTCCTGCGGGAACGGCGCGACAAGTTCCTGGCGATGGGGACCAAGGGCCTTGCCGCCTAGAGCCCGCCCTGCCAGTCCCTGACGGCGTCGAGCGGCCAGAGCAGCATCAGGATATTGAGCGCGAGTCCGTCGCGGATCAGCCATATTGTCAGCGCCTCGAAGCCGATCACGACGGCGACGCTGACCCAGATCGGCGCCATCCGCGCCAGCCAGAAGCCGCAGATCATCGCGAGGATGTCGACGACCGAGTTGATGACGCTGTCGCCGTAGTAGTCGAGCGAGATCGTGACCACGCGGTAGCGGTCGATCACCATGTCGGTGTTCTCGATGACCTCCCACGCCGCCTCGACGAAGGTGGCGATCACGAAGCGCCACTCGACCGCGATGCGCCGCGCAAACGGACAGAGGGCGGCGTAGAAGAGGATGCCGTGGATCACGTGTGACGGCGTGTACCAGTCGGTCAGGTGCTGCGAATTCTCGCTGCTCATCGTCTGCCCATGCCAGAACTTGACGTAGCCGCAGGTACAGATCGGCACCCGGCCCATCGACAGCAGCAGAACACCGGCCAGCGCGACCGTCAGGGCGACGAGTAGCCACGCAAGCCGCGCGCGCGTCATTCGGCGGCCGCGATATCGAAGCCCGCCTCTGCCATCAGCCGGTCGGAGGCGGCTTCGACCTCCGGCTCGATCCGCGCCATGAAATCCTCGACCGGCAGGCCCGCCGGGATGCGCGGCAGGAACTCCACCACCGCGAGTCCGGGTTTGCGCAGGATACCGTGCCTCGGCCAGAAAACGCCGACATTCGTCGCCACCGGCACGCAATCGTGACCGAGCTGGCTGTAGAGAACGCCGACGCCCACCTTGTAGGGCTTCTTGGCCCCGGCGGCCACGCGCGTGCCCTGCGGGTAGATGATGAGCTGGCCGGGGGCCGCGAGCCCCGCCTTAACGTCGGCGACCATCTTCTTCATCGCCTCTCCGCGCCGGCCGCGATCGACCGGCACGCAGCCGATGCGGGTGGCGTACCAGCCGAGGATCGGCGCCCAGAGGAGTTCCTTCTTCATGATGAACTTCGGCCGCGGCACGACCGAGACGAGGATGATGATGTCGAAGAAGGACTGGTGCTTCGCGGCGATGACCACCTCGTCCGCGGGCACCTCGCCGCGAACCTCGGAGCGCAGGCCGACAAGGAATGCCGCCGAGGCGCGGACCCAGCGGCAATAGGCATGGACGGCGTCGAAGGCGGCATCGCGGCGGAAGAGGACGAAGGGCGTCCACCAGAGCGCATAGACCGCCATTGCCAGATACATCTGGCCGATGAACACCACCGACAGGACGTATTGCAGCGCCGTTCTCATTGCACCTCCGTCAACGTCCGGAACGCGGCCGCGCGCGTCGCCCAGAAGGCCACGATAGCCGCGAGGGGCGGGATTGCCAGAGGCCAGAGCCAGCCCGTGCCGGAAAGGCCGAGGCCGGTGAGGAATCCGCCGGCCTCGTCGGCTCTGGGCAGAAGCGCCACGGCGACCGTTCCGGCGAGCGTCCCCGCTGCGGCGCCCGCAAAGGCACGGAGCGTGAAACGGCGGACGAAGGCGCGGGCGATGTAGGTATCCCGTGCGCCGACCAGGCGGAGAACGCGGATCACCTGTCCGTTGGCGGCAAGTGCGGCGCGGGCAGCGAGCGTCACCATGGCGGCGGCCACTCCACCTATGAGCGCGAGCGAGAGAAGGCCGAGCGCCCGGAGCCGCCCTGCCGCCTCGACCAGAGGTCGCCGCCAGCGTGCGTGATCGTCGAGCGTTGCTCCCGGCACCTCCGCCGCGAGCCTGAGCCGCAGGCCCTCGGCGTCGAAGCCCCCTGCAGCCTCGCTCACCTCGACGAGCGCGGGGATGGGAAGGCTTTCGACCGGCAGGTCCGGCCCGAACCAGGGCGCGAGAAGCGCCCGTGTCTCTGTCGCATCGAGCGCGCGGGCGGATGCCACGCCGGGCGTCACCGCCAGGATGTCGAGTACGGCTTGCGTCTGCGCCGCCATCTGTTCGGGCGGGGCGGAGATGCGGATGGTGGCACCACTGGCAAGCGCTTCCGACCAACGTTCGGCCAGCCGGCCCGTGGCGAGCGAGAGGGCGAGCGCAAAGACGGCGAGAAAGGCCATCGCGGCGGCGGTGAGGAGCGTGAGCCAGGCCGGGGCGCCCGCGGGCGGCACGACCCGGTCGGCCCGCGCATCGCCGGTGAGAAGCGCAAGGCCGCGTGCCAATGCGCCCCTCACAGCTCGGCCCCCGCCACCTGCACCTGACCGCCACGGATCCTCAGCACCCGTGCCGAGACTTGCGCCTTGGCCGCGCGGATCAGGTTCATGTCGTGCGTGGCAACGAGAATCGCGGTGCCCATCCGGTTCAGTTCCACCAGCAGCGTGAGGAGCCTGAGCGACATCTCCCAGTCAAGGTTGCCCGTCGGCTCGTCGGCGAGGAGCACCTCGGGCGACATGATGACCGCGCGGGCAAGCGCCGCCCGCTGGCGTTCGCCCCCCGAGAGCGAAGGCGGCAGCGCCGCGGCCTGACCGGAGAGACCGACCCAGGCCAGCAACTCGTCCAGTTCCGTCGGGTTGGCAGCGCGGTCGGAGACCGTGAGCGGCAGCGCGACGTTTTCGGCAAGGGGGAGATGGTCGAGGAACTGGCAGTCCTGATGCACGACGCCGATCCGGCGGCGAAGTCGGGCGATGTCATCGCGGCTCATCCCCGCGATGGTCTGGCCGAAGACCGAGATTCGCCCGGCGACGGGCGAAAGCTCGCCGTAGCAGAGTTTCAGGAAGGTCGATTTTCCCGCCCCCGAGGGGCCGGTAAGAAAGTGGAAGGACCCGGGCGAGAGCGCAAGAGTGATGTCGGACAGGAGCCGCACCCCGCCATAGCCATGCGCCACATCCTGGAACTCGATCACTGCCTTGCCCCCTCTGCGGCCATGGCCAATATGCCATGGCGTGGATGCGTTTTTTCGTGTCCGGCCACAAAGGCTTGGCCGGAAAGCCTTTGATTGCTACAACACGGCCATAACAAGGACCAGAATTGCCCGAAAACAGGTTCGGTGGGTGGTTGAGCAGGTAGGGACACCATGCGTCTGATTTGCCCGAGCTGTGGCGCGCAATACGAAGTGGACGAAAGCGTCATCCCCGACGGCGGGCGCGATGTCCAGTGCTCGAATTGCGGTCACGCCTGGTTTCAGCTCTCGGCGAAGCAGCTTGAGGCGGAGGCCGACGAAGCTGAGCGCAAGGCGGCTGCGGACGACGTGGCCACCACAGAGGAGGCGAGCAGTCGTGCGGCTGACACGTCGCCCCCCGCCGCGCCGGATGAGACACCGCCGGAACCTTCGGGTGCCTGGGCGGAACGGACCGAGGAACCCGGGGAACCGGCAGATCAGCCCGGACCGCCGGAGCGGACGCGCCGGACGCTTGACGACGCCGTGCGCAACGTCCTGCGCGAGGAGGCACAGCGTGAGACCCGCGCGCGGATCGCCGAGGGAACCTCGGTCGAGACGCAGCCCGATCTCGGCCTCGCCGCCGCGATCGGCGCCACGGCGGCGACGACCGGCGGGCGCACCGCCGAGCCGCAGGACCAGGATGCGAAAAGCCGCGGCGAAGCCCATGACTTCGACGACGACGCGCTCATCTCGCGCGCTTCGCGCCGCGAACTTCTGCCGGACATCGAGGAAATCAACTCCACGCTGCGTGCCACGTCGGAACGTGGCAACGAGGCCGCCGCCCTTGACGCGCCCGAGACGCTCGCGCGCCGCCGGAGCGGCTTTCGCATGGGGTTCTCGACCGCGATCCTCGTCGCGGCGATCCTGCTCGGGCTCTACGTCCTCGCGCCCATGCTCGCAGGGAGCGTGCCGGCGCTCGAACCCGTTCTCACCGCCTATGTGACGGCGGTCGATGCGGGCCGGACGTGGCTGGACGACCGCATGCGGTCGCTCACGGCATCGCTCCAGTCCGGATCGGCAAACTGACCGGCACTGGGCCGGTCAGAACCGCTCCAGAAGCCGCTTGAGATAGTCGAGTTCCTCGCTCGGGCGGGTCTGTTCGCCGGAACGGCGCCGAATCTCGTCGAGAAGGTCGCGGGCGCGGCGATAGACGTCGGGGCCCTGCAGCAGGCTCTCGTCGGTGCCGATGCGTCCGGACTGGCCCGTATTGCGGCCCAGCGGATCGCGGGGCACTTCGCGGCCCGCCTCGCCCACCGCCTCGCCCTGGTTGCCCGGCTGCTGGGGCTGGTTCTGCGCCAGCGCCTCGCCAAGGCTGCGCATCCCCTCGCGCAAGGATTCGATCGCCTCGGCCTGACGTTCGATGGCGCCCGCGGTATCGCCTTCGCGCAGCGCGCGCTCGGCTTGCTCCATCGCGCGGCCCGCGTCCGACAGCGAGCGCCGCGCCGCATCGCGTTCGTCCGACGGATCGCCCGGAAGCCCGCCCTCCTGCCGCCGGAGCGCCTCACGGAGCGAGCGCTGGCGGTCGGCGAGGCTGCGGGGATCGCCGCCGTCGCCCGGGCGCATCGCGTCGGGCCTGCCAGCCTGGCCGTCGCGGCCCTGCTGGCCGTCCTGGTCCCGCCCCTGGCCGTCGCCCTGATCCTGTCCGCTCTGGCCGTCCTGACCGGGCTGGTGCTGACCCTCCGTGCCTTCCTGCTGCCCTCCGGGCCGGCCCTGCTGAAGATCGCGGAACGCCTCGTCCGACAGGCCCTGCTGCTCGCGCAGGGTCTGGCGCAGGTTCTCCATGGCCTGAGCGCCGGGGCCCTGCTGGCCGTTCTGGCCGGGCTGGCCCTCGGTGACGCGCAGGTTCTCCATCATGCGGCTGAGCTGGTCCAGAAGTTCCTGCGCCTCGGCCATCCGGCCCTCCTCCATCAGGCGCTGGATCTCGTCCATCATCTGCTGAAGCTGGTCGCCGGTGATCTGCTGGCCGGCATCGGCCTGCTGGCCGGGCTCGTCCGCCCCCTGCCGCTCCATGTTCTCGGCCAGCTGGCGGATGTAGTCGTCGGTCGCCTGGCGCAGTTCGTCCATCAGCTTCTGTATCTCTTCCGGCGAAGCGCCGTTGCGGATCGCCTCCGACAGCCGTTCCTGCGCCTGCTGCATCCGTTCGAGCGCGTTGGCGAGCCCGCCATCCTCGATCAGTTCCGCGATCGACCAGAGCGCCTCGGCCGCCTCGTCGCGCATGGCGTGCGAGAGGGGTCCCTGCGCCAGCGCGGCGTCCAGCCTGCGGATTGCGACCGACAGCATGAGGTAGGCGCGTTCGTTGCGGACAAGCCCTTCCGGCCGGTGGGTCAGCGCGTGCAGGACCTGGCTGACGCGGGCGCCGTTGTCGCGGGTCCAGAGGAGGTCGCGGCGGAGTTCGATCAGCGCGGAGGCTACCGGGTCGAAGAATCGCCGGCCCGGCAGGGACAGGTTCACCGTGTCGCTCTTGCCGGTCTGGTCGCGGCCATCGGTCACCTCGAAGGTCATCTTCACCGGCAGGTTGGCCCAAGGATGCTTGGAGGCGTCCTCGACCAGCGCCTCGGCGAAATCGGCACGGTTGCCGGTGATCGGCATCGGCAGGTCGTAGATCAGCGCGTCACGCTTCTCGGGATCGGGGGCGAGGCCGTAGCGGCGGTCGGCGGCGGCAAGGTCAAGCTCGATGATCGCGCGTCCGGCCGACACCGCGTAGTCGTCCGTCGCCGTGAAGGGCTGCGACATGGTGCCGTCGGCCTCGCGCATGATCTCGCCCGTGATGACGACCATCGGGGCTGCGTCGGGCAGCACCGTCACCTGCCACTCCCGCCCGCCGTCGCCGCCGATCGTCAGGCGGCCGGACCGGATCGCTTCGAACTCCACGGCGCGGACAGCGGCAGGATCGACCGGAGAGCCCGGATCGGCCGCTGGCGCGGGAGGCTGCCCGGAGAGGCTCTCGCTCACCGAGATCGAGTCGGCGGCGCCATAGAGACGCAGGGTGATCCGGCTTCCCTCGGGCAATTCCAGCGGGCCCTCGGGCAGGGTGTTGAGGTAGAGGCTCGGGCGGCCGGTATAGGCCGGGGGTTCCACCCAGCCCTCCCAAGTCGGGCCGGCGGCGGCATTGGCTGTGGTGCCCGGTCCGACAAGGCCAGGCGCTTCCGCGACGCGCCAGAGCGAGCCGAAGAGCACAGCCATGACGAAGGCGGTGAGGCCCGCGTAGCGCAGGGCGAAGCGGTCGCGCCCGGCGATGCGCAAGTCCGGTGCCGGCGCGCGCGCGGTGCGGGCGCGGTCGGCCATGCGCGCGACATGCGCGCGCCAGACCGAAGCCGTGCCGGCATCGCCGCCGCCCATCGCGAGACTGTCGGTCAGGGCCGTGATCGGCCGGCCCGGCAACGTGCGGTCGAGCCGGTCGAGCGCCTCGGCCTCGGTCGGCCAGCGGAACCGGCGGATACCGCGCGCAAACGCCCAGAGAAGCCCCAGGAGCGCGACAACCCCGCCGACCCATAAGGCTTCCAGCGCAAGCCAGTCCTGCACGCCGAAGGCAAGGACGGCGATGAGGCCGAAGAGGATGGTCCAGACCGGCCAGAATCCCCGCGTGATCCGCTCGGCCGCCATGCCCGCCCGCGTAAGCCGCAGCGGCCACCTGAGACGCCTCAGCGCCTCATGCGGAAGGGCCTTGATCCTGGTCACGCGGGCCGCGGGCCTCCGGTTCCGGCCCCTCGCACGGGATTGCGCGTCAGAGCCACGACGGGATGCTATCGCGGTTTATCATCTCGTCATAGGTGGGGCGGGCGCGAATGACGGCGAATTGATGCCCATGCACCAGCACCTCGGGAACGAGGGGGCGGGCGTTGTATTCCGATGCCATCACCGCGCCGTAGGCCCCGGCCGACCGGAACGCCACCAGATCGCCCTCCCCCACCGGGGAAAGCGGGCGCTGCCTGGCGAAGGTGTCGCCGGTTTCGCAGACCGGGCCGACGATGTCGTAGGGGTGCGGCTCCACTCCCGGCGCGGACTCGATCACCGGGACGATGTCATGGTGCGCGCCGTACATCGAGGGGCGGACGAGGTCGTTCATCGCAGCATCGAGGATGAGGAAGTCGCGCTCCTCTCCCGACTTCACATAGATCACCTGCGCCACCAGAAGCCCCGCGTTGCCGGAGATCAGCCGCCCCGGCTCGATCTCGATCTCGCAGCCGAGGTCGCCCACGGTCCGCTTGATGACCGCGCCGTAGTCGAGCGGCAGCGGCGGGGCGGCGTTGGTGCGTTCGTAAGGGATTCCGAGCCCGCCGCCGAGGTCGAGCCGGCGGATGTCGTGCCCTTCCGCTCGAAGCTGACGGGTGAGGTCGGCGACCTTTGCATAAGCCGCCTCGAACGGCTGGAGGTCGGTCAGTTGCGAGCCGATGTGGACGTCGATCCCCACGACGTCGAGTCCGGGCAGGGCCGCCGCTTCGGCATAGACCTCGCTCGCCCGTCCGATCGGGATGCCGAACTTGTTTTCCTTCTTGCCGGTGGCGATCTTCTCGTGGGTCTTCGCGTCCACATCCGGGTTGACCCGGATGGCGATCGGCGCGCGCAGGCCCAGCGACAACGCCACCTCGTTCAGCGCCCGCATCTCGGGCTCGCTTTCCACGTTGAACTGGCGGATGCCGCCTTCAAGCGCGGTGCGCATCTCCTCGCGGCTCTTGCCCACGCCGGAAAAGACGATCCGCGAACCCGGAACGCCCGCCGTCCTCGCCTTCAGGTATTCGCCCACCGACACCACGTCGATGCCGGCGCCGAGATCGCCCAGGGTTTTCACCACGGCGACGTTGCCGTTCGACTTCATCGCAAAGCAGACGAGGTGGGGCAGCCCGGCGAGCGCCTCCTCGAACAGCCGGAAGTGCCGCGTCAGGGTGGCCGTCGAATAGACGTAGAAGGGGGTGCCCACCGCCGCAGCGATGTCCGGGATCGCCACATCCTCGGCATGAAGGACGCCGTTGCGGTAGAGGAAATGGTCCATGTCGCGGGGCCTTGCTGGGGGTCGAAGGATCGGCGTCGGTGTAGTGCATCGCGGGCGCGCTGGAAAGCGGACGCGAGTGGATTGATTTTGATCAATCGTTTGATTAAAATCGTGCGCGACTCAGGATTGCAACCATGACCGATCAGCCAAAGGCGCCCGAAGGCACCGCCGCCGACCTCATTGCCTCGGGCCTGCGGCTCTTCGGCAAGAAGGGCTTCGCCGCGACCTCGACACGCGAGATCGCGGCCGCGGCGCGGACCAATGTCGCCTCCATCGCCTATCACTTCGGCGGCAAGGAGGGGCTGAGGCGCGCCTGCGGGGTGGAGGTGATCCGCCGCATGGGCACCGTCCTCGGCAACCACACCGCCCCCGTTCCGGAAGCGCCCC
The DNA here is from genome assembly GCA_020637675.1 of Paracoccaceae bacterium. Taxonomy (GTDB): domain Bacteria; phylum Pseudomonadota; class Alphaproteobacteria; order Rhodobacterales; family Rhodobacteraceae; genus Albidovulum. The sequence continues at coordinate 826,486 of JACKKD010000003.1, read as the reverse complement.
AGGCGGCGGTTGCAGAGATGGAGGCGACACTGCGTTCGATGTGTGCATTTGTCACCACTTCGCCCGTGGCCGCCCCGCTTGTACCTTTCATGCTGCGCGAGGTCGGCGAAGGCGGGGCGATCTTCGACCTGGTCTATGGCGCCATGATCGAGCCGGTGCACCGGCGGTTGTGCACCCTCTGGGCCGTCGCCACCGGACAGGAGGCGGAAAGCCCGCGCACGCGGCTGCTGGTCTTCAGCCTCATCGGCCAGCTTCTCTACTTTCGCGTCGGCCGACCCGTCGTCACCCGCCGGATGGGCTGGGATACGCTCGGACCGGCCGAGGCCGGGGAGATCGCCGACCTCCTCGCCGCCAACCTCCACTCCCTTCTCGAACGGGAACGCCGATCATGACCGGCCTTGTCTGCACCCTGCCCCTTGTCTCGGCGCTCTTCACCGCCTGCGCGCCCCCGGTTCCCTTCGCCACGGGCTACGTGGAGGGCGAGTATGTGCTCATCGCCCCGGTCGCCACCGCGCAGATCGGCCGGCTCGCGGTCGCCCGCGGCGACCGCGTCGAAAACGGCGCAATCCTGGTGGAGATGGAGCGGCGGGACGCCGATATCGCTCTTGCCGAGGCTGAGGCCGCGTTGGCGCAGGCCGAAAGCCAGCTTGCCAACCTCCGCGAGGGCCGCCGCCCCGAGGAGATCCGGGTGATCGAGGCGACGCTCGCTTCGGCGCACGCCCAGGCGGAGGAGGCCGACCGGGCCGCGGCCCGGCTCCTCAGCCTCGCGGGGCGCGGCGCCGCGACAACGACTCAGGCCGACGACGCGGCCACTGCCGCCACCGTCGCCCATGCGAAGGTGGCCGAGGCCGAAGCGAGCCTCGCCGTCGCCCGCCTGCCGGCGCGGCCGCAGGAGATCGCCGCCGCGGAAGCGGCGGTCGCCGGGGCGCGGGCCGCCCGCGAGAAGGCGGAATGGAACCTGGACCAGCGCCGCCTGACCGCGCCCTCCGCCGGAACGATCGAGGACGTCATCCGCTCGGCAGGCGAACTCGCGGGACCCTCGGCGCCGGTGCTGTCGCTGTTGCCCGACGGCGGGGTGAAGCTGCGCCTCTACGTGCCCCAGACGAACGTCGCGGCAGTGACGCAGGGAAGCCGGCTCTCCGTCCGCTGCGACGGCTGTGCCGAGGGCCTTACCGCCACCGTCACCTATGTCGCCGATGCGCCGGAATTCACGCCGCCCGTCATCTACTCGCTCGAGAACCGCCAGAAGCTCGTCTACCTGATCGAGGCCCGGCCCGAGGACGCACCTGGCCTGAAGCCGGGGCAGATCGTCGATGTCGTCCTGCCGGGCTCCGGTGGATGACGGCGGAGCCCGCCATCGCGGTCCGGGGGCTGGTGAAGAGCTTCCGCGGCCAGCGCGCCGTCGACGACGTGTCGCTCACGGTCGCCAAGGGAGAGATCGCCGGCTTTCTCGGCCCCAACGGGTCGGGCAAGACAACGACGATCCGCATGATGTGCGGCCTGCTCACACCCGACGCGGGCGAGGGCCGGGTGCTCGGCCACGACATCCTGACGGAGGGCCGCGCGATCAAGCGCGAGGTCGGCTACATGACCCAGCGCTTTTCCTTCTACGAGGACCTGACAATCGCCGAGAACCTGAGTTTCGTCGCCGGCCTCTATGGACTTCGCCCGGCGCGCAAACATGTCGCCGACACGCTCGCCGGCCTCGGGCTAACGGCGCGGCGGCACCAGCTCGCCGGGGCGCTTTCGGGCGGATGGAAGCAGCGGCTCGCGCTTGCCGCCGCGATCATGCACGAGCCGAAGCTCCTGATGCTGGACGAGCCTACGGCGGGGGTGGACCCCAAGGCGCGGCGCGACTTCTGGGACGAGATCCACCGGCTCGCCGACGGCGGGCTGACGGTGCTCGTCTCGACCCACTACATGGACGAGGCCGAACGCTGCCACAGGATCAACTACATTTCCTACGGTCGGCTTGTGGCACAGGGCACGGTGGCCGAGGTGGTGCGCGATGCCGGGCTTGCGACCTTCATCCTCGAAGGCGCGGCGACGGCGCGCGCCGCGACGCTCCTCAAGGGCGCGCCGGGCGTCGATCAGGTCGCGCCCTTCGGCGCCACGCTGCATGTCGTCGGCCGAGATGCGGACGCCCTGCGGACCTCCGCCGCGAAAGTGGCTGCGGAGACCGGGTGCCGGTTGAAGCCCGCCGAGACGAGCCTCGAAGACGTGTTCATCCAGCTCATGGGCAGCGCGGAGGACACGCGGGCATGAACCGGCTCCTGTCCCTCCGCCGTCTCGCCGCGATGCTCACCAAGGAGGTGATCCAGATGCGGCGTGATCGCGTCACCTTCGCGATGATGCTGGGAATCCCGCTCCTCCAGCTCGTGCTCTTCGGCTTCGCGATCAACTCCGACCCAAAGCACCTCCCCGCGGCTCTCGTCGCGCCGACGCAGGATCGCTTCACGCGCGCCATCGTCTCGGCGCTGGAGCTTACCGGCTATTACCGCTTCACCCACCCCGCAGCCTCGGCGGCGGAGGCCGAGAGCCTGATCACGCGGGGTGACGTCTCCTTCGTCGTCACTGTTCCCTCGGACTTCGGTCGGCGGGTGGAACGCGGCGACCGGCCCGAAATCCTGATCGAGGCGGACGCCACCGACCCCTCTGTCGCCTCGGGCGCCATTTCCACCCTCGGCACGGTGGCCGCCGACGCGCTCCTGCGCGAGCGCGGCACCGAGGCCGAGGCAGCCGCAGCGGCAGCCTCGCAACTTCAGGTCACGGTGCACAAACGCTACAATCCCGAAGGCATCACCCAGTACAACATCGTCCCGGGCCTGCTTGGTGTGATCCTCCAGATGACCATGGTGATGATGACCTCGATGGCGCTGACGCGCGAGATCGAGAGGGGCACGATGGAGAATCTGCTTTCCATGCCCGCGACGCCAGTGGAGATCATGCTCGGCAAGGTCCTGCCCTATCTGGGGGTCGGCGCGGTGCAGGTCGTCGTCGTGCTCGTCGCGGCGAAACTCATCTTCGGTGTGCCCTTCGTCGGCGCGCTCCCACTCCTCCTAGCCGGCGTCTTCGTCTTCGTCGCGGCGCTGGTGATCCTCGGCTACCTCATCTCAACCGCGGCGCGCACCCAGATGCAGGCGATGCAGCTCACGTTCTTCTTCTTCCTGCCCTCGCTCCTGCTCTCCGGGTTCATGTTCCCCTACCGGGGCATGCCCGGCTGGGCGCAGGTCCTGGGCGAGGTGTTCCCGCTTACCCATTTCCTGCGGCTGATCCGCGCCGTCATGCTGAAGGGTTCGGACTACGCCGGCGTCGCACAGCCGATGGCGGCGCTTGTCCTCTTCGTCCTGGCCTTCGCGACGCTGGCGCTCCTGCGGTTCCGCCGAACCCTCGACTGAGCCGGCACGCCCCGCATTGGTCAGAGACTTCCGCTCACGCCGACCTTGACCTGGCCGGAAACCGTCAGACCCGATTCGGCGGGTGGGGTCGGCGCACCGTCGGCGCCGCAGGAGGCGAGGATCGCGAGAAGTCCAAGGGCCTTAAGAACACGTGTCATTGGCTCACCGAAACGCCGACACCGGCAATCGAGGTCGAAATCGATGGCGTCACCCTGACGCCATCGGGGGTCAGCCGCAAGGCCGCGTGGGCGCGCGGCTGGGAACAGGCGGCGACCAGCAGACAGAGCCCGACGATCGCCGCGCCCCTCACCCGAGCCTCTGCTTCCAGCGCGCGATCTGGGCGCGCACCTGATCGGGCGAAGTGCCGCCGTAGCTTTGCCGCGAGGCTACCGAGTTGTGGACGCCGAGAACGGAATAAACCTCCTGCGTGATGCCCCCATGAACCGAATTCATCTCATGGAGCGTCAGGTCGGGCAGGTCGCAGCCCCGCTTCTCGGCCAGAGCCACCAGCGAGCCCGTGACATGATGCGCCTCGCGGAAGGGAAGTCCTAGGCTGCGCACCAGCCAGTCGGCGAGGTCCGTCGCGGTCGAGAAGCCGGAGGCGGCAGCGCGTTCGAGGTTTTCGCGGGTCGCGGTCATGTCGCGCACCATCCCCTCCATCGCGGCGAGCGCCAGCATGAGCGTGTCGGCGGCGTCGAAGACCTGTTCCTTGTCCTCCTGCATGTCCTTGGAATAGGCGAGCGGCAGGCCCTTCATCACCGTGAAGAGCGCGACGGTCGCGCCGAGGATGCGGCCGATCTTGGCGCGGATCAGCTCCGCCGCGTCCGGGTTCTTCTTCTGGGGCATGATCGAGGAGCCGGTGGAGAAGCGGTCGGAGAGCGCGACGAAGCGGAACTGGGCCGAGGACCAGATCACCAGCTCTTCGGCGAAACGGCTGAGATGCACCGCGCAGATCGCCGCCGCCGAAAGGAATTCGAGCGCGAAGTCGCGGTCGCTGACCGCGTCGAGCGAGTTGGCCATCGGCCGGTCGAAGCCGAGCGCCGTCGCCGTCATGTGCCGGTCGATCGGGAAGGAGGTTCCGGCGAGCGCGGCGGCGCCGAGCGGGCATTCGTTCATGCGCGCGCGGGCGTCGCGAAAGCGGCCGGCGTCACGGGCAAACATCTCCACATAGGCCATCATGTGATGGCCCCAGGTCACCGGCTGGGCAGTCTGCAGATGGGTGAAGCCCGGCATCACCCAGTCCGCCCCGGCTTCGGCCTGCGCAAGAAGCGCCTTCTTCAGCGCCGCCAGCCCCCCGACTGCCGCGTCGCACTGGTCGCGGACCCAGAGGCGGAAATCGGTCGCCACCTGGTCGTTGCGGCTGCGCGCGGTGTGAAGCCGGCCTGCCGGTTCGCCGATGACTTCCTTCAGCCGCGCCTCCACGTTCATGTGGATATCCTCGAGCGCGGTGGAGAACGCGAAGTTTCCGCCCTCGATTTCTGACAAGACCGTGAGCAGGCCTTCCCGAATGGCTGCGGCGTCGCTATCGCTTATGATGCCTCGTTCGGCGAGCATCGCCGCGTGGGCACGGGACCCGGCGATGTCCTGGGCGTAAAGCCGTCTGTCGAACCCGATCGAGGCGTTGATCGCCTCCATGATCGCGTCCGGCCCGGCGGCGAAGCGCCCGCCCCACATCGCATTCTGGGTTCTGTCCGTCATCGTCGCGCCCCCGGAGGCTTCATGCGTCTTCTTCTCTCCGCCGTCCTCTACACGGGCCTCGCGCTCGGTGCAAACGCCGCCACGCCGGGGACGACGGCGCTCGAGGCGCTGCGCGAAGGCTCGATGCTGAAGCTAGTGGTCCACGCCGAACCCGTGGCCGCGCCCGATACGGCATTCCGCGATGACAGCGGCAATGAACGGCGCCTGTCGGAATTCCGGGGCAAGTACGTCGCGGTGAACTTCTGGGCGACATGGTGCGCGCCCTGCCGCAAGGAGCTTCCCGCGCTCGACCGTCTCAACCGGGAATTCGGCGGCGAGCGGTTCACCGTCGCCACCATCGCCACGGGGCGCAACACCATTCCCGCGATCATCCGCCTCTTCGAGGAAACGAGGGTGGAATCGCTGCCGCTCTATCTCGACAAGGAGCAGGCGCTCGCGCGCGAGATGGGCGTGCTCGGCCTGCCTGTGACGGTCATCCTCGACCCCGAGGGCCGCGAGATCGCGCGGATGACGGGCGACGCGGAATGGGATGGCGAAAGCGCACGGGCGATCGTTGCGGCGCTTCTGGCCGCGGACTAGCAGGTTTCGGCAGGCGGCTCTGCCTCGCGCAATCGGCCGGGGGTTTCACCCCCTGGCCGCCGCAGCCATTGCAACGACGACGGGGCTCAGCCGAGCACCGCGCAGCGGTCATGCGCGGGGCAGGTCACGAGGTGATCGTTGACCATGCCGGTGGCCTGCATGAAGGCATAGACGATCGTGGGACCGGTGAAGCGGAAACCCTCGGCCTTGAGGTCTCCGGCGAGGCGTTCCGAGAGGGACGTCTGCGCCGGCACCTCGGACATCGCGCGGAAGCGGTTCTGCAGCGGCTTGCCGTCGAGGTGTCGCCAGAGAAAGCTGTCGAAGCCCATGCGTTCGGAAATCGCGAGGTAGGCGCGGGCATTGCCTATCGTCGCCTCGATCTTGGCGCGGGATCGGACGATGCCGGGATCGGCGAGAAGCCGCGCCACCTCGGGCTCTCCCCAGCGGGCGATGACCGCGGGCTCGAAGCCCTCGAAGGCGGCGCGGAAGCTGTTGCGCTTTCTGAGGATCGTGATCCAAGCGAGCCCGGCCTGGAAGCCGTCGAGAATTAGCTTTTCCCACAGCGCGCGGGGATCGCGTTCGGGCACACCCCACTCGCTGTCGTGATAGGCGACATAGAGCGGATCGGTGCCGCACCAGCCACAACGTTCGCCCATCGGATCGCCTCCCCCGGAAATGCCCGCGAGTTGCCGCAAGCGTTTACGACTTCTTATCCCCTTCTGGCCAATCTCGGCAGCGACTGCGAGGAGAAAGGCGATGCGAGACGGCGGAAAGTTCGGGAAGGTCGCGCGCGAACCCGGACAGGACAGCCCCCTGAGCGCGGCGCTCGGCCTGCGCGACCGCGACACCGTCGCCATGGTGTCCCGCGCGGTGGCTCGGCGCGAGGTCTTCCTCGCCTACCAGCCGATTGTCACAGCCGCCCGCCAGGACCGGGTGGCCTTCCACGAGGGCCTCATCAGGCTCCTGGACGAGACCGGGCGGATCATCCCGGCTCGCGACTTCATCTCGGCGATCGAGACGTCGGAGCTTGGCCGCGCGGTGGACTGCCTGTCGCTAGACCTCGGACTCAAGGCGTTGAAGACCGACCCCGGCCTGCGGCTCGCCATCAACATGTCGGCCCGCTCCATCGCTTATCCGCGCTGGATGCAGGTCCTCCGGCGCGGGATCAAGGGCGACCCGACCGTGGCAGAGCGGCTGATCCTGGAGATCACCGAAAGCTCGGCGATGATCATGCCCGATGCGGTCTCCGTCTTCATGGCCGATCTGCAGGCAGAAGGAATTTCCTTCGCGCTCGACGATTTCGGGGCGGGCTTTACCTCGTTCCGGTACCTGCGGGAGTTCTATTTCGACATCCTGAAGATCGACGGACAGTTCATTCGGGGCATCGCGGGCAATCCGGACAACCAGTGCCTGACGAACGCGCTGCTGTCGATCGCGCGGCAATTCGACATGTTCACCGTCGCCGAATCGGTCGAGAACGCCGCCGACGCGGCCTGGCTGACCGAGGCAGGGATCGAGTGCATGCAGGGCTACTACTTCGGCGCCCCGACCGCCACACCGCCGTGGCAGATGGCCAAGGTGCGAATGCGGGCCTGAGGGCGGCCTTGGCGCGGCCATTCCACCGGCGCGATCCGGCGGCAGGCTGCTCGGTGCAGCCGCAGAATATTCGGTCGCGGCTCGCGGTGTGACCGCTCACGGCGCTTGACGCTTCCGCAGCGATGCGCATGCTGCATGGCGGCGCGGGGGCCCGGTCCGGGCACCCGGCGCGCGTTCGGTGCGCATCGGCGCGCCCTGAGGAGGACAGCCCATGACCAATGTCGTCATCGTATCGGCCGCCCGCACCGCGGTCGGGAGTTTCAACGGCGCCTTCGCCAATACGCCGGCACACGAGCTGGGCGCAGCGGCGCTGCAGGCGGTGGTCGCCCGGGCGGGCATCGACAAGGCCGAGGTGAGCGAGACGATCCTTGGCCAGGTTCTGACCGCCGGTCAGGGACAGAACCCTGCCCGCCAGGCGCATATCAATGCCGGCCTTCCGCAGGAAAGTGCCGCCTGGTCGATCAACCAGGTCTGCGGCTCCGGCCTCCGGTCCGTCGCGCTCGCCGCGCAGCACATCCAGCTCGGCGATGCGGCGATCGTCTGCGCCGGCGGGCAGGAGAGCATGTCGCTGTCGCCGCATGTCGCGCACCTGCGCGCGGGCCAGAAGATGGGCGACATGAAGTTCATCGACTCGATGATCAAGGACGGTCTCTGGGATGCGTTCAACGGCTACCACATGGGCACGACCGCCGAGAACGTCGCCGAGAAGTGGCAGATCAGCCGCGAGATGCAGGACCAGTTCGCCCTTGCAAGCCAGAACAAGGCCGAGGCGGCGCAGAAGGCCGGCAAGTTCAAGGACGAGATCATCCCGTTCACGGTGAAGACCCGCAAGGGCGACGTGGTGGTGGACGCCGACGAATACATCCGCCACGGCGCGACGCTCGACAGCATGCAGAAGCTGAAGCCTGCTTTCTCGAAGGAGGGCACGGTCACCGCCGGCAACGCGAGCGGGCTCAACGACGGCGCCGCGGCAGTCCTCCTGATGACCGAGGCCGAGGCCGCCCGGCGCGGGCTGAGCCCGCTGGCGCGGATCGCCTCATACGCTACGGCGGGTCTCGACCCGGCGATCATGGGTGTGGGCCCGATCCATGCCAGCCGCAAGGCGCTGGAAAAGGCCGGCTGGAAGGCGACGGACCTCGACCTGATCGAGGCGAACGAGGCCTTCGCCGCCCAGGCCTGCGCCGTCAACAAGGACATGGGCTGGGACACGGCGAAGGTGAACGTGAACGGGGGCGCCATCGCCATCGGCCACCCGATCGGCGCGTCGGGCGCCCGCATCCTCAACACGCTTCTCTTCGAGATGCGGCGGTCGGGCGCGAAGAAGGGCCTCGCCACGCTCTGCATCGGCGGCGGCATGGGCGTGGCCATGTGCCTCGAGCGAGCCTGATCCGCGCAATCTTTCTGCAAATGCACAAATCCGGGCGCAATAATGTTGCGCCCGGATTCTCGTTTCGATAACAGGATTTCAAGGACCCAGCCCGAGAGGAGGAATCATGTCGAGAGTAGCATTGGTCACCGGCGGATCCCGCGGCATCGGCGCGGCGATCTCCGTCGCCCTTAAGAGCGCCGGCTACAAGGTTGCCGCCAACTATGCCGGCAACGACGAGGCGGCGGCCGCCTTCACCAAGGAAACCGGCATCAAGACTTACAAGTGGAACGTGGCCGACTACGACGCCTCGAAGGCCGGCGTCGCGCAGGTCGAGGCCGACCTTGGCCCGATCGAGGTCGTGGTCGCCAACGCCGGCATCACCCGCGACGCGCCGTTCCACAAGATGACCCCCGAACAGTGGCACCAGGTCATCGACACCAACCTCACGGGCGTCTTCAACACCGTGCACCCTGTTTGGCCGGGGATGCGTGAGCGCAAGTTCGGCCGGGTCATCGTGATTTCGTCGGTGAACGGCCAGAAGGGCCAGTTCGGCCAGGTCAACTATGCCGCCACCAAGGCGGGCGACATCGGCATCGTGCGCAGCCTGGCGCAGGAGGGTGCGCGCGCCGGGATCACCGCCAACGCCATCTGCCCGGGCTATATCGCCACCGAGATGGTGATGGCCGTCCCCGAGAAGGTCCGCGAGGCGATCATCGCGCAGATCCCCGCGGGGCGGCTGGGCGAACCCGCGGAGATCGCGCGCTGCGTGGCCTTCCTTGCCTCGGATGACGCGCAGTTCATCAACGGCTCGACCATCTCGGCAAACGGCGCGCAGTTCTTCGCCTGACGCGCGCCACGCGCAGGACAGGGGGTCGGCCGCGGCGGCCGGCCCCTTTCGTTTGTCCGCCCTTGACGCGACGCCGCAAATCGCGGCTTCTCCTGGCGCGTAGGCGCAGGGCGGGACTGATGCAGACGGAACGTTCCAGGAAGGATCGCGCGGCAGTCGGGGTGCCGTCATGAGCCGCGCGCGCGCCACGGCCGTGGGCTTCACCGCCGTCCTGATGTGGGCGCTGCTCGCGCTCCTGACGGTGCGGACGGCGCCGGTGCCGCCCTTGCAGCTCAATGCCATCTGCTTCACGCTCGGGGGTCTCGTCGGGCTGGTCTGGACGCTTTCCACGGGCGGGCTCGGCCGGCTTCGCGCCGTGTCCTGGAAGGTCTATGCCTTCGGCACGGCGGGGCTCTTCGGCTATCACCTCTTCTACTTCTCGGCGCTGCGCCTTGCGCCCGCCGCCGAGGCGAGCCTCATCGCCTATCTCTGGCCGCTGCTCATCGTGCTACTTTCGGGATTCCTGCCGGGCGAGCGGCTCGGAGCAGGCCATGTGGCGGGCGCGGTCATGGCCTTTGCGGGGGCCGGTCTGCTCATCGCCGAAGGGATCGGCAGCCCGGACAGGGCGGCGCTGCCGGGCTACGGGCTCGCCCTGCTCTGTGCGCTGACCTGGTCGGGCTATTCGATCCTGTCGCGGCGCATGGGCGCCGTGCCGACCGCCGCCGTCACGGTCTTTTGCCTGATGACGGCGATCCTGTCGGTGCCCGCGCACCTCGCGCTCGAGGTGACGGCCTGGCCCACCGGCCCCGCTGGGTGGCTGGCGACGCTCGGACTGGGGCTCGGCCCGGTCGGGCTCGCCTTCTTCACCTGGGATGTGGGTGTGAAGCGCGGCGACATCCAGCTTCTCGGGACGGCCTCCTATGCCGCTCCGCTTCTTTCCACGCTGGCGCTCGTCATCGCGGGTTCGGCGACGGCAAGCCTCAAGCTCGCCCTCGCCGCGACCCTGATCACCGGGGGCGCAACGCTCGCCGCCTATGCAGGTCGCCGGATCGCCCGCGGGAGCGGGGAAGTCACGCCTGGCTGAGGCGCGCGATCTCTTCCTTGATGCGGAGTTTCTGTTTCTTCATGTCGGCGATGGCCAGATCGTCGTAGCCGGGGTGGCGCTGCGCCTCTTCAACGGCTTCCGAAAGAACCTGGTGCTTCTTGCGAAGTTCCTGCAGGTGCGAACCAAGCGACATCGTCGTCTCCTCTCCTGTGAAACCTGTCACAATCCCATCACATTCGATGAGTCGTGTCACGCGGAAGAATGCCGCACCGCGCCGGGTCAGGATGGGGCGCGATTCCTTGCCGGATCGTTAAGGCGCGAGGCCCGGAAGGGCGCCGCCCTCGCGCAGCACGGCGCGGGCGGCCGGGCTGTAGTCGTCACCGTCACGCAGATGCTCGGCGCCCTCGTGCAGAACGAAGGGAGACAGCAGCCGGAAGGGCGCGCGCCCGCCCTTGCGCGCCAACATGATGATGCGGCCGGCCGGGCGGCCCGTGCGGGGAACGACCGGAAGGACGGTAATGCTGCCGGCGCGGGGTCCGAGCGCCCCGAGCATCTCGGGCAGGCGTTCGGCCGTCTGGATCAGCGTCAGCCAGCCGCCGGGCCGGAGCCGCCGCAGGCCCGCCCCGATCCAGGCGGCGAGCGGCGTCGCCTCCCGCTGCGCCGTCTCGCGGCCGGAATCGCGCGCCGGCGTCCCGGTGCCCGCGCCGAAAAAGGGAGGGTTGGCGATGACATGGTCGAAGTCCCGCGCCTTCAGCGCGGCGGGCATCGCCGCGAGGTCGCCCTCGTGCACCTCGAATGCCTGACCGTTCGCCGCCGCGTTCCTGCGGGCGAGGGCGGCATAGGCGGGCTGCAACTCCAGCCCGAAAAGCTGAAGGCCCGGCACCCGATGGCCGAGGCAGAGACTCGCCACCCCCGCGCCGCAGCCAAGTTCCAGAACCTCCTGCCCTGCCCGCGCCGGGACGGCGGCGGCAAGCAGCACCGGATCGGCTGCGGCGCGATAGCCCGCACGCGGCTGGGCGATCGCAAGGCGCCCGCCGAGGAACGCATCCGTGGTGATCTCGTCCCCAGTGAACATTCAGACCTCGACCCCGTTGTCCCTCAGGATGGCTCGCGCGAGGAACAGGTCAGCGTCGCGAACCATGATGCGACGCGGCAAAATGCCAAGGGAACCTTCGAGCACGCTCATGTGGACGTCCATCTCAAACGCCGCTATACCCTCACCGGCAAGGAGCGCTGTGGCGAAAGCGATGGTGGTCGGGTCAGTTGTGCGCAGAAGCTCTTTCATGATCATGGACATAAGGACGAAGCACTGGCTTTGTCGAGGTGACACGGGACGGGAATGAGCCTGGACGAGACCGCGCAGAAACCGCACGACCGCCTCGGCGCGCATCTGGCCGCGGACATGGAGCGCGTGAACGCCCTGATCCGCGAGCGGATGGCATCCGAACACGCGCCGCGGATTCCCGAGGTGACGGCACATCTGATCGAGGCGGGCGGCAAGCGTCTTCGCCCGATGCTGACGCTCGCCGCGGCCCGGCTTTGCGGCTATCAAGGCGATCATCACATCCGTCTCGCCGCGACGGTGGAGTTCATCCATACCGCCACGCTTCTGCACGACGACGTGGTGGACGAAAGCCGCCAGCGCCGCGGCCGGCCGACGGCTAACCTTCTGTGGGACAACAAGTCCTCCGTGCTCGTCGGCGATTACCTCTTTGCCCGCGCCTTCCAGCTGATGGTCGAGCCGGGATCGCTGCGCGTGCTCGAGATCCTGTCGAACGCCTCGGCCACAATCGCCGAGGGCGAGGTTCTGCAACTGACCGCCGCGCAGGACCTGCGCACCGACGAGGATACCTACCTCAAGGTCGTCCGGGGCAAGACCGCCGCGCTCTTCTCGGCCGCGACGGAGTCCGGCGCCGTCCTTGCCGGGGCGGATGACAGCGAGGTGGCGGCCCTCTTCACCTATGGCGATGCGCTCGGCATCGCCTTCCAGATCGCCGACGACCTTCTGGATTATGGTGGCACCACGGCCGCGATCGGCAAGAATGTCGGAGACGACTTCCGCGAACGAAAGCTGACGCTGCCCGTGATCAAGGCCGTGGCGAAGGCAGGCGAGGCGGAGCGCGCCTTCTGGCGGCGGGTGATCGAGAAGGGCGACCAGCGCGAGGGCGACCTCGACCAGGCGCTGGGGCTCATGGCGCGGCATGGCGCGATGGAATCGACGCGCAACGATGCGCGCGGCTGGGCCGACCGCGCCAAGAGGGCGCTCGCCGCGCTGCCTGCGCACGACCTGCGCGACATGCTCGCCGACCTCGCCGATTACGTCGTCGCGCGGGTGAACTGAGGCTCAGGCGAGAACCGGCGCCGCACGCACCCACCAGCCCGGCCGGCCAAGGGCAACCGCCTTCGCGGCTGCCGCCGCGTCTTCCAGCGATGCAAACAGGCCGAAGCAGGTCGCGCCCGAGCCCGACATCCGCGTGACAAGCGGCGAGGTCGTCGCAATGGCGGCAAGGACCTCGGCGATGACCGGCGCCACCGCGATGGCAGGCGCTTCGAGATCATTGCGCTGATGGGCAAGCCAGCCGGCCAGCGCCGCAGCCGATGCGAAGGCGGGCGGCAGCGGTTCCAGCGGCGTGTTGGATTTGCGGGCGAGCGCACCGAACACCGCGGGCGTCGCCACCTCCACGCGCGGATTGACAAGCACGACCGCCATCGCCGGAAGGGCCGGAACCGGCACCAGCGTCTCCCCTACCCCGCTCATGCGCGCGGGCCGGCCTGCCAGGCACACGGGCACGTCGGCGCCGAGCGCCAGTACATTGTCGGCCGGCGGCAGGGGAAGGCCCCAGAGACTCGACAGCGCCCGAAGCGTCGCCGCAGCGTCGGCCGAACCGCCGCCGATGCCTGAGGCGACGGGCAGGACCTTTTCCAGTGTCACCGCGGCCCCCCGCCCCGACTTGAAGGCGCGGGCGGCGCGAAGGACGAGGTTGTCCTCCCCCGCTGGCAGTCCGCCCCCCTCCGACCCCGTGACGGCGAGCGTCAGAGCGGCGGCCGGTGCCACGGTGACCCGGTCGGCCACGCCGGCGAAGACGACGAGGCTGTCGAGAAGGTGATAGCCGTCCGCACGCTGACCGGTGATGTGCAGCGCCAGGTTCAGCTTCGCCGCTGCCGCTTCCTCAATTGCCATTCTTGGTGACGGCAAGGGGCTCCGCACCCTCTTCCTTCAACACGACGTCAAGCCCGACCTCCAGCTTGCGACGGATGCGCGCGGCCTCCGCCTCGGTATCGGGCTCGAACGAAAGCGCCCGCTTCCACTGGAATTCGGCCTCCAATGTGCGGCCGACGGCCCAGTAGATATCGCCGAGATGATCGTTCACGACCGGGTCGACCGGCATCAGTTCGACCGCCTTCTCGAGGTGTCCCACCGCCTCGTCATAGCGGCCGAGCCGGTAGAGCGCCCAGCCGAGGCTGTCGACGATGGCGCCGTCGTCAGGGCGTTCGGCCACGGCCTTCTCGATCATGGCCAACGCCTCGTCATAGTTCTCCTTCCGCTCGAGATAGGAGTAGCCGAGGTAGTTCAGCACGGCCGGCTGGTCGGGCCTGAGCGCCAGCGCCTTGCGGAAATCCGCCTCGGCCGCGGGCCAATCCCTTGTCCGTTCGTGGGCGATGCCGCGCGTGTAGTAGAGCACCCATTGCCCCGGCTCCTCGGCGGTGAAGGTGGCGATGGCCTTGTCGTAGGCGGCAGCCGCCTCATTGAAGCGTTCCTGCCGGCGCAGGATGTCGCCGAGCGCACCCCAGATGTCGGCCCGCCCCGGATGGCTTCGTGCGAGCTGTTCCAGCACCTCGATCCCCGCCTCGATCCGATCTGCCGCGATCAGCGCGTCGGACCGGCCGAGTTCGGCGGCGACATAGGCCGGATCCTCGCTCGGGATCTTTGCGTAGGTCTGGGTTGCGAGGTCATGCTGGCCCTGCGCCTCCAGGATTTCGGCCACGAGCAAGAGCACGTCGGCGTCCTCGGGCGCGAGGTATTCGGCCATGCGGGCATAGGCGAGCGTGTTGATGTCGGTGCTTTCGCCCTGGAGCGCCGAGGCAACGGTGAAATAGACCTCGGCCAGGCCGTCCGTCGCATCGCGCACCATGTCGAAGGCCAGGGGCTTGCCGGCCGCGAGATCGGCCCTGATGGCGGCGAAGAGTGGGTCGGGCGTCTCGCCCAGCGTCTTGTCGATGAGTTCGACAGCCGCCGGATTGCGTTCGAGCTGGCTGAGGATCTCGGCATGGGCGAGGATACCGCGTCGGGTCGCGCGAAGGGGCCCTCCCTCCTCGCCGGAGAAGATCCGGTCGGCGCCCTCGAAATCGCCCACCGAGGCGAGCGCGAGGCCCTTGTGGTAAAGTCCGAAGGCCCGGCTGCCTTGCGCCGCGGCCACCTTGTCGAAGGCAACCGTCGCATCGGACATCTGGCCCTGCCCGACCAGCGCCCAGGCGCGGAAGAGCCCATCGACGAGGACGCCGGCGCTGCGGCCCTTGTCGAGTTCGGCCAGCGCCCCGGCGAAGTCGCCGGTCTTCGCAAGATCGGTCAGGACGACGAGGTCGGCGATCTGGCTCTTCGTCCCGAGCGTCTCGAGTGCGCGGGCGACCGGCACCGCACGGTCCGTCGCGCCCCGGCCGATCTGCGAGACGATCGTGGCCTCCAGCAACACCGGATTGCCCGGATCGGAGGCGAGCGCGCGGGTGTAGTAGTCGGCCGCCGCCACATAGTCGGATTCCATGCTCGCCAGCCGGCCGGCGAGGTAGGGGCCCGACGCGCCGTCGAAGGCCGTGGCCGGCAGCGACGCCGCCAGGCCGAAGCCGATGAGGAGGGTAAGCTTGAGCGTGCGGGTCGTCACGGGGCGCATCCTTCGCTGGGGCCGCACGAGCCTAAGCCGGGTGCGGCGCCAAGGCAATGCGGCGCACCGCGCCGCACGCCGGCACACGCGGAATCTGCCGGAAATGTTACATGTTCGGATAGTTCGGCCCGTCGCCGCCCTGGGGGGTGGTCCAGTTGATGTTCTGGCTGGGATCCTTGATGTCGCAGGTCTTGCAGTGGACGCAGTTCTGGAAGTTGATCTGGAACCGCGGACCGGCCTCGCCCTCGATCACCTCGTAGACGCCCGCCGGGCAATACCGCTGCGCCGGTTCGGCGTATTTCGGCAGGTTCACCGCGATCGGCACGGAAGGATCCTTCAGCCGCAGATGGCAGGGCTGGCTTTCCTCGTGGTTGGTGAAGCTGAAGGCGACGTTCGTCAGCCGGTCGAAAGACAGCACGCCATCCGGTTTCGGATAGTCGATCTTCGGGAACTTCGCCGCTTCGCCCGTCGCCGCCGCGTCCGACTTGCCGTGCCTGAGGGTGCCGAAGAGCGAAACCCCGAAGAGGTTGTTCGTCCACATGTCGAGCCCGCCGAAGACGAGGCTCGGGATCATTCCCCAGCGCGACCACATGGGCTTGACGTTCCTCACCCGCCTGAGGTCCTTCGCAATCGGGCCCGATCGCAGGTCGGCCTCGTAGGCGGCCAGTTCGTCGCCCGACCGTCCGGCCTTGATCGCTGCCGCAGCCGCCTCGGCCGCGGCGATGCCGGAGAGCATCGCATTGTGGTTGCCCTTGATACGCGGCACGTTCACGAGCCCCGCCGAGCAGCCGAGGAGCGCCACGCCCGGCGCAACCAGCTTCGGGATCGACTGCCAGCCACCCTCGGAAATGGCGCGGGCGCCATAGGCCACCCGCTTGCCGCCCTTCAGGAGTTCCGCGACCATCGGGTGGTGCTTGAAGCGCTGGAACTCCATGTAGGGGTAGAGATGCGGGTTCTCGTAGTTCAGGTGCACCACGAAACCGACATAAACCTGGTTGTTTTCGAGATGGTAGATGAACGAGCCGCCACCCGCGTTCCGCCCGAGCGGCCAGCCCATCGTGTGCGTCACCGTGCCCTCGCGGTGCTTGGCGGGGTCGATCTCCCAGATCTCCTTCATGCCGAGGCCGAACTTCTGCGGGCAGTGGCCTTTAGAAAGCTCGTAGCGGGCGATCACCTCCTTGGCGAGAGAACCGCGCACGCCTTCCGACAGCAACACATACTTGCCGAGAAGCTCCATCCCCGGCTCGTAGTTCGGCCCCGGCGTGCCGTCGGCGTTGAGACCCATCACGCCGGCGACGACGCCCTTCACCTCGCCCTTTTCGCCATAGACAAGTTCCGACGCGGCGAAGCCCGGGAATATCTCCACCCCCAGTGCCTCGGCCTCCTGCGCCAGCCAGCGGCAAACATTGGCCATCGATACGATGTACGTGCCGTGGTTGGACATAAGGGGCGGCATCGGCCAGTTGGGGATGCGGACCTGGCCTGCGGGGCCGAGAATGTAGAAGTTGTCCTGCTTCACCTCGACGGTGATCGGGGCGCCCTTCTCCCTCCAGTCGGGGAGGAGCGCATCGAGGCCCGAGGTATCGAGAACCGCACCGGAGAGGATGTGGGCGCCGACCTCGGAGCCTTTCTCCAGGACGACGACGTTCAGGTCAGGGTCGGCCTGCTTCAGACGGATCGCCGCGGACAGCCCCGCCGGCCCCGCCCCGACGATCACGACATCGTATTCCATCGATTCCCTGATCACGTCCGCCATCTGCTCCCCCTTCGCCGTTCTGTCCCGCCATCCATGTCGGGACAGATCGTTAGCTTACCGGGGGGGAGGAGGCAACAACGACGCGGCGGCGCTACGACGCCACAGCGCCCGTATCCGGACGCAGGCCCACCGGCCGGATCCCGGAGGCGGCGGGCCGCATCCCGCGCAGTGCCGCCCAGATCGCGGCGACGACGAGAATCGAGAAATACCCGTCAACGGCGTAATGGTAGCCGGTATAGACGGACAGGAAGAGGATCGCGGCCACGAAGGCCACGCCCGGCGGCGCTAGCCACCACCGGCGTTCCGCCATGTAGAGGGCGACCATCGTCGCGACCGCGACATGAACGCTCGGAAAGGCCGAGATGCCAGAGCCTAGGGCAACTCCGCGACGCTCGTAGGACGCCCAGAGATATTCCTGCACGTCTGCCAGGTTGTTGGTTGCCATGGGCGAGGCGGCGAGGGCGGCAGTCAGCGCCTCGAACCGGTCGCCGCCTACGAGCGCATCGTAGAACACCGGCCCGACCGACGCGCCGGCGACCGCCAGGGCTGTGCCGAGAAGCACCCAGCAGGTGAAGTAGAGGGCGATGAACCGCATCTGTCGCTCCCGATCCCGGTCGGCGAGGGCAAGGAAGACGACGAAACCGACTGCCGGAAATAGCCAGACCTCCAGATACAGGGGAAATATCTGTGCGACCGGAATCTGGCCGGCCCAGCGATGGGCGATGACCCAGGCATCGACCCCGCCGTGAAGCCAGCGGTCGAACGCGGCCAAGGGGGGATCGGCATAGAAGGGAACGACGAACGGAATCGAGGACTTCACGAGCGAGAACGTGGCCTGAAGGAGACTGCTTCCCGCAAGCGCATAGCAAAGATTCCCGAGGTTCGCGGCAAGACCGCGCAGTCCGATGAGGAAGGGCAGGACCAGCAGGAAAGGAAGCGTCCACTTCACGACGGAGAGGATCGCAGTTGCGAACTCGACGGTGGCACGACCTGCCTCGAACAGCAACTCGAACCCGACGTCGCGCACGAGCATTATGACGGCGAGCGAGATCAGGGCATAGACGACGCAAATACGGAAGAACAGTCTCACTAGGTCACCGCGCCCGCGCCCCGGCCAAATCCAGCGACGCGCAGCGACTGCCGCCGCGCGCCTATTGACTTCCAAGGCATATCCCGGGTTTACAGCTAATGTTGCGCATAATCCGGGCATTTTCACGACCACCTTTCTCGTACAGGCGAAGATGGAAAAGATACCGATGACCCGCGCGGGACACACCGCGCTGGACCAGGAACTGAAGACGCTGAAGTCGGTCGAGCGACCGGCCGTGATCCGGGCCATCGCCGAGGCGCGCGAGCATGGCGACCTGTCGGAAAATGCCGAATACCATGCGGCACGCGAGCGGCAGAGCTTCGTCGAGGGGCGGATCAAGGAACTGGAATCCATCCTGTCCCGCGCCGAGGTGATCGACCCTGCGTCACTGTCCGGCGCTATCAAGTTCGGCGCGACCGTGACTCTTGTGGACGAGGACAGCGACGAGGAGCGTACGTACCAGATCGTCGGCGAGGCCGAGGCGGATATCGAGAGGGGTCTTCTGAACATCCGCTCGCCGCTCGCGCGGGCGCTGATCGGAAAGGACGCGGGCGACAGCGTCGAGGTACGCACACCCGGCGGCGAGAAGAGTTACGAGGTCGTGAGCATCCGCTACGTCTGACCGGCGGGGCACGGAGGGGTGGAAATGTCGGACGGGCAGCAGTCGGACGGGGCCGGAGGGGACCGGATCGGGTTCGGCCTCTACAGCCGGTCCTCTTCCGCGACCGCGGTCGGCCCGGCCGAGATCATCGCCGGGGTGGTCAGCCTGATCTGGCTGGCGCTTGTCGGCGGCTTCTTTCTCTTTGCCGGGGATGGCAGCAGCTCGGGCGGGTCGCTCGGCACGGTCATGGTGCTGGTGGCGATCTTCCTTCCACTCGCGCTGATCTGGATCGCGGTCGTCACGCTCAGGACGGCGCGCGCGATGAAGGACGAGACGCAGCGGCTTCAGGCTGCCATCGACGCTATGCGCCAGGCCTACGTCACCCAGGCACAGGGCGGCCTCGCCAAGTCCTCGGTCGAGAAACGGCTGGAGGAGATCGCGGCAGCGGCCAAACAGGCCGAGACCGCGATCGCCACGTTCACCTCGCGGCGCGATGCCGAAGCCGTCCAGCCCTCGGCCGACCGCAAGGCCGCCTTCGTTCCGCCGGGCGCGGCATCGGCGGCAGCCGAAGAACAGCCCACGCTCGCACTCGGCACCCCCGCCGAATCCGAGGCCGCGCCGGTATCTGTCGCCGACTTCATCCGCGCCTTGAACTTCCCCGACAGCGAGAACGACCGCGAGGGGTTCCGGGCTCTGCGACGGGCACTCGACGACCGAGGGCTCGCCAAGCTCATCCGTGCCGCACAGGACGCGCTGACGCTGCTCAGCCAGGACGGGATCTACATGGACGATCTGCGCCCGGACCGGGCCCGGCCCGAAATCTGGCGGCGCTTCGCCCAGGGCGAAAGGGGCAAGACCATTGCAGCGCTCGGCGGGGTGCGCGACCGCTCCAGCCTCGCGCTGACGGCCGGGCGGATGCGACAGGACACGATCTTCCGCGACACCGTTCACCACTTCCTGCGGCTTTTCGACAAGACCTTCGCGGAGTTCGAGAAGAACGCGACCGATCAGGAGATCGCGTCGCTGGCCGAAACCCGCACCGCCCGCGCCTTCATGCTGCTCGGCCGCGTGACCGGCATCTTCGACTGACGCCCGGCGCGGCTCAGCGCGACGGCATCGTCGGTTCGATCGAGGCGCTCTGCTGGACCATCAGGACCCCCGAGTGGTCGTCGGGGTCGCCATCCTCGTGCAGTTTCGTCTGCACACCGGGCAACTCGCCGAAGGCCTTCATGATCCGGTTGGGGAAGAACGTCTTCGGGATCGATTCGAAGCCGGGCAAGCCCTGGAGGATGTCGCTGACCGAGTTCCCGCAGAAGGCCTTGTTGACGGCGCCATAAGCCTCAGCCTTGCGGATGGCCGCCTCGGCCACGGCGGGCGACACATAGACCTTCTGCGAGATGACGTCGTAGGTCTCTCGCGCATGGTAGTCGATGTAGAACTTCCGCATCTGCTCGGTGATGCCGTAATGCAGGTCGTTCCGCTCGGGCACCCACGGATGGTGCCAGGTTCCGGCCGGGTCGAAAAGCACGCGCTGGCTGCCATCGATCATGATTCCGGAATGCGCGCCTTCGCCGCTCTTCTTGCGGACGACCGTGTAGAGCGTGATCGACGGCGGCTCGCCCGAGGAAAAGCGGGCGCGCGTCACGGCTTCGTCCGGTGCCCAGACCGGTTCGGCACCGCAGCCGGCAAGCACGAGTGCGAGCAGAAGTGTCAGGCTGATGGCAAGCCGGTGCATGGCGATGGAGTCCCGGCTCAGGTCAGGCGTTGGCGAGCGCCATGAAGATCAGCACGGCGATGATGAGAACTACCGCCCAGATCGTGAAGCGCACGAAGCCGGCAAAGGTCTTTTCCTGCGCCCGGATGTCCATGCTGCCCGGTTTGTGTTCGGCCATCGTCTCGCTCCTGATCCCGCGTTTCGGCCCGAATAGCCGATTCATCCGCGACTGTCACGACCCCGAGACCATGCGGGTGGGAGCCGTTGTGCGAAACCGACACTTTGAGGGCGATTCAGCCCCGGCCAAGGTCGGCAGCCAGCCGGAAACCGATCCGCCGCGGTTCCTCCACCTCGGGCGCCTTCGGCAGCGCGCGGAGCATGACGTTGAGCTGCGAGACATGCTGGATGAGCTGCGTCCGCGCGCCGTCCTCGTCGCGGCCGTAAAAGGTCACGATATCGGGGTCGAAGTACCCGATGCCCTCGATCTGCAGCACACCGACGTCGCCGCCGGTGAAGCCCATCGCCACCTCGTGCTTGTCGTCGAGCTGGGCCTCGAAATTCTGGATGTAGAGGATCAGCCGCTCGTAGGCCCATTGCGCCGGGCTCTTCGCCTCCATCGGCTCGGCCGCCACCGCCTCCGGAAGGGGGCACATCTCGGCGGTCTTCGGCGCGTCGGGTGCCGTGTGGGCGACCCGTGCCCTGGGCAGCGCCGAAGCCTCGTGGACCTCGGCCGAGGTGCGGATTTCGTCCGTCAGGTCGGTTTTCGCCACAGCCATGCCCCGTTCGCATCGAGCACCCGCTCCACCCGCCCACGGTGGAGGAGATGGTTGAGATGCGCAACCGCCTCGACCAGCGCGAGGCCGAATTCCGCTTCGCCGATAGGCCGCTTGAAGAGCGGAACGAAGCACTCCGCCGCCGTGCGCGGCCGGGCAAGGTGATCCATAAGCCTGTCGAGCGCGCCGCGGTGGTTCTCGATCATCTGGCTCAGCCGCAGCGGCAGTCCGGTAAACGGGAGCTTGTGGCCCGGCAGGACGAAATGGCGGGGATCGGCGAAACGCTGGAAGGCGGCGCAGCTGTCCAGCCACTCTCCCACCGGATCGGCCAGGGGTTCGCTCGCGTAGACGCCGAGGTTGGCCGAGATCGACGGCAGAAGCTGGTCGCCGCCGATGACGAGCGGCCCGCCCTTTTCCCAGAGCGTCGCGTGTTCCGGCGCGTGGCCGTGTCCGACACGCACGATCCATCCGCGCCCGCCTGCGGTGATCTTGCTGCCATCGGCGATCCGCGTGAAGCCGAGGGGAAGCGGCGACACGACGTCACAGAAGTTGAAGGGACGTTCGGCAGCGCGGCTGGAGAGCATGCCGGACGGCATGCCGGCGCGGCGCCAGAATTCCAGCGTTTCGGCCGCCGGCACGGGATGTTCGTCGAGCGTGAGCATCCGTGCGAAGAGCCAGGAGGTACGGGTCGTGACCAATTCGGCCCCCTGCGCCTGGAACCATCCGGCAAGGCCGATGTGATCGGGGTGGTAGTGGGTCACGATCACCCGGCGCACAGGGCGACCGGCGAGCGGGCCGGCAAGCACCGCCTGCCAGATCGCGCGGGCCTTCTTCGTGTCGAGCCCGGTATCGACGAGGGTCCAGCCGTCTCCGTCGTCAAGGGCGAAGACATTCACATGGTCGAGCGCCATCGGCAACGGCAGGCGCAACCAGTGGACGCCCTGGGCGACCTCGGTCGCGGCGCCGGGCGTCGGCGGCTCCGCGAAAGGATAACGGATCCCCTCCTCGACCACGGCAGTCACGACGCCAGCGCCTCGGGCGTCAGGTCGAAGAGCGCCCCTGCCCCGTCCCTTGCCTCGGCGAGGCAGGCCGCGAACTGCGGCAGAAGCCGGTCGATATGGACCCGCGCCAGCGCGCTGCGCGGACCCTGGCCCCCTTCGGCTACGGCCGCGCGCAGGTGGAAATGCGCGCCGAGCACGCGGGCGAAGGCCCTGAGATAGGGCACGGCGCCGGCGTAGCGGTCAGGCATGGCGCGGCCAGTCATCGCCTCGGTCGCCTCGCGCAGCGTCTCGGCCGCGGACCAGACGTTGCCGGCGAGGTCGGGCAAGCGCGCCCGCGCGGCCTCCGCCCCCGCCTCGATCTCCTCGAGCAGCCGATACGCGGCCTCGCCCCCGTCCATCATCTTGCGGCCGACGAGGTCCATCGCCTGGATGCCGTTCGTCCCCTCGTAGATCGCCGTCACCCGCACGTCGCGCCAGAACTGGGCGACGCCGGTTTCCTCGACATAGCCCATGCCGCCATGGACCTGCATCGCCATGGAGGCGACATCGCAGCCCACGTCGGTGCCGTAGGCCTTGGCGATGGGCGTGAGGAGGGCCGCGCGGGCGTGCCAGTCGCCCTCGCCCGTCGCCTGCGCCATGTCGGTTGCGGTGGCGCAGGCCAGCGCGATGGCGCGGGCGGCGAAGACCTCCGCCCGCATCGTGGCGAGCATCCTCCGCACGTCGGGATGGTCGATGATCGGCCCCATCTGCCGTCGGTCGGCGGCATAGGATGCGGCTGCCTGGCAGGCGGCCTCGGCGACGCCGACACCCTGCACGCCGACGGCAAGGCGGGCATTGTTCATCATCGTGAACATCGCGGCCATGCCGCCCTGCTCCGCGCCGACGAGCCAGCCGGTCGCGCGGTCGTAGTCCATCACGCAGGTCGGCGAGCCGTGGAGGCCGAGCTTGTGTTCCAGGCTGACGACATTCACGCCGTTCCGGATGCCCGGCTTGCCGTTCGCGTCGGGGATGAACTTCGGCACCAGGAAAAGGCTGATCCCCTTGGTCCCGGCGGGGGCGCCGGGAAGGCGGGCGAGGACAAGATGACAGACGTTCTCCGTCATGTCGCAGTCGCCCCAGGAGATGAAGATCTTCTGGCCGGTGACGGCATAGGTGCCGTCGCCATTCGCTTCGGCCTTCGTTCTCAGCGCACCGACGTCGCTTCCCGCCTGCGGTTCGGTCAGGTTCATCGTGCCCGACCATTCGCCCGAAATGAGTTTCGGCAAGTAGAGCGCCTTCATCTCCGCGTTCGCGTGGTGGTCGAGGGCCTCGATCTGCCCCTGGGTCAGCAGCGGGTTGAGCCCGAGCGCGAGGCAGGCGCCTGACATCATGTCGTGAATGGCCATGTTCAGCGCCTGCGGCAGGCCCATGCCGCCATGTTCCACCGGCGCGCTGACACCGATCCAGCCGCCCTCCGCGATCTGGCGGAAGGCCTCGGCGAAGCCGGGGGTGGAGCGGACGGCCCCATTCTCCAGCCGCGCAGGGTGAAGATCGCCCGCGCGTTGCAGCGGGGCCATGACCGTGTCGCAGAGGCGCGCCGCCTCCGTCAGGATCGCCTCCACGAGGTCCGGGGTTGCCTCGGCATACCGGCCGGTCGCGGCGACCGGGGCAAGCGGCACGACCTGGTCGAGGATGAATTGGATATCGCCCAGGGGCGCGCGGTAGGGCATCGGTTCCTCCTCCTCGCCTTGGCAAGTGCGGCCCCGGCGCGTATGTCACGGGTTCCGGGGCCATGATTGCCGCAAGGTCACGCCCCTTCAACCGGGACGCTGCGTCACGGGGACGCTGCGGCAGCGAGTCGGGGAGCGTGCGGTGACCGAAATATTGAATGCCGACGCGGCGGGGCTGGCGCGGGCAGCGGCTCTCCTGTCTCAAGGTGGGCTCGTCGCCTTCCCGACCGAGACGGTCTACGGCCTTGGCGGCGACGCGCGGTCGGACCTTGCGGTCGCGCGGATATTCGAGGCCAAGGGGCGCCCGCGGTTCAACCCGCTCATCGTCCACGTGGCCGACATGACGATGGCGAAAGAGGTCGCCCTGTTCGACGCGCGAGCCGAGAGGGTGGCCGGGGCGTTCTGGCCGGGCCCGCTGACGCTGGTCCTTCCGCTGAGGTCGGGGGCGCGGATTTCCGACCTCGTCACGGCGGGCCTTTCCACCGTCGCGGTGCGGATGCCGGCGCATCCCGTGGCGCGCGCGCTCCTCTCCGCCTTTGGCGGTCCCGTGGCGGCGCCTTCGGCCAACCCGTCGGGGAAGGTCAGCCCGACGCGCGCGGAACATGTGATCGCAGGTCTGTCCGGCCTCATCGCCGCGGTGGTCGACGGCGGGCCCTGCGCGGTCGGGGTGGAATCGACGATCCTCGGGCTGACCGGCGACCCCGAACTCCTGCGACCGGGCGGGATTCCGGCCGAGGCGCTGGAAGCCTGCCTCGGCACGCCGCTGCCCGAGGGCGGCAGTGCGGCCAAACCCAGCGCGCCGGGCCAGCTTGCCTCGCACTACGCGCCCTCGGCACCGATACGGCTGGGCGCGACCCGCCCCGAGCCGCGTGAGTTATGGATCGGTTTCGGACCCGATGCGCGGGGTGCCGACCTCAATCTCTCGCTCACCGGCGATCTCGTGGAGGCGGCGGCCAACCTCTTTCACTTCCTGCGCGAGGCCGACGCCCGCACCGAGGGGACGATCGCCGTTTCACCGATCCCGGAGAGGGGACTCGGCCGCGCGATCAACGACAGGCTGCGCCGCGCTGCCGCGCCACGGCACTGACGGGTCCGAAGGTCAGGCGCGCCCCGCCGCCGATGACAGGGTGAGCGGATCAACCCCGATGCTTTTCAGGGCGCCGCTCCATTTCTCGCCGTCGCGGCTGGAAAACACCAGATCGGGCGCGGCCTCGCAGGTCAGCCAGCCGTTCGCGAGAATCTCGTCTTCAAGCTGCCCCGGCCCCCAGCCGGCGTAACCGAGCGCGAGCAGCGAGGCGGCCGGGCCGCGCCCGGCTGCAATCGCTTCTAGGATGTCGACCGTCGCGGTCATGCCGAAGCGGTCATCGACCTTCAGCGTGCTGCCTGTACCGGCGTAGTCGCCCGAATGCAGGACGAAACCACGCGCATTCTCCACAGGTCCTCCGAAATGTACCCTGATCTCGCGCGAGCGGTCGCTGCGCTCGATGCCAAGCTGCTCGGCGAGGCGGTCGAAGGTCAGACCGCCGGCCGGCTTGTTGACAATGAGCCCCATCGCGCCATCCTCGGAATGGGCGCAGAGGAAGACGACGCTGTACTCGAAGCGGGGATCGCCCATTCCGGGCATGGCGATCAGAAGCTTTCCGCTGAGGTTCATCGCATGGCCTCCTGACCCGAATGTCGGGTGAGTCCCGAAGCGACGCAAGGGGTCGCCGTTCGCGCCGCCGCCCAAAACTCTTCGTGAGTTGCCGCCTTGCCGCTTCCAATCGGCGGCGGCTTGCCTACTTTGGGCGGTATGACGTTTCCTGCCGCCTGCTCCGTCGCGCTTCTCGCGCTCGCCGCCCCCGCCATGGCGCAGGAGGTGCCGCCGAACGTCGTGTCGGCCAGCATCCGCGAAGGCTGGCGGACGGACTCGGGCACTCAGATGGCTGCACTGGAACTTCGGCTTGCACCCGGCTGGAAGACCTACTGGCGCGCGCCAGGCGAGGGCGGAATCCCGCCCGAGTTCGACTGGTCGGGTTCGTCCAACATCGGCGGAGTGGCCTTCCACTGGCCAAAACCGGAGGTCTTCGAACTCAACGGCATGCGCAGCTTCGGCTACCACGGGTCGCTGGTCCTGCCGATCGAGTTCCGCCCGGCCGCGGCGGGAGAGCCGGTGCACGTCCGGGCGGAAATCGACCTCGGCGTCTGCAACGAGATCTGCGTGCCGATGACAGTGGTCGTTTCGGCCGATCTCGCCGCCGGGGGAACGCCCGATCCGGTGATCCGCGCCGCGCTTGCCGAGATGCCGGAGCGCGCAGATGAGGCCGGACTGACGGCGGCGCGGTGTGAGGCGGAGCCGATCCGGGACGGGGTGAGACTGACCTCGCGGCTTGCTCTGCCGCGCCTCGGGCCCGACGAGATCGCGGTGGTGGAACTCGCCGACCGGAGCGTCTGGGTCTCGGCGGCCGAGACGCGGCGCAACGGCGGCGAACTCAGCGCCACGGCCGACCTTGTGCCGGCCGATGCCCAGCCCTTCGCGCTTGACCGCTCCGCTGTCCGCATCACCCTGTTCGGGAGCGGTGGCCGCGTCGTCGAAGTGCAGGGCTGCACGGGGTGATCGCGGCTCAGCCGCGCGCGGCGCGTCCAAGACGCAGCGCGGCGACAATCCAGACCAGGCCAAGCGCGGCGGCCGAGGCCGCGGCAAAGCTCAGGAAGGCTGGGGCATACCCCTCTCCGGCCAGAAGCGCCGGCCCCAGAAGGGCGGCGAACAGCACCGCGAGGATCACCACGGCCGCCCGCAGGTAACCGCGCACGGGCCCCCGCCGCGCGCCGCGGCGGAAGGCGGCAAGGCGGCGGCCGACATCGGCTTGCACGACCAGAAGGGCGGGCACGACGAGCAGGACGAGCAGCATGCCGAAGCCGAGGCCGTAACAGAGCGTCACCACCGTGGGCTTCAGGAACTGCGCCTGACGGGAGGTTTCGAACAGCAGCGGGGCAAGCCCGATCACCGTCGTCGCGGTCGTGAGGAAAACCGCCCTCAGCCGGTCGGCCACGGCGTCGATGACCGCGGGAATGAGGGGGCGTCTGGCCGCATATTCGTCCACGGTACTGATGAGAACGATGGCGTCGTTGACGATGATGCCCGACATGCCGATGAGGCCCACGACCGAGAACATCGACAGCGGCAGGTCCCAGACTGCATGACCGTAGATCGCGCCGATGAGGCCGAAGGGGATGACCGCCATGACAACGACGGGGCGTGTCCAGCTCGAGAATACCCAGGCAAGGATGACATAGATTCCCACGAGTGCCGCGGCGAAGCCGGTGGTCGCCTCGCTTAGGAACGTATCCTCCTGCTCGCTGAGGCCGGCGAGGTTGTAGCCGACGCCGTGTCTCGCCGCGATTTCGGGCAGGATGTCGCGGTTGAGCGTATCGAGGATCGCGGCAACACGTTCCGGGTCGTCCTCGGCAATGTCGCCGGTCACGGTCACGACGCGGTCGCCCCCTTCGCGCCTTATGCGGGAAAAGCCGCTTTTCGGCTCGACAGTGACAATGTCGGCAAGCGGCACATACGCGCCCTCGGGCGTACGCATCAGCATCCGGTCGAGAAAGTCGGCGGTGACCTCGCCCGACGCCAGTTCGACCGTCACATCGACGGTACGGGTCCCCTCCGGGAAGCTCGCCGCGGTGATGCCGTTCAGCCGGGCGCGCAATTCGCGACCGAGGTCATCGACCGTGAAGCCCAGCGCGCGCCCCTGCGGAGTAAGATCGAGGATAAGCTCGTCCTTGTCGTAGGGCAGCGAATCCTCGAGCGCAGAGATTTCCGGGAACGGTGCAAGCGCATGCTTCAGATCCTCGGCGGCTGCCTTCAAGACGGCCGCCTCGGGCCCGGTGAGCTGCACGTCGAGCGCGTCGCCTCCGGGGCCGTGCCGCCAGCCGCGGAAGGAGAGTTCCTCGAGGAAGGGATGGTGCGGCGCGGCTTCCTGCAGAGCGGTGACGAACTCCGAACCGGTCCAGGGCCTGAGGTCGGGATCGACGAGTTCGATCGAGATCGAGCCCAGAAGATCGCGATCCTTGCCCTGTGCGCTTTCGAGCGGCCGGAAGGCATTGGAGCCGACCTGTGCGATGACATAGTTCAGGGGCTCGACCCCGTAGCGGTCGCGGAAATCGGCAGCGACCTCTTCGGTCGCGTGCTGCAGGGCCCGCATGACCTCCAGCGTATCGGCGCGCGTCGCGCCGGCGAGCATCGTGAAATTGCCCGTGATGGCGGCCTGTTCGGGCGAGGCGAAGAACTGCCAGCGCACCTCTCCCTTCAGGAACAGTCCGCCCGAATAGGCCAGTAGCGCGAGCGCCCCCGCGAGAACCGGGTAGCGCGCCACGATGACGCCGGCCACGAGAGGGCGCATGACCTTGTCGCGCACCCAGCCGAAGCCCCGGTTCACCAGTCGGCTCGGCGCGTCGTACCACCGCCGGCGCCCGGCCGAGGTCAGCGCGTGGGCCATGTGGTTGGGCAGGATCAGAAACGCTTCGAGAAGCGAGGCGGCGAGCACAACCGCGACGGTGAAGGGAATGTCCCGGATCATCTCGCCGAAGCGACCGGTGATCGCCATGAGACCGAGGAAGGCGACAATGGTCGTCGCCGTCGAGGAGAAGACAGGCGCCGCCATGCGCCGCACCGCCGTCTCGGCCGCGACGACGGGCGCCTCGCCCAGCCGCCGGAAGCGGAAATCGGCGTGTTCGCCGACCACGATCGCGTCATCGACGACGATCCCCGTAGTCAGGATCAGCGCGAAGATGGAGATCATGTTCAGCGTGAGCCCGAAGAGATGCATCATCGCCACGGCCGCGAGCATCGCCACCGGAATGCCGGCCGCGACCCAGAGGGCCGTGCGGGCGTTAAGGAAAAGAAAGAGCATCGCCAGCACCAGACCGAGCCCCATCAAGCCGTTGGCGATCAGGATCTCGAGCCGGGCGATGATGTCCTGAGAGCGGACGCGCGTCATGTCGATGGTGACGCCCTTCGGCAGGCCCGGGCGCATCTCCTCTGCGACCTGCTCCACCTTTCGCTGGATCTCGATCGCGTCGCCGTCGGCCGAACGGTCGGCGCGAAGCGCTATCGCGGGATTGTCGCCCACGAAGTAGGCCTGCTTGCCGGTGCCGCCGCTGTCGGTGATCACGGCCACCTCGCCAAGCGTCAGCGAGGTTCCGTCAGGCTTCGACTTGAGCACGATCTGCCGCAGCGCCTCGGGCGTCCGGCGTTCGGCCCCGGTCCGCAGACGGGCCGTGCCGCTGGCGATGGAGCCGGCCGGATCGGCAGCCGTCTCGGCAGCGATGCGGGCCGAAATGTCCGACAGCGTCAGGTCGTGCCGCATGAGCTCGGCCATCGGCACTTCGACGGTGAGTTCGGGGGCCGCGAGACCCTCGATCGTCGCCCGCGTCACGCCGGCCCGATAGAGCCGGTCGAGAAACTCGTCGGCAATGCGCAGCAGCTGGTCGGGTGCCACCGGCCCGGTGACCACCATGTCGGTCACCCGGTCGCGCCAGCCGTTGCGGCGGATGACGGGCTGGTCGGCATCGTCGGGCAGGTTGGTCACGCCGGCGACGGCAGTCTCCACCTCGCTCACCGCGCGGCTCATGTCCCAGCCCGGTTCGAAATCGAGCGTGACCTCGCCGAAGCCTTCGCGCGAGATTGCCAGGCTGTCGGACACGCCCTCGACCGCGAGAAGCCCGGGCAGGAGGAGCTGGATCACGCCCCGGTCCACGTCCTCGGCGCCGGCGTCGTCCCAGGTGACGGCGACGTTGACCTGCTGGACGACGACGTCGGGGAAGTACTGCGCACGCATCTGCGGCAAGGCGGCAAGTCCCGCCGCCAGAAAGAGCGCGAGCACGAGGTTGGCAGCCGTGGCATGACGGGTGAAGTAGGAGAGAATCCCGCCCGCCGCCGCCAGCCGGTCGTGCCGTGCCGCCATGGGCTCAGCCCCCCATCCGGGCTTCGAGCCGGTCCACGACCTCGCTCGGGACGCGCGCCTCGCGTAACCGGGCAAGGACCTCCGCCTTTGCGGCGTCGGACATGGCGGCGCTGTCTTCGACATAGGCGATGAGCGCGGCGCGGCGCTCGGGCGAAAGCTCGACGAAGGCGACCGGCTCGCCGTCCGCGCCGGAAAGGCCCGAATCCTGGTCGCGCACCGGCCGCACGAGAATCCCTGCGCCCAGAAGCGCCGTCCGCTCCAGCACGATCTCGCGGCCGGACAGCGCGCCCACCCGCAAGATCACCGCATCGCCCTGCCGGCGGAGGATATCGGCCGGCACCGCCTCCAGCCGGTCGCCCTCGCCGAGGACGAGAACGGTGCCGTCGGTGCCGAGTGCCTGCGCAGGCACGAGCGCGACGCCATCAATCGGCGGCTCGGCGATTTCGAGCGTCACGAAGTCGCCCGGCCGGAAGCCGGGGGCCTCATCGAGCGTGGCGAATACCAGCCGGCCGCTCAGCCCGGCACCTACTGCCGCGTCGACGCGGGCAAGCCGGCCCGCGGCTTCGAGCCGCCCGCCGGGCACATCGAGCGCAGCTGTCACGGGCAAGGGGCGCAGCCGCCCGGCCTCGTCGATCAGCCGCGCGAATTGCGCCGTCGAAAGCCGGACCGCGACTTCGAGCGCCGTCGGGTCGATGAGTTCGCCGAGCTTCTCGCCATTCGCGACAAGCCCGCCGGCGACCGCCGTGACACCGGACAGCACGCCGGCGAAGCCCGCGCGGAGTTCGGTGTCGGCCAGCCGCCGCTCGGCTTCGGCCAGTGTCAACCGTGCCGCGTCGATGGCGGCCGCCGCCTTGTCGGTTCGCGCCTCGGCCAGCGCCAGGGCCTGCCGCCGCGAGACGACACCCTGACTGGCGCCGGACATGGCGAGTTCCGCCGCCTCCATGTCCGCCGCCATGCCGAGACCGCGCGTGCCGAGTTCCTTCTGCCGGTTGAGCGCCTGCGCCCGCAGCGCGCGCTGATCCTCGGCCGCGGCCAGATCGTCTCGCGCGAGGACGAGCGCGCGGGCGGCATCGCGCGCCTCGACCTCGGCCTGCCGGAGCTGGGTCTCGGCGATGTCGCGCGCGGATTGCGCGTCCGCCGGGTCGATGCGCACCAGAAGCTGGCCCGCCGCGACGGCAGTTCCGTCGGCGAATTCGGGCACCAGTTCCACGATTTCCCCTGCCGAGGCCGACCGCAGTTCCAGCCGCCGGCTCGCACGGACCTCGCCGTAGGCGGTCATGAGCGGCGCAATCCGTTCGGGCCTCAGCGTCATCACCCGCGCCGTGAAGGCGCGTTCCTCGGCCGGCTTCGCCGGAGGTGCGGGCGCGGTGCTGATCTCGATCGCCGTCTTCAACTCCATCGCGCCGATGGCCAGAAGGGCCAGTGTCAGCGCGGCGAGGAAGAGACCGACGAGGCTGCGGGTCAGAAAACGCATGAAATCCGTCTGGTTAGCGCCCGCCGAGCATCCTACCCCGGCAGGCCGGCCGCTCCAAGCGCGAAAGCGCGCCCACACGGGGGTGTTAACGGCGGCGTTACCTGCCCCGCAGGTGCTCGTCGAGCCTCGGCATGATCTCGACGAAGTTGCAGGGGCGGTGGCGATAGTCGAGTTGCCACTTCAGGATCTCGTCCCAGGCATCCTTGCAGGCGCCGGGGCTGCCCGGCAATGCGAAGAGATAGGTGCCGCCGGCGACGCCGCCGGTGGCGCGGCTTTGCACCGCGCTGGTGCCGATCTTCTGCATCGAGACGATGGTGAAGACCGTGGCGAAGGCCTCGATCTCCTTCTCGTAGACGTCGCGGTGGGCCTCCACCGTGACGTCCCGCCCTGTCAGACCGGTGCCGCCGGTCGACAGGACCACGTCCACCCCCGGATCGGCCACCCAGGCGCGGAGCTGGGCGGCGATCTCTGCGCGCTCGTCCCGCAGCACCTTGCGGTCTGCAAGGACGTGGCCGGCCTCCGTCAGCCTTTGCACCAGCGTGTCGCCCGACCGGTCTTCCGCCAGCGAGCGGGTATCGGACACCGTCAGGACGGCGATGCGGACCGGGATGAAGGTCTTAGTGTCGTCGATGCGGCTCATGTGCGGCTGTCCCATGCGAGCTTGGCAGCCAGAAGCCCGAAGACCGAGGCCGAGGCAAGGCGGAGCACGCGTTCGACCCTGAGGTCGCGCGCCATTGCCCGGCCGAGTCCGCCCGCGCCGAGGCCGACGGCCGCGTTGATGACGAAGCCCCCGATGGCGATCACCGAACCGAAGATCACGAACTGGCCGAAGATGGCGCCCCGCGCTGGGTCAACGAACTGCGGAATGAAGGCGAGGATGAAGAGAATCACCTTCGGGTTCGAGATGTTGACGAGGAAACCGTCGCGGAACGCGCGCGCTGGCCGGACGGCGGCGGTTCCCGCGGCGCCGAGCGGAGCGCGGAGCGTGCGCAGCGCCAGCCACAGCAGATAGGCGATCCCCGCCCAGCGGATGGCATCGAAGAGCCCGGGCAAAGAGCCGACGAGCGCGCCGAGACCGAGGCCGGCCAGCGCCACGTTGGCCATCGAGCCCGCCGAAATGCCGGCGCTCGCCGCGACGGCGGGGCGCGGACCGCCGCGCATCCCCTGCGCGAGACAGAACATCATGTCCGCCCCCGGCGTGAGGTTCAGCGCGAGCGCGGCCGGGACGAAGGCCGCAAGGGTCAGGGGATCGACGATCATGGCATCTCCTTCATGCGCGCCTTGACCTCGAGAAGGTCGGCCCAAGCCTCCCGTTTGGCTGCGGGGTTGCGGAGGAGGTAGGCGGGGTGCGTCATCGGCATCGCGGGGCAACCGAAGGCCTGCGCCCACTTGCCGCGCAGCCTCAGGATACCCT
Source organism: Paracoccaceae bacterium (assembly GCA_020637675.1). Classification (GTDB taxonomy): domain Bacteria; phylum Pseudomonadota; class Alphaproteobacteria; order Rhodobacterales; family Rhodobacteraceae; genus Albidovulum. The sequence goes on along the minus strand of JACKKD010000003.1, from coordinate 793,618 downwards.
TCTGGCCGAGCGCCGCCGCGCAGGGCGTGTTGCCCATCAGCACGAGCAAGGCAGGGTCCGCAAGCTCGACATGCCGGGCCAGGAACGGCAGCATCATCGCGATTTCGGCCGGCTCGGGGTCGCGGTTCGAGGGCGGCCGCCAGGGCATAACATTGGTGATGTAGAGCGCCTCGGCCCTGTGGCGCGCGGTCCGCGAAAGCCCGATCGCCGCGAACATCCGGTCCAGAAGCTGGCCGGCACGGCCGACGAAGGGCCGGCCTTCGAGGTCTTCCTCTCGTCCCGGTGCCTCGCCGATTATCATGACGCGAGCCTCCGGGTTGCCGTCGGCGAAGACGAAGTTGCGCGCGCCCTTCTTCAGGTCGCACAGGTTATAGGCGGACTGGATTTCGGCCAGCGTCTCAAGGCTGGTCGCCCGCCCCGCGTCAACCCTCGCCACGGCAACCGGATCGACCTCAGCGGTAGCGGACGCCGTGACGACCGGCGAGGCGGGCCCCGGTGCCTCGGCCTTCGCCTCGTAGCGGTTTACCGGCGCGTCCCCGATGGCCTCGTCCGCACCCATTTCCGCCTGCCATTCGAGAAGCGCCCGGGCGGCGTGGAAGTCGAGAGTGACGAGGGGTGAGTCCATGGCGCCGAAGCTATGCCCCCGCCCCCGCCCCCGCAAGCGCCCGCATTCGCCGTTGCCCGCCTCCCGTTCCTTTGCCATAAGCGGCTGAGCCGGGGACCGGAGGCCTTCATGACATTCCGCGCGCGTCACCTTCTGGGAATCGAACACCTTGCCCCGGAGGAGATTCGCGCCGTCCTCGACCTTTCCGAGAAATACGTCGAACTGAACCGGCGCACGGTGAAGCATGCCGACGCGCTCGAAGGCATGACCCAGATCAACATGTTCTTCGAGGCCTCCACGCGGACTCAGGCGAGCTTCGAACTGGCGGGCAAGCGGCTCGGCGCCGACGTGATGAACATGTCGATGCAGCATTCGAGCGTGAAGAAGGGCGAGACGCTGATCGATACCGCGCTGACCCTGAACGCCATGCATCCCGACCTGCTGGTGGTCCGACACCCGGCCTCGGGCGCGGTCGATCTTCTGGCGCAGAAGGTCAACTGCGCGGTGCTGAACGCCGGCGACGGGCGGCACGAACACCCGACGCAGGCGCTGCTCGACGCGCTGACCATCCGCCGCGCCAAGGGCCGCATCCAGCGCCTGACGGTGGCGATCTGCGGCGACATCGCCCATTCCCGGGTGGCGCGGTCGAACCTGATCCTGCTCGGCAAGATGGAAAACCGCCTGCGCCTGATCGGCCCGCCGACGCTGATGCCCTCGGGCGTCCAGGACCTCGGCTGCGAAGTCTACGAGGACATGGCGGCAGGGCTGAAGGGTTGCGACGTGGTGATGATGCTGCGCTTGCAGAAGGAGCGAATGGACGGCGGCTTCATCCCGTCCGAGCGGGAGTATTATCACCGCTACGGCCTCGACGCCGAAAAGTTGGGCTTCGCCAAGGAGGACGCCATCGTCATGCACCCCGGCCCGATGAACCGGGGCGTGGAGATCGACGGGGAGCTTGCCGACGACATCAACCGGTCGGTGATCCAGGACCAGGTCGAGATGGGCGTCGCGGTGCGGATGGCCTGCATGGACCTCCTGGCGCGGAACCTGAGGGCGGAGCGCGGACGGCAGGCGGTGGGGGTGATGGTGTGAGCAACTGGCATCAGTATATTGGCTTGTCTGCCACGTGCTTTTTCTTCTCTGCTGTTTCTCAGTTCATTATTGTCGACTGGCCGAACTGTGCGTTTGCGGGAGTGGGCGCTCCGTTGGCGTTTTGCGCTGCCGGTTGTGGAGTCGTGATGGGGTATGGCCGAGTCTTCGGTTCCGTGTTCGAGAGCGACGAAGGTTCACGAGATTCTTTGAGTAGGCTTATTGCCTTCTTTCTTGGGGCTTGGACCGCACTCATCGTTTCAATTCCTCCGGTTTGGGCAGGTGAGGTGGCAGGCAGAAAGTTGTCGGGGATGCTTCTTAATATCTCCGACTCGCAGTTGTGCGCTCAGCCATGATGACCACCCTCCTCACCAACGCCCGCCTGATCGACCCCGAGGCGCTCACCGAAACCGCCGGCAGCCTGCTGATCGAGAACGGCCAGATCGCCGCCATCGGCGACGCCCCCGCGCCCAAGGGCGCCACCACCATCGACTGCCGCGGCAAATGCCTCGCCCCCGGCATCGTCGATCTGGGCGTCAAGATCGGCGAGCCGGGAGAGCGGCACAAGGAATCGTTCCGCTCCGCCGCCCTCGCCGCCGCCGCCGGGGGCGTCACCACCATCATCGCCCGGCCCGACACCAACCCGGCCATCGACACGCCCGAGGTGCTGGAATTCGTCACCCGCCGCGCGGCCGAGGCGAGCCCCGTTCGCATCCGCCACATGGCCGCGCTGACCAAGGGCCGCGAGGGGCGGGAGATGACGGAGATCGGGTTCCTCCTCGACGCCGGCGCCGTGGCCTTCACCGATTGCGACCATGTCGTCAGCGACACCAAGGTGCTGGCCCGCGCGCTCACTTACGCAAAATCGCTTGGCGCGCTCGTCATGGGCCATCCGCAGGAGCCGGTCCTGTCGGCGGGCGCGGCCACGACCTCCGGCAAGTTCGCATCCCTGCGCGGCCTGCCCTCCGTCAGCCCGATGGCCGAGCGGATCGGCTTCGACCGCGACATGGGCCTGATCGAGATGACCGGGGCGAAGTACCATTTCGACCAGATCACCACCGCCCGCGCCCTGCCGCCCCTGGAGCGCGCCAAGAGGAACGGTTTCGACGTGACGGCGGGCACCTCGATCCACCACCTCACGCTCAACGAATTCGACGTCGGCGACTACCGCACCTTCTTCAAGGTCAAGCCGCCCCTCAGGTCCGAGGATGACCGGGTGGCGGCCGTGGAGGCGGTCGCCTCGGGCCTGATCGACATCATCTCGTCGATGCACACGCCGCAGGACGAGGAATCGAAGCGCCTGCCCTTCGAGGAGGCCGCGAGCGGTGCGGTGGCGCTCGAGACCTTCCTGCCCGCCGCGATGCGGCTTTACCATGCCGGGCAGCTGACGCTGCCGCAGCTTTTCCGGGCGATGGCGCTCAACCCCGCGAAGCGCCTCGGCCTGCCGCAGGGGCGGCTTGCGGTCGGCGCGCCGGCCGACCTGGTGCTTTTCGATCCCGACGCGCCCTTCGTCCTTGACCGCTTCACGCTCCGCTCCAAGTCGAAGAACACGCCCTTCGACGGGCAGCGGATGGAGGGCCGGGTCATCGGCACCTGGGTCGACGGCATCAGGGTTTTCGGCGGGGAGGCTTGAATTGCCCGAAATCACAACCGGCGCGGCGGCGCTGATCCTGACGGCCGTGCTGGGCTACCTGCTGGGCTCGATCCCGTTCGGGGTCGTCGTGACGAAAGTCATGGGCCTCGGCGACCTCAGGCAGATCGGTTCCGGCAACATCGGCGCGACCAACGTGCTTCGGACCGGCAACAAGCCAGCGGCGCTCGCCACGCTGCTCTTCGACGGCGGCAAGGGCGCGGTCGCGGTGCTGCTCGCGCGGGCTTGGGCGGGCGAGGACGCGGCCCAGCTTGCCGCACTCGCCGCCTTCCTCGGCCATCTCTTCCCGGTCTGGCTGAAGTTCAAGGGCGGCAAGGGCGTCGCGACCTTCCTCGGCACGCTTCTGGCGCTTGCCTTCCCCGTCGGGCTCGCGGCCTGCGCGACATGGCTCGCGACCGCGCTCGTCAGCCGGATCTCGTCGCTCTCGGCGCTCGTCGCCTCGGCGACGGCGTTCATCTGGGCGGCGCTCCTGGGCCATGGCAGCATGGTGATCCTGATCGTCACGCTCGCCACGCTCGTCTTCTGGCGCCACCTGCCGAACATCGAGCGGCTGAAGGCCGGGACGGAGCCCCGGATCGGCGGGAAGAAGTAGCCCCCGGCCGCCCGCCTCAGCCCTGTCCCGCCGCCATCAGCGCCGCGCGGAGGTCGCTCCATTCGTTGCAGGTGCCGCAGAGCGCGGCGAGGCGGTTGAGATTGGCCCTGGCGCTTGCGTAGTCGCCGATCTCGACGAACATCTCGCCCTGGTATTCCAGCGCGCCGAGGTGCTTCGGATCGGCCTTCAGCGCCGCGCCGTACCAGCGCGCGGCCTCGGCCATCCGGTTCATCTTGCGATTGGAGTAGCCCATGAGGTTCAGCGCGTCGGCATTGCGCGGCTCGGCCTTGAGAACGGCGGCGAGGAGTTTCAGCGCGTCGGGGTAGCGGCCGGCATCGACGGCGGCCTTGGCCTCGGCGTAGCCGGATTGCGCGGCCGGGGCGGTGCTTGCGGTCGTGCCGCTGGCCTCCGCGAATGCGGCGAGGGGCGCGACAAGCGCGAGCGGGACGAGGGCAGCAGCAAGGCGCGCGCGAAGCGGGGTGGTCATGGCCGGGTCTCCCTGAACGGATACCCGATTACCATATCATGCTTGTCGCGGGTGCAAGCCTCACCTTGGGGTGAGGTGGCGGGTTCACGCCGCCCGGTCGCAGCGCGCAGCGAGGGGATGGCCCGGCCCCCGCGGCGCATCGGTCGGGAAGCGGTTTCCGAAACGAAGCGTCAGGTCCGGCTCGCCCAGGCCCAGTGCACCGAGCGGCAAAAGCGGGCGTTCGATCGGCCAGGAATGGATGGCAAGCGCACCCTCCGGCGCCCGGCGCAGGACGAAGCCTGCCGACCGCAGGCGGCGCTGCAATTCCACCCAGTCGGCCGAGAGGTGCACGGCCCTCAGGATCTCCTCCTCCTCGGACCTCAGCCGCGCGGGCGACCGGTCAAGTGCGCCGCGCAGGACAGCACGAAGGAAGTCCGAAGGCGAGCACCCGGCCGCCCGCGCCGCCCGGCCGAGCGCCAGGAGGAGCGTTTCGGGCAGGTCGACGGTGACGGTGCGGCGGGTGTCCATGGCGCCACCCTCGCGCGAATCTGGTTAATGCCGGGTTCCCGCGCTCAGAGCGCGACGAAGGCCCGCGTCTCGGGGTCGTAGTGTTCAAGCCCGCCGGCGCTGATGTCGTTCCAGAGGCCATGGAGCGTCATCTCCTCGGCCTCGACCGCGGCGCGCACGAACGGGAAGGTCATGAGGTTCTCCAGGCTCACCAGAACCGCCTCGCGTTCGAGCGCGCGAAGCTGGTGGTCGGCCGGCAGGTCCTTCACCCTTTCGTAGCCGGGGCGCAGGAGGTCCATCCAGCGGCCGACGAAGCTCGACTTCTCTTCCAGCGCGGGGGCGGCGCCCGAGCACATGTCGTGGCAACCCTTCACTCCGCCGCAGGAGGAATGGCCGACCACGATCAGATGCGCCACCTTCAGCGTGGTCACGGCATATTCCACGGCCGCCGAGGTGCCGTGCTGCTGCCCGTCGGGCGCATGGGGCGGCACGAGGTTGGCGATATTGCGGTGGATGAAGAACTCCCCCTGGTCGGCGCCGAAGATCGAGGTGACGTGCACGCGGCTATCGCAGCAGGAAATCACCATCGCCCGGGGTCTCTGACCCTCGTCCGCCAGCCGGCGGTACCAAGCACGGTTCTCCGTCCAGGTCGTTGCCTTCCAGCCATGATAGCGCTGGACGAGATAGCTGGGCAGCGGTCTGGCATGTTGCATCGGGTTGTCCCTCCCTGACAGTCCTTGGCAGATAGTCGGCCGATCGGTCGAATTCGAGAGGTTTTTCGCCCGGGCGACAAGGTTTTCTTGAGGCCATGGGGCGAACCTCTCCTCGCGCGTGGGGCGCGAAGTGGAGGATGAAGGGTGGGGACACTGGCAGTTCTGCGCCACAACGAAGGCGTCCGGCTCGATCCGGACCGGCTCGTGGCGCTTTATTCGGACCTCGGAGAGAAGGGGGCAGAACGGGTGATCTGCCGCGCGACTGAGGAACTTGCCGCGCGCCTGAGGGAAGTTCAGCGGCTCGTGGACGAGGGCAACGGCGCGGCGATGCAGCGGAGCGCACGGCTCCTGATCAGGGTGGCCGAACAGGTCGGGATGCTGACCTTCGCGCGGGTCGCCGGGGATGTCCTGCGGGCGACCGACGCGGGCGATGCCTCGGCTCAGGCCGCAACACTCGCGCGGCTCGTGCGCATCGGCGACCGGTCGCTGAACGCCTTCTGGGACCTGCGCGACCAGACCCTGTGACCCCCGTCATGGGGCCTTGCGGGCACCGGCGGCGGGGCTAGTGTGGCGACCGGACCCGACAGGAGACCCGTGATGACCGCCGCCCCTTCCCTGGCCTTTGCCGAACCGACCGCCCGGAGCCGACCGCTCCACCTCGTGCCGCAGGAAACGGCGGCGGGCTTCGTCGAAGCGCGTCCCGCTTTCGAGCGCGCCTGGATGGCCGCCGCCGGTTTCACCGGCAGGCTCGGCCAGCTCTGCCTCCTGCCCGGGCCGGACGGCGCGCCCTCGGGCGCGGTCTTCGGCCTGGGGACCGAGGCCGCACGCAAGCGGGGCCGCTTCCATGTCGCGGGCGCGGTGGCCGACCTGCCCGAAGGGGCCTGGCGGCTCGACGGTGCGTTGACAACCGCCGCGCTGGAGGAGGCCGCGCTCGGGTGGCTGCTCGCCACCTACCGGTTCGGCCGCTACCGCAGCGCCGAGCCCCCCAGGGCGCGGCTCGTGCTGCCGGCGGGCGTCGATGCGGCGCGGGTGCTGGCGATGGCCGGGGGCGAGATGCTGACGCGCGATCTCATCAACACGCCGGCCTCGGACCTCGGTCCGGCGGAACTCGAGGATGCCTTCGTCGCGCTCGCCGAAGGCTTCGGCGCGAAGACGCGGGTGGTCCGCGGCGACGATCTTCTGGCCGAGGGCTTCCCGATGGTCCACGCCGTCGGCCGCGCCTCGCCGCGCGCCCCCCGGATCATGGACATGCGCTGGGGTGACGCGGGGCCCCGGCTGACGCTCGTCGGCAAGGGCGTCTGCTTCGATACCGGGGGTCTCGACCTCAAGACGGCACCCTTGATGGGCCTGATGAAGAAGGACATGGGTGGCGCCGCGACGGTGATGGGACTGGCCCGGATGATCATGGCGTTGGGTCTGAAACTCCGCCTCCGTGTGATCGTGCCGGCGGTGGAGAACGCCGTCGCCGGCAACGCGATGCGGCCGCAGGACATCCTGACAAGCCGCAAGGGCCTGACGGTGGAGGTGAACAACACCGATGCGGAGGGACGGCTGATCCTCGCGGATGCGCTGGCACTGGCGGATGAGGAACGGCCCGACCTCCTGATCTCGATGGCGACGCTCACCGGCGCCGCGCGGGTCGCCGTCGGGCCCGACCTCGCCCCCTTCTACTGTGACGACGACGCCGTGGCGGGCGCGCTGGCCGCCGCCGGTGCGGCGCTCGCCGACCCGGTCTGGCGGATGCCGTTCTGGGAGCCCTACGAAGCGATGATCGAGCCCGGCATCGCCGATCTCGACAATGCGCCGTCCGGAGGCATGGCGGGCTCGATCACCGCCGCGCTCTTCCTGCGCCGCTTCGTGACCGGGACACCGCGCTATGCGCATTTCGACATCTACGGCTGGCAGCCGGCGGCCGCGCCCGCCCGCCCGAAGGGCGGCGTCGGCCAGGGCGCACGGGCGATCCTCGCCGCTCTTCCCGGGGTGCTCGGGCTATGAACGACCGCCGCCTCACGCCTGCGAACGGGCGTGTCGCCCATGTGTCGCTCAAGCGAAGGGTCAAGGCCGAACGCTTCGTGGCGGGCGAACCCGCGCGGGTCGCGGTCGCGCTCGCCGATCTGCTCGCCCGGCCGGGCGGTCCGCGCGACCGGCAGGTTCTGATGGGCGAGCGGGTGAATGTCCTGGACCGGGACGGGGGCTTCGCCTTCGTCCAGGCCGAGAAGGACGGCTATTGCGGCTATCTGGCCGAGGGTGCCCTGGCCGGTGACCGCGCGGCCACGCACTGGGTCGCGGCGCCGGCGACCCACCTCTACCGGGAGCCCAGCCTGAAGACGCCGGAAGTGGCCTACCTGACGATGGGGGCGAGGCTGACGATCGTGGCCGAGCATCCCCGGTTCCTCGAGACCGCGGACGGGTTCTTCGCGCCGCGCCCGCATCTGCGCGAGCTCGGCGACTGGGCGGCGGACCCGGCGGCGGTGGCGGAGAGCCTCCTCGGCACCCCCTACCTCTGGGGTGGCAACTCGCGGTCGGGGATCGACTGTTCCGGCCTCGTGCAGGCGGCGCTTCTGGCCTGCGGCCGCCCCTGCCCCGGTGACAGCGACCTGCAGGAAGCGGGCGTGGGCACGGCGCTGGCGGAAGGCACCCCCCTTTGTCGAGGCGACCTTCTGTTCTGGAAGGGCCATGTGGCGATGGCGGTCGCGCCCGAACGGATCGTCCACGCGAACGGGTTCCAGATGGCCGTGGGCTACGAAGACCTGTCGGAGGCCATTGCGCGGATCGCGGGGCAGGGCGAAGGCCCGGTCACGTCGCGGCGCCGGGTGTGACCTCCGCAACGGGCTGCTCCGCGGGCGTCACTCGACGGGCCGGATCAGCTTGCGGTCGAGGACGCGGAGCACGGCCGCGAGGTCCTGCCCCCGCTTGAGCACCTGCCCGTCCATTCCGATCAGCGCATACATGCCCTGCCGGTTCCTGAGCCGGGGGTGTTTCTCGATACGGTAGAGCGGGTATTCGGCCGCACGCCGGAAGACCGAAAAGACCGCCATCTCGCGCAGGAAGGACATGGCGTAGTCGCGCCATTCGCCGGCGGCCACCATGCGGCCGTATAGCGCGAGGATGAGGGAAAGCTCGTGGCGGTCGAAGGCGACCTTCTCGGGCGCAGCGGAAGCTGGGTGGAACGGGGTCGGTGGCTGGACCGTCATGGCAAGGATGTTAGCGCCGCCACGGCGCAAATCAAGCCTGCCCGCTTTCGGCCGCAAAATGACCCCCGCCCCGGCATGGTGCTTCCGCAACGGTGCCGCGTTCACGCGGGAATGCTTCGTCCATAGCGACAACGCTAGGGTCCGGTGGCGCGGTTCGACAGCCCCCACCCAGGCCGCGCCACCGGAGCCCCGTCGCTCACTGCCCCGCCTCGGCGGGGCATTCTTTTTCCTATCGCCGGGATGCGTCGTCCGACGGGGGATCGGGCGCGTTTCCGGACTGCGGAGGGGTCGGGCCGGAATGTGCATGTCGAGTGCCGCGCCCGATCGCCGGCGGCGGCGGACGGCTCACCGCTCTGTCGCACCCTTCCCGGCCAGGATTTTTTCGCGGAGCCGGACGATACGTGCGATGCGCGTGGCGGCGGTCCTGGCCGAGGCGAGGTGGATCACGTAGCTTTTCTGCCGTCCCGGGGTGAGGCGGTGGAAGGCCTCGGCCAGTTCGGGATCGTCCTCCATCACCTCGACCAGCTCGTCGGGCAGGTCGGGGGCGCCGTGGTCCTTCGGCGGCCTGAGCCCCGCCGCGGCATGGCCCATCGCCTCCGTCAGGTATTGACGGATGACCGGCGCCATCTCCGCCACTTTCGCGTTTTCGCTGAACCGGATCGTGCCGGCATGGCGCGTGTTCGGCCCCGCAGGCTCGAGCACGCCACGAGGGTCCGCCATCAGCGCCGCGTCGAAGAAGCTGAGCCGGAAATCGTCGCGGAAGGCGCCGATGATGGCGACGTTGCGCCCGGCGTGCATGTAGCAGGGATGGCCCCATTTCACCGTCTCGTCGAGGCCCACCGCACGGCAGATCCGGCGCAGCGCGGCGAGACCTTCCGCCCAGGTCCGGGTCGAGCAGTCCGGCGTCGCGAACCGGGCGCAGCGCCCGCAGCCCTTTGCGAAGAAATCCTCGATGTCGGTGATCATTCTCGCGCCTTTCCGTCCGCAGGTTCTACTCCGAAACCGGCGCGGGGGGCGAGCGGCGCGGCCCGGGATCAGCCGAAGACCCCGTGGCAGAACCAGCCGCCCGACACCACGCCGCCGTGGGCGTAGAAGAGCCAGAGCCGCTCGCCGCCCGCCGTCTCCACCCGCCAGTAGTCGCGCGTGCCCGACCGCCATTCCGGCTCGTCCAGCCACCATTCCGGCGCGATCCGCTCGGGCCCCGAGGCCGAGGCGGTGGCGAAGTCGCGCCGGCGCCAGCGGAAGCGGGCGGGCACGGCGGGGGCCTCGTCCGCCGCGACCGGCTCCGGCCGGAAGATCACGGCGGGACGCGGACGCGCCGGGGCCGGCCAGTCACCCGCGGGCTCCGACCAGGCGGCGGGCATCACGCGGGCGGTCTTTTCCGGGATGTGGCTGTCGCCGGGATGAAGCCGGGTGATCGCCTCGAGCCCGATCCGCGCGCCGAGCTTCGACATCATCGTCGAAAGCGCCTCCTGCCCCGCCGCCTCCGCGCCGCTCCCGCCCGGGTCGAAGCGGCCGCGGGTCTGGCGGGGGTGCAGGGGCTCCGTCACCGGCGCCTCGATCCGGATCATGTCGATGCCGAAGCCGGGGTCGATCTCGGCGAGCTTCAGAAGGATCAGCGGCCGCACCTCCGCCGCCGCGTCCACCGCGCGGGCGAGGCCGAAGGCGATCTCCTGCATCGAATGATCGGTGCGGAAAAGCTGGAGCCGGATGCGCCGCGCCCCATGCGCCCGTGTCCTCAGCCTGTCGCAAAGCGCCGGCAGAAGCCGGTCGATCACGGCGAGGATGTCCTCGGCCAGTCCGATCGGGTCCGGCAGCGTCAGGCGGACGGCGAAGTGGAGAGGGGGCCGGGCGGGTGCGACCGGCTCCACCTCCACCCCCAGCGCCTGGTCGAGACGGCGGACGACTTCGGCCCCGAAGCGGCGGGAAAGACCCGCGCGGGGCACACCCATGATGTCGCCGACATGGCGGAGCCCGAGCCGGGCGAGACCCGCCACGGCCTCATCCTCCAGCCGGAGCGCGGCGAGCGGAAGCGGCGCCAGCGCCTGGCGGATCTGCCCGGGGGGCGCCACACGCACCGGAGGGCCCGGCGGCGGTGCCGGCAAGGGGGCCGCGCCGCCCTTCGTCCAGTGCCGTTTCGCCGCACGCGATCGCGTCGCCCGCGCCTCCTGGTCGATGGCGTCGCCGCTCCTGACCGTCGCGCCTCCCCGCCCGGCGTAGCGGGCGAGCGCCCAGGCGCCGCCCGGCGTGTCGGCGATCCCGGCCTCGACCGTCACGCCGAGATGGGCGCAATCCTCCGCCACGGCGTCGAGCACGCCCCATTCGCCGCCGAAGAGATGCGCCGCGCCCGACAGGTCGATGACGAGCCCGTCCGGCGCCTCCTCCCCCACCCGGGGGCTGAACTTTCCCGCCCAGCGCCGGAGCGCGGTCAGGAAGCGCGCCTCGGCATGGCGGTTCCTGAGCCGGGTGAGAAGCCCCGGACACATGGCGAGCGCATCGCTGAGGGGCTGGCCGAGACAGAGCCCCGCCTCCTCCGCGCCTTCGCTGAGCGAGGTGAGAACCTGCCGGTTCGCCGCCTCGCCGACGATGGCAAAGGCGGGGGGCGGCCCGAGCCCGCGCATCTCGCGCAGCACCCGCTCCGCGCCAAGGCGGGGAAACCAGAGCGAGAGGATGCGGCGGGCGGCGGGCATGGCAGCGGCATGTGTTCTTCTTTTGTTCATTATATCGTCCGCCCGCGAGCGGAGTCGAGTCCCCTCAGCCGCAGTGGAAGCGGAAGATGTGCCCGCGTTCGTCGACTTCGAGGTTCAGCCGCGCCGGACTGTAGTCCATCGTCACCGCCATCCCCGGCAGGATGACCCGCACCGGATAGGGGAAGCGCTCCAGTCCCAGTTCTTCGGGTCGGCGGCCGATGATCTGCGCGGGGTCGAAGTCGGTACGGTTGCAACTCGGCCCCGGCTCGATCCACCCCGGGCCCTGGGGCCCGCCGGGACGGGGTCCGGCCGGCGGCGTGCCAACCGCGGCGACACAGGCGCCAAGGACCAGCGGCAGAGCGAGAATCCCGCGTTTCATCGTGTGCCCCCATCCCGCGGCAACCCGCGGCCGATGGCCCAGGATAGCCGGAGGCCGCGCCCGGCGAAAGCGCGCCTCAGCCCAGCGCCGCGCGTTCGACGAGCCTGAGGCAAAGCTTCGCCGAGACGGCCATGTCCTGCACGCTGACCCATTCCAGCGGCCCGTGGATCTCGTGCATCCCGGTGAAGAGATTGGGGCACGGCACGCCCATCTCGGTCAGGCGCGAGCCGTCGGTGCCGCCGCGGATCGGCACCGACACCGGTTCGATCCCGAGGTCGCGGCAGGCGGCGCGGGCGAGGTCCACCGGCCGCATGTCCTTCTCCAGCCAGTAGCGCATGTTGCGGTACTGCGGCTTTATCTCGCAGGCGATCTCGGCCCGGGGTTCGGTCGCGGCAACCGTCGCGCAGACCTGGCGCAGGAGATTGCCCTTGGCCGCCAGCCCTTCCAGTTCGAAGTCGCGCAGGATGAACTTCAGGGTCGCCTCCGCCGATCCGCCCTTGCACTCGTAGACGTGGACGAAGCCGTCACGGCCCCCGGTCGTCTCGGGCGTCATCGTCACATGCGGCAGGGTCTGGATGATCTTGGCGGCGAGATGCAGCGCGTTCACCATCTTGTCCTTCGCGGTGCCGGGATGGATCGAAACTCCGTTCACCGTCACCACGGCGCCGTCGGCCGAGAAGCTTTCGAATTCGATCTCGCCCACGGTGCTGCCGTCGAAGGTATAGGCGAAGTCGGCGGCGATGTCCTTCGGCAGCCGCGGGTCAACGCCGCGGCCCACCTCCTCGTCGGGCGTGAAGGCAAGGCGGATCGTGCCGTGCGGGATCGACGGATTGGCCAGCAGGTGCCGTGCGGCCGTCATCAGGACGGCAACCCCAGCCTTGTCGTCGGCGCCGAGAAGCGTGGTGCCGCTTGCTGTTATAATGTCGTGTCCGGCCTTCTTCGCCAGTTCCGGCGAGACCTCGGGCGTGAGCGAAAGCCCCGGGGCGTCGGCAAAGGCAATCGTGCCGCCGTTGTAGTTACGGTGGACGACCGGCTTGACCCCCGAAGCGTTGAACTGCGGGGCGGTGTCGACATGCGCCAGAAGGCCGATCACCGGCGCGCCCTGAGCCGTGGCCGGGATCGTCGCCAGAACCACGCCGTAGTCCGTCAGCCGCACTTCGGCCGCCCCCATTTCGGTCAGTTCGGCGGCCAGAAGCTGCTGCAGCTCCAGCTGGATCGCGGTCGACGGCGCCGAGGATGAGTCCTCGTCGCTCTGCGTGTCGATTGCGGCATAGCGGACAAGCCGCTCTTCCAGTTCGCGGTCGAATTCGGTGCGCATCGGGCATCTCCTCGGTTGCCCGGATGAGCCGGTGTTATGCGCGGCAAGTCAAGCCGGCGCGCGCGCCTTCGCGCCGTAGCGTGCGAGGAACATCTCCACCGCGCCCTTTGCCACGCGTTCCCTCTCGGCCTCGGTGTAGTGGCGCTGCACGCCGAAGCTCACGGCAAGCTGGATACCTGCCTTGCAGAGCGCCGCGAACTGGTCGGCGGCGAGGTAGACGTCGTCGATGACAAGCTCGCCCCGCGCCACCGCACCGTTGAGGTAGGTGGCGAGACGATCGCGCACGAGTGCCGGACCCGAGGCGTAGAATTCGCGCCCGAGGTCGGGGAAGCGGTCGGATTCCGCCACACAGAGCCGGAAGACCGCCAGCCCGAGATCGGACACCGTGAAGGCGATGATCCGCCGAGCGGCCTCGGGCAGGACACAGTCGGGCGGCGCGGTCAGCTTGACGAGCACCTCGGCCTCGTCCGCCTGGCGCCGGCTTTCCTGCTTGGCAACCTCCAGGAAAAGGATCCGCTTGTCGGGGAAGTAGGAATACAGCGTCGCCTTCGACACACCCGCTTCCGCGGCGATGTCGTCGACGCTCGCCCCCTCGAACCCGTCGCGCAGGAACACTGTCCGGGCGCCTTCCAGCACCTGATCGAACTTCCGTCCGCGCTTGATTGTCGCGATCTGGGCGGGTGCCGGCATCTCTCTCCCTGTGTCAGGCGATGATAGTCCGCCGAGGAAGCGCGCGGCAACCCCGGCGGGAAAAAAGGGGCGGGAGACCCCGACCGAAGTGCCCGCGGGTTGAGGCGGGGATCAGTTGCCGGAACCCGGGCAGGGATGCGGCGCGCCGGGCAGGAGCGGCAGCGTGCAGTCGCGGCTGGTGTCCGTGCCCGGCGCAGGAAAGTCGAGGCGTGGCAAGTCTAACGGGATGCCGACGGCAGCCGCAGGGAGGGCAGCAAGACCCAGCCAGAAGGCGACGAGGGGGGCGCGGAGGGTCGTCATGATCGATTCCAATCATATCTGTTGAAGTCTCCAGGCAATATCTAAACTCTACAGTTCGCTATTTCAATAAAAAGTAAACTGTTAAGTTCATTTAGACAAGGTGTCGCACTTGCTACGCCCGAAAGCACCTCGTAACTTGGAATCGTTCCAAACGGAGTCCGCCATGATCCCCGGCCTTGCCACCCGTCGCCGTTTCGCGGACCTGACCGAACAGGAAGTCCTCGCCCTGGCCATTTCCTCCGAGGAGGACGACGCGCGCATATACCGCAGCTACGCGGAGCGGCTGCGCAAGGACTACCCCTCCTCGGCAGCAGTCTTCGACGCCATGGCCGCTGAAGAGGATCAGCATCGCCACCGTCTCATCGACCGCCACACAATGCGGTTCGGCGCGGTGATCCCGCTCATCCGGCGCGAGCATGTCGCCGGTTTCTACGCCCGTCGCCCAGTCTGGCTCGTCGAAAACCTCGGACTCGACCGCATCCGCGGCGAGGCAGAGGCGATGGAGCGCGAGGCGGAGACGTTCTACCGCCGCGCGGCGGAACGGACCACCGATGCGGAGACCCGCAAGCTCCTCGGCGATCTCGCGGCGGCGGAGGCGAAGCACGAGGCGCGCGCGGGCGAGCTTGCCGAGACTCATCTCGACGACGAGTCCAAGGGCGAGGAGGACCGCGCCGCACACCGACAGTTCATCCTGACCTGGGTGCAGCCGGGGCTTGCGGGGCTTATGGACGGCTCCGTCTCCACCCTCGCGCCGATCTTCGCCACCGCCTTCGCCACCCGCGACCCGGCCACTACGCTGACCGTCGGCCTTGCCGCCGCGGTCGGCGCCGGCATCTCGATGGGCTTCACCGAGGCCGCGCATGACGATGGCGTGATTTCCGGGCGCGGCTCGCCCGTCAAGCGCGGGTTCGCCTCCGGTATCATGACCACGATCGGCGGGCTCGGCCACGCGCTGCCCTATCTCATTCACGATTTCTGGACCGCCACGACGCTGGCCATCGCCATCGTCTTCGTCGAGCTATGGGCGATCGTCTGGATCCAGAACCGGTACATGGAGACGCCGTTCCTGCGCGCGACCTTCCAGGTCGTCCTCGGCGGCGCGCTCGTCTTCGCGGCGGGAGCCTTCATCGGCGGCGGCTGAGGCGCTGGCCCCCGCCCGCCTCCCCGTGCTAGGCGCGAGGCAACATGCTCGCGATCCTTCTCAAGACACTGCCCTTCTTCGCGCTCATCGGCCTCGGCTGGGGAGCGGGCCGCTTGCGTTTCTTTCCCGAAGTCGCGACCGAGTGGCTGACCCGCTTCGTCTTCTACTTCGCGCTCTCGGCCATGCTCTTCCGCTTCGCGGCGAACCTTTCGGTGGGCGAGATATTCGACCCGGCCTTCGCGATGGCCTATCTCTCGGGCTGCACGATCGTCTATCTGCTCGCCTTCGGTGTGGCACTGGCGCGCCGCGTCTCGATCCCCGAGGCGTCGGTCGAGGCGCAATGCGCCGTGATCGGCAACACCGGCTTTCTCGGGGTGCCGATGCTGACGATGCTGCTCGGCCCCGGTGCGGCGGGACCGGTGCTGATGGTGCTGGCGATCGACCTCATCGTGTTCTCGAGCCTCATCACCCTCATCATCACCGCTTCGCGCGAGGGGCACCTGTCGCCGCGAATCGTCAGGGTCCTGGCGCTCGGGCTCGCGAAGAACCCGATGATCGTGGCGATGGTGGCCGGCATCGCCTGGTCAGCCCTGCGCCTGCCGATGCCGGCACCGGGGGCAGAGTTCCTCGCCCTTCTCGGCGCGGCCGCGACGCCGGGGGCGCTCTTCGCCATCGGCGCCTCGCTGGCGTCGAAATCGGCCGAGCGGCTTTCCGTCGCGCTCTGGCTCAGCTTCGCCAAGCTCGTGCTGCACCCCGGGGCGGTGGCCGTCGCCGCGCTCTGGATTTTCCCGGTGGAACGCGAGGCCGCGGGTGTGATGATCGCCGCGGCCGCGCTTCCCGTCGCGGGGAACGTCTATATCCTTGCCCGGCACTACGGCGTGGCGCCGCAGCGTGTCTCCGCCTCCATCCTGATTTCCACCGCCTTCAGCATCCTCACCGTTTCCGCCGTCATCGCCTGGATTACGGCCGCCTGAGAAAGGACCACGCCATGCAGACCCTATCCGAGAACAAGTGCTACGGCGGCATCCAGGGTGTCTACCGCCACGCCTCCGACACCTGCGGCGGCGACATGACCTTCGGCCTCTTCCTGCCTGAAGAGGCAGCGGACCATCCGGTGCCGGCGCTCTGGTATCTCTCCGGCCTCACCTGCACGCATGAGAACGCAATGGTGAAGGCGGCTGCGCAGGGCTGGGCGGCGGAGGCGGGCATCGCGCTGGTCTTTCCCGACACATCGCCCAGGGGCGAGGGCGTGGCAGACGATCCGGCCTATGACCTCGGCCAGGGCGCGGGCTTCTACGTCAACGCGACCGAGATGCCGTGGGCGCCCCATTTCCGCATGTGGGACTACGTCGCCGATGAACTGCCGCGCATTCTGACCGCGAATTTCGCACTCGACGCGGACCGCCAGGCCATCACCGGCCATTCGATGGGGGGCCACGGCGCGCTGACGCTCGCGATGCGTCTCCCGGGGCGGTTCCGCTCCGTCTCGGCCTTTGCGCCCATTGCCCACCCGACCCAGTCCGACTGGGGCCGCAAGCAGTTCAGGGCCTATCTCGGCGCCGACGAGGCGGCCTGGGCGGGGCATGACGCGACGCTCCTGATGCGGCGCCTCGGCTTCGACGGGCCGGTGCTGATCGACCAGGGCTCGAAGGACCAGTTCCTCGACCTCCTCAAGCCCGAGGCGCTGGCGCAGGCGATGATGGAGCGGCGTCAGAACGGCCAGGTGCGGATGCAGCCCGGCTACGACCACAGCTACTTCTTCGTCTCCACCTTCATGCGCGACCATGTGGCCTTCCATGCCGAGGCGCTCTACGCATGAGCCTTTACGTCGATGCCGACGCCTGCCCTGTGAAGGACGAATGCATCCGTGCCGCCGAACGGCTGGGGGTGCGCGCCTTCCTCGTCTGCAACGGCGGGCTGCGCCCCTCGGCGCATCCGCTCGTCGAGGTCGTCTTCGTGACCGAGGGTCCGGACGAGGCCGACAAGTGGATCGCCGAACGCGCAGGGCCCGGCGACGTGGTGGTGACGGCCGACATTCCCCTCGCCGCGAAATGCGTGGCATCTGGCGCCGGGGTCCTGAAGCACGACGGCAGTGCGCTGACGCATGCCAACATCGGCAACGCGCTGGCCACGCGCGACCTCATGGCCGACCTGCGCGCCGCCGACCCGTTCCGGCAAGGCGGCGGGCGTGCCTTCGGCAAGGCCGATCGCGCGCGCTTCGCCGCCGCGCTCGACCGGACGCTCAGGGTGGCGGCGCGGTAAGGTGGTACCTGCCTCGCCCAACCCTGACGCGATGTCGCGGGTAGGACAGACGCGCCGCAGCCGGGCTGGCAGATCGATTCCATGACAACGCTCGACCCTGTTTCCGCCGAGGCGCGGACCCGCATCATCGGTGTGTTCTGCATCGTGGGCGGAATGCTGTTCTTTTCGCTCAACGACATGGGCATCAAGTTCCTGAGCGGTGACTATGCGCTCCACCAGGTCGTCCTGATCCGGACAATCGTCGCCATGGCGATCCTGCTCGCCGTCGTGATGCCGCTGCAGGGCGGCTACACGGGGCTCAGGACGCGCCGGCTGCGCGTCCACATCCTGCGCGGGGTCTTCGTCGTCTTCGCCAACATGCTCTTCTTCGTGGCGCTGGCCGCGATGCCGCTGGCCGAGGCGGTCGCGATCTCCTTCGTGAGCCCGCTGCTCATCACCGCCCTGTCGGTCCTCCTCCTAAGTGAAAAGGTGGGGCCGCGCCGCTGGCTCGCCGTCGGGTTCGGCCTTCTCGGCGTCATCGTCATCCTCAGACCGGGGACGGAGGCGTTCCGGCCGGTCGCCATCCTGCCGCTCCTCGGCGCCGTCGCCTATGCGATGGTCAACATTCTCACCCGCCGGCTCGGCGGCACGGAAAGCGCCGTCACGCTCGCCTTCTACATCCAGATCACCTTCGTCGTGGTCTCGGCGGCGATGGGGCTCGGCGTGGGCGACGGGCGCTACGCGGGCACCGGCGACGCCTCGCTCGACTTCCTCCTGCGCGCCTGGATGTGGCCGGAACCGGGCGACTGGCCGGTCCTCGCCATGCTCGGCATCGCGGCGGCCATCGGCTCGCTCCTCGTCGCGCAAGGCTACCGGCTCTGCGAGGCGGCCCTCGCCGCGCCCTTCGAATACACCGCCATGCCGCTCGCCGTCTTCTGGGGCGTCGTCGTCTTCGGCGACTGGCCGGACGCGGTCTCCTGGACGGGGATCGCCCTCATCCTCGCCGGCGGGCTCTATCTCATCTGGCGCGAGACGCGCCGCGGCGTAGCGCCGGAGGGCCCGCGCGCACGGCGCTGATCGGGGGTTTCCTTTCCCGGCGCACCCGCTACGTTGACGCGGACACAAGGGATAGAAGGCATGGCAGGGGAACGCGCGGTCGTCTTCGACATCGGCAACGTGCTGATCGAATGGCAGCCGGAACGGTTCTACGACCGTGCCATCGGCCCGGAGGCCCGCGCGCGGATGTTCGCCGAGGTGGACCTCCACGGGATGAACGAGGCGGTGGACCGGGGCGCCCCCTTTCGCGAGACGATCTATGCCACCGCCGCCCGCTACCCCGATTGGGAAGCCGAGATCCGGCTCTGGCACGACAACTGGATCGACATGGCCTCGCCCGCCATCCCGCATTCGGTGCGGCTCCTGCAGGCGCTGAAGGCCAGTGGCGTGCCGGTCTTCGCGCTGACGAATTTCGGTGACGATACTTTCGCCTTCGCAGAGCGCCATTACCCGTTCCTCGGCGAGTTCGACCGGGCCTTCGTCTCCGGTCGGCTGCGCATGACCAAGCCCGACCCCGCGATCTACGCCGCCGTCGAGGCCGGAACCGGCCGCACCGGGCCCGAGTTTCTCTTCACCGACGACCGGGCCGACAACATCGCGGTCGCCGTTGCGCGCGGCTGGGCGACGCATCATTTCGACGGCCCCGCCGGGCTGGCGGCAAGGCTGGTGGCGGAGGGGTTCCTGACGCGGGAGGAAGCGGCATGACGATCGAGATCGTCGGTCCCGAGGTCGAGGACCGGCTCGACTGGATCGCGCTGACCGAGGCCATCGAGGCCGGCCACCGCCTGCCCCGCGCGGAGGTTGCAGACACCATCCTGCGCCGGGGGGCGGACACGCTGCTTACCCGCTCCGCCTGGATCGACGGGCTCGGGCTCGCGGTCAAGGCGGCCTCGATCTTTCCTGGCAACGTGCGGCGCGGCATCCCTGCGATCAGCGGCGCGGTGAACCTGCTGTCCGACGCCACGGGCGAACTGGAGGCGCTCGTGGACTTCCGGCTCGTGACCAAGTGGAAGACGGCCGGCGACAGCCTGCTCGCCGCCCGTCGGCTCGCGCGCAAGGAGGCGCGCAGCATCCTGATCGTCGGCGCCGGCGCCGTGGCGCATACCCTCGTAGAGGCATATTCGGCGGGCTTTGCGGGCGCACGCTTCACGATCTGGGCGCGCAACCCCGACGCCGCAAGGGCGTTTGCCGAGGAAACCGGCGCGAGACCGGTTGCCGATCTCGCGGCGGCCGTCGGCGGCGCGGACATCATCTGCTGCGCGACGATGGCGACCGAACCGCTCATCAGGGGCGCATGGCTCAGACCGGGCAGCCACCTCGACCTCATCGGCGCCTACCGGCCCGACATGCGCGAGGCCGACAGCGACTGCCTCCGCCGCGCCCGCGTCTTCTGCGACTCCCGCGCCACCACTGTCCACCACATCGGCGAGTTCATCGCCCCGCTGGCGGAGGGGGCGATCACCGAGGCTGACATCGTCGCGGACTATTACGACCTCGCGTCGGGCGCATTCGCGCGCCGGTCAGACGACGAGATCACGCTCTGCAAGAACGGCGGCGGCGCGCATCTGGACCTGATGACGGCGCGCTACATCCTCGGGGTCGCGCGCGGCGCCTGAACCCTTCCGTCTGGCGCATATCCTTCGGCGCTGCGGTGATGAAACCGCCGCCGCGCCCTCAGGCCGGCAGCGCGGCCCCCATGCGATGCTCGCGGATCGGCAGATGGACGATCGCCGAGAAGGCGCCGACCCCGACCCCGATCCACCAGACCAGCGTGTAGTCGCCGTAGATGTCGTACATCCGCCCACCGAGCCATACACCGAGGAATCCGCCGATCTGGTGGCTGAGAAAGACGATGCCGTAGAGCGTGCCCATGTAGCGCAGACCGTAGATGTGCGCGACAAGCCCGCTCGTCAGCGGCACCGTGGCGAGCCAGAGTGCCCCCATGAGGAGCGAGAAGATCAGCACCGAGGCCGGCGTGATCGGCATCAGGATGAACGCCGCCGCCACCACCGTCCGCGCGAGGTAGATGCCGGCGAGAAGGTATTTCTTCGTGTAGCGCTTGCCGAGCCAGCCCGCGGTGATCGAGCCGACGATATTCGCCATCCCGATGACCGAGATCGCGATGGCGCCCAGTGCCGAGGTCGTCGTGATCCCGACCGCCGCGAGCATGCCCCCGGGCGCGATCGCGCCGCACATCTCGGTCACCATCGCGGGGAAATGCGCGGTGATGAAGGCAAGCTGGTATCCGCAGGAGAAGAAGCCGAGGAAGATCAGGATGTAGGACGGGTCGCGGAAGGCCTTCAGGAGCACCTCGCCCATCGACTCTTCCAGTTCGGCCCGGCTCGCCCGTTCCGGCGCCCGCATCAGCGGCAGCGCGAAGAGGCTGAGAAGGATCACCGCCGCGAAGATCATGAAGACGGTCGGCCAGGCGTAGTGGCCCAGAAGGATCTCGGCCACCGGCGCACCGAACACCTGGCCGGCCGATCCCGCCGCCGTCGCGATGCCGAGCGCCAGCGACCGGTTCTCGGCGCTCGCCGCGCGTCCGACGACGGCGAGGATGACACCGAAGCCGGTGCCGGCGATGCCGAATCCGACGAGGATTTCCAGAAGCTGCATCTGGCCGGGCGTCACCGCGAAGGCCGAGAGGACCAGTCCGGCGGCATAGAAGAGCGCCCCCGCGACAATCGCGCGGCGGTCGCCGAACCTCTCGGCGAGCGCGCCGAAGATCGGCTGGCCGATCCCCCAGGCGAGGTTCTGGATTGCGATGGCGAGCGAGAACTCCGCGCGCGGCCAGCCGAACTCGGCGGCGATCGGGATCTGGAAGACGCCGAAGCTCGCCCGGATGGCGAAGCCCAGCATGATGATGACGCACCCGCCGATCAGCACGGGGGTGAAGAGGGGGGCGCGCACGGACATGCCGGTGTCTCCTTTCGGGCCTTGCGACTTAGCTCCGGGCCGGCGGCCCGGTCAAATCGAGAATTGTGATCGCGACAATTCCGGGCCGCCCGTGCCGTCGGGCTTTCCCTTGTCCCCGCGCCGCGTTATCGGGCGTGCATGGCCGAGACGCTGACCGAGATCTACGACCGGATGACGCACGAGGGGGGGCTCCGGCAGGACGCCGCCCAGCGCGCCGTCCTGCCGGAACTCGACCGAATCCGTTTCGGCCTCGAAGAGGCGAACGGGAAGAAGCGCGGCCTCCTCGGCGGGCTTTTCGCCAGGGCACCGGAGCCGGTGAGGGGTCTTTACCTCTGGGGCGGGGTCGGGCGCGGCAAGTCGATGCTGATGGACCTCTTCCATGGCCATGTCGCCATCGATGCCAAGCGTCGCGTGCATTTCCACGCCTTCATGCAGGAGGTGCAGGCGGCCTTGCACGCCGCGCGCAAGACCGGGGTCGACGACGCGATCCGGCCCGTGGCCGAGGACATCGCCGGCAAGCTCCGTCTGCTCAGCTTCGACGAGATGCAGATCACCGACATCGCCGACGCGATGATCGTCGGGCGGCTCTTCCAGATGCTCTTCGACCGTGGCGTGACGGTCGTCACCACGTCGAACCGCGTGCCCGACGATCTCTACAAGGACGGGCTGAACCGGCCGCTCTTTCTTCCCTTCATCCAGCTTCTGAAGGAGCGGATGGTCGTCCGCGAACTGGAGAGCGAGACGGACTACCGCCAGCACCGGCTCCAGGGGGCGCAGGTGTGGTTCACGCCCGCGGGTCCGGATGCGCGCGCGGCGATCTCGCGTATCTGGCTGGAACTGACCGGCGGCGGGGCCGACAGTCAGCTCAGGCTTGAGGTCAAGGGGCGCGAGGTGGTCCTGCCTGAGTATCACGCCGGCGTGGCACGCGCGTCGTTCTGGGAGCTTTGCGGCCGCCCGCTCGGTCCGGCCGACTTCCTCGCCATCGCCGGCGCGGTGCGGGTGCTGATCCTCGACGACATCCCGCATCTCTCGGCCGAGAACTACAACGAGGCGAAGCGATTCGTGACGCTCATAGACGCCCTCTACGAGGCGAAGGTGCGGCTGATCTGCTCGGCGGCCGACGAGCCCGAGCGGCTCTATGTCGAGGGCGAGGGCGCTTTCGAGTTCGAGCGCACGGCGAGCCGGCTCAGGGAGATGCAGGGGGCCGGATGGGGCGGCGATGCGGGGCGCTGACCGCGCTCAGGCCCGCGCGAGTTTCCGCGCCTGATCCAGAAGCGCGTCCACAACCGGCCGGTGCGGTTCGCGCGGATCGGCGATGAGCCCGACAAGGTGGCTCGCGTCCGGCGCGACGATCGGGATCGCCTTCAGCCCCGCGCCGTGCATCTCGGCCAGCGTCTCGGCCACGATGGCGACCCACTCGCCCGTCCGCACATGGGAAATGAGGGCGATGGAAGAATTGGCCTCCACCCGCGCCGGCACCTTGGTCCCCGCTTCGGCGAGGTGGCGGTTGACGATCCGCCGGTTCTGCATGTCGCCGGTCAGAAGGCAGAGCGGCAGGGTGGCGACCTCGACCCAGGGGATCGACGTCCGCCCGGCAAGGGCCGAGCCTTCGGCGACGAGCAGGCGGTAACCCTCGCGGTAGAGCGGCACCTGCACGACGCGGCCAAGCGGCTCGTTGTCGAGGTAGCTGATCCCGGCATCGAGATCCAGCCGCTCGATTCCGTCGAGAATCTCGACCGATGTGCGCGAGAGGATCGCCATATCCACATTGGGGTTGGCGGCGAGGAAGGGCGCGGTGAGCCGTGCGATCATCGGCAGCGCCGTCGGGATCACCCCG
The DNA here is from genome assembly GCA_020637675.1 of Paracoccaceae bacterium. Taxonomy (GTDB): domain Bacteria; phylum Pseudomonadota; class Alphaproteobacteria; order Rhodobacterales; family Rhodobacteraceae; genus Albidovulum. The sequence goes on along the minus strand of JACKKD010000003.1, from coordinate 770,234 downwards.
ATCCGGAGGTTGCCCGAAAGCCCGAGCCGCCGCGCCCGCATCTCCTCGCGCAACGCGCGCGCATCCCCGACGATCCGGAGCGCCCAGTCGAGCACGCGCTGGCCTTCCGGCGTGAGCCCCTCGAAGCGCGAGGCGCGGAACACGAGCTGCACGCCGAGCTGCTCCTCCAGTTGCCGGATGGCGGAGGAAAGCGTGGGCTGGGTCACGCCCATGGTCTCGGCCGCGCGGCCGAAGTGGCGTTCATTGGCAAGCGCGATGAACATTTCAAGCTTGTCGATCATGGCCGGAGCCTACCCCGGCGGACGGAAGCGCGAAAGGTCGGGCTATTGTCGCCCGCGCGCCCCCGGATTACATCGGGGGCATGGCAGCATTCATCCCTTTCCTGAAGTCTCCTCCCCGCGTCTCTGTGCTGCGCCTGCAGGGCATGATCGTCGCGGGCGGACGCATGGGCGGCGGGCTCAGCGACGCCGCGCTCGCCCCGGTGATCGACAAGGCGTTCCGCAAGGGCCGGCCCGCCGCCGTGGCGCTCGCAATCAATTCCCCCGGCGGTTCGCCGGTGCAGTCCGCGTTGATCGCGGCGCGGATCCGGCGACTGGCCGAGGAAAAGAAGCTGCCCGTCCACGCCTTCGTGGAGGATGTGGCAGCCTCGGGTGGTTACTGGCTGGCGACGGCCGGCGACGACATCTGGGTCGATGCGAGTTCCGTCGTGGGCTCCATCGGCGTGATCTCGGCCGGCTTCGGATTCCCGGAGTTCCTCGCCCGTCACGGGATCGAGCGGCGCGTGCACACCGCCGGCCGTTCCAAGAGCTTTCTCGACCCGTTCCGGCCGGAGATGGCCGAAGACGTGGCACGGCTCATGGCGATTCTCGATCCCGTGCACGAGGCGTTCAAGACGCAGGTGCGCAGCCGGCGCGGCGGAAGGCTCGCCCCAGGCGACCTTTTCACGGGCGATGTCTGGGTCGGCCAGGCTGCCGTTGACCAGGGGTTGGCCGACGGGCTTGGCCACATGGTGCCGAAGCTGAAGGCACTATACGGCGACAAGGTGCGGCTCGTGCCCTATGGCGTGAAGAAGCCCTTCCTGCAGCGCTTCGGCGGGCATCTCCTTGGCGCGGCGATGGACGAGATCGAGGAACGCGCCCTCTGGGCGCGCTACGGGGTCTGACATGGTCAAGGCGGTCACGCTCCTCCTCGTCTTCCTCGCCGCACTCGCCGTCTTCGGGCGGCTCCGGTTTCCCGGACGCGGTCAGCGCCGGCTTGGGGCCGCACGTTGCGCGTCCTGCGGTCGGCCACGCATCGGCAACGCGCCCTGCCCCTGCGGGAGCAAGGCCGGATGAAGCGCGCGCTCGTCACCGGGGGGGCGCGGCGACTTGGCCGGGCGATGGCGCTCCATCTTGCGGGGCGCGGCATCGAGGTCGCCATCCACTACGCGAGTTCGGCGGAAGAGGCCGAAGCGACCGCCGCCGACGCCCGCGCGCTTGGCGTCACGGCCGCGACGCTGCGCGCCGATCTCCTGCAGGAGGCCGAAAGCCGCAGCCTCGTTGCCCGGGCGGCCGCGGCGCTCGGAGGGCCGATCGACCTTCTGGTCAACAACGCCTCCATTTTCGAATACGACAACATCCGCACCGGAACCCGCGAAAGCTGGGACCGGCACATCGAATCGAACCTCCGCGCACCGGTCGCGCTGACACAGGACTTTGCTGCCCAGGCGCCGAAAGCCGTGCGACAGGCGGATGGCGCCGCGCTTGCGCAGGGTCTCGTCGTCAACATGCTTGACCAGAGGGTGCGGAAGCTCACACCGGAATTCATGTCCTACACGGTGGCAAAGATGGGCCTTTGGGCCTTCACCCGGACCGCCGCCCGCGCACTCGCCCCCGATATCCGCGTCAACGCCATCGGCCCCGGCACCACGCTTCAGGGGGCGCGCCAGACCGCAGAGCAATTCCATGGACAGCGCGCCTGCTCGGTCCTTGAGCGCGGCGCCGACCCGGAGGACATCTGCGCGGCGCTTGGCTATCTCATCGATGCCCGCGCGGTCACCGGGCAGTTGATCTGCGTGGACGGAGGCCAGCATCTGGGCTGGAAGACACCCGACATCTTGGGTGTGGACTAGCGAAATATCGGCACGAAACGCCTGGCCGGGCTTGACTTGTCCACCTGTAACGCGGCTGTGACAAATGCGTGACGATTCTCCCAATGCTTTCAGTGATTTGCCGGAGATGCAGAAAAATCATGCGCGATTTCAATGGGTTGCGAGACTGCCTAAAAAACAGGCAACGTGATGAACCTAGCCGAAAACAAGGAAAATTTCCGCGCGTCGAATTCTTTTCGACAGAGTTATCCACATTTTCCGTGGACAGGATTTCGCTTGCCTTTGGGCACGCGAGGTTGCAGCCGAAGACAGGAATCGGTGCCGACGCAGGGGTCGCGAAATGAGGACGTTTCGAGATGACCGAGATGACGCGAGGTAAGCTTTCGGGGCACGCGCTGATCCAGTCGTACCTCAAGACGCTGACCGCCCAGCCCGGCGTCTACCGCATGCTCGATTCCGAGGGGCGGGTGCTTTACGTCGGCAAGGCCCGCAATCTCAAGGCGCGCGTCTCGAACTACGCGCGCCCCTCGGGCCATTCGGCGCGGATCGCGCGGATGATCCACGCGACGGCCTCGATGATGTTCCTGACGACGCGGACCGAGACCGAGGCGCTGCTTCTGGAGCAGAACCTCATCAAGCAGCTAAAGCCCTATTTCAACGTGCTCCTGCGCGACGACAAGTCCTTCCCGAACATCCTCGTGTCCAAGGAGCACCCGTTCCCGCAGATCAAGAAACATCGCGGCGCGAAGAAGGAGAAGGGCAACTATTACGGCCCCTTCGCCAGCGCCGGGGCGGTGAACCGGACGCTGAACCAGTTGCAGAAGGTGTTTCTGCTCCGCAACTGCTCCGACGCCATGTTCGCCAGCCGCACGCGGCCTTGCCTGCTCTACCAGATCAAGCGGTGCAGCGCGCCCTGTGTAGGCCATGTGAGCGAAGCGGATTACGGCACGCTCGTCGCCGATGCCGAACGCTTCCTGCAAGGCAAGTCCACGCAGGTGCAGGCCAGGCTTGCCGAGGACATGGCCGCCGCCTCGGAGGCGATGGAGTTCGAACGCGCCGCGGCCTTGCGCGACCGGATCAAGGCGCTGACCCAGGTCCAGCAGGTCCAGGGCATCAATCCTCGCGGCGTGGCCGAGGCGGATGTCGTCGCGCTCCACATGGAGGGCGGACAGGCCTGCGTGCAGGTGTTCTTCATCCGGGCCAACCAGAGCTGGGGCAACCGCGACTTCTACCCCAAGACCGGCGCCGGGGCCGAGGCGCCGGAAGTGCTCGAAGCCTTCCTCGGCCAGTTCTACGCCGACAAGGCGCCGCCGCGCCTCATCCTCCTGTCGCACCTGATCGAGGATGCCGACCTGATGACCGAGCTTCTGTCCGACCGCGCCGGCCGCAAGGTGGAGATCGCCGTCCCGCGACGGGGCGAGAAGGCGGAACTGGTCGAGAACGCCGCCCGCAACGCCCGCGAAAGCCTTGGCCGGAAGATGAGCGAAAGTGCTGCCCAGTCGAAGCTTCTCGAAGGGCTTGCCGAGGCGTTTGATCTCGACGCGCCGCCTCGGCGGATCGAGGTCTACGACAACTCGCACATCATGGGCACCCATGCCGTCGGCGGGATGATCGTCGCCGGGCCCGAGGGCTTCGTCAAAAGCCAGTACCGCAAGTTCAACATCAGGGGTGCGGACCTCACCCCCGGCGACGATTTCGGCATGATGAAGGAGGTGCTGACCCGTCGCTTCCAGAGACTGCTGAAAGAGGATCCCGACCGCGAAAGCGAAGCCTGGCCCGACCTCCTGCTGATCGACGGCGGCGCCGGGCAGGTCTCGGCGGTGAACGGGATCATGGAGGAACTGGGGGTCGAGGATGTGCCGATGATCGGCGTCGCCAAGGGCGTCGACCGCGATGCCGGCAAGGAGGAATTCCACCGCCCCGGCAAGCCCCCTTTCGCGCTCCCGCACAACTCCCCGGTCCTCTACTTCATCCAGCGCCTGAGGGACGAGGCCCATCGCTGGGCCATCGGCGCGCACCGGGCGAAGCGCGCCAAGTCCATCGGCGCCACCCCGCTCGACGAGGTACCCGGCATCGGCGCGGCGCGCAAGCGGGCGCTCCTCCAGCATTTCGGGTCGGCCAAGGCGGTAAGCCGCGCCGGGCTCGAAGACCTCAAGGCCGTGGACGGGATTTCGGCGACGATGGCGCAGACGGTCTACGACTACTTCCACGCGGGCGGGTGAGGACACGCCAAGATCATCCACCCGCGCCCGACATGGCGGCTTCGATCGCCTTCAGATGGACGGCCATCCGTTCGGCCGCCCCGGCGGCGTCGGCGGCGGCGATGCGGTCCACGATATCCCGGTGCTGGTCGCTGTGGATCGTGCGGAACTCGCCGGCGCCGGTCCTGCGATAGGTGCGGTGCCATTCCCGCTGCCAGGCGGCGCGGCGGCGCGCGCCGGACAGGTAGGTCAGCAGGCCGATCAGCACCGGGTTGCGCGACACCTCCGCGACCGCCCGGTGAAAGGCGTCATCCGCCTGCTCGCAGGCCGCGAGGTCGGGCGCCCGGCGTCCGGCGGCAAGCCTGCCGCGCAGGTGGGCGATGTCCGGCGCATCGGCGCGGCGCGCCGCTTCGGCGGCGACCTGCGGTTCGAGAAGGATGCGCGCCCGCATCAGGTCGGGCGGCGTCGCCCCTTCGACCAGGAGCATGTCCCTGACCGGCAGGTGCCGCGGTCGCGCGCCGCGAAAGGTGCCCTGGCCGACATGCCGCCAGATCTCGCCCTCGCGCTCCAGCGTGGAAAGCCCCTTGCGCAGGGTCTCGCGGCTGCATCCCAGGCGCATCGCGAGCATGCGTTCGGCGGGCAGCCGGTCGCCCGCGTCGGGGGCAAGCTCGGCGAGAAGGCGGCGCAGCCGGGATTCGGTCGTCTTGAAGCTCAGCCGCGTCATCGGCCTCTCTTTCCAGACCAATTTGCAGACCAATATGCCAGCGTGCAAGAAGATGCCACTTCAGAAGACGGAAGGGGCGCGGATGTTCGAGATTCTCTTGCTGGCCGGTGCCGGATTCGCGGCGGGTGTGCTGAACGCCGTCGCCGGCGGCGGGACGTTCCTGACCCTGCCCGCACTCATCCATGTCGGCATACCGCCGGTCAGCGCCAATGCCACCGCGACACTGACCGCGCTGCCGGGCTATCTGAGCAGCGCCTGGGCCTTCAGGAACGACATGGAGCCCGAAGGCAGCCTCGGACTGCGCGCGATCATCGCGATCTCCGCAGTCGGCGCCATTCTCGGCGCGCTGCTGCTGATCGTGACGCCGGGGGATACGTTCCTGTGGATCGTGCCCTGGCTCCTGCTTCTCGCGACGGTGCTGTTCGCGGCCGGACCTCGCCTGATCCGGCTCCTGCGGCGGCAGGGCGGCCATGCCGCGGGTCCCCTGCCATCGGCGCTCGCGATCCTCGCCGTATCGGTCTATGGCGGATACTTCAACGGCGGGCTCGGGATCATGCTACTCGCGGCCTTCGGCCTCATCGGCTATGCCAACCTGCACGGCATGAACGGACTGAAGAACGTCCTGTCGGCGGTCCTGTCGCTGCTGTCCGCGCTTGCCTTCGTCGCGGCCGGCCTGATCGCCTGGGAACAGGCGCTGGTCATGGCGGCGAGCGCGGCGCTGGGCGGCTATGTCGGCGCGCGTCAAAGCCGGCGCATCGCAAGGACCGATCTTTTGCGCCATTTCGTGACCGCCGTCGGGGCGATCATGACCATCCTGTTCTTCCTTCGCTGAGCGTAACCCTCTTCGCGCGGGTCCTCGCCGCCGCCAGGCTCTCCGTCCGGAGACAAAGCCCCCCGCCCGAAAGGGCACTGCCGCAGCGTTTCGGTTCGCCCAAGGCCGTCACGCGCGCCGGAGTGGACAGCCTTGCGGCCGTGAACGCGATTTCCGAACCGATGGCGAAGACGCTCCGCGACTGCTTCCGCGCGGGCAACTGAACCGCACGATTTCAGAAAGATTTCAGCCAGCCGACCGGACGCCATCTGCGATCAGGCCTACCCTCTGGGCCTGCACCGGATTGCCCAGGAGGCCCGTCATGCTGCGTCATCGTCACCCCACGGTCAGTGAAAAGGAGAACCACTGGACGCCCGAGGCGGATTGGGAAACGCGGACCGAGGCCCGGGCCCGCCGTGCGGAACTGGCCCATCTGATCGCAGACGGCATGTCGATCGGGGCGCATCCCGACTACCTTGCGATCCTTGACGCGGACGATCCGCGCATTCTTCAGGCCGACTATCCGCCGCTGCTGCCGGCACTCTCGCGCGCGGGTCGTGACATGGCCAAAAGGGCGTTGACAGCCTGGCTGCGCAGGCTTCCGATGAGGCATCGCAAGGTCGCAGCGGTGTCGGATGCCGGGTGTGCAGGAGGAGACGGGGACGATCCATTTTGCCGGGTTCAGCCTTGATCCGGCGCGTGGAACGCTGGAACACGATGGCGTGCCCGTCGAAATCCGCGCCAAGACCTATGCCCTGCTGACCCAACTGGCCGCACATCGCGGCGCGGTCGTGCAGAAGGAAAGCCTGATGGCCGCCGTCTGGCCCGGCGTCTTCGTCAGCGATGACACCCTGACACAAACCATCAAGGACCTGCGCCGCGTGCTGGGACCCGAGACCCGGCACATCGTTCGGACCTTTCCGCGTCGCGGCTACATGCTCGATATCGCCCGCACCGTCCCGGCGTCGCCATCCTCGACGGGATCGGGGGTTCGGGAATTGCGTCTCGCGGTCCTTCCGTTCGGCGTGGATGGCGACGACGGGGACGACCGGTTGTTCCGCGACATTGCCGAGGAAGTGACCTACGGCCTCGCCCGCTATCGGACGCTGGCGGTGATCTCGCCCTATTCCGCCCTCGGCCTATCTCCGGACGGGCCGCGTGAGGTTCACGCCGACTATGTGGTGCGCGGCCGCGTGCGCCGGGCGGGCGACCGCTACCGCATCTCGGTCTACCTCACCGAAACGTCCGGAATGCGGCAGATCTGGGGGGAAACCTTCACGCTCGACGAGACAGAGGTGCTGACCCTGGAGAATACGCTGCCCCGCCGGATCATCCAGCGCGTTGCCGCGACAGCCGAGGAATCGGCGATGGATGCGCCGCTCTCGGGCCGGCCGGCAGACATCCAGGCCTTCCGCCACTTCGTCACCGCGCGGCGGTATCTCAGAGATGTCGGGCCGGGTGTGAACGAAGCCGCCTGCGATCACCTGCGCGAGGCCCTGAAGATCGACCCGGATTTCGCCATCGCGCTCGGCTATCTCGCGCTCGCAGAGGTCATCGCCGCAGGCTATGGCTCTGCACCGAAAGAGGTACTGGACCGCGCGCTGGTCAATGCGTCCCGCGCCGTGGCGCTCGCGCCGGAAGAGGCGCGCTGCCATCGGATGCTCGGCCTCGTCCACCAGTTCCGCCGCGAAACCGGCGCGGCCGAGTTCCATGCCCGGCATGCGCTGGAACTGAATCCCTACGACACGGACACGATGGCCGCGTTGAGCTACATGCTCTCGAACCAGGGCCGCGGGCTGGAGGCGCTGGAGCTTTGCCGCCGGGCCATCGAGCTGAACCCGTTCCACCCGATGTGGTATTTCCTCGATCTCGCGGTCGCAGCCTTCACGGCCGGGGATTACGGCCTTTCGATCGAGAGTCTTCTCAGGCTCGCGCCGCGCGGCCCGATGCGCGAGACCCGGCTCGCCGCGGCGTACGCATTGGCCGGCCGCACGGACGAGGCCGCCCGCCACATCGACGCTGCGCTCGCGCTCGACCCGGCCTGGGATCCAGTGAAGGATGGGGCCGAAGCGGTGGAATACGTCAACCCCGCCGACACCGCCCGCTTCGTCGAGGGCGTTCGCCGCGCCCTTGCGGCGCGGCAGGGAACCGGCACCCTCTGACGCACCGGCGAACCTGTCCCCCCTTTCCGTTTGACGCCCCCGCCACTAGGCTGCCATGCGGGAAGCGGACGCCGCCGCCAGGAGCCTCCACCATGACCGAAGATAATCGCGCCTCGCCCGCCGAGCTTCTCCACCTGCGCGGCCGCGCGCTCGAAAAGGGCGAACCGATCGCGCTGCCCCTGACGCTCGCCTCGATGTACCACTTGCCGGGCGATCCGGCGGGATACGCGAGCTACGGGCGCTCGGACAACCCGACATGGGAGGCCTGCGAGAAGATGCTCGGCCATCTCGAGGGGGCCGAGGCGGTGCTGTTCCCCTCCGGCATGGCCGCGATCACCGCGCCGTTCCTTGCCCTCCTCTCCGCCGGGGACCGGGTGCTGCTGCCATCGGACGGCTATTACACGACGCGGCTCCTGGCCGACCGCATCCTCGCCAAGCTCGGCGTGACATTCGACCGGCGCCCGACCGCGGCCTTCGCCGAGGGCGGCTTCGAGGGCTATCGCCTCGTCTTCGTGGAGAGTCCCTCGAATCCGGGCCTGGATCTCTGCGACATCGCCGAGGTGGCCGGCCAGGTGCGGTCGTCGGGCGGCCTCACCATCGTGGACAATACCACCATGACGCCCTTCGGCCAGCGTCCGCTGAACCTTGGGGCCGATATTGTCCTGGCCTCCGACACCAAGGCGCCGGGGGGCCATTCCGACCTTCTGATGGGCCATGTGGCCGCCCGAGATGCCGGCCTGATCGCGGCGCTGAGGGACTGGCGCAAGATTTCCGGCACCATCCCCGGCCCGTTCGAGGCCTGGCTCCTGCACCGCAGCCTGGAGACACTGGAGTTGCGCTTCGACCGAATGTGCCGGACTGCGGGCACGGTCGCCGAACGGCTCGCCGTGCATCCGTCGGTGAAGGCAATTCGCTACCCCGGCCTGCCGGGCGACCCGGCCCACAACCTCGCCGCGCGACAGATGCAACGGTCGGGGTTCCTCGTCGGGCTGACGCTCGCCTCGGGCGCGGCCGCCGAGGCCTTCATCGCCGCCTGCCCCTTCCTCCGGCCCGCCACCTCTTTCGGTGGCGTCCACAGTTCGGCCGAACGCCGCGACCGCTGGGGCGATGCGGTGGCCCCCGGCTTCGTGCGCCTCGCCATCGGCTGCGAACCGCTGGACGAGCTCTGGCCCGCCCTCGACAGGACGCTCGCGGCGGCGGACTGAGCGGCGGGTCACGCCTCTTCCAGTTGCCGCCGCCAGTCGCTAGGGTGCCGCCATGAGATGGACGATCCCGAACACGCTGACGGTCCTCCGCCTGCTCGCCGCACCCGGTGTCGCGGTGATGTTCCTTTATTTTCACCGGCCCTGGGCAGACTGGTTCGCGCTCGTCCTCTTCGTCTCCGCCGCCATCACCGATTATTTCGACGGCTATCTCGCACGGCTCTGGAAGCAGGAATCGAAGTTCGGCGCCATGCTCGATCCGATCGCCGACAAGGCGATGGTGGTGATCGCGATCATGGTGCTGACCGGCTACTCGGGGATGAACCCCTGGCTGATCCTGCCAGCGACGCTGATCCTCTTCCGTGAGGTCTTCGTCTCGGGACTGAGGGAGTACCTCGGCGCCACGGCGGGCTCTCTGAAGGTCACGAACCTTGCAAAGTGGAAGACCACGGCGCAGATGATCGCCATAGCCATTCTCTTCCTCGGCACCGGGCTCGAACATCTCGAAGGCATCGCGCGGCGCGGCCTAACCCCCGAGGAATATGCCGACCTTGTCACGGCCGGGCTCGCCGACCCGATCCGCTCATGCGGGGTGCGTGGCTGTTCTTCCTATGCCACCTTCGTCGGGCTCGGCTTGATCTGGATCGCGGCCGTTCTCACATTCCTCACGGGGTGGGAATACTTCCGCAAGGCCCTGCCGTTTCTGAAGGACGAACGATGATCGACGTGCTCTACTTCGCCTGGGTGCGCGAGCGCATCGGCCTGCCGCGCGAGCGGGTCGATACATCGGCCGCGACCGTGGCCGATCTCGTCGCGGAACTGAGGTCCCGCGAAGACCGCTATGCCGCCGCCTTCGCCGACCTGCGAAGCTTGCGGGTGGCACTCGACCAGCAGCTTGCCGATTTCTCCGCGCCGCTTGCCGGCGTGCGCGAGGTCGCCTTCTTCCCGCCGATGACTGGGGGCTGAGCCATGGCGGTCCGGGTCCGTGTCCAGGCGGAACCCTTCGACTACGGCGCGGAATGCGCCGGCTTCGGCGCCGGTGGGCGCGGCGTGGGCGCGGTCGTCACATTTCTCGGCATCGTCCGCGACGACAGCGGGCAACTGGCGCGGATGGAGATCGAGCACTATCCCGGGATGACCGAGAAGGCGATCGCGGCAATCGCGGAGGAGGCGCATGTGCGGTGGAGCCTGGCCGAACTTCTGGTCATTCACCGCTACGGCCCGCTCGCACCCGGCGAGGCGATCATGATGGTGGCGACGGCCGCGCGCCATCGGGTCGCGGCCTTCGAGGCGGCGGAATTCCTGATGGACTACCTGAAGTCCCGCGCGCCCTTCTGGAAGAAGGAAATCGGCGCCGATGGCGCGACATGGGTCGCCGCGACCGAGGAGGATGAGGAAGCGCTGACGCGGTGGTAGGCAGGACCGGTCAGCCGGCGTGCATCCGCTCGATGTAGGCGCGCAGTTCCTCGGCCTCGGCCCTGGCGTCACGCAGGCCGTCCATCGCCGCCCGCAGTTCCGCCTGCGACTGGTTGAGCCGGTTGGTCAGTTCCGCCTCGCGGCTTTCGAGGAAGGTGATCGCGGCATCGCGGGTTTCCTCGGCCTCGTGCAGGTCGCGCGCCATCTTTTCCAGGTCGTCGATCTCGGCCTTCGTGACCCGGCTGAGGCGATGGACGAACCAGCAGGCGAACCAACCTAGCCCGAAGGCCACGAAGAGGATGATCGCCGTGGCGATGATGAGTTCGGTTCTGTTCATGGCCCTGCTTTGGCTGTTCGTTTCCTGCCGGTCAAGCCCCGCCCGGGCGCGTCAACGGTCCGGCCGCGGTTTCGGCTTTGCCGTGTCATCGGCCGGCGTGTTGACGACGACAGGTACCCCGTCCTCTGCCTGGCCTTCCGTCGCAGCCGTGGCTGCGGGCTTGATCAGACGGAACTCGATCCGGCGGTTGGCCTCCCGGCCCGCCTCGGTCTCGTTCTCACCGATGGGCACGGTCTCGCCAAAGCCCGTGGCGGTGAGGTTTCCGGTCAGGACCCGACGCTCCATCAGCGCGGCGACGACGGCCTCGGCCCGCTTCTGGCTGAGCTCGAGGTTCATCTCTTCCCGGCCCTGGGCGTCGGTGTGGCCCCCGACCTCCATCGGAAAGTCAGCGCATTGCTTCATCTGTTCGGCAATCTTGTCGAGCGTCCCGGCCGCATCGCGGGCAATCTGGGCGGAGCCAGGCTCGAAGTTGATCTTGTGTTCGGCGAGGATCGCGTTGATCCCGTCCACGCACTCCTCGTCCGTGGGCAGCCCGAGAAGCGGGTCGAGCTTCGCGTCATAGCGGATGTCGAGCTTGAAGTTCAGCCCTTCGCCCAGGCGGCTCGACAGGATCCGCGCGACGTTGTCGGATGCGATGGAAGAGCCGGTCACGCCGGATACCCTGATGATCTCGGGGCGTACCTGCGCGGTGCCGTTGTCGAGTTCCGCAAGCGCCTCGAGGGTCGCGAGGACCCGGACCGTCCAGCCGGCGGGCATGTCCGGGGCGAGGCGCGTAGCGGCATGGACGGAGACGGAGCCGAAGCGCGCCCGGGCGAAGCTGTCCACGGCATCGCGCGAGAGCGCGTCGCCGAGCCTGCCGCGCATCTCGAGCTTGCCTTCGGACGAAAGCGTCGCGACAAACTCGGGCACCACCGACGCCGCCGACTCCTCCGTCGGTCTGGGCGTAAGCACGGCGTGGAGAGAAAAGACCTCGGGCAGGTTCGATTCGAGTTCGCCCACTACGCGGTCAAAGGCGTCCTGGGACACCGTCTCGGCGGCCACCAGCGAAATGTCGGCATCCGAGAAGGTGACCGACCCGGCGCCAAGCTCCTTCATCGCGGCCAGTGCCATGGTGACCGCGTCGGCCCAGGCGGGTGTTGGCACACCAAGCCCGATGGTGCAGGCGATCTTGCGGGTGGCACCTGCCGCGTTGGCCGCGGCGATGATCCGGTCGCGTGCCTTCTCGCTGTCGGCCGAGCAGGCGTCGAAACGTGCGCCGTTCTCGTCGATCAGGAATCGCAGCGTGAAGGGGGTGATCACCGGCCGCGGCGCCGAGATGTCGAGCATGAGCCTGATGCCCTTGGGCGCACGGCGGCTGAGGTCGGCCTCCAGTCGCGCCTTTTCCGCCGCGCTGTCGGAAATCGCGGTGATCGCCACGCGATCCGCGAAGATCGAGACCTTCGAGCGCGGCAGCGTGGCCAGCGCCTCGATCCCGAAATCGAGCGCTGCCGCCCATCCTTTGGGCACCGGATGGTCGGCCGCCTCCAGCATGTCCGTCACCGTGCCGTCGCCCGCGGCCTCGCCGAGTTTCACCGCCAGTCCTTCGCGGTCAGTCGCGGAAGGAACCAGTCCGATGAGAGAGACGCCGTCGCCATTGCGCAGGATCTCGACGGTGAAGTCCGGCGCCTTGAGTGCGGCAGGATCGGCCACGTCCATCGTGTCGATCACGCGATCCGGGTCCACCACGGTACCCGCGGCCGTCAACGCCCGGAATCGCTCCGCCTCGGAGGGCGCGGTGCCGGCAAGCGTGATCTGGAGCCCGTCGGCCAGGACCTCGACCCAGTCCTGCCCAACGGCGGCGAGCGCCCCGGTCACGCCCTCGGCCGACCGACGCTCCACGAAGCCCGCCGCGACGGTCGCGGCCAGAAGGCTGAGCAAAGCAGCCAGCAGAAGGAAGCCGGGAAGTATCAGCCGCACGGGCAGGTTCGTGGGAAAGCTCAGGGTGCGGGGCAGCGGCAGAGGAAAACGCATGGGGAGGCGCGCCTTGGCAGTGGGGCGGACCGCCCTTGCATAAGGGGGCGGGCGGGCCGGATCAATCAGAGTAAGGCGGCGGCGGCAAGAAACAGCGCAGCGACAAGCCCGGTGTCGCGGTTCGCGCGGAAGAGCCTGAGGCAGTTTGCCGGATCGTCGATGTCGAGCCGGTTCATCTGCCAGAGAAGATGCCAGCCCATGGCCCAGGGCGCCAAAAGCGCGAGGCCGAGCTTCAACGGACCCGCTGCCGGCAGGAGCGCCACGAGCACGGCCAGCGTCATCAGGCCGACGGTCGCCACAAGGAAGCGGGCGAGCCACTTGCCCGTCGCCGCACCAAAGAGCCGCGCCGTGGACTTCACGCCGATCAGCACGTCGTCTTCCTTGTCCTGATGGGCGTAGATCGTGTCGTAGAAGAGCGTCCAGGCGATGCCGGCGGCGTAAAGAAGCACCGCCGCCAAGTCCACCCGCCCGGAATGGGCGGCATAAGCAAGGATGGCGCCCCAGTTGAACGCAAGCCCCAGGAAAAGCTGCGGCCACCAGGTGAAGCGCTTGGCAAAGGGGTAGATTGCCACGAGGCCGAGCGAGGAGAGCCCGAGCAAGACGGCAAGCCCGTTAAAGGACAGCAGGACCAGCCCGGCGGCCGCCATCTGCGCCGCCATCCAGATCACCGCCTGCCGGACGCTGACCTGGCCCGACGGGATCGGCCGCGACCGCGTGCGCGCCACGGCGGCGTCGAAGTCGCGGTCGGTGATGTCGTTCCAGGTGCAGCCCGCGCCGCGCATAAGCCAGGCCCCCAGCGCGCAGCCGAGCCAGATCCAGGCGTCCCAGAGTCGCCAGCCGTCCTGCGCGGCGGCCAGCGCAACGCCCCACCAGCAGGGGATGAGCAGAAGCCAGGTCCCGATCGGCCGGTCGGCGCGGCTCAGCCGGAGGTAGGGCCGCGCGAAGCCGGGGGCGAGGCGGTCCACCCAGTTGCCGCGCACCGCGTCGGCGACCGTTCCGGCAACGGCGCCCTCGGGCTCTGGCGTTTCGTCGGGCGCGCTCATAAGTTCCGGCTCATGGTTCAGGCGAAGATCAGGCTCTGTGTAGACCAGCCACTCGCGCCGGGGCAATCCGTTGCCCTGACGGAAGCGCAGGCGCACTACCTTTTCGGCGTGATGCGGGAGGGATTGGGATCGCCGGCCCGGGTCTTCAACGGCCGTGACGGCGAATGGCTTGCAGAGGTTATCGAGGCGGGCAAGCGGAAAGGCACGCTCCGCTGCCTCGAACGCACCCGCGCGCAAGCCGGGCCGCCCGACCTCTGGCTTCTCTTCGCCCCGGTGAAGAAGGCGCGCACGGAATTCATCGTCGAGAAGGCGGTTGAATTGGGCGTGGCGCGGCTGGTGCCGGTGACCACCGACTACACCAACGCGGAAAGGTTCCGCTGCGACAAGGCGGAGGCGCATGTCCGCGAGGCTGCCGAACAGTGCGGGGCGCTGTCGCTGCCCGCGGTGGCAGAGCCTGCGCCGCTTGCGCGTGTGCTCGCGCGCTGGGACGAGGGGCGACGGCTTCTCTGGGCCGACGAGGGTGCGGCCGGCATCGGGTCGCCGCGCGAGGTCCTCGCCTCGCTCGCGCCCGGCCCTTCGGCCATTCTCATCGGCCCGGAGGGCGGCTTTTCGCCGGCGGAGCGGGAAGGGCTACGGACGCGCCCGTTCGTGACGCCCGTCGCGCTCGGCCCCCGGATCCTGAGGGCGGAGACGGCCGCCGTGGCGCTCCTGGCGCTCTGGCAGGCGCATCTCGGCGACTGGACGCGGGCATGATTCGTCCCGAGGTCGGCGCGTTGGCGCGGCGCTGGCGCGAGGTGATCGCGGCGGCGGCTCTGGCTGCATTCGGTCTCTGGACGTTGTCCGGCGGCGGATATGTGCTTCTGCCGCTGGGGCTGGCGATCGTTGCCCTCGCGGCGGGCTGGGGCCTCATCGCACTCCGCCGTATCCGCTTCCTACGCGGTATCGACGCGCCAGGCTTCGTCGAGGTTGACGAGGGCCAGGTCGGCTACTTCGGCCCGACCTTCGGCGGATTCGTGGCGCTCGCGGACCTCGCCGAACTGTGCCTTGCCGAGCACTACGGCGCCCGTGCCTGGCGGCTCCGGACCGGCGACGGCCAAGTCCTCCTGATTCCGGTCGATGCGGCCGGGGCAGACCGGCTCTACGATGCCTTCGCGGCCCTGCCGGGCATCGACATGTCCGCCCTTGTCGCGGCACTCGATCATGGCCAGCCGACACTGCCGCTCTGGACCCGACCTCAGGCGCGGCTGTCGCGGGTGTGAGCAATCACGAAAAGTCATGGCGCGCGTCCGGTCCGCAGTCTTGACTTGACGGCGAGGGCGCTTCAGGTCTTTCGCTCCGTTGCGCAGAAACCGGTCGAGGCGATCCCATGTCCATTCCACAACAGGGCGGCGGCCCGATCGAGAGGTTCGAGGACCTCGCGGACTATCTCGCGGCGGGCTGCAAGCCGAAGGCGGACTGGCGCATCGGCACCGAGCACGAGAAGTTCGGCTACTGCAAGGACAGCCTGAAGCCCCTGCCCTACGACGGCCCGCGCTCGATCAAGGCGATGCTCGAAGGGCTGGCGGAGCGCTACGGCTGGCAGCCGGTGCTCGAACAGGGCAACATCATCGGGCTCAGCCAGAACGGCGCCAACGTGAGCCTGGAGCCCGGGGGGCAACTGGAGCTTTCGGGCGCACCGGTGGAGACGATCCACCAGACCTGTGACGAGGTGAACGAGCACCTGCGCGAGGTGCAGACGGTGGCCGACGGAATCGGCGCACGGTTCATCGGGCTCGGTGCCGCGCCGATCTGGCGGCAGGAGGAGATGCCGATGATGCCCAAGGGGCGCTATCGGCTGATGACCGACTACATGGACCGCGTCGGCACCATGGGAAAGACGATGATGTACCGCACCTGCACCGTACAGGTGAACCTCGACTTCGCCTCGGAAGCCGACATGGTGAAGAAGTTCCGCGTGGCGCTGGCCTTGCAGCCGGTTGCCACCGCGCTTTTCGCGAATTCGCCCTTCCTCGACGGCAAGCCCAATGGCCGCAAGAGCTGGCGCAGCCACATCTGGCAGAACCTCGATCCGGCGCGGACGGGGATGCTGCCCTTCGTGTTCGAGGACGGCATGGGGTTCGAGCGCTATGTCGACTACGCACTCGACGTGCCGATGTACTTCGTCTACCGCGACGGGAGGTACATCAACGCGCTCGGCCAGTCCTTCCGCGACTTCCTCAAGGGCGAATTGCCGGCGCTGCCGGGGGAAAAGCCCACGCTTTCCGACTGGGCCGACCATCTGACGACGATCTTCCCCGAGGCACGGATCAAGAAATACATGGAGACACGCGGCGCCGACGGCGGGCCCTGGCGGCGGCTCTGCGCGCTGCCGGCGTTCTGGGTCGGGCTTCTCTACGACCAGACCGCGCTCGATGCCGCCTGGGATCTCGC
Source organism: Paracoccaceae bacterium (assembly GCA_020637675.1). Lineage (GTDB taxonomy): Bacteria > Pseudomonadota > Alphaproteobacteria > Rhodobacterales > Rhodobacteraceae > Albidovulum. The sequence goes on along the minus strand of JACKKD010000003.1, from coordinate 753,809 downwards.
CAAGGGCTGGGACGCCGAAACGCGCGACGGTCTGCGCGCCGCGGCTTCGGTCCATGCCCTTCAGGGCGAGGCGAAGGGCATCCGCCTGCTCGACATCGCCCGCGAGGCGGTGAGGATATCCGAGGCCGGGCTGAAGGCGCGCGCCCGGCCCGGTGTCGGCGGGCTCGTCCCCGACGAGACGCATTTCCTCAACGCGCTGCAGGAAAGCATCGAGACGGGCAAGGTCCCGGCCGACGAGCTTCTGGAGAAGTATCACGGCGAATGGGCGGGCGACCTCAGCCGCATCTACGGTGAATACAGCTACTGAGCCTCAGCGCCGCGGCACCTTCGGAAGCGACGAGGGCGTGAACCCGTCCGGCCCGCCTGGCGGCAGGCCGAGCGGATCGGGTCCGAAGCGGTTGGGCCCCGGTGTTCCGGGCGTGGCGAGGAACCAGATGAGGATCAGGGGGCCGATCACGGGGAGGAACTGCAGTAGCACCCACCAGCCGATGCGGTCGGTGTCATGCAACCGCCGCACGGTGACGGCAAGCGACGGCAGGAAGACCACCAGCCAGTAGAGCGTGCCGACCGGGCTCGGCCCCTCCCCGCCCATCATCCAGCGGTGCGGGCCGCCCGCGCTTGCGTCGATCACCGCGAGGATCAGCATCACCCCGAGGTTGAAGAGCGCGAACCACCAGAATTCCGCCCTTCGGGAGCGTCCCGAGAAGGTCGCGTATTTCGAGAAACAGGTGATGACCGCCGTCGTGATATCCATCTCGGCTCCCTTCCTGCCGCGCGACAACAGTCGCCGCGGCGGGCGGCGTTGTAAAGCCCGCCCGCCGCCCGCGAGGTCAGTCGAGCCGTTCGACCAGAAACCGCCCCGTCTCGATCGCGGCCTGATCCGTGTCGAGCCGTTCGGCCAGGTGCATATCCGCGCCGGCATTGCCCCAGCGGTCGTGGTGGACGTGATCGATGATCGGCAGCCGCCGTCGCCAGCCGGCCGCTTCGAGCTCGGGGCGGCGGTGGAAGCCGCGCACATGCCCGAGGCAGAGATAGGCGACTGGCACGACCCCCTTGGGCAGGCCGAGCGCCGCGGCGAGCGCGGCGTTGTCGAGAATGGAAACCCAGCCCACTCCCAGCCCCTCGGCCCGGGCCGCGAGCCAGAGGTTCTGCACCGCGCAGACCGACGAGAAGAGGTCCATCATCGGGATGTGCGTGCGCCCGATCACCACCGGCCCGGCGCGGCCGCGGTCGCAGGTCACGCAGATGTTGAGCGGCGCCTCGAGGATGCCTTCGAGCTTCAGCCCCCGATAGGTCTCGCGCCGCTCGGCCTCGAACATCAGCGCCGCCTCAGCATTCGCCTTCGCGAACAGGTCATGCACCTGCCGGCGGGTGCCCGGGTCGCGCAGCAGGAGAAAATCCCAGGGCTGCATGAAGCCGACCGAGGGCGCGTGATGCGCCGCCAGCAGCACCCGGCTGAGCCGTTCGGGCGCCACCGGGTCGGGCAGGAAGTCGCCGCGGGTGTCGCGGCGGGTGAGGATGGTGCGGTAGACCGCTTCGCGGGTCGCGGTGTCAAAGGCATCGGGCGCGGCAAGCGCGCAGGTCGGATCGGCCATCGGAGTCCCCTTGGATGGTCCCGCGCCGGCCGCTGTCCATGCGGCCCGCGCCATCCCTCCCGGCCGGTCTTCTGACTAGGGATCGCCCTGCCCGGACGCCTTCCCGGCCCTCGGGCCAGTGGCTTTCGTCCGGCAGTCCCCCTTACAGCGTTGGGCACGTTGCGGGATTGCACCGCATTCCCGATTCTCCTGCCGAGGCAGGCACCGGAAGGTGGTCAGACCCTAGGGGCCTTCACCCGGTTGTCCAGCGAAAAGGGCGCCCCTCGAGGCGCCCCGACGTCGAAGCCGGCGAGGCCGCTCCCGGCCCTCCGCTCGCGCTCCGGGCGTTCGCGGGGAAAACGGTCCACCGGACCGTTTTCTTTTCCCGCCTCTCCCGGCCCTCCGCTCGCGCTCCGGGCGTTCGCGGGGAAAACGGTCCACCGGACCGTTTTCTTTTCCCGCTCACCCCTTCTTCAGGCAGCGGTTGCCGAGCACTTCGGCGATCTGAACGGCGTTCAGCGCGGCGCCCTTCCGCAGGTTGTCGGAGACGCACCAGAGGTTCAGGCCGTTCTCGATGGTTGAATCCTGACGGATGCGGCTGACGAAGGTCGCATAGTCGCCGACGCACTCGATCGGAGTGACGTAGCCGCCCGGCTCGCGCTTGTCGACGACCATCACGCCCGGCGCCTCGCGCAGGATGTCGCGCGCCTCGTCCTCGTCGAGGAACTCCTCGAACTCGATGTTGATCGCCTCGGAGTGGCCGACGAAGACCGGCACGCGGACACAGGTCGCGGTGACCTTCACCTTGGGGTCGAGGATCTTCTTGGTCTCGGCCACCATCTTCCACTCTTCCTTGGTGGAACCGTCCTCCATGAAGACGTCGATGTGCGGGATCACGTTGAAGGCGATCTGCTTGGTGAACTTCTTCGGCGGCACTTCCGAGACCGGGTTGTAGATCGACTTCGTCTGGTCCCAGAGTTCGTCGATTCCGGCCTTGCCCGCGCCCGAAACCGACTGGTACGTCGAGACCACGACGCGCTTGATCTTGGCACGGTCATGCAGGGGCTTCAGGGCCACCACCATCTGCGCGGTGGAGCAGTTGGGGTTGGCGATGATGTTCCGGGCCTTGTACTTCTCAACCGCCTCGGGGTTCACCTCGGGAACCACCAGCGGGATTTCCGGGTCGTAGCGGTAGAGCGAGGAGTTGTCGATCACGACACAGCCCGCGGCCGCGGCCTTTGGCGCGTAGATCCTCGTCGCCTCCGAGCCCACGGCGAAAAGCGCGATGTCCCAGCCCCTGAAGTCGAACGCGTCGAGGTCCTTGGTCTTCAGGGTCTTGTCGCCGAACGAAACCTCGGTGCCGAGCGACCTGCGCGAGGCAAGTGCCACGATCTCGTCGACGGGGAACTCCCTCTCGGCGAGGATGTTCAGCATTTCGCGACCCACGTTCCCCGTGGCGCCGGCGACAACGACCTTGTAGCCCATCTGGGGTCTCCTAAAGTTCAGGACGAAGCCCCTTATCCGATTGCGCGGATCAGATAAAGGGGCGCCGATTCTGCGGTGCAGAAATGTTGCCCGTGCACAAGCTCATCCGGAACGTGGCGCGCCGACGTGCACGATGCGCGGATCGCGCGCGCCAAGTGCCTTCGCGAAGCGCGCCTCGGTGGCGAAATCGTGCGGCACCTGGTCGGCCCGGCGCGAACCCGTCAGCGAGAGCGAGGCGAAGAAGTCGAAGCCGTGGAGCCTCAGCTCGGCCAGTCCGCTCTCCGCCAGAAGCTCGATCATCATGAGCCCGGTGGTCGGAGGCGCGCCAAGCGCCGCTTTCAATGCGAGCCAGTCCGCCCGGGGATGCAGGTAGAATCCCGGCGAGGACGCGACCCGCCAGGACAGGCGCTTGCGCTTGTGGCTCATCCAGAGAAGGCGGCGGGGCTTCAGGCGATCAAGGTCGACCGAGCCTATCGAGGTGGCGAGCGCGAGCCAGTCGGTGCGTGTTCCATGGGTGCGCGAGGCGGGCATGGGCGCGCGATTGATGCGGATGACGATGTCGGCCCGGTCGATCTCCGCCCCCTCGGCCCGTTCGGTGAGCGAGCGCGCGTTGCCCACGAGCGCCACGCGCTTGCCTTCCAGTGCCGCGAGAAGTTCCGCCTTCGGGCATGAGAGCCGTGAGAGCGGCGCCTCCAGCCGCAGTGTCCGGGCGAGGAGGAAACCCGCGCGGTTCACCAGCGCTCCCCCGCGAGAAGCCGCCGATAGACGGCGACGAGCGCGGCGGCCTCGGCGTCGAGGCGGAAGCGGCTCCGCACTCGCTCCAGCGCCGCCCGGCCGGCCCGGTTCCGCCGGGCGGCGTCATCGAGCAAGGCCGCGATGGCGCTGGCCAGTGCCGGCACGTCGCCGGGCGGGACGAGGCTGCCCGTATCTTCCGTCACGATCTCCTCGAAGGCGCCGACGCGGGTTGCCACGACCGGCACACCGCAGGCCATGGCTTCGAGCGGGGTAAGCCCGAACCCTTCCCACCTCTGCGGCGCGACATAGAGGTCGAGCGCGCGATACCAGTCGGCGATGTCGTGCACCGGAACCTCGGGCATGAAGCGGATGCGATCCGCGAGCCCGGCGGCGGCGGCACGCGCCTTCAACTCGCCGAGGAACGCCTCATGCCCCTCGGTAGCGCGCCCCATGACGAGCGCGGTCATGCCCGGCCTGTCCTGCAAGAGGTCGATGGCAGCGTCCACGAAGGCATCGGTTCCCTTCTGCGCACGGATGCGGCCGAAGCAGCCGAGGATCACGTCGACCTCGGGCAGACCGAGCCGCCGCCGCAGAGCGGCGCGGTCGACGGGCGGGGAAAAGCCCTCCGTGTCGATGCCGTGGTGGATCACCTCTGCGCGGCGTTCGAGGTAGCGCGCACTGCGCGCCGATGTGGCGATCAGTCCATCCATGCGGGCGATGAGCCAGCGGGTGTAGCCGGTGTGCCTGCGCTGCGAGGCGGAGGTGAAGAGAAGCGCGAGCCGTCGCCGGAAGAGCCCGCGCAGGACCAGGCCAAGCGCCATCTCCGTATTGCGCCGCGCATGCCAGACCCTCAGCCGGTTGCGCGGCATCACGAACATCCGCCAAAGGGGCAGATGCGGCACATGAGGCGGAAGACCCGGCCCGGTCGCGACAATCCCGATCGTCCGCGCCTGCAGCGGCACGAGCCGCACCACCGTCGCCGTCACGCCGGACAGGCGCCGCTTCAGGTTCGGCGCGATCACCTCGATCGCGCGGAGGTCCGGGGTTCCGTCGGGGGACATGCACGCTCCTTCCCCCGCGATGGTTAGCCGAAGGGCGAAGGCTCTGCCAGCCTCAGGCGTCGCGGCTGAAGAGGTAGAGCGCGAGACCGGCAAGAAGCGGCACAAGGAAGAAGAGGAAAAGCGCCGTGAAGGGCGCCTCGGGGGAAGGCGCACCGACGGAGGCGGCGCGATGTAACCTGCCTGAGGCGAACTGCAGCACGCCGGCCCCGCCGATCCCGAACATGTTGAGGAGCGTGACACCCCGGCCGAGGAGATGTGGCGGCAGGAAAGCCCGCCCGTGCGCCATGATCGCCGGGAAGGAAGACCCCGCAAGCCCGAGCGCGGCAAGAAGCGCCGCCGCCGTCCAGATCCCCGACGCGGGCCAGAGGGCGAGCGCGGCAAGGCAGAGCGCCGCCGCGGCGTTGCCCACGAAGACCCCCCATTTCTTCGTGCCTAAAAGGCGGTCCAGTGGACCGTAGGCGAAGTTCCCGGCGACCATCGCCAGCGCCATCAGGAGCGTCACCCGGCCGATCGTCGTGCCGTCGGCGCCGAAAACCTCGGCAAGGTAGGGACCGGCCCAGAGCCCGCGGATCGCCGCCGCCGGCGCATAGGCCACGGCCATGATCGGGAGGATCGCCCAGAGCCCGGGGATGCGCAGGAGATCAAGCACAGAGCCCCGGCCCGCCTCGGGCGCCTCAACCCGGTCCGGGTCTCGCACGAAGAGGCCGAGCGTGAACGCGACGAGTAACGTCACCGCCGCAAGACCGAGGAGCGTCGGCCGCCAGCCCGCCGCGGCGACGAGGGCCGCAAGGGGTGCGGCACCGGCGATGTTCCCAAGCGAGCCCACACCGATTATGGCCCCCGCGAGCGTGCCGAAAACGGCGGGCGAATAGATCCGCGCGAAGATGTAATAGGACGCCATGAGCACCGGCGAACAGCCGACGCCGATGAGCGCCATGGCGAGATGGATCGCCCCCGGCCCCTCGGCGAGCGCGAAGACGAGCGCCCCGCCGCCGCCGCCGACGCCGAGGAGCGTCGAGACCGTGAGCCGCGGGCCGATACGGTCGAGTGCTGCGCCCACCGGCATCTGCATCAGCGCGAAGGTGATGAACCATATCCCCGACGACAGCGCGAGGTCTGCCGGTGTCGCGCCGATCTCCGCCCCGAGCGTGGGCGCAAGCACCGCGAGAAACGCGCGGTAGAACTGGCTCAGGACATAGCCCGCCACGAGAAATGCAATTCCGGTCCGCATGGATCCTCCGCGCCGGACCGTGAGATATCTCTGCGGGGGTTGCAAGAGCGGGCGTTGATCTTGGCCGCGCCCTCGGGGACACTGTGTCCGAACCGCCGGGGAGCACACCCATGACCGACCTCGAAGCGCGCATCGCGCAAGGCCGTGGCGATACGCCGGCCGATCTCGTGCTTCGCGGCGGCAGGGTCCTCGATGTGGTGACCGGGGCGCTGGTCGCGGGCGACGTGGCCATTGCCGGCGACACCATCGTCGGCATCGGCGCCGTCTACGAGGGGCGCGAGGTGATCGACGTGACGGGCCTGACGCTCGTCCCCGGTTTGATCGACACGCACCTGCACATCGAAAGCTCGCTCGTCACGCCCTTCGAATTCGACCGCTGCGTCACCCCGCGCGGAATCACCACGGCGATCTGCGATCCGCACGAGATCGCCAATGTCATCGGCCTTGACGGCATCCGCTGGTTCCAGGAGGCGAGCCGCCACACATTGATGGACCTGCGCGTGCAGCTTTCGTCCTGCGTGCCCTCGACGCACATGGAAACGGCGGGTGCGCGGATCGACGCGGAAGACCTGGCAGCGGTCATGGGCCATCCCTCGGGCATCGGGCTGGCGGAATTCATGAACTACCCCGGCGTGATCCACCGCGATCCGGGCTGCATGGCGAAGCTCAGGCTCTTCGCGGGCGGCCATGTCGACGGCCATTGCCCGCAACTCACGGGCCGCGACCTCAACGCCTACATCGCCGCCGGCATCCGCACCGAGCACGAGGCGACGACCGCCGCCGAGGCGCGCGAGAAACTCCAGAAGGGGATGCGTGTCCTGATCCGCGAAGGTTCGGTGTCGAAGGACCTGAACGCGCTTGCACCGGTTCTGACCGACGTGACCTCGGCCTACATGTGCCTGTGCACCGACGACCGCAATCCGCTGGACATCGCCGAGCACGGGCATCTCGACTACATGATCCGGACGCTCATCGCCAGGGGATGTTCGCCGCTCGCCGTCTACCGTGCCGCGAGCCTTTCGGCGGCCGAGGCCTTCGGCCTGAAGGATCGCGGCCAGATCGCGCCGGGCAAGCGCGCCGACATCGTCGCCGTCGACAGTCTGGAGGACTGCCATGCCCGGCTCGTCCTCTGCGCCGGACGGCTGGCCGACGCCGCCGCCTTTGCCGCGCGCCCGACGCTCCCGCCGGTCGGGCGCCATTCGGTCAGGGCGCCGAAGGTCCGGCCGGAGGATTTCCGCGCCCGCGCCAACCGGACCGAGACGGACGTGATCGGCATCCTCGAGGGCAAGATCATCACCGAGCACCTGCGCGAGGGGATCCCGGTGCAGGACGGCGACAAGCGCCCCGACCCGGCACGCGACCTGATGCGCATCGCGGTGATCGAACGGCACGGGAAGAACGGCAACATCGCCACCGGCTTCGTGAGGGGATTCGGGATGCGGGCCGGCGCCATCGCCTCCACCGTCTGCCACGATCACCACAACATCGCCGTCGTCGGTGCCGACTACGCCGACATGGCACTGGCGGCGAACCGGATGGCGGAAATCGAGGGCGGCTTCGTCGTGGCGCGCGGCGGCGAGGTGCTGGCGGAACTCGGCCTGCCGGTGGCGGGGCTGATGAGCCTCGATCCGTTCGAGACGGTGCGCGACCGGCTCGTCGCGCTGCGCGCCGCCGCGAGAAGCCTTGGCGTCGTGCTGGAGGAACCCTTCCTCCAGCTCGCCTTCCTCGCCCTGCCGGTGATCCCGGCGCTGAAGATCACCGACCGCGGCATGGTCGACGTGGAAAGGTTCGAGATCATCGCGGGGTAGCGGTCGGGACGGCGGGATCGGGCGGGAAAGGGCGAGGCACTGCCTCGCCCCGCCCGTGTTGCGTGTTCCCCCTGTAGACCTCTCAGCCCACGAGGAATGTCCAGCCGCTGCGCTTCAGCAGCCGTTTCGACCAAGCCACCGCGGAAAGGCGCGCCCAGACCAGCGCGATGAGCGCGGGCGAGGACCACAGCGCAAGGGCGAACAGAATCTCGACGTCGGTCATCCCGGGGTCCGGTTCGGGATCAGTCCGGGGTGACGGCGACCGCTTCGCGGCACCAGTCGAACAGCCGCGCGGCATCGGCGGGCAGGCATTCGCCCATATCGCCGGCGAAGGCGTGAAAGGCTTCGGCGTATTCCGCACCCACCGCCGTCAGCACCGCCACGCCCTCGCCCAGCGCCCGGCCGATCAGCGGGCGGAAGCCGCGGCCCTCGGCCTCCTGCCGTCCGAAGCGGTTGAGCAGCAGCACCCTCGGCGCACCGGTGTCGAGCGCGGCCGCCACCAGCCCCGCCGCCTCCTCGAGCGATGCGGCATTGAGCCGGCAGCCGGCGGAGCCGGGGCCGAGCGACTGGCTGATGCGGATCACGCGGTCGGTGCCGATGACCCGCAGGTCCATGTCGTCGGGCTGGCCGTCGCTGCGGGCGGTGTTGCGCTGGATCGCGCCGGCGAAGGCGATGCCCGCGTCATCCAGCCGACGCGCGAGATCGGCCAGGCAGCGGTCGGCTCCGGCCTCCGCGATGATGTAGCCGAGCATGGCCCCTCCCCTTGAATCCGTCCCCTTCGGAATACAGGATGCCGGCCAGGTCGCAAAGCCGTATGGAAGGGCACGATGACGCACGGATTCCGCCCCCTGGGCGAGGACGAGATCGACGCGGTCATCGCGCTCTGGGACCGCGCCGGCATGACGCGGCCCTGGAACCAGCCGCGCGCGGACATCGAGGCGATCCGCGCCAACCCGAAGTCGGCGCTTCTGGTCGCCTGCGCGGATGGCGTCCCGGTTGCGAGCGTCGTGGTCGAGGACGGCGGCCACCGCGCCTGGGTCTATTACCTCTGCGCCGATCCGGCGCGGCGCGGCGAAGGCTGGGGCAGCAGGGCCATGGCGGCAGCGGAGGACTGGGCGCGGGCGCACGGGCACACCAAGCTCCAGCTTCTCGTCCGCCGCTCGAACGCGCCCGTCATGGGTTTCTACGAGCACCTCGGGTACGAGGAGAACGCGGTGGCCGTCCTGCAGAAATGGCTCGACCCCGAGCGCGAGCGCGCCTTCCGCGAGAACCCCGATGCCCACTGATCCACCCTGCGTGATCCTTGCTGGCGGTCAGGCGCGGCGGATGGGCGGAGGCGACAAGGGCCTCCTGCCGCTCGGCTCCGGTCGCGTCATCGACCACGTCATCGCCCGCCTTGCCCCGCAGTGCGGCGCTCTTGCCATCAACGCGAACGGCGATCCTGCGCGCTTCGCGGACTTCGGCCTGCCGGTGCTGGCCGATCCGGTGCCGGGGCAACCCGGGCCGCTCGCCGGCATCCTCGCGGCAATGGACTGGGCGGCCGGGCACGGGGCCGGGGTGGTCGTCACCGCGGCGTCCGACACCCCCTTCCTGCCGCGCGATCTCGTCGCGCGTCTCGCCACCGCGGCGACCGGTGGCGGGGCCGTGGCCGAAGGGCCGGACGAGGCAGGGCGGGTGCGCGCACATCCGACGTTCGGACTCTGGCCAGTCGCGCTGAGGGATCGGCTTGCGGAAATGCTGGCCGAGGGCGAACGTCGCGTCGGGGTCTGGGCGACGGTCGCCGGCGCCGGCAGGGCGTGCTTTCCGGCAGACCCGGTCGACCCCTTCTTCAACGTCAACACGCCCGAGGACCTTGCCACGGCGGAGCGGCTCGTCACCCTCGCGGGCTGAGCCCCCTCGCGGCCCCGTCTCGACCACGGCGGATCAGATAGGCTTGTGCCGCGCCCTCCACGGTGGCCCCGAGGAATTCGTGTCCGGCCTCGGCGCAGAAGTGCGGCACGTCGATCACCGCAGCCGGATCGGTGGCGACGAGCCTCAGCACGGCACCCGGCTGCATCGTCAGAAGCCGCTTGCGCGCCTTCAGCACCGGCAGCGGGCAGAGAAGCCCCGCGGCGTCGATTTCCTCGTCAAAGTCCATCGCCCCGCAATAGGCGAGGCGCGCCGGTCTGTCCATCCGCCGGCTACAGCCCCGCCGCCTCGCGTGCAATCTCGTCGAGGAGCGCCTGCACTTCCCGCTTCGGCCCGTCGGGGAGGTTGCGGTAGCCGACCGCGACCTGCCCCTCCCGGTCGGTAACGAAGACACCGTGGAAACCGGGTTCCCGCCTTGTGGACCGGACACGCCCGCCCGGGTGGTCCGTCATCGGGTAGCAGATCAGGGCCAGGTCGGTGATCAGCAGAGGGCCCTTGGAATGACAGGTCGGCGCCTGCGGCCTCGGAGACGTGAGGACCCACTTCGCTTCCATCACCCAGGTCCATTTCCAGGCGCGGCCATCGGGCATCCGGTTGGCGTAGTTCAACGTCGCCTCGCGGCTTTCGATCTCCTGATCGTACACCCCGATCCGGCGCGGCCACTTCACCCACATGTTGCCTTCGAAGGCCGGCACTGCGAGGCTTGCGGGGCAAGCGGGGCATTCTCCTTCCTCCGAGCGAATTCGGGTGGACCTGGTCGTCCAGGGCATGTGACGGATCATGAAATCGGCGATCGCGTTGACCGATCCGGAGACAACCGGCACCGCGAGGAGAACCAGCATCGCGCCCATGACCTTCTCCACATGCACGAGGTACTTCCGGTTGCGGTTCATCCAGCCAAGGAACGGCCGGGCGCGGACCGCCGCCAGCGCGAAGGGTGACGTCATGCCGAGCCCGTAGGTCAGCACGAACCCGGTCCCGCGGCCGAGTTCTCCTGCTGCGAGGCGATCATGAGGATCGAGACCAGCACCGGCCCACGCAGGCGATCCAGCCGACACAGAAGGCGAGGCCCATGGCATAGGTGCCAAGCGTCGTCGTGGGGTCCGACCGCACTTGCAGCCGCACCTCCCGCATCAGGAACGGGTGCGCAGGATGCCGAGGAAATGCCGGCCGAAGATGAAATTCACCGCGGCCGGGACGTAGGCGAGTTCCTCCCTCCAGGTCCGGAATGCTTGCCCTGCCGCCGTGGCACCGAGCCCGAGGAGACCGAAGATCGTGCTAACGCCCAGCGCGAAGAACTCCGCGGAAACGACAAGCTGGCGCTGCGCGCCGGCCGCGATCGTCCGGTCGGACCTGAGCTCTGACATGGAGATTTCGGCGATGTAGCAACGGTAGAAGGGAACCATGGGCAGGATGCCCCGCGACCGGAAGGACAGAAGTCCAGCCAGCCGCGCATCACTGAGGTTGGGTCCAACGGGACGGCTTCCTCCCTGCCTTGCCCGGAACGCTGAAACATATTACAATGTTTATATACAAACGATGAGGCGTCAACATGCTGCGCGCGCTCGTCCTGGCCCTGACAGTCGCGGCGGGCACGCCGGTCGGGGCCGATGTGCAGCTCCTGATGATCGAGCAGCCGGGCTGCGCCTGTTGCGCGCGCTGGGACACAGAGGTCGCGCCCGTCTATCCCAGGACTCCCGAGGGCCAGTCGGCGCCCTTGGAGCGGGTGCAGCCCAAGGGCCCCTACCCCGAGGACGTGGCACTCGGCCCCGCCCCTGTCTTCACGCCCACCTTCATCCTCGTCCGCGACGGCCGGGAATCCGGCCGGATCGAGGGCTATCCGGGTGAGGATTTCTTCTGGGGCTTGATGGCGCGGATGCTGGCCGACGCGGGAGAGGACCCCGGGAAGGCGGCGCCATGACGGGCTGGCACCGGGGGGGCCGCAAACGAACCGGGCCGCCCGGCGGGACCGGTGACGCGGCCCCCGCAGAACTCAGTGCGGCAGCATGCGGCGCGCCGCGGGTCACGGCCGAGGAACTGACGGCCCAGGCCGACGAGGCGGCCGGATACCTCAAGGCGCTCGCCCACGAGGGGCGCCTGATGATCCTCTGCCACCTTCTCGACGGCGAGAAATCGGTGACGGAACTCGAATCTCTGCTGGCGTCACGTCAGGCGGCCGTCAGCCAGCAGCTCGCTCGGCTCAGGTTCGAAGGTCTTGTGAAGGCACGACGCGACGGAAAGGCGATCTACTATTCCTTGAGCGATCCGAAGACCGCACGGATGATCGGATTGTTGAACGAACTCTTCTGTCGCTAGGGCAGAGGCGCGACTGGGGGGACCGGACCCACGAGGGGAGAGATCATGGAGACGATACCACCGGGCGTGCTCGCCGCGCTGGCAGGACTGATTGGCGGAGCGGCCCTCGGCCTTGCCGCACGGCTGGGGGACTTCTGCACGCTGGGCGCGCTCGAAGCGGCCGTCTACGGCGCCGACCAGCGACGCCGGCGACTCTGGGGGATCGTCCTCGGGGTTGCCATCGTCGGCACATTCCTGGCCGAGGCCCTCGGCTTCGCCGCGCCGACGGCAACCTACTAACACTCGATCGCCTGGAGCCCCGCCGCCTCGATCATCGGCGGACTGATCTTCGGCTATGGTATGGCGATGGCCGGGAACTGCGGCTTCGGCGCGCTGGTTCGGTTCGGCGGCGGGGACCTCAGGTCTCTTGTCGCGGTTGTGGTCATCGGCATCTTCGCCTTCGTGACGGTAACGGGCCTGATCGCTTCTTTGCGGACAGCCCTCTTCCCTCAGGCCGAGGCCACCGGGCCGCAGGGGATCGCCCACTGGCTCGCCGCGAGGACCGGCCTGCCCCCGTTTGGCCTTCGCCATCGTCGCCGGGATGGGCGCCCTCGGCTGGGCCCTGTCGCACGCGCCCTTGAGGCGCCGGCGCGCCCAGACTGCCTGCGGCGTCGCCGCAGGCATTTCGGTGGTCTGGTGCTTCGTCGCGACCACCTGGATCTCCGATGCAAGTCTCGGCGAGATCGGTGTGGAAGGCCCCTCCTTCACCGCGCCGCTTGGTCATACCATCATCTTCCTCATGACCTCGACGAGGGGCGGCATCACCTTTTCCGTCGGCCTGGTCGCCGGCGTTCTTGTCGGCGCCTTCTGCGGCTCGATGATCCTCGGCCTGTTCCGCTGGGATCCCTGCGAGGACCCGCGCGAACTGGGCCGGCAGGTATCCGGCGCAGCGTTGATGGGTATAGGCGGCACGCTGGCGCTGGGTTGTTCTGTGGGCCAGGGGGTGACTGCGATGGCGACGCTTGCCGCCTCCGCCCCCGTGACGCGGGCCGCGATCGCGGAAGTCGGCCTGTTCGGCCTGCGCCAACTCATAGGTGGCTTCCAGCCCGACTGAGCCTGCGCCGCGGCGAATATCAGACCTTGGTCCGATGACAGGCACCGGCCACGGTCGGATGGTACAGCGGAAGTGGTCCGCACCCGACCTGGCGGAGGTCTTTCGCCGATTTCCGACCGGATTTCTTCGTGTGAAGAGGGTGTACAGGGCCGCGACGATCGCGGCAGAACCCGATGGAGCACAAAATGGACAAACTGTTCTACACCCCCGGAAAACTTGCCATCGTCCTTGGCACGGCGGCCTTTCTCGTGGCGATGCCCGTGAAATTCGCCTTCGACGGCGGTTCCGGCCTCGTCGCCCTCAAGTCCGCCCACGCGCTGGCGAAAAACGGCAGCGACGACGACGATGGTGATGACGACAAGGGGGGCAGCGGCGGTCACGGCAGCGACGACGACTCTGGTGACGATGGTGACGACTCGTCCGGCTCCGGCGGCACGACCGGCGGAGCCGGCGGCGGGTCCGACGTGACGAAGATCGAAGTCTCGTCCTCCGGCATGGAAGTGACCTACTCCGATGGCAGCAGGGAAGAGATCGGGAACGGTCGCTATGAGCGCAAGAACTCGGCGGGCCGGACAGTGGAGGAGCGTCAGGCGACACAGGCCGACATCGACCGTCTGCTGGCCCTGCGCTGAGCCTGCGGTCAGACTGAATGCGATGAAACGGGGCGTGGCGCGGCGGCATGCCGCGCCCCCTTCGAGTGAGAAGCCGATGCCAACCGGATGGAGCGCGAAATGCGTTCGTTCCTGATCCTCCTGCTTCTGTCCGCACTCGTCTGGGGTGCGTCGCCCGTGGTGCATTTCAAGCCCGACGGGAAGGGAGGTGCGGCCTTCGCCAAGAGCGGATCGTCGAATGATGACGACGACGACGATGACGACTCGGGTGGATCCGGGAGTTCCGGCTCTGGCAGTTCTGGCTCTGGCAGCTCTGGGCCGGGCGGCTCTGGGCCGGGCAGCTCAAGTTCCGGGTCGGCCACGTCGGGAGGTTCCGCCGGCGCGACTTCGGGCAGCGCCCCTTCCTCTGCGTCGCGCGGCGCCAACACCTTTGGACTCGACGGGATCACCGTCCGTTTCGCCGACGGCCATGTGGAACGCGTCCGCGGCGGTCGGTTCGAAACGCTTGATCCGCGCGGGCGTATGGTTGCAACCCGTGCAGCAGACCGCGAGGACGAGACGCGGCTCAGGTCCTTCGGCGAAATCGCCAAGCGCAGGGGCGGTGGCCGGCAGATCGAGGCCGTCGTCGAGATTGCCGAGCGAGGCGCGGCCATAGAGGTGACGGACTTCCGTGGCTGGCGCGAGATCGTCACCCGGGGCTCCTACGTCGTCAAGGACCCCAAGGGCCGCACCGTCGCCCGGCGGCCGGTCACGGCCGCCGACGTCATCCGCATCCGCGGCATGTTCTCGCTTGACTGAGAGCCCCTGTCGCCAAGCCGCGGGTCACTTCTTCCAGTGCTCGCGCGCCATCACGGCCGCCTCCACGCGATTGCGCACATGGAGTTTCTGCAGGATTGTCGTCATGTAGTGCTTGACCGTCTTCTCCTGCAGGTCGAGTGCGCGGCCCACCTCCTTGTTGCTCTTGCCTTCAGCCACCAGACTCAGGATGTCCTCTTCGCGCTTCGAGAGGTCGTCGAGCGGGTTCTCAGGCCGCTTCGGCCCGCCCTCGCGCATGGCGTTGAGGATGCGGGCGGCGAGCGTAGGCGAGACATAGGACTGCCCGCGGGCCACATCCTTGACGATGGAGACGAGCTCGCGCGAGCCCACGCCCTTCAGGATGTAGCCAACGGCACCGGCCTTCAGGGCCTGCATCACGTCGTCGTCCTCTTCCGACACGGTCAGCATCGCCACCTTCGGCGGGAGAGCACCCGCCATGATCCGCCTCAGCGCGGAGATGCCGCCGCCGGCCGGCATCGAGATGTCGAGCAGAACGATGTCCGGAGCAAGCCGCTGGGCAAGTTCCACGGCCGCGTCCGCGTCCGACGCCTGCCCGACGACGGCGAAGGCCGCGTCATCGGCGAGGCTTCGCGCCACGCCCTCGCGATAGAGCGGGTGGTCGTCGGCGACCACGACGCGGATCTTGTCCATCATGTCCCCCTTGTATCCAGTTCCATGGCGATCTCGGTGCCCGGTCCATCGGTGCGGTTGCGCACCGTGAACGTGCCACCAAGGCTTTCGACGCGGTTCCGCAGGCCCGAAAGCCCGATGCCCGAGAAATCTCCGCCACCTTCCGGAAGGCCAGAGGCGGCGACTGCGATGCCCGGCCCCCGGTCCCGGACCGAAAGCCTCAGGATGCCGCTTCTGAACGACAGGGCAACCTCCTGCGCGGCCCCGCCAGCATAGCGCCAGGCGTTGTTCAGGCCCTCCTGAACGAAGCGGAAAAGGCAGATCTTCACGGCCTGCGCCAAGCCATCGGGGCCGGCCATGTCGCAAGTGACCGTGACGGGCACCCCCGTGCGTGCCGCATGGGCCTCGGCGACGCCACGGACGATGTCGCAGGACGGGCGCGCTTCGATGTCGGGCAGCGAAAGACCCTTCGAGATCGACCTGATCTCGCGGATCGCGTCCTTCACCGCGCGCTCCACGGCGTCGAGTTCGGCGGCGTCCGCCACCTCGCCACGCAAGGCGTCCAGCCTCAGCGCCGCGAAGCCCAGAAGCTGCGCCGGCCCGTCGTGCAGGTCGGCCCCGATCCGCCGCAATGCCTGATCGTTCATTGCCGAGGCGCGGGCCGCCGCGTGCTGGACGCGAGCGCGGAGCGCCGCATTGTGGGCCGACAGCGCCGCGAGATCGTCGAGCCGAGCGGTCAGTTCCGCCCGCTGGCGGTCGATGGTGCGACTGCCGCGCAAGACGATGAGATAGAGCACACTGCCGATGGACAGGAAGGTGACCGCGACGGCGATCCAGGCATTGCGACGCGCCGCGCCCAGGTCCTGCTGGAGCTTGGTTGCGACTTCGTAGAACTCCGCCACGGCGATGACACGGCCCGACCAGGCCTCTCGGACGGGCGAATAGACTTCCAGAAGCGGCAGGCCGAGCGCATTTTCCCCTCGGTCCTCCTCGTCACCCAGATCCTCGAAATCGGCGCGGGTCTCGCCATCGAAGGCGGCCTTCAGGTTGTCCGTCACGGCGAAGGTTTGGCCTATGATGGCGGGATCGGAGGCATGGGCAATGTGGCCATCGGGCTTCCAAAGCTTGAAGGACACCACCCGCTCGCCAAGCGGCGTGCCCGTGAAGACCTCGTCTAGTGCCCGCCGCGCGCCCGGCGACAGCATGTCCACCTCGGCGAGATCCTGGGCGAGCGGGGCGATGATGCTGTCCATGTATTGCGATGTCGCATAGGCGGTGTTGCGGACCACGCCGTCCTCGATACGTGCGGTCACGACCCGGCCGATCAGCAGCATCGACAGGATCATGACGATCCCGCCTGCCAGGGCGAACTGCGCCGCGAGCGAAAGCCTGTTCCAGGAGTTCAGTGATCCCCGCATCGCCCGTCCGGCAGTCTGTTCCTGCCCCGGTTCTAGGGGCGAAGACCGCCGCAGGCTACGGGCTTTGGTCCGATGACCAGGCCCCCGGCTCAGCCGAGCAAGGCGACGTCGGCCGCATCGATGATGAGGGCGAGGGACCAGAAGGCGGTCATCTCGGCCTCCCAGGCCGCGCGGTCGGCGCCCGCGCCCGGCACGAACCGTTCGATCCGGAAACCGAAACGTTCGAAGCCCGTGAAGTCGAGCGGGGTGAGGATGACTGGCGTCACGCCCCGTTCGAGCGCTGCGGCGGCGAGGCGCAGGGCCGCGCGTGCGGGATCGGCGAGCGGCGCGTCGACGCGGATGCCGATCCATGAGGCGCCGGAATCGCCGCGTTGCCACAGGCGGGGAGAGGGCGGTGGCGTTGCGGCAGTCCAGCCGGCAATCCCCGAACCCGTCCCGGCCGGGCCGGGCGCGCCCGCGTCAAGGTCGACCGGCTCCCCCGGTGCAATCCGCGACAGGACCGCAAGCCAGTGCTCGGGCGTCATGGCGCCTCCTCCCCGAGGATCAGGTCGGCGGCCGCGCGATTGCCCGGGGCCGGCAACGTGGCAGCCGACAGCGCCGCGCGCACCTTGTCGGCCTTTCCCGCATCGAGGAAAGTCGCGATCTCGCGGTCGAGCAGCAGCAACTCGTGCGCGAGCACCGTTTCGGCCAGCCCGCGCCCGGACGCGGCGCGGGCGCGGCGTTCCTGGTCGTCCATGAACGCGGCCATCTGCGGCACGAGGATCGCGGGAATCCGGTGGTAGAGGATTTCGTGGAACGAATTGTATCCAGCGGCCGAGATCACGAGGTCGGCCAGAAGGCAGAGCGACAGAGCGTCCCTGGTCTGGACAACGCGGGTCTGTTTCCATCCCGCGATCCCGGGGGGCACCACTGCACCCGGCCAGACCACGACGAGGTTGAGGCAGCCCCTCCGCGCCTCGCTGATCGCGGCCACGGCCTGGAGTTGCGCCGTCCGGTCGGCCGCCACGCCGCCGCCCAGCATTGTGACGACAAGCTCGGAGAAAGTCGTGCCGAGCCGGGCGGCGAGCGTGTCGCGCCGGACCCGCCGTTCGGATGCGTCCGGCAGGGCGCGCTCCTGGACGATCGGCCCGACACTGTGCACCTTCGCCCCCCCGCGGTCGTTGTTGAGTTCGGCAAAGGCCTCGCCCGGCACGATGACGTGGGCGAAGGCGCGCTCGCGGTCGAGCGCGCTGCCCTGCAACTGCCCGGCCTGCCAGAGCCCGCGCCTGATCCAGGTCGCGTCGATCTCCCGCTCATGGATGACGCGCAGGACGGAGTCGAAAACGTAGCCGCCATCGAAGACCAGGCGATCTCCCGGCCGGAGCGCCCGGTGCAGACGCAGGTAGTTGAGAAGGTCGTTGGCGTGATCCTCGGGGTGGTCGGGGCTCTTCTGGACCAGCGGCAGGCAGCCGAAGCCCTCCGCCCGCAGCATCGGAATGCAACTCGGGAAGGCCGCGAAGACCGGCTCCGCCCCGTCGGCGACAAGTTCGGCCGCCACAAGTGCGCAACGCCGGGCGTGGCCGAGACCGACACCGTTCGTCGGCAGGAAGACGATCCTGCGAGCGGCGTCGCCCTCGGCCGTCGGTTCCGTCGCCGGCTCCGCGGCGATACCCAGCGCAGACTCGAGCGGCTCCACCGACCGGGCGATGAGCCAGGGGCTGCGCTGCGCCTGAAGCCCGATCTGCCGGCGGTTCACCAGCACCGTGTGCTGGACGTAGTTTGCGAGCCCGCCGAGGTCTTCGGGCCCCCGCAGCGCCGGGGCCCCCGCGGCCACGAATCCCGCCCCCGCGGTGCAGTCGATTGCGACCCGCCCGGACCGCATCAGGTCGAGCGCGAGCGCCGCCATCCGCTCACCCGGAACGCCGTCGCCGAAGAAGGCGGCGATGTCGGCGCGGGCGGCGAAGGTCGCGGGAGAGAGTTCCGAGAGGCCGAAGATCGAAAGGCCCGCGTAGCGCGTCGCTTTCACCTGCTCCTTGCCCTTGCCGGGCAGGATGACGTGAAGACGGAAGCCGGGCACCTGATCCATCGCCGACAGAAACGGAAGGACCATCGGATCCTCGAGCGCCTCCTGGCGCAAGACGACGAAGAGCTGCGGCGTCCGCTCGGGCAGGGGCCTGGGGACCGGCGCCGCGGCAAGCGGCGAGATCGCATTGGCGACGAGCGTCGGGCCCTGAAGCGCTGCAAGGTCAACGACCTCCGGCTCGCGGCCCAGCGCATAGGCGGCGCGGGACTGCGCCGCGATGGCCGCTTGCCGGTCTGCGAAACGGCCGACGACATGAACCGCCACGCCGGGTCCGAACTGACGGTGTCTGAGGGCCCTCAAGGTATCCTGCCCGATCGTATCGGCACCGATGACGATGACGCGGGTGACCTCGACCCGGTCGAGGTCGGCAAGGAAGCGGGCGGCCTCGTACTTCTGGTAGCGTTCAAGCCGGTCGGGCAGCGTCCGGTCGTCGAGGATGACAGGGTGGCCCCGCGCAGCCAACTGGCTCGCCAGCAGGAGCTTGGCGTCGAAGTGCCGGTCGGTGCGCTCGCCCGCCTCGATCAGGATCATGCCGCGGCCTTTCGGGCAAGACCCGTCGCGGCGGCGAAGCGCACCCGGAACGCCTCCGCCGAAAAGCGCGAGAGCGTTGCCTGCGCCAGCCGGACCTGGGCGGCGTAGCGTTCCGGCTCCGCGATGAACCCCCGGATGAACTCGTCCACCTCCTCGGGCCGCGCGGCCACGACGGCGCCGGCAAATCCGGCCGCCGTCGCGGCGTCGGAGATCACGACCTTCCCGGCGGCGATGGCTTCCGCCAGCACGCGGCCGAAGCTTTCCTGCCATGTGGGGGCGGTGAAATAGACCATGAAGTCGATCATTCCGAAATAGCGTGGCAGATCAAGGCCCCCGAACGGGTGCAGTTGCCAGTGCGTCGCAGAGGCCTCGTCCTCCATGAGCACCTCGGCACCGAGGATGACATTCGTTTCTGCGTGCCGCGGGAAACAGAGGTCGAGAACCGCGCGCGGCGGGAACTTCTCGAACCCCGGGCGCGAATGGCGCCCGCGCCGGTCGCGCGGGGCATCCGTGGGCGGCATCAGGGGAAAGTCGCAGATGTTGAACCAGTCATCGGCAGCCATCGACCAGCCCGGAGGGAGACCGTTTCGCCCGACCCAGTCCGTGACGGTCGTCCGGTTGTGCGCCGAAACGGGTGCGAGCGTCTTTCTCAGCGCCAGTGTGCCGCGGTCGATCCGGTCGAGGCAGCCGGCTACATCGAAGCCATCCGCCCCGCCCGGACGCAGGAAGTTCTCGTGGGTCACCACGATCAGGTCGCGCGCGACGATGCGGCGTCCTAGCGTCTTGTCGAACTTGAGGAAGGCAGGATTGTGCAGGATCACCGTGTCGGCGGCGATGACGGGGGCGTCCCAGGCGGCATCGATCCCCGCGGCCTCCAAGGCGCCCGCAAGCGCCGGCGACAGGCTTTGACCCGTAAACATGCGCGATGTGACGGCATGGACTTCGGGCCGGACTAGCGGGCGAATTGCGGCGATCTCTCCGGCGACGGCGGCGGACGTGCCGCCCGGGAAACGCGGGTCGAGCACGTAGGCGATGCGCGGCTGGTTCGTCATTCCGTCCCTCCGCCGCCGCCCAGCGCTCAGTAGGGCTCGATCCGCCGCACCGTTCCCGTGGCGAAAGCCACGACCGGCGCGGGCGGCACGACAGCCAGAGAGGGCGGGCGCGCGGCAAAACAGTCGATCTGCCCGCGCTCGGTGGCCGCCACGAAGACCCGGAGCTCACGGGCGAGCGCGTCTTCGCCCGTCATGATCGACGGGTTGCTGACAAGATACTCCCAGAGCGCGCCGCAATCCTTGGCAAGGATCAGCGCCTCGATCTGGCGAAGCTGGTCGAGGTCGTAGCCCGCGCGCACCGGCGACGTGCCCGCGAGCATCAGAAGCGCCGTGATCACCGCCATGAGTCTCGGTTCAGGCATCGGGGTTCCTTCCGGTTCTGATCCCAGTTGCGGGTCCTTGCATCACCATCGGATCCCTCACAGATGATCGCCATTGCGCAGCTGCTGCAGGATGCGGGCGCGCAAGGCATTGAGTTCGCGGTCCGCCGCCGACACCGAAGGCTGACCGGAGGCGCGCCGCGTCCGCTGGGGCGCCGCGCCATCGCCGCGCCCGGCCAGCCAGACCTCGATCGTGCCCGCAGGCGGCGCGGGCGAGAAGGCGGTGAAATCGCGCGCCTTCGCCCCCAGTTCGGCGGCCACGGCAACCGCCGCGGCGGCGTCGGCCGCGTGGAAGTAGCGCACGTTGCTCTCGCTGATGGTCAGGTTCACACGGTTCGGTTCGGCCAGCACAAACCCCTCGGCGCCGAGCCCTTCGACAAGCGTCGCAAGCTCCGCATCGCCGATGCTCGAGGGTGCGTTGAGCACCACCGGGCCGGCAAAGCGCGGGCCGCCTGCGGGTGGAAGCTCCGGCGGGCCGGGCGGCGCATCGGCAGCGGTGGCGATGGCCAGGCGGACCAGGGCGGAGTCGTCCGGCGGCGCGAACGGCAGGGCCATCGGGGGCGCATCCGTAGATCCTGCGTCCAGTCGCGGGTTGAGCGCGGCAATCGTGGACCGGCCGGCCGGGGCCGTCGGCCGTCCGGCCGGCCTTTCGAAGACCGGTGCCGCGTCCGGCGAACCCGTCGGATGGAGCACCGCCGCCGATGAGGAGGGAGCGGCGGAAAGCCGCGCAGGCGCGGGCAGTGAAGCCAGCCTCTCCGCCGCGGCCGGCGGCGAGGGCTGCGCCGGGCCGGACGCGATCGCCAGCCCGGACACGGTCGAGGGAATTGCCGGTGGTGCGTCGGGGGACGCCGCGCCCATCGGCAGCGGCGGTTCGGTCCTGCTCACCGGCGCCGACGCCGAAGCCACGGCGATGCCCCCGGCCGGCGCGGCTGGAACCGGAGGAAATGCGAGGGGCTGTGGATCGGCTGCGGCGGTCACCGGCGGCGGCACAGGCACCGGCATCACCGTGGCCCAAACAAGCGGCGCAAGCGCGGCAGCCGCGACGCCAAGCAACAGTCCGGCTGCGAACCCGCTGCCGACCATGAAGACACGGCGGAGGCGTGACGGCGTGAGCATCGGCGCGGGGTTGGGCAGCACCTGCCGCACAGGTACCGCCACCTGCTTCGCCGCGGTTGCAGCCCCCGGTCGCGGTGCTTGTGTGAATCTGGACGAGTCCGGTTTCAGAGCGACCACCTTTACGGCGGCGTTCGGCCTGAGCAGCAGGACCTCCGCAGTCTGCCTGTTGCCGCGTTCGCCCACGGCGTGTCGGCGCCTTTCGGGCCGCAACGGCGTGACAACGGATCGCCGGGCCTCCGTCGCGACCGTGGCGTCAAGCACCCGGGTCGGAGGTCCGCCGTCGTTCCCTGCCGCATCCTGCTTTTCCCAGGGCTTCCGGCGCGTGTCGAGGATGAAGCCGTCGTCACCGGCTTCCGCCAGCACCTTCTCGCGTTCGGCGCGCGCGCGTGCGAGCCGGGCATGGAATGACCCCTTCGCCAGAAGCTCTTCAAAGCTCGGCAATTCCCCGCCGCCAACAGGCGGCTTCGCGACGTCTGTCGCCACCCTATCCATTGGCCCCACCCTCTCGACGGCAGCAAAAGAGGGTCCGAACGACCCAGGCCAGCCAGAACACCCGGCTTGTGGAACACCGACACCCCTCGGCGCCCCACCCGTATGCAGACATATTAAGCTTCCGCGCCGCAACATTCAAACGCATGGTCGCAAATTGTTCGTGTCCGCATCGAGCAGACCACAATCGGCAGTAGCCCTGCGACCCTGGACTAGGCCCTTAGCGCACTTGCCGAAATGCTGGACGCGACGGCGCGCACGGCGGCGATGTCCGAGGTAACATCGGCGACAATCCGCCTGTCCGCAACGATCGGACGCCCCCGCGCCATGACATGGGCCACGTCCGACCGCCCTGCCGCATAGACGAGGCTCGAATAGGGATCGTAGGAGGGAATCAGGTGCGGCGACGAGAGATCGACCACGATCAGGTCGGCGTCCATCCCTGCGGTCAGTCGTCCCTTGCGGGCGCCGAGCCCTGCCGCGCGAGCGCCCTCGCGCGTGGCCATGGCAACGACATCGCGCGCAGGCAGGGCGTCGGGCGCGCCCGAGGCGAGGATCGCCATCTGCGCAGCAAGCCGCATCGTGCGGAACATGTCGAGGTCATTCCCGCTCGCCGCGCCATCGGTGCCGAGGGAGGTGACTGCCCCCGCGGACCTCAGGTCGCATAGCCGCGCGGCGCCGGAGGCGAGCTTGGCGTTCGACAATGGGCAATGCGCCATGGCGACGCCGCGCTCGGCCAGAAGCGCGATCTCCGCGTCGTCGAGGTGCACCGCATGGGCCAGGAGCGTCCCCGGCCGGATCATCCCGGCCCGGTCGAGCGCGCGGACGGGCGTCGTGCCGTGCCGCGCCGCGACGAGGGCCATTTCCGAGGGCGCCTCGGCTGCGTGGATGTGGACGGGCACGCCGAGCCGTTCGGAAAGCGCCGTCACCTCGGCGAGCTGTGCCGCGTCGAGCGTGTAGGCCGAATGCGGCATCAGCATCAGGTCCAGCCCCTCGGTTCCGCGATGGCGGGTGACGAAGGCCTCGGCAAAGCGCAGCCGCTCGGGCCAGGGCAGGTGGTCGATGCCGTCGAAGCCGATGAACACGGGGCCCGCGGTCAGGCCGATGCCGACGTGGCGGGCGGCATCCACGGTCGCGTCGGGATGGAAATACATGTCCACGACGTGCGTCACCCCACCCAGCGCCATCTCGGCGAGGCCCAGCGCCGCGCCCGCGCGCACCGTCTCGGGCGTGACATGGGCGGCCTCGGCGGCCCAGACTGCCTTGAGGAAGCCGTCGAGCGGCCGGTCGTCGGCGAGGCCGCGGAAAAGGACCATCGCGGCGTGGCAATGGGTGTTGACGAAGCCGGGCAGGACGATCCCGCCCCGGGCGTCGATGACCGCGCGCGCCGCGACGCCTGCCGCCTCCGCCATCGGGCCGATGGCTGCGATCCGGCCTTTGGAAATCGCCACCGCGCCGTCGCGGATGGCGGTGAAGGCGTCGTCCATCGTGAGCACATGGCCGTTGGTGACAAGCGTGTCGCAACGGGCGGGAAATGCGGTCATCCGCGGACCTCCGACAGGGCGGGGATCAGGTCGCGCATCAGCGCGAGGAGTTTCGGCTGCACGGTCTTCACCGCCTCCCAGACCTCGGCCTCGGTCGTGACATGCGGGCTCGCCACGCTGTCGACCGCGATGTTCGTCACGGCAGAGATCGCAAGCACGCGGAGTCCCAGATGCCGTGCCGCGATGACCTCCGGCACGGTCGACATCCCGACGAGGTCGCAACCGGCAAGCTTCAGAAGCCGGATCAGCGCAGGCGGCTCGAAGCTCGGGCCGACGACATGGGCGTAGGTGCCGCGCCTGAGCCCTCCAAGCGCTTCGGCCAGCGCCACGAGGTCGGGGTCGTAGGCCCGGTTCATCGAGACGAAACGGGGGCCCGTAGCCGGGTCGTTCGGGCCGCGCAAGGGATCGAGGCCGGAAGCGACGGCGAGCGAGAGGTGATCCTCGATCACCACGAGGTCGCCCACCCGGTCCTCCGGGTGCATCCCGCCGGCGGCATTGGTCAGGACAAGCGTCCGCGCGCCGAGCGCCGCCATGACGCGGATCGGAAACGCAACCTCCTGCGGCGAATAGCCTTCGTACATGTGGACGCGGCCCTGCATGACGGCGCAGGCGCGCCCGAAGGCTCGGCCGAGGATCAGCCGGCCCGCATGGCCCGGCGCGGTGGAGACGGGGAAGCCCGGGATATCGGCATAGGGAACCGCGATACCCTCCACCTCCTCGGCGAGCGGACCGAGGCCCGAGCCGAGGACGAGCGCGGTCTCCGGCGCAAGACCCGCCCTGTCGTGCAAATAGGAAACCGCCGCCGAGACCGAGCCGAGTGTCATCTGTGCCTCACCCTTTGCGGGAACCTTGGCACCCTGCCTGCGCAACAGCAAGGAGACCGGCCGCGGGCTTTCGTCACAGAACGCGGGCGAGGAAGGCGCGGGTCCGGTCCTCGCGCGGGGCGGAGAAGATTGCCGATGGCGGTCCCTCCTCAAGGATCCGGCCGTCGTCGAGGAAACAGACCTTGTCGGCGGCTTCGCGGGCGAAGGCCATCTCGTGCGTCGCAAGCACCATGGTCATGCCCTCTGCCTTCAGCGCCCTGAGCACGTCCAGCACTTCGCCCACGAGCGCGGGATCGAGCGCCGAGGTCACCTCGTCGAAGAGCATCACCTCCGGCCGCATGGCCAGCGCCCGGATGATCGCCACGCGTTGCTGCTGCCCCCCCGACAACTGGTCGGGATAGTGGCTCATCCGGTCGGCAAGGCCGAAGCGGGCAAAGAGCGCCTCGGCCTCCGGCAGAAGTTCCGAGCGGCTCTTCCTCCGGATGCGGCGCGGCGCGAGCAGGACGTTTTCCACCGCCGTCATGTGCGGAAAGAGGTTGAAGCTCTGGAACACCATGCCGATGCGCTGGCGGACCGGCTGGGGGTCGAGGTCGGGATCGGTGATGTCCCGCCCGTCGAGCAGGATCGCGCCATCGTCGACGGGCTCCAGCAGGTTCAGGCAGCGCAGGAGCGTGGATTTGCCCGACCCCGACGCGCCGATGAGGCAGACCATCTGGCCCGCTTCGATATCCAGGCTGAGGCCGCGCAGCACCTCGTGCGCGCCGAAGCTCTTCCAGACATCCCTGACGCTCAGCTTCGCCATGCGTCAGCTCCGCGCCGCGTTCTGACGCGCGATCAGCCGGTCCACCCAGCGCGTCGCGGGCACCGTTACGGCAAGGAAGATCAGCGCGGCGCCGAGGTAGGGGGTGAAGTTCGCCAGCAGCGACTTGTACACACCGGCCTGTCTGAGCAGTTCAACCGGCCCGATGAACGACAGAAGCGCCACGTCCTTCTGCAGCGCGATCAGCAGGTTCATGTTGGCCGGGATCACGCGGCGGATCGCCTGCGGCAGGATGACGAAGCGCATCACGTCCCAATGCGAAAGGCCGAGCGAGGTTGCCGCGGCGCGCTGGCTTTCGTGGATGGACTCGATCCCCGTCCGGTAGACCTCGGCCACATAGGCGGAATAGGTGAGGACGACGGCGACCGTGCCCCATATGTAGGGGCTGTTCCAGGGCCGCGGCAGGCCGAGCCCGGGGATGCCGAACCCGACGAGGTAGATGACGAGGATCACCGGCACGCCGCGGAAGACGTCGTTGTAGATCATCCCGAAGAGCCGGAGCGGGAAGAGGGCGGGCGAACGGGCATCGCGGGCCAGCGCGACGAGAAGGCCGAGGAAGGCGATCATCGGCGCGCACCAGGCGAAGATCATGATGTCCACCAGGAACGCCCTCACAAGCCCCGGGAAGGTCTTCCAGAAGACCTCGCCGTTGAAGAAGGCCTTCTGCACCCGCTCCCACCCCGGTGCCAGCGGCACCAGGAGGACGATGGCCGCGACCACCAGTGCGGTGCTCGCGGTGGCGATGAACACGCTCCGCCGCCGCATCCGCGCTTCGCGCAGCTCGCGCCGCGTCGGCCGCCGGACGGCCGCTGGCTGGCCGCCTGCGCCATGATCCCCATGCGTCATCGTATGGGCTTACTGGATGACAGGCGCCCCGGTCGCCTCTGCCAGCCATTCGGCCTCGATCGCGGCCAGCGCGCCGTCCGCCGTCATCTCGGCGAGCGCTGCGTTGGCGCAATCCCTCAGCGCGTTGCCCTCCTCGAAGACCAGGCCGAAACTGTCGGCGGGCGTATCGCCGGCAGGAAACTGGCCCAGCACCACGCCGTCATCGAGCACGACCGCGGCGGTATAGAGCGCCGAGGGCAGGTCCATCAGCGTGGCGTCGATCTGCCCGGCCTTCAGGGCCTCGGACACGTCGGCGGTATCCTCGTAGAGCATGGCCTCGCTCTCAGGCCCGACCAGCGTCGCGATGAGCGCGGGCGCGGTGGTGCCGGCCGCGAGGCCCCATTTCAGCGCCTTGAGCGACGCGAGTTCCGGCTTGGCGCCGGCATCCACCGTGGGCTTGCGCACCAGCACCGCCTGCGCCGCGTTGTAATAGGGTTCGGAGAAGTCGATCGTCTGGTCACGCTCGGGCGTGATCGAATATTGCTGAAGGTTGAAGTCGAATTCCTTCGGCCCCGGCTGGATCGCCTGATCGAAGGTCGTGGAGGTCCACTCCACCTTGTCGGCCGGGAAGCCCATGCGCTTGGCGACCTCGTAGGCGACCGCCGCCTCGAACCCCTTGCCCGAAGTCGGGTCGTTGTCGATTACCCAGGGGAAGTAGGCCGGATTGCCCGTCGCAATCGTCAGGACGCCGTCCTTCAGCGTCTTTCCTGCCGCGCAGTCGTTCTGCGCCATCGTCGCATCGGTGCCGAGCACCAGGGCCATCGCGGCCGAAAGCGTGAGTTTTGCGAATCTCATCTCGTCGTCTCCCTGTTGCCCGGTCTGCCGGGAAGGGCGTCACGCCCGCCGGCCCGAGATCCCCGGTTGCCGCCACCTCAGCTTCGCGGCCGGTCTCCTGTCAACAGGAGAATGGGCGGGCGCGCCGCGCGGCGATTGCCGCAGCGTCCGCCGGGGGGAAAAACGATGCGACACATCTCGACCCAGCCGCGTTAGGTGATACCGTCTCAACGTGCCCGATTCCCCCGGGTTACCGTCCGCGACGAGGAGAAGGTCGCCCTTGGTTCGCCTGACCCTGCCGCTTTCCGTGCTCCTCGCGCTGGCGCTGCCCGCAGCCGGCGAGCCGCCGCTCGTCGTCGAAATCGTCGCGGCCCATCCCGAGGGCCAGACCGTGAGCCGGTCGCTCACCGGCGAGATCCGCGCGCGGGATCCGCTGAGCGCGTCCTTTTCTGCCGGCGGGCGGCTCACGGACGTGATGGTGGAGGAGGGCGAGAAGGTGGCCAAGGGCGCCGTGCTGGCCCGGATGGACTCGGTGCAGCAGGAACAGGCGCTCCGCAGCGCGCGGGCGCGGATGCAGACCGCGACGGCCGACTACCGGCAGGCTGCCGAAGACCTCGACCGTCAGGACGCACTGCTGGAACGGGGCGCCACCACGCGCATCGCGCGCGACGGGGCCGAGGACGCGCTGCGCATCGCCGAAGGGGCGCTGGCGGAGGCGCAGGCGACCCACGACCGGGCCGAGAAGGCTCTGGCGGACACGGTCCTCGTCGCGCCAGAGGCAGCGACCGTCACCCGGCGGATGGCCGAACCCGGGCAGATCGTCGGCGCGGCCCAGCCGGTGGTGGAACTCGCTCTCGGCGCAGGGCTCGACGCCGTCTTCGCCGTGCCCGAGGTGATGCTGACTCTGACCGCAGCGCTGCCGCCGGTCACGCTCGCGCTCATCGAGCGACCGGATGTGCTCTTTTCCGGCAGTGTCGCGGAGATTTCCCCGGTCGTTGACGCCTCGACCGGCACCGTCACGGTGAAGGTCGCCGTCACCGACCCACCCGCGGGGCTCGCCTTCGGCGAGGCGGTGCGCGGTACCGTCGCGCTGCCGGAGCCGGCCCGCGTGATCCTGCCCTACACCGCCATATCGGCGACCGCGGAGGGGCCCGCCGTCTGGCAGGTCGATCCCGCGACGATGGCGGTCTCATCGCTGCCGATCAGGATCGAACGCTACGAGACGGGCCGGATCGTCGTCGCCTCGGGGATAGCCGACGGCACGCTCATCGTCGCAAGGGGGGCGCAGCTTCTCTATCCCGGCCGCGTCGTGCGCGCGGCGGAGGAGGTGAAATGACACGCCTCATCCTGATCGCGGCAATCTCTGCATTCGCCACCGTCGCGGTCGCCGCCGACACGCCCGCGCCCGGAACTTCGACGCCCCGACCCGTCGTGTCGGTCATCGTGAACCCCGAATCCGGGCTGCCGGTGACCTTCGTCGGCACGGTCACGGCAAAGATCGAAGCCGACCTCGGCTTTCCCCTTGCCGGCTCCATCGCCGAACGGCCGGTCTCGGCCGGGGACACGGTGGCGAGGGGAGAGGTGCTGGCCCGCCTCGACCCCGAGGACCTCGACGCGGCGCTGCGCGCGGCCGAGGCCGGCGTGACCGTGGCCGAGGCGCAGCTGCGCTCCGCCACCGATGCACGCGACCGGGCAGAGGTTCTCGCCCGCCGCGGCGTCGGAAGCGCGACCCGGCTCGACGATGCAGAGCGCGCCCGCGTCGCCGCCGCGGCGCGGCTGGAGCAGGCGCAGGCGGACGTGGCGCGCGCGCGGGACATGCTGGGCCTCGCCACGTTGACGGCGCCGCAGGACGGTGTCGTCACCTCCGTCTCGGCGGAACCGGGCGCGACGGTCGCGGCAGGCCAGCCGGTCCTCCGGCTTGCGGCGACCGACGAGCGCGAGGTCGCCATCGACCTGACGGAACAGGATGTGGCCGCCCATCCCCTTGGCACCCGCTTCGTCGTGCGACTCGTCGCCAACCCCGAGGTCGCGGCCGATGCCACGCTGAACCGGATCGACCCGGTTGCCTTCGCGGCCACGCGGACGCGCACGGCGCACTTGACGCTTCAGAACGCCGCCATGGAGTTTCGCCTCGGCGCGCTCGTCCGGGTGACGCGCGCTGCCGAGGCGGACGCCGGCGTTGCGCTGCTCGCAGCGGCGATCCTCGATGCTGATGCCACCCCTGCGGTCTGGGTCGTCGCGGGCGCAGACCGCCGCGTCGAGCGGCGCCCGGTCACGCTCGGCCCCGCGGTCGGCGACTTCGTCGTCGTCGCCTCGGGCCTGAACGCCGGGGACGAGGTCGTGACCAAGGGCATCCACTCGCTTGAGGACGGGCAGCCGGTCGGCCCGCGCGTGACGGAATGAGCGGCTTCAACCTCTCGGACTGGGCGATCAAGCACCGGTCCTTCGTCTGGTTCCTGATGATCGTCTCGCTTGTCGCGGGCGTCCTTTCCTATGTCTCGATCGGGCGCGAGGAAGATCCGAACTTCGCGATCAAGACGATGATCATCTCGGCCGCCCTTCCCGGCGCCACCACCGCCGAGACGCTGGCCCAGGTCACCGACCGGATCGAGAAGAAGCTCGAGGATTTGGACGAGCTGGACCATACCCGCTCGGTGACGGCCCCGGGCCAGACCATCGTCTATGTGGAGCTTCTGCCGACCACGAAGCCGGATAGGCTGCCGCTGATCTGGCAGCGGGTGCGCAACATGATGGCCGACATCCGGCCGGAGTTCCCGGCCGAGTTCGCGGGCTTCCAGTTCAACGACAACTTCGGCGACGTCTTCGGCAACATCTACGCCTTCACCGCCGATGGCTTCACCCCGCGCGAGGTGCGCGACTACGTCGAGAACGTCCGCCGTGCGGTGCAGGCCCTTCCGGACGCAGGCAAGGTTGAGATCTTCGGCACCCAGGAGGAGGTGATCTATCTCGAGTTCTCGACCGAGAAGCTTGCGGCACTCGGGCTCAACCAGCAGGCCGTGATGGCCACGCTCGCGGCACAGAACGCCATCCTGCCCTCCGGCGTGATCGACGCCGGACCCGAGCAGGTGCTCGTCCGCATCGGCGGGCAGTTCTCCGGGACCGAAAGCCTCGAGGCGATCAACCTGCGCGTTGGCGACCGGTTCTTCCGCCTCTCGGACGTGGCCGACATTCGCCGCACCTATCAGGACCCGCCCTCCAGCCTCTTCCGTTTCCGCGGCGCCGCTGCCGTGGGCCTTTCGGTCGGGATGAAGGCAGGGTCCAACATCATCCACTTCGGCACCGCGCTCGACGCGGTCATCGCGCAGGCGCAGGCAGATTTGCCCGTCGGGATCGAGATCCATCAGGTTGCCAACCAGCCCCATGTCGTCGACGAGGCGGTGGGCCACTTCCTCCAGGCGCTGCTCGAGGCAGTGCTGATCGTGCTTGCGGTCAGCTTCATCTCGCTCGGGGTTCGCGCGGGGCTTGTCGTCACGCTGACGATCCCGCTCGTGCTCGCCATCACCTTCGTCGTCATGGATTATGCGGGGTTCACGCTCCAGCGCATCTCGCTCGGCGCGCTGATCATCGCGCTCGGACTCCTCGTCGACGACGCGATGATCGCCATCGAGACGATGGTTGCCCGGCTGGAAAAGGGCGCGACGCTGACTGCCGCCGCGTCCCATGCCTGGACCTCCATCGCCTTTCCGATGCTCACCGGCACGCTCGTGACCATTGCCGGTTTCATTCCCGTCGGGCTCAACGATTCGGCGGCGGGCGAGTTCGTCTTTTCGCTCTTCGTGGTGATCGCCGTCTCGCTCATCGTCTCGTGGATCGTCGCGGTGCTGTTCGCGCCGCTGCTGGGGGTCACGTTCCTGCCCGCGAAGCTGGCCCACCACGACCATGGGCCGGGGCGGGTGCGGCGCGCGTTTCACCGCATGCTTCGGCTAGCGATGCGCTTCCGCTGGGCGACGATCGCACTGACCCTCGCGGCCTTCGCGGTGTCGATCTGGAGCATGCGCTTCGTAGAGAACCAGTTCTTTCCCAACTCCGACCGGCCCGAGTTGGTCATCGATTTCGCCCTGCCGCAGAACACCGCGATCTCCGAAACCTCGGACCAGATGGCGCGGATGGAGAGCTACCTGGCAGGCAACGACAAGGCGCTCTTCTGGGCCGCCTACGTCGGCCGCGGCGCGCCACGGTTCCTTCTGGCCTACGACGTGCCGACGCCCGGCCCCAACATGGGACAGATCGTGATCCAGACGCCCTCGGTGGAGGCCCGCAACGCGCTCCGGGCCGAACTGCGAGAGATCGCGGCGCGCGACTTCCCCGGCATCGACATCTACATCAAGCTTCTCGACATCGGTCCGCCGGTCGGACGGCCGGTGCAGTACCGGCTGAGCGGTCCCGACATCGACGTGCTGCGCGACAGGGCGCGAGATCTTGCCGCCGCGATGGCCACCGACCAAAGGCTCGCAAACATCGTGATGGACTGGAACGAGCCGGCGCGGGTCGTCCGGGTCAATGTCCTCCAGGACAAGGCCCGGCAACTCGGCATCAGCCCGAGCGACATCGCCGCCGCCCTCAGCACGATCTACGATGGCAGGACGGTCACGCAACTGCGCGATGCGGCCTATCTCGTCGATATCGTCACGCGCGGCGACGAACGATCGCGCACCTCGGTCGAGGAACTCGCCGGGCTCCAGCTTTCGGGCAGCGGCAGCGTGACGATCCCGCTGCGGAGCGTCGCCACCTTCGACTACGGCACCGAACAGCCGGTGATCCACCAGCGCGACCGGATGCCGACGATCACGGTGAAGGCGGCGATCACCACGAAGGATCAGCCCGACACGATCGTGAAGGCGCTTCAGCCCCGCATCGACGCTTTCGCGGCAAGCCTCCCCGCGGGCCTCCACGTCGAGGTCGGCGGCACCGTCGCCGAAAGCGCCAAGAGCCAGGCGCCCATCGTCGCGGTCGTGCCCCTGATGATCCTCATCATGCTGACCCTGATCATGGTGCAGGTGCAGGGCTTCCGGCTCGCCTTCGTCGTGCTCTGCGCCGCGCCGCTGGGCCTCATCGGGGTTGTCGCGGCGCTCGTCCCTTCCGGCGCCCCTCTCGGCTTCGTGGCGATCCTCGGCGTGCTTGCGCTCATCGGAATCCTCATCCGCAACTCGATCATCCTCGTGGACGAGATCGAGGTCCTGCGGGCAAAGGGCCGCAGCGCCTGGGATGCCGTCTTCGAGGCCTCCGACGCCCGCGCCCGGCCGATCCTCCTGACCGCGGCGGCGGCGAGCCTCGCGCTCATCCCGATCTCGCGGCAGATCTTCTGGGGGCCGATGGCCTATGCGATGATGGGCGGGATCATCGCCGGCACGGTAATCACGCTGGTCTTCGTGCCGGCGCTCTACCTCGCGGTCTTCCGCGTGAAGCGCGACCCGCAGGACTGACGCCCGCCGGCCAGACCGCCGCAGTTCCGCCGCAATTGCCGCCCCGGCCGGTGAAAATACAACCTCTCCGCGAAACTCTCATCGTTTCAGACGATGCGCCGCCACATTTGCGCCCCAATGCTGAGGGGGAGCCGCAAGCCTGCCTTCCGGTTCGTCTCTCTCTGACCCCCGGGGCCTGCCCGGAAAACCTGACCGCATTTGAGGAGAACGAAATGCGCGCAACCCTGATGAAGAAACTCCGCTCGTTCCGCCACGACGAAGAAGGCGTGACGCTGGTCGAATACGGCATCGCGCTGGTGCTCGCCGTCGTCGTCGGCACCTCGACGCTGAGCCTGCTCGCGCAGGACGTCGAAGGCCAGATGGACGCCGCCTGCAACGTCATGAACACCACCGGGACCGTCGGCACCGGCGGCTGCTGACGCACAAGACAGCGAAACATTCCTGTTCCGCGGCGGGGAGGGGCTGCCCCGTCGCGGAACAGGCACCAACCGGCCGCCCGTCGGCGGCCGTCTCAGCCGGAGGAAACGCTCGTGGGCATACGTTCCGTTCTCGTCGCCATGCTCGGCATCGCCGTCGCCGGGGGCTCGGCCTACGGTGCGCGCGAATACCTCGACCAGAGCCGCGCGGTGGCCGCCACCGACCCCGCCGCCGCCCTTGTGACCGTCGTCGTGGCCGGGCGCGACATTCCCTTCGGCCAGCCGATCCAGCCGCAGATGCTGCAGGTCCTGTCCTGGCCGCGCGCCGCCCTTCCGCCGGGGGCGATCACGGACCTCAACGCGCTCGTCGCCCAGCCCGGCATGCAGCCGCGCCGCGCCACGCACGAGATCGCGCAGGGCGAACTCATCCTGGCGTCCAAGGTCTCGAACTTCGGCGAGAAGGTCACGATCGTGCAGAGCCTCGGCGAGAACAGCCGCGCCATGGCCATCCGGGTCGATGCCGAAACCGCCGTCGGCGGCTTCGTGACTCCGGGGGACAGCGTCGACATCGTGCTGACCCAGGGCCGCGACCAGACCCTTCGCGCCGTCACCATCCTTCAGAACATCCGCGTGCTCGGCGTCGACCAGCAGGCCGACCAGCAGACCGATCTTCCGCAGGTCGCGCGCACGGTCACCGTCGAGGTCACGCCCGAGCAGAGCCAGACGCTGGCGCTTGCCCAGAAGGCGGGAACGCTGAGCCTGTCGCTCCGTTCGCTCGACAATGCCGAGGACAAGCCGCTCGAGTCCATCCGTCTCTCCGACATCCTGCGCGAACAGTCGCCGGTGGAGGAACCGACCGTGGCCAAGCCGACGGTGCGGGTCCGCCGCGCCAACGCGGTCGAGGTCGTGGAAGTCGAGTGAGGGGCGGAGCTTCGGACCATGATGATCGGCAGAACCCTCCGCACCTTCGGCCGGGACGAGGCCGGCACGATCCTGGTCTTCTGGGCGATGGCGCTGGTCATGCTCCTCGGCATGGTGGCGCTGTCGTTCGACATCGGCCGTCTCGCCGCCACCCAGTCCGAGCTTCAGTCCTACGCCGACCATGTCGCACTCGCTGCAGCGGGTGAGCTTGACGGGCGGAGCGACGCGATCACCCGCGCCACCGCCGCGGCGGCGAACTTCGTCACCGACAGCCAGACCTTCGGCAGCGGGTCGCGGGCGCTCGGCGGCGGGGCCGACTACGCGATCGGCTTTTACGACTCGCTTCCCGCAAGCGACACGGGCAGCCTCGCCCCCGGCCAGACGACAGTTCCCGAGGATGCGATCTATGCCAGCGTGATCGTCAACCAGCAGACCGTCAACTTCTCGTTCGGCTCGGTCCTGTCGGTTCTGACCGGCGGGGCGATGGCCACGCCGGCGACCAGCGCCTCTGCCGTGGCGGGCTTCACCCAGTATGCCTGCGACATCACCCCGATGATGTTCTGCATCCCCGGCCCGAGCTTCGACGCCTCGAACCCGGCCACCGTGGGCGACATGATCCGGCTGCGCTCGGGCGGCCAGGGCGCGGCCTGGGGGCCGGGCAACTTCGGCTTCCTCGAACCCTCGACGCTCGCCCTCGACTCGACCGGCAACTGTGCCGGCGTGGGCGGCACGGGGCCGACGCTGCGCTGCGTCCTCGGGGCCGTCGGCAGCATCACCCAATGCTTCGCCCAGCGTGGCGTGAACACGGAACCGGGCCAGAAGGTCGGCATCACCAATGACGCGCTCAACACCCGCTTCGACATGTGGTCGGGCGCGATGAAGAACGAGAAGAACAACCCGATCTACGCGCCGGCGGCGAACGTCATCAAGGGCTTGGAGCCGAAAAGCGGCGGCGCCTGCAACTGGA
Organism: Paracoccaceae bacterium; assembly: GCA_020637675.1. GTDB lineage: Bacteria > Pseudomonadota > Alphaproteobacteria > Rhodobacterales > Rhodobacteraceae > Albidovulum. The sequence goes on along the minus strand of JACKKD010000003.1, from coordinate 718,898 downwards.
ACAACCCGCAGGCCACGCCCGACACGAAGGCCGTCCCGCGTGACGACTGCTTCCCCGGCTGCGCGCCCTATGGCGACGGCAACTGGTCGGCCGGTCGCATGGCTTACGTCACGGCAAACTATGGCGGCACCGACCCGCATCCCGGCGCCGGGACGCGCTATGAATACTACCTGGCCGAGATCGCCGCCGCCGGTGGCACCACGTCCAGCACTCCGATCCTGAACGGACTGTCCGAGACCGGCCGGCCGATGTGCTCGCCTCACCAGGACCCCGACCCCGAGCGGCGCGTCATCATCGCGGCCGGGATCGACTGCACGGCGAACCCGATCGCCGGCCGCGCGACCGCCGTGCCCGTGCACCAGTTCGTCAAGATGTTCATCACCGAGCCGGTGGTGGACAACGGCTCGACCAACGGGCTCGACATCTACGCCGAGATCATCGGCTCGGCCGGCGGCAACACGGGCAGCGGCGGCTCGGCCGGCATCATCCACGATGTCGTGCAGCTTTACAGGTGATGCCCGTGACCCGCAGCCCGAAGCATCCGCTCAACTCCAGGCTCCGCGCCTTCGCCAGGACCGACGACGGCGCCGCGCTCGTCGAGTTCGCCCTGGTGCTGCCGATGATGCTCCTGGTCTTCGCCGTGATCGTCGAGGGCAGCCGCATGATGATCGCCTACCAGAGCGCGATCGGCGGGGTCCGCGACGCAACCCGCTACCTCTCCCGGGTCGTGCCGGGGAACATCTGCACGGCTGGCGGAAGCGTGACCGGCTTCGCGCCGAAGCTCGCCTCCATCGTCGGACAGAGCACGACGGGAAGCGCGGTCTTCGCCCCGTCCGTCACCGTCACCTCTGTCACGCCCTCGCTCGCCTGTGTCGGCGTCGCCGGGGCCTACCGCGTGAGCCCCGCCCCGGTCGCCACGGTGAGCGCGGTGGTGGAGATCGCCTTCCCCTTCCGCGGCCTCTTCACGCTCTTCGGGGCAGGCCCCTCGGCCACGCTCACGACCACGGTCACCGACCGCGCGAAGGTATTCGGGACATGAGGGGCCTCATTCATATCCTGCGGCGCTTCTGGGCCGACGAGTCGGGTACGACCCTGGTGGAGCTTGCCTTCGTGATCCCGCTCTTCCTGCTCCTGTTCTTCGGGCTGATCGACTTCGGCCGGATGGGGGCGGAGTTCGTCATGGCCGACAAGGCGATGCAGATCGCGAGCCGGATCGCCGTTGTACGCCCGGCCGCCTGCCCGGGCGTACCGGCCAGCACCGCGCGGGGCGCGACACCGGTTGGCACGATCCCGCCGCGGTTCGGCACGCCCTGCTCGGCCGGAGCGACGGTCTGCGTGGCGACGGCGACAATCGCCTGCCCGGGAGCGGCAGGCAATGCCACCGCGAACGAGATCTGGACCGCGATCGCGCCCCTGATGCCGACTGGATCGAGCGTGGCCAACCTCACCTTCCGCTACGAATTCGACCCCGATCTGAACTTCCTCGGCGGGCCCTACGTGCCGGTCGTCACGGTCGAGCTCACCAACCTGAACTTCGCCTTCGTGACCCCGCTCGGCAACCTCGCCGCCCTCGCGCAAGGCGCGGTGCCGGGCGGTCCCGGCTGGGGCGTGCCCTTCCCGGCGATGAGCATGTCGTTGCCGGCAGAGGACCTGAACCTTGGCGAGAACGGATGATTGTCGCGGGTGGACCGCCGAAAGGATGACGAGATGACCGACGCTGCGAAATCCCTGCTCGTGATCGCGCCGGAGCCCCGCGTATCGGAAGCCATCGCGGCGTCCTTCGCCGGCGATGCCGGCATTCGGGTGGACCGGCGCACCGCGACCCTGGCCGGGCTGAACGGCCATGCTGTCGAGGCCATGGCGACCTACGACGTGATCCTTTTCCAGACCGACCCGAACGATGAGGCCGATCTCGCCGCGGTCCGCGACCTCGTGGCACATCGGCGCGGGCAGACGAAGCTTGTCGCTCTCGCCGATGGCGCCATCTCGCTGGCGCAGGCCCGAGCGCTTACGGACGCCGGGGTGGACGAGGTCCTGCCCTTGCCGACGGACGGCCGGACGGCGGGGAAAGGGCGCGCCCATGCCGGCGCTCCGGGGCGCGCGGGGCGGATCATCGCGGTCGCCCAGGCACGCGGGGGGATCGGATCGACCACGGTGGCGGTCAACCTCGCCGACCAGTTGGCAACGGGCGCGGGGCTGAAGCGCTCGGACCCGCGACCGAAGGTTGCGCTCGTCGATCTCGACCTTCAGTTCGGCACCGTCGGCTCGTTCCTCGACCTTGCCGAGCAGGACACGCTCCTGAAGCTCGCCATGGACGGCACGATCCCCGATGCCACCTTCCTCGACCAGTCGATGGCCAGCCTGCCGAACGGCCTCGCGGTCCTCGCCGCACCCGCGAGATTCGCGCCGCTCGACGCTCTGCGGCCCGAGCAGGTCGCCGCGATGCTCGACTGCCTGCGCCAGAGTTGCGACTTCGTCGTGGTGGACCTGCCCCGCGCGCTGGTCGGCTGGATCGAGCCGGTGATCGAGCGGGCCGACGAAATGCTGATCGTCACCGACATTTCGGTGCCGTCAATCCGGCATTGCCGCCGGCTGATCGACTTCCTGACGCAGGACAATCCGGCCCTGCCCGTCGAGATCGTCGTGAACCACCAGCGCAAGCCGCTCTTCCGCTCGAAGCTCCAGCGCGAAGCGGCCAAGGCACTCGACCGGCGGCTCGATCACTGGCTGCCGCACGACCCGCGCGCCGCATCCGTGGCGGCCGACCGGGGCCAGCCCCTCTCGCAGTCGGCGCCCCGATCCGCGCTCGGCAAGGCCATGCGGGCACTCGCGCGCGCGACCCGCGCGACCCTTCCGGCCGCCGCCCAGAAATACGCCAAGTAGGAGAACCGGATCGTGTTCAGGCAATTCACCCGTTCCGAAAAGCCCGCTGGCTCCAATGTCGTCGATCTGGGCGCCAAGACCGCCCGGCTGACCGCCTCGCCAGCGGCCGCCGACCCCCTCGACCAGGAACTGGTCATGCGGCTCGAACTGAAGAGCCACCTCCACGACATCCTCCTCGACCGGCTCAACCTCGCCGTGATCGACAAGGTCCAGCCCGACGAGCTCCGGCGCGAGGTCGCGGCACTCGTCGCGCAGGTCCTGTCGGACGAAAATCGTCCGATGCGGACGGAGGAGTTCAAGAAGCTCGTGGACGAACTCCTGGACGAGGTCCTGGGCTTCGGGCCGCTCGAACCGCTGCTTGCCGATCCCACCGTGAACGACATCCTCGTGAACTCGCACCGCAGCGTCTATGTCGAACGTTTCGGCGTCCTCGAAAAGACCAGGGTGCGTTTCCGCGACGAGCGCCATCTTCTTCGCATTATCGACAAGATCGTCAGCCGTGTCGGCCGGCGGGTGGACGAGTCGAGCCCCTGGGTCGATGCGCGACTCGAGGACGGCAGCCGCGTGAACGCGATCATCCGCCCCTGCGCGATCGACGGCCCGTCGGTGTCGATCCGCAAGTTCGCGCGCAACCCCCTGACCTTCGAACGTCTGGTCGAGATCGGCACGCTGAACGATCAGGCGGCGGCGCTTCTCAAGGCGCTGGTGCAGGCCCGGATGAACGTGCTCATCTCGGGCGGCACCGGGTCGGGCAAGACGACGATGCTCAACGCCATGTCGTCCTACATCGGGGCGCGCGAGCGGATCGTGACGATCGAGGACGCGGCCGAGCTGCAGCTTCAGCAGGACCACGTGGTGCGGCTGGAGACGCGCCCCGCGGGCCCCTCCGGCACCGGCACTGTTACCCAGCGCGACCTCGTACGCAACGCGCTCAGGATGCGGCCGGACCGGATCATCGTCGGCGAGGTGCGCGGGGCGGAGACCTTCGACATGCTGCAGGCGATGAACACCGGGCACGAGGGATCGATGACGACGGTCCATGCCAATACGGCACGCGACGCTCTCGGCCGCATCGAACAGATGGTGACGATGATCGGGCTCGACTTCCCGGTTTCGGCCATCCGCTCACAGATCGCCTCTGGCCTCAACGTCGTGATCCAGCTCAACCGTCTCAGTGACGGTTCGCGCCGCGTGATGAGCATTGCCGAGATCACCGGAATGGAGGGTAGCACGATCACGATGCAGGATATCTTCGTCTTCCGGAAGACCGGCATCGGCGAGGACGGCAGCGTGCGGGGGCACTTCACCGCAACCGGCATCCGGCCGCAGTGCTACGACCGTCTGGTGCAGGCGGGCGTCGAACTGAGGCCCGACCTCTTCTCGGCGGAAGGAGCGCGCGCATGATCCCGCTGCCGGAGTTCGAGATTGGCGCCCTGGCCTATGTCGGTGTCTTCATCGGCGTGCTGCTGGCCTTCGAAGGGCTGCGGCAGACCCTGTCGCGCCGCGAAAGCCGGGCCGAGGCACGCAACCGCCGGATGCGGCTCGTCGCCGCCGGTGCGACCACGGAAGAGAGGCTGAGCCTCCTGAAGCCACGGCACGACGCCTGGCGGCTTTCGCAACTGCCCGTTGTCGGGACGCTGCCCTCCGAACTTGCGCGGGCGGGCATGACGATCCGGCCCGAGCTTTTCGTCACCCTGTCGGCAAGCGCCGCCGTCATCCTCGGCCTCGCGGCGTCGATCGTCATGGACCCGCTGGCCGCGGGCCTCGCCGCGGTGGCGATCGCGGTCGCGACACCGCTCCTCTGGGTGCGCGCGCGCCGCAAGAAGCGGATGAACGCGCTCGTCGCGCAATTGCCCGACGCCCTCGACCTGATGGCGCGGGGGCTGACGGTGGGCCATCCGCTGAATGCCACCATCGCCTCCGTCGCCCAGGACATGAAGGATCCGGTGGCGACGGAGTTCGGCATCATCGTCGACCAGATCGCCTACGGCGAGGATCTGCCCGAAGCGGTGATGGACTTCGCCGATCGCACCGACCTCGAGGATACCCGCTACCTCGCCGTGTCGATCGCAATCCAGCACGGAACCGGGGGCGACCTCGCGCGGGTGCTGATGACGCTCTCGAAGGTGATCCGCGACCGGCTGACGATGCGCCAGCGGATCAAGGCGATCTCCGCGGAGGGGCGGCTGACCTCGGTCTTCCTGTCGAGCCTGCCCATCGTCATCCTGACGTCCACGATGGTGTCCTCGCCCGACTACTACGCGGGCGTCAGCGACGACCCGCTCTTCAAGCCCTTCGCCATCGTCGTCGGCACGCTCGTGGTCGCGAACTTCCTCGCGATGCGGAAGCTCGTGAATTTCCGGTTCTGAGGAGAAGCCCATGTTTGACGCCCTGTTCGGCCAGATCGAGACCGCCGGCGTCCCGCCGGCGACGCTGTTCATCCTCGGCGTCGGCCTCGGCGCCATGCTGCTCGTCTTCGGGCTCTTCGGCGCCTTTTCCGGCAAGGACCCGGTCCTTCGGAGGATGGAGGCACAGGGACGGCGACGGCCGGCGGTGGCCGACGCGGGCATCCTCAGGGATCGGGCCGAGGATCCGAAGGGTCTGATGAAGACGCTGATTCCGACCGACACCAAGGAAAGGTCCGACGTCGAGCGCCAGCTTTCGCTCGCCGGGTTCCCCGGCCCCCACGCGGTACGCAACTTCTACCTCATCCGCCTCGGTCTCGGGCTGGTGCTGCCAGGCCTTCTCGTCGGCGCGATCTGGGCAATCCGGACCGGGGCGGTCGCAGCCCCCGACCCCTTGGTGGCGCTGTTCGGCGGATTGGATTCGGCGCGGCTCGCCCAGATATTGAGCGCGATCGTGGCGCTAGGGTTCTTCGGCCCGGCCCTCTGGCTCCGGTCCCGTGCCGCAGAAAGGCGCCGGGCGATCGAGGAGGCGTTCCCGAACGCCCTCGACCTTTTGCAGATATCCGTCGAGGCGGGGCTCGGATTCGATGCCGCCATGATCCGCGTCGGCAACGAGATGAAGGTCAGCGCCCCCGCCGTCGCGGAGGAGTTCCTTGCCGTGCAGCACGAAATCCAGGCCGGCCGTACGCGCGAACGCGCGCTGGTCGACATGGCCGGGCGGATGGGCGTGGACGAGGTGACGGCCTTCGCCAATGTCGTTCTGCAATCCATGCGCTTCGGGACCAGCATGTCGGACACGCTCATCGCCTATGCTGCCGAGATGCGCCGCGCCCGGGAGCTCAGGGCCCAGGAAAAGGCCAACCGGCTTCCCGTGTACATGTCCGGCGTCATGGCGACGATGATGCTGCCCGCTCTGGTCCTTCTGACGGTCGGACCTGTCGTGATCCGCTACCTTCGCAACATCGCGGGGTAATCAGGGCAGGTCGGATCGCCGCGGCGCCATGGAATCGGCATTGTGCCAGCCCGCCGTTGAAGGCGATCCATGCGTCGGTGCCTCAACAATTTACGGCATATCATCAGACTATGGTCGGAAGCCCTGTGGATAAATCCACCGATAGTTGAATTTCCCTTCTTCCGCGCTGTACCCGCTCCCAATCGTTTGACAGACCGGCCCACGATCGCGACCCTCTTTATCGCGGGCATGGCGAGGGGTGCCGCCCGCAGGTTTGGTACCAGGCCCGCGACATGGGTGACCGCGGCAACTTGCAGGCGGTGATCGCGGGCTCAAGTGGGTGACTTGGGGAAAAAATGGGTCGTCTTTACATCGAAGGCATGACGGCGCCGGCCGTTCAGGCGCGGTCTGTCGACGCGAGCGTCGTTGAAGCCATCGCCGACTGGTGCGATGCGCTGCACGGGGATCTGCCGCTGGAGGATGCCTTCGCGGCCCTGGCGGCGGGTCTCGGGGCCGAAGCGGGCATGCTGGTCCGGACGCATTTCAGCGACTTCCGGCCCATGCGGATCGCCCTCTGGGACCGGAACGGTGCGCGCAGCCCTTCGCCTCTCGCCGCCTCCTTCGCCGACGGCCGTTTCGGACCCCACATCGCCCGGCCGCGTGCGGCCTCGGTCTGGCTCCATTCCTACGCCGACGGTGCCGACGACGCCGATCCGGCGCTCGAGGCCTGGCAAGCGCGCCGTGGGCTGGGCGAGCTTGCGGTGCTGGTCCTTTCCGGCGGTCCCGGCGTGCGCGATCACATCGAGCTGCATTTCCGCGCCGCGCTCGACCCGGCCACGCAGGCTGCGCTCGGCGCGGTGCTGCCCACGATGGCACGAACCTGGGCGAACCGGCAGGTCGGGCTCGTCACCCGCATGGTCGTGAACCACCGTGCCACTGCCGAGCCGGCCCCGGCCCGCCCGGCGGCCGCAATGATCCTCAGCCCGTCGAACCCGGCGAGGCTCAGCCGGGCGGAGTTCCGGGTTTGCCTTCTGCTCAGCCGCAGTCTCTCGGTGAACGGCGTATCCGACGAACTGGCGGTGTCGGACGCCACGGTCCGGTCGCATCTGCGCAGCATCTTTTCCAAGACCGGGACTTCCGGCCTGGCCGAGCTCGTCTTCGCCCTTCTGCGGTCGAAGCCCGACGCCTCGGCGCAGTCCGGCCTGCGCTGCGCCTGAGGTGCCGGCGTGGACCTGCTGCCCCTTGTCCTCGTCGCGCCCCTCTTTCTCTGGGGCGCCTGGAGCGATCTGCGGCAGATGCGGATTCCGAACGCCGTCAGCCTTCTCGCGGTCGGTGTCTTTCTGGCAACGGCCTTCGTGGCACCGCCCGACGACCTCGGGTCCAGGGTGGCCGTGGCGGCGGCGGTCCTGGCGGCGGGCTTCATCACCTACCTCTTCGGCCTCTTCGGCGGCGGCGACGTGAAGATGCTTTCGGCGCTCGTCCTTTTCGTGCCCGTGCCGACGCTCGCGCTCTTTGCCTACGTGTTCTCGGCGGCGATGCTGGCGGGGATCGCGATGGTGCTCCTTCTCCGCCGCGTGCCAGCCGCGCAGCGGCTCGGGTGGAAGTCGATCTCGGGCAGCGCCGGCTTCCCGATGGGACTGTCGATCGCAATGGCCGGTCTTGCGCACCCTGTCGCCGCAATACTCCTCGGGGTGTGACGGCGCTCAGAGCACGACCGCGTCGAACCGGTCCACAAGCACCACCGGCTTCGCACCCAGCCCCCGCGCCTCGCGTTCCCCGGCCCGATCCAGCGGATCGGCGGCCGCGAGCGGGCCGAAGCCGTAGCCTGTCATCGCGGCGAGGTCGCGCACCCGGACCTGAAAGGTCCGGTAGGCGCCGAAGACGAAGCCCTCGGCCGCCTCCACCACCCGCTGCCCTGAGAGGAGCCGCTGGATGAGCTGACCCTGGCTGAGGACATAGGCCGTGGCATGAAGCCTCCGGCTGCCCGCGTCGTCCGCAGCCAGCATCGAGACGACCTTCCAGAAGCTCAGTGGAAGCGGCGCCCCGCTGCTTCCGAACTCGGGATCGTCTTCGGCATAGACGGGGCCCGAGAAGACATTCGCGCGAAAGCCGTGGGTGACCGCGCTGGTCAGGATGTAATCCTCCAGTCCCAGCCACATCTCGTCGTTGCGATTCAGCCCGGCGTGCTGGGGACTCGCATTGGTGTAATGGAAGCTGTCGAGGTCGGCCCTCCGCGCCTCGGTGTCGCTGTCGCCCCAGTTGGTCTCGGCCCGGCGCACCATATGGCCCCGGTCGATGGCTGCGTCGGCATAGTCCGCGCGGTCCAGCTGGACCTCGCGCGGGATGCGCAGGTCGTGGAACCATGTGCTGTTCGTGCGCTTCAACGGCCGGTAGCGGGACGCGTCGAGATTGTGGGCGGCGACCACGGGGCCCTTCATCCGGGCGCTGAAGAGCACGCCGAAGTGCTCATAGCGCAGCTCGTGCGGGCGCGCGTCGGTCGCGTCCGAGGGCCGCGCAAGGTCGAGCGCGGCGGGGACGACGGGCAGCGGAACGGTTGCGTCGCCGAGGAAATCCGGGTCATAGCCGTCGCGCCCGGCAAAGAAGTCGGCCGCATGGCTGCGGTCCCGCGCTTCCTCTCCCCCGCCAACCACCGGCAGCGCCGCGCCGGGCACCGCACCGCCAAGCCCAGCCAGAACGGTCTTCAGCGTGCTGATGCGGACCGCGCTGTTGCCGACACCGTACTTGCCCGCGAAATGCAGGCCCACGACCCTGCCCGACTCTAGGCTGATCAACGGCGAGCCGGAATTGCCGCCCAGGGTCGTGCAGTCATGCCCGAGGACCCCCGCGCCATCACCCGGTGCAAGCTTCAGATAGCCGGGCGAGAATCGCTTCACGTCGTAGAGGCCCCTGAAATAGCGCTCCATGTCGTCCGGGTCGTTGCGATAGGGGTCGGAGGCTGGGTAGCCCACGACTCCCACGATCTCGCCGTCGGCGCCGTCGGCATCGGCGAGGTCCAGAAGGCCGATCCCCGCCCCGCCGGCGGGACGCGGGATGCGCCCGATGGCGATGTCGGCCGAGATGTCGTCGGCGAGGTAGCTGAAGCGGTCGACCGCGAACACCCGCGCAGGGTCCGGCTCCACCTCCGCCTCTTCGCCGAAGTCGATGGCGGCGCCGTAGCGCTGGTTGTTGTACGGATTGAACATGAAGACCCCGTCGCCGCGGAAGGTCCGCCGCGCGACGATCTGGGCGACGTGGCGGTTCGTGGCGACCAGCAGGTGTCCCGGCCCGTCCTCGCCCACCACCCAGCCGGTGCCGCCCCAGGCCATGTCGTGATTGACGAATTCGATCCGACCGACCGACGGCAGGAACTTCTCGACTGCCGCGATCTTCGCGTCCGTGCCCGCCGGAAACTCGTCTCCGAGCGTGGTCTTGCCCTCCACGATGCCGTTGCGCACGACCAGGGGCGGGCGTCCCGACACGCGGACGATGGCCTCGAGCACGGGCAGCGGCATCGCCCCGCTAGCCTCCAGCGCGGGAAGGGGCGTGGCGAGAACGTCGCGGATCGCCTCGGGGCTGAAGCCGAACTCGGCGAGGACGGGGTTGCGCCGGGCAAGCGCCCCGCGGGCCTTGTCGAACCCGCCATCCGCCACCAGTCGTTCGAGCCGCCGCATCGTCTCTTCGCTTGTTCTTCGTGCCATCCCGATCCCTCCTTCAGTTGGCCGCGCCGCCATCCGGCCCGCGGCCCTTCGCTTGCAGGAACACGCCATGCGCCGTCAGGACCGCGAGCGGGACCGCAACCACGCCTGGCGCGCCGACTCCCAGGAGCGCCGTCAGCGCCTCGCCCGGGCGGCCGATCCGGGCATCGCCCCGCGCCCGCGCAGCGGCCACCCATCGCGCGAAGCGCCCCGCGGCCCGGTCCGAAGCGCCCTGCCAGAATGCAAGCTGCCGGCGAGCCGCGGCGACCGGATCGGGCGCGATGACAAGGCGATCGAGCCGCGCGGCGGACATCCGGTCCTCGCTCGGCTGCCCGGTCCAGCCCTCCGGGCAGCCGGCGCCGTAGGACCACATACCGGCGACCGTCCGCCGCCAGCGTTCGGCGGACGTGGCGATGAGCCGGAGATCGGCGAGCGAGCGGCCGATGACATGCGCAGATGACCAGTCCGCACAGAGCCCCATCGCCGTCAACGCGGCGACCACATCGGGCGGTCCGGCCCTGAGGCGGTCGGGCAGCGTCTCTGTCCCGCGCAGGTCGGGCGTGAAGAGCGCGGCCGCCTCGGGCAGCCTGGGGCGCAGGCCTTCGAGAAAGGCGGCGATCCTGCCCTCCGGCGCGCCGGAGACCATCGCGTGAAGGGGGGCGCCGTAGGGGTTCAGCGCCTGCAGCATCCCGGCCTGCACGGCCGGTCTTCGCTCATCCGGACCGCCTCCCTCGAGCGGCTCGTGGAAGAGGCCGAAATCCTGCCGGAGCGATCGCGCCGCTCCGAGGGCGTAATCGGCGTCGCCCGCGCCGTCTGTGGCGCCGTAGGCCGAAGCAAGGAGGCTGCGCGCAAGTTCGAGCCGCCGCGGAAGTACGGCGTCGGTCTGGCTGGCGGCGAGAAAGGCGAAGTCGAGCGCGCCGCCGACCATCCCGGTGCGCTGCGAGGCGTCATGGGACCGCCGTGCGAGATCGAAGATCCTGACGTCGGCGAGCATGGTCAAGAGCTTGCCGAAAGCCGCCTCGGCCTGCATCTCCAGCAGCACTCGCCCGCGCAGATGCGGGCTTTCTTCCAGCGCCCGTTCGATGGCGGAGCGCGGCAGCCCGCGGAAAAGATCGAAGGCGGCGGCCCAGCGTCCGGCCAGCCAGAGATAGCAGAGCGCCACGAGGGCACCGGGGCTGGCGGCTTCGAGGGCGCCGCCGAACCCGGCGCTGAAGACATGGCCTGCCTCGCGCAGATCGCCTTTTTCCAGCATCAGTTCGAGGTCGCGCACGGCGCGCTCGTCCGGTTGGGCGCGCTTGGCCCGTCCCTCGGTATCGGCGAGGGGGGCGCCCGCCCCGTCCCCGACGACCTGCACATCGGTCGTTTCACCGGGAGGTGCGGGCAAGGGCAGTTCGCCGAGGCCCACGTCCTTCGGGACATCCTCGGGCGCGCCCGCCCGGGCGAAGCCCGACCGCCGCCCCTGGGCCTGCAAAACCGCATCCCGCGCCGGGGCCGGAAGCTCGTCGAGGATCGGGCCCGTGATCTCGCGGGCCAGTTCTGCCGGCACCCCCGGCATCGGGTGACCGAAGCGCGTGGCCTGAAGGCGGTGGTAGAGCGCAGATGCCGGATCGCGCATCCCGTACCACTCGGCGGCGCGAAGGTTGATCGCCTCGGCGGCCCTGCGCGTCTCGGTGGTGCCGTCATAGAGCAGCGGCAGGAATGCCCGGCGCACGTCCTGCCGGTGGCGGACCTTCCCGGCGCCGTCGGACTCGACCAGCCAGTGATGCGTGGCAAGCTCCGTCAGCGCCGACCGCGCCTCCTCTGCCGTCAGAGTGAGGCCGAGTGCCGGGGCAACCGCGCCGGTCAGCGCCTCCGCGTCGATCGCCCGCAGGATCAGCCCCTCGTTGGCGATGCGACGCAGGCGCTCCGGCACGCGGCTCAGGATCGCTCGGTAGAGATAGCCGCCGATGGTTTCCTCGCTCGCCCCCGCCGGGATATCGCCCGCGTCGTAGGCCGTGTCCTCGAACGCCTTGGCGGCGAGGGTAAGAAGAAGCGGATTGCCGCGCGCGAGGGGCAGAATCCGTGGCCAGAGCCGTTCCGGCACCCCCCGCGCAGACAGAAGGAGACGCGCCGCGCTGTCTTCGATGCCCTCAAGGCGGATGCGGTCCTCGACCCGCTCGGGAACCGGGTCCAGCGCATCGCCCCGCCCAGCCGAGATGATCGCAAGCGGCGCGACGCCGTATTCGGCCAGCGAGTCCATCCGGTCGAACAGCGTCATCACCTGGGTTTCGCCGCGGCTGCGCAGGACCTCGAGCGTGTCGAGCACGACGAGGACGTGGCGCCCGGTCCCCTTTACCGCGCCCGCCATCGCGTCGAGGAGATCGCGCGGCACACTGTAGCGGGCGGTGGTGCCGGTTTCCGCCGCGCGCCGCTCCGCGCTTTTCAGCCGCAGGGCGCGAAGCTGCGCCGACGCGTCGGGCACCGCGTCACCCAGCTGACGCGAAATCTCCTCGAAGAACCCGTGCGCCTCGAGCACGTTGAGGCCTGCGCGATCGAAATCGAGCGTGACAAGGATCGGGTCGAGGCTCAGTCGGGTCATCTGGACGACCCGTTCGAGAAGGAAGGACTTGCCGATCCCCGGCAGGCCGGAGACATGGATGGTGCGCATCGGCGGGCCGGACTGCGGGGCGGCGATCCACTCCGCCAGCCGCGCAAGCTCTGCCTCGCGACCGAAAAAGCCGCCGGCAAGGTGCGCGTCCGTCCGCGCCTGCGCGCGGCGGGTGTTCAACGCGCCCCGAAGCCGGTCGAGCCGGTCGAACCCCGGCGCCGAAGGCCCTGCGCGGTCGAGCGCGACCGCGGCCGCCTCGAGTTCCTCGGGCGCGGTCTCGCCGGCGAGCATCCGGTCGAGCTCTTCGAGCGCAAAGGCTCCGCGCCCGGCGAGGGCGTTGGCGACGGGGGTTTCGGCCTCGCCGACGGAAACATCGCCCGCGAGAATCTTCCGTCGCGCCGCCGGGCGCATCAACCAGCGTTCAGTCTTCCCGGCCTCCACCGTGCAATCCTGCCGGAGCGCCGAGAGCACCCGCGCGGCCACGACCGGCTCCTGCCCTGCACGCGGGCCCATGGCGGCGGCCAGCGCCGCCTCGGGTGCAAATGAATCCTGCACCGCAGCGAAGCTGCGCGCCGCCGCGACCAGTGCATCGAGATCACCCGCCGCCCGCTTCATCCCCCTCCCTCCTCGCGCCGCGCCTCGGCTCTCAAACGGTCCGCCACGGATCCCAGGTGTGTGACCGGGTAGTACCCGCCTTGGGCCGGCAAGCCCGCCAGCGCCAGCCGAACGATCCGGGCGAGCACCGCAGCGCCCCAGTCGTATCCCATTGCGCGGGCCATCTCGGCCGCGGTCATCCGCACATCCGCCTCGGTGAATTCGCCGATGTACTCGGCGAGAAGCCCCGGCAGCGTCCCGGTGCGCGCCTCGCCCACCGTCTCGTAGACCGTCTCGGCGAGGACGCAGGTCTCGAACCCGGCGAGGACGAGGCGGACGGACGGGCGCACGAGCAGTTCGGCCACGAGGTGTTCGAACTGGACCTGTGCGTCCTGCAGCAGACCCGCCGGCGGATTCTCGACGAAGATCCAGATGGTGCGCCCCTCGGCGACGGCCTGCGCCTGGATCGCGTCGGCCAGCGTGCGGGCGCGGTCCTCGTCGTGGGCGACGCGCGTCGTTTCGTCGAGCCGCACGCCCGGCGCAGCGCCGGGGGGCGGCGCGGCGAAGACCTCGGCATGCAGCCGGGCCACCACGTCACCCACTTCGATCGCGGTCGGCAAACGAACGATCCGGTGGGCGCTGGCGTCGAGAAACGCGCTCAGAAGGTCGTGACTGAAGGCGAGGCCCGCACTCTCGGCGATGGACTTGCGGCGCACCCAGATTCCGCGCAGGGCCGGGGCTTCGCCGGCCGCGATCGTGGCAAGCGCGTCGAAGAAGGTCTGGCGTCCGATCACGAGATGCCCCTCGGGCGAGCCGTCCAGCGACCAGAGGTAGCGCATCTGCCGGTCGCCTTCGATGCGTGCGCGGAAATCCGCATTGGCGCAGAACTGCTCGAAGGGCACGATGCGCTTCACCTTGCCGAGCCGGCCCTGGTGCAGGCCGAGAAAGCGGAACTCCGCGTCGAATCCCGGCCCCCCTGACGACCCGTTCGCGGCCTTCGCCGTATGCGCCTGCCGCAGGGCGCCGGCAGCGCTCCGGTCGACTTCCCCGAACGAGATGCCCGAAGCCTTGCCACCCGGAAAATGCACGAGGACGAAGGCGGACTTGCCGGCGCAGGGCACTGGCGCAGGCGGCAGATCGACCTGTGCGTAGCGCCGCCCCAGCGGCACGTCGAGCCGGAGGAGCGCCACATCACTGTGCGCCGCGGCGGCCTCGGCCGGCGGCAGGCCGCCCGTCACCTCGGACTCGTGCGGCGGCACCGCGAGCGCGACCGTCGCCGGATAGCGCCGATCGTCGGGCCCCTCGACCTCCAGCTTCGGCACCATCCCATTTGCGGTGGCAATCACATGTTCGGCCGTCAGGACCAGTCGCGGCGAGACCAGCGCGCCGCTGCCTGTGACCTTGCCGTTCACACGGATCCGGCAGCGGAAGCTCTGCGACCTCAGCGCGAAGGCGGCGAGCTTCTCCTCGTCGAAGGATATCCCGACGAGCCCGCCAAGGGCCGCGTCGGATTCGGCCTTCAGCCGGGCGACCGTGGCGGCGAAGGCGGGACGGTCCAGCGGCCGGGCATGAGCGGCGAGGAAGGCGACAAAGGCTTCGGACAGGCCGTCTTCGTTGAGGATCATCGCCAGCATCGCGGCCGTCGTCCGGCCGACCCCCCGCGCCGCCACGGCAACCGCGTCGAGGTCGAGCGGGTCCTCGCGCGGATCGTACAGCGTCTGCAGCGCCTCGTGCACGAGCGCCGGCGCCTCGGCGATCACCGGTGCCAGCGCCTTCGCGGTGAGTGACCCGGACAAGGCCTTGCGCCTATTCGGCGGCGAGCGCGGCGCGGAGCTTCGGCCGGACGGCGAGCGCCGCCGCCAGTTCCGCGCTCGGCCGGTCGGGCTGAAGCGCGGCGGCCTCTGCCCCGCCTTCGCGCGCGGCCCGCGCCTTCGCGCCGCCCCGGTAGCTCAGCCACAGAAGCTCTGCCGCATAGTCCGCCATGTCGGGCCCGTATTCGTCGAGCGCCTCGGGCGCGTGGTTCGCGAGGTGGATGGCGAGGATCTGCGACGTCGGGGCGACACCGGCGGGCGGCAGAGCCCCCGTGGCCGCGGCTTCGGTTCCGGTCGGCGCCGCCGGCAAGGGGTTGGACAGCGCCCGGGCGGCGTCGAGAACGCCCGCCCCGAGGTTGCTGGCGCCGTTCCAGACCGGCGGCTTCGTCACGCCTGCCGTCAGGCAGTGGACGAACATCGACTGTACCGTTGTGCCCGCGGCCACCGCTTTGGCCTTCAGCGCGGCCCGGCCGCCGTGCTTCGCGACCCAGAGCGCCGCCACACCCGAGGTCAGAGAGGTGGCGAGCGTTGTGCCCTGCGCCGCCTTGGTTCGGTCGTCCGGGTCGGTCGCCTTGTTCTTGGCCGCGCCCCACACGTTCTCACCCGGCGCCGCGATGGTCACCTCCGGCCCCCGCCCGGTCTTGGCCCAGGGCGTGAGGTCGCGCGTCAGTGCCGCGACGGCGGTGCAAAGCCCGTTCGCAGCATAGGCGGCAGGAAACACCACCGCCGGCCAGCAGTTGCCCGCGGCGCAGCAGATCACCAGCCCCTCGCGGGTGGCGTCGCGCAGGGCCTTTTCGGTCGAACTCACCCGTGTCGGCCCGCCGAGCGCCATCGCGATTACATCCGCACCTTCCGTCACCGCATGCGCAATCGCCGCGGGAATGGTCTTCTGGCTGAAGCTGATCACCGACTTGATCGCCCGGATCGGCAGGATCGTCGCCTCGGGCGCGGCTCCGGTGATCTCGCCCGGACCGGTCACGTCGCCCGCGCCCGAGGCATCGCCGCGGCTCGCCACGACGGAGCAGACGAGCGTCCCGTGCCCCGGATGACGCAGAAAGCCCTGGCTGAAGCGGTCGGATGCGTCCGTTCCCCCCTCGACGAGGTTGAGCTGCCCGTTCGGCCGGATGACCCCGGCAAGTTCCTGATGCGTCGAATAGCCGGTGTCGATCACCGCCACGGTCGCCCCGCTTCCGCGCGTAATGCCCCAGGCGACCGGCGTCCTGATCACCGGATGCACCCAGCCCTTGGGCATGAAATCCTGCCGTGGCGTCTCGCAGGAGAAAATCGCGCTTTCGACAGTGGGACCGGCACCGATGGCCACAGCGCCATAGAGACTGTCGGTCAGGACGGGGTTGGCATCGGTCGCACCGACCTCCGGCCGCAGCGCCCGCGCGAAGGCGAAGACTTCCGGCTCCTGCCCGCGTGAACGGATGTCGGGGAAAGTCACGAAGTGGAAACGGTCCCGCTGGCCGCCGAAGGCGGTCTCCACATCCAGCGCCGCATCCGGCACGACGGCGCGGACGCGCTCTTCGACCACGCCGGGCGACAAATCCTCGGAAAACACAAGCTCGATTACGACGGGTTCGTCACCCTCTTCGCGCGGCAGGTCGCGCAGGGCGGGAAAATCCTCGCGCATGGCAATGGCCTCTCAGGAAAGAACAATCGAAATCAAACAAAGAAATTATAGCCGAAAACCGTGCCGATTCTCAATCGGAAGGCGAACGATCTCTCATGCAGCCGGTCGGGCGGCTTCCGCCGCGCGGTCAAGCGCGTTGCGGATCGAGCGGGCACTGGCGAAGTGCGGCTGCTTGCGACGGGGAGCGATGTGGTCCTCCAGCGCCTTCCGGCCGCCTGCGTCGAGCTTGCAGTTCTGGCCCGCAAGCATCGTCCCGGCGATCTTCCCGAGTTCGGCATCGGTGTAGTCGGGGAATTCGATGTGGTGCGCTGACCTGCTTCCCGCTTTCTGGGCCGGACTCTAGAATCGGATGAAGGAGTTATCGGGGGTCAGAGCACACTGTCCTTGACGCCGGCTTCTCCTTCCAACGCCGTCCCGGCATCTTGCCCGTTCCCATCACTGGGCCGGGCGGAACTCCGGGCCGGTTCGCCTTCGCGATCAGGCGACGAGCGCCACGACAGCCAGCCACATCAGCACGCCACCCAGCGGCGCGAAGTGCAGCAGGGACGTGCTGACGGTGATGGCAGCGGGGCGCGGCGCGGCGCCGGGCCGGCGGAGGCGGCGGCGCCGGAACCAGAGAACCACGTGAACGATGCTCAGCCCGGCGAACAGCCACCACGACTGGACGTGGAACGCGCTGACCAGCCTGTCGGAGGCGAAGGCATCGGGCACACCCGGGATCCGGTCGCGCCACGGCCACAGGATCGGCGCGTATCCCCAGCTGGGGCCGTTCCCGTGCAGGATCGGGCCGGTAATCGGGATCGCCAGCATGCCCACGAACAGGCCCCAGTAGACGAGCCGTCCAAGCGCGTGATCCCAGGCGATGCGGGCGTCGGGTCTGGCCCGTCTCGGTCCCACCTGCAGCCAGATCGCGAAGGCGATGGCGATGGCCAGCAGCGCCACACCCGCCGTCTTGTGGATCGAGTAGAGGAAGGTCACCCGCGCCGCCGCCTGCCCCGCGCCGTAGGGAAGCCCGTCGCTGTAGAGCCCCAGGATGATCTCGGCGATCATCCCGATCGAAAGAACCCAGTGCAGGACGCGGGCGATGAAGATGTAGCGGCTGCGCGACAGGCCGCCCCCGATCGACGGCACCTGCGCCGGGCGCCGCGCATGCTTGCCCACATCCTCGGGCCGCGAGATTCCGCCCGCCCCGGTCACGCCCCCCCCCCGGCTGCCGCCAACCCTGCACGTTGCGGCAGATTGACATCTCGACAAACGCGGACGTAGCCTTCTACCGGGGGAGTTCTGACATGCGCGGTCCTTGGATCATCTCGGGGCCCTTGGCCGCCGTTGAACTGGCAGTTCTCGGGGCGCCGAGTGGCGAGAGCAAAGACTACGGGACGTTGCCGCTGCGCTCGTTCGTCGCCAGCCTCGAACGGCTCGCGGCCTTTGCCGCGGGCGACGGCGCGGCCGTCTGGCGCGCGGGCGAGTCGCTCAGCCTCCTGCATCTGGGAACCATCGGCGCCGCGATGGCCGTCGCGCCGACGCTGGGGACGGCGCTGCGCTGCTTCGTGACCTATTTCGGGACGGTGCAGTCCGCCACCTCGATCCGCCTGGAGCAGGACGAGGATCATGTCCATCTGCGCTACCGCATCCTCGACGAGAACATCTGGCCGCGGCGCGCGGATGCCGAACTGACGCTTGGGATCGTCGCAAGCACCGTCAGGCGGTATGCCCCCGACGCCGGGCGGGCGATCACCGTGCAGTTCGAGGGTCCGGAAACAGGATCGAGCCGCGGCATCGAGACGCGCCTGCGGCGCCCGGTCCGCCACGGAGACGACAACTGCCTGACGTTCCCGGCGCGCCTCCTCGACGCCGCCCTTCCCGCCGCCGCCCCCGGGGCCGGCGGCGACTTCCACGACTGCCTGCAGGTGCTCAAGCGCCATCTGACCACGTTGCGGGCTCAGCAGCCGGTGTCCGACCGCGTCCGCGACCTCTTGCTGGACCGGACGGGACAGGGCGCGGCGGACCAGGATTCGATCGCCCGCGATCTGGCAATGTCGCGCCGGACGCTGCGCCGCAGGCTCGAGGCCGAGGGAACCTCGTTTCACGAACTGGGCGAGACCTGCCGGTGCAGCATCGGGGAGGCGCTGCTGACCCGGACGGATATGCCCATCGTCGAGATCGCGATGCGATTGGGCTATTCGGATCATACGGCGTTTTCCCGCGCGTTCTCGCGCTGGCGCGGCGTCCCGCCGGGCGCGCTGCGCAAGGGACTGCCGGGCGCCAGCGGCAGGACATGATCGAAGGGCAGGTCGCGCGCCGGGCCTGCGTGGGCGATGACGATGATCGTCCGCTTCGGAAATCGACCCCGGATCGCCGCCAGGATGCCGCGGGCAGTGGGTCCGTCCACCTCCGACAGACATTCATCGAGCACCAGAACCCGGAACGGCAACAACAGCGCACGGGCCAGCGCGAGGCGCTGGCGCTCTCCGCCCGACAGGTTGCGCCCGGCCTCCTCGATCGCGTCCTCGGGATCGACCGGGGCCGAAACGAGCGCTAGGGCGTCCCGGATGCGGTCGCCGGTCGCCTCGGGGTCGGCGAGGCGCAGGTTCTGGGACACCGTGCCCCGGAAGAGCGCGACCGCCTGCGGCACGATGGCCACCGCGCGGCGGAGCGCGGCGGGATCGAGCCCCGCGACATTCTCGCCGTCGAGAAAGACCTGGGTTCCCGGCGCCGGTGGCGCCATCCGTGCCAGAAGCGCGGCCAGCGTGGACTTGCCGGCGCCTGATGGCCCGTCGATGAGCACGAGGCTGCCGGCTGCGACCGCCAGATCGACCGGCGCGTGCTGCGCCGCAAGGCCGCGCGCATTCACCAGCCGCAGCGCCCCGGGACCGGCGGCCGGCGCGCGGCCGCCGCGTTCGTCGGCGGCGGGATCGGCCAGGTCGTTCAGCCGGGCCAGCGCCACCTGCGCCACCGCCTGCGCATGGTAGAGCCCGAGCAGGTTCTGCAACGGCGCGACCATCATGCCGACATAGCTGAGAAAGGCGATCAGCGAACCGATCTGCCATTCCCCCCGGATGATCAGCCAACCGCCGCCGAGAAGGATCGCGGCCCGCACGAGCGCGCCGGTGATCTGCGGGACGAAGCCCACGAACTCCGCCCAGCTCCGCTGCCGCATCAGCAGATGCACCTGCCGCGTCTGCAGAGGCGAAAAATCCCGCACCCTGAGGCCCTGCGCGGCCAGCGTCCTGAGCGTGGGCAGCCCGGCGAAGCCTTCGACCAGGTGGGCGGCAATGTCCCCGCGCGAGGCGCGCAGGTCGTCGGCCCGCAGCCGGCTGCGCGGCCGCGCCCAGGCGAGGAAGGTGAGGTTGACCGGCGCCGCCGCCACCGGGATGAGCGCGAGCCGCCAGTCCAGCACGAAGAGCATGACAGTGCCGCCGGCGAGGCGGAAGACCGACGACGCCATCGCCAGCATCGTGTCGAAGGCGAAGCGCTGGATTTCCGCCGTGTCGCCGTCGATGCGCGACAGCGCCTCGCCCACCGTCAGGGCTGGACGGTCCACCCGGCGGTGCAGGGCTGCATCCAGCATACGGGCGCGCAGATCGGTCAGCATCCGCGCCGAGAAATGCAGATGCAGAAGGTTGTTGCCAACCGATGCGGCAAGGATCACCAGGCCCGCCAGAAAGACCAGCGCCACGTAGTACCGGGCCGCGTCCCAGTCCTGCGCGATCAGGCCCCGGTCGATCAGGAGCTTCGTCAGCCAGGGCGGCACGAGGCCGAGCAGGGCCGCGAGGAGCGAAGTTGTCAGCACGAGGCCGATCCCCGGCAGGGCCCGCGCCATGACCGGCGCCAGCCAGAACTCCGCCCCCCTGCCGAGCAGGCTTCTGACCATGAGGGTTGCCGCCCGGTCGCGCATGATCATGCCGTCCCGGCCGGAGCAAGCCGCCGTTCCGGCCCGAAGATGCGGCAGCGCCCGGCAAGCCACACGGCCGGGTCGGCCTGCCCCGCGGGGAAGGCGGCCGCCAGTTGGCCCGCCACCCGCGCGGCGGCGAGGCTCGCCCCGCCCATGCCGGCGCCGCCGCGCTCGGGCGAGGCGCACCAGGCGCCGATCACGCCGCCTGGCAGCAGCGACAGCGTCTCCCAGTCGCAGCGGGCGTCCCCGGTGGCGGCGACGACGCCGGGATAGGCCGCGGGGAAGGATACCGCGCCGCGCGCGGGCGACGCGGCCACGACGCACCTGCCCGCGGCAAGCGCCGTCTCGCAGGCCGCGCGCAACACCTTGCGGTCAGCCGCGAGGCCGAGGCTGAGGAGAAGGATGTCCGCCTCCCCGGCCAGCCACAGCACCGCCCGCGCCACGCGGTCCGCGCTGGTCACCGGCGTGTCGTCGAAGACCTGCGCGTGCCGCAGCGCCGCGTCCGGCGCGGCACGGCGCAGCACCGCGGCGACCGCGGTGCCGTGGCCGAGCCGGTCCGGCCGGGCCGGGCCGTCGCGCCCCACGTCGAAGGCGCGCGCTCCCGCCATCTGGTCGGCGGGACCGCCGCTGTCCACGATGCCGATCAGGGGCGCGCGCGCCATTCGCTTAATCCTGACGCTGGAACATCCGGATCGACGCGAGCGAGATCGCGGCCCCGTCGGGCATCTGCACCTCGCCCTTCTTCTCCAGCGTCTCGGCGTCATAGGCCGACACGTCCGACATCGCCCCGCCCAGGTACACCGTCTTGCCGTCGGACGAGACGTTGACCGAATAGTAGCTGTGCGGCAGCGGCACGCGCTTGAGGGGCTTTCCCTCGGCCATGTCGAAGCTTGAAAGAAAATTGTAGGCCCCGAAGATGCGGTTCTTGTCGGTCGGGCTGGCGGCGGTCGAGAAGTAGAAGATGTCGGTCGGCTCCACCTCCTGCATCTTCATCTCGCCGGTCTCGAGATCCTGCGTCAGGATGCCGGTGCGGTAGATCGTCGGATCATCGGCCGGCAGGTCGAGCCGGACGGTATAGAACGGCGTGGTGATGACGCCCGACTGTTCGAACTGCGACCAGACGTCGAGCACGTCGGGCTGGGCATAGGTCTCGGTCTGCCAGCCGTGGATCGGCTTTTCCTCGATCTGCTTGCCGGTGGCGTCGAACACATACATCTTGCGCCCCATGCCGTAGATCCGGCTGCCGTCCTCCGACCATGCCACCAGCGTGATCTGCCGCGGCACCTCGGCGGTCGACCTGAGCTCTCCCGTCTCGGCGTCATAGAAGGCAAGCCGCGTCGGCTGCACCTGGAATTCGTCGGCCAGCATCTTCACCGGGCTCTGATAGACAACCAGCGTCTTGCCGTCCGGCGACAGGTCCATGCCGAACATTCCCTTCACCCGCTCTTCCGCGCCGCTCATCTCGATCCGGCCGAGGGTCTTGCCGTTCACGAGATCGACGATGGCGATGCTTTCCAGCATGTTCATCATCACATAGGCGCGGCTGCCGTCCTTGCTGACGACGGGAAGCTGCGGCAGGGGGCCCGCCCCGTCGAGCTGGATCACCTTGTCGATGGCCATCGCCCCGGCATCGACGATCACCAGCTTGTCGGGGCGCGCGGGCACCAGAAGATAGTCCTTTGCCGCGGCGGGCAGCGCAGCGGCGGCAAGCGCCAGAACGGCCGCGGCGGATGTCTTGCGACGGATCGTCATGGCATCACACCTTGCTCTTGGGGAAGACGGACTGGAGCTGGCGCCAGTCGTTGTAGACATCCGACGCGTCGTTCGACCAGCCGGGGTAGGTGTTCATCGTGTCGGCGACCTGGGCCGGCCACCAGCACGGGTCGGCGCAGCCATAAAGGTCGGCCTCCATCGGCTGGCAGAGGTTGCCGACGCCGCCGAAGGCATCGACCTCCCATCCGGGATCGAACGAGGTCGTGCAGCCGACCAGCGAATTCATCGCGACGACTTCGTCCTCCCTGCCTTCGGCGGCCGCTTCGGAAAACTGCGCGGCCTTGGCGTTCGCGGGGGTCAGGTGTTTCATCAGGCGGCTCTCCTTGGCGTAAGATGGCGACGGAAAAACGACGGGTTTGCCTGCATGATCCGGGTATAGGCCTCGATGCCGAAGTCCACCCAGTCACGCAGCAGGTCGCAGTAGTGATAGACCGGGGCAAAGGGATCGCCCTGGCGCGCGTAGCTTTCATGATAGCAGCCACCGGCGCAGATCGACCGGATCCGGCAGGTCTTGCAGCCGAAGCCGCTGCGGTCCTGCGCGCCTTCGACAAAGGCCGCGAGTTTCGGCACGTCGATCCCGGTCGTGACATTGCCGTAGGTCGGCTGGCTGGAGCCGACGAACCGGTGGCAGAGATGCAGCTCGCCGTCCTTGTCGACGGCCAGAAGGCCGAGGCCGGCACCGCAGGGCACCGCCTTCTTCATCCCCTGCGCGATGTCGGTCAGAAGCTGGTGCATGTTGGAGAACCCGATGTTCTCGCCGCGGATCGCCGCGTCGACATAGCGCCGCCCCAGCGTCTTCATGTCCTCGAACACCGATTTCAGCATGTCGGGCTGCAGGTTGAAGACCGCGATCGGCCCCGATGTCGCCGGGCCGAAGCCCACTTCGGCAAAACCGAGATCGTTGATCAGGTGGTCGTGGATCGCCAGCACGTCGGTGACGCCGGCCGTCAGCGTCACGCGGGCACCGACCGGGCGCGAGCGGTAGCGCGCGAGAAGCATCCGCACCTTGACCGCGACCACGTCGTAGGTGCCGCGCCCTCCCACGGTGCGGCGGTTGCGGTCGTGCATCGCGCGGGGACCGTCCATGCTGACGGTCAGCCCGAAGCGATGGGCGTCAAGCCAGTCGGCGATCTCCTCGGTCAGGAGCGTGGCGTTGGTCGTCAGCGAGAAGTCGACCGTCTTGCCGGCCTCGGCCGCGCGGGCCTCGGCATAGTCGACCGCCTGCCGTATCAGGGGCATGTTGGTCAGGGGCTCGCCACCGAAGAACACGACGTTGACCCGGTCGCGCGACGCCGCCTGCGCGATCAGCAGGTCGATCGCCGCGCGCGCCGTCGCGAAGTCCATCTTCTCGCCCTTGGCGGGTGTCGTCAGGTCTTCCTTGTAGCAGTAGGTGCAGGCGAGGTTGCAGCCGGTGTTCACATTCAGGATGATCGTGGACAGGGGAATGTCCTCGACCTTCTGCACCCGGATCGGCGTTTCCGGCGCATCCGTGTCGCGCAGGATGTCGAGGCTGATCAGGCTTTGCAGGCAGTCGGTCAGCGCCTGCGGCGCGAAACGGCCGCCGAGTTCCCGCCGCAGCATCGCGGCATCGGCCGAGCCGGCCCGCCGGAACAGTTCGTAGACCGCGCGGGAAACCTCGTCCATCTCGAACAGGCTGGTCGTCGGCACATGCATCAGCATCGCGTGGTCGTCCACGTCCACGCGGTGTGCATTGTGGCGGATGAAGGTGAGCGATCCCATCATGCCCCCCTCAGCGGATCGGCGTGTCGACGAAACGCTGCACCGTCGCATAGAGCTGCCCCCTGCCCTCCAGCGTGCGGTCGCCGTCCTTGACCGTGGCGATGACGCTGAGGTTGCCGGCGTTGTTGGTGCTCATCACCCGTTCGGGGTTGGGACCGGCGCCGGCGGGCTCGAATACCCCCGAGGGGCCGATCTGGCCGGCGAACTTCGTGTCCTCGGCGGCGACGGCGGCGGCATCGAAGTTGTCGACCGCCCATTCCGCCGGAACCGCGCCGATGCGGATGTCATCTCCGGTTTCCGGCTGCCCGTCCGGTCCGTTCAGCCAGCCGATCGCATCGAACACCGCCGGTTGCTTGGCGATCGGTCCGCCATTGTCGCCGATACGCGAATAGGTCACCGCCGGCTCGACCGAAACCCGGTCGAGCGCCGAATAGACCCCGACCGCCCCGTCGAGTGTCGCCTCGCCCACGCCGACCGCGACGCGCCCTGCCACGGCGTCGGCCGCCGCCGTCACGTTCAGGACGATCGCGGTCGCATCGCTGCTGACCGTCTCGGCGGTGAGGCCGGCCGGCAGCGCGACGTCGCCCGAGAGACCGACGCCGGAGACCCGCATCTCGACCGTTTCGCCCGCGCGGATATGGTCCGGCGTCACCGAGAGTATCCGCGCCGGCGCATCCGTCCTTACCGCATGGATGCGGCCGCCGAGCGCCGTCTGGTCGGAGTGGAACCAGCGCCCGTCCATTGACCCGTCCTCGCGCAGCGCCATCACCTCGTGCAGTTCGGCATCGCCCGCGGTCATGGTGGCGCGCCATTCGCCGGCGCCGTAGAGATAGGCCGAACCGGTGCCGGTCTCGCTCTGGCCGTCGACGAAGGCCAGCACCTGCGTGACCTTGTAGCCGTCGCCGTCGCGTTCGATCGTCAGCGTGCCGTCATAGGCCCCGCGCCCCGGCTGCCGCCCGGCGACGCGCCATTCGCCCGACAGGTCCGCATCGGCCTTCGCGGGCGGGTCGCCGAGGACGTAGCGCGTGGTCAGCTCCTTCAGCACATCGCCCTGGGCAATCCCCCACCAGTCGCGGTCGCGCGCCAGCGCCTGGTATTCCAGCGACGGGAACTGGCCGAGGTGGAAGTGCAGGAGCTTCTCCCAATCCTCCGGCGTGCGCCGCTGCAGGGCGACGCGGGCGTAGGAATGGCAGCGCCCGCAGGTCTGGGTCATAAGGTCGTCGGGGCCGTGGTCGTCTGCCAGCGGCTCGCGTTCCAGGATGTAGCGGAACCCGTCGGTCTCCGCGATCGAGAGGCCGCGCGTGTCGGAAAGGTAGCGCAGCACGGTGACGAAATCCTCGTCGCTGAGCCGGATGCCGTAGTTGCGCATCATCCGCACGATGTTCATCTCCCACCCCTCGGGGGTGCGGCGGCTGCTGTCGATCCGCGAGAACTGCCCCTTGTCGTCCTTCAGGTGACAGGCGCCGCAGACGTTCGCGACGATTTCCTCGCCGGTGTCGGCAAGGCCGGCCGAGGCAAGCGGAATGAAGGCGGTGGTCAGCAATGTGGCAAGGGTGGTGCGGGACATCGCGCAGGGCTTCCTCTGGCTGGGCGGACACGGGGGGCCGCAGGACATGCGACGAAGTGAAGCGGGTGACGCCCCGTCATAGTTGACATTTCCGGACAAAGTTCCGTGGCGGCGGACAATGGCCGAAAATGTCAACTAACATGCGCCGGATTGCCGATCCTTCCGGCAGGATACGCGCGCTTGCAGGAAAGAGGAGGCCGCGATGGCCCGGCATTTCGATCTTGTCATCACTGGCGGCGGCCCGGCCGGTGCTGTTGCCGCCTGGCACGCCGCGCGCGACGGGCGCCGGGTCGCGCTGATCGACCCCGACGCGCCGGTCTTCCGGCTGGAGGGAATCGGCCCGCGCCTTCAGCACTGGCTGGAACAGGTCGGCCTCTTCGATGCCCGCGCCATGAAGGCGATGCGGCTGTCGCGCGTCAGCCGCTGGGGCGGTTCCATCCACCGGCAGAACGTCGAGACCGTGGTCGAGCGGTCCGCCTTCGACCGGCATCTGCGCCGCGCCGCACAAGACGCGGGGGCGCATGTGGTGACGGCAACGGCGCAGCCCCTTCCGGGGCGGGCCGTGCTGGCGGACGGCACCGAGATCGCGGGCCGTATGGTGCTTGACGCGCGCGGACGGAAGGCGCTCGGCCGCCGGCCGAACGCTGCGCGGGGGCCCGCGACGGTTGCCATCGCGGCAGCGCTCGACCTCGACCCCGGCGCCGGGCACGCGGCCTTCGTGCTGCCGCTCGACGACGGCTGGCTGTGGCTGGCCAGTCTTGGCGACGGGCGCGGCTGGGTGCAGTTGACACAGGACGCCGCCGACCCCGAAGGGCGGGATCCGCTGGCCCGGCTCCGCGCGGCGCTGGACGCGGCGGGCGACCGGCTCCCCGAGGTCACCGGCATCCTTGGCGCGCCCCTTGTCCGCGACTCCTCGGTGGTCCTGCCGCTGCCCGCGGACGGCCTCGACGTCATCGCCATCGGCGATGCGGTCGCGGGCATGGACCCGCTGTCGGGGCATGGCATGTTCTTCGCCACATCGTCGGCGCTTGCCGCCACGGCGGTGCGGCGCACGCTGGAATGGCGCGACGACCCGGCAAGCCGCGACCTTGCGCTTCGCTTCCTCAACCAGCGGATCGACCTGCTCTACATGCGGCAGGCGCGGCTCGGCCGCGACTTCATCCGCGACGAAGCGGGGCGCGCCCACCTGCCCTTCTGGTCGCGCCGGGCGGCCTTCCCGGACGGCCAGCCGCTTGACGCCGGGTCTTCAGGAGAGCGGATCGCCCGTCGCATCGTGGTCGCGGACGGAAGGCTGAGCGAGGCCGAGGTGCTGATCACGCCCCATGCCCCGGCGGGCGTCGCCTGGGTCGAGGGCCAGCCGGCCGCCGCCGTCTACCGGGCGCTGGAGGCGGGCGCGAGCCGCGAGCAGCTTGCCACCCGCTTCGGCCGCGCGGGCGAGATCGTCGCGACCTGGTTCGCCGCTTCCGCGCCGGAGGCCGCACCGGCGCGACGATAGCGCGCCGAACGGGGCCGGCCGCCCCTCAGCCGTCCTTCTTCGCGCGCAGTTCCACCCGGCGGATCTTGCCCGAGATCGTCTTCGGCAGCGTCTCCACGAAGACGATCTCACGCGGATACTTGTAGGGTGCCGTCGCGCGCTTGCAGTGTTCCTGGATGTCGAGCGCGAGCGCGTCGCTGGCACGGTGTCCCTTGGCGAGGATCACATAGGCCACCACAATCTCGCCGCGCAGGGGATCGGGTCGGGCGATGACCGCGCTTTCGGCCACCGCCGGATGTTCGAGAAGGACGCTTTCCACTTCGAAGGGGCTGATGCGGTAACCGGCCGAGGTGATGAGGTCGTCCGCCCGGCCGACGAACCAGAAATAGCCTTCCTCGTCGCGCGTGGCCGTGTCGCCAGTATAGTACCAGCCGTGGCGGAAGGCGCGGCGGTCCGGCTCGCTCCCGGTGTGGTAGCCGGTGAACAGCCCCGGCGGCTGGCCTTTGGCAACGCGCACCGCGATGTTGCCGATAGCGCCGTGCGGCACGATCCTGCCTTCGTCATCGACCACATCCACGTCGAAGCCCGGCACCGGCTGGCCCATCGAGCCGAACCGGACCGGCTGGTCGGGGAAGTTCGCCACGATGTTGACCGTCTCGGTCTGGCCGTAGCCGTCGGCGATGGTGGTTCCGGTCGCCTCCTGCCAGAAACGGATGACCTCGGGGTTCAGGGGCTCGCCCGCGCCCATCGAACGGCGGAGCGAGGTGAAGTCGTAGCCCGACAGGTCCATCTGCGCGAACAGCCGGTAGGCGGTGGGTGGCGCGCAGAACGTGGTGACGCCCAGCCTGCCGATGAGCCGCAGGTGCAGGTCGGCATCGAAGCCCGGCGCGTCCAGCAGCACCGTCGTGCACCCCATGAGAAACTGCGGGAAAAGCATCCCCCACGCCGCCTTTGCCCAGCCGGTGTCGGTCAGCGTCCAGTGGATGTCCTCGGGCCGGAGGTCCATCCAGAACAGACCGGTCGAGGCATGGGCAAGCCCGTAGGCGAAATCGCGCGGCACCATCTTGGGCAGGGCGGTGGTGCCGGAGGTGAAGTAGCCCATCATCATGTCGTCCGACCTCAGGTCGGGCCGGTCCCCGGGGCCGATGTCGTCGGGCTGGCCCTCGGACAGGGCCTCGGTCGACACCCAACCCTCCCGCGGCTTGCCGATGACGATCAGGTGGGCCAGCGACGGGCAGTCGGCGCGCACCGCCTCGACCTTCTCGCAATGCTCGGGGGTCACGATCACCGCCCGGGCACCGGTACGGTTCACCCGGTAGGCGATGTCCTTGCCGGTGAGGAGGTTGGTGCCCGGCATCGAGACGACGCCCAGCTTCATGCAGGCGAAGATCGCGTCGTACCATTCCGGAATGCGCCCGGCGACAACGCAGGCGAAGTCGCCCTTGCCGAGGCCGAGCGCGGCAAGCCCCCCGGCCAGCCGCGACGACCGCCGCGCGAGGTCGGAGTAACGAAACTCGCGCACCGTCCCGCTCGGCCCATCCACGGCGAGGACGGCCACCTTGTCCGCCTCGCGCGCGCGCCGGTCGACAACGTCATAGGCGAAGTTGAACCGCTCGGGGCAAGCGAAGCGATAGGCCTCGCGCGCGGCGTGATATTCCCTGGGAACGTTCAGGAAGGCATACATGTTGTCTTGGTTCTCCGGTGACATGCGATCGGTCCCATCGGGGCGGTGGCCGCGCCGATGCGCGTCCGCACACAGCCCTAGCCCATCGTTTCGAGGTATTCGCGCGGGGTCATGCCGAAGCGGGACTTGAAGCCACGGTTGAAGTTCGAGAGATCCCGGAAGCCCGAGTTGTAGGCGATCTCCGAGATCCGGGCTTTGCCGACCGGACGGCGGCGGCGCAGGTTCGATGCGGCAAGGTTCAGCCTGCGGTCGCGCACCTCGCGGGCAAAGGTCGTCCGCTCGGCCTCGAACAGGCGCTGGACCTGCCGGGTCGACATGCCGATCTCGTGCGCGAGCCAGCGCAGCGACAGGCCTTCGCTGGCGAGGTTTCTGTCGATGACTTCGAGAGCCAGCGCGAAGCGGCGTTCCGCGCATTGCGCGTCGAGCTCCTTCGAGAAGTTGCCCGGCTTGCAGAAGGCAAGCTGGATCATCCCGAGCAGAAGGTCGGAATTGGCCTTGCCGACCGCCGCGCTCGCATCCCAGCCCAGCGTGAAATGCTGGATCTGCTGGCGGATCGAGGGAGCGAGCGGATGATCGCACGCGAGCCTCCGGCCGATCTGCACGTTGCCCCGGCAGGACTGCATGAACAGGCCGCGCGGCATGTGCAGCGACAGGAGCCGACCCCGCCCGGTGAAGGCAAGCAGCCCCTCCTTCGTGGAATCGAGGAGCAGGCAGTCGCCCGGCCCGATCAGCGAGGTTGCCCCGTTATGGTCGACCTGGAGCTGGCCCGCGGTCTGGATGATGCAGAAGATGTGTTCCGCCTGGTCGCGGCGAATGCCGTGCCGGTCGCGCCTGATCGCCTTCACGTCGCCGGCGACATCGGCCACGTCGAGCCCATCGAACTTGCGCGAATGGATGAGCCCGCGGACCGCGCGCTGCCGGTCCCGCGCCACACCTTCATAATGGCCGCAGATGCCGTGCAGATCCTCGCACCATTGGTCGAACTCCCGCACTTCGGTCATTCCAGATAACGCCCTCCCCAGCGCTGTCCAGGTGATTCGCTCTGCCCTCGGGGCAGAGTGTAGCGGCGCGGCGCCCCTGTCGCATCCCGCCCCGGCGGACCGAGGGCCCGCCGGGTGGGCAGTCCGCGTCAGTAGGACAGCACCTGGATGTCGGTGTACTCCTGCAGGCCCTCCTCGCCGAACTCGGTGCCGAGGCCCGAGCCCTTGACGCCGCCGAAGGGCGCGTCGGGCTGGATGGCGACGTGCTTGTTTACCCAGGCCGATCCGGTCTCGAGCCGCAGCGCAAGACCGCGCGCCTTCTGGATGTCCTTCGACCAGATCGACCCGCCGAGCCCCCAGGGGCTGTCGTTGGCGCGGGCGATCGCATCGTCGATGTCGCGGTACCTGATGATGGGCAGTGCCGGGCCGAACTGTTCCTCGTCGACCAGCGCCACGCCATCCTCGAGATCGGCGATGATCGTGGGCGGGAAGAACAGCCCCTCGCCCGGCTCGCCGCCGATCAGCACCCGGCCGCGTGTCTTGGCGTCGGCCACCAGGCGCGAGACCTTGTCAAACTGCATCCGGTTCTGCATCGGGCCAAGCGCGGTGCCCTCCTCGGTGCCGTCACCGACGCTGACGGTGCGGGCGTACTTGACCAGCTCGTCGCAGACCTCGTCATAGACATCCTCGTGCACGTAGAGCCGCTTGATCGCGGCGCAGGTCTGGCCGTTGTTGATGAAGGCGCCCCAGAACACGCCCTCGGCGATCGTCCTGGGGTCGGCATCGGGCAGCACGATGCCCGCGTCATTGCCGCCCATCTCCAACGTCAGCCGCTTCATCGTGGCCGCCGCGCTCGCCGCGACCTTCTGGCCGGTCGCGGACGAACCCGTGAAGACGATCTTGCGGATGCCCGGATGCGCCGACATCAACGCGCCGAGGTTGACCGCGCGGTCATCGCCCGCAAGGCTGTTCAGCACGCCCGCAGGCAGTACCTCGTTCATGAGTTCCACGAAGCGCAGCGTGGTCAGGGGCGTGTAGGGCGAGGGCTTGATCACCACGGTGTTGCCGGTCAGCACCGCCGGGACGACATGCCAGACGGCGATCAGGATGGGGAAGTTCCAGGGCGTGATGGAGCCGACGACGCCAAGCGGCTTGCGGTGCAGTTCCACCGTGCCGCGGTTGTCGTTCTGGATCGTCTTGACCGGCAGCGACAGCGTGCAGGTGTGCCTGGCCCAGACCACCGCCGCGCCGAGTTCCCAGCGCGAACCGAGCCCGTTCAGGGGCTTGCCCTGTTCGCGGGTCAGAAGCTGGGCAAGCTCCTCGGCATGGGCCTCGAGCTTGGCGGCCATCGCCTCGCAAAGCCCGCGCCGCTCCTCCTCGGGGCGGGCCGAGAGGTCGCGGAACGCCGCCTGCGCGACCTCGACCGCACGGTCGAGGTCGGCCTCGGTCGCGTTCGGCGCCTCGGCGACGACGGCGCCGGTGGCGGGGTTCAGCACGGGAAAGCGTGTTTCGGTGGTGACGCGACGCCCGTCGATGACCAGATCGTACATTTTCTCTCCTCCCGGTTGGCGGCGGCAAGCGGACCCGGCCGGCCCCCTGTCGATGAACACGAAGGCTAGCAGCGCCGGGCGCGGGCAATCTCAGCGTTTCCCGCCAAAGACCCGGACAATCCCGCCAGGACTGATGCCCGCCGCGAACCGCCGTGCCAAGGAAATGGCACGAAAATCCAAGTCAAAGCACTTCGCCGCGGCTATGCTGCGGTCGGAGGGCCGATGGCGAGAGAGAGCGGCCGGGGAGGAACGAGATGGAACCGCGCGACGATGGTGTCCCTTCTGGCGGAATGTCCTGGGTCAGGGGCAGCCGCAGCCAGCCGCTCCTGGAAGTGACCATCCCCGGCCTGCTTGCCGGATGCCTGGCGGCACGGCGCGATGCGACGGCCGCCGTCTTTCCCGGCGAAGGCATCCGCTGGACCTGGGAGGAGTTCGCCCGGCGCGTGGACGCGCTTGCCGGCGGGCTTGCCCGGCTGGGGTATGCCACGGGCGACCGCCTGGGGATCTGGGCGCCCAACCGCTCCGAATGGTTGCTGACGCAGTTCGCCACGGCCCGGCTGGGCGTGATCCTCGTGACGATCAACCCCGCCTATCGCGTGCACGAGCTGGAATATGCGCTGAAGCTCTCCGGCTGCCGCGGCCTCGTCCTCGCGGAGCGGTTCAAGGGCTCCGACTACGCCGCGATGGTCGCCTCGCTCGTGCCCGAACTTGGCGCGGCGGGGGCCGAGATCGCCGCGGAGGCGCTGCCCGCCCTGCGCCACCTGATCGTGATGAGCGCGGAGACGCGGCCGGGGATGCTGCGCTTCCGCGATGTCGAGGCGATGGGCGCCGGGGCCGCGGCGAGCGGGCTCGATGCAGTCAGCGCCCGGCTCGACCGGCGCGATCCGATCAACATCCAGTTCACCTCGGGCACGACCGGGCGGCCGAAGGGCGCCACGCTCACCCACCGCAACATCGTCAACAACGCAGCCTTCGTCACCGCCGCGCTGAAGCTCGGCCCCGAGGATCGGCTCTGCATCCCGGTGCCGTTCTACCACTGCTTCGGCATGGTGATGGGCACGCTCGGCTGCGTGACGAAGGGCGCCACGATGATCGTGCCCGGCGAGGGGTTCGATCCGGCGGTCACGCTCGCCACTGTCGCGGCCGAACGCGCCACCGGGCTCTACGGCGTGCCGACGATGTTCGTCGCCATGCTCGAACATCCGGATTTCGACTGTCACGACCTGTCAAGCCTGCGCACCGGCATCATGGCCGGAGCCCCCTGCCCCATCGAGGTGATGAAACGGGTGCAGAGCCAGATGCACATGCGCGAGGTGACGATCGCCTATGGCATGACCGAGACGAGCCCCGTGTCGTTCCAGTCCTCGACCGACACGCCGGTTGAAAAGCGCGTGACCTCGGTTGGCCGCGTCCATCCGCATGTGGAGGTGCGCGTGGCCGACCCTGAGGGCAACACCGTCCCGGTGGGCGAACAGGGCGAGATCCTGACCCGCGGGTATTCGGTGATGCACGGCTACTGGGACGACCCCGCTCAGACCGCCGCCGCGATCGACGCCGAGGGCTGGATGCACACCGGCGATCTCGGAAGGATCGACGCCGAGGGCTATTGCAACATCACCGGCCGGGTGAAGGACATGATCTGCCGTGGCGGCGAGAACGTCTATCCGCGCGAGATCGAGGAATTCCTCTATTCCCACCCGGCCGTGAGCCAGGTGCAGGTCTTCGGGATCCCCGATCACGCACTCGGCGAAATCGTCTGCGCCTGGATCATCGCGCGGGCCGGCAGCGCCCCGACCGAGGACGAGATCCGCGCTTTCTGCAAGGGCCAGATCGCGCACTACAAGATTCCGGCGGTGGTGCGGTTCCGCGAGGACTTGCCGGTGACCGTGACCGGCAAGCCGCAGAAGTTCCTGATGCGCGCCGCGATGATCGAGGAACTGGGCCTCAGCGAGGAAAAGAGCGCCTGATCCGGCCGGGGTGCCACCCGAGGCCGTTCAACCTCCCACGAGGAAACCTGCTGCTGCCCATGGCATCGCGACCGTCTGAACAAGGGATGCAAGGACATGCCGGCGTTCATTCATTGGCCGAAGCGATCCGGCGGCAGGCCTTTGACCCCCAGCCTCACGGCGAACAGGCCTGCCTCTTGGGGGCACTTCGCGAGATGCTCGACACCCGGGTGAACCGCGCCGAGGTGAACTAGAGTGTATCGAGATCACTTCCGCCGAAGGCGCAGCTGGTTGGCCAGCTGCAGTCCAACTCGGCCACGTCAAGTATTTCGGCATCGGGCGGCATCCGGGTCAGGCACTTGCCGCCGACGACCCGCGCTGTCCAGATCATTCCGTCTGCATCCAGGCATGAACCGTCAGGCAATCCGCCTTCATGGCCCTCCTGAAGTGCCGTTCGATCCAGCAGGGCGCCACCGAAAGAGTAAAGCCGGTACCGGTAGACGGCATTCCGCGTCGTGCCGGCGGTGCAAAAACGATCCCCGCCGGGCCAGATGAACGTATTGGTGATGCCAAGACTGACCTTGCACTAGGCGGATGCGAAGTCGTCTGCGAACATCCACTCGTTCGAACGCGACGCATAGACCTCGGCGGGCGGCCGGAGTTGCGAGTTCGAGCCGAAGACGAGATCAACCCGCGTGCCGGTCCATTTGCGGGTGCCCGTCTTGCGGTCACGCCCCTCTGGCCTGCCCCCACCGAGCGGACCGGTTTGAGTGTTAATGGATGAGGAGCCCTCGATCCATGGTGATGAGTCTTTCGGGGGCCGTTGGGCGGTATCCGAGGGCGCTGTGCGGGCGCGTCCCAGGCGGATTTCTGCGAACGCCCCTCGTGGTCGGTGCGCTGCATGTGGAACCTCGGCTCTTTCGACGGACGGTTGACGATGAACAACATCATCAATGTCTCGAAGCCGCGTGTACTGTTGAAGGCGCTGATGCGGATATCCCGACATCGAGGTGGTGCTGAAGATCGGCCACCGCGACTTCATCGTCCAGGCGCTTCAGGACAGCGCCATCGATCCTTCGATCTTTGGGTGGCCGCCGCTCGACCCGGCGGTTACGGCGGTCGCCATCGGCGAGCACCCCCCATGTGCTGATCGCGTCGCCGCAGCATCCTCTCGTCATGCCGGACCGGTGACCGCCGACGAGATCCTGACCCAGCCGATCATCCTGCGCGACCCGGAGTCGGGAACCCGCATCCTAGCCACCAGGTTCCTCGACCAGATCGGCGAGGGCCGCCCCTACGAGACCATCCAGATTCGCGCGAACGGGACCATCAAGCAGTCGGTCATCGCCGGCCTCGGCATCGCCATGACCTCGCAGCACAGGGTGACGGAGGAGCTGAAGTGAGGCCGCCTCGTCGCGCTGGAGGCACCGGGGTTACCGATCGTGCGGCCCTGGTTCCTTCTCCACCGCGAGGATCAGGAAACTGCCGGGGCCATGCGGCGTGTGCGCGACTTCTTCGAGGGGCGGGCCGGCGGCTTTCTGCCCGGTGCTGCCTGCGCGTCTATTTCAGGATCGACAGGAGATCGGCGAAATCGTCGGTCCAGACCGGGCCGCCGTCGGGGTCGAGCGGCGCCCAGCGCGGGTCGCGGGCGAGCGGGCCAAGCGCCGCCTCGCTCCGCGCCAGAAGGACGACGCGAGAGGGCGCGTCGCCGGGATCTGTCGCCTCCTGCCCCGGATAGTCCTGAAACCGCGCCGCGAGCCCCAGCGCCGCCGCACTGCGCGAAAGCGGACGCTCGATCGCGTAGTAGCGGTTCGAGATGTGGTAGAGAAGCACGCCGTTGGGCGCGAGCCGGTCGAGGTAAAGCTGCATCGCCTCGTGCGTGGTCAGGTGCACCGGCACCGCGTCCGAGCCATAGGCGTCGATCACGAGGATGTCGTAGACCGGCTCGGCCGCCTCCTGCGCCAGGATCATCCTCGCGTCGCCAAGCCGGGTCGGCGCCTCGGGCGCGCAGGCCGAAAGGAAGGTGAAGAGGGCGGGGTCGCGGGCGATGCGGTCCACCGCCGCGTCGATTTCGTAGAAGGTCCAGTCCTGGCCCTCGCGCCGGTAGCAGGCGAGTGCACCGGCGCCAAGTCCGACGATACCGACGCGGGCCGCCTTGGCGCCGAGACCGGAGGTCAGCACCTGTGCCATCGGCCCGTTGCGATGGTAATAGAACTGCGGCGCGGGCCGGGCTCGGCCGAGGTCGCGGGTCCGCTCCGCCCCGTGGATCGTGGTGCCGTTGGCATAGAGTCTGAGCCCGCCCTCCTCCATAACCCGGTGCGTGCCGAAAAAGCTGCGGTCCCGGAAGAGATCGCCGTTCGGGATCAGCCAGACGCCGGTCACGGTCACGATTCCCATGGCGATCGCCGCCGCCGGCAGGTGGCGGCGCAGGGCGATGGCGGCCAGAGCGGCGAGAGCGAACATGGCGAGCTTGAGAATGAGCCAGTCGGTCACCCCGAAGACCGTGACGGCAAGCGCAAGCGGCAGCGCCGCAACGATCCCGATCCCCGCGCCCAGGCGCGCGAGGCTTGGGGTCGGCCGCATCGCCGGGCTGAGCACCAGCGTCGCGGCCAGCAGCGTGGTCACGCCGCCTTCGGCAAGGCTGTCGAACAGAAGCGGCGCGACGATCGAATTGAAAAACCCGCCCAGCGCGCCCCCGACCGACATGACGAGGTAGAAGAGCGTGAGATGCCGGCCGTCCGGCCGCGCCTCGTAAAGCCTTGCATGGGCGAAGAGCGCCACAATGAAGAAGGCCACCATCAGTCCCGCCACCCCCCAGAGCCCTACGTGTGCGCCGGCGATCCCTGCGAAGACCGCGCCGAGCAGCGCGAGGGCTGCGAGATAGGCAAGGCGCAGTCCCGGCCCGGCGGTCACAGGGCGGCGGGCGAAGGTCAGGACGAAGCTCAGAAGGTAGAGCGACAGGGGAACCACCCAGACGAGCGGGATCGCCCCGACGTCGGTCGATATCTTCGTGGTCACCGCCAGCATCAGCGACGAAGGGACGAAGGCCAGAAGCAGCCAGCGCCCGATCCGGCCCGCGCCGACGGGATCCGCCCTGGCTGTGTTGGGCCTCACCCGAAGCGCACCGCCGCGAAACGCGCTGAGACCGCAGAGAAGAAGAAAGCCGCCGAAGGCAAGGAACCCCGCCGCCCACACAACCCCTATCCGCGCAGCACCGAGAAGCGGTTCGGCCAGGAGGGGAAAGGCGAGAAGGGCGACGAGCGAGCCAAGGTTCGAGGCACCGTAGAGGAAATAGGGGTCCTCGGCCGAGGGGCCGTCACTCCGGGCATACCAGGACTGGATCAAGGGCGCGTTGGCCGAGAGGACACCGAACGGAACCCCGACACCAAGGGCGAAGAGCGTGAGCGTCTGCCAGGCGGCCGGAACGGCCGGGTCATAGCGCCAGCCCTCCGGCAAGCCGAGCGGCAGGAAGGCGAGCGCGGCGCCCCAGAGCACGAGATGGAGCGCAAGCTGCCCCGCAACCGGCAGATGGCGGGTGACGAGATGCGCATAGAGATAGCCGCCGATCAGGACTGTCTGGAAGAAGAGCATCGCCGTCGTCCAGACCGCCGGCGCGCCGCCGATCTGCGGCAGGACGATCTTGGCGAAGAGCGGTTGCACGAAGAAGAGCAGCGAGGCCGAGACGAAGATCGTCACGGTGAAGAGCGCCGGGACAAGAATTCCCGTCCCCGATGCCGTTCTCGTATCCGACTGATTCATGACCGGTCCCGCGCGATTGTTGCGCATCCGGTAACGCGCGAATCGGCCGGGAATGAGGCGCGATCAGGGCTTGGCCGGGGACTTGTTCAGGGGGACGATGCGCGGGGTGTCGTCGTCGGGCGCCAGTTCCTCGAAGTCGAAGTTGTCGAGTTTTGCCGCCCGCTTGCCCGCGCGCTCGGCTGCCGTGGTGACGCCGTCAAGGTCGGCGCGGGCCTGATGGAAGTGGGTCGAAAGCTTCTCCACCCGCTCGACCACCAGTTCCACGTCGCGGTGAAGCAGCTTGAGAGTCGCGCGGATCGCGCCGGCCTGTTCGCGCATTCGCGCATCCTTGAGTACCGCACGCATGGTGTTCAGGGTCGCCATGCAGGTGGTGGGCGAGACGATCCAGACGCGGGCATCGAAGCCCTCGCGCACGAGTTCGGGGAAGTTCGCGTGGAGTTCGGCATAGACCGCCTCGGACGGAAGGAACATCAGGGCCCCGTCCGCGGTCTCACCATCGAGGATGTAGCGTTCCGCGATGGCCTTGATGTGGCTCCGCACCGCGATGCGGAGCATCCTTTGCGCCTCGATCAGTTGCGACTGGTTCTCCGCCCGGCGCAGCGCCTCGTAGGCTTCCAAGGGGAATTTCGAGTCGATCACGATCGGCCCCGGCGGGTTCGGCAGGTGAATGAGACAATCGGCACGACGCCCGTTCGAGAGCGTCGCCTGCATGGCGAAGGAGTCGGGCGGCATCGCCTTCCGCACGATATCGTTGAGCTGAATCTCCCCGAAGGCGCCGCGGGTCTGCTTGTTCGACAGGATATCCTGCAGGGACAGGACATCGCCCGACAGCTTCTCGATGTTCGACTGTGCCTTGTCGATGGTCTCCAGCCGCTGCTGTAGCTCGCCCAGGGACCGCGCGGTGCGCGTGGCGGTGCCGTGCAGGCTCTCGCTCATCCCCCGCGAGACTTCGGCGAGCCGCTGCTCCATGAGGTGAAGGACCCGCGCCTGCGAGGCGGCCTGCGCCTCGGACACATGGGTCAGCCCGCCGGCAAGCTGCTGCTGCCCGTCCGACAGCGCCTGAACGCGGCTCCCGAGCTGGCTGAGGTGAAAGCCGAGCGGCTCGGTCATCCGCGCCGATCGCGCTGCGGCGCGGAGGGTGACGATGAGCAGGACGAAGAGGAGAAGCACCAGCGCCCCGCCGCCGAGCGCGGCGAGGACGAGGGGATCGTCAAGCGCGTAGGTCTGGCCACGAAAGGTGATCATGTCCGCCCGAAAAGCCGCTCGATGTCGGAAAGCTTCAGCTCGACGTAGGTCGGCCGACCGTGGTTGCACTGGCCGGAGAGGGCCGTCGTCTCCATCTCGCGCAGAAGGGCGTTCATCTCGTCCGCCCGCATCCGCCTGCCGGAGCGGACGGAGCCATGGCAGGCCATCCGGGACAGCACGGAGTCGATCCGCGATTGCAGCGTCTGGCTGGCACCGAGGTCCCGCAACTCGTCGAGGATGTCGCGGAGAAGTGTGGCGGCATTAACCTCGCCGAGAAGCGCGGGTGTCTCGCGGACAGCAACCGCGCCGCCGCCGAAGGGCTCCACCGTCAGGCCGAGCGCCCCGAGCGCCTCGGCATGATCCAGGAGAAGCCGGGCATCGCCTTCGGAAAGGTCCACGATCTCGGGGATCAGGAGCGCCTGCGCGGCGACGCCCTGTTCCTCGCGCTGGCGCTTCAGGCGCTCGTAGACCAGCCGCTCGTGCGCAGCGTGCTGGTCGACGATGACGATCCCGGTCGCGGTCTGGGCGATGATGTAGTTCTCATGCACCTGCGCACGAGCGGCCCCGAGCGGACGGTACTCGGCTGCCTCCTCGACCGGGTCGCGAACAGCCGGCTCATAGCGCGCGGAAGCCTCGGCAAGTTCCGGCGCGAGCGGCGCCTGCGCCGCATGGGCCATCCGCAGCACCGCCTGCGTCGGGCGTTCCATCTGGTATACGCGCGGACGGGTCTCTTCGGTTCGCAGCGCACCGAGCGTCAGCCCCGCGACCGTGGACGAAGCGCGATGCCCCGCCCCGGCCAGCGCATGGCGAAGCGCCGAAACGATGAGACCGCGCACCACGCCGGGCTCGCGGAAGCGCACCTCGGCCTTGGCGGGATGCACGTTGACGTCAACGCGCTCCGTGTCGCAGGTCATGTTGAGGACGGCGGCCGGGTGACGGTCGCGCGAGAGGACGTCCATATAGGCCGCGCGAAGCGCACCGATCAGCAGCTTGTCACGCACCGGCCGCCCGTTCACGAAGAGGAATTGCTCGACCGCAGCGCCCCGCGAATAGGTCGGCAGCGCCGCGAAGCCCCTGAGCCGGAATCCCTCCCGCTCGGCGTCGATCGGCAGGGCATTATCCGCGAAGCCTGCCCCGAGAAGGCCGCGCAGCCGTTGGCCGAGGGCGTCGAAGAGTTCCCCTTGCTCGGCGTCGGCGCGCAGGATCGTCCTTGACTCTCCGCCCGAGGCGTCGGTCAGCGTGAAGGAGACGTAGGGCTCCGCCATCGCCAGCCGTTCGACCACATCGCGGATCGCCTGCGCCTCGGCCCGGTCGGAGCGCAGGAACTTCAGGCGCGCCGGCGTCGCGTGAAACAGGTCGCGCAGTTCGACTACCGTTCCGGCGGTCAGCGCCGCAGGCCGCACCGGCTCCAGCCGCCCCCCTGCGACGGCGATTTCGGCGGCCTCGAATCCCTTCGCGCGCGAGGTGATCCTGAGGCGCCCGACCGCGCCAAGCGAGGGCAGGGCCTCGCCCCGGAAGCCGAAGGAACGGATGTTGAGAAGGTCGGTTCCGTCGATCTTCGAGGTGGCATGGCGGGCCAGCGCAAGCGGCAGGTCATCAGCCGTCATGCCGCAGCCGTCGTCGGTCACGCGGACCAGAGTCTTGCCACCGTCGGCATAGGTGACCGCGATCCGCCGGGCGCACGCGTCAAGCGCGTTTTCCACCAGTTCCTTTACCGCAGAGGCCGGGCGTTCCACAACCTCGCCCGCCGCGATACGGTTGATCGCGACCTCGTCCAGTTGGCGGATCTGCGGCCTCGCGGGCAGGATGTTGGGGCTTTTGGCGTTCATCCTGCGATATCTAGCAGGACGGAAGGATTCGCGAAAGGTGCTCAGTCCGCCGCCGCCAGCCCCACGGGCTTGCCGACGACGACGAATCTCAGCGCATCGGGGGACATCAGCCGCTTCGCCACGCGCCGGATGTCGTCGAGCGTCACGGCCTCTATGTAGGCATTGCGCTCGTTCACGTAGGCGATGGGCAGGCGCTCCGACTGCATGCCGACGAGGATGTTGGCGATCGGCCCGTTGCCATCGAAACGCATG
Source organism: Paracoccaceae bacterium (assembly GCA_020637675.1). Classification (GTDB taxonomy): domain Bacteria; phylum Pseudomonadota; class Alphaproteobacteria; order Rhodobacterales; family Rhodobacteraceae; genus Albidovulum. Next base: position 678,641 of record JACKKD010000003.1, on the reverse strand, counting down.
GGATAGGAGCCGGTGAGATAGGTCTTCGCCGCCGCCAGTTCCGCCTCGCTCACGCCCTTGGCCGCTGCCTTCGTCCATTCGGCGCGCACGACCTCGATGGCCTCGGCCACCTTCTCGTTCGCCGAGGCGAAGGAACCCTGCCAGGTCTCCGCAAGATCCATCGGGGCCAGCCATGTGGAGATGCCGTAGGTGAGGCCGCGCTTCTCTCGCACCTCGTCCATCAGGCGCGCGGCGAAGCCCGAACCGCCGAGGATGTGATTGAGCACGTAAGCCGCGAAGAAGTCCGGGTCATCGCGCTCGATGCCGGCCTGTCCGAACATCACGACGGACTGGGGCGAGTCCCAGTCCACCACGGTGACGCCTCCGGTGAGGCCGAGGGTGGCCTTCGGCGGCAGCGACGCGCCCTTCGCGGGTAGGCCGCCCAGAAGCTCATCGAGGAGCACGCCGAACTCCTCGGCGGTGATGTCGCCCACCGCCGAGACGAACAGCCGGTCGCGCGCGAGAACGGCTTCCTTCGCCGCGACGAGATCGTCGCGCGTCAAAGCCGCCAGACTGTCGAGCGTGCCGAAGCGGGAGGAGCCGTAGGGATGGTCGCCAAAGGCGAGGCGGTCGAAAGCGCGGCTCGCGATCGCGTTCGGGTCGGTCTCGTCCGAGCGGATGATGGAGGCAACCTGTCCCTTGACCCGTGTGATCGAAGCATCGTCGAAATGCGGTTCCGTCAGCGCCTGCTTCAGCAGTGCGATGGCCTCGTCCCGGTTTTCCGTCAGCATCTTCGCCGAGACGGTGGCGGCATCGTCGTAGGCATCGAACTCGAAGCTGGCCGCCAGCCTTTCGCGAGCCTCGGCGAAGCGCTGCGAGTCAAGGTCGCCCGACCCTTCCTCCAGAAGCGCCATCATCAAGAGCGTGGCGCCGCGCTTGCCCGGAGCATCGAGACTGGTGCCGCCTTCGAACCGCAGTTCGATGGCGGTAAAGGGGATCGAATGTTCCTCCACCAGCCAGGCGCGGATGCCGCCGGGCGAAGTGACCTCCTTGATGTCTACCGCACCGACGGGCAGCGCGACGAGGGCGGCGACGCACGCCGCCAGAAGGGCCCGGATCATTGCATCACCTCCCCGGTCCCCTCGCGCATGAGCCAGCCCGTGACGGCGCGGCGGCGGTCGAAGACCTGGCGGGCGGCGGCCAGCACGTCGTCTTCGGTGACCGCGGCAAGCACATCGGGCCAGTCCTCCACGTCCGCCACCGTCAACCCGGTTGTCAGCGCCTCGCCATAGCGGCGGGCGAGGCCGTCGATGTCATCCTCGGCATAGACCATCGCTGCCTTCATCCGCGTCTTGACGCGCGCAAACTGGTCGGCGTCGACGCCATTCTTCAGGAAATCCGCGATCACCCCGTCCATTGCGGCCTCTGCTTCGGCAAGGCCGACGCCCTCGGCGGGCACGACGGCAAGGCCGAAGATGGTGTCGTCGTAGGATGTGCCGTCGTAACTCGCATTCGTGTAGATCGCCTGCTTCGTCTCGAACTGGAGCTTGCGCGCGAAAAGCGAGGTCTGTGAACTGCCGCCGAGCAGCTCCGCGAGGATGGTGAGCGCAGCGGCTGACTTCTGGTCGCCGGGATCGCGCTCGGGGGCGAGATAGCTGCGCGACACGAAGGGCTGCGCGACGCGGGGGTCGGCGAAACTCATCCGCCGTTCGGCAAGCTGCGGCGGTTCCTGCGGGCGGGCGCGCGGGCCGATGCCGGGCGTGGGCTCGAGGGGCCCGTAGTAGGTTTGCGCCAGCCGCTTCACTTCGGCCGGATCGACATCGCCCGCGACGACAAGCACGGCGTTGTTCGGCGCGTAGTTGGTACGATACCAGTCGAGCGCATTCTCGCGCGTCAGCGCCTCCATCTCGTGCCGCCAGCCGATCACCGGAGTGCCGTAAGGATGGTTCAGGAACTGTGCCGCCCGGCGCTGTTCGCCGAAGATCGCGCCGGGATCGCTGTCGGTGCGCTGGTTGCGCTCCTCGATGATCACCTCGCGCTCGGTCCGCCAGTCGTCCTCGGTAAGCTTGAGATGGCGCATCCGGTCGGCCTCCATCTTCATCACCAGTTCCAGCCGGTCGGCGGCGACGCGCTGGAAATAGGCGGTGAAGTCCCAGGAGGTGAAGGCGTTGTCTGAGCCGCCATTGGCCTCGACCGTCTTCGAGAACGCGCCGGAAGGCACCGTGTCGGTTCCCTTGAACATCAGGTGTTCGAGGAAGTGCGCGACACCCGAGACACCGCGTTTCTCGTCGGCGGCACCTGCCTTGTACCACACCATCTGGACGACGACGGGGGCACGGTGATCCTCGATCACCACGGCTTCCAGCCCGTTCTCAAGGACGAACGTTGAAACTTCCCCGCCGAAAGCCGGGGTGGAGAAGGCCGCGACGGCCAGCCAGCGAAGTGTGCGGATCATCGCGATCTCCCTCGAGTCCGAGACACACGTAACCACCCTGCCGAGACCGTCAACCCCGGCGCCGCGCGACTGACGCAGTGGTGATCACTTCTCCTGCTGGGCGCCCTCGGGCGGGGCACCGACGTTGCGGGCACCGACTGCGCGCCAGCGTTCGAGTTCGGCGTACTGGTCGAGCGACATCGGCGCATAGGCCTTGAAGTAGACGCTCACGTGAAAGAGCCGCTCCAGCAGCCGGCCGTCGTTCTTGCGCCGGTATTCCAGGTCCTCGGCCGCCAGAACGTCCCGGATGTCGGATGCGGTGCCGAAGCGGGCCGCGTAGTTGACGAGCCCGCCGTTCCCCGCCGGCACGGCCTGTCTTTCCAGCAGCGCCGGATTGCCGCCCAGCGCCGCAACGGCATCGGCCTCGGGCGTCGGGTCGGTGATGTTCTTGCCGCCCGGCGTCGGTTCGGGCAACGACGCGATGTCCTCGGGCATCTGCAGGGGCTTGGTCGGCAGGATGTTGAACTCGTCGGGGCTGCGGCTTGCCGACTTGATGTTCATGAGTTGCGGCGGCTTCTTCTCGTCGCCGGCCAGGCGCCCGCAGGCTGCCAGCGCAACGAGCGCACAGAGCCCCAATCCGCGGAAGCCGAGCCGAGCCCTCATGGGTTTCTCCATCACCTGCCTCCGTCCCGTTTAGCGCATGTCTTCCGGCGCGTCACGGGGTCTTCTCCCGCCCGGTGAAGACCACGAGGCCAATCGCGCCGGCAAAGATCGCGATGTCCGCGACGTTGAACGAGTAGGGATTGTCGAAGCCCGGCGCCGACATGTTCAGAAAATCAGCGACCGCGCCGTATAGGAGCCGGTCGACCACGTTGCCCATGGCCCCGCCGATGAGGCAGCCCGCCGAGAGCTTCACGATCCGGCTGTGCGGCTCGCGCCGGACCCAGAGCCAGACCCAGGCGGAAATGCCCAGCGCCATGAGGATCAGGGCCCAGCGCGCGAGGTCGCCGTCGCTGGACAGGAGGCCGAAGTTGATGCCCTGGTTCCAGGCCATCCGGAATGTGAGCCATGGCGGCAGTACGGCGATGTGCTGCCGCGACCAGAGGTCGAGGGTATGGACGACGAGAATCTTCGTCGCCTGATCCAGCGCGAAGACGCCCAGCGCCGTCTGGGTGACGAGCCGCATGGCGCCTCAGTGCCGGAAGTGGCGCTGGCCGGTGAAGACCATCGCGAGACCGGCTTCGTCGGCCGCCGCGATCACCTCGGCGTCGCGCATCGACCCGCCCGGCTGGATCACCGCCGTGGCACCGGCCTCCGCCGCCGCCAGGAGACCGTCCGGGAAGGGGAAGAAGGCGTCGGACGCGACCACCGAGCCCTTGACTGTCGGTTCGGGAAGGCCCAGCGCCTCGGCCATGTCGGCGGACTTGCGCGCCGCGATGCGGGTGGAATCGACGCGGCTCATCTGGCCCGCGCCGATGCCGACGGTCGCGCCGCCCTTCACGTAGACGATGGCGTTAGACTTGACGTGCTTCGCTACCGTCCAGGCGAAGAGCAGGTCTTTCAGCTCCGCCTCGGTCGGCGCGCGCATCGTCACAACCCTCAGGTCGGCTTGGGTGATGACCCCGTTGTCGCGGTCCTGAACGAGGAAGCCGCCCGCTACCTGCCGGAAGGCGAGGCCGGGGGACTTCGGGTCAGGCAGGCCCCCGGTGGTCAGAAGCCGCAGGTTCTTCTTCGCCGCGAAGACCGCCTTCGCGGCCTCGTCCGCCTCCGGTGCGATCACCACCTCGGTGAAGATCTGGCAGATCTCTTCCGCCGTCGCCGTGTCGAGCGGCCGGTTCAGCGCGACGATCCCGCCGAAGGCGGAGGTGCGGTCGCAGTCATAGGCGGCCCGGTAGGCGTCCAGCAGGGTCCTGCCCCGCGCCACGCCGCAGGGATTGGCGTGCTTGATGATCGCGCAGGCGGGGCCATCCTTCGGGTCGAACTCCGCCACAAGCTCGAAGGCCGCGTCGGTGTCGTTGATGTTGTTGTAGGAAAGCTCCTTGCCCTGGTGCTGGGTCGCGGTGGCGACACCGGGGCGGCGCGAGCCGTCGGTGTAGAACGCCGCGCGCTGATGCGGATTCTCGCCGTAACGAAGCTTCTGGGCGAGCGTTCCGGCGAAGGTGCGGCGCCGCGGGGCCGGGTCGCCGATCGCGCCCGCCATCCAGTTCGACACGGCGGCGTCGTAGGCGGCGGTGCGGGCGAAGGCACGTTGTGCGAGCTTGCGGCGGAACTTCGGACAGGTCCTGCCGCCATGCTGGTCCATGTCGCCGAGGACCTTGGCGTAGTCCTCCGGGTCGACGACGACGGCCACATGGGCGTGGTTCTTGGCCGCCGCGCGGATCATCGCCGGGCCGCCGATGTCGATGTTCTCGACGCACGTGTCGTAGTCCGCGCCCTTGGCGACGGTGGCCTCGAAGGGGTAGAGGTTGACCACGAGAAGGTCGATGGGCGCGATCCCGTGCGCCTCCATCGCGGCGACATGTGCCGGATCGTCGCGAACCGCGAGAAGCCCGCCGTGGACCTTCGGATGCAGCGTCTTGACGCGGCCGTCCATCATCTCGGGAAAGCCCGTGACCTCCGACACGTCGCGGACGGCGAGGCCGGCCTCGCGCAGCGCATGCGCGGTGCCGCCTGTGGAAAGAAGCTCCACCCCGCGGGTGGCCAGACCCCGGGCGAAGTCCACGAGCCCGGTCTTGTCGGAAACGGAGATGAGCGCACGGGAAACGGCGGCGAGGCTTGCGTCTTCGGTCACGGGGCAGCGTCCTTCACTTCGGCACAGGATCATCGTCGCGCAGCGTGTCGCGGATGGCCGAGGGCGTATCCTGAGCCTTGGCCAAGGTCCAGCCCAACTGGCAGGCATAATCGAGGACCATCGACGAAAGCACGATCTGTTTCGTCGCGCGCGGCTTCAGCCGGCCGGACTCGAGGTAGACCGAAGGTTCCAATGCCAGATCCGCCACCCCGTCATGGCGGAAGATCCATATCTCGCCAGACTTCAGTGCGAGCGAGACCGCCGTGCCGCCGAGATCGAGCGCACAGTCCACATCCGGATGAAGGTGGAAACGCAAGGCGAATGGCACGCCCTGATGCCGCGTCCGCTCCATGATCGTTTCGAACCGACGGCGGTCGGCGACCGTCATCGCGCCAAGCGTGTCCTCGCCCGCGAGCGCCCGCCCGTCGATCGACAGCATGAGCTGGCGCACATGCGTCAAGCCGTGGGTCGCCGCATAGCCGTTGTGGCCGGTCATGAGCCGGTGGCCGGCGCTGTCATCCTCCGGCTGGGCCCAGACCTGGTCGGGCGTGTCGGTGAACTCGCCCTTCGCGCTCGTCGGAAGCACGCCGGCTGTGCCGAGGCGGGAGGAGGAAAAGCCGTGGATGCAAAGCGTCGAGTGCGACGGTGTGGCGCGGCCAGCACGGCGCCAGTCGGGGCCGAAGCTCGCGCCCGAGCCGCAGTTGACGACGACGGGGCGACGGCCGGAGGTCAGCTCCATGGCGAGCGTCGAGGCATGGGCGTTGGCCGAGGCGCGGCCCTTCGGCGGCGGCGCGGCATCGACGATGATCGTGGTGCGCCCCGCCGCGAGCCGCGCGTATCCCATGGCCAGCCCGTGCGCGGTGACCGCGCGCCCGCCTGCCGTGGCCAGCGCCTGGTCGAGCCGCCCTTCGAGCCCGCGCCCGCCGCCGTGGAACCGCGCGAGCCCGCCATCGGCATGGCGCAGCGCCCTGAGCGTCGGCGCGATCCGGTCGATCGCGTCGAGATGGGCGGGCTGGGGGCTACGTCCTGCATCGGCAAGCGCCGAGGCCGCCCAGGTCAGCAGCGTGAAGACCTCCAGAAGCTCCTCGGGGTTGCGGGTGGGAATGCCGCCCTCGGCGTCGATCTCGCGTTCGCACTCGATGGCCAGGGCGGCCGCGGCCGGGCCGACGTGCCGCTCCATCCCGGTCAGGGCAAGTCCGGCGTAGATGAGTCCAGTCAATGCCTCGAACCGCGGCAGGCCGGGTGCGGCCTTGCGCCAGCGGCGGGCGAGGAAGATCGTCTGCTGGCCGAGGCAGCGGAAATAGGCGTCGGACTCCGCCCGCGACCGGCCGTTGAGCAGGAGGATCGCGTGGTTGATCCAGCGGATGAGCCGTCGCCCGGTGAGGTCCGGCGTCCAGCCAGGGCCGCCACCCCAGCGGTAGCGGCGGATCCAGTCGAAGACCCAGTCCTGCGCACGCTGGCGGGCGGGCGCATCCGCCACGGCGGCAAGGTCGTCGAGCCAGGCGCAGCCGTGAACTTCCTCCTCGAACCTCGGGTCGGGGACCGGCAGATCCCAGATCGACGCTTTCTTGCCCTCGATGAGGAAGCCCGCGAACAGGAAGTTCCCCGCGACAAGCTGGCGACCGCGCGCGAAGGAGCCGATCGTCTTCGGTTCGGGCTGGCTCACGAATCCGGTGGCGGGCCGGGCAAGCGCCGCCAGGCGTGCATGGAGCCGGTGCATAAGCCCCATCTGTCCGGTTTCCGAACGCCCCACGCCTCAGGTCCTCGTTGTCTTATTGCCGTGCTGCCGCGCGTCCGCGACGCCGGGAATCTGCCCGGCCGGAAGATTACCGGCAGGCCCCCGCCCTGTCACCGGCTAATGGCCTGCTACGACGGAGGGCCGGCGCAGGCAGGCGATGTAGAAGCCATCCATGCCGCCCCTTCCGGGCCAGTAGTCCGGCCTGAGACGCAGTCCGCCCTCGGCCGAAATCCAGCCCGGATCGACCCCGGCGCGCGCGAGCGCGGCGCGATCGGCCATCAGGCCGGGGTGGCGCGAAAGCGCGGCGGAAACCTGCCGCTCTCCCTCCTCCGGCAGAAGCGAGCAGGTGGCGAATACAAGCCGCCCTCCGGGGCCAAGAAGGCCCAGCGCGCGGTCGAGCAGCGCTGCCTGGAGCGCGAACAACGCCTTCAGACCGCTGGCGTCGCGGACGAAGGGGAGGTCGGGATGGCGACGGATCGTGCCGGTGGCCGAACAGGGCGCGTCGAGGAGAACGGCGTCGAAGGGATGGGCGCTGTCCCAGTCAAGGGCGTCGGCTACGACGGTTTCCGCCTGAAGTCCGCAGCGCGCAAGGTTCTCCCGTACGCGGTCCATCCGCGATGCGGAGAGATCGAGCGCCGTGACCTTTGCGCCTGCCGCAGCGAGTTGCAGCGTCTTGCCGCCGGGCGCCGCGCAGAGGTCGAGCACCCGCTCGCCCGGCCGCGGGGCGAGGACTTTCGCCGCGAGGGCGGCGGCCGCATCCTGCACCCACCAGTCACCCGTCCCGTAGCCCGGCAGCTCCGACACCTGCGCCGGACCGGTCAGGCGGACCGATCCCGTGGGCAGCGCCGTGGCCCCGATCCGTCGGGCCAGCGCGTCGGCGTCGCCATCCTTCGGGGTCAGGTCGAGGGCAGCGCCCTTCACCTGCGCCGCCTCCATCGCGATCGTCGCAGCCTTGCCCCAGGCCGACATCAGCCGCCCGCGCAGCCAGCCGGGCAAGGGATCGGGCGGCAGCGCGGCCCAGGTTTCGGCGGGTGTCGCGGCCGCACGGCGCAGGACGGCGTTGACGAGGCCCGCGAAGCTTTCGCCGAGCCGCCCCAGCCGGCGGGCCTCGGTCACCGCATCCGAGACGACGCCATGGGCGGGCGCCGCTTCGACGAAGATTTCCGCCACCGCGACGCGAAGGATAGCCCGTACCGGCGCGGGCGGCGACTTGCGCAGATGCGGCTTCAGGACCCTGTCGGCGCGCGCGAGATTGCGCAGCGCCGCGAGCGCGAGCCGCTGCGCCCGCGCCCGGTCGGGCGGCGCAAGCGCATCGAGGGCACCGCCGGCCATCTGATCGGCAAGCGAGATGCGCGTCTCGGTCACGCCGAGGACGAGCGCAGCCGCGGCGCCGCGAGCCGTCGCGTCGTTCATGGCGCCTCCGGTTGCTCTGCTGTCCGGCGCGGACTATATGAACGGCGATCCCGTGACAAGGAACCCGGCCATGGCCGACACGCCGCGCCCCGACCTGCGCCCCGACCTGCCCGAAGCCGCGAGACGTGCGCTGGCCGAGGCCGAGGCGCGGCGGCGCGCCACGAAGCCGGCCGCCCTGCCGACGGAACTCGGCGGACGCGACGGCCCCGAGCCGGTGCGCTTCGGCGACTGGGAGAAGAAGGGCATCGCGGTCGATTTCTGAGACCGTCGGGGTGCTGGCCGGGCCGCTGCCCGCGGACCCCCGGGGGTACTCCGGCAATGACGAAGCCGGTCCGGTGCGTCAGAGTCCGAGAACGTCCAGCATGTCGTATTCGCCAGGCTTGCGGTCCTGGCCCCAGAGCGCGGCCCTGAGCGCGCCCCGGGCGAAGATCGCGCGGTCGGTGGCAATGTGACGGAGCACGATCCGTTCGCCGTCGGCGGCGAAGATGACGTCGTGCTCGCCGACGATGTCGCCGCCACGGATGGCCGAAAAGCCGATGTGACCGCGCTCGCGCCGCCCGGTGATCCCCTCGCGCGCGGCGTCGCGGATGTCGGGGAGATTCAGCCCCCGGCCCTGCGCCGCAGCCTCGCCCAGCATGAGGGCCGTGCCCGAGGGCGCGTCGACCTTCATCCGGTGGTGCGCCTCCACGATCTCGATGTCCCAGTCGGCGTCCAGCGCGGCCGCGACCTTCTGCGTCAACCGGGCAAGCAGGTTGACCCCAAGGCTCATGTTGCCGGCGCGGACGATGACCGCGTGACGCGCGGCGGCGCGGATCTTGCCGAGGTGGTCGGCCTCGAGCCCCGTGGTCCCGATCACATGGACGAGACGCGCCTGGGCCGCGAGCGCTGCAAACTCGACGGTTGCCACAGGCGCGGTGAAGTCGATGACACCCTGCGCGCTGGCGAAGGCCTCGAGCGGGTCGTCGGTGACGGTGATGCCCGTGGCTGTCCCGCCCATCGCCTCGCCGAGATCGCGACCGATCCAGGGATGGCCCGAGCGTTCCACCGCGCCGGTAAGCCGCGCGCGGCCGGAGGCGGCGATGGTGCGGACGAGCATCTGCCCCATCCGGCCCGAGACGCCGGTGACGACGAGGCCGGGAATGTCGGTGAGTTGGGTCATGCGCGCCTCCTGGGACCGGTCGGCTTCCTTTAGCCGGTGCGCGCGGCCCGGCAAAGCCCCCGTTGCGGCGCTGGTCCGGCTGGCTTACAGGAAAGACATGGCACAGAACCGACATCCGGGGGGCGCGGGCCCCTCCCAGCGCCAGCTTCGCGTGGGCGAGTTGATCCGGCGGACCCTGAGCGAGGTCCTTCACCGCGGCGAGGTCCATTCCGACGCGCTCAGGGGCATGTCGATCACGGTCGGCGAGGTAAGGGTATCGCCCGACCTGCGTATCGCCACGGCCTATGTGCTGCCCTTGGGCGGCAAGGGTCAGGAGGAGGCGCTCGCCGCACTGAACCGGTCAAAGGGGGAACTCAGGCATCATGTGGCGCAAGCGGTGAAGCTCCGCTTCGCCCCCGAGTTGAGGTTCCTCATCGACGAGAGCTACGACCGGATGGACCGCACGCGGGAACTCCTGGCCGACGAGAGGGTGCAGCGCGACATCGCCAGGCACGACGATGAAAGTGATCAGGGATAGCTTGCTGATCCTTCTCGCCTCGGCGGGCGCGGCGTTCGGCGGCGGCTGCCGGGACGTGGTCTTCGAGGGGGAAAGCTATGCCGTCTGCGAGGCCGCGGCCGGCGAGGACCTTCGGCTCTATCTCGACGACAACGCGGGCGCGCGCATCGGCACCTTCGAGCGGCTCGGCCGGCTTCTGGCGGAGGATGGCCGCGCCGTCGTCTTCGCCATGAACGCCGGCATGTATCACCCCGACCGCCGCCCCGTGGGACTATACGTCGAGGAGGGGCGCGAGGTCTCGCGCCTCGTGACGTCGTCGGGGCCGGGCAACTTCGGACTGGTGCCGAACGGCGTCTTCTGCATCCGGGACGAAAGGTTCGCCGTCATCGAGTCGCGGAGCTTCGCGGCGGAACCACCTGCCTGCCGGTTCGCGACCCAGTCCGGGCCATTGCTGGTGATCCGCGGCGCGCTGCATCCCCGGTTCCTTGCCGATTCCGACAGCCGCTACATCCGCAACGGGGTGGGCGTGTCTGCCGACGGGCGCCATGCCGCCTTCGTCATCTCGGCCGGACCGGTGAACTTCCATACCTTCGCGCGTTTCTTCCGCGACGGGCTCGGCCTGCCCGATGCGCTCTATTTCGACGGCAACATCTCGCGGCTCAATGCCCCCGCGCTCGGGCGCGACGATTTCGGCTTTCCGATGGGGCCGATCGTGGCGCTCGCGGCACCCGCGGATTGACGCGCGGGAGCCTATTCGCTAGCAGGCGACCTTTACCGCTGACGGGGCAAGACATGGCACGGACGAAGGGTCGCGACATTTCCGGATGGCTCGTCGTCGACAAGCCCGCCGGCATGACCTCGACCGCCGTGGTGAACAAGGTCCGCTGGGCCCTCGGCGCGAAGAAGGCGGGGCACGCGGGCACGCTCGATCCGGCGGCGACCGGAGTCCTCGCGGTGGCGCTCGGCGAGGCGACGAAGACGGTGCCCTACATCACCGACGCGCTGAAATGCTACCGCTTCGCGGTGCGGCTCGGGGCGCAGACCAATACCGACGACGCCGAGGGCGAGGTGATCGCCACGTCGCCCAAGCGCCCGTCCGACGATGATATCCGCGCGGCGCTTTCCGCCTTCCGCGGCGAGATCCAGCAGATCCCGCCGCAGTTCTCGGCGGTGAAGGTCGACGGTGAGCGTGCCTATGCGCTTGCGCGGGCCGGTGAGGAGATGGCGCTTGCCGCCCGTCCGCTCTGGGTCGAGAGCATCGAGATGACCGGGCGGCCGGATGCCGATACGGTCGAACTGGAAATGGTGTGCGGCAAGGGCGGTTACGTCCGCGCGATTGCCCGTGACCTCGGTTCGGCGCTCGGCTGTCACGGCCATGTGCTCTGGCTCCGGCGCGAATGGTCCGGGCCCTTCGATGTCGCGGAGGGCGTGGGCATCGACACGATCGAGGCAGAGGCCAGGACGCCCGCGCTCGACGCGCGCCTCCTGCCGCTGGAGGTGGGGCTGGCCGACCTGCCGGAACTCAAGGCGACGGCAGAGGGCGCGGCACGACTGAGGAACGGCAATCCCGGCATGGTTCTCGCCTCGGACGTCGCATGGGGCGAGGAGGCCTGGGCAAGCTGGCAGGGCCGCGCGGTGGCCGTCGGCACCTACAGGTCGGGAGAACTGCATCCGAGCCGGGTGTTCAACGCCTGATATCCTGCGGCCGCCGTGCCAAGGGCCGGGGCGGTCCCGAGCCTATTCGGCGGCGAGGTCGGAAGCCCAGCCCGAGACGGCCTTGACCTCGAGGAACTCCTCGATTCCCCAGTGCCCGCCCTCGCGCGCGCGCCCGCTCGCCTTGACGCCGCCGAAGGGGGCGCCCGCGCCACGCGACTTGCCGTTCATCTCGACCATGCCGGACTTGAGCCTGAGCGCCATGCGGTTGCGCCTGGCACCGTCCTGGCTCTGGACATAGTTCGTCAACCCGTAGGGCGTGTCGTTTGCGATCCTGACCGCCTCCTCCTCGTCCCGGAAGGGGATGATGGAGAGCACCGGCCCGAATATCTCCTCCCGTTCGATGGTCATGCCGGGCGTGACGTCGGCGAAGACCGTCGGACGGACGAAATAGCCCTTGTTCATGCCTTCGGGCAGGCCGAGGCCGCCGGCCACGAGCCGCGCGCCCTCGTCGATGCCCTTCTGGATGAAGCCCTGGATCTGTTCCCACTGGCGGCGGTTCACCACCGGGCCGATGTGGCGGCCGGGCTCCGACGCAGGGCCGACCCGGATCGACTTCGCCACCTCGGCCGCTTCGTCCACAACGCGGTCGTAGATCGACCGCTCCACCAGCATCCGGCTGGGTGCGTTGCAGCTCTGCCCGGAGTTGTTCATCATGTGAAGGACGCCGCGCTTCACCGCCTTCTCGTCGGCATCGGCAAAGACGATGTTCGCGCCCTTGCCGCCCAGTTCCAGCGTCACCCGCTTCAGAGTCTCGGCCGCGGCCTTGGAGATCGCACGGCCGGCCCGTGTCGAACCGGTGAAGGAAATCATCTCAACGTCCGGGTGGCTCGACAGATGGGCGCCCACGCCAGCTCCGTCGCCGTTGACGAGGTTGAAGACCCCAGGGGGAACGCCGGCGTCATGGCACATCTCGGCGAAGATCATCGCGTCGAGCGGGCTTTCCTCGGACGGTTTCAGCACGCAAGTACAGCCCGCAAGCAGCGCCGGGATCACCTTCAGCGCGATCTGGTTCATCGGCCAGTTCCAGGGCGTGATGAGCCCCACGACCCCGATCGGCTCAAGCACGATACGGTCATCGGGCGCGTGCGGGCCGAGCGGACGGACCCACTCGATCGCATCGAAGGCGGTCAGGAAATTCTTCAGATGCCACGGCAGGCAGGGTGCCTGACTGTCCCGCGCCATGTCGATCGGTGCGCCCATCTCCAGCGAGATCGCCTGCGCGAGGTCCTCCTTCCGCCGTTCATACTCGTCGAGGATCCGCGCCACGACGGCGCGCCTTTCGGCCGGCGCCGTCGACGCCCAGCCCGGAAAGGCGGCCTTCGCGGCGGCAACGGCGGCGTTGGTATCGGCTTCCGCCCCCAGCGAGATGACCGCGCAGGGCTCTTCGGTCGAGGGGTCGATGACGGCACAGTCGCGCGGGGCTGCCGGCGGGACCCAGGCCCCGTTTATGTAGAAGTCGCGTCGTTGGATCATGGCTCACCTCGTGATGCGTCGGAGCGTGTCGCGCCGGACTGTGACAGGCGATCCGGGGGCCCGCAAGGTCGGCAAAGAAATTTGATCAAATTCTAGGGCCGCTTGTCCGGCGATCTGTCGCGCGTCGAGGATGGCGGATGCAATCCTCTGCGCGACGCATTATGTTCCTCTGCGATACCCGGATTGCCAGAGATCGAGAAGGAGACTGCCATGGGCCTGCGCATCAACGACACGGTTCCCGATTTCACCGCCCAGACCGACCAGGGCCTGATCCGCTTCCATGACTGGATCGGCGACACGTGGGCAATTCTCTTCTCGCATCCGAAGGACTTCACGCCGGTCTGCACGACGGAGTTCGGCGCGGTCGCGCAGCTTGCCGAGGAATGGGCGAAGCGCAACACGAAGGTCATCGGGATCTCTGTCGATGGCGTCGAGGAGCACAAGCGCTGGAAACGCGACATCGAGAAGACGGCGAATGCCGTCGCCGCCTTCCCGATCATCGCCGACATCGGTCTTGAAGTGTCGAAGGCCTTCGACATGCTGCCGGCCGAGGCCTACCTGCCCGACAATCCCACCCCGAACGACAGCCAGACGGTGCGCTCGGTCTTCATCATCGGGCCCGACAGGAAGCTGAAGCTTTCCATGACCTACCCGATGAATGTCGGGCGCAACTTCGCCGAGGTGCTGCGCGCGCTCGACGCGCTGCAGACGGCCGCGGCGCGGGGCGTCGCGATGCCCGCGAACTGGACCGAGGGACAGGACGTGATCGTGCCCCTCGCGCTCGACGATGCCGCGGCCGAGGCAAAGTTTGGCAAGATCGACAAGGTCCTGCCCTACCTGCGGTACGCCAAGCTGAAAGGGTGATCCCGACGGGACCGGCCAGGGAGACCGGGACGGAATCGGCGCGGTCCGGCTGTGTCCGGGGCGGCATCCCCTCGCATCGGCGGGGATGTCATCCGCGAGCCGGCGTCGCCCGAGGCGTCAGTAGCCTTTTGGATCTTTCGGCTCCACCGGCGGCACGCGTTCAAGCGCCTCGCGTTCCCATCGCTTTGCTTCCGTCAGGAAGGCATAGACGCCGCCCGTCGCGGCCCGGATGAAGCCTGCCCAGCCACAGCGCCAAAGGCCGTTGTGGAAATAGAGCCGCAGGAAGTACAGCCAAGGATTGACGGCCATCTTCCAGGGCTGCGCGGGGCGCCCCTGCTCGGCCCGCATCTCGGCCTTCAGGGTGGAGTACTTGTTCTCCTTGAGAAGTTGCTCGTGGAGCGCGATCGGCCGAAAATGCAGCAGACCGCCGCGCGGCGAGTTCCGGACCGCGCCGGTCAGCCTGAGGCCCTCGTGCACCTTGTCGGCGGGATCAAATGCACCCGCGCCATTGCGCAGGATGCGCAGGTTGTATCGCTCCTTCGCCTGTGGCGGGGCATAGCCGAAACCGTCGAGATACGGGTATCGCGTGACACGCCAGCCGGCCACGTCCGACGCGGCCAGAAGGCTCGGCAATTCGGCGGCGAGAAGCGGGCTCACCCGTTCGTCACTGTCGATCGACAGACACCAGGGTTGCGTGCACTGTTCCATCGCGAACTGTTTCTGGCCACCATACCCCCGCCACTTCTCCTTCAGGATCACAAGCGGAAACCCCTCGGCCTTGAGCGTCTGGAGCACTTCGAGCGTGCCGTCCTGCGACCCGCTGTCCACCACCACGATCTCGGAGCACATGTCGAGGCTGCGGATGCAGGGCTCTATGAAGCGCTCTTCATCCTGGCAGATGATGAACGCGGACAGGGGCAGTTTCATATCGGGCTCCCCTCAGAAGTCACCGCGGAAAACCCGCATGTAGTCGTTGCAGATAGCCTCTTCCGAGAAGAACTCGTCGAGACGCGCGCGCGCGTTGGCGGCAAACGCGCGCGCGGCCACCGGATTGTCGCGCAGCGTCGTCAGCGCGGCGGCGATCTGATCGACATTGTCGATGTCGGCCATCAGGCCGTCGATCCCATCGCGCATGAACCAGGATGGACCGTCGCTGCGCGTGGACACCGATGGAACGTTGGCCGCCCAGGCTTCCAGGAGGATGTTGCCCAGGGGCTCGTGGCGCGAGGGCAGCAGGAAGGCATCGGCCGAGGCGATGTGATGGACGGGATTTTCCACCCAGCCGACGAAGCGGATGCGGTCCGTGACACCCAACTCGGCCGCGAGCTTTTCCAGTTCGGGTCGCAGTCGGCCATCACCGATGAGCCAAAGCCAGGCGCCGGAGATGCGCGCGATGGCGCGGATCGCCGTGTCGAGCGCCTTCCTCGGCTGGAAACGGCCGCCGGCCGCGACAAGGAAGGCGTCCTCGGGCGTGGCATGGGCGGCGCGGGGAACCGGAACCGGAGTCACGATCGGCGTGAAGTTGGAAATCGTGATCGCGGGCTTCGTCCAGCCGAGCTTGCGGCACGTCTGGGCAATGCCGGGCACATTGCCGACCAAGAGGTCGCAATTCTCGAAGTGTTTGAGATTCTGGGGAAAGTCCCCCATCCGGTTCAGCTTGACCACCCCCGGCCACTTGTGCACGAGCCGCGCCGCCCGCGGCATCCAGGACATGACGGCATGGGGCTTCCACTCCTTCACCCAGCGGTCCGCCTGCCAGTGCAACACCGGCGTCAGAAGCGACGTGACGCGGAAGTTGTTGCGGATCACCCGGCCCAGCGGCGCGATCCCGGCGTCCCAGCTGCGGTTCGGGCGGATGATGAAACGCTGCTCCACTCCGCGCCGGTCAAGCGCCTGTGCCAGCTTGACGAAGAACCGCTCGGCTCCACCCTCCTTGCCGAAGTGGAAGTGGATCACACGGAGTGCTGGATCGGTCACGCGCTCGCCTCCCGACCGGGCGGCGGCAGCGCCTTCCGGGGTCGATGGCGCCGCAGCGCGTTGGACACTTTGCACCGCATCAGACTTTGCGCGTGAGCCGGACGTTCTTGTGGATACGCCCCGTCACGCCAAAACCGCGCGCCTCCAATGCAGCGATCATCGCCTCGGTCTCGGCCTCGCCGACGATATGGGGATGGGTCTCGACGATGATTTCGCGCAGCCGGTCAATGCCGGGCGCGGCAAGAAGACCGACCTCGGCGCCCTCGACGTCAATCACCAGGACTGTCGCGCCCTCCTCCTCCAGCACGCCGTCGATGGGATCGCTTTCAACGGTGACGCGTTCTGCCGCGAGCCCGCGGTCGAAAACCGAGGAGGAGACGATGTTCTCATTACGAAAGAAGGTGATCGGCGCGCCGTCCGCCGTTACGGCCTTGAGCCGGAGCCGTGGCGTCATCCCGTTCAGCGCGAAATTCGCACGGATCACCGGTTCCAGGGCTGCATTCGCCTCGAAGGACAGGACGTTCCCGGGCCCGGCAAACCGGTTGCACAACAGGCTGACCAGACCGACGCCGGTTCCAATCTCGATCACCCTGTCACCGGGGCGGACGGCAGCGGCGACCAGTTGGCGTTCGGGCGCTTCGTAGCTTCCCTTGATCAGCGCGGTGGCCACCGAGCGGGGCACCAGGGAGGGATCGCAACTGACCGTCAGCCCGTCCAGCGTGACGGTCTTGCGACGCAGGAGCCGGAACAGTACCAGCCGCAGGCCACGAAACGGCGACTTCTGCGTCTCGGTCATGCCGCGCCCTTCCATCCCGTCATGAACCAGCCTGGGGCGGTGCCGCAGATGCTGGCGCCGCGCCGCCCGGAGATGCGATCACCCTTCAGCATCAGCGCCGCGAATAGAACGTCGTAGAGCATCGCCAGATGCATCCGTGCCCGAGGGAAGGCTCCGTGCAGGCCCGGCACCACAGCCCGCGTCGCCCCGCGTCCCCAGACCAGTGGCATCAGATCGAGACTCGCGAAGCCCGTGCGGGCGAAGGTCTCCCGCCACCAGCTCGGCGTCGCGCGGAAGTAGTCGTCCGGATGGCCGTGGATGCGGAACATGAATGGCACGATGACATGCACGGCACCGCCGGGCTTGACGACGCGGTAGAGTTCTTCGAGCACGGGAACGGCATCGTAGATATGCTCGAGCGTATTGAAGCAGATGACCGCGTCAAAGCTGTCGTCCGGAAGCGGCAGTGGTTCGCCCGGGCGGATGAGATGCGTCGGCTCGATCCCCGGGTCGATGTTGACCGACTCCACCATCAGATCGGTGGGAAGAAGCCTGAGGTAGCGTGCCTTCTTCCCGCCGCCCATGTCGAGCACGCGCCCCGAGACGGGCAGCGTGGAAAGATGCTCGTATTCGAGCATGCGAAGCACGGACACCCCCCGGAACGAGCCGGTGATATGCCACCAGCGCGCGAGGCTGGGCTTCGGTGGGTCGACGAACGTGTAGTCCATGCCGGCTCGCGTCGCAGGAGCGTCTGACGCTTTCTATCGGCGCGACGCAGCGCCGCCAATATGAAACAGCCCCCGCCCTGCGACGGGGGCTGAGCGGATCACTCCGCGGCTTCTTCCTTTTCCTTCTTCTCGGGCACGATCTCCTGGCCGGTCTCCTGATCGACCATCTTCATGCCGAGCCGGACCTTGCCGCGATCGTCGAAGCCGAGAAGCTTGACCTTAACTTCCTGACCTTCCTTCAGAAGCTCGTTCGGATGGTTCAGGCGCTTGCCCGATATCTGGCTGACATGCACGAGGCCGTCGCGCTTGCCGAAGAAGTTCACGAAGGCGCCGAAATCGACGAGCTTCACCACCTTGCCGGTGTAGATCTTGCCTTCTTCGGGTTCGGCCACGATCGAGTAGATCATGTCATAGGCCTTCTTGATCGAATCGGCATTGGCCGAGGCGATCTTGATCACCCCGTCGTCGTTGATGTCGACCTTGGCGCCCGATACTTCCACGATTTCGCGGATGACCTTGCCGCCCGAACCGATCACTTCGCGGATCTTGTCGGTCGGGATGGTCATCGTCTCGATCCGCGGCGCGTGGGCCGAGAACTCCGACCGGCCCTCGGTCAGCGCCTTGGCCATCTCGCCCAGGATATGCATCCGGCCATCCTTGGCCTGCGCCAGAGCCTGCTCCATGATCGCCGGGGTGATGCCCGCGACCTTGATGTCCATCTGGAGCGAGGTGATGCCGTTGGACGTGCCCGCAACCTTGAAGTCCATGTCGCCGAGGTGATCCTCGTCGCCGAGAATGTCGGTCAGGACCGCCCACTTGCCGTCCTCTTCGAGGATCAGGCCCATCGCCACGCCGGCAACCGGCGCCTTCAGCGGCACGCCAGCGTCCATCATGGACAGGGACGAGCCGCAGACCGTGGCCATCGAGGACGAGCCGTTGGACTCGGTGATCTCGGACACGACGCGGATCGTGTAGGGGAAATCGGTCGGCGCCGGCAGCACCGCCTGCAGCGCGCGCCAGGCGAGCTTGCCGTGGCCGATCTCGCGCCGGCCCGGAGGACCGAAGCGCCCCACTTCACCGACCGAATAGGGCGGGAAGTTGTAGTGCAGGAGGAAGTTCGAACGGAAGTTGCCGTGCAGGGCGTCGATGATCTGCTCATCCTCGCCGGTGCCGAGCGTGGTGATGATGAGGCCCTGCGTCTCGCCGCGCGTGAAAAGCGCGGAGCCATGCGTGCGGGGCAGGATGCCCACTTCCGAGACGATCGGGCGCACGGTCCTGGTGTCGCGGCCGTCGATACGGATGCCGGTGGCAACCACGTCGCCGCGCAGGATCGAGCTTTCCAGCTTCTTGATCGCGGGACCGAGGTTCTCGTCGGCCTTGTCTTCGTCCGAGAGCGCCTCCTTGATCGCGGTCACGGCGGCGGAAATCGCGTTGGTGCGCTCCTGCTTGTCCCTGATCGCGAAGGCGGCGCGCATCTGCGCCTCGCCTGCTGCCTTCACCTTGGCGTAGAGCGCGGAATAGTCGGCCGGCTGGTAGTCGAACGGCTCTTTCGCGGCTTCCTCGGCGAAGTCGATGATGAGGTCGATCACCGGCTGCATCTGCTCGTGGCCGAACTTCACGGCGCCAAGCATCTCGGCCTCCGAAAGCTCATAGGCTTCGGATTCCACCATCATCACCGCGTCCTTGGTGCCGGCGACGACGAGGTCGAGCCGCTGCTCGGGGTTCATGCGCAGCTGGTCCATGTCGCTGACTTCGGGGTTCAGCACATAGGCGCCATTGGCAAAGCCGACCCGCGCCGCGCCGATCGGACCCATGAAGGGCACGCCGGAGATCGTCAGCGCCGCCGAGGCCGCGATCATCGCGACGATGTCAGGATCGTTGACGAGGTCGTGGCTCAGAACGGTGCAGATGATCAGCACCTCGTTCTTGAACCCTTCGACAAAGAGCGGGCGGATCGGACGGTCGATCAGCCGCGAGGTCAGCGTCTCCTTCTCCGAAGGACGCCCCTCGCGCTTGAAGAAGCCGCCCGGGATCTTCCCGGCGGCATAGGTCTTTTCCTGGTAATGCACGGTCAGGGGGAAGAAGTCCTGCCCCGGCTTCGCCTGCTTGGCGAAGGTCACGTTGGCCATGACGGAGGTCTCGCCGAGCGTGGCGATGACCGACCCGTCGGCCTGTCGGGCGACTTTCCCTGTTTCCAGTGTGAGCGTTTCCTGGCCCCACTGGATGGATTTTCTTGTCACGTTGAACATCTATCGTTTCCTCTTGGGAGCACTCCCGGGCGTATCCCGGGTCTCCCATCCAAAATGGCGGCCCCATTGCCGCCGCCCCCAATCCTTCGCATGCGCCCGGGGGCATGGGCTCACGTCACAGATGGAGCGGGGCCATACAGGAAAAGAGGGCGGTTGGGAAGCGGTGAGTTGGCGGATGAGGGTGTCGACGCTAGGCTGGACATCTGCCTTCAGATAGCGACCGGGATTCGCATTGTCTGACCACCCAACATGGAAATTGCCGGGGCACCCGATGAAACCAACACGCTTCCTGCGCGATTATCCGCTTCTGATCCTCCTCTGTGCGTTCGTCAGCCTCGGCGCGAAGCGAGGTTGGGCGACCCCGCTGAACGCGTGGAGCATCTCATGCTCCGTCGATCCGGGCGCGATCACAGTCAAAGGGAAGACCCGCACTTTCAAAACCAGCACAAATCATTGCAAGGGAGGCGTTTTCGCGCAGCGCGCGGAGATATCTTCCGATAGCATTTCACCCACAGCGAAGGGAGCCTATCTGTTTGAAACCAACATCGCGATGAGAAGTAGTTCGCGTCAGCAGTTCACCATCTTCCAGGTCCACGATGGGCGTTTGGGATGCGCACCTCCCCTGAGCATAGATGTGACACCCGACGGATCGCTTCTTCTGAAAAGCGATATCAAGACCGGCGAAGGTGAGAGTTGCATCCGCGGCGCCCTGAACGAAAGACGCTCCGCCGGGAAGATCCGGCGCGACGGGACCGAACAGAAACTGTCGGTCCTGGTCGACTTCGACGGTCGGGGCGGCTTCTCCGTACAAGTCTGGATTGACGACATGCCCCAAATATCAGGCCGCTACGACCCCTCAAAGCAGCCTGTCGCCTTCAAGTCGAAGAAACTCTACTTGAAACACGGCGTATACTCACAACGCGTCTTTGACTACGTCATGACCTCTCGCGAAATGACGGTCCGCAAGGTCAAGCATTGAACCTGGAGCCGCGCGACATGCAAAACGCCCGCACCTTCCGGCGCGGGCGTTCGGTTCCGTCAATCCCGGCGGATCAGCGGCGGATGCCGAGGCGCTTGATCAGGTCCTGATAGCGGCCGTCGTCGGTCTTCTTCAGGTAGTCGAGAAGCTTCCGGCGCTGCGCAACGAGCTTCAGGAGGCCGCGGCGCGAGTGGTTGTCCTTCGCGTGGCTCTTGAAATGCTCGGTCAGCGTGGCGATGCGCGACGACAGGATCGCGACCTGGACCTCGGGCGAACCGGTATCGCCGGCCTTGGTCGCATATTCCTTCATCACGCGGGCTTTTTCTTCGGCGGTGATCGACATCGGGGTCTCCTTTCGCAAGAGGGTCATGGCGCAAGCCGGGATGTCGTCCAGCAGGGCCCCTGGAGGTCTCCGCAAGTGCGGATGGCGGCGTATAGGAGGAATCGGGGCCGAAGGGAAGCCCCTTCCGGCGTCAGGCGGCGTGCACCTCGTCCTCGGCCACAAGCTCGATCTGATCCGCCGTCAGATCCGGGTCGCCGAGCACCCGCGCGATGACGACACCGTCAATCATCACCCGGACGGCTTTGTCGTCCTCAGGGTCGGGCTCCACCGTGACATCGGGGACGGGGTGGATGGCGGGATCGTAGAGGATCACCAGCTGATCCTCCGCCGCCGTGTAGTCCTCGATGGTTGCGGGCCCGCTGCCCGCTGACAGCCAGTCGTGCAGAAGGAAGCTGTCGGCCCCGGTTCCGCCATTGGCCCAGTCGCCTTGCCCGGCGGTGATGGTGTCGTTGCCCGCGCCGCCGTTCAGGAAGTCGTGCTGGTCCGTGTCGGTGCCGTCCAGCTCCCGCTCCGCACCGTTCAGAACGTCATGCCCGGCCCCGCCCATCAGCGTGTCCTGCCCGAGCCCGCCCACAAGCGTGTCATCGCCCGGACCACCTTCCAGCGCGTCATCGCCCGCGCCGCCGATCAGCGCGTCCGTCCCGCCGCCGCCGACGAGACTGTCCGCACCCTCGCCGCCCGAGAGCACGTCGTCGCCTTCCCAGCCGGCGAGCATGTCGTCGCCCGCCCCGCCCGAGAGCGTGTCGGCCCCCTCGCCTCCCATCAGCGTATCGTTGCCCGCATCGCCTGCGATCACGTCGTCGCCCGCATCGCCACGCACCGCGTCCGCCCCCGCGCCACCGACGAGAGTGTCGTCGCCTGCATAGCCACCGATCTGATCATCGCCGCCAAGGCCGGCGATGTCGTCGGCGTTCTCGCCTCCAGCGAGAATCTCGCCCCCGTCGCTGCCGACGATGGCCTCGCCCAACGGGTTTCCGTCGAGCGACGGTTCGGCCGTCTGGGCGTCGTTCTGAACCGCGCCCTCCGCCTCGTCGTGCCCGTCCTCGTCAGGCTTGACGCCCCCCGTGAAATCGACAGCCAGACCCACCATTAGAAGGCCCATCAGGCCAGCCAGCATCAACATGACGCACCCCGCGATTGCGGCGCCAGCCTCCCACAGCCGGCGCACCCCGACTGCGATTGGAGCGCTCAGGAGTTAACTCCGAGCCAATGCGGCCGGCGACCCGGAGATTTTTCTGCACTTTGCCGGATCAAGCGACCCAGGGCCGCGGGGCGACGGAATAGGCAACGTAGAGAGGATGGCGGGGATGGCCACCGCGGGTGAGTCCGAGATGCGCGAGCGCGACACCTGCGGCCCGAAGCCGCGCCGCCACACCCGCGCCCCGGCCGAGAAGAACGCCATGTGCGCCCCAGCCGCACAGGACGGCCGTGGCCCCAGCGGTCGCTTCCGTCAGGACCGCGTCATTCGCCGGGCCGACGGGATCGGCCGCGCGCCTGAGATCTGCGGGCCGGGTGGCGCGCCAGGCAAACAGGTTCGCCACCGCGAACCCGCCATAGCCCAGCGCCCGCGCCCGCCGTTCGCAGCGTTCCACCGTCGGGTCGTTCTCTGCCTCGGTCGCCGTCGAGGGATTGAGAAGAATGTAGAGAAGCGGCCCGTCCCGCCCGCCCCAGTCGCGTTCGAGGAGGTAGCGATACCGGCCACAGTCGGACCAGAGCGCCCGCGACCGGCGCGCACCCGCCTCGTGATGCCTCTCGATCATCGGAAGGGGCAGGGCGCGGTGAAGGTCACGCCCTTGCCGGTCTCGGGATGCGCAAACCGCAGGCTTTCGGCATGGAGCATGAGCCGCGGGTAGTCGCGCGCCGGACCTTCGGCATAAAGCGGATCGCCGAGGATAGGGTGGCCAAGCTCGGCCATGTGGACGCGAAGCTGGTGGCTGCGTCCGGTCAGCGGGAAGAGCCGCACGCGGGTGGTGCCGTCCGGATCATGGCCGAGCACCTTCCAGTCGGTCTGCGCAGGCTTGCCGTTCACCCTGTCCACATGCTGGCGGGGCCGGTTCGGCCAGTCCACGATCAACGGCAGATCCACCCGCCCCTCTTTCGGCATCAAGTGCCCCCAGAGCCGGGCGCGGTAGGCCTTCTTCGTCTTGCGGTCCTCGAACTGCGCCGAGAGCACCCGCTGCGCGTGACGGGTAAGCGCGAAGACGATCACCCCGGAGGTGTCGCGGTCGAGCCGGTGGACCAGAAGCGCCTCGGGGTGGAGCTTCTGGAGCCGGGCGATCAGGCAGTCGGCCAGATGCGCACCCTTGCCCGGCACGGTCAGCAGGCCCGCCGGCTTGTCGAGGACGACGATCGCATGATCGGCATGAATCACGCTGAGCGGCGCATCGGGTGGGGCGTAGCTGGCATCGGTCATGGCCGCCGGCCTAGCACGCGACGGGCGCCCTGTGCACCCCCGTCGGCGGGCGCCTCAGCCGAGGGTGACGTCGAGGATCATCATGAACATGAGCGCGAAGGCGAGCCCCCAGTCACCCGGTCCTGATGACCGTTGCGGTGGGGTTAAGGCAGGATCCCGTGGCTGATGATGTAGCGCATCCCCCCCGTGCCGCGAAGGTCACCCGCCAGGGCAGGACACCGGAGACGGCCGCCGTGCCGACGAACCCGCCGAGGAGGCCAGATCCGACCGTTCCGAGCCTTGCGAACAACCTGCCGGCGATCCATCCCGCCCCCGCAGAATTCGCAAGGCCGAAAGCGCATTGCCACGGCAGGACCCCGTTGCTAAGCAGGGATCACCAATCCGGGGGCCACTCCAGAGGGACGCCATGCCCGTCATCACCTGCATCGACGACCTGAAGCGCCTCTACCGTCGGCGCGTCCCGCGAATGTTCTTCGACTATGCGGAGTCGGGCAGCTGGACGGAGCAGACCTTCCGCGAGAACGTCACCGATTTCGCCGAGATCCGTCTGAGGCAGAAGATCGCCGTGGACATGACCGGGCGCTCCACGGCGTCGGAGATGATCGGACAGCCGGTCGCCATGCCCGTGGCGCTCGCTCCGGTCGGGCTGACAGGCATGCAGAACGCCGACGGAGAGATAAAGGCGGCCCGTGCGGCCGAGGCGTTCGGGGTGCCCTTCACGCTGTCCACCATGTCGATCTGCTCGATCGAGGATGTGGCGGCGCACACGTCGAAGCCCTTCTGGTTCCAGATCTACACGCTGAACGACGACGCTTTCAACCGCGCGATCATCGGGCGGGCGAAGGCCGCGGGCTGCTCGGCACTCGTGATCACCGTGGACCTGCAGATCCTCGGGCAGCGCCACAAGGACCTGAAGAACGGCCTCTCCGCCCCGCCGAAATTCACGCTTCCGACGATGCTGAACCTGGCCACGAAATGGGCCTGGGGGATCGAGATGCTCCAGACGAGGCGGCGCTTCTTCGGCAATATCGTCGGCCATGTCGAGGGCGTATCCGACCCCTCCTCGCTCTCGGCCTGGACGGCGGAGAAGTTCGACCCCGCGCTCAACTGGGACAAGATCCGCAAGCTGATGGACATGTGGGGCGGCAAGGTGATCCTGAAGGGTATCCTGGATGTCGAGGATGCCGAGAAGGCAGCCGCCGTCGGCGCCGATGCCATCGTCGTGTCGAACCACGGCGGGCGGCAACTCGACGGCGCGCTTTCGTCGGTCCGGATGCTGCCGGCGATAGCGGCGGCGGTCGGCGGCAGGACGGAAGTCTGGATGGACGGCGGCATCCGTTCCGGCCAGGATGTGCTGAAGGCGCTCGCGCTCGGCGCGAAAGGCGTGATGATCGGCCGCGCCTTCGTCTACGGACTGGGCGCAATGGGCGAGGCGGGGGTGGCGAAAGCGCTCCAGGTCATTCACAAGGAACTCGACACCTCCATGGCGCTCTGCGGCGAGACGAAGGTGACGTCGCTCGGGCGTCACAACGTGCTTCTGCCGTCCGATTTCCTCGACCGCTACAGCTGAGAGCACACGCGCCGGGGAGGAGCCCGGACGTGTAGAATCCGCTTCCCTTCGCGGACGATCCGTCCTATACGCCCGCGTTCATGGGCATGCACCCTTGGAGGATGCCCTTAAACACCATGGAGAGACCAATGGCTGGTGAGATCCCCGATCTTATCGCCGAGGTACGGACGGGGACAGGCAAGGGGGCCGCCCGTCAAGCCCGTCGCGAGGGCTACGTACCCGGCATCGTCTACGGCGACGGCAAGGAGCCGCAGCCGATCAACATCAACTACCACGCGCTTTTGAAGAGGCTGAAGGCCGGCCGCTTCCTGTCCACGCTCTTCAACCTGAAGGTCGAAGGCCAGGACGACGTGCGGGTGATCTGCCGCGGCGTCCAGCGCGACGTCGTCAAGGACCTGCCGACCCATATCGACCTGATGCGCCTGCACCGCGCGAGTCGCATCAACCTTTTCATCCACGTCACCTTCGAGAACCACGAGAAGGCGCCGGGGCTGAAGAAGGGTGGGACGCTGACGATCGTTCGCCCGGAAGTCGAACTGGAAGTGACCGCCGGCGACATCCCCGATCACATCACCGTGGACCTCACGGGGCGCGACATCGGCGACGTCATCCACATCAACGACGTGGACCTGCCGAAGGGTGCCGTGCCGACGATCAAGCGCAACTTCGTCATCGCCAATATCGCGGCCCCCTCGGGCCTGCGTTCGGCCGAGGAAGAGGGCGAGGGCGAGGGCGCCGGGGAATAACCCCCAATGTGCCTTGCACGAGATCGGCGGGGCCTTCGGGTCCCGCTTTTCGTTTTGGTGGTGCGGGCGCTTGCCCCCGGCCCCTGCCGCCTCTACCTTTCCCCCGCCAGCGCGAGGTGAGCCATGCGACTTTTCGTGGGCCTCGGGAACCCCGGGGCCAGATACGCGACGAACCGTCACAACGTCGGCTTCATGGCCGTGGACCGGATCGCCGCAGACCATGGCTTCGCGCCCTGGCGCACGAAGTTCCAGGGCGAAGTCAGCGAAGGCCGGCTCGGCACCGAGCGCGTGGTCCTTCTGAAACCGATGACCTTCATGAACCTCTCCGGCCAGTCGGTGGGCGAGGCCATGCGCTTCTTCAAGCTGGAGCCCGCCTACGTCACTGTGTTTCACGACGAACTCGATCTCGCGCCGGGCAAGTGCCGGGTGAAGGAGGGCGGCGGACATGCGGGGCACAACGGGCTCCGCTCGCTCCACCAGCACATCGGCGATGACTATGCCCGCGTCCGCATCGGCATCGGCCATCCCGGCCACAAGGACCGGGTGGCAGACTATGTGCTCTCGGACTTCGCCAAGGCAGACGAGGCCTGGCTCGACGACCTTCTGCGCGGCATCTCGGACGGGGCGCCAGCGCTGGCCGCGGGCGATGCGGCGCGGTTCATGAACGCGGTGGCGCTGAGGACCGCGCCGCCGCGGTCCACCGCACGAACGGAGGCTCCGCCTCCGTCCGCCTCCGAGCCCGCCGCCGAACCCGCCGCGCCCAGGTCACCCCTGCAGCGGCTCCTTGACCGTTTCACATGACACCCCGGCCCGACCCCCCTCTCAACGTGCTCCGCCAGCCGCTGGAGCCTTGCTCGAACCGGCCGCTCACCGGCTTCTTCCGCGATGGACACTGCAACACCTGCGCCGAGGACCGTGGCCACCACACCGTCTGCGCGGTGATGACGGCCGAGTTCCTCGCCTATTCGAAATACGTCGGCAACGACCTGTCCACGCTGCGGCCGGAATACCGGTTTCCCGGAGTGCAGCCCGGCGAGAGCTGGTGTCTCTGCGCCGGACGTTTCCTGCAAGCGCACGAGGAAGGCTGTGCGCCGAACGTGCGGCTTGCCGCCACGCATCTGCGCGCGCTCGACGTCGTGCCGCTGGAAGTCCTGACGCTCTACGCGCTCGACTGACCTAGCCGGCCGCCCGAAGCATGGTCTCCTCGGGTTCGGGCGGTGCGGTGGGGACGGGCGCGGGCAGCATCGCGTCATCCATCAGGTCCTCGATGAAGAGGCTGAGGAGCTGCGGGCGCCCGTTCACGCCGGACTTGCGGTAGATCGCATTCGTCTGGGCCTTCACCGTACCCTCGGCGGTGCCGCGCAGGACGGCGATTTCGTGGGTCGAGAGGCCCTTGATCGCGAAAAGCGCCACGTCCCGTTCGGCCGAGGTCAGACCCCAGTCGCGGAACCGCGCCTCCATGAGCTCCATGAAGGCGCCGGAAACCTGGCGCAACTGTTCCTCCGCGCGCTTCTGGCGCTTCAGCATGCGGCCGAGGACCGCCACGCTGAGAAGCGCCCCGAAGACGAGGCCGAGAACGGCGCCGATCTCCAGAAGCTCGCGCATTTCCCAGTCGATCGGCCGGTGCTGGATACCAAGCAGGGTCAGCAGTGTTCCGCCGACGAGAACGGCGGCGCAGAGCACCTGGAGGAAGAGCAGGAGGAACACGGCGATCCGGTCACGCATGGCGACCTCCCGGCCCGCAGCCCCGCGAACCGTCGCTGCAGGGGCGCCTACTCGCCGACACCGGGGGTCTCTTTGGTCTTGGACCGCCTGTCCCTGCGTGGCTCCCGCGTCGGTTCCTTGGAGGGCTCTTTCGTGGGCTCCTTCTCGGGCTCGTCCGTGCCGCCACCATCCGGTTCCGTTCCGCCGTCCGTGCCGGTGCCGCCGTCGGTCCCAGTGCCGCCGCCACCGGTCCCGCCGCTGCCCGCGCCATCGGTGCCGGAACTGGCCGTCCCCGTGCCGCCGCCCTCGCGCGACGCGACCCGGATGTCGCCAGCATCATTGACGTAGTCGCGCAGGATCTCGCCCGAGGTCGGATCGAACACGACCTCTCGCTGCAGCTTGCCTTTCGCCGCCAGGACCCGGACCCGTCCGAGCAGGGTGCGTTTCCGGCTGACGATGCTAAAGCCCTCACGCCGCAATCGCGCGGCCAACTCGCTTTCCACATCCCGTGCCGCAGCCGGGAAGGCCATCGTCACGGCCGCGGCCGCGACGGAAAGGAGAAGTCCGCGTCTGGTCATGCCCACAACACACCGTCCCCACGTGGCGATTCTTGGGCTAACGCGAAGCGATCACAAGGATGATTGCGGCATTCGGGAGCCGCGGTTTCCCTTGTGTCAACGATCGTCGCAGGAGTCGAAGATCGCTTCCGAAAGCAGGGTAATCCCGTCCGCATCGTAGAACCGCTCTACACCGATTCCGCCCCGGTCGATCTTCTCCATCACGCGGGCGCCCGCGCAGTTGAATATCCGGCGCACGTAGCCCGATTCGCCGCGCGCCTCGATCGCCAGAACGTTCGCGTTCCAGCGGATGTCGATATCGGCGAAACCTTCCGACGTCATCGTGCGCAGCTGGTCGCGCACGACGCCTGAAAGGTTCGCGGCCGGAAGCATGATCACAAGGCGCTGTTGCGGTGCAGAAGCGAGGTCTTTGTGGTGCATCATCTCTGTTCCCCAGTGTGCAGGTTACCGCCGTTGTCAGCGTCCCGCACATGCCCCCTCGGCACGGACCGCCGTATGGGGAAACAGGAGCAGCATTCCGCAACTCGCGCCATAAACCGTAGAGACAGGGGCATAAACCCTGGTTTATGGCGAAAAGGATAGGCGCATGGCCGTGACCAATGGCTTTTGCCCCCCCGCGTTGGCGCCAATCGGGCGACGATCCGGCATTCCGGTGACGGGATCGCGGCAGCCACGGTACCAGGGCCCCGTCGATAACAGTCCCTGGACTCAGGGCTCGTCACCGCTGCGAATCGGCCGCAGGCCCGGGAGGATCAGGTCCGGATCTCGACCCCGAGGTGCTTGGCCACCGTGAAGATGTCCTTGTCGCCGCGCCCGCACATGTTCATGACGATGATGTGGTCCGCAGGCAGCTCTGGGGCGATCTTCATTACATGGGCGAGCGCGTGGCTCGGTTCCAGCGCCGGGATGATCCCCTCCATGGCGCAAGAAAGCTTGAACGCCTCCAGCGCCTCCTTGTCGGTGATCGACACGTATTGCGCGCGTCCGGTTTCGTGCAGCCACGAATGTTCCGGACCGATGCCGGGATAGTCGAGCCCGGCCGAAATCGAGAAACCTTCGAGGATCTGCCCGTCAGCATCCTGCAAGAGATAGGTCCGGTTCCCGTGCAGCACACCGGGACGGCCGCCGGTCAGGCTGGCGCAGTGCTCCATCCGCGCGTCCACGCCCTTGCCGCCGGCCTCGACGCCGATGATGCGGACGGACGGGTCGTCGAGGAAGGGGAAGAAGAGCCCCATCGCGTTCGACCCGCCGCCGATGGCGGCGACGAGCGTATCGGGAAGGCGCCCCGCGCCTTCCTGCTCGGCCAGTTGCCAGCGCACCTCCTTGCCGATGATCGACTGGAAGTCGCGCACCATCGCCGGATAGGGATGCGGGCCCGCCACCGTGCCGATGCAGTAGAAGGTGTCGCGCACGTTCGTCACCCAGTCCCTGAGCGCGTCGTTCATCGCGTCCTTCAAGGTGCCGCGCCCCGAGGTGACGGGGTGCACCTCCGCCCCGAGAAGCCGCATCCGGAAAACGTTCGGCGCCTGCCGCTCGACGTCGTGGGCACCCATGTAGACCACACATTTCAGGCCGAACTTGGCACAGACCGTGGCCGTCGCCACGCCATGCTGGCCGGCGCCCGTCTCGGCGATGATCCTTGTCTTGCCCATGCGGCGGGCGAGGATGATCTGGCCGAGCACGTTGTTGATCTTGTGGGCGCCGGTATGGTTCAGCTCGTCGCGCTTCATGTAGATTTTCGCGCCGCCGAGGTGGCTTGTCAGCCGCTCGGCGTAATAGAGCGGCGAGGGGCGGCCGACATAATGCTTCCAGAGCCAGTCCATCTCGGCCCAGAACGTCGGGTCGGTCTTGGCCTTCTCGTACTCGGCCTCCAGGTCCAGGATGAGCGGCATCAGCGTTTCCGACACGAAGCGCCCGCCGAAGTCGCCGAACCGGCCGCGCTCGTCGGGACCGGTCCGATAGGAATTGATGCGGTCGTCTGGCATTTTCGCGGCTCCTCTCAGGACAGATCGCGTTTAAAGCCAATGTGCGATGGGGTAAAGCCGATGCGTTCGTAGAAGGCGCGCGCGCGGGTGCGCCCGGCGTTCGAGGTAAGCTGGATCACCCGGCAGCCCGCCGCCCGCGCGCGCGCCTCGGCGTCGGCCATCATCGCCGCGCCGACTCCGCGGCCCCTGAGGTCCGCCGCAACCCGCACGGATTCCACCTGCGCCCTGCGACTGGCGCGAAGCGAAAGGCCCGAGATGAACGTGATCTGGTAGGTGGCGACGACCCGCCCCGCCTCCTCGCCCACGATCAGGATGTTTCCGGCCTCTGCCTGCATCGCGTCGAAGGCGGCCAGGTAGGGCGCGCTGTCGGTGCCCTCGCGCGCTGCGCCCAGCGCATCGTCGGCCAGCAGGCCCACAACGGCCGGCACATCCTCGCGCCGCGCCTCGCGGAAGCGGATCATGCCCCGCCCCTGGCGGCCGCGATGAACGCGCGGATGAGCGCTTCGTCCTTCACGCCGGGCGCGCTTTCCACGCCGGAAGACACATCGACCTGCCGCGCGCCGGTCAGACGGATCGCCGCGGCGACGTTTTCTGGCGTCAGCCCGCCAGCGAGCATCCAGGGGCAGGGCCAGTATTTCCGCGCGACCAGCCGCCAGTCGAAAGCAAGTCCGTTGCCGCCCGGCAGCGCCGCGCCCTTCGGCGGCCTGGCGTCGATCAGAAGCTGATCCGCGATCCGCCCGTAGGTCTGGATCAGGGCGAGATCGGCCTCCTCGGCGATGCCCACGGCCTTCATCACCGGCAGGCCGTAGCGTCCGCGCACCTCGGCCACACGTTCCGGGCTTTCGGCACCGTGGAGTTGCAGCATGTCCATCGCCACCGCCCCCGTGATCGCATCAAGTTCGGCATCCGTCGCGTTCACCGTCAGGGCCACCTTGGCCACGCCCGGCGGCACCTCGGCGGCGAGCGCCGCGGCTGCGGGGATGGCAAGGTGGCGGGGCGATTTCGGAAAGAAGACGAAGCCCAGGTATGCCGCCCCTGCCGCAATTGCGGCCGCGACGTGGGCGGGCTCTTTCAGGCCGCAGATCTTCACGCGAACGGACATCGCAGGTTCCACCCCGGGCACGGACGGTCAGCGGCCGGTGCCGCGGCCTTCGAGGATCGCCAGAACCTCGTCTTCGGGCTCGGGGCGGGAATCCTTCAACCGCTTCACCTCGCGCTCCAGCCGCCCTGCCTCGCGCCGGTGCTCGGTTGCGGCGGTGCGGTGCTTCGCCTCGCGGAACCACTCCCAGACAAAGCCGATGCCAAGTCCGGCGACGATCCCCGCGAAGATCGCGAGGAACAGCGGCACCTCGACGGACCAGCTCAGGCCAAGGAAGGCGTCCATTTCGGCCGGCAAGAGCCGCAGCGTCACAACCTGCAGATTGGCCGAGGCCACGGCCACGAGAACGATGGCCAGCAGCGCGAGAAAGAAGAGGCGGAGAAAGCGGATCATGGCGGAGGATTACCCCCCGTTCAGCCTGTCCCGCAAGAGCTTTCCGGTCTTGAAAAAGGGCACATGCTTTTCCTCGACCGAGACGGACTCGCCGGTGCGCGGATTGCGGCCGGTGCGGGCGTCGCGCTTCTTCACCGAAAACGCGCCGAACCCCCTGAGCTCGACCCGGTCGCCGCGCGCCAGCGACTCGATGATCTCTTCGAAGATCGTGTTCACGATCCGCTCGACGTCGCGCTGGTAAAGGTGCGGATTCTCGTCGGCGATCTTCTGAATGAGTTCGGACCGGATCATTCGGAGCCCCCCTGTGCGTGCCGTCCCCGGATGGCGGCCGCGTTGTTGTGCGACGACTATAGGCGCATTCGGCGCGGCCTCAAACAGGAAAGCCATTGGAAAGGCGGGGAATTCTGCGTGAGAGGGGCGGCCGGACCGGCGCTTTGCGCAGCATCCGGGATACTGCAACGCAGCATCGCCGGGGGCTGCGGGTTCCGATCGCGCCCCGCGACCGGCGGCGCAGGAGCGATTCGGCAAAGGCAGAACGGCCCCGCACAGGGCGGGGCCGTTCCGGACCGCATGTCGCGATCTCAGCTCTTCGAGCCCTTCAGCGCGGCGCCGAGGATGTCGCCGAGCGAGGCGCCGGAGTCGGACGAGCCGTACTGTTCCACGGCCTCCTTCTCTTCGGCGATCTCGCGCGCCTTGATCGACAGGCCCAGCTTGCGGGTCTTCGGATCGATGTTGGTCACCCGCACGTCCACATGGTCGCCCACCTGGAAACGCTCGGGCCGCTGGTCGGCGCGGTCGCGGGCGAGGTCCGAGCGGCGGATGAACGACTTCGCGCCGCTGTACTCCACCTCGATCCCGCCGTCCTCGATCGCGGTAACGGTCACGGTGATGACCGAGCCGCGCTTAACGCCGTCGACGGCGTCCGAGAAGGTGTCGGCATCGAGCGCCTTGATGGAGAGCGAGATGCGCTCCTTCTCGGTGTCCACCTCGGTGACGGCGGCCTTGACCACGTCGCCCTTGCGGTAGTTCTGGATCGCCTCTTCGCCGCGCTGGTCCCAGCTGAGGTCGGAGAGGTGCACCATCCCGTCGATATCGTTCTCGAGGCCGACGAACAGACCGAATTCGGTGATGTTCTTGACTTCGCCCTCGATGACTTTGCCGACGGGGTGGGTTTCCGCGAAGACTTCCCACGGGTTGCGCATGGTCTGCTTCAGGCCGAGCGACACGCGGCGCTTGGACTGGTCGATCTCCAGCACCATGACGTCGACTTCCTGGCTCGTGGAGACGATCTTGCCGGGATGGACGTTCTTCTTGGTCCAGGACATTTCCGAGACGTGGACGAGCCCCTCGACCCCCGGCTCCAGCTCCACGAAGGCGCCGTAGTCGGTGATGTTGGTGACGCGGCCCTTGTGGACCGAGCCGATCGGGAACTTCGCCTCGACCGAATCCCACGGGTCGGAGAGAAGCTGTTTCATGCCGAGCGAGATGCGGTGGGTTTCCTTGTTGATCTTGATCACCTGGACCTTCACGGTCTCGCCGATGTTCAGGATTTCCGAAGGATGGTTCACGCGGCGCCACGCCATGTCGGTGACGTGGAGAAGACCGTCGACGCCGCCGAGATCGACGAACGCACCGTATTCGGTGATGTTCTTGACCACGCCGTCGACCACCTGGCCCTCGTAGAGATTGCCGATGACTTCGGCGCGCTGCTCGGCCCGGGACTCTTCGAGGATCGCACGACGCGACACGACAATGTTGCCGCGGCGGCGGTCCATCTTGAGGATCTGGAACGGCTGCTTGAGCCCCATGAGCGGGCCGGCGTCGCGCACCGGCCGGACATCGACCTGCGAACCGGGCAGGAACGCGACCGCACCGCCGAGATCGACCGTGAAGCCGCCCTTGACGCGACCGAAGATGGCGCCATCGACGCGCTCTTCCTTGGCATAGGCCTCTTCGAGACGGTCCCAGGCCTCTTCGCGGCGGGCCTTCTCGCGGCTCAGCACCGCTTCGCCGCGGACGTTCTCGACGCGGTCGAGATAGACCTCGACCTCATCGCCGACCGCGATGTCGGGCTGTTCGCCGGGATTTGCGAATTCCTTGAGATCGACACGGCCTTCCATCTTGTAGCCGACGTCGATGATGGCCTGGCCCGCCTCGATGGCGATGACCTTGCCCTTGACGACCGAGCCCTCTTCGGGGGTGTCGATCTCGAAGCTTTCTTTGAGGAGGGCTTCGAATTCCTCCATCGTGGCTTTAGCGCACATGCGTGTTCAGTTTCCTTTGCAACGTGTTTCTGGCCATGCGGTTGGCTCCGCCGGTCTTTTCTCCGTCGCGCGGGGCAGAGGCGGCCGAAAACAGCAAAGGGCCGGCGTGATCCCGACCCTGCGCGTCCTCGGATGTCCCTGGCTCTCACGGCCCGTTCGACAGGCGGCGTATAGTGCCCCCTCGCCCGGTTTGCAAGCGCGACGGGCGCATTGGTCTGAAAGTCAGTCGAGCAGCGCCTCGATGTCGCCCGTGAGCTTGCGCGACAGGGGGGTCACTGTCGACCCGTAGGTCGCCACCACCTCGCCCTCGCCGGAGATCAGCACCTTGTTGAAGTTCCAGGCCGGGACAAAGCCCTCCTTGTCGCGCAACCACGCGTAGAACGGATGCGCCGCGGCACCCCGCACATGGGTTATCTCGGTCATCGGCAGGTCGAGCCCGTAGGTCAGCTCGCAGAAATCCTTCACCTCACCGTTGGAGCCGAGTTCCTGCCTGAAATCGTCGGACGGCACCGAGAGAACGACGAGCCCGCGATCGCGGTAGGTGTCGTAGAGCTTCTGCAAGCCCTCGTACTGAGGGGTGAATCCGCAGAGCGACGCGGTATTGACCACCAGGACCGGCTTGCCCGCCCAGTCGCTCAGCGAAAGGTCGCCACCATCGATCGAGGCGAAAGGGACATCGGGCGGAGCGGCGAGGGCCGGACCGAGGGCCGTCAGGGACGTTGTCAGTGTCGCAAGGATGAAACGCAGCATCGCAACCTCCGTTTGAAGATACTACGTCCAGGGCGCCGCGCCGGATCACTCCTTTGCGAGTCTGCGGCGCACTTCGGCGACCGCCGCCGCCACCGCCGCGTCGATTGTCATCGCGCTCGTGTCGAGCACCAACGCATCCTCGGCCGCCTTCAACGGCGACACCGCCCGATCCGCGTCCCGCTTGTCCCGCTCGATCACCTCGGCCAGCACCTGCGCCTCGTCGCCGCCCACTTCCAGCCAGCGGCGGTGGGCACGGACTTGCGCGCTGGCGGTGACGAAAAGCTTCACCTCCGCCTCGGGGCAGATCACCGTGCCGATGTCGCGCCCGTCGAGCACCGCGCCACCCTCGCGCCGGGCGAAGCCCCGCTGAAAGGTGACGAGTGCGGCGCGCACCTCGGGGATGACGGCGACCCGGCTTGCGGCCTGTCCGGCTTCCAGCGTCCTCAGATCATCGCGCCCAAGATCGCCTTCGGTCAGGTTTCGCGCGGCCTCCACCGGATCGCCGCCCTTCGCTCCGACCGCGCGGTAAAGTAGCCCGGTATCGAGATGGGCAAAGCCGAAATGCGCCGCGACCGCGCGGGAAATCGTCCCCTTCCCCGCCGCCGCCGGTCCGTCGATCGCCACCGTGAAGATCATCGCCGCCCCCGTTTGCCGCGCCATAGCGCAGCCACCGGCGCCGGTCAAACATGTGGGCCGCCGGAGGCGATACCTGCAAGCTGCGTGTCCCACCCCGGCGCGGCGCGCGACCGCTCACGGTCCCAGCGCCTCCTCCAGATAGTCCAGAGCCATGGCTAGGGTCACGAGCCGCGAATAGTCCGCCTCGGGGATCGGCAGGCCGAAGCGCTTGTGCAGTGCGCTGACGAGGTTCAGGAAGTCCATCGAGTCGAGGCCGAGATCGTCCTGAAACCGATCCGTCTCACCGATCGCCGCGGGATCGAGATCCGGCGCGACTTCGGTCATATCGGCGAGGAATGCGGCGCGGATTTCGTTCCGGGTCATGGGGTCAGCGGCTCCTGCAGAAGGCGGTCGATCTCGGCAAGGAACAGCGCGCCGCGGCGGCCGTCGCTCACGCGGTGGTCGGCGGCGAGGCTGACGGTCACCGCGAGACGCGCCGCCACCCCGCCGTCCCTTATCATCGGCCGCACCCTCGGCGTGCCGAAACCCACGAGCGCCACCTGCGGCGGAAAGATCACGCCGAAGAGCGCGTCAACGCCGCTCTCGCCGAGGCTCGAGACCGTGATCGTTCCCTGCGTTATCTCGCTCATCCTGAGACGCCCCGCGCGCGCCCGCGCGACGAGATCGCGCATCGCCGCCATGAGCGCGTCGGTATCCTTCGTCGCCGCGTCAAGGATGGCGGGGGCGATGAGACCGCCGCCGCGCAGGGATACGGCGACCCCGCAATGCACCGCCTCAGACCGGGCCGGGGCCGTCCCTGCCTCGTAGCGGCCATTCAGCTCGGGGACCTTGTCCAACGCACGCACGGCGGCGCGAACCAGTAGCGCACCCATCAGCAGCCGGCGGTCGGGTGTCCGGGTGGCGTTCAGCGCGGCAAGCCCGTCCTGTGCCGTCTGAAGGTCGATCTCGTGGCTCAGGTAGTAATGCGGGATCTCGCGCTTGGACCGTGTCATGGCGGCGGCGATTGCACGGCGCATCTCTGCCATGTCGAGCCCCGGCTTGGCCGTTGGCGGCGCGGCGGGCCGGGCGGCGATGTGACGATCGACATCGGCCAGCAGCACCGCGCCGCCAGGCCCCGAACCTGCGACCTCGGAGAGCGCGACGCGAGCCTCTGCGGCGCGTGCCTTGGCGGCCGGCGAGGCGAGGATGGCGCCCGGTTCGACGCTGGGTTGGGGTGCCTGGGCAAACACCGGCTCCGGGCCAGGGATCGGTGCCGCTTGCCCGGTCGGTGCAGGCGCGGCGGGCGGCACAGTGCCGGCTTCCGCCGCGCCAGGCGAACCGATCCGCGCCAGAAGCGCACCGACGGGCAGGGTCTGTCCAACCTTGGCCACCAGTTCGGCGACCTCGCCCGCATCGAAACATTCGATCTCGATCGCGCCCTTCTGGGTCTCGACCACCGCCACGACATCGCCGCGCGCGACCTTGTCGCCCGGGGCGACCAGCCATTGGGCAAGCTTGCCCGCCTCCATGTCGGCACCGAGCGAAGGCATCTTGAAATCAGTCATCGCGCGATCCCGGGCAGCGACTTCACCGCCGCGACGATGCCGGCGGGTTGCGGCAGGACCGCGGTCTCGAGGTGCTTCGGATAGGGCACCGGCACCTCGGCCGAACAGACGCGGGCGACCGGCGCGTCGAGGTGCCAGAAACACGCTTCCTGCACCCGCGCGGCAATTTCGCCCGAAAGCGACCCCGTCCGCCAGCCCTCGTCCACCACGACGGCCCGCCGGGTGCGCCGGATCGACGCGAAGACGGTTTCGTCGTCGATCGGACGGAGGGAGCGCAGGTCGATGACCTCGGCCTCGATCCCGTCCTTCGCCAGCGCCTCGGCGGCCTCGAGCGCCTTCCACAGGCTGTAGGACCAGGCGATCAGGGTCACGTCCCGGCCCGGGCGGCGGACCGCCGCGCGGTCTATATCGACGGGGCCTGCATTGTCCGGCAGCCGTCCCGCCATGTTGTAAAGCATGACATGTTCGAAGACGATCACCGGGTCGGGTTCCTCCAGGGCGGTCCAGAGCATCCCCCGCGCATCCTCGAGCGTCGCCGGGGCGACGACCCGGAGCCCGGGAATATGTGCATAGAAATTCTCGAGGCTGTGCGAATGCTGGGCGGCAAGCTGCCGCCCGGCCCCCGTCGCCATGCGGATCACGAGAGGTACGCCGAACTGACCGCCCGACATGTGGCGAAGGGTTGCAGCGGTGTTGAGGATCTGGTCGAGCGCGAGGAGCGAGAAGTTGACCGTCATGATCTCCACGATCGGCCGCATCCCGGCCAGCGCCGCTCCGATCCCCGCCCCGGTGAACCCCCCTTCGGAAAGCGGAGTGTCGCGGATCCGTTCGGGGCCGAATTCCTGAAGGAGGCCCATCGACACGGCGTAGCAGCCGCCATAGGCGCCGATATCCTCGCCCATCATGAACACCCGCTCGTCGCGCAGGAGCGCGTCGGTCACGGCCTGCCGGCAGCAGTCGCGATAGGTGCTTTCCACGAGCTTGCCGGGTGCCACCGGCACGGGCGGCGCCGGGCGGACCTCGGCGACGACATGGCGGGCAAGGTCCTCGACCGGCTCCCACGGCGCCTGCTCGCACGCCGCGACGGCGTTGCGGACCTGCGCCTCGACCTCGGCCTCGATGGCGTCGATCTGCTCCTGATGCATCAGGCCGTTGTCGAGAAGCCAGCCCTGGAACCGCGTGATTGGAGAGCGCTTGCGCCACTCCGCCACCTCGGCCTTGTCGCGGTATTTCTCGGCGTCGAACATCGAATGGGGCCGCGTGCGGTAGGTTCGGCATTCCAGGAACTGCGGGCCGCCGCCCGTCCGGATCGCCCCGACCAGCCGCCGGGCCGCCGCTTCGACTGCCACCACATCGTTGCCGTCGACGCTTTCGGCCGGCAGTCCGTAGCTGGCGGCGCGGGGCACGAAATCGGTGTTCGCCTGCACCCGCGCCACCGCCGAGCCCATGGCGTAGAGGTTGTTTTCCAGCACGAAGAGGACCGGCAGCTTCCAGAGCGCGGCGAGGTTCATCGCTTCGTGGAACTCGCCTTCGGCCAGTGCGCCTTCGCCGAAGAAGCAGGCCGTCACGCAGTCCCGCCCCTGCATCCTGTCGCCGAGCCCCAGCCCCGCCGCAAGTGGCAGACCGCCACCGACGATCGCGTTGCCGCCGTAGAGGTTGGTCTCGGCATCGAAGAAATGCATCGACCCGCCGCGACCGCCGGCGCAGCCGGTCGCCTTGCCGTACATCTCGGCCAGCGCGGATTCCATGCTGACGCTGCGGGCAAGGGCATGGCCGTGCTCGCGGTAGGTGGACACGACGCGGTCGCGCGGTTCCAGCGCCGCGGCGACGCCCACGGCCACGGCCTCCTCGCCGTCGTAAAGATGCAGGAAGCCGCGGATTTTCTCCTGCGTGTAGAGTTCGTAGCACTTTTCCTCGAAGCGGCGGATGCGGATCATCCCGCGCAGGAGCGCACGGACATGGTCATGGTCCAGTTTCACCTTGCCGGTCATCTGGCGTTCCCCTCCAACGTGGACAGATCGCCCTCGGGCAGGCCGAGTTCCCGCGCGCGCAAGAGCCGCCGCATGATCTTGCCAGAGCGGGTGCGCGGAAGGCTTTCGCGGAAGACGATCTCGCGCGGCGCGACAGCGGGACCAAGCCGCTTGCGCGCATGGCCGCGAAGCTCGCGTTCGAGCGCCTCGTCCGGCTCGAACCCGGCCTTCAGCGTGACAAAGGCCTTCACCACCTCGCCGGCGGTCTCGTCGGGGATGCCGATCACCGCGGCCTCTGCGACCGCGGGGTGTTCGATCAGCGCGCTTTCAACCTCGAAGGGTCCGATCAGGTGGCCGGAGGACTTGATGAGGTCA
Organism: Paracoccaceae bacterium; assembly: GCA_020637675.1. Classification (GTDB taxonomy): domain Bacteria; phylum Pseudomonadota; class Alphaproteobacteria; order Rhodobacterales; family Rhodobacteraceae; genus Albidovulum. The sequence continues at coordinate 639,500 of JACKKD010000003.1, read as the reverse complement.
TCAGCACGGCCGACGAACCAGTAGTAGCCGTCGGAATCCCGCATCGCCAGATCGCCGGTCAGATACCACCCCCCCGCGAAGCACTTCGCATAGCGCTCGGGCTGGCCCAGATAGGCGCGCATCATCGACGGCCAGCCGGGCCTGAGGGCCAGCTCGCCGATCGCGCCGTCGGGCAGCACCCTCACCTCTCCGTCCTCGTGCGAGACGATGCCGGCCTCGACCCCCGGCAGGGGCTTGCCCATCGAGCCCGGCTTTATGTCCATGGGGGCGGTGTTGGCGATCATGATGCCGCCGGTTTCCGACTGCCACCAGTTGTCGTGGAACGGGCGGCCGAATATCTCCTGTCCCCAGATCACGCATTCGGCGTTCAGTGGCTCGCCGACGCTGGCGAGGAACCGCAGGGCCGAAAAGTCGCGCCCCCGCGCGGCCTCGCCCCCCGCCCGCATCATCATGCGGATCGCCGTCGGCGCGGTGTACCACACCGCGACGCGCTCGCGTTCCAGGATCGCGTACCATCGGTCGAGCTCGAACTCGGCCTCGTCCACGACCATCGTCACCCGGTTGCAGAGGGGCGAGACGATGCCGTAGCTCATCCCCGTCACCCAGCCCGGATCGGCGGTGCACCAGTAGATGTCGCCGGGCCTGAGGTCGAGCGCGATGCGCCCGGTCTCGGCATGGGCGACCACCGCATCGTGGACATGCACCACGCCCTTCGGCAGCCCTGTCGTTCCGGACGTGAAATGCAGCAGCGCCATGTCCTCGGAGCCCGTCCGCACGGTCTCGAACACATCGGGCATGGCGGCCATCGCGGGGCCGAGCGCGACGCAACCCTCGGGCGCCGTGTCGCCGAGGATGAGGATGAGCTTCAGCGACGGCATCGTCGCGCGCCATTCGGCCACCTTCCGGCGATACTGCACCTCGGTCGTGACAAGAACGCTCGCCCCGCCGATTTCCATCCGTGCCCGAACGGGTTCGGGCCCGAAGGCGGCGAACAGCGGGCTGACCACCGCCCCCGCCTTCAAGGCCCCGAGTGTCGCGGCGTAGATGTCCGGCACCCGGCCGGCAAGCAAGAAGATCCGCTCGCCCCGGCCGATGCCGTTTTGCCGAAGCACATGGGCAAAACGCGCTGCCTGAGCCGCTAGGTCCGCGTAGCTGAGGACACGCCGTTCGCCCTCGCGGCCGAGCCAGACGAGCGCCGGCTGCTCCCCATGGCCTGCTGCAACGTGTCGGTCGACCGCCTCGTGAGCGATGTTGATGCCGCCGCCTGGCAGGCCCTCGAGACGCGCACGCGCAGCAACCCAGCCGGTCTGCATCCGGAGCGACGGAGTGTCGGTCGGCGTCTTGCGGATGACGTCGTGGCACATCTCGTCCTCCTCCGCACCGGGCGCTGCCCGGATCAGAGTGGACACAAAGTCCGACCAGGTCATTGACGCAGGTCATCCGCGACCGCTGCGCTACCCGCCGCGCGGTCCCCGAACTGCGTCGCGGTGGCGGCGCGGAACGATGACGGATGCCGCAGGCGGAGGGACCTCCACGCCCGCGCACCGGACCCGATGCGGCCCGCGCGCATCGGTCCGGCCGCGCCTTAACCCGGCCCTCCGTTTCGGGCTTGACGGCAAGTCCCTCTGCCCACGATATTTTTCCGCGCTGAATGCAGCCACTTACGGGCATCGGGATATGCGCGTGATCAACCGCCCGGCCGATTGACTCGATCCAGCCGACGAGCGTGCCGCCAGGCCTTGGAGCATATGAAAGCCAGATGACCGAAGAGCGCTATCTCCTGATCTGCAATACGTCCGACGGCTTGATCGCGCAAATCAACGGCGTCGTGACGCAATTGCAGTTCGCCCGCCGCACGGGCCTGGTTCCCATCGTGTACCTGCACCAGCGCAGCAACATGTTCGGCGGGCCCAACCCGTATTTCGATGCCGAACAGGGCGGCAATGTGTGGGACTACTACTTCGAGCCGATCGGCGTGTCCGGGCAGGACCTCGAAAGGCTCGTCGCCGGCGGCCGGGTCCTGACGCTGTCCACCGCGTCCGAACTTCAGCGCCTCTTTCGCTGGGAGCCGGAAAGCTGGTACATGAACCCCTTCGGCTATTACCGCAGCGTCGTGAACCGGGCCGACGGCCCCTATCCCGAAACCTGGTGGCAGGAGCAAAGGGACCGCGCGCGGCCGTTCCTGTCCGACGGCACGATCCGCTTCCGCCGTTCGATCCTGGCGCAGGTGGAAGCCTTCGCCGCGGCGAAGTTCGCCGATCATACGCTCGGCCTGCAGCTGCGCGGCTCGGACAAGTTCGATTTCGGCGTCGGGCCCAACCTTTCCCGCAAGATCGTGCCCGAGGAGTATTTCCCGCACATCGACCGCTATCTGGCTGCCCATCCAGACTGCACGCGGATCTTCGTGGCCACCGATCAGCGGCAATGGCTGAAGGTTCTCGAGGCGGCCTATCCCGATCACGTCATCTCGTACTCGGAGATATCGCTGAGCGATTCCGACGACAACAGTTTCAACCGTCAGGACAAGAAGGCGGCGCGCGGCGGCGAGGTGCTGTGCGACATGCTGCTCCTGTCGCGGTGCCGCCACCTCATCAAGTGCCACGCGGCAGTGGGCGAGATGGCGCTGGTGCTGAACCGGGACCTGCCGTTCCTCGACCTCAACTACGCAGAGCAGCCGATGATCGCCAGGAGCCGGCCGGCCCGGCTGATCGCGGCGCCGCTGATATGGCTGGCTGCGAGAATCTGGAGTATCGTCGCGCGCAAAGGTCTCGCGCTCGATCCGGTGGTGTCCATCGACGGGAGCGAGATCAGGGTCGGCAAGGGGAAGGGACGGTCGATCAACACGAGGACCGGCGCCACCGAATTCGCAGCGCGCGCGCCGGTATTCAGCAAGCGGTTCGTATCCGACGGGTTCGACTGGCTGTTGCGGAAACTCGGCGGACTGTGCTTCGGCTACGCGCCGCGCGGAAGTTGACGGAAGGACCGAAATGATGCCACGGGTGATGCAGAGGTTTAAGGCACTGAACTCGGACCGCATCGCTGCAATCCTGTTCGCGGTCGCCGTCGGCTTCGCGATCTGGCTCTACGGCGTCCTTGCGCATCGCAACGACCTTTTCCCCTATCCGCAGTTGCACGCCGTCCTGATCCAGGCGCAAAAGGGCCTCACCCTCATTCGCGGCCAGGTCAAGCCCGAGGACGGCTGGTTCTTCTACCGGCGTCCGGCCGAAAGCGTGCCCGAGACCCATACCTACCTGCCCGGTGCCGTCAGCAAGGCGCCGGTTCTCGTCTACGGCATCGATGAAGACCGGAAGATGGCTATCCGCATCATCGACAATGAAGGCACCGTCCTGCACCAGTGGGTGATCGACATCTTTGCGCTTTGGCCGGAGACGGACCACATCCCTGAACGCGACCGCCCAAAGGCCGACCCGGGCGGCGAGATCCACGGTCTGGTGATCACTTCGAAGGGTGACATCGTGTTCAACTTCGAGCCGTTCGGACTCATCCGCCTCGATTACTGCGGCAATCCGGTCTGGCGCTTGCCGGCCTTCACGCATCACTCGGTGGAGCGAGACGGAGACGGGGGATTCATCGTCTCCGAACAGGACTACGTGGCCGAACCCGGCCATAAGGACGAATTCGGCAACGTGGAGACCTTCCGCGAGTACGTGACGTTCGTCAGCGCCCAGGGCAAGGTGCTGGAACGCATTTCCGTCAACGACCTTCTGCTCGAAAACGGGCTGGGCGGTCTTTATTATCTGGCCGCGCACGCGCCGTTCGGACTGCATTTCGGCGACAACGACCTGCTCCACTTGAACGATGCCGAAATCTTTCCTGCCGACTTGAAGCCGGGGGTCTTCGGGCCAGGCGACATCCTCGTCTCGCTCCGCAACCTGAACACGGTCATCGTGTTCAACAGGGCGACACGGAAGATCAAGTACGCCTATACCGGATCCTTCGTGATGCAGCACGATCCCGATTTCATCAGCGGGGACGAAATCTCGCTCTTCGACAACCATGCGGTCGTCAAAAGCGACATGAACAGGCGCGAGCGACCGGCGGACGTGTTCAGCAGGATCGTCATCCTGAACGCGCGGGACAAGAGCGAAAGGGTCTTCTTCCAGGGCAGCAAGGAGGTGCCTTTCTTCAGCGACATCATGGGCAAGCATCAATGGCTGCCGAACGGCAATCTTCTCGTGACGGAGGCGCGCTGGGGGCGCGTCTTCGAACTGACCCCCGACGGAAAACTGGCCTGGGAATACAACAACGTCCTCGACAGGGGAATCGCCGAGGGCCTGCTTGGCATGGTGCTCGGCGGCCTGCGGCTTCCCGCCGGCCTCGACCGACAGCGGATTGCGGAGCTTGGGCGAAGCTGCGCCAGTCGTCCGGTTGCGCCATGACAACGGATTGACGGCACAACGCAGCGGGAGAAGGGACTTCGGCATGGATTCTGTCCTGGGATCGATCGGCCGGCGCATCGAGGCAATTGCCTCGCGGCGCATCGCGGTCCGGGTCGTCGTGCTTCTGGTCGCGGCACTCTTGCTTGGCGGCTGGTCGTTCGGCGCCATCGTGCGCGAGCGCGCGCTCGGGAGAGATCAGTTCGGACGGATGGGTAATCTCGCCTACGGTCTGGCGGCCCTGCCGTCCGAGGCGGCGCGTGCATTCCGGATGATGATGCAGGACGACCTGGCCGGGATGGCGACCGAGCATTCCGACCGCTTTCCCGGAAAGCAGGGATGGACGTTCTTCGACGTGCGGCTCGAAAGCGGGCTGGACGGATATCTCCTGTTCAGCCGTCACGATGGCGATGTCGGCCACCATGTCTTCGAACTCGTGGACCTCAAGGCCGGCGAGACGGTGCACCGCATAGATGTCGACCCCGAAAGGCTTTTCGCGGGTGCATCTTCGTCGTCCGGCCGGTCCGTCAGCAGCTGGCTGAACCCGCGGCGCTTCCAGGCCGTCCACCCCGTGCCGCTCGACAACGGCGATCTGCTCGTGAAAGCCCAGGAAAGCCCGATGGTCAGGATGACTCCGTGCGGCGATCCGGTGTGGATTCTCGACGACGAATTCTATCATCACACGACCGAACCCGGACCGGACGGCAATTTCTGGACATCGGGTTTCGTCCGTCCGCAGGAGGTCCGGGGATTGGCTCCAACCTTCTACGATCCCTCGATCGTGGAGTTCTCTGCCGAGGGCAAGGTGCTTTACCATCGCTCGGTGACGAAGATGATGCTCGACCAGGGGCTCGGGTTCCTGATCCTAGGGGCACACAAGTTCTATGGCGACCCTCTCCACCTCAACGACGTTCAGCCGGTATTCGAGGACGGACCCTACTGGAAGCGCGGCGACATCTTCGTCAGCCTGCGCCATCCTTCGACGATCATGCTCATCCGCCCCTCCACGGACAAGATCCTGTGGTGGAAGTCGGGGCCCTGGGTCTCGCAGCATGACGTCGACGTGATCGACAGCACCACCATCGCCGTCTTCAACAACAACGCGCTGAACTTCGGCGACGGGGAATTCGTCAACGGCCGCAGCGACATCATCTACTACGACTTCGCCACCGACACGGTTTCCAGCCCCTATGCAAAGGTTCTGGCGGCGAACGACTTCAGGAACGAAGCGGGCGGCCTTTTCACCGTCCTGCCGGACGGGCACTACTACGTGGACGAGTCCGAGTCGGGCCGGACCCTGATCTTTACGCCCAAGGGCGAACTGGCCGTCGAGCACATCAACCGCGCGAAAAAGAACGGGTTGATCTACCATCTGGGATGGAGCCGCTACCTGACACGCGCGGAAGGCGACAGGCTGAAGACGCGGTGGAAGGCTGCGAAATGCAACTAGCCGCACGCGGCCACGTCCCGGGCACAGCAGAAGCACGCGGCCCGCAACGCCGGCGAAGGGCGTTCGGGCCGCTCGGGAAGCAGGCGGTCCGCCGGCGGCTCGCCTAGGCCGCGCTTGCCGCCTTCTTGCTGGTCTTCTCGAAGCCGCGGCCGGTCAGCGACTGCTCGAAATCCGAGGCCACGTCGTCGCGGTCGTGATAGTCGAAATACCAGCGGATGGTCCGGTCCAGCCCCTCGGAGAACGGCACCTCCGGCTCCCATCCCAGCAGCTTCTTTGCCAGGCTGTTGTCGCAGACCCGGTTGTAGGGGCCGGTCGGCTTGCTCAGGTCACGCTCGATCCCGGCTTTCAGTCCGGTGCGCTCAAGGATCATCTGGGCGCACTGGATGACCGATGTGCGCTCCATCGTGCCGAGGTTGACCGCGGTGCCGTCCTCGATGCGTTCGGCGGCGCGGATCGTGCCCTCCACGATGTCGCTGACATAGGTCCAGTTGCGGATCTGTTCGCCGGTGCCCCAGACGACGAAGGGGTCCTGCCGCAGGAACGCGCGGGCGATCATCGCGACGACCGCGTGGTTCGTGGGGCAGCGCGGACCGTAGGCGGTGAAGTAGCGCACGGAGGCGCACTTCATGCCGTATTCCTCGTGATAGGCCCTGAGCGCCAGCTCCGCCATCAGCTTGGCCCAACCATAAAGGTCGTCGGCCTCGTAGGGCGGTTTCACCAGATCCTCGGTAAGGTAGAGGATCTCGCTCGGATCGCTCTGCAGGCTGGTCGGGTAGACGCAACCCGACGATGCGAAGGTGAAATGCTCCACGCCGGCCCGATACGCCTCGCGGGTCATGATGCTGTCCAGCGCGAGGTTGGTCGAGCAGGCCGCCTGATGCGTGCTGATGTAGCCCCGCCCGCCATGGGTGGCGGCGAGGTGAAAGACCACCTGCATGTCGGCGACGGCCTTCGCAGCCGTGCGCGGGTCGAGCAGATCGACCTCGTCGAACTCGACCTTGCCGGTCTTCATCACCTGATCGATGTTCTCCCGGATACCGCTGGAGAGATCGTCGGCAACCCTTACCCGCGCCCCGCGGCGCACGAGGCCCTCGACCAGGTGCGAGCCGATGAAGGAGCAGCCGCCCGTGACGAGTACGTTCTTTGAAGACCAGTCCAACGTATCCTCTCCAATCTGTTCAATAGACCGATGGCGCGACTTGGTTGGCGCCTCGGTCAGGGTCTTGATTTCAAACCGCGCAGCACGCCGGGAGTCCGGCCAATGCGGCGACATGTTTCTCGTGGCCTCGGCTATTCGTCAACGATTCTGGTTGACAGGCAAGGGTGCATTCGGCTTTCGACTGATGCCGGAGAACGGGCGTTCACACCCGGTTCGCACAGGAAGCCGCCGGACCGAACCCGTCAAGATGCTGGTGAGAAGCGCCCGATGAAACGAGAATTCTCCACCGCCGCAGCCTGGAGCGCAGCCGCGGCCTGGATGGAACAGGCGGCAGCGGCCCTGATCTTCCTCGTCATCGCACGGATCATCGGCGTCGAAAGCTTCGGCATCGCATCAATGGCCTTTGCCTTTCTTTTCCTTGGAGAATTTCTTGTCCGCGACACGATCACCGAGGCCATCATCGAGCGGGAATCGCTCGAAGACGGTCGGCTCGAGGCGACGTTCTTCGCGCTGACGGGCATCGCCACCGCCATCATGGTCGCGCTTATGGGCCTGGCGCAGGTCGTGGCGAAACTCTACGGGCAGCCCTCCGTCGCGCCACTGCTGACAACTGTCAGTCCGGCCGTGCTGATGATCGGCCTCGGTGGGGTCTCGACCGCATTGCTGCGTCGCCGAATGGAATACAAAACCCTCGCAATCCGGACCATTGTCGGCGTGACGCTCGGCGGGCTCGTGGGAATCGCGATGGCCATGAACGGCTACGGCGCCTGGAGCCTCGTCGGCCAGCGCCTTGCGGAGCTTGGCATCAACAGCGTCCTCGCGATCCTCGGCGCGCGCTGGTGGCCGCGCCGCCTTCCCACCCGCGCCGAGTTCGGCCTCATCCGCGGTCTCGGCCCGCGCGTGCTCAAGCTCAGGACCTGGACGCTCGTGGTGAACCAGACCCCGACCGTCATGCTGGGCATATTCGCCGATCCGCGGGCCGCGGGTCTCTTTGCCTTCTCGGCCCGACTCGTCGAGATCGTGATCAAGGTCTCGGTCAGGGTCATCCAGGGTGTCGCGCAATCTGCGATCGCCGAACTGCGCCGCCAGACGGGCCGCACCTCTGGCTTCTTCCTCGACCTGACGGAGCTTTCGGCCTTCGCCGGCTTCGTCTCGCTCGCCGGACTGGCGCTGGTCGCCTTCCCGCTGACACGGGTGCTTCTCGGACCGGAATGGGACGCCGCCGGCCACATCATTCCGTTCCTTTGCGTCGCGGGCGCCGCGATGGCGCTGACGGCAACGCAGGAAGCATATCTCCTGGCGCTCGACCGGGTGGACGCATACCTCGGCGTGATTGCGATCGAGGCTGCTCTCGGCATCATCCTGGTCGGGTTGGCCAGCCCCTTCGGGGCGGTCGCGGCGGCCGCGGCCGTCGCATTGCGCGCCGTGCTTGTGCTGCCGCTCTGCACGCGCGCGGCGCTTGCGCCGGAAGCGATACCTGCCCGGGGGTTCGCCCATGCGCTCCGGTCGCCCGCAATCGTGACCGTGGCGATGGGCCTCGTCGTGGCACTCTGGCGCCTGCTCGCCCTCGGGCGGATCGACGATATCGCCTACGTCGCACTGGCCGTCCTGATCGGCGTGGCCATGGCGCTGATCGCCGTCGTCGGTTTCATGCCGGGCACCTTCGCGCGGCTGAAGAGCTACGTGCGGGCATGATCCTGCCTGACGCCGCGCACTGCTTCCCGAACGGCGACAGTGTTTCCTGCCGATAGGCCTGACGCGATAAATCTGCTATGGCCGATCCGTGGATTTGCGGGCCCATGCCGGACCGCGCCGTTGCGATTTGAAACACGGGGATCGCGGCGCCGGATTGACCGGCGCACGCGTCCGCGAGAAGGACGAGAGACGATGCTTCATTGGATTCGCAAGAAGTCATTCCTGGTGAAATGGGTCGCCGTCGCCCGCCGCTGGCCGCTGGAGCGGCTTCTTGAAACGATCGACATCGACCTCAGCCCTTCCGAGAAGGCGGAGATGGTCAACGGCATCCATTCCTGGCGCTATCTCGTTCCGCGTTACCTGGAGCGCTTTGACTCGGCGGCTGGCGGCAAGCAGGCCTACTGTTTCGGCGTCGCACATGGCGGCACAGTTCACGGCCTGCTCGAAGGATATCAGAGCCTGACGAGCAAGATGCCGTACCTGCACCTCTTCGATTCCTTCCAGGGTCTTCCGCCCGAGGACCCCGGCATCGAGGTCCCGGCGGTCTGGGACGTGGGCGCCTTCGCCTCGCCGCTCTCGGGGCTGGAGCGGCGGCTCGGCGAGCTTGGCGTGACCGAGGACCAGCGGATGATCCATCCCGGCTGGTTCTCCGAGACGCTGAAGCCCGAACTTGTCGCGAACGGCACGTTCAAGCCGGCGGCCTATGTGGACATTGACGCCGATCTCTACAACAGCACGATGGATGTCCTGAATTTCCTCTTCTCGCACAAGCTGATCGGCCCCGGAACGCTGATCGGCTACGACGACTGGGGCGACACCGAACTCTGGACGGCCGGCGAAAGCCGCGCGCACAAGGAGATCATGGAGAAGTACGACGTCGCCTGCGCGCAACTCTTCTCCTGGGGTGAGCGACCGCTGATCCGCAAGCTCTTCGTGGTCGTGAGGGTCGGCCGGTAGATCTCGGATCGATCCACGGGGTCAGGGGACGGCCGATGCCCTTGAAGCACGCGAAAGACGGAACGGGGTGAACAGAACATGCAGGCACGCAGTCTCGCCGGGTCGGACCTTCTTCGGGCGACGAGCCGCGTCCTGGCGATCGCGGTGTCGCTGGCCGTCCTCGCCATCGGGGCGTCGGGCTATCTGAACGGCGGTGCGCTGCGCGGCATCGAGTACTGGTGGATTGCCACGCTCGGCCTCGCAATCCTGCCCTTCGGACTCGGTCTCTGGACCCGCTGGCAATCGGCTGGTCTCATGGCCGCGCTCTTCCTGGCGGGTTTCGCCGCCCAGCTCGCGCTGAAGGATCCGTTGTGGTTCCAGCACTTCCGGCTGTCGGCGGGCGGGCTGTCCCCCGCCATGCTGGCCGCTGTCGGCGCGCAGGGCGTCGTGGCTGCGGCCTACCTGCTGCGGAACGGCGGGCTGGGGCATCTCCGGCGGATCGGTCGCGCAATGGGCTGGGCCCGCCTTGCCCTTCTGGCGTTCGTCCTCGTGGTCGCGTCGAAGGCCGCGATGGACTTCATCGCCTCGGACAACCCCTCCCGGTACGTCAAGCAGCTTGCCATCGCGTTGGCTTTCCTCGGCTGCAACCTTCTTGCCCTCGCCGCTTTCGCCGTGGCGCTGCCCGGCCCGGCGCTGAGCACCGCGGTGGGGCCGATCGCGCCGCTGGTGGCGCCACCAGGCGCCGACACCGGAGCGACACCTGCCGGCCGGAGCCTTCCCTGGCTCGCCGCGCTCTTCGTCCTGGTTATCTGCGCCATGATCAGCCTATGGTCCTTCGACGGAGTGCCGCACCTGGATGGGATCGTCTATCTCTTCCATGCTCGCTATTTCGCCGAGGGCCAGCTCTCCGTTCCGGTGCCGGCCGTGGTCGAGGCGTTCGGCCACTACCTCATGGATGCCAATGGCAACCGCTGGTTCTCCGTCAATCTTCCGGGCTGGCCGGCCGCGCTCGTCCCGGCGATCTGGTCGGGGGTGCCGTGGCTTCTCAATCCGGTTCTGGCCGCGATCTGTGTCGTCCTCCTGCACCGTTTCGTGCGGACTGCGACCGACCGGCGCACCGCCGACCTCGTCGTGATCCTTCTCGCCGTCTCGCCCTGGTTCCTGTCGATCTCGTCCACCTATCTCCTGCACACCTTCACCGCCGCGCTCGTTCTCGGGGCGTGGGTGCTGCTTCAGAAGTCGCGCGAGGCGCCAAGCTTCCTCTTGCCGTTTCTTGCCGGCGCCCTGATGGGCTGGCTCTTTCTCAGCCGGCCGCTCGAGGGGGTCTACATGGGCGTCCTGACCGGGCTCTGGACGCTGGGTTTCCTGACCGACCGGCGGCAGTGGCGCACTGTGGTCATGTACGGGCTGGGCTGCATCGCGGTGGGGATCCTCCTCTTCGCGTACAATACCGCGCTGACCGGGTCGCCGATGACCCTGCCGATGACCGTCTATCTCGACGCGTTCTGGGGTCCCGGAGCGAATGCCATCGGCTTCGGCCCTGACCGCGGGCCGCCCGACTGGGGCAATGTGGACGTATTTCCCGGTCACACGCCTGCGGAAGCGCTGATCAACTTCCAGCAAAGCCTCTACGAACTCAACTTCGACCTCTTCGGCTGGGCGGGCGCGTCACTCTTCTTTGCGCTCGTATTCCTCATCTGGGGGCGCTGGAGCCGCCTGGCGGCAGCAATGGCGGTGATCACCGGCGTGACGGTCCTGCTCTATGCGCTCTACTGGTATGTGGGCGGATTCTACGCCGGACCGCGCTATTGGTTCATGGCACTCATTCCGATGCTTCTCTTCTCCGCCCTCGGCATCCGGGAATTCGTCGCGCGGATGCACGCCCTCTATCCGCATGGCCAGGCCGCCGAGAGGATCACCGCACTCCTCCTGATGCTGGGCGTGACCTCGATCGCGGTCTTCGAAAGCTGGCTCGCCTTCAACAAGTATCCCGACATCAACAACTACCACGCCGACTATCTCGACCTCTCGCGGCGGGCTGAGCTCAGGAACGCGCTTGTCTTCGTCCACATCGAGAAACCCGAACGTTACGGCAGCGCGTTCTGGCTGAACGATTTCAGCGACGACGCCGATACCCCGCTCTTCGCGGTCGACCTCGGGACCGAGGTCAATCGCAAGGTCGCCGCGGCCTATCCCGATCGGAGGATTTTCCTCGTCGAGGGGCGTTCGGAACGGTATCCCCACGCGACGGTCGTCGCGGGCCCGATCGGCATCGACGACCTGAAGTGACGCCTGGGCTGCGACCCGCGCAGGGTCACGCGAACCGCATGATGCCGATGGCGACCAGCGCCATCACGAACAGCGGATAGCCGAACTTCACCAGGACCGTGCCGGACCAGATCCGGCGGATCGCTCTCCGGCGGTCGTCCGGCTGCGCCACGCGCGAGGCGTAAACCATGGCCCCGGCGAACGAGAGCGCCGTCGCCATCAGGCCGCAGAACACCCACATGAGCTGGGTCGGGAGGCCGCCCCAGGTGCCGTGATGGAGGCTGTCGTTCCACTGGGTGAGCCGGTTCGTGGCGCTCATGTCCGCCGCGCGGATGTTGTCCAGGACAGCCAGATTGGTAGGATCCATGAGCAGACGGTTGGCCTGCGTGTCGGTGAGCAGGGTATCGTCCTTGCCATAGAACTCGATTCCCTGCTTCTTCGCCCCCGGCAAGCGGATGAGAAAGAAGGTCACGCCGGGCGCGGCGGCCTCTGCCGCTTCCACAGCGCGGTCGAGGGTGTTTCCGTCAAACCCGGCGGGAAGGCGGCTTTCGCGTTCGGCGAGGTCGGTGCCGGAAAGCCCCTGGAAGTTCAGAAGTCCCAGCGTCGTGACCAGATAGAAGATGCCGGTCACACTCATGATCGCAAGGAAGGGCGACAGCCACAGGGCGAGAAGGCGATGCAATCCGCCCCACCACGCGCGCGGGCCGAGATGGCGGGGGGGCAGCCGCAGGAAGCCGCGCCAGAACCGGCGGTAGGAGACGAGCCCCGATATCAGGAATCCGCCGAGCAGGATCGAGAAGAGGCCGACCGCGATGCCGCCCGCCATGTGCCCGGTCAGGAACGAGGCGTGGATGTCGTGAACGACACGCTGAAGGTCCGTCGTGCTGGCCTCGCGGCTCACCGTCTCGCCCTCGCCGCCGAACCAGAGGTAACGGAACCCGCCGCCCGGAACGAAGATCCGGGCGCGGTCGGCGATCCAGGGCGATTCCGACCGCGTGATCTCGACGACCACAGCATCCGGCGCGTAGGCGCGCGTCGTCTCGTAGAGCGTGCCGAAAGATGCCCGCTCCTCCATCGGGCGCGGTACGGGCAGCCGTTCCGATCCGACCAGCGCGGCCTCGACCTGATAGACGAAGACTAGGACCGTGCCGGTCAGAAAGAGAAGCGCCATCACCGCGAAGACATGCAGACCGAGCCAGGCATGGAGCTTGAAGACGATGCTGCGGATCCGGCGCTGCGTCATGGTGTCTCCTTCCGGGTCGGAGAGGTCGAAAATGCGGGCCGGGAACCGCCCATATGCAAATGACGGAATGGTTATCCGGATGCCTCGGGCTTGTCCACTGGCGGGCTTGCCGCAGAGGCGCTCTCCCCGCGCGGCGCGCGCGGCGGTCGCCCCCGGTAGCAGCCCCCGGGTACCGCCCGAAGCGGCGGTGCGTTCCGAAGCAGGGCGGACGACGATCAGGCGTTGAAGAGGAAATGGAGCACGTCGCCGTCCTTGACCTCGTAGGTCTTGCCCTCGACGCGAAACTTGCCCGCGTCGCGGGCGCCTGCCTCGCCGTTGCAGGCGGTATAGTCGTCGTAGGCGATGGTTTCGGCACGGATGAAGCCGCGCTCGAAGTCGCCGTGGATGACGCCGGCGGCCTGGGGGGCAAGGGTGCCCTTGGTGATCGTCCAGGCGCGGGCTTCCTTCGGCCCGACGGTAAAGTAGGTCTGAAGCCCGAGAAGGTCGTAGCCCGCCCGGATCAGCCGGTCGAGCCCCGCCTCCTCAAGCCCCATCTCCTCGAGGAACATCGCCGCGTCCTCTGCCGGCATCTGCGCCAGTTCCTCCTCGATCTTCGCCGAGATCACGACCGAGGCCGCGCCCTCGGCCGCAGCCATCTCGGCGATCCTGGCCGAGAGGGAGTTGCCGGTCGCCGCCGAGGCTTCCTCGACGTTGCAGACGTAGAGGACCGGCTTCGCGGTCAGAAGCTGCAGCATCGCCCAGGCTTTTGCGTCGTCGTCTGCCACCGTCACCGTGCGCGCCGGCCGGCCAGCTTCGAGCGCGGCGAGCGCAGACTTCATCAACCGCTCCTGCGCCACGGCCTCCTTGTCGCCGCCCTTTATCTTGCGTGCGATATTGGCGAGGCGCTTCTCGATCGACTCCATGTCGGCGATCATCAGTTCGGTCTCGATCGTCTCGGCATCGGCGAGGGGATCGATCCGCCCCTCGACATGGGTCACGTCGCCATCCTCGAAGCAGCGCAGCACATGGGCGATGGCGTCGACCTCGCGGATATTGGCGAGGAACTGGTTGCCGAGCCCCTCGCCCTTCGATGCGCCGCGGACAAGGCCCGCGATATCGACGAAGGTGATCCGCGTCGGGATGATCTGCTTCGACCCGGCGATGGCGGCAAGCTTTTCGAGACGCGGGTCGGGCACCGCGACGTCGCCCACGTTCGGCTCGATGGTGCAGAAGGGAAAGTTCGCGGCCTGCGCCGCGGCGGTGCGGGTGAGGGCGTTGAAAAGGGTCGACTTGCCGACGTTCGGCAGCCCGACGATGCCCATCCTGAAACCCATGTTCCGCCCTCCTTGAGATCGGGCGCATCTATGGGGTTCAGGCGCACAGGGTCAAGGGGCGAGGGGCTGCCGGCCTCTCGCTCACCCCACCCTCGAACCGGTGGCGGCTCGGGCTTTGTCCCGAAGGTATTTCAGGCAAGATGAAGGGGAAGGCCCATTGATTTCGCCCCGGCTTTTCTGCAAGACCGGCGGGACGCACGAGGAGAGGCCCATGACCCGGATCGAGAAGAAATTCGCCGCGCTGAAGGCCGAGGGGCGCAAGGCCTTCGTCTCCTACATAATGGCGGGAGACCCGGACGTGGGGACCTCGCTTTCGCTGATGAAGGGCCTGCCGGCCGCTGGCGTCGACGTGATCGAGCTTGGCATCCCCTTCACCGACCCTATGGCCGACGGCCCGACGATCCAGCTTGCCGGCCAGCGCGCGCTGGAAGCCGGCCAGACGCTGCAGAAGACGCTCGACATGGTGGCCGAGTTCCGCAAGGGCGACGATGCGACCCCGGTCGTTCTCATGGGTTACTACAATCCCATCTATTCGCGCGGGGTGGACCGGTTTCTCACGGACGCGAAGGCGGTCGGTGTCGATGGCCTCATCGTCGTCGACCTGCCGCCCGAGGAGGATGAAGAGCTTTGCATCCCGGCCAACAAGGCGGGCCTGAACTTCATCCGGCTGGCGACGCCGACCACGGATGCCAAGCGCCTGCCGAAGGTCCTGCAGAACACGTCCGGCTTCCTCTACTACGTCTCGATCACCGGGATCACCGGCGCGGCGGCCGCTCAGGCGGCCGAGGTCGCGCCCGAGGTCGCGCGGATCAAGGCCGCGACGGACCTGCCGGTGATCGTCGGCTTCGGGATCCGTTCGCCCGAGACCGCGAAGGCAATTGCCGCCGTGGCCGATGGCGCGGTCGTCGGCACGGCCATCGTGAAACTGGTGGAGGAAAGGCGCCCCGTCGCGGAAATTCTCGCCTTCGTGAAGGGCCTCGCCGCAGGTGCCCACGCGGCCTGATCTTCAGACGATCCGGTAGCCCGCGGTGCGAAGCCGACGGGCGATCTCGGCGATATGCGCAGGCCCGGTCTCGCAGCAACCTCCGACAACGCTGGCGCCCATCGCCACCCAGCGAGTGGCGAATTCCGCGTAGAGCGCCGGCGTCATCTCCGGCCGGGCGGAAAGCGCGTCGACGGTGGGACTGTCCTTCAGGAACGCCTTGGTGATCTGCGTGAAGCCGTTCGCATAGGCGCCGTAGCGCAGGCCAAAGCCCGCAAACACGTGCAGGGCCGCCTCCATCGCCTCGGGCGCGGAACAGTTGGCGAGCACCGCCGCCGCCCCGCCCTCCCGGGCAACGGCGCCAAGATCGGCAGTCCTCTCGCCGGACCGCAGGCGGGATCCATCCTCGTCATCGACAGTGACCGAGAGCCAGACCGGCCTGCCGCCTGCTGCGGCACCTTCGAGAACGGCGCGCGCGTGCGCCAGCGAGGCCACGGTCTCGCAGAGGAAAAAATCGACACCGGGGGCGAGCAGGCGCGCGATCTCGGCGTATTTCGCTACGGCCTCGGCATGGGGCGGATGGGTCTCGGGTCGGTAGGAGGCGACGAGGGGGCCGAGGGAGCCGGCAATCCGGCCCGATCCGTGGGCGTCGCGCGCCGCCCGCGCCTCGGCCAGCGCCTGGGCGTGGAGTGCCGCGAAGCGGTCGTCGATGCCTGTCTTGAGGAGGCGGTCGTGGTGAATCGCGTAGGTGTTCGTCGTTGCCACCGTCGCGCCGGCGGCGAAGTAGTCGGCGTGAACGGCACGGACGAGGCCGGGATGGTCCATCATCACCTGCGTCGCCCAGAGCGGCGTCGGCCGGTCGCCCGACCTCGCGACGAGTTCCTGCCCCATGCCACCGTCAAGCAGCGTGATTTCGCGCGTCATCCCATGTCCTCCGTGCCTCGCGCGACGGTGGCGGGGGCGGAAGGGAAATGCAAGCGCGGGCGACTACCAGCGACCCGACTGCGGCAGCCCGTCGTCGATCCGGTAGTAGTCGCCCCTGGAGGCGACGAAGATGTGTTCCGCAAGTCGTCCGCCGGTGGGTCCCGTGACGGAGCCCGCCTCGACCGAGAATTCGCCGGCCGCAGAGCGGAACCACAGGCTCGACCCGCAGTCCGAACAGAAGCCGCGACATCCCCCGCCCGGTGTCGCGTATTCCTTCAGCGCGGCGCGGCGGCGCCAGACGAGGCGGCTCTCGTCCGCGTCGAAGGAGGCCGAGTAGTGGCCGGAAAGCTTGCGGCATTGCGTGCAGTGGCAGGCTGTGATCGCCCCCGCCGGACCGGGAAGGTCGAAGGCGCAGGCGCCGCAGAGGCAGGCACAGGAAAGCCTTTCGGGGCGGGCGCCGGCGGGTGGCGGGGGCGGACCTTCGGGGCTGTAGTAGTCCCCCGCATCCTCCCGGTGCCAGTGCTCGGCGAGCGTCAGCCCGGTGGGCGCATCGAGCGCGCCGGCCGCGACGCAGATTTCGGCCCCGTCGACCGGCTGCCAGAAGAGCGATGCGCCGCAGTCCTGGCAGAAGCCGCGATCGACGCGGGGCGAGGAGCGGAACCAGCGGAGCGGGGCGGCGGCGAGGAGACGGAACTGCGCGCGCGCGACCATGCTCCCGGCCCAGACATGGCCCGAGGTCCGGCGGCACTGGCTGCAATGGCAGGCGATGACGTCGCCGAGCGGGGCTTCGGCTGCGAAGGTCACGCCGCCGCAGTGGCAGCTTCCGTGTCGGGCCCCGCCCGCCATCAGAGCCTGCCGAATGTTGCGGCGAGGATCGCCGTGAGTTCGCGCGCGTCGCGTTCGGTGAAGGCATCGGGCTGGTTGCTGTCGATGTCGAGAACGCCGATGAGCCGCCCGCCCCGCCCGACGACCGGCAGCACGATTTCCGACCGGGTGGAGGAGGAGCAGGCGATGTGGCCGGGGAACGCCTCCACATCGGGGACGATCTGCACCTCGCCGGTGCGCGCGGCCGCGCCGCAGACGCCCCGCTCGAACGGGATGACGAGGCAGCCGTGGCCGCCCTGGTAGGGGCCGATCTTCAGGAGGCCGGGTTCGGTGACGCGGTAGAAGCCCGTCCAGTCGAAGCGATCGTCGGCATGGTGCAATTCGCACACGACCGTTGCCATGAGCGCGACCTCGTCGGTCTCTCCCTCGGTCAGGCCTTCGATGGTGCGGGCAAGCGTGGCGTAGTCAGCCTGCATGGTGTTTCCTCCCTTCGGCAGCCGGGGCATCCGGGCCGCCCGTCGCCATTGGCGCATGACCCCATGGCACTCCCGATGGCAACGCCTCGGGGCATTTGAACAGCGAAGACATCAGACGCGTTCGATGGCGATGGCGGTGCCCTCGCCGCCGCCGATGCAGATCGCGGCGACGCCGCGTCTCAGGCCCCGCCGTTCCAGCGCGTTGAGAAGCGTCACGACGATCCGGGCGCCCGAGGCACCGATCGGGTGGCCGAGCGCGCAGGCGCCGCCGTTCACGTTGACCCTGTCGTGCGGAACCCCGGTTTCGCGCATGAAGGCCATCGGCACGACGGCAAAGGCCTCGTTCACCTCCCAGAGGTCAACGTCCTCCGTGCGCCATCCGAGCCGGCCGAGGAGCTTGCGCGCCGCGGGAACCGGGGCGGTGGGGAAGTCGGCCGGCGCCTGGGCATGGCTCGCGTGGCCGAGGACGCGGGCGCGGACCCTGAGCCCGGCCGCAGCGGCCGCGCCGCGGGAAGCGAGCACGAGTGCAGCGGCACCATCCGAGATGGAGGAGGAGTTCGCCGCGGTCACTGTGCCATCCCTGCGGAAGGCGGGCTTCAGCGCCGGAATCTTCTCCGGCCGCGCGTTGGCCGGCTGCTCGTCGGCCGTCACGGTTGTTTCGCTGCCGCGTCCGACGACGGCCACCGGCGCGATCTCGCCCGCGAAGGCGCCCGTTGCCTGCGCCTCGAGCGCGCGGCTCAGCGAGGCGAGCGCATAGGCATCCTGCTCGGCGCGGGTGAACTGGAAGGCCGCGGCGCAATCCTCGGCGAAGGTGCCCATCAGGCGGCCCTTGTCGTAGGCGTCCTCGAGCCCGTCGAGGAACATGTGGTCGATCGCCTGCGCGTGGCCGAGCCGCGCACCCGAGCGCATCTTCGGAAGAAGATAGGGCGCGCCGGTCATGCTCTCCATCCCGCCGGCGACAACGATCCCGGCGGCCCCGAGCGCGATCTGGTCGAACCCGACCATCGCCGCCTTCATGCCCGAGCCGCACATCTTGTTCAGCGTGGTGGCGGGGACCGACTGCGGCAACCCTGACCTGAACCCCGCCTGCCGCGCCGGCGCCTGACCCTGCCCTGCGGGCAGTACGCAACCCATCAGAAGTTCCTCGACCTGATCGGGCCGGGCGGCGGCATCGGCCAGCGCGGCGGCAATCGCAACGCCGCCGAGCACGGCGGCGTCGACCCCGGCGAAAACGCCCTGAAATCCGCCCATGGCGGTCCGCGCGGCACCCGCGATCACGACCTCTTCCATTTCTTCCCTCCCGCTGGCCCGGACATGGCACGGGCATACCGAATGGTAAGGATTATGGTCCAGCCTGCCAGCGACTTGAAGAAGGGTCTAGGCATGAACCTCATCTCGGAATCCGGCGCGGACGGGCTGATCCTGCGCGTGAACGAAGACCGGATCGACGCAGCCGTCGCCATCCACTTCAAGGACCGGCTGCGCGAACTGACGGCGGGCGGCGAAGGCCCGGTGATCCTCGACCTCTCGCAGGTGACCTTTGTCGACAGTTCCGGCCTCGGCGCCATCGTCGGGGCGATGAAGCTCCTCGCGCCCGCGCGCGCGCTGGAACTTGCCGCGATGACGCCGAACGTTGCGCGCGTGTTCCGGCTCACCCGGATGGACAGCGTCTTTCGCATCCATGCGCAGGCGCCGGAGATCGCCCGACATGCGCGCGCCGCCGAATGATGCGGCCGTGATGCCGAGGACCACGCCCGAGAACTGCGCCGGGCCCAGCAAGGGCGAGGACTGCTTCCGGCGCTGCTTCCGGGCGGAGCCCTTCGCGGTGCGCGACGCCCTCAGGGCGGCGGTGGCACGGTTCGCCCGCCGGATGGGGCCGGACGACGCCGGCGCGCTGGAGCTGACCCTGGCGGAGGTGCTGAACAATATCGTCGAACATGCCTATGCCGGCCTCGGCGCAGGCCCGGTCGATCTGAGCCTCTGCCACGCCGATGGCCGGCTGCACTGCCGGATCGAGGACCGCGGCCATCCCATGCCCTGCCCTGCCGCAATGGGCCGCTCCATGCCTGCGACCGACGTTGCCTGCGCCGATCTTGGGGAGGGTGGCTGGGGCTGGGCGCTCGTCTGCACCCTGACCGAAGCGCTCGCCTATACCCGGGATGGCGATCGCAATCTCCTGACCTTCGAATTCCGGCCGGGTTGCCGTTAGGTCAGGGCCTGCCGCAATGATGCCGCAAATGCTTCAAAAACAAGCCTGATTGACCGGGCAGATTGCCCCTGTAGCTGCTTAAGGCTTCCCTCGGCGCCGCGTTCAACAGCCCCCACCCATTGCGCGGCGCCGAGGTCTTCCCCCCCAGAAACATCTCTCGTAAGGGTTCCGCGCGCCGCTTTGGCGATTCCCTTCCAGTGCGGGCCGGGCTAGCCTCGCTCCGGACAGGAGGTTCCCATGCGTGATTTCCAGCGTCCCGGCCGATCGCCCGTTTTCGCGACGAACGCCATGTGCGCGACGTCACACCCTCTGGCGGCGAAGGTCGCGCTCGACATCCTGCAGGCGGGGGGCAACGCTGCCGATGCGGCCATCGCCGGGGCCGTGCTTCTGGGCATCGCGGAGCCTCAGAGCTGCGGCATCGGCGGCGACTGTTTCGTTCTGTTGAAGCCCGCGGGGAGCGAAGAGGTCGTGGCGCTGAACGGTTCCGGCCGTGCGCCCGCGGGCCTCGCCGCCGCAGACCTGCGTGCCAGGGGCATGGCCGCCATCGGAACCGAGACCGTCGAATCCGTGACGGTGCCGGGCGCCGTCGATGCCTTCTGCGCCCTGTCCGACCGCTACGGGAGGCTCGGTCTCGGCGCCGCCCTCGCCCCCGCGATCCGCTATGCCGAAGAGGGCGTGCCCGTCGCCCCGCGCGTGGCCTTCGACTGGGCCGACGACGGGCCGCGGCTTTCCGGCGCAGCGCGCGGCTTCTACCTCAAGGACGGCCGGCCGCTGACCACGGGCGAGATCTTCCGCGCGCCCGGGCAGGCCGAGGTGCTGCGCCGCATCGTGCACCAGGGACGCGACGGCTTTTATGCGGGCGAGGTGGCCGAGGACATGGTGCGCTCGCTGACCGCTGCGGGCGGGACACACACGCTCGGAGATTTCGCCGCCACCGCCTGCGTCTGGGGCGACCCTATCGCCGGCCGCTACCGCGACCACGACCTCATGGAGCATCCGCCAAACGGCCAGGGTGCGACGGCGATCCTCCTTCTGAAGATCCTCGGGCACTTCGACATCGCGGGGCTTGATCCCTTGGGCCCCGAGCGTGCGCATCTTGAGGCCGAAGCCGCCAAGCTCGCCTATGACGCGCGCGACCGGTTCATCGCCGACCCCGCGCATACCAGCCGGCTCTCCCACATGCTCTCCGACGATACCGCCGCCCGCCTCGCGGCGCTGATCGACCCGCGACGCGCCATGGCGCAGGTGGCCCGGCGAACGGAGGCGATCCACCGCGACACCGTCTATCTGACCGTGGTGGACCGCGACCGAATGGCCGTCTCGATGATCTATTCGACCTACTGGGGCTTCGGTTCCGGCATCGCGTCGGAGAAGTTCGGCATCCTCTTCCAGAACCGCGGCGCGGGCTTCACACTGGCCGAAGGGCATCCGAACGAGGCGGCAGGCGGCAGGCGGCCCATGCACACGATCATCCCGGGGATGCTCGCGCATGGCGGCAAGGTCGTCATGCCGTTCGGCGTCATGGGCGGTTCCTTTCAGCCGATGGGGCATGCCCATGTCACCTCAAACCTCCTCGATTTCGGCATGGACCCGCAGGAAGCGCTCGACTCCCCGCGGGCCATGGCGGAGGCCGGTGTGCTGAAGGTCGAGCGCGGCTATCCGGAGGCGACGCGGGCGAGGCTTGCCGCAATGGGACATGACGTCGTCGCGCCCGATGGTCCGCTCGGTGGCGGGCAGGCGATCCGGATCGACGCGGCGCGCGGGATTCTGATCGGCGCCTCGGACCCGCGCAAGGACGGGTGCGCGCTCGGCTACTGACCGCCGGCGTTCAGTTCAGGTGGAAATGGAGGGGATAGCGGCCGTCCTCGAAATCCCCGAAGAGATCATGCAGATCCGGGTGATCCACCGGCTCGCCGGAATTGTCCGCGACGAGGTTCTGCTCCGAGACGTAGGCCACGTAGTAGTTGTCCGCGTTTTCGGCCAGGAGGTGGTAGAAGGGCTGCTCCTTCTTCGGCCGGCTTTCCTCGGGGATCGCGGCATACCACTCGTCCGTGTTGGAAAAGATGGCGTCCACGTCGAAGACGACGCCACGGAAGGGGTGCGTGCGATGCCGAACCACCTGCCCGAGATGATACTTGGCGTGCGTCTTGAGCATCTTTGTTGCACCCTCTCTGGGAAAATAATTAACGCCTACGGCCAGCCCGTGTCCATGTCTCAGTCCGATTCGCACGGAAACAGTCTGTGGACTTCGCCCCGACAGTCATGCCGCGCCGTTGCAGCTGGGCGACACTGGCGCGGGTGAGGCGCGGGTGACGCCCGGGGCAGGGGTGGCGACGCGACGCGGCTTCCCTGCCCGCTTTGTGATTTCCTCTGCCCGCGATTTGCCGTAAAATGCCAGAAAAAACGAGCGGATCGAGCGAGGCAGTATGGGCAGGTTTCTGCGACTGGGTATTCTGTTGCTACTCGTGTCCTGTGGTGGCGGGCAGTACTCCGCGCCTCGCAACCTGGACAACGCCTGCGACATCGTGGACGAGCGACCGCATTATCTGGCGGCGATGCAGACGGCCGAGCGCAGGTGGGGAGTGCCAGTTTTCGTGCAGATGGCGACCATCTACCAGGAAAGCAAGTTCGTCGGAAACGCGAAGACGCCGCGGAAGTATGCGCTGGGTTTCATCCCGGCGGGGCGGCGCAGTTCGGCCTATGGCTACTCGCAGGCGCTGGATGGGACGTGGGACGACTACGTCGCGGACACGCGCAGCTTCGGTGCACGGCGGAACAAGATCGAGGACGCGACCGATTTCATCGGCTGGTACATGGACCGGACGGAGAAGAAGCTCGGCATCTCGAAGTGGGACGCCGGCAGACAATACCTCGCCTACCACGAGGGCCATGGCGGGTATGCCCGGGGCAGCCACAACCAGAAAGCCTGGCTCCTTCGCGTGGCCTCAGAGGTCGGCCAGCGGTCGGAGAAGTACCAGATGCAGCTTGCGGCCTGCGGGAAGCTCTAGTCCAACTACTTCTCGCGCTTCGCGTTCTTGCCGATCTGCGCGTTGATGGAGAAGGTGTCCATCGGATAGCGCTTGCCCGTGGTCAGCGGGCCGAGGACCACCGTCGTCTGGCCGCCGGCCTCATCGGTCACGGTCCACTGTTTCAGCGTGACCGGGTTGGCGGAGAACGCCAGCTGGAGAGTGCCGAGTTCGGGGTGCTGGGGGTCCTGGGCGGTCACGACGGTGACGCCATTCTGTTCGCTGTGGCCGACGACCATCTTCGCCCGGGAAAGGTCCACCTTCGGGGCAAGGATGAGGTTCAGGGGCGTCTTGGACAGCGGATACTGCTCGGCGGAAGTATTTGATTTTCCGTCGAAAATTGCTACCTGACCGGCCGAGGCGAGGACCAGGGTGAGGTCGGGCGGGGCGTATTCGAACCGCATCCGCCCGGGGCGCTCGATCAGCACCCGGCCGCTGGAGGTGCTGCCGTCGGCATTGATCTGGCGGAACTCGGCCTCGGCGGTCTTCAAACCGTTGATATAGCTGGAAATCGCGTCAAGGGACAGCTTCTCGGCCTGGGCCGGGAGCGCCATCAGCGCGGCAAGGGCGGGGGCGAGGATCAGACGTTTCAGCATCATGGCTTCGATTTAGGGCACGCAGCCCGGTTATGCCATAACCTTGGGTCGGATTGGCGTCACGCCGCCTTCGGACAGGCGTCGGTTTTCCGTCCCGACAGGGCGTGCGGGCGGAAACCCGCCTTCGCCCCTCTCCCGTACCTTGGGCGCCCCGTTCGGCACACCGCCTTGCGGGGCGGAGCCGTGCGACCGAGACCCGTGCCTTGGCAGCTCGAGAAACCGGCGCTGACGAACGTCACTTGAGCCGGCCGTGCGGACCTTCACGCCCCGGAAAAAGAACAAGGGCGCGCCCGATGGCGCGCCCTCCCTTCTGTCGTCGCTTCGGGCTCAGGCCCCGACCGTCTCCACCGCCCTGGCCTCGACCGTGTCGCCCCGGGCGATCTCGATCCGGCGGGGCTTCAGCGCCTCGGGCACCTCGCGGACGAGGTCGATGTGCAGCATCCCGTCCGCATGGGTCGCACCGGTGACCTTCACATGGTCGGCGAGCGCGAACCGGCGCTCGAACGCGCGGGTGGCGATGCCGCGGTGCAGGTAGGTCTTCGCGGACTCCTCCTCGGCCTTGCGGGCAGAGACAACGAGCGAGCCTTCCTTCACCTCGACGCTGAGCTCGTTGCCCGAGAATCCGGCAACGGCGATCGAGATGCGATAGGCGTTCTCGTCGGTCTTTTCGATGTTGTAGGGCGGATAGGTGGGCTGGGCCACGTCGGCCGCAAGCACCCTGTCCATCATGTCGGCGATACGATCGAAGCCGACGGTCGCGCGGTAAAGCGGCGACATGTCAAACGTGCGCATGTGTCATCCTCCTTTGAGCGATGAAACCCCATCCCTGCGCGAGATGCGGGCAAGTCCAATTCCGGAGCCCTCATTCGGCACCCCGGCAGGGTTCAGATGTGTGCGGACGGACGACGTGTCAACCCCTGCCTCACGGCTTGAGAAACTTGGCCCCATTGGGCCCCGTCCGGGCAAGGCCCGTCGTCGGCGGCAGAACGCGCGCGGCGGCCTGACCCGATCCGGCGGCCACCGTGGCAGCCACCCCGTTGCCGCGCCGCAATGCCGCCTTCAGCTCGGCGATGGCGGCCGGAAGCTCCATGCCGAACGCGAGCCGCCGGCCCTCATCCATGACGCCGCTCGACACGAGCGAGACAAGCTCGGCCCGCCCCCCGGTACGACGGAAGACGGGCGCCCCGGACGAGCCAAAGGTGACATCGCAATCAAAGGCGATGAGGCCCTGCTGGCGGCCGAGCATCGTGCAGTCCTCGTCCCATGACAGCGCCTCGTCCCGCCCCTGGCCATAGGACACGACCGTCAGGTCCTGCGCCTCGTCGGCAAGGCGCACCGCCTGAAATGGCGCGGCGGTGCTGAGCGAGACCGGCTGCGCCAGCTGGATCAGGCCAACATCGTAGCGGATATGGGTGGCGGCGTCGCCGCCCGGTGAATAGGCCGGATGAACAACCGCGCGCGCGGCCCCGGAGTCCGCCAGCGCCACGCCGTCGCGCAGGCCCGCGCGGAACCGCAATCCGTCCGGCGCGGCATAGTCCTCGCCGCCGCCATAGAGGCAGTGTGCGGCCGTCAGCACCAGATCGGGCGCGATGAGCACGCCGGTGCAATAGCCGCGCCGGTCGATCTCGACCCGACCGATCGCTTCCCATCCGAGAAGATCCTGCCGGAGCGTAAGTCGCTTCATCGGTGCCTCGGCGGCGGCCGGCAGGGCCAACAGGCCGGCAAGGACGGCAGTCAGAAGCCTGTTCATTCCAGCCTCAGGGACGCACGAACTTGGCCGAGCTTTTCGACGACGACACGAAGGCGCCGCCGCTTGCCCCGGTCGTGACCCGCACGAAGGGCGTGTCGCTCTGGGCGAAAGCCGCGCGCAGTTCGCCGATCGGCCCTTCCATCTGGGTGCCGAGCGCGACCGCCTTTCCGTCCATCTCCGCCTTCGCGGAGACGACCGAGACGATGCGGGGCTCGCCCCCCTCCATGGCGAAGATCGGCGCGCCGGAGGAGCCGAAATCGACCGAACAGGTCAGGACCAGGATTCCCGGCTGGCGTCCGAGCACCTCGCAGGCAGGCTGCAGCGCCGGCGCCTCCGCCCGGTCGAAGGCGTAGGAGACGACACCCACGGTATCACCCTGCACCGGGTCGTGGCCGGTACCGAAGGGGAGGACCGAGGGCAGCCGGATCGGCTGGTCAAGCTCCAGGATCGCAAGGTCATAGGCGACGCGATCGATCCGGTCGCGCCCTTCGTAGACATATTCGGGATGCGGCACGGCGCGCCTGACACCACGGTAGGCCACGGCGCGGCCGTTGCGCCAGCCAGCAAGAAACTGGAACTCGGCCGGGTCTAAGGGACGCCCCGTCGCCTGTTCGTAAAGGCAATGCGCCGCCGTCAGGACGAGCGCGGGGGCGATGAGCGTGCCGGTGCAGAAGGCCGATGAGCCGATGTCGATCCTTCCCACCGCCTCCCAGCCGCGGGTGGCGTCTGCCGTCGTCAGTGCCGTCAGGGCCGCGTCATGCGCACCTTCCTGGGCCTCGGCGGCCACGCCGATTGTCAGCGCGGCGAATGCCGCCAGAACCGTTCGCATCCCTGCCTCCGCCTGTCCGGACGGTTCCTATCCGCCGCTTGAGGCAAGAATATGACCGCGCGGCGGGCGCGGCAACAGTCCGGCCGCGAAGCCCAGGCCGCGAACCTCGGGCCCCCGCACCTCAGGCGGGGCCGAGTGCCCGGGGCTTCGGGCCGCCCGTCGCCCAGTCGAGCAGTTCGACCGTATGGACCACCGGTATCCCGGTGCCCGAGCCGATCTGCATCATGCAGCCGATGTTGCCGGCTGCGATGACGTCGGGGGCCCGAGCTTCCAGCGTCGCGACCTTGCGCCGCTTGAGTTCGGCCGAAATCTCCGGCTGAAGGAGGTTGTAGGTTCCCGCCGAGCCACAGCAGAGATGGCTGTCGGCGGGCTCCACCACCTCGAAGCCGGCGCTCTTCAGGAGCGTCTTTGGCGCCCCGGTCACCTTCTGCCCGTGCTGCAGCGAGCAGGCCGCGTGGTAGGCCACGCGCAGGCGCTCCGGCGCCTGCGCCGCCGGTTCGAGCCGCACGAGAAGTTCCGTCACGTCGCAGGCGAGCGCCGCGACCTCAGCCGCCTCGGCGGCCATCGCGGTGGTGCGGAACATGTGGCCATAGTCCTTCACCGTCGTACCACAGCCGGAGGTGTTGATGACGATGGCATCGAGCCCCCCTGACCGCTTCTCGGCGATCCAGGCGCCGATATTGGCCGCGGCCGAGCGATGCGCCTCGGCCTCGCGCCCCATGTGATGGGTGAGCGCGCCGCAGCAGCCCGCGCCCTGCGCCACCACCACCTCGCAGCCGAGACGGCGCAAGAGCCGGATGGACGCGTCGTTGATGTCGGTGTTGAGCGCCTTCTGCGCGCAGCCCGTCATCAGCGCGACGCGCATCCGTCGGGTACCGGTCGCCGCAAAGACCTGCGGGTCGTCGTTGCGGCTGACGGGCGGCACCTGCTTCGGCGCCATCGCAACCATCGCGCGGAGCCGCGCATCGGGCAGGAAGCGCGCCAGCGGCCGCGCCATCTTCGCGCCGAGGAGCGAGAGCCGGAAGAGCGTCGGGTTGGGGATCACCCTTGCCAATATCCACCTGAGCGCCCTGTCGCGGACGGGCCGGCGGTAGGTCTTCTCGATATGCGCACGGGCATGGTCGACGAGGTGCATGTAGTGCACGCCCGAGGGGCAGGTCGTCATGCAGGCAAGGCAGGAGAGGCAGCGGTCGATGTGCCGCACGGTCCTTTCGTCGGCCGCCCGGCCGCTCTCCAGCATCTCCTTGATCAGGTAGATGCGGCCGCGCGGGCTGTCGAGTTCGTCGCCAAGAACCTGATACGTCGGGCAGGTCGCGGTGCAGAAACCGCAATGGACGCAAGACCTGAGGATCTCGTTGGCGCGCTGGATGCCGGGGTCGCGCAGTTGCTCTTCGGTAAAGGTCGTCTGCATCAGCCCATCAGCCCCGGATTGAGAATGCCCCTCGGGTCGAACTTCGCCCGGATGCCGGCTGCCAGCGCGGCCACCGGCGCCGGCTCCGGCGGGAAGGCCGCGATGCGCGTCCGCGTCGCCGCGTCCGCCCGGAACAGTGTCGCATGGCCGTTGAAGGGGCCGAGCCGCGCGCGCAGGTCCTCGCCCTCCGGCAAGAGGAGCCAGACGAGCCCGCCGCCCCAGTCGTAAAGCGCACCCCGCGCGCCCGCCACCTGCCACGCCCGGGCCACCAGTGCCGTCGCCTCCGAAGGCCGGACGGAAAGCCGCCAGACATCGCCCGGAACCTCGTGGAACGGCGCGACGTCGCGCACCGCGCACCAGAGCGCGGCGGCGGACCGCGCGTCGCGTTCCACCCGCACGGGGCCGACGGTTGCCAGAAGGGACGCAAGGCGTTCGGCCCGGTAGGCGACGGACTGCGCGAAACCTTCGATCCGCACCACCGTGCCCATGTCCCCGTGCGCCGCCCCGGTCACGTCGAAGGGCGAGCCGAGCGCGGCCGTCATCGCCCGGACCGCCCGGGCTTCGTCGAGCCCGTCCAGCACCAGCACCGCCGCGGCCTCGGGCGCTGGCAGCACCTTCAGGCTCACCTCGGTCAGCACCCCGAGCGTGCCCCAGGATCCGGCCATCAGTTTCACGAGGTCATAGCCGGTGACGTTCTTCATTACCCGCCCGCCGTTCTTCACCACCGTGCCGGTCCCGTCCACGAACCGCACGCCCAGAAGCGCGTCGCGGCAGGCGCCCGCCTGAACCCGGCGGGGTCCGGAAACATTGGCCGCGACCATCCCCCCCAGCGTCGGCTCGCCGGCGGTGCCGAGAAGCCCGCGCCAGTCGGCGGGCTCGAAGGCGAGCCGCTGGCCCTCGGCCGCCAGCACCGCCTCGACCTCGGCGAGGGGCGTGCCCGCCGCCGCAACCAGCGTCAGCGCGCCCGGCTCATAGAGCCGGATCCCGGCGATGCCCGAGACGTCGAGCGCCTCGCCCGCTCCCGGCCGCCCGACGTCCCGCGTCCCGCCGCCCTTGATCCTGAAGGGCACCGTCGTGCCCCGGATCACCGCGGCCAGTTCCTCTTCCGACGAAATGCTCACGTCCTTGCCTTCACCTTGGCCGAAATACCCTGCGGGGGTGCGGGGGTGCAAAACCCCCGCTTCCGTCCTCTCATCCGCCGCGCCGCGCCGCACTTGCCGCGAGCGGAAACACCTTTGCGGGGTTGAGCAGCCAGGCCGGATCGAAGACGTCCTTCACCCGCATCTGCGCTTCCATGTCCGCACCGGAATACTGCACGCCCATCAGGTCGCGCTTCTCGATCCCCACGCCATGCTCGCCCGTCAGGCAGCCGCCGACCTCGACGCAGAGCTTGAGGATCTCGGCCCCGAGCGTCTCGCATTTCTCCAGATCGCCCGGCTTGTTGGCGTCGAAGAGGATCAGGGGATGCATGTTGCCGTCGCCGGCGTGGAACACGTTCGCCACGTCGAGCCCGACAGCGCGGCTCATCTCGCCGATGCGCCGCAGCACCTCAGGCAGCGCCGAGACCGGGATCGTCCCGTCGAGGCACATGTAGTCGTTGATCTGCCCCATGGCGCCGAAGGCCGACTTGCGGCCGAGCCAGATCTTCTTCGCCTCCTCCTCGGACGCGCTTTCGCGGAACTCGATGGGATGGTGCCGCGCGGCGATCTGGCGGATGAGGCCAAGTTGCTCGTCGATCTCGGGGTCCGCCCCCTCGACCTCGACGATCAGCAGCGCCTCGCAATCCGGGTATCCGGCGTGGGCGAAATCCTCGCAGGCGCGGATGCAGGGCCGGTCCATGAACTCGATCGCCACCGGCAGGACGCCGGCCTTGATGATGTCGGCGACGCAGGCGCCGGCCACCTCGTTCGCGTCGAAAGCGATCAGCACCGGCCGCGCGCCCTCGGGCTTCGGCAGGATGCGGAGCGTCGCCTCCGTCACGACGCCCAATTGCCCTTCGGAGCCGCAGACGACGCCGAGAAGGTCGAGCCCGCCCGCATCCATCTGCGCGCCGCCAAGTTCCACGACGCTCCCGTCCATCTGGACAAGCGTGACGCCGAGAAGGTTGTTCGTCGTCACCCCATATTTCAGGCAATGCGCGCCGCCCGAGTTCATCGCCACGTTGCCGGCGATTGCACAGGCGAGTTGCGAGGAGGGGTCCGGCGCGTAGAAGAACCCCTCGGCCTCGACCGCGCCGGTGACGGAAAGGTTGGTACGCCCCGCCTCGACCCGGATGAAGCGGTCGTCGTAGGAGACCTCCAGCACCCGGTTCATCCGCGCCAGCCCGAGGATCACGCTGTCGGCCGTAGGCAGCGCGCCGCCCGAGAGCGAGGTGCCCGACCCGCGCGGCACGACCGGCACACCGAGCGCGTGGCAGACCTGCAGCGCCGCCGCGACCTCGGCGGTCGAGCGTGGCAGGACGACAGCGAGGGGCGGGCAGCGGTAGGCCGCGAGGCCATCGCATTCGTAGGCCCGCGTCTCCACCGGATCGTCGATCACCGCGTCCGCCGGCAGGACATTTCGCAACCGCGCCACGATTTCCGCGCGCCGGGACAGGATCGTGGCATCGGGCAGGGGCATGTCCATGCGAAATCCTCCAAATTGGTAAAATATTATAACCAATACGCCCGCTGCGCAACAGAAAGCTGGACGGCCGGGGTTTTCCTGCGCCCTCTCCCGCCCCCTGAAAAAGCAGACGCCCCCGCGATGCGGGGGCGTCCGGTCGGCTGTGCCGGGGATCAGGAAGCGCGGACGGCGCGCGCTGTCATCACCTTCACGAGGTTGGCGCGATAGGCCGGCGTTCCGTGCAGATCGCCCATCAGCCCGTCCGGCGAGACCGTAAGGCTGGCCAGCGCCCCGGCCGCATAGGTCGCGGACAGCGCCTTCTCGGCCTCGGACCAGCGGAACACGCCGTCCTCCCCCGCGCCGGTGATCGCGACGCGGACGCCCGAACCGAACTTCGCCACGAAGGCGCCGGTCAGCGCGAAGCGCGAGGCCGGCTGCTCGAACTTGGCGTAGCCGCCACGTTCGGGGATCGGGAAGCGGACGGAGATGATGATCTCTCCCGCATCGAGCGCCGTCGAGAAGAGGCCCTGGAAGAAATCGTCCGCCGCGATCTCCCGCGTGTTGGTGACGATCGTCGCGCCAGAGCCGAGCGCCGCCGCGGGGTAACAGGCGGCGGGGTCGTTGTTGGCGAGGCTGCCGCCGACGGTGCCGCGGTTGCGGACCGCCGGGTCGCCGATGCCGCCGGCAAGGCTGGCGAGAGCCGGATAGACCGCCGCCGCCTCCCTGGCCACTTCGGCATGCGTCGTCGCCGCCCCGATCTCGAGCGCGTCGCCGTTGCGGCAGACGCCCCGCATCTCCGGGATGCCCGTCAGACTGACCAGAACGGCGGGCGCGGCGAGCCGCTGCTTCATCGTCGGCATCAGCGTGTGCCCGCCTGCCAGCGCCTGCGCGTCCTCGCGCGCCAGCGCCTTCACGGCCTCGGCGATTGTGGAGGGTTTCACGAACTCGAAGTTATGCATGGAAGATCCTCCCTCAGCCGTTGATCGCCGACCAGACCCGCGACGGCGAGACCGGCATGTCGATGTGCGTCACATGGGTGTGACCGCCGCGGTGGAGCGCGTCGATCACGGCGTTGACGACCGCCGGGGGCGAGCCGATGGCCCCGGCCTCGCCGCAGCCCTTCACCCCCAGGGGGTTGTGGGTGCAGGGCGTCTGGCAGGAGTAGTCCACCGTGTAGAACGGCACATCCGAGGCCCGCGGCATCGCATAGTCCATGTAGGATCCGGTCAGAAGCTGGCCGTTCTCGTCGTAGGCGGTGTTCTCCAGAAGCGCCTGGCCGATTCCCTGGCCTACGCCGCCATGAACCTGGCCGTCGACGACCATCGGGTTCATGATGTTGCCGAAGTCGTCGGCGCAGGCGAAGGAGCAGATGTCCACCTTGCCGGTCTCGGGGTCGACCTCGACCTCGCAGATATAGGCGCCCGCGGGATATGTGAAGTTGGCCGGATCGTAGAAGGCCGTCTCCTCCAGCCCCGGTTCGAGCGTCTCCAGCGGGTAGTTGTGCGGCACGTAGGCGGAGAAGGCGATTTCGCCAAAGGTCTTGGCCTTGTCCGTGCCGGCGACGGAGAACTTGCCGTCGGCGAAGGAGATATCCTCTTCCGCCGCCTCCAGCATGTGGGCCGCGATCTTCTTGCCCTTGGCGACGATCTTGTCGATCGCCTTGGTCACCGCGACACCGCAGACCGCGAGCGAGCGCGAGCCGTAAGAGCCCATGCCGAAGGGGATCTTGGAGGTGTCGCCATGGACGATCTCGACCGAGGATTCCGGCACGCCGAGCTTTTCGGCGACGATCTGGGCGAAGACCGTCTCGTGGCTCTGGCCGTGGCTGTGGGCGCCGGTCATCACGCTGATGTTGCCGGTCGCGTTCACCCGCACCGTCGCCGCGTCATAAAGCCCGACACGGCTGCCGAGGACACCGACGAGATGCGAGGGCGCGATGCCGCAGGCCTCGATCCAGGTCGATAGCCCCATGCCCCTGAGCTTGCCCTTCGCCGCCGAAGCGGCGCGCCGCTTCTCGAAGCCGGCCACGTCGCCGATCTCCATCGCCTTGTCGAGCGTGGCGCCGTAGTTGCCGGTATCGTAGGCGAGCCCGACGGGCGTGGTGTAGGGGAACATCTCCGGGGTGATGAGGTTCTTCCGCCTGACCTCGAACGGGTCGAGGTGGAGCTCGCGGCACATCTTGTCGATGGTCCGCTCAAGGCTGTAGGTCGCCTCGGGCCTCCCGGCGCCGCGGTAGGCGTCCACGGGCACGGTATTGGTGAAGACCGTCTTCACGTTCACGTAGACGTTCGGCACCTTGTAGGGACCGGCCATCAGCGTGCCATGCAGGAAGGTGGGCGTAGCCGTCGAGAAGTTCGAGAGATACGCGCCCACGTTGGCGAGAGTTTCGGTCCGGATGGCGAGGATCTCGCCTTCCTTCGTCGCGGCCATCTCGATCTTCGTCACATGGTCGCGGCCGTGGGCGTCGGAGAGGAAGCTTTCCGACCGTTCGGCGGTCCAGCGCACCGGGCGGCCAAGCTTCTTCGCGGCGGCAAGCACCACGGCCTCCTCGCCGTAGTGATAGATCTTCGACCCGAAGCCGCCGCCCACGTCGGGCGCGACGACGGTCAGCTTGTTCTCCGGGATGCCCATGACGAAGGCGGCGATCAAGAGCCGGTGCAGGTGCGGGTTCTGGCTCGTCGTCGTCAGCTTGTAGTCGCCGGTGCCGGGGAAATACTCGCCGATCGAGGCGCGCGGCTCCATCGCGTTCGGGATGAGCCGGTTGTTGACGAGTTCCAGCGTGGTGACATGCGGCGCGGACTTGAAGACCGCGTCCACCTTGGCACGGTTGTCCTCGATCCAGCCCCAGTCGAAGCAAAGGTTGTCGGGGATTTCGTCATGGACGCGGTTGGAGCTGTCGGCGACAGCCGCGACCATGTCGACGATCGCCGGCAGTTCCTCGATCTCGGCATCGGCGGCAAGCTGCTCGGCGGCGTCCCGGGCCTGCTGGTAGGTCTCCGCCACGACGGCGGCATAGGCATCCCCGACATGGCGGACCTTGCCATGGGCCAGTACGGGGCGCTTCGGCTCGCGCATCGGCGTGCCGTCGCGGCTGTTGATAAGCCAGCCGGCGGGGTTGCCGCCCATGTCCTTGAAGTCCTCGCCGGTAAAGACGGCGAGCACGCCCGGCATCGCCGCGGCGGCCGAAGTGTCGATGGACCTGATCCGCCCGTGGGCGACGGTGGAGCGCACCATCACCGCATGGGTCTGGCCGTGCAGGCTGACATCGTCGGTATACTGGCCGCGCCCGGTGAGGAAGCGGATGTCTTCGCGCCGCTTCATGCTGGCGCCGATCCCATGATCCTTAGGCATCTCTCCCCTCCCTCATTCGGCGGCGACGGCCGACACGTCCTGCCCGGACGCGGCGAGGACCGCCTTGACGATGTTGTGATAGCCGGTGCACCGGCAGATGTTGCCTTCGAGGTAGTCGCGCACCTCCGCTTCCGTCGGCTTCGGGTTCTCGGCCAGAAGCGCGGCCGAGGTCATCACCATGCCCGGCGTGCAGAAGCCGCACTGAAGCCCGTGATGGTCCTGGAACGCCTGCTGGAGCGTGCCGAGCGTGCCGTCGGCGTTGGCCATGCCCTCGATCGTGCGCACGCTGGCGCCTTCGAGGTCGAGCGCGAAGGCGGTGCAGCTCTTCACCGCCTTGCCGTCGACATGGACGACACAGGCGCCGCACTGCGAGGTGTCGCAGCCGACATGCGTCCCCGTCAGGCCGAGCCCTTCCCGAAGGAACTGCACGAGCAGCGTGCGCCCCTCCACCTCGCCGGAAACGGCCGTGCCGTTCACGGTCATTGTGACTTTTGTCATCTCAACCTCCCTGTGGAATCCAACCGGATCAGCCGCCGAAGACGCGCTTGATCCAACCCTTCTTCTGTGCCGCCTCGCCGCCCTCCGGGGAAGGCGCGTCCCCTGGTTCCTCCCCGGACGCCTCTCCGGGCACCTCGTCGGGCGCCGCAGGCCCTTCGACGGTGGTCTTGAAGCGTTCGAAGAACTCGTCGGCGAGCTTCTTGGCAAAGCCGTCGATGATCCGGCTGCCGAGCTGGGCAAGCTTGCCGCCGACATGCGCCTCGACGTCGTAGCTGAGCCGCGTCCCCTCCGCCTCGGGCGCGAGCGCCACCTTAGCGCCGCCCTTGGCGAAACCCGCGGGCCCGCCCTTGCCTTCGCCGGTGATGGTCAGCGACTGCCCCGCCACCATGTCGGAGAGCGTGACCACGCCGGTGAACTTCGCCTTCACCGGGCCGACCTTCTGCACCACGATGGCCTCGTAGCCCGCCTCGGGCGAGCCGGTCAGGCTCTCGCAGCCGGGGATGCAGGCCTTCAGGACCTCGGGGTCGAGTATGGATGCCCAGACTGTCTCCGGGCTTGCCGCGATGTCGCGATGGTCGGTGAGTTGCATGATAGTCCCCCTCGCCTGCGGGCCAGAGCCTAAGGATTCGCCCGGCATCAGGCTATGTGACGATGGTCGTGGTTGTCATCTCCCGGCTTCTGTGTTTTCCGCGCTTGTTTCGTGCGCCTGTAAAGTCACTTCCCGGCGCCACGCGCCCTTTCACGCGGCTCGGGCCGGATCGGGATTTCCTTCAGGAGCCCGCCCACGCCCATCGCCGAGATGTCGTCCGAAGACACGTCGAGACCGCAGGCGAGCCGCTCGAGCACCCAGTCCGCGCCGTTGAGCGCGATGGATCGGGCACAGCCCGGCAGCCCGATCACCGGCCGGGCGCCGAGCCTGCCGTGGAAGAGGAGGTTGCCGGGATCGACCGGCATACCGAAGCGCGCCACCGTCCCGCCCGCCGCCCTCAGGCCCTCGGGCGCGGTGTCGTGCAGGTCCGATGTCGCCGCCGAGGTCAGGATCAGGGCCATGTCGCCCGTCAGCCGCCCGAGCGCTGCCGCGATCGCCTCCACCTCGTGCGGCACCTCCACGACCTCGGCCAGCGTCATGCCAAGCGCGGCAAGCCGCGCCGCCACGGCCTCCTCGCCCTTCCGCGCGAGCTTGGCGTCGTTCGGCGCGCCCGTCGTCGTCAGGATGAGCCCGGCCGAGGCCAGAAGGACGGGATGCACCCGCACCGCGTCCCCGGCGACACGACAGGCCTCTTCCAGCGCGCCGCCCGCCACCGCGTAGGCGATCACCTTGACGGTTGCGACCATCATCCCCGGCGTGACCCGCGCAAAGGGCGGGAGCGTCGCGAGCGTCAGCGCCGGATCGACCCGGTTCAGGGCGTGGACCGCATCCGTGTCGATCCCGAGGATGCCCAGGCCGGTTGCGTGAAGGTTCACCCGCCCCGCATGGGGCGGGGAGAGGGTGAGGTGCGCGCCGGCAGGATCGGGCACGAAAGCGCGCGCCAGCCGGACGGCCGCCGCATCCTCGCCCACGTCGCCCGGGTCGAGTCGCGCGACCGTGACCGCGGCCACCCCGGCGGCGCGGAGCGCGGCCACCTCGTCCGTGCCGAGGATGCGGCCCTTGGGCAGCTTGCGCCCTCCGAGCATCAGCGAGTGCGCGAGCACCGCGCCCTCCGCCTCGGCCGGCGAGACCGGGCCGAACCTCATTCCCCGCGCCTCAGTACGCGGGTGATCTCGGCCAGGATCGCCACCGCGATCTCGGCCGGCGACTGCGCACCGATGTCCAGGCCCACGGGGGCGTGAATTCGGGCGATGTCGGCCTCGGTGAACCCGGTCTCGGTCAGCCGCGCCACCCGCTTCGCATGCGTCCGGGTCGAGCCGAGGCAGCCGAGGTAGAAGGCGCCCGAGCCGAGCGTCGCGCGGATCGCCGGATCGTCGAGCTTGGGATCGTGGGTCAGTGTGACGACGGCTGTTCGCGCATCGAGCCCGATCGCGGCCAGCGCCTCGTCCGGCCAGTCGTGGCTTATGTCCTCGCCGGGAAACCGGCTGGCGGAGCCGAAGGCCTCCCGCGGGTCCACGATCACCGGATCGTAGCCGCAGGTCCGCGCCATGGCGACGAGGGGCTGGGCGATGTGCACGGCGCCGACCAGGATCATCCTGAGGGGCGGGTTATGGATGGCGATGAAGACGTCGCCCTCGATGCCGGACTTGTCAGCGCGGAAACGAGGGGCGAACACAGCGTCCGGCGCGGCGAGGCGGCGCGACCAGTCGGTCAGGTTGACGACATGGGCTACCGGTCGGCGCTCGGCGCGGGCGGCGACGAGCTCGGCCAGAATCGCCTCCGGCAGGGTGGCGCCCACCGGCTCCACCAGCACGCGGATCGTGCCGCCGCAGGCGAGCCCGACGGCAAAGGCCTCGTCATCGCTGACCCCGAAGGTCAGGACGCGCGGGCGCCCGTCGGAGAGCGCCGCAATCGCCTCCTCCACCACGGCACCCTCGACGCAGCCGCCGGAGACGGAGCCCATCATCTCGCCCTCGCGCGAGACGACAAGCTGGCTTCCGACCGGACGCGGGGCGGAGCCCCAGGTCTCGATCACGGTGGCAAGCGCCGCGCCCTTGCCCGCGCGGTGCCAGTCGAGTGCGATTTCAGGAATGCGGTCGTGCGCGGCGCGGTCCATGGCGATCCTCCGGCGCTACTATGGAGCCGTGCCGGGGGCGCCGCCAGTGCGAAATGGTCGGAAGGTCGGAGACCTCCGGGGGCCTTCGGACATGGATGGGACGCCCGCAAGGGCGCCCCATGGTCGGGCCGCGAGGGGAACGGCGCGGCCGCCGCGCGGTGATCAGTTGGCCGCCTGCCGCAGGAGATCGGTGATCCGCCGGACGCTGGCGCGACGGTTCTGGCGCTCGGGTCCCTGGGTCGGCACCTTCAGGAATTCCTCGCCATAGCCCTGCACCACCAGATTCTCGGGCGGCACGTCGAAATACTCGGTCATGGCAAGCGCTACCGATTCCGCCCGCCGGTCCGACAGGGCGAGGTTCGACGCAGCCGATCCGACGGCATCCGTGTGACCCTCGATGAGGAACATCTCGCGCGGGTTTGCGTCGATGTAGCTCCGCATCAGGTTCCCGAGCCGCGCGAGCGCCTCCGCCTGATCGGGCCGGATCGCGGCCGACCCGGTCTCGAAGGTGATCGCCGTCAGGTCGATGACGGGCACCAGCGCGCGGACCTCCTCGATGTCGCGGACCTGGGCGAGCGAGAAGGCCCGGTCGAAGTCCGCCCGGCGGGACAGCGCAGCGCGCAACGCCGCCTCGTCGGCGTAGGGGTCGATCTCGATCGCGGGGGCGGGCGGCGGCAGGCGCGTCACGTCGACGGGCAGATACGCGACCGTGTCATCGACGAGCAGCGTCTGCGTCCCGTCCGGCGCGACATGGGCGCGGCGCAGAACGCGGTACTCGGCATCGCGGATCGTCACGATCTGCGATCCGTCGGCGCGCGTGACGATGGTCCGCGTCGAGCCATCGGCGAACCGCTCGGTGCGGACGGTGGAGCCGGGCCGGCGCAAGAGCGCGTTGTCGTCCTTGATGATCTGGTAGGACCCGTCGGGGCGTTCGAGCACCACCCGGTCGCCCGAATTCAGCTGCACCCGCCGGTTGTTCGACAGGATCGCGCCGACCGCGAGCGCACCAAGACCGAGGAGGACGGCCTTCTCGCCGCC
Organism: Paracoccaceae bacterium; assembly: GCA_020637675.1. GTDB lineage: Bacteria > Pseudomonadota > Alphaproteobacteria > Rhodobacterales > Rhodobacteraceae > Albidovulum. Next base: position 601,815 of record JACKKD010000003.1, on the reverse strand, counting down.
GGAGAGCCCGTCGTCGTCCGAGCCCGCCGCCGGGGCGGCCGCAGCAGGCTGCGTGGCGGCGGGCTGGTTCACCGGATTGGCGAAATCCTCGTCCGAGGAGCGTGCGGTCTCTTCGGTCACCAGCTCTTCGGTCACCTGTGCATCGGCAGGCGGCTGCGCGTCGGCCCCGGCTTCGGCGGCGGCCGCGACAGGTGCCTCCCCGGTCGCCGCGTCGGGCTGGACCGGAAGCTCGGGCTGCGGCTCCGTTGTGGCATCGGTGCCGACGTCACCCGTCGCGCCGGCGTCCGCATCGCTGGCTTCCGAGGCGGGCTGCGCCGGGGGTTCTTCGGCCGGGGCCTCGGCCGCAGGCGCATCTGGCGCGGTGCTTTCGGGCGCCGTGGTTGCAGGCTCCGTGGTTGCAGGCTCCGTGGTTGCAGGCTCCGTGGTTGCAGGCTCCGTGATTGCAGATTCGGCGGCCGCCTCAGGTGCGCCCGTGGCGGCCTCGGGTTGCGGAGCGGGTTCCGTCACCGCCGGTTCGCCCGGCTGCACTTCGGGCGCAGGTTCGGGCGCAGATTCGGACGTGGCCTCGGGACTCGGCTCCGGCGCAACTTCGGGCGCTGCGGGTTCGACAGGCGCAGCCGCCGCGGGGGCGGCCCCCTGCGGCACCACCTCGGCTGGAGCGCCGGTGTCCGGGGCGGCTTCGGGCGCGGGCTCCTCGGGCGCGGGCTCTGGCGGCGTCACCGCCCCGGAGGCAGGTTCCGGTGCAGCCGGTTCGGCGGGCACGGCTTCGGGCGCCGTTTCCGGGAGGGGTTCGGAGACGGCTTCGGGCACGGGTGCCGGCACCAGCGGCACGCCCTCGGGGCAAGGCTGATCGCTGCCGTCGGCACAGACCATCGGCACATCGGCGGGCGCGCCTTCCTGCGGGAAGGCGGGACCGCCCGCGAAAAGCGACAGGCTCGCGATGAGCGCAGTCGAGGTGTTCAGGGGTTTCCGCATGACTATCTCCTACCCGGACAGGTGCATCTCCATTCGAGCCCCAACTTGCGGGGATCGGCTCCGGTTCCATCCTGCACCGGCACGGGCGCGTGATGCGATATCGAAGCCATGCTATCGACCCGCAAGAAGCCGCATGAGCCGGAGTTTCTCGCCCGCATCTTCCTTCCGGGCGATGGCCCCGGCCAGATCCGCGAGCGACTGGATCGAATGGCCGGAGCGAAAGCAGTCCACGTGCGGCAGCATCGCGGCAATGCCGCGTGCCTTCGGCACGAAGCCGTCCCACCGCAGGAGCGGGTTGATCCAGAGGAGCCGGCGCGACGAGAGGTGCAACCGCTCCATCTCGCGCCCGAGCGTCTCGGGTGGGTCGCGGTCGAGCCCGTCCGAGATCAGGAGCACGACCGCCCCCTGCCCCATCACCCGCCGCGACCAGTCGCGGTTGAAGGCATGGAGGCAGGTGCCGATCCGTGTGCCGCCCTGCCAGTCCTGCGCCTCCGCCCCTGCCGCGGCGAGGGCGGCATCGACGTCGCGCTCGCGCAGGTGGTGGGTGATGCTGGTCAGCCGCGTGCCGAAGGTGAAGGCATGGACCTTCGCCCAGCCCGCGCCCTTGTGGTTCGCCACGGCGTGGACGAAGTGCAGCACCATCCGGCTGTACTGCGACATGGAGCCCGAGATGTCGCAAAGGACGACGAGGTTCGGCCAGCGGGTCCGCCGCCGCCGCGTGGCGAGAAGCTGCACCTCTCCGCCCCGCCGCATCGCCGCGCGCATCGTCGCCCGCCAGTCGGCGAGTCTTCCCAGCGGGTCCGCCATGGTCCGGCGCGAGGCCAGCGGGCGCACCGGCAGCGTCAGCCGGGCGAGCATCCGCTTGGCCTCGGCGATCTCGGAGACCGACATCTGCTCGAAGTCGAGCGTCCTCAGCCGTTCCTCGGCCGAGGCGGTGGCGGTCGCGTCGGCGACGATCTCCTCCTCGTCCTCCGCACCTTCCTCAGGCGGGGGAGGCAGGTCGCGCTCCACCCCGTCCAGAAGTGCCTCCGCCGCGCGCTTCTCGGCAGCCTCGGCACGCCGCTCCTCCTGCACGCCCTTCACGGCCGGGAGCATCAGGCTCATCATGTGTTCGAGATAGCGCGGGTCGCGCCAGTAGAGGCGGAAGACCTGCGCGAAGACCGCGCGTTCCTCCGGGCGGGAAACGAAACAGGCGTGGAGCACCCAGTAGAAATCGGCCCGCTCGGTGAAGCCCGCCACCTCGACCGCCCGGATCGCGTCGATCACCCGCCCGGGTCCGACCTTCAGCCCTGTGCGGCGCAGGGCGCGGGCGAAATGGGCGATGTTGACCGCGAGCTTGCCGTCCTCGGGGATGTCGAGGGGAAAGAGTTCAGCCATCGCCGGCGCGGTGGGGGGGCCGTCCCCGCACTCCCGGAGTGTTGCCGCAATGAAGAAGTGGTGGCCGCATCGTCCCGCGCCTCAGGCCGGCGCGAAGTCGGCGCGAAGTTCGTCGAGGATCTTCCTGGCCGGAGCGCCGGCGATCTTCTGGATGTCGTCCTGGTATTTCAGGATCGCGCCCAGCGTGTCGGCGATGACCTCGGGCGAAAGGGCGATGACGTCGAGCGCGAGGAGGCATTTCGCCCAGTCGATCGTTTCGGCGACGCCGGGTTTCTTGAAGAGGTCCTCGCGCCGGAGCTTCTGGACGAAGGCGACGATCTCGCGGCTCAGCGTCTCGGTCGCCTCCGGGGCGCGGGCGTGGAGGATCTCCATCTCGCGGTCGAACGAGGGGTAGTCGACCCAGTGGTAGAGGCAGCGGCGCTTCAGCGCGTCATGCACCTCGCGGGTGCGGTTTGAGGTCAGGATGACGATGGGGGGTTCCGGCGCCCGGATGGTGCCAAGCTCGGGGATCGTCACCTGGAAGTCGGAGAGCGCCTCCAAGAGGAAGGCCTCGAAGGGCTCGTCGGTGCGGTCGAGTTCGTCGATGAGAAGGACCGGCGCGCCGCCGGGCTGGGGGCGCATCGCGGCGAGGAGCGGCCGTTCGATCAGGTAGTCCTCGGTGAAGAGCTCGGCCCTGAGCGCTTCGCGGTCGGCGCCCCCACCGGCCTCGGCGGTGCGGATCGCCAGCATCTGGGCGGCGAAGTTCCAGTCGCAGACGGCCGAGGCCGCGTCGAGCCCCTCGTAGCACTGGAGCCGGATGAGACGGCGGCCCAGCGCCGCGGCGATCGCCTTGGCGATCTCGGTCTTGCCGACCCCGGCCTCGCCTTCGAGGAACAGGGGCCGGCCGAGCTTCAGGGCGAGGAAGACGACGGTCGAGAGCGCCCGGTCGGCGATGTATCCATTGCCGGCGAGCTGCCGGGTGACGTCCGAGATATCCGCGGGAAGGCCGGTCACGGTGCGGGGTCCTCCACTTGCCGGGCCTTCGCTGCCCTGCGGCCAACTAAGACCGGCGCCGCGCGCCTGTCCAGCCCGGTCGCGCGGACAGGCGACCGAAGGCCGGGAGGCCAAAGGTCGCGGCGGCCCATGTGGTCGTTATCAGGCAGAAGTGGTGGCTAGGGGCGGACTTGAACCGCCGACCCCATGATTATGAGTCATGTGCTCTAACCAGCTGAGCTACCTAGCCGCACCGGCGGCGGTCCTATGCCAGCGGCCCCCGCCCGTCAAGCGATATTCGCCGTGGCGGTCAAACCCCGTAGTGTTCGCGGTACCAGGCCACGAAGGCGGCCATGCCAGCCGCGATGCCGGTTTCCGGCCGGTAGCCGGTGAGCCGGGTCAGAAGGCGGTTGTCGGCCCATGTCGCGGGCACGTCGCCCTTCTGCATTTCCATGAGGTTGCGGACGGCCGTCCGGCCAGTCGCCTTCTCGATCGCCGCAATGAAGTCGCCGAGTGCCACCTTCTCGCCGTTGCCGATGTTGACGACGCGCCAGGGCGCGACGGGCGAGAGGCTGTCGCCCTCCTCGATCGCGTCCGGCGCGGCGGGCCGTTCGGGGGGCTTGTCCATCAGAAGCCGGATCGCCCGGACGAGGTCCGTCACATAGGTGAAGTCGCGGAACATCCTGCCGTGGCCGTAGACGTCGATGGTCTCGCCCTGGAGGATTGCCTTCGTGAACTTGAAGGGCGCCATGTCGGGCCGGCCCCAGGGACCGTAGACGGTGAAGAAGCGGAAGCAGGTCGTGGGCAGGCCCCAGAGATGCGCCCAGGAATGGGAGAGCGACTCGGTCGCCTTCTTCGTCGCGGCATAGAGCGAGACCTGGGTGTCGGCTTTGTCGGTCTCTCGGTAGGGCATCTCGGTATTGGCGCCGTAGACCGAGGAGGTGGAGGCAAGGAGGAGGTGCTTCACCCCGCAGTCGCGTGCGGCCTCCATCACGTTGAACGTGCCCTCGATATTCGACGAAAGGTAGCTCCGCGGCGCTTCTAGCGAATAGCGCACCCCGGCCTGCGCGGCGAGGTGGACGACCACGTCGGGCTTGAACGCCGCCATGTCGGCGGCAAGCCGGGCGTTGTCCTCCAGCATCGCTTGCGTGAAGCCGAAGCCTTCGCGCTGATGGAGCATCGCGAGCCGGCCGCGCTTCAGCGCGAGGTCGTAATAGGCGGTCATCCCGTCGTAGCCGTGGACGCGCAGTCCCTCCTTCAGGAGGAGTTCGGACAGGTGGAAGCCGATGAACCCGGCCGCCCCGGTGACATAGACACGCTGCATGGCCTTCCCGTCGCTTTCCGCCCCTGGCTCGTCCCGATCCTTAGCCGCTCGCGCCGCGCAGTCCAAGCCCGGCCGCGCGACCGGCTTGGCGAAAGCGCCCGGGCAGGGTAGTCAGAGGCGGGCAAGGGGGGCAGGCGATGCAGGGTCAGATCCCGCTGACACGCGATCTGGTGCTGATCGGCGGCGGCCATGCCCATGCGCTGGTGCTCAGGATGTGGGGGATGCGGCCTATCCCCGGTGTGCGGCTGACGCTGATCAGCCCCGAACCGACGGCCGCCTACTCGGGGATGCTGCCGGGCCATGTCGCCGGCCACTACCCGCGCGAGGCGCTCCAGATCGACCTCGTCCGGCTCGCGCGACATGCCGGCGCCCGGCTCATCCTCGGCCGCGCGGACGGGATCGACCGCGCGGAGCGGCGGATCAGCGTGCCCGGGCGGCCGGACGTTGCCTTCGACGTCGCCTCCATCGACATCGGCATCACCTCGGACATGCCGGCGCTGACCGGCTTCGCCGAGCATGCGGTGCCGGCGAAGCCGCTCGATGCCTTCGCCGACGCCTGGGAGGCGTTCGCGGGCCGCGCCGCACGGGGGGAGGCCGCGCCGCAGGTCGCGGTGATCGGCGGCGGCGTGGCCGGGGTGGAACTGGCGCTGGCGGCGCACCACCGGCTCGGCCCCGGCGCAGAGGTCACGGTGGTCGAGAAGGACGCGGCGCTGGCACGGATCGGCGGCGGGGCGCGTCGGGCGCTTCTGGCGCATCTCGGCCGGAACGGGATCACGCTGCGGGAAGGCGCGCGCGCCGTGGCGGTGGAGCCGGGGGCGGTGCGGCTGGACGGCGGCGGGCGGGTGGAGGCGGCCTTCATCCTCGGCGCGGCCGCGACGCGCCCGCAGGGGTGGCTCGGCGACACCGGGCTGGTGCTGGCAGAGGGGTTCGTCACCGTCGGGCCCAGCCTGCAGAGCGTGAGCGATCCCGCGATCTTCGCCGCAGGCGACATCGCCCACATGGACTTCGCGCCACGCCCGAAAGCGGGGGTCTATGCCGTCCGCCAGGCGCCGGTGCTCCTGCACAACCTCGGCGTGGCACTGACCGGGCAGGGCAGGATGCGGAGCTACCGGCCGCAGCGCGACTACCTGAAACTGATCTCCACCGGCGGCAAGGGCGCCGTCGCCGACAAGTGGGGCCTGCCCTTCGACGGGCCCTGGCTCTGGCGCTGGAAGGACCGGATCGACCGGCGCTTCATGGCGATGTTCCACCAGCTTCCGCAGATGCCTGTCCCCGCCCTGCCGGCAAGGGTGGCCGCCGGGGTGGCCGAGGAACTCGCTTCCGCCAGGCCGATGTGCGGCGGCTGCGGGGCGAAGGTCGGGCAGGCGGAACTGAAGGCGGCGCTTGCCCACCTGCCGCAGCCGGCGCGGCCCGACGTGCTGTCGGGGCCGGGCGACGACGCGGCGATCCTGACCCATGGCAAGGGGCATCAGGTGCTGACGACCGACCATGTGCGCGCCTTCACCGAGGACCCCTGGATACTGGCGCGGATCACCGCCCTTCACGCGATGGGCGACGTCTGGTCGATGGGCGCACGGCCGCAGGCGGCGCTGGCGCAGGTGATCCTGCCCCGGATGAGCGCGGACCTTCAGGCGCGGACGCTGACCGAGATCATGGAGGCGGCGGCGGATGTCTTTGCGGCCGAGGGCGCCGATGTCGTGGGGGGGCACACCAGCCTTGGCGCGGAACTCACGGTGGGATTCACCGTCACCGGCCTTGCGGCGCAGAGGCCGGTGACAATCGCCGGCGCGCGGCCGGGCGACTGGCTGATCCTGACCAAGCCGCTTGGCACCGGGGTGATCCTCGCCGCCGAGATGGCGGGGGCCGCACCGGGCGAGGTCGTGGCGCGGGCGCTCGCCGCCATGGCCCGCCCGCAGGGGGCGGCGGCGCGGCTTCTTGCGCCCGAGGCCCATGCGATGACCGATGTCACCGGTTTCGGGCTGGCCGGCCACCTTCTGGCGATGCTCGACGCCTCTGGCGTGGCGGCGCGAATCTCGCTCGCCCATGTGCCGGTCCTGCCGGGGGCGGAGGCGCTGGCGGCCGAGGGGCATGGCTCCACCCTCCTGCCCGCGAACCGGGGGGCGATGGCGCGGATGTTCCTGACCGAGGGGCCACGCGCGGACCTTCTCTTCGATCCGCAGACGGCGGGCGGGCTCCTCGCCGCCGTGCCGGCGGGCGTTGCGCTCGACCTCGTGCACCGGCTGCGGGCGACGGGTGAACGCCCGGCAGTCATCGGCGAGGTGGTGGCCGGCACGCCCTTCCTGACCGTCGAGGACTGAGCCGGCGGCGGCCTGCGGGCGCGGGTTCAGCGCCGGGTCGCCGAGGCAAGCGCGCCAACCGTCAGTGCGATCCTGTCAGCGAGCGGGGCGAGCGCCTCGGGCGCGAGGCTTGGCGCCTCGACCACGCGCTCGCGGCCGTCGGCGAAGCGTGCCCGGTGCTTTTCGTAGCGCGGGTCGTAGTGATGCGCCATGAGGCCGGCCGCGAGCGGCGCGAAAGCACCCTCGGCGGCGAGAGCCAGCCAGGTGTCGACCACCTCGGCCAGGTGCAGCGGGCGCAGGCTCTCGATCACTGCGGCGAGGCGCGCACGGTCCCCGGCCAGGTCGGCATAGGCGCGGGCGAGATAGGCGGCGCGGGCCTCAGCCGGGGCCGCGACATGAATGCGGGGGGCTGCCGCCATGGCCGCCCAGAGTTGCTTCGGCAGCGCGATGTCGCCGACCTTGGAGCTTTCGGCCTCCACCACGACGGGGCGGGCGGGATCGAGGGTCGCGAGCGCCATCGCGAGCCGCCCCTCGAAGGCTTTCTGCGAGGGCTGCCCGCCCGGCATCGCGCCGAAGAGCGAGCCTCGGTGGTTGGCGAGGCCCTCGAGGTCGATGACCTGCAGCCCCCGGGCCGCGAGGAGCGCGAGAAGCTCGGTCTTGGCCGAGCCGGTGTTGCCGTCCAGCACGACGACCGGGCTCGGCACCGGACGGTCATGAAGCATCTCGACCACGAGCCGCCGCCAGGACTTGTAGCCGCCGTCGACAAGCTCGACCCGCCAGCCCACCTGCGCGAGGATCGTCGCGAAGGAGCCGGAGCGCTGGCCGCCGCGCCAGCAATAGAGCAGTGGCCGCCAGGCCCCCGAGAGGTCGGCGAGCGGCCCTTCGAGATGGCGGGCTGCATTGCGCGCGACGAGCGCCGCGCCAACCTTCCGCGCGAGGAAGGGCGACTGCTGCTTGTAGATCGTGCCGACCCGCGCGCGCTCCGCATCGTCGAGCACCGGCAGGTTGATCGCGCCGGGCAGGTGATCCTCGGCATACTCCGAGGGCGAGCGCACGTCGATCACCGCATCGTGGTCGAGCGCGGCGACCTCGGCGAGCGACGCAAGCGTGCGGAGCATGGGGGTGGGCGACATGGCCCCCTCTTAGCGCCCGGGCCGGGGCACGGGAAGCCCCCCGCGGCGGACGCCAGGCAGGCGCCTTTCAGTAGACCATCACCGGCGCGCCGAGCGCGACGCGATCGTAAAGGTCGATGACATGTGCGTTCACCATCCGCAGGCAGCCATTCGACACCGACTTGCCGATGGAGTTCGGTTCGATCGTGCCGTGGATCCGGATCGCGGTGTCGCGGCCATCCTGGAAGAGGTAGATCGCCCGCGCGCCGAGGGGGTTCTTCGGCCCGCCCGGCATCCCGTCGGCATACTTTGCATAGGCGCCGGGGTTGCGCGCGATCATCTCGGGCGTCGGCTTCCAGCTTGGCCATTCGACCTTCTTGCCGACCTCGGCCGCGCCGCGGAAGACAAGCTCGGCCTTGCCCACCGCAACGCCATAGCGGATCGCCACACCCTTGCGGGCGATGTAGTAGAGGAAGTACTTCGACGAGATCACATGGATCGTTCCCGGCTCCAGGTCGCGGCGCACGGTGACGACCGACGGATAGAGTTCGGGCGCAAGCGTGAGGCCCGGGATCGGCGCCGAGGGCGGTGGCGGCTTCACCGCGGGGATGGCGAGCGCCGGGCGGCCGGCGGCCGTGACCGCCAGGGCGGCGGCACCGGTGAGGAGGGAACGTCGGTCGATCATGACACTCGGCTTTCGGTGCGAATCAGCTACAAAAACAGGAACACCCTGCGACTGGTTCCATTTTCATGATGAATATGGCCCTGACTAGGCGCAATTGCGCCCCATGGCGGCAGCCGGAGCGCAGCGTTTGAGGCGGATCAAGGACGGCGCCCCCTCTGCCCGTCGATAAGGCCGGCAAAGGATAGCGCATGCCCGTTCCCGTCTTCCGCGCCACCGGCCTGACCAAGGTCTACGACACCGGCCAGATTCAGGTCCGCGCACTCGACGGTGTGGACCTCGAGCTTTACGAGGGCGAGTTCACCGTGCTCCTCGGCCCCTCGGGTTCGGGGAAGTCCACGCTTCTCAACATCCTCGGGGGCCTCGATACGGCGACGAGCGGCCATGTCTGGTTCCGCGACCAGGAGCTGACGGGGCTCGGCGACAGGGCGCTGACGGCCTACCGGCGCGACCATGTGGGTTTCGTCTTCCAGTTCTACAACCTCGTCGCCTCGCTGACCGCGCGCGAGAACGTGCAGCTTGTCACGGACGTGTCGCACAACCCGATGAGCCCGGCCGAGGCCCTGGGGATGGTGGGGCTCGCGCCCCGGCTCGACCATTTCCCGGCCGAGCTTTCCGGCGGCGAGCAGCAGCGCGTGGCGATCGCCCGCGCCATCGCCAAGCGGCCCGACGTGCTATTGTGCGACGAACCCACCGGTGCGCTCGACAGCCAGACCGGGGTGCAGGTGCTGCAGGCGCTGAAGCGTGTGAACGACGAACTGGGGACCGCGACGGTCGTCATCACCCACAACGTCGCGATCCGAAAGATGGCGCACCGCGTGATCCGCTTCCAGGACGGCCGGCTTCTCAGCGCCGAGGTGAACGAGACGCGCATCGAGCCCTCGGAGATCGAATGGTGATGCACGCGCTCGACCGCAAGCTCCTGCGCGATTTCGTCCGGCTCTGGGCGCAGGCGCTGGCCATCGCGCTCGTCCTCGGTTGCGGGGTGGCGGCGCTCCTGACCTCCTTCGTCATGTACCAGGCGCTCGGCGACAGCCGGGATGCCTACTACGAACGCAACCGCTTTGCCGATATCTGGGCCTCGGCCCGGCGTGCGCCGCTGACCGTCCTGCCCGAGGTGGCTGCCATTCCAGGCGTGCGCAGCGCCGAGGCACGGACGGAAGGGCTGGTGACGCTCGACATTCCCGGGCGGGAGGAAACGGCGGTCGGGCGCATCATCTCGCTGCCCGCATCGGGCGAGCCGCTCCTCAACCTGCCGCTGCTGCGGTCGGGCCGGCTGCCCGATCCCGACGCCGCGAACGAGGTCGCGGTGAACGAGCCCTTCGCCCTGGCCAACCGCTTCACCCTCGGCGACCGGTTCTTCGCCAATCTCAACGGCACGCGGCGGGAACTGACGATCACCGGCACGGTCCTCACGCCCGAGTTCATCTACACGCTCGGCCCCGGCGCGATGATGCCCGACAACGAAGGCTTCGGCGTCATCTTCATGCCGGAACGCGCGGCGACGGCGGCCTTCGACATGTCGGGTGCCTTCAACAGCCTGACTGTCGCGCTATACAAGGGCGCGTCGGAGCCCGAGGTCATCGACCGGATCGACGCGCTTCTCGACCCCTACGGCGGCAACGGGGCGCATGGCCGCGACCGCCAGATCTCGCACAGCTTCGTCTCGTCCGAACTTGACCAGCTCTGGACCATGACCATCGTCATGCCGCCGATCTTCTTCGGGGTGGCCGCGTTCCTGGTGAACATGGTTCTGGGCCGCATCGTCGCGCTCGAACGCGCCGAGATCGGGCTTCTGAAGGCGCTCGGCTACGGCAACCGCCAGGTCGCCCAGCACTACCTGATGCTTGCGGCGCTCACCGCCATCGTCGGCATCCTGATGGGCTGGGGCGCGGGGGCCTGGCTCGCGCATGGCATGGCGCGGCTCTACGCCCGCTTCTTCGACTTCCCGTACCTGATCTTCCGCGGCTCCTGGTCGGTCTATGCCGTCGCGGCGCTCCTCGGCCTCGCCTCGGCAGCCTTCGGCGCGCTTCGCGTCGCACTCGCGGCGGCCCGCCTGCCGCCCGCCGTGGCGATGCAGCCCCCGGCACCGCCGCGGTTCCGCCGCGGTCTCGCCGATCGGCTGATGGCGCGGCTCCGCCTGTCGCAGCCGGCGATGATGATCCTGCGCTCCATCACCCGATGGCCCGTGCGCGCCGCGATGAGCGCGCTGGGGCTTTCGATGGCGGTCGGCGTTCTTGCCGCGGCGAGCTTTTTCGACGACGCCATGGACAAGATGCTCGACACCACCTTCGGGCTGGCCAACCGTCAGGATGCGGTCCTGATGTTCGCAGAGAACCGGCCCGAGCGCGTGATCGACGACCTGCGCAGCCTTCCCGGCGCGCTGCAGATCGAGGGGCAACTGATCGAGCCGGTGGTGCTGCGCAACGGCCATCTCGAGAAGCACACGACGCTGGAGGCGCGGCGGCCCGATGCGGACCTGTCGCGCATCGTCGGCGGTTCGGGCCGGGTCGTCGCCGCGCCGCCCGGCGGCGTGGTCCTCGCCGCGCGGCTCGCCCGGCAACTCGGCGTCGCGCCAGGCGACACGGTCGAGGTTGAGTTCCTGTCGGGCCGGCGCGAAACCGCGCTCCTGCCGGTCACGGCGACCATCGACCAGTACATCGGCATCGCCGCCTACATGGACTTCGAGGCGCTGAACGCACTGCGCCGCCAGGCGCCGCAGGTCTCGGTGGCAAACCTGACGCTCGACCCCGCGGCACGGTCGGAGTTCCATCGCGCGCTGAACGGGATGCCTGCGCTGGCCGGCACGGCCATGGTCTCCGACATGCGCCGGTCGTTCGACGAGACGCTGCGCGAAAACATCAGCATCACCGCCACCGTCTACATCACGATCGCGGTTCTCATCACCGTTGGGGTCACCTACAACGGCGCCCGCATCCAGCTATCCGAACGCGCCCGCGAACTGGCGAGCCTCAGGATCCTCGGCTTCTCGCGCGGCGAGGTTTCGTTCATCCTCGTCGGGGAGGTGATGGTCCTGGCGCTTCTCGCGCAGCCTCTCGGCTGGCTCGCCGGACTCGGCATCGCCTGGGCATTCACGCAAGGAATCGAGAGCGACCTCTACGAGGTGCCCTTCGTGATCGTCCCCTCGACCTTCGCCCGCGCGAGCCTCATCGTCCTTCTGACCGCCCTTGTCTCGGCGCTGGTGGTGCGCCGCCGCATCGACCGGCTCGACCTCGTCGCCGTCATGAAAACCCGGGAGTGACCCATGGCCCTTCAACCCCGCCACTACATCATCGGCCTTCTCGGCGCCGGCGTCGCGGGCGGCCTCGCCTGGCTCGCCTTTCGCACCGAACCCGTGCCGGTGGACCTTGCCACGATCGCGCGGGGGCCGATGCTTGTCACCGTGAACGCCGAGGGCGAGACGCGCGTGAAGGACGTCTTCGAGGTCGCCGCGCCGATTTCCGGCACCGCGCGGCGCGCGCCCGTCGAGGTGGGCGATGCGGTGGTTGCAGGCGAGACCGTCGTCGCCGTGGTCGAACCCGCCGCCCCCGCCCTTCTCGACGCGCGGTCGCGCGATCAGGCCGAGGCCGCGGTGCGCGAGGCCCGCGCCGCGCTGACGCTGGCCGAGGCGCAGCTTCGCCAGGCGGAGGAGGAACTCCACTACGCCCGCAGCCAGCACGACCGCGCCCGCACCCTTGCCGAGCGTGGCGTCGCCTCGCAGACCGCGCTCGAGGACGCGAGCCAGCTTCTCGCCATCCGGCTCGCCGCGCGCGAGGCGGCGCGGTCAAACGTCGAGATGGCAACGAGCGCACTGGCCCGCGCGAACGCGGTCCTGGTGCCGCCGTCGGTCGGCGGCGCGGCGCGCGACAGCTGTTGCGTGACGCTCCGCGCGCCAATCACCGGCACGGTCCTGACCGTCGACATCGTCAGCGAGACCCCCGTTGCCGCCGGCACCCGGCTCCTCTCGGTCGGCCGCACCGACGATCTGGAGATCGTGGCCGATCTGCTCTCCTCCGATGCAGTCGGGCTCAGACCCGGCACCCGCGCCATCGTGGAGCGCTGGGGCGGCACTCCGCCGCTCGAGGCGGAACTGCGCAGCCTCGATCCGTCCGCGCGCACCAAGGTCTCGGCGCTCGGGATCGAGGAGCAACGTGTCGACGCCGTCTTCGACATCATCACCCCCGCCGGGGCCCGCTCCGGCCTCGGCGACGGCTACGCCGTCTACCTCCGCATCGTGAAATGGGAAGGCGCCGATGTGATGCAGGTTCCGCTCTCGGCGCTCTTCCGGCACGAGGGTGGCTGGGCGGTCTTCCGGGCCGTGGACGGCAAGGCGCGGCTCAGCCCCGTCGTCCTCGGCCAGCGCAACGGCACCGCCGCGGAGGTGACCGAGGGGCTCCAGCCGGGCGACCGGGTAATCCTCCACCCCGCCGATGCCATCGCCGAGGGCTCGCCGGTCGCCGAACGCACGGAGGGTTGACCGCCTCCGCCGTCAGTCCCGCGCCCGCAGGACGCGCGCCGGCCGCGCGGCGAGTGGCCTCAGCGCGAAGATGAGGCCGGCGAGAAGCGTCGCCAGCGCGCCGCCCGTGACGATCGCCGCGGCCGAGACCGGCTCGAACCGGAACGTGCCCTCCATCACGAAGGTCATCACCGCCCAGCCCGCCGCCGCGCCGAAGGCGACGGCCACGATCCCCGCCGCCGCCCCCATCAGCGCGGAGCGGAGCGCGAAGCTCGCGAGCACCACTCCCCGCGTCGCGCCGAGCGTCTTCAGCACGGCCGCCTCATAGACCCGCGCCCGTTCCCCCGCCGCGGCCGCGCCGATCAGCACGACGACCCCGGTCAGGAGCGTCACGCCCGCCGCGATGGCGGTGGCCTTCGCGATGGCGGCCAACGCCTCGCTCACCCGGTCGATGGCGTCCTTCACCCGGATCGCGGTGATGTTCGGAAAGGCGGTGGCGAGGTCGCGCAGAATCGCGGCTTCCGCCTCAGGCGCGGCATAGACGGTGGCGATCCAGCTGTGCGGCGCTCCCTGAAGGGCCGCCGGGTTCATCGCCATGACGAAGCCGATTCCCGCCGTGCCGAAGTCCACCTCTCGGAACGAGGTGATCCGGGCCTCGATGTCGCGGCCGAGGACGTTCACCGTGACCCGGTCGCCGAGCTTCAGCCCCATCTCCTCCGCCTCCTCGCGGGCGAAGGACATGAGCGGCGGGCCGGCGTAGTCCTCGGGCCACCATTCGCCCGCGACGATCCGGGTCCGCTCGGGCGGGGTTGCGGAATAGGTCAGTCCGCGGTCGCCGCGGACGACCCAGTGGTCGCCCGCCACCTCGCGCGCGTCGCGGCCGTTGATCCTGGTCAGCACGCCCCTGAGCATCGGTGCGGTATCCACGCGGCTGACCGCCGGATCGCCCTTCACCCGGGCCAGGAAGCCCTCGATCTGATCAGGCTGGATGTCGACGAAGAAGTAGGACGGCGCGACCTCCGGCAGGTCGCGGGCGATGGAGGCGCGAAGGTTGGTGTCGATCTGGCCCACGGCCGCAAGGACCGAGAGACCGAGGCCGAGCGACAGTATGACGGCCGTTGCCTCCTCCTTCGGCGAGCCGATGGCCGAAAGCGCGAGCCTTAGCGCCGGCCGGCCCCGCGCACGGTGGCCCATGCGCCGGGCGAACCGCCTGAGCGCGAGTGCTGCGAGTGTCAGAACGACAAGCGCCGCGACGATGCCGCCTAGCGTGCCGAATGCCAGTTCCGGAACACCGGACAACCCGACAGCCACCGCGACGAGCGCGCCGGCGATTCCGGCCAGCACCGCCGACAGGCGCCAGCCCGGCCAGACCCGCCGCCCCGGACCGAGGTCGCGGAAGAGCGCCGCCGCCTTCACCTCGCGCGTGCGCGCCAGCGGCCAGAGCGCGAAGAGCGCGGCGGTGAGCACGCCATAAGTCGCGGCCTCGGCGAGCGGGCGCACGGCAAGGCCGATCTCGACCGGGATCGGCAGCGCCCCGGCGATCAGCGGCCCGGCGAGGATCGGTGCGCCCGCGCCGAGGACGAGGCCCGCGACGACGCCGATGAGGGCGAGCGCCGCAACCTGGACGAGATAGACGGCGAAGATCGTCCCCGAGGTCGCACCGAGCGCCTTCAGGGCGGCCATCGTGCCCACCTTGCCGTCGAGATACGACCTGACCGCCGCGCCGATGCCGACGCCGCCGACGGCGAGCCCCGCGAGCCCGACGAGGATCAGGAACGACCCCATCCTATCCACGAAGCGCCGCATCCCAGGGGCGCCATAGCGCGCGTCCTGCCATTGCATTCCGCTGTCGCGGAACGCGGCCACCGCCTCGCGGCCGACGGGGCCTACCGCCACGCCGTCGGGCAGCAGGAGCCGGTAGTTCGTGTCGAAGAGGCTGCCGGGCTCGAGAAGGCCCGAGCCTGCAAGGTCCTCCGTCCGCACCATCGTCCGCGGCCCCACCGTGAATCCGGTCGCCGCCGCGTCGGGTTCCCGCAGGATCCGGGCGGCGAGGCGGAACTCCTTGGTGCCGAGCCGGAAGCGGTCGCCGATGGCAAGTCCCATGCGGTCGGCGAGAACCGGGTCCATCGCCGCGCCGGGGAGGCCCTCAAGGGGGGCGAAGACCTCGGCCGGCGCCAGCGCCGGCTCGAACACCATCGCACCGGTCAGGGGATACGCGGCATCGACCGCCTTCACCTGCGTGAGCGCACGCTCGGCAGCCTCCCCCTCGCCCACGACCGCCATGGAGCGGAATTCGACGATCTCCGACACCTTCGCGGCCCGCGCATCCATGAAGCCGCGCTCCTCGGGTGTGGCAAAGCGGTAGGTGAAGGACATCTCGGCGTCGCCGCCCAGAAGCACCGCGCCCTGATCGCGGATCGCCGTCTCGATCGAGGAGCGCACCGTTCCGACCGCAGCAATCGCGGCGACGCCAAGCATGAGGCAGAGGAGGAAGACGATGAATCCCCGCGTGCCGCCCCGGAGCTCGCGCCGGGCAATCCTGACCGCGATCGGAAGTGTCATTCGGCGACCTTGACGCGCCGGGCTCGGTCCTCGCCCGCGATCCGGCCGTCGGCAAGCCGCACCACCCGGTCGCAACGCGCCGCAAGCTCCGGCGCGTGGGTGACGAGGATCAGCGTCGCCCCGTGCCGGTCCCGCAAGCCGAAGAGAAGCTCCATGATCGCCTCGCCAGTGGCGGCATCGAGGTTGCCCGTCGGCTCGTCGGCGAGAAAGATGGCCGGCCGCGGCGCCGCAGCGCGAGCCAGCGCCACGCGCTGCTGCTCGCCGCCCGAAAGCTGCGCCGGATAATGGTCCATCCGCGCGCCGAGCCCCATCGCCTCAAGCTCCGCCGCCGCGCGGCCGAAAGCGTCCGCCACCCCCGCAAGCTCCAGCGGGATCGCGACATTCTCGACCGCCGTCATCGTCGGAATCAGGTGGAAGGACTGGAACACGATGCCCATATTGCCCCTGCGGAACCGTGCGAGCGCGTCTTCGTCGAGCGCCGTCAGGTCATGGCCAAGCGCCGTGATCCGGCCCGATGTCGCGCGTTCGAGCCCGCCCATGAGCATGAGGAGCGACGACTTGCCCGACCCCGACGGACCGACGAGCCCGAGGCTTTCGCCCCGCGACACGTCAAGGCTGATGCCTTTCAGGATTTCGATGCGGCCGGCGTTGCCCTCGAGCACGAGCCGCGCGTCCTCCAGGCTCAGTATGGTCTCGCTCATGCCTGCCGTCCGCTCCATCCGCCGCTTCAAGCCATATGGGGTCGGCCGGGCATTGCGCAACCTCGCGCTCGGCTTCCTGCTGTTCGCGGGCACCGCAGCCCAGGCCTCGCCGCCGACGCTCGTGGCCTTCGGCGACAGCCTGACGGCGGGCTACGGCCTGCCGCCCGAGGACGGCTTCGTCCCGCAGCTTCAGGCCTGGCTTGCCGAAAGGGGCGCCGAGGTGACGGTGCAGAACGCCGGCGTTTCCGGCGACACGACCGCAGGGGCGCTGGCGCGAATCGACTGGACGCTGTCGGCCCCGGTGGATGCGATGATCATCACGCTCGGCGGCAACGACCTCCTCCGCGGGATCCCTCCCGAGGAGGCGCGCGGCAATCTCGACGCGATCCTGACGAAGGCGGCGGAAAAGGGCATCCCCGTGCTGGTGGTGCCGATGGCGGCGCCCGGCAACTACGGCGCGGACTACAAGACCGCGTTCGACTCGATCTATCCGGAACTTGCCGCGAAGCACGGAGCACTTCTGGCGGAACCCTTCCTCGCCCCGATCCTCGCGCTTCCCGACCGGCAGCAGGCCCTGGCAGACTACATCCAGCCCGACGGGCTCCATCCCAATGCAAGGGGCGTGGCCCTGGTCGTGGACGCGCTCGGGCCGAAGGTGCTGGAACTGCTTGCCCGGGCGGAGTAGCCGCGCATCCTCAGCCCGCGCCGACCTTTGCCCAAGCGGGATGCAGGTCGTCGATGACGTAGGCGTGGCGATGCCGCCCCGCTTCCCCGTGATCGCGCAGGTGCGGATGGTCGGGCGGCAGTCCGGGATGGTCATGCGAGACCTCTGCCGGGTCCTGCGCGGGCCAGAGGCGGAGCGCGAGGACGGCGCCGGCAAGTCCGATGAGCGCCATCATGAGGAAGGTCGGACCAAGGCCGATCCGCGCCCCGAGCCAGCCGGCGAGCGGGTAGCAGAGAAGCCAGCAGGCATGCGAGAGCGCGAACTGAGCGGCGAAGATCGCGGGGCGGTCGGCAGCCCCGGCCGAGCGGCGGAGAAGCCGGCCCGAGGGGGTTTGCGCCGCGCTGTACCCCGCCCCGATCACGAGCCAGAGCGGCAGGAGCGCGGCATAGGTGCCGACAAGCGCGCCGGCAGCCGTTCCGGCCACCAGCACCGCCGCGCCGGACATCATGACCGGGCGGTCCGCGAGCCGGTCGAGAAGCCGGGGCAGCGCGAGCGCGGCCGCCATCGAGCCCGCGCCGAAGGCCGCCAGCGCCCAGGCGACCTCGACCTCGCCGAGCCCGAAGCGGGACTTCACGAGAATCACGGTGTTGACGATGACCATCGCCCCCGCCGCCGCGACGGCGAGGTTGACCGCGAAGAGCCCCCTGAGCCGCGGCGTGGCGAGATAGAGGCGGAGCCCCCGCGTTGTCCGGTCCCAGATGCCGCGGCGGGGGCCGGGCTCGGGCGCCGGAAGGGTCACGCTGACGACGAGGGCTGCCGAGACGAGGAAGCCGGCCACCGTCCCGGCGAAGAGGCTGTGGAATTCCATCACCGTAAGGAGCGCCGCCGCGAGCATAGGCGAGACGAGGCTCTCAAGGTCATAGGCCAGACGCGAGAGCGAGAGCGCGCGGGTGTAGTCCTCCTCGGCCGGCAGGATGTCGGGGATCGTCGCCTGGAAGGTCGGGGTGAAGCCGGCCGAGGCCGCCTGCAGCACGAAGATGAGCAGATAGACCTGCCAGACCTCGGTGACGAAAGGCAGGCAGAGCGCAACCGCTGCCCGGACGAGGTCGAGCGTGACGAGCACTGCCCGGCGCGGCAGCCGGTCGGAGAGCGCCTGCGCCACGGGGGCGAGACCGACATAGGCCACCATCTTGATCGCGAGCGCGGTGCCGAGCACCGCCCCCGCCTCGGCCCCGGCGAGATCGAAGGCGAGAAGCCCGAGCGCCACCGTCATGAGTCCGGTGCCGAGCAGCGATATCACCTGCGCGGCGAAGAGATGCCGGTAGGTGCGGTTCCTGAGCGGGCGAAGCATCATCGTTCTCCGGGGTGCCGTTCCCTTATGCCATGTGCCGCAGATGCCGGACAGTGCCGGAAACGGGCGCGGGCCGCATCGGGCCCTACGGGCGCAATCCCATCGCGGGGGGCGTTGCTCTGGCCGTGGACACGCTCGGGCCGATGGTGCTGGGACTTCTCGCCCGGGCGGAATGACCGATCCTCGGCACGCCTCAGCGCACCATCAGGCGCGGCAGGGCTTCCCGAGCGCCCACCTCGCCAATCACCGAAGCCCCGGCAAATCCCTGCGCCACGAAGAGGTCCAGCACCGCATCGGCCGCCGCTGGCGTGCAACTGACCAGAAGCCCGCCGCTTGTCTGCGGATCGGTCAGAAGCGCCCGCTCCGTGACGGCGAACCCCTCTGGCAGGGCGACGCTTGCGCCATAGCTCGCCCAGTTTCGCCCGGAGGCGCCGGTCGCGCAGCCCTGCCGAAGAAGATCGCGCACCCCGTCCATCACCGGGACCCGCGCCCAGTCGAGCGTGATGCTGACGCCCGCACCGCGGGCAAGTTCCAGCGCATGGCCCGCCAGCCCGAAACCCGTCACATCGGTCATCGCGTGGACCCCGTCCATCTGCGCGAACTCCGGGCCGGGGGTATTCAGCCGCGTGGTGGTGTCGAGCATCAGCCGATACGCCGGATCGCCCAGCAGCCCCTTCTTCAGCGCCCCGGACATCACCCCGGTGCCGAGCGGCTTGCCGAGGATCAGCACGTCGCCGGGCCGGGCGCCGGTGTTCCGCCGCACCCGGTCGGGATGCACGATCCCCAGCGCGACCAGCCCGTAGATCGGCTCGGCCGCGTCGATGCTGTGACCGCCCGCCACCGGAATCCCTGCCGCGGCGCAGACCGAAGCACCGCCTTCGAGAATCCGCGCGATCGTGGCGGGGGAGAGCCGCGAGATCGGCATTCCGACGATGGCGAGCGCCAGGATCGGCCGCCCGCCCATGGCGTAGACGTCACTCAGCGCGTTGGTCGCGGCGATGCGGCCGAAGTCGAATGGATCGTCGACAACGGGCAGGAAGAAGTCGGTGGTCGCCACGATCGCCTGGCTGTCGTTCAGCCGGTAGACCGCCGCGTCGTCGGAGTGTGCCGTACCGACCAGAAGGTCGGGCGGCAGCGGAAGGCCCGGCATCCCTGCCAGAAGCTCCGACAGGAGTGCGGGCGCGATCTTGCAGCCGCAGCCGCCACCATGGGCCAGCGACATCAGCCTCGGCTCCTCGGTCCGGTCCGCATCCATGCGCGCCACCGTCACCCCCGCCAGTCGAAGAATCCGGCCGGCGCCCGACCGAGCAGCTCGCGCGCGAGGTCTGCCCCCGCTTCCGCGGCGTCGGCGACAGCGCAGCGCCGCTCGCCCGCGATCACCTCGGACCCGTCGGGTCGGAGGATCTCGCCCCGGAGCCAGAGGCCGTCGTCCACGTGCAGCGCGAGCCCGGCGATGGGCGTCTCGCAGGAGCCGTCGAGCGCGGCGAGGAACGCGCGTTCGGCTGCGAGTCCTTCGCCCGTCGCCCGGTCGTGGATTGCCGCGAGAAGGGCGGCCGCGCGCGAATCGGCGGCGCGGCGTTCGATGCCGATCGCACCCTGCGCGACGGCCGGAAGCATCTCCTCGGGCGCGATCGCGCTTTTCGCCACCTCGGCCATGCCCAGCCGGTTCAGCCCCGCCATGGCGAGGAAGGTCGCCGCCGCGACACCGTCGTTCAGCTTCTTCAGCCGCGTCTGCACGTTGCCGCGGAACTGGACGAGCCTGATGTCGGGACGGCGGTGCGCGAGTTGCGCCCGGCGCCGGAGCGAAGAGGAACCGACGACCGCGCCCTCGGGCAGATCGGCCAGCCGGGCGACAGCGGGCGAGACGAAGGCGTCGCGCACATCCTCGCGCGGCAGGTGGCAGTCGAGAAGGAGGCCCGCCGGCTGCGCCACCGGCATGTCCTTCATGGAATGTACGGCGATGTCGATCCCGCCCGCGAGAAGCGCGTCCTCGATCTCCTTCGTGAAGAGGCCCTTGCCGCCGATCTCCTTCAGGGGCCGGTCGGCCGCGATCAGCGTCCGGTCGTCGCCGGTGGTCTTGATCACGACGATCTCGAAGGCGCCCTCGGGCAAGCCGTGGGCGGCCATGAGCCTCGCGCGGGTCTCGTGGGCCTGCGCGAGCGCCAGCGGAGAGCCGCGGGTGCCGATCTTCAGCGGGGTCTTTGCATCGGGCATCTGCATGGACAGGGCATAGCCGCGACAGATTGCCCGCGCAATGGCCGCGCGCGGCGCGTACCTTGACATCCCGTCGCAGCCGGGGATGAAGGGGCGGAGGAGGCCCCATGAAAAAGACAATCCTCAGTGCCCTCGCCGGCGAGACCCTGCCGGTCCCGCCGATCTGGATGATGCGTCAGGCGGGCCGCTACCTGCCGGAATACCGCGCCACCCGCGAGAAGGCGGGGGATTTCCTCACGCTCTGCTACACGCCCGAGCTTGCCGCAGAGGTCACGCTCCAGCCGATCCGCCGCTACGACTTCGATGCGGCGATCCTCTTTGCCGACATCCTCCTCCTGCCGCAGGCCCTTGGCGCCGACCTCTGGTTCGTGACCGGCGAGGGCCCGCGCCTTTCCACACTCACCACGCCCGAGGGGCTGGCCGCGCTGAAACCGGTGGAGTCCATCCACGAGACGCTGGCGCCGGTCTACGAGACGGTGCGCATCCTGTCCCGCGCGCTGCCGAGGGAAACCACGCTCATCGGCTTCGCCGGCGCGCCCTGGACGGTGGCAACCTACATGATAGCGGGGCGCGGCACGCCGGATCAGGGCCCGGCACATGCGCTGAAGGCCACCGACCGCGCGACCTTCCAGGGGCTGATCGACCGCCTGACGGAGGCGACGATCCACTACCTCTCGGCCCAGGTGGAAGCGGGGGCAGAGGTCGTGAAGCTCTTTGACAGCTGGGCGGGGTCGCTGAAGGGGCAGGATTTCGACGACTTCGCCCTGGCCCCGGCGAAGCGGATCATCGCCGGCCTGAAGGCCCGCCACCCGGGCCTGCCGGTCATCGCCTTCCCGCGCGAGGCCGGCCCTCGCTACGTCGGCTTCGCCAGGGCGACCGGCGCCGACTGCGTGGCAATCGACAATTCCGTGACGGCGGAATGGGCGGCCGAGAACGTGCAGAGGGACGGCTGCGTGCAGGGAAACCTCGACCCCGCGCTTCTCGTGACAGGGGGCGAGCGGCTGGTCGCAGAGGCGCGCCGGATCGTCCGCGCCTTCGCGGGCGGGCCGCATATCTTCAACCTCGGCCACGGGGTCACACCCGACGCCGACCCGGACAACGTGAGCCGGATGATCGAGGCCGTCCGCGGGTGAGTTGTCGTACGCGGCCGGAAACGTCCGTCCGCTGTCGGTTTCCGCCCGTCTCCGGCGGCCCCGGAGCCGTAGGGTCGGCAAGGGAGGCGCGATGGGCTTGCCCGACGGAGCCGCCGCGCCGGTCTTTTCCTTTGCGCCGCGATGCGCAATGGTGACACGAAAACGCGACTCCGCCGGGTATCGCGGCGGGATCAAGGGATGCCGGCACAGCCGGACCGGAGGATGGAAGATGAGATACTTGGCTGCGAAGACAGCCCGCGAGGCGGCCGAGGCGCTGGCCGCCGAGGCAGGGGTGACCCGGGTGCTGGCGGGGGGTACGGATGTGCTCGTCCAGATGAAGGCGGGGCTGGTGGAGCCCGACCTGGTGGTGGACATCAAGAAGATTCCCGGCATCGCGACGATCACGCCCGAAGCGGGCGGCTTCCGGGTCGGTGCGGCGGTGCCGAATTCGGTCCTTGGCGAACATGAGGGTGTCCGTACGCTCTGGCCGGGCGTGGTTGAGGGGGCAAACCTCATCGGATCGACCCAGGTGCAGGGGCGCTGCACGATGGCAGGCAACCTCTGCAACGCCTCGCCTGCCGGCGATGCCGTGCCCGGCCTTGTCGCCGCGAACGCGGTGGCCCGGATCGCCGGGCCGGACGGCGAGCGCGACTGCCCGGTGGCGGACATCCCCGCCGGCCCCGGCAAGACCACGCTGAAAAAGGGCGAGGTCATCACCTCGATCCTTCTGCCCGCGCGACCCGCGCGCGCCTCCGACGCCTACCTGCGCTTCATACCGCGCACGGAAATGGATATCGCGGTGGCCTCTGCGGCCGTCTCGCTGGAGCTGAACGCCGATGGCACTGTTAAGGCGGCCCGCGTCGTCCTCGGCGCGGTCGCGCCCACGGTCGTCGTGGCCGACGCGGCCGGCAAGGCGCTCGTCGGAACGAAGCTCGACGACGACACGCTGGCGAAGATGGCCGCGGCCTGCGAAGCGGTGTGCAGGCCCATCGACGACAAGCGCGGAACGGTCGCGTTCCGCACCAAGACGGCCGGCACGCTGGCGAAGCGCGCCGCCCTTATCGCATACGCCCGCGCCGGAGGTTCGAAATGAAGTCCATTCCCGTCTCGACCACGATCAACGGCGACGCCTGCGAGTTCCTCTGCACACCGGACGAGACGCTGCTCGACGCGCTCAGGAACCGCCTCGGCATGACCGGCGCGAAGGAAGGCTGCGGCACCGGCGATTGCGGCGCGTGTTCGGTCACGCTGAACGGCCGGCTCGTCTGTTCCTGCCTCGTCCTCGGGGTCGAGGCCGAGGGGGCGGAGATCACGACCATCGAGGGGATGGCGGACGGCGACGAGCTTCACCCGCTCCAGCGGCATTTCATCGATCACGCGGCGCTGCAGTGCGGGGTCTGCACGCCCGGCATCCTCGTCGCTGCGAAGGCGCTTCTGGAAAAGAATCCGGAGCCTTCGGACGAGGAGGTGCGCTACTGGCTCGCCGGCAACCTCTGCCGCTGCACGGGCTACGACAAGATCATCCGCGCCGTCCAGGCGGCCGCGGCCGAGATGAGGGGAGCCTGAGATGTCCTTGGACGAATACCGCAAGCGCGAGTTCAAGCAGGTAGGCCAGCGGGTCCGCCGGCCGGATGGCGTGGACAAGGTCACGGGCCGGGCGATGTATGGCGCGGACGCGACCGCGCCGGGGATGCTCGTCGGACGCGTCCTGCGCTCGCCTCACGCCCATGCCCGCATCCGCAGCATCGACACCTCGGCCGCAGCGGCCCTGCCCGGCGTCAAGGCCGTCCTCACCGGCGCCGACCTGCCGGTGCAGGAGGACGCCTTCGTCCGCGATGTGCAGGACAACTGCATGGCCCGCGAGAAGGCGCTTTACGACGGGCACGCCGTCGCCGCCGTCGCGGCGGTGGACGCGGCGACGGCCAAGGCCGCGCTGAAGCTGATCAAGGTCGACTACGAGGTGCTGCCCCACGTCACCGACGTGGATGTGGCGATCAAGCCCGGAGCTCCGGTGGTGCAGGCGGGGCGGACGCTGGAGAACGTGCCCGCAGGCATGTCGGAGAACGTGACGAGCCATTGCGAGTTCGGCCACGGCGACCCCGCCGCCGGCTTCGCCAGGGCCGATCACGTCGTCGAGCGCCACTTCCGCACCGCCGCGACCCATCAGGGCTACATCGAGCCGCATGCCGCCCTTGCCTCCGTGACCTCGGACGGCAAGGCGGAGCTCTGGTGCTGCACGCAAGGGCAGTTCTTCGTCCGCACCCTCTGCGCGGCGATCATGGGAATGGAGGCGAGCCAGTTGCGCGTCACCGCCTCCGAGATCGGCGGCGGCTTCGGCGGCAAGACGACCGTCTTCATCGAGCCGGTTGCGCTGGCGCTCAGCCGCAAGGCGGGGCGTCCGGTGAAGATCGTCATGAACCGGGACGAGGTGTTCCGGGCCACGGGCCCGACCGTCCACACGTCGATGGACGTGAAGATCGGCATGACGAAGGACGGCCGTATCACGGCCGCCGAGGCGCATCTGCGCTATTCGGGTGGCGCTTTCCCGTGCGGTACCGTGGACATGGGCGCGCAGGCGGCCTTCGCCGCCTATGACCTGGAGAATGTCCGCACCTACGGCTGGAACGTGATGACGAACCGTCCGAAGGAGGCCTCCTACCGCGCCCCCGGCGCGCCGCAGGCGATCTATGCCGTCGAAAGCGTCCTGGACGAGCTCTGCCAGCACTTCCGGCTCGATCCGATCGACGTGCGGCTGAAGAACGCCGCGCGAAAGGGAACGAAATCCTCCTACGGGCCCACTTTCCCAGACATCGGGCTGGTCGCCACGCTGGAGGCCGCGAAGAGGCATCCCCACTACACCGCGCCGCTGAAGCCGGGGCAGGGCCGCGGCATCTCCTGCGGCTTCTGGTTCAACTTCGGCGGCAACTCCTGCGTGAGCCTCAACATCAACACCGACGGCACCGTCGGCGTGACCGAAGGCAACCCCGACATCGGCGGCAGCCGCGCCTCGATCAGCCTGATGGCGGCGGAGGAGTTGGGCATTCCCTACGAGCGGGTACGCACCATCGTCGCCGACACCTCCTCGCTCGGCTACAACGACGTGACAGACGGCAGCCGCGTGACCTTCGCGGTCGGACTCGCCACGATCAAGGCCGCGCGGGAGGCGATCCGGGTGATGTGCGGGCGCGCGGCAAGGATCTGGGGGATCGACGCCGAAGCGGTCGAGTGGAAGGACGGCGCGGCGGTGCCGGCCGGGCCGAACGCCGGGAAGTTCCCGCCGATGAGCCTCGCCGAGATCGCGGCGGTCTCGTTCGAGACGGGTGGGCCCATCGCCGGCCACCACGAGGTCAACGTCGATGGCGCGGGCGTCTCGTTCGGTGTCCATATCGTCGATGTCGAGGTGGACCGCGAGACGGGCGCCACGAAGGTTCTGCGCTACACGGTATTCCAGGACGCCGGGAAGGCGGTGCATCCCTCCTACGTCGAAGGCCAGATGCAGGGCGGCGCCGTGCAGGGCATCGGCTGGGCGCTGAACGAAGAGTACATCTACGGGCCTGACGGCAGGCTGCAGAACCCCGGCTTCCTCGACTACAGGGTGCCGGTCGCCTCGGACCTGCCGATGATCGACACGGTGATCCTGGAGATTCCCAACCCCGGCCATCCCTACGGTGTCCGCGGCGTGGGCGAGACGGGGATCGTGCCGCCGCTCGCAGCAATTTCCAACGCGGTATCGCGGTCGGCCGGGATTCGGCTGTCCGAACTGCCGATGTCGCCGCCGCGGGTCCTGAAGGCGCTCGGGGCGTGACGCGGGGGGCGTGAGATGGTGAAGGTCCGGCTCTGGGGCTCGCTTCGGCAGGCCGCCGAGGGGCAGACCGAGGTTGAGGTGGAGGCGAG
Source organism: Paracoccaceae bacterium (assembly GCA_020637675.1). Lineage (GTDB taxonomy): Bacteria > Pseudomonadota > Alphaproteobacteria > Rhodobacterales > Rhodobacteraceae > Albidovulum. The sequence goes on along the minus strand of JACKKD010000003.1, from coordinate 576,101 downwards.
GACGTTCAAGGAGCTTCTTGACCGCCTCGTCGAGACCTATCCGGGCCTTGCCCCGCAGATCGCGCGCGGCGTCTCCCTTTCGCTCGACGGAGTGATCTACCGGGAGGCCTGGTTCACCGAGATCCGTCCGGAGAGCGAGGTGGTTCTCATGCCCTACATGACAGGCGGCTGATATCTGTCCCGCAAGGCAGGTGGCGGGAAGCCTTGTCGCATCTCGTCCAGTTAGCGCCGCTTTTCGACCCTGATCGACGCCCGGTTCTGCGCAATGTCCGCGGCCAAGGCCCGTCGGAAACAACGGGTTGAAATCGAGGGTCGCTTCCGCTTAAGTCTGCTCAGCGGGTAGCAAAGACTCATAAGAACACACGGGGAGCCCGAATAGATGGATGCACGCACCGGCGGAAACGCCGCATTTGTTGCGTTTGAGCATGTCCAGAAAAGCTATGACGGGGAAAATCTGGTCGTCAAAGACCTGAACCTGTCGATCGCCAAAGGCGAATTCCTGACGATGCTTGGGCCTTCCGGGTCCGGCAAGACCACCTGCCTGATGATGCTGGCCGGGTTCGAGACCGCCACCCATGGCGAGATCAAGCTGAACGGGCGACCGATCAACCGCATCCCGCCGCACAAGCGTGGCATCGGGATGGTGTTCCAGAACTACGCGCTTTTCCCGCACATGACCGTGGCCGAGAACCTTGCGTTTCCGCTCGAAGTGCGCGGGCTCGGCAAGTCCGAACGCGACGCCAAGGTCAAGCGGGCGCTCGACATGGTGCAGATGGGCGCCTTCGGGGGGCGCCGCCCGGCGCAGATGTCCGGTGGCCAGCAGCAGCGCGTCGCGCTCGCCCGCGCGCTGGTGTTCGAGCCAGAGCTCGTGCTGATGGACGAACCCCTTGGCGCGCTCGACAAGCAACTGCGCGAGCACATGCAGTTCGAGATCACGCGGCTTGCGCACCACCTTGGCATCACCACCGTCTATGTCACCCACGACCAGACCGAGGCGCTGACGATGTCCGATAACATCGCGGTCTTCAACGATGGCCGAATCCAGCAGCTTGCCCCGCCTGCGGTGCTGTACGAAGAGCCGACGAACAGTTTCGTTGCGCAGTTCATCGGCGAGAACAACACGCTTCTCGGCGTCGTGCAGGAAATCCGCGGCGATGTCGCCGTGGTCAGGCTCGACGATGGCGAGCTGATCGACGCCAAGCCGGTGAACGTCTCCAGGGCCGGCGAGCGTACGCGCGTCTCGATCCGGCCCGAGCGGGTGGAGTTCAACAAGGCACGCCTGCAGCCCGGTGCCCATACACTCAAGGCCGAGGTGCTGGAGTTCATCTACATGGGCGACATCTTCCGAACGCGACTGCGCGTCGCCGGAAACGACGACTTCGTCGTCAAGACCCGAAACGCCCCCGACCAGAAGCGCCTCCAGCCCGGACAGCAGATCGAGATCGGCTGGCTGCCCTCGGATTGTCGGGCGCTCGACGCCTGAGCCGACGGAACTTGGCCCGCGACCTGTCCCGTGGCGCGGACCAACCAAACGACACGGGAACAATAGGGAGTCACCTCATGAAACTTTGTTCAGCCTTTCTTGCAACCACGGCTCTGACGCTGGCGGCCGGCTCGGCGTCGGCCATCGACCTGACGTTCGTGTCCTGGGGCGGCGCCTACCAGAACTCGCAGCTCAAGGCCTATGTGGAACCCTACGTGGCCGCACATCCCGACGTGTCGGTCGTCTGGGACGAAAGCTCCAGTGAAGCCGTCGCCAAGCTGCGGGCGATGAACGAGGCCGGCAACCTCACCTGGGATCTGGTGGACGTGACCATCGCCGACGCGATGCGTCTGTGCGACGAGGGCCTGGCGATGGAAGTCGACTTCGACACCATGCTCGCGCCCGCCCCGGATGGCACCTCCGCCAGCGACGACTTCGGCGACCTGCTCCTCTCGGAGTGCTTCATCCCGCAGATCGTCTATTCGATCACCTTCGGCTACCGCAACGACGTGGCCGAATGGAACGGCGCGACGCCGACCTCGGTCTGCGACGTGTTCGACACGACGAAGTTCCCCGGCAAGCGCAGCCTCTACAAGGGTCCGCTATACAACATGGAATGGGCGCTCCTGTGCGACGGCGTGGCGAAGGAGGAGATCTACAACGTGCTCGGCACCGACGAGGGCGTGGATCGCGCCTTCAAGAAGCTCGACTCGATCAAGGATCAGGTCGTGTGGTGGACGGCCGGCGCCGAAACCCCGCAGCTTCTGGCCGATGGCGAGGTCGTGATCGGAAGCACCTACAACGGTCGCCTGTTCTCGGTGATCGCGGAGCAGAAACAGCCGGTGTCGATGCTCTGGGATGCCCAGATCTACGACCTCGACGGCTGGATCATCCCGACTGGCCTGCCCGAGGACCGGCTGCAGGCGGTGAAGGACTTCCTCTTCTTCGCCACCGACACGCAGCGCCTTGCCGATCAGGCCAAGTTCATTTCCTACGGCCCGGCCCGGAAATCCTCCGCGCCGCTCGTCGGCAAGCATCAGGAACTCGGCATCGACATGGCCCCGCACATGCCGACCGACCCGGCCAACGCCACCAACGTCGTGATGATGGACTTCCCGTGGTGGGCCGACCATCGCGACGATCTGGACGCCAAGTTCCAAGCGTGGCTCGCGCAATAATGGCATAAGACCGGAAGGGACCCGGACGGGTCCCTTCCACCCCATTCGTTTGTGACTTTGCACGGCATTCCGACCGCGACCTTCCGCAGCTCCGACGGGGGACAGATGAGCGACACCACCCAAGCCAGCCCGATGAAGGCCGCCGACGGGACACCGCTGAAGAAGAGCCTCACGCGCGCGCTTCGCCGCCAGAAGCTCAGGGCGCTCGCGCTGATCGCGCCGCTGCTGATCTTCGTGCTCTTCACCTTCATCCTGCCGATCGCCGACATGCTGTTCCGCTCGGTCGAGAACCAGATCGTCGGCGACACGCTTCCCAACACGGTGCAGGCGCTCAAGGCCTGGGATCAGGCATCGGACGAGGCGCCGGGCGAGCAGGTGTTCCGGGCCCTTTCCGTGGACTTGCAGGTGGCCGCCGAGTTGAAGCAGCACACCCGTCTCGGCACCCGCCTGAACTACGAGAACCCCGGCGTGTCATCACTGTTTCGTTCCTCTGGGCGCGGCGCCGACAAGATCGGGAAGGATTTCCAGGATCGGCTCGTCGAACTCGATCCGGCCTGGAAGGAGGGGGAGACCTGGGCGACGATCTTCGGCACCGACGAATGGCTTGCCGCCGAAGCGGCCTGGGACGCCGACAGGGCCGGCAAGCAGCCCGCCTTCCGGATGCGCGACGGGATCGACGAAGCCCTGCCCCTCACGGCACATGCCTACCAGGTGTTCGTGAAGGACGTGCAGGGCGCGGGCAAGAATCCGGCCACGACGAAGCCGTGGCGCGTGTTCTACGACGCGCTGTCCCAGGACCTCGGCGCCAACCCCGACCCGGCCTCCGCGGCCCTGCCCTCTGCCCAGGCCACGTTGATCGCCGCAACCTCGACCGCCATTGCCGGCGACAGCTTTTCCTACAAGGACGCGTTCCTCGACATGGACACGGGCTGGGGCGCGGTCAGCACCTGGGAAACGATCAAGGCCTACAGCGCGCCATACACGGCCGGCTACTTCCTGAACGCCGTCGACCTCGAGAAGGGCGCGGACGGCATCGCGGTGCGCCCGCCGGAGGAGCGGATCTACATCAAGCTCTTCGCACGCACGATGTGGATGTCGCTCCTCATCACCGTCTCCTGCCTTGTGCTCGGCTATCCGGTGGCCTGGCTTCTGGCGAACCTGCGCGCCTCCACGTCGAACCTGCTGATGATCCTCGTGCTCCTGCCGTTCTGGACCTCGCTTCTGGTGCGGACCTCGGCATGGAAGGTACTGTTGCAGCAGCAGGGCGTGATCAACGACATTCTCGTCTGGCTCAGGATCGTCGACGACGGGAACCGGCTCGTCATGATCAACAACCAGATGGGCACGATCATCGCGATGACCCATATTCTCCTACCGTTCATGATCCTGCCGCTCTACTCGGTCATGAAGACGGTGCCGCCCACCTATCTGCGTGCGGCCAGGTCGCTTGGCGCGACGCCTTGGACGGCCTTCTGGCGGGTCTACTTCCCACAGTCGGTTCCCGGCATCGGCGCCGGCTCGATCCTCGTCTTCATCCTCGCGATCGGCTACTACATCACGCCGGAACTCGTGGGCGGCACGCAGGGCGTCTTCATCTCGAACCGGATCGCGTTCCACATATCGTCGTCGCTGAACTGGGGCCTGGCCGCGGCGCTGGGGGCCATCCTTCTCGGCGTGGTGCTCCTGCTCTACTACACCTACGACAAGATCGTCGGCATCGACAACGTGAAGCTCGGGTGACGCCATGAACATTGCTCCGGATATCCCCAAACCGAGCCTCATGGGCTTCACCCTCCCGGTCATGGCGTTGGCGGGGGCACTCGTCGGTTACGTCGTCGGTACGGCGAAGGGCAACGTTCCCGCGGGCATCGCGGGTGGCGCCGCCGTTGCCGCCGCGCTCGCCTTCGTGCTCGCGGCCTTCGTGCCGCAGCGAACGGCCGGGCGGATCGGCGCAGCCGTCGTCTTCGCGGCCCTTGGCGCCGCAATTGGCGGCGTGGCCGGCGGGGTTGCGGGCATTCTCATCGGACTGGTCCTGTCGTGGATCGCCTACTGGCTTGCGACCGGCGCCTATCGCGCCGGCGTCCCGGTCTATGCGACTGCGGGCGAGGTTCTCTGGCACAACAGCTTCCGGGTGATCTGCGGGCTGATCTTCTTCTTCCTGATTGCCCCGATCATCATCGTGCTGCCGCTCGCCTTCAACGCGGAGAACTTCTTCACCTTCACGCCGAAGATGCTGGCGCTCGACCCGGAGGGTTACTCTCTGAAGCATTTCAGGGACTTTCTCAGCAACCCGGACTGGACGCGGCCGCTGAAGAACTCCTTCATCATCGCGCCTCTCGCCACCATCATCTCGGTCTCGCTCGGCACGCTCGCCGCGATCGGGCTCAGCCAGAGCCATGTTCCGGGCCGCCGCGCGATCATGGCGATCCTGATCTCGCCGATGATCGTGCCCCTGATCATCTCTGCGACAGGGATGTTCTTCTTCTACTCCAAGCTCGGGATATGGATGGAGGATACCGTCGGCCTCTCGAAGGACATCTCCGGCTACATCAAGGTCGTCCTTGCCCACTCGGTGCTGGGCATCCCCTTCGTCATCATCACCGTCACCGCCACGCTCGTGGGATTCGACCGGTCACTGACGCGGGCGGCGGCGAACATGGGCGCGGGGCCGGTCCGGACGTTCTTCAAGGTCCAGATGCCGCTCATCATGCCGGGCGTGATCTCGGGCGCGCTGTTCGCCTTCATCACCTCGTTCGACGAGGTGGTCGTGGTGCTCTTCGTCGGCTCGGCCTCGCAGAAGACACTGCCCTGGCAGATGTTCACGGGCCTGCGCGAGCAGATCTCGCCCACCATCCTCGCGGTCGCCGCGGTGCTGGTCGCCTTCTCGGTCGTCTTGCTTACAACGGTCGAACTTCTCCGCCGCCGGTCCGAGCGGTTGCGGGGGATGAGCCCCACCTGACCGCCCGCCCTCAGCCGAGGGCCGCGAGCCAGGCCGAGACGGTCAGAACCGAGAGCGCCGTCGCCACGAGGACGGTCGTCGCGGCGACCCGCTTGGCCACGCCATACATGTTGGCGAAGAGATAGGCGTTGACCCCGGGCGCCATCGCTGCCGTCACCACCGCCGAACGGAACGGCGCCTGGCCGAGGTCCATCGCCTGCCCCAGACCCCAGGTGATCGCGGGATGGATGACAAGCGAGATCCCGCAGACGAAAAACACCGTCAGGAGGTCGCCCTCGGGCCGGTAGCGGACAAGCACCCCGCCGAGCCCGAAGAGCGCCGCGGGAAGCGCGGCGCGCACCATGAGATCGAGCGCCTCGGTCAGGACCGACGGCAGTGCCGCGCCCGAGAGGTTGACGGCGAAACCTGCGGCGATGCCGATGATGAGCGGGTTGCGGAGCATTCCCGAAAAGACCGCACCGACGGTCGAGAGAACGCCGCGGCCGGAATGGCGGACGACTTCCATCACGGTGATTCCGAGCGCGTAGCAATAGGGCGAATGCACCGCGATGATCGCGTAGTTCGCATCGAGCGCATCCGCCCCGTAGGCGCGTTCGGTGATCGGCAGGCCGAGGAGGAGCGAGTTCGAGAAGAGGCCGCAGAAGCCGATCGCCACCGCGTCCTGCCAGGGGCGGCCGAAGAGGAACCGCGCGCCGAGAAGCCCGGCGAGGAATCCCGCCGTCGCGCCACTGTAGAACGACAGGAGGAGCGGCCACTGGAAGGTCTGGCCAAGATCGAGCGTGGAGATCGCGCGAAAGAGAAGGCAGGGGATCGCGAAGCCCTGCGAGAACTTCATCAGCCCCTCGACGCCCGCATCCGAGAACAACCCGAGCCGCACCGCGAGGTAGCCGAAGCCGAGTACCAGGAAGACCGGCAGGGTGACGTCGAGAAGCGCCGAGAGCGGCAGGCCCAAGGGATCAGACCTCGTAGTCCAGCACCATCCCGTCGTAGGCGGCACTGACGTAGGCGGGCGTCTCCGCCTCGACTGTCGCGTGGTCGAGGTCGACATGCATGTTGGTGAGGATACCGCGGCGGGGCTTCGCGCGGGCGATCCAGTCGAGCGCCAGCGCGAGGTGCGCGTGCGTCGGGTGCGGCGTCCGGCGAAGCGCGTCGACGATCCAGCAGTCGACCCCCGCGAGGTGGTTCTGCCAGACCGGCTCGGGGATCTTCAGCGCGTCCGGAAGGTAGACGAGATCGCCAATCCGGAAGCCGAGCGCGTCGATGTCGCCGTGATCCACCTCGAACGGGTCGAGCGTGATCGCGCCGCCGGCTCCTTCCACCGTCGCCGGGCCGCGGATCGTGTGAAGATCGCAGATCGGAGGGTAGGAGGAGCCGTCGGGCTGCACGAAGGCATAGCCGAAGCGGGAGATCAGTTCGTTCTGGGTTTCGCCGCTGGCCCAGACCGGCACCCGTCTGTGCGTGAGAAAGACGATCTGGCGCAGATCGTCGATGCCGTTCACATGATCGGCGTGGGAATGCGTGTAGAAGACGGCGTCGAGTCCGGGGACGGCTTCGCGGATGAGTTGTTCGCGCATGTCCGGCGAGGTGTCGATCAGGACGCGGGTGGCGCCCTCCCCCTCGAAGCGCTCGATCAGGAGCGAGCAGCGGGTGCGGCGGTTCTTCGGGTTCGTCGGGTCGCAGGCGCCCCAGATGTTGCCGATGCGAGGCACCCCGCCGGAAGACCCGCAGCCGAGGATGGTGAACCTGAGCCGCGCCATGTCAGGCCTTCCTCGCCGCGCGGCTGAAGAGCCTGTCGAAGTTCGCCTCCGTCACGGCGGCGAATTCCTCGTAGGAAAGGCCGAACAGCTCCGCGCCGACGCGGGCGGTGTGGGCGGTATAGGCCGGCTCGTTGCGTCTGCCGCGATGCGGGGGCGGCGCGAGATAGGGCGCGTCGGTTTCGAGAAGGATGCGGTCGACCGGCGCCGCGGCGAAGATGTCGCGCAACTCCTGGCTTTTCGGGAAGGTGGCGATCCCGGACATGGAGAGATAGAAGCCGAGGTCGAGCGCCTCCCGTGCCAGCTCCGCCCCCGAGGAAAAGCAGTGCATGACACAGGAAAAGGCACCGGCTCGGTATTCCTCGGTCAGGATGCGCGCCATGTCGTCGTCCGCGGCGCGGGCATGAATGATGAGCGGCAGGCCCGTCTCCCGCGCGGCAGCGACATGGACGCGCAGCGACGCCTGCTGCAGCGCGGCGCTTTCGGCGGTGTAGTGATAGTCGAGTCCGGTTTCGCCGATGCCGACGAACTTCGGATGCCGCGAGAGCGCGAGCAGCGCGTCCACCGTCACCGGCGGATCTTCGGCTGCCCGCATCGGGTGGATGCCGGCTGCGTAGTAGATGCCCTCGTGCGCCTCGGCGATGGCGCGAACGATGGCCTCGTTCGCGAGCCGGGTGCAGATCGTCACCATGCGGTGCACGCCGGCCGCCGTGGCCCGGGCGACGATGTCGGCCAATTGACCCGAGAATTCGGGAAAATCGAGGTGACAGTGGCTGTCGGTGATCTGCGGCGGGCTCGTCATGCGCCTGCCTTAGCGTGTTTTTCCGGCAATGAAAATCGCCTCTACCAACCGGCTGCGCGAGGCGTCAGAGCGCGCCTTCGCGCGCAGCCTCGTCGATCTTCAGCACCATGTCGAGGACCAGCGCGGCCGGGTCGAGGTTCACCGCGCGGCCGTGGCGGGCGCGCGCGCCAAGGCCGTGCTGCAGTCCTGCCCAGCGGCGCCCGGCTGCCGCGTCGGGCGCGAGCCGGGCCAGAAGCGCGGCCTCTCCAGGCGCCGCCTCGGCGCCGGCGTGGCCCAGCGCCCCGGCGCGGGCGAGGCGCGCAAGGAAGAGGTCCATGAGCGCGAGGAGAAGATCGAGCCGCTCCTCCGCGCCCCGTTGCGCGGCACTTTCGGCCAGCCGGATGGCCGCGGGCCGGTCGAGACGGGGGAGTGTGGCGAACAAGGCGACGATGGCAGCGTAGGTCTGCAACCCGTCGAGATTGACAAGCCGGATCGCCTCGCCCACCGAACCGCCTGCCAGCACCGCGAGGCCGGCCCCGTCTTCGCTTGACGCGCCCGCCGCGGCGATGGCGGCCGAAAGATCGGCCGGCGAGACGGGAGAGAGCCTGAGTTCGCGGCAGCGCGAGCGGATCGTCGGCAAGAGCCGCGAGGGCTGGTGGCTGACAAGAAGGAAGGTCACGCCGGGGGGCGGCTCCTCCAGCATCTTCAGCAGCGCGTTGGCGGCCGCCGTGTTCATCTCGTCTGCCGGATCGACGATCACGGCGCGCCGCCCGCCGTCGGGTGCGGAGAGGTGCAGGAAGCCTGCGAGCCGGCGCACCTCGTCTACGGTAATCACCGTCTTCAACCGCCTCTTGTCCTCGTCCCAGGCGCGGCGGAGGACGAAGAGGCGGCCTTCGGAGCCCGCATGGAGGCGGCGGGCCACGCCATGGGCGGGGTCGATATCAAGCGTATCAGGCGTGTCGGGCGCGCCGCCGAAGAGGCCGCCGCCCCCGTCTTCCGGCGTGGCGAGGAGAAACCGCGCGATCCGCCACGCGAGCGTCGCCTTGCCGACGCCGAGGGGGCCGGTCAGGAGCCAGGCGTGATGGAGCCGCCCGGCGGCATAGGCATCGAGGAACGTCATCTCCGCCGCTTCCTGCCCGAAAAGCCGGACCGTGTCGCGCGGATGGGGGGCGCCCTCCACACGGTCGGGCTCTGGGATCGCGTCGTCAGTCAAGAGAGGGCCCCGTCGGCCACCGCCGCGACCTCTGCCGCGACGATCTCTGCCGGACGGTTGCCGTCGATCACCCGGCAGCGGTCGGGAAACTCGGCAGCGAGCGCGAGGAAGCCTGCGCGCATCTTCCGCTGGAGGTCCGCCCCGAAATCCTCGAACCGCTCCTCCGTCCCGTTGCGACCCCTGGCGCGCGCCAGGCCGAGGTCCGGGTCCATGTCGATGACGAAAGTGAGGTCGGGCTCTCGGCCGATCATCAGCGCGTGGAGCTTGTCCACCACGCCGCGCAGGTCGCCGCGCGACACGCCCTGATACATCCGGGTGGAATCGGCAAAGCGGTCGGAGATGACGATCTTGCCCGCCCGAAGCGCGGGCTCGATCACCCGCTCCAGATGGTCGCGCCTGGCGGCGGTGAAAAGGAGGATCTCGGTCTCGGCCGACCAGCGGTCAGGATCGCCCTCGAGCACCAGCCGGCGGATTTCCTCCGCCCCCGGCGACCCGCCTGGCTCCCGCGTCAGCACGACCGCGTGCCCGCTTGCGCGGAGATGCTCGGCAAGAAGCCGCGCCTGGGTGGACTTGCCCGAGCCGTCGATCCCCTCGAACGTGATGAACATTGCCGCAGACCGGTCCGACACCGTCAGCTTCCGACCTCGGCCATGACGCGCGTCGCCACCCGGCCCAAGGCGGTGCGGAGCCGGGTCGAGAAGCCGCCCTTGCCCACGGCCTGCTCGGCGACGAGCGGCACGGTCACCGGCTCCATGTCCGGCACCGCGATGACAAGATCGGCGAGCTTCTGGCCGGCCTCGATCGGCGCCTCAAGCGGGCCGGTATAGACCACCTCGCCCTTCAGGGCGTCGCGGGCCAGCGAGGGGATAAGAATCCGGACGTCCTTCTCGACCATCAGGCCCACGCGCGAGGCCGCGCCGAGCCAGACATCGGCTTCCGCGATCCGGCTGCCGGCCGGCGCGACCGTCTTCAGCGCGAATTCGCGAAAGGCCCAGGTCGCGATGCGCTGCGACTCCTCCGCCCGTTCGGTCGCATCCCTGAGCCCGCTCACCACGAAGACGATCCGGCGCCCGCCCTGCACCGCCGATCCGACGAGACCGAAGCCCGCCTCCTGGGTGTGGCCGGTCTTGAGCCCGTCCGCCCCGATCCCCATCGACAGCAGAGGATTGCGGTTGAAGCGGTTATCCGGCGCGCGGCCGTCGTGTTCGAACTCCGTCAGCGCGAAGTAACCGTAGTATTCGGGAAAATCGGCGATGAGCCGCACGGCGAGCACACCGAGGTCGTGCATGCTCATGCGCTGGTTCGGGTGTGGCCAGCCCGAGGCATTTGCAAAGGTCGATTTCGTCATTCCGATTGCGCGGGCGCGCTCGTTCATCTTCTTGGCGAATTCCTCCTCGCTGCCGGCAAGCCCCTCCGCGACGACGACGCAGGCATCGTTGCCGGAGTTGACGATGATCCCCTTGATCAACTCCTCCACCGTCGGCCGGTCGGTCTCGTTCAGGAACATTGTCGAGCCGCCCATCGCCCGCGCCTTCGACGAGACTGCGAAGGTGTCGTCGAGCCGTACCCGCCCGTCCTTCAGCGCCTCGAACAGCATGTTCAGCGTCATCAGCTTGGACATAGAGGCCGGCGGCAACGCCTCATCAGCGTTCTTCGCCAGAAGCACCGTCCCGGTTTCCATGTCGTAGACCCAGGCGGCGCCGGCAAGCGTGTCGAAGGCGCGCGCGGGAAAGGCGGCGAGAAGGGCGAGGGCGAGGATGACGGCGGCTCTGACCATGCGGTGCCGGGGCTCCTATCAGTTGGATACGGGATATGCGTCGGGGTAGCCGATGCCCTTCACGCGGGCCACGAGCGCGTCGCGCTCCGCGACAGTGGCGGCGGGGCCGACGATGACACGCCAGTAGGTCTTTCCGGCGCTCTGGTCGGTGCGGACGGTTGCGGTCATGCCGGCGCCCTTCATCTGCTCCGACGCGCGGTTTGCGTTGGCCTCGGTGCTGAAGATGCCGATCTGGATATAGCCGCGCTTGATCGCGGCCGGCGCGGCGGCGACCGCCTGTGGCGCAGTCTGGGCTTCCACGCGGTCGAGCGCGGCCGAGGCGGTGGCCGCGACCGGATCGAGCGTCGTCTGCTCGATGGCTCCGGTTCCGGCGCCGGCAGCCACGGCTTCCGCGTCCGGCGCCATCGGCTTCGGTTTCTTCTTCAGGAAGCCGAAGAGCCCGCCGGACTTCTTCGGCGCCGGAGTCGCAGCCGCGCCCGCATCGGTTGCCGCAGCAGCTTCCCCGTCGGCATCAGGCGACGCACTGGCTGCGGCTTCGGCCGTTGCCGGCGAGTCCGACGCAACAGGCGTTTCCGGCGCGTCCGCGACCTCACCCGCCGCATCCGCTTGAACTGCCGCAACTGCCGTTTCGTCGGGACCGATCTCGGCATCGACCGGTACCGGCTCTTCCTCGCGCCGCAGCGCGACAACCGTCACTTCGGCCGGCTGTCCGGCGAGAAGTCCGAGCGCCTCGGCGGCATCGGACGAGATCTGGAGCCCCGGCCCCGGCAGATCCCGCTCGCGCCGGAAAAGCGCGCCGACGACCGATTTTCCGTTCTTGACGTTACGGATGATCACCCGTTCGGGATCCTTCACGCTCGAATGCGCGACCCAGACGCCACCAAGCGAGGGACGCCCATCCCAGAGGCCCTGCCCCGTGACGTTGAAGACTTGCGGCGCCTCCACGTCGCGCGCGACGGAGACCGGCGAGAAACCCGCGCCCGCAGGCGCCGCGTCCGCGGCTTCCTTCCGGGGCCCCGTGCCCGCGACGCATCCCGCCAGCGTCAGCGCCGTGGCACAGGCCAGCCCGAATCGCGCCCTTGCCCGAAGTGTCATGCTCGCCCCCGATTTCCCGCCCGGCCTGCCCCGTGCGTCCTGCCCAAGCCACGAGGCCGCCCTGCCCTCCGGCCTGCGACCCGCGGTCATGCCCGAAATTCTGCGCCGTTTCCGCGCTTGGCGGCATACTAGCCGCTCGCAGAGGGCAAGAAAAGTCCGCCTCCGGCGGCACACGCGGATTTCAGCGCGCCCCGCGCTTTCAGAATCGCGTGTACAAAGCTATGGGGCGTCACCGGACACGCGGTCGAGTGCTTGAAGGCACCGGTCCCGAATTCCGGCGACGGATGAGTGGCCGAGCGGTTGAAGGCACTGGTCTTGAAAACCAGCGAACCGAAAGGTTCCGTGGGTTCGAATCCCACCTCATCCGCCATTTAAAATCAATAAGTGATTGACTTTACGACATTAAACCGCCCCATAATTTTTGGCCTTCCCCCAAAATTTCCCCCTCAATAGCCTGGATGACCCCGGAATTTAGCGGAACAACGGCCCGAGCGCACCGAACGAGAATGTTACGGTTTATCCTCGGAAGACTGCCCCGTCGGTCCGTCGGGGCAAGGCGGGCAGGGATCGGGCTGCCCCTCCCCGCGTCAATTTCATGCGCCTCCCGCCAGTGGAGCGCCAACTAGCCTGTCCGGCGCTACACGAACACGCCCCAGAGGTCCACTCTGACCAAGTCTCCGCCTTGGTCATTGAATGATATCTCGGTGCCAAGACCGCCCGCCAAGAGGGTCGCGCCGATGGCCCCGGAGTCTCTCAATTCCCGCAGGTCCGCAAGGCTGTCTGCAATCCAGCTGTTGAAGGTGCCCGCCTGGTATTCGAGGTAGTTGGCCGGGTCAGTCGCGTTGTTGGCCCAGGATGGCCCGAAGTTCTGGAACCGAAGTTCATCGCCCTCCAGGAAGTTGAGGTCGGTGATGACATGGTGGTCCCCGTTGGCATTGTGGGAATTGACCGCATTGAAGCGGAATGCGTCCGCACCTTCATTGCCCGTGGCGACGTCCCGGCCACGGCGAAGGAAGATGATGTCATCGTTGTTGCCCCCGGTCAGCGTGTCGTTTCCGTAGGTGCCTGACAGGTTCAATTTCGGATCGGTCGGGGGCGGAGGGGGCGGCGCGGCGGAGATGTCGAGGTTCCTAAACAGAATCTCGGCGATATTCCCGCCACCGAGGTCCAGCGACAAAAGCGCATCGGCACCGACCTGAACGAATCCCAAGACATCGCCGCCCGGTGTCTTGAGTGCCAGTAGGTCCCCAGCATCATCCAGAACACCCGTGCCACCCAGCGCCGGGATATTCCATCCGCTCAGCGCGACACCGTCCCCGTCCGAAAGCGAGAAGTCATTGATGGTCAGTCGTTCGGTCGGACCGGTCAGCGAGTTGAAGATTGCGCGGTCTACAAGGAGGTCGTCCGCACCGGCGCCCATGGTGACGGTGTCGGTACCACTACCGGCAGAAATGGTGTCGTTGCCTGCGCCGGAGTCGATAACGTTCAGAAGACCACCGTTCACGAAAATCGCGTCACTTCCCGCACCCGTCGTAACCGACGAACCGTGCAGAGAAGTATACAGGTAGATATCTGCGAGCGTGACAGTGACAGTATTGTTCCCGTCACCAGCATCGACGACCACGGAATAGCCTGTATCGTTGGCAGAGCTGCTATCCGAATACAGGTTGGTCAAGTCGAGCCAGACCAGGTCGTTGCCGGTTCCACCAAACAAGGTGTATCTATCGAAATAACCACCGTTGATAGTCGCAGAGTTGTTTCCTGTGCCGAGGTCAATCGTAACGTCGACATCCGAAATATCCGTGCCCCAATCGACAAGCGTAAGCGCCAGTGTATCATCGCCCGCGCCGAGGTCGATGCGCCCCTGAACGCTCGTTCCCCAGGAATTCCCTCTCATCCAGGGTGTAGGTCAACGCGACGTTGTCGTCGCTTCCGTTCCCCGCAACAATGTTCAGGTCTATGTTGCCGGTCCGGTCGTTAACCGTCAGCGAGTTCGTCCTGTTGCCAAGGTCGATGTCGTAGGCGGAATGCCCGTTCGTATTGTTTGCTTCGGTGCGATTGTTTACCGCAACGGTGTCGTTGCCGTCACCAAGGACAACCGTAGTGGAGAGCTGAGGTGTGACATCATAGGCGTCACTGTCCATCGCAATGCTGACTGTGTTATTTCCTTCGAGGTCCACAACTACCGCGTTTGATAGCGGCCCATTCGTTCCCAAGTTCCCAAAACCGTCCAAATATACCTGCGAAACGATGTTTAAAGGTGTCATCACCTGCACCTCCGTCAAGTGCGACATCGGTAGTCAGGAAAACGGAATCCAGGTCGAACCACATGGACGCCGATGGATCGGTGCCAATAGTTGTCGTAACCGACAGCGTGTCATTGCCTTGATCTCCAAAAGCGCCCAGCGCATTAGCGGAAATGGTAGCAACGAATAAGTATTGAGATCGATGACGGACCAGTCGATCAAATAGGAGTAGTCGACACTCAAGCTGTCCTGTCCCCAGCCGCCCCGCAGGTCGGCCTGCTCGAAGGTCGAGCTGAGAACATCGAAACCGCTCAGTCCGAAGATGGTGTCGTTCGGCCCGGTCGCCGAAATGGTGTTGGATGAATTGTCACCACGAATGATGGCCATCGGATTGTCTCCCCACAGAAACGACTCGCCGCAGCGAGACCTAGCCTGACCAAGGGTGGCAGCCGGGCGCCAATTGACAACGAAAGTGTCGAAAAGGGGAGCAAGCTAAGCCTTGGGCTTCGGTGCCACCGGATGCAGGCCCCCCCTCGCAGCGCGTTCAAGGCGGCATACGGGCCTATCGGATAGATTATGGCTGAAGCCTCCGCCGCGCATCGGTTTCGAGTGCCTGCCGTTTCCGCTTGGCCCGCTTGCGGCAGGATTCGCCGCAATAGACTGCATCCGCCCGCCGTGTCAGGGGAACATGCCCGCCGCACTCGCGGCAGGCCCACCCGTTCAGTGTCAGCTTGCGCACCACGGCCTTCGCGCGGGCCAGACGGTGCCGCCGGTTGCCCTTGGCGAACATGCCGTCGGATGGCCAGATTTCGGATTTGATCATCGGTCGCCCGTCGGGCGTTTCATCGTAGTGAAGTCCGAAGGGGTCAGGGGCTGGCATGATCGGTATCCTCGATTTGCTCGCGCCCTACTTGAAGGGGCCAAATGCGGGTTAACACGCTGAAAAAATGACGCTTCATGAGTTTAACCCCCCCCCCTTTTGCCTGAAAGCTGCAAAAACCTCGCTCAGCGCGGTCATGTCGAGCCTCGCGGCTTTTCCCATTGCCGCGCATCGCCGTAGAACCACCGCCCGTTCGGCCCGTGCCGTTCCCACTCGCTGAGCCTCCGCCAGTCGGCCAGCGACACAACGCGCCCGGTCCAGGTTCGCGGGTCGCCATTGATGCGCTTCCCTTGCGCAAAGGGTTCGGGGGCGGGTCGCGCCAGATCGGCGGGCTTCGCAGCCTCGGGGGCAAATTTGGGGTTTTGGGGCAAGGGGCGTGCTAAACCTGCTAAACGTGCTAAACGGTCCTGCGCAAGATCGGGGGCGGGGTCGGAAGGGGGCATGTCGCCCCCCTCGATGGCGGCCAACGCCTTTTGCGGATCAAACCACATCATCATCCCCTCACAATCCGATAAGCTTCCTTGCGCCGCACGCCGCGCACCTCGGCCCCATTTTCGAGCGGGATTAACCAGCCCGCTTCCATCAGGACGGAAATGGCCTTTTTCACGGCTTGACGGTCGCGCAGGCGGCGCCCCGGTGCGCGCTGCAAAATGTCCCCCGGCAGGATTTCCAGATCGGGCCACGCTTCCACCAGCCATTTGCGCAGCCGTTCAGCTTTGTCGATTTCTGCCGATACGGTCGCGGCCTCTGCCATGCGCGAAGCTTCGGCCAGATAGAATTGCGCCAGCGTGATTGCGTCCATCATGTCGCGCGCCCGCACCTCGGGGGCGTGCAGATCGCGCCAGAGTGTCAGCGTGCCCGCGATGCGCGCCGCCTGTTCCGCCGCCTTGGATGCGTAGCCCGTAACGTGCGCAAGGTCGCCATCGGGGGCCTGTTGCACCTCGATAGCGTCGGAAAACTGCACCAGAAGTTCCCGCGCCTCTCGGGCCAAAGGAAGCGGGCGGAGGTGCAATTCGCGGGTTTCCGGGTCCATCGGCAGGGGCGTTTGCAGCACCGATTGCAGCCGCCGCCCGAAGCCTTCCAGCGCGTGCGCGTCGTGCCGTGCGTTCGCGTGAAGCCGGGTTCCGATAGCGCTGGGCGGTTCGCAGATCAGGAAGCGGGGCAAAAAGCCGGTGTCGCCCGCCAGAGGGTCAGCCATGAACGCCCGCGCCACGCCCGGTTGCGCCATCAGGTGAACGGCCAGCCGCCGCCCGTAGAGCGTGAACGCGCCCTCGCCCGCCCGCGTCCGTCGGATCGGGCTTCCCTGCCAAAGGTCATTCAGCGCGGCCAGTGTCTTTTGCCGGTTGTCCGCGTTCATGGCGAAGCCACCGAGGAATTGCCCGCCCTCATCGCTGAATATGCCGAGCGACGGTTGGCCCTCCGCAAAAAGTCGGGTCAGCCCCTCATAGGTCGGTTCTGTCACCGTGCGATCAACGGACGGCGGCGCTGCAGGTTCGGCCCCGAGCGCCCGCAGATCGACTTCCGCCACGATGCGCTTTTCGCCCCTGCCCCTCTTGGCGTCGGCAAGAATACGCTCGCGTTCCACCTTCCAGAGCGCGTGCCTGTTCTGCCACGCCACCACGTCGTCGCGCCGTGCCTGCGCCTGGTCCCTCTCATATGCGCGCAGAGCGGCCATCAGGGGCGCGTCACAGCTTGATTTCCTCTCGCCCGATTGCGCGATTGTCAGAAGGTAGAGCGACAAGGGTCTCGTGCCACCGAGCGTTTCCACATCCGCGAAGCCCTGCACCGCCAGCGATGCCACGGCCAGCGCCGATGCGGCCGGGATCGCCACCGGAGCCTGCGTCATGCCCTGCACCGCCTCCACTGCCGCGCGCAGCGGCCCCAGGGCTTCAACGGGATATGCGGCACCAGTTGCAACCGGGCGCACGAGCGGTTGCGGGCCTTCGGGGCGATAGGAGATTTCTTGCGCGTGCGCGTTCATGCGTCACCGCCTTTCATGCAAAGAACGTCGTTCCAGTCGCGCCCGTCCGGCGCGGGAAGCAGGGAGACGATCCAGCCCAGCGCGTGCGCGCGTTCGGCCAGGGCGTGCGCGGCTTCACGGCCCGCCGCGTCGCCGTCTGGGGCGATGGTCAGCCGCCCCGGAAGATCGGGAAGACGCAGCCCGGCCATGCCGCTTGTCGAGAGCGCCGCCCAGATCGTCGCGGGGCTTCTCAGAAGCCCGGAGGCGAGGCTCAGGGCGGTTTCTATGCCCTCGGCCACTACCAGCCGCCCAGGCCCCTCAGTGAGCCTCACAGCGCCGCCTGCAACGCCCCCAAGCATTGCCTTCGCAGGATCAACCGCCGCCTTCCCGGCGCCGTCGGGCGCAAGATAGGTCCGGTGCACCGCGAAACCGTCGGCGCCATCCACAAACGCCACCATTGCCGGAAAGCGCCGGGCGGCAGGATGCCAGCATTCGGGGTGGAAGCGCAGCGCGTCGGGCAAGGGACAGGTAATTCCGCGCCCGCGCAGATAGGCTTCGGCCAGAGTGCCCGCGATGTTCAGGCTTTCGCGCCAGAGCCGTTCGGCCTGCCGTGCACGTTTCTCGGCCGCAGCCATATCTTCGGCCTGCCGCCGTGCAAGGGCCGCCGGGCCGGAGGCGGCGTGATCGCCGCCGCCTCTGAGAATGCCCCTGCCGAGCATCGCTCCGACGATCTCCGCGAAGGTGCAACCCGCATGGCAATGCGCCAGGAAGCGCCCGTCGGTCCCCGTTGACAGGGACAGGGCGGGTGTCCGCCGGTTCACATGTGCCGGGCAGAAGGCAAGCCCGTATCGGCCATACCACTGCCCGCCCAACGCCAGCGTGAGGGTGCGCGCATCGGTCATGTCAACGCCTCCGAGATCAGCGCGATAAGGATTTGCGCCTGTGTTTCGTCAAATCCGTGAAGCGGCCGCAGACACAGAACCGGCAACTGGTGGCTCTCGCCGCCGTGACGTTTCAGGCCGCAAAACGGCATGTTCGGGATGCCCGCCGCAGTCGCTGGCGGGGTCTCCCGGCCCGGTTCCTGCCACCGCAGGTTCCGGGCCCTTACCATGAGTTTCATCGGCTCAGGCGGCGTCGCGCTCGGCCTTGCGGCTTTCAAGCCACGCGGCGATTTCGCTTTCCGGCCAGCCCACCGCCCGCGCCCCGAGCCTTACGGGCTTCTGGAAGGTGCCCTGGGCCATCATCGCGTAAGAGTCGAGCGTGACAGCCCGGTGCGGGCTTCCACGTCGCGGCGTCTCAGCGTTCTGTCGTTCATTACTGCTCCTTCGCGCGCCCCGGTTCAGAAACCGGATTGCCGGCAGTTCCTCGATCTGCGAGAAAGGGGGGACTTCTCCGTTTCTGAACCTGGCCCCCTTTGGCGTTCCACCGCCGCTGGGGGCCTTTCTTCTCACCCTTCCGTCAGGGTCTGCCGCTGGGCTTCCCTTGGGGCGCCGACACGCGTCATGTTCCTTTTCACCGCATCATCGCCGTCATTCCAGGGTGTCGGCAACTCTTGGTCATGCCAAGAGCATTTACATCCTTTTCGTGCGGCTTCGGAAAACGTCTATTTTAGAGTGTGTTAGATAGTCTAAAACCCCGTCGGTTCGACGGCCCGGACGTCTGACAAGCGTGTGACGTTACGGTGAGTCGCGGGTGCGTCCATTACGAAACTCGCCCAAGCCTCGGACATCACCCGCCGCCGTTCCAGCATGTCCGAACGCCGGTAAGCACGTTCCACCTCGCTTCCGACGTTATGCGCCAGCGCGATTTCGGCCATGTCGCGTTCATAGCCCCGTTCCGCCGCCCAATCGCGGAAGGTCGAGCGCAGCCCGTGCGGCACGGCCGGGCGCTTGTTGCGCGGATCAACGAAACCCGGTCGGCCCGCCTTCACCTCCGCTTCCTGCATCCGCCGCATGACGGCCGACAACGTCATGTCGGAGAGTTCGCCGCCACGTGGGGCGGGAAAGACCAGCGCGCCTGCCTCGGGCTTGCACCAATCGTCCCCGTCGCACCCGCCCGAGACTTCCCGAAGGATCGCCACGGCCTCGGCCGATAGCGGCACGCGATGTTCCCGGCCCGCCTTCATCCGCGAAGCCGGGATGATCCAGACGGCCGCCGGATTAGCACGCTTAGCACGTTTAGCACCGGGGGTTCTGTCGGCTGTGTCGGTATTGTCTCGGCCCGCGATCTCGATTTCCCCCCAGGTCATGCCGCGCACCTCGCCCGAGCGTGCGGCGGTCAGCGTGAGGAATTGCAGCGCCTTCGCGGCCATGCCTTCGCGCTCGGCAAGTGACTTCCACCAGCGCGCCACGTCCCCGAGCGCCAGAGCCGGTTGATTGTCGGTCTTCGCCACCTTGGAAGGCTTGGGCAGCAGTTCTTTCAGGTTGCCGCCCCAGCGGGCAGGGTTGTCGCCCGCCCGGTGTCCCGCCACCGTCGCCCAGTTCAGCACCGCCTCGATGCGGCCGCGAAGGCGCGAAGCGGTTTCCGTCTTGTCGTTCCAGATCGGTTCAAGCACGCGCAGAACGTCGCGCACCTCGATTGCCTGCACCTTCATTTGGCCAAGCACTCGCTTCGCGTAGGTGTCGAGCGTCGCCCGCCATTGCTTGCGGTGCTTGTCGTTGCGAAACTCGGCCGACTTCTTGGCAAGGTAGCGGTCAACCGCCTCCGCGAAGGTCAATCCGTCGCGGCCCTTGCGTTTCTCGGCCAGGGGGTCGCCGCCCTCGATCACGGTTTGCTTGTTCGCGGTCGCCTTCCGCCGCGCGGTCGCCAGGGACACGAGCGGCGGACTGCCCAGCCCGATTTCCCGCCGCCGGTCGTTCACCATGATACGCTGCACCCAGAACCGCGAGCCGTTCGGTTCAACGCGCAGGTAAAGCCCGGTTCCGCCGCCGTCGTGATACTTGCCGGGTTCCAGCTTCGCGCCGAGCATTGCAGCCGTCAGAGCGTTCGCCTTCCGTCGTGCCGGTTCGTTCGCCATCTTTCTTCCCCCGTGTCTTCCCCCAGCGCAAGCTGGAACAAAGGGAATGGTGCCGGAACATTGCGGAACATGAAAGCGAAATTATAACAATAAACATAAGCTTAAGCGGAAGCCGCTGGAACGTGTCAGAAACTACTATGGCGGCCACCTCATCCGCCAAATATCATTGAAGGATGATTTATGTCCGGGGAGCGGATCACGTTCACCATGATGCGAAGGACATGGACTTCGCCCGGATCGAGGCCAGCGGCGACATTCGCCGGAACCGGCTGTCCGAACAGCTGATCCGGAAGGATTCAGATACCTGAAGTGCGGCAACGCGGGTGAAACGGGCCGGCTTCTGTGACGGCGCCGGAATGACGAGTCGCGATTGCGGCGCAGACGATCATTCAGTGTCGGGTGTTCCCGCCGCGTCGGGAAGCCCCCGGCGGGTCCGCATGTGGCGCGACAGCGACCGCAGATCGGACCTTGAAAGCCGCGCGCGGGCGATCGGCAGGAGGATGGCGTTCTCGGCCACCAGATGGCGCCGGACATGGGCGGCAAAACGGGTCAATAGCGCGCGCTGATCGGCATTCGGGGCCGCGCCGGTATCCAGACAATCAACGAGGAGCGCGCGCAGATCGGGGAGCAGGATCATCGCCTCGCACTGATCGGCCCTGATCCGGTTGATCGCGGTGTCGATTGCGTCCTCCTCGGTGCACCGCTGTGACAGAAGCGGAAAGAGATGCTCGGTTTCGTCGCGGATATGCACGACGAGTTCCTCGTTCAGGAACCGAAGAACGGACAGACCCGCCCCGCGGTCAAACTTTTCGGCCTGGGCAAGGGCATCGATTCGGGCGCAGATCTGCCGTTCACGCAAGTGATCCTCGCTGATGAAATCCAGCGGGCGGGACAGAAGCCCGATGTCGGTGGGCTGGTCGCCGGTGCCGCGCAGCGATGATGCTGTCCGGTTCATCATCCGCCTCGCATCCGGACTCAGATCGGATCGAGGCTTGCGCCGGTGATCGTCGCGCAACGGCCCAGCCCCGCGACGAACGCGCGCGACGCGCGGGCCCATGCCGCCTTTTCCAGCGCCTGCGCGATCTTGGGCCGGACGGTGTCATAGGGCAGCACCTGCCCCGGTGCGGTGGCGTTCAGGCGGATGATGTGCCAGCCGTGCCGCGACAGCACCGGTTCGGGCGTCATGCCGCCCTCGGGCAGGCTTCGCAGCGCGGTCTCGAATTCCGGCACGGTATCGCCCGGTCCGAGCTGACCGAGGTGGCCGCCGGACGCTTTCGATCCGCAATCGCTTTCACGGGCGGCGGCGGCAAAGCCCTTGGCGTCGCCGTCCAATCTCGCCAGAAGCGTTCTGGCGCGTGCCTCGGCCGTCGCGCGCTCTGCATCATTGCGCGGATCGCAGGCACACAGGATATGCGAGACGTCCCATAGCGGTGCGGACCGGTAGCGATCAGGATCGCGCGCCCATTCGGCGCGAACCGCTTCCTCGGTCACGGGCGCAATGCTCAGAGCTTGATCCAGAAGAGCGCGGATCAGGGCTTCGTCCTCGGTCTCGAACCGGCTGGGGGCCAGTTCGAGCGGGTCGGGCGTCAGCCCGCGCTGCCGGGCCTCTTGCAACAGCAGCGCGCGGATCGCCAGCGCCTGAGCCGCCTTGCGCCAGGCGATGCCGGGCTTGTCCTTGGGGGCAGTGTGGTTCTGCGCCTCGGCGGCGATGGCCGCCGAGGGGATGGTTTCGCCGTTGACGACGACTTCGGGGAAAAGTGCCACATTCATCGCGGTCACTCCGCCGGGGTCGAGGCCGAAGGGCCGGTCTTGGCCTGTTGCTGGTCGAAGGCGCGGCGGCGGTCGTCCAGCGGGCGGCGGCGGCGCGACCGCACGATCTGATACCCCGGCCTCAGGAAGAGATAGCGCAGCGGCGCGAAGAAGCCGGACAGCACATGAGCCAGACGGGTGAACGGAAAGACCAGAAAGATCGTCAGGCCCAGGAATAGATGCAGCTTGAACACCAGCGCGGCATCCGCGATCTGGTCCGCCGCGCCGGAGCGGAAGGTGAAGATCATCTGTGCCCAGGTCATGAACTTTGTCATTTCATGCCCATCCAGATGCTGCAACGACACGAAGATCGTGCCCAGCCCCAGCACGAGTTGCGCAAGCAGCAAGGCCAGGATGGCGATGTCGGCAAAGCTCGAGGTCTTGCGGATGCGCGGATCGGTCCAGCGGCGGTGGAACAGCATGCCCCCGCCGATCAGCGCCATCGCACCGGCCACGCCACCCGCGACCACGGCCAGCAACTGCTTGGCGCCATGGCTGATGCCAAGGGCATCGAACACCGCAATCGGGGTCAGCAGCCCGATCAGATGGCCGAAAAAGATGATCAGCACACCGACGTGAAACAGGATCGACCCGATGATCAACTGCCGGCGCCGCAGCAACTGGCTGGACGAGGTTTTCCAGGTGAAGGGGTCGCGTTCATAGCGTGCGATCGAGCCGACCAGCAGGACGGACAGGGCGATGTAGGGATAAATACCAAAGAGAAACTGGTGCATGGTCTTCTCCTGTCATTCCGCCGCGTGTCGGGGCGTGGTTGTCGCGGGCGCGTCCATCGCCGCCAGCATGTCGCGCGCCTGCGGGCAGCCTGCATTGGGGTCGGGGCCGAAAGTGACCTCGGTTTCCTGCCAGACCGAATCGAGCGCCTCGAGGTCGGTCGGATCGTCGTCGGGCATGGCCAGCATTTGCGCCAGCGCCTCGGCATCCGGGGCCGCGTCTGCCAGCGCCGAAAGGGCGGTGAACGCGGCGGCGTATCCGCTGTTGCGCCGGGACAGGCGGGCAGCAAGAGCGTTCAGGATATGCGCCGCGTCGGCCAGGATGTCCTGCGCTTCGCCTTTCGGGCGCGTCGACAGGAATTCCAGCAGTACCGGCAGGTGGTCCGGCAGTTCCGTGGTGGCGGGCTCATAGCCGCCAGAACGGTAGGTCTCGATCAGACTGACCATCGCTCCGCCCCGGTCACGGCTTTCGCCGTGGACATGCTCGAAGAGGTTGAGCGACAGTGTGCGCGACCGGTCGAACAGCATGACATAGCGTTCCTGCAGGTCGTAGAGGTCGCCCTGCGCCAGATCGGCCGTCAGCGCCTGCAAAGCCGCTCGTGTGTCCGGCCCGATACGGGGATCGGAGTCGAGCACGTCGCCGATGTCCGGCATCGCCCCCTGCAATTCCGCAGTGGGATAGCTGAGTGTCAGCGACAGCGCCTTGAGTGTGCGGTCCATCATCAGAACGACTCCAGCGGTAGGGCAAAGGACTTCTTCTTGCCGCCGAAGAGGCTGGTCTTGCCCGTCTCGCCGGTGGAACAGCCATTGCCATCGGTGAACCCGCAGCCGCCGCGGATATCGGCGCCTGCCTCGTTCTGTTCGCGGTGCGCCGTGGGGATCGCGAAGCGGTCCTCGTAGTCGGCGATGGCCATGATCTTGTACATGTCCTCGATCATCCGGCCCGACATTCCGACGCGGGCGGCGATGCCCTCGTCGCGCACGCCATCGACGGTCAGGGCGCGCATGTAAAGTCGCATCGCCGACATCCGTTCCAGGGCATGGACGATCGGCTCCTCATCGCCCGCCGTCAGCATGTTGGCGAGATATTTCACCGGAATGCGCAGGCTGCGCACATCCGGCATCTGGTCGCTCATGGCGATCTGGCCGGCCTGCGCCGCGTTCTGGATCGGCGAGAGCGGCGGGATGTACCAGACCATCGGCAGCGTCCGGTATTCCGGGTGCAGCGGGAAGGCCACTTTCCAGTCCATCGCCATCTTCCAGATCGGGCTGATCTTGGCGGCCTCGATCCAGTCTTCCGGCACGCCGTCGCGGCGGGCGGCGGCGATCACGTCCGGGTCATTGGGGTCGAGGAACACGTCAAGCTGCGCTCCGTAAAGATCGGTTTCGCGTTCCGCGCTGGCGGCCGCCTCGATCTTGTCGGCGTCATAGAGGATGACGCCCAGATAGCGGATGCGGCCCACACAGGTTTCCGAACAGACCGTCGGCTGGCCGCTCTCGATCCGCGGATAGCAGAAGGTGCATTTCTCGGATTTGCCGGTATCCCAGTTGTAATAGACCTTCTTGTAGGGGCAGCCGGAAATGCACATCCGCCAGCCGCGGCATTTTTCCTGGTCGATCAGGACGATGCCGTCCTCTTCGCGCTTGTAGATCGCGCCCGAGGGGCAGGAGGCCGAGCAGGTCGGGTTGAGGCAGTGCTCGCAGAGCCGCGGCAGATACATCATGAAGGTGTTTTCGTATTCACCGTAGATCTGCTTCTGCACGTTCTCGAAGTTGTAGTCCTGCGATCGCTTGGCGAATTCGCCGCCGAGGATCTCCTCCCAGTTCGGGCCCTTCTCGATCTTCTCCATCCGCTCGCCGGTGATCTTCGACCGCGGGCGCGCGGTCGGGAAAGCCGTCATGTCGGGCGCCGATTTCAGGTGGTCATAGTCGAAATCGAACGGCTCGTAGTAGTCGTCGATCTCGGGCATGGCGGGGTTGGCGAATATGTTCGCCAGGATGCGCCACTTCGCCCCCTGCTTCGGTTGCAGCTTGCCCGATGCCGACCGCACCCAGCCGCCGTTCCAGCGCTTCTGGTTTTCCCAGTCGGTCGGATAGCCGGTGCCGGGCTTGGTCTCGACGTTGTTGAACCAGGCGTATTCGACGCCCTCGCGGCTGGTCCAGACGTTCTTGCAGGTGACCGAGCAGGTGTGACAGCCGATGCACTTGTCCAGGTTAAGGACCTTGCCGATTTGCGCACGAACTTTCATTCCGCTGCCTCCACGTTGCGGGTCGCGGGCGTATCCAGCCAGTCGACCTTCTTCATCTTGCGGACGATCACGAACTCGTCGCGGTTGCTGCCCACGGTGCCGTAGTAGTTGAAACCATAGGACAATTGCGCATAGCCGCCGATCATGTGGGTCGGCTTCAGCGTGGCGCGGGTGACCGAATTGTGGATGCCGCCGCGGTTGCCGGTCTTTTCCGATCCGGGCGTGTTCACGATCTTTTCCTGCGCGTGATACATGAAGAGCGTGCCCTGCTTGATCCGCTGCGACACCACCACCCGCGCGGTCAGAGCGCCGTTGATGTTGTAGGCCTCGACCCAGTCGTTATCGACGAGTCCCGCCTTCTTCGCGTCCACCTCGGACATCCAGACCA
The DNA here is from genome assembly GCA_020637675.1 of Paracoccaceae bacterium. Taxonomy (GTDB): domain Bacteria; phylum Pseudomonadota; class Alphaproteobacteria; order Rhodobacterales; family Rhodobacteraceae; genus Albidovulum. The sequence continues at coordinate 550,582 of JACKKD010000003.1, read as the reverse complement.
CCGGCCCGCCCCGGTTCAGCGTCAGCATCAGGAGGTTGTCGGTATAGGTCGAGTGGATGCCCCATTTCTGGTGGGGCGTGATGAAGTTCAGCACCACATGCGGGCTGCCTTCGGACGCATCGTTGTTGACGGCGGCGGTGATGGTCTTGAGGTCCACCGGCGGGCGGTAGCTGACGAAACCCTCGCCGAAGGCGCGCATCCAGAGGTGATCCTGGTAGAGCTGCTGGCGCCCGGTGAGCGTCCGCCACGGGATCAGTTCATGCACGTTGGTATAGCCGGCGTTGTAGCAGACCTCCTCGCTCTCGATCCCCGACCATGTCGGCGACGAGATGATCTTGCGCGGTTGAGCGGCGATGTCGCGGAAGCGGATCTTGGTGTGATGTGCGCCTTCCGCCAGATGGGCGTGGTGGCGCCCGGTGGGTTTCTCCAGCTCTTCCCACGCCTTGACGGCCACTTCGCCGTTGGTTTCGGGCGCCAGCATCAGGATCATCTCGGCCGCGTCGATGCCGGTTTCCAGCTTGGGCTGACCTTTCGACACGCCCTCATCCAGCACAACGCCGTTCAGATCGCGCAGATGCTTGACCTCCAGCTTGGTGTCCCAGTTGATCCCCTTGCCGCCGTTGCCAAGCTTCTCAAGGAGCGGGCCGACCGAGGTGAACTTCTTGTAAAGGTTGGGATAATCCCGTTCGACCTCGATATAGTTCGGCGCGGTCTTGCCGGGGATCAGGTCGCATTCGCCCTTCTTCCAGTCGCGCACATGCGCCTGCGCCAGTTCGGCGGCGGTGTCATGCAGAAGCGGAAGCTGGACGATGTCGGTTTCCACGCCCAGCACTTCGGGCGCGACTTCGGAGAACTTCTTCGCAATCGCCTTGAAGATTTCCCAATCGGACTTCGACTCGTAGGCCGGGTCCACCGCCGCCTGCAGCGGGTGGATGAACGGGTGCATGTCCGAGGTGTTGAGGTCGTCCTTTTCATACCAGCTCGCGGTCGGCAGGACGATGTCGGAATAGACCGCAGTCGTGGACATCCGGAAGTCGATGCAGACCAGGAGGTCCAGCTTGCCCTTGGGCGCCTCGTCATGCCAGACGGCCTCTTTAGGCTTGGCCTGGCCTTCCTCGCCCAGGTCCTTGCCCATCACGCCATGCTGTGTTCCCAGCAGGTGCTTGAGGAAGTATTCATGCCCCTTGCCCGAGGACCCAAGAAGGTTCGAGCGCCACACGAACAGGTTGCGCGGCCAGTTTTCCGGGGCGTCCGGGTCCTGGCAGGACATTTCCAGATCGCCGGATTTCAACTGCTCTGCGACGTAGTTCTTGATCTCCTTGCCGGCCTTCTTCGCCGCCTTTGCCACCTCCAGCGGGTTGGTCTTCAGCTGCGGGGCGGACGGCAGCCAGCCCATGCGCTCGGCGCGGATGTTGTAGTCGATGAGGGAAATGTCCCAGTCGCCCGCGGGCGCGGTCGGCGACAGGATTTCGCGCACGTTCAGCGTTTCATAGCGCCACTGGTCGGTATGAGCGTAGAAGGCCGATGTGCCGTTCATCTGTCGTGGCGGACGGTTCCAGTCGAGAGCGAAGGCCAAGGGCAGCCAGCCCGTCTGCGGGCGCAGCTTTTCCTGACCGACGTAATGCGACCAGCCGCCGCCTTCCTGGCCGATGCAGCCGCACATCACCAGCATGTTGATGATGCCACGATAGTTCATGTCCATGTGGTACCAGTGGTTCAGACCGGCCCCGAGGATGACCATGGACTTGCCATGGGTCTTTTCGGCGTTCGATGCGAATTCACGGGCGACCGCGATGATCTTCTCGCGCTCCACACCGGTGATCTTTTCAGCCCAGGCCGGGGTGTAGGGGCTGTCGTCGTTGAAATCCTTCGATACCCAGTCGCCGCCGAGACCCCGGTCTAGGCCGTAATTGGCGCAGAAGAGGTCAAAGACGGTGGCAACGAGGGCCTCGCTCCCATCGGCCAGTTTCACGCGGCGGGCGGGGATGTTGCGGGTCAGCACCTCGGGATGATCGCATTTCACGAAATGCCCCGTCGCCGCGCCGCCGAAATAGGGGAAGTCGACGCCGACGACCTCGTCATGATCGCCGTCGAGGATCTGGCTCAGGCGCAGTTTGGCCTCTTTTCCGTTCGCCTGCTCTTCGAGGTTCCACTTGCCTTCCTCGCCCCAACGGAACCCGATGGAACCGTTGGGCGCCACGATCTTTCCGCTCGCCTCGTCATAGGCGACGGTTTTCCAGTCGGGATTGTTCGCCTCCCCCAGGTGGCCTGCGAAATCGTCGGCGCGCAGCATCCGGCCGGGGACAAGGTGGCCGTCCTTTTCATCCAGCCGCACCAGCATCGGCATGTCGGTGTACTTGCGGGCGTAGTCCTCGAAATACTCGGCCTGCCGGTCGAGGTGATATTCGCGCAGGATCACATGGCCCATGGCCATCGCCAGCGCCGCATCGGTGCCGGCCTGCGGGTTCAGCCAGATGTCGCCGAACTTGGCAGCCTCGGAATAGTCCGGGCTGACCACGGCGGACTTGGTGCCGCGATAGCGGACCTCGGTGTAGAAATGCGCGTCGGGCGTGCGCGTCTGCGGCACGTTCGAACCCCAGAGCATCAGGAAGCCCGCGTTGTACCAATCGGCCGATTCCGGAACGTCGGTCTGTTCGCCCCAGGTCTGCGGCGACGCGGGCGGCAGGTCGCAATACCAGTCGTAGAACGACAGACAGGTGCCGCCCAGAAGCGACAGATATCGCGAGCCTGCCGCATAGCTGACCATCGACATGGCCGGGATCGGCGAGAAGCCGAACACGCGGTCCGGGCCATAGGTCTTCGCGGTGTAGGCGTTGGCCGCGGCGACGATCTCGGTCGCCTCGTCCCAGGATGCGCGCACGAAGCCGCCCTTGCCGCGGGTCTTGGTGTAGCTCGCGCGCAAGGCCGGATCGTTCTGGATCGCGGCCCAGGCGGCCACCGGCGTCATCGTCTGCCGCATCTTGCGCCAGGCGCGCATCAGGGCGCCCCGGATCAGCGGGTTCTTCACCCGGTTCGCGGAATAGAGGTACCAGCTGTAGGAGGCGCCGCGCGCGCAGCCGCGCGGCTCATGGTTGGGCAGGCCCGCGCGGGTGCGGGGATAGTCGGTCTGCTGCGTCTCCCATGTGACGATGCCGGACTTGACGTAGATCTTCCAGGAACAGGACCCGGTGCAGTTCACCCCATGGGTGGAACGGACGATCTTGTCGTGCCGCCAGCGGTTCCGGTAGGTGTCCTCCCAGTCTCGGTTCTCGCTTGTGGTTTGGCCCCAGCCGCCCGAGAATTGCTCCAGCTCCTTGCTCTTGAAGAAGTTCAGTCTGTCGAGAAGGTGGCTCATTCTGGCGTCCTTTCGTTATAGTGCGGGTTGCGGAGCGGCAGGGGCCGTGCCGCGCTCGATGTCGTGAAGAAGCCCGCCGCGGCGCGTGTAGACGACCCAGGTGATTGCCAGGCAGAGCACGTAGAAGACCAGGAACAGCCACAGGGCGCCAATGGGGCTGCCGGTCATGGCGATCGACGATCCATAAGCCTTGGGGATGAAGAACCCGCCATAGGCGCCGATGGCGCTGGTGAAGGCGACGATCCCGCCCGATTCCATGGCGATCTGGCGGGCGCGGTCAGCACCCTGCAGCTGCGGCAACAGGCGCGGCACTTCGCGGCCCATGATCACCGGGATCATCTGGAAGGTCGAGGCATTGCCGACCCCGGTGAAGAAGAAGAGCGCCATGAACCCCGCGAAGAACCCCGCGAAGGACCCGGCCTGCAGCGACAGGATCACCGCAAGAACGCTGGCGATCATGCCGACGAAGACCCAGAAGGTGACCCGGCCGCCGCCAAAGCGGTCGCTGACCCACCCCGTTCCGGCGCGGCTCAGCGCGCCAACCAGCGGGCCAAGGAAGACGTATTGCAGGGCATTCACATCGGGGAAGGCGATCTTCGACAGCAGAGGAAAGCCGGCCGAATAGCCGATGAAGCTGCCGAAGGTCCCGATATAGAGCACGCACATCAGCCAGTTGTGCACGCGCCCGAAGATCACCGACTGCTGGGCAAAGCTGGCCTTCGCGTCAGCGATGTCATTCATTCCCGCCCAGGCCGCGATGGTGGAGGCCAGGATGAACGGCACCCATACGAAGCCCGCGTTCTGCATCCAGAGCTGGCCACCATCGACCAGTTCCTGCGGCGCGCCGCCCATGGCACCGAAGACGCCCATCGTGATGACCAGCGGCACCAGGAACTGCATGACGCTGACGCCCAGGTTGCCAAGCCCCGCATTCAGCGCCAGCGCGTGGCCCTTTTCGGCCTTCGGGAAGAAGTAGCCGATGTTGGCCATGGACGAGGCGAAGTTGGCACCCCCCAGCCCGCACAAGAGCGCCAGGACCAGGAAGATAAAATAGGGCGTTTCCGGGTTCTGCACCGCATAGCCGATGCCGATGGCCGGCAAGAGCAGGGAGGCGGTCGACAGAGTGGTCCACAGCCGACCGCCGAAGATCGGCACCATGAAGCCGTAGAAGATGCGCAGCGTCGCGCCCGAGAGGGCCGGCAATGCCGCCAGCCAGAAAAGCTGTTCCGGGTCGAAGGCGAAGCCGATGGCGGGAAGTCGCGCCACCACCATCGACCAGACCATCCAGACCGAGAAGGCCAGAAGCAGTGCCGGGATCGAGATCCACAGGTTGCGGCGCGCGACAGCCCGCCCGCGGTTGGCCCAGAACTGCGCATCTTCGGGCCGCCAATCCTCCAGCACCCGCGGCATGGCGGTACGCTCCGGATTGTGGATGGCCTGCATCTCGGGCAGTTCGGGCAAGCGGTCCAGCGCCTCGCCCTGCGCGGCACGTTCCATTGCGCGGATCGACAGATGCATCCAGGCCAGCGCGATGGCCACCAGCGCGAAGAGCAGCACAAAACACGAGGTGTAGATGCCGGTCAGGTCCAGCAGCGCACCGAAGGCGATGGGCAGGACAAAGCCGCCCAGGCCGCCGATCATGCCGACCAGGCCGCCGACGGCGCCGACATGCTTGGGGTAATAGACCGGAATGTGCTTGAACACCGCTGCCTTGCCGAGGCTCATGAAGAAGCCAAGCGCGAACAGCGTGACGACAAAGGGCCACAACCCCATCGAGGTGGAGAAGGTGATCGGGCCGTCCCTGCCCTGGATGGTGTAAGCCGTCGGTGGATAGGACAGCATGAACAGGAACAGCAGCGAAAAGCCGAAGGTCCAGTACATGACCGACCGCGCGCCGAATCTGTCCGACAGATGCCCGCCATAGGCGCGGAACAGGCTGGCCGACAGGCTGAACGACGCCGCCGCCATGCCCGCCGTGCGCACATCCACTCCATAGACATCGATCAGGTAATGCGGCAGCCACAGCGCCAGCGCCACGAAGGCGCCGAACACGAAAAAGTAGTAGAGCGAGAAGCGCCAGACCTGCAGGTTCTTCAGCGGCGCGAACTGCTCGGCAAAGCCGGGCGCCTTGACCCCGGTGCGGCGGCGTTCGACGAGGGCAGGGTCGTCCTTCGCGAAGAGGAAGAAGACCACCGCCATCAGGGCCAGTGCCGCGGCCCAGACATTGGCCACGCCATGCCAGCCCCAGGCCACCATCACGAAGGGCGCGACGAACTTGGTCACCGCCGCGCCGATGTTGCCCGCGCCGAAAATGCCCAATGCCGTGCCCTGACGGCCCGCGTCATACCAGCGGCTGACATAGGCGACACCGATGATGAACGACCCGCCGGCCAGCCCCACACCCAGCGCCGCGACCAGATACATCGCGTAGCTGTGCGCCAGCGTCAGCGCCCAGGTGGCCAGCGCCGCCAGCAGCATCTGCCCCGAGAATACCAGCCGCCCGCCGTACTTTTCGGTCCAGACCCCCAGGAAGATGCGGGTCAGCGACCCGGTCAGGATGGGCGTCGCGACCAGCAGCCCGAACTCGGTGTCGTTCAGCCCAAGTTCGCCCTTTATGGCGACACCGATGATGGAAAAGATCGTCCAGACCGCAAAGCAGGCGGTGAAAGCGATCGTGCTCAGGCCCAGGGCGCGCGTCTGATCGGCGCGTGAAGCTGGGGCAACGGACTGCATGGCAGGGCCTCCGGCATGAATGGCATGATCACCCCAAGGGGGTCACACGCACACCTGCTGTCGCCGGGGCGCCGAAGATTTGATCTAGATCACATGACCACGAAAGCGCAGCGAAATAAATGACTTGCAGAAGAATGTCGGATGGTATTGTGGGTCGGATCAAGTCGAGCCCGTCGAATTTCAATTGCATGCTTGACAATTATCAAGAAAAGGGGAGACGATCCGGACGCGGCAATAGGGCTCCCACCATGCCAGAGGTCCATTATCCCGAGATTCGTGCGCTCAACCTCTTCGCTGGAATGCAGGAGGCGCATTTCCAGGCCCTGATGCGCGGTGCCTACGTCCAGAACTTTCCCCCGCAGATCGACCTCATTTCCGAGGGCGAGCCCAGCGATTTCCTGCACGTGCTCATATCAGGGTCCGTCGATCTGTTCGCACGATGGAATGGGCGCGAAACCAGCCTCGCCACTGTGCGGCCGATTTCGTCCTTCATCCTTGCGGCGACAATCCGCAACTCCCCTTACCTCATGTCCGCCCGGACGCTGGAGAAAAGCCGGATCATCCTGATTCCCAGCCAGGACGTGCGCGGGATCTTCGATGTGGATGGCGAGTTCGCCCGCGCGGTCGTGTCGGAACTGGCGCAATGCTACCGGTCGGTAGTCAAGTCGCAGAAAGATCTGAAACTGCGCACATCACTCGAACGACTGGCAAACTACGTGCTGCGCCAGCAGAAACGCGCAGGCGGGGCGGCGAGTTTTGATCTCGATCACGAGAAGCGCCGGCTTGCCTCGGTGCTGGGCATGACGCCTGAGAACCTGAGCCGCGCATTCAAGGGCCTGCAGCCCTATGGCGTGACGGTCGAGGGCGCTCGCATCACCATCCGCGACCAGCCCGATCTGGAGCGGTTCGCCCGGCCCAATCCGCTCATCGACGATCACGCCACCTGATGTCTATGGCATCGGGCTGGCCCGCACCCGACGCGACGACGAGTGGCGTGTATCGAACACGAAGGGGGGGCTGGAGCGGATGGCGCGCGCGAGCGCCCTATCGAGGCGCGACGGGATCAGCGCCGGTCCCCTCGGTTCAGGCGGCGGCGGAAGGTATGTCCTCGTGCAGGCAAAGGATGTTGCCCTCGGGATCGTTGAACCAGGCCGCCTTCTCGGATCCGAGCACGCAGACATGGCCGACCGTCCTGAACCCCGGCAGATCGTAGTCCGCGAAGACGACGCCACGGCTTTCGAGCTCGGCGATGGCGGCGCGGATGTCGTCCACACGGAAGCTCACCGCAGTGTGTTCCGCCTTGGTACCCTCGGGCTTGGGGAAGAGCGCAACCTCGCAGCCGCCGCAACGGTAGACAACCTTCCCGTCGAGCCGCTGCTCACCCACTGGCAGCGCAAGCGCACGTTCGTAAAAGTCCCGCGCCCGGGCCAGATCGCGGACCGGCAGCATCACGGTCACCTGGCTGGCATTGAGTTCCATGGCCTCCTCCACGCATGGATTGACACAGCGGCATGATACGCTCATGTCCGATGTCGCGCCAGCGGCGTCAGGCGCACCTGCTTCGCTCCATCGGCCAGGCACAGGGTCTTCGCGGACGCATGACCGTCGCTCCCGGCACCGCCCATTCACATGGGTCGTCAACCAGGCTGCCGGGTCGTGTGAGACCGGCCGGGACAATGGCGAAGCCACCCCGCTCCGGGTGGCGCCAACGTCCTGCAGATGCCGGTCGGTGCCGGTCGCCGGCTTGGACTCGCGAGCCGGGCGTTCCAGCGTCGCGCGACATCATCATCCGGCAAAGCGCACGTCGACAAGGGTCGGGCCGTCTCGCGCAAGAGATGTTGCCAGGACGGGTTCAAGTTCTTCCACCGTGGTGGCGGCCTCGGCCTCCACGCCGAAGCCTCGTGCCAGGGCAACCCAGTCGAGCGTCGGGCGGTCGAGGCTCATCATGTCGCGCGCGGTCTGGCCTGGCTGGGCTCCGACCTTTGCATATTCGCCGAGGAGGATCGCATACGCGCGGTTGTTCAGCAGAAGCGTCGTCACCGGCAGCTTCTCCCGCGCCTGCGTCCAGAGCGCCTGAAGCGTGTAGGCGGCTGATCCGTCGGCCTGAAGCGTGACGACGCGGCGGTCGGGGCGGCCCCTCGCCCGTGCGCCAACGGCCGCGCCGGTGGCGAGCGGAATGCCGCCCCCGATGGCCCCGCCGGTCACCGTGAGCCAGTCGACCGGCGCGGCATGGGGCATCACCGACGCGAACCCGCCGCCGAGTGTCAGCGCCTCGTTCACCACGATGGCGTCCGCAGGCAGAAGCCGCGCGACCGTGGCGGCGAAGCTTTCCGGCGTCAGGGCGCCCGAAACGCCGGGGACCCCGCCAGCCGCGGCCGGTATCGCCGACGGAGTGGCGCCCAATTCGGCGGCAAGGGCGCGAAGGGCGGCGCCGGCGTCCTGCCCCGTGCGCGACAGCGTAATGACTTCGGCATCGGGACGGTGCATCAGGCTCGGCCGACCCGGGTAGAGGAAGAAACCTACCGGCGGCGGGCAGTTGACTAGGATCACCACGTCGAACGGGGCAAGCTGCCGGATCGCCTCGTCCACGGGATAGGCGACGGTGGGCAAGGCAAGCCGACCGCGCCCGCGGGGGATGGCCGCGATCATCGGGCTGCCGATCAGTTCCGCCCCTGTCGCACGGGAGAGCCCCGCCAGGAGGGGGTGGAGATCCTCCACCACCGCCGGGGTGCCGAGAAGCATCGTCGCCCGACGACCCGACCTAAGCGCCCTCGCCGCGGCTCCGATGGCGGCCGGATCGGGCGGGCGGGGCGCGTCGGGGGCAAGTGGCGCGGCGGAGAGCCCGCCAAAGCCCCACGAGACGTCGGCCGGCAGAACGAGGCTCGCCACGCGGCCATGGCCGGACGCGGCGGCCGCGACCCCCCGCGCGGCATCGGTGCCGATCCGCGCTGGTTCCGTGCCGAAGACATGCCAGTCCGAGGTTGCGCCGACAAGCGCATCGACGTCGGCCGTCAGCGGGCTGTCGTGCATGACATGCGGCACCGCATGGTCGCCGACAATGTTGAGGATGCCGCTTCCTGCCCGTCGGGCATTGTGCAGGTTGGCTATGCCGTTCGCGTAGCCGGGCCCGCAATGCAGGAGCGTCGCAGCCGGCCGCCGCGTTACCCGGAAGTAACCGTCCGCCATTCCGGTCACGACGTTCTCCTGCAACCCGAGCACGCATCGGATGCCCGGAATGCGGTCCAGAGCAGCGACGAAGTGCATCTCGCTCGTTCCGGGGTTGGCAAAGCATGTGTCCACCCCGGCTCCGATCAGGGTTCGCACCAGAGCCTCGGCTCCGGTCTCGGCGGCGGGCGGTTCCGGATGGGGCATCTTCCCTCTCACTGCCGTGCCGCGCTAGTTCCTGCGCGGCGCTTCGACGATCAGCGCGTCGACGGCGATCGCACCGGTTTCGGTGACCATCAACGGGTTGACGTCGAGTTCGCTGAGCGTATCGATGTGCGCCCCCGCGTAGTCGGCCACCGCCATGATCGCGTCGATGACCGCGTCAAGGTTCGCCTTCGGTCGCCCCCGGAACCTGTCGAGAAGCGGGAATATCTGCAGGCTTCGAAGGGCCGCCTCCACTTCATCGCGCGTCGCGGGCACCAGGAGGGTCCGCGCATCCTTCAGGAGTTCCACGAAGATGCCGCCTGCTCCAATGACAAGAACGAGCCCGAACAGGGGATCGCGCTTCACGCCCACGATCAACTCGGCGAGCGGAGTGGTCTGCATCGGCTCCATCAGGAACGTTTCCAGCATCAGTCCCGGCTTGTGGCGCGCGACAGCTTCCGCCATCCGTTGGGCCGCGGCCAAGGCATCCGCCCGTGTCTTCAGTCCAAGCGCCACGCCGCCCACCTCGGTCTTGTGGGGCAGGTCGTCATGCAAGACCTTGAGCGCCACCGGCGCGTCGAGCGTTTCGGGCAGCGCACGGAGCCCCTCCAGCGTCAGAACCCGGCCGGCCGACACGGGGAGCCCGTGGGCCGCCAGCCGGCGCTTCGACTCGGCCTCGTTCACGCCCCGGGGCGCACCGGCGAGAGGAGCGGCCGAATAGGGCGGGACGGTGTTTCCCCCGACCTGCGCACGCGCACCGTAACGGACCCATTTCGCGATCACCTCAGCCGCATCGTGCAGGCCCTGAAGCGGAACGATTCCCTGCGCGATCATCGCACGACTGGCCTCGGGGGTTATCCCACCCGAGTTGACCGACGCGTGGAAGACAGGCTTTCCGCTGGCTTTGCCCGCCGCGGCAAGCGCACGGTCCATGGCCTCCTGCGCGGAGGTGTCCCTGCCGGAAGGCGGGTATTCGATCACCAGCATCGCGGCGTCCACATCGCCCTCAAGCATGGCCGTGAACATCGGTGTCAGGAGTTTCTCGTTCCCCCAGTAACCCGCGGTGAAATCGAGCGGGTTCGAGACATGACCGTAAGAAGGAAGCATCGGCTTGATCACGTCCACCACCGCCTTGCCGGGCTGCGGCAGTTCCAGCCCCGCGAAAGAGCAGTAATCCGCCGCCAGTCCGTTGTCGCCCCCGGAACTGGAGAAGACCGCCATCCTCGATCCCGCGACCGGTTTGGCCAATGACGCGAGTTTCATCATCTCAAGGAACTGCGGCACGGTATCCGTGTCGACCACGCCGAGCCGTTCGAACAATGCGTCGTAATACTCGTTCTGCCCGGCGAGCGAGCTTGTGTGGCTGGCCGCCATGGCCGCGCCGAGGTCCGACCGGCCGGAACGGCAGGCGATCACCGGCACCCCCTTCGCTCGCGCGCGCAGACAGGCCTGTGAGAACGCGGGAACGTCGCGGACGCCTTCCATGAAGAGCCCGATACATGTGACGTTCGGATCGTCGATCAGGAACTCGATGTAATCCTCGAAGCCAAGCACGGCCTGGTTGCCGGCACTGACCAGATAGGAAAACGGGACGGAGCGGTCGTTCGAGACAAAGTGGCTGGTGACGTTGCCGCTCTGGGAAATCACCGCCGCGCCGCGGCATCCCGGCAGTTGCGGATAGGGCGCGGGCCAGATGCTGCCGTGGTTGACGTAGTTGACGAGCCCGTAGCAGTTGGGTCCCACAACGGCCATGTCGCCCGAAGCAGCGATGAAGGCACGGTTGCGCTCTGCCCCTGCGGACCCGATTTCCGAGAACCCGGAGGCGTAGCAGACCGCGCCGCCTGCCCCCATCTCGCGCAATTCGTTCAGCGCCTCGATCGTGGCGTCGGCGTTGACGGCGAGGAAAACCGCGTCGGGCGGTGCCGGCAGATCGGCAATCCTGCGCACGCATGGATAGCCCTCCATCATGTCGCGGCGCGGATGGACGACATCGACGACGCCTTCGAACGCCTGTTGACGCAGGGTTGCCAGCGTGCGCTCGGCCTGCCCGCCACCGATGAAGGCCATGCGGCGCGGTGCGAGAAGGCGCTGAAGGTTTCGGCGCACCGCCGGACGAAGTCGCGACTGGGACAGGTCGGGGCAAGTGGTCGTCATGATCTCTCGGGGTCCTCTGGAAAGGTCGACGCGCGTGGGCGCCGTAAGGTCAACCTGCTCCGGCATCGTCCGGGGTCAGTCCTCGATGTGCGGAAGCGGCGCGCTGGTCTTGAAAAGCGTCAGGTCGATGTCGGGGGTCAGCGGATATTTCTGCGGATCTTCGCCGAACTGCTCGCAAAGCCACTTGCGCAGGATGATGCGGCAATCCTCCTGGGTGTAGCTTTCCTCCATCACCCAGCCGAGCCAGAGGCCGTCGACGAGCTGGGTGAGGGTGATGGCCGCCAGCCGCGTGTCCATCACCAACCCGCGTTCGCGCGCCGCTGCGGAGATGCGGTGCCGGATGTTGGTTCGGTAGCGGCCCCAGAGGTTGCGGTGCATCCTCAGCACCTCGGGCAGCATCCAGGCGGCACTGAAGTAGTGCACCAGCATCTGCTCGAACCCGGTGTCGCGCAGGAACGGGACGCTGACCGAGTAGAAGAGTTTTCCAAAATGCCCGCTCTTGGTCGACCAGACGACGTGGCGAAAGAAGTCGTCGACGTTCTGGAGGTAGTACTTGTGCGCCACGATCAGGAGATCGTCCTTGTTGGCGAAGTAGTGGCTGATGAGCCCCCGCGACAGGCCGCTCTCCTCGCTGATCGTGTTGATCGTCGAGTTGACGTAGCCGTGCTTGCGCAGGGATTTCAGCGTCGCGACGATAAGCTCCGCCCGCCTCGCCTCGCTGGACTCCCGCATCTTCGTGGCGCGCTTCATACTCTTCCTTTCGCTCGGTCACCGGCCACCCGGCGGCCTTTCATTGCCGGTATGGGCGCAAAAGATCGCGCGCGATCACATCCTGATGGATCTCCGATGTGCCTTCCCATATCCGCTCGATCCTCGCATCGCGCCAGAATCGCTGGATCGGGAAATCCTCCATCAACCCCATGCCGCCGAAGATCTGCACAGCCTCGTCGGCCACGCGGAACACCATTTCCGAACAGTAGTAGTTGACCATCGAGGCTTCCGTCCGGTTCATCAAGTCGTTGTCCATTTTCCAGGCAGCCTCCTTGACCATCAGGTCGCCCAGCTTGATGTCCACAGCCATGTTCGCTATCTTGAATCCGACGCCCTGAAATTCGCCGATGGTCTTGCCAAAGGCCCTGCGCGTGCCAGCCCATTCCTTGGTCATGCCGAAGATGCGTTCGGCCCGGCCGACACAATGCGCCGCGAGCGCCACCCGGCCATCGTAGAGCCATTCGTTCGCCGTGTCGAAACCCTTGCCCTCTTCGCCGAGGATCTTGCGGTCGGGAACCCTGACGTTGTCGAGGTAGATCATGTTCGGGTTGTAGCCGCGCGTGACGATGGACTTCATCGGCTCGACGCGGACGCCCGGCGTGTCCTTGTCCAGAAGAAACGCCGTGAAGCGCTTTCTCGGGCCGTGATCGGTCTGGTCGACGCCGGACACCGCGATCAGGATGATGAAGTCGGCGATGTCTGCAGCCGAGATGAACTGCTTTACCCCGTTGATCACCCAGTCATCGCCATCGCGCACCGCGCGCGTCGTGATCGCCCGCGCGTCCGATCCGGCGCCGGGCTCGGTCAGGGCAAAGGCGTCCTTGCGCTCGCCGCGGATGCAGGGCTTGAGGTATTCCTCGACCTGTTCGTCCCGACACTTGAAGAGGATGCCGGTGACTCCCCGGTGCATGCACATCCCCAGCGGCGAGTGGGGCTTGCCCATGACCCGCTCGACCTGCATCTTCGTCTGCTTGTCCAGCCCGGCGCCGCCCCATTCCTCGGGGACATACATATTGTCGAAACCCGCTTCCACCGACTTGCGATGGATCTCCTGGCGGATCTCTTCGGGGACGTGGCGCAGCTCCTCGACCAGCGCCTCGTGCGGGTAAAGTTCGCGCTTGCAGAACTCCTCGAGCGAGTCGACGAGCGCCTGCTGTTCGAAACTGAGTGCGAAATCCATCATCTTCTCCCTCAGGCGCCGACGAAGCGGGGCGCACGCCGCTCGTTGGCAGCGGCAAGACCTTCGGCATGATCCTTGGTGACGGCGCAGATCTTGCCGGCCGCAAGTTCCTCGAGTTGCTGGTCCGACAGACTGCGGCCGTGGGCGCTGTTCAGAAGCCGCTTGGCCTGGGCGATGGCGACGGTCGGCCCCGATGCGAGCTTCTTCGCGAAGGCAAGCGTGTCGTCCCAGAGGCGCTCGCGCGGGGAAACGTGGCTCACCAGCCTGTTGGCCAACGCCTCCTCGGCGAGCCAGAGATCGCCGGTGAAGGCGAAGCGCTTTGCAGCCTCCAGCCCCATGACCCGCGGCATCAGCCAGGTGCCGCCGCAGTCCGGATTGTAGCCGACATTCGTGTAGGAGCAGATGAACTTCGCCTTGTCGGAGGCGTAGCGGAAGTCGCAGGCCAGCGCCATGTCGAGCCCCGCGCCAACCGCCGCGCCGTCGATCATGGCGATGGTCGGCTTCGGCATGTCGTGGACCTGCTGGACGAGCTTCAGCGACTCCTCCACCCAGTTCATGTCGGGCCAGGGATTGTCGCCCTGCGCCTTGCCGGCCCATTCCTTCACATCCGCCCCAGCGGAAAAGGCCCCACCGCGTCCGGTCAGGATCAGCGCGCGCATCGCCGTATCGGCGGCCGCCTCGCGCAGGGCACGGCGCAACTCGACGGTAATGCCCATGCCCAGCGCGTTGCGCACCTCGGGGCGGTTCAGGGCAATGACGCCAACGGCGTCATGACGCTCCAGCTCAAGGTATTTGTACATCCTCTCCTCCCATTCTGCATTGGGGTCCTTGCCCCGGTCATTCCTGTCGCGGCGACCGCGTCAGCACCCGGCAAAGCGCGGTGGGCGCTTTTCCAGAAACGCCCGCTGGCCCTCGATCATGTCTTCGGACGCAAGCATCCTGCGGTAGGTCTCCAGATCCCCTTCGGTGTCGGCCCTCAGCGCCATCGCATCCCGGTCCGGCATTCCGTCGACGACCCGCAGCGTCTCCTTCAGCGCCTGAAGCGCCAGGGGCGCACCCTTCGCCACGTGGCGTGCGGTTTCGAGCGCAAGGTCCTTGAGGCGGCCCCGCGGGACCGTCCGGTAGACCAACCCCCACCGCAACGCCTCCGCGGCGGTCATCCGGTTCCCTGTCCACATCATTGCTGTGGCAACGTTGTAGGGAATGCGTCGCGGCAGCCGCTGGAGCCCGCCGCCATCGGGCAAGAGCCCGCGCTCCAGTTCCGGCAGTTGCAGGAACGTCTCCTCTGCCATCACGAGGATGTCGCAGGCCAGCGCCAGTTCCAGCCCGCCGCCGATCGCAGGCGCGTTGATCGCGGCGATCAGCGGCTTTTTCAGGGCCCAGAGCGTGGTAATGCCGCCGAAGCCGCCGGTTTCAGCCCCCACCCCACGTTCGCCATCGGGGGCGGAAGTCGATTCCTGAAAATCCAGTCCCGCCGAGAATGCCTTGTCGCTCCCGCTCGAAAGGATGCCGACGCGGAGGTCCGGTTGATCCTGAAGATACAGCGCGGCCCGTTCCATCGCGCGACTGAAGCGGCGGCATATGGCATTCACCTTGGGCTTGATCATGCGGATTTCCAGCACGGTGCCGTCGCGGTGAAGCTCCACTAGGCCGGCAAGGTCGCGGTTCAGCTCATCCAGCATTGCGACCACTCCTCGCCCGGACCCGGCTGGCATAGAGATGCAGCAACAGCGGGGGCACCGAGGTAAAGATCAGCATGAGCGTCGAGACGGCCGCCAACGTTGGGTCGACGTCATCTCGCAGCGTTGCGAAGGTCACGCGCGAAAGCGTGGACATCGGCCCCGAGGCCACCATCAGCGAGATGATGAGTTCGTCGAAGGAGACGAGGAACGACAGCAGCATCGACGTTGCCACGGAGAGCTTCACCTGCGGCAGCGTCACCGTCAGGAAAGCCTTGAAGCGGTTGGCCCCTAGGCTGCGCGCGACCATTTCCTGGCTCATGTCGAACGAACTGAAGCCGGCACTCATCGTCAGCATGACGAATGGCAACGCCACGACCGAATGGCCGAGCACCAGACCGGCGGTCGTGTTCAAGAGACCACCGATCCGGGCATATACAAAGAAAATCCCCACCCCGATGAGAATCGACGGAACCGCAAGCGGCGAGATCAGCGTGGCGCGGATGGTCTCGGAAAGGCGGAAGCTGGACTGGTGGAGCGCGTAGGACGCGGCAACGCCGGCGAGCGTCGTCACGACCATCGTGAGCGTGGCCACGCGCAACGATACCCAGAGGGAGCCGATCCACTTCTGTTCGCCGAAGAACGCCTCATACCAGCGCAGCGACCAGCCGCGAGGAGGGAAGGTCATCGCCGTGGTCGAGCTGAACGACACCGGAATGACGATCAGCATCGGCACCACCAGGTAGAAGATGACCAGCCCGACGAAGATATAGAGCCAGAGCCGGTCGCGGTGGGAAACGTAGGACTCCATTTGCCCCCCTACCTGCCTGCCGCCAGCCAGCGGACGAGCTTCAGGCTGATGAACAGGCAAACCGCCGTCATCAGAAGCAGTAGCACCGCGAGTGCCGCCGCCGGTCCCCAGGTCGGATAGAGCGAGATCGATTCCTCGATACGCTGCGCGATCATCTTGATCTTTCCGCCGCCGAGGATCGCCGGCGTGATGTAGAAGCCCAGGCACATCACGAAGACCATGATCATTCCCGCAACCAGCCCGGGCATCGACAGCGGCAGGAATATCCGGAAGAACGCATGAGTGGGCGATGACCCGAGGTTCGCACCGGCACGCATGAGGTTGCCGTCGATCGCTTTCATCGAGGCGTAGAGCGGAAGGATCAGGAACGGCACCATGATGTGCACCATCCCGATCACCGTCCCGGTCATGTTGTGGACAAGCGGGATCGGCTTGTCGATGACGCCGAGCCAGACCAGGGACTTGTTCACGATCCCGTTGCGTTGAAGGATGATGAGCCACGAGAATGTCCGCACCAGCCCCGAGGTCCAGAACGGAACCAGCACGGCCAGCATGAGGACGCCCGACCAGGAAGGAGGCAGGATCGCCAGCAGATACGCGACGGGATAGCCGAGAAGCACGCAGATGATCGTCACGACGAAGGCGATCATGAAGGTCTTGAGAAACATCTCGACATAGACCTGCTCGGAAAAGAAGAGCGCATAATTCTCGAGGCTCAGACCGCCATCGCCCCCGACGACGGAAAGCGACAGGAGCCAGAGGATCGGACAGACCATCAGCACGAAGACCACGAGGAGCGCCGGCAGTGTCAGGTTGATCCGCATCCGCGTCTCGGCGCGGCGGTCACGCTCCAGCGCACGCCGGTTCGCTTCGAACTCGGCTTGTCCGATCGGGCCCGGCGCGGGGAAGGAGGTGACGTCGGCCATGCTCAGCCCTCCGCTCGCACGACACGGGCGTCGGCCCGTTCGAGTTTCAGGGCCACGCGATCGCCCGCCTGTGGGAGCTGGCGCAGGTTTTCGGAACGGTTCGCCATGCGGACCGAAACCTTGTGCCCACCGTCCAGCATGACCTCGAAAAGGAGGCTCTCCCCCTGAAAGACGACCGTGTTCACCTGACCCGCGAAGACGTTCGTATCCCCGCCGGCCCCGGTCGCACCGTCGGCGGGGACAAGCCGCAGACGTTCCGGCCGCAGCATCAGCAGCGTTTCGCCTGCGGCCTGTTTCACATCGTCGGCAAGGTGGATGACCTGCTCGCCATAGGCGGCCCCTTCCGGAGTGTGTCGGAGCGGGAGGAATGTCGATTCACCGATGAACTCGGCAATGAAGCGGCTTTCGGGCTTTTCGTATAGCTCCGTCGGCGTTCCGATCTGTGCCAGCCGTCCGTTCGAGAAGACGGCTATCCGGTCCGACATGGTCAGCGCCTCGCGCTGGTCATGGGTGACGGAGATCGTCGTCATGCCGAGGCGGTCGTGCAACTGGCGGATTTCGATCTGCATCGTTTCGCGCAGGTGCTTGTCGAGCGCCGAGAGCGGTTCATCCATCAAGAGGATCCGCGGCTCGAATACGATCGCGCGAGCGAGGGCGATGCGCTGCCTCTGTCCGCCGGACAACTCGTTGATCCGGCGCGCCCCGTAGCCGCCAAGCTGCACCATGTCGAGCGCCTTGCGCGTGCGATCCTCGATCTCCGAGCGAGCGAACTTCCGCAGTCGCAGCGGATAGGCCACGTTCTCCCCCACGGTCATGTGGGGAAACAGAGCATAGTTCTGGAAGACCATCCCGATGTTGCGCTTGTGCGGCGGCAGATGGACGATCTCCTGGTCGGCAATGCGGATCGACCCCCGCGTCGGTCGGCTGAATCCGGCGATCATCATCAGGAGGGTCGTCTTTCCGGACCCCGACGGGCCCAGCAGCGTCAAAAGCTCGCCCGGCCGGATATCGAAGCTGACATCTTCGACCGCGCGAACATTTCCGAAGTGCTTCGAGAGCATCTGGACCTGAACCGGCAGGGCTGAAGTCTTTCGTTCGGTCATCGGAACAGTCCGTTGTTGGGCGCATCAGGCTCGCACGGCTCGGCATACGGGCCTGGCGGGCAGCCCGCACCGGGCCGAGAGGCAGACGGCAGTGGCGGGATGCCCGACGTTGCGTCGCGCATCCCTTCGAGGGGCAGCCGGTCACTGCTGCAGCATCACCGCATCCCACTTGGTCTGAGCGTCGGTCACATGCTCGGCCCAATAGGCCATGTCGGTGACCAGTTGCTTGGCGAGGTTGTCGGTGCTGGTGACGACCTTCGCCGCCTTTTCGGGAGAGATCAGCCCCTGCTTGAAGGCGTCCTGATTCATCGGGCCATAGGGGATGAAGTCGGGAAGGTTGGCCTGGTATTTCGGATCGAGCAGATGGTTGACAAGCCGCATCGCACCTTCCGGGTTGGGCGAGCCCTTCGGCACCACGAGGCATTCCACGTCGAGAACGGCGTCGTTCAGCGTATAGGCGTAGGGCGCACCTTCCTTGATCGCCGCCTCGATCCGGGCTGCCCAGATCGTGAGCATGTCCACCTCTTCCGCAGTCGCGAGTTGGGTTGCCTGCGCGCCGGACGACCAACTCACCGTGATGTTGGGCTTGAAATCGGCCCATTTCTTCATCGAACGGTCCATGTCGATCGGATAGACCTGATCCTTCGGC
Source organism: Paracoccaceae bacterium (assembly GCA_020637675.1). GTDB lineage: Bacteria > Pseudomonadota > Alphaproteobacteria > Rhodobacterales > Rhodobacteraceae > Albidovulum. The sequence continues at coordinate 531,852 of JACKKD010000003.1, read as the reverse complement.
ACGCCGTCGGCCATCAGAGCGATTTCCATGTTCGTGGACGGATAGCCGCCACCGATGGCGCGGGTGCCCGGAAACTTCTCGACATCGAAGAAATCCGCCCAGTTCTGCGGCGGGTTGTCGCCGTAGACGCTGGTGTTGTAGGCCAGAACGGTCGAATAGGCTGTGAAGCCGATCCAGTACTCGTTCCGCAGGTTCTCCGGGATCCCGGCCGCGTTCGGAATCTTGGAATAGTCCAGCGGTTCGAGGAGGCCCTCCTTCGCGGCGGTGTCGCAGTAGCCGCCGTAGAGTTCGACCACGTCCAGATCGTTCGCGTTGGCCTTGACCTTCGTGCGCACGTCACGGATGCCGCCTGACAGGACAAAGTCGACCACGGTCATGCCTTGCTCGGCCGGCAGGTGATCGAGGATGGCCTTGCGCACCCCCTCCTGATAGGCGCCGCCGTAGGACGCATAGCTCACGGTTTCCTCCGCCATGGCCGGGAAGGCCAGGGCACAGGCCGTCATTGACAGAATTGCGCGCAGTCTCATTTTGACTCCTCCCATTTTCGGCAAATCCTGTTTGCCGTAACGTTCCGCCGGATATGCCTTCTGGACGCCCCGTCCGGCCCTGCCTGGTTCGTCCCGCCTCGCAGGGCGGCGCCTCCTCCGCGCCGCCTTGCGGCTTTCCGTTTCGCCTGCGATCAGGCGTTGAATGCCCTCATGCCCGCCTGCATCGCCTCCCGGCACTCCGCAACCATGCGCTCCAAGAGTTCGGCGCAGGTCGGTATGTCGTCCATGAGGCCCATCACCTGACTCGCCCAGACGAGGCCCGCATCGACATCGCCACTTTCGAGCGCGGCCTTTCCGCGTGCGCCCGCGACCAAGGGCCTGATATCCTCGAACGTGGCGCCCCCCGGGCGGTTCTCGATCGCCACGACATCGTCGGAGACGCTGTTCTTCAGTACGCGGCCGGTATTGCGAAGGGTGCGGAAGATCAGGTTCGTGTCGCGTTCCGTCGCCGCGATGATCGCGCGCTTGATATTGTCGTGGATCGGGGCCTCGCGGGTCGCGCAGAACCGCGTGCCCATGTTTACGCCTTCGGCGCCGAGCATCAGGGCCGCTGCCATGCCTCGGCCGCTGCCGATGCCGCCGGATGCGATCAAGGGGATCTTCACGGCCCTTGCCGCAGCGGCAAAGAGCACAAGGCCGCCAACGTCGTCTTCGCCGGGATGGCCCGCGGCCTCGAACCCGTCGATTGAGATCGCGTCGACCCCCGCCCGTTCGGCCGACAAAGCGTGGCGCACGGCGGTACACTTGTGGACGATCAACGCGCCAAAAGCCTTCGCCTTGGCGATAAACTCCTTCGGACTGCGCCCTGCCGTTTCGATCACCCTTATTCCGCTTTCGAGCGCGGCATCCAGAAAGTCTTCGTAGGGCGGCGGGTTCGTCGCAGGAAGGATTGTCAGGTTCACACCGAAGGGCCTGTCCGTCATCTCACGGCATCGGGCGATTTCGGCGCGCAGCCCCTCCGGATCGGGTTGGGTGAGCGCGGTGAGGATACCAAGTCCGCCGGCATTCGACACGGCCGATGCAAGCTCCGCACGCCCGACCCACTGCATGCCGCCCTGGATGATCGGATAGCGGATAGCCAGAAGCTCCGTCACCCGAGTCCGCATCCCCATCCCCCAGAATCGTCTGCTGAACCTGAAAATAGCCATGAGGGCTCCGAACGCAATTGAAAAGTTGGCCGGACGTCCAGTCTTTTATTGAAGCGCGTCAGAATTGCTGGACGCACGTCCAATTCGCCGGTAGCGTCAGCGCGGACATGAGAAGATTTCCGATGGAAGCCGTGCTTTCATCTGGGGACCGGGACCGCCGGCACCGGAGCATTTCTCTGCGCGGTGACATCACGTCGGATCGCAATGCCTGGAGGGCATCTTGACCGCATGGGCCCAGGCAGCGCCCGAAAAGACAAACGGTGCATCCGCCTGGGTGCGGCTCTTCTGGGCAATGGTGATCGGAACTCTGTGCACTGCCTGCAACTGGACCATGGTGGCGCTCATGCCGGCTATCCAGGCCGAGTTCGACCTGACACGCACGGAGTCTTCGTATCCCTATGTTGCGACCATGCTCGGGCTCTTGGTCGGCAATCCGCTACTCGGGCGATTTGGCGACCGGGCCGGGATCACCGCGGTCCTTATCGTGGCGAGTGTTGTCAGCTGCCCGCGCTACATCGCTGCGGGCACGGCCGCCGGCTTCGGTGCTCTCCTTGTCGCACAAGTGGCGATCGGCGTCGGCACGGCGGCCGCGCTTGGCCCCCGTACCGCAGACATGTCACACTGTTTCGTGCGGCGCCGGGGACTCGCGGTGGCCATGGTGTCCGGCTCCACGTATCTTTCGGGTGCGGTATCGACCACCGCCATCCCGAACATCCTGCACTTCGGTGACTGGCGCCTCGTCGCCGGGATGCTGATGGACCGGATCGGCGCAATACGGGTCCTGCTCGCGGCGTCCACTCTTCCGATGCCGGCCTTGGCGCTTTGCATGCCCTTGGACGAAGTGGTCTCGTTTGCCGTCGTCAGCCTGGTCTTCGGGATTGCGCAGGGTGGAATTATCTCGTCTTATCAGATCCTTGTCCGCAGCTATCTGCCCGCCCGTGTAGCTGGTACCGCCATTGGCGCAGTCTCGATGGCCACACTCTTAGGAATGACTTTCGACGGCTGGCTGGCGGGATGGATCTACGGCCACAGACGGACCTATTTCCTTGCCTTCATGAGCGGAATCGCATGGAACCTGGTCAATCTGCTCCTCACCGGTGTCATCTTTTTTCGCCTTCGGAGGGCAGGCCATGCGAGCGGTTGGCGGCCGATGGCACAATGACCGAAACCTCTTCCACGCGCGGATCCGAGACGGCGACCCGAGGACAACCGGCGCGAAAGCTGTCCCGGTCAATCACCGCGATCATCATGATCTGCCTCAGTTCGCTGTGCTTCACGCTCAACGACACGGTCACCAAATTCCTGATCGAAAGCTACGACGTCACCATCATCATCTTTGTGCGGAGCGTACTGGCAATGCCGCTCCTGGCAGTCATGGCGATCGTGCTCGGCCGCGACCGGGTCCGCTGGTCATCCGCCTTCTGGCTCTACGCTCTCCGCGGCGCGCTGGGACTCCTGGCCGCATACATGTACATTCGCGCCCTGAAGTATCTCAGCGTCGCCGAAGCCACGGTGATCGTCTTTGCATCCCCGTTCCTGGTGACGGTGGGCTCGGTCATCGTGTTCAAGGAGCGCCCCGGATGGCGGACCTGGGCCGCTGTCCTGATAAGCTTCGCGGGCGTCGTCATCGCCATTCAGCCCGGCGCGTCGACATTTCAGCCCGCTTCCTTGCTGATTCTCGCTTGTGCCGTCCTCTATGCGGCAATCTCGCTGACTTCGCGGTGGCTTCCGGGCGAGGACAACCTCTGGACGGTCAGCATCTTCGGCGCAGCCTTCGCTGCCGTCTACATCGTCCCGTTCACGGCCGGCCACTGGACCGCGCTGAACCTGAGCGACCTGTTCCTGTTTTGCGCCGCCGCCCTCTGCTCCAGCTTCGGGATCGGACTGGGTTCACTCGCCTATCGTTCCGCGCCCGCGTCCGACCTCGCTCCGTTTGGTTACACCGGTCTGCTGTGGTCCACGGGCGTCACCTGGGTCGTCTGGGGTGCTATACCCGGCACCTGGACCTTGATAGGCGCTGCCGTGGTGGCAAGCAGCAGCATCTTCTATCTGGTTTCCAGGTGACAGGCCCCTGGTGCGGCTTCTGACGACATGACCGGCCCCGAGGGTATCGGTGGGCCGGTATGGGTCCGCGCAGATGATGCTCTCGACTGTGCGGCAGGGTAGCGCCGCTCCCCCGAGAGGTCACGGCTTGATCGGGATGCCGGCCACACCGCCAACCCGGCGCGAAATTCCACGGCTCTCAGCGCCCATACCCGATACAGAAAAGAAGGGCGTGAAATCCAACCCGCGTGTCCGGCGTTCGGAACGCGACACCTCGCTTCGCCCGCGATTTTCGCCAGACACCCGGAGGGGAAGCCCCGGCGTGGAGTCATGCCCCCTTTGCCGCCCAGCGCCTCTGGGGCTCGGTCTCCACGGCGCAGGGGCGCACGCCCCGCAGCCGCAGGAGCGCCGCATCCGGCGCCTCGCCCGACGCCACCATCAGCCGCATCACCGCCATTCCCGACCGCCCGCAGCCGCCCCGGCAGTGGAAAAGCACGCCTGCGCCGGCGGCGAGGTGCTCCAGCGCCATGTTCGACACCGTGCGCCAATCCAACATCAGAGCAACGCTCTCCGCCGCGAAATCGGGCACCGGCAGGTGGCACCAGGCGATGCCCTCGCGCGCCAGGTCTCCGGGCAGTCCCGCAGCGCCTGCGTCGACCATCTCCGGTTCGGTCGCCAGCGTCACCACCATCGCCGGGCGCCATGCGAGGATCCTGGCAAGGTCCGCGCCATAGCCGCCCGCGGCACCCGGCATCGGGCAAAGCGCGACCCGCCCGCCGCCAAGCGCCAGTTCCGAAATCGCAAACTCGCGCGTCATGCCAGCCCCTGCCGCTGCCTCCGCCCTCACGCGATCATCAGAGGCCAGAGCTCCGCGTTGGCGCGGTGAAAGACCCCCATATGCCCGATCTTCCGCACCCCAACCTCATCCGGATGCAAGACGAGCTGGCGCTTCACTGCCTCGGGGAAGTGGCGCATCAACCGCCAGACGGCCGCCGGTGGCACCACGGGATCGTCGGCCATGGCGACGAACTTCATCGGCGCGGTGAAGGCCCGCCAGTCCGGCACCGGCAGCCGGCCGCCGGCGTCGTTCAGGTGGTAGCCGCGCGACAGGCACCAGCGCCGCCACTGCCAGTAGACGCCCGCCGGCAGGTCGGCGCCAAAGCCGGAAAGCCGCCCCGGCAGAAAGCCGAGCGCGCGGGTCATGACCGGCCCGTGGCCCTGCCAGAAGAGCCGTGCCAGAGCCTGATAGGGCCAGGGATGGTCGGAGACATGGACAACGCCCGATCCGACCACGATAGCACGCGCCACACGCTCGAACCCGGACTGGAAGGGCAGCACCGCACCGCCGATGGAATGGCCGATGATCCAGATGGGCAGGTCGGGGAACAGCGCCTCCAGGAAAGCGCGCGCCGCCATCTGGTCGACGACGCCCCAGTCGGTCATCGTCGCGTCCGAGAGGCGCGGGCGCCCGCTGCCCGAGGTGCCGAAGTCGCGGTAGTCGTAGGTCAGGCAGGCGATACCGCGCTCCTCGGCGAGCCATCGGGCGAAGTCGCCGTAAAAGCCCTGCGGCACGCCCACCGCGCCGTTCAGCACGACGGCGGCGATGGGAGATTCGGCGCGGTGGAGACATCCGGAAAGGCTGCGGTGTCCCGACCGGATCGCCACCTCGCGGGGAACGGAAGTTGGGCCACGCAAGCCCCTTGTGTGAATCGTCATGTCCTATGCCTCGGATGTAAATGGGCGACGTATGAAAATCGGGTTGCGCGGCCGCAGTCCGCCGACGCTGTCCGATGAGGCATCTAGCACGATTTGACCGGGCGGTCGAGCATGCACCCTCGTCCTCGGCTGAGTTCCTCCCACCGCGTCCGCCCGCTCCGGGCTTGCGCGCCCCCCTCGGCAGGATTATATCCGACCCCGAGAGGTTGGCGCGGGCGAGCGCCTCGCCAACCCGGTCAGGTCCGGAAGGAAGCAGCCGTAACGAGCCCCGCTTGGGTCGTTGTCCAGCCTCTCACCTTTTCCCCTCAGAACGCCTGCGTTTCCTTTTTTTCACCTTCATATGAAGGTTTTTTGCTACCTGCGGTGCTAAAGAAATCGCCACAACGGAGATGGTGGAAAGGCATGAAATACGTCCGGCATGTTCACGCCAACTGGATCGTCCGGATTGTCGTCCCTGAACACCTTCGGGCTCTCATCGGGCAGCGAAAGCTGGTTCATGTCGGACTGCCGCAATAGGCAAAACCCCGCGAGAAGACGACGATTGGCATCATCGGTTCGCTCCTCGCAAGGATCGACGAAGCGCAGGAAGTTTTGGATTGAATGGGCGAAGCCGGCCGGCCCACCCTGTCCAGTGCCGCCAAGGAGCACTACGTTGCCGAACTTCTCTCGGACGATATGGAGCGATCGGCCGGGATCGGTGCTCAGACTGGCGACTTCTTGCGGAGCGGCCGCTCTGCCTACGCGAAGAAGTTGCGTCTGCTGGTCGCTGGCAAGATCGAAGATCGCGAGGCCGAGTCACTGATCGGACACGCTGCCGATGCGCTGATTGCCAAAGATCGCCCACGATCTGGGACGATGCGCTGGATCTCGTGGCGCGGGTAACCGCACGGGTGATCGACAAGGAGAACGACGACGACCTCTTCGTCTCGATGTTCGACCACGGCGGTTCGGCGGGCGGCTACGAGAACATCTGGGACACAGGCAAGCTCTATTTCGGCTCGATGAAGGTGAAGCACTGCCGCATCCACAACCGCCCGGCCTACAACGCCAAGGTCCAATCCAGCCGAGATATGGGCGTGGATGAACTGAACTACGGCTACGGCGACTACGAGGTGACCGACACCAACTTCCTCGTTGGCGCGAACCCGATCGAGACGCAGACGAACCTCTTTCTCAACCACATGATGCCGGGGATGCGGAACGGCGCGCGCGTGCTGGTCGTCGATCCGCGCCGGACCGTCACGATCAACGCCTGCGAGGAGGTCGCGGGGGCGGAGAACGTCCCGCAACTGCAGATCAACTCGGGCACGGACCTCGCGCTCTTCAACGCACTCTTCACCCATATCTCCGACCAGGGCTGGGTGGACGCGGACTTCATCGCCAAGTCCACCTTCGTAGACGGCATCGCTGTAAGCGAGGACGAGGCGCACCCGGCGAACCTCGGTTCGTTCGAGGCCGCGCGCGAGGCTTGTCGGATCTCCACGGCAGAGGCAGCCGAAATATCCGGCGTAGCCGAGGCCGACATCGTCAAGGCGGCAGAGTGGATCGCCAGGCCGAAGGACGACGGCTCGCGGCGCAATTACGTGACTGCGTTTGAAAAGGGCATCATCTGGGTCAACGACAACTACCGCACCATCGGTGCGCTGCTGAACATCGCCTTGGCGACCGGCAATCCGGACGCGAAGGCGGCGGCGGCTGTCGTCTGGGCGGCCACCAGGAAGGCTACTACCGCCCGTCGGATGCCCATGTCGGCCGCCCTGCCCCCTACATTGACCAGCTCCTGATCGCTGGGCGCGGCAAGGTGCATCACATCTGGGCAAACGACCACTGCAAGACGACGCTGAACGCCTCGGCCTTCAAGCGGGAATACAACCGCCGGAGTTCCGCGAACTCGAGGACGGCCATCACGTTCCGCAGATGCCCGTCCGGGCTTCTCGGTTCGTTCCGCAAGGAGGTCCTGATCTCGCTCGGCGCGACCTGCCTCAACGCTGTGGGGCTCAGTCTGATCCTGAGCAACATGACGACCTATCTCATCTCCACGATCGGGGTGGACGAATCGCAGCCCTTCCTCGCCAACAGCCTGTCGCAGGCGTTCTACATCGGGCTGATCTCCCTGACGGGCGCGCTTTGCGACCGGTTCGGCCGCAAGACCGTTCCGGTCACCGCGTCGATCCTGTTCATGGGCCTGAACGTGCCGCTGCTTTCGCTCCGCGTCGGCGCCTCGCCGGCCGAGATCATCGCAATCCAGCTGGCCTTCGGCGCGCTCCTGACCTTCAATGATGGCACGTTTCCGGGGTTCCTTTCGGAAGTCTTCCCGACGAAGGTGCGCTACAGCGACTTTGCCTTCAGCTTCAATTCGGCCCATGCACGCTTCGGCGGAACGAAGCCCTTCGTCGCGCCCTTGCTGATAGGGGCGACCGGAAGCAAGGGCGCCCCGGGATGATATCTGGTTGCGGCGGCAGCGGTTGCGCTCGTGGCGCTCCTTGCCAGACGTGAAACCTCCCGCCGTCGGCTTGTGGACTGAGCCCGGCCGGTCACGGGGACGTGCCGGTCACGTTGCTTCGGGCCTTAGGAAGACTGCAGAGGCACGCACCACCGGCTCGCCCTCGCGCAGGCAGTCGAGGGCAAGCTCGACGGTCGGGCCGTCTGCCCCTTCGCCAAAACCGGTAATGCTCCCCCGATAGGTGAGCGCATCGCCGGGCCAAACTGTCGTCAAGAACCGGGCGCGGAAGGCACGGGCATTTTCCGGCGCCAGCCAGTGCGCGGCATAGGCGCCAAGCACGCCCGCGTGATGCATCCCGACCGAGATGAAGTCGGCCATCCCATGCGCTTGGGCGGCCAGCGTGTCGTGATGACCAGGCGAATCCTCGCCCGAGGCGCACTGGTAGCGGATCATGTCGGTCAGCGTCAGCGCCGGCATCTCGACCGGGCCGGGGCCGTCGCCCACCGACAGCGCGCCAGCGGCGGGCCTGACGGCATCAAGCTGGTTCCGTTTCTCGCCCGCGTGCAGCCAGGGTCGGCGCTTCGGCCCGCCGCACGCCCCGCCGCTTGTCGCTCCCCGGTGCTCGGGCCGGATCGAGGTCGGCATCCAGCGGGCAACCAGACGCCCCGTCGCATCGCGGAAATCCGTCCGCATCACGAAGAACTCTAGCCGCCCGCCAGCGCGGCCGGCCTTGAAGTAGTGGTCTGCAACCTCCGTCGACGCCGTCAGCACGTCGCCAACCCGCGGCGGCGGCCCGAAAAACTCGAAAGACTGTTCTCCGTCGGTCGTGCCTCGGCAGTCGACTCCGGCCAGCGCAGATCCTTCCGGGGCGCGTTCGAGGATGTATCCCCAGTGGTATCCCGCCATCACGAGGAAGGTCGGCGGCACCACCGCCCGAGGGTCGTCGAGCCACGCCGGATGCGTTGAGTAGAGCGAGCGCACGAATAGACGAATCGCGCCCCATTCGATCGGCACACGATAATCCGGGCCGCGTAGACCCTTGATCGTGTCCATGTCAGGCCCCTGTCTCGATCAGCGCATCGACCGCGATCACCCGGCCGTCTTGCGTTACGATAACCGGATTCAGGTCCAGCGCGGCGAGCGTCGCCCGGTTGGCGAGGGCATAGTCGGCGATTGTCCAGGCGATGTCGGCGATGCGCCCGCGGATCGCGGGATCGAGACCCGCCGTCACTCCAAGACCCGCCAGCGCCCGGTCGATCGCGCCGCGCGCGGCGGGCAGCAGCAGCGCCACGGCCTTGTCCCCCGTCTCGACATCGACCCCGCCCCGCCCGAGGATCAGCGCGTGACCGTAGATCCGGCTCGACTTGATGCCGAGGATCAGTTCCGCCTCCGCAGCCGTCACCATCTCCTCGACCAGATAGCCGTCGGGCGTGATGCCCGCGTCCGCGAACCGGGCCGCCATCGCGGCAAGCGCCGCCTCCACCGCTGCGGCGTCGGATAGGCCGACTGCGACTGCACCGAACCTGTTCTTGTGGGGCACGTTGGACGAAACCCCCTTCAGCACCACCGGGAAGCCGATCGCCCGGGCCGCCGCCGCAACCCCGTCCGCGGCGACGAAACGCCGCTTCGGAAACCTCACCCCCGCGATTTCAAGCAATGTCTTCGACCGTTCCTCGTTGACGATGCGTGTGGCGCCGAAGGCTGGCGCCGGAGGCAGGATCGACGGGTCCTCCCGCGGAACGCCGCGGCGCGCACCGTGGCGGACGGCGGCGGCGATGGCTGCCACCGCATCGTCCAGCCCCTGAAGCGCGGCTATTCCGGCCTCGCGGCAGAGCCGGTGCACATGGCGTGACAGCTCGTCGGGCATCGTGGCGACGATGGCTGCCGGCGTGCCGGTCTCGTGCGCGGCCCGGATCCAGGCGCGAAGCGTTGGGTTGCCGTCCTCGGTGTCTCCGCCGTCGGTGTTCATGACGCCGATGTCGTAGCCATCCAGCAGCATCGTGCGGAAGCACTCGTGGAGCGCGGGTTCGTTCTCCATCGAGAGCACGTCCATGCCGGTGTAATAGGCGTTGTGGTCCAAGGGATTCGACACATGCGCGAATTCCGGCAGTTGCGGGCGCAACCGTGACGCGACCCGCGCCGAGACGGCCGGCAACGCGAGTCCATGGTCGAAGGCGGCATCGGCAAAGAGCGCACGTGCTGCACCGCTTGCCGTCAGCACCGCCATCCGGTTGCCCTTCAGCCCGTCACCCCAGGCGCTTAGCGCCTTCAGGGTCTCGAGCAGCTGCGGAAGGGTCCGAACCCGGGTGAAGCCGAGCCGGTCGCAGAGCGCGTCGAACAGATCGTCGTCGCCGGCCAGCGCGCCGGTATGCGTCAGCGCCATTTCCGCGCCAAGCGCGCTGCGGCCGCTTTTCAGCACGACCACCGGCAGGTTCCGCCCGCGGGTGACTGCGGCCGCGTCGGCCACTGCAGCGACGTCGCCCGGGCCTTCCATGAAGATGCCGATGGCGGTGACGCGCGGGTCCTCGCCCAGCACCGCCAGCCAGTCCGCCACGTCGAGCAGTACCTGGTTTCCGGTAGAGGCGATGACCGCAGGCGCAAGCCCGCGCCGGTCGCGCACGAAGGCATAGGCAATGCCGCCCGACTGCGAGATGATGGCGGGCCCGCGTTCCACCGGCTGCGGATCGTGGTCGTCCATCGGCCACAACGCCAGCCGGTCTAGCCGGTTCAGGAGACCGTTGGAGTTGGGCCCCGCCACCGCAAGGTCTCCGGCGGCGGCGACAAGGTCCGCCTGCAAACGCGTGCCCTCCTCGCCCATCTCGCCGAAGCCGGCGGCGAAGCACACCGCGCCCCCGGCCCCGCGCGCGGACAGCGTGCGCACGGCCTCCACAGTCAGCTTGCGGTTGATGCTGAGGAACGCGGCGTCCGGCGCGTCAGGCAGGTCGGCGATCGTCGGCACGCAGGCGATGCCGCCGATTTCCCGCTGGAACGGGTTCACGACCTGGATATCGCCGTCGAAGCCCGCCTTGCGCAGCATAGCGACGGACGGCGCCAGCGTCCGTCCGCCGACAAGGGCGACGGAGCGCGGTTTCAGCAGGCGCCGCAGGTTGGCCCTGCGCGCCTGTCTTGCACGAGTGTCCATGACCCTGCGGCCTCCGGGCAATGCCGCCCCCGCCGGCGAAGGCCGGCCCGGGGTGCCTGTTATCAGGAACGCGCGGTCCGGCACCGTCGCCGGACCGCGGCGTCATGCATCAGGCGAACCACCAGCGTTCGCCGCACTTGGAACCGTCAAGCTCGGACATCGAACTGATCTTCTCGCCGTGCTGCACCTCGGCGCGCCGCACCGACACGTAGTTGGCATACATCGGAACGATCACGCCGCCATCGTCCGAGACGAGCTGCTGCATGTCGACATAGATCTGCCGCCGCTTGCCATCGTCGAGTTCGGCGCGGGCGGCAAGCAGCAGCTTGTCGAATTCGGGGTTCTTCCAGTGCGTGTCGTTCCACGGCGCGTCAGAGGCGTAGACCTGGGTGAACATCCAGTCCTCGGTCGGCCGACCCTGCCAAAAGCAGGTGACGAACGGCTTCACCGTCCACACGTTTGACCAGTATCCATCGTTCGGTTCGCGCACAACGTTAACGGTGATTCCGGCCTTGGCGGCCTGTTCTGCATAGAGGATCGCCGTATCGACCGCGCCCTGGAAGGCGGCATCGGCGGCGTGCAGGTCGACGGTCAGGCCCTCCATCCCGGCCTTCTTCAGATGGAATTTCGCCTGTTCCGGATCGTAGGGCCGCTGCGGAAGGTCCGCCGCGAAGTAACGGTTCGCCGGCGCTATCGGGTGGTCGTTGCCGATCTGGCCGTGGCCAAAGAGGATCTTCTGGACCAGTTCCTCGCGGTTGATGGCGAGTTTCAGCGCCAGGCGCACGTCGACATTGTCGAACGGCGCGACATCGGTGAACATCGGCAGGGTGAAGTGCTGCGTGCCGGTGACTTCGTCGATGATCAGGTCCGGCCGGCCCTGCAGGCGACCCACCGTCGAGATGTCGGCGCGGCTGATCACGTCGACTTCGCCGGTCATCACCGCGTTCATGCGTGCCGCGACATCGTCGATCGCGATGATCTCGACCTCGTCGAACCAGGCAGCATTGCTTTTCCAGTAGTCCGCCCGCCGTGCCAGGAGCGCCCGCGCTCCCACGGCGTATTCGGCAACCGTGTAACCGCCGGTGCCGATCCGCTGTTCCCAGTCGACCTTGCCGCCGTCCCCTGCCGGGCCGATGACGAGGTGATAGTCCGCGAGAAGATAGGGGAAGTCGGCGTTGGCCGCGTCAAGCGTCACCACGACGGTATCGCCTTCCACGGCGATGTCGGTGATCGCCGAAACGATCGGCTTGGCCGCCGATTTCGATTCTTCTCCGCGATGGTGATCGAGCGATGCGACGACATCGGCCGGCGCAAGGGTCCGACCGTTCGAGAAGGTGACGCCCTGACGGATCTTGAACCGCCACACCTTGCCGCCGTCCGCCGGCTCGACGCTTTCGGCGAGTTCGGGCGTCAGCGTCCCGTCGGGCGCGATCTCGACGAGGTTGTTGTAGACGCAGCCGTATCCGCCCAGCCCCATGATGGCGCTGAGGCCCCAGCTCGCCGGATCCCAGCTTTCCGAGGCGTTCGCGCCTGCGGCGCCGATCCGCAGGCGGCCGCCGCGCTTGGGCTCGGCGGCGCGGGCCAGTGACCCGGCCGAGGCAAGGACGGCACCCGCGCCTGCCGCCACCGCGAACTGGCCGAACCGCCGCCGCGAGATACTTCCGAACATGTCAGTTTTCATGTCTACCTCCCATGTTCCGCCCTGTGCGTCCGGCGCCGGCATGGCGGTTGGGTCGAGCAGAGCACAAGCTTGCCATTCCCACAAATACGAGGTTTCATCCATGATATACGTCGGGGATATGGATGGGCAATGCTGGGCCTGCGCGAGATCGAGGCTTTTCGCGTCGCCATGACCAGCGGCTCCTTCTCCGCGGCCGCGCGGCTTCTCAACACATCGCAGCCCAACGTGACGCGCCTCATCGTCAACATGGAGCGGAAACTCGGTTATCCGCTGTTTCTCAGGCGCAGCCGCGGCGTGACGCCGACAGCGGAGGCCGAAATCCTCTATGGCGAGGTCGAACGGTCCTTCCAGGGCCTCGGCGCGATCTCCCGCGTAGCCGAGGAGATCGGCCAGTTCCGCAACGCCCACCTGTCGATCGGCGCGCTTCCGGCGATGCTGCTGGAGATCGTGCCGCAGGCGCTGGCCGAATGGCAAGGGCACCACGGCGATCTGTCGTTCACGGTGGAGCCGCGGGAGTCCGAGCGGATCATCCACTGGGTCCGCGCCCGCCGGTTCGACCTCGGGCTGGCCAGCCCCATCCTCGATACCGGCGACATCGACACCGTCGCACGCCGGCGGTTGCCCTATGTGGCGATGGCTGCCCCTGGCACCGGACTGATCGGCGGCTGCACCGGTCCGATAGACCTCGCCACGCTCGCCACCCTGCCGCTGATCGTGCCGAGCATCCCCTATTTCCTTGCCATCTGTTCTGACCCCGACCTGCGCACCGTCATTCGCCAATCGGCCCGGATGGATGCGTTCGGATCGCAGACGGCGGCGCAGATGGCGATGGAAGGCGTGGGCATCGCGTTGGCCGATCCGTTCACGGCCCGGTATTTCCGGCGCCGCTTCGGCGCGGTCGTTCAGCCCGTCGAACGCGCCCCCTGCTACGAGATCGCGTTGTTCGCGCCACGCCATCCGGTCCATGCGCGCGTCGCGATCCGGTTCGGCGAGATGCTGAGCCGGGCCATCGCCGCGGTGTGATGCCGCGTCTTGGCGGCACGCCCGGTTGCGGGCAATATCGCGCACCGGGGCGCGTCCCGGCGCCAGCCAGCAAGGGGCATTCGCATGACCGCCATCACCGCCAACGGCATCACGATCGAGGTCGAACGGCACGGGCCGCCGTCTGCCGTGCCGCTTCTTCTCGTTCGCGGCCTCGGCTCGCAGCTCATCCACTGGCCCGCCGCGCTGATCGACGGTTTCGTGCGCAACGGCTTCCACGTCATAACCCACGACAACCGCGATGCCGGCCTGTCGCAGAAGTTCGGCGCCGCCGGCCGCCCCGATATCGCGGCGATGCAGGCGAAGCTCGCCGCCGGGCAGCCGGTGTCGGCGCCCTATCGGATCGAGGACATGGCCGCCGACGGGATCGGCGTGCTTGACGCGCTGGGAATCGCCGCCGCGCATGTCCTCGGCATCTCGATGGGCGGGATGATCGTGCAGCAGATGGCGCTCGACCATCCCGGCCGGCTGCTCAGCGCAATCATCGTCATGTCGTCCTCCGGCGCGCCCGGCCTGCCGCCCGCCACGCCCGAGGCCGAGGCGATGCTGCTGGCAGAGCCCGACGACCCCTCCGACCGCGCCTCCGTCATCGCCCATACGCTGCGCGGCGATCGCATCTGGGGCAGCCCGGGCTTTCCATTCGACGATGAGGAAAGACGCGCGCTGATCGGCCGCGCCTATGATCGCTGCCACTGCCCCGAAGGGGTCACGAGGCAATATGCCGCCGTGCTCGCCGGGCGCGGTCGCCGCTTTGCCCGGCTCGGCGAGATCGAGGTGCCTGCGCTGGTCATCCACGGCACAGAAGACACGCTGCTGCCGCTCGCGCACGGCCGCGACATCGCCGCCCGCATTACGGGCTCGGAGATGATCGAGGTCGCCGGAATGGGCCACGACCTGGAAGGCGGAATTGCCACGATCATCGTCGCGGCGGTGACGCGTTTCGTCGACGGGCTGTGACGGCCCCGGGGTAGTCGCCGGACGGGAGGCGGCGGAGGGGAGGCCCAGGCGCGGACGAAGCTGGCGGGACAAAGGGCGCTCAAGGACCAGCGAGTGGGGAATTAGGGCGGGTCACAGCCCGCCTTCGCTTGGATGGTGGCGTGGATCCCGCCCGGAACTGCCCCCCCAAGATCGGACACTAACCCGAGCTACCATCTGACGTTTGATGGTATCCATGGGCGAACTTAGATCAGAACATGTCGAAACGCAGTAACCACGGTCCCTCTCAACGCATCGCCACGAGCAAGAGCGATCAGCCGTCGCTGGATCACGACTTGGCGGGAGGCAGGAATGTGAGGAATTTTCGCAGGATCACAGTCGACGCTCGACCCGAGGCATTCATCTTCGGCCGTGTCTCTGCAACAGCCGCCTGAGCAGTTGAACGTCCCGCAGCCTCGGTGCGGAGTCCCGGCCGCTCGATAACAGTCGTATGAACTCGATCCAGCCACGCTCGTTCGCGGTGTGGTCGTTCAGGTGTTGTCCGTCGGGACACCCGCAATCCTGTCCACGGAAGGTCATTTCCGGAAGATTCCCCGGATGGCGGATCTGCCACGCGACGTCAGGCTCGGATCCGTGTGGCCGGAGGCGTCGCGGATCTCGTTGATCCAGGCGGCCCCGTTCCTTGTGACCACGACGCCAAAGGTGTCTTTGATCGCACGCACCTTGGTGTCGCCTCCGGGTTGATCGAGGGCCAGGCCGACGAGCAACCGGGGATCGCACTACAAGGCGGCGGCGAGGCTCGGAATGCGGTCTAGCGGCAGTTTCGTCGCGCCGCTCTTCAGCATCGCGATCATGTTGGGATTGATGAAGCCGGCTTGCTCGGCACACTCGGCTTGGGTCTTGTGCGGTCGGAGTTCGAGAACGCGCTTCTCGAGGTATTTTGCCAGCGGGGAGTCTTCGTGGGGCCATCTCGCCATTGTCGTCACCTTCGTCGTTGCTCGCAGAACGTTCTGACTACGTGAGCCAAAGCGACGGCCTGACGGGAACGTCGTGGGAACTCACTGGCGGCCGCAAGCGTCTTCTTGGCCGTTGACCCTTCGGCGATGTCGCGCGCCCGCCAGTGACACTTAGGCACCCGTCCGGAGGCCATAGCAGTGCGTAGCCAGGCGAACGCAAAGAGTCTTGGCCGATGGGTCGACAGGATCCTGCGTCCCGCTGGCAAACTCACACCGTGTCAATACACCGCGAAACCGACCAACTTGCGCGTCGCGCATCAGGATGATATCGTTCTCGAAGTTTTCGATGCCACAATCGGCACAAAAGTTCGCGCAATAGGGCGGTCAAGCAAGCCACGCGCAAGGCATTGAAGCTTAAAGGGTTTTATGTAGACTGGAGAAGTCCAGCCTCTCACATCGCATCCCGGCGAAGGAGTTGAACATGGCAGAGCTTGTTATCCTCCGGGCCGGGGCTCGCTGAGACCTCAGACCTGTCCCGCCCGTCCCGACATCACCCGCCCGCGGCCAAGGCTGCCGGGAGACGGTATCGGCTTGACCAAAGGACAGATCCTTGACCCCCAACCCCACCCTTGCCAGCCTCGGCTGGTCTGACGACTTCGACCACCTTCTCGGCGCGGCCGAGCGGGAAGCGCTCGTCCCCGCGCGCGTCACCGGCGTCCACCGCGCCCGCCTTGCCACTCTGACGGCCAATGGCGCGGCCGAACTGGCCCTGCCCCCAGACCTTCCGGCGGGCGATGTCGCCGTGGGCGACTGGGTGCTCGCCGACCCCGACACGGGCCGGGTGGCGCGGCTTCTCGACCGCCGCTCCCGCATCTTTCGCCGTGCGGCCGGGGAGGAAGCCCGCGAACAGCTCATCGTGGCCAACGTCGACACGGTCTTCCTCACCACCTCCTGCACCGAGGAGTTCAACGAGGCGCGGCTCGAACGCTACGTCGCGCTCGCGCACGCTGGGGGCGTGCCCCCGGTCTTCGTCCTGACCAAGACGGACTGCAGCGACGGGCCCGAGGCCTACGTCGCCCGCCTTCGCGCCATCGGCCCGACGATCCCTACCGTGGCGCTGAACGCCAGGGCACCCGATGCGGCGGAGGCGCTGAAACCCTGGTGCGGGCCGGGCCAGACCGTGGCCTTCCTCGGCATGTCCGGCGTCGGCAAATCCACGCTCGCCTCGGCGCTGACCGGCCTTGACCTCGACACCGGCGAGATCAGCGCCGACCAGATGCGCGGCCGCCACACGACGACCGCGCGCGAGATGCACCAAATCCTCGGCGGCGGCTGGCTGATCGACACGCCGGGCATGCGGGAACTTCGCCTCACCGACATGGCCGAAGGCATCGACGAGGCCTTCGCCGAGATTTCCGCGCTCGCCGGCCAGTGCCGCTTCCGCGACTGCTCGCATGGGCCCGAACCCGGCTGCGCCGTTCAGGCGGCGGTCGTCGCCGGCGCGGTGGACGCCGCCCGGGTGGAGCGCTGGAAGAAACTCCGTGCGGAGGACGCCGGGCATAGCGCTCAGGCGCTCGACCGCCGTCGCAAGGGCAAGGCGCTGGCGAAGCGGGTGAAGGCGGCAAAGCGGATCAAGGGGCGCTGAGGGCACGGTGGCGGGTGCTGTCGCCCGCCGGACGGCGTGTCAGGTTAGCAATCGTGTAGCCGCTGGCGAAACCGTGCTCATCCCGCCGCCACCATGGCCGACTCTTGCGCCGCCGTTGATGCCACGGCTTTTCCGCCCATCCCATCCGCTGGCTGCAACTGTCGTGATGTGATCCGCCACCTCACGCCGGCCCGCCGAGACGACGCACGCGCGGGTCGCCGCACACAGGCCCACGAAGCCGGAGCCAGGGCGCTTTCCTGCGTGCGCCTCTGCGGCAACAACCTTCAAAAGTCCAGAAGCTGCGCCCAGAACAGCGCTGCCGCTTGCGAGGCGCTGGCTTCCAGACGCATGGCGCTGATGTCCAGATCGCAGGCGGGAAGCGCGGAGGAGAGATCGACCAACCGGCCCGAAGCGATCCGCTCCTGCGCAAGCGAGGCGGGCACCCAGGCGACGCCCACGCCCGCCACGGCCATTTCAACCGCCGCAAGGGTCAGCGCGGTTTCGACCTTGGGGATGAAGTGAACCTCGGGGTCGAGATGCGGCAGGATCCGCCGCTCCATGACGGTGCCGAAAAACACGTCGGAGGGGTAAGCGATATAGGGGATCTCGTGCAGCCCGCCTTCGGCGGCCGACGCCAGAGCGGTATTGAACACGGGCAGGAAGCGATCCGAACCGATGGCAATGACCTCGATGAAATCGTCGATCAGATCGCCCGCCTCGTTGGGCAGGCGGAACACGATGGCAATGTCGGCTTGACGCGACAGAAGCAGCCCCGTGCATTCATCCAGGTTGGCCGAGCGCAGGCGGATGTGGATGCCGTTCGCCGGTTCGGACATCTGGTGCAGCAGGTCCGGCAGGCGGACGGTGGTGAGCGAGTGCTGGCAGGCCAGCACCACTTTGTTGCTTGAAAGACGCTCACCGCGCCGCAGGTCGGCAATCAGTTGCCGCAGGCCGAGGGTAAGCTGAACGATCTGCTCGTTCTGCGCGAGTGTCGTGGGCTGCATCCGGATCGGCTTGTGCGCGCGATCGAATAACTCGACGCCGATGTAAGTTTCGATCTGCTGGATGCGGCGCGAGAAGGCCGACTGGGTAAGCCGCCGCCGCTCTGCCGCGCCGCTGAACGAACCGGTTTCCGCGATGGCGAGGATGTCTTCCAACCATTCGAGTCGCATGCAGCCTCCTGCAGGATCACGCAAATTGCAATTCATGCATGATAGTTCAAGAATTTCGAATTGGGCAGAGGGCAAAATCTATGTGACAGTCGAAGAACACAAGTTAGACAAGGACTGGCCATGCATCTCGCCCGCTTTCCCCGCGTTCATCTGGCACATCTGCCGACTCCTCTGGAAAAGCTTGATCGCCTCTCGAAGGAACTGGGCGGGCCGGAGATCTGGATCAAGCGCGATGACTGCACCGGCCTTTCGACGGGCGGTAACAAGACCCGCAAGCTGGAGTTCCTTATGGCCGAGGCTCTGGCTCAGGGCGCCGATACGGTGATGACCCAGGGTGCCACCCAATCCAACCACGCCCGCCAGACGGCCGCTTTCGCGGCCAAGCTGGGTATGGGTTGCCATATCCTGCTGGAAGATCGCACCGGTTCGAATGACGCCAATTACAACGGCAACGGCAACGTGCTGCTGGATCACCTGCATGGGGCGACCACTTCGAAGCGCGCGGGCGGCATGGACATGCAGGCCGAGATGGAAGCCGTCGCCAAACGGATGCGCGGCGAGGGGCGCAAGGTCTATCTGATCCCCGGCGGCGGCTCGAATGCGACGGGGGCACTGGGCTATGTGAACTGCGCGTTCGAACTGGTGGGCCAAGCCAATGATCGGGGCCTTGTCATTGATCACCTGGTCACGGCGACCGGTTCGGCGGGCACGCAGGCCGGTTTGATCACCGGGCTCAAGGCGATCAATGCCGGCATCCCCCTGACCGGCATCGGTGTGCGGGCGCCCAGGGAGAAGCAGGAAGAAAACGTCTTTGCCCTGGCCCGCAAGACGGCAGAAAAGCTTGGCTGCCCCGATGTGGTGTCCCGCGCCGATGTGGTGGCCGACAGCAGCTATGTCGGTCCGGGCTATGGCATCCCGCGCGAGGATACGCTGGAAGCAATCCGCATGTTCGCCCAGCTTGAGGGGGTTTTGCTTGACCCGGTCTACTCTGGCAAGGGTGCGGCGGGGCTGATCGATTACTGCCGCAAGGGCAGGTTCAGGAAGGGCGAGCGAGTTGTCTTCCTGCACACCGGCGGCTCGGCGGCGCTGTTCGGCTATGTGGCGGCCTTCGCGCAAGACCAGCAAGCCCTGGCGGTGGCCTGATCCCATGGCCCCCGGGCGCTTTGAAAAGAGCTTCACGCAGCAGACGCCGATCCCGGATAGCGGGATCGAGGCGGCTGTGGCGGTGATGCGCTCGGGCCGGCTGCACCGCTACAACACACGCGGCGCCGAAGAGAGCGAGGCCATGGCACTGGAGCGGGAATTCGCGCTTTGGCAAGGCGCGCGCTTCTGTCTTGCGGTCGCCTCGGGCGGACAGGCGATGCAGATCGCCCTGCGCGCCGCGGGCGTGACGCCGGGGGATGCGGTCCTGACCAACGGCTTCACGCTGGCACCGGTCCCCGGTGCGATTGCAGCCGTGGGCGGCAGGCCGGTGCTGGCAGAGATCACCGAAGATCTGGTGATCGATCTTGATGATCTTGCAATAAAGGCCAGGGCGAGCGGGGCGCGCATTCTGTTGCTGTCGCATATGCGCGGGCATCTGTGCGACATGGCGCGGCTGGTGCAGATCGTGGGCGATCTCGGGATCACCTTGATCGAGGATTGCGCCCATACGATGGGGGCCAAGTGGGACGGGCGGGCGTCGGGCTCTTTCGGCCTTGCAGGCTGCTTCAGCACGCAGACCTACAAGCACATGAATTCCGGTGAGGGCGGATTGCTGACCTCGGACGATGCGGCCTTCATGGCGCGGGCAACGATCCTTTCGGGTTCCTACATGCTGTACGAGCGGCACGGAGCGGGGCCCGCTGCGGAAGTCTATCAGGCGCTCCGGCTTGAGACACCCAACTGCTCGGCGCGGATGGACAGCCTGCGCGCGGCGCTGCTGCGCCCGCAGTTGCGGGAAATCGAGGCGGCAATCGCGGGCTGGAACGCGCGATACGATCGGGTGGCGGGGCACCTGGCGAAATCACCCGCCATCCGCCTGCCGAAACGGCCTGAGGCCGAAACCTATGTGGGGTCCTCGATCCAGTTTCGCCTGCCCGGCATCTCGCGCGCCAGGGCGAAGGCTTTTGTGGCGGTTCTGGCGGCGGTCGGGGTCGAGGTGAAATGGTTCGGCGGGGCAGAGCCGGTCGGCTTCACCTCGGACCATCACAGCTGGCGCTATGTGGCGGCGCAGGATCTGCCGCGGACGGATGCCATCCTGGCGGGTCTCTTCGACATGCGCTTGCCGCTGACCTTCAGCCTGTCCGATTGCGATCTGCTGGCCGATCACATCCTGAGCGCGGTCGCGGCCCTGCAGCACGGGGAAACTGCCTGATGCGGCGCGTGGGCATTCTGGGCGGGATGGGGCCAGAGGCGACCATTCTCTTGATGCAGAAGGTTCTTGAGGCGGTTCAGGCCGAGGATGATGCCGATCATATTCCCCTTCTCGTGGATCAGAACCCGCAGGTGCCGTCGCGCATCCGGAGGCTGATCGAGGGAACGGGCGATGACCCCGGTCCCGTCCTTGTCGAGATGGCGCAAAGGCTGGTCGCGGGCGGCGCCGAAGCGCTTGCCATGCCCTGCAACACCGCCCATCATTACGCTCCGGCGATCCGGGCCTCGGTCGCGGTGCCGTTCCTGGACATGGTCGAGCTGTCGGTCAAGAAGGCGGTGCGGTTGGCCGGGCCGGACGGCCGGGTCGGCATCATTGCCTCGCCCGCCGTGCGCAGGATCGGATTGTTCGATGCGGCCTTTGCAAGCGCGGGCGTCCAGACGCTTTACCCTGGCGACGAGGCAGCGCTGCTGGGCGCGATCCGGCGGATCAAGATGGGCGAGCGCGGCGAGGAACCCGAGGCCCGGTTGAAGGCCGCTTCGCAGGAGTTGCTGCAAAACGGGGCAAAGGTGCAGATGATCGCCTGCACCGAGTTCTCGCTTCTGCCCGGAGCCACTGCGCCCGGCGCCGCCGCCTTCGACACGCTTGATGTGCTGGCCGAAGCGATCAAGGATTTCGCGACGGCGGACAGTGAAAAGGCAGTCCGGCGCTGGGTCGGCGCCGAGTGAACCCGAACGACCAAGAACACGACAACAGAGGAGACGACAATGAGCCTGAACCTGAAGACCCTTCTGCTTGGTGCGGCCGCATCGGCCTTGCTGGCCGGGCAGGCCCTGGCCGAGAAGATTATCATCGGCCATTTCGGCAACCCGACGCCGATGCAGCTTCTGTCCACCACGGACGAGCTGGCCCAGGCGACCGGGTGGGAGATCGAGTGGCGCAAGTTCGACGCCGGGACGGATGTGATCGCGGCCATGGCCTCGGGCGATGTGGTCCTGTCCGAACTGGGCTCGTCGCCCGTCGCGATCGGGACGAGCTCGGGCCTGGACATCCAGCTGATCGCCTATTCGGACGTGATCGGCAAAGCGGAATCGCTGATCGCCCGTGCCGACGCGGGCATCGCGAGCGTGGCCGATCTGAAGGGGAAGACCGTGGCCGTGCCGATCGGATCGACCGCGCATTATTCGCTGATGGGCGCCTTGCAGCACGAGGGCCTGGGCGAAGCGGATGTGAATATCCTCGGGATGAAGCCCGATGACATTGCGGCGGCCTGGGGCCAGGGCACCATCGACGCGGCCTGGATCTGGCAGCCGGTTCAGTCGGAGATCCTGAAGACCGGGACGCTGGTGATCGGGGCGGATCAGACAGCGGAATGGGGCTTTCCGACCTATGACGGCTGGGTAGTTGACCGGGCCTTCGCCGAAGCGAATGCCGACAAGGTGGTGGCCTTCCTGAAGGCCGTCGACAGGGTCAACGGCATGTATCTGGCCGATCCGGCCGCCTGGACGGCGGACAGCGCCGAGGTCAAGGCCCTCGCCGCCGCGACAGGTGCCGACCCGGCGCAGGTGCCCGGGATCCTGGAGGGCTTCACCTTCCTGCCGATGACGACCCAGGTGGCGGATACCTGGCTGGGCAGTGCGGCGCCACAGATCAAGGTCACGGCCGAGTTCCTGAAAGGCGCGGGCCGGATTGACACGACGCTCGATGACTATTCGGCCTTCGTGAACCCGTCCTACGCTGCGGCCGCCGCCCAGTAAGCGAAGGTGCGGCCTGCCCGGGCAGAGAGGTCCGGGCAGGCCCACCCTGACACAAGGGAGCCTGGCCTTGAGCCTGACCATAGATCACGTGTCGGTCGTCTACCCGGCGGCCGATGGCCGCCCGCCCGTCGCGGCGCTGAGCGACATCGATCTCGACATTCCGGAAGGGGAGTTCGTGGTGGCGCTCGGCGCGTCGGGCTGCGGCAAGTCCACGCTTCTGAACCTGATCGCGGGGTTCCTGTCGCCGACGTCCGGCATGCTGTCGCTGGATGGCCAGTCGGTGCAGGGGCCGGGGGCGGACCGCGCGGTGGTGTTCCAGAAACACGCGCTTCTGCCCTGGCTGAACGTGATCGACAACGTGGCCTTCGGCCTGCAGATCCAGGGCGTTGCAAAGGCGGAACGGCACCGCACCGCCAACGAATTCATCGGCCTTCTGGGTCTGGACGGGTTCCAGAATTCTCCGGTCTACAAGCTGTCGGGGGGGATGCAGCAGCGCGTCGGCATCGCGCGGGCACTGACCTGCAACCCCAAGGTTCTTCTGATGGACGAGCCCCTGGGCGCGTTGGACGCGTTGACCCGGGAAAAGGCGCAGGAGTTGATCCTGAACATCTGGGGCGAGACCGGGAAGTCGGTCTTCTTCATCACCCACAGTGTTGAGGAGGCGTTGTTCATGGGCACGAGGCTCATCGTCATGTCGCCCCGGCCGGGCCGCATCACCCATATCTTCGATCTGCCCTTCTCGCGCCAGTTCCAGTCCGGCGTCCCGGCGCGCCAGGTCAAGGCCGCGCCCGAATTCATCGCGCTGCGCGAACAGGTCCTGAACATCATCTTCGCCGATGAGGAGGCCGTCGAATGACCGATGCTCCGACCCCGAAATCCCCCGGCCTGATCGCGCGGATGGCCAGGTCGCGGCCCACCCGTCCGGGCGAGATCTACGGCGTGCCGGGCCATGGCAACACCTTCTGGCTTTCGGTCGCCTCGGTTGCCGCGATGCTGTTCGTCTGGTGGCTGGTCACGGCGCTGGGGCTGGTGAAGCCGCTTTTCGTGCCCGCACCGCAGCTGGTGGTCGAGAAATTCTTCCAGATCTGGAGCGAGGGCTTCACCAACACCTCGTTCCTGGCACATATCTTCATCTCGACCGCCCGGGTCTTCGGCGCCTTCCTTCTGGCCTGCGTGATCGGCCTGCCTCTGGGTCTGGCCATGGGGATGAGCCCCCTGATCCGCGGCATCTTCGATCCGCCGATCGAGTTCTACCGCCCGATCCCTCCGCTGGCCTACCTGCCGCTAATGATCATCTGGTTCGGCATCGGCGAGACGTCGAAGGTCCTTCTCATCTTCCTGTCGGTCTTTGCGCCCATCGTCCTTGGCGCCCGGTCGGGGGTGAAATCGGCCGCGATCGAGCAGATCCACGCTGCCTATTCCTTCGGGGCGACCCGCTGGCAGGTGATGCGGCATGTAATCCTGCCCTCGGCCATGCCGGAAATCCTGACGGCGATGCGGGTGGGGATCGGTTTCGGCTGGACGACGCTGGTTGCCGCCGAAATGGTCGCGGCCACGAAGGGGCTTGGCTACATGGTGCTTTCAGCCAGCCAGTTCCTGCAGACCCCGGTCGTGATCATGGGGATATTCGTGATCGCCACCATCGCCTTCGCCTTCGACCTTTTGATGCGTTTCGTCGAGCGCCGCCTCGTGCCCTGGAAAGGGCGCATGTGACCGGGAAGCTGAACCCATGATTTATCTGAAGAAAGCCGTTCGCACCGCCGAAACGGACCAGAAGGACGTGCACAACGTCGTGGCCCGGATGCTGGCCGAGATTGCGAGCGGGGGCGAAGAGGCGGCGCGCCGGTTTGCGCGCGATCTCGACAAGTGGACGGGCGATATCATCGTCCCGCCCGAGGCGCGCGCGGCCGCGGCGGCGCAGGTGCCGGAGCAGCTCAAGCGGGACATCCAGTTTGCCCATGCCAACGTGCGCCGCTTTGCCGAGGCGCAGCGCGCCACGGTGCGCGATTGCGAGGTCGAGATCCTGCCGGGTCTGATCGCGGGCCAGCGGCAGATCCCGGTTTCGGCGGCAGGCTGCTACGTCCCGGGCGGGCGCTACAGTCACGTGGCCAGCGCGATCATGACGATCACCACGGCAAAGGTGGCGGGCGTGCCGCATGTGACGGCCTGTTCACCGCCGCGCCCGGGCGTCGGAATCCCGCCTGCGATCGTTTACGCCATGGACCTTTGCGGGGCGGACGTCATCCTGTCGATGGGCGGCGTGCAGGGTGTCGCCGCGATGGCGAACGGCCTCTTCGGCTTGCCAAGGGCCGACATGCTGGTGGGGCCGGGCAACCAGTACGTCGCCGAAGCCAAGCGCATCCTCTTCGGACGGGTGGGCATCGACATGTTCGCCGGACCCACGGACAGCATGGTGGTGGCCGATGGCCGCGCCGATTCCGAGATGGTGGCTGCCGATCTGGTCGGACAGGCCGAGCATGGCTACAATTCGCCGGTCTGGCTGGTCACCTCCGACCGCGCCCTGGCCGAACGGGTGATGGCGCGGGTGCCCGAGTTGATCGCCACACTGCCCGACGCGAACCGGCAAAGCGCCACCGCTGCATGGGCGGACTATGCCGAAGTGATCCTCTGCGCCGATGCCGAGGAGATGGCCGAGGTGGCCGATCGTTTCGCGCCCGAGCATCTGCACGTTCAAGCCGAGGCTCCGGACTGGTGGTTGGGGCGGCTGCGCTCTTACGGCTCGCTCTTTCTGGGCGAGGAAACGACCGTCGCCTTTGGCGACAAGACCTCGGGCCCGAACCATGTTCTGCCGACCTCCGGGGCGGCGCGCTATACGGGCGGGCTTTCGGTCCACAAGTTCGTGAAGACGGTGACGTGGCAGCGCGCCACGCGCGAAGGGTCGCGGCCGCTGGCAGAGGCTACGGCGCGGATCTCGCGGCTTGAAGGGATGGAGGGCCATGCCCGTTCGGCCGATATCCGGCTGGCGAAATACTTTCCAGACCAAGCTTTCAACCTGACCTGACCCCATGACAAACACGGATCTGGGCGAGGCGCCCACCCCGCGTGGCCCGCTGGCAGGCCAGGCCAGGGACTGGTTCTTGGCACATCGCGGCGGCATCGCGCTTGCGACGACAATCGCGCTGGCTTCAAGCTTTCTGGCCGAACACTACGGCGCACCCGTGATGCTGTTTGCCCTGCTGCTGGGCATGGCCTTCAACTTCCTGAACGAACACCCGCAGGCAAGCGCCGGCACCGGCTTTTGTTCAAAGACCCTGCTGCGTATCGGCGTGGCCCTGCTGGGCCTGAGGCTGACCTTCGCCGATGTGTCGCAACTGGGCGTGACACCAATCGTCGGCGTCGTCTGCATGCTGGTGCTGACGCTCCTGGGCGGCGTGGTGCTTGCCCGCATCTTCGGACGCAGCACCGCCTTCGGCCTGCTGACCGGCGGGTCGGTGGCGATTTGCGGGGCCTCGGCGGCCATGGCGATCGCGGCGGTCCTGCCCAGGAAATTCCTGAAGGAAGAGGAAGTCCTGCTGACCGTGGTTGGGGTGACGGCGATGTCGACCCTTGCCATGATCCTTTACCCGATGCTTTTTGGCGCGCTCGGGCTGGCGGACGTGGAAAGCGGCTACATGATCGGCGCGACGATCCACGACGTGGCGCAGGTGGTGGGCGCGGGCTATTCGGTCAGCGATACGGCGGGCGACATCGCCACTTTCACCAAGCTGTTGCGGGTGGCGCTCCTGCCCGTCGTGCTTCTGGCGGTGGCGCTGGTCTTCCGTAAGGAGGCCGGGGGCACGGCAGGTCTGCCGTGGTTCGTGGTCGCCTTCATCCTTTCGATGGTTCTGCGCAATCTGGTGCCCCTGCCCGAGTCTCTGCTTGCCATCGTCAACGATGCCTCGCGGTTCCTGCTGGTGATCGCGATTTCGGCGCTCGGGGTCAAGACCTCGCTCGAGCGGCTTTTTGCACCAGGGATGAAGGGGCTGGCCCCGATCGCGGGCGATACGCTGTTCCTGCTGGCGCAGGCGATTGTCTTCGCACATCTGTTTCTGCTGTAGGAGGGGGCGATGCAGCTTGCCTATACCCGCGCCGGGACGGGGACCCCCTTGGTGCTTGTGCATGGCTATCTGGGCGGTGCGGCGATGTGGCAGGGACAGGTAACGGCCCTCGCCGCGCGCCATGATGTGATCTGCCCCGATCTGGCGGGCTTTGGCGAAAGTGCCGGGCTGGTCGCGCCGACCAGCATAGCGGGCCATGCCGAGGCGGTGCTGGGGCTGCTGGACGATCTGGGCATCGCGCGCTTTGATCTGCTGGGCCATTCGATGGGCGGGATGGTCGTGCAGGAGATGGTGCGGCGGGCCCCGTCGCGGGTGGGCAAACTGGTGCTTTACGGCACGGGGCCACAGGGGGTCTTGCCCGGCCGCTTCGAGAGCATCGCAGAGTCGCGCGCGAGCCTGTTGGAGCAGGGCATGGGCCCCACCGCGCGGCGGATCGCGGCGACATGGTTCTTGCAGGGCGAGGCGGCGGAGGGCTTTGCCCTCTGCGCGGCGCTTGGGCAGAAGGTGAGCCTGACGACCGCTCTGGCCTGTCTCGACGCCTGGGAGGGCTGGGACGGACGCGCGGCACTGGCGGAGATCAGGACCCCGACGATGGTGATCTGGGGCAGCCACGACCGGTCTTACAACTGGTCACAGCCCGAGGCCTTGTGGCGCGGCATCGCAGGCGCCGATCTGGCCGTGGTGCCGGGTGCCGCGCATAACGTGCATCTGGAAAAGCCCGCGCTGTTCAACGCGGTGCTGGCGGATTTCCTGCAAGCCGCGGGGTAAGGCGCGGTGTGGCGGACCATGGGCCTTGTGACCTGCCACGGGCTGTTTCCTCCACCGTCCATTGGCGTCCGCTCCAACTCGAGGACGGACAATGAAGCGAACGAGCGCCACGGACGAGCAGGTCATCGGCATCCTGACCGAGCATGAGGCACGTGCGAAATGCGCGGACCCGTGTCGCAAGCAAGGCATGTCGCAAAGCAACTTGTACAACTGGAAGGCCATGTTCGGCGGCATGACAGTGCCGAAGACGACGGTAGAGAAGTGTCGCTAGGGCGAGTTGGGTCGCTGCACCGTCGGCCCCGGAGCCTACGCAGGCGAACGGCGCGGGTTGGCGGTCGAGACTATCGACTGGACCGCTTCGGCAAGCGACAGAAGCCGTGTGTCGCGACCAAGTGGCCCGGTAAGTTGCAGGCCGACGGGCAACCCATCGGCCATGCCGCAGGGCAGGCTGAGCGACGGGTGGCCGGAGACGTTGGCATATCCGCTGGCCAGCATTTCGCTGTCGCCGCCATCGTCGATCTTTGGATCCTCGAACGGGGCGGTAAAGGGCACGGATGGCGAAAGAAGCACGTCGACGGCGCCGAAGGCCGCCTCGACTTCGGCACGCAGCATCTCCTGGAACCGCCGCGCCCTGACGTAGTCGGTGGCCGCAATCGCCAGACCGGCCTCGATCTGGGAGCGCGTGCCAGAGGCATATCCGGCGGGGTTCAGTGCCAGAAGGTCGGCATGGATCACCGATGCCTCGGGCCGCAGGATCGTGATCAGGTTCGCATTCGCCTCCGCGAGGCCGGGAATGTCGATCTCGACAATGCGCGCGCCGGCCTTGGCAAGCGCGGCGATGGCTGCTTCGGCGCAGTCTGCAACGCGGCGCCCCGCCGGGTTCGACGGGAAATGGCGGCGCAGGACGCCGACGCGCAGGGTATCCGGCCGGAGCGTCGCCAGGGGCATGGGCTGGTCCGAGATACAGGCGAGCAGGATCGTCGCATCCTCGACGGTGCGTGCCAGCGGGCCGGCATGGTCGAGCGACCACGACAGCGGGAACACCCCGTCGAGCGGCACGAGGCCGAAGCTGGGCTTCAGCCCGACGATGCCGCAATAGGCGGCCGGAATGCGGATCGAGCCGCCGGTATCGGTGCCGATGGCCAGGGGCACGATCCCCGCCGCCACCGCCGCTGCCGACCCGCCGCTGGAGCCGCCGGCGGTGCGCGCCGGATCGTGCGGATTGTTGGTCTGGCCGACCGCGGGATGGGCGACGCCATAGGCATATTCGAGCAGGTTGGTCTTGCCAAGGATCACAGCGCCGGCCGCGCGCAGCCGCGCCACCAGCGTGGCATCCTTCGCGGCGACGCGCGGCGGTTCGACCTTGGACCCATAGCCGGTCGGCACGCCTTCGACCTCGATCAGGTCCTTGATGGCGACCGGGATGCCATGCAGGGGGCCAAGGTCGGTCCCGGCCTTCAACTCCCCGGTGCGGCGACGGGCCTCGGCGCGGGCCTCATCCTCCATCCGGCAGGCGAAAGCGTTGAGCGATGGTTCCAGCCGCGCGATCCGGGCCAGCGCTTCCTCCACCACGGTCTCGGGCGTCAGCGATCCGTCGCGGTAGCGCTCCCCAAGTTCGGCGACGGTGGGGAAAGCTTCCATCTCAACCGTGCCCCAGCCGCTCGAACAGCCTTGACCAGGCGATGAGGCCGGTGCGGAAACTCGACAGCCGGAAGAACTCGTTCGGCGCGTGGTAATCCTCGTCCGAGGTCGAGAACGAGAAGAACACGATGCTGGCGCCGAGGTGCCGGGCGAAGATGTCGCCGATCGGGATCGTCGCCCCCATCGCGACGCGCAGGGGCGCGGCGCCCAGCAACTCGCCCAGGATATCCTCCGCGACCCTCAGCGCCGGCAGGCCGGGATCGAGCGCGAAGGCCCGGCTTCCCGGCCCGTGGCGCCTGACCGTCAGCCGGTAGCCGGTGGGCAGCACCCTTTCCAGATGCCGGGTGATCGCCGCGGCGACCGCTGCGGGTTCCTGTCCGGCAACCAGCCGGCAGGTGATCTTCGCGGACGCGCTGGCCGGGATCACGGTCTTGGTGCCCGCTCCCTGATAGCCGCCGGAAATACCGTTGAATTCCAGCGTCGGGATCAGCCATTGCCGGGTCAGCAGTTCCTCGCCCGAGGGCAGGGGATCGGGCCGCGCCGCGCCGATGCCGTCGAAATAGCCGCCCGGGTCGAAATCGGCCGACCGGATCGCGTCGCGGATCGCCGGATCGGGCGGCGTGGCGGTGTCGGCGAAGCCCTTCACCGCCACCTTGCCCTCGGCATCATGCAGCGAGGCGAGCATCGCGACGAGCGCGCGGATCGGGTTGGGGCCGGTGCCGCCGTGGCGGCCGGAATGCAGATCCTTGCCCGCGCCTTCGACCGTGACCTCCAGCGCCACCATGCCCCGGCTCGCCACCGTCATCGACGGCAGGTCCGCCCGCCACATCGCGCCATCGGCCGACACCACGACATCGCAGGCGAGCCGGTCCTTCAGCCGCGCCACGGTCGCATCAAGATGGGGGCTGCCGGATTCCTCCTCGCCCTCGACGATGACCTTGAGGTTGATCGGCAGCCGGCCCGCCGTCGCGCGGAAGGCCCGCGCCACGAGCACCGGGATCAGCAGCGGCCCCTTGTCGTCCGAGACACCGCGGGCGTAAAGCCGGTCGTCGCGCACCTCGGGTTCGAAAGGCGCGGTGTGCCACTTGTCCAGTGGGTCGGGCGGCTGCACGTCATAGTGGCCATAGACTAGCACCGTGGGCGCGCCGGGCGTTTCGCACCATTCGGCCAGCACGACCGGATGGCCACCCGTCTCGATGATCTCGACGGCCGGAAAGCCCGCCTCGGCCAGCCGATCGGCGACGAAACCCGAAGCCGCGCGGATATGATCGGCAAAGGCCGGATCGGTCGAGACGCTGGGGATGCGGCAGAAGGCCTTCAGCGTCTCGATGCCCTCGGCCTCATGCGCGGCAAGCCAGTCTTCGACCGCATTCATTTGCCGCCATCCACGCCAAGCGTCTCGCCGGTGATCCATCCGGCGTGGTCGGAGGCGAAGAACATCACCGCATTGGCGATATCGTCAGGCGTGCCGAGCCGGCGCATCGCGATGTTCGACAAGAGCCGCTCCTGACCGTCCTTGCCCATCGCCTCCCACTGCCGCTCGGTCGTGGGGTTCGACCGCACGAAGCCGGGCGCGATGCAGTTGACGGTGATGCCCCAGGGCCCGAGTTCGTGCGCCAGTTGCCGGGTCAAGCCGATCTGGCCGGCCTTGGCGCTCGCATATGCCTGAATGCCGGTGAGGCTGATGCCGCGCCCGGCACCGGAGGAGACGTTGACGACGCGGCCGCGCTTGCGGTCCTTCATGCCAGGCGCGACGGCCTGGGTCATGAAGAAGGTGCCCGAGAGATTCACGTGGAATATCGCCTGCCAGTCCGCCGCGCTGATCTCCTCGATCGGTCGGCCGGTCTGGCCGCAGACACCGCCTGCGTTGTTGACGAGGATGTCCACCGTTCCGATGCGCCCGATCGCCGCCTGAACCGCCGCCCGGTCGCCGACATCGAGCCGCATCGTCTCGCAGCCGCAAAGCCGCGCCGTCTCGGCGAGACCCTCGGTGTTCACGTCGCAGGCAATGACCGCCGCGCCGTCGGCGGCAAAACTCTGCGCGATGGCGCGGCCAAAGCCATGCGCCGCCCCGGTGACGATCACCCGGCGGCCTTCGAAATCGATCTTCATGTCATGCCTTTCGCAAATTCGGAGAGGTTCTCCGCCGCCAGCGGCCGTTTTCCGGCCTCGATCTCCGCCACCAGTTCGATCAGCCGCGCGGTCAGCGGGGTCGCGATGCCCCGCCGGGCGCCGGTCTCGACGATCGGGCCAAGCTGCGCCTCGGCCTCGGTCTTGCGCTTGCGGACCGCAAGGTCGCGCCAGATGCCCGAATGGGTTTTCGCCGACTTGCGGTTATGCGCCACCATCTCTTCGAAGGAGCGGTCGATGACCCCCTGCGGCGCATCCGGCATGAAGGCGGCGGGGTCGAAGCCGTTGAACGCCTCGGTCCGCACCCCCTCGGCCGCCGCGACCCGGCCCACCTCCTGCCCGAGACGGGTCAGAAGCGGCCGCGCGCCCTTGTCGTCGAGGACATCGGCGATGCTGTCATTGGTCAGCGCGGTGGCGAAGAGAAGCGCGCCGTAGATCAGCTTGCCCCAGAGATAGCCCCAGATGTTGAGTGTCAGCACCGCATCCGCGTCGAAATCCTTCATCAGCCGGTGCAGCGCCCGGATCCGATCGGTTTCGGTCCCGTCCAGTTCGCCCACCACCACCGCGCCGCGGCCCGAATAGGTGACGACGCCCGGTTCGAGGTAGTCCGCGCCGAAATTGACGAAGCAGCCGATGGTGCGGCCCGTCCCGACCACCCGGGCGATGGCGATCTCGTTCAGCCCGTTCTGGGCGGAGACGACATAGCCGTCGGTGGCGACGTGCGGGGCAAGTTCGGGCAGCGCCGCCTCGGTATGCAGCGCCTTCACGCACAGGAACGTGCAGGCGAATTGCCCCGCCAGATCGCCGGGCAGGAAAGCCGGCGCCCGCAGCGTGTCCTCCCAGATCGGGCCGACGATCTTGAGGCCGACACGGTTGATCGCCTGCACATGCTCGGGAACATTGTCGACGAAGACGACCTCGTGCCCGGCGCGGAGGAACGCGGCGCCAAGGCAGCCACCGATGGCGCCTGCACCCCAGATCAGGATCGGCCCGCTCAACTCCAGTCACCGTCCATCAGCGCGCGCGTCTCCGCCACGGCAATGTCCCAGATCGCCTGCATCTCCGTATCGGAGCGCTGGTAGTAGCCGCCGAAATTGCCGTCGCCGAGGTACTTCCGCACGCCTTCGGGGTTCATCACCCGCATCTTCTCGAGCTCGATCATCGGCTTTTGCTGATCGGGCATCTCCACACCCTTGAGCCGCGTCCAGGGAAAGTTCTCCATCCACGAGGCATGGGAGGCGACCTTGTCGATCTGCTGCACCTTCGCGAAGGTCTTGGGCGCGTTCCACCAGTTGTGGAATTTCACCGCGCAGTCGGGATTGTCGGCCATCCATTCGATGGCGAGCGCACCGGCAGGCTGGTTGCCGCCGTGGCCGTTGACGATCAGGATGCGTCGGAAGCCCTGGCCGCGCAGGCTGTCGAGGATGTCGCGCACCAGCCGGATGTAGGTATCGATCCTCAGGCTGACAGTGCCGGGATAGCCGAGAAAATAGGGGGTGAGGCCATAGGACACCACCGGAAAGACGGGCACGCCCAGGGGTTCGGCGGCATCGACGGCGACCTTTTCCGACAGGATCGAGTCGACAGACAGCGACAGTCCGGCATGCTGTTCGGTGCTGCCAAGCGGCAGGACGGCCAGATCCTCGTGCTTCAGCCAGTCCGCGACCTGGGACCAGTTCATCTCCGACACTTTCATGAGGCTTCCTTTCTGCTGCGCTCGGCTGGCGGTTCGGCGGTGGTGATGTAGGGCACGACCAGCCGCTCAATATCTCCCGGGTCGGGAATGTGGCGGTACTCGATGGTCTTCGCGCCGCGCCGGGCGTAGGCCGCGGCGGCATCGGCGCCAGTGGACAGGACCAGCACGTCGCAATCGGCCAGCGCATCCTTCAGCCCCGGCTCGTCCTGGGTGTGCATCGTCACGCTTTGCAGATGGGCGGCGAAACGGCGCACGCCGAGGCTGAGAATCGGGAGGAAATCGGCGAAGCGGGACACCACCCCCACCCGCGACATCGGATCGAGCGAGGCCAAGGCCAGCCGCGTCGCCCCGGACGGGATGAAGCGCAGCGACAGGACGCGGATGCCGGGCACCAGTCGCCGGATGTCCGGTTCCAGATTGGCGAAGGTCAACACCAGATCGGCCGCCTCTACCCGCGCCCGGACCGCGGCATCCTCCGCCAGCCGGTCGAGCGTCTCGGCTTCGACGGTGGCCAGATGCCCGACCTGATCCTCGACACAGCGCGCGTAACTTTCGGAGGCGTCGGCGAAAAGCCCCACCATCACGATGTCCTTGCGGCGCCCGGAGCCGAGCCGGTAGGTCACGCGAGCGTTGATCATCGCGAGGATGTCCGCAGGCTTCAGGTCGGACTTCAGCGCCAGGTCGATCACCGCGTCGATATCCCCGCGAAGCCGCCCGGTGCATTCGTTCCTGTTCGCGCGGGCGAGCGAGCAGTCGGCGACGAACGTGCCGGAGCCGGTCCGGCCGGTGATCCGGCCCTCGGCCTTCAGCTCACCGTAGACCTTGCTCACCGTCATCGGCGCCACGCCCACCCGTTCGGCCAGTTCGCGCACCGAGGGCAGGGGTGCGCCGGGCGGCAGCGCACCGAAGCAAATCTCGTGTTCGATCGCTCCCTTGAGTTGCTGGCGAATCGAGATCGCCGACTTGCGATCAATGGTGACTCTCATTTCAGTGTTCCACGCCGGTGTGCTATAAGTTCAGGACGAATTTTGACGCTGAGGCCCCGATCCGAGGGGATGCTACGAAGTTTTTGGCAAGAAATCCAGAAAACTGTTATGTTGACTTGTGTGTGTTCCCATGAAACGTTCCTGTAAAATATAACACTGCAATCAACACGGAGGTATCGACGATGAAGTTTCTGTCAGCAGCGGCCCTGTCGGCCGCCATCCTTCTCGGCAGCCACGTTTCGGCTCTCGCGCTCGATCGCGGCGGTGTGATGACCTATGGCCGATATACCGACAGCCTGTTCCTCGACCCGGTCCTCAACGACGCCAATGTCGACATCTGGGTCATGAACAACATCTATGAGACGCTCATCAATCCGACCGATGACGGACTGGGGCTCCAGCCCGGACTGGCGACGGAATGGACCCTCAACGAGACCGGCGATGCCGTCACCCTGAAACTCCGTGAAGGGGTCAAGTTCTCGGATGGCACGCCGATGACGGCCGAGGATGTCGTCTGGTCGCTCGACCGCGCCAGGAACCCGGAGAACGGCATCTGGAACTTCCTTCTCGCCTCGGTCGATGCCGTGACGTCGCCCGATCCGCAGACGATCGAGTTGAAGCTGAAATACCCTGACCCGACGATCCTGTCGGCGCTCAGCGTGTTCAACTCCGCCGTCATGCCGAAAGCCGCGTTCGAGGCGATGCCGGGCGACACCGACAAGGCCAAGGCCGAGGAATTCGCCAAGAAGCCGATCGGCACCGGCCCCTTCATGCTCGAAAGCTGGGACCGCGGCGCAACGATGAAATTGGTCAAGAACCCCAACTATTGGGACCAGGGCGAGGACGGGCAGCCGCTCCCATATCTCGACGGCCTGACGTTCGAGATCATTCCGGATGACGCGACCCGCATCCTCAAGCTGCAGTCGGGTGACATCGAGGGGGCGGAGTTCATTCCCTTCGCGCGGGTGGCCGAGCTGAAGGCCGACCCCAACATCAACATGGAGCTGTTCCCCGGCACCCGCGTCTGGGACGTCATCATCAACGTCCGCCCCGAGCTCGACGGCAAGCCCAACCCGCTTTCGGACGAAAAGGTCCGCCAGGCGATGAACTACGCCGCCAACAAGGATGCGCTCGTGCAGGTGGTGACCTACGGCGTCGGCACGCCGCTGTCGTCCTTCATGTCCTCGA
The DNA here is from genome assembly GCA_020637675.1 of Paracoccaceae bacterium. GTDB lineage: Bacteria > Pseudomonadota > Alphaproteobacteria > Rhodobacterales > Rhodobacteraceae > Albidovulum. The sequence continues at coordinate 496,804 of JACKKD010000003.1, read as the reverse complement.
CCACGCCGATGCATTCGGGCGACGGGCCGCTTTTCCCCTACGATCTGGAGAAAGCGAAGTCGCTGATGGCCGAGTCCGGTTTCCCCGACGGCTTCAAGACCAGCATCCTCACGATCGCCGGCAACCAGGACGACCTCGGCATCACGACCGCGCTTCAGCAGATGTGGAAGGAGATCGGCATCGACCTTGAGATCAGGCAGGTCGACAATGCCTCGCGCACGGAACAGTACCGCAACGGCACGTTCGAGATGCGCACGGGCGGTTGGACCAACGACATCGCCGATGCCAGCCAGATCACCTCGTACTTCGCTTACAGCCCGACCATCGATGCGCTGCATTCCGGTTGGAAGAACGAAGAGGTGGACAAGCTCTTCGAAGCCTCGCAGAAAGAGATGGACACAGCGAAGCGCGCCGAGCAGTTCGCGCGCATCCAGGAAATCTTCAACGCGACCGGGCCGACCATCCCGCTCTATGAGACGCCGTATCCCGTGGCCCTCGGAAAGAACGTCAACGGGTTCATCCAGATCCCGCTCGGCAACAACATCTTCCGCGAAACGTGGCTCGCGAAGTGACGATATCCGCCGCGGAGGGGGCAACCCCTCCGCGTCCTGCGGCGGCGCGCAACAGGAGACGTGACCTTTGCACCTGGCATCCTTCATCGTCCGCCGTCTTCTGCAGCTGATCCCGACGCTTCTCTTCATCCTGATCGTCGTCTTCGTTCTGGTCCGCCTGCTGCCCGGCGATCCCGCGAGCGCAATTCTCGGCGACCGGGCGCTCGACGCCGATGTGGAACGCATCAACCGTGAGCTTGGCCTCGACCGTTCGCTTCCGGTGCAGTTCGCGGTCTTCGCGAAATCGGTGGCGACCGGCAATCTGGGCAATTCGATCCACCTCAAGCTTCCGGTCGCTGAACTGATCGCCGCGCGGCTGCCCATCACCATTCTGCTCACCGTCATGGCGGCGCTGATCGCGGTTCTCTTCGCGGTGCCCCTGGCCTTCGTCGCGGCGCTTCGGCGTGGGCGCGCGGCCGACAGCGTCGTGCGCGGCGCCTTCCAGGTGGGGCTGTCGATGCCCGTCTTCTATCTGGGGCTGATCCTGCTGACCGTCTTTGGCGCGCGGCTTGGCTGGTTTCCTGTCGGAGGCTACGGTGACGGCTTCCTCGACCATCTCTATCATCTGTTCCTGCCCGCGCTGACCCTGGCGCTGAGCCTGTCGGCGATCCTGATGCGCAATCTTCGGGCCGCGATCATCGGCGTGATAGACGCCGAATACGTGCAGTTCGCGCGTGCCAAGGGGCTGCGCCCGCGGCTCATCCTGTCCCGCCACGTCCTGCGCAACGCGCTGATCTCGACCGTGGCGCTGTTCGGGCTGTCGATCGGCACGCTGCTGGGCGGCGCGGTAATCACCGAGACCGTCTTTGCCATTCCCGGCGCCGGGCGGCTCATGGTGGACAGCATCTATGGCCGCGACTATCCGGTGGTGCAGGGCCTGACCATCGCGCTCGCCGTGCTCGTCTCGCTGACCTTCCTGCTGACCGACCTCGTCCAGGCCTGGCTCGACCCGAGGGTGGCGCGATGACGGATGTGACGACGCCCATGATGGCCGCGCGCCGCCGCCGCGTTCTGCCCCGGCCGCTGATCTTCGGCGCGACGATCCTTCTCGCCAGCGCTGTCGTGGCGGTTTTCCCCGCCCAGGTCGCACCCTATGACCCCAATGCCTTCGACTACGGCGCATTGCTTCAGGCTCCGACCTCCGCCCACCCGATGGGCACCGACAATTTCGGCCGCGACGTGCTTTCCCGCGTCCTGCACGCCTACACGATCGACATGCAGATCGCGTTCTTCGCCACCGTCTTCCCGTTCCTGTTCGGCACCGTCGTCGGCGCGCTTGTGGGTTATGCCGGCGGTTGGGCCGAGGTCATCTTCGGGCGGATCGTGGATGCGGTCATCACCTTTCCCTTCCTCGTCCTCGTCATCGCCATCGTCTCGGTTCTTGGGCCCGGCCTCGTGAACATGTATATCGCCGTCGGCGTCGTCGGCTGGGTCTTCTACGCCCGCATCATCGCTGCCGAAGTCCGCGTGCAGAAGCGGCTCGACTATGCCGATGCGGGGCGGGCGATGGGCTATACCCATGCGCGGATCATCTTCGTCCATCTGCTGCCCAACGCGATCACCCCCGCCATCGTCTACTGGATGACCGACATGGCGCTGGCGATCCTGCTCGGCTCCAGCCTCGGCTATCTCGGGCTTGGCGCCCAGCCCCCGGCCGCCGAATGGGGGGTGCAGATCGCCGACGGCAAGAACTTCATGGCGACGGCCTGGTGGATTTCGGTCTTTCCCGGCCTCGCCATCGTGCTGACGGGCCTCGGCTTCAGCCTGACCGGCGACGGGCTGGCGGAACTTCTGAGGACCAAGCGATGACCCAGGCTCCGGCGCTCGAGGTGCGCAACCTCACGACCACCTTCGCCGGCGGGCGCCTGACCGCCGTCAACGACGTCTCCTTCACCGTCCTGCCCGGCGAGGTGCTGGGCCTCGTCGGCGAAAGCGGATCGGGCAAGAGCGTGACGCTGCGCTCGATCATGCGTCTCCTGCCGGCTTCGGGCGCTGTCTCGGGCCATGTGCGCTGGCAGGGCCGCGACATCCTGACGATGAGCGATGCCGATCTGCGCGGCGTGCGCGGCGGCCAGATCTCGATGATCTTTCAGGAGCCGATGACCGCGCTGAACCCGGTCCTGCCGGTCTTCACCCAGATCGAGGAGAACCTCAAGGCGCATACCGATCTGGACCGGGCCGCACGGGCCGCCCGCGCCCGCGACCTCATGGACCTCGTGGGCATTCCCGACGCCGCGCGGCGGCTGAAGGAATATCCCCACCAGTTCTCGGGCGGGATGCGGCAGCGGGTGATGATCGCCATCGCGCTGGCCGGCAACCCCACGCTGCTTCTGGCCGACGAACCCACAACGGCACTGGATGTCACGATCCAGGACCAGATCCTGAAACTGATCCTTGACCTGCGCGACGAGCTGTCGATGAGCGTCGTTCTGGTCACCCATGATCTTGGCGTTGTCGCGGCGACCTGCGACCGGATCGCGGTCATGTATGCGGGGCGCATTGTCGAGACGGGAACGGTCCGCGATGTCTTCGCCCAGCCCGCCCATGCCTATACCCGCGGGCTGCTCGGATCGGTGCCGCATGCCGGGACGGAGCGCAGCATGCTGCTGTCTATCGAGGGCACGCCGCCGCCGCTTGACCGGATTCCGGCCGGCTGCGCGTTCAATCCGCGCTGCGACTTCGCGACCGGACCCTGCCGCGCCCGCGTGCCCGTGCTGGAAGACCTCGCGCCCGGCCGCAGCGTGGCCTGCTTCAACCGGACCGCCGTCACAGCCGCCGGATCGCCGGTATGACGGGCGAGGTCCTGATCACCGCCGAGAATGTCGGCAAGCGGTTCCCGCTCAGGCAAGGCGTCCTGCACCGGCTCTCGGGCCAGCCTGCGCCGGCGGTCCATGCGCTGAACGGGGTCAGCCTCGAGATCCGGCGCGGCGAAACGCTGGGCATTGTCGGCGAAAGCGGCTGCGGGAAATCGACTTTGGCGCGCTGTCTCGTGCGGCTGCACGACTGCGACGCCGGGCGGATCGTCTTCGAAGGCCAGGACATCGCCTTGCTGCAAGGCAAGGTCCGGCGCGCGTTCAACCGCCGCGTCCAGATGATCTTTCAGGACCCCTACAGCTCTCTCAATCCGCGCATGAAGGTGCGCGGCATTCTGGGCGAGGCCCTTGGCGTCCACAAGATGCGCCCTGCCGCCGGGATCCCCGGGCGCATAGAGGAACTGCTGGCGCTGGTGCGCCTGAACCCCGACGCCGCCGACCGCTATCCGCACGAGTTTTCCGGCGGCCAGCGCCAGCGCATCGGAATTGCGCGGGCGCTGGCGGTGGAGCCCGAAGTGCTGGTCGCGGATGAACTTGTCTCCGCCCTCGACGTGTCGGTGCAGGCGCAAGTGGTGAACCTGCTTCTCGACCTGCAGGAGCGGCTGCACCTGACGGTCGTGTTCGTCGCCCACGATCTGCGCCTGGTGCGCCATATCTCACACCGGGTGGCCGTCATGTATCTCGGCAAGGTGGTCGAGATCGGGCCGACCGAGGCGCTGTTCTCCGCCCCCCGCCATCCCTATACCCGCGCGCTTCTCGATGCCGCGCCCGAGCTTGACCCCGCCCGTCGCAGCCGCAAGGTCGCCGCGCGGGGCGAGTTGCCAAGCCCGATCAACCTGCCGCAGGGTTGCCTGTTCCACACCCGCTGTCCGCACGCCTTCGACCGCTGCCGGACCGAACGTCCGGAACTGTCCCCGCGGGGAACCGGGCACCTCGCTGCCTGCCACCTAGCCGACTTCGGCAAACCGGAGACCAGGACATGAGCTATGCCGACTTCGAGGCCCGCATGGCGCGGATCAACGACGTCATCTGCGCGGTAAACCTTCTTGGCTGGGATGCACGCACGATGATGCCGCCCGGCGGCATCGATGCGCGCGGCCATCAGGTTGCAACGCTGACCGACCTCGCCCGCGATCTGGCGACCGGCGAGGACATGCGCCGCGCGATGGACGGCGCCCGCGATGAACTGGCCTCGGCCCCGGGGGACGACATTCGCCGCCGCGCGCTGGCGCGGGCCGAGGCCGAGATCGGCACGCTTTCCCGCATTCCGTCGCGCATCGTCTCCGAGATGGCGGGGCTCAAGACCCGCGCCCACGCGGCATGGGCCGAGGCGCGGGCGAAGAACGACTTCGCGGGCTACGCGCCGCTTCTCGACCGGATGATGGCCATGCAGCGCGAGATATCCGCGGCGATCGGCGGCGGGGTGCATCCCTATGACCCGCTGATCGGCATGTATGAACCCGGCATGAACTACCAGCGGCTTCAGACGATCTACGCACGCCTCAAATCCGCCTTGGTGCCGCTGATCGAACGCGCCGCGGCCGCGCCGCAGCCGCGCATGGATTTCCTCGAACGCCCCTTCCCGATCGCCGAGCAGAAGGCCTTCGGCCTGAAGATCGCCGCCCGCATGGGCTATGACCTGAACCGGGGTCGGCTTGACGACACGGTGCATCCGTTCGAGATTTCCTTCACCCGCGATGACGTGCGCATCACCAGCCGCTTTCGCGAAACCTGGGCGCCCGGCGGCATCTTCGCGCTCTGGCACGAGGCGGGGCATGGCATGTATGAACAGGGCGTGGCGCCGGAATTCTCCCGCACGATCTTTGCGACCGACATCGTCAACCTTTACGCGGTCGGCGGTGCCAGCTTCGGGATGCACGAATCGCAGTCACGGCTCTGGGAGAACCGGGTCGGCCGTTCGCGCCGGTTCTGGGCGCTGCATTTCGGCGACCTGCGCGACCGGTTCCCGGCCCAGCTTGCCGATGTCACGGAAGAGGCGTTCTGGCGCGCCGTCAACGCCGTTCGCCCCGGTTTCATCCGGGTCGAGGCCGACGAGCTGACCTACGACATGCACATCATCCTGCGCTCCGAGATCGAGGCGGCGCTGATGGCCGGCGATCTTGGCGTCGCCGACCTGCCCGCCGTCTGGGCCGAGAAGATGCGCGACTACCTGGGGCTCGCGGTGCCGAGCGATACGCTGGGGGTTCTGCAGGATGTGCATTGGTCGCATGGCTATGTCGGCTCCTTTCCCACCTATACGATCGGCAACATCATGTCTTCGCAACTCTTCGCCAAGGCGCAGGAATCCGGCGCGATCGCGACGGGGCTGGAGGCCGGCGACTACGCGCCCCTGCATGGCTGGCTTGCCGAGAACGTCTATCGCCACGGCCGGTCGTCGACGCCGGAAGAGACCCTTCACCGCGTGACCGGCGGCGGGCTCGACCCTGCGCCCTACATCGCGGATCTGACCGCCAAGGTGGAGGCCCTGACGTGAAATCCCCGGAAGCGACCGATCAGCCGGCGGACTGGTCCGCTCAGGCATCCACCGCCGATCTTTTTGATGCGCATCCCGACATCGTGCGGGTCTGCGAGGCCCAGTTCCGATCCTTCGGCCGGCATGAAGCTTTCGCCGGCGCCTGTTCCACCGTGTCGACCTTCGAGGATCACAGGCCGGTCCTGGCGGCGGTCGAGAGCGACGGGCAGGGCCGGGTTCTGGTCGTCGACGGGCACGGTTCGCTGCGCGTCGGTCTGATGGGCGACCGGCTGGCCGGGATCGCGGCGCGGAACGGCTGGCGGGGCGTCGTCATCTACGGGGCAATTCGAGACAGCGCAGGGATTGACCAGCTTGATATCGGCGTCAAGGCGCTTGGCACGACCGCACGGCGAAGCACCGCGCCGGCGCAGGCGACCCGCGACGAGCCTGTCAGTTTCGGTTCCGCGACGTTTTCTCCCGGCGACTGGGTCTATGCCGACCGCGACTGCGTGATCGTGGCGGGCGTGCGGCTGGCCTAGGCTCGACGGATGCCGGCGCGCGGCCGAGGCATGGCGGACCCCGGCGCCACGACCACGCGGCAAGGGTCGCCGAGGCGCAGGTAACGGAATCCGAGGCGCGGGCGAAGCTCGCGCGGCTCAGGGCGCTGCGGGACGAGAGGTTGGGGAGGTAGGGTGCGTGATTTCACGCACCCTTCGCGCGGGAGTGGTGCGTGCGAGCACGCACCCTACGGCTTGTTAGTGCAGCTCGGCGTTTGGCTTCAAAGTCTGTTCTAGTTCTCTTCCGCTTGCGCACTGCACACGCAAAGTCTGAGCGGCACGCAGTGAATGCGGGCCCTACTGCTCCGGCACCAGAATCTCCCGCTTCCCCACATGGTTCGCGGGCGAGACCAGCCCCTCTTCCTCCATCTGCTCCACCAGACGGGCCGCCTTGTTGTAGCCGATGCCGAGCTTCCTCTGGATGTAGCTCGTCGAGACCTTGCGGTCGCGCAGGACGACCTGTACGGCCTGGTCGTAGAGCGCGTCCTCGTTGTCGCCGCCGCCCAGGCCCAGCACCATGTCGATGTCGGCGCCCGCATCCTCGTCCGGGCCCTCGACCACGCCCGACATGTATTCGGGGGGGCCGAAGGACTTCAGGTGGGTCACGATCTCCTCCACCTCCTCATCGCTGACGAAGGGCCCGTGGACGCGGGTGATGCGGGAGCCGCCGGCCATGTAGAGCATGTCGCCCTGGCCCAGAAGCTGCTCCGCCCCCTGTTCGCCGAGGATCGTGCGGCTGTCGATCTTGGAGGTGACCTGGAAGGAAATCCGCGTCGGGAAGTTGGCCTTGATCGTGCCGGTGATGACGTCGACGGAAGGCCGCTGCGTCGCCATGATGAGGTGGATGCCCGAGGCGCGGGCCATCTGGGCAAGGCGCTGGATGCAGGCCTCGATCTCCTTCCCGGCGACCATCATCAGGTCGGCCATCTCGTCGACGATGACGACGATGTAGGGAAGGGCGACGGGCTGGCTTTCCTCCGTCTCGAAGACGGGGTCGCCGGTTTCCTCGTCAAAGCCGGTCTGGACGGTGCGCTTGAACATCTCGCCCTTGGCGAGCGCCTCGCGCACGCGGCCGTTGTAGCCCTCGATGTTGCGCACGCCCATCTTCGACATCTTGCGATAGCGCTCTTCCATCTCACCCACGACCCATTTCAGCGCGACGACGGCCTTCTTGGGGTCGGTGACGACGGGGGAGAGGAGATGCGGGATGCCGTCATAGACGGAAAGCTCCAGCATCTTGGGGTCGATCATGATGAGCCGGCATTCCTCGGGCGTGAGCTTGTAGAGGAGGGAAAGGATCATGGTGTTGATGGCGACGGACTTGCCCGAGCCGGTGGTGCCGGCGATGAGAAGGTGGGGCATCTTGGCGAGGTTGGCGATCACCGGGTCGCCGGCGATGTCCTTGCCGAGGGCAAGCGGCAGGCGGAGGTTCGAGTCGCCATAGTCGCGGGCGGAGAGGATCTCGCGCAGGACCACCTTCTCGCGGAAGGCGTTCGGAAGCTCGATGCCGATGACGGTGCGGCCGGGGACGGTGGAGACGCGGGCGGACAGCGCGGACATGGAGCGCGCGATGTCGTCGGACAGGCCGATGACGCGGGAGGCCTTGAGGCCGGGGGCGGGTTCCAGTTCGTACATGGTGACGACCGGGCCGGGGCGGACGGAGGTGATCTCCCCCTTCACGCCGTAGTCGTCGAGGACGGATTCGAGCATCCGGGCGTTCTCCTCCAGCGCCTCGTTCGAGAGCGGGCGCCGCTGGACGGAGGCGGGGCTGGCGAGGAGCGAGAGCGGGGGGATCTCGTAGGCGGGCGCGGCGTCGTCGAAGCGCAGGCGCGGCTGTGCCTCGGCGAGGGCCTGTTTCGAGGGCGCGGGGGCCTTGCGGGGGGGAAGCTGGACGCGGGCGGTGCCGGCGGCGGCGCGGGGGATGGCGGGACCGTCGCCATCGTCAGCGTCGAGGTCGGCGAAGGCGTTGAGGTCGAAATCCTCATCCCCGGATGCGTCGAGGGGACTTGCGTCGGCGGCAAAGACATTGGCGCCTGGGGCGCGGGCGCCAGCGGACAGCAGCGGTTCCGCGCGGAGGCCGGTGGCCGGGGCGGTCAGCGGCGGCTCGGAGCGGGGTATGGCCGGGGTGCCGGCGCGCGATTTCACGGCATCGGCGATGCGGGCGCGGATACGATCCTCGGAGGGGGCCTCGGCGGTCGCGGCCCAACGCGAGAGGCGCGGCTCGATCAGTTCGGGTTCCGGGTCCAAGGCGAAGTCCGGCTCCACCGCGCGGCGGGCGAGGCCGGCCACGCGGGCGAGGAGCCCGCGCTTTCCGCGGGCGGGCTCGGCGAGGGGGGCATGGCCGTCCGTCGCCGGCTCGCCGTAGCGCGCATCGGCGCGCAGGACCTGCGCCCCGCGGCGCGGCGCAGCGCCGGCATCGGTGAGCTGCATCTCCCTCAGCGCGGCGGATTCGTCGGCGCGGCTGAGGGCGGCCTCGCGGCGGCGTTCGCCCAGCGCCTGCGCACCCCGGATCGAGGCTGCCGCGCCGCGGCCGAGCGCGCGCATCAGCCCGTCGTAGGCGACCACGGTCCCGACGAGGAGGAAGCGCCCGGTGGCCTTCAGGTCCTCGCGGTCGAAACCGAGGACGAAGAGCGCCATGGCAACCGTCGTCACGCCCACGAGAAACGCAAGAAGCTTCAGCCCGAGTGTGGCAGAGATCGGCGCGATACCGAGGATGGCGCCGAGGACCGTGTCGCCAAAGAGCCCGCCGAGGCCGAAGCTGTGCGCCCATCCGGGCCCGGCCACATGGGTCGAGGCATAGACCGACATCAGCGCGACTGCGATCGGGGCGAATATCACGCGCGACAGCGCGCGTTCCTCGCCCCGGTGGGTGACGAAGCGGGCACCCCAGGCCGCGAAGATGACGGCGATCATCCAGGCACCCTGGCCGGCGATGACGAAGAGGGGCGAGGCGAGCGCGGCGCCGAAGCGGCCGAGAAGGTTCCGCGCCGGCTCGTCCGTTGCCGCGAGCCAGGAGGGGTCGTCGGGCGAGTAGCTCAGGAGCATCATCGCCGTCAGGACCCCGAGCCCCAGAAGCACCACGCCAAGAAGCTCCTTCCCGCGCCGTTCGAGCGCCGCCTGGATGTTCTGGTCCAGAAGCGGATCGCGCTGGCGTGCCTGGTAAGATGCCATTCCCTCGTCCCTCAACCGTACAGGCAGGCACGGATCTTTCTCAGACCGCCCTGCATCTCTTCTTTCGGGGCCACCATGGCCACGCGGATGTAGCCCTTGCCCGGATTGTGGCCCGCGACCTCGCGGGCAAGATAGGCGCCGGGGAGCACCCTGACCCCCGTCTCACGCCAGACCCTGATCGCCGCCGCCTCGCCGTCATCGACCGGGAGCCAGAGGAAGAAGCCACCCTCGGGCCCCTGGTAACCCTGCACTCCCGAGAAGACCCGATCGGCCAGGCGGAACTTTTCCTGATAGAGGGCGCGGTTTGCCTCCACATGGGCCTCGTCGCCCCAGGCGCGCTGCGAGACATGCTGCACTGGCAGGGGCAGGGGCGCGCCGCCGTAGGCGCGAAGCTGGCGGAAGCGCGCGATGGCCTCGCGCCCGCCGGCGACAAAGCCGGAGCGGAGCCCGGCGAGGTTCGACCGCTTGGAGAGCGAGTTCATGACGACGACCCGCTCGGGGTCGGCGCCGATCGCGTCGGCGACCTCGAGCGCGCCGACCGGCGGATGGTCGCGCCAGATCTCGGAATAGCATTCGTCGGAGAGCAGGACGAAGTCGTGCCGCTCCGCCAGCCGGATGAGCCCCGCGAGATAGTCGCGCGGCGCCACCGCCCCCTGCGGGTTCGCGGGCGAGCAGACATAGGCCACGCCCACCCGGTCGAGGAGCGCCCTCGGCAGGCCCTCGTAGTCGGGCAGAAAGCCGGTCGCCGCCGTCGCGGGGACGAAGACCGGCTCCGCCCCCACGGCAAGCGCGGCCGCCGCATAGGGCTGGTAGAAGGGGTTCGGCATGAGGACCGCGGGCTGCTGGCCCTGCTTCACCTCCGGGCAGAGCGCCAGGCAGGCGTCGAAGAGCCCTTCGCGCGTGCCGTTCAGCACCATGATACGATCGGGGCCAAGATCGGCGCCGTAGCGCAGGCGAATCCATCCGGCGATGGCGGCGAGGAGGCCGGGCGTGCCCTCGTTCGGAGGGTAGCGGTTGAACTCCGCCATATGGGCATTGAGGATCGGCGCGACGAATTCCGGGATGGCGTGCTGCGGCTCTCCAATCGTCATGGTGACGGGCTCGCCCCCCGCAGGATGCGGGTCGAGGAGTTTCCGCAGACGCGGAAAGGCATATTCCGGAAGGTTCGAGAACCGCTCGGGAAACGTCATTGCTGCCTCAATTGCCGGAGTCGTTCCGCCCCGTTTGAACGCAATCTAGCGGGCCGCGTGCGCGCGGTCCAGAAAAAGCAATGCTTTCCGGGGGCTGGCAGTGGGGAATTGTGGCTTTTCGGCCCCTGCATTGGCGGGACCGCCACGGAACCCTTCAGGCCAGCGCCCGTTCCGCCGCCGCGCCGAGGCGGAGAAGCCGCTCCTCGCCCATCGGGCGACCGAGGAGCATTATCCCGGTCATCGGCACGCCGGTTGGCAAGGTCAGGGCGCAGAGGCCCATGAGACTGCCGATCCGTGTATTGCGAAGCGCCAGCAGGTTCTCGGCGGCGAAGTATGCCTCGTCGGCGAGAAGGCGCTCCGTCTCGGGCGGCAGGTTTGGCGTGGTCGGCAGCAGCACGGCGTCGAAGGCGGCCGTGCGGGTGGCCCAGACCTCGCGCAGCGCGCGGAGCCAGCGCCAGGCGGCGACGAAATCGACCCCCGAGTGCTGGGCGCCGCCGCGGAAGCGTTCGAGGATCGGCGGGTACATCCGCTGCGGCGCGGCCTCGATCTCGGTCCGCCAGGTGGCGTAGGCCTCGGTCGCGGTGAGCGAGCCGGAAAGGCCTAGCGCCTCGGCGATCTCGGGAAACGCGCCACGCACGAGGTTTGCCCCGGCATCGGCAAGGCGTTCGAGTGCATGGTTGAATCCGGCCAGTGGTTCGGGGCGGATGTCCTGGTGCACTACGTTTTCGAGGACGAGGAAGCGGCAACCCTTCAGGGACGCACCCCTGAGATCGGCAGGCTTGCCGCCTTCGAGCGCGGCGAGCAGCAGCGCCGCATCCTCGACCGTGCGGGTCAGCGGACCGGCCGTGTCGAAGCTCTCGCACAAGGGCACGACGCCCTTGAGAGAGAGGCGTCCGGACGTCGTCTTGAGCCCGACGAGGTCATTCCAGGCGGCGGGAATTCGGACCGAGCCGTTGGTATCCGAGCCGATCCCCGACGCCGCGAGGCCGAGGGCGGTCGAGGCCGCCGCGCCGGAGGACGAGCCGCCGGGGGCGAGCGCCGGATCGTGGGCATTGGGTGGCGTCGCCGTCATCGGGTTGAGGCCGAGGCCGGAGAAGGCAAGCTCGGTCATGTGGGTCTTGCCGAGGCAGACGAGGCCCTGTTGGGTGGCGTTGCGCAGGACCGCCGCGTCGGCGGCGGGCACGCGGCCTTCGAGGAGCCGCGAGCCGGCCTCGGTCTCGACGCCGGCGGTGTCGAAGAGGTCCTTCCACGAGATCGGCACCCCGTCGAGGGGCGAGAGACGGAGCCCCGCCCTCGCGCGGCGGGCGGCGGCGGCCGCTTCCTGGAGCGCGCGGTCCTCGGTCAGGCGCGCGTAGATGCGGTCCTTCATGGCATGGGCGCAGATCGCGTCGAGGAATGCGGCGGTGAGTTCCTCGGGGTCGATCTCGCCCCGACCGATCGCCCGGCCGAGGTCGCCCGCGCTCATCTGCCGCCATTCCGCCATGCCCGCCTCCCTGCTTTCTCAGGACGGTAGCGGCAGGCGACCGCATGGACAATCCCGGCCGGGCGGGGATAGTGGAGGTCATGCGTTACGATGCGGATGTGATCATCACCGGCGGCGGGCTGAACGGCCCGGCGCTGGCGCTTGCGCTGGCGCAGGCCGGGCTGCCGGTCACCGTGATCGACGCGCAGCCCGCGACGGCGCGGGCAGAGGCGGATTTCGACGGGCGGGCCTATGCGCTGGCCATCGCCTCGAAGCGGCTTCTGGCGGCGGTGGGGGTCTGGGACCGGCTCGCCCGAGACGCGCAGCCGATCAACGAGATCAAGACCTCGGACGGGCGGCCGGGCGAGGGACCGTCGCGCTTCTTCCTGCATTTCGATTCGGCCGAGATCGAGGAAGGCCCGATGGGCTTCATGGTCGAGGACCGCCACCTCTACGCAGCCTTCCTCGAGGCGATGCGGGCGGAGCCGGCGATCACCCACCTGCCCGCGACGACGGTGACGGGACAGGAGCCGGGGGCCGCGGGGATCACGGTGACGCTTTCGGACGGGCAGAGGCTCACCGGGCGGGTGCTGGCAGGGTGCGATGGTCGGCAGTCGGGGACGGCCACGCGCGCCGGCATCGGGCGGACCGGCTGGGGCTACGGCCAGACCGCGCTCGTCTGCGCGGTGGCGCACGAGCGCCCGCACGGTGGCATCGCGCACCAGTTCTTCATGCCCTCGGGCCCGCTCGCCATCCTGCCGCTGAAGGGCAACCGGTCCTCGATCGTCTGGAGCGAGCGGGACGGGACCGCGAAGGCCATCGCCGCCTTGGGCGACGCGGAGTTCCTTGAGGTTCTGCGGCCCCGGTTCGGCGATTTCCTCGGTGCCGTCACGCTGGCGGGCAAGCGGTTCAGCTATCCCCTGAACCTCACGCTCGCCAATGCCTATGTGGCGTCGCGCGTGGCGCTCGTCGGCGACGCGGCGCATGGCGTCCACCCGATCGCCGGACAGGGCCTGAACCTCGGGTTCCGCGATGTCGGCGCCTTGGCCGAGGTTGTCGTGGAGGCGCACCGGCGTGGCGAGGACATCGGCGCGGAGGATGTGCTCGCTCGGTACCAGAGCTGGCGGCGCTTCGACTCCACGCTGCTCGCGCTCGGGATGGATACGGTCAACCGGCTCTTTTCCAACGACAATCCTCTTCTGCGCGGCGTGCGCGACCTCGGGCTCGGCCTCGTTGGCGCATTGCCGCCGCTGAAACGCGCCTTCATCCGGCAGGCCGCCGGGATCGCGGGAACGCCGCCCCGGCTCTTGCAGGGGCGTGCGATTTAGGCTGCGTCGGCCAACGCGGGCCCCGGCGCACAAGGGTGACGGACCGCGCCTGGCCTGGAGGAGCGAGTCAGCGGGCGCGGTCCGTCTCTGCGCCCCGGGGCGCAGATGCCGATGCGGTGCCCGGGGGCACCTGGGCAGGTCACGCCCCGCCCGGACCTCCCCGCCCGACGATACGGTGCAAGAGCGCGAGCGGCAGGCAGCGGCCGAGCGTGAAGAGCCATGCGAAGGGAGCGGGAAAGTCCGCGCGGAAGCGCGAGGACCGCATCAGCGCGACGACGCGGGCGGCGGCATCCTCGGGTTCCATCAGTTGCGGCATGGCAAAGGCGTTCTTCGCGGTCAGCCGCGTGCGGATGAAGCCCGGATTGGCGATCTGGACCCTCACGCCGGTCCCGCGCAAGTCGGCGCTCATCGTCTCGGCGAGGCTGAGCAGTGCCGCCTTCGACGCACCGTATCCGATCGCCCCCGGCAGACCACGGTGGGCGGAGAGGGAGCCGACGATGACGACATGGCCCGTGCCACGCCGCACCATTCCGGGCACGACCTGGCCGAGAAGACGCAAGGCGCCCACGAAGTTCACCTCGGCGATCGCGGCAGCCTCCTCCGGGTTCCAGGCGGCGGCCGTCATCGGTTCGTAGCGCCCTGCAGCGTAGATCACGCCGTCCACGACGCCCGCTTCCGCCACGGCGCAGGCGACGGCCGCCGCATCTGTCACGTCGAATGGCAGGACACGCGCCCCTCCCGCCTCCGCCGCCAGCCGCGACAGCCTGCCGGCACTGCGGGCAGACAGGACGAGCCGCGCGCCCTCGCGCGAAAGCGCCAGCGCCAGCGCCCGGCCGAGCCCCTCGCTTGCCCCCACGATCCAGTAGGTCCGCCCCGAAAGCGCGGTCACGGGGCCGGCCGGATCGTGGCGACGAGTTCGGCCACCTTCACGCCGAACTTCCGCATCTCGGACCGGTTCATGATGGTGCCGTTCTCCATCAGGTAGAGCCAGTCCGTCGCGTCGAGCACATGGCCGCCCGAGGCTTCGGGGAGCCGGATCCTGTAAGTCAGGTGCGCCACCGCGCCCGCCTGCTCCCCTGCCGCGGTGCCGATGATGTCGGCGGCGGTTGCGGTGAACCGTCCGTCCGGCGCGACTGCCAGGGTCCAGCGGCGATCCTGCACCGCGCCGTTGGCATACTGGAAGCTTTCCGAAAGCGTGCCGCGGTCACCCTCCCATGTGCCGTGCATGACGGCCACGAAGCGGGTGGCGGCGCGCCCGTCAGGACCGAAGATCACTCCTTCGGAGAGGAGCCGGCCCGAGAGGTGCTGGCGGATGTCCATCTTAGGCCCGGTGTCGGCGTAGTCTGTGATCTTCTGCGCGGCGAAGCTGAAGAAGGCACGCTGGACGAGAACGGCGGTGAGCGCGGCGAGCGCGAGGAACAGCAGGGTCTTCATGTCCGTGCTCCGGGCAGAGGCTGGAAGATCAGGAGCGCGATGACGCCGAGCTTCAGGAGGCAGGGCAGCACGGCATAGGCGAAGGTGAGCGTGGCGAGGGCGCCGTCGCCGTTCGGGCCGCCGGGCGTGTAGCCCCGGATCTCGAGGAGGGGCAGCGCAAGGGCGGCAGCGGCGGCGAGGGCAAGCTTGGAGGCCACGGCCCAAAGGCCGAACGCCTGGCCGGCGGGCAGGCCCGCACGGTCGAGCGCCGCGGCGAAAAGCGCCGGCAGGATCACCATGTCGGCGCCGAGTGCCGCGCCGGAGGCCGCCGAGATGAGCGCGAAGGCAAGCGCGTCGCCGGGACCGAGAGTCACGGCACCGGCGAAGGCGAGGACCGCGAGGCTCATGCCCGCCAGAAGGCTCGCGCGCGGCCCGATCCGCCCCGCCAGGGCGCCCCAGAGCGGGGCGGACAGGCCGGCGGCGGCGAAGAAGAGGATCAGGAACGGCCCGGCGAGGGCCGGCAGCGCGAGGCGGTCCTCGACGAAAAAGAGAAAGAGCGTGGAGGTGAGTGCCACCGGCGTCGCATTGAGGAGCGCGAGGAGTAGTAGCCCGCCCGCGCCCGAGCTTCGCAGGCTGGCGAGCGAGAGCGGCGCGATGGACCGGCGCGCCGGCCCCCAGAGCGGGCGCGTGACGGCCCAGATGCCTAACGCGAGCGCGGCGAGAAGGAACCCGAAGGCAACATAGGCGCGGTCTGACCCGAGCAGCGCGGCAAGGGCGGAGGGAGCCGCAGCGGCGAGGATGACCCCGGCGAGAAGGCCCGCCTCGCGCGCGCCGGCGAGGCCGAAGTGGCCGCCGCCCGCCCCGGCCAGCGCCACGCCCTGCCCGTAGAGCAGGATCGTGGCGAGGCTGAAAGCCGTGAAGAGCAGCATGAGCGAGAGGGCGAGCCAGAGCGCCGGGGCAGTTGGCGGAGCGAGCGAGAAGAGCATCACGAATCCCGCCGCGAGGCCGGCCGCGGCAAGCGCCGCGAAGCCGCCGCGCGCCACGGGGAAGCGGTCTACCAGCCGGCCGAGGAACGGGTCCTGCACGAGGTCGAAGATCCTGAGCGCGATGAGCAGGGCGCCGAGCGTCCCGAGCGAAAGCCCCAGTTCGCTGCCGGCGAAGCGCGGCAGGTGGATGTAGAGCGGCAGGCCGGCGGTCGCCAGCATCGCCGCGAAGGCACCGGTGCGCAACAGCGTCGCCCGGTCGGGCGCGGAATGGACGCGGGCCGCGGGCATCAGCTTACCTCTCGCTCGGGCGGCGACGGGCGCGGCCGGAAGGGCGCCCGCTTCATCCAGAGCTTCAGCGCCTGCCAGTGGATGAGCGCGACCGTGCGAAGCGCGCCCGCCGGCCGGCGGAATCCGGCGGCGAGTAGCGAGCGGCTTGTCAGGGGACGGCGGGGCCCTGCGAGCGTGGCGAAAAGGCCCTCTTCGCCGTGGCGGAAGGCGATGGTTATGGCGATCCGGTCCGGGGCGAGGAGGAAACCGAAGGTGTATCCACCCGCGACCTTCTGGAATGGCGAGACATGGAATATCTTCGCCGCCTCGATCCTGTCGGCCGGGCCGATCGGCGCATAGCCGGGGTTGGCGCAGAGGTAGCTGTGGCGATCGCCGAAGGTGTTGTTGACCTCGGCGATGACGGCCACAAGTTCCCCTCGCCTGAGCGCGAGCCAGAAGGACACGGGGTTGAAGCCGTAGCCCATGAAGCGCGGCTGGGTGAGGAGCAGGAGCCGGTCGTAGCCCGCGCGCGGCAAGCCGCGGGTCTCGAGCACCCGGTGCGCCCATCCCGCCCCCTGCCCTGCCCGGCGCGGGCCGCCGTGGTCGCGGTCGTGGACGGCGGCGAGGTTGAAGCGGTTGCGCGAGAAAAGCCGCGGGCCCGACCGAACCGCCGGGTCGATCAGCACGTAATCCACCCCGTAGCGGAAGGCATTGGCAATGCTGCCCCGCCGCGCGTGGGTCGTGTGCCCCGCAATGTGTTCCGGGGCGAAGATCATGCCGGCTGAGGCTCCATCGCCTCGGCGATGCGGACCGCGCTTGCAAAGCCGTCCTCGTGAAAGCCGTAGCGTGTCCAGGCGCCGGCGAACCATGTCCGGTTCTTGCCCTGGATCGCGCCCAACTCCGCCTGCGCCGCAAAGGCGGCGGTGTCGAAGACGGGATGGCGGAAGACCGTGTCGTCATAGACGAGATGGTCCGGGATCTCGTCGGCGGGGTTCAGCGAGATGAACATCGGGTCGTCCGCGGGGATGTTCTGCAGCTTGTTCATCCAGTAGGTGACGCCGATCCGCGTGGCGGGCCGGCGGGTATCGGCGCGGTAGACCCAGCTTGACCAGCAGCGGCGGCGGCGCGGCATCTGCCCGGCATCGGCATGGAGGACGACACGATTGTCCTGATAGCGCAGGCGCGACAGGATGTGCCGTTCCTCGGCGGTGGGCTGGGAGAGAAGGCGCAGCGCCTGGTCGGAGTGGCAGGCGAGGATGACCTCGTCGAAGCGTTCGGGTTCGGCCTTGCCGGTATGCACCATCGGCCCGAGGGCGTCGCGGCTGACCGCGCGGACCGGAGTGCCGGGGCGAAGGTCGCAGCCCGTGGCCGCGAGGCGCGCCTGAAGCCGGCGGACATATTCCACGCTGCCGCCATCGACCGTCCACCACTGGTGCTGTCCCCAGGCCGAAAGGAGCGCGTGGTTGCGGAAGAAGTTCACCAGCGCGCGGGCCGGAAACTGGCCGATCCGGTCGGTCGGCGTCGACCAGATCGCGCCGCAGATCGGCATGAGGTAGTAGTGCCGGAACCAGGGGCCGAGCCGTAGCCGGTCGACGAGATCGGCGATGGTCATCGTGTCGTCCTTGACCGCGGCTTCGGCCTGCGCATTGAATCGGAAGATGTCACGGAGCATCCTGAGGTAGGACGGCCTCAGCGCGTTACGCCTCTGCGCGGTGATGGCCGAGAGGTTCATCAGCCCGTATTCCACGCGGCCCCCGTCGATCGTCGCGCCGAAACTCATGCAACTCTTGGCGACCGGCACGTCAAGATCGGCAAACATCTCGGTCAGGTGCGGATAGTTGACGTAATTGAAGACGATGAAGCCGGTATCGACAGTCTGGTCCCCGCGTCGCCCGGCGATCACCGTCCGCGCATGCCCGCCGAGCCGCGACTCCGCCTCGAAGAGTGTGACGCGGTGGCGGGGCGCCAGCCGGTAGGCGGCGGCAAGGCCGGACACGCCGCCGCCGATCACGGCGATCCGCCTGCCGGCGAGGGGGGGGGCATCAAAGGACATTCATGAACTCCCGGAGTTTCGCCTTTCTACGCATCCCCCCGCCGTCCGGATCACTCTTTTTGTGATCCATCCTCGCAGTCCCTCCGTATCAGGAGCATGTTGAACCTCGACCCGATGCCTGCGACAGTCGCCCCCGTCACGTGCCGCGCCAACGCGGCCGGACTGGTCATGGCCAGACAGGCGGGTGGGCGGCGGATGCCGGACAGGTCGGGGATAAAGGCTGAGGCCGGAACGGAACAGGCGACCCGCGCAGCCACAGATACGGGGGCGCAGACCGCCTGGATGATCGCGGTCAGGGACCGCCGCGACCGGGCGGCTTTCGCCCGGCTCTTTGACTTTTATGCGCCCCGGCTCAAGGCGGTGGCGATGCGGTCGGGCGCGAGTGCGGCGGAGGCAGAGGACATCGTTCAGGACGTGATGCTCTCCGTCTGGCAGAACGCCCACCAGTTCGACGCAGCCCGCGCGCCGGTTGCGGGATGGATCTACCGCATTGCCCGCAACCGCCAGATCGACCTCGCCCGCCGCAAGCGGCGGCCGGAGCCCGAGGAACTGACGGTCGAGGTGGACCCGAGCCCCGATTCCGACCAGATCCTCGGCCTCGAGCAGGAGGCGGCGGCACTGCGCAACGCGCTGGCGCGGCTGAAGCCGGAACAGCGGCAGATGATCGAGCGGGCCTATCTCGGCGAACTGACCCATGTCGAGATCCGTGACACGACCGGTCTGCCGCTCGGAACCATCAAGGCAAGGATAAGGCTCGGGATGGACAGGCTCCGTCACGAGCTTCAGGGACTTCGCAGGAAATGAACGAAATCAGGCACCATGTTCCCGACCCGATGATGCGCGACTACGCGACGGGCGCACTCGACTATCCTTTCGGACTTGTCGTGGCGTCGCACGTCTCGCTCTGCGACGAGTGCCGTGCTCGGCTTCACTCCCAAGAGGCGCTCGGCGGTGCGGCGCTGGAGGAGGCGGCGGCCGCGGACCTGTCCTCTGGCCTGCGTGCGGCTGTGCTCTCCCGGCTCGACGCCGCTCCGCCGGCGCCCGCCGCACCTCCGCGCCGGTCGGGTATCTATCCCGGGCCGCTGGTCGAGGCGCTGAAGGGTGCCCCGCCGCGCTGGAAGTCGCTCGGTCTCGGCGTCCGGCAGTGCATCCTGCACGCGGGGGCGGAGGGCAGCGTGCGACTGCTCCACATCCCCGCCGGCCAGGCGGTGCCGGAGCACGGTCATAACGGGATCGAACTGACGCTCGTGCTGCAAGGCAGCTTCGTCGACGAGACGGACCGCTTCGGCGTGGGCGATCTGGAGGTCGCGGACAACGACCTGACCCACGTGCCCGTGGCTGGACCCGGCGCGCCCTGCATCTGCCTCGCGGCGACGGACGCGCCCCTGCGGTTCAAGGGCCTCATGCCGCGGCTGACCCAGAGGCTCTTTCGCATCTGAAGGCGCGGTCCGGCGCCCTCGCCCCCTCACTCCAGCCGGCGGACATGGCGGGTACGCCACCGGAATGCGATTATCGCGATCGCCGCCCAGACCGCGGTGCGAATCCCCATCGCGCCCAGGGTGCGGCCCATCCACGCCCCGCCCTGAACGATATGCCAGAGGAACCCCAGAAAGATGATCGCCGTTGCCAGTGCGATGGCACCTGCGAGCCCTCCTGCCCATGTCGCCCCGCGCCAGAGACCGTAACCGGCGGCGATATAGGCAAATCCGGCGACGTAGTTGAACCAGAGCACGAATGGCACCACACCGGGCCCTGGGGCAATCAAGGCCCGCGCGCCCGAAATGATGGTGATTGCGCCGAAGATCACGGCCACAGCGGCTGCGATGGTCAGAATGCGGGGGCGTTCAGGCATGAATTCCTCATCTTGTCACAGGACGGGCCGCGGCGGGCCTCACCGTTGATGGACAGAAGTTCCCCGCGCGTCGGCGAGCGCCGGACAGCTCTGTCCGGGTGCTCCTGGAACCAAGGTGCGGACAGGGGATCGGTGGACGCGTGCGTGGCCAGCCAGCCAGCCCAATGCTCGGGCGTCCCGCCAGGAGCGCCGGCATGCTTGACGGCAACCTGGCAGTGCCGCTTGTCCTGACTTGCGGGCTCATCCGGGTTTCCTTCGTGACGAGCAAAAGTTGCAGTTGCCGCGCGGCGACCGGTTTCCCGCGTCTTCGGCAAGGCAAGAGCCGGTGATTTCGATCCCGGGATCATCCGGTCACGCTCATGGACCGACGGAAAAGCGCGAGGCTCGCGCCGAAGAACGCCGCCCCCAGCCCCGCCATCAGTGCCAGTTGCGGCCAGACGGCATCGAGTCCGGCGCCACGGAACGCCACTGCCTTGGCGAAGGCAAGGAAGTGCCGCGAGGGCAGCGCCAGTGTCAGCTTCTGCACGAGGTCGGGCTGGCTTTCCACGGCACCCATGCCGCCCGAAAGCATGATGACCGGGATGATCACCATGATTACCAGAAGCGCGAATTGCGCCATGCTTCGCGCGAGTGTGCCCAGAAGCATTCCGATTGCTGCTGCAGCCCAAAGGTAGACCGCGGCCCCGCTCACCAGCAGCGGCATCGAGCCCGCCACAGGAACGTCCAGCACCCCCCGGACGACGATCAGCAAGGACCCGGTGAAGGCCGCCAGCACCACGACCATCGTCGCCAGCACCTTGGACACCGCCACTTCGGCCGGGCTGAGCGGCATGACCATCAGATGCTCGATCGTGCCGTGTTCGCGTTCGCGCAACATGGCCGCACCAGTCAGGGCGATGGTGAGGACGGACAGCTGATTGAGCAGGGATGACATCGCCTTGAACCAGACCGGGTTGCCATTGGGGTTGAAGGCGCGCCGCAGTTCCAGCCCCAGACCGGGCGGTGCGGCTTCAGGGCTGGCGGCCAGGAACACCCGCGCCTCCTGCTGGACGATATTGCGCAGATAGTCGGTGCCAAGCTGCGCCTGCGACACCGCCGTCGCATCCGCCAGAAGCTGCGCGGTGGGCGCCCGACCCGCAAGGGCATCGGCGGCAAAGCGCGGCGGGAAGGACAGGACGAACATGACCTCACCCCGGTCCATCGCGGCGGCGGCCTGATCGGCGGTCATCTCGACCGGCGCCTGGAACCAGGGCGGCATCAGCGCATCCGAGATCTGACGCGACAGGGGCGAGCGGTCCTCGTCCACGATGGCGATGGAGGCATTGCGCACCGTGTCGCCCGCGCCCTGCGCCTCGAGCATGACGGCCACGACGAAGGACCAGGCAATCAAGATCACCATGACCGGGTCGCCAAGGACGCTTTTCAGCTCTTTCCCGGTCAGCCAGAAAGTATTGATCAGGGGGCGCATCTACCTCTCCTGCTTTTTCAGGATGGCGATCGCGATCCCGGTGAAGACGGGCCCGAACACCGCAAGCCGCACAAGCGCGCCGCTGAGGTCGGCGAAGCCCAGACCCTTGGTGTAGCTCCCTACGCTCGCCATCATGTACCATGTTGTGGGCCAGAGGCTGCCCATGACGCGCGCCGGGCCTTCGAGCGACGAGACCGGCGTCAGCATCCCCGAGAACTGCAAGGTCGGCATCACCGACAGCACCGTGCTGGCGAAGACCGCGGTGACCTGGGTCGACGTCATCATCGAGACCATGAGGCCGAAGCCAGTTGCCGCAACGACATAGACGAGCGTTGCGAGCACCAGAACCAGCGGACTGCCACGCAAAGGCACCCCCAGCACCAGCACCACCAGCGCCGTCAGGATGGCGAAGTTCAGAAGCGCGATGCCGATGTAGACAAGCTGCTTGCCGATGAGGAATTCGGCCCGACCCGTCGGCGTGACGTAGAAATTGGTAATCGTGCCGATCTCCTTCTCCCGCGCCACGCTGACCGCCATCAGGATGGCCGGGAACAGCAACAGCAGGAGCGGTGGAATCGACGGCCCGATCGACGGCAGGCTGGCCATGTCAGGGTTGTAGCGAAAGCGCGGCTCCAGCGTGACGGGGGGCGGCATCTGCGCCTCGGCCCGCCCCGGTGCGATCCCGGCCAGTGCCGACCCATGCGCGCCCGACACATAACTTTCGATCGTGCCGGCGCGCGCCGTATCCGCGCCGTCGATCGTGGCGGCAACGGCATTGCCATGGCCGCCCCGCAGATCGGCGCCGAACCGGGGCGGGATTTCCAGCGCCAGCGCCAGTTCGCCACTGGTCATCCGGTCGTCCAGCGCCTGCACGTCCAGGATCGGCGATTTCAGCTTGAACCAGGGGGAATCGCGATAGGCCGAGACATAGGCTCGGCTCGCGGGGCTGTCGTCATGGTCGAGGACGGCAAAGGGAATGTCGCGCACCTCCTGCGAAATGCCGAAGGACATGACCAGCAGCAAAAGCGCGCTGCCGAGAAAGGCGAAGGCCAGCCGCACCGGATCGCGGCGCACTTGCATTGCCTCGCGCGAGGTGAAGGCCAGAAGCCGGCCAAGGCTGAAACCCGCCGCATCAGGAGAAGTTGCCGCTTTGGCTGTCAGTGCTGGCGGCGCTTCGGTTTCCGGAGGCAGTTCGGCGGCCATATAGGCGATAAAGGCCTCCTCCAGCGAGGCGGCACCGCTGTCCTCCACGATCTTCTCAGGCCGGTCCGACACCAGAACTCGTCCTGCATGCATGAGCGAGATGCGGTCGCAACGCATCGCCTCGTCCATGAAATGGGTCGAGATGAAGATCGTCACCTTGTCATTCCGCGACAGGTCGAGGAGAAGGCGCCAGAAATCGTCGCGTGCCTGCGGATCGACGCCCGAGGTCGGTTCGTCCAGGATCAGGATTTCGGGGGAATGGATCACCGCCACCGCCAGCGACAGCCGCTGCCGCAGCCCCAGCGGCAAATCGCCCGCCTTCTGGCCCATGTGCTCGGTCAGACCAAAGCGGGGCACAAGGTCGGCCAGGCGTGCCGCAGAGAGCGCGGGCCCCAGATGGTAGAGTCGCGCGTGAAGGACAAGGTTTTCCTGCACCGTCAGCTCGCCATAAAGCGAGAAGGATTGCGACATGAATCCCACGCGGGCCCGCGCCTCCATCCCCTGATCGGCAACGGGCTGGCCGAAGATCCACGCCTCTCCCTCGGTCGCGGGCAGAAGGCCGGTCAGCATCTTCATTGTCGTTGTCTTGCCGCATCCGTTCGAGCCGAGAAAGCCGAATATCTCGCCCCGGGAGATGTCGAAGCTGACGGAATCGACAGCCGTGAAGTCGCTGAACCGGCGGGTAAGCCCGCGCGCACGGATGGCGATCTCGCCGCCTTCGGGCAGATCGGCCGGGCGAGGTGCGGCAGGCGGGGACGCATGCTCGTCCGCATTCGTCTGCCGCATGAGCGCGACATAGGCATCGCCGACCGTGGCTGTGCCCGTCCTTGCCATCAGTTCGGCCGGCGGGCCCTCGGCCAGCACGCGACCGCCGTCCATCGCCACCAGGTGGTCGAAGAGAGCGGCTTCTTCCATGTAGGCGGTCGAGACGAGTACGCTCATCTCCGGACGGTCGGCACGGATCGCCGCAATCAGATCCCAGAACTGTCGGCGCGACAGGGGGTCCACCCCGGTCGTGGGTTCGTCAAGCAGCAGGAAATCCGGGTCATGGATCAGCGAGGAGCACAGCCCCAGCTTCTGTTTCATTCCCCCCGACAGCTTTCCCGCCGGACGGTCGAGGAAAGGATGGAGCCCGGTGGCCCGGGTCAACCGTTCGATCCGTGCGCGGCGCTCGGCACGGCCAAGAGCGAAGAGCTTGCCGAAGAACTCCATGTTCTCGCGTACCGAAAGGTCGTGGTAGAGGTTGCGTCCCAACCCCTGCGGCATGAAGGCGATGCGCCCGCCCATGGTTGTGCGGTGGCGTGCCTTGGCCATGCTGCCGCCAAGACAGGTTACCTTGCCCTGCTGAAGTCGCTTGGCCCCGGCGATCAGGCCCATCAGCGTCGATTTGCCCACGCCGTCCGGACCGATCAGCCCGACCATCCGTCCGGCAGGAAGATCGAGCGTCAGATCAGAGAGCGCCACCACCTTGCCATAGCGATGGGTGACGCGGCCGACCCGCGCCACGGGTTCGACCACGCCGTTCATGGCTGCGCCGCCGCCGGCACGCCGAGAACCGGCGGGGTCAGGCCATCCGGCCAGGCGGCCAGACGGCCGTCCGGGGCGGCAAGACGCACCCAGGCAACGCCGCGTACGCCGGTCTTGGCCTGATCCACCCGCGCAAGCACGAATTCCGGCGGGATCCGCACCCGGACACGGAACATCAGGCTTTCACGCTCGCTCAGCGTCTCGACCTGCTTCGGCGTGAACTGCGCTTGCGGCGAGACAAAGGTCACCGTCGCGGGGACAGACTGATCAGGCATGATGTCCGCCACAATCCGCGCCTCGTCGCCAATGACGACGCGCGGGGCGTCGGTCGCAGGCAGGAAGAACTCCATGTAGACTTCGTCGAGGTCGATCAGCGTCAGTATCTTGCCGCCACCGGCGACGATCTCTCCGGGCCGGGCGAGGCGATAGAGAACGCGCGCGGGTCCGGAGGCGTGGAGCGTCGCGTCGGCAATGCGTTCTGCGATCTCGGACCGGGCCGCCAGTTCGGCCTCGACGGAACGTTCCTTGGACAGGCGCGTCGCCTCGGCCGCGGCCAGGTTGGCCTCTGCCAGCCGCGTTTCGGTTCGCTTCACGTCGAGATTCTCGCGCGAGATGACATCCCGCTGGCTGAGGGTTTCCGCCCGTGCCTGTTCGCTCCGCGCCAGCGCGAGCCGCGCCTGCGTTTCCTCTACCTGCGCGGCTGCCACTCCAACTGCGGCTTCTGCACTTGCCACCGCGGCATCGGCACGGGCGAGCTGGGCACGGAGTTCAGCCGTATCCATGATGGCCAACACGTCGCCTGCCTTCACGAGGTCCCCCTCGCGCACCCGGACTTCAGCCACGCGGCCCGCGAGCTTCGGCGATATGTCGATCAAGTCGGCCTCGATCCTGCCATTGCCGCGGGAAAAGCCCTCCGGCGGCACGTCGGATGGCCGGAAGAGCACGGTCCATGCGCCAAACCCGAGGAGCCCGGCGAGAAGGACGACGATGATGATGATGCGGCGCGACATCGCTTGTTTCTCCGGCAGGATGCAGATGCGGGGTTCAGGGGCGGGCAAAGGTCATGGCGGCGGTGTTCCCCCATAGAAACTCTCGAGCACGGCAACCGCCTCGTCGGCCGTGTCGACGAGGGTGAAGAGGTCAATGTCCGCGGACTCGATCATCCCCTCCGCGACCAGGAAGCCGAAATCCACGGCCCGGCTCCAGAAGGCCGACCCGAAGAGGACGATCGGAATGGCGTTCATCTTGCGGGTCTGGACCAGCGCCAGGACTTCGAACACCTCGTCCAGCGTGCCGTAGCCACCCGGGAAGGCGACCATGGCCCGGGCCCGCAAGGCGAAATGCATCTTGCGGATGGCGAAGTAACGGAAACGGAAGGCGAGGTCCGGAGTGATGAAGGGATTGGGCAACTGTTCGTGCGGCAGCGTGATGTTGAGCCCCATCGACCGGGCCCCAGCCTCCCAGGCGCCGCTCGCTCGGCGTCCGTTTCCTGAATGTGGGCGCTGTCGCGCAACATCACGTCAAGCAGGTCGGCGGTCGCAGACGTCGTCAGGATCGGGCCGCCGAAACCGTCCTTTGTCAGCTTCGGCAGCAATCCGCTATGGTCGATATGCGCATGTGTCAGCAGCACGAAATCGAGCGAACGCGGGTTGAAGGCAAAAGGCTGACGGTTGCGCGCTGCCGCGTCACGTGCGCCACCCTGGACCATCCCGCAATCGAGAAGAAACCGCACCGTGTCCGTCACGACAAGATAGCTCGAGCCGGTCACTTCGCGGGCCGCGCCAAGAACGGTCAGCTTCATGCCCGGTCCTCCCTTGGGGTCGCTGCCGACAGGAGACCTGCGCGATAGATCGCCCATACCCGCGACGCATCGGCACGCATCCGCGCGCTGTCGCCGTGGATGAGGTGCTGCATCACGAGTCCCTGGATCATCCCTAGAAAAAGCGCGGCGGCAGCGTCGATATCGAGGTCGGCGGGCAGCACACCCTCGGCCGAGGCAGCCGCAAGAATCCGGCGCAGCCGGTTCGCGTAATTCTCCACGAGCGTCCGCGCCATCCGCTTCGCCGGCGTCTCCCCGGCGTTCTGCAACTGCCCCACCATCATGCGCGGTACGCCAGGATGCTCGGCAACGAAGTCAACGTGGCCGAGGAACATCGCCTTCAGAGCCGCGAGTGGATCCGACTCCGCTCCTGCCAGCCGGTCGATGCGCGCGAGCAGGCGCTCGGAAACCCACTCCATGACGCCTTGCCAGATCGCGTCTTTGGTTGGGAAGTGCCGGAACAGCGCGCCCTGCGTCAGCTTCATCCGTGCGGCGATGGCCGAGGTGGTTATGTCTTCGGGATTGGCGCTTGCGGCAAGCTCTATCACCGCCTCAACGGCCTCGGCCCGACGCTCGTCCGAAGGCAGATACTTCGCTCGTGGTGACATTGGTGCCTTCATCGCAGAAAGAAAGTAATTGATCACTATCTTTCACGATGCTAAGTCAAAGTCAATGAATATGTATGTCTCGATCAATCGATTCCAGACAGGGACCAGACAGTATCTTCTCCATGCTCAAGGAAGTATGTGAGTACTTGCATCTAGCTGAGCGACCTGCGACGGACTGAAGGGGGACGATCCCGTGAAAAACCCGAGCAGGAGAATTCGGCAGCACGCTCTGCATTTCTTGATGTTCTGCGCCGTCGCGGCAGCGCCTGCGTCTGCGGAGACGATGACCGGGGCGCAAGTGATGGCGCAGATCGTCGGCAAGGATCTGGTGATGCGACGCCATGGCATGACGGTGCATCTGCGCTATGACGTCGATGGGACGGTCGAGGTGAAGGCGCCGCTGCTCGACGGGGTCGGTCGTTGGGTCCTTGTCGGCGACAGCCTTTGCATGACCCTGACAGAGGGTCCGCGACGGGGCGAGACCTGCCATGTGTTTGAGGACATTGGCGGTGGTGGCTACAAAAACTCCGAGGGGCAGATCCTGCGCCAGCGGTGACGGAACGCCCGTGGGTCGGATCGCCGCGTCACGGGCGCAACGTAGGGGCGGGTCCGAATCCTGTCGGGGTCACCGGCGTTCTCCTGTGCTTTCAACTACCGCGATACCGCAAGCTCCATCGCGGCGAGGAACCGCGCGACCTCGGCGGTCGTGTTGTAATGGCAGACCGAGACGCGAACGCAGTCGGCAAGGCCCAGGGGATGCAGGATGTTTCCGCAGTAGTGGTCGTCCTTGCGGATGTGCACGCGGATGCCCTGCCGGGCGAGATGCTGCACCAGATCGGCCGACGACATGCCGTCGAGGGTCAGCGACACGACGCCTTCGCGTCCCTCGACGGCAGGGCCGCCGATGACGGTGACGCCCGGCATTTCGGCAAGCCCCCGGGCGTTCCCCGCGCCTTGCAGCATGGCCCGCATCAACCGCGATTCGTGGTCGTGGATGGCCGCCGCCGCCGCCTCGATCCGGGCGCGGCGGTCGGTGTCGTCGGTGAAGGCGCTGCCCAGCCAGTCGAGATAGGCCACGACGTCGGAGAAGGTCGCATAGGCGCCCGCGTCACGGGTGCCGAGTTCCCAGGCCGTGACCGGCCCGCCGACGATCTGCTCCTTCGCGCAGCTGGTCAGCCGGTTCGAGGCCCATCCGACGCCGTAGCCGTGGCGGGAGAAGACCTTGTAGGGTGACACGGCATAGCCGTCCGCGCCGAAGGCGGCGCAGTCGATGTGGCCGTGGCTCGCGTGCTGTATGCCGTCGATGATGATGAAGGCGTCCGGCGCCTGCGCGCGGATCGCCGCCGCGATGGCGGCGACGTCGACGGCCATGCCGGTGACCGGCGATGTCTGGACGATGGTTGCGACGCGGACCTCGGGCGAGATCAGGGCGAGATAGGCGTCGAGGCCGACCGTTCCGGTGGCGTCGTCATGCACCGCCAGCAGATGCGGCCGCCCCGTCACCTCTGCCCAGCGCGCCATCGCGCTGCGCGAGGCCGGGTGTTCCAGCGTCGAGCCGAGCATGACGCCGCCCGGTGCCGCGCCGAGGGCCGCGGTGCGGATCAGCCGGAAAAGCACCTCCGTCCCGCTTTCGCCCACGAAAACCTGCCCGCCGGGCGCGTTGAGGAAGACCCGCATGTCCGCGCGGCCCCTGTCGATCGCCGCCATCAGCGCCCTGGAGGCCGGGTTGTCGCGCCCCTGATTGTCCGCGTAGCCGGCATAGGCGGCCGAGGTCTCGATCACCGATTTCAGCCTCAACGCGCCGCCCGCATTCTCGAAGAAGATTCGCGGGCCTTCGAAGGGACAGGTCTCGACATGGGCGAAGCGGTCGCGGATGGCCTCCATCAGGCCGGGTCTGTCCTCGATCATGGTCGGTCCTCAGGATTCCGGGTCGCGTCACCCGCCAAATGCACCGCGTCGCCGGGCTTGGCAATCCCGGAGCGATTTCCTTTGATTTCGCGTTGCCGCTGTTCCAGCCTCCGAGCGGGAGCGGTGAGGCACGGTTGTAGGGGCAATCCATGAGCGATCTCGATTTTTGCTACATGCCGGCGCATGAGGCGCTGAGCCGGTTCCGGGCCAGGACCCTGTCGCCGGTAGAACTGATGGAGGCGGTGATTGCCCGGGCCGAGGCGGTGCAGGGCAAGTTGAACAGCCTGACCTTCACCCATTTCGACCGTGCGATGGACGCGGCCCGCAAGGCCGAGGCGCGATATGCCAGGGGCGCGCGGACCCGTGCGCTGGAAGGATTGCCGATCGCGGTGAAGGACGAGAGCGCGATCAAGGGAATGCCGACCTCTGGCGGCTCGCTGATCATGAAGGACGACATCGCCGGCCATACTTCGGTCGTGAACGCGCGGATCCTCCGCGCGGGCGGCATCGTCCATGCCCGGACCGCGACGCCGGAGTTTTCCTGCGCGGGTTACACCTGGTCGCGCCTCTGGGGCATCACGCGCAATCCGTGGAACCCCGACTTCACGCCCGGCGGATCATCGGGAGGATCGGGTGCGGCGCTTGCATCTGGCGCAGCAACTCTTGCCACGGGCTCGGACATCGGCGGCTCGATACGGATTCCGGCCTCCTGCTCCGGAGTCGTCGGCTTCAAGCCGCCCTACGGCCGCAACCCTGAGGATCCGCCCTTCAACCTCGACTTCTATTGCCACGAAGGCCCGATGGCGCGGACGGTGAAGGACACGATCCTGTTCCAGAACGTCATGGCGGGGCCAAGCCCGGAGGACATCGCCTCGCTTCGCCCGAAGCTGCGCTTGCCGATGGAGATGAAGCCAATCAAGGGCTGGAAGATCGCCTTCTCGATGGACCTCGGCGTCTTCGAGGTCGACCCGGACGTCCGGAAGAATACCGAGGCGGCGCTCGATGTCTTTCGCGGGCTCGGGGCGACGGTGGAGGAGGTGGACCTCGGCTGGTCGCCCGACCTTCTCGATGCCGGGATGACCTATCTGCGCCACCTCTTCGGCGCCTATGTCTCGCAGCTTCTGAAAGACCACGCCGACGACATGACGACCTATGCCCGCCAGTTCGCCGAGGAAGGGCGGAAGTCGAAACCGGTCGATTTCCTCCACAGCCTCGAAGTTGCGGCGGGGATGTACCGGACGCTCGGCCCGATCCTCGAACGCTACGACGTGCTGGTCTGTCCGACGACCGCGCTGCCGGCCGTGCCGGCCGATTTCGACCAGTCGAGGGACACGGTCCGGATCAACGGCAAGGTGGTAAATCCGTTCCTCGGCTGGGTAATGACGCTACCTTTCAACATGCTGAGCCGCTGTCCGGTCCTGTCGGTGCCCACCGGCCGCGCCGGAAACGGGGTGCCGACGGGCATCCAGATCGTCGGGCGCACCTATTCGGACGCCGACGTCTTCCGCGCCGGACTCGCCTATGAGACGGCCCTGGGCGGCTGGTTCACCAACCGGGCCTCGCGGCCGAACCTCTGACCCTCAAACCGTATGGAGGTAGAGGTCGTAGTCGACCTCTGTCACGGTCCGGGCGACGCGGGCGTATTCGGCGGCCTTCACGGCGGTGAAGGTGCGGTGCATGTCCGCGCCGAGCGCGGCCTTCAGGAAATCCGACTTCGTCGCCGCCTCGATCGCCGCGCGCCAGTCACGGGGGATCGCCGGTCCGTTCTCGTCCTCGGCATAGGCGTTGCCGGTCGTCTCGGGGCCTGGGTCGATGCGGTTGTCGATGCCGTGCAGGATACCCGCGAGCACCGTTGCGGCGACCAGATAGGGATTCGCGTCCACGCCCGAGGGCCGGTGTTCTATGCGCCGCGCCTTCACGTCGCCTTCGGGCACCCGAAGCGCCACGGAACGGTTGTTCACGCCCCACGACGTCGAGACGGGCGCATAACTCTGGTTCGCGAACCGCCGCCAGGAGTTCAGATGCGGGGCGAAGACAAGCATCGACTCGCCCATCGTCGCCCTGAGGCCACCGAGCGCATGCAGAAGCGTCTCGGTCCATCCCGCGCCGGGCCGCTCGGCGAAGACGTTGCGGCCCGCCTGATCCTGCAACGACACGTGGAAATGCATGCCCGAGCCCGCGTAATCCTCCACGGGCTTGGCCATGAAGCAGGCGATCACGCCGTGGGAACGCGCCTGCGCCCGCACAATCCGCTTCAGCCGCACGATGTCGTCGGCGGCCTGCATCACGTCCTCGCGGTAGTGGAGCGTCAGTTCGTACTGTCCGGGGGCGTATTCCGAGATGAGCGTCTCGGCCTTGACCCCGGCCTTTTCCGCACCCGCGTATATGTCGGAGAAAAGGGGCAGCATCCCGTGGAGGTGATCGACGGAATAGACCTCGGTCTTGTGGCTCGGCCTTCCGTCGAGCACGTCGCGGGCCGGGCGCACCTTGCCGTCCGCGCCACGGTCGTTGGCCAGCAGGAAGAATTCCAGTTCGAAGGCGCCGGCGGGCTTCAGCCCGCGCCGTGCGTATTCCTCCACCTTCCGGGCGAGCGCATGGCGGGGATCCGAGGTCATGGGCCGGCCATCGAGTTCATAGAGCGACAGGAACACCTCGGCGCGGGCGGGCTTGGTGTTGTGAAGCGCCTTCAGCGTTCCGGGCACCGGCCATGCCTTGAGGTCGCCGTCGCCCTGATCCCAGATCAAGCCGGTTTCGTGCACGTCCTCGCCGCAGATATCGAGACCGAGGATCGAGATCGGCATGTGCCGGCCGGACTTGTAGAGCGACAGAAGCTCGTGACGCCGGATGATCTTTCCGCGGCCGATGCCGTTCGAATCGTGCAGCACGATGTCGATGGCCTCGATCTCGGGGTGATCGGCGAGGAACGCTTCGGCCTCGGGGAGGGTGGCGCCCGAGGGGCAGGGGTTTTCCAGCATGGCGGCTCTCAAGCGAAAAGTTCGGTCAGGATTTCGTCGAAGGCGGTGACGAGGCGGTCGATCTGCCGCTTCTTCGTCGCCGGGCTGACGAGCATCATGTTGTGGAACGGCGCGATCAGGCAGCCGCGGTTCAGAAGCGCAGTATGCAGCACGGCCTCCACCTCCGGCACATGGGCCATGGCGGCCTCGGCGCCGTTCCTGAGGGGGCCGGGGGCGCAGATGAACTCCACCCGTGCGCCGACGCGGACGACGTGCCAGGGCGCGCCGTGGGCCTCGATCACCCGTTTCAGGCCGGTCGAGAGCCTTTCGGCGCCCTTTTCCATATGGGCGTAGGCCTCTGCCGTCATCACCTCGGCGAGCGTCGCCTCAAGGCAGGCGAACTGCATCGGATTGGCCGAAAGCGTCGTGCCCATGCCGGAATGGCCCGAAAGCCGGCCGGCGTTGAAGTCCAGGTAGTCCTTTGCCAGCTTCGGCCTCAGACCCCAGACGGCGGTGGGCATCCCGCCCGCCACGCATTTGCCGACGACGAAGATATCGGGGTCGAGGCCGTGGACGGCCGTATAGCCGCCGAGACCGGAGGAGATCGTGTGCGTCTCGTCGATGATGAGGAGCGCCTTGTATCTCGTAGCCAGCTTTCTCAGCCCCTCGTGGAATCCGGGCTCGGGCAGGACCATGCAGGAATTGGTCATCACCGGCTCGGTCAGAATCGCGGCTACCTCGCCGGTTTTCAGCGCCGCCTCGACGCTGGCGAGGTCGTTGAACTCGGCGCAGGTCGAGACTTCCGTCAGGTCCATGACCTGCCCCGTCAGGCCGGGGCGCGTCACGGTCTTGCCGTTCGAAAGCTGCACCATCGCATCATCCACGGTGCCGTGATAGCAGCCGTTGAACACAAGAACCTTCGGCTTGCCGGTGACCGCACGCGCGACGCGGAGCGCGAAACGGTTGGCGTCGGTCGCCGTCGTCGCGATCTGCCACTTGAAGTCACCGAACCGTTCGGTGAGGAGCCGCCCGGCCTCCATCGCCGCGTCGGTCGGCAGCATGTATGTCAAACCCCTCCGCGCCTGCCGTCGGATTGCCTTCGCGACCGGCTTGGGCGAATGGCCGAACATCGAGCCGGTATCGCCAAGGCAGAAATCGTCGATCCCGTAGCCGTCGATGTCGGTTATGCGCGCACCCTCGGCATGATCGACGACCATCGGAAAGGGCATCGGCCAGTCCTTCATCCAATGCATCGGCACCGCGTCGAGGAATGTGCCTGCGCCGGCCTCCAGCGCTGCGCTCGTCTTCGGACGCGACGCGGCGAAGCGCCGGCCCTCACGCTCGGCCACCTGCTTCAGGCGGTCACGGTCGATTCCGGCGATCAGATTCTTCCTTGCGGGCATGGCGGCACTCCTTCCGGGCGTCCCGTTATCCGCGATTTTTGATCAAATTGGAAGCGGGTTCGATCTGCTGGATTCGTTCCCGTCGGTGGCGCAACTCCAATATTTGATCAAATAGCAGAAGCCACGCAAGCCCAACCTGCGCATTCGGCGACCTGCTGCATGGCACCGAGGACGTCCCCGGTCTGCCCGCCGATCTGCCGCATGGCGAGCCAGCCGACGGCGAAGGCCGCAAGCGCCATCGCGACGGCGATCGCGGCGGCAGTGCCGGGGCCCAGCGGAAGAAGGCAAAGGAGGCCGATCACGCCCGCGATTCGAGCCGGAACAGGCTCGATTCCGGCCGCCGCCCGCCCAAGCCCGTCCTGTCGTGCCGGCGGCATCAGGATCAGTGCCGCGGGCAGGACCGCCCGCGACGCTGCCGCCAGGGACAGAAGACCGAGAAACGCACCGCCCGAGTCGATGAGCGCGGCGAGTCCTGCGGCGCGAAAGGCGAAACAGAGAACCAGCGCGACGACCCCGTAGGAGCCGATCCGGCTGTCACGCATGATTTCTAGCTTGCGGTCACGTGTCCGCCCGCCGCCGAAACCGTCCGCCAGATCGGCGAGCCCGTCCTCATGCAGCGCGCCGGTGGCGAGTGCGCCGGCGGCAAGTGCCACGATGGCGGCCATCGGTGGCGTCACCCCCACCGCAAGGGCAAAATATCCGGCGACGGAAGAGATCGCGCCTACAGCAAGTCCGACGACCGGCCAGGCCCAGGACGACGCAGCCATCGAAGGCGCCTCGCCCGAAACAGCGCGAACCGGCAGGCGCGTGAGCAGGAGGAAGGCGAGTCGCAACTCGGCACCGCGCCCGCTCATCCCTCCGAAACCCCGGCCTCGCCAAAGGTCGCCATGCCGTTGTGGCAGGCGAGCGCCGACCGCACAATCCCGAGCGCCAGTGCCGCGCCCGAGCCTTCGCCAAGGCGCATCTCGAATTCGAGGACCGGGCGCTTGTGGATCGCCGCCAGAAGCTTGCGGTGGCCTGGCTCGGCCGAGACATGGCCGACGAGGCAGTGGTCGAGCAGCCTCTTGTCGGCGGCGTGAAGGACCGCCGCGGCGGCAGTGCAGATGAACCCGTCGAGGATGACCGGGATCCGCTCCGCCCGCGCCGCCAGCACCGCGCCGCAGATCGCGGCCTGCTCGCGCCCGCCGAGCGCGGCCAGAATCGCCCCGGCATCTCCGAGCGCAGCCCCGTGCCTCTTCAGGCCGCGCTCGATCACCTCCACCTTCCGCGCGAGTCCGGCCTTGTCAGAGCCTGTTCCGGGCCCGACCCATTCGGCGACCGGCCCGCCGAAACATGCCGCCGCCAGTGCCGCCGCCACGGTGGAATTTCCGATCCCCATCTCGCCGAGAATGAGGATGTCGGCGCTGGCATCGACGGCTGCCGCACCCTGCCAGAGCGCGTCGAGGCAGTCGAGTTCATCCATCGCCGGAGCTTCTGTGAAGTCGCGCGTGGGCCGCTCCAGCTCCAGCGCGATCACCGACAGGTCTGCTCCGTTCACCGCGCAGAGCTGGTTGATCGCGGCCCCCCCGGTGCGGAAGTTGGCGACCATCTGCGCCGTCACCTCCTGCGGATAGGGGTTCACGCGCTGCGCGCAGATCCCGTGATTGCCTGCGAAGACGAGCGCCTGGGCCTTCCATATCTCGGGTCGCGCGGTGCCCCGCCATGAGGCCATGAACTCCGCGATCTGCTCAAGCCGGCCGAGCGAGCCGGGCGGCTTCGTCAGGGAATTCTGCCGCGCCCGCGCCGCTTCGGCTGCCTGGGTGTCGGCGACCGGCAGACGGTCGGCCAGTGCTGCGAGTTGCGAGAGCGAGGAGAGGCGCGGAAGGCTCATGTCATTTCACTTTCAAGGGCAGGCCGGAGACGGCAAGGTAGACCTCATCGGCCGCGGCGGCGACCCATTGGTTCAGGAGCCCCGCCGCGTCGCGGAAGGCACGGGCAAGCGCGTTGTCGGGCACGATACCCATGCCGACCTCGTTCGTGACGAAGACGACCGGCGACCGCTGCACTGGCAGCGCAGCCACGAGCGCGCGGGACGCCACCTGCCAGTCCGCCTCGGCCAGCATCAGGTTGGTGAGCCAGAGCGTCAGGCAATCGACGAGCCGCGGGCCGGTTCCATCGGTATCGGCAAGCACTCCCGGAAGATCGAGGGGCTCCGCCCGCGTGATCCACGCGTCACTCCGGCGCGCCCGATGCGCGGCGATCCGCGCCTCCATCTCGGCGTCGCGTGCCTCGGCCGTGGCGATGTAGGTCGCCGGGCGGCCAAGCGACAGCGCCATCGTCTCGGCGATGCCGCTTTTGCCAGACCGGGCTCCGCCGGTGATGAGTATCGTCTTGCCCATGGGCCGTTCTCAAAGCACATAACGGGCGGCCTGCGAAAGGGAGAATGCGACGGTGGCTGACGAAGCGGCGACAGAGCTGATCCTGATCCGTCACGCGCCGGCGCTGACGGAGGGCCGGCTTTGCGGCCGCACAGACGTGGCCGCAGACTGTTCCGATCTCGCCGCCCTGGCGGCCCTGCGGCTCGGCGTGGGCGACCCCGGCCGGATCGTGGTCAGCCCGGCGCTGCGCTGCCGTCAGACCGCAGCAGCCCTCTGGCCGGTTGCCGGTGTCGAGGAGAACCCCGCGCTCTGGGAGCAGGACTTCGGCGCTTGGGAGGGGCGGCCGACCGGCGAAATCCCCGATCTCGGACCGATGACCAATGGCGCGCTGGCAGAGCACCGCCCACCGGGAGGCGAGAGCTTCGCCGATCTCTGCGCCCGGGTCGGACCGGCGCTGACTGGGCTGGCGACGGGCGGCCGCGTGACGATCGTCGCCCATGCAGGCACCGTCCGTGCGGCCCTCGCCCTGGCGCTCGGCAGCGTTGCGCCCGCGCTCGGCTTCACCGTGGCCCCGCTGTCTATGACGCGCATCACGGCGTTGCCGCGAGGCGCCTGGTCCATCGGAACCGTGAACTGGGGGCCGGCGTGAGCCAGCCTTCGGTCCGCGTGGCCGGGCATCTCGGTGAGTTTCTGCAAGGCCGGATCGGGCCGGAGGGTCCGGTCGCACTGGTGACCCTGCCCTGTCCGTCTCTCGCCCTCCAAGCCTGGTACAGACCAGGCCCGGGCCTTACGATCCACGGCAGCGGACAGCGGCTCATCACGCCCGAACGCGCCCGCCGGTTCCTTGCACGGCTGGACCGCAGATTGTCCGGCCACGTGAAGCTCAGGGCCGCGATGCCGGCCGGCGGTGGCGCGGGCGCGTCCACGGCGGCACTCGTCGCCCTTGCCCGGCTTGCAGGCGTTGCGCCAGCGCCGGAGCCCCTCGCGAGTGCCTGCGTCGCGGCTGAAGGCGCAAGCGATCCCCTGATGTTTCCTCACCCCGAACAGCTCCTCTGGGCCTCGCGGGAAGGGCGCGTGCTCGGTACGTTTCCACCCTTGCCAAGGATGGACGTCATCGGCGGATTTCTCGGCCCGGTCCGACGCACCGATGCGGGGGACGGCAATTTCCCCGACATCGCCGATCTGATCGGCCCCTGGGGCCGCGCCGCGTCGACCGGCCGGGCAGAGACTCTGGCCGAGATCGCCAGCCTCTCTGCCAGCCGTACCCTTGCGCTCCGGGGGCCCCGGGGTGACCCGACGGCGGCACTTGCCCGCGAACTCGGGGCAATGGGATTTGCCATGGGCCATACCGGATCGGCCCGCGCGCTGCTATTCGTGCCCGGACGAATCGCCCCAAACGCTGCCGCGGCCCTGCGCGCGGCAGGCATGACGGGGATCGTCCGGTTCCGGGTGGGAGTACGGCAGTGACCGGCGCGATGATCATGCTCGTGGCGCTTTGCATCGACGCCGTGCTCGGCTGGCCGGACCGGCTGTTCCGCGCCATCGGCCATCCCGTGACCTGGATCGGCCGGATGATCGACGCGCTCGACCGCTGGATCAACCTCGAAGGGGCCGACGAAAGCGCCAGGCGGGTTGCGGGGATCGTCACTGTCGCGGTTGTCGTCGGCGCGGCCGCAGAGATCGCCTGGGTCGTGACCTGGGTGCTTCCGGCCGGTTCGCCTGGCATCCTACTGGGCGGCGTACTCGCCTGGCCGCTCGTGGCGATGCGGTCATTGCGTGACCATATCCGGGCCGTGGCCGATCCGCTCGCCGCAGGCGATCTCGTCGCCGCGCGCCGGGCTGTCTCCATGATCGTCGGACGCGATCCCGACCAGCTCGACAAAGAGGGCATCGCGCGCGCCACGATCGAGAGTCTGGCCGAAAACACATCGGACGGGATCGTCGCGCCGGTCTTATGGGGCGTTCTCTTCGGCCTGCCCGGGATCGCAGCCTACAAGGCGATCAACACGCTCGATTCGATGATCGGGCACCGCACGCAGCGCCACCGCGCATTCGGCTGGGCCGCCGCCCGGATCGACGATCTTGCCAACATCATCCCCGCGCGGTTCACCGGACTTCTCTTCGCGCTCGTCTGCACCCGTCCGCGCGCGGCACTCGCAACGATGTGGCGCGATGCACGCCGCCACCGTTCGCCCAACGCCGGCTGGCCGGAAGCGGCGCTTGCCGGCGCGCTCGAGATCCGCCTGTCCGGTCCCCGGACCTATCACGATCGCGTCGCCGATGAACCCTGGCTGAACGAAGGCGCCCCCGACCCGCAGCCAGCGGACATCGAGCGTGCGCTCCGTCTCTTCTGGTTCGCGATACTGGCGATGGCGCTCGGCCTCGCCATTCTGGCGGCGCTCTGATGCGCGACCACGGCGGGAACATCGACGCGGCGATCGCCCGGTTTGGCGGCCCTTCGGCAGACTGGATCGACCTTTCGACCGGCATCAACCGGGTCGCCTATCCCCTGCCGCCGATCCCGGCCCCGGCCTGGACGATGCTGCCGACGCGCGCGGCAACAGAGCGTCTGATCGCCGCCGCGCGCGGAGCCTACCGGACGGAGGCCGCGATCCTGCCTGTTGCCGGCGCGCAGGCGGCGATCCAGATGATTCCGCGGCTCTCGCTGCCCGGCCTCGCCCGTGTGCTGGGTCCGACCTACAACGAACACGCCGGGGCGCTGCGCACCTCAGGCTGGAGCGTGGAGGAGGTGAGCACGCCCGAGGCACTGGTCGGCGCCGATCTGGCGGTCGTCGTCAACCCGAACAACCCGGACGGCCGCGTGCTTGGCACGGACGCGCTGCACGCGCTTGCGGGGCGCGTCGGACGCCTCGTCGTGGACGAGAGCTTCGCGGATGCGACCCCGGATGCTTCGTCCGCGCATGGCGCCATCGCCCCCGGCATCCTCGTCCTGCGGTCGTTCGGGAAGTTCTATGGACTTGCGGGCCTGCGGCTGGGCTTCGTCCTCGGCTCCGCGCGCGACATCGCACGGCTTGCCGAGATGGCCGGACCCTGGCCCGTCAGCGGCGCCGCGATCGAGGTCGGCGCGGTGGCGCTGGCCGACCATGCCTGGGCCCAACGCGCCCGCGACCGGCTTGCCGGCGAGGCAGGGCGGCTCGATGCCCTCGCCGCCGGGGCCGATTGGCGCTGCGTCGGCGGGACGACCCTGTTCCGCCTCTACGATACGCCGGATGCCGCAGGCGCGCAGGAACGGCTGGCGCGCGCGCGGATATGGTCGCGCATCTTCCCCTACTCCGGAACCTGGCTCCGCCTCGGGCTTCCTGGCGGCGAGGCGGAATGGACCCGGCTCGCCGCCGCGCTCGCCTGAGGCGCGGGCTCAGCGCGCCAGCGCGAAGAGCCCCGCGACATCGAGATGCGCCTCGAGGTGATCGGCAAGCGCATCGAGCGCCGCCTCGACCTCGGCACCGTAACGTGCGCTCGACGGCGCACCGAGCGCGGAGAGGAAGGCGGCGCGAAAGGCATCTCCCGCGAACATGCCGTGCAGGTAGCTCCCCATTACCCGTCCGCTGGCAGAGACCGCGCCCTCTGGGATGCCCTCCACGAAAGCGAAGGGCCGGGCACGCGCCGGACCTTCGGTCCGGCCGATGTGGATCTCGTAACCCTCCATCGCGGCCCCCGTCGCGGCGTGGCGCGCAGCGGTGCGGGTCAGGCGCTTGTCCGGCGTCATCACCGTGACGACGTCGAGCAGGCCGAGCCCCGCCGTCTCGCCGGGCGCACCCTCGATCCCTTCCGGATCGTCAATCGTCCGGCCGAGCATCTGGTACCCGCCGCAGATGCCGAGGACATGCCCGCCCCGTCGGACATGCGCCGTAAGGTCGATGTCCCAGCCTTGCGCCCGCAGGAAGGCGAGATCGCTGCGCGTGGACTTCGAGCCGGGCAGGATCACGAGCGTCGCATCGCCCGGCAAGGCCTCGCCGGCGCTCACCATGGTCAGGCTGACCGAAGGCTCCAGCTTCAGAGGATCGAGATCGTCGAAATTGGCGATGCGACTGGGGGCCAGGCAGGCGATCTTCAGCGGTCCGCCCGCCGTCGCGCCGCCGAGGTCGAGCGCATCTTCTGCCGGCAGCTTCGCGGCGGCCGCGAAATGCGGCACGATGCCGAAGCCGCGCCAGCCGGTCCGTGCCTCGATCAGCCGGTAGCCGTCGTCAAAGAGCGTAGGATCGCCGCGGAACTTGTTGATGACGAAACCCGACACCATCACCGCATCCGCGGCGTCGAGCACGGCCTGCGTCCCGATTATCTGTGCGATCACGCCGCCGCGGTCGATGTCGCCAACGAGCACGACCGGCACGCCGCCCGCCCGCGCGAAGCCCATATTGGCAATGTCGCCCGAGCGCAGGTTCACCTCCGCCGGACTGCCCGCGCCCTCGACGATGACGAGGTCATGAGATGCACGTAACCGCGTGAAGCTTTCGAGCACTGGCGCCATCAGTGTCGGCTTCAGCGCCGCATAGTCCCTTGCGCGCACTGTCGTCAGCCGCCGTCCCTGCACCACCACCTGGGCGCCGGTGTCGGTTTCGGGCTTCAGCAGCACAGGGTTCATGTCGGTGTGCGGCTCCAACCCCGAGGCCAGCGCCTGCAACGCCTGCGCCCGCCCGATCTCGCCGCCATCCACGGTGACCGCCGCGTTGTTCGACATGTTCTGCGGCTTGAACGGCGCCACCGACAGCCCCCGCCGGCGCGCCGCCCGGCAGAGTCCGGCGACCAGCAGCGACTTGCCGACATTCGAGCCGCAGCCCTGGACCATCAGCGCGGTCACCGCCACACTCCACGGCCGGTCATGCGGTGCGCTCGGAAGCCCCCGGCGGGAGTATTTATTGCCACAATGAAATGCAGGACGCGCCGGATCGGCGCCAGGTTGGGGCATCCCGCCTCGGGCGGATTGCTCCGGGGAGACGGGATGCTTTCACTGTGGGCGGTCATTGGCGCTCCCGCCTGTACCGCACACCGAGCGTGAACCATTGTGTCTTTCATTGCGGTTAAAATACTCCGGGTGTCGGGGGGCGGCGCCCCCGGTCCTCAGCTCAGAACTCCACGCCCTTCTGGCCTTTGATCCCGGACCGGAACGGGTGCTTCACCAGCGTCATCTCGGTCACCAGATCGGCAATCTCGATCAGCTCCTCCTTGGCATTCCGCCCGGTCAGCACAACGTGGGTCATCGCCGGCTTCTCCTCCTTGAGGAACGCGACGACCTCGTCGACCGGCAGGTAGTCGTAGCGCAGCGCGATGTTGATCTCGTCGAGCAGGACCATCCGGTTGCGCTCGTCCCGGATCAGATCCTTGGCCTTTTCCCAGCCGCGCCTGGCCGCGGCGATGTCGCGCTCCTTGTCCTGCGTCTCCCAGGTGAACCCTTCGCCCATGGCGAAGAACTGGCAGAGGTCGGCGAAGTGGCTCTCGATCAGGCGCCGCTCGCCAGTGTCCCAGGCGCCCTTGATGAACTGCACCACGGCGCAGGGCATCCCGTGGGCGATGCAGCGCAGGATCATGCCGAAACCGGAGGAACTCTTGCCCTTGCCCGCGCCGGTATGGACGATGATCAGGCCCTTCTCGCCCTCCTTGGTCGCCATGATCCGGTCGCGCGCGGCCTTCTTCTTCGCCATCTTCTGCGCATGGCGCGCTAGGTCATCCGCGGGGTCGGTCGTTTTTGGGTCGGTCATGGTCCCTTCCGTTGCTTGACAAGACAGGGCCTCATGCCTCAGGTGAGGCGGCGCTGGTTCCTGTCTTAGGGCAGGCGAAGAGGGAATGCGACCGGCTTTGCGACCCATCGGGGCGCGACGCCGAAGCGCAGCCGCCCCCGCGACCGTGACCGGAGAGGTCCCCCAAAGCCACTGGTGCGAACCGGGAAGGCGGGAGGGCCGCCGGGGGGTTCCCCTGGGAGCGCCCCGACATCCGCAAGCCGGGAGACCTGCCAGCGCGAGACGTGACGGCGGACGGGGGGTTCCGCGACCGGCTCGGGGCAGGCGCGCATGGGTGAGCCATTGCAACCCGCCCTTCGCAGGCGCCTCCCCCAAAAGGAAGGAATGACCCGAGTGCGCGTGACGCTTCATGTCTGCACGACCTGCACGGCGGGCCGCCCCGTCGCCGAGGGCGGTCAGGCCCCGGGCGCAAGGCTTCTTGCTGCGTTGCGCACCGCAGGCGCACCGGCCGGCGTTCGGATCGAGCCGGTCGAGTGTCTCTCCGCCTGCGATCACGGCTGCAACATCGCGCTGACGGGGCCGGGGCGTTGGTCCTATGTCTATCGCGGACTGGACCCCGACACGCATGTGGCCGACATCCTTGCCGGCGCGGCCGCCTATGCCGCCTCGCCTGATGGCCTCGTTCCCTGGCGCGAGCGCCCCGTGATCTTCCGCAAGCAGTCGCTTGCCCGCATCCCCCCGATGGAGAGCTGAATGGCAGACCTGAACAAGATCCCCGTCACCGTCATCACCGGCTTCCTCGGCTCGGGCAAGACGACGCTGATCCGCCACCTGATGCAGAACCCGCAAGGCAGGCGGCTCGCCGTGCTGGTGAACGAATTCGGCTCGGTCGGCGTGGACGGCGAGATCCTGAAATCCTGCGCCGACGAGAACTGTCCCGAGGAGAACATCGTCGAACTGGCCAACGGCTGCATCTGCTGCACCGTCGCCGACGATTTCATTCCGACGATCGAGGCCCTGATGGCGCGACCGGTGCGGCCCGACCACATCCTGATAGAGACGTCAGGCCTTGCGCTTCCGAAGCCGCTCCTGAAGGCCTTCGACTGGCCGGCGATCCGCTCGCGAATCACCGTGGACGGCGTCATCGCGCTGGCCGATGCCGAGGCGGTGGCGGCGGGCCGCTTTGCGCCCGACGTGGCGGCGGTCGAGGCGCAGCGCGCGGCCGACGACTCGCTTGACCACGAGACCCCGCTTTCCGAAGTCTTCGAGGATCAGATCGCCTGCGCAGACATCGTTCTTCTGACCAAGGCCGACCTGGCGGGTGAGGCGGGCATTGCCGCCGCGCGCGCCGTGGTGGAGGCCGAGGCGCCGCGAAGGCTGCCGATCCTCGCGATGGAGGAGGGGCGGATCGACCCGGCCGTAATTCTCGGTCTGAACGCTGCCGCAGAGGACGACCTGCATGCCCGTCCGTCGCATCACGACGGGGCCGACGACCACGAGCACGACGATTTCGACACGGTGGTGATCGAACTGCCGGAAGTCACCGATCCCGAGGCGTTGAAGCACGACATCGTGCGGCTTGCGCGTGAGCAGAACATCCTTCGCGTGAAGGGCTACGTGGCCGTCCGGGGCAAGCCGATGCGG
Organism: Paracoccaceae bacterium; assembly: GCA_020637675.1. Taxonomy (GTDB): domain Bacteria; phylum Pseudomonadota; class Alphaproteobacteria; order Rhodobacterales; family Rhodobacteraceae; genus Albidovulum. The sequence continues at coordinate 454,041 of JACKKD010000003.1, read as the reverse complement.
ATGCTCGTCCAGGCGGTGGGCGAACGTGTGCGCGCGCAGTACGACCGGCCCTGGGGTGATACGCCGCGGGCCACGCGGCTCATCGTCATCGGCGAGCACGACCATGTCGATCCGGTCGCCATCCATTCCGTACTCATGCCCGAAGCGCAGGAGGTCTGAGGGCCGCCGATGCATGTCATCTTCCGCGAGAGCCACGGGCTCGAGGAGACCGACACACCGACCGACCTCGGCCAGTCCCCGGCCGAGCTGGTGGTGCTGTCCTTCTCCGACAGCGACCTCGGCGCCTTCGCGGCCGGGTGGCAACGCGGCAAGGCATCATTGCCTACCCTCAGGCTCGCCAATCTCGTCGCGCTCCGCCATCCCCTGTCGGTCGATACCTATGTGGAACGGACGCTTTCCGGCGCGAAGGGCATCCTGATCCGGCTCATCGGCGGTGAAGGCTATTGGGCCTACGGGCTGGCGCAGGTGCAGGACCTCTGTCGCCGCAAGCGCATCGCGCTCGCCGTCCTGCCTGCCGACGGGCGCGAGGATGCTCGGCTCGACGCGCTGTCCACCCTGCCGGAATCGACCCTGCGAAGGCTCCAGACCCTTTGCGATGCCGGCGGTGCCGTCGCGGCCCAGGCCGCGCTGCAGCAGCTGGCGCTCGCCGCCGGCCTCTATGCCGGCCCGGTGGCCGGCGACAAGACCGTGCCCGCCTTCGGCTGGTACCTGCCCGGCAAGGGCGTCGTGCCAGGGCCCGAGGCGACCGGCCGCCCGCTCGCCGTCGTCACCTTCTACCGCAGCTACCTGACCTCGGCGGATACCGACCCGGTCGACAAGCTCATCGCGGCGTTGGAGGCGCGGGGTTTCGCCGCCATCGGCGCCTTCGCCACCTCGCTCAAGGACACGGCCGCCGCCGGCTGGCTCAGCGCCGAATTGGCGCGTCTGGGTCCTGCCGCCATCGTCAACGCTACCGCCTTTTCGGCGAAGGGGGCAGACGGCACCCCCTCGCCTCTCGACGCGCCCGGCTGCCCGGTCTTCCAGGTCGCGCTGTCCACCGCGCGGCGGCGCGACTGGGTGGCGGCGGATCGCGGCCTGTCACCTGCCGACCTTGCCATGCACGTCGTCCTGCCCGAGGTCGACGGCCGCCTCTTCGCCGGCGTGGCGAGCTTCAAGAGCCCGGCGCGCCGCGACCCCGACCTGCAATATTCCCGCTTCGCCCACCGTGCCGACGCCGACCGGATTGCCGCCATTGGCGACCGCGTCGCGGGCTGGCATCGTCTTGCAACAACCCCGGCGGAAGAGCGGAGGCTCGCCCTCGTCCTCTCGACCTATCCCGGCAAGTCGCATCAACTGGCCCACGCCGTCGGCCTCGACGCGCTGGCCTCGGCCGAGGAAATCCTCGCGTCGCTCGCCGCAGCGGGCCATACCGCGGGGCCAGGCGAAGACCTCGGGCATGCGCTGATGCAGGAAACCGTGGAATGGCCGGTATCGGCTTACGGAAACACTGTCTCGACGCTTCCTCCTGGACTCCGCGCCGCCCTTTTTTCCGCCTGGGGCGACCCGGTCCACGACCCTTCAGTGGCCGACAGTCATTTCCGCTTCCACGCCATCCGCCGGGGCCGCGCGCTCGTCGCGCTCCAGCCCGAGCGCGGCGAGGTGAAGACCCGCGCGGACGACTACCACGACCTTTCACGCACCCCGCGCCACGGATATGTCGCCTTCTACCTCTGGCTCAGGTCGCAGGGCCTTCATGCCCTCGTTCATATCGGCGCGCATGGCACGCTGGAATGGCTGCCCGGCAAGTCGGTGGCGCTGTCCGCGGAATGCTGGCCCGAGGCGCTGACCGGCGACCTGCCGGTCATCTACCCTTTCATCGTCAACGACCCCGGCGAGGCCGCGCAGGCCAAGCGCCGCATCGGTGCGGTCACCATCGGGCACCTGCCGCCGCCCTTGCTGGAAAGCGCGGTGCCGGAAGACCTCAACCGGCTTGAACGGCTTCTGGACGAATATTCCACCGCCGACGGGCTCGACCCCGGCCGCCGCGAACGGTTGATCGCCGCCATCCGCGACGAGGCGCGCGGACGCGGCGTGGAGGTCGATCTCGGCATCCCCGAGGACGCTTCGCCCGCCGAGGCGATCACCCGGATCGACCGCTTCGTCTGCGACATCAAGGAAAGCCGATACGGCGACGGGCTGCACATCTTCGGCACCGGTCAGTGCGGGAAGGAGGAGCGCGCGGGCCTGCTGGCCGCGCTGAACGGGCGGCGGGTGGAGGCCGGGCCATCGGGCTCGCCCTTCCGGGGGCGAAGCGACGTGCTGCCCACGGGCCGCAACCTTTACACCACCGATCCCCGCGCCGTGCCGTCGCGCGCCGCCCATGCGCAGGGCGTAAAGCTGGCCGAGGAGCTTTTGCGCCGCCACCTTCAGGACCACGGCGACTGGCCGCGATCGCTGGTCGTCGATCTCTGGGGCTCGGCCACGATGCGGACGGCGGGCGAGGAATTCGCCATGGCGCTGCACCTTGCCGGCCTTTCCCCGAAATGGGACGAGGGGTCGGAGCGGGTTTCGGGCTTCGAGGTGATCCCGCTCGCGCTGCTGCGCCGCCCACGGATTGACGTCACCTTGCGGGTTTCCGGACTGTTCAGAGACGTATTTCCCGGATTGGCCCAGCTCTTCGAAGCCGCCGCCACGGCGCTTGCCGGGCGCGACGAAGCAGCAGAGGACAACCCCTATCTCCGCTCCACCCCGCGCGTCTTCGGGCCGAAACCCGGCCTATACGGCCTCGCCATGGGCGAGGCCATCGAGGACTACGGACCGGAGGGGCAGCGGGCCGCCGGTGAGGCATGGCTTGCGGGCTCCGAATGGGCGATCGATGCTTCAGGCGTGGCGCATCCCGCCCGTGCGGCGCTGGAGGCGCAGGTGAAAGGCGCCGACGGCTTCGTCCATGTCCAGGACCTGACCGAGACCGACCTGCTACTGGCCTCAGACTATGCCGCGCATGAGGGCGGCTTTGCCGCCGCCGTCGCGCGGCTTGGCGGCGCGGTGCCTGCGCTCTATCACCTTGACGCGACCCGGCCCGACGATCCGCGCGCCCGCACCCTGCCCGAGGAAATCGCCCGCGTGGTCCGCGCCCGAGCGGCGAACCCGGCCTGGGCCGACGGGATGATGCGCCACGGCTTCCGAGGCGCGGCCGAGATCGCCGCGACGCTCGACCACATGGCGGCCTTCGCGCATCTCGCCCGCGCCGTGCCCGCGCACCTTTTCGATCTTTACCACGACGCGACGCTGGGCCGGGACGATCTCGTCGCCTTCATGGAACGCGAGAACCCCGGCGCGCTCGCCGCGCTCCGCGACCGCTTCGCCGCGCTGCGGGAGGCCGGGCTCTGGGTCACGCGCCGCAATTCGACCGCCATCGGGGCGGCACGATGAGCGCCCCGGTCATCCAGGGCTGGTGCCCCGGTGCCTTGCGCCCGATGATGTCGGGCGACGGCCTCGTGGTGCGGGTCCGCCCTCGCAACAACAGCCTGACCGCTTCTCAGGCAGAAGGGCTGGCAGCGGCCGCGATCCGCCATGGCAACGGCTATCTTAGCCTGTCGAACCGCGCCAATATCAACATTCGCGGCGTCACACCTAAATCTCACCCCGACCTGATCGCCGAACTGATGGCGCTCGATCTGGTCGATGAGAATGCCGAAAACGAAGCGCGGCGGAACATCCTCGTGAATCCCGTCCGTCCGCACTTTCTCGGCGACCCGGATCATTATCCGAACGTTCCGATTGCCGATGCGCTGGCCGATGCGCTCGCCATCCCGGATGCACCACGCCTTCCCGGCAAGTTCGGCTTCATTGTCGACCTGGGCCGGGGCCTTCGGCATCTTGCACGAGACATCGGAGACATACGGATCGAAAGTGCCGCAACGGGATGGTACGATTTCATTCTTCGCGCCGACGGGATGCCTACCGGTAAACTGGTCACGGGCGACACCGCAGCCGGGCTTGCGATTGAAATGGCGCGCTGGTTCATCGACTCCGGCGGTGTCGGCCCGGACGGCAGGGGCAGGATGCGCGATCACATCGCCCGTGGTGCGCAACTGCCTGCGGGGCTGGCAGGCGACGTTCCCGCTGCCCCGGAGGCACGCCAGCCGAAACCCGGCTCCTACGGCGGCGGCGAGCTCTTGGCGTTCGCCTTCGGTCAGGTCCGGGCGGAGAAATTTTCATGGCTGGCCAAGGCGGGGGGCAGCATTCGGATAACGCCATGGCGCATGGTCTATTTCTCTTCCGGTCTCAAGCGCCGGCGCGACTTGCACGATGATGGCGACTTCATCACCAACCCGGCCGATCCGCTTCTTAACGTCGTCGCCTGCACCGGCGCTCCGGGCTGTCCGCAGGCGCTGGGACCGACCCGCGCGCTGGCCCGCCGTCTCGCGCCGCGGGTGCCGCAGGGAAAGCTCCTTCACGTCTCGGGATGCGCCAAGGGCTGCGCCCATCCCGGCGCGGCGCCCGCGACGCTGACGGCGACCGCGCCCGACCGCTATGACCTGATCCTGAACGACACCGCCGCAGGCGCTCCGGCCCGCACCACCACAGATGCAGTGCGCCTGACCGCCACCGACCTTTTCCCGACCGGATAACCCATGGCCCACAGCTACCAGACCGACGGCGCCGCAATCTACCTCGAAAGCTTCGCGACGATCCGCGCCGAGGCCGACCTCGCGCGGTTCACGCCGGAAGAGGAAATCGTCGTCGTCCGCATGATCCATGCCGCCGGAATGGTCGGGCTTGAGGATCATGTCCGCTTTTCCCCCGGCATGGCCATCGCCGCCCGTGCAGCACTTGAAGCCGGCGCGCCGATCCTCTGCGATGCGCGGATGGTGAGCGAGGGGATCACGCGTCCCCGCCTGCCGGCTGGTAACGAAGTGATCTGCACCCTTCACGATCCGCGCGTGCCGGAGATGGCGAAGGCGATGGGCAACACCCGCTCCGCCGCCGCGCTGGAGCTTTGGCGGCTGCATCTGGCGGGTGCCGTGGTCGCCATCGGCAACGCACCGACCGCGCTTTTCCACCTTCTCAACATGCTGGAAGACCCGGCCTGCCCGCGCCCCGCCGCGATCATCGGCTGCCCGGTGGGCTTCGTCGGCGCGGCGGAATCGAAGGACGCGCTGATGGCGGATCTGCCTGCCCCGTCGCTGATCGTGAAGGGTCGCCTCGGCGGATCGGCGATCACGGTCGCGGCCGTGAACGCGCTCGCCAGCCGGAAGGAATGACGATGGGAAAGGTCATCTGCGTCGGACTCGGTCCCGGCGACCCGGACCTGATGAGCGTGAAGGCGGATCGCCTTGTGCGCGGCTCGGCCCATGTCGCCTATTTCCGCAAGACCGGCTACGAGGGCCAGGCGCGCAAGATCGTGAGCGGCATGCTGCGCGCCGACGCCATCGAGTATCCGATGGAGTATCCGGTCACGACCGAAATCCCCTTCGCCGACCCTGAATACAACCGGCTGATGGCCGACTTCTACGACGACTGGGCCGGAAAACTGGCAGGTCTGGCCGAAACAGAGACGGTTCTGGTGCTCTGCGAGGGCGATCCCTTCTTCTACGGCAGCTTCATGCACCTCTACACGCGGCTGCGCGACCGCAGCACCGTCGAGGTCATTCCCGGCATCACCGGCATGTCGGGCTGCTGGACCGCGACCGGCGAGCCGATCACCTGGGGCGATGACGTGCTGACCGTGGTGACAGCGACGATGGGGGAAGAGGAACTGACGCGCCGCATCCGCGACACCGATGCGCTGGTCGTCATGAAGATCGGCCGCAACCTGGACAAGCTGAAACGCGCGCTGATCGCGGCGGGGCGGCTCGACACCGCCTGGCTCGTGGAGCACGGCACGATGGCCGACCAGCGCGTGCACCGGCTGGCCGAGGCGCCGGCCAGGGTGCCCTATTTCTCCATCGCGGTGGTTCACGGCCAGGGGCGGCGGCCATGACCGGCTGGATCGCCATCGCCGGGCTCGGGCCGGGGGACGAACGGCTTGTGACGGAGGAGGTGCGCGCGACCCTGGCCGAGGCGACCGATGTGGTGGGCTACATCCCCTATGTCGCCCGCGTCACGCCGCGCGACGGGCTGACGCTGCACCCGTCCGACAACCGGGTGGAGATCGACCGCGCCAACCACGCGCTCGACATGGCGGCGGCGGGGCGGCGCGTCGTCGTTGTCTCCTCGGGCGATCCCGGTGTCTTCGCGATGGCAGCGGCCGTTTTCGAGGCACTGGAACGGCGCCCCGATCCCGCCGCCTTCGACATCCGCGTCCTGCCCGGCATCACCGCGATGCTGGCAGCGTCCGCCCGGCTCGGAGCGCCGCTCGGCCACGATTTCTGCGCGATCAACCTTTCGGACAACCTCAAGCCCTGGGACCTGGTCGAACGCCGGCTTCGCCTCGCCGCGCGGGCCGGCTTCGCCATGGCCTTCTACAACCCGCGCTCCAGGAGCCGGCCGCACCAGTTCGGCCGCGCGCTGGAGATCCTGCGCGAGGAATGCGGGCCCGACCGGCTCATATCCTTCGCCCGCGCGGTCACGACGCCCGACGAGCGGCTGGAAACCGTGACTTTGGCCGAGGCCGTGACCGAGATGGCCGACATGCGGACCGTCGTGATCATCGGCAATGCCGATACCCGCCGGGTCGGGCGCTTCCTCTATACCCCGAGGTCGGCCGGATGAGCGAGGAATGCCATAACCTCTTCGACGCTTCGCGCGATCCGGCGGGGTGGCAGAGCGGGCCGGTCGATCAGGATCACCGGCAGGCCAAGCGTGCGCGCCGCATCGAGCTTGGCCCGCGCTCCCGTGCCCCCGGCGTTTTTGGCCACGATGAACTCGATGCCATGGGCAGAAAGAAGCGCTGCGTCCCCGGTCTCGGTGAACGGGCCGCGGGCGATGACGATTTCGGCGTCAGGCAGGGGCAGAACACCCTCGGGCGGATCGACGAGGCGAAGCAGATAGCGGTGCTGCGGCCTGGCGGCGAAGGGCTCCAGGTTCTGTCGGCCGATGGCAAGGAAAACCCGTGCCGGCGTGTCGGGCAGCGCGGCGACCGCCGCCGCGACATCGGGCACGGAACGCCAGTCGTCGCCGCGGCCGGGCTCCCAAGGCGGACGCTCGAAGCCGCAGAGCGGCACGCCCGCCGCGTCGCAAGCCTCGACTGCATTCCGGCTCATCCGGGCGGCAAAGGGATGGGTCGCATCGACCACGTGAGTGACGCCTTCGTCCCGCAGGTAGCGCACAAGCCCCGCGACGCCGCCGAAGCCGCCGACCCGCGTCGGCACCGGCTGTGCGACCGGTGCCTCCGTGCGCCCGGCATAGGAAAACACAGCGTCGATCCCGGCAGAGGCGAGCGCCCGGGCAAGCTGGCTCGCCTCGGTCGTGCCGCCGAGAAGAAGGACGCGCGTCATGGCTGATCCCTGGCTGACGATCATCGGTCTCGGCGAAGATGGACTGGCGGGGTTGTCGGACGCAAGCCGCGCCGCGCTGTGCGCTGCCGCGATCGTCTTCGGTGCGCCCCGGCACCTTGCCCTCGCCAGCGTTGGGGATCGGGGCCGGGAATGGCCCAACCCGTTCTCGATAGAGCCCGTTCTGGCCGAAAGAGGCCGGAACGCCGTCGTCCTCGCCTCCGGCGACCCGTTCTGGTTCGGTGCCGGCGGGAGCCTCGCGGCGCGTCTCGCGCCCGGAGAATGGACATGCCATCCTGCCCCGTCGACGTTTTCGCTTGCGTCCGCGCGGCTCGGTTGGCGGCTTGAAGACACGCTCTGCCTCGCGCTGCACGCGGCGCCCCTTGAACGGCTCGTCCCCGTGCTTGCCCGGGGGGTACGTGCCATCTGCCTTCTGCGCGACGGCGCGGCGGTCGGGGAGCTTGCCCGCTGGCTGACCGACAGGGGCTTCGGCGCCTCCCGCCTTTCCGTTCTGGAAGCGCTGGGTGGCCCAGCCGAACGGGTGCGAACCGTCGTAGCCGACAGGTTCGATCTGCCGGACGTCCGCCATCCGGTCGCGGTGGCCATCGCGGCAGACGGTGCGGCCGGTCTGCCGCGGGCATCGGGGCTTCCTGACGCGCTCTTCGCGCATGACGGGCAGATCACGAAGCGACCTGTCCGCGCCCTGACGCTTTCGGCGCTGGCGCCGCGTCCTGGCGAGGTGCTCTGGGATCTCGGCGCCGGCTCGGGTTCCGTTTCGGTCGAATGGTGCCTCACGGCGCCCGGCACTACGGCGCACTGCGTCGAGTCACGCCCTGACCGCGCGGGAAACGTGCGCGCCAATGCGGCCGGTTTCGGCCTCGCGCACCGCATGTCCGTGACAGAGGGTCGCTGGACCGATGTCCTTGCGGGCCTTCCTGCGCCCGATGCCGTCTTTGTGGGCGGCGGTGCCGATCCTGCCGGAATAGACACTCTCTGGCACCTGCTTCCACCAGGCGCGCGCCTCGTCGTCAACACAGTGACGCTGGAGTCCGAGGCGCTTCTCGCCGCCTGTCAGGCGCGCCATGGCGGCACGCTCCTGCGGATCGAACTCGCCACGGCCGAGTCGCTCGGCCGCCTGCGCGGCTGGCAGCCCTCCCGCCCGGTCGTGCAGTGGAGCGTCGTGAAATGAGGGCGGCGGGGTTCGGCTTCCGCGCCGCTGCGACAGTCGAATCGCTCGCAGACGCACTGGAACGTGCGGGGGGAAGCGTGGACAGGGTCGCGACTGCCGCCGACAAGGCCGACGCACCGGCGTTCCGCACCCTGGCCCGCGATCTTGGCCTTCCGGTGCTTGGCATCGCTCAGGACCGGCTTGCGCGGGAAAGCACATTGACCCATTCCGCCCGTGTCGCGGACCGGTTCGGGACCGGCTCGCTCGCCGAGGCGGCGGCGCTCGCGGCGGCGGGGCCGGGGGCGCGGCTTCTTGGCCCGCGTGTCGTCTCGTCGGACGGGCTCGCGACGGCGGCGATAGCAGAAAGGACGGACGCATGACGGTACATTTCATCGGCGCGGGACCTGGCGCGGCAGACCTATTGACGCTGCGGGGGCGGGACCTGATCGCCGCCTCCCCGGTCTGTCTCTACGCGGGCTCGCTCGTACCGGAGGCGGTGCTCGGGCATTGCCCGCCCGGTGCGCGGATCGTCAACACCGCGCCGCTGTCGCTCGACGAGATCATCGCCGAGATGGCGGCCGCCCATGCGGCGGGCCAGGATGTAGCGCGGCTGCATTCCGGCGACCTTTCGGTCTGGTCGGCGATGGGCGAGCAGCTCCGCCGTCTCCGCACCCTCGGGATCCCTTATGATGTCACACCCGGCGTGCCGTCCTTCGCCGCCGGGGCCGCCGCGCTGGGTGCGGAACTGACCCTGCCAGGCGTCGTCCAGTCCGTCGTCCTGACGCGCACCTCGGGTCGCGCGACCGCCATGCCGCCCGGCGAGACGCTGGAAAACTTTGCGCGCACGGGCGCCATGCTTGCCATCCATCTCTCGGTCCATGTGCTTGACCGGGTCGTGAAGGAACTCACCCCGCACTACGGCGGCGATTGCCCGGTTGCGATCATCTGGCGCGCATCATGGCCCGACGAGCGCATCGTCCGGGCGACGCTGGCGACCCTCCGAACGGCCATCGGAGAGGAGATGGAGCGGACGGCGCTGATATTCGTCGGCCGCTCGATCGGAGCGGAGGAATTCGGTGAAAGCAGGCTCTATGCAGGCGATTACGACCGCCGGTATCGCCCGGTGGGCACGCACCCGAGGTTTCCCGATCCCGAATGATCCCTCCAGGTCTCATCATCTCCGCCCCCGCCTCCGGCACCGGCAAGACGACGGTGACGCTCGGCCTTCTCGCCGCGTTCCGGGCGGCCGGCCTGACCGTGCAGCCGTTCAAGAGCGGGCCGGACTACATCGACCCCGCCTTCCACCGCGTCGCCTCCGGGCGGGCGTCGGTGAACCTCGACACCTGGGCCATGGGCAAGGACCGGATCGCTGGCCTGATCTCGGCCGCGAAGGGCGCGGACCTGATCCTCGCCGAGGGTTCGATGGGTCTTTTCGACGGCGTGGCGCATCCGGGCGAAGCCGGAACCGGCGCGTCTGCCGATCTCGCGGCGCTGACGGGCTGGCCGGTGGTACTCGTGCTCGACGTCTCCGGCCAGGCGCAATCAGCGGCGGCCGTGGCGCTGGGATTCGCCGCGATGCGCCCGGACTTGGCCATCGCCGGCGTGATCCTGAACCGCGTGGCCTCGCCACGGCACGAGATGCTCGTCCGGTCGGGAATGGAGGCGGCTGGACTCGCCGTCATCGGCGCGCTGCCGCGCAATCCGGGTGTTTCTGTGCCCGAACGGCACCTCGGCCTCGTCCAGGCCGAGGAGACGCCGGAACTCGACCGGATCGTGGCGGAAGCCGCCACGTTCATAGCGGCGAATCTCGATCTCGACGCCGTGCGGAGGGCTGCCGGCCGGACGCGGCTTCGCGCCGACGCTCCCGTGCCTGTGACGCCCCCCGGCCAGCGCATCGCCCTTGCCCGCGATGCGGCCTTCTCCTTCGTCTACCCGCATCTTCTCGACGGCTGGCGGCGCGCCGGGGCGGAGGTGCTGCCCTTCTCGCCGCTCGCTGACGAGGGGCCGGATGCCTCCGCCGACTGCTGCTGGCTGCCGGGAGGATACCCCGAGCTACACGGGCCGACGCTCGCGGCCGCGGCACGGTTCCGGCAGGGTCTCAAAGGCTTCGCCGAAACCCGGCCCGTGCACGGCGAGTGCGGAGGATACATGGCGATGGGCGAGGCGATCATCGACCGCGAGGGGCACCGGCACGAGATGTCCGGACTCCTTGGCCTCGTCACCTCGTTCGAGAAGCGCCGGATGCACCTTGGCTACCGGCTGGCCGATCTTGCCGTGCCGATGCCCGGTCACGGGCCTGGAGCCCGGCTCCGGGGACACGAGTTTCATTACTCGACGATCCTCACCCAACCCGATATGCCACTTGCGCACGTCACCGATGCCAATGGCGAGCCCGTGCCCGAAACGGGCTCTCGCCGGGGGCATGCGACCGGCACGTTCTTCCACCTGATCGCGGAGGCGACATGAGCGGGTTCGTCAGTTTCGTCTCCTCCGGACCGGGCGATCCGGACTTGCTGACGTTGCGCGGGGCAGAGCGGTTGCGGACGGCCGATGTCGTCCTCTTCGACGACCTCTCCTCGGGGCCCATCCTCGCTCATGCACGGCCGGGTGCCGACCTTGTCGGTGTCGGCAAGCGTGCCGGCAGGCCCTCCGCGAAGCAGGACCATGTGAACCGGCTTCTTGTCGACTACGCCCTGACCGGGGCGCGGGTCGTGCGGCTGAAGTCCGGTGACAGCGGCCTCTTCGGGCGGCTGGAGGAGGAGATCGTGGCCTGCCGGGAGGCCGGCGTCGGCTACGAGATCGTGCCGGGCGTACCTTCGGCCATGGCAGCGGCGGCGGCGGCCGGAATCCCGCTGACGCGGCGTCTGACCGCGCGGCGGGTGCAGTTCGTGACGGGCCACGACATGACCGGATCGCTGCCTGCGGACCTGAACCTCGCCGCGCTGGCCGACGCCACGGCGACGACCGTCATCTTCATGGGCAAGCGCACCTTCGGCGAGCTCGCACGCCGCCTGCGCGCGGCCGGCATGCCGGCGGATACGCCTGCGCTGCTGGCCGAAAGCGTCTCTACGCCGGCCCAGAAGCTGGTGCGCGGCACACTCGGGTCGATGGAGGCGCAGATCGCGGCCGAGGCCGGCGACGGCCCCGCGCTGATCCTCCTCGGTCCGCTGGCAGAGGGCTGAGCGCATGGCCGCGGTTCTCACCATCTGCCGCTCTTGCCCGGCAGGGCGCGCGGGGCTGGCCACGGCGCTCGCAGATGCGGTCGCCGCCGCCGGCCTCGCCGCGCGGATCGACGAGACGGACTGCATGTCGGGCTGCACCCGGCCCTCCACCGTCGCGGTGCGCGCGGACGGAAAGACTGCCTATCTCTTCGGCGACCTGACCGAGGCGGATATCCCGAGCCTCGTCACCTTCCTGCGCCTCTATGGCGCGACGGCGGACGGCAACCTTGCCGATGCGCGCCCGCTCGGGTCCCTCAGGGAAAAGGCGCTGGCGCGTATCCCGGGGTGACGGAAAGGTCGCATCCGCCCCTGCCCGCGCCGCAATCCGCCTTGACCCGCATCCGAGAATGCTGGCACATGGTCACGGTATGGTGTCCTTCAGGCGCAAAGCGCCGGGACTGAAACGGGAATGGGGTAGGGTGGACCAAAGGCGGCACCCCAAGCCCCAACCGCCCCCGCGACTGTAAGCGGCGAGCGGCCTTCCAGAAGCCACTGGGGTGCCTGCCCCGGGAAGGCGGAAAGGCCGCAGCGACCCGCGAGTCAGGAGACCGGCCATGCGACGACGCAACGCGAACGCCGTCGGGTGTGACGGCAGGGAGATGAACATGACCGCGATGACCAAAGCCGCCGCCAAGACCGGTTCGGCCACCCTTTCCATCGTCTTTGTCGCGCTGATCGGTGCCACCGGCCTTTTCCTGGCCGGCCATGCCCAGTCGGCGACGCTGCATGACGCCGCGCATGACATGCGCCACGCGACCGGCTTCCCCTGCCACTGAGCGGGCCGACGGTCTGACCTCATGATCAAACGCATGCTGGCCGGCGGCATCATCGCCGGCTTTGCGGCAGGGTTGCTTGCGGCCGTGCTGCATTTCGCGTTCGTCCAGAACCTGATCCTTCTGGGGGAGCAATATGAAACCGGCGCGCTGGTGCATTTCGAACATCAAGTCGAGGCCCAGGCTGCGACGCACGATCATGCCGGGGACGAGGCGGTCGCGGGTCATGACCACGGAGCGGCAGGTGCCGACAATACGGACGACTTCCAGCGCAACGCGCTGACGGTTCTGTTCACCACGCTGATCTATGCTTCCTATGGCATTCTTCTCGTCGCGGGCTTCTCGCTGGCGGAACATTTCGGCCGGACGGTCTCGGCGGGTGAGGGTGTGCTCTGGGGGCTTTCGGGTTTTGCGGCGTTTCAGCTTGCACCGGCCATGGGATTGCCGCCCGAACTGCCGGGCTCGGTCGCAGCCGACCTCGGCGCCCGGCAGGCATGGTGGCTCGGCACCGTTCTTGCCACCGGTGTGGGCCTCGCGCTCCTCGGCTATGGCCGCACCGCCCTGACGGCGGCACTCGGCGGCGCACTTCTGGCCGCACCACATGCCATCGGCGCTCCGCGACTCGATCAGTTCTACGGCATCGCCCCGCCGGAGCTTGCCGCCGAATTCGCGGCGCGGGTTCTCGGCGTCGGCTTCGTCGTCTGGGGGGCACTCGGCTGGCTCGCCGGGCGGCTCTGGTCAAGAACGCCCGCATAAGCGATTTTCCGGAGCCGCTGGATCAGCGGCCCCGGCGCCTTCATCATCCATCCTGCTGGGAGACCATCATGCATATCGAACCGGGTATCGTGGACGGCGCGAAGATCGTGCTGAGCCATGCCACCGCCGCGGCGGCCGGCGCCATGGCGCTGCGCGAAACCGTCAGGACCGTCCGCGCAGCGGGTGTTGCGGCCTTCGCCGGCCGCACGGCTATCACGGCGGGGCTCGTCTTCAGCTTCTTCCAGATCCTGCCGCACTTCCCCGTCGGGGTGTCCGAGGTGCACTTCATCCTCGGCTCGACGCTGTTCCTGCTCTTCGGGGCAGCGCCCGCCGCGCTGGGCCTTGCGCTCGGCCTGCTTGTCCAGGGCCTGGTCTTCGCGCCCTTCGACCTGCCCCAATACGGCATGAACGTCACCACGCTTCTCGTGCCGCTTTTCGCGCTGCAGATGCTGGCACGGCGGATCATCGCGCCCGATACGGCCTACGTCGATCTGCGCTACGGCCAGGCGCTCGCCCTCTCGACCGCGTATCAGGCCGGCGTCGTTGCCTGGGTCGGCTTCTGGGCCTTCTATGGCCAGGGCTTCGGCGCCGCGAACATCGCCGCCGTCGCCAGCTTCGGCGCGGCCTACATGATGGTCGTGCTGATCGAACCCCTCGCCGATCTCGCCGTACTTGCCGCCGCGAAGTCTCTGCGCGACCTGACCGGCGGCCGCCTGTTCGAGCGTCGCCTGCACCTGGCCGCATGAACCATCCGCCGACGCATCGGGCGCGGCCCCGCTTGCGGGCCGCGTCCTTTTGTTGTTGAAGCGCCCCATGATCGAGCTCCACCTCATCGGGATAGGCACCGGCAACCCCGACCATCTGACGCTTCAGGCGATCAAGGCGCTGAATGCGGCGGATCTGATCCTGATTCCGCGGAAAGGCGAGACCAAGGCCGATCTGGCGGAGTTGCGCCGGTCGATCTGCGCCGACGTCCTCACCAACCCGGCCTCTCGTGTCGCCGAGTTCGACCTGCCCGTGCGCGATGCGATGAACCCGAGCTACCGGGAAGGCGTGGACAACTGGCACGAGGCGATTGCCGCGGTCTGGAAAGACACGATTCTGGCGGAAATCGGGCGCGAGGGGCGGGTAGCGCTTCTGGTCTGGGGCGACCCGTCGCTTTATGACAGCACGCTGCGCATCGCCCAGCGCGTCTCTCGGACCCTGCCCCTGTCCGTGCATGTTGTTGCGGGCATCACCTCGCTCCAGGTGCTGACGGCCGCCCATGCGATCCCCCTGAACGAGGTCGGGGAACCGTTCATCGTCACCACCGGGCGCCAGTTGCGCGACCACGGCTGGCCACTGGGCGTCGATACTGTGGCCGTCATGCTCGACGGCGACTGCTCGTTCCACGCGATCGCGTCCGACGGGGTGGCGATCTGGTGGGGCGCCTATCTCGGGATGGAAAACGAACTGCTCATCGCCGGCCCGCTCTCGGAAGTGTCAGATCGCATCGTCGCGGCGCGGGAGAAGGCGCGCGCGCGCTACGGCTGGATCATGGACATCTACATTCTGCGCCGCGCCTGAGGCGCCGACGCGAGGTCAGCTGCGCCGGATCGTGTCGCCCAGCTGAAGCACCGGCGTCAGTTCCACCCGCTCGCCGCCGATGAGACCGCTTTCGCTGTGTCCGCCGATTATCGCGGCGGCCCGCCGCCCGATCTCATGCCGGCAAGCGTCCATCGTCGCCAGCCGGCGCGGAAGGCCTTCAAGCAGATCGACGCCGTTGAACCCGGCGAGCCCGAGCTTGCCGGGCACGTCGATCCCGCTCTCGAGACAGTAAAGAAGCCCCCCTGCCCCGATCATGTCGTTGGAATAGTAGAGGAAATCGAGATCTGGATTGCGCTTCAGGATCGCCTCGGTCATCTCGCGCCCCTTCAGGAGCGCGGAGCCGCCGGAGTAGAATTCCCGGTCCGCAAGCTCGATCCCTGCCTCGGCCAGTCCCGCCTCGAACCCTTCCATCCGCTTCCGCGCCCGGTGGTCATGCGGCATCTTCGTGCCGAGAAAGCCGATCCGGCGATAGCCTGCCTTCACGATCGCCCGCGCCATCTCCAGCCCCGCGCGCTTGTGCGAGATGCCGACCACCGAATCGATCGCTTCGCCATCCACATCCATGATCTCGACGATCGGGATACCCGCGTTCTGCAGCATGGCGCGGGCCGCGTCGCTGTGTTCGAGCCCGGCGATGATCACGCCCGAGGGCCGCCACGACAGCATCTCGTATAGCACCGATTCCTCGCGCTCGGCCGAATAGTTGGTCACGCCGAAGACGGGCTGAAGGCCGCTGTCCTCGAGCTCCTCGGAAATCCCGCTCAGCACTTCGGGAAAGACGAGGTTCGACAGCGACGGCACGATCACGGCGACGAGATTGACCCGTTGCGAGGCGAGCGCGCCGGCAATCTTGTTCGGGACGTAGCCAAGCCGCCGCGCCGCTTCCAGTACCCGTTCGCGGGTGGAGTCGGACACGTCGCCTCGGTTGCGAAGCACGCGGCTTACGGTCATCTCCGATACGCCCGAGGCTTCGGAGACATCGCGCAACGTCAACGTCCGGCGCGGCTCGACGTGTCCGTTCATTCCCGAGATCTCCCCCGCGGCGAAATTTTCTTACTCATTAGCGCCAAAGTCACGCGGCTCCAAGTCCGGAAGCGCACGATGTTTAGCGTTAACAGCCGCTGGTCCGGCAGGCGACCTCAGGCTTCCATGGCGCCGGCCGCGAGAATCCGGAGTCTTGCCGGATCGAGGACGACGACGGTATTGGCATCGTCGAGGGCCAGGATGCGCCGGCCGCGAAGCTCGGTGAAGGATCGGCTCACCGTTTCCGGCGTAAGCCCGAGATAGTCGGCGATGTCTGTCCGGTTCATCGCCAGCCGCACGACACGGTAGCGGCCAAGAGGCTCCGCTATCCGGTCGAGCAGAAGGGCGACGAAGGCGGCTGTCCGTTCGAGCGCCAGCCTGCGCCCGATCAGCAGAAAGTGGTCCTGCAGCCGGCGGATCTCCTGCAGGGCCGCATCCATCAGGAAGTTTTGCATGTCCGGGTTCCGATCCGCTCCGGCAAGACCGGGGAAGCGATGCGCAAGAAGCTCGCACTCGGTAATTGCCTCGCATTCGGTTGTATGCCGGCCATTGTCGGGGAGACCGACCACATCTCCGGGAAAGGCGAAGGAAATGACCTGGCGCCGCCCGTCCGTCTGCATGCGCGCAAGCCGCATCACGCCCCTGCCGATCTGGTAGACATGCTGCGCGCGGTCGCCTTCGTGGAAGAGCGGCTGGCCGAGGCGGAGCCGTCGCGGCACCGGATCCGACAGCGATCTGCGCCGAGCCTGGCGCGGTTCGATCGCCTCGTCGAATGGCTGGGCGCGCTTGAGGACGGCTGACTGCATTGTGACCCCCCTTGTTGCTTGAGGGAAGTCTGATGTGCCAAGGTAACCGTACTATCTCAGCCCTTGTATCAAATTGTATTCAGACGCCGCCGGGCTGGGTCGGCACATTGACACGGACTGCCCAGCTTCTATCTCGGGAGCGAGCGCCGGAGGAAACACGGGGTCGACATGGCCGCTGCGACGATTCTCGTGGTAGATGACGAGCCCGGAGTGCGCTCGCTTCTTCGTCGATGCCTCGAAGGCGATGGCTATGCTGTAATCGAGAGCGAGGATATCTCGGACGTACTCTCAAGGGTGCGCGAGGGCGGCGTGGACCTCATCACGCTCGA
This sequence comes from Paracoccaceae bacterium, assembly GCA_020637675.1. GTDB lineage: Bacteria > Pseudomonadota > Alphaproteobacteria > Rhodobacterales > Rhodobacteraceae > Albidovulum. Next base: position 436,960 of record JACKKD010000003.1, on the reverse strand, counting down.
TCTCAATCTCGGTGGCGAAAGCGGCATCGAGATTGCGCGCGTGGTACGGCAGGTGTCTGACGTGCCGATCATCATGGTCACGGGGCGCGGCGACGTGATCGACCGCGTTGTCGGGCTGGAGGTCGGCGCGGACGACTACATCGCCAAGCCATTCCACCTGCGGGAAGTTCTGGCGCGGGTTCGTTCCGTTCTACGACGGACCGGTCGACGCCGGCCGGCCGCCACATCTGACGAGGTGTCCGCTGCCTCGGGCACCGTTTCCGATCCGGAGGGCCGGGAGGCGCTTGCCTTCGCGGGCTTCGTCGCCGTGCCTGCGACGATGGAACTCCGCGATCCTGCGGGCACGCCAATCGAGCTGACTTCGGGCGATTTCAGGCTTCTGCAGGTGTTTCTCGAACATCCCCGGCGGGTGCTGTCGCGCGAGCAGATCATGGATCTGGTCAGCGGAGCCACCTGGTCGCCGCTCGACCGCACGATCGACAACCAGGTGGCCCGGCTCAGAAAGAAGATCGAAGCTGCGCCGGGCGACCCGAAGCTCATCAAGACGGTGCGGGGAATCGGCTATACCTTCACACCGCAAGTGACGCGCACGTCGTCATCCGCGCCGGCGCGACAGTAGGATGCGAAGACGCGTGGCGAGGTCCGACTGCCGGTAGGGCTTCTGGAGCAAGGGGAATTCCTCGGCCGCCGTTGCAGCGATCCCGCCTGCGAAGCCTGAGGTCAGAAGTACCGACATCTGGGGATGCTCGGACGTGACCTTGCGGGCAAGGTCGTGGCCGTTCAGCGCCCCGGGCATGACGATGTCGGCGAACAGCACGTCGACGTCGCGGTCGGTCCCGAGCAGCGCCAATGCTTCCTCGGCGTTTCCCGCCGCCAATGTCCGGTAGCCGAGCGCCTCCAGTCGCGCAACCGAAAGCCGCCGCACGGCGTCGTTGTCTTCGACGACAAGCACCTTGCGGCCCGACGTGCCACCCGATTCCGATGGCATCCCCACGGCGGACGCCTCGGCCTCCTCGCCCGCCATGCGCGTCGCGGCCGGAAAATAGAGGCTTACGGTCGTCCCCAGACCCGGTTCGCTGTAAAGCGTGGCGTGACCGCCCGACTGCCCGGCAAAGCCGTAGACCATTGACAGTCCGAGGCCGGTGCCCCTCCCCTTGGGCTTCGTTGTGAAGAACGGCTCGAAGGCCCGGCGCCGGGCGGCCTCGTCCATGCCGACGCCGGTGTCGGTGACGGAGATGCGCACGTAATTGCCGCGCGCGACATGCACCTCCTCGGCCAGAAACCGGTCGTCAACCGACACGTTCCCGATCGCGACCGTGATGGAACCACCTTTGGGCATGGCGTCCTGCGCGTTGAGAGCGAGATTGATGATCGAGGTCTGCAACTGCATCGGGTCCACTTGAACCGACCAGACGCCGGGCTCGACGACGAGGCGAAGGTCGATACCCGGTGCGAGCGTCCGTTTCAGCATCGAAAGCACGGTCTTGGCCACCGCTGCCGGATCGAGCAGGCGGGGGGTCAGCGCGCTTCGCCGTCCGAGCGCGAGGAGCTTTGCGGTGAGGTCCGCGCCGATCTTGGCGGCCTCCATCGCATCGCGGATGAGCGTTCGGGCGGACTTGTCGGTGACCGAGCGTTTCAGGAACTCGAGGTTTCCCGAGATGACGGTGAGGATGTTGTTGAAATCATGCGCCACGCCACCCGTCAGCGCCCCGAGCGCCTCGAGCCGTTGCGCGTGTTGCAGTGAACGTTCGACCGCCTTGCGGCGCGACAGGTCGTGCAGGATTGCGACGAAGTAGTCGCCGTTGTCGGTGCTCGCGTGACCGACGGAAAGATGCAGCGGAAAGAGCGTTCCATCGGCGCGCAGCCCTTCCACTTCGCGTCCGATGCCGATCACATGCGACTCGCCCGTCCGGACGTAGCGCTCCATTGCCGCCGCATGGCGGTTGCGCTCGCACTCGGGCATCAGGTCCTCGACCGGGCGGCCCGGCATGGTGTCGATCTCATGCCCGAAAAGGCGTGCTGCGGCGGTGTTCGCACGGACGATCCGCCCCCTTGCGTCGCTCACGATGACCGCATCGACGGCGGCATCGAGCACCGCACCGAGAATTCCGTCGCTGAGGTCGTCGTCATCCATCTGTCGCGCCCGGGTGTCGTTCGGCGCAGTCTTGCTGCGCGTCGTCGCGGCGTCAACGCTGGCGGTTCGCCGGTCTGCTCGTGGGAAACGCCGGGCGGCCCGCAACTCCGATCTCTTGCAGGACGGCGAGATAGGACAGGAGGTCGGTAAGGGTGATCACGCCGAGCAGGCCCTGGTGTTCGGCGACAAGGAATTTGCGCCGGCCGGTTTCGGCGATCCGCCGCAGCAAGGTTTCCGCCGGCAGGGTGGGGGGCACGGTATTGCCCGCGTCCGCGGTGATGTAGATGTCGCCAACATGAGTGCTGTCCCAGTTCTCGCGGTCGATCCGCCGGATCAGCGCCGTGTCCACATAGCCGAGAAGCAGTTCCCCCTCCGTCACCGGAAGAAAACTCACCGCGTTCGGAAGCATGAGCCGATCAACCACCTTCGCCAAGGTGTCGTCCGGCGTCGTCACGATCGTGTTGCGCGTCATCATGGATCCGACCGTCCGTTTGCCGAGCGCGGTTTTCATGACGAGTTGCTGGTAGGTGGCGCGCGCCGCAGACAGAAGGAAGAATGCGATCAGCACCTGCCAGAGTCCGCCGGCCGTATTGCCGGAGAAGAGCGCCAGAAGACCGAACGTCATCAGCCCGTAGGCCAGAAACTCCGAAATCATGCTCGCCTGACGGGTCGCCGCCACGATGTCACCCGACCGCTGCCAGAGCGCCGCCCTCAGCACGCGGCCCCCGTCAAGCGGGAACGCCGGCAGGAGGTTGAAGACCGCGAGGATGAGGTTGATGAGCGCGAGGTACCCGAGTACCGCCTGCACGGGGGCAGAAACGTCGGTCGCCTCGAGCGTCACATGGGCGAGCCAGCAGGAAGCCGCCAGCGCGAGGCTCATTGTCGGCCCGGCGATGGCGATCCAGAACTCCGACCGCGCGCTTGCCGGTTCTTCGTCGAGCTCGGCGACGCCGCCAAAGATGAAAAGGGTGATACCGCCGACCCTGAGGCCAAAGCGCCGCGCGACGAGCGAATGGGCCAGTTCGTGCAGGATGAGCCCGCCGAAGAACGCGACCGCCGCGACCACCCCGAGGGCGAGGTAGTCACCCGGGCGAAGTCCCGGTACTTGGGCCGGGAAGTAGCTCGCGGAAAGAGTCCAGACCACCAGGGCGGCGATCAGCAGCCAGCTCGGGTCCACCTTGATCTGGAAGCCGAAGACCTCGAAAATCCGGACTGCCCTGGAAAACATCAGCCCGCTCCCCGTTTTCGTTTTCGCGCCGACGATCATAGGAGACGCGCCCCGAGCCGGACTGACGCCGATCAAGAGGGACCGGATTCGTGCCCTCGGCGTTCAGCGACGGCCGCCATGGCCTCTGTCGGGACCGTTCGCCGCGGAGTTGATGAAGATCAAGGACTTCGGCCACGCCCCCGCTAATCTGCCCGGCACATGGCGGAGGCGCGCATGGACAGGTATCGCGATCGTGTCGAAGCCGGACAGGTGCTGGCAGATCTGGTCGCGCGCCGGGGCTTCGAACGCCCCGTGGTGGTCGCCCTGCCGCGCGGCGGCGTGCCCGTCGCCGCCGAGATCGCGAAGCGAATCGGTGCGCCCCTCGACCTGATCATGGTGCGCAAGATCGGCGTTCCGGGGCACCGGGAGCTTGCGGTGGGGGCGGTGGTGAATGGCGATCGCCCGGAAATCGTGGTGAACGAAGAGATCGCCCGCCATGCCGGGCTCGATCACGCGGACATCGAGCGCCTTGCCGACTCTGAGCTCGCAACGATCGCGACGCGCCGGACGGCCTACCTCAAGGGCCGGAAGCATGTAGCGCTGGAGGGACGGACCGCCATCGTGGTCGATGACGGCATTGCGACCGGGGCGACGATGCGCGCTGCCCTCCGGGCAATCGCGCGGCAGCACCCGGCCCACGTCGTCCTTGCGGTGCCCGTCGCCGCGCCGGACTCGCTGGCCCATCTGCGCGCCGAGGTCGACGAGGTGATCTGCCCGACGCAGCCTGCCTTCTTCGACGCGGTAGGCGCGTTCTACGCGCATTTCGGCCAGACGACCGACGAGGAGGTCATGCAGCTGATGGCCGCCGCACCGCCCGACTCATGCGCCTGACCTCCGCGCTTGCCAAACCGGGGGTGCGCCTCTATCCAGACCCTGCGCGGCCCCGTAGCTCAGGGGATAGAGCGACCGCCTCCTAAGCGGTAGGTCACAGGTTCGAATCCTGTCGGGGCCGCCAGCCCATGCCCGCGGATGTGTGACGACGCACCTTGCCCGTGCGGGAATGGCGCGGGCAATCTCCGCAGGGCCTGCTATGCTCGGCCTGAAACAGCGGAGGGGGCGATGCGCAAGCTTCAGGTCCAGGGCGTCCACCACATTACGCTGCTCGGCGCAGACCGGCAGACTTCGATCGACTTCTGGGAAGGCGTGCTTGGCATGCCCTTTGTCTTCGACCAGCCGAACCTCGACAACCCGGGCGAAGGACACCTCTACTTCGATCCCGGCGACGGGCGGCTCATCACCGTCTTCACCAACGAGGACCGGGTGGCGTCTGGCCGCCCGAAAAAGCCCGCGCCGGGCGAGGTCCATCACCTCGCCTTCGCGGTGTCGCGGGCGGTTTTCCTGCAGGCCGCCGAACGGCTGGACAAACGAGGCATCGGCCATTCCGGGGTGAAGGACCGGGGTTTCATGGACTCGATCTATTTCCGCGACCCCATGGGCCTGCTGATCGAACTGGCGAGCTACAAGTTCGAGCCGCCCTTCGGCTTTTCCCACGCCGACGTGCTGCACGAGGCGCACCTGATCCGGGTGGAGCGGTCCGAATACGCCATCGCCGACATCCATGTCGCCGACGCCATCGAACGCCTCATAGCGCACCGGCAGGGCTCGCTTTCCGATGATCGCGGGCCGAAGGACCCCTACGGCGGGACGTCCGACTGACAGGCTGCGCCCGTCGGTGCGCACCGGGCCTGCAAGAGGTCCCCGGCCCCCGGCCCTCGCAGGCGGAGGCGGCGCAGGGGTGTGTTCCGGTGTGGAAGGTTACCGTGGCAATGGCGCGGACGGAGCCGGCGTGGCCTTGGCGCGCCTTCCGGTCCCCAATGGCAACCGCCCTGCTGCCAATCGCGCATGGTTCGGATGCCATGGCCAGAGATCATGCACATGGCGCGGGTGGCTGGTGGACCCAGATGGGATCGCCGCTGGCCATCGTCCCGCGACCCTCCTAGTCTTCGGCGTCGAGGGCAGGGCAAGCGGGGCAAGGATCAGTGCAGGCGCAAGGGCGGATCGCGGTTCTGGACCTGGCCCGGGGCGTGGCGCTTGTGGCCATGGCGAGCTTTCACCTCACCTTCGACCTGGAGTTCTTCGGGTTCCTTCCGGCTGGCACGACCACGACCGGGTTCTTCTGGGTCTACGCGCGGGCGATCGCGGCAACCTTCTTCTTCCTCGCCGGGGTGAGCCTGTGGCTCGGCCACGGCGGGGGCATCCGCTGGCGGGCATTCGGGCGGCGCCTCGCAATGATCCTCGGCGGCGCGGCGCTCGTGTCGGCGGCGACCTACGCGGCGGACCCCTCCACCTTCGTCTTCTTCGGCATCCTGCATTCCATCGCGGCGGCGAGCGTGGCGGGGCTTCTGTTCCTGCGCCTGCCCGCAGCGGTGACGCTCGCGGCAGCACTCGCTGCCTACGCCGCGCCGCAGTTTCTGCGGACCGGGGCGTTCGACACCCCTTGGCTCGCATGGCTCGGGCTCACGACCTACGGCATCCGGTCCGTCGATTTCGAGCCGTTCCTTCCCTGGGTCGCGCCGCTCCTCGCGGGGATCGCCACGGCGAAGATCGCCGCGCGCTCGGGACTCTTCGCGGCGCTGCGCCGGCACCCGCCTTCCGGGGCCATCGCCCGCGCGCTCGGCTGGGCCGGGCGGCACAGCCTTGCGGTCTATCTGGTGCACCAGCCGGTGCTCATGGCACTTGTCTGGGCCTTCACGCGGATCGTGGGAGCGGGGTGATCCGTCAGGCGAAGTCCACCGGGCGGTCTCCCTCCGCGTCCATCACGCGCGTCGGCAGGCCGATGCGGTTCAGGAGGCGGATGAAGGGCCGGGGGTCAAGATCCTCGACATTGACCATTTTCTTCACGTCCCAGATGCCCTGTGCGATGAGGATGGCGGCCGCCACCGGCGGCACACCCGCAGTGTAGGAAATGCCCTGGCTGCCCACCTCCTGATAGGCTTCCTTGTGGTCGGCCACGTTGTAGATGAACACCCCGGCCGGCTTTCCGTCCTTCGTTCCCTTCACGAAGTCGCCGATGCAGGTCTTGCCGATGTAGTCCGGCGCAAGCGATGCCGGATCGGGCAGGACGGCCTTCACGACCTTCAGAGGTATCACTTCCTGCCCCTCGGCCGTCCTGACCGGCTGCTCGCTGAGAAGGCCGAGGTTCTTAAGCACCGTGAAGACGTTGATGTAGTGATCGCCGAAACCCATCCAGAAGCGGACATCGGCCTGCGGGTAGCGGGCCGAGAGCGAATGGACCTCGTCATGGCCGGTCAGATAGGCCTTCTGCCTGCCGACGACAGGCATATCCCATTCCTTGCCCACCTCGAACATCCGGTTCGCCTGCCAGGCGCCGTTCTGCCAGGACCAGACGGTTCCCGTGAACTCGCGGAAGTTGATCTCGGGATCGAAGTTGGTGGCGAACCAGCGGCCGTGCGAGCCGGCGTTGATGTCCACGATGTCGATGCCCTCGATCGTGTCGAGGTATTCCTCCTCGGCCAGACGCGCATAGGCGTTGACGACGCCCGGATCGAACCCGACGCCGAGGATGGCGGTCACGCCCGCCTTTTCCGCCGCGTCGCGCCGTTTCCATTCGTAGTTGCCATACCACGGCGGCGTTTCGCAGACCTTCGCGGGGTCTTCGTGGATCGCAGTGTCAAGGTAGGCGGCGCCCGTCCCGATGCAGGCGTCGAGGACGGACATGTTCACGAAGGAGGACCCGACATTGATGACGATCCCGGCACCGGTCCGTCGGATGAGGTCCGAGACAGCGCCCGTGTCCATCGCGTCAACCGTGTGCGCCTCGAACCGGCCCGGCACCTTCGGCGCGCGCTTCTCATGGACCGAGGCGATGATCGCCTCGCATTTCGCGCGGGTCCGCGACGCGATATGCAGCTCACCCAGGATATCGTTGTTCTGCGCGCATTTGTGCGCCACGACCTGCGCAACGCCGCCCGCCCCGATGATGAGCACGTTCTTTCTCACTTCGGCTGTCTCCTTTGTTCAGGGGCCCGTGGAAGGGGAGAGTGTGACACTCTCACGACAGGCTGGAGGCATAGTCCTCGTAGCCGAATTCGCGGACGAGGCGGATGCTGCCGTCCAGCGCGCGGATCGCGATGGATGGCATGTTCACGCCGTTGAACCAGTTCTTCTTCACCATCGTGTAGCCGGCCGCGTCGGCCACGGAGATGCGGTCGCCGACGCGCAGCGGACGCGCGAACCGTGCATCGCCGAAGATGTCGCCGGCCAGGCAGGACTTGCCGCAGATCTGGTATTCGTGGTCACCCGTCTGCGGCAGCTTCGCGCTTTCGCGGTAGATCAGGAGATCGAGCATATGCGCCTCGATCGAGCTGTCGACGATGGCGAGATCCTTGCCGTTGTTCAGCAGGTCGAGGACCGTGACTTCTAGCGTGGTCGAATTGGTTATCGCCGCCTCGCCGGGTTCGAGATAGACCTGCACGCCGAACTTCTCGGAGAACGCCTTCAGCCGCGCGGCGAGGTCGTCGACCGGATAGCCCTCGCCGGTAAAATGGATGCCGCCACCAAGACTGACCCATTGCACCTTTTCCAGAAGGCGGGCGAATTCGGTCTCGATCCGGCCAAGCTGCCGGTCGAAGAGGTCGAAATCCCGGTTCTCGCAATTGTAGTGGATCATGAAGCCGGAAATGCGGTCGACCACCTCGGCGATCTTCGCCGCGTCCCATTCGCCCAGACGAGAGAAGGGCCGCGCCGGGTCGGCGAGGTCAAACCCGCTGGTCGAGAAGCGCGGGTTCAGGCGCAAGCCACGCCCGATCTGCGCCGACTGGTTGTCGAAGCGTTCGAGCTGGCCGATCGAATTGAAGATGATCTTGTCGGCATAGCCGACCGCCTCGGCGATCTCGTGGTCGGCCCAGGCGACGGAATAGGCGTGTGTCTCCTTGCCGAACTTCTCGCGGCCAAGACGAAGCTCGTAGAGCGAGGAAGAGGTCGTGCCGTCCATATGCTCGCGCATCAGGTCGAAGGCGGACCAGGTGGCGAAGCATTTCAGTGCGAGAAGCGCCTTCGCCCCGGAGCCGGCGCGGAGCCGGTCGATGATCTCCATGTTGCGAAGCAGCTTCGCCTGGTCGATCAGATAGAAGGGTGTCTGGATCACGGGCATCCCCCCACCGGCCAAATGAGGCGCCGATATAGGCCCCGCCGCCCCGGCACGCAAGGCCCGGTCAGATCATCCGGATCGCGTCCTTGTCGACCGAGAGCATGTAGCCGCGCCGGGCGATGTTCTTCACCAGAAGCTCCGCCACCATCTGGTTGCCGAGCGCATCCCTCAGCCGCTTGATCCGCATCGCGCCAGAGGCCTCGTCGCAGTCGGCGGCGTTCTTTCCCGAGATGACGGCCTCGATCTCCGCCCCGGAGAGGATGTCGTCGTCCATCCGCGCCTCGGCAAGGACCGAAAGGGTCTCGATGGCCGCGGGCGTAAGACTGAACGCCATGTCGTTCAGCACGACGGCATTTTCGGCGCGGCTGATGAGCAGCGACGAGACCTGGATGCCCTGGCGCCGGATCTCGTTCATCCGGCGGTTCAGCCCGACGATCATCACGAGGAAGACGAGTGCCGCCACAAGCAGCGCGGTCGAGAAGACGAGCAGGACGAAGATCACCGTGCGGTAGCTTGTAAGCACCTCGGAAAAGGTCGTGCCCGACTGCGCGAGAATCTCCAGAAGCTTGATCTGGTCGCCGGTTGTCAGCGCGTCGTTCTCGACGAAGATGCGTTCGACCCGCGCATTGAAAGCGTTGGCGTCGGGAAGAGACAGAAAGAGCAGGACGGCGGCCAGCGCGAGGATGGCGACGATCGCGGCGATCCCCCAGAGGACGACGCGGTTGCCGGCGCGTAGCGCCTCGGCGGCGGCGCTGGTTGTCTGTTCGCTCAATACGGTGTCTCCGGCGGTGTCAACCGCCCGGAACAATGGAGACGATCGCAAGGAGCGTCCAGCCCTTTGCGGCAAGCTGCGGCGCGAGTGCGGCCGCGGCGGCGTCCTTCGACGCGCAGGCGTCATCCGGCAGGCTCGCCGTGCCAAAGTCGAGCTTCAGCGGATTGTCCCGCTTCGCCTTGTACTGGACCTGGCAGGCGGCGTCGGCCGTCCCTGCGGCCAGGCAGGCGGCGAGAGTGAGGACGGTCAGGACACGCGGTTTCATCATGCGAGCAACCTGCGACGGACCGGCCGGGCTAGGCAATAACAAATCTGACCGACGCGCATCGTTATCGGCTATCGGCCGGGCGTTATTGCCTGCCCCGCCGGACCGGTCGCAGCCTGCGTCATCAGACATGCGGGCGCCTGGCCCGCGCCGCCCCACAGAAGGAGAGCCGCGATGTTCCGCCAACTGACGTCTCGACTGACCGCCACCCTCGCCGCGGCCGTGCTGGCCCTGGGCACGGTCCTGCCCGCTCCTGCCGCCGCGATGGACGACAAGGACCGCCGCCTTCTGACGCTGCTTCTGGGCGCCGCCGCCGTCGGGGTCATCATCAACGAGGCCAACAAGAACAAGAATAGGCCCACGCCGCAGGTCGCCCACCGCTATGACGACGACAGCTTCCTTTATGGAGACGACCGCGACTGGCGCCGCGACAGGCACCGCTGGCAGCATCGCACCATTCCCGCCGAATGCGTCCTTTCACTCAGGGGCTCGCGCGGTCCCCGCGACGTCGTCTCGGCCCGCTGCCTGACCGAGTTCGGCCTGCGCCGCGAGCTTCCGGCCGAATGTGCCTTCGAGGTCGATGCCGGCTGGGGCAGCCGCAAGGTCTACGGGACCCGGTGCCTGCGGCAGAACGGCTACCGGATCGCCGAGGCGCGTTGATCCTTTCGAGCAGACGGCGGAGGGGTCCCCCAACATCCCCCGCCGCACCTGGGGGCGGGCGCCTGCGTCCGCCCCTTTTTCCTGGATGCGCACCTTGCGACCGGCCAGGTTTCGCGCAAGGTGAGGCGATGACCCTTTCACCCGACCTTGCCTTCGAAGACGCCGCCCGCGCCCGCGGATGCCTGCGCGTCGCGGGGGTGGACGAAGTCGGCCGCGGCCCGCTTTGCGGCCCGGTCGTTGCGGCAGCGGTGCGGCTCGATCCGGAACGCGTCCCGGCCGGCCTTGACGATTCGAAGAGACTCGGCGCGGCGCGGCGCGCGGCGCTCTTCGAGCGGATTCTGGCCGTTGCGGACGTGTCCATCGCCGAAGCCAGCGTGGCGGAAATCGACGTGCTCAACATCCTTGAGGCAAGCCACCTCGCCATGCGCCGCGCCATCGCCGGCCTCGGCGAGCCGCCCGACCATCTCCTGATCGACGGCAACCGCGTTCCGCGCGGTCTCTCGATCAGCGCCGAGGCAATCGTGAAGGGCGATGCGCGCTGCGCCTCGATCGCCGCCGCGTCGATCGTGGCGAAGGTCTGGCGTGACCGGCTGATGGTGGATTTGGCGCAACAGCACCCCGGTTACGGCTGGGACAGAAATGCCGGATACCCGACGAAGGAACATCTCGATGCACTCCGAAATCTCGGTGTGACCCCACACCATAGGCGTTCCTTCCGGCCCGTGCACAACATCTTGTGCCAAGAGATTTCTGTAAGTCGTTGATTCAAAAAAGAATTTGACGGCGAATCACGGCTGACTCATCTTGGGTCCAACCAATCGGCGCCATAAGCCGGGGATGAGGCAGAGATGACGAAGTCCGTGACGAAGGGGGCGACCACCCTCCCGCTCAATCAAATTCTGGCCGGTGACTGCATCGATGTGATGCGGTCGCTTCCGGCGGAATCGGTCGATCTGGTCTTCGCGGACCCACCCTACAACCTCCAGCTTCGTGGCGACCTGCACCGGCCCGACAACAGCCGCGTCGATGCGGTCGACGACCATTGGGACCAGTTCGCCAGCTTCGAGGCCTACGACCGCTTCACCCATGACTGGCTCGCCGCCGCACGGCGGCTTCTCAAGCCCAACGGGGCGATCTGGGTGATCGGTTCCTATCACAACGTCTTCCGCATGGGGACCGAGCTTCAGAACCAGGGCTTCTGGATCCTCAACGACGTGGTCTGGCGCAAGGCGAACCCGATGCCGAACTTTCGCGGCAAGCGGCTGACCAACGCGCATGAGACGCTGATCTGGGCCTCCAGGGCGGAAGGCGCCAAGTACACCTTCAACTACGAGGCGCTGAAGGCTCTGAACGAGGGTGTGCAGATGCGCTCAGACTGGGTCATTCCGCTTTGCACCGGGGCCGAGCGGCTGAAGGACGAGGCCGGCGACAAGGCGCATCCTACACAGAAGCCCGAGGCGCTTCTGCATCGCATCCTGGTCGGGACGACAAACCCGGGCGACGTGGTGCTGGACCCCTTCTTCGGCACGGGCACGACTGGCGCGGTAGCCAAGATGCTCGGACGCGAGTTCATCGGAATCGAACGCGAGGACGCCTACCGCGCGGCGGCGGAGCGGCGCATCGCAAGGGTGCGCAAGTTCGACCGCGCCGCGCTGGAAACAACCACTTCGAAGCGGTCCGAACCGCGCGTACCCTTCGGCCAGGTGGTCGAACGGGGAATGCTGCGGCCCGGGGAGGAACTTTTCTCGCCCCGCGGCGGCATCGCCAAGGTCCGCGCCGACGGCACGCTGATCGGCGCCGACGTGAAGGGCTCCATCCATCAGGTCGGCGCGCATCTGGAAGGCGCCCCCTCCTGCAACGGCTGGACCTACTGGCATTTCCGGCGCGACGGCAAGCTGGTGCCGATCGACGTGCTGCGGCAGCAGATCCGTGCCGAGATGGAGGATGGCCGACCCCACTGATTTCAAGGTTACCGCCGGTGCCTGTGGCCTGAACCACGGCACGAACTGAACCCCGCCGGATTGCACCCCCGGCGGGGATTTTTTCGCTTCCGGGGCGCCGATCGCGAGAGGCATTCGGTGTCGACCGCATGCCCGGGCCTCCGGCGGGCGACTTGGGGCAACGAACAAAGGTCGGTTCAGCTCGCGCCCTTCGGCATCGGCAGGCGGCCGCGGTTATAGTCCGTCCAGTCGGCGATGTCCGGGTAGTGCCGCCGGCGCCACTCCCGGACGCGCGGATTCATCCGCCGTCGCCAGAGCGGCGGGATCATCGCCAGGGCAGTCATCGCCGGATAGCCGAGGGGCAGTTGCGGGGCTTCGTCGGGATCGTAGGTCTGCAGCAGCGGGAAGCGGCGATCGGGCTTGTAATGGTGGTCCGAATGACGCTGCAGGTTGATGAGCAGCCAGTTCGTCACGCGGTGGTCTGCGTTCCAGGAATGGCGGGGCAGGACATGTTCGTACCGCCCCTCGCCAAGGTGGCGGCGCGTCAGGCCGTAGTGCTCGACGTAGTTCACGAGTTCGAGCTGCCATATCGCGACCAGGGCCTGCCAGAGGAACAGGGCGAGACCTGCCCAGCCGCCGATGGCGAAGGCGAGGGCAAGCGCCACAAGCTGGAGCACGCCGTAGCGCCAGAAGGGGTTCGACCGATGCAAGGGCCCCCGGCCCGCCCGCGCGAGCATCTGCCGCTCGGCCCGCCAGGCCGATGCCGGACCCTCGGTCAGGACCCGCAGGAACATCCTCGGAAAGCCCTCGTTGTACCGCGCGGTCACGGCATCGCGCGGGGTGCCCACGTAGCGGTGATGGACAAGAAGGTGCTCGGTCCGGAAGTGGCTGTAGAGGACAGTGGCCAGGAGGAGGTCGCCGAGCCAGCGTTCCAGCCGGTTCTTCTGGTGCATGAGTTCATGCGCATAGGTGATTCCGACCGAGCCGGTGATGACGCCGACCCCGAAGAAGAGGACGGCTTTCTCCCAGGTGCCAAGATGATCGGCTTGAGTCACGTACCATATGAGCCCGTAAAGCGTGCCCGCCTGTACCGGGAACCAGATGATCGTGAGGAAGCGGTACCAGAACAGCCCATCCTCAGGCGTTTCGGTGTCGCCGTTCGCGTGGTTGAGTCCGGCGATGGCATCGAGGATCGAGGTGACGATCCAGCCGTAGACGGGCAGGAGGAACACCGTCCATCCGCCATGGACCGCGCCGGCAAGCGCGAGCGGGATCATAACCAGCGACAGCCAGAAGGGCAGCGCGGACGCGAGCCCGGTGATGTCTTTCGTTTCGGACATGGGCGATCCTCCCCGGTGTCGGGTATCACTCTAGCCTCCAGGGGCTTGCGCGCTCAATCGTCTGCCATGGCAGCCGACGCAAGGTCGTGGACCTTGCGCATGACGGTAGGGAGGTCGGCGGGGCGGAACTCCGCACGCGGGCGAAAGTGGCCGCGGTCCGGTGCGGCATCGAGAGGCAGGCGCGCCGTCATGACCGAAAGCCTGAGGTGGAAATGCGTGAACGTGTGGCGGACTTCGCCCGCGGCCATGCGCCAGGTGCCGGGAGCCGGCGGAGTGGAAATCGGCTCTGAACAGGCCCAATCAGTGCCGGGCCAGCCAAGCATCCCACCAAGAAGCCCGCGTTCGGGCCGACGTTCGACCAGCACCGCACCGTCCTCGCGGACGCCCACGAAAGCGACGCCTCGTCTTGTGGGCTTTTCCGCCTTCGCCGCCTTGAAGGGCAGGCTGGCGGCTGTCCCGGCGGCGTGACCGGCGCAGGCAGACCTGACCGGGCAGATGCCGCAGGCGGGGCTCCGGGGCGTGCAGATCGTGGCGCCGAGGTCCATCATCGCCTGAGCGAAGTCGCCGGGCCGTTCCCTTGGCGTCAATCGCGCGGCGAGGGCGGTCAGTTCCGGCTTGGCCGCGGGCAGCGGCGTCTCGACCGCGAAGAGCCGCGCAACCACGCGCTCCACGTTGCCATCGACGACGGTCGCGGGCTCGTCGAAGGCGATGGCGGCGACGGCGGCGGCCGTGTAGGGCCCGACGCCGGGCAGGGTGAGGAGCGCGTCGCGGCTTTCGGGAAACCGGCCGCCGTGTTCTCCGGCGACGACCCGCGCACATTTAAGGAGGTTCCGCGCACGGGCGTAGTAACCAAGGCCGGCCCACTCCGCCATGACCTCGCCATCCTCGGCCGCAGCCAGCGCAGCGACGTCCGGCCAGCGTTCAATGAAGCGGCGGAAGTAGTCCCGCACCGCCGCCACGGTCGTCTGCTGCAGCATCACCTCGGAAAGCCAGACGCGGTAGGGGTCGGGGCGCACTCCCGCGCTGCGCTCCTCCGGCCCGACGCGCCAGGGCATCACGCGGGCAGACCGGCCGTACCAGGCGAGAAGCGCCGGGGCGATCGTCACGTCACGCAATCTTTATGCCTCCGTGCTCCGCAAGCCAGTGGGCAAGGTCCTGCCGCTTCCCTAAGATAGCGGAGCGGGAAGGAAAGGACAGTGATGCAGGAGACCGGGACGAGGCCAAGACGCAGGGGGCGGGGATTCGAGCCGGCCGCGGGCCTTCTCAAGGACCGGATCCGCGCAGTGGGCGAATCCCGTGGCTTTGCGGTGTCACGACTCCTCACGCACTGGGCGGAGGTCGTGGGCGAGGAGATCGCCGCCATCGCGCTGCCGGTGAAAATCGGCTACGGCCGCGAGGGGATGGGCGCGACGCTGACGCTTCTGACCACCGGATCGGCCGCGCCGCTCCTGCAGATGCAGTTGCCGAAGATTCGCGAAAGGGTGAATGCCTGCTATGGCTACAACGCCATCTCGCGCGTGTCGGTGACGCAGACCGCGCCCTCGGGTTTCGCCGAGGGTCAGGTGGCCTTCAAGCCGGCCACGCACCCCGCCGCCCCGCCACCCGATCCCGCCACGCAGCGCGAGGCCGCGCGCGTGTCCGGCGATGTCCATGACCCCGTTCTCCGGGCGGCGCTTGAAGCTTTGGGCGAAAAAGTGTTGTCTCGCTCCGGACAAAGGAAAGGCTGACCTCATGTCGAAGACCTATCTCGTCGCCGGCGCGCTGGCGTTGTCCATGGCGGGCGGCGCCGTCTGGATCGGTCGCGGCGCGGCCACCTTGCCGGCGTCGCTGTCGATCGCGGCGGAAGCGCAGGAGGCGACGGCCTCCTCGGAGGTGGCGGCGGCGCCAGACATGATTCTCGGCCAGCTCAATGCGCCGGTGGAAGTGATCGAATATGCCTCCTTCACCTGCCCGCATTGCGCGCACTTCCATGAGACGGTCTTCGACGATCTCAAGAAGAATTACATCGACACCGGCAAGGTGAAGTTCGTCTACCGCGAGGTCTATTTCGACAAGTTTGGCCTCTGGGCCGGAATGGTCGCGCGTTGCGGCGGGCCCGAAAAGTACTTCCCGATCTCCGACATGATCTACGATACGCAGAAGCAGTGGATCGGCGACGGTCAGGCGAGCACGATAGCCGACAACTTGCGCAAGATCGGACTCAAGGCCGGGCTCGCGAAGGAGGCGATCGACGCCTGCCTGAACGACAACGACAAGGCCAAGGCGATGGTCGCGGCCTATCAGACGAATGCGACGAAGGACGGGATCGACTCGACGCCCTCCTTCGTGATCGACGGGCAGAAATATTCCAACATGTCGTACGAGGATTTCGCGAAGATCCTCGACGAAAAGCTGGCGAACTGACGCGATGACGCCGCTTGCCGGGCTGAAGGTCGTCGAGCTCGCGCGCATCCTGGCGGGGCCCTGGACGGGGCAGACTCTGGCCGACCTGGGCGCCGAGGTCATCAAGGTCGAGGCGCCCGAGGGCGACGACACCCGCCGCTGGGGTCCCCCGTTCATCGAGCGCGAGGGCGACAGGTCCGCAGCCTATTTCCACGCCTGCAACCGCGGCAAGAAGTCGGTGACGGCCGATTTTCGCGCGCCGGAGGGGCAGGTGTTCGTCCGCGACCTGGTCCGGGACGCCGATATCCTGATCGAGAACTTCAAGGTCGGCGGGCTCGCGAAATACGGGCTCGACTACGCGAGCCTGCGCGAAGTCAACCCGCGGCTCATCTATTGTTCGATTACCGGCTTCGGGCAGGACGGACCCTATGCCCATCGTGCCGGTTACGACTACATCATCCAGGGCATGTCCGGCTTGATGAGCGTGACGGGAGAGCCGGGCGGCCAGCCGCAGAAGGTCGGCGTGGCGGTCACCGACATCTTCACCGGCGTTTACGCCGCGACGGCAATTCTTGCGGCCGTCCACCAGCGGGCGCGGACCGGCGAGGGGCAGCATATCGACATGTCGCTCTTCGACGTTGCGACCTCGATCATGGCAAACCAGGCGATGAACTACCTCGCCTCCGGCAATCCGCCGATGCGGATGGGCAATGCACATCCGAACATCGTTCCCTACTCGGTCTTCGACTGCGCCGACGGATGGATCATCATCGCCACCGGCAACGACGGCCAGTACCGCCGATTCTGCGGCATCCTCGGGCTTCCGGCGCTGGCAGAGGCACCGGAATACCTGACGAACGCAGACCGTATCGCCAACCGGGCCACGCTGACGGCGCGCATAACCGAACGGACCCGGACCTTCAGCAAGGCCGATCTCCTCGCCGCCTGCGAGGCGGAGGGCGTGCCCGCCGGGCCGATCAACGACATGGGCGAGGTTTTCGCCGACCCTCAGATCGTCGCGCGGGGGATGCGCATCGCACCGGACGGCGTGCCGGGTGTCCGGTCGCCATTCACCTTCTCGGGCGCCGACCTCGCGCTCGACCGGCCGTCGCCGAAGCTCGGCGAGAACGATGCCGGATTGAAGCGGTAAGTTCGGTCAGAGCCCGAGGCGGTCGAGCGCGGCGTCGAGCGGCGCCCAGTCGTCGAGTTCCAGCCGGACGGGTACGCTCAGCACCTTCGGGCGGAAGTCCTGCGGCAGGCGGACGGCATCCTTCTCGGTGGTGACGAGCTGGGCGCCAAGCCCCGCCGCATCGGCTTCCAGCCGGTGCAGGATCGCGGGTGTGAGGGGCTGATGGTCATCAAGTGCGACAGTGCGGCAGAGCTCGGCGCCAAGCTCGCGAAGCGTGGCGAAGAACTTCTCGGGATGGCCGATTCCGGCGAAGGCGAGCACCGGCAGCCGCTCCCAGTCCATTCCGGTCTCGAGGGGCTTCAGTGCACCGGTCAGATGCGGAACGGTCAGGGCGGCACCCCAGGCCCGCGCGAACTCCGCCTGTTGCGGCGCGGATCCGATAGACAGCACGAAATCGGCGCGCCGCAGCCCCGCCGCGACCGGCTCTCGAAGGGGGCCGGCGGGCAGGCAAAGCCCGTTGCCGAACCCGCGGCCGGCATCGACCACGATAAGCGACAGGTCCTTGGCCAGTGTCGGATTCTGGAAGCCGTCATCGAGAAGGATCGCCCCTGCGCCCGCGGCTGCGGCGGCCCGCGCGCCGGCCGCCCGGTCCCGCGCGACCCAGGTGGGGGTAAACCCCGCCAGCAGCATGGGTTCGTCGCCGACATCCGCCGCGCTGTGTCGGCGCTCGTCGACCCTGACCGGCCCGGAAAGACTTCCACCGTAGCCCCGGCTGACGACATGCGCGAAGACGCCGCGTGCGGCGAGCCGCTGCACGAGCGCGACGACCGTCGGTGTCTTCCCCGTGCCGCCTACGCTCAGGTTGCCGACGCAGATCACCGGTACACCGACGCGCACTCCCGCTCTGTCGGCAAGACGACGCGCCGTCGCGCGGGCGTAGACACGACCCAAAGGCGCAAGAAGACGTGCGGCCCAGCCGGGTTGGTCGGGCGGTGTGAACCAGAACCGGGGCGCCTGCACCACCATCACGCGGCGACCTTTCCGGACGGACCGTCGAGCGTGGCGAGGACGATCTCGGCGACCCTGTCGGTCACTTCCGCGCCTCCGGACGACACCGCCCAGGCATTGTGCGCGAGAAGAGCGGCCCGGTCGGGTGCGATGAGATCAGCCACCGCGTCCGCAAGCGCCTCGGCACCGTTGACGAGCCGGGTCGCGCGGGCGTCGGCCAGAAGCGCGTAGGCATCCGGATAGGGCCCCGGGTGCGGGCCGTGAAGGATGGCCGAGCCGAGCGCTGCGGGTTCGAACGGATTGCGCCCAGTCCCGCCTGGGGAGAGCGTCCCGCCCATGAAGGTCACCGGGGCGAGTCGATACCAGAGGCCGAGTTCCGCCTCGCCATCCGCGAGAAAGACCTGCACGTCCGCCTCCGGTTCTTCCTCGCGCGATCGGCGGGCGACGACCCAACCCTCGCGTCCGATGCGGTCTGCCAGGGCATCGGCGCGCTGCGCATCGGCGGGCACGAGGATGAGCAGCATCCTGTGTGCCAGCCGCATCGCCCGCGCATGTGCCGCGATGACCGCCTCTTCCTCGGCTTCCGGGCAGGCGACGGCCAGCCACACCGGCCGCGTCGCCAACAATTCGGCGAGCGCCGCCCGCTCTGCCTCGCTGCCCGGAAGAGGTTCCGACGTCTCCTCGATCCGGCCGGCAATCTCGACCGGAAGCTGCCGCCCCCCGATCGCCCGGAGTCGCGCGGCGGTCTCGGGATCCTGTGCGAGCACGCGCGAAAACCGCGACAGGAGCGATGCAGCAAGCCCGCGCCGCCAGCGCCACTGACCGACATCCTCGGTGCCGAGGCGGATATCGGCAAGGATCAGCGGGATGCCGCGGTCATGCGTGCCGGCGATCAGCGCAGGCGGCAGCGTCGCTCCGGCGATCAGCGCCAGGTCCGGCCGCCAGTGGTCGAGGAACGCGGCGACCGACGGCACGCGCTCCGCCGGGGTGCGATCCGTCACCATCGTTCCGGGAAATCCGGCCGCGGTGGGCGACGCGTCTCCCTGCGCGGTGACAAGGAATGCGAGCCCCGGGCGCAGGTCGTAGAGCCGGCGCGCAAGCTGGGCGAGCCGTTTGAGGTTCGATCCGGCGCCGAGGTGCATCCAGACGAGTTTTCCGTCCGGTCGGCGGCCGCGCGCCGCGGCGGGCTCCGACCCGCCCCGGCTCGCGGCAAGAAGGTAGAGCGCAAGGGCGAGCGAACGCGCCATTTCCCCTCTGCTTCAGCCGCCGAGTTCTTCGGTCGGAGCGGTTTCGGTCGCCTCGTCCCGGAGGCGGTGGATATGGGCGATGAAGTAGCGCGTATGGGCGTCGTCGACCGTACGCTGCGCCTCCGCCTTCCAGGCGTTGTAGGCACTGGCGTAGTCCGGAAAGATTCCCACGACATGGATCGCCGTCGGGTCCTTGAAGACGGTCCGGTCCGGACTGACCAGTTCCCCGCCGAAGACGAGGTGAAGGCGCTGGGTCATGGGACTCTCCCGCGTGAAACGACATGTCGAAAGCCAACCTAAGCGATGCGTCGGGCCGCCTCAAGGCGCCGAGCCGCACAGGGTTGACCCGGATCAATGTTCTTGCAGGCATCCCGGTTAGGGTCGCATGGTGAGAACGTTTGCTTTGCTCGCCCGTGGGGAAGGTCCTGGCACCGATGACAATGGTACGATCGCGCGCCTGGACGGGCATCGCGCTTGGAGCGGTCGTGGCCGCGCTGGCGCTCAGGCTCTATGACCTCGACCTCCGCTCCGTCAGTCATCCGGAAGTCTACGTGCCCGGCATTCCCTTGCCACCCATCCATTCCGTCCCGCCGCCCCGGCTGAACTGGAGCGAGACACTGTCGATGCACTTTCACGATGAGCCGCATCCGATGGGCTGGTATCTCGCAATGTTTCTCTGGACCGGCCTTGCCGGCGTCTCGGAATGGGCGCTGCGCCTGCCGTCGGCCGTACTCGGGGCCGCATCCGTCTGGCTCGCCTTCGTGCTGGGCAGGCGTGCCTACGGCGCGCCCGCGGGCGCGCTTGCGGCAAGTCTCCTGGCCTTGCACGGCTTCCATCTGTTCCTCAGCCAGTCGGCAAGAATGTACGCCGCGGGGGCGTTCTTCGGTCTTCTGTCCACCGCGCTCCTGCTCGCCTTCGTCTACGGTTCTGGCCGACGAGGTCTGACGGGCGCAGGATACGTCCTGTCCGTCGTCGCGACCGCCGGATCGGTCGAATTCGTCTGGCCGCTTCTCGGCATCCAGATCGTATGGGCGACGCTGGCGCTGCCGATGCAGCCCTTTCGCTGGGGCGATCTGGTTCGCGCGCGGTTTTCCGGCGTCCATCCGGCGATCCAGCTGCAGGCCGTCGCCGTCATGCTCTCGGCTCCGGAGCTTCTCCATTCGGTCTATCGCGCGCGGCACGGCGCCGTCGAGCAAGCGGCGCCGGAGTTCCTCCGCGAGTACCTCACCTTCGGATTTCTCTTCGCGACGGATCGCAACGCCATGCCGGCCCTGGCGATTCCCATGGCTGCCGCCGTCGCGCTGCTGGTCGCCGGGCTTGGCCTCGTTGCCTGGGGATGCGTCACCCGCGCACGCCAGCCGAGTCCGGCGGGAGGCGGCGAGAACCTGCCGCGGTGGTTTCCCCCGGGCCTGGCCCTGGTCGTTTCGGGCTTCATGGTCTGGCTCGCGCGGATCGCCCTGCATCGAAACGAGGCCCTCATGGTGGTCAGCGCCGGGCCGATCCTCGCTCTCTGGCTGCCCGCGGCTGCCCAGGCATTGGGACACGGCCTGTCGCGGAGCGCATTGTTCGTCCGCTGGCGCGCCCAGACCGCCGGCCCGCGACTCCTTGTCATCCTGCTCGGTCTCGTCGCGCCGCTTATCCTTTTTGTCCTTTCGGCGAAGGTTGCCATCCTTGCGAGCCGCGCCTTCCTCATCTTCGTGCCCTACCTCGTGATCCTCGTTGCCGGGGCGGCCGCAGGTATTGGGGCGAGATTGCCGCGCCTGGGGGCGACGGTTGCCCTGATCGGGGCCTTTGCCGCGAGCGTCCCCTATTCCTTTGCCAAGCCGGGCTCGCCGCGCGACTACAAGTCCGTCGTGGCCGCGATGATGCCGTACTACCGGCCGGACGATCTGATCCTTGTTCTGGACAAGAGCTGGACAGAGGCACCGCTCTACTACTACCTGCCCGAGGCGCGCTACGTCTTCGCGGACTACGAAGCCGCGCTTCAGGGCAATCCCGACGCGCGGGTATGGCTGGTGACCTGGCCCTTCGAAGACATGCCCGTCGTCAACGATGACCGGCGTCAGGCCCTTGCCGCCTATCGGCGCGAGCAGCATGTGGAGGCGCTGCGGGCTTCGGCCGAGCTCTTCCTGCCGCCCGGTTACGGAGGTTAGGGAGATGCCCGGGTCTCGACGGTTTCCGCCGCCACGGTCCGCCGAACGCGCCTGCTAGCGCACGACGAATTCCGCGTGTAGTGCGCCCGCGACGTTGATGCTCTTCAGGATGTCGATCATGTCGCGCGGGGACACTCCGAGGGCATTGAGGCCTGCCACGACCTCCGACAGCGACGAGGCATCCGAGATCTCGGCCATGCCGATTCCGGGTTCCTCCTCGATCGCGGCGGAAGAGCGGGGCACGACGACCGTGTCGCCCTGGGCGAAGGGATTGGGCTGCACGACGAGCGGCGCCTCCTCGATCTTCAGGGTGAGGTTTCCCTGGCTGACCGCGACGCGGCTGATGCGGACGTCCGCCCCCATGACGATCGTTCCGGAACGCTGGTCCACCACGACGCGGGCGCGTCGCTCCGGTTCGATAAGCAGGTTTTCGATACGGCCGAGCGCATGTGCGGGCGAGCCCATGCGCGTTGCGCCGATGTCGAGCGCGACGGTACCCGCATCGGTCATTTCGGCAACCCGGCGCCCGAACTCCGCGTTGATCACCTCCTCGATCCGGCCGGCAGTGGTGAAATCGGGTGAGCGGAGCGCGAGGCGCACGGCGTTCAGCCCGCCGAAGTCGAAGGCGATCTCGCGCTCCACCCGCGCCCCTGCCGGGATGCTGCCGGACGTCGGCACCCCTTGCGTGACGCTCGCCGCCGCCCCCTCGGCCGAGGCGCCGCCGGCGATGATCGTTCCCTGCGCGACTGCATAGATCTCGCCGTCGGCGGCATTGAGCGGTGTCATCACGAGTGTCCCGCCGAGCAGGCTTTTTGCGTCCCCGATCGCCGAGACCGTGACGTCGATCTGACTGCCGGCGCGCGCGAAGGGAGGGAGCGTCGCGGTGACGAAGACCGCGGCCACGTTCTTCGGACGCATGTTCTCGCCCGTGACGTTCACCCCGAGCCGCTCGAGGATGTTGGCCATGATCTCCTCGGTGAAGGGCGCATTGCGCAGGCCGTCCCCGGTGCCATTGAGACCGACAACGAGGCCGTAACCGACGAGATCGTTGCCGCGCACGCCGTCGAATTCGACCAGGTCCTTGATCCGGACCGGCGTCGCCGCGGCAGCACCGGCAAGCAAGACCAGAGCGAAGGCGAGGAGCGTTCTCATCCGAGATAATCCGTGAGTGACAGGCGCGACAGACGCGCGGTGAGCGTGTAGAGCGTCTCAATCTGGGTCTGCACGGCCTGGATCGCAGTCGCCGTGTCGTAGGGATCGGCGGCGACGAGACCGTTCCGCGCGATCTGCAGCGCAGAAGCCTCGGCCGCATTGCGGGCGCTGGCGCCGGCGATCCGCGCTTCGACGGAGCCGACACGGGCGCGCACCGCCGCCATGTCGTTGCCGGCAGCGAGGAGCGCCTCGCCGGAACGCCGCAGCAGGACGGCCCGCCCTGCGTCATCGCCCGAAAGGGTGCCCTCGGCCACAAGCGCACCGAGAGCGAAGCCTTCGAGAAGATCCCGGATTGCCGGGTCCGCGGCCGTCAGGTCCATCGTGGCCGACTCGCCCGCGCCGATCCCGAAGGGCGCAAACGGCGCCGCAGCGCCGCCATATGCCGCGTCGAGGAATCCGCCGCCGCCGGACGGCGCGTCGAACCAGGCGGCGACGGCGGAGGCGACCCCCGCAGCGGTTACCTGGCCCGCGGTCGCGACGCCCAGCGCCGAAAGGATCGAATCGGCGTCGGCGATCGGTTTCCGGTCGGTTGCCGTTCCGGACAAGAGATACCGGTCGGCCACCTGGGTGTTCAGCGCCGAGACCACGGAGGCGAACTTCTGCCGCGCGTCCCCGGCTGTGGTGTCCATCAGCGTGGGGGTTCCGGTCGTTGCGGCGGAAAGGAGGCCGGGGCCCAGATCGGTCGCCAGTTCCTGCACGGTCTCCAGCGCGGACTGCACCGTCTGGGTCAGGAGTGCGGCCTCGTCGGTGGCGGTCTTGTAGGCCGCGAGCGTCGCGAGGGAGCGGTCGAGCCCGGCGAGCGCGCGGAAATCACCGGATACCGCCTCGGCGAGGTCGGAGCGGACGCCGGTCGTCATTTCCTCGGTCAGCCGGGCGAGGTGGGTCTGGAGCGCCGCGTTGTGGCGGCGCATCTGGTAGGCTTGGGCCAAGTCGCCGACGGAAAGGTAATGCATCGCTCAGAGCCCGATCAGTTGCTGGATGAGATCATCGATCACCTGGACCACACGCGCATTTGCAGCATAGGCCTGCTCGACCATCAGAAGGGTCTGCATCTCCGCGTCGGTATCGACGCCCTGGGCGAGCTGCATTTCCTTTAGCGCGTCGTGGCGGGCGGTGGCGAAGCTTTCGCGCGCCTCGGCGGACTGGCGCGAGATGGCGAACCCTGACAGGACATCGGCGGCAAGGCCGGAGGCGGATCGCGCTGCACCGACGAAGTTTCCGGACGCGGGAGAACGGGCTACCGACAACGCGGTGCCGAGGCTCTGAAGAAGCGTGGCATCGCCCACGCTACCCGGCGCGGCGGCACCGAGTCCGTCGCGAAGCCTCCAGAGCTGGCCACCCTGGCGCGGATCGACAAGCGCGTTCAGCGCGATGCGTCCTGCGAGGCCCTCCTCGATCAGGGGATCGAAAGCCGCACCGTTGTCGGTGAACAGTCCCGGCTGTCCGGGGCCGCGTGTCGGGTCGATTGCGGGACTTTCAAATCGCTCCACGAGATCACGGGCAACCGCGTCGAGTTGGACCTGCGCGGCCGGCGCGAGATCGTCCCGGATCGCGACGAGGGCGCCGAGCGTTCCGCCGCCGAGGGCACCGGAATCCGAGGATGGTACCGCGAGACCGTTGATCGTGAACCCCGAAAGGGCTCCTGATCCGATCGTCATGTCGGGGGTGATCACGCCTGCGGCCGAGAAGCCGATGACGGCAGGGTTGCCCTCGAGGAGGATCGCCCCGCCGGTGGTGTAGAGCGAGATCTGGTCATGCTCTCGCGCCACTTCTCGCACCGGAACGATTGCCGCCACCCGGTCCACCAGTGTCTGACGCTGGTCCATCAGCGCCGTCGCGTCGTGACCCGAGGCAGCGGCGGCGAGGATTTCGTCGTTGAGCCGGTCGATGCCCGAAAGCGACTCGTTCAGCGTGCGAACCTGTGCCGAGATCCCGGCATCGGCATTCATCCGTTCCCGCTGGAGGGCGTCGGACAGCGCATTGAGATGGCCGGCAAGTCCGGTCGCGGCATCGACGGCGCCTTGCAGCCGTGCCTGGCTGTCGGGCCGGCTCGCGGCCTGGATCAACGCCGACTCCAGCGTGGCGACGCGCGCTGACAGCGACCCCGCATCCTCCGGTGTGCCGGTCATTCCCTCGATCCGGGCCAGGAATCCGCTTTTGAGACGCGCATTCCCCGCCTCGCCGTCCGCAAGCCGGCGGTCGGTCAGGAGTGTGCGGTCCACGACGCGGGTCACGCCGTCGACCCTGACGCCGGCGCCGCGGCCACCCACCGACTGCGGCGAGAGGTGGAGCTCACGCCGCGCGTAGCCTTCGGTCAGCGCGTTCGAGACGTTGGACGACACGACGGAGGCGGCCCGGGCGGACGCCGTCAGCCCGGTGAGTGCATTCGCGAGCGATGCGGACAGGCTCATGCCTCAGCCTCCCGAGAACGTGCCAAGTTGCTCGTCCTCAGCGCTTGATGTTGGTGGTTTCCTGCAGCATCTCGTCTACCGTCTGGATGACCTTGGCATTCGAGGAGTAGGCGCGCTGCGTCTGGATCAGGGCCGTCAGTTCGGCGGCCACGTCGGTCGTGGAGCCTTCGCGCGCGTAGCCCACAATACCTCCGGTCGGGCCATCGCCCGCGTTCCACAGGTAGAAGGAACCGGAATCGGGCGAGACCCGGAAGGTCTGGTTGTTCATCGCGATCAAGCCGTTCGGGTTCGGAACGTCAACCACCGGGATGTGGTAGATCCGGCGCGTGAAGCCTGTGTCGTAGGTGGCGGTGATGTATCCCTGGTCATCGACCTCCACAGCCGTGAGGTTGCCGACCGGCGAGCCGTCCTTGGTGATCGAAGTCGGTGCAAAGCTGTCCGAGAGCTGCGTCAGCCCGTTGACGTCGCCAAGCTTGCCGATCGTCGCCGACAACGGTCCTCCGGCGACGGTTAGGTTGAGGGTTCCGGTCACGGGGTCATATGGGCCGCCGGTGAGCGTCGTGACCGAAGACAACGTGCCGCCATTCGCCCGCGTATCGTCGAACGTCAATGTGTACTGGCCGATCACGGCGCCTCCCTGGGCGGAGTCGCGGATCTCCATTGTCCAGGTGTTGGATGCGCCCGACGCCGGCAGGGTCGGCGTGAAGGTGATGTCGAGCGTTTCGGATGTGCCCAGGTTGCCGAAATACTCGATCGAGAGGGGAAGCGGTGTGCCCGCGCTGCCGTATTCGGTTTCGGTTGCGGGCAGATTGACGCCGAGGCTCATCGTGGTGGTCGGATCGCCGGCCGTCTGGTTGGCGTTGATAACCACCGGTTGCAGCCCTGCGACCGTGTCGCGCGGAAGGATCGGGATGCTGCCGTCCGCGTTGGCGGGCCAGCCGAGCAGGACGAGCCCGGATTCGGTCTTGAGTACGCCGTCGGCATCGGGACGGAAGGCACCCGTCGTAGTCATCATGAGCGCACGTTCGCCCCCGGTCGCGTCGAGTTCGGTCGTGACCGGAAGCATGCCTCGGCCGGCGACGGCGAGGTCGAGCGCGTTCGACGTCGCCACGAGGGCGCCGTGTTCGTCGATCAGTCGCGACGAAGATGCGCGCACCCCACCCGCCGAATAGGTGCCGGCGCTGCGCGCCTGGTTGATCACGAAGTTTTCGAAATCCGCCGAGGCGCGCTTGTATCCGTAGGTGCCGGAGTTGGCGATGTTGTCGGATATCGTCGCAAGCCGCGTCGCATTGGCGCTGAGACCCGCGACGCCGGCATTGAGTGAGGACGAAATGGACATGGTTGCCGCCTTTCTGCTGCTGTGTCCCGTCTTTCGGCCCACCTTGCAGCGCGGCGGCTTAACATCGCCCTAACGGATCAGATCCGGCGAACATTACCGGGTTGACCGCAGCAGAATGACTTCCAGGCGATTGTTGCGATGAGCCATCGGGTTCTTCGCGGCGGGGGCCCGGTCACCATGTCCGGTGACGCGCTGCACCCGCGCAGGCGCGAAGCCCTCGGCCTCGAGGAGCCTTCTCATCCGCATCGCGCGCGCGGCGGAGAGGTCCCAGGCGGGATTGTCGCGCAGAACGGCCGGAAGCGCCCGGATATGACCCTCGACGGCGACACCGTTCTTCACGAGGGCAAAGACTTTCACGAGGACGCCGGCCATCTCCTCGGTGATCGGCGCAGGTCTGTCGGTGTCGCCTTCGAAAAGCGGCTCGTCGTCAAGGTCGAAGAGCTCGACGATGAGTCCCTCGTCGGTCACGCGGGTCACGATGTGACGCGCCGCCTGTTCGCTGACCATGCTTTCGCCGCCGATGCCCATGAGGGCTTCTTCGATTCTCCGAGCCTCCTCGGCGAAGGCAGCGGCCGCGTCGGCGGTGTCGGCGCTGTCGGTGCCGGTCTGGCCGAGCGCCTGCCGCTCGGCCGAGGGGCGCAGGTTCGACGCGCCGGTGCCGTTCTGGGCGATCTGATCCTCCGAGAAGACGCTGTCGCCGCCGAACGACCCGTCACCGCCGCCCGAGATCCGGCTGAGCGGAATCGTCGGGCTGAAATAGTCCGCGATTCCCTTCCGCTGTTTTTCTGTCGTCGCGTTCAGCAGCCACATCAGCATGAAGAAGGCCATCATGGCAGTCACGAAGTCGGCATAGGCAACCTTCCACGCCCCCCCGTGGTGCCCGTCGCCGCCGACGACCTTCTTGCGCTTGATGATGACTGGCGCGGCATTCTTCTGCCTGGCCATTACACCACCCGTTCCTTTCACCCGGGAACAGGTCTAGCGCGCGAGGTTTAACACCGTCCTAATCCTCGTCGCCGGACGTCACGGCGAGGCTCAGCCGGCGCACCGCTTTTTCGCCTCGTCGAGCGCGGCGCTGACACCAAGGAGCGAGAACGTGTCCTTCGTCTGGGTGCCGCGACCGGAGCGCCCGGTCAGCACCGCCGAGGCGCCGGACTTCAGGGCGGCGATGATCTTCGCGTCGTCCTCCTTCGAACCCGACCAGGCCCATTCGCCTTCCGTGAACAGCTCGAAGGCCGTTCCGCCGATGTCGAGCGAGACCGTGGAGCCGCTGGCGAAGGGGTAGCCGCCGGAGAAGGAGACCTCGCCCTCGGCGACGCCTGGACGGTAGGTAACGAAAAGGAGGATGTCGCCCCTCCGGACCGACACGGCCTGGCCGTCCTTTGTGTTCACGGTTTCCTTTGGCGCGGTGACACCCCAGCATTCCTTGGGGTCTTCCTCGACGAAGACGCTCCAGTCCGTATTCGCCGCCACGCGGTTGGTGGACACCTGGGCAAGTGCGCCCGTTGCGGTGGAAATCGCAAGAAAGAGAGCGCCCGTCGCGCGCAAGATCGGTGAAGTCATGTCGTAACCTGCCTCCGCTGTCGTCGCCCCGGCGATCCCGCCCGCAATGACGACCCCTCGGGGGCCGGCGCCGCTTCGCGCGGCCGCTTTGGGCATGGCGGGAAACCCGTCAACTCGATATGCCGGTCTTAGCGCGAATCCCCGAGGCGGGAAAAGCCCCGGAGGCGGAAATTCGCGCAAAGGTGAGGGAAGATGCCGGCGATACCGATGATCGAACTCTGGCGCGGCGGGATGCTGGAAAGCGCCCATTCCGGGCATGCCGTTGTCTGCGACGCGCGCGGCGAGGTGGTGGAGGCCTGGGGCGATCCAGCGGCGGTCATCTTTCCCCGCTCGTCCTGCAAGATGATCCAGGCGTTGCCGCTTGTGGAAAGCGGCGCAGCGGATCGTTTCGGTCTTGGCAGCGCGCAACTTGCGCTCGCCTGCGCGAGCCACAATGGCGCGCATGTCCACACGGAGGCGGTCGGGCGCTGGCTGACGGGCCTGGGTCTCGGCGAGGCGGACTTGCGCTGCGGCACACAGATGCCGGACGATCCGGCTGCGCGGAAGGAACTGGTCTGTTCGGATGCCGCGCCCTGCCAGATCCACAACAACTGCTCGGGCAAGCATGCCGGCTTCCTGACGCTGACCAAGCACATGGGCGCGGGGCCGGAGTATGTCGAGCCCGACCATCCCGTGCAGCGGGCCGCAAGGGCGGCTTTCGAGGAGGTGACGGGCGAGGCCTCGCCGGGTTACGGGATCGACGGATGCTCGGCCCCCAATTTCGCGACTTCGGTGCACGGGCTGGCCCGCGCGATGGCCGGGTTCGCCGCGGCCAACCCCGAGGGCTCGGCACGCGAAAGGGCGGCGGCGCGGCTCTGGCGGGCGATGGTTGCATATCCCGATCTGGTCGCGGGAGAAGGCCGGGCCTGCACCAACCTGATGCGGGCCCTGGGCGGCAAGGCCGCGGTCAAGACCGGGGCCGAGGCCGTGTTCGTGGCGATCCTGCCCGAGCGGAAGCAGGGGATCGCGCTGAAGATTGTCGACGGCGGCACGCGGGCTTCGGAGGCCGCGATCACCGCGCTGCTGGTGCGGATGGGCCTGCTGGACGCCGCCGATTCCGTCGTCGGGAAGTACCTGACCGACCCCCTACGGAATCGGCGCGGCATCGCGGTGGGCGAGATGCGTCTGGCGCCCGGCTTCGCCGACTGATCCGAAGGCGCACCCAAAACGCCCGGTCGGGCGGCGGCACTTCACGTCGAGCGCGCGACCGGATCACGCGAAGTCGCCGGCGGCGTAGCCCTGGATATAGAGCAGCGCGGTCAGGTCGCCGTGGTTGATGCGGATGTCGCATTGCGCGGCGACCGATGGCTTGGCGTGGAGCGCGACGCCCGCGCCGGCCAGATGAAGCATCCCGAGATCATTGGCGCCATCTCCCACCGCAAGGACATCGGCATGGTCAATGCCGAGCCGGGCGGAAATCTCCTCCAGCGCGGCGACCTTCGCCTCGCGGCCGAGGATGGGGCGGGCGACGTCGCCGCTGAGGCGCCCGTTATCGGCCAGTAGCGTGTTGGCGCGGTGTTCGTCGAAACCGAGTTGCGCTGCGACGGACGCGGTGAAGGCGTTGAAGCCGCCAGAGACGAGCGCCGTGTAGCCGCCGTTCGCCTTCATCGTGGCGACCAGTTCACGGCCGCCCGGAGCCAGCGTGATGCGTTCGGCCAGAACCGTCCCGATGACCGCTTCGGGCAGGCCCCTGAGAAGCCCGACCCGTTCGAGCAGCGCGCCCTCGAAATCCAGTTCGCCGTTCATGGCGCGCCTGGTAATCTCGGCCACCCGCGGTCCGACCCCTGCCATGTCGGCCAGCTCGTCGATGCATTCCTGCCCGATCATGGTCGAGTCCATGTCGGCCAGAAGCATCTTCTTGCGGCGACCCCCGGCAGGCTGGACGACGAGGTCGACGCCGAGGCCCTGAAGCCCGGCCCACGCCTCCCAGCGATTCGCCGGTAGCGCCGGCAGTGGAAACTCCGCCGCGACGCCGCGGCTCAGCCAGCGCGCCTCGCCGCCGCCCCAGGCATTGCGCAGCGCCTCCACCGTCGCCCCGTCGAGATCGGCGCGGTCGGGGCTGGCGAGAAGGGTCACGATGAACATGGCAAAGTTTCCGATAGTGAACGCGTTGCGTCGGTTTCGGTCGGTCAAGCGGCGCTTTAGAGCACATTTCCGGCTTGTGCCAGCCTCCGGCGCCGTCTATCTCCGGCGGCGGGACACCCCTCCCCAACGAGGGGCGTATATCTGGAAGGATACCAGCAATGGTCAAGACGACTCCGGCCGCGCGGCCGGTAAATCCGCGCTTCTCTTCGGGCCCGTGCACGAAGATTCCCGGCTTTTCCCTCGACATGCTCTCGGACGCGCCGCTCGGACGGTCGCACCGTGCCGCCGTCGGCAAGGCCAAGCTGAAGGAGGCGATCGACCTCACCCGCGAAGTTCTGGGCGTGCCGGCGGACTACCGCATCGGCATCGTGCCCGCGTCGGATACCGGCGCGGTCGAGATGGCGCTCTGGTCGCTTCTCGGTGCGCGCCCCGTGGAGATGCTGGCCTGGGAAAGCTTCGGCGAAGGCTGGGTGACCGATGTCGTCAAGCAGCTGAAGCTGGATGCCACGGTGAGGAAGGCCCCCTATGGCGCGATCGTGGATTTCGCGACGGTGGATTTCGACCGCGACGTTGTCTTCACCTGGAACGGCACGACCTCGGGCGTGCGGGTGCCGAACGGCGATGCGATCCCGGCGAAGCGGCAAGGTCTGACGATCTGCGATGCGACCAGCGCCGCCTTCGCGATGGACCTGCCCTGGGCCAAGCTCGATGTCGTCACCTTTTCGTGGCAGAAGGCGTTGGGCGGCGAGGGCGGCCATGGCGTCCTGATCCTGTCGCCCCGCGCGGTCGAGCGACTTGAAAGCTATGTGCCCGCCTGGCCCCTGCCGAAGATTTTCCGCCTGACCAAGGGCGGCAAGCTGATCGAGGGCATCTTCGAAGGCGAGACGATCAACACGCCCTCGATGCTTTGCGTCGAGGACTACCTCGTCGCCTTGAAGTGGGCGAAGTCGGTCGGCGGGCTGACGGCCCTGATCGCGCGGGCGGATGCGAATGCGAAGGCCATCGCAGATTTCGTCGCGAAGAGGGACTGGATCGCCAATCTGGCCGCCGATCCGGCGACGGCCTCCACGACGAGCGTGTGCCTGAAGTTCACCGATCCGCGCATCCGGGACGGCGCGGCCTTCGCGAAGGCGGTCGCAAAGCGGCTGGAGAAGGAAGGCGTGGCGCTTGATGCCGGGGCCTACCGTGACGCCCCTCCGGGCCTGCGCATCTGGTGCGGCTCGACCGTCGAGGCATCCGACGTCGCGCGGCTCATGCCCTGGATCGAATGGGCGTTCGAGGCCGAGATAGAGGCGCAGGCCAAGGCCGCCTGACCCCCGAAATATCATTCCCGCGCAAGCGGGAACCTTCAACCGATACCCGCTTTCGCGGGCATGACAGGACAACGAATGATGACACCCAAGGTTCTCGTATCCGACAAACTCAGTGAAACCGCCGTCCAGATATTCCGCGACCGGGGGGTCGAGGTCGACTACCTGCCCGATCTCGGCAAGGACAAGGACCGGCTCCTCGCCGTCATCGGTGACTACGACGGCCTTGCCATCCGCTCGGCGACCAAGGTCTCCGACAAGGTGCTGGAGGCCGCGACCAGGCTCAAGGTCATCGGCCGCGCCGGGATCGGGGTCGACAATGTCGACATTCCCGCCGCATCGAAGCGCGGCGTGATCGTGATGAACACGCCCTTCGGCAATTCCGTCACCACCGCCGAACACGCCATCGCGATGATGTTCGCGGTCGCCCGGCAACTGCCGGAAGCGTCGGAATCGACCCATGCCGGGAAGTGGGAGAAGAACCGCTTCATGGGGGTGGAACTTTTCAACAAGACGCTGGGCGTGATCGGTGCGGGCAATATCGGCGGCATCGTCTGCGACCGGGCGCTTGGGCTCCACATGAAGGTCATCGCCTATGACCCCTATCTCAGCGAGGAGCGGGCGAAGTCGATGGGCGTGACTAAGGTGGACCTCGACGAGCTGCTCCACCGCGCCGATTTCATCACGCTGCACGTGCCCCTGACCGACAAGACCCGCAACATCCTGTCGAGGGAGAACATCGCCAGGACGAAGAAGGGCGTGCGCATCATAAACTGCGCCCGCGGCGGCCTTGTCGACGAGGCGGCGCTGGCCGAGGCGCTGAAATCCGGTCATGTCGCGGGGGCTGCCTTCGACGTGTTCGAGAAGGAGCCGGCGACGGATTCGCCGCTGTTCCACCTGCCGAACGTCGTCGTCACCCCGCATCTCGGCGCCGCGACGACCGAAGCGCAGGAGAATGTGGCACTTCAGGTGGCCGAGCAGATGTCGGACTACCTGCTGACCGGGGCGGTGCAGAACGCGCTCAACATGCCCTCGGTCACCGCCGAGGAAGCCGCCGTCATGGGGCCATGGCAGAAGCTCGCCCAGCATCTCGGCGCCTTCGCCGGCCAGATGACGGACGAGCCGATCAAGGCGATCAACATCCTTTACGACGGCGCCGTCGCACGGATGAACCTCCAGGCGCTGAACTGCGGCGCGATTGCCGGGATCATGAAGGCGACCAACCCGGATGTGAACATGGTTTCGGCCCCCGTCGTCGCCAAGGAGCGCGGGATACAGATCTCGACCACGCAACAGGAAAAGAGTGGCGTCTTCGACGGCTACATGAAGCTGACCGTGGTGACGGAGAAGCGCGAAAGGTCGATCGCCGGGACGGTCTTCTCGGACGGCAAGCCGCGTTTCATCCAGATCAAGGGCATCAATATCGACGCCGAGATCGGGGCGCACATGCTCTACACCACCAACGAGGACGTGCCGGGCATCATCGGGACGCTTGGCCAGACGCTTGGGAACGCAGGCGTGAACATCGCCAACTTCACGCTCGGCCGATCGGGCGTCGGCCGCGACGCGATCGCGCTTCTCTATCTCGACGAGGCGCCGAAGGCAGAGGTCATCCGCGCGCTGGAGGCGACGGGCATGTTCCGGCAGGTCAAGCCGCTGGTCTTCGACATCGGGTGAGCAGAAGAGCCTGCCCGCCGGTTGCCGCGAACCGGCGGGCAGGGTAGCGTCCGCCCCGAACGGGCAGGGATCGGGAATGAGAACCTACGCCATAGGCGACATCCACGGCGCACGCGACAAGCTGGAAGATGTGCACGACCGGATTGCGATGGACCGGGGGCGGGTGGGCGATCACGGGGCGCCGGTCGTCCACATCGGCGACCTTGTGGACCGTGGGCCGGACAGTCGCGGCGTGATCGACTTCCTTCTGGCCGGTGTCGGCCGGGGTGAGCCGTGGATCGTGCTGAAGGGCAACCATGACCGGATGTTCACGGGGTTTCTCGCCGATCCCGACAGCCAGGATCCCGGGCTCCGCGAGGGCATGCACTGGATCGAGCCGCGTCTCGGCGGGGATACCACGCTCGCGTCCTACGGCGTTGCCGGCGCCGGGGAACGGATGCTGTTCGACCTCCATGCCGATGCGTTGGCGGCCGTGCCCGCTGCGCATGTGCGGTTCCTGTCGGGCCTTCACGCCAGCTATCGCCGGGGGCCCGCGGTTTTCGTCCATGCCGGCATCCGCCCCGGTGTGCCGCTGGACGCGCAGGCCGAGGACGACCTCTTGTGGATCCGGCGGCCGTTCCTGGATGATCCGCGCGACCACGGTGCGCTGGTCGTGCACGGCCACACGCCGGTCGATCGTGTCACCCACTATGGCAACCGGCTCAACATAGATACGGGTGCGGGATACGGCCGCACCCTTTCGGCCGTGGTGATCGAGGGCGACCGGGTCTGGCTGCTCGGCCCCGGTGGGCGGCAGCCCGTGCTGCCCGGCGGATAGCCATGGCGGAGAAGGCGCACTTCCGACCGCTGACCATGTTCAGCCGCCCCCTGATCGTGCGGCACGAGATCGCTGATCATCGCTGGACGCTGCCCGACCTGACGATCGCTGTTCTCGCCGATCTTCATGTCTGCATACCCTGGACGCCGCTTTCCGCCATCGCGCGCATCGTAGCGGCGACGAATGCGCTCCGGCCCGATCTCGTTCTCATCCCTGGCGACTTCATCGCGGACCGCAACCTTCCCGCCCGCAGCATCCCCGCCACGGCCATCGTCGAGACCCTTGCACCGCTTGCCGCGCCGCTCGGCGTTGCGGCCGTGATGGGCAATCACGACTGGTGGGACTGCCGGCTGTCGCGCGCGACGCGATTTGCCCGCAATTCGGTCGTCGAGGCGCTGGAGGGAGGCCCGATCCGGCTTCTGACGAACCGGGCGGAACGCCTCCCGCACGGGGCCGGCTTCTGGCTCGTGGGCATGGACAGTCAGCGGGCGCTCAGGCGGCTCGGCCATTCGGGTCTGCACGATCCCGATGCGGCCTTCGCTTCGGTGCCGCCGGGCGCGCCTGCGGTCCTTATGGCGCATGAGCCCGACTATTTCGCCGAAGGCGATGCCCGCGCCTTCCTGCAGATATCCGGCCACACCCATGGCGGGCAGGTGAACCTTGCCGGCTGGCGGCCTCTGACGCCCTCGCGCTATCGCTCTCGCTATGGCTGGGGCCATGTCCGCGAGGGCGGGCGGCACCTGATCGTCTCGGGCGGGATCGGCTATTCGGGCGTGCCGCTCCGTGTCTTCCAGCCGCCCGAAATCACGCTGGTTTCGCTGCGGCGCAGCAGCTAGAGTTCCAGCGTCTCATTCCACAGGAGGTCCGCATGAGCGACGATATCGTGATCCTGTCCGGCGCGCGCACCGCGATCGGCACTTTCGGCGGGGCGCTTGCCGGAATGGCGCCAATCGACACCGCGACGGTCGCCGCGAAGGCGGCGCTGGAGCGGGCCGGCGTGGCCGGCGATCAGATCGGCCACGTCGTCTTCGGCCACGTGATCAACACCGAGCCCCGCGACATGTACCTGAGCCGGGTCGCGGCGGTCCAGGCGGGTATTCCGAACGGCACGCCGGCCATGAACGTGAACCGCCTCTGCGGCTCGGGTGCCCAGGCCATCGTCTCGGCGGCGCAGAGCCTGATGCTGGGCGACGCCGATTTCGCGCTCGCCGGCGGGGCCGAAAGCATGAGCCGGGCGCCCTACGTGCTGCAGGCCGCGCGCTTTGGCCAGAAGATGGGGGACACGAAGGCGCTCGACATGATGACCGGGGCGCTCACCTGTCCGTTCGGAACGGGCCACATGGGCGTGACGGCGGAAAATGTCGCCAGGGAGCATGGCGTGAGCCGCGCCGATCAGGACGCCTTCGCCATGGAGAGCCAGACCCGCGCCGCCCGCGCGATTGCCGAGGGCCGGTTCAAGGACCAGATTGTTCCGGTTGAGATCGTCGGCCGCAAGGGGACCGTCGTGTTCGACACCGATGAACATCCGAAGGCCACCAGCCTTGAGGCGCTCGCGGGGCTGAAGGCCGTGTTCCAGAAGGACGGCAGCGTCACGGCCGGCAATGCGAGCGGGATCAACGACGGCGCGGCGGCGCTTGTGCTCGCCACTGCCGGGGCGGCGTCGAAGTCCGGTCTGAAGGCCCGCGCGCGTCTTCTCGGCTACACCCATGCCGGCGTGCGGCCCGAGGTCATGGGGATCGGCCCGGTGCCCGCCGTGACCGAGCTTCTGAAGCGCACCGGGCTTTCGGCGGGCGACTTCGACGTGATCGAATCCAACGAGGCCTTCGCGGCGCAGGCCCTCGCGGTGTCGAGGGAACTCGGGTTCGATCCGCCGAAGGTGAACCCCAACGGCGGCGCCATCGCGCTCGGCCATCCGGTGGGCGCCACGGGTGCGATCCTGACCGTGAAGGCGCTCCATGAACTGGAGCGCACCGGTGGCCGCTACGCGCTCGTCACCATGTGCATCGGCGGCGGTCAGGGCATCGCGCTCGCCATCGAGCGGATCTGACGGGCAGCCTGCTCAGAGTGGATCAAGCCCTCCGTCGGGAGGCGGGGGGCCTGGCAGCCAAGTGGCTCAGGGCCCAAGCGTGACTGTCGCGCTCGCGCTGGCGCCCAGGCCGTCGATTACCGAGAGCCTGAGATAGCCCGGGCCCGGAACGGGCAACGCCGATTCGCGGCTCCGCTCGGAGAGGACGGCCGGAGCCCCGTTCGCGAGCCAGGTGAAGGGTGGCGTTCCGCCCCGGACCTTGAGCGCGAGCGACGCACCCGCTTCGACCCGCGCGCCATCGGGCGGGAAGGCGATCTCCGGCATGTCGTCCCCTGGGGCGAGGATCGATCCTCTCGGGCGAAAACGCTGCAGCGGCTGGGGAAGGCGGGCGTTCGGCAGGATCAGGGTCGATGGCGGCGGGGGCGGCAGCGGTGTGCGCTCGGGGCCGATCCGCGCGAATGTGTCGAAGAGGATGGGGGCCGCAAGTTCTCCGCCGAAGGCGCCGGGGAGTGACGCTCCGTCGGGCCGCCCCAGCCAGACGCCGACCACATGTGCGCCGTCGAATCCGACGGCCCAGACATCGCGGTGGCCATAGCTCGTGCCGGTCTTGTAGGCGATCTGGTGCGTAGGCGCGTTGGCAGGGGGCGGGAGACCGGCGAGGATGTCGGCGGCGAGCCAGGCGGCCTCGGGCGAGGTGAGGCGCGGGCCTTCGGGCTGCGTTGCGCCCGGCCTCGCGGAAAGCCGGACCGGCGCACCGAGCCGGGCGAGCGCGGCATAGGCCCCGACCAGGTCTTCGAGGGTGAGCCCGACGCCGCCGAGCGCGACGGCAAGGCCGGGGTCGCCGCCCGGCAGCACGGGGTCGGCCCCGGTCCGGCGCAGGGCGGCCAGGAGCCGTGCGGGCCCGATCGCTTCGGTCAGGCTCACGACAGGGATATTGAGCGAAAGCTGCAGCGCCTCGCGCGCCGTCACGGTGCCACGGAAGGCGCGGTCGAAGTTCTGCGGCGCGTAAGGGCCGAAGGATACCGGCCGATCCTCGATCAGCGTTTCAGGGTGGGCGAGGCCCTCGTCGAAGGCGAGCGCGTAGACGAAGGGTTTCAGGGTCGAGCCGGGTGAACGCAGCGCCCGCGTCATGTCGATGAATCCGGCGCGGCTCGCATCGGTCCAGTCGGGCGATCCGACGGAGGCGAGGATATCCCCTGTCCGGTGATCGGCGACGAGGATGGCCAGCGAGGCGCGGGCGGGAGAGCTGCGGGATACCCGCGCGGCGAGTGCCTCGAGGCTTCGCTGGAGCGCAGGGTCGATGGTTGTGGCGATCCGGCGCGCGGTCGGGTCTTCGCGGCGGAGGCGGTCGGCGAGGTGTGGGGCGAGCGCGGGGAAGGAGCGACGGGTCGTCGGCACCGGTTCGGTGCGGACGCCTCGGTCGACAGGCAGGGCGCCCGCGGCAGTCAGGCGCGCAAGGACGCGGTCGCGGGCGGGTTCCGCCGTCGCCGGCGCGCGGTCGGGGCGGCGGGTCTCTGGCGATTGGGGAAGCGCCACCAGCAGTGCGCTTTCGGCGCGGGTCAGTCGGCGCGGCTCCTTGCCGAAGTACGCCAGGCTCGCCGCGCGCACGCCTTCGAGGTTGCCGCCGTATGGCGCGAGGCGGAGGTAGAGGTCGAGGATTTCGTCCTTGGTCAGCCGCCGTTCCAGCGCCAGTGCCACACGGATCTGGCGGAGCTTGCCGGAGAGCCGCCCAGTGCCGCTTTCCTCCAGAAGCCGCGCGACCTGCATCGTCAGGGTGGAACCGCCCGAAACCACGCGCCCGTTCGCCGCTACCTGCCAGACGGCGCGGAGGAGGGCGAGCGGGTCCAACCCATTGTGCTGGTAGAACCGCTTGTCCTCGTAGGCCACGAGCATGGCGAGGAAGTCTCGGTCCACCGCGCCGGGATCGAGCCGCCAGCGCCCGTCTGCGACTGTGAAGGCTCTGAGCAGAGTGCCGTCGCGCGCCGTGACCTCGACGCCGGTCTCGACCGTCAGCGGCGGCAGGACCGTCCCGTCGATCCACAGATCGGCCCCGTCCCGTAGGAGGCCGCCTGCAAAAAGCAGGGCGGCGAGCGCAAGGGCGACCCGCGCCTTCACTCCGTCACCGTGACCCGGCCGACCTCCGTCCGCGCGCGGTAGTCGGGGCGGTACATGTCCTCGACGCTCGCTGCGGGGTGACGGAAGGTGCCGGGGGATATGGCGCGGACGATATAGGCCAGCTGGAACGGTTCGCGCGAGGTCCAGTCCACCGCGGCGAGGAACCGCTCCTGCCGGAACTCGCTCATGCGGGTCTCGGCGGTGTCGAGCCAGTCGAGCGCCACGATGTCGCCGGCGCGGATCAGCGCGGGATTGTCGATCTCGAAGCCGGCGGGAAGGGGGTCATTGACGATCAGCCGCGCCTCGCCCGCGGCGGTCGGCGTGACCTCGATCACGGCGACGAGCCGGGTGCCTTGCGGCACGCTGGCGATGTCGGCGGGATCGCCTTCCATCGTGTAGTAGCTGCGGGCGATGGCATAACCCTTGCCGCCCGCCGGTTCCGGCTCGGTCGGAACGCCGAAGGTCGTCAGCGTCAAGGTCGCATCGCGCCCGGTGCCGTTGGTGATGACCTGCGGGCCGCGCGCCTGCTCGTCAAGCACACGGACAAGAGGGCCGGTCACTGGGGCGCCGTTCACCGTGAAGCCCTCGGCCCCCGGCCGGTCGATGAGCGCATGGGTAGCAAGCAGCGCCCACATCGCCTCTTGCGTCGAAAGCCGCTGGCCGGCCATCGCCGAGGCGACGGAGTTGCCGAGCGTGTCGTGGTCGATCACGGCCGATCCCGCCTCGGTGGCGAGCGCGAGGAGGGCGGTTGCGTCGCGCAGGGCCGTGCCATAGTCCGCGCGCCACACCTGCGCCTCCTGCATCCCGCGCTGGGCGACGATCCGGGCCGCCTGAGCGAACATCGCATCCGCCCGCCGCTGGTCGCCGTAGGCAGCGAGAGCCGCGCCGAGCTGGGCGGCGGCGATGGGCGTGTCGAAGGCCTCGGCCTTGACGTCGGCGTAGTAGCGCAGATCGCCGATGGCAGCCGCGCCTTCGCGCGCAAGGACCATGAGCGCATAGGCATAGGGCCCGCCGCCTTCGTCGAAGTCGGGTGCGTAGTTGACCTGGTTCCTGAGGTTGTCGAGCGCGTTGCGGAAGGCCGTGTCGGGCACCGCGAAGCCCTGCCCCTTCGCGCGGCTGAGGAAGTCGGTCACATAGGCGTCGAGCCAGAGGTCGCCCGCCTCGGGATACCAGAGCCCGAAGGCGCCGTTCGGCGACTGGTTGAGGAGGATTTGGGAGATTGCCTCCTCGACCCGCTTATGCACGTCGCTTCCGCCGGCAGCCCCCATCGCGGTTGCCACCTGATCGAAGTAGAGAAGCGGCAGGGCCTTCGACGTGAGCTGTTCCGTGCAGCCGTAAGGATACGCGTCAAGGCTGGCCAGCAGCCCGGGCGCGTCAAACCGCGCGAGCGGACCGGCGGCGAGCGTGGCGCGACCCGAGCCGGGCAGGAGGCCGGAGAAGGCGTTCTCGTCGAGTGTGAAGCTGGCGCCGGCGGCGAGCTCGAACCGGTTCTGGCGGGCGATCTCGGGGTCGTTGGCCTGGACCGGAATCGTCAGTGTCTTCACGAGTTGCCTGCCGTCAGGCGTAGTCAGCGCCACGCGAACCTTGGCCGTGCCCTCGGCGGCCGCAGTGACTATCGGCACGCTGATCTCGGCCTTCGCCCCCTCGGCAAGGTCGAGCCCGGAAGGAATTTCCCCGAGCGTCAGGCCGTCGGCGGTCACGTCGAGGCCCATGCGGCCCGCAGGCCCCGTGGCATGGACGATCTCCAGAAGCACGCGCGACGCGTCGCCGGGGGCGAGGAAGCGCGGCACCGAGGCGGTGACGACGACAGGATCACGGACGAGCACATCGGCCTCCGCCTGTCCGATCCCGGTCTTCGACCAGACCACGGCCATCAGCCGAACGGTGCCGTTGAACCCGGGCAGTCGGAATTCGGTGCGGGCATAGCCGTCGGAACCGACCGTCAGCGGGCCGGAGAAGAAGGCGACGAGTTCCTCGGTGGGCGGCGGAGCCTGCATCTTCAGTCCCGTGCCCGCATCGCCGCCCGAGCGCACGGTTCCGGGCGCGCCGTTGCGGCCGTCGATCAGCCGTCCGTAGATGTCGCGGATCGCCACGCCCAGCTTGCGCTGGCCGAAGTAATGGTCCTCCGGGTCGGGGGACGTGAACGCGGTCAGGTTCAGGATGCCCAGATCGACGGCGGCAATGGTGACGATCACCTCCTCGCCCGTGGCGGCACCCTCGACCTTGAGTGCGACAGGCAGCGGGGCGCGGGGCTCGGCCACGGCCACGGCCTCGAACGCGGCGGCGAGCTTCCGGGCGCCGGGATCGACCGCTGCGTAGGAGAGGCCGAGCGCGCGGGCGGGCGCGCGGCCGGCTTGCGCGGCAAGCGGCCGGATGACCGAGGCCGTGACATAGGCGCCGGCGCCCCAGTCGTCGGTCACGGGCAGATCCACGACGTTCTCCCCCGCCGTCACCGGCACCGCCTTCATGTCGATGAGCCGGTTCGACAGCACCGTGACCAGCGCCACGCCGTCCGTGCGCGGTTCGATCCTGACCTTTGCCGTGTCTCCGGGGCGATAGGCTTCCTTGTCCAGGGCGACGGTGAGCGTGTCAGGCGTTTCGGAGGCGTCGGCGGGCACATACCAGCCGGCGTAGAATTCCACCGAGGAGGCCGCGTAGGCGCCGTCCGCCGCCTCTACCACGATCTCGTGGTTGCCCCAGTCCACCGGGGCGGAGACGGTGACCGGCCCCTCTGCGGTCAGCGTCGCATCGCCCTCGGCCACGCGGCTGCGGGTTGTGGTCACTTCCCAGTTCCACTGCCCGTAAAGCGAATACCACTGATAGTTCGTCTCGATGCGGTTGATCGTCCAGTGCACTTTCCGCGCGGCCGGCTTCTCGTCCGGGCCGACGGCGATCAGCGCGAATTCGGCCTGCGCGCCCTGCGGGACGGTGGCGTCCGCGAAGGCGGGCCTAATGCCGATTACCGGACTGTCGGGCAGAATTCGGCGGGTGACGTCGCGCTCCACAGGGCGGCCGGAGCCCTCCTTCAGACGCAGCGTGACGCGCGCCTCGAGCGGGCGGCTGGCCGCCTCGCCGAGGTCAGGGAAGGTCACGGGCACGTCGGCATGGCCGGCCGCGTCGGTTTCGGTCAGGTCGTAGAGGCTGTCCCTGAAGGGCGAGAAGGGTTCGTCGTATCTGCCGAACACGTATCCCGGATAGGCATCCAGCGCGGTGAGCGCCGATATCCGCAGGTCGCCCTCCATCGCCAGCCCCGCGCCCGGTGCGCCGAAGAGGTAGCGCGCATCGACGGAAAGCGTCGGTGTGTCGCTGAGGCGCAGCGCGCCTTCCGGCAGCGAAAGCGCGAAGTCGATGCGTTCGGGCAGGAAGTCCTCGACGAGGAAACTCTGCGCCGCGAGGATCGTGCCGTCCTCGACGAAGCTCTCGATCCGCCAGGTACCGCGAGGGGCATTGCCGGCGAGGGGCAGCGCGGCGGTGAAGCCGCCCGCGCCCGCGGGCGCGAGGAGCATGCGGGAGTACTCCACCCCGTCGGGCCGGATCAGGCGTGCCGTCATCGGCAGCCCGTCGAGCGCTTTCATCTCTGCGTCGCGGGCAAGGATCGTCGCGTTCACCGTCTCGCCCGCGCGGTAGGCGCCTCGCTCGGTCGAAAGGAAGACGTCGATCGGCGGCGCCGCCTCGCGTCCCGCCACGCCACGGTCCGAAAGGTCGAACTCCGCCTCGGAAAGCGAAAGGAAGGCCATGTCCTCGCCCTTCTCGACCGTCACCAGCGCCGGTTCGGCCGCGCCCGTTCCGGCGGTGAGGCCGGCCGGGAAGACGGCATGGCCGTCCACGTCGGTCGTGGCGGTGCCGATGACCGCATTCGCGCGGTTCACCAGCGTGGCCGTCACACCCTCCACCGCGAGGGCGTCCGCGAGACCGCGCACGAAGACATGGAGCCCGTCCGTCCCGGCCATCGCCGTCAACCCGAGGTCGGAGATCACGAACCACTGTGTCGCCGGCGGGTTGTCGTAGGGGTCGCGGCCGGGGACGGCTGCCTGAAGCGCGTAGATGCCCGGGCCCGCCTCCTTGATCGCGTCGCCGAGCGGCAGGAGTGTGGTGATGTCACGGTTGACTTCCATGCCCACCTCGCCGGTGCCGGTCCAGACCTGCTCGGCGACATCCGTGCGAAGCGCCTCCGACGACCAGTAGTCGAGCGGACGCCCGAAGTAGTCGCCCTGCATGGCGCGGATCAGGTTCCGGTCCGAGAGGCGAAGGAGCGTCAGGTCG
Organism: Paracoccaceae bacterium; assembly: GCA_020637675.1. Classification (GTDB taxonomy): domain Bacteria; phylum Pseudomonadota; class Alphaproteobacteria; order Rhodobacterales; family Rhodobacteraceae; genus Albidovulum. Next base: position 394,696 of record JACKKD010000003.1, on the reverse strand, counting down.
AGCGCGGCAGCATTCACGGTCACGACCGGAATGCCGGCGGAGCCCACGCGCGGCAGCACGTAGGCGCGGCCCGGGAAGCTGACGGCCGGTGAGCGGTCGCGGACATACTGGGTGACGGTCACATCCTTGCCCAGCTCCTCGCCCGAGGCAGAGGGAAGGCCCTCGCGAAAGGTGATGGCATAGCGGGTGCCGTGTTTCAGGCCGCCCACGCATATCTGGTTCGACTGCGGTTCCACCGTGAGGCCCGCCTCGGGCAGTTTCACGAAGGAGGAATAGTCGGTGCCGGCCTTCACCAGTTCCTCGGTGAAGGTCGCGCAGATGCGGGGCGACGCGCTGTCGCTTTCTACCCGTGCCTCCGCGATGCGAAAACCGTACTTGCCGATGGCGTCGTCGAGCATCGCCGCCGTGTCGTCGCGCGGCTGAAGCGACTGGGCGAGCCGCAGCGCAGGGATCATGTCACGGCCGCGGCCTGCCACCTCGAAGCTCCGCGCGAGGGTGACGAGTGCATTGGTCCGCAAGGCTGCGGCACCGGCGCGCAGGTAGGCGTTGATCGCGCCGGCCGCGGCGCGCCGGGCGTAGCCTTCCCGCAGCGCACCGTCCTGCACCGGGATGTCGAGAAGTGCCGTCGCATAGTCGAGCCACGGGCCGGCGCCATCAGACAGCGTGACCGCGGCGCCGGTCAGGCGCATGGCGCCTTCCGGATCGCCTGTGGCCCGCGCCGCTGCGGCGGCGGCGAGTAGATCGTCTTCGGCCGCGTCGCCCGCGATGTGTTCCGCGCCAAGCCCGCGCGCCTGGGCGAGCGCCGCGTCGAAATCCTCCGGCCGCAGGAACGAAAGCTCTGCCGCGCGCGGACCCGCACCCGCCAGCGCCGCCGGATCCGTGGCGACGATCCGGCCGGAGATTGCACCCTGATACGGTGTCGACGTGCCGGCGGCCGATTTCGGGAAGCAGGCGCTGGAGCGGCGGTTGTAGGTGAAGGCCCGGCAGGCGGTGTCGGCAAGGCAGGTCGCCTCGCACGTCTCGAAGCCGACGTCGAAGAGCGGCGCGAGATCGCCGCCCGGGAAATCCACGCCTTCGGTCATGACGGCACGGCGCTCGGGCAGGTAGTCGCGCTCCTGCGCTTGGGCGGCGGCGGAAAGGAAAACACCCGCCACGAGGGCGGCCAGGGTCAAGCGGCACATCGAAATCTCCCCCGAAATCGCCCCGGGCTGGCAATGGCCGGATGCTGACACGGGCGGGCTCGGCTTGGCAAGCCGGAGCGGTATGGAAGGGCGGGCTTAAGCCTTCATTCACAACGATCCCGCATCGTTCCGCATGTACGCGAGGGAGAGGGCGGACGTGGCGGAGCCGATCGTGAGCATTTCCGAAAAGCTGGCGCGGGAGCGGCGTGCGCGGCTCGCGGCGGAACGTCTGCTGGAGCAGAAGAAGCGCGAGCTCTACGCCGCGAACACGCAGCTTTCGCGCCATGCCCGCGCGCTCTCGGACCAGATCGTCGTCCAGCGGCAGGAGGCCGAATCGCTCAAGGGCCGGACCGTGCAGGTCCTGCACGATCTGGAGCGGGTCACATCGCAAGCGGAGCTGGCAGAGCGCCGGCTGTGGGAGGCGATCGAGACGATCGAAGACGGGTTCGCCGTCTTCGACGGCGAGGCGCGGCTGGTCAGCGCCAACCAGGCGTATCTGGCGCTTTTCGGCGCAGGTGGCGTCCGGCTCGGCGACAGCTATTTCCGGGTGCTGGAGGTGCTCTCGCAGGGCATCGCCGATCTGGCGCGCGAGGATGCGCAAGACTGGCAGCACGAGATGACGACGCGGCTCGGACGCGACGTGATCGAGCCGAAGGTGGTCCGCCTCGCCGACGGGCGTCATATCCGGTTCCATGATCGGCGGGGGGAGGTCGGCGATCTGGTTTCCATGGCGCAGGACATCACCGCGGCGATGGAGCGCGAGGCCGAGTTGGAGGAGGCGCGGGCGAAGGCCGAAGCCGCCAGCCGCGCCAAGTCGGCCTTCCTCGCCAACATGAGCCACGAGATACGCACGCCGATGAACGGCGTCGTCGGCATGGCGGAACTGCTGTGCGAAACCGCGCTGACCGAGGAGCAGAGGCTCTTCGCCGAGACGATCCGCTCCTCGGGGGAGGCGCTTCTGGTCATCATCAACGACGTGCTCGACTACTCCAAGATCGAGGCGGAGAAGATGCGGCTCTACCCCGAGCCCTTCGATCTGGAGCGTTGCCTGCACGAGGTGATGCTGCTCCTCCAGCCGCTCGCGCGGGAGAAGGGGCTGAGGCTCGTGGTCGACTTCGATATCTTCCTGCCGACGCGCTTCATCGCCGACCCCGGCCGGATGCGGCAGATTCTGACGAACCTGATCGGCAACGCGGTGAAGTTCACGCCGGCGGGCCATGTGCTTGCCCGCGTCGTGGGTCTGGAGCTGGCAGGCGGCGACTACGAGCTTCACGTCACGGTGGAAGACACCGGCATCGGCATCGCCCCCGATCAGATCGAGCACATCTTCGGCGAGTTCAATCAGGTCGAGGACCAGTCGAACCGGAAATTCGAGGGCACGGGCCTCGGCCTCGCGATCACCAGGCAGCTCGTCGGCCTTATGGGCGGCGCCATCTGGGTGGAGAGCGAGGTCGGACATGGCTCGTGCTTCGGCTTCAGGCTCGTGCTCTCACCGGCCGAGCACACGGCGGCAGGGACGGGGCCGGAACGGCCGGTCCTCCTGAAGAATGCGCTCATCGTCGACGAGATCCTGATCAACCGGGTGATCCTGCAACGCCAGCTTGAAACCTACGGGCTCGCGGTCTCGAGTTGCCGCAACGCGACCGAGGCGCTGGCCGCGCTTCCGGTGCAGGGGCCTTTCGACGTGATCCTTGTCGATCAGGACATGCCTGCGACCGACGGCCCCGACCTTGCCGCCGCGCTGCGGATGGTCGGGGACGCCGCGCCGATCCTTTTCCTGTCGTCGGAACCGGATTCGCTGGCCGACAGGCGCTGCGACGCCACTTCCGTGCTGGCGAAACCGATCCTGCGCAGCCAGCTTCTGCGGGTGCTGCAGGACCTTTCCTACCCCAAGAGCCGGCTGCCGGCGCCGGCGGAGCCATCCGCGCCCGAGGCCGCTGCGGGTCGGCCGATGCGCGTCCTTGCCGCAGAGGACAACCGGACGAACCAGCTCGTCTTCCGCAAGATGGTGGCCGACTGCGACATGGAGCTTCAGTTCGCCGGCAACGGGCGCGAGGCGGTGGAGCTGTGGCGCAGCTTTCGGCCCGACCTCGTCTTCATGGATATCTCGATGCCCGAAATGGATGGGCGCGAGGCGGCGCGGGCGATCCGGGCGGCTGAGGCGTCCAGCGGCCTGTCACGGGTGCCGATCGTCGCGCTGACCGCCCATGCGATGGACGCCGACCGCGTGTCGATCCTGGAGGCCGGGATCGACCACTATCTGACGAAGCCACTGAAGAAGGCCGAGATCGTGGCGAAGATCGCGGCGTTCTGCCCGGGGGACGCACGCACCGCCGTCCCGCCAGCTGCTGGCACCGTTCCCGCCTGACCGGGCCTCTCAGCCCTCGGCGAGGACGGCGAGGAACGCACTGCCGAATCGGTCGAGCTTCTGGCTCCCGAGGCCGGCGATCCGCTCAAGGTCCGCGATGGTCGCGGGCCGCGCCTCGGCGATGCGCCGCAGCGTCGCATGGGTGCAACTGAGGTGCTTTCCCGTACCGTCCTCGCCCCGGGCCAGTTCCGCCTGCGTCGCCATCAGCCGGTCGAAGAGGGCACCTGCCGCGCGGCCTGCAAGCTTCACCCGTGCCGGATGAATCCGCGCGGCCTCACCCGCGATGACGGCGAGAAAGGCCGGACCGTAGCTTTCCAGTTTCTTCGCCCCCACGCCAGAAACCTGCGCCATCTCGTCCAGCGTCCGGGGCCGGCGCTCGGCCATGTCGATCAGCGTCCGGTCGGGAAAGATCACATAGGCGGGCACCCTTGCCGCCTCGGCCAGCGCGCGGCGCTTGGCCTTGAGGGCGGACAGCAGAGGTGCGTCTTCCTCGGCCACCAGCGTCTTGACCACCGGCTTGAGCGCGGCGCCCCGGATCGTGTCGCGGCGGAGCGTGACGCGTGCCTCGCCGCGCAGGATCGGCCGCGCCGCCTCGGTCATCCGGAAGGCGCCATGGCGTTCGGGGTCGGGGCGGATGAGGTCATGGCCCATCATCTGCCGGAACACGGCCTGCCACTCCGCCTTCGGCAGGTCACGGCCGACGCCGAACGTCGGCAGCCCGTCGTGGCCGCGATCGCGCACCTTCTCGGTTGCGGAACCCGTCAGGATGTCGATGAGGTGTGCCGCGCCGAAGCTTTCGCCGGTACGCAGGATCGCCGAAAGCGCCTTCCGGACCGCTTCCGTTCCGTCGAAAAGCTCGGGTGGCCGGTCGCAGAGGTCGCAGTTGCCGCAGGGCTCCGCCACCTCGCCGAAATAGGACAGAAGCCGCTGGCGCCGGCAGCCGGTCGCCTCGGCGAGGCCGAGGAGCGCGTTCAGCCGGGCATGGTCGGCCGCCTTGCGGTCGGCAGGCGCCAGCCCCTCATCGATCTGCGTGCGGCGGAAGCGGATGTCGTCGGGGCCGTAGAGCGCCAGCGTTTCGGCCGCCGCACCGTCGCGGCCGGCGCGGCCGATCTCCTGATAATAGGCCTCGATCGACTTCGGCAGGTCGGCATGGGCGACCCAGCGGATATCCGGCTTGTCGATGCCCATGCCGAATGCGACCGTCGCCACGACGATGAGCCCGTCCTCGCGCTGGAACCGTGACTCGACGTCGCGCCGGGCCTCGGCCTCCATGCCGCCGTGGTAGGCGCAGGCGAGGTGACCGGCCTCGATCAGCGCCCGCGCGAGCGTCTCCGTCTTGGCCCGGGTGCCGCAATAGACGATGCCGGACTGGCCCTTGCGCACCGCAGCGAAGCCGAGGATCTGGCGGCGCGGCTGGTCCTTCACCTGAAAGGCGAGGTGGATGTTCGGCCGATCGAAGCCCCTCAGGAAGGTCTCGGGCGCACGCCCGTCGAAAAGCCGCGTGACGATCTCGGCCCGCGTCTCCTCGTCCGCGGTTGCGGTAAAGGCGGCGAGCGGTACGTTCAGCGCGCGCTTCAGCGCGCCGATCCGGAGGTAGTCGGGGCGGAAGTCGTGGCCCCACTGGCTGACGCAATGCGCTTCGTCCACGGCGATCAGGCTCGTGCGGATGCGCCTGAGGAGCGCCAGTGTTGCGCCCGAGGCGAGCCGTTCGGGCGCCATGTAAAGGAGCTTCAGCCGGCCTTCGTCGAGGCCTGCGAAGACGGCCTCCGTTTCCTCCTCGGTGTTGCCGGAAGTCAGCGCGCCGGCCTCGACCCCGGCTTCGCGCAGGCTGCGGACCTGGTCGCGCATGAGCGCGATGAGGGGGGAGATCACGACGGTCACGCCGCGCCCCATGAGCGCGGGCAACTGGAAGCAGAGCGATTTGCCGCCGCCGGTCGGCATGATGGCCAGCGTGTCGCGCCCCGCCGCCACGGCGGCCACGATTTCGGCCTGGCCCGGCCGGAAGGCGTCGAATCCGAAGATGGAGGAAAGAAGCTCCTCGGCGCGTGTCATCATTGGGTGGGCTGCTCGTTTTGCGCCACCCTGTCACAGCGCCCCGGCGGGGACAAGGTTCAGTAGCCGTAGAAGAAGCCGGCGTTGTTGATCAGCACGCGCTGAAGGATGATGAGGGCGACGAACGCAACCAGCGGCGCGAGGTCAAGCCCCGGCGTCTGTGGCAGAATGCGGCGGATCGGCGTGTAGATAGGCTCCAGAAGCCGGGTAAGGCCGTACCAGATCTGCGCCACCATCGGCTGGCGGATGTTCAGGACCTGGAAGTTCAGGAGCCACGACATGATGATATGCGCGATCATGATGAACCAGACCACGTTCAGTATGATCATGAGGGCCTGAAAGAGCGAAGTCATCAAATTCCCCGGCTGTTCCGTCCGCCCAGAGGTAAGGCGCTGGCGGTGCGGGTTCAATGGCGTAACGCAACGTTCCATGTTGACCGGGCGTACTCGCGCCGCCACGTCTCGGGCGCGGCCGAACGAGAGGTTGGCGATGTATCCTTTTCTGCGCATGTGCAAGGAAATCTGGGCGAACCGCCACGCGCCGCCGCTCGGGCTGACCGAGGCGCATGTCTCGCACCACATCTGCTGGCCCTGGGACCTCGACTTCTGGTTCGAGCTGAACAACGGCCGCACGCTCACGCTCTACGACCTCGGCCGGGTGCCGATGGCGATCCGGACCGGGCTTCTGCGGCACATGAAGGCCAATCGGTGGGGCATCACGGTCGCCGGCAACACGCTGCGTTACCGGCGCAGGGTGCGGGCCTTCGACCGGCTGGAGATGTTGAGCCGCTGCATCGGCTGGGACGCGCGCTTCTTCTACATGGAGCAGAGCATGTGGCGAGCGGGCGAATGCACCAGCCACATGCTGCTTCGCTCCGCCGTGACGTCAAGTGAAGGGATCGTGCCGCCGGCAGAGGTGCTGGCCGCGATGGGGCACCCGGCCGCAAGCCCGCCGCTGCCCGGCTGGGTCACGGCCTGGATCGCGGCAGACGGCGAACGACCCTGGCCGCCCGACCGCTGAGCGGCGCCTCTGCAACCCTTGCGCGACACTTCCTTTTCGGGCTTGATCGCCCGCAACGCGAGGGGCAGGCCAAATGACGGTATCGGCGAGGAAGCGCATCTGGGGCTGGTGGTTCTTCGACTGGGCGAGCCAGCCCTACAACACGCTGCTTCTCACCTTCAGCTTCGGTCCCTACTTCGCCGAGGTCGCGCGGGCGCATTTCGCCGCCCAGGGCCTCGACGCCGAGGCCGCGAAGGCTGCGTCCCAGGCGTACTGGACCGCAACCCAGACCGTGACCGGCATTTTCATCGCCGTTCTCGCGCCCATCCTTGGCGTCATCGCGGACGGGCGCGGCCGGAAGATGCCCTGGATCTGGGCGTTCTCGGCCATGTATGTCTTCGGCGCCTTCGTCCTCTGGTGGACCGTGCCTGGCATGTCCACGCTCTTCTGGGCGGCCTTCTGGTTCGGCTTCGGCTTCATAGGGATGGAGCTTGCAACGAACTTCACCAACGCATTGATGCCCACCCTGGCGCCGCGGGAGGACATCGGCAAGGTGTCCGGCACGGGTTTCGCCTTCGGCTATCTCGGAGGGGTTCTGGCGCTCTTCGCCTTTCTGCTGTTCTTCGCCGAGAACGCCGAGACCGGGAAGACGCTGATCGGTCTCTCGCCCGCCTTCGGGCTCGATCCGGCGACGCGCGAAGGCACGCGGTCGGTCGGGCCGTTCACCGCCCTCTGGTATGTCGTCTTCATGGTGCCATTCTTCCTCTGGGTCCGGGAGCCGGCCGCCGCCGGCAAGAGCTTCGGCGCGGCGCTGTCGGGACTCGGTCGTGCAGTCGCCGGTCTGAAGGACCGGCCGAGCCTTCTCGTCTTCCTCGTCGCCTCGATGTTCTACCGCGACGCGCTGAACGCGACATACGCTCTGGGCGGCGCCTTCGCCTCCAACGTGATGGGATGGACGGTGATCCAGAGCGGTGTCTTCGGCATCGTCGCGGCAATCGCCGCGACCTTCGCCTCCTGGACAGGCGGCAAGCTCGATTCCTCGGTCGGGCCGAAGCCGGTGATCCTGTTCGCCATCGTCGTCCTCACCGCCACCATCGTCGTGATGATGAACCTGACGCCGACGAGCTTTTTCGGCCACGTCCTCGGCGAGGGCTCCCCGCTGCCGAACATGATCTTCTACGGCTGCGGCGTGATGATCGGCGCGGCCGGCGGTATCGCGCAGGCGGCAAGCCGGACGCTCATGGTCTTCCATACAAGCGCGCAGGATGCGGCGGGTGATTTCGGCTTCTACGGCCTTTCCGGCAAGGCGACGGCATTCCTCGCGCCGGCGCTCATCACCTTCGCCACCCTCGGCACCGGCAGCGCGCGGCTCGGCATTGCGCCGCTCGTGGGGCTTTTCCTGATCGGTCTTGTCCTTATGATGTGGGTGAAGCCCCAGGGTGAACGTCCCGCCAGATGACAGGTCCGCACATGATTGCGCGTTTGATTCTTCTCCTCGTTCTTGCCGTGCCGTGCGCCGCTTCGGCATCGCCGCTGGCCAAGGATCTCTTCGGGGCGCAGAGGACAGGCTCGCAGCAGAAACCGCAAGCCATCGGCGACTACGCGAGAGGCTGCGGCGCCGGGATGGTGCAGCTGCCGGAAAGCGGACCGACCTGGCAGGCGATGCGGCTGTCGCGCGGCCGCAACTGGGGGCAACCCGAACTCGTCCGGTTCCTGATCGACCTCTCCTCCGCCGCGCGGCAGATGGGCTGGGCCGGGCTCTACATCGGCGACATGAGCCAGCCACGCGGCGGACCGATGACGAGCGGTCACGCGAGCCACCAGATCGGGCTGGATGCCGACATCTGGATGCTGCCGCCCGCACGGCTGGACCTGTCGCGCGCCGAACGGGAGAGCCTGAGCTCGGTCTCGGTCCGGACCGAGGACCAGAAGCGTGTCAACGGCAACTGGACGCGCGTGCATCACCTCCTGCTGCAGGCCGCTGCCTCGGACCCGAGGGTGGACCGGATATTCGTCGCGGCCGCGGCGAAGATCGAGATGTGCAAGACGGCGAAACCCTCCGACAAGGCGTGGCTTCAGAAGATCCGCCCCCTTTACGGGCACAACACGCATTTCCATGTCCGTCTGAAATGCCCTGGCGGGTCGCAGCACTGTCGGCGGCAGACCCCCTCGGTGGCGGAATTGTCGAAAGGCGGCGACGGGTGCGACGAGACATTGACATGGTGGGTCACGACCTATCTCGAGGAACTGAGGAACCCGCCGAAGAAACCGAACGGCCCGCGCAAGAAGGGACCGCGCGAGTTCACCATGGCGGACCTGCCGCGGCAGTGCACAGGGGTCTTGGCGGCGGATTGACGCTTGCCGTCATCGCCGTCCTGCTGGCGTCGCCCTCGCCAGCGCCAATGAGGGCCGAAGAGGTAGGAGCCTTCGTCTGGCACCACGACGATCCCCATTTCGGTGGCCTGTCAGCGATTGACCTTCGACCCAACGGGCTCGGTTTCATCGTCGTCTCGGATTCGGCGGCCTTCTTCTCCGGCCGGTTCACCCGAGGCGCGGGTGGCGCAGTCACCGGCGCGACCGTCGGGGAACCCGTGCTGCCGGTGTCCTGGCACGGGACGCGGCTTCAGGACTGGATGGACGACGCCGAAGGCGTGGCGTTCGCGCCAGACGGCGGGATCTATGTCTCCTACGAGTCGTGGGACCGTATCGTGCACTACGGACCCGGCGGAAAGAAGTGGATCGCCGAGGCGGGTCCCGATGCCTTCGCGGCCTTCCCGATGAACCAGGGAATCGAGGCGCTGGCCATCGACCGCGCCGGGCGGATCTTCGCGATTCCGGAAGTGCCGCCGCAGGGCGGCGATACGCCCGTCTATCTTGTGAAGGGAAAGAACGCGCGCGCGATCTTCACGCTCCGCCACGACCGGGTCTGGTCATCGACGGGCGCGGACTTCGGCCCGGACGGGCGGCTCTATCTTCTTGAACGCGGTTTCTGGCCGCTCCTCGGTTTCGCGTCCCGGGTGCGCCAGATCACGCTCGACCACGACCGGGTAGCGGCGGATGTGGTGATCTGGCAGAGTGAGCCGGGCCATCATGACAACCTCGAAGGGATTGCCGCCTGGGAGGACGCCGAAGGAGGCGTCAGGCTCACGATGGTTTCCGACGACAACTTCCTGCCGGTGCAAAAGTCCGAGATCGTCGATCTGCGCGTGACGGAGTGACTTGACCGGCGGAAGCCTGGCGCGTAGAGGCCCCGGGTCCCTGTGTTATGACCGGGGCCAAGTCTCCGCCACCTTGTCAAAACGGAACCGACATGACCCGCAGCCTGATCCCCGGCATTCTTGCCATGGCCGCCATCGTTGTGGCCTCGAACATCCTTGTGCAGTTCCTCTTTGGCCAGTGGCTGACCTGGGGGGCATTCACCTACCCCTTCGCCTTCCTCGTGACCGACCTCACGAACCGCTTCCAGGGCCCTTCCGCCGCGCGCAAGGTGGTGGTCGCGGGGTTCCTCGTGGGGGTCACCTGTTCGCTCATCGGCACCCGGATCGTGGGCGAGTTCGGTCCGCTCGTCACGCTGCGCATCGCGGCGGGATCGGGGGCCGCCTTCCTCGTCGCCCAGCTCATGGACGTGCACGTGTTCAACCGCCTGCGCGCGGGCAGCTGGTGGCGTGCGCCGCTCGTTTCAACGCTGGCTGGCTCCACACTCGACACCGCGATCTTCTTCACCATGGCCTTTTCGGCGTCGCTCGCCTTCCTCGAACCTGGCAATGACGTGTCCTGGGCCGGGGAGATTCTGCCGCTACTGGGCTGGGGCCCCGCGGCCCCTCTCTGGCTCTCGCTCGCGGTCGCCGACTGGCTCGTCAAGCTGTCGCTCGCAATCGTGGCACTGGTGCCGTTCCGCGTGATTGTTACAAGGCTGACGGAAAAAGTTGCGTGAAAATGTTTGACAGACACAAAATCTGTGGCAGCCTGTGGATAACGGCAACCCAGAGAAAGGAGGTGATCCAGTGTCTAGAGTGATATTGGAGAGAGGTGTCGGGACAGTCAGGGGGGCCGTGGCCTGAGGGCAACCCCGAGGGTTAAGAACCCTGACTGGGCCTAGTCGATCTTCGACACCCTAACTGGCCCATCTCCGTAGATCTCGGAGGGCCGTTCCAACCCGGAACGGCCCTTTCCATTTCGCTGCCCTGATCAGCCGAGGCTGCGCAGCAGCGCGAGCGACGGCTCCCCGGTGACGGGCAGGCCGCGGCTCGCCTGCCAGGCGCCGATGGCGTCGCGGGTCTTTGTGCCGATCACCCCGTCGGCGCCGCCGGTGTCATAACCGAGCGCGGTCAACCGTCGTTGCAGCATGATGCGATCAGCCTTGGTCAGCCCGTTGGCGTCGGGCGGGAAGGTGGCGCGCAAGGGGCCCGCCCCGCCGATCCGGTCGGCAAGAAGCCCGACGCCCAGCGCGTAGGAATCGGAGTTGTTGTAGCGCTTGATGGCGCCGAAGTTGCCGGTGACGGAGAAACTCGGGCCCCCGGCCTGCGGCTGGATCACGCTGCCCGCAGGCGCGCCGGCCCCGGTCTCTCCGCCCCAGCGCTGGCCGCGACGCCAGCCGCTTTCGGCCAGGTAGTTCGCGGTTGAGGCGAGCGCGTCGGTCGGATCGTCGGACCAGATGTCGCGCCGCCCGTCGCCGGTGAAATCGACCGCATGGGCGAGGTACGTGGTGGGGATGAACTGTGTATGCCCCATCGCCCCGGCCCAGCTGCCGGTCATGTTGGCGGGCGTGGTGTCGCCGTTCTGCAGGATCTTCAGGGCCGCGACGAGCTGGCTTTCGAAGAACGCGCCACGCCGCCCGTCATAGGCGAGTGTCGATGTGGCGGAAACCACCGGCACATCGCCGCGCCGTTCGCCGTAGAAGCTCTCGAGGCCCCAGATCGCCGCGATGATCGTGGCGTCCACGCCGTAGCGCGCCTCCAGCGCCGACAGGGTCGGGCGGTGCGCGGCGAAGGCGGCGCGGCCCTTGGCCACCCGCTCGTCCGACACCGCGATGGAAAGGTAATCCTCGAGGCTGCGCTTGAACTCGGTCTGGTTGCGGTCACGGGTGACGACGCCGGGCAGGTAGCCCGCGCTGCGGAAGGCCGAGGCGACGGTCGCCTCGCTCAGTCCGTAGTGCCCTGCCCGGTCGCGAAACGCTGCGACCCAGGCGTCATAGCCCGCATTGGCGACCGGGCGCAGGTCCTCCGCAAGCGTCGCGGGGCCTCTGGTGGCAAGGCGCGTGGCGCCGGGTGTGCCGCAGGCGGCAAGGCCCGTGAGGGCAAGCCCAAGTCCGAAGGTTCGTCTGGAAATCATCATGATGCTGCCCGCGCCCTTGCCTCGTTCTTCTGCGCGCCATGGTACCCCATCGGCGACGCGGCGCAATTCGTGCCGGCCAGCTCCCCGCTTGCGGGCACGGGGCCGCCGATCACTTTCCTTGCGCTCGTCGGGCGCGCTTCCGATCTTGCGGCGCCGGGCCGAAACCCCCAACCTGCGCAGGTTCCCACCGCCAGGCCGCGCCATGCTCAGGATCACCGACGCCATCGCCATCGCCGACTGGGAGATCACCGAGACCTTCTCGCGCGCCTCGGGGCCCGGCGGGCAGAACGTGAACAAGGTCTCGACCGCGGTGGAACTCCGGTTTGAGGCGGAACGCAGCCCGCACCTTTCGCCCGCAGTCAAGGCACGGTTGAAGCGGCTCGCGGGGCGACGCTGGACCCTCGACGGCGCCATCGTCATCCGCGCCGAGGAAACGCGCAGTCAGGCACGCAACCGCGAGATCGCGCGCGAACGCCTGGCCGAGATCATTCGTGCCGCGCTGGTGGCGCCAAAGCGGCGGATCGCCACGAAGCCGACGGCCGGCAGCGAACGGCGGCGCCTGCAGGCGAAGGCGCAGCGCGGAGAGGTGAAGAGCCTTCGCGGCAAGATCGGAGAGGAAGAGTAGCGGGCGAGGCCTGGGCGACCCGTCACGGTCCCGAATCCAGAAACGGTCGCGCCAATGGAAGCGCCAGTGTTGATGCTTCTGCCTGCAGCCTTGCCCGTTTACAGCGCCGACCACGCGATTCACACGCGCAAATGTCGCAATTCGCCGCCACCGCCGCACCGCCCCTGAAGTCAAGGCTTGCGCAACGGACGGAACCGCCCGAAAAGACCTCGCGGGCAGTTGCGGTCGAGACGGGCATCCATGCTGAGAAACGCCTTCATGCTCGTGTCGGGCAACGCCTTCGGTTCGGCGCTGCTCCTGGTCCGAAACCTCATCATCGCGCGGCTCGTCAGCCCCGAGGACTACGGCATCGCGTCCACCTTCGCGGTCGCCATGTCGATTGTCGAGATGCTGTCGTATCTCGGGCTGAACCAGATGATCGTCGTGGATCGCGACGGCGACGATCCCGCGGTGCAGAAGGCGATGCAGGGCTTCCAGGTCTTGCGCGGGGTGCTGTCGAGCCTCATCCTCTTCGCCATCGCCGTGCCCTACGCCCGTTTTCTCGGCGTCGAGCATGTGGCATGGGCCTACCAGGTGATCGCGTTCATCCCGCTCGTGAACGGCTTGCAGCATTTCGACATGCATCGGCTGAAGCGGCAAATGAACTTCCGGCCCTGGATCGTGACCCAGGCCATCCCGCCGCTCGTTTCGGTGCTGGCGGTCTGGCCGCTGGCCTACCTCTACGGCGACTACCGGATCATGCTTGTGTGCCTGTTCATCCAGGCCGGGTCCATGGTCGCGCTGTCGCATGTCATGGCCGAGCGTCGCTATGCGCTCGGCTTCGACTTCGCCCTGATCCGCCGCGCCACGGTCTTCGGCTGGCCGCTACTTCTCAACGGAGTCCTTCTCTTTGGCGTCTTCAACGGCGAGCGTCTGATCGTCGGCCGCGAACTCGGAATGAGCCAGCTTGCCGTCTTCTCGATGGCGATCACGCTCACGCTCACGCCCACGCTGGTGCTCGCCGGGGCGACGCAGTCGCTGTTCCTGCCGGCGCTGTCGGGCGCACGCGACCGCGTCGAGTCCTTCCGATGGCTCGGGACGGCGGCGGTCGAGGCCGGGCTTGCGATCGGGGTCGCGCTCATCCTCGGCATCGTGCTTCTGGGCGGTCCGGTGATCCATCTGCTGCTCGGGGCGAAGTATGCCGCGATCCTGGACATCCTCGTGCCGATGACGGTGATGCAGGCGGTCCGGGTGGCCAAGACCGGAGGTTCCACCGTGGCCCTGGCGAAGGAAAGGTCGGGCAATGCCGCGGCGGCGAACCTGATCCGGGTCCTGTCGCTGCCGCTCTCCTGGTATGCCGTGACCCACACCGGCGACGTGCTGACGGTGATCTACATCGCCATGGGGGCCGAGGTGGTCGGCTATCTGGTGTCGATCAGGCTGGCGGCGAAGCGGACGGGGCTCCTGCTCGGCCCGCTCGTCCTGCCGTCGCTTCTCTCGACGCTTGCCGGGGCGGCGGCGCTGATGGATGCGCATTATTTTCCCCCGAGACCGGGGCTCGTGGATCACCTCGACTGGACGCGCTGGTTCGTGGCCTTCTTCTGCCTTGCCGCGCTCTTCTCCATGTCGGCGCTGAGGGGCTATCTCTGGCGCCGTTTCCTGCGGCGCTGAGCTCAGCTGCGCATCTTCAAGACGCGGGCCGGAACGCCCACGGCAATCGCACCGGCAGGCACGTCGCGGGTAACGACCGAGCCTGCGCCGATGACCGCGCCGTCGCCGACGGTCACGCCCGCCGTCAGGATCGCCCGCGCGCCGATCCAGCAGTCCGCGCCTATGGTGATGTCGCGCTCCACCATCTCCTGATCGGTGATGCGCGCTCCGGCGGCCAGACCGTAGTCGGCCGCAGTCACGAAGCATTCCGGCCCGAAGGTCGTGCGCTCCCCGACCCGGATGCGGCTTTTCGACTTGCCGGCCCAGAGCGAACACCGCGCCCCGACCTGCACCTGATCGCCCAGTTCGATCCGCTCGGCATGAGCGAAGGAAACGTTGGGCGCGATCCGCACATCACGCCCGAGGCTGAGTTTGCGGCGCTCCTTCACATGACTGTAGCCATAGTAGTGCATGAGCCGGAACGGATGGATGAAGACGCCAGGATCGAGGAAAGATCGCGCGGCCCGCAAGAGGCGCGACAGGAGCGAGCGTTTTGCGACGGCCATCGGGCTCTCCTAACCGGTCTTGCACGAAGATTAGGCAGCGGCGCGCTCCAAGGCAATTCGCGGCGGCGCGGCATCGGGCAGCTTCTGGCGCGAACTCCGCCCAATTGCTACCACAGTCGGGCGTTATCCACGCGCAAGAAACAGTAAGATCGAGCATTGATGACTACGAAGTCCCCCCCGATCGGCGTCGTCGTCGTGGCCTTCAACTCGGCCGGGGTTATCCTCGGCTGTGTCGAAAGCCTTCTGGCGCAGGAAGGCGGGGCACCGGCAGTGATCGTGGTAGACAATGCCTCCACCGACGACACGGTCGCGGTGCTGCGGGACTGGGCGTCGCGGAAGGGCACAGAGGTGCGGGAGTTCGCGGCCGCCGACCGTCCGTCGCGCGACGCGGCTGGTGCGGTAACGCTCGTCCACTCCGGCGCGAATCGCGGTTTTGCCGGGGGCGTGAACGTCGGCCTAGCCCTGCTGGCGGCCATGCCGGAGACTGCCCATTTCTGGGTGCTGAACCCTGACGCCTATGCCGATCCGGGTGCTTGCCGCGCGATCCTCAGGCAGGCGGCGAAGACGCCGGGCTATGCGCTGATGGGGGGGCGGGTCTGCTATGCCGAGCCGCCCCACCGGGTGCAGATCGACGGCGGCCTCGTCAGCCTCTGGACCGGGGTTTCCGGCAACGTCAATCTCGGCCGTCCGGCGGCCGAGGCGTCTTTGCCGAAGGGCGAGGACCTCGACTTCATCACCGGCGCCAGCATGGTCGCCTCGCGCGGATTCTACGAAGCCGTCGGACCCATGCGGGAGGATTACTTTCTGTATTACGAGGAGGCCGACTGGGCGCTCAGGCGCGGGGCGATGCCGCTTGTCGTCGCCGAGGGACTCGTCGTCTATCATCATGCTGGCACCTCGATAGGCTCGCCCACACTCGAACGGCTCGCCTCGCCCTTCTCGTTCTGGTTCAAGTACCACAGCAGGATGCTCTTCGTCCGCCGCTTCAACCCGATCGGGCTGCCGGTGGCGACGGCCTATGCGACGGTAAAGGCGCTGCAGCTTCTTCTGAAGGGTGCGGTGCCGCAGGCAGGCGCGCTTATCAGGGCCGTCTGGGGGCTCGGCCCGCCGAAGTCGGTGCGGGAAAGACTTTCCCCAGAGGCGCAAAGGATCGCCTTCGGCCGTGCGCATCGCTGAGAGCATTCTCCGCGCTGCCTCGCTGGTCGCGGGGCTTGCAACCGGCAATGCCGGCGCCGGAGAGCTCGTGCCGATCGGCCAGTACACCTGGCGCAAAAGCGACGACAGCTTCGGTGGCTTCTCGGGCCTTGTCATGGCGTCGGGCGGCAGCACGTTCTACGCGGTGACCGATCAGGGAGAGCTTTACCACGCAGCCATAGCAAGGGATTCCAGCCGGCGGATTGCCGAGATCCGCACCCTCTGGCACGGTCGGCTTCTCGACAACCACGGGCGGCCGGTAGAGGGTTTCACCGCCGATGCCGAGGCGCTGGCCCCGGCGAGGGACGGCGGCCTCTATGTCGCCTACGAAAGCTACGCGCGCGTGACCGGCGTCCACCCTCCCGATCTCCATCCAACGCCGCTCCATGACTTCGAGCGGTTCCACGAACTCTGGAACAATGAAAGCTTCGAAGGTCTCGCCGAACGGCCCGAGGGCGGGCTCATCGTCGTCGTTGAAACGGCCCAGGCGCAGACGGGCGGGTATCCGACCTTCCTTGGCGACGGCGCAGGGCATGACATGTCATGGCGCCCCGGTCCGGCGGTGCCGGCCGGGGATGGCGGGTTCGACGTTTCGGACGCGGCCTTCGGTCCAGACGGCCGGTTCTACCTTCTGGAGCGGCGGGTCTCGCTTGGCGGTTTCGCAACCCGCGTCCGCCGCTTCGACTACCGTGACGGCGTCTTCGGCTCGGCCGACACGCTGCTCGAAACCGCGCCCGGCACGCTCGACAACATGGAAGGGATGAGCCTTTGGACCGACGACCAGGGGCGGATCGTTATCAGCATGATCTCGGACGACAATTTCCTGTTTCTACAGAACACCGTCGTCGCCGAATATGAACTGAGGGAAGGACCATGATTGTTTCGGCGTTGGCCTGTTTCTGCTGCGCCGCAGAAGATTGGTTTTGCTCCGGCAGAGGCACTCGGCTAGGTCTGGCGCTGCATCCGGCGGGCACAGGGCCGACCCGACATGCGGAAATTCCGCCCTGTCGGCACACCGCCGGATGGATGACAGATACGCGAGGTTTCCAGTGAGGATCGCAGTTTTCGGCATGGGTTATGTCGGCGTTGTTTCGGCCGCCTGTCTGGCCCGCGACGGCCACGAGGTCACGGGCGTGGATCCGCAGCCCGCGAAGGTCGAGATCGTCAATTCCGGCAAGGCCCCAATCGTCGAGACGAATGTGAGCGAGTTGATCGCGGAGACGGTCGCTGCGGGCCGCCTCCGCGCCACCACTTCCGCCGAAGAGGCGGTCATGGCGACGGACCTCAGCCTCGTCTGTGTCGGTACGCCCTCGCGCCGGAACGGCAGCCTCGACACCTCCGCGGTGGAGCGTGTCTGCGAGGAGATCGGCGCGGCGATCGCGGCGAAGGGACGCCCGCACACGGTCGTCATTCGCTCAACCATCCTGCCGGGAACGATGCGCGGCATCGTCGTTCCGGCCTTGGAGAGGGAACTGGGCGACAGGACGGGCGCGCTCTTGCGGCTCGCCAACAATCCCGAGTTCCTGCGCGAGTCCACTGCCGTCTACGATTACGACAACCCGCCGAAGACCGTCGTCGGCTCTGACGATCCTGCCGTGGCGCAGGGAGTGCTCGACCTGTACTCGGCCTTGCCGGGGCCGAAGTTCGCCACAAGGCTCGAAGTCGCCGAGATGGTGAAATACGCCGACAATTCGTGGCACGCGACCAAGGTCGCCTTCGCCAACGAGATCGGCAACATCGCCCAGGCGGTCGGCGTCGACAGCTGGGAGGTGATGGACATCTTCTGCCAGGACACCAAGCTCAACATCTCGCCCTACTACATGAAACCCGGGTTCGCCTTCGGCGGCTCCTGCCTGCCCAAGGACGTGCGCGCGCTGACCTTCAAGGGCCGCGACCTCGACCTCGACCTGCCGCTTCTCAACGCGCTCATCCCGACGAACGAGGCGCAGGTGGGCCGTGCTGTCGAGATGGTCGCTGACTTCGGCATCCGCAACGTCGCCTTCCTCGGCATAAGCTTCAAGTCCGGCACCGACGACCTGCGCGAAAGTCCGCAGGTGACTCTCGTCGAACGGCTCATCGGCAAGGGCTTCAATCTGCGCATCTACGACAAGAACGTGCATCTCGCCCGCCTTCTCGGCGCCAACCGCGCCTATATCGAGGGCGTCATCCCCCATATCGGCGACATCCTGTCCGACGACATGGACGCGGTGCTGGCGCATGGCGAGTTGGTGATCGTCGGCAACCCAGCGCCGGAGTTCCGGCTTCTGGCCGACCGTCTCGGGCCGCAGCACAGGGTGCTGGACCTCGCGCGCATCCCGGGCCTGTCGGCCCACCTCGGAGATCGTTATCGTGGCATCAACTGGTGAGACGTTGCGCGGTGCGGGCCGCCGCGTCCTGATCGTGGTCGAAAACCTGCCCGTGCCCTTTGACCGCCGCGTCTGGGCGGAGGCGACGACGCTGGCCCAGCACGGCTACACCGTCTCGGTCATCTCGCCCAAGGGCAAGGGGTTCGAGGCGGAATACGAGTATCTCGACGGTGTCCACGTCTACAGGCACGACCTGCCGCCCGAAGGGAATTCCGCCGGCGGCTACCTGCGAGAGTACGGTTCGGCGCTCTGGAGCGAGCTGCGGCTCGCAATGAGGGTCCGGCGCGAGCGGGGGATCGACGTGCTGCACGGCTGCAACCCGCCGGACCTCATCTTCCTCGTCGCCTGGGCGATGCGGCTTTTCGGTGCGCGCTACCTCTTCGACCATCACGATATCTGCCCCGAGCTTTACGAGGCGAAATTCGACAGGAAGGGCCTTCTCTGGAAGGCGATGGTCCTCTTCGAGTGGCTGACGTTCAAGACGGCCTCCGTCTCCATCGCCACCAACGAAAGCTATGCCGAGATCGCCCGGCGGCGCGGCGGCATGAAGGCGGAGGACGTTTTCGTCGTCCGCTCCGGCCCGAAGATCGAAAAGCTCGTGATCCGACCGCCGCGGGACGAGCTGAAGAAGGGTGCGAAGCATCTTATCGGCTATGTCGGCGTGATCGGCCAGCAGGAGGGGCTTGACCTTCTGGTGGCGGCGGCCGACCACATGATCCGCCGGATGGGGCGGACAGACGTGCACTTCGGCATCGTCGGCGGCGGCCCGGCGCTGGAGGAGATCCGGGCCGACGTGAACGCGCGGGGCCTCGGCGACTACTTCACCTTTACCGGCCGCGCGCCTGACGATCTGCTGCTGGACATGCTGAACACCGCCGATGTCTGCGTGAACCCCGACCGGGTGAGCCCGATGAACGACCTTTCGACGATGAACAAGATCATGGAATACATGACGCTCGCCAAGCCGATCGTGCAGTTCGAGCTGAAGGAGGGGCGCGCCTCGGCGGCCGAAGCCTCGCTTTATGCGCGCGCCAACGACACGGTGGATTTCGCCGAAAAGATCGTCGGCCTGCTCGACGATCCGGGCAAGCGCGCCGAGATGGGCCGGATCGGGCGGGAGCGGGTGCAGGCGGCGCTCAGCTGGGCCCATTCGGTGCCGAATCTCCTGGCAGCCTACGACCGGATCTTTGCCAAGATCGGGCGCTGATCAGGTTGCCCGTCGCAGCGTCGCCGCGGTTGCGTAGAGCCAGCCGGCGACGAAACCGCCGAGATGCGCCTGCCAGGCGAGAGCGCTACCCGAGGTCCAGGCAAGGACTGCGTTCCCCGCAGCAAGGCCGAACACCATGGCGAGCACATTGCGCACAGGCAGGCCACGGGCGATGTGCCGGTCGAACTCCAGCGCCAGCAACGCGCCGGCAAGGCCGAAGAGCGCGCCCGAGGCGCCGACCATCGGCGTGGGCCCTGTCGTCAGGGCGGCAAATCCGACCGCTCCGCCGACGAGCGACACCGCATAGGTCCGGAGAAATCCGCGCGCGCCGATTCGCGCCGTAACCGGACCCGCGAGGAGGAAGAGCGTCGTCATGTTCACGGCGAGGTGCCACAGGCCGGCGTGAAGAAAGCCGTAGCTTGCGAACATCGTCCAGGGCTGGCCGACGTAGTTCGGACGCCAGTCGCCAAGAAGCCCGGGCCAGAAGCCCGCATACTGATAGGTCACCATCCGCCACCACGGCTTGCCCCAGAGACCGGGGTCCGCCCCTGCCAGCACGAGTTCGGGCAGGACGCAGGTGCCGGCGATGACCCAGACCGGCCAGGAGATCGGGCCACCGAGATACCCGGGGTCAGGGGGCGTGCGGTCCGCGTCATTCATGCGCGCATCCTGCCGATGCCCGGCCGATCCGCAAGTGGGGCCGAAGGGCGCGGATCAGAACGGCACGAACTGCGGCAGACGCGCAAGACTGAGGCGCATGAAGCGCATCAGGCGTGCCTCGGCATCCGCCTCCGTCTCGCCGGGTTCGATCGGCGTCACGTATCGGACAAGCGCGCCGTCTGTCCGCCCCATCGTCAGACTGTCGCTCAACACCGAGAGCTTCGCACGGAAGTCGTTGGCGACCCGCTTGCCGCGCCCCTCGAACCAGTAGATGACAAGCTGCTTCGACAGCCCCTTCTGGATGACCGCGCGGTTGGCATTGAACCGCCCGTATCCGACGTCCGAAAGGTCGAGCGGCACTTCCTGGAGGGTGAACACCTCCCACCCGCCGGTGGGCAGGCAGACCTCCGGCGAGTGGATGCCCTGGCCCTCCGTCTGCTTGGCATAGAAGGCGACGAAGAAGCTCACCACGCCCGCTTCGTCGGGCTTCTCGTAGAAAGCGTTGAGGTAGTCGTCGGCCGCGAGAACACGCTCGATGTCCGGCTCCAGATCGACAGTGTAGCTCTGCCAGTTCTCGACCTGCCGCGGGAACAGCAGGAGCGGGTCGCGGTTGGGGGCAGTGACCTCGGGCGCGGGGAGGGTCTGCCAGGCGGTGGAGGCGGCGCCGGTGATCAGCACGGCGGCGAGGAGCGCAGCCGAGGCGCGGATGGCGAAGACGCGGGTGAAGATCGTGCCGAATCCTTCGAAATCGAGGTCGATCGCCTCGGAGAGCGTCAAGGGATTGGGTGCGAAGCGCTGAAGCACCATGGCGAGCCCGAAGAGGATCGCCACGCAGATGAGGAAGATCACCCAGCCCTCGAAGAAATGGAGGAAGCCTTCCGCCTGCTCGATCCCGTAGCTGTTAACCAGAACACCGATCACGGCGATGCGAACCGAGTTCATCAAAACCGTCAGCGGCGCGGCCGACACGAGCAGCACCACCTTGTGCCACAACGGCCCGCGATAGAGGATGGCGAAAAGGTATGAGAAGCTGAGGATCGGGAAGAGGTAGCGCAAGCCGGAACATGCCTCGGCCACCTGAAGCTTGTAGACCCCGAGGTCGATCACGTTACCTTCGAGAAAGACGGCCACGCCGCCGAGACTCAGGAACCAGACGCCCAGCGCCGAGGAGACCCACTGCAGGAAGATCGTCAGCTTCCAGTAGAGCACCTGCGGCAGCGGAAGCATGAAGATCAGGTGAAAGACCGGCAACATGTGGAGCCGACCGCGACTCCAGCCGAACATCGTCAGGACCACGCCGGCGACCCAGAGGATGAAGGCATAGGTGACGATGTCCGGCACCCGCATGAGATTGCCGAGGCCGGCGAGTGCCAGCGCACCGGCCACGACGACAAGTCCCGGCCAGCGGAGCCGCACCTCGGGCGCCGGCGGCGGCATCCGCCGCAACTCGCGCAGGAAGAGGTAGAGCGAGATGAGCGGGATGAGCGGCCCGTGGCTGTATTCCGCGGTGGACCAGGCAAGGGCCAACGAGACATGCCCGATCCAGAAGATGGGCAGCGAGACGAGGATCAGGAGCACGAAGAGCACGAAGCCCGCCGGCTTCACGGCGCTGAACCTCAGGGCGTCGGACCCGCCGGGGCTGGTGGACTGGCTCATCTGAAGGCTACTCACGCGGATCGAACGGGCGCAAATCTAGGGGAAGAACGTCAGCGTGGCGACCGGTTTCGGCGCCTGCCTGGTCACAAGTCCGCGGAAAGGCACACGTGTTTCGCGGACGGAACCGAAAAGGCCAGGCCGCCGCCACCGTTTCACGGGCGGAAACTGAACGTGCGGCCGAGCGTGACGAAGACCGAGTTCGACTGCGCGTCGCCCGGCGCCGAGGAATCCGAACGGTGGCGCAGAAGAACCCCTCCGGTCAGCGCCCAGTCCTGGGTCAGGTCATGGGTGTAGGCCGCCCTCAGGGTCGTCCGCTCGATCGTCGGCGCGGCGCCGATCCCGGCGCTTTCCGAGCGACCCCAGTTCACCGAGAAATTGAGCCGAGAATTGTTGTTGATGTCGTAGCCGTAGGCGACCGTCAGACGGGTATCGAGAACGTCCTCGCTGGAATTGTTCGTGTTGACCGCGCGGTTCAGCGACACCGAGACGTTCGATGACTTGAGCTGCCGGCTGTAGGCGAGTGCTGCCACGGCATAGGTGTTTCCGCTCGGGGCGTGGGTGGCGCCGAGCGAACCCGAGAAGGTGCCGAGCGGAAGCTGGAGATTGCGGCCGAAACGGAACGTCTCGCGCGCGCCGTTCTGGTTGACCGTCGAGTCGACAGCAAGGAACGCCGTGCCGTTCGCGAGCGTCTGGGTCAGGGTGACGGCCCCCGTCACGCCGTCGCGCTGGGTTGTGCCCGTCAGCGTGTCGGTTTCAACCTCGGTGACACCGAGGCGAGCGTCGAGGAGGAGCACAGGGTTGATGTCCTGGACCACGCCGATCGAATAGTCGGTCGTCGTGCGGTCCGTCTGCGGCGTGTCTTCGGCGGTGTAGTGCGCGTAACCCGCGTTGAACCGGAGGCTGGTGACCGGCGACACCTTCAGCGCGACGGTTGCGTTCACATCATCGTTCTTGGTGTCGAAAAGCCGGGCGTTCGCGGCAAGCGCCGCGGCGTCATAATCCTTCTCGTCGTGGCTGAGGCTCAGCGTGAAGGTCAAGGGATCGTTGAGGCCGGTGACATAGGACATGCCTGCGTTGCGGATCGTCATCGTGCCGCCGCCGGAATAGAAGGCACCGGCGTTCGTTTCTTCCTGTTCGATCTGGAACGGGTCGAGGAATTCCCGATCGACATGGCGGTAGCGACCGGTAAGGGTCAACTGGCTGTTCACCCCGTCGAGCCTGTAGCGGAAGCGCAGGTTGGGGTCTTCGAACCCCGAAAGCGAGCGGCCTGGAATGTCGCCGTACCGAAACACGCCCGAGCCGTTCACGGTCAGATCCTGCACTCCCGTCACGTTCGAGAGGCCGAAGGTCAGCGTGTTGTCCCAGATGGTAGAGGTACCGGCGCTGCTCGGCTGGAGCTGGAAATTGTCATCGACGGTGAGCTTTGAGCTGACCCCGATGTCCACCTGCAGGCCACCCTGGGTCGGCGTGGCCGGCTGGGCCGCGGTCCCGGCTGTGGTGCCCGCCGTCGTGGTTGCCGTCGTGCCCGGAGGTGTATAGCCCGTCACAGATGTGCCGGCGCTCCCCTGGGGGAGCGCCATACCGGGCCAGATTGTCGAAAGCGTCGCGATTGTCGCGATCGTTGTTCTGCTCGTCCCCACCGTATCCGCCTTTATTCGAAGAGTTTGCGCTCCGGCGCCACGATCACGTCACCGTCCCGCAACACGATCACCGGGGCCTTGGCTCCGGCCTGAATGGCCTTGTAGTTGAAGTTGTAAACGGTTTCCAAACCCGTCTTCTTGTCCGGACGGTGCAATTGGATCCGCTTGGTCGCGGCGAACCGGGTCAGACCGCCGGTTTCAGCCAGGAACTGCAGGAGCGTCGTACCCGACTGGATGTCGAGCCGGCCCTGGGTATTGAACTCGCCGACCGCGTAGACCGCTACCGTGCCGTAGGGCCGCACATTCGCGGCCACCGCCTGTGCCTGGGCTGCGTTCACGGCCGAGGTCACGGGGTTGAGCTGGCCCACCGAGAGGAAGACCGTCGGGGGCGAGGCGAAGTTCGACGCCAGCGCGGCCGAGATCGCGTTGCGCATCGATTCCACGCTCTTGCCCGTGGCCTGCACGGTGCCCACGAGCGGCAGGCTGACGCTTCCGTCGGGCAGGACGAGAAGGCTGCGGTTGAGGCTCGGGTCTTCCAGGACCTCCATCTGCAACACGTCGCCGGGCTGGATGCGATAACCGCTTTGCGCCCAGGCCGCCGGCACAAGCAGCACGGCGAGGAGGAGACCAGCGAGAGCTCTGAACATTTCAGTTCCTCAGTCATATTCGAATCGTAGGAAGCCTAAGCCCGGGGCGCGGGAAATCAAAATGTTAGTTTCCGAACCTCTCTGCACAACGCGGGCCGGGCACCATTTCGTGCCCCTTGGGCAACAGCCACCGGGGTCAGTTTCCAACCTCGACACCATTCGCCTCCAGTGAGGCTTTTTCCTGCCGCGCCGCAGCCACAAACGGCCGCGAATCGGTCTCCTCCACCCGGGCGAGCGCCTCGTTGAACTGTTTGAGCGCCTCGGCCTCGCGGCCCAGCTTCAGGTAGGTCATGGCAAGGTGGAAGCGCACCTGAGGGTCCTCGCCAAGCCCCTGAACGGCCTTTTCCAGTTCCTTCACCGCGTCGTCGTAGTTGCCGCGCTGATAGGCGATCCAGCCGTAGGTGTCCTGATACGGCGGCATATCGCTGCCACGCAGGCGACGCGCGATCACCTCGGCGCGGGCAAGGCTGTCGGGGTCCGTCCGGTGCGAGGCCAGCAGGCTCGCCAGGTTGTTCGCGATCACCGGATTGGCGCTGTTCTCGCGGTAGAGTTCCTCATAAATGGCGATCGCTCCATCGAGGTCCCCCTTGCGCTCAAGGAAACCGGCCTTGGCCCATTTCAGTTCACCCGACTGCGGTACCGCAGCCAACGCCTCGTCAATGACTGCATGGGCATCGTCGAAGCGGTCGGGGTCGCTCAGGATCGCGCGCGACAGCGCCATCCACGCCGCCACCCGGGTCTTGTCCTCTGCGAGAAGCCCCCGATAGCGCTCTTCCGCGCCGGCGATGTCGCCGGTGAGCGCCCGCACCGAACCATCGACGAAGCGCAGGTCGGGGTCGTCGGGGTTCTCGGCCACGAGACTCGCGGCATAGGCGAGCGCCTTGGCGTTCTGCCCGTTCGCGAGGTGGGTACGCAGGATCGCGATCTTCGCGTCCAGTCCGCCCTTGCCCTCGGTGACGAGCCCTTGCAGATAGCCGATCGCACGATCGGTGTTCTCCTGACCCGCAAGGATTGCGGCCCGCAGGGTTTGGGCCGCCGGTCGCGCCGCGGGATCGGCCTGCACCTCAAGCTCGGCCGCAACAGTTTCGGCTCGCGGCCAGTCTTGCATCTCGACATAGATCTGGCCAAGCGGCATCAGCAGCGAGACGTTGCCGGGCGCGATGCGCAACGCCTCGATAAGGACGCTCTCGGCCGGGATCAGCTTGCGTTCCGAGGCGAGAAGCTGCGCATACCGCAGAGTTTCCTCAGGCGCCCGGTTGGACGCCTGCACCGCGAGCGACAGCGACTCGCGCATCAGATCGCGGTTTCCGTCACGCTCGTAGGCCTGTGCCATCAGCGTCAGGATGCCGGCGTCCTGCGGGTTGTTGTCGTAGGCGCGGCGCAGGATGGCGATCGCCTCGCCGACCTGATCGTCGAGGATGAGCCAGTTCGCCTTCAGCTTCAGAGCCTCGGCGTCGCCTCCGTCATCTTTCAGAACCTCCTCCACGAGTGAACGGGCGCCGACCGCATTGCCCGTGGCCGCAAGCATCCGCGCGAGCCCGACCTTCGTTCGCCGGGTTTCCTGCGAGGGTTCGGCGGTCTCCAGGATCGCCTGCATCTCGGCGATCGCCTCGTCCCGGCGGCCAAGGTCAAAGATGAAACCGGCGCGCGCGGCGCGATAGACGGGCGAAGTCGCGCCTTCGGCCATCACGCGGTCGAGCTCGGCAACGGCGGCCTCGGCGCCACGCGTCTCGGAGAGGAAGCGGACCAGCTGCAGCGCCGGCTCCTGATCCGGCGCACCGGGGGCGACGCGGCTTCTGAGGAAGGCCTCTGCCTTGTCGATCTGGCCCTTGGATTCGTACCAGCGGACCAAGGCCTGCCCCATCTCGGGTGCGTCGTCGAAGCGTGCGACCATGTCGATCAGGCCGGCCTCGACCGCCGCGTCATCGCCTAGCGCGGCGTGGATCGACAGGCGCTGGGCATAGAGGGCGCGGTCCTTGGGCGCAAGCTTGAGCGCGGTATCGATTGCGGCAAGCGCCTGGTCATGATCCTGCGCGCGGATGAGATCGTCGATGACAACCCGGTGCAGGAGTAGGCTGGTCGGCAACTCCTTGAGGAGTTCCCGCGCCCGCCGCGAGGACTCCACGATGGCGCCGGCATCATTGGCTTCCGCCGCGATCGCGTAGTCGGCCGCAGTCCGGATCGCTTCCAGAGCGAGATCGCCCGGGCTCCGCTTCAGGGCTTCGCCGGCATAGCGCTGCGCAGTCTTCCAGTCGCCGGCTTCGGCGCCGATTTCCGCCAGCGCGATCTGCCCGCCGTGATCGTCGGGATATTGCTCGACCAGTCGGAGGTACTGCGCGAAGGCCTCGCGCAGTCGGCCGCGGCCGCGCTCGGCCTCCGCATAGGCGCGGCGCGCCTCGCGGTGGGTGCTGTCAAGCTGGAATACGTTGCGGAACTCCACCAGGGCACGATCGACATCGCCCGCCTGAATATATTCCAGACCTGCCTCGAAATGTTTTTCGGCGCGCTCCTTTGCCGAATCGCACGCCACAAGCAGCCCAAGCGCGGCGGCGAGCGTGACCGTCGTCAGGAACCTGCGTAGAGCCATCCGTCTTCCTCGATGCCCCCGGCCATGCGCCCGCTTGCGTCGCGGGTCTCTGGCCGGCGAACGCCCCCACGTCAACTTGCCGATGCGTTGTGCCCGACAACGCAGGCTACGTCAAATTAATAGCCCGTTCCCCTGATCACCACGCGGACGGTCGCAACAAGCAACCTCAGGTCGTTCATCAGCGAGATCGTGGCCTCGTACTCCCTGTCGAAATCGGCACGTTTCGAAAACTCGACCTCGTTGCGGTCGGACACCTGCCATGGGCCGGTGATCCCCGGCCGCAGTGCGTAATAGGCCAGACCACTATAGAGCGTCCGCTGCGACGGCATCATGGGCCTTGGTCCGACCAGTGACATGTCGCCGATGAAGACGTTCCACAACTGCGGCAGTTCATCGAGCGAGGTCTTACGCAGGAAACGTCCGATTCCGGTGATGCGCGGGTCGGACTTCAGCTTCTGAGTGCTGTTCCATTCGAGCCGCGCCTCGGGGTTCCGGTCAAGATACCGTTCCAGCATCGTGTCGGCGTTCGGCACCATGGTCCTGAGCTTCAACATCCGGAAGGTCCGCCCACCGCGCCCCACGCGGTCGTTCCAGTAGAACGGAGACGAACCGTCCAGAGCGACGGCGACGGCAAGCAGCAGGATCAGCGGAATAACGATGATGCTGGCGAAGAGGACCGCCGACAAGTCCAGCAAGCGCTTCCCGAAATTGCGGTAGATCCCGCGCCGTCTTGGGAAGTCTACGGGGCCCATGGGAGCGCTGGCCATGCCAAAGTCTTCGGAAGGGTCATGGAGCTGAAGAGTCATACCCTTGTTCCGGTCACGACCGCGATCACTGACACTCAACCCGGCGAAACTGGCGCCGCTGTCCGGCGCACGACGAAAACTGCGATTCCGCGAATGCACCCACATCCGCCCGAGGTTCTTAGCATCTTATGGGATACGGAGGAACGAACATTTGGAAATTGTGCCCTTTTTGCTGCGGCGTCACGAAACCGAGGTTCGTTTGTGTGCAAGAAACCGCCCAATTCCGGAGGGCGTCGGTGTCGTCCGTTTCTTGCCAAGCAACAGTGGCCCTGAAGTCCGCTTTTGTGCCGCAGAGGCGCCGGCGCGGACGATCTGGCGAGACAACGATTCGACTCCCATGTAAGAACTGCCGTGGGTTTGAGGTTGCCGGCTGGGGCGGACGCCATCAAGTTGCCGAAGTTATGTGACCATTTGGCCTGCGAGATTCCGGGCTGACCGGGGTAGATTGATCCGTGGCGGACGGGTGTCGGGAAGGTGTCCCGCCGCGTGAGAAGTGGATTGTGGATGAACAAGGCCGTGGAGCCAGCAACGGACGACCAGAGCAGCGTCGGCTTCTACATGGACTTCTTCGGGTTCCGCGAGCGTCCTTTCACGCTCGTGCCGGATCCGGATTTCCTGTTCTGGTCGCCGCAGCACCGGCGCGCCTATTCGGTGTTGGAGTTCGGCATCCTCAGCCGCGCACCGATCACGCTTGTCACCGGGGGCGTCGGTTGCGGGAAGACCACGCTCCTCCGGGAACTTCTGCGCCAGTTTGGAAACAAGGTCACAGTCGGGCTCATTTCCAACGCCCAGGGCGGGCGGGGCGAACTGATCCAGTGGGTCCTGAACTCGCTCGGCGTCAGTTTCGACCCGAACGTGGGCTACGTGCAGCTCTTCCAGAAGCTGCAGGACTATCTGATCGACGAATACGCCTCGGGCCGGCGCGTCGTGCTGATCTTCGACGAGGCGCAGAACCTGTCGCCCGAGAGCCTCGAAGAACTGCGCATGCTTACCAACATCAACTCCGGCAAGGACGAGGTGATACAACTCGTCCTTGTCGGCCAGCCCGAGCTTCGGGAAATGGTGCTTGACCCGGCGCTGCGCCAGCTTGCGCAGCGGATCGCCGCGAGTTTTCATCTCCTCCCGCTTGACGAGAACGCGGTGGTGGATCTGATCGGCCACCGGCTCAGGGCCGCCGGCGGCACAGGCGAGGAAATCACCGAAGGCGCCGCGCGGATGATCTATCGCTCCACCCACGGGGTGCCGCGTCTGGTCAACCAGCTCTGCGACATGGCATTGCTCTATGCCTGGAGCATGGATAACCACCATGTTGACGAACACGTGGTTCAATCCGTGCTCGATGATGGGGTATTCTTTGCCGCACAGATCGCGGCCGAGGAAGAGAAGCGCAAATGAACCTGGACCTGTCTTTCTACTTCGCGGTGTTCCTGCGGCGGCTGCCCTATTTCATCATCATCTTCGCGCTGGTCTCGGCCGCGGCGATCGCGGCGGCGTTCCTGCTGCCGCCGGTCTATCGGGCGAATTCGGTCCTTCTCGTCGAGAGCTCGCAAATCCCCGGGGCGCTGGCCGCGCCGACCGTTCAGGCGCAGGCGCTGGAAAAGCTGCAGACCATCGAAAACCGCCTGATGACCCGGACCAACCTTCTGGACATCGCGCAGCGGCTCAAAGTCTTCAAGGATATGGCGAAAATGACCCCGGACGACATCGTCGGGGCGATGCGCAAGAACACCAGGATCACGAAGAGCGCAGGTCGCGGTCAGGCCACCATCATGACCGTCGAGTTCGAGGGGGAAAGCGGGCCGGTCGTCGCCGGCGTGGTTAACGAATACGTGACGCTCATCCTGAACGAGGACGTCGCGACGCGCACGGAACGCGCCGAAACGACGGTGGATTTCTTCGACCAGGAAGTGAAGCGCCTTTCAGGCGAGCTCGATGCAATGAGCGCCAAGATCCTCGACTTCCAGAACCAGAACGCCGACGCGCTGCCGAACACGCTGCAATACCGGCTCGGCCAGCAGACGCTCCTGCAGAACACTTTGGCCACGGCCGAGCGTGACATTTCCCTTCTGAAGGATCAGAAGCAGCAGATGATCGCGCTCTTCAACGCGACGGGCCAGATCACCGGCTCCACGGCAAACCAGACGCCCGAGGCGCAGCAACTCGCGCAGCTTCGCCAGCAGATGAACACCTTCACGGCGACCTATTCGCCGACGAACCCCAAGGTCAGGCAACTCCAGGCCCAGATCGACCAGCTCGAGGAGATCGTGAAGGCCCAGCAGCTTCCCGCCGGGGTCGCAAGCACGCAGATGTCCCCGCTCGACATCCAGCTTGCGAGCCTGGACACACAGATTGGTGCGCTCGAGGCGCAGCGCGAGCAACTGCTCGAGCAACTGGCCGTTCTGAAGGATTCGATCGACCGCACGCCGGCGAACCAGATCGCGCTTGATGCGTTGAACCGCGACTATACGAACGTCCAGCAGCAGTACAACACGGCGGTAGCGCGCCAGGCCCAGGCTTCCGCTGGCGAGCAGATCGAAATCCGGTCGAAGGGGGAACGCATCTCGGTCGTTGATGCCGCAACGGTGCCTGACCGCCCGGTGAAACCCGACCGCATGCTCATCGCGGGCGGCGGCGTCGTGGCCGGTGCCGGGCTTGGGATCGCGGTGATCGTTCTGATGGAGCTTCTCAACCGCGCCGTCAGGCGGCCCAAGGATCTGATCAATGCCTTTGGCATCACGCCGATCGCGACGATCCCCTACATGCGGACGCCGTCCGAGACGATGATGCGCCGGTCCGGCTTCGCCGCGATGCTGCTTGTTGCGGTAATAGGGATTCCGGCGATCGTCTATGCGGTGCATGCCTATTACCAGCCGCTCGACGTCCTCTTTGGCAAGGTCATGACAAAGCTGGGTATCCGGTTGTGACGGCTCAGGATCCGTCCATCACCGTCGTTCGCAAGGGGCAGGAGTAACTGAGAAGATGGAGAAACTCGAAGCAGCACTGGCGAAGGCGCGGGAGATGCGTCGCGCGGCGCTCGGGGTTCCGGAAGTCGTACGCGAGAAGGTGGCGCCCGCGGATGCACGCAGCGCCGGTGCCTGGACTTCCCTGCCCGAGGTGACGCTGTCGCCGGGCAAGGCGCTCCGCCACCGCATTACTGCCCTTGCCGGCAACAAGGACGCGACACCGTATGACATGCTTCGTTCCCGCACGATCCGGCTGATGAAGGAAAAGGGCTGGACTCGGCTCTCCGTCACCTCGCCGGGCGCCGCCTGCGGGAAGACCACTGTTGCGCTCAACCTCGCGCTCAGCCTGTCGCGGCAGAAGGACCTCAAGGTCATGCTGATCGACCTCGACCTCCGGCGACCCTCGCTGCACCGGACCGTCGGACATTCTCCCGGTAGGTCGATGCACGAAGTCCTCGACGGCTCCGCGGCCTTCGAGGATGCCGCTGTCCGGATGGGCGAGAACCTCGTGCTGGCGATGAACGCCACGCCTGCGCCCCATCCCGCGGAACTTCTGCAAAGCGTCGGAACGCGCGAGGCGCTGGACGCGATCGAGCGGCGCTGGCAACCGGACATCATGCTATTCGACATGTCGCCGATGCTGGCGACGGACGATAACGTCGGCTTTCTGGGCAACGTCGATTGTGCGCTTCTTATCGCAGCGGCCGAGAGCACGACCCTGTCGAACATCGACCTTTGCGAAAAGGAACTGGCCCAACTGACGAATGTGCTTGGGGTCGTGCTGAACAAATGCCGGTATCCGGACGATTCGGTGGGCTATTCCTACGGCAGCTACGCCTGACTCCATCCTGCAGGGCCGCGCTAGAAGCGCCGGCCGGACGTTCGGGTAACTGGCGCGAAGACAGACGCAAAAGCAAAGGCCGGGCACCCGCCCGGCCTTTCCAATTCCAGGTCTGCCAGATCAGGCCGCCTTGCGGCGGCGGCGCAGCGCGCCAAGTCCGGCAAGTCCGCCGAGCAGCATCACGCCCGCTGCGGGAACCGGAACCGGGGCGATTCCGATGCCTGCAAGAGCCCCATCGGCAACGCCATACCCATCGTTCGATGCCAGCACCGTGAACCGGATCACCGACGCGAAGACGGGCCCGAAGGTGGTGCCGACGAACCCGGATGCGCCCGTTCCGGCGGTATCCGTGGCAGCGAGGGTAATCAGCGGGTTGCCGCCGTTGATGGATGCCTTGCCCACTTCGAGCGACGACCCGTCTGCGGAGCGGAACAGGTCGAGGAAGTAGATCGCATCTATCAGCACCGGCGCGCTGAAGGTGATGTCAATCCACTCGTAGCGGTTCGGCCACGTCGAGATTTCGTCATCGTTGCGGCCGACACCGTAACCGTCGGTTTCGAAGGACAGCCCCGTGCCGGCTGGCGTCGGGTTGCCGTCGAAGGATTGAGAGTTGTTGAGGATGCCGCTCGACGAGAGGTGCCATGTCACGGCCCCCTGGAACAGCGACCCGGAATGACCCGTAGACGCCTTCGTGAAGTCGATCACATAGGCATTTGCCGCCGATGCGGCCGCCGTAAGCGCGACACCTGCCATCGCGGCTACGATCTTTGTCTTAGCAAGCATTTTTACCCCTTCACTTCCCGAATGTCGGCACACGAACACCTTCCCTCTTTTTTCTACCACAGCGCCGCCACACTGCGCCATCCCAATGCCATCTTTTTTCCATTTTTTCGTTGAATCGAAGGTCGAATCAACTTCCGATTGAAATCAACATTGCAACCTGAGGATGATCTTGGCCAATGCGGCTTTTTGTTGACTGATAGTCAACGGTCAGGGAAGCGAATTCAGGCAAAGGTAAGGCAGAAGGGCGAGGATCGTTGCGCTGTGGCGAAAGAGGGGTTCAGTTGAACGGCACTGCCATGGCAGGAGGATGCGTCAGGGGAGAATCGCATCGGTCATGAACGTCGGCTATGTCGTCATCATTCCGCACTACAACGATTCCGCGCGGCTGGGCCGGTGCCTCGATGCCTTGCGGGCACAGGACAGGGCGGGCGTCGATGTCGTCGTCGTCGACAACGGTTCAACCGAACCTCTGGACCAGGCGAAGGCCGCGAACCCCGATGTGCGTTTCGTGACGGAGCCCGGCAAGGGCGCGGCGCGCGCCCGCAACAGGGGGGTGGCGGAAAGCCGCGCGGAAGCGATCATCTTCCTCGACGCTGACTGCGTGCCTCAGCCCGACTGGCTCGCGGCAGCGCGGCGGGCAGCCGGAAGCGCCGACATCGTCGGCGGTGCCATCGACGTCTTCGACGAGACGCCGCCCCCGCGCTCGGGGGCGGAGGCATTCGAAACCGTGTTCGCCTTCAATTACAAGGACTACATCGAACGGAAGGGGTTTTCCGTCACCGCCAATCTCGTAACCACGCGGACGGTGTTCGAGGCCGTGGGACCGTTCACCAACGGCCTGTCCGAGGATGCGGAATGGTGCTTCAGGGCGCGGGCGATGGGATACCGGCTGGCGCTTGACGAAGGCATGCGGGTCGCCCATCCCACGCGGTCCAACTGGCCCGCGCTCGTGCGGAAATGGCGGCGCATCGTCCGCGAGATGTATGCGTTGCACAGACAGGCCCATCCCGGGCCGACGGGTCGGCTGCTCTGGTTCGCCCGCGCCCTGGCAATGGCGGCGAGCTGGCTGCCGCATCTGCCGAAAATCCTCTTCAGTCCGCGCCTGAACGGGGCGGGGGAGCGTCTGCGCGGTGCCGCGACCCTGATCCGGCTCCGGCTGGTCAGAAGCTGGTGGATGCTCCGCCAGGTGGCTGGGTCCGAAATCTGACACGGCATGGCAAAGGCCCCGCCGGTTTGTCCGGCGGGGCCGATCGTCGCGCAACCCGTGCGGGATCAGAAGTTCTCGTAGGCCCCTGCGTCCGGCGCCTTGCCCTTCGGCCGCGCCGCACCGACGATGTCATCCTTCGGGGCCAAGGCCGGTATGCCAGCGTCAACGCCCTTCGAACCCGACCTCAGGTTGAAATCCTGCTTGCTCACCCCGGCGAACTCGTTCGAGGCATTGGTCACGACCACGTTGTTGGTCGCGACGATGGCCTTGGTCGCGTCTTGGTTCACCTTCAACGACGTGGTCATGTTGTTTGCCACCGTCACGTTGAGCGATGGCCTGCCGTCGCGGTTCGCCGAGACACGGATCCAGGGATAGACACCCGCCGTGCCGAAGGCGTGGACAACGGTGTTGTTGACGATCTGGCTGTTCTGACCGCCGGCGATCGTGATGCCGTGGTAGGCCGTCGTCGAGATCACGTTGTTGCGGATCACGAAGTTGTCGTACACGCCGGCAAACAGGCTGATACCCTGCAGCTTGCAAGCAATTGGACTGCGCGTTCCGACGAACTCGAAGATCTTGTTGTCCTCGATCGTGACGTTCCTAAGCGTCCCTGTACCGACCTTGCCGGTCGGGCCGTTGGTCCAGGCCTGGAAGGCATCCGTGTGGCTACCGTTCACCTGATGGCAGTTCTGCACCTTGTTGCCGCGCACGACGGAGTTGTCGCCCAGGGCCCGCATCCCGTCGCCGGAGAAGCCATCGACGATGTTCGCTTCCAGCAGCGCGTTCTTTCCCAGCATGATGATGCCGTTGAAGATCCCCGTGACCCGGTTGCGCGCCACCGTGATGTTGGGTCCGTCGACCTGGAAGCCGGTACGCTGGTAGTTGTTCCAGTCGGTCGCGGTCCAGCTCGAATAGTTTCCGGCTGTCGCGATGCCGCGCACGTCAAGGCCGGTGAACGCGATGTTGCTGGCGCTCGAGTAGGTGCGGACAAGCGCGCCGTTCCCGGCGTTGGATGACCGCGGCCAAACCTTGAGTCCCTGGATGTGGACGTTCGACGAGTTCATCACCAGGACCGAATCGGCATGGGCCACCGCGCCCGCGGCCGGAGCTATCGTCACGGTCGAGGTGAACTTCTTGTCCCGCACGAGGATCTGGCCGTGATAGCCGTCGAGCAGGAAAATCCGGTCCCCGCCGGTGACTTTGCCCGATGTCATCAGCGAGTCGAAGTTCTTCCAGATCTGGGCGCCCGGCGGCACGGCAACGCCGGACGTGCTGGCCGGGGCGACGAGGTTCGTGGTCGGCGCGGTGGGCACTGGCGCAGTGGTAGTGGTCGTCGGCGTGGTTGCCGGTGCCGTGGTCACCGGCGCAGTCGTCGTGGTGGTGGGCGTGGGAGCCGGGGTATCGGCCGTCGTGTCGGCCGCCGCGGTCGCGGATTCGCCAAGTGCCGTGGATCCCTCGGTCGTCCCCTCCGAGTCGATCAGTGCTCCGCCCTCGCTCAGGCCGGCGTCGCCCGACGACGCCACTTCGGCGTTGCCGTCGCTCCCGCTCATGTCGGAGGCCTCGGGTGCGGCCGTTTCATCGGTCGTGACGATTTCGGGCGACGTCTCCTCGCTGCCCTTCTCCTTCCGTACCTTGACCCACTTGCCGATCCGCTCCGACTGCTTGGCAACGACCCGTACGGGCGGAACCCCGGTCGAGGGCGCGCTTTCGCCGCCCGACTGGAGCGTGATGACGGCAAGCGGTGTTCCCGAGACCGCGCCGGGTGTGATCGCCTGGACGAAGTAGTCGGCTGCAAGGGCCTGCGATCCCGCAAGCGCAGTGCTCAGCCCCAACAACGCGAGTGAGCGCGCAAGTTTCATTAGCGTGTTCCCTTGATCGAGAGTGTATCGATGCTCTCAACAATGCGGGACAACGTGGCGAAGATGCGGCGCAATTGGCGTCGTCATGTGTCAAAGGCACCGAATTGGCGGGTTTCCGTTAAGTAAGTTTTGACCAAAACGGCGCGAATCCGCCGAAAACGGAATCATCCGAAACTTGGAGAGAAACAATGCTCACCGTACGGTTGTGTGCGGCAATGTTAACCGGCCTGACGTCATTGTTGCGCGGTTGGAAGGTGGCCCCATCGGCCGCCTTTCCGCCTTGGCGACAGAGACGATGACTCCGGCCGGCCGGGCAGGAAGCACGCCTGCGACGTCTCGGCCGCACAGGGCAGAGGCTCGAACAGGAGACAGAGATGGACAAGTTTTCCGACTATCCCACCAGCCTGACGGCGCCGGCGCGCGATGCCGCAGCCGTGGTTCCCAGCGACGCGACAGACCTTGCGGTCCTTCCGCGTGCGCTCTTCATCGGCCAGACCGGCGACGTCGCGGCGCGTTTGGCGGGCGGGCAGACCGTCGTTTTCCGCAATGTCCAGGCGGGCAGCGTCCTGCCCGTTCGCACGGCGCGGGTCAACGCCACGGGGACGACGGCGACAGATATCGTCGCGCTCTGGTGATCCGGCGATCGTGCCGCTCCGCCGCGAGGAACGGAAAACAGGGGCCCGGCGGGCCCCTGCTGCATTTCACTCTTACGGCTTCATGTCGCGTTCGCGCCGAGTTTCCACGGATCGGCGTTGGCAAGGGACGCAGGCCCCGCGATGCTCTTGTGGGGCGTCGTCGCCGGCGCGTCCCCCGCAGCAGTCGCAGTCAGCCAGGCGCGCAATGTTTCCGCAGCGCCGACATACTGCAGCGTCCCGTTGTTGCGCGCGAGGAAACTCAACGCTCGGCTGCTGGCGAAGAGACCCGTGCCGGCAACAGAGAAGGGTAACGTGGCAATGAGCGCGCCGTTCAGTTGCAACCGGCAGACTTTTGCCACGTGATCGGCCGAGCAGACGAGGTCGTACCAGATGCCGCCGCCCAGTCCGGCGGAGACGAGGGCATTGTTCAGGACCTTGACGGCGGCGCTGTCGCGGATGTTCACCCTCAGGCTGCCATTGTTGAGTATCTCCACGTCGAAGCTCCCGCCCGACTGCGCGAACAGGATGTAGCTGCCCGTCGGCGGCAGCGCCGCAAGCCGGAACCGCGCGGCGAAGGTGATCTGCGCCGTTCCCGCGGGCACGTTGGCAGGATCGAGGAAATAGGGTCCGGTCGCGCTGGTGGTGAAAGGCTGCGCGGCGGCCGGCAGCGTATTGGCAAGCGTCGCGGCGGCGGGAAGGGGTGCGACAGGGATTCCGTCAACCCCCGCCGCACCGACATTGACGATTGGCAGGTTCTTCCAGGTCGCGGCGACATGGTCCTCCGGGAAAGCGATCATGCCCGTCGCGCCACCCTCGCCGTATTGGATCGCATCGGCATAGGTGAAGGTGCCGGCATTGGGGAAGACCCGCACCCTTCCGGCGACGATCTGGGCATTGCGCGCCGGTGCGCCGTTGATCTGGAAGCCCATGACCTCGGTCCAGTGGGACAGGCCGGAGCCGAGTGCCGGCTCCCCCCGCGCGCGCCGCGTCGTCGTGACCGACCCGGAGGATGACCAGACTTCCACCCAGGCGCCTGTCGACTCCCAGAGCGATTGGTCGAAGGTTGGAACGGCCCAGGTTGAAAGCCCGGTCGAGCGCAGGATCGCGTGGGCCGTCAGCCGGGCCCAGGCCTGAATCCCGTCGAGCGTGTTTCCGGCGGGGTGCGAGAAGTCGGTCCAGCTGCCGGCACCGTCGTCGACGCCGTTGACGTAGGTCACGGGCTCCACGGCCGTGGGCAGGAACATGGTTGCCGCCGGCAGCGCCAGCATGGCCCGCCAGCTCTGCCGCGCTGCCTGCTTGTTGGCGAGGTTGCTCTGCACCGCGCCGCCCAGGACATGCGTGGCATCCTGCATGTCGGCATCGATGTCGAAGCGATGAGGCCCATAGGGCACCCAGCGCGTCCTCGTGTAGTCGTAGAGCTCTCCGAACCAGTGGTCGGCATGATAGCTCAGTCCTGCACCGTAGCTGATCGTCGCCGGGAAGGTGACCGGCACCCCCGCGATGGTCTTGCCCGCGAATAGCGGGAACATCGCCTCGCCATAGGCGGCGCCGAGGCTGCCCGGAGCGGCGAACCACGACATCGCTGCAAGGCCCACATGCTGGCCATCGGCGGTGGCGAAGTCATGCAGCGCCCTGTCGGCAGCCCAGGACCTGCCCGGGTTCGCGTCGTCCACCAGTTCGCGCGGATCGGTGCCTGGAACCGTGTGGAAGATCACGGCGAACTTCTCTCCCGGCCGTTCCGCGATCAGTGTTGCCGCCAGCGCCGCCGCACCTGCAGTGAGCGGTGCGGCGTTCGTCACGAAGTGCCGCGCAGGCGTCGCAGCCGCGCCATGGAGGATCTGGATCGCCTCCGGGTCGCTCACCGCAGGCGGTGTGGTGGTGTTGTGGAAGGCCGAGATGATGCGGTCCGGTTCCGATTGGCCCCAGATGGCGATGACGTGCCCCACCCCGAAGCGATGCGCGCCCTGCGCCGCCACCGCCGGATGCGCCTTGAGCCTGACCTCGGGTCGGAACCACGAGGCGCTGCGGGGTGCCGTGATCGTGCCTGACCAGAGCCCGCCCACGTCCGCTGTGGCGACATCCGCCCAGGCCGTGGTGGTCGCGCCGCCATCGTCGAGCGACAGGGCTCGCGCCTGCACCACCTCGCCCGCCGTGGCGGTGCCGGAGAGCTGTATCTCGGCCTCGGCGAGCCCGAAGCCCGCCCCGCTGTCGAAGATCACCCGGTCGGCACTGAAGCTGGCCAGCGTGACCGAGCCGAGGTTCGGCGCCGGGGCGTCGCCGCCAGCCTGTCTCTGGTCGATCGTGAGGGCGGAGAGTGTGATCATGGCCTTTTTCCCGTCTTGCGGGACGGCGCCACCCACATGCCGGTCGGCACCGGTCCGGGCCGCGCTCGTCCGGTGGCGTCTGAGCCGCCACGGGACCGGCCGCCCCGGCCGAGCGGCGGGGGCCCCGTCCACGTCCGTGCCGGCAGGTTGCCCCAAGGGGATACCATCCTCCGCCTGGGCGTTGCCGGGGAGGGGATCGGATCGCGCGGGGGCGAAGGCGGATGTTAGGGTGTGCAGCTCCGGCCGAAGATCCGCGCGACGGTCTCGGCCAGCGGCCGCGCGTAAAGCCGGGCCTCCAGCCCCGGCTCCGGATGCAGCCCGTCCACGAGGGCCTGGCCCCCCGATCCTTCGTCGAGCCACCGCGCGGTGCCGTCGAAAAGGCTGACGCCCTCCCCTGCCGCGAGTTGCACGTAGATATCGCCATAGGCCATGAGCTTCGGCCGCTTCAGCCGCTGTAGTCCGGCCACCGGATTTGTCGTCAGCAGCACGATGGCAATGTCAGGGTGGCGGCTCCTCAGCGCGCGGATGATCGCCCGATGGTTCTGCAGGCTCGCCGCCTGTGACACCCCGTCGATCAGGTCCGCATCGTTGATGGCGAACTCGATCAGCGCGACATTGAAGGGGCCCGGCCCCTCAGCCCCGACCAGATCCCTGCCTGCGGCAGAACCCGCACCCGGCTGCGCCCGGACGGTCACGCTGGCCGCGGCGAAGCCGCAACCGGCAAGCCTGGCCCCAAGCTCCGCCGGCCAGACCGCGCGCGCTGTGAGACTGGTGCCAAATGCCACGACGGACAGCTGTTCCGGCGCGGGACGGGTCGCAGGCACGATCCGGTCGCGCGGCGCCCCGGGCCCCGGCGCCTGCCGGAACACGGCCACCGCCGCAACGAGGATCACGAGGAGGCCGGTCAGGAAGGCCGCGCGGGCCATCGGCTCAGGTTAGCCCCTGTTCGGCCAGGGCGCTCTCTGTGGCGTCAGCGTCGAGGAAGCGGCCATAGGGCCCGACCTCGATCCCCGAGCGGATCACCTTTGCCGGATTGCCTGCAACGATCGAGCGGGGCGGCACCGATTTCGTGACGACGGAGCCCGCGCCCACCACGCAGTTGTCGCCGATCTCCACCCCTGGCAGGATCAGGCTGCATCCGCCGATGAAACAGTTGGCGCCGATCCGCGTGTGCAGGTAGAGCCCGCGCGTGCGATCATGCGTCAGAATGCGGGTATCGAAGGCAACGTAGCTCAGCGGTCCGATGTGGATACCGATCGGGAAGGTCCGGTCGAACTTCGCCGAAAGCGAGAATTGCGCCGTGGGATGGATGTCCATGCCCCAGACCCGGCGATACCAGAGCCGCTTTGCATCGACGATGAGGTTGCGCAGGCCGGAAAGCCTGTTCAGCCCGCGCCGCCGCGCCTTCTTCATCGGCTGTCCGCCCGTCGTTTCGTCCATCCCGTCATCCTTCCCGCCTCGCGCCCGTGACCAAGCATACCGGGGCAGCCCCCGCTCCAGAAGGGGGCGCTGCAGTCGCCGCACCGCGGGGCGGTCGCAGCGGCGCATCCTGTCGCCGTTTCGGCAACATTCAGGTCATGCCGATCGCATCGGCCCTCGCGCAGGCGGCGCGCACCTCCGGAAGGGCGAACGCACTTTGCAGCCGTTGTCATCAGGCGTAAGCCTATCGTGTGTTCACCTGAAGGTTGCCCGCCCGTGTCCGTGACTGCACCGCGCCAGTTCGTCCTGCCGGAAAAGCCGAAGGCGCCCCCCTCGGTCCGGGTTCATCCCGCCAGGCCGATTCGCGCGCTCATGAGCAATCCCTGCGAGACGGTGGGCGTGGGTCGCACCTGCCGGTCGATCCTCGCCGCCTCGATCGCAGCGGGCTACCGCGCCGATCTCGTCACCGCCCGCTTTCACGGTCAGATGCCGCCGGGGCTTCCCGTACGCGAGGGGGTGCCCCGCGTTGTCCGGCACTTTCCCTTCGGCCGGCGAATCGCGGACGGTTTGCTGCACCGGCGCTATCTCGACGCGGTTGGGGAAGGCGACATCGCCTATCTCTGGCCCTCGGTGCCGGTATCCGTCTACGAACGGCTCGCCCGGCGCGGTGTGACCATCGTCACCGAATCCGTCAACACCCGGATGGCGGTGGCAAAGCCGGTTCTGGATGCCGCCTACGATGCGCTCGGCCTGCCTCCCGGGCATGGCATCACCGATCTGAGGATCGCGATCCAGAACCTCCGCCAGGTGCTCTGCAGCGCGATCTTCGCGCCGAGTCCCGCGGCGGAACACGCATTCGCGGGAACGCCCGTTGCCAGCCGCGTCATCCCCTCGAGTTACGGCACCTCGGTGCCAGCCGTCCTTCCGGACCGCCCCGCGCGCGCGCCCGGCGCACCGGTGACTTTCGTCTTCGTGGGCTCCGTCTGCGTCCGCAAGGGAGCGCACCTCCTGCTGGAAGCCTGGCGCAGCCCGCCTCCCGGTGCGCGCCTGAGGCTCGTTGGCGAGGTGGAGCCGGCGATCCGTGCCCGCTTTTCCGACGTGCTCGATGCCGATACCGTTTCGGCGATCGGCTTCAGCGACGATGTCGCCGAAGAGCTGCTGCGGGCCGACATTGCGGTCCTGCCCTCGCTGGAGGAAGGCGATCCGATATCGACCTACGAGGCCGCGGCACACGGCCTCCCGGTCATCGCCTCCGTCGCCGGGGCGGGACGGATCGGTGCCGAGACCGGCGCGGTCGAGATCATCGATCCGCACGACATTGCGGCCTTCCGCGACCGCCTTTCGGCCTATGCCGCCGATGAGGATTTTCGCCGCGATCGCGGGGCCGTCGCCCGCGCCGCCTCGCTCGGCTACGACTGGTCGCGTGTCGGCCCGGACCGTTTCGACAAGCTCTTCGCCTTCCTCGGGCGCTGACCGGCCTCCGGCCCGAAATGCGGCGCACCCCGGGCGTCGGCCAGCGCGACCTGCCGCTGGCGCTCACGGAAACGCGCGCGGTCCGCTTCCGTGAAACGGTCGCGGCAAGCGGGGCAGGAGACGCCGTCCTCGAAATCCGGATGCGCTCGGTCCTGCGCCGTGAAGGGCCGCCGGCACGCGCGGCAGAGCCCGTGGCCGGTGATCGTCAGCCCGTGGCCCACGCTCACCCGCTCGTCGAATACGAAGCAGCCACCCTGCCAGAGGCTGTCAGCTTCCGGCACCTCCTCCAGATACTTCAGGATCCCGCCCTTCAGGTGGAAGACTTCCGCCACGCCCTCCTGCAGCAGGAAGCTCGTGGATTTCTCACATCTTATGCCGCCGGCGCAGAACATCGCCACGCGCCGGTTACCGAACCGGCTGGCGTTCGCACGCCACCACGACGGGAAGTCGCGGAAGCTCGCCGTGCCGGGATCGACCGCGCCCCGGAAACTGCCGATCGCAACCTCGTAGGCATTGCGCGTGTCAATGACGACGACATCCTCGTCCGTGATCAGCGCGTTCCAGTCGGCCGGCTCGACATGGCGTCCGACGGCGCGGGTCGGATCAACGTCCGCAACGCCCATCGTCACGATCTCGCGCTTCAGCCGCACCTTCATCCTGCCGAACGGCATGGCCGGGGCGGTGCTTTCCTTCCACGCGATCTCGGCGCAGCCCGGCAGGGCGCGGATATGGGCGAGCACCGCGTCGATCCCCTCCCGCGGGCCCGCGATCGTGCCGTTGATCCCTTCCCGTGCAAGTAGGATCGAGCCGCGCACCCCACCCGCATTGCAGGCGGCGAGCAGGGGCGCGCGTAGTTCGGCCGGATCGGGAAAGGGGGTGAAGCGGTACAGCGCGGCGACGGTCAGCATGGCCAACCTGATAGGGTCGCGACCGCCGCGCCGCAAGCCACGCGGCATCAGCGACGGCGGCGATGGCTTGGATGCGCCGAAATCGGCGCCGATCGCGGGGCTTTCAGGGGGACCGTCGGGAACGGCCGAACGGCGTGGCTCCAGCAGAGCCCGCGTGAGGCGGAAGGACTGCGGCCATTGACCTCGGGGCGGGTGCATCCTAGCAACGCAATGGCCCTTGCGGAGGAAACAATGCGCGACGCGACCCATGCCCTCATCGTCATCGACGTGCAGAACGACTTCTGCCCCGGCGGCGCGCTTGCGGTCGCGGGCGGGGACGAGATCATCCCGCGCGTCAACGCGCTCATGGCCGAGTTTCCGGTGAAGGTCCTGACGCAGGACTGGCACCCTTCGGACCACGCCTCCTTCGCGGCGAACCATCCCGGCGCCCAGCCCTTCACGCTGACCGAGATGCCCTACGGGCCGCAGGTCCTCTGGCCCACGCACTGCGTTCAGGGCACGACGGGTGCGGCCTTCCATCCCGCGCTTGCCACCGATCCGGCCGACCTCGTGATCCGCAAGGGCTTCCGCGCCGCCATCGACAGCTACTCGGCCTTCTTCGAGAACGACCATCGGACGCCCACCGGCCTTGAAGGTTACCTGCGCACGCGCGGCGCAACCCGTCTCACCCTTGTCGGACTCGCCACCGATTTCTGCGTTGCCTATTCCGCCGTCGACGCCGCACGGCTCGGCTTCGCGGTGACGGTTCTAGAAGGCGCCTGCCGCGCCATCGACCTCGACG
This sequence comes from Paracoccaceae bacterium, assembly GCA_020637675.1. Lineage (GTDB taxonomy): Bacteria > Pseudomonadota > Alphaproteobacteria > Rhodobacterales > Rhodobacteraceae > Albidovulum. Next base: position 351,986 of record JACKKD010000003.1, on the reverse strand, counting down.
GCTCTCTTGCAAGGGCCCGCGCCGAGATGCGCGCCGCCGGCGTGCGGCTGGAGGCGTGAATGGTCGATATCGCCACCCGCGTCTATAACCAGAACTGGAAGATCGACCCGATCGTCCGGTCGCTGATCGACACAGACTTCTACAAGCTCCTGATGTGCCAGTCGGTGCTGAGGAACCGACCCGACACGACGGTCGCCTTCAGCCTCATCAACCGCACGAAGACGATCCCCCTGGCGAAGCTCATCGACGAGGGGGAACTCAGGGAGCAGCTTGACCATGTCCGCTCGCTCTCGCTCACCCGCGGCGAGTCGACCTGGCTCAGGGGCAACACATTCTACGGCAAGCGGCAGATGTTCTCGTCGAGCTTCATGGAATGGTTCGAGGCGTTGCGCCTGCCGCCCTACCACCTCGAACGCCGTGGCGACCAGTTCGAGCTCACCTTCGAGGGCAAGTGGCCGGAAGTGATGCTCTGGGAAATTCCCGCGCTGGCCGTGCTGATGGAGCTTCGCTCGCGCGCTGTCCTCGCCACGATGGGCAAGTTCGAGCTTCAGGTGCTCTACGCCCGCGCGATGACGCGGCTTTGGGAAAAGATCGAGCGTCTGCGCCGGATCGAGGGGCTGAAGATCGCCGACTTCGGCACGCGGCGGCGGCATTCCTTCCTTTGGCAGGATTGGGCTGTCCAGGCGATGATCGAGGGTCTCGGCAATGCCTTCATCGGCACGTCGAACTGCCGCATTGCCATGCGGCGCGACATCGAGGCGATCGGGACGAATGCGCACGAACTGCCGATGGTCCTCGCCGCGCTCGCGGACACTGACGAGGAACTGCGCGAGGCGCCCTACAAGGTCCTCGCCGACTGGCATGAAGAGCACTCCGGCAACCTCCGCATCATCCTGCCCGACACCTACGGCACCGAAGGCTTCCTCCGGAACGCGCCCGACTGGCTCGCAGGCTGGACCGGGTTGCGGGTTGATTCCGGCGATCCCTTCGACGGCGCCGAAACCGCGATCCGCTGGTGGAAGGACCGCGGCGAGGATCCGACGAGGAAGCTCGTGATCTTCTCGGACGGGCTCGACGTAGAACTGATCGAGGCGCTGCACGCGCGTTTCGCCGGGCGGGTGAAGGTCTCCTTCGGCTGGGGGACGCTGCTGACCAACGATTTTCGCGGCTTCGCGCCGAACGACGGACTCGCGCCCTTCAGCCTCGTCTGCAAGGCCGTGAGCGCCAACGGCCGGCCGACCGTGAAGCTCTCGGACAATCCCAACAAGGCAACCGGCCCGGCCGACGAGATCGCGCGCTACAAGCGTGTCTTCGGCGTGGGCGAACAGCAAAGCATCGATGTGGTCGTCTGACTTCCGTCGCGACGCCAGGGAGGTCAGGCATGAACGATCCGCACCGCTCCACCCCGTCCGGCAGGACCCGCGCCCGCGGCCTCGGCCTTGCGGTCGAGGGCACTCCGGGCCCCTGGAACGCGATCACCGACGTGCCGGGCGTCGCGGTCGGCTACACCACGCTGATCGAAGGGTGCGGACCGCTCGTCGTCGGCAAGGGACCGGTGCGCACCGGCGTCACCGCGATTCTGCCCCGCCCGGTGGAGGAGGTGCAAACCCCCGTCTTCGCCGGTTTCCACAGCTTCAACGGCAATGGAGAGCTGACGGGCACCCACTACATCGCCGAGGCTGGCAAGTTCGCACTGCCGGTCACGCTCACCAACACCCACTCCTGCGGCCTTGCCCGCGACGCCACGATCCGCTGGGCAGTCCGCCACTTCAGCGGCCGTTTCGACGAGGATTTCGCACTGCCGGTCGCGGCCGAGACATATGACGGATTCCTGAACGACATCAACGGTTTCCATCTGCGGGAGGAGCACGTCTTCGCCGCCATCGACGGCGCCGTCGCGGGGCCCGTCGAGGAAGGAAGCGTCGGCGGCGGGACGGGGATGAAGTGCTTCGGCTTCAAGGCCGGCTCCGGTACCGCATCCCGGCTGGTGACCCACGGCGGGCAAGGCTACACGGTGGGCGCTTTCGTACAGGCGAACTTCGGCGCGCGCGGCGACATGACCGTGCTCGGCCACCGGATCGGCGGGGCCTTCGACGACCTCCCGATGCGCCGCGAGACGCCGGAGAAGGACCTCTCCTCGATCATCGCCGTCCTCGCCACCGACGCCCCCTTCCTGCCGCACCAGCTCCGCCGGATCGCACAGCGGGCGACCGTGGGTGTAGCGCGGATGGGCGGGTTCGGCCGGCACGGCTCGGGCGACATCTTCCTCGCCTTCTCCACTGCGAACCGCGCCATCATGGGCGGCGCGGACGCGGCGCTTCTGGCGGCGACATGGGTGCCCGACGAACAGATCGACCCATTCTTCGAGGCCGCCGCGCAGGCGGTGGAGGAGGCGATCCTGAACGCCATCGTCGCCAACGCGGACATGGAGGGACGCGACGGCAACTTCGTCCCAGCCATCCCGCATGAGCGCTTGCGCAAGGTCGTCGGAGTGGCGGGCTAGCCCCGCGGCGGGATCGGCGGGCTCACCTCGGGCGGCAGGGGGCAGGAGTATGGCTCACGCGCAAGGTGCGCCGCATGCTCGGCCTTGGCCGCGGCCAGAAGGTCCTGCCGCGCGAAGAGATCTCGCCCCGTCGCCGCCATGACTTTCGCGGCATGGATCATGCCCTTGTGCGCCGCCGGCATCTTTCCCTGCGCCGTCAGCTGCCAGGAATGGAACGGCGTGCCGATCGCGCAGGTGGCGACCCAGGCCTGGACCGTCGGCACCGCCCAGCTCACGTCGCCCACATCGGTCGAGCCGAGCGAGGCGCCGGCGCCCGCTTCGAGCGGCACGACAAAATCGCAGAGCGGCAAGTCCCGCTCCACCGGCCTTCCGAGCTGGCGAAAGGTGTCGGCGATATGCTCCTCGGTCAGCGTCGCACGGATGGCCTCCGCGAAGGGCACATCCGCGACGTCGAAATCCACCGGACCCAGACGCTCCATGTTCGCCTGCATCGCCTCTTCCAGAACCCGGTTGCCCAGAAGGTCCGACACCGCGGAGACGACGCGCGCCTCGACCCGCGTCTCGGTCATCAGCGCCGCGCCCTCGGCGATCTTGCGCACCCGATCCACGAGCGCGTTCAGGTCCTTCAGCCGCCTCGTGCGGACAAGATGGCGCACCGTTGCCTTCGCCGGCACCACGTTCGGCGCGGGTCCGCCGGCGTCGAGATAGGCGTAGTGCACCCGCGCGCCCGGCGGCATGTGCTCGCGCAGGTAGTTCACGCCCACGTTCATCAGTTCCACCGCGTCGAGCGCCGAGCGGCCAAGCTCTGGCGCGCCGGCCGCATGCGCGGCCCTGCCGAGGAAGGTGAAGTCGATCCGCGTGTTGGCCAGAGAATTGGCGTGGAAGACGCCGGTATAGTCCGCCGGATGCCAGCTGATCGCCGCGTCCACATCGTCGAAAAGTCCTGCGCGCACCATGAAGGTCTTGGCCGCGCCACCTTCTTCGGCCGGGCAGCCGTAGTAGCGTACCCGCCCGGGCGTCCCTGTCTCGGCAAGCCAGTCGCGCAGCGCGACGGCGGCCATCAGCGCCGCGGAGCCGAGGAGGTTGTGACCGCAGCCATGGCCGAACCGCCCGAGCGCGCGCTCTTCCGCCACGCCCGGCTCCTGCCCGAGTTCCGGCAGCGCGTCGTATTCGCCGAGGATGGCGATCACCGGCCCGCCGGTCCCCCACTCTCCCATGACCGCAGTCGGGATGGCGGCGAGGTCCCGGGTGATCCGGGCGCCCATGGTGTCGAGCATCGCCGTGTGGGCCGCGCAGCTTTCGGTCTCGGTGTAGGCGACCTCGGGCGTGTCAAAGACCCGGTCGGCCAGCGCGGTGAAGTCCGCGCGGTGGCGCTCCGCGATCTCCCATATACGGTCGGTATTCTGCATCCCTGCCTCCGTCTCTCACATGCCAGATTGCCCGCACCGCGTGGCAGAGGCCAGAGCCGAAATCCCTTGCGGCCAGCGCCCGCCCATGAATAATACGCTCGTATAATTTATCGGAGCGCAAGCCGTCATGGCCGTCCCCCGCCGAAAGTTCACCCGCGAAGAGCCGCAGGCGCGGCGCGCCGACCTGATCGGTGCCGTCCTTGATCTGATGGCAGAGGCCGGGCCGGCAGAGACGACCGTGCGCGCCATCGCCGAGGCGGCAGGGCTTTCGCCAGGCATGATCCGCCATCACTTCACCTCGAAGGAGGACCTGGTGAACGCCGCCTACGAAGCGCACATGGCCCGCCAGATCGCGGATTCCGAACGGGCGCTCGGCCCCGGCAGCGCCCGAGACCGGCTCCGCCGCTTCGTTTCGGCCTCGGTCACGCCGCCCGTCGTCGATCCGCGCGCGGTGTCGCTCTGGGCCGCGTTCCTGCACATGGTCCGCCGCGACCCGGCGATGCGGGCGACGCACGAGGCGACCTACCTCGCCTACCGCGACCGGCTTCAGGGGCTGATCGCGGCGGCCCTCGCCGAGGCGGGGCGCATCGCCGGGCGGGCGGAGCTCCGCCGCCTCTCCATTGCCTGCAATGCCGTCATCGACGGGCTCTGGCTCGAAGCAGGGGTGCTGCCGGAAGCCTTCACTACCGGCGAAATCGAGGCCATCGGACTCGTCTCCGTGGGCGCCCTCCTCGGCCTCGATCTCGCGGAGGACCGCGCATGAAATACTCCCCCGTACTCGACCGTCTCGCCGCCCTCGGCTCGGCGAAATGGGCGGTGCACTACGCGGCCGTCGATCTCGCCGCGCGCGGCCGCGACGTCATCGACCTGACGATCGGCAATCCCGACGTGCCCGCGCCGGAGGAAATCCTGGAGGCCGCGGCCGCCGCCATGCGCGCAGGCCGCACCCAGTATTCCACCGGCCGCGGCGAGCCCAGCCTGCGCGCGGCCCTCTCCCGCCGCTACACCGCCCGGGCGGGCCGTGCGGTCTCGCCCGATCAGGTCCTCTGCTTCCCCGGCACCCAGACCGCGCTCTACGCCGTCCTCATGGGGCTGGCCGAGCCGGGGGCGGAAGTGCTTGTCGGCGACCCCATGTATGCGACCTACGAGGCCGTGATCCGCGCGGGCGGTGCCGTGCCGGTGCCGGTGCCGCTGCGCCCCGCGAACGGCTTCCGGCTTTCGGCCGATGACCTCGCCGCAAGGGTGACGCCGAAGGCGCGCGCGATCCTTCTCAACACGCCGCACAATCCCACGGGGGCGGTCCTCGGCCCCGCCGACCTCGCCGCCATCGGCGAGGTGGCCCGCGCGCATGGCCTCTGGATCGTCACGGACGAGGTCTATGAGGAACTCGTCTTCGACGGCGTTTCCTTCGCCTCGCCGTTCGACCGGTCAGAACTCGCAGACCGCGCCGTCGTCGTGTCCTCGATCTCCAAATCCCACGCCGCGCCCGGCTTCCGCTCCGGCTGGGCGGTGGCCTCGGCCGACTGCGCGGAACGGCTGCTGCCGCTCTCCGAGACGATGCTCTTCGGCAACCAGCCCTTCATCGCCGATGCGACCGCCGCTGCCGTCGCGCGGCCCTCTGCCGTCGCCGCCGGAATGCGGGCGCGCTTCGCCGCCCGTGCGCGCTACCTGGCCGACCGGCTCGCTCAGGAGACGCGACTGCGGGTGCACCGCCCCGAGGCCGGGATGTTCGCGCTCGTCGATGTCACGACCACCGGCATGGACGACACGGCCTATGCGATGGACCTGCTCGGCCTCACCGGTGTGGCGGTGATGCCGGGCACCTCCTTCGGCGCAACGCTCGTCGGTTGGGTCCGCGTCGCGCTGACCGTCGATGACACGCGCTTTCGCGACGCCTGCGACCGGATCGTCATGCATGCGGCGCCACGGAGGGCGCAGGCTCGCGTCTGACCCGGCCCGTCGGAAACCCGGCCCGTCAGCAGGCCGGCTCGAAGGCGTCGATGATCGCCGCCGCCTCCTCGGCCGTCTCGACATAGCGGAAGAGCGTCAGGTCCTCGGCCGAGATCGTGCCGGCGTCGGCGAGCGCCTGCCAGTTGATCACCCGCTCCCAGAAGTCGCGCCCGAAGAGCAGGAAGGGCACCGGTCGCATCCGCCCGGTCTGGATCAGCGTCAGGCTCTCGAACATCTCGTCGAAGGTGCCGAAGCCGCCGGGGAAGATGCAGATCGCCCGCGCGCGCATGAGGAAATGCATCTTGCGGATCGCGAAGTAGTGGAAGTTGAAGCAGAGGTCGGGCGTCACATATGCGTTCGGCGCCTGTTCATGCGGCAGCACGATGTTGAGGCCGATCGAATGGCCGCCGGCATCTGCCGCGCCGCGGTTGCCGGCCTCCATGATGCCGGGGCCGCCGCCGGTGACGATGACGTTCTCGCGGCCGTAGCTCTCAAGGCTCCGTTCGGTCATCAGACGCGCGAGCTTGCGCGCCTCCTCGTACCAGCGTGCCAGGCCCACCGCGCCGCGCGCGGCGTCGGTCTGCGCTCCTGCCGCGGTCTCGATCAGCGGCGGCTCGGTCTGCGCCGCGGTGCCACTCGGATCGGGGATGCGCGCGCTCCCCATCAGCACGATGGTCGATTCGATGCCCCGCTCGTCCATGATCATCTGCGGCTTCAGAAGTTCGAGCTGCAGCCGTACCGGCCTCAGCTCCTCGCGCATCATGAAATCGGCATCGGTGAAGGCCAGCCGGTAGGCCGGCGCGCGGGTCTGGGCCGTATCCGGGATGCGCGCGAAGGTCTCCACGTCGTCATGGCTGTCGCGGAACGGATGGCTCCTCGCGTCGTCTTTCATATGTCGTCCTGCTCTCTGCATGCCCCAGAAGTAGCGCGCCCGGGGCTTTTCGGCCAGCATCGCAGCGCGCAATGGCGAAACTGTGACGCGGGGACGCACGATTGCCTCCTGCGCCCCCGCGCCCTATAGGGCAGGGGTCGCAGGACCGTCAGGGGGGACCGCCGGATGCAGCACGCCGAACTCGAAGCCGCCATCGAATCCGCCTGGGAGGCGCGCGACACGATCACGCCCGCGACGAAGGGCGAGGCGCGCGAGGCAATCGGCGCGACGCTCGCGGCGCTCGACAGCGGCCGGCTGCGCGTGGCCGAGAGGCAGCCGGATGGCCGGTGGCACGTGAACCAGTGGGCGAAGAAGGCGGTCCTTCTCGGCTTCCGCCTGAAGGACATGGCCCAGCAGGCAGGCGGCCCGCAGGGCGGCTCGTGGTGGGACAAGGTGGATTCGAAGTTCGCCGGCTGGGGCGACGCCGAGTGGAAGGCCGCGGGATTCCGCGCCGTGCCGAACTGCATCGTGAGGAAATCGGCCTACATCGCGCCGGGCGTGGTGCTGATGCCCTCTTTCGTCAACCTCGGCGCCCATGTCGACTCGGGCACGATGGTCGATACCTGGGCCACCGTCGGTTCCTGCGCCCAGATCGGCAAGAACGTCCACCTTTCCGGCGGCGTCGGCATCGGCGGCGTTCTGGAGCCTATGCAGGCCGGCCCGACGATCATCGAGGACAACTGCTTCATCGGCGCTCGGTCGGAAGTCGTCGAGGGGTGCATCGTCCGCGAGGGCTCCGTTCTCGGCATGGGTGTCTTCATCGGCAAGTCCACCAAGATCGTGGACCGCGACTCCGGCGAGGTGATGTATGGCGAGGTTCCCGCGGGCTCGGTCGTGGTCGCGGGCTCCATGCCCTCGAAGAACGGCGTCCACCTCTACTGCGCCGTCATCGTGAAGCGGGTCGACGCGCAGACCCGTTCCAAGACCTCGATCAACGAACTTCTCAGGGACTGAGGGGGCAGGCCATGACCGCACTGACACTGGCGAAGGCACAGACCATCGCGACGGCCGCGCTTGGCCATGCGCGGACCAGCGGTTTCAAGGCACTCAGCATCGTCGTCCTTGACGCGCGCGGCGCCGTCGTCGCGGCGGCCAGCGAGGACGGCACCAGCCTGAAGCGCTTCGAAATCGCCCTCGGCAAGGCGAGGGGCGCGGTTGCGCTGGGCCTCGGCTCGCGCGCCATCGGCCAGATGGCGATCGAACGGCCGCATTTCTTCGCCGGCGCCGTCCATGCTGTGGGCGGAGAGATGGTCCCGGTCGCGGGCGGCGTGCTGATCCGCGCCGCCGATGGCGCGCTGATCGGCGCGGTGGGCGTCTCGGGCGACACCTCGGACAACGACGAGGCCGCCGCATCGGCCGGCATCGCTGCCGCCGGGCTCGTCGCGGACGGCGGTTGAGATCATGGCCGAACTGCCGAGGCGCCCGCAACGGGTCTACACCCTTCTCGTCGAGGTCGGGCGCAGTGCCGGCGACGGCCTTCCCGCCAAGGCCACCGGCGCCGCGCTCATGGTCTATGCCACCGGCGTGGACGAGGACGAGGCCGTGCGCGAGACTGTGGCGATTCTGAAGCAGGCCGACATGGCGCCGCTCGACGTCACCGGCTACGGCACCGCCGAGGAACGCGAGGCCGGGGGCCACGAGGTCGGGCCCGACGAGCGTGCGCTCATGGACCGGGCCCTGGCCGAGAACGCGGTGATCGTCGCCGACGTGACGCCGTTCTACGACTGAGCGGATCGCGCGCCTGGGCCGCACCCCCCCTTGGCCTTCGCGGTCATCGCGCGCATATAGGGGGCAACCAGCCACTCAAGGGGGCAGACATGCTCGAATTCGACCAGAAGACCGGCGCGACCGCCGGCGACCTCGTCCGCGACGTGACCGAAGCGGACTTCATGACGGAGGTGATCGAGGCGAGCCGCGAGGTTCCCGTCATCGTCGACTTCTGGGCGCCGTGGTGCGGCCCCTGCAAGACCCTCGGCCCCGCGCTCGAATCCGCAGTCCAGGCCGCGCGCGGCAAGGTCCGCATGGCCAAGGTCAACGTTGACGAGAACCAGACGATCGCGGCGCAACTCCGCATCCAGTCGATCCCGACGGTCTATGCCTTCTGGCAGGGCAAGCCCGTGGACGGCTTCCAGGGCGCGATTCCGCCGTCGCAGATCAAGACCTTCGTCGAGAAGCTCGCGGGCCTTGCCGGCGACGGCGGCCTCGGCGAGGCGCTCGACGCGGCCGAGGAGATGCTCGCCCAGGGTGCAGCCGTGGACGCCGCGGAGACCTTCGCCGCGATCCTCGGAGAAGAGCCTGAGAACGCCCGCGCCTACGGCGGGCTCGTGCGCGCCCATCTCGCTCTCGGCCAGACCGACCAGGCCGAAGGCCTGCTGGCCGCCGCGCCCGCCGCCATCGCCGGCTCGGCCGAGGTGGAAGCGGCCCGGGCCCAACTGGCGCTGTCCCGCCAGGCGGCCAGCGCCGGCCCCGTCGCGGAACTGCTCGACCGCGTTCTGGCGCACCCCGACGACCATCAGGCCCGCTTCGACCTCGCGCTCGCGCTCCATGCCGCGGGCAAGGTCGAGGGCGCCGTCGAGGAGCTTCTGGAACTCTTCCGCCGCGACCGCGACTGGAACGACGGTGCGGCCAGAAAGCAGCTCTTCACCATCTTCGACGCGCTGAAGCCCAACGACCCGATCGTGCTGAAGGGCCGGCGCAAGCTCTCCTCGCTTCTCTTCGCCTGATCCGGCCGCCTTGCGGACGGTGACGCGCAGATCAGGATCACGGTCATGAGGCTCAAGGGCGACCTGCCGGACAAGATCCCGCTCTTTCCCCTGCCGGGGGCGCTTCTCCTGCCGCGCGCGCGCCTGCCGCTGCAGATTTTCGAGCCGCGCTACCTCGCCATGCTCGAGGATGTGCTGAAGACGCCGCACCGGCTCATCGGCATGATCCAGCCGCGGCCGGGCCCGGACGGCCAGCCGCGCCTCGCCGCCATCGGCTCCGCCGGCCGCGTCACCGGGTTCTCGGAAACCGACGACGGTCGCTACATGATCACCCTCACCGGTGTCTCGCGCTTCCGCCTCATGCGCGAGATCTCGGGATTCGCGCCCTATCTCGCCGCCGAGGTCCGCTGGAACGGGTTCGAGCGTGACCGCGGCGGGCCGGAGGAAGACCCCGGCTTCGCCCGCGAGGGCTTCCTGAAGCTGCTGCGCCGCTACTTCGATGCCGAGCAACTCTCGACCGACTGGGAAAGCCTGCGCGAGGCGGGGGACGAGCTTCTCGTCAACTCGCTCGCCATGCTTTGCCCCTTCGAACCCGAGGACAAGCAGGCGCTTCTGGAGGCGCCCTCGCTCCAGACCCGGCGCGAAACGCTGGTGACGCTGATGGAATTCGCGCTGCGCTCCGGCGGCGAGGAGGTGGTGCAATGACGGAGGGAATCATGCCAGACCGGCGAATGCTTGAGGCACTCGTCTGCCCCCTGACCCAGGCGCCGCTCAGCTACGACGCCGCGCGCCAGGAGCTCGTCTCGAGACCCGCGAAACTCGCCTATCCGATCCGGGACGGCATTCCGGTGATGCTGGTGGACGAGGCGCGCCGGCTGGAGTGAGGTGGCGAGGGCGGGAAGCGGAATTTCGGACCGCGCCGGGTTTGCCGGAGGCAGAGTTCGCTTGGCTACGCGGCCATGGCTGAACGCTTACTCTCGCATCGCGTTCCCCACCAAGCCTCTGGGAAGCTATCCTCTCTCCTCGCCCAGTCGGCGAAGCCGGGACAAAATCGTGGGTAGGCTGCGCCTGTAACGAGATTGGCACTTGTTTCCCCGAGACACCTCTGGCCCGGCACTGGCAGCTGGCGAGTCAGCTCACCCAGTCGACGAAGTCACGACACCCGCGCGCAACCCGAACCGCTGGCGTGACAGCGAGCGAATCCGGGAGACGACGCAAGTATTTGACAAAGGTGGTGAGCCCGACAGGATTCGAACCTGTGACCCACTGATTAAAAGTCAGTTGCTCTACCAACTGAGCTACGGGCCCATCACAGGGCGCCTCTTTATGAACCCGGCCGGGGCCGGTCAAGTGCAAAAGCAGGCGGCACTGGCAAAATCCCCGGCTCGCGCGTATAGGGCGCGGCATGAAGGATGCGCGCGCCTCAGCCGGCCTGCCGTTCATGAAGATGCATGGCGCAGGCAATGACTTCGTGGTCATCGATTCACGGGGGCGGCAATCTGTAGCCACCGCCCGGCTCGCCGCGGCGCTCGGGGACAGGCACCGGGGCGTAGGCTTTGACCAGCTCGCCGAAATCCGCGAGGCAGAGGGTGCCGACTACGCGCTCGACTTCTGGAACGCGGACGGCAGCCGGGCCGGGGCCTGTGGCAATGCCTCGCGCTGCGTCGCCGACTACATGATGGGCGTGCTGCAGCGCGGCGCCGTGACCTTCACGACCGAACGCGGGAGGCTCGCAGCAGTGCGGCGGCAGGACGGGCTCATCAGCGTCAACATGGGCGATCCGATCCTCGACTGGCAGGGCGTTCCGCTCGCCGCGGAAGCGGACCTGATGCACCTGCCCCTGTCCGGTGATCCCGTCGCGGTCGGCATGGGAAACCCCCATTGCGTCTTCTTCGTGCCGGACGCGGAGGCGGTCGATCTCGAGCGCGAGGGCGCGACGGTCGAGCATCACCCGCTCTTCCCGAAGGCAACGAACGTCGAGTACGCGACCGTTACGGCAGCCGACCGGCTGAGGATGCGCGTCTGGGAACGCGGCACGGGCGTCACGCTCGCCTGCGGGTCGGGGGCTTGTGCAACAGCCGTTGCCGCGCATCTGCGCGGGCTGACAAGCCGGCAGGTGACGCTTGACCTTGACGGCGGCACGCTCGAGATCGACTGGCGCGATGATGGCGTCTGGATGGCCGGCCCGACCGCCCATGTCTTCGACGGCGTGCTGACGCCCGCCTTTATCGCCCAGAACGCATGACCGCACCTGTCTTCTCAACCCTCGGCTGCCGGCTCAACGCCTACGAGACCGAGGCAATGAGGGAACTCGCCGCCGCCGCCGGGCTTGAAGGGGCGGTCGTGGTGAACACCTGCGCCGTCACGGCCGAGGCCGTCCGCAAGGCGAAGCAGGAGATCCGCCGCCTCCGGCGTGACCACCCCGAGGCGCCACTGATCGTCACCGGCTGCGCCGCGCAGGTGGAGCCCGGGACATTCGCCGCTATGCCCGAAGTGACACGCGTGATCGGTAACGCCGAGAAGATGAGGGCAGAGACCTGGGCAGCGCTGAAGGCGCCCGACCTCATCGGCGCCACCGAGCGCGTGATGGTCGATGACATCATGTCGGTGCGCGAAACGGCGGGGCACCTGATCGACGGATTCGGCCGCCACAGAGCCTATGTGCAGGTCCAGAACGGTTGCGATCACCGCTGCACCTTCTGCATCATTCCCTTCGGCCGGGGCAACTCCCGCTCCGTCCCGGCGGGGGTTGTGGTGGATCAGATCAAGCGGCTGGTGGACCGCGGCTTTCTCGAGGTCGTCCTGACGGGCGTGGACCTGACCTCCTGGGGGGCCGACCTGCCGGGCGCACCGCAGCTCGGCGATCTCGTCATGCGAATCCTGCGGCTGGTCCCCGACCTCGCGCGGCTGCGGATTTCGTCCATCGACTCGATCGAGGCGGATGAGAACCTCATGCGGGCCATCGCGACCGAGCCGAGGCTCATGCCGCATCTGCACCTGTCGCTCCAGCACGGCGACGACCTGATCCTGAAGCGGATGAAACGGCGGCATCTCAGGGTCGATGCGATCCGGTTCTGCGATGAGGCGCGGCGGCTCCGGCCTGGCATCGTCTTCGGCGCCGACATCATCGCCGGCTTCCCGACCGAGACCGAGGCGATGTTCGAGAACTCGCTCGGGCTGGTGGACGAATGCGGCCTGACGTTCCTGCACGTCTTTCCGTTCAGCCCCCGCAAGGGCACGCCGGCGGCGCGGATGCCGCAGGTGAGCGGCCCTGCCATCCGCGAGCGTGCGGCGCGGCTTCGGGCGGCGGGCGAAGCCGCGCTGACCCGGCATCTGGCGGCCGAGGTCGGCAGGGTGCACCGCGTCCTGACCGAGGGTCCCCGGATGGGGCGTACCGAGACCTTCACCGAAGTCGCCTTCGCAACCGACCAGGCCGAGGGCCGGATCGTCGACGCCGCCGTACGCGGACACGACGGCCGCATGCTTCTGGCCTGATCCCGCCGGGAGTGATCCGGATCAGTCCGGCCGGCACCGATGCACGCTACTCTTCTCTCGCGGAGACGCATTCATGGGAGGAAGGCAATGATGGACTTCACGAAAGCAATCGCCGCAGGTGCGGTCTTCGGACTTGCGGCAGCGGGCATCGCGTCGGCACAGGATGCCGACGTCGGCGCAGGACTCTACGCTGACTATTGTGCCGCCTGCCACGGCGCAAGCGGCAAGGGCGACGGCGACATGGCCAATCTGATGACCGTTCCCTCGCCGAACCTGACACTCCTGTCGCAGGGTAATGACGGTGAATTCCCGATGCTGAAAGTGATCCATGTCATCGACGGGCGCACGGGCGTCCGGGCCCATGGCGGCGCCATGCCCGTCTTCGGCCGCGTCTTCGCATCAACCGAGCCAGGCCCGAACAATCCCTACGGATCGGTGCTGGAGGTCCGCGGTCGCGTACTGTCGCTGGCGATGTACCTGGAATCGATTCAGCAATAGGCGCTTCGCGTCGAGGAAGCATGCGGGTCGCGAAAGTGCGGGCCGCCGTTTCCTTCAACGTCGGGTCTCTCGCGAAGGGCGCCCTGCAACGGGCGCCCCTTCCATGTGTCCTCCTCACGGATCATCACGAGACAAGGACATGCTTGTAATGCACTTGGCCGACCCCGCGCCTTCAGTGCACAAACGGCGGGCAGTCCGGCAGCCGGTTAGTACCGCGAATTCCTGCGGTTTCCGTGTCCGTCGGGCAGGAAGGAACGTGCCTGATGCGAAAGCCATTGCTCTTTGCCGGACTTGTGCTGGCCGTCGTGGCGCTCATCGCAGTCATCGGCCGCTATCCCTTGGACCTCGACTCGCTTGGTGCGCGGATGGAGGATCTGCACGCCTGGCACATGCAACGGCCCTTGGCCGTCGGCGCCGGATTCTTCGCGGCCTATGTCGTCGTGACGGCCCTGTCATTGCCGGTTGCGGTCTGGATGACGCTGGCTGCGGGGGCGCTCTTCGGGTTCGGCACGGCCCTAGTCCTGGTGTCATTCGCCTCGAGCCTCGGCGCGACGCTGGCGTTCCTGACGGCGCGGTACCTGCTTCGCGACTGGGTGCATGACCGGTTCGGCGACCGGCTCAGGGCGATCGACGACGGAATCGCACGCGACGGTGCCTTCTTTCTCTTCACCCTGCGGCTGATCCCCGTCGTGCCGTTCTTCGCCGTGAACCTGCTCATGGGGCTCACGCCGATCCGCACCCTCACCTTCTACCTCGTCAGCCAGGTCGGGATGCTCGCCGGCACGTCGGTCTACGTGAACGCCGGCACGCGGCTCGGCGAACTCGAAAGTCTTACGGGCATAGTTTCCGCGCCGATTCTGCTTTCCTTCGCGCTTCTGGGACTTTTTCCCTGGGTTGCGAAGCTCGTCGTGGGGATCATCCGGCGGCGCAGGTCCTATTCCGGCTACCGCCAGCCCGCCCGGTTCGACCGGAACCTCATAGTGATCGGCGCGGGATCGGCAGGGCTCGTCGCGACCTATATCGCGGCGGCGGTGAAGGCGAAGGTTACCATCGTGGAGGCAAACAGGATGGGCGGCGATTGCCTGAACTTTGGCTGCGTTCCGTCCAAGGCGCTGATCCGGTCGGCCAAGCTCGCCCATCAGATGCGACACGCGGACCGGTACGGGCTCGACCCTGTAGCGCCAGGCATTTCTTTCCCGCAGATATTCGCCCGCATTCGCGACGTCATTGGCGCCATCGAGCCCCATGATTCCGCGGAACGCTACGAGCGGCTCGGCGCCGAGGTCATCAAGGGTCACGCGCGGCTCGTCGATCCCTGGACGGTCGAGATTTCCCGCGATGACGGGCGGCAGGACCGCCTGACCACACGTGCCATCATTCTTGCCACGGGCGCCGCGCCCTTCGTGCCGGGGCTGCCCGGCCTCGAAACCGTGGGCTACCTGACCTCGGACACGCTCTGGGAGGAGATGGCCCGGCGTGAGCGCGCTCCGCGACGGCTCGTCGTTCTGGGCGGCGGGCCGATCGGCTGCGAACTGGCGCAGAGCTTTGCGCGGCTGGGCTCCGAGGTAACGCAAGTGGAGATGCTTCCCCGCCTGCTGATGCGTGAGGACGAAGACGTGGCGGAAACCGTCCGCGCGGCGCTGGCGTTCGACGGAGTGGCAATCCTCACCTCGCACCGCGCCCTTGCCTGCGGCGTGACCGGGGGCGAGAAGTGGATCGAAGTCGAGGCGAATGGAGAGCACCGCAGGATCGGCTTCGACGATCTCATCATTGCCGTGGGCCGCGCGGCACGGCTGACCGGCTACGGGCTCGAGGAGCTCGGCATTCCGGCCGGCAAGGTGATAGAAACGAACGAATGGCTCGAAACCCGCTTTCCGAACATCTATGCGGCGGGCGACGTGGCGGGCCCCTACCAATTCACCCACACCGCGGCGCATCAGGCCTGGTTCGCCTCCATCAATGCGCTTTTCGGCGCATTGCGCCGATTCAGGGTCGATTACCGGGTCATTCCATGGGCCACATTCACCGACCCCGAGGTCGCCCGCGTCGGGCTTTCGGAATCCGAGGCCAAGGAAAAGGGAATTGCTCACGAGGTAACGCGCTATGGGATCGACGACCTTGATCGCGCCATCGCCGACGGGTCGGCGACAGGCTTCGTCAAGCTCCTCACTCCGCCGGGTAAGGATACGATCCTCGGCGCGACCATCGTCGGCGCCCATGCCGGGGACCTGCTGGCCGAGTTCGTCTTCGCGATGAAGCACGGGAAGGGGCTGGGCGCGATCCTCTCCACCATTCACACCTACCCGACACTCGCCGAGGCGAACAAGTTCGCCGCCGGCGAATGGCGCAGGGCCCATGTGAACCCGAGGGCTCTTGCTGTTCTTGGCCGGTTCCATGCCTGGCGGAGGGGCTGAGTCGTGATCGATCGCCATCTCCTGCCCGCCCAGCGCGCGCTTCTTGACCCGCCCGGGCGGGTTCTGGCCAGGCGCGGAGTGACGGCGGACCAGGTGACGCTCGCGGGCTTCGCGCTTGGCCTCGGGGCATTCGCGGCATTGACGGCCGGGGCCTTCGGGGCGGCGCTCGTCCTCATCCTCGCCAACCGGCTTGCCGACGGGCTCGACGGCGCGATCGCGCGCGAGGTCGGGGGGACCGACCGGGGCGCATTCCTCGACATCGCGCTCGACTTCGCCTTCTACGCGCTGGTGCCCCTCGGCTTCGCACTTGTCGACCCCGCGGCGAACGCGTTGGCCGCCGCCGTGCTCATCGCCAGCTTCATCGGCACCGGGTCGAGCTTTCTCGCGTTCGCCTCGGTCGCCGCGCAGCGCGGTCTGCGGGCGTCGGACTACCCGGCCAAGGGAATCTACTACCTCGGGGGCCTGACCGAGGGGGCCGAGACGATCGGGCTCTTCGTTGCAATGTGTCTCTGGCCGGCCGCTTTCCCCGTACTCGCCTATCTTTTCGCCACGCTCTGCGCGCTCACCACGATCAGCCGCTGGCATCAGGGCTGGGTCGCCTTTTCCGACCGCTGACAGGAGGTTCCATGCGTCTGCCGATATTCGTTGCCCTCGGCCTCACCCTCGGCCTCGCCGGGCCAAGTCTTGCCGGATCGTGGGAAGATACGGTCGCGGCCGCAAGGGGGCAGACGGTCTACTGGAACGCCTGGGGCGGAGATGAACGCACGAATGACTTCATCGCCTGGGCCGGCAACGAGGTAGAGGGGCGGTATGGGGTCACGATAAACCACGTGAAGCTCTCGGACACGGCCGAGGCGGTGACCCGCGTCATCGCCGAAAAGGCGGCCGGGCGGACCGAAGGGGGGACCGTCGATCTCGTCTGGATCAATGGCGGCAACTTCCTGTCGATGAAGGAACAGGGGCTGCTGCATGGCCCCTTCCTGGCGGATCTGCCCAATGCACGCTATCTCGACCTTTCCGAAGGCTCGGCCGCCGTTACCGACTTCACCATTCCGACCGAGGGCTACGAATCGCCCTGGCGCCTTGCCCGCTTCGTGCTGACCTACGACAGTGCACGCGTCGAAGTGCCGCCGACCTCCATGAAGGAACTCCTGGCCTGGGCGCAGGCGCATCCCGGCCGGTTCACCCATCCCGCCGTGTCGAATTTCATGGGCTCGACCTTCCTGAAGCAGGCGCTGATCGAGCTCGCGCCGGACACATCGCTGCTCAAGGCGGAACCCACGGACGAGACGTTTTCGGCTGCGACAGAGCCGCTCTGGGCCTGGTACGACGCACTCCGCCCGGCACTCTGGCGCGGCGGCAGGGCGTTTCCCGAAAGCGAGAGCGTACAGAACCGGATGCTGAACGACGGCGAGGTCGATTTCACCATGGCTTTCGACCCCGCAGCAGCGGCGGCGGCGGTGGAGCGCGGGCTTCTGCCCGAGACGGTGCGCAGCTATGCGCCGAAGGGCGGTTCCATCGGCAACATCAGCTTCGTTGCCATTCCCTTCAACGCCGCCCACAAGGAAGGCGCGATGATCGTCGCCAACTTCCTCCTCGATCCCGCGGTTCAGGCCCGTGCGCAGGACATCCGTGTGCTCGGAAGCTATTCGGTGCTGGATCCCGAAAAGCTCGGCGAGACGGAAGCGAACGCCTTCGCGGCCCTGCCCGCCTCGCCCGCGCTTCCGTCGAACGCGGAACTCGGCCCGGTCCTGAACGAACCCCACCCCGGCTGGATGACGCGGATCACGGCCGAATGGGCGCGGCGCTACACCGAATGAAGACAACCGAGGGACGCGCACTGAGGCTCCTCGTCCTCGGCGTTGTTGCGGCCGGGCTCGCCCTTCCCATCATGGCAGGGCTCTGGGAGACCGGTCGTGCGGCCTTCGGCATCCTTCCGGCCATCGGGGCCGAGCAGCCCGCGCTCGTATCGTGGCGGCAGTTCATGGACTTGCCCGGCGTGAGGACGAGCATCGCGCTGACCCTCTGGACCGGTATCGCCTCCACGGCGCTGTCGCTCGCTCTCGCGCTGGGAATCGCGGGCGCCATCCACGGGTGTATGCGCGCCGGACGGGTGGCGCAGGTCCTGACGCCCTTCCTCGCCGCACCCCACGCCGCGATGGCAATCGGAACCGCGTTCCTGATCGCCCCCTCCGGCTGGATCGCGCGGATTCTGAGTCCCTGGGCCACCGGCTGGACGCTGCCCCCCGATCTGGCGACGGTTCAGGACCGGCTCGGGGTCGCGCTGATCCTCGGGCTGATGCTGAAGGAGGTGCCATTCCTGCTTCTCGTCACGCTGTCCGCGCTGACGCAACTTCCGGTCCGGGACCAGATCGCAGCAGGACGGGCGATGGGCTATGCGCCCGGCGCGGTATGGGCGCGGGTGATCGCGCCACAGGTCTACCCGATGATCCGGCTTCCCGTCTTCGTGACGCTGTCCTTCGCGCTCTCGGTGGTGGACATGGCGCTGATCCTCGGGCCGACAACGCCGCCGACGCTTGCGGTCGCCATGACCCGATGGTTTCTCTCGGCCGACTCCGGCCTGATCCTGCCTGCCTCGGCGGCCGCAATGGCGCTCGCGGCGCTCGCGGCGGGGTCGGTCGCACTCTGGATCGGCGCGGAAAGGGTCGTCGCCCGCGTCGGGAGCGCGCGGCTTCGACGCGGACACCGTGGCCTCTGCGCGAGCCCCGCCATACGCCTGGCCGGGCTGGGAGGGATTGTACTCCTGGCGCTCGGGGCGGGCGCGCTCCTCTCACTCGCACTCTGGTCGGTCGCCTGGCGCTGGAGTTTTCCTCGCGCGCTTCCCGATAGCTGGAGCCTTGCGGCATGGACGCGGCCAGGAACGGGCTGGCAGACTGCACTGGAACAGACCCTGATCCTCGCGGTTTCGACCACCGCGCTCTCGCTTGCGCTCGCGATCGCCTGGCTCGAAGGCGAGGATCGCGCCGGGATGCGCCGCGCGCGCTGGGCCGAAGCGCTCATCTACCTGCCGCTGCTCGTTCCACAAGCGGCGTTCCTGTTCGGGCTCTCCGTGGTCTTTCTGCGCGCAGGTCTTTCCGGCGGGATGATTGCGGTGATCTGGGGCCAGATGCTCTTCGTCTTTCCCTATGTGATGCTGTCGCTCTCCGACCCCTGGCGCGCGCTCGACCGGCGGATGGACCGGGCGGCAGCTGCCCTTGGTGCCGGGCCATGGCGGCGGCTTGTCGCCGTGAAGCTGCCGATCCTCCTGCGGCCGGTACTGACGGCGGCCGCGATCGGGTTTGCCGTCTCGGTCGCACAATACCTGCCTACGCTCTTCCTCGGCGCCGGGCGCGTCAGTACGCTGACGACCGAGGCCGTGACGCTGGCGTCCGGATCGGACCGGCGGGTAACCGCCGTGCATGCGACGCTGCAATCGGCGCTGCCACTCACCGCCTATCTCACCGCGATCGGGCTGCCCGCGATCCTCCACCGCCGACGGCGAGGACTTTCGGGGTTTTTCGCATGAACGCGCTGGAGCTTCGGAATGTTTCGGTTCGCGCCGCAGGTGGCAGTCCGTTGTTCCCCCCGGTGACACTCACCGTGCCTGCGGGCGCCGTGACGACGATCATGGGCGCGTCCGGCGTCGGCAAATCGACACTGATCGACCTCATCGGTGGGCATCTTTCGGCGGATTTCGAAGCCGAGGGCCGGGTCGTCCTGAACGGGCGCGACGTGACACGACTGCCTGCCGAACAGCGGCGCATCGGCATCCTGTTTCAGGACGCGCTGCTCTTTCCGCACCTGTCGGTGGGCGACAACCTTGCCTTCGGTCTGGCAGCAAATGTGCGCGGCCGGGTCGCTCGAAGGGCGGCGGTCGCGGCGGCGCTCGACCAGGCCGGGCTCGCTGGCTTCGCCGACCGCGATCCGGCGACCCTTTCGGGCGGACAGCGTGCGCGGGTGGCACTGATGCGGACACTTCTGGCCGACCCGCTCGCCCTGCTTCTCGACGAGCCCTTCGCGCGGCTCGATCCCGACCGGCGTGCCGACCTCCGCGCCTTCGTCTTCCGCCATGTCCGCGAACGCGGCGTCCCGGTGCTGATGGTCAGCCACGATCCGGATGACGCCAGCGCGACTGGCGGGCCGGTCGTGACGCTCTAGCCAACCCGCCGCCGCGCAAGGGTACCGGTCGCCGAGCCAAAGCGGGTCCGCACGATCTGCTGCAGCCGGCGGTGCGCCGAGCGGTGGCGGTTGCGGATGTGGAGTCCCGCGAAGATCGGCTGGGGGATCGGCGGGGCATCTGCAACGAGACGGCAAAGCCCGTCACGCATCAGTTCGTCGGCCGAGTTGCGCAGGACATAGGCGGTGCCGCCGAGCGATCGGAGAAGCGCCACCATCGCCGTGTTCTGCCCGATTGAAAGGCTCGCCGTGGCGAGACGCGGATGCAGCGCCGCATGGAGAGCCGGCATGGCATAGGAATAGTGCGGCATGATATAGGTTTCCTGCCGCACCTCGGCGAGCCTGTCGGCCTCGGTCGAGACCATCAGATAGGTGATCTCGCCCACCGTCTCGAAGTGCAGGTCGTCGTGGTAGCGCGGGCTGAAGATGATCGCGAAGTCCTCGGCCCCGGTCATCAGGTCTGCGCACATCTGCGCGGAATAGTCGGCCTCGAACAGGAACGCGGTGCCGGGTAGCGCTGCGCGGAAATCGCCGATGAGCTCGTTGAAGTGCATCGTCACGAGATCGCTCTGGATGCCGATGCGCATGGACAGGACGCCACCCGAATCCCCCACCGCGTGGCGCGCCTCCGTCCAGGCATGCAGCAGCGCGCGGGCATGGGGCGCGAAGCGTAGCCCTGCGGTCGTGAGTTCCGTTCCCGCGCGGGAGCGGCTGAAGAGCCGGTGACCGACCGCCCTCTCGAGCGCGTTGATGCGACCGGAGACCGTGGATTGGGTGACGGAGAGCCTTTCGGCCGTGCGATTGAAGCTCCGGGTCTCGGAGAGGTCCAGAAAGGTCTGGATCAGTTCGATCTGCATGGGCGCTCCTGATCGGATATTCCGATCAATAATCACACCTGCGACGAATTGAAAGCAAGCCCACTCGCGCCGATACTCCGGCACGCAAGGGCATGCGGGGGGATGCAGATGGCCGAGGTTCCGACGACAGCACGCGTGGTCATCATCGGCGGCGGCGCAGTGGGTGTCTCTGCGCTTTTCCATCTTGCGAAGGCTGGCTGGACCGACTGCGTCCTTCTGGAGAAGAATGAACTGACGGCCGGGTCCACCTGGCACGCGGCGGGCAACGTTCCGACCTTCTCCACCTCCTGGTCGCTGATGAACATGCAGCGCTATTCGACCGAACTTTATCGCGGTCTCGGCGCCGCGGTGGACTATCCGATGAACTACCATGTCACCGGATCGATCCGCCTTGGCCATTCGAAGGCACGGATGCAGGAATTCGCCCGCGCCAAGGGCATGGGTCGCTATCAGGGCATGGCGCTTGAAGTTCTGGGCGTGGACGAGATCCGGGACAAGTATCCGTTCCTCGAACTCCACGACCTGAAGGGCGCGCTCTACGACCCGGCCGACGGCGACATCGACCCGGCGCAACTGACCCAGGCGCTGGCCAAGGGTGCCCGCGACATGGGTGCCACGATCCTCCGCTTTTCCCCGGCAACGGGCGTGAGCCGCGAGAACGGCGAATGGGTCGTGCATACCGAGAAAGGCTCTATCCGGGCGGAGATCGTGGTCAACGCCGCCGGATACTATGCCCGGAAGGTCGGCGAATGGTTCCGGCCCTTCGGCGGGCGGACGGTGCCGATGATGGTGATGAGCCACCAGTATCTGCTGTCCGAGCCGATCCCGGAGATCGAGGCCTGGACGAAGGAGGTCGGCCACAAGCTGCCGCTTCTGCGCGATGTCGATACGTCCTACTACCTCCGGCAGGAAAAGACCGGCTTCAACCTCGGCCCCTACGAGAGGAACTGCCGCGCCCATTGGGTGACGCCGGACGACCCTTTCCCCGAGGATTTCTCCTTCCAGCTGTTCCCTGACGACCTCGACCGGCTGGAGCCCTATATCGAGGACGCGATGGCCCGGGTGCCGCTGTTGGGCACTGCGGGCGTGTCGAAGGTGATCAACGGCCCGATCCCATATGCACCCGACGGCAACCCGCTGATCGGGCCAATGCCCGGTGTGCCGAACGCCTTCGAGGCGTGCGTCTTCACCTTCGGCATCGCCCAGGCCGGCGGCGCGGGCAAGGTGCTGGCCGAATGGGTCACCGAGGGTGCCACCGAATGGGACATGTGGTCCTGCGACCCGCGGCGCTTCACCGACTACACCGACCGCGACTACTGCATCGCCAAGGGGATGGAGGTCTATGGCCACGAATACGCCATGCACTTCCCCTGGCACCGCTGGCCCGCCGCACCGGACCGCAAGCTGTCGCCGGTGCACGACAGGGTGAAGGCACTCGGCGGCCAGATGGGCGCTTACGGGGGCTGGGAGCGGGCGAACTGGTTCGCGCGGCCGGGCGACGACCTGTCAGAGGCCGCAACGCAGACCTGGAATCGTGCAGGCCCCTGGGAGAAGCGCATCCGCGAGGAATGTGAGGCCGTGCGCGACGGTGTCGGCGTCCTCGACCTGCCGGGCTTCTCGCGTTTCCACCTGTCGGGCCCCGGCGCGGGCGAATGGCTTCTGGGGCGGATCGCCGGCGCCCTGCCGAAGCCCGGGCGGCTTTCGCTGGCCTATTTCCCCGACGACCGCGGCCGCATCGTCACCGAGATGTCGGTCGCCTGCAATGGCGAGGACGACTATACGCTGATCACCGCCGCCGTGGCACAGTGGCACGACTACGAATGGCTGGCCCGGGGTTTGCCGAGGGGCCTGACGCTCAGTGATCGCACCCGCGACCTGTCCACCCTGATCGTCACCGGCCCGAAGTCGCGCGACCTTTTCGCGAAAATCTCCGACGCCGACCTCGCCCTGCCCTGGCTCAGCCACGGGATGGGGACCGTGGCTGGGCAGAAGGCGGTTCTGGCGCGCGTCTCCTTCGCCGGGGAGCTTGGCTGGGAGGTCCATGCGCCGGTTGAGGCGATCCCCGCGATCCACGATGCCGTGCTGGAGGCCGGCGCGAAGCCCTTCGGGATGTGGGCGCTGAACTCCTTGCGGATCGAAAAGGGTTACCGGGCGTGGAAGGGCGATCTGTCGACTGACTACAGCCTCCTCGAAGGTGGGCTCGATCGCTTCATCCGCTTCGACAAGCCGCAGGACTTTCCCGGCAAGGCGGCGCTTCTGGCCGAGAAACAGCGCGGTGTGAAGAAACGCTTCGTGACCCTGGTCGTGGATGCGGGCGCTTGCGACGCGCCCTACATGTCGACGCTCTGGCATCACGGCGAGATCGCCGGCGAGACGACGAGCGGCGCCTGGGGCTACCGGGTCGGCGCCTCGATCGCGCTGGGGATGCTCCGCGCCGACCTCGCGGTGCCGGGAACCATGGTCGAGGTGGAGATATACGGCGAGCGGTTCCGCGCGTTGGTGCAGGAAGACCGGCCGCTCTGGGACCCCGAGAACAAGCGGATCAGGGCCTGAGACCGCGATGGCCACCCCGTCCCGAATGAGCGGCATTCTTCTGACCGGACACGGCGGGCCGGAAAGGCTGGTCTGGTCGGACGACATCCCGCTGCCCCAGCCCGGCGAGGGCGAGGTCCTGGTGCAGGTGCTCGCCGCCGGGTTGAACGCGACTGACATCAACACCCGCAAGGGCTGGTATGCCCGGGCCGATGCCCCCGAGGCCGGCGGCTGGGCCGGCGCCATCCGCTTTCCGCGCATCCAGGGCAGCGACCTCTGCGGTCGGGTGGTCCGGCACGGCCCTGGCGTGAGCGCGCCTCCCCTGGGTGCGCGGGTGATCTGCCCGACGAACCAGGCAGAGCCGACGGCCGAGAACCCGCTGGCGTTCCGCGCCATCGGCTCGGAATACGACGGCGCCTTCGCCGAATTCTGCGTGGTGCCGGCCCGGCACCTGCATGATGTCAGCGCCTCGGTCCTCAGCGATATCGAGATCGGCGCCATGCCCTGCGCCTACGGGACGGCCTACAACCTCCTGACACGCGTCGGACTACGGTCCGGGGAACGGATTCTGGTGACGGGCGCGTCGGGTGGCGTCGGGTTTGCCGCCGTCCAGCTCGCGGTCCTCAAGGGGGCGATCGTCACGGCGCAATGCGCGCCGTCCAAGGCGTCACCGCTGCGCGACGCCGGCTCCCGGATCCTCGACCGCGGCGCGACCCCGCCCGCGAAAGCCTTCGACGTGGTGATCGACGTGGTCGGGGGTGCGGGCTGGAACGACCGGCTGACAGCGCTGAAGCCCGGCGGCCGCTATGCCACTTCGGGCGCGATCGCCGGGCCGATCGTGGAGGGAGACCTGCGGACGGTCTACCTGAACGACCTGACGCTTTTCGGCTGCACCCACCAGCCGCGCGAAGTCTTTGCCGGGCTCGTCACCATCATCAACACCGCGGCGGTCCGGCCGCTGGTCGCCAAGGTCTACCCGCTGCGCGAGATCGCCCGCGCGCAGGAGGAATTCGAGGCAAAACACCAAGCGGGCAAGATCGTGCTCATCCCAGGCGAAAGGAACGACAATGGCTGACCTGCCGACAAGGGCGCGGGCGGTGATCATCGGCGGCGGGGTCGTCGGGTGTTCCGTGGCCTATCACCTGACCAAGCTCGGCTGGAGCGACGTCGTGCTCCTGGAGCGCAAGCAACTGACCTCCGGCACGACCTGGCACGCGGCGGGGTTGATCGGGCAGCTGCGCGCTTCGGCCAACATGACGCGGCTGGCCAAGTATTCGGCCGATCTCTATCGCGGGCTCGAAGCCGAGACGGGGCTGGCGACCGGCATGAAGACCGTCGGTTCGGTTTCCGTGGCTTTGACGGAGGCGCGGAAGGAGGAATTGTTCCGCAATGCCTCGATGGCGCGCGGCTTCGGCGTGCCGGTCGAGGAGTTGTCGCCTGCGGAAGTGAAGGAACGCTACACACACCTCAACATCGAGGGCGTCAAGGCCGGGGTCTGGTTGCCGACCGACGGCCAGGGCGACCCGGCGAACATCGCGCTCGCGCTGGCCAAGGGTTCGCGGCAGCGCGGGGCGACGGTCGTCGAGGGTGTGAAGGTCACGGGCGTGAACGTGAGGGGGCGTCGCGCCACAGCGGTGACTTGGTCGAAGGATGGCGAAACAGGGTCTATCCAGGCCGAACATGTCGTCAACTGCGCAGGAATGTGGGGCCGCGAGGTTGGCAGGATGGCAGGTGTCAACGTGCCCCTGCATGCCTGCGAGCATTTCTACATCGTGACCGAGCCGATCCCCGGCCTCACACAAATGCCGGTGCTGCGCGTGCCGGACGAATGCGCCTACTACAAGGAGGATGCCGGGAAGTACCTGCTCGGCGCCTTCGAGCCGAATGCGAAGCCATGGGGCATGGCCGGCATTTCCGAGGATTTCTGCTTCGACCAGCTTCCCGAGGACTTCGACCATTTCGAGCCGATCCTCGAACGCGCGGTGCACCGGTTGCCGATGCTGGCGGAGGCGGGCATCCACACCTTCTTCAACGGGCCGGAAAGCTTCACGCCGGACGATGCCTACAACCTCGGCCTGTCGCTCGAGGTGGACAACTTCTGGGTCGCGGCCGGATTCAATTCCATCGGCATCCAGTCGGCGGGCGGCGCCGGCATGGCGCTCGCCGAATGGATGGAGTCGGGCGAGAAGCCCTTCGACCTCGGCGATGTGGACGTGGGCCGCAACCAACCCTTCCAGGGCAACCGCCACTATCTTTTTGAGCGCTCGAAAGAGACGCTGGGCCTCCTCTACGCCGACCATTACCCCTATCGCCAGAAGGCGACCGCGCGGGGGGTGCGCCGGAGCCCGTTCCACGCGCATCTGGAGGCGCAGGGTGCGGTCTTCGGCGAGATCGGCGGCTGGGAGAGGGCGAACTGGTTCGCGAAATCCGGCCAGAAGCGCGAATACGACTATTCCTGGGGGCGGCAGAACTGGTTCGAGAACACCGCCGAAGAGCATCGCGCGATCCGTACCGGCGTCGGGATGTACGACATGTCCAGCTTCGGCAAGATCAGGGTCGAAGGGCGCGATGCCGAAGCTTACCTGAACCATATCTGCGGAGCAGATCTTTCCGTGCCGGCGGGCCGGATCGTCTATACCCAGTTCCTGAACGCCAGGGGCGGCATCGAAGCCGACGTGACCGTGACGCGGCTATCGGAGACGGCATATCTCGTCGTCACGCCGGCGATCACGCGGCCGAAGGACCAGGCCTGGATGCGGCGCCATGTCGGCGATTTCAACGTTGTCCTGACAGATGTGACGGCGGCAGAGGGTGTGCTGGCCGTCATGGGCCCGAAGGCGCGCGATCTGATCCGGAAGGTCAGCCCGAACGACTTCTCGAACGAGGCGAATCCCTTCGGCACGGCGCAGGAGATCGAGATCGGCATGGGCCTTGCCCGTGTCCACCGCGTTTCCTACGTCGGCGAACTTGGCTGGGAAATCTATGTCTCGTCCGACATGGCAGCACATGTCTTCGAGGTGCTGCGGGAGGTCGGGGCCGATGTCGGGCTGAAGCTCTGCGGCATGCACATGATGGACAGTTGCCGGATCGAAAAGGCGTTCCGCCACTTCGGCCACGACATCACGTCCGAGGATCATGTGCTGGAGGCGGGCCTCGGTTTCGCGGTGAAGACGGCGAAGCCCGCCTTCGTCGGCCGCGACGCGGTGCTCCGGAGGAAGGAGGCGGGGCTGGAGCGGCGGATGGTGCAATTCCGCCTCTCGGACCCCGAGGTCATGGTCTATCACAACGAACCGGTCCTCAGAGACGGCAAGATCGTGGGTCATCTCACCTCGGGTGCCTACGGCCACCACCTCGGCGCGGCGATCGGCATGGGCTACCTGCCCTGCAAGGGGGAAGGCGTCGATGCGCTCATGGCCTCACGCTACGAGATCGAGATTGCCGGACGGCGCGTGCCGGCAGAAGTGTCCGTGCGGCCGATCTACGACCCCGAGGGTGCGCGCGTGCGGATGTGACGCGCGCCCTCCGCGACGCTGGTCGGGGGGCCTGCTGCCCCCCGCTCCCCCGAGAGTATTTCCGGAAAGAAAGTGAGGCTTGAGGTGGAAGAGGCTCTGAACTGCGAACCGAGACGGGCGGCACGGTCTGGCGGGCGCGAGGCACGGCGGGCCGCGCGCGCGGCGCCGCTGGACGAGGCGCTCAGGCCGATCCGGGCTGGGCTTCCGGGCGGGCAGTACCGCCCGCTGGGAGACGCGGGAATGGCGCGAATCCACGCGGCCGCGCTTGAGGCGCTTGAGGTGATCGGTCTCAGCCAGGCCCCGAGATCGGGGGTCGAGATCCTCACCGGCGCGGGCGCCGTCCAGGGCGATGACGGGCGCATCCGTTTCCCCCGCGCGCTGGTGGAGGACATGCTGGCCGTCGCCGCGCGCGACATCACGCTCTTCGGCCGCGATCCGAAGCACGATCTGCACCTCACCGGCTCCAACGTGCATTTCGGCACCGCGGGCGCGGCGGTGCATGTCGTGGATCTCGAGACGAACACCTATCGCGATTCCACCGCGCAGGATCTCTACGACGCGGCGCGGATCACACACAATCTCGACAACGTCCATTTCTTCCAGCGCGCCATGGTGTGCCGCGATGTGACCGACAACCTGGAGATGGACCTCAACACGCTCTATGCCTGCTGCGCCGGGACGACGAAGCATGTGGGCACCTCGTTCAGCGACCCGTCCCATGTCGCGCCCTGCTTCGAGATGATCCACCGCATCGCGGGCGGCGAGGACACATGGCGGGCGCGACCCTTCATCTCCAACTCCAACTGCTTCGTCGTGCCGCCGATGAAATTCGCCGAGGAAAGCTGCATCACGATGGAAGCCTGCGTCCGGGGCGGGATGCCCGTGCTGCTCCTCAGCGCCGGGCAGGCGGGGGCGACGGCGCCCGCGCCGATCGCGCTCGCCATCGTGCAGGCGGTGGCGGAATGCCTCGCCGGCGTCGTCTATGTGAATGCGATGGCGCCGGGCCATCCGGCGATCTTCGGCACCTGGCCTTTCGTGTCGGACCTGCGCACCGGCGCCATGTCCGGCGGTTCGGCGGAACAGGCGCTGCTGACGGCGGGCTGCGCGCAGATGCACCGGTTCTACAACCTGC
This sequence comes from Paracoccaceae bacterium, assembly GCA_020637675.1. Taxonomy (GTDB): domain Bacteria; phylum Pseudomonadota; class Alphaproteobacteria; order Rhodobacterales; family Rhodobacteraceae; genus Albidovulum. Next base: position 323,875 of record JACKKD010000003.1, on the reverse strand, counting down.
CGGGCGGAGCGGCAGCGGGGATCACCGATTCCAAGCTGCCGGACATGCAGGCGGGGTGGGAGCAGGGCATCACCAATGTGCTCGCCGGGCTTTCGGGCCTCAACATGGTCTATGAGGCTGTCGGCATGCATGCATCGCTCCTCGGCTTCTGCCTCGAAAGCCTCGTCCTCGGGGATGACATCCTGGGCCAGGTGTTGCGCTGCGTGCGCGGCATCGACGTGACGGAGGAGTCCACCTCCATCGAGGCGATGAAGGAAGTCTGCCTCGGCGGACCCGGCCATTATCTCGGCTCGGGCCAGACGCTGAAGCTGATGCAGACCGAATACGTTTATCCCATTCTAGGCAACCGGATGAGCCCGAAGGAATGGGTGGAGGCCGACCGGCCCATGCTGCTCGAGCGCGCAATCCAGCGGAAGAACGAAATCCTGGCCAAGGCACGGATGCAGATAGACCCGCAGATCGACGCGGCGATCAGGACCGACTACAACATCTATTTCCGCTGAATCAGACACTGAAACGGGAAGGAAGCCCATGCATTACGGGTACATCGGCCTTGGCAACCTCGGCGCGAACTGCGCAGGTTGCCTCTTGCGGGCGGGCTTCGATCTGACCGTGAACGACGTCAATCGCGCCGCTGCGGAGAGCTTGACTAGCATGGGTGCGCATTGGGCGGACAACGCCGCGGACCTCGCAGCGCGCGTCGATCACGTCATCACCTGCCTGCCCTCGCCCGGGGTATCGGAAAAGGTCCTTTCCGCCATGCTGCCGGCAATGAAGCCTGGAGCGACCTGGGTGGAGATGTCCACACTCGGCCGGGACGACGTTCTGGGGCTCGCGAAGATCGCCGCGGAGGCGGGCGTCAGGATGCTGGAACTGCCGGTGACGGGCGGGGTGCATCTGGCGGCGCGGGGCGAGATCACGATGTTGCCGGGGGGCGACGCGGACCTCGTCGAACTGCACCGCCCGGCGATGGAGGCGATGGGAAACCGCGTCTTCCACATGGGGCCGCTCGGTTCCTCGGCGATCATCAAGGTGATCACGAACATGCTCGCCTTCATCCACCTCAAGGCCTGCGGCGAGGCATTGATGCTGGCGAAGCGCGGCGGGCTCGACCTCGGCCAGGCCTGGCACGCCATAGCGGCCTCGTCGGGCAACTCCTTCGTGCACGAAACCGAGGGCGCGCTGATCCTCAACGGTTCCTACGACATCGCCTTCTCGATCGACCTTGCGCTGAAGGACCTCGGCTTCGCGCTCGGGTTCGGACGGGAATTCGGGGTGCCCCTGGACCTCGCCTCCATGACGAACCAGACCTACATCGCGGCGAGGGCGGCCTATGGCGGCGAGGCGCAGTCGCCGATGATCGCAAAGCTTCTGGAGGACCTCCTCGGCACCGACCTGCGCGCGCCGGGGTTCCCGGCGCGGCTGGAATAGGCGGCGAGCGACCTGATCTGTCGCGAACCGGGCGGCGGCCTGGCTTGGCGCGTGGGAAGGAGAGGCGGTCAGCGGGGAAGCGAGTTGGACGGCGCGACATTCGACTATGTGATCGTGGGGGCGGGTTCGGCGGGCTGCGTGCTGGCCGAGCGCCTGTCGGCGAGCGGTCGTCACCGCGTTCTCGTCATCGAGGCCGGCGGCAGCGACCGGCGGTTCTACGTCCAGATGCCGCTCGGCTACGGCAAGCTCTTCTATGACCCGGCGGTGAACTGGCTCTACGCGACAGAGCCCGATCCGGGGCTGGCCGGGAACCGCGACCACTGGCCGAGGGGTAAGGTCCTCGGCGGGTCGAGTTCGATCAACGCGATGGTCTGGATCCGCGGCCATGCGAGCGATTATGACGACTGGGAGTCGGAGGCCGGTGGCGCCTGGGGTTGGGAGGCCGCGCGCACCGCCTATCGCGCCATCGAGGACAACGAGGCGGGCGGCGACGACTGGCGTGGGACGGGCGGGCCGCTGTTCATCTCCGCCAACCGCCGCGACCTGCATCCGCTGGTCGAGACCTTTCTCCGATCGGCCGAGGCGACGGGGCTGCCCTGCAACGAGGACTTCAACGGCGCAAGGCAAGAGGGCGTCGGCGTCTACCAGATGACCATCCGAAATGCCCGGCGGAACTCCGCTGCGCGGGCCTTCCTCAGGCCGGCAATGAAGCGGCCGAATGTCACGGTCCTGACCCACGCACAGGTAACGCGCGTACTCTTCAAGGGGCGCCGGGCGGTCGGCGTGGAGTACCAAAGGCATGGCAGATCGGGCCGGGTCAGAGCCGAATCCGAGGTCATTATCGCCGGTGGGGCCATCGGCTCGCCGCATCTCCTGATGCTCTCCGGCATCGGGCCGGCCGCGCATCTCAGGACGCATGGCATCGACATCGTCGCGGATGCACCGAACGTCGGACGCAATCTCAACGACCACCAGGGGCTGAACTACACCTGGCGGATGACGGTGCCGACCTACAACGACATCCTGCGGCCCTGGTGGGGCAAGGCATTGGTCGGGATGAAGTACCTCCTGACCGGTTCGGGTCCGCTCGCGAAGTCGATCAACCATGCCGGCGGGTTCTTCCGCACCTCACCGGATCTGACGCGCCCCAACATGCAGCTCTATTTCCAGGCCTTCTCGACGCTCGTCCCGAGGGTGGGAGAGCGCCCGCTGCTGACACCCGATCCGTTCTCCGGCCTGTCGATCGGGCTATCGAACTGCAGGCCCACGAGCCGTGGCGAGATCACCCTGAAAAGCGCCGATCCCTTCGTGCATCCGAGGATCGTCGCGAACGCCTTTTCCACCGAGAACGACGTGGCCGAAATGCTCGCTGCAGTGAAGTTCCTGCGGCGAATTGCGGCAGAGGGGCCGATCCGCTCGCTCATCGCCGAGGAGCTTCGCCCCGGGCCCTCGGTGCAGACGGACGACGATCTCATCGCCGATTTCCGCGCGCGCTCAGGCACGGTCTATCACCCGTCCTGCACCGCGCGGATGGGGCGCGACGCGGCCACCTCTGTCGTCGACCCGGATCTGAGGGTTCGTGGGGTCGAGGGTCTGAGGGTCTGCGACGCTTCGGTCTTTCCAACGCTGATCGGCGGCAATACGAATGCGCCGAGCATTCTCGTTGGCTGGATCGGGGCCGAACGAATCCTCAAGAACGCGCGCTGAGGGCGACAGATGGCATATCTCCTGGGCGTCGATACCGGCGGCACCTATACCGACGCGGTGATCCTTGACGAGCACGAGGACCGCGTCATCGGCTCGGCGAAGTCTCTGACGACCAGGCCGGACCTGTCGAAGGGTGTCGGCGGCGCCATCGATGCGGCGCTGGCGGCTTCTGGCGTTCCGGCCGGTGCCATCGCCATGGTGTCCCTGTCGACCACGCTTGCCACCAATGCGCTCGTCGAGGGACAGGGCGGACGGGTGGTGCTCGTGTTCATCGGCTTCGACCTGCCGGAATTGGCCCGGGCGGGCCTCGAAGAGGCGCTGAAGGGCGATCCTGCAATCCTGATGGCGGGCGGCCACACCCATTCGGGGACGGAGATCGCGCCCCTCGATCTGGCAAGGTTAGAGACGGAAATCTCGGCCCTGCCTCCGGGAATGACCGGATTCGCGGTGGCTGCGAGCTTTGCCACGCGGAACCCGGCTCACGAGAATGCCGCCCGCGACCTGATCCGTCGCCTCACCGGGCTGCCGGTCACATGTTCACATGAACTTTCCGCCGGGCTCAACGGTCCGCGCCGGGCACTGACCGCCGTGCTGAATGCCCGGCTGATCGGCATGATCGACCGGCTCATCTCAGCCTGCGAGGCGCACATGGGCCGGCGCGGGATCACCGCGCCGCTGATGGTCGTGCGTGGCGACGGGGCACTCGTCTCGGCCGCACTGGCGCGCGAACGGCCAATCGAGACGATCCTTTCCGGCCCCGCCGCCTCCATCGCCGGTGCAAGCTGGCTGACCGGGGAGACGGACGCGCTTGTTTCCGACATCGGCGGCACCACGACCGATGTCTGCCTTCTGCGCGAAGGCCGCCCCGCGATCGACCCGGAGGGCGCCCGCGTCGGCGCCTTCCGCACCATGGTGGAGGCGGTCGCGATGCGCACCACTGGCCTTGGCGGCGACAGCGAGGTGCATCTGGTGGAGGGGCTTGCGACGACGTTGCGGCTCGGCCCACGACGGCTGGTGCCGGTATCGCTGATGGCGCGCGACTGGCCGGGCCTTGTCCACGACGCGCTCGACGGCTGGCTTGCCGGCGAGGCGACGGGCGAACAGGACGGCCGATTCGTCCTGCCGATGTGGCACGGCACGCCGCCGCAGGGGCTCGACGCGCGCGAGGCGGCTGTCGTGGGGCGGCTGACCGAGGGCCCCCTCAGGATGGCGGACGCGCTCCGCACAAGGCCCGAACTTCCGGCCCTGATGCGGCTCGTGTCGCGCGGGCTTCTGATGATCTCGGGCGTCACGCCCTCGGATGCCTCGCATGTCCTGGGGCGGCTCGACGCCTGGGATTCCCACGCCGCGCAGAAGGCGCTGGCGCTTTTCGCCAAGCGTCGGAACGGGCGCGGCGACCGGATCGCGACCGGGCCGGAATCACTGGCGCAGGCGATCATCGACCAACTGACCGCTCAGACGGTCGATTGCCTTCTGGAGGCCGCTTTCGCGGACGACGACCGGGGCTGGGCCGAAGCGCCGGAGGTGCTTGCGCGCCATGGCCTCGTGCGCGCGGGCCTCGACGGGCACCGTGGGGTCGTCGAGGTCGATGCACGCCTGGGCGTGCCCGTCATCGGCCTCGGCGCCTCGGCGCCGTCCTATTACGGCGCCGTGGGCGACAGGTTGCGCACCCGGATGATCCTCCCCGAGCATGCGGGCGTGGCAAACGCTATCGGGGCGGTCGTGGGGCAGGTCGCGATGCACGCGGCGGGCACCGTCACGAGCCCTGCGGCGGGCGCGTACATTGCCCATCTTCCCGCAGGCCCGGCGCGCTTCGCGGATCGCGATCAGGCCCTTGGTGCGCTGGAAAAGGCGCTTTCGGCGGAAGCCTCCGCCCGTGCCCGGCGTGCCGGCGTCGAGGAAATCCGCCTCGTGACCGAGCGGGAGGTGTCCGAGATCCAAATCGAAGGCCAGCCCATGTTCATCGAGGCGCGGCTTCGTGTCACCGCCAAGGGACGGCCGCGAATCGCAACCGGCTAGGTCAGGCCGAGGGCAGGCCGGCCTCGACCGCGATCGCGGCCCGGCTCTTGCGGCCGCGTTCGGTCGCGGATTTGAGTTGCCCGCAGGCCGCCATGATGTCCTCGCCGCGCGGCGTGCGGATCGGGCTGGCGTAACCTGCCTTGTAGACGATGTCGGCGAAGGCCTCGATCCGCTCCCAGTCCGACCGCTGATAGGGCGCGCCGGGCCACTCGTTGAAGGGGATGAGGTTGATCTTGGCCGGGATGCCGGCGATCAGCTTCACCAGCCGTCTTGCATCGGCGTCGCTGTCGTTGACGTTTTTCAGCATGACATACTCGAACGTGATGCGTTCCGAGTTCGACAGGCGCGGATAGTCCCTGAGCGCCGCAAGCAGCGTCTCGATGTTCCACCGCTTGTTGATCGGCACCAATCGGTCGCGCACCTCGTCCGTCGTCGCATGGAACGACACGGCGAGCAGACAGCCGATCTCCTCCGCCGCGCGCGCGATTTCCGGCACCACGCCCGAGGTCGAAAGCGTTATCCTGCGGCGGGACAGTGACAGCCCCTCGCCGTCCATCACCACCCTCATCGCGTCGCGGACGTTCTCGAAGTTGTAGAGGGGTTCGCCCATGCCCATCAGAACCACGTTGGAGACTAGCCGCGTCTCATCCTTGGGTGCGCCCGGCACCGGCCACTCGCCGAGGTCGTCGCGCGCGACCATCACTTGCCCGACGATCTCGCCCGCGGTCAGGTTTCGGACCAGCTTCTGCGTGCCGGTGTGGCAGAACGAACAGGTGAGCGTGCAGCCCACCTGGGAGGAAATGCAGAGCGTGCCGCGGTTTTCCTCGGGGATGTAAACGGTTTCCACCTCGTGCCCGCCGGCGATGCGCAGAAGATATTTTCGCGTTCCGTCAGCCGAAACCTGGCGGGTCACGACCTCGGGCAGGGCGATCTCGAACCTGTCGGCGAGAAGCGCGCGGTAGTCCTTTGCAAGATTGGTCATCAGGCCGAAGTCGCGCACGCCCCAATGGTATATCCATTGCCATATCTGGCCGACCCGCATCTTCGCCTGCCCCGGCGGCGTCCCCGCGGCGATGAGCGCCTCGCCGAGCTGCTCGCGTGTAAGGCCGACGAGGTTCACCCGGCCGCCTTCGGGCAGGCGCCGGGGGATCGTCACCACATCCTGGGTGATCGGGGCACTGGGGCTCTGGTCGGTCATCGTGCGATCCGTCTGTGCAAGACAGGTCATATAGTCCATCGTACCGCAGAACGGAACAGCCCGCCTGCGCCGGCCGGTAGTTGGCGATTGACACACGTCAAGGTGCCATCCGGCGATCCGTGCGATGTTTCGCGAATCTCGGTGGGTGGGAGGCACAGATGGCTCGCGACAAGACTTCGCACGGCGGTGATGCGGCGAGCATGTTCACGGGGGGGCCTTTGCCGGCAGAGGCCTTGGTGGCACCCCAGATGAAGCAGTTCTGGAAGGCCCAGGAAAAGATTCTCGCCGAGGCAGAGGCCTTCGCGCACCATTGGTTTGCCCGCCGGCACGCCGCGACGAAGTCCGCTCTCAAAGCGTGCGAGGCAGCGGCCGAGGCGAACCCGACCGACGCGGTTGCCGCGCTTCAGGCCTTCCGGGACTGGCAGGCTCAGTCGGCCGAGAGGATGTCTGAGGACGTCCGGGAATGGATTGACATGTTGGGCCGATGCGCGGGCCACGTCATGACCGGCGAGGTTACGGCCGGCGCCGAGACGCTGGAAGAGCTGCAGCGCGAGGGCGCGGAACTTCATTCTCATCACGCGACACCGGTCTGACTACGCGATTCGCGGGCGGGACGGTTCACCTCGCCAGCATGGGCCTTTAGACAAGGCAGGCCATGTCGGACGAATTCATGCGCTCCCCCCACGCGCACACAGTGTCTCGGATCGCCGGGGCGCTCGGTACGGATTTGCTGCGCGGCCTTTCCGAGGACGAGGCGCGCCGCAGGATCGACCGCTACGGGCCTAACCGGCTGCGGGCGCATCGACGCAAGAGCTGGCAAGCCATCCTCGGGCACCAGTTCAGAAGCGTGCTTGTCTGGCTTCTGGCGGGGGCGGCCGCCTTTTCCTTCATGCTCGGCGATGTTGTCGAGGGCGGGGCAATCCTGGCCGTTCTCGCCATCAACGCGGCGATAGGTTTCAGTACCGAGCTGCGCGCAATCCGATCGATGGAATCACTGCGCCGCATTGCCCAGGTGCGTACGCTTGTCCGTCGTGACGGACGTCCACGAAAGATCGATGCCACCAGGATCGTTCCAGGCGATCTGGTGATGCTGGAGGCGGGCGACATCGTCACCGCAGATCTGCGGCTCGTCCGGGCATCGAACCTGGAAAGCAATGAATCTGTCCTCACGGGGGAATCTGTCCCGGCTGCAAAATCGACCGAGCCTGCCGCAGCCGATGCCGACGTCGGCGACCGGGTCGGGATGGTCTTCAAGGGCACCGCCATCACCAAGGGTACGGGCGAGGGGCTGGTGACCGCGACAGGAATGGACACCGAGGTCGGTCGCATCAGCGCCCTGACGGAGGCGGCAGGCGCAGCGGAGTCGCTCCTTGAACGCCGGCTCGACAGGCTCGGGCACCGGCTCGTATGGCTGATGCTGGCGCTGGCCGTGGCCATGGTCGCCGGGGGCGTTGCCCACGGCCATCCTCTGGCCGACATGATCAAGACAGGCGTCGCACTTGCGGTCGCCGCCGTACCCGAAGGCCTGCCCGTGGTCGCAACGCTCTGCCTGGCGCGGGGCATGTGGCGCATGGCCGCGCGCAATGCCGTCATCACGAACCTTTCCTCGGTCGAAACCTTGGGGGCGACCACCATGATCCTGACCGACAAGACCGGCACGCTGACCGAGAACGAGATGACGGTCGTGCGCCTGCTCCTGCCGGAACGCGACGTGCCCGTCATCCCCGGCCGCACACCGGGGGAAGGGCAGGAGTTCGCGCTTCACCTCGGCGCGCTCTGCACGACGGCCGAGCCCGGCGACGGAAGCGCGGATGGACGAAGCGGCGATCCGATGGAGCTTGCCCTTCTCGACGCCGCCCGCCAGGGCGGGATCGACAGGTCCACCCTGGCGGACCGGTATCCCGAAGTCCGGGAACATGCGTTCGATCCGGTGCAGAAGATGATGGCGACGGTCCACCGCGATGGCGACGGCTACCTCTACGCCGTGAAGGGAGCGCCCGAGCATGTTCTTGCCGCTGCCGACGGCGAATGGGACGGCCGGGCGGCGCGCCCACTCGATGACGCGCGACGGGCAGACTGGGCCCGGCGGCAGACGCGGGCGGCAGCCAGGGGCCTCCGGCTGATCGGACTTGCCAAGAAATGGGCCGAAACGGCGACCGAGGACCCCTACACCGGCCTGACGTTCGTCGGCATCGCCTGCCTGCGCGATCCGCTCAGGGCCGACGTGCCCGCAGCGATCCTTGCAAGCCAGCGGGCCGGTGTCCGTGTGGTCATGCTGACGGGGGATCACGCCGACACCGCGGCGGCCATCGCCCGCGACGCCGGAATCGGCGGGGACGACCCGCGCGTGGTCGAAGGCCAAGCGCTCAAGTCGCTCGACGACGGAACGGCCGACGAAACGACCCGCCGCCGCATCGCCGGGGCCGATGTGTTCGCCCGTGTCGCACCCGAGACGAAGCTGTCGCTTGTCCGCTTGTTCCAGGACGGCGGGAACGTCGTCGCCATGACGGGCGACGGGGTCAACGACGCACCAGCCCTGCGCAAGGCCCACATAGGCATCGCGATGGGCCGGCGCGGGACGGACGTGGCGCGCGAGGCGGCGGACATGATCCTCAAGGACGATGCCTTTGCGACGATCATCGCGGCTATGCACCAGGGCCGAGCGATCTTCGACAACATCCGTCGCTTCGTGATCTACCTGATGTCCTGCAACGTGTCAGAGATCCTCGTCGTCGGGATTGCGGTTGGTGCAGGGCTGCCACCACCGCTCATGCCCCTGCAGATACTCTTTCTCAACCTCGTGACAGATGTCTTTCCCGCCTTCGCCCTGGGTCTCGGCCAGGGGGACGGAACACTCATGCAGCGGCCGCCGCGCGATCCGGCCGAGCCAGTGGTGGGTCGGCCGGAATGGGTGAGGATCGCCCTTCTCGGCGGCTTCATCACGGCGGCAACGCTAGGGGCTTTCTGGCTGGCGCTCGGCAGGCTCGCGCTGTCGGGCGACAAGGCGACAACCGTAGCGTTCCTGACTCTTGCGCTCGCCCAGCTCTGGAACGTCTTCAACGTCCGCACAGGTGGCGGCGGGTTCCTGCGCAGCGATGTGGCGCAAAACCCCTGTGTCTGGGGCGCAATCGCCTTTTGCGCGGGACTCCTTGCGCTTTCGCTTGCCGTCCCGGAACTGGCGCTGGTTCTGGACCTGCCGAATCCCGGAAACGAGGGGCTGGTCCTTGCCTTCGCGATGAGCCTCGTGCCGCTCGCGCTCGGTCAGGGACTTGTCGCCCTCGGAGTCGACGCGCGGCTGGCGCGGTCGTCCGATGGCGACAGCCCCGGCGGTCGCCGACGCGCCGCGTAGATCTGTGCCATCGCCGTTGAGGCGAGGCGCGCATGAACGCTGTCGGCGCGGCTCGTCAGGATGATCGGAACGCGCGCACCGAGGACGATCCCCGCCGCCTCGGCCGCGGCAAGATAGACGAGTTGCTTCGCGATCATGTTTCCGGCCTCGAGGTCCGGGGCCACGAGGATGTCCGCGTCTCCGGCGACCTCCGACCGGATGCCCTTTGCTTCCGCCGCATCCCGCGAGATGGCGTTGTCGATGCCGAGCGGCCCGTCCAGCAGGCCGCCGGTGATCTGGCCCCGGTCGAGCATCTTGCAGAGCGCCGCCGCCTCGATCGTGGATGGTATCTTCGGATAGACCGTCTCGACCGCCGAGAGGAGCGCGACCTTGGGCAGCGCGACGCCCAGCGACTGGGCGAGATCGATGGCGTTCTGGACGATGTCGCGCTTTGTCTCCAGGTCGGGAAAGATGTTGATTGCCGCGTCGGTGATGAAGAGCAGTTTCGGATGGTGCGGAACGTCGAGCGCGAAGATGTGGCTCATCCGCCGTTCCGTCCTGAGTCCGGTTTCGGCGTCGACGACCGGCGCCATCAATTCGTCGGTGTGCAGTTTTCCCTTCATCAGAACGTCGGCCCTGCCCGCGCGAACCAGCGCCACGGCACGTTCGGCGGCCGCATGGCTGTGCGGGGCATCCACCAACTCGATCCCGTCCAGGTTCGCACCCGTCTCCTTCGCGGCGGCCTCTATCTTGGCGCGCGGGCCAACGAGGATGGGCAGGATCATGCCCTTCCCTGCCGCCTCCAGCGCACCGGTCAGGGAAAGCGCATCGCAGGGATGGACGATCGCCGTGCGCGCAGGCGGCAGTTCGGCAGCCGCCGCAATAAGCGCCTGGAACCGGGGCGCCCTCTCTTGGGGCGCCTCCGGCCCGTTGCGGCCACCGCCCTCCTTCGAGGCGAGCATGGTACCGTCCACGAGGTCGAGCGTGACGCGATGGTGCGCTTCGTCAATCCCGACGATACGGCCGCTCAGGCTGACCCTGTCTCCGATGGAAGGGCCTCGCGGCGGATGGCGGTCGGTCGGCTTCATCGAATCTCGCCTCATGCTGTTGCTGGCTCAGCGACCGAAAACATAAGTTCCGGGCGCAGGGCGGATCGGCGCATATCCCGCTTCCGGCGCACCCATCGGCGGCGGGTCCACCGGCTCGCCGGAGTGGTCTTCCAGCCAGGATACCAGCTCGGGCCACCAGGAACCTTCGCGAAGCGGCGCAATCTCCATGAAGCGATCAGGATCGACATAGGTGTCGTCGCGGGACGCGTGAATCATTCGGTAGTGACGGTGCGGGTGGCCGGGTTCAGAGACGATACCGGCGTTGTGTCCGCCGTTGGTCAGCAGGAACGTCACCTCCGTGTCCGCGGTCAGGTGGAATTTGTAGACCGACCGCCATGGCGCGACGTGATCGCGTTCGGTTCCCACGAGGAACACCGGCATCCGGATGTCCGAAAGGACAACGGGCTTGGCGTCCACCGAAAAGCGTCCCTCGGCAAGATCATTGTGCAGGAACAGCCGGTGCAGATACTCCGAATGCATCCGGTAGGGCATCCGTGTCGCATCCGCGTTCCAGGCCATGAGGTCGTTCATGTGCTCGGGTTCGCCCATGAGATACTGGCGGACCATCCGTGACCAGACAAGGTCGTTCGACCGGAGTATCTGAAACGCGCCGGCCATTTGCTGGGTATCGAGATACCCCTTCTGCCACATCATGTCTTCCAGGAACTTGATCTCGCTTTCGTTGATGAAGAGCGTCAGTTCTCCGGCCTCGGTGAAGTCCGTCTGGGTGGCCAGCAGCGTCAGCGTCGCGATCCGGTCGTCGCCGTCGCGCGACATCGCGGCGGCGGCAATCGACAGCAGCGTGCCACCGAGGCAATAGCCGATCGTGTGCACACGCGGCTGTCCCGTGACGGCTGATACCGCGTCCATGGACGCCATCACGCCCAGTTTCAGATAGTCGCCCATCCCGAGGTTGCGATCGTCGGCGTCGGGGTTCTTCCACGAGATCATGAAGACGGTGAAACCCTGACCGGTCAGGTATCGCACAAGCGAGTTCTCGGCCGAGAGGTCAAGGATGTAGTATTTCATGATCCAGGCGGGGACGATCAGCACCGGTTCGGGCCGGACCTTTGCGGTCGCCGGGTCGTACTGGATCAGCTCGATCAGCCGGTTCTGGTACACGACCTTGCCCGGCGTGACCGCCACGGCTTCGCCTGGTTTGAAACGGTCAGCCTCTGCGGGCGGCGCGCCGGCGACTTGGCGCTGCCAGTCGGTCAGGAGGTTCTGCCAGCCTCGGACGAGGTTCATTCCGCCGGTCGCGAAGGTGCGCTGCACGACCTCGGGATTTGTCCACGCGAAGTTGGAAGGGGAGAAGACGTCAAGCAACTGCCGGGAAGCGAATTCGACCGCCTTCTCGTGCTGGTGCGTCACGCCCCGAACGTCTGTGGTGGCATTGTGCCACCATTGCTGGGTCAGCAGAAAGGACTGTGAGAGGACGTTGTAGGGCCAGGTCTTCCAACCGGGGTGATCGAAGCGGCGATCCTGAGGCAGCGGCCGGATGCACGTCTCCGCAGCGTCAGGCCGGAAGGCGCAGGACGACAGGACCGAGGCCAGCCTCTGAACCTTCTGCCCTGCCTTCACGACGAGTTGCCCCTGCTTGCCGGGGGACGTCGCCAGATGCATTGCCCAGTCCGACCATGCGCCCGCAAGCGCGATCGGCGACAGGCCGCCGGTAAAACGCGCCACCTGCGCTGTCAGACCCATGTCGAGATCCTGAAACAACGTATCGGCGGCACTTTCCTCCGCCGGCGCTGCGTCGTCCGCAGGCACGAACATGGCCGGCCGGGCGTGAAGGCGGGCAACGGGCGACGGCCGATGCGTCCTTCTGCGTGAACCAGTTGCGGTCGTTGCCATCTGCCACCTCTCGTCGTTCTGCGGTCCGGGCTTCCCCTACCCTTTGGGACATGCCCGGGCCATGATGCAAGTCAATCCCGCGTTCCGTCCGGTCGGCCTTGATGCCATCCACCAGGGAAGTCGTCACATTATACCAAAGTGCATGACGGATTTTTGGCGCCGTCGCCGGAACCGAAGCGATCGTCGCGCGTTCAGGCCGTGTCGGCTCTGCCAGAGCATGTCCCCTCGTGTTCGCCGACCAACTTGAAGGCTCGTCCCCATCGCCTTCTCCGCCCCCGGTGTGTCCGTTGCAGACCGCCGGGGGCTTTCTTCCAAATCCGCAGAAAAGCCCCGGGCCTTTCGACCCGGGGCGTCGCATCGTCAGGCGCTCGACGATCAGCCGAGCTTGCGGACGATGTGGTCGGCGAAAGCCTTGACCATCGCGTCATAGTATTCGTGGCTGTCGGTCGTGACCTTGGCGAGATCGATGCCCTCGGGCACGAACGGGCTCGCCTCCTCGAACGTCACCGTCAGCTTGTACGCGTCGAACTTCGTGTTGTCGCTGTCATGCGTAACCGCGACATCGCCCACGAGCCGAGACTCGGCAACGCCGGTCAGCTCCTGATAGGTGTTGGCAAGCTCCACCTCGTCGATGTCGACGAGGACCTTCGCGCCCTCCTCACCGGTCTTGCCGACCAGACCCGCGATGATCGCATTCTCCAGATCGTCCGCGAGCGTTGCCCAATGCGCTGCCGCCTTCTCGTTCTGGATCGACGCCATGTCGACTGTCACTTCAACTTCGCGGACAATTGTTTCAGCGATTCCAGGAATTACGGAAGCAATGGTGAAGCTGGCGGCCAGTCCAAGAATTGCTTTCTTCATCATGTTGATTTCCTTTCATTTCCTGACGGGGTTTTCGACGGGGTGGAAGCCCGCCGATCCATTCCGAAACTCCGATTGCGACACATGGTTCCCGTTGAGCGTCGTGCCAGGCGGAGCACCGCCGGTCCCGCCAATTGCCACGGGCGCATTTCCGCGGAAGGCGAAGGGCCTGCACCGACCGGAGGAACCGACTGATCGAACTCGCGTTTGACAGCCATGCGCTCCGGCGCGTGATGAAACCAGATAACGGAGACCAAGCATGAAACGGCTCATGATTTCGACCGCCCTGGCGACCCTTGTCGCCACCGCTGCCATGGCGCAGGACAACCCGTTCCGCGCCGAGAGCGATCCGCTGGAGATCCATGCCAGCGAGTTCATCGGCAAGCGCGTCTATGCGTCAGAAGCCGCGGTGGAGGGCAATGCGTTCAACGGCATCCAGGACGGATGGGAGAATATCGGAGAGATCAACGACGTGGTACTGTCCCGCGACGGTACCGTCGAGGCGGTGATCGTCGATATCGGCGGTTTCCTGGGCATCGGCGAGCGGCAGGTGGCGGTCGACATGGGTGCCGTACGCTTCGTCGCCGACAGTGCGACCGCGGACGATGAGGGGGACTACTTCCTGGTCATCAATGCGGCGCGAGCGACGCTCGAGGGCGCGCCGGAGTATGCGTGGAAGAACACACCGATGACGGCTGCCGGCGAGGCGGTCGACGAGGCCGCGACCGCGGTCGGCAACGCCGCCGAAGCCACCGGCGAGACGGTCGCCGACACCGCCGATGACGCCGCCGCAGCGGCAGGCACGGCCGTTGACGCAACAGCCGATGCCGTGACCCGAGAGCCGGTTGCCCGCGACGGATACGCCGCCGTCGCCGGCGTTGACCTCACCACCGAGATGCTCACGGGGGCCGCCGCCTACGACGCCAATGACGAATGGATCGGTGAACTCTCCGAACTCATCGTCGACGAGCAGGGCAAGCTGAGCGATGCCGTCATCGATGTCGGCGGCTTCCTCGGCATCGGCGAGAAGCCGGTAAAGCTGGCCATGAGCGAGGTGGACATCCTGCGCAAGGCCGATGGGAACGACGTGCGTGTCTACGTGCCGATGACAAAGGAACAGCTTGAAGCACTGCCGACCTACGACAACTGATCTCAGGCTGATGGCGGCCGGGCACCCATCCCCGGCCGCCAGAGGGAACGCGGCTCGCCGGGTCTCCGGCGGGCCGCGCTTTCGTTTGGTCTGGCCATGAAACGCCAGTGGGCGACAGGTGGCGGCACCGGCTCTAGCCGAACAAGAAAGAGCCGGGATCTTTCGATCCCGGCTCTCCCCGCGCCGCGCAACCAAGGGGAAGTTGTCGATACCGCGGCGACGTCGTTTCACGATCCGTCAGAGCGGGGGGTTGCCCCGCATCGCCCGCGCGATCATCGCCACCACGAACAGGATGAGGAAGATCACGAAAAGCACCTGCGCGATGCCCGCAGACGTTCCGGCGATACCGCTGAAACCAAGTGCCGCCGCGATCAGCGCGATGACGAGGAACGTAACAGCCCAACCGAGCATGGTCTTTCTCCTTCGCTGTGGATCTTGTCTGAATGTGCCCAGTCAACGCTGGCGGCGGAGAGGTGGTTCCCTTCTCACTCGCACCAACCAGCGGAGCGACCATCTCCGTCACGACGCAATCGGGCCAGGCAGGCCATCTCGCGTTCGCTCCGGGGAACTCGCGCGTGACGGCCCGCGTTCCTTCTGCAGGTCCCGTCGGAGGTTCTCGGACGGAGACGGGGCACTGCCATCCTCAAGACAGGAGACCCACATGGCACACGACAAGGTGCGCAAGACGGTCGAAGACGCCGCAACCCGCCTTAAGGCGGCCGGCGCCGAATCGATCGAAGGCGTCAAGGAAGAGGCGCGTGAGGCCCTCGGATCCGCGAAGGACACGGTGGTGACCGAGATCAGGGCGCGGGCGGACGCCGGCCGGGACTTCCTCGCCGATAAGGCCGCCGACGCTGCGGAGAGGCTGCGCGTGCGGGCTGCGGCGGATGCTACCGCGCTGCGTGGCCGCGTGCTCGGCATCATCGCCAGCGGGGCGTCGGAACTGGCGCGAGACCTGCGACGGCAGAGCCTGCCCACGCTCCTCGCCGAGACCGAGGCCTTCTCGCGCCGCCATCCAGGCGCCTTCGTGGCAGGCGCTGCCCTCGCAGGGTTCACCCTCGCACGTTTCGGCCGAGCGAGCGGCGCTTCGGGGCCCGCAACGTCGGCGACCGGGGGCCCTGACGCCACTGCGGGCAACCTTGGTGCCACGGTCAGCGACCTTCACAGCAGCCAGGACGGAGCATGACCGTGGGCCCGGAACACCAGTCGCAGCCGACGGCGAGCCTCTTATCGGACGTTGTGCGTCACGTCACCGCGCTGATCCGCGGTGAAGTCGCACTCGCCAAGGCAGAACTCGCGGAGAACGTCCGGCGCGCGACTTCAGGCATCCTGATGTTCGGGGGGGCTGCGGTCCTTGGCATGGTCGGGCTGGGCGCGCTCGCTGACGCCACGGTGGCAGCGCTGGTCACCGCGGGTCTCTCGGCCGGATGGGCCGCGGCGACCGTGGGTGGCGGCGCACTTCTCTTCGCCGCACTCCTCGTCCACGAGGGGCTTGGCACCTTCGACAAGACAAACCTCATACCGCGTCGCACGGTCAGAAACGTCCGTCGCGATGCGGAACAGATCAAGGAGACGCTCAATGACTCATCACGCTGATCCCCGCGATATCGAGAAGGACCTCGAACGCAAGCGCGAAGCGCTGGGCTCCGCCCTGGACGCGCTTCATGATCGGTTCTCGACCGACTCGCTCGCCCGCGAAGCGCTCGGGATGATCAAGACGAACGCGGCGGACTACACGCAGTCGATCGACCGGGCCGTTCGCGCCAACCCGATGGCGCTGGCGCTGACCGGCATCGGGCTCGCATGGCTGATCTTCGGCGGGCGCCGCGTCGAAGCGCCAACCCCGCCCGTCGCGCTCGACCGCTGGGAAGACGAAGGCGGAAACCCGCTTCCCGAAGGATTCGAGCCCGCCCTTTCGTCGGTCGATGCGGCCGACAGCCGGTGGGCCGAACGGATCGACATGCTGCGCCAGCGCGCGTCGGCGACCCTGTGCCGCCTCGAGCGGAACGCGCGCGATCATGCGGGGGCTGGCAGGGACCTCGCGGAGGAGCGCGGCAAGGTGCTCTCAGCCTTTACCGACGACATGCGGAAGGCAATCAGCGACGGACTCGATGACCTTTCCGACGCGGCACGCGAGAGAATCGTGCGCGCACGGGAGGCGGCCTACGCCGCGCGTCTCAAGCTCGACAAGGCTGTGCGCTCCGGTGGCCGCGATTTGGAGCGGATGATCGGCGAGCATCCTGTCGTCGCAGGTGCCGTGGCCATGGGCCTCGGCGCCGCGGTCGCGGCGGCGCTGCCGCGGACACGCGCCGAGGATCGCGCCTTCGGGGCGGAGAGGGATCGCCTGATGGCGGCTGCCGCGAACCTCCTTCAGGAAGAGCGCACCAGAATCTCGCTCATCGCAGACGGGGCTGCGGATGAACTCAGGAACGCCGCCCTGGAAGCGCGCAGCACCGTCGCAGCGGTCGCGGCCGACGTGGTTGCCCGGGTGAAGGAGCGCGCCGAAACTGAGGCCGCGCGGATGACGGCCGAGGGGGATTCCGCCCTGCCGGCCGCCGCTCGATGAATCGCGCCGGTCGTCCGCAGCCGTCCGCCAATCCGCAGGGGTGAAGACAAACGGCCGGCAGGTGGATATCCCACCTGCCGGCATTCCCGTGCGGCCGTCGAACCGGAAGCGACGAGCGGTTGCCCGGAAATGCAGGCGCCCTCCCCCAGCATCTGGGAGAGGGCGCGTCGTTTACCGGGAGCCCCGGTCAGAGGCCGCGGGTCAGAGACGGGAAACCCAGCTGTCCACCTCGCGTTCTGCAGCTTCCTTGGCGTGACCGTACTTCTCCTGCACGAGGCCGACGAGCTCTTCGCGGCGACCCTCGACGCGGTGCCACTCGTCGTCGGTGATGTCGCCCCACTTGGCCTGGGCCTTGCCCTTGAGTTGCTTCCAGTTCCCGGTGATCTGATCCCAGTTCATGATGTCCTCCATTACTTGGGTGGGTTGGTGCCGGCTCAACGCCTCAGGCTTGGTCGAGTTCCCGTCGGTCCATGCGCGGCGGCGGCAAACCGCGGACCGGCCGCACGGCCCGCGCGGGAACTAGAAGCACCCACGCGGCGTTGTGTTCGCGATCCGGGGGATTTCAATATGGAAAAGATCGAACGGCTGGCGCAGTTCGCGGTCATCTTCATCGCGTCGATCCTGGCGATCGCAGCCGCGGGGTGGGGGAAGGACATCCTCGCTCCGATCACACTCGCACTTGTTGCCGGCGTGGTGCTGTCTCCGCTTTCGGATTTCTGGGAAGGACACGGCTATTCGCCCGTCTGGGGCGCCCTCCTCGGTCTTTTCGTGACTCTGATCGTCGTCGGCGCACTGGTGCTGGCGTTCCAGCCCATCATAGCGGGCCTCGTCGAGCAGGCGCCCAAGGTCTGGTCCGACATGCGCGAAGTCGTGGCCAGCCTCCGCGGCCTTCTGCGGGGCCTGTCAGAGGTCACCGACAACGTGACGAGCGCCATCGCACCAGAGGCAAACGCCGCCCCGGCCGCCCCGGCCGAGGAGGCGGTCGCCATGCCCTCTGTCTCGGACGCCATAATGGCCGCGCCGCTGATCCTTTCGCAGATCCTCATCTTTGCCGGGGCGCTGTTCTTCTTTCTTCTCACCCGCCGCGAGATCTACGACTGGGTATCCCTGCGGCTTTCCAGCCGGGGCGAGCGGGCCGAACTCGCGATGCGGCTGCGCCGGGCCGAGCGGAACGTGGCCCGCTACTTCTCGACCATCACCCTCATCAACGCCGCCCTCGGGGTACTTACCGCGATCGCGCTCCAGGTGATGGGCGTGGCGGATGCCATGATGTGGGGGGTGGTCGCCTTCCTGATGAACTTCATCGTCTATCTCGGGCCGACCGTGTTCGTTGTTGTCCTCCTGTTCGTGGGCGTGGCCGAATTCGATGGCGCGGCGTCGCTTGCGCCCGCCGCGTCCTTCATTCTTCTCAACACGATCGAGGGCCAGTTCGTCACACCCGCGCTCGTGGGCAAGCACATGGCAGTGAACCCGCTTCTGGTGTTCCTCGCGCTCATCGTCGGGATCTGGCTGTGGGGGCCGATCGGGGGGATCGTGGCGATTCCTCTCCTGCTCTGGGGTCTCGTCCTCAGCGACTCGCTCGCTCCGAGACCCCGCGCGGCCTTGCAGGAGCAGGGCGCGTGATGGTTCAGACGACCTCCGGCGGGATGAGGGGGATCTCCTTTGCGTCACGCTCGGCCGCCGTCACGTCATAGGGAAGCACGAATCCGCGGCGGTCTTCGGGGCGCACCCTCATGTTTGCGAGCGCCTGCGCGCGCCAGGTCGCAACGGCCCGTGCCGGGTCGAAGAAAGCCGACCCCGACCCGGAGGGAAGCCAATGGGCCATCACCCTCCGGCGCAAGGCGCGCACCTGCGCCCGGTCCGTCAGAGCAACCCCCGCCTCGGTGTCCCACCGGAGGCTTCGACCATTAAGATTGGCCGAAGACACGATGGCAGCATTGTCGTCGAACACCGATACCTTTGCATGGATGTAGACTATGGGCGCGCCATTCAGCTTGTCGCGGCCATGGCTATGACCGTGGCGCCCATCAGCCGCGCGGGGCTGCGCCGCGGCCCCGACGAAAAGGCGGCTGCGGAAGGCCCTCTGGAGTATGCGGACCGCGCGGGCCTGAAGGAACTCGCCGAACCGCGCGTCGAGCGAGATGCGGCGCTCGAAGGCGATCTCCTCCGGTGCGCCGGGCAAGATCAGGATCATCGTTAGGTCGGGCTTTTCCTCGGCCAGTCGGGCGAAATATCGCGCCAGCTTCAGGTCGCGGAAGTACTGTGTCTCAAGGTAGATCATCCGCCGCGCCTTGCGCGCCATATGCTCATGGGCGTCGGCAATCTCCTGCACCAGGGGAGCCGGGCCGAAAGGAAGGAATCCCCTGGGATGTGGCCGGGAAAGCGTTCGCAGGAGGTGGCGATGACGCTGCGGGGCCATCCGACCGGCGGTCACGTCAATAAACGTCTCAAGATGGTGCTGGGCCTCGGCGACGGCGGAGCCGGACAAGAGCAGCTGGACATCGTGCCAGGTCTCCTCCGCGTCGCGGTCGTGCAACGGCGTGTCGAAGCGCCGCTCATCCAGGTCGAGACCGCCGATGTAGAGACGTTGGCGGTCAAAGACCGCGAGTTTCTGGTGATGCGTGGCCGGGTAGACCCGCGGCAGTGGCCAAAACCGCGGCCGAAATCGCCCCCCCGCGCCGGCGACGAGTCGGGAAGGCAGCCCCGGCATTTCACGCAGCGCAGTGGCCCGGATCTCTGGGGCGAGCCGGTTCAGCCAGCCTGCGAGTCGCAGTTCACGCAGCAGGATCAGCGGCCAGAAGCAAAGCCGCGGACCGAGCGCCGTCGACGCAGGATGCATCGCCGCGACAACCCGAAGCCGCGCCGGCGCTTCCGCAATCTCGGCCGCCGCCGCAAACCCTCGGACCGAGCGCCATGTCGCGCGGTGAAGTCGCGGCATCGCGATAGGGTCGAAATCGGAGATCGCGATGTTGATCGCAACTCCTCGGCGGAGCGTATGGGCGACCAGATCGGACCAACGCTCACCCACACGCCGCGCCTCGGGCGAGCGCAGGCGTGTCTCAGGATCAAAGATCCGGAAACTTGCCCAGATTTCCTTCTGCGCGGCCAGGAACTCGCGCTCAAGCGCGGGAAAACCCTCCGCGGCCGTAAGCAGGGTTTCGAACACCGGCATGGCGGCGCGAAATGAGAATCGTTCCAGCATCTGCGACCGCGCCCACCGAATGACATTCTGCGACTTCGCTTCTCAACGTCGCACGCAGGGTCACGGTTCCCGTTCAGGTGTCGCCGCCGCTTCGCCGGGCGGTTGTCGACGATCCTCCGAGTCAGAAAGAGGGCGGAGCCCGAAGTCGATCGCGAGTTCGTAGGTTCCGTCACTCTCGCGACGTTCGACGGTCCCGCCGATCTGCATCGCGAAGGCCGCGATGAGCTGGGTGCCCAGCCCGGCGGGTTCGTTCGTTGCGACCGTGACGGGGCGCGGTTGTCTGGTCGTGTTGCGGATCGCCAGCAATGCACGCGAGCCATCCTTCGCCTTCAGGCTCACCCAGAGATCCGCCACGCGGTGCTCGGAGTCCACGGCATACTTGAGGGCGTTCGTGACCGCCTCGGACAAGAGCAGGGCAAGCGGCACTGCCTGGTCCGGGACCATCCGGATCTGATCGAAGTCGGCGTGAACGGAAATGCGCCGATCCGGCCGGTCCGACAGCTTCACGATCTGGCCAACGATCGTCGAAAGGAGCTCGTCGGCGTGGATGTCTGACAGACCCGCGGTCTGGTAGAGCTCGCGGTGGATCGTCGCAAGACTCATCACCCTGTCCTGGAGGCCGCGCATGATCGCCCGCGCCTCTTCCGAGGATGTGCGGCGCATCTGCATGTTCATGATCGACGCTATGAGCTGAAGGTTGTTCTTCACGCGGTGATGCACCTCGCGCAGAAGCACCTCCTTCTGGTGCACCATGTCTTCCAGGTGGGCCTCGTCGTGAAGGATCGTGTCGGTCATCTGCTCGTAGGCTTCGGCCATTTCGCGGATCTCCGATGGCGCGCCGCTGACGTCGATATCTCCGACGTGACGGCTGCCCCCCGCGAACGAGATCATCGATCGGCCGAGTTTCTGGATGTGCCGGATCACCTGACGCTGGACGGCCAGCCAGGCGACGACGACGCTCGCGATCCACATGAGGAACGGGACCAGAACCGGAGCAGACGCAATAACGCTGGCATTTTGGCCGCCGCTGACGGCATCCGGCCACGAGCCAAGGGCGAAGAGCTCCTGGCGAACCAAAGGGACCACAGAGAACGTCCGATCGACCCCGGCAGCCGAGGGCGCGGAAAATGAGATGGCGTTCTCGACGGCGAGTGTCGCTAAAGAACGGTCTCCCGGAATGGCCAGCGCTACATCGTCGAGAGGTAGGGTGGACGTCAGGACCACTCCGCGCTTGTCGAAGGTGATCATGGTCAAGGGGCGCTTGCCGTCGGCCCCGCCGTCGTCGGCCGCACGAATTCCACTGTGCGGGATGGAAAGGCTGACGAACCCGCGATAGCTACCAGCGTCGTCGAAGACCGGGTGCGTGATCACAAGGACCGAGGTTCCGGAGACAAGGCCCACGGCCTTTACGGCAAAGGATGTGCCGCGGTCCTGCGCCGCGCGCAGGTAGAGCGGGTCATCCTTGAAACTGAAAACCCGCCCCGCAGAGTTGCAGGTGCTGACGCCGCTCACGGGCACGAAGGCAACGAGAGAGAAATGCGATTCCAATTCCAGGATTCGGCGAAGGAAACCCGAGCATGCACCGTTGTCAGACACCAGGGGCCAGATCGACTTCGACAGGACCTTGGCAGCGCCGCGCGTTTCCTGGATGTAGCGCAGTTCCCCGCTTGCCGCCCGCAGGGTTTCGCCCATCAGTGCCGCCTCCGATCTCCCGCGCGACTCCTCAATAACGGTCATCGACTTGACGACCGAGATGACCGTGAGCGGCAGCAGAACGATTGCCAGGAGGAAGGCGACCCGGAACCCAAGGCCGTCGGCCGGATTGCGCCGCGTGGGCGGCTTCGTCATGCGGCCTGGATCCCGGATGTCCCAAGCAAAGCCCGCGTGTTCGCATCCGCGCCCGGGATCGGATCCTCGCCCGGACGAAGGTCAAGGAGCTCGCAAAGCCGGGCGCGCGCCCTGTTGACGCGGCTCTTGACGGTTCCGACCGCCACGCCGGTCATCTGAGCGACATCCTCGTAGGAAAACCCCGACGCGCCAGCCAGGATCAGAACCTCGCGATGCTCAGGCGACAGGGCATTGAACGCACGGCGAAAGTCGTTGAAGGCCAGCCGTCCGTCGTGCGCGGGCCGTTCGAAAAGCTTCGCAGCGTGCAAGCCTTCGGGGTCGGCCACCTCGCGCTTGCGCTTGCGCTTGTCGGAGAAGAACGTGTTGCGCAGGATGGTGAAGAGCCAGGCGCGCATGTTGGTGCCTGCCTGGAACTTGTCGATGTTCGTCCACGCCTTGATGATCGTGTCCTGCACAAGATCGTCGGCCGCCGTGCCGTCGCCGCAAAGGCTGATCGCGAAGGCGCGCAGCGCGGGCAGATGATCCGGAAGCGTGTCCCGTGGATCGGCAGTCATTGCCTGGATTCCTTCCGACGGAGTTGCTCCAGCAGCTCCTTGAAACGGTCGGGGATGTGTTCTTCAAGCGCCTCCTGGTAGACGCGCTTGAGGTTTTCATCGATCTGGGCCTGCAATTTCGCAGAGTCGCCGCCTTGTTTCATTTGATCCGCTCTGTCTGGCCAGTTTTTTCACGGTCGTCCGGAACCTAACGCATGGCGATCGCGTTGGTTCCGAAGAAAGTCGAGATGGGAGAAAAAAATGTCGCCGAACGCCACAAGGGATTTCGCTACGTCAGTCGCTGCGAATGTGCCCTACCTGCGCCGGTATGCGCGGGCCCTGACCGGAAGCCAGGACAGCGGCGACCGGTATGCGGCCGCAACGCTGGAGGCGATCCTCCTGGACGACGGCGCCGCAAGATCGACGACAGATGCCAAGGTTGGCCTCTTTCGCGCCTTCCACCTCGTCTGGTCGAGCGCGGGCGCTCCGGTTGGCGACGCCGATACAGCACAGTCGGCACGGGCGCAGAGCCACATGGCGGGGCTGACGCCCAACACCCGCGAGGCGCTGCTGCTGCACGCCATCGAAGGCTTCAATCCCGAGGATATCGGCCGGATCATGGACGTGACTCCGGGCGAGGCCGCGGAATTCATCGACATCGCGCGACGCGAGATGGAGCGTTCCGTGTCGGGCAAGGTGATGGTGATCGAGGACGAGGCAATCATTGCTATGGACATCGTGTCGATCGTCGAGGAGGTCGGCCATCGTGTGACCGGGGTCGCGCGCACCCGAACCGAGGCCGTCAGGCTCGCCTCGTCCAGCCGGCCGGACCTCATTCTCGCCGATATACAGCTTGCGGACAATTCGTCCGGGATCGACGCGGTCAACGATATCCTGGCGCAGTTCGACGATATTCCAGTGATCTTCATCACTGCCTTCCCCGAGCGTTTGCTGACAGGGAACCGGCCCGAGCCCGCCTTCCTGATCACCAAGCCCTTCTCGGAGGAGCAGGTGCGCTCGGCGGTCAGCCAGGCGATGTTCTTCGCCTCCACCGAGACGCTGGCAGCCTGATCGCGTCGGTAAAGTGTGAGAGGCCGGGCAGTTCGCCCGGCCTTTTCTTCACATCCTCTCAAGCGTCATCACTTTGCGCTGGCGCGCAGCATCCACGCCGCCTTCTCGTGGAAGGCCGATCGCGCCGTGATGAGATCGGCCGTCACCGGGTCGTCGCTGTCCTCCGCGAGCTTGATCACTTCGTGAAGGCGGCGGGCGACCCGTTCGTGGTCCGAAGCGAGGTCCTCGATCATAGCCTGCGCCGAGGGCAGCTTTTCGGCATCCTTGACGATCGATGCCTCGATGACGTCAGAGAGACGTGCAGGCGCAAGCTGGCCCAGCGCGCGGATCCGCTCGGCGATCGCATCGGTAGCGGCGAAGAGATCCTCGTACTGCGCCTCGGTCAGCTTGTGGATCGGGTAGAAGAGGGCACCTTCCACGTTCCAGTGATAGGCGTGGGTCTTGAAGACCAGCCTGTAGGTATCGGCCAGCGCTTCGGCGAGCGCCTTGGCCAGCGGCTTGACCTTCTGCACGCCGGTCTTGACGGGTTCGGGAGCGGGGACGACTTTCATCGCGTCTTTCATGGAATTACCTCATCTCGATATTTGCCGGGGCGCCGTCGACCTATCGGCCGCGAGGGCCGACGGACGGTGCACTCGATCAACGTCCGCGCGGCGCATGGGTTCCCTGAATTCCTGGGCCGGGAAGCAGGGCGCTCATCAATCGGGACGTGAACGGCGGCAAATCGACGGTCCAGGCGCCCGCGACCAGATGTAGATCACCGCCGTCGAGGAGCAACTCCGGGGAGAGACGATCTCCTCGTTCGGCCAGCGCGATGTGATTCAGCAGATCGGCTGGGCGTTCGTGCGCATCTTCGAGCATCTGAAAGCCTCGTGCACGGCCACAGCAGGCCCGGTCCCGCTTCCGTTCCGGCAACAGGACCTCGCCGACGCGCTCGGTCTGTCGCTCGTCCATGCGAACAAGACCCTCAAGGTCCTGCGGTTGACCGGACCTGCGCCATGGTCCGACGGTCAACCGGAAACCCGCCGCATGGCGGAACTGGTCGAAATTGCTATGATCGAACTCGAAAAGCCATAACAGCGGCCCCTGACGTAGCGCCGATCGCCGGATGCCGGTCCCAGCGGGCCCGACCCACCTTTCTGAAGGCCGCGCCTCAACCCGTCGCGTCAGCGCGTGTTGCGACGTAGACGAGGCCGCGATGGAGCGCGCAGCATGGTGCACAGGTTCGCCGCCGGCCAGAAGAAGCTCGTCGTTTCTGCGCTCGGGATCGCGCAGACGATTGGCTGGGCATCGAGCTACTACATTCCCGCCGTTCTTGCCGCCCCCATGGCCGACAGTCTTGGCCTGTCGCCCGTCTGGGTCTTTGCGGCCTTCTCGATGGCCATGGTGGTGTCCGCGGTCGTCGGCCCTTGGGCGGGGTCGACAATAGATCGCCTTGGCGGACGCGGAATCCTGATGATTTCAAACCTGATCTTCGCCACCGGCCTGGCGCTCCTTTGCCTCGCGACGTCATCGACGGCTCTCTTTGCCGGCTGGGCAATCATCGGGCTCGGCATGGGCTGCGGGCTCTATGAGGCCGCCTTTTCCACGCTCGCGGGCATCTACGGCCGCGAGGCACGCGGCCCTATCACCGGCATCACCCTCATTGCCGGCTTCGCCAGCACCGTCGGCTGGCCTCTCTCGGGCCTGATGCTCGCCGCGTGGGGCTGGAGGGAGGCCTGCCTCGGCTGGGCAGCAGTCCACCTTCTCCTGGCCTTGCCGCTGAACGCGCTCCTTCCTCCGGCCAGGGAGCACGAGCCTCCGCTCAGGTCCGTGCCCGAGGATGGTCCGCCGCCATCGCGGGTCGCGCTGGCCCTGCTCGCCTTCGTTTTCGCGGCCACCTGGTTCACGTCAACGGCCATGGCCGCGCACCTGCCGGGTCTCCTGCAGGCCGCAGGGGCAAGCACTGCCGCGGCGATTGCCGCCGGCGCGCTCATCGGTCCTGCGCAGGTCGCGGCGCGGCTCCTGGAGTTCGGGCTTCTCGGCCGATTTCACCCGCTCGTCTCGGCGCGCCTTGCCGCGGCAACGCATCCACTGGCCGCGGTGGTGCTGGTCGTATTTGGCGGACCCGCCGCCTATGCCTTTGCGCTCCTCCACGGGGCGGGCAACGGGATCCTGACAATCGCGAAGGGCACACTGCCGCTCGCACTCTTCGGCGCCGCGGGATATGGCCAGCGGCTCGGCTGGCTCAATGCCCCGGCGCGCGCCCTTCAGGCAGCGGCACCGCTGGTTTTTGGCGCGGCTCTTTCTGCATGGGGTCTATCGGCGATCTGGCTTACTGCCGCGATCGGACTTGCCGCGACCGGAGCGCTTTTCGTCCTCAGGCGGACCTGAGCGCGCGAACCGTTTGCGGCTCGCTTCGGGGCGTGACGCTGGAACGCAGCTCGATGTCGCCAAACCGTGCGACTGGCCCCTCCTGCCGACTAGTCTGGACGCAGGAACCCTGGAGACTGCATGACACAGCACCGCAACCTGCTTTCGCCAATCGAACTCCGTGGCCAGACGCTAAGGAACCGGATCGTCTTCGGCGCGCATACCAACAACATGTCCGACATGGGACTTCCCGGCCCACGCACCGCCGCCTACCTTCTGGAACGTGCGCTCGGCGGGGCCGCGATGATCGTCGCGGAGCCGATGCCGGTGCACCGGACTGGCGTACTGACACGCGGCAACTTCCTGCATTCGACCGACGAGATCATCCCGCATTTCCGACGGGTCACCGAACCGGTGAAGGAAGCCGGGGCGGTCATCCTGCAGCAGCTGTATCACGTCGGTGCGCACGGCGATTCCGACCTCAGCTTTGCGCCGCACTGGTCGCCCTCGGGTCATGCAAGCTACCATGACAGCGACGGCTCCCACCGCATGACCGAGGCCGAGATTGAAGTACTGATCGAGGCTCATGTAGCCGCTGCCGTGCGTTGCCGGAGGGCGGGCTTTCAGGGCGTGGAGGTCTGGGCGGCCTACCATTCGCTCCTCGACCAGTTCTGGACGCCCTGGTCGAATACCCGAGACGACCAGTGGGGCGGCAGCCTGATGAACCGCACGCGGTTCTCCCGCAGCATCATCGAGCGGATTCGCCGCGAATGCGGCGAGGACTTCATCATCGGTCTCGCCGTATCGACCTCGGATGCCCATGACGTTACGCTTTCGGTCGAAAGCCTGCTGGAGATCGTCGCCCTCCACGACGCCACCGGCCACGTCGATTACGTCACCTGCGGGCACGGCGGATACCTCGACTTCGAGCGGTTGATGCCGACGTTCCTTTTCGCCGAGAAGCTGACGGCCCCGGTCACCGAGCAGATCAAGGGCGTGGTGAGGCACGCGAAGGTGACATCCGAGGCGCATGTGCGCACGCCGGAGAACGCCGAGGCGATCATCGCCTCCGGCCAGGCGGACCTCGTCTCGATCGTGCGCGGGCAGATCGCCGACCCGCATCTGGCACGCAAGACCATGGAGGGCCGGGCCGAGGACGTGCGTGGCTGCATTTCGTGCAACCAGATGTGCTGGGGGCGGCGGTCGCGCGATTACTGGATTTCCTGCCTGATCAATCCGAGCGCAGGCCGCGAATGGGAATGGGGCGGCGACCGTTTCACCAAGACTGACGCGCCGAAATCGGTGCTCGTCGTCGGCGCGGGCCCGGCCGGGCTGGAGGCCGCGCGGGCAGCGGCCGAACGGGGGCACCGGGTCGAGATCGCCGAGGCCGCGCCGCAGGTCGGCGGGCAGTTCAGGCTTGCGGGCATGCAGCCGCGGCGGGCGCAGATACTCGATCTTCTGGACTGGTACGAGCGACAGTTCGCGAAGCTCGGTGTGACCCTGCGGCTCAACACATTTCTGGAGGCGGACGACATCGCCGCCCATCCGGCCGAGGTCGTGATCGTCGCAACGGGTTCGCTCCCGGACCCGGAGGCGCGGCAGCGCTGGCTCCCCTCGGCAGGGGCACTGCCCGGGCTCGACAACGGCGGGGTCTGGACACCCGAGGAGGTCATGCGGCGCGAGGCGAAGCTGGGCGACACCGTGATCGTGCTTGACGAGGGCGGCAACTGGCGCGGCGTCGGTACGGCCTGGGCGCTTGCCGAACAGGGCAGGCGCGTTGTGATCGTCACCCCCGACCCATACGTCGGCAAGGAGATCGCGCGCACCTCCGCCGACGGCCCCGCACGCGCACGGCTCGCGCGGCTCGGCGCACGATTCGTCACCGAACATGTCATCAGCCGCTGGCACGGCAACGGTGCGAGCGTCCGCAGCCTGCTGACCGGCAAGGAGGAGACGATCCCCGCATCGGCACTCGTGATGGCGACGACGAACATCGCGTTCGATCCGTTTCCGGAAAGCTTCGGAGACAAGACCGTCCACCGTATCGGCGACTGCGCTGCCCCCCGTCAGGGACCTTACGCGTTCCACGAGGGGCGAAAGGTCGCGTTGCAGATCTGACGCCCCCCCGAAGCCTTCAGACCGCAGGAACCGAAGTCGATCGCGCTGCCTCGCGGGATCGGAGCATCCGTCGGCACATGATCGGCAGGTTGCCCGCGAAAAACAGGACCATGCAGAATCGGGCCGGATGGAAGATACCGGACCCGACCAAAGACCCTGGCGTTCTTGTGCCCTTGTATCCCGATCCGCCGAGGAGTGGTGCGGCAACTGGCTTCGGAGTTGTTCCAAGCGAGAAGTGGTGCCGGTGAAGGGACTCGAACCCCCGACCCCATCATTACGAATGACGTGCTCTACCAGCTGAGCTACACCGGCACTTCTCTGGCTCGCGCCGGACCGGGCGCGAGTGGCGGGCTGATAGCATCATCGGGGACGGGTGTGTAGCCCCAAAATCATGACCGCTGGCCGACTTCCTCATCGAGAATGACGAGCTTCTCGGATCCCTCGTCAGCGGTCGATCCATAGTCGCCTTCGCCCTTCTGAGGGTCGCTGGCCGGGCGGCCGACGATCAGGGGCAGCATGTCGGCACCGTTCGCCATCGGAGCGGCGGCGTGCGGCGGTTCGCGCCAGCTCAGCGTGTCGAAGCTGCCGCAGTTGTCGCAAGTGGGCGTCCAGTCGGACTGGATGTTGTGGCACTTGTCGCAGACCCACTGC
Source organism: Paracoccaceae bacterium (assembly GCA_020637675.1). Taxonomy (GTDB): domain Bacteria; phylum Pseudomonadota; class Alphaproteobacteria; order Rhodobacterales; family Rhodobacteraceae; genus Albidovulum. The sequence goes on along the minus strand of JACKKD010000003.1, from coordinate 294,877 downwards.
GGGCCGCGGCTCGCGGTCAACGCGCGGGTCAGCCAGCCGCGGACGACAGCATCATCCTCCCCCTCCCCGCGGGCTATGGCGGCCATTATCGTCAGGCTGCGCGCCGTCGGATGCGTCTCGGCGATGTCGCCCAGCGCGCGGCGGGCGGCGGGGAAATCCTCGGCGGCGATCTGGAGCTCGGCCCTGAGCAACCGCGACTCCTCGTGATTCGGATTGGACGAAAGAAGGGCCTCGAAGCGCTTCAGCCGTGCGGTCGGCGTCTCGTCCGGCACGATTGCCGCAAAGGCAGCCGCCAGGTCAGGGTGGGGCTGCGCCTCCCAAGCCTTCTTGAGGACCCGGGCGGCGTACTTCGGTTTGCCGGACTGCACGTAGCCCTTGGCTGCCAGAACCGCGGCCGGAATGAGATCGGGCGACTGCTTGTTCGCCACGATTGCGGCCTCGCGCACCTCGATGGGCGCATCGTCCGAAAAGACCTCTTTCGCCTCCTGCAGCGCCAGGACCGCATCCCGCCGCCTGAACACGTCCCGCGGCAGAAGGCCCTGCCTGTGTTTCGTACCGAGCACCTGCCGTGCGCCCTTCCAGTCGCCCTTTTCGGCCTGCAGCTTCAGGAGCGTGTCCTGCACGTCCTGGTGCCGGGGCTTCAGGGCATAAGCCTTCTCGGCAAGTTTCAGCGCGGTTTCCGTATCACCTTCGGCAAGCTTCTGGCGCAACAGCCCCCGAACGCCCACGAAACGGGTACGATCGCCGGCAAGGAGCCGCTTGTAGACCTCGGTTGCCCGCTTCGAATCCCCCGCCACTTCTGCGGCCTGGGCCGCTATCAGGTTCGTCAGCTCTGGCCGGCCGAGGTAGCGTTCGGCTTTCGCGGCCTGGGCAAGCGCCACCTTCCCCTCGCCCGACGCGATCGCCATCAACCCATCGGCAAGCGCCTGAAACCCTTTCCGTTCGCGGTTGCGGTCGAAGTACCGGCTGAGCGCGGTTTCGTCGCCATTGAGAAACCGCAGTGTCGCGACGATGAGACCGGCGAGCTTCATCACCAGCCAGAGGACCAGCAATGCCACGAGCACGGCGACGACCATCTGAACCGGGCCAAGACTGAATTCCATATCGGCAACCGAGATGCGAACGCCGCTGCCGGTCTCGGCGAGGTAGCTGGCGCCAAGCGTCAGACCGGCCACGATCGCGACGAAAAGGACGACCTTGATGAAGGACCAGATCATGCCAGCCTCACTGCAATTCGGCCGCAAGGGCGGCGGCGGCTTCGGTTGCGGAAATGCGGCGACTGGCGAGTGCTACCCACTCCGTCATGCGCGCCTGGCCCTCGGCGGGCAGGCCGCCGATTTCACTGATCGACCCGGCGAGGTCCCCGGCGGCCAATGCCGCCTCGGCGCGGGAAAGGATCGCATCCGGGTCGGTTCCCTCGCGCGGGGTGAGAGAGCGGGCCCCCGACTGTGTGCGCAGGAAGGCGAGGAGTCGCTCCCAGGTGTCGCCGGCTGCGGTCTCCTTCAGCGAGGCGGCGAGAGCGTCACGCGCAGCATCCGGGAACGCCGTGCGGAGCGCCTCCAGCGTCGGCACGCCCTGGCCCTGCTCGGCGAGAGGCGGCGGAATGGCAACGCCCGCGTCGCGCAGATCGGCAAGCGCCGGGTCGAGGGCTCCGCCGGCCATCAGCGCCGCGTCGATACGGTCGAGCGCGGCACGCGCGGTTGCCCGCCGCGCCGCCGCCTCGGACTCCGTCCGTATCCGCGCGGCCTCGGCTGCGGCGGCCCTGACGCTCTCGACCGCACGATTCGCCTCCTCGGCGAGCGTCGCCCGCGCCTCGGAAAGCGCGGAATTCTGAGCCGCCATCTGGGCCCTGAGAGTGTCCATCTCCCGCCCGAAGGCCTCCAGCGCCGTGGCCGAGGCCGCCCCGCCCGCGACGGGGCGTTTCTCGAGCGCGGAAATTCGCGCTTCCACGTCATCGAGTCGGGTCGCCGCGGAAGCCACACGCGAATCGAGCCCGGCGACCATGTCGCCGAAGTCAGCGAGGCCGGATGCCGACTTCGCGTCGAGTGCCGCGACAGCGGCGGAAAGGTCCGCCACCTTTGCGTCCGAATTCGCCGCCTCGATCAACGTCGAAAGGCTGTCGATCCGCGCCGCCTGTTCGGCAATGCTGTTCTTGAGGGCATCAAGTTCAGCGGTCGGTGCCTCCGGCACCCAGTATCGGGGCAGGACGTAGAGGGCAGTCCCGAAGCCGAGGCCCGCCGCGATGGCGCCACCAAGGACCAGCGGAAGAAGCCCGCCGCGACGCGGACGCGAGGATTCCGACTGCGGCGGAGCTTGGTGGGATGGCTCTTCTTCGGGCTTAGCCTCGGGTGCCGAGGTATCCCACCCGGTAGGCTCGGCGTCCTCGGGCGCTGTGACCGACGCTTCTTCCCGGGCGCCGGGATCCAGCGCATCTTCGCTGGCCGCTTCGCTCGCCAGCGCTTCCGGGGCTTCCGTCTCGGCCTTGCCTTCGCCCTTCCGCGCCCTTGCCATCAGAGAATCCTTTCGCAGAAATCGCGGGACCGGACTCGCCCATGCCAGCCTTACGCGAAACTTAGTCAGCGGGGCGCGCGGGCTCAACCCGTCTTCGCTGCGGCAATAAGCGCACCGAGCGCGTCGAGCATGGCTTCGCCGTCGGGCCGCGCGGCCGTCACGATCCGGCGGGCGGGAACTCCGCGCACCGCCTCGGCCGCGTTCGGGCTGATCGCGGCGATGAGCAAAGGCGCGGCGGCCGCGCGGGCCGCGTTCGCGGCAAGCTGCGCCGACCGCGGGGAGAAGAGCGGCAGCAACACCGGTACCGGGCCGCCGAGCACGGCGCGTGCGGTGTCGGAAAGTGGCTGCTCGCGCTGATCGTAGACGACTACCGGGATCGTCTCTATTCCTGCCGATTTCAACGCACCGGGGATGTCGCCGGCGGCATGCACGGGACGTGGGTAGAGAATTCGCCTCACAGACCGGTCGGCGGCGATCGCCTCCGCGAGCCCCGCACCGTCGCCGGGGCCGAGCCGGGTCTCGAAGCCCGCCGCCCGAGCTGCTGCCTGCGTCCGCGTTCCGACGCACCAGGCAAGGGTGGTCCGGTCGGTCGACAGCTGTGCGAAAGCGGTTACTGCGTTCTCCGACGTGAAGATGACGTGCTTGGGAGCATCGCTGGGAAGTGAGGGATCAAGAAGGACGATTTCCGTCAGGGGCGCGATGACGACCGTCCAATCAGCGCCGAAGCGGGCCCGAAACTCGTCTGCGAAGCGGCGCGACTGCGCCTCCGGGCGGGTCAGGAACAGGATCGGACGAGCAGGTTTCACGGCCCCCTCGGGATTGTGCGATGGCCTCCCCGGTGTTACCTGCCCCGGAGGGTCAGGGCAACCGGCGGCGCCATGGACGATGAGACGATCACCCTCCTCGGGCTCGAGTCGAGCTGCGACGATACCGCTGCGGCGGTCGTCCGGCTGTCTGGAGGCAAGAGCGCGATCCTGTCCTCGGTGGTTGCCGGGCAGAACGATCTGCATGCTGCGTTCGGCGGCGTGGTCCCGGAAATCGCCGCCCGCGCCCATGTGGAGAAGGTTGACCTCTGCGTCGAGGAGGCTCTGGCGAAGGCAGGAATCGCGCTCTGCGATGTCAACGGCATTGCGGTCACCGCCGGGCCGGGCCTCATAGGCGGTGTACTTGCCGGCGTGATGTGCGCCAAGGGAATGGCTGCGGCGACCGGACTTCCGCTTCTCGGCATCAACCACCTCGCCGGGCACGCGCTGACCCCCCGGCTGACGCACGGCATCGCGTTCCCCTATCTCATGCTTCTTGTTTCGGGCGGCCATTGCCAGTTCCTGATTGTCGAGGGCGCCGAGCGGTTCGGACGGCTGGGCGGGACGATCGACGACGCGCCGGGGGAGGCATTTGACAAGACGGCAAAGCTGCTCGGCCTGCCACAGCCCGGCGGCCCGGCCGTTGAGGCCGAGGCCCGCACCGGTGATCCCGCGCGCTTCGTGTTTCCGCGGCCTTTGCTGGACCGGCCCGGCTGCGACCTGTCGTTCTCGGGGCTCAAGACCGCGCTTCTCAGGGCGCGCGACGGGATCGTGGCGGAAAAGGGCGGTCTTACCGGCGAGGATCGTGCGGACCTCTGTGCCGGATTCCAGGCCGCCGTCGCCGACGTGCTGGCCGAGAAGACCCGGAGGGCACTCGACGAATACCTCTCGACCGGTCCAAAGATTCCGACCCTTGCCGTCGCCGGGGGCGTGGCCGCAAACGCGAGAATCCGAGCGCGGCTGGAGGGCGTGGCGACCCGCGCCGGAGCGCGCTTCGTCGCCCCTCCGCTGGCGCTTTGCACCGACAATGCCGCGATGATCGCCTGGGCGGGGATCGAGCGATTCAGCCTTGGGCATCGTGACGGGCTGGATCTCGTGGCGCGACCGCGTTGGCCGCTCGACATCGCGCAACCGGCGCTGATCGGCAGTGGCAAGAAGGGGGCAAAGGCGTGAGAGTCGCGGTTCTGGGCGCCGGGGCTTTCGGCACGGCAATGGCGCTGACGCTGGCGCGGACCGGGACGGAGGTCGGGCTCTGGACGCGCGGGCGAGATCATGCGGCCGAGATGCGCCGGACACGACAGAACGCAAAGCGGCTTGCCGGCGTAGCGTTGCCAGAAAGCGTGTCTATCTCGGCCGAAATCGGCGATTTTCGCAGCGCGGGAATCCTTCTCGTTGCGGTGCCGATGCAGCAGATGGCGGGGTTACTTGCGGCGGTCGCGCACGAGCTGGACGGGAAGGCGCTCGTCGCCTGCGCGAAGGGAATCGACATCGCCACGGGGCGAGGACCGACGGCGATCCTTGCCGACGCCTGCCCGGGAGCGACCCCTGCGGTCCTGACAGGGCCGAGCTTTGCCGCGGACATCGCGAAGGGCTTGCCGACCGCACTGACGCTCGCCTGCCGCGACGACGGGGCCGGGGCCATGCTTCAGGACACGCTTTCGACCCCGGTCCTGCGGCTCTATCGCACGACCGACACGCTCGGCGCGGAGCTGGGCGGGGCGCTCAAGAATGTCATCGCGATTGCAGCGGGCGTGGTCATGGGAGCAGGGCTTGGCGACAGCGCACGGGCTGCCCTGATGACCCGCGGATTCGCCGAGATGAACCGTCTCGCGCAGGCGATGGGAGCGCGGTCCGACACGCTCGCGGGTCTTTCCGGCCTTGGTGACCTTGTCCTGACATGCACATCGCTCCAGTCACGCAACTTCCGCTTCGGCCATGCGCTCGGTGCTGGCGAGGATTTCGATCCCGAGGTCACGGTGGAAGGTGCCGCCACATCGGAAGCGGTCAGCGTCATTGCCAGATCGCGCGGAATAGACATGCCGGTCTCCACCATGGTTGCCGCACTCGTCAGTCGCAGGATTTCTGTCGAAGAGGCGATGTCTGCCCTCCTCTCCCGCCCGCTCAAGAAGGAATAGATCATGCTCTACGCCGTCATCTGCCGCGACAAGCCCGGGCATCTGCAGACCCGTCTCGACACTCGCGCGGCGCATCTGGCCTATATCGAGGCGACCGGGATCGTGAGGATGGCCGGGCCCTTCATCGAGGATGGCCAGATGTGCGGCTCCTTGATCGTTCTGGAGACCGACAGCCTCGGTTCGGCAAATGCCTGGGCGGCAGGTGACCCCTACAAGGCGGCAGGGCTGTTTGAGAACGTGAGCGTGATCGAATGGAAGAAGGTGATCGGCTGATGGCCTACTGGCTTTTCAAGTCCGAGCCCGACACCTGGAGCTGGGCGCAGCAGGTCGCGAAGGGTGCGCAAGGCGAGGAATGGCACGGCGTGCGCAATTATCAGGCGCGCAACAACATGCGGGCGATGAAGGTCGGCGATCTCGGGTTCTTCTATCACTCCAACGTCGGCAAGGAGATCGTCGGCATCGTCGAGGTTTGCGCGGAGAGCCACCCCGACAGCACCAGCGACGACCCGCGCTGGGATTGCGTGGACATCCGCGCCGTGAAGTCCCTGCCCCGCCCGGTGACTCTGGACGAGGCGAAGGCTGACCCGCGGCTGGCCGGGATGGTGCTGGTCACCAACACCCGGCTTTCGGTGCAGCCGGTGACCGAGGCTGAGTGGAAGGTGATCTGCGCGCTTGGCGGGTTGTAGACCCATGGCTCCCGCCCGGGCATGATGGACGCACCATCAACGCGCGAGGGAAACATGGGACTTCTGACTGTAATCGCCGCGGCTGCGGCGGCCTGGATATTCGGGGCCGGGTACTACATGGTCCTGTCGAAACCCTGGATCGAGGCGTCCGGCGTACCGGTCGACGCGAACGGGCGACCTGCCGGAGGGACCAACCCGATGCCCTTCGTTCTCTCGGCCATCGCGATGCTGCTTGTCGCCGGGATGATGCGGCACATCCTCTCGAAGGGAGGTGTCGAGACATTCGGCGCGGGCATCGTCTCCGGTCTCGGAATCGGGCTTTTCTTCATCGCCCCCTGGATCATGATCAACAACGCCTATGCGATGCGGCCCTTCCGGCTGACGCTGATCGACGGCGGATACGCCGTGGCCGGCTCGGCGATTATCGGCGCGGTGCTGACCTTGTTTTGAAAAAACAAAGGGTCCCGGCCACCCAACCGGGACCCTTCGCCACCCCACGTGCTCCCTTCGCACCACACGTGAAACTGAAAAGGTCTCGGCCATCCTGGCCTGTTGCGGTCAATCTAGACATCGCCGCAGAGTCGCGCAAGTCGTGTCTTGCGACAATTCCCTTTAAAATCAGTGTTTTGCGGTAACGCCCCGTTAACCGGACCGCTCGAACCCCGCAAGGCGCGGTCCGAGCGGAGGCGCAGCCTCACTTGTAGACCGCTTCCTTGCCGAAGTGCTTCACAAGCATGTAGTAGACCACGGCACGGTACTTGTTGCGTTCCGACTTGCCATAGGTCTCGATCACCGAGTTGATCGCATCCATGAGTTGCGGCCCGTCCTTCAGGCCGAGCTTCTTCATGAGGAAGTTCTTCTTGACCGTCTCGAGTTCGGTCGCCTGGCTAGCAGCCACGGTCGCGGAGTCCGCATCGTAGATCGACGGACCGCAGCCGATCGTCACTTTCGTCAGCAGCGCCATGTCCGGCGTCATGCCGCACTTGTTCTTCAGATCGTCGGCATATTTGGCGATCAGTTCGTCTCTCTTGCCCATGTGAAGCTCCTACTATCCCTCTACAAAGTGTCCAGACCTGCCGTGTCGCGCCCAAGGCGGGAAAAAGTTAGGTCGGATTGACCCGGCGGGCAAAGGAAAACTCCTATTCCCGCGTCATGATAATGGGAAAAAGCCGGGAATCCGCGCATCCAGCGCGTCAGGCGTACGGGAAATGCAAGGGAAGCCCTGTCCGGGCCTCCCTCTCCAGGTCAATAGCGGTAGTGGTCGGACTTGTAGGGGCCCGCAACCGTCACGCCGATGTAGTCCGCCTGGTCAGGGCGCAGTTCGGTCAACCGCACGCCGATCTTCCTCAGGTGGAGGCGCGCCACCTTCTCGTCGAGGTGCTTGGGCAGGATGTAGACTCCGGCACCGTAGTCCTTGCCCTTGGTCCAGAGCTCGATCTGGGCCAGCACCTGATTGGTGAACGAGGCCGACATGACGAAGGACGGATGACCCGTGGCGTTGCCGAGGTTCAGGAGGCGGCCCTCAGACAGCAGAATGATCCGGTTGCCCGAGGGCATCTCGATCATGTCGACCTGGTCCTTGATGTTGGTCCACTTGTGGTTCCTGAGTGCAGCGACCTGGATCTCGTTGTCGAAGTGGCCGATGTTGCCGACGATCGCCATGTCCTTCATCGCGCGCATGTGCTCGATGCGGATGACGTCCTTGTTTCCGGTGGTGGTGATGAAGATGTCGGCGCTGCCCACCACGTCTTCCAGCAGGACAACCTCGTATCCGTCCATCGCGGCCTGAAGGGCGCAGATCGGGTCGATCTCCGTCACCTTCACGCGGGCACCCGCCCCGCGGAGAGAGGCGGCAGAGCCCTTGCCGACATCACCATAGCCGCAGACCACGGCGACCTTGCCGGCCATCATCGTATCGGTCGCGCGGCGGATGCCGTCGACGAGGCTTTCCTTGCAGCCATACTTGTTGTCGAACTTCGATTTGGTGACGCTGTCGTTCACGTTGATCGCCGGGAAGGGAAGGAGCCCCTTCCTGTGCAGATCGTAAAGCCGGTGAACGCCGGTCGTCGTCTCCTCGGACACGCCCTTGATCGCGTCGCGCTGCCTGGTGAACCAGCCTGGCGTTTCGGCCATGCGCTTCCTGATCTGGTTGAAGAGGCAGATCTCCTCCTCCGACGTCGGCACGGCGATCAGGTCCTTCTCGCCATTCTCCACCCGTGCGCCGAGAAGGATGTAGAGGGTCGCGTCCCCGCCATCGTCGAGGATCATGTTGGCCGTTCCCTCCGGGAAGCGGAATATCATGTCGGTATAGGCCCAGTAATCCTCCAGCGTCTCGCCCTTGATGGCGAAGACGGGGGTGCCGCCGGCGGCGATGGCTGCCGCGGCGTGGTCCTGGGTGGAGAATATGTTGCACGAGGCCCAGCGCACGTCAGCGCCCAGCGCCTTCAGCGTCTCGATGAGCACCGCGGTCTGCACCGTCATGTGCAGGCTCCCGGCGATGCGGGCGCCCTTCAGCGGCTGCTTCGCCCCGAACTCCTCGCGCAGGGCCATGAGCCCCGGCATCTCGGTTTCGGCGATGTCCAGTTCCTTGCGGCCAAAATCGGCCAGCGCGATATCCTTGACGATGTAATCGGTCGAATCCTTCGGCATCCGACGTTCTCCTGCAAATTGCGTTTGCGCCCCCATAGCATCGCGGCGCTGGCCCGGCAATCAATCCGCGGGTTTTGGCGGAGCGGGCCAGACAATGCGTCCCCTCAGCGCGATTTGCACCGCCCGCGGCGCCCGGTCGAGCAAGAGGCCGACGGGCACGGCGGCAGCGAAGGCGACAACAGGTCCCGCGAGGAAGAAGATCACATAGGAAGAGTCGGATGGCCCCCCGACCAGGCTGCGCCAGAAAACCCAGAAAATGCCGAAAAGGGGAACGTGCATGAGATAGGCCAGATAGGCGTGACGCCCGAGGCGGTGAAGGGCAAGCCAACGGGTTCCGGCCATGAGCGCACGAGTGAAGGCGAGCAGCAGGAAGGACACGCCCGCGCGCAGCGCAAGCGCGGGAAGGCTGAGCGCGTGGAGCAGTGGGCTGACTGGCTGGCCGGCGGCAGCGAGACTCGCGACCGACAGGAGATAGCCCAGCGGAAGGGCGACCAGCGGCCGGGCGAGGCCGTTCATGGTGTAGCCGAGACGTGCGGCGACAGCGCCGAAGACCAGGAACTGGAGGATCGGCCCGCGAAAGATCAGCGGCTCGAGCGTCCGTCCATGGGCGACCACGAGCACGACTGCAGCCACGGCGAACGGCGCCCGAGCGACGAGCGGCAGGGCCGCACGCAGGATCAACGAGCAGACGAAGAGGTCTCGCAGGAAGAAGAGCGATAGGTTCGCCGTCGGCCCGGTGATCCCGGCCCAGGCATTGGCCAGCGATTCCGCATCGAGATCAATTCCTTCGATCTTCTGTGCCATGACCCCGGTGAGCGGTTCCTTCATCACGGCGAAAAGGATGAACAGCGCGCTCCACACGAGCATCGGGACTACCACGCTGCGAAAGCGACTGGCGGCGAAGCGCGGTAGCGGCACCGTTCGGGAACGATGCCAAATGAGATAGCCGCTGACGAAACTGAGGAGCGCCACGCTGACACGACCCAGCGTGTTTCCGAAGACCGCGCCGAAAAGCGCGTAGTCGCCTGATGTCACGGCCGACGGCGCGGAAAGGCCGGGGTTCACATGCACCCACATCATCGCGATGACGCAGAAGACCCGGAGAGTCTCGATCAGGCGGCTTTCCTCGGACGGCATCCCAACCCGCAATGACTCGCCCCCTTTTCAATTTCGCCGGTTTCCGAGATCATTGCCACTCATTCCTGATCTGGTGCCTGGTTCCGCTTGCGTCTGTTGTCGCGCTCCGGATTGTGCTCGGGCAACCCGCATGCTGTTTGATCTGCGCCGACGTTGCGTTATTCAACGCGGAGCCGGTGGATGGGTCGGGACGGGACGCGATGGCTGCGAGGAAGAAACGCGCATGGCAACGGATGCTGTCGGGGCGCAGACTTGACCTGCTCGATCCGACGCCGATGGATATCGAGATCGAGGACATCGCGCATGGTCTGGCATTCGTCGCACGCTGGAACGGGCAGACCGTGGGCGATTTCCCCTTTTCGGTGGCCGAGCATTCGCTGCTCGTCGAGCAGATCTTCGCCAACGCCAATCCTGGCATAGCGGCGCGCTGGCGACTTGCCGCACTTCTGCACGATGCACCTGAATACGTGATCGGCGACATGATCAGCCCGGTGAAGGCAGCCATCGGACCCGCCTACGGCACGTTGGACGAGCGGCTGACGGCGGCCATTCACCGTCGTTTCGGGCTTCCCGCGCAACTGCCGCAGGAGATCAAGAAGGCGATCAAGGCCGCCGACAAGGTCTCTGCATGGCTCGAGGCGGTGCAAATAGCCGGCTTCACGCGCAGCGAAGCCGACCGTTTCTTCGGCGCCCCGGCCGAGGCCATGATGCGCAGCCTCATCATTCGGCTCAGACCGCCCGTCGAAGTCCGCAAAGACTATATCGCGCGCCACTCCGCGCTGATGGCAGAGTTCGGCGCCTGAGACGGCGCCGCCAACTGCGGGCCGAACGCGAATGGGGTCGGCCCGCGGAGGGTCATGCGTCAGATCGCCATGTCGTCGAGCGACTTTCCGGCCTTCAGCGCCGCCTCGATCCAGCGCGGTTTGCGCCCGCGGCCGGTCCAGGTTTGGGATTTGTTGTCGGGGTTGGCGTATTTCGCCTTCGCCGGCTTCCTCTTTCGCACCGCAGCCATTCCGACGAGTTCGTTGAGGGAATATCCGAGCGCCTTCGCCTTTTCCTCCAGCGCGGAAAGGGCTTCCTGCTTTTTCCGCTGCTCGTACGTGGCGATCTTTTCGCTCACCTGCGACTGGAGAGTCTTGAGATCCTTCAGCGAAAGGGAATCGAGATCCATTTTCAATTCATTGCTCCCTGCGAGTGCGATTTCAGGCGCGAGATTTGCAACACCGAAGGCACAAATACAAGAGTCACCGAATCGGAATCCGATTTCAACCGCGGATATTATTTAGGGCTGCGCTTGGCAAGAATGCGCTGAAGGGTCCGGCGATGCATCGAAAGCCGCCGCGCGGTTTCCGAGATGTTCCGGTCGCACTGCTCGTAGACGCGCTGAATATGCTCCCAGCGGACCCGGTCGGCGGACATCGGGTTTTCCGGCGGCGGCGGCAGGACCTCTCCTTTCGCGAGAAGCGCATTGGTGATGTCGTCCGCATCGGCCGGTTTCGCCAGATAATCGACAGCGCCGATCTTAACGGCCGCGACTGCGGTTGCGATGGCGCCATATCCCGTCAGAACAACGACGCGGCAATCGTGGCGGCGTTCGCGCAGGACCTCCACCACATCGAGACCGTTCCCATCCCCGAGCCTGAGGTCGACCACCGCAAAGGCGGGCGGCCGCGCCTGCGCTGCAGCGCGGCCGGCGGCAACGCTTTCGGCCGTCTCTGGCCTGAATCCGCGCTTTTCCATCGCACGTGCCAGGCGGTTCACGAAGGGGCCGTCGTCGTCGACGAGCAATAACGTCCGGTCCGGACCGAGTTCGGCAAACGCGTCTTCCGCCATGAGCGCCTCTTTCCTCTTGTCCTGTTTCCGGTTCTAGAGCGTCAGGCGGCAGCGGTCAATTTCACTCCCGCGCGGCTTCGATGAAGCATGCCGTGCGGTCGGCGATGTCTTCCGGCGTCGTATCGCGGGTGAAGAATTCCACGAAGCCGTAACCCGGCAACATAAGGTAAGTCTGGGTCATGTGATCGACGATGTAAAACTCGTCCGTCGGGTTTTCGGGAACCTTGTAATAGGTGCGGTATTCCTTTGCGACCGCTGCGATTTCCTCCGGCGAACCAGTCAACCCGATCATCCGCGGGTGGATGTAGTCGGTCCATTCCTTCAGGACTTCGGGCGTGTCGCGTGCCGGGTCGACCGAAATCATTACCGGGGTCACCTCGTAGCCCTTTTCTTCGAGCGCATCGACCGCTTCCGCATTGCGCGCAGTATCGGCAGGACAGATGTCCGGACAGAAGGTGTAGCCGAAATAGACGAGGCTGGGTCCGGCCAGAACGTCCTTGTCGGTGACACGCCGGCCGTTCTCATCCGTCAGCGTGAATGGTCCGCCGACACTGCCGCCACCGACGGCGCCGTTGCGGCACTGCTCAAAACGGTCACCTGTGCCGTTGATACTGACGGCATAGATCGCGACGAGCCCGATGACTGCGACCGACGCCGCGGCAATGGCATAGCTCTTGGTGGAAACAGACATGGTTCTTCCCCGAAGTGTGCGGCGCCATTGATCGCCGATTGTCCGGGGACTATCAATTCACAAGCGCCGGAATGCGACAACAGGACCGATCATGAGCCAGCCGGCCGCAGGGTCGAATGCACCGACTGACCCGTTGGACTCGATGGGTTTTTCCGGGAGAGGTGACTGGGTCCGGCTCAGGACTCTCGTGCTCCTGCGCTGGACGGCAATCCTGGGCCAAGCTTCGGCGATCTATGTCGCATGGCGATTCTATGCAATCGACCTCGATCTCGCGGTCTGCTTCCTCGTGGTCGGCGCTGCCGTGGTCGTGAACCTTGCAGCCGGATTCGCCTTTCCCCAGAACACGCGACTGGGCGAAGCGGCCGCGATGCTGACGCTCCTGTTCGACACCTCTCAGCTCGCGCTCCTCCTTTACTTCACCGGCGGCCTCGACAACCCGTTCGCGCTCCTGATGCTCGCGCCAGCCACAATTGCCGCAACCGCACTTCAGGCACGCGCGACGGTGCTCCTCGGACTTGTGACGATCGCGCTCGTAACCCTCGTCGCGTTCGTCCACGTACCGCTCCGTACCCGAAGCGGCGATGTCATCGCGGTGCCGGCGGTCTTCGGCTTCGGCTTCTGGCTTGCCATCGTGATCGGAGTCGTCTTCCTCGGTCTATACGCCCGTCGCGTCGCGTCCGAGATACGATTGATGGGAGACGCGCTTCTTGCAACGCAGATGGCGCTCGCGCGCGAGCAGAAGTTGACCGATCTCGGCGGCGTGATCGCCGCAGCCGCGCATGAACTCGGGACGCCGCTCGCCACGATCAAGCTCGCCAGCGTCGAACTGGCGCACGATCTCGCCGATCGACCGGAGCTACGGAGTGACGCGGAACTGATCCGCGATCAGGCCGACCGCTGCCGCGACATACTGCGGTCGATGGGCCGTGCCGGAAAGGTCGACCAACATATGCGGTCGGCGCCTATTTCGATGATTGTCCGCGAGGCAGCAGAACCCCACCTCGGTCGTGGCAAGGCCCTGCATTTCGACCTCGGCGATGTGCCCGGCACCAGTGAGCCGCAACCGCATGTCCAGCGCAAACCCGAGATCATCCACGGACTGCGGAACCTCGTCCAGAACGCGGTCGATTTCGCCCGGGCCGAGGTTTGGGTTGATGCCGACTGGAGCGACCGCGACATCACCGTCGTGATTGCCGACGACGGCGAAGGTTTTCCGGCCCACCTTCTCGGACGGATCGGCGACCCCTACCTGCTGCGCCGGCGTGAAGACGCCGCGGAGCGCCGTCCGGAGTATGACGGGATGGGTCTCGGACTCTTCATAGCCAAGACGCTTCTCGAAAGAACCGGTGCGCGGCTCAGCTTCGCCAATGCGTTCGACCCCTTCCTGACAGAGGATGAACGGCCGGCAAGATCTGGCGCTGTAGTGACCGTTCGCTGGCCCCGAGAGCGGATTGAGGTGCCGAAATCGGGAGGATTGGGAGAAAACCGCCATATTGTCATTTGAGTTGCGCCATCAATTCGCCAGAAGGTTGTGTGATTAACGCCCCGTTAACCCCTCAAGGGAACCTTGCTGCCAAGGGGCAAAGACCCCGACGGGAAGGACGGGACAGATGGTTACTCCGCTCATGCTTGCGGCGGTCGTCGTGGCGACGTCGATCGCGGCCGCTCTGGTCGCTTTGCTCTTGCTCTCTTCTTGGCCGAACGCAGGCCGCCGAAAGCCGGCCTTGGCCCGCGTGGACGGGTCGCTTGAGCAGGCGGTCTTTCTCTTTGACGACAAGGATCTCGTCGACGCAACGGGCACCGCTCGGGAACTGCTAGGCGCCATCCCGGGCCCGGGGTCGGAATGGGCGCGCCTGTCCGGTTACCTTTCCCAGCGCCTCAGGGGATTCGACGCGGAAATGCGCTCGCTCGCGGAGCGTGGTGAGCTTGCGTTGCGGGACGCGAGTGGCGATCTTCGCGTGCGGGCCGAGTGGCTCGGCCAACTCGCACGGCTGACCGTGACTGACCTTTCTGCCGAAGGTCAGGGGGTGCTCGTCGATGCACTGAGCCACAAGGCCCAGGAATCCGAACTGGCCGCGTTGCGTGATACGCTCGCGGCCGCTCCGGTCCTCATCTGGCGCACCGACGATCAGGGCGATGTGGTCTGGGCAAATCATGCCTACCTCGATGCTGTCGCCGAGCAACGTGATGACGGAGAGGATACGCTGACCTGGCCCGTTCCGGCGCTCTTTCCCCTCGCCGGTGTTGCCGGCGACACGCCAAGACGGCAGGTACTCGCGCCCATCGGCGAACGCGCGGCACTTTGGTTCGACTGCCATAGCCAGCGGCTGCCGAACGGTATCGTGCATTACGCGCTGCCGGCCGATGCCGCGGTCAAGGCCGAAGGGTCGCTGCGAGAATTCGTGCAGACGCTCAGCAAGACCTTCGCGCACCTGCCGATCGGCCTCGCGATCTTCGATCGCCAGCGACAACTTGCGCTGTTCAACCCGGCGCTCGTCGATCTAACCGGTGCCGAAGTGGAGTTCCTATCGGCGCGGCCCACGCTCCATGCCTTTCTTGACCGGCTGCGCGAACGCCAGGTAATCCCCGAACCGAAGGATTACGCGAGCTGGCGCCAGCAGATGATGGATCTGGAAAAACAGGCGTCTCGCGGGCTCTACGAGGATACATGGACGCTGCCCTCGGGCCAGACCTATCACGTTGTAGGGCGGCCGCATCCGGACGGGGCTGTGGCCTTCCTTCTCGAAGACATCACCGCGGAGATCACTCTCACGCGCCGCTTCCGGTCGGAGATCGAGCTTGGACAGGCCGTTGTCGACACGGTCGAGGAGGCGATCGTCGTCTTCTCGCCGGCGGGCGAACTCATCCTTTCTAACAGCGCCTACGATACGCTTTGGGGTGTCGAGCCTGCGCTGACGCTCGGGAAGGTCACCGTCGTGGATTCGATCCGGCGCTGGCAGGAGGTGTCAAAGCCCGATCCGGCCTTCGGCGACATCCGTGATTTCGTGCTGGCAATGGAGGAGCGGGCCGCGTGGACCGCCGACCTCCGCCTCCTTGGTGGAGATGTGCTCGTCTGCCGGGTCGTGCCGCTTCCGGGCGGGGCGACACTCGTCGCATTCGCGCGGCCACCGGTGGCACGACCGCCTCTTCGCCGCGGGCGCCGGATCCGACGCGGGGACCATATGGTGCGCGGGGCGGCCGTCGTCTGATCCCTTGCGGGCAGGGGCGGGGCCGGTAAAGTCGCCACATGAGCGATGCCGCGCCCCTTGTCCGAACCGTCCACCTCACCGTTGGCTCGCCCGAGGAGACGACGCGGCTTGCGCGCTGGCTGGGCGCCCGGCTCGGAGCGGGCGATACGGTTCTGCTGGAGGGCGCCATCGGGGCAGGGAAGTCGCATTTCTGCCGCGGCCTCATCCAATCGCGCCTGGCCGACCTTGGCCGCTCCGAGGACGTGCCGTCGCCGACCTTCACACTGGTACAGGTCTATGATGCGGGGCCGGTCGAAATCTGGCACGCGGACCTTTACCGCCTCGGCGGAGCCGACGAGGTTGCAGCACTTGGCCTGGAGGACGCGTTCGAAGAAGCCATCTGCCTGGTCGAATGGCCCGACCGGCTGGGCGATGCCTGCCCCTCGGGCGCGCTGGCGATCACGCTTTCGCCAGCATCAGGCGGGGACGCCGAACGGGACGTATCGATTTCGGCGTCCGCCTCCCGCTGGGCCCCGGTACTCGCCGCACTCGCGGAAGGGGAGTGGCGCGCCGATGAGTGATCGCGGAAGGGACATCGCAGCCTTTCTCGCCGCCGCAGGCTGGGATGCCGCAGACCGCGCGC
This sequence comes from Paracoccaceae bacterium, assembly GCA_020637675.1. GTDB lineage: Bacteria > Pseudomonadota > Alphaproteobacteria > Rhodobacterales > Rhodobacteraceae > Albidovulum. The sequence goes on along the minus strand of JACKKD010000003.1, from coordinate 278,601 downwards.
CGCTCGCCGGGGACGCCTCCGCGCGGCGATACGAGCGGTTGAGGCTGGGTGCGCAAAGCGCAGTGCTCATGGACGCCCCGCCGGAGCGCGGCGAAGACACGCGGCGCTTCGAGTTGATGGATCGGTGGCTCTGCGACCGGGGCTACTCCGCTCCGCGGATCCTGGCCGGGGATCACGCGAGGGGGTTGCTTCTGCTCGAAGATCTCGGCGACGCGCTGGTCGCCCGGTTGCTTGCATCGGCGCCGGACCGGGAACGGACGATCTATGCCGCCGCGACAGACTTCCTCTCGGACCTTCATCGCCATCGGCCGCCGGCCTTCGCCGCGGCGCTCGACGGGCCTGCGCTTGCCGGGCTGACGGCACTTACACCGGATTGGTATCTGCGCGGAATCGGCGCGGCTTCGAGCGCAGCCGCATACGCCCTGCCGGAACTGGTCAAGGAACTGTATGACCGGCTGAACCATGCCACGCCGGTCCTGTCGTTGCGTGACTTCCATTCCGAGAACCTGATCTGGCTCCCCGACCGCGGGGGCCATGCGCGGCTTGGGCTGCTCGACTTTCAGGACGCCGTCGTGACCCACCCGGCCTACGACCTCGTGTCGCTTCTGCAGGACGCACGGCGCGATCTTGCCAAGGGGACCGAGGAGGCGATGATCGCGCGCTACGTGGCAGCGCGGGGATTTGAGATGGAAGGCTTCACGGCGACCTACTCGCTCCTCGGCGCGCAGCGGGCGCTGCGGATCGTCGGCGTCTTCGCCCGTCTCGCCCAGCGCGACCGCAAGCCGCACTACCTCGCATACCTGCCCCGCGTCTGGGCTGCGCTGGAGCGCAATCTGCTGCATCCGGAATTGGCCGGGCTTGCCGCAGCCGTCCGTGCCGGCCTGCCTGCGCCGACACCGCAACGCATCGCCCGGCTCGCAGGGGGATCGGGATGAACCCCAGTGCCGCGATGCTCTTCACGGCCGGCTTTGGCACCCGCATGGGTTCTCTCACGCAGGACCGGCCAAAGCCCCTGATCGAGGTCGGCGGGCACACGTTGCTCGACCACGCTCTGGCTGTGCTGGACGGTGCCGGCATCCGCGATGTTGTCGCCAACCTGCATTATCTTCCCGACCAGATCGTTCGACACCTTTCCATGCGCCCGGGCATCCGGTTCTCGGACGAGACGCCGCTGATCCTGGAAACCGGCGGCGGGCTTCTGAATGCGCTTCCCCTGCTGGGGGAGGGTCCCGTCTTCACGCTGAACACTGACGCGGTCTGGACCGGCGCCAACCCGATCGAAGAGCTGCGCACCGCCTGGCGGCCGGACCCGATGGATGGGCTCCTCCTCCTCGTTCCGCGCGAGGCGGCGACCGGCCACACCGGCGCGGGCGATTTCGATCTCTGTGCCGACGGGCGCATCCGGCGCGGGCGCGGCTTTGTCTACACCGGGGCGGGGATCGTGAAGACGGACGGCCTCGGCCGGGTCGGAGAGCGGGTCTTCTCGCTGAACCGGCTCTGGAACGAGATGGCGGCGGGCGGGCGGCTCTTCGGCACCGTCCATGTCGGCGGCTGGTGCGACGTGGGTCGGCCGGAGTCGATTCCGCTGGCCGAGGCGCTCTTGCGGGGGAACGGGCGTGATTGACCACGACGCAGAGGTGAAGCTTTACGGCTTGCCGCCCGGAGTGGATTTTCCCGCGGCCTTCGTCGACGGTCTTCTCGCGCGGATGGCGAGCGCTGCGCCCGAGGCCATCGCGCGCGTGACTGTCTATCTCAACACCGCGCGCATGCTCTCGGCCGTCCGTACCGCGTTTGATGCGCGCGGCGCACGCTTGCTTCCGCGGCTCAGGATCGTCACCGATCTCGGCCGCACTCCGATGCCCGGCGTGCCGCCAGCAGTGCCGCCACTCAGGCGTCGGCTCGAACTCGCCCGGCTGGTCGCCGAACTTGTCCGGCGCGAGGCGGATTTTGCGGCCGGAACAGCCGTCTTCGATCTTGCCGAGAGCCTCGCCGCGCTCATGGACGAGATGCAGGGCGAAGGGGTGACACCTGCGGCGCTCGATGCGGCCGATCTCGCCGAAGATCATGCCGCGCACTGGGAGCGCAGTCTCGCCTTCATCCGCATCGTCTCGCGCTACTTCGCGGTCGATGCCACGCCGGATGCGGAGGCGCGGCAGAGGCGGATCGCCGAGGCGCTGGCAGATCGATGGGTCAATTGCCCGCCGCCCGACCCGGTGATCATCGCGGGCTCCACCGGGTCGCGCGGAGCGACGCAGCTTCTGATGCGCGCGGCGGCGAGGCTGCCGAATGGCGCTGTCGTGCTGCCCGGGTTCGACTTCGACATGCCCGGCTTTGCCTGGGACAGCCTTCACGCCGGGCCAGTTCCCAACGAGGACCATCCGCAGTACCGGTTCCTCGCGCTGACCCGGGCGCTCGGCGTCACGCCATCCGCTGTCGGCAGATGGGCCGGGACGCCGCCAACCGACCCCGCCCGGAACCGGCTGATCTCGCTGTCGCTCCGGCCGGCGCCGGTGACCGACCAATGGATCCGGGAGGGGGCCGCGCTTGGCCCGCTTCTTCCCGCCACCGAGCGGCTCGATCTCATCGAGGCCCCCGACCCGCGGGCCGAGGCGCTCGCCATCGCGCTTCGTCTGCGCAAGGCGGCCGAGGACGGTCGGCGCGCGCACCTCGTGACGCCCGACCGCGTGCTCGCCCGCCGTGTCACGGCCGCGTTGGACCGCTGGGGAATCATCCCGGACGACAGCGCCGGCAGGCCGCTGGTGCAATCCGCGCCGGGCCGATTCCTGCGTCACGTCGCGCAACTTTTCGGGCGGCCGGTGTCTGCCGAAGCGCTGATCGTGCTTCTGAAGCACCCGCTCGCGGCGACGGGCGCCGGTGATCGCGGATCGCATCTGCGGTTCACGCGCGATCTGGAACTTCACCTGCGACGTCATGGCCCCGCTTTTCCGACTGCGGCGGCCCTTTCCGTCTGGGCGGCCCGGAAGGGCGAGTCCAAGCGCCTTGCCTGGGCGGAATGGGTGGGGACGATCCTCGCTAGCGCCACCCGCCCGGCAGACAGTACGCTTTGCGCCTGTGTAGACGCGCATCTGGCGCTCGCCGGTGCCATTGCCGCGGGGCCAGGCGGGAACGTTGAGGCAAGCGAGCTTTGGCGGCGCGAAGCCGGTGAGCTTGCGCGCAGCGTGATGGAGGAGTTGCGGCGCGAAGCCGTGCATGGCGCCGACTTCTCGCCAACGGACTACGTCGAAATGGTGACCAGGCTCCTCTCGGCCGGTAACGTCCGGCAGGGACCGGAAGCGCACCCACTGGTTGCCATTCGTGGCACGCTCGAGGTCCGCACCGGGGGGGCGGACCTGACCATCCTTGCCGGACTGAACGAAGGCATCTGGCCCGCCCCGCCCGCACCCGATCCTTGGCTCTCGCGGCAGATGCGGCTCAAGGCAGGGCTTCTGCTGCCCGAGCGGCAGATCGGGCTCTCCGCCCATGACTTCCAGCAGGCAGCGGCAGCGGTCGAGGTCGTCCTTTCCCGCGCCGTCCGCGACGAGGAGGCAGAGACGGTGCCGTCACGGTGGCTCGCAAGGCTGACCAACCTGCTCGCCGGTCTTGCCGACCAGGATGGCCCCGAAGCGCTGGAGGCAATGCGCGCCCGGGGCCGGTACTGGCTGGGCCTCGCGGCGGCGCTCGAAACGCCCGCAGCGCGCGTTCCCCCAGCCCCGCGACCCGCGCCGCGCCCGCCGGTCGGCGCCCGCCCCGGGAGCCTGGCGGTGACCGGCATCTCGACGCTCATCCGCGACCCCTACGCCATCTACGCCCGGCACATCCTGCGTCTCTATCCACTCGACCCCCTGAGCGGCCGACCCGATGCCAGGATGCGGGGCGAGACCCTGCATGACATTGTCGCCCGCTTCGTACGAGAACGTCCTTCGGGTGAGACTGTGGCCGAGGCCAAGGCACGTCTTCTCGCCGTGACCGGGTCGGTGCTGGCCGATCAGGTCCCCTGGCCCAGCGCCCAGCGCCTCTGGCGCATGCGAATTGCGCGGATTGCACCCGCCTTCGTGGCGGCGGAATCCCTGAGAGCGACAAGGGGTGTGCCCGCGATCATCGAAGAGAAGGGCTCCGTCCCGTTGGAGGGCGTCGCGTTCACCCTCACGGCCCGACCCGACCGCATCGACCTCCTGAGCGATGGCCGTGTCCACATCTACGACTACAAGTCCGGCACGCCGCCGAGTTCCAAGCAGCAGCGAACCTTCGACAAGCAGCTTCTCCTTGAGGCAGCCATGGCCGAGCGCGGCGCCTTCGCCGCCCTCGGACCGCGTGGCGTCGAGGGCGCGACCTACATCCAGCTTGGCGGCGAGGGCAAGGAAGCGGTCGTCCCGATCGACCGGGACATCCTGGCCGAGGCGTGGGCGTCGCTGCACCGGCTCATCGGAGCTTTCGCGCGTCGCACGACCGGATATACGTCTCGCCGCGCCGTATTCGGAACACTCGCCGCCGGTGACTACGACCATCTGGCCCGCTTCGGCGAGTGGGAGATGGCCTCCCCCTCGACGCCGGAGGACGTGGGATGAGGCGCGACGACGCGAGCGAACGGCAGGTGCAGGCGGCCGACCCGGCGGCCTCGACGTGGCTTTCTGCCAACGCCGGATCGGGCAAGACCAAGGTCCTGACCGATCGGGTTGCGCGGCTGCTTCTTGGCGGCACCGAGCCACAGCACATCCTTTGCCTGACCTACACCAAGGCCGCCGCCAGCGAGATGCAGAACCGCCTGTTCCGAAGGCTCGGTGCCTGGGCCATGCTGCCCGAGAATAAGTTGCGCGAGGAGCTTGCCGCCCTCGGACTCGACGGGCCCGTCGATGGCGACGCACTGGCGCGCGCGCGGAGGCTCTTTGCCCGCGCCATCGAGACGCCGGGCGGATTGAAGATCCAGACAATCCACTCCTTTTGCGCGGGCCTCCTGCGGCGGTTTCCGCTCGAAGCCCGGGTATCACCCGACTTCACCGAACTCGACGACCGCGCGGCCCGCCTTTTGCGCGACGAGATAGCCGAGGAGATGGCATCGGGCGACGACTTGGCGGCATTCGATGCCGGTGCGGGCCTGCTGTCCGGCGAGGACCTCGGAACATTTCTCTCGGATCTTTGCCGGATCAGAGCCTGTTTTCATCCGAGCCTCGGCCGTGAAGAGATACTCGCGGGCTTTGGCCTTCGCCCCGACGTCGACGAGGACGCGCTCGTCGGCGCGACGCTCGCGCCCGGGGATATCGACGCACTGCGGCAGCTGGTTCCCGTCCTCATGTCCGGCAAGTCGAAGGATGTGGAGCTTGCCTCGGGGATCGAAACTGCACTGCGCGAACCTCGCGGCGCGGCCTTCCTAGCGTCGCTCGAGCGTCTCTTCCTCTTCGGCGCAAAGGCCGCGAACCCCTACGGCGCAAAGATCGGCGTCGTGCCGACAAAAGATGTCCGCGAAGGTCCCGCTGCCGCCTTGATGCCGCAGATCGAGACGCTGATGACCCGCCTTGCCGACGGGCGCGAACGCCGCCTCGCACTTGCTGCCGCCGAGAAGACGCTTGCGCTTCATCGATTTGCCGCAGCCTTCCTGCCGCGGTACGAATCACGAAAAGCCCAAGCCGGCCTGCTGGACTTCGACGACCTCATCACACGGTCCGCGGTGCTTCTGTCCGACCGGACGGTGGCGTCCTGGGTCCTTTTCCGCCTTGACGGCGGGATAGACCATATCCTCGTGGACGAGGCGCAGGACACGAGCCCCGGCCAGTGGCAGGTGATCGAGCGTCTTGCCGAGGAGTTCACGACGGGCGAGGGCGCGCGGAGGGTCGAGCGGACGATCTTCGTCGTCGGCGACAAGAAGCAGTCGATCTATTCCTTCCAGGGCGCCGACCTTGCCGCCTTCGATGCCATGCGCGATCACTTCACGGCGAAGTATGCCCAGATCGGGCGTGCGGTGGTGACGTTGGAGCTTGAACATTCGTTCCGCTCCTCCGACGCGATCCTGCGCGTTGTCGATCTCACGTTCGACGAACGGGTGAACCGGGGACTCGGCGGCAGTCCGAAGCACATCGCCTTCCATGTCGACCGGCCGGGACGGGTGGACCTGTGGCCACTGGTGCCAAAGGCAGAGGAACCGGAGCCGGAGAACTGGTACGACCCCGTCGATCTTCTGCCCGAAGATCACCACAACGTCGTGCTTGCCCGGCGGATCGCCAAGAACATCCGTCGCATGATCGACGAGGGCGTGGCGATCCCGACGGACAAGGGCCCGCGTCCCGTGGACGAGGGCGACTTCCTTGTCCTCGTGCAGCGTCGGTCGGATCTCTTCCACGAGATCATCCGCGCCTGCAAGGCGGCGGGGCTCAGGATCGCCGGCGCGGATCGGCTGAAGATCGGCGGCGAACTGGCGGTGAAAGACCTCACCGCCCTCTTGCGGTTCCTTGCCACGCCCGAGGATGACCTTTCGCTCGCCGCCGCCCTGCGCTCGCCCCTGTTCGGCTGGAGCGAAGGGGCGCTCTATGACCTTGCCCAGCCGCGCCCGGAAAAGAGCTACCTCTGGAGCGCGCTTCGGGCTGGGGCCGAGGGTCATTTGGCAACGCTGGAGATCTTGCGTGACCTGCTCGATGCCGCCGACTTCCTCAGGCCCTTCGAACTCCTCGAAAGGATCCTGACGCGGCACGAGGGGCGCGGGAGGCTTGTCGCCCGCCTCGGGCCGGAAGCCGAGGAAGGGATCGATGCGCTCTTGAACGAAGCGCTCGGCTACGAGCGGGCCTCGGTGCCAAGCCTTACCGGTTTCCTTGGCTGGCTCGATGCCGAGGAGGTGGAGATCAAGCGGCGGCTCGACACCGCGACCCGGGCAATCCGGGTGATGACGGTCCACGGCGCCAAGGGACTCGAATCGCCCGTCGTCATCCTGCCCGACACCGCCAGGCGGCGGAACGACGTCCGTGATCCCATCCTCGCCGCGAAGGCGGGCGCTCTCTGGAAGACGCCCTCAGAGGAAAGCCCGGCGCTGATCGCCGCGGAACGAAAGGCCATGCTGGAACGCCAACGGGACGAACGGATGCGGCTTCTCTACGTTGCCATGACGCGGGCGGAAAGCTGGCTCATCGTCTGCGGCGCCGGCGATGCGGGAGACGATCGGGAAAGCTGGCACAGCCTCGTCGCAGACGGGATCGAGAAGGCCGGGGCGATCGACCTGATCGTCGAAGGCGGCGTCGGCCGACGGCACGAAAGCGGCACCTGGCCCTCAAACCTGCCAAATCGCGCCGGCGACAGTCCGCGACGCGAGGCGACGCCCCTGTGGGTGCACGAACAACCCGGGGCGCCAGTACGCGCCCCACCGCCCCTGTCGCCCTCGGCACTCGGCGGCGCCAAGGCGCTTCCGGGAGAGGGGGCCCGAAACGAAGACGAAGCGATGCGGCGCGGCACCTGGCTCCACCGGCTTCTCGAGCACCTGCCACTGTGGCCGGAGGCCGACTGGCCCGAACTGGCGGGGACGCTTCTTTCGGAGGGGCCGGCGGCGGAGGATTCGGCAGAAACAGAGACGATTCTGGCCGAGGCACGCCAAGTTCTGTCGGCACCCGAGATGAAAGCGCTTCTCGGTCGCGGGGCATTGACGGAGGTCGAGGTCACGGCGCGGGTGCCGGCGCTGGGCGGGCGGGTCGTGCATGGCACGATCGACCGATTGATCGTCTCCGACAGCAGCGTGCTGGCGGTCGACTACAAATCGAATGTCGTTGTGCCCGGGCGGCCCGAAGATGTGCCTGACGGAATCCTGCGCCAGATGGGCGCCTACGCGGCGATGCTCGGGCAGATCTATCCGGATCGCCGGATCGAAACAGCGATCCTCTGGACGCGGACCGGCACCCTCATGCCGCTGCCTCCCGAGATCGTGAGGGCCGCGCTCCTGGCAACCACCATCCCTTGACGCGCCCGGGGACGGTCCATACCTTCTGCGCAACCGTTCCCGATCTGGAGAGATTCCATGTCCACCGTCGCCGTCACCGACGCCAACTTCGACACCGAGGTCCGCAACTCCGCCATTCCCGTCGTAGTCGACTTCTGGGCGGAGTGGTGCGGCCCCTGCAAGCAGATCGGCCCGGCGCTGGAGGAACTGTCCGAACAGTATGCCGGCAAGGTGAAGATCGCCAAGGTGAACGTCGACGAGAACCCCGACCTGCCGATGCAGTTCGGCGTGCGTGGCATTCCGGCTCTCTTCATGTTCAAAGGCGGTCAGGTGGTGTCGAACAAGGTCGGCGCCGCGCCGAAGGCCGCGCTGCAGAACTGGATCGAGTCCGCGATCTGAACCCGATCCCGAAAACAGACCGGCTAGGGCGCCTTCCGGCGCCCTTTTTCTTGGCGGTTGCGGCCCATGGCGGCGGTGGCCATATAGGGTCGTGAAGAACGGAGGGGCCGATGGCGAATGACACGTTTCCGGGCTGGCACGGCACGACGATCCTCGGTGTCCGCCGCGGTGGCGAAGTCGTGGTCGCGGGCGACGGCCAGGTGAGCCTCGGCCAGACGGTGATCAAGGGCACCGCGCGCAAGGTCCGCAGGCTTTCGCCGGGCGGGCGCGATGTGGTCGTGGGCTTTGCCGGCTCGACGGCGGATGCCTTCACGCTCCTGGAGCGGCTGGAGAAGAAGCTGGAGGCGGCCCCCGGGCAGCTGATGCGCGCCTGCGTGGAACTGGCGAAGGACTGGCGCACCGACAAGTACCTCCAGAAGCTGGAAGCAATGCTGATCGTCACCGACGGAACGACGCTCCTTGTCGTGACTGGCGCGGGCGACGTGCTGGAGCCCGAACATGACGTGGCCGCCATCGGTTCGGGCGGAAACTTCGCGCTCGCCGCCGCGCGGGGCCTCATGGAGACGGACCTCTCGGCCGAGGAGGTTGCGCGCAGGGCCATGGCCATCGCGGCCGATATCTGCGTCTACACCAACGGCAACCTCACTGTGGAGACGATCCGTGGCTGAGGAGCCGAACACCTTCGGCTCGGCCGACCTGCGCGCCGCAGTTGCCGCCGGGATCGTGACCGAGGCGCAGGCCGCGGGGCTGATGGCGCTTGCCAATGACCGGGCAGGCAAACGTGGTGCCCTTCCAGGCGAGGATGAGCCGTTCGAGTTCTTCCGGGGTTTTGCCGAAATCTTCATCGCCACCGGCCTCGTGGTGCTTATCGGCGGGCTCGCGCTCCTGCTGACCGTGCTCGGCGGGGTGACGGTCCTGATCCTGATCCCCGCGATCATCGCCGGGGTGGCATGGGCGATGGCGCGATATTTCACGCTGAGGCGGCGGATGAACCTGCCGTCGATGGTGCTCGTCAGTGCCTATTCAGGCGGAATCTACGTCTCGCTGCTCACCTTCCTCGGGCAGATGGACCTTGGGTTCAGGGGCGTCGCCTTCGCCTCGGCATCGCTGACGGCAGCGGCGGTCCTCGTCTGGTTCCGCCGCTTCCGGCTGCCCTTCTCGATGTTCGTCTTCGGCCTCTTTGCGCTGCTGGCGACCTACGCGCTTTTCACCCGCTACAATCCCGGCGGCATGGTCCACGATCTGGACGGGTGGGTGCGCAGCTTTGTCCCGCGTGCCAATCTCACGCTCGCCTCGCTGGTCTTCGGCATCGGTGCCTTCGCCGGCGCGATGTGGTTCGACCTGAAGGACACGCACCGGATCGGGCGGCATTCGGCGACCGCCTTCTGGCTGCACCTGCTGGCTGGCGCGGCACTTGTCAATTCCATCGCCGGGAACATCTGGGGCGCCGGGGGATCGGCCGCGATCCTCCCGACCACGCTGGCGCTTGTGATTTTCGCGCTCGTCGCGCTCATCATCGACCGTCGGTCGATTCTGACCGCGGGCACCGCCTATGTCGGCGCCGTGATCTACTGGGCCGTCACCGGCGACGGGGCGGCCGACGCCATGGACTGGGCACGGATTCTCATCATCCTCGGCGCATTCTTCACCATCCTTGGCACCTGGTGGGTGCCGTTGCGCGCCGCCATCATGCGGTCGCTGCCCGATTTCCCAGGCAAGAACCGGTTGCCGCCCTATTCGGAGCTTAAATGACCAACCTGACCCCGCGCGAGATCGTCTCGGAACTCGACCGTTTCATCATCGGCCAGAGGGACGCCAAGCGTGCGGTTGCCGTGGCCCTGCGGAACCGCTGGCGGAGGAAGCAGCTTTCCGACGACCTGCGGGATGAAGTCTATCCCAAGAACATCCTGATGATCGGGCCGACGGGCGTCGGCAAGACCGAGATATCGCGCCGCCTCGCAAAGCTGGCGAAGGCGCCGTTCCTGAAAGTCGAGGCGACGAAATTCACCGAGGTGGGCTATGTCGGCCGCGACGTCGAGCAGATCGTGCGCGACCTGACCGACGCCGCGATGATCGAAACCCGCGAGCGCATGCGCGAGGAGGTGAAGGCCCGCGCCCACAAGGCGGCGGAGGACAGGGTGATCGAAGCCATCGCCGGCGCGGACGCCCGCGAACAGACGCGGGAGATGTTCCGCACGCGGCTGAAGAAGGGCGAACTTGACGGCACGATGATCGAGCTGGATGTGGCCGAGGCGGCGCCGCAGATGCCATTCGAGCTTCCCGGCCAGCCGGGCATGGGAGTGATGAACCTGGGCGACCTCTTCGGCAAGGCCTTCGGCGGTCGGCGCGTGCGCAAGCGCATGACCGTCGCCGAAAGCTACGAACTCCTGATCCAGGAAGAGGCCGACAAGCTGCTCGACGACGAGGCGGTGAAGGCGGCGGCCCTGGAGGCGGTGCAGGAAAACGGCATCGTCTTCATCGACGAGATCGACAAGGTCTGCGCCCGGGCCGAGACGCGGGGCGCGGATGTCAGCCGCGAGGGCGTGCAGCGCGACCTCCTGCCGCTGATCGAGGGCACGACCGTGTCGACGAAGTACGGCGCGGTGAAGACCGACCACATCCTCTTCATCGCCTCCGGTGCCTTCCACATCGCCAAGCCCTCTGATCTTCTGCCCGAGTTGCAGGGCCGACTGCCGATCCGGGTCGAGCTTCGCGCGCTGACGGAAGAGGATTTCGTGCGCATCCTGACCGAAACGGACAATGCGCTGACCCGGCAGTACACGGCATTGCTGGGAACCGAAGAGGTATCGGTCAGCTTCACGGCGGACGGGATTGCCGCACTTGCCCGGATCGCCGCGGAGGTGAACCGCAGCATCGAGAACATCGGCGCGCGCAGGCTCTACACCGTCATGGAGAGGGTGTTCGAGGAGCTTTCCTTTACCGCCCCCGATCGCGCGGGCGACGCCGTGACGATCGATGCCGGGTTCGTCGAGAAGAACCTCGGCGATCTCGTCCGGTCCGCGGATCTCAGCCGGTATGTGCTCTGATAACGTGGCGCGACCGTTCTGGTTGGGTTAATCAGGGTGCGAGGGCGCGGTTGAGGGCGTGATGCAGCGGATTGTCGGAACGGTGGCGATCTTTCTGAGCCTTGCGGGATGCGCGCCGCGGGGAGAGGTCCGGGTCGATCCGTCGGCGGCGTCGATCGGTACGGTCGAACCCGTCTTCATCGGCACGACACGCGGCGAGATGGCCGACACTGGCGAGGAATATGGCCGCGCCCGCAGCGAGATCACGCGCTTCGCGCGGCTGGACATCGCGGTGCCTCCTGAGCGGTCCCCTGGTGAGATTCGCTGGACGCCTCCGCACCGCAAGCCCGATCCCAACAGGGAGTTCTTGACGACGCGCGAAGTCGCCTATCCCTCTGGAACGGCCTTTCGCCGGGACCTCGCGGCCGAACTTGCCCGCATGACACCCGGCGAGCGCAACGCAGTCGTGTTCGTCCACGGGTTCAACTCCAGCTTTGCCGAAGGCGCCTACCGGCTTGCGCAACTTGGCCACGACCTCGACCTTGGAGGGGCTCTCGTCCACTATTCCTGGCCTTCGCGCGCTCATGCGCTGGCCTATGTCTATGACCGCGACAGCGCCATGTTTGCCCGCGACGGGCTCGAAGCGCTGCTGCGTCAGGTAGACCGGGCCGGGGCGCAGAATGTCCTCATCATCGCCCATTCCATGGGCTCGGCCCTGGCGATGGAGACGCTCCGGCAGATAGCGATCCGGGGCGACAAGCAGCTTCTCTCGCGCATAGAGGCTGTCGTGCTGATCTCACCCGATATTGATGTCGACGTGTTCCGCGCGCAGGCGCAAGCCGTTGGACCGTTGAAGAATCCGATCATCATCTTCACGTCGCGCAGGGACCGGGCGCTTGCACTCTCGGCACGGATTACCGGACAGGCCGACCGGCTCGGCAACGTGCGTGACATTGCCGAACTTGGCAACCTGGACGTCGTCTTGCTCGATACCACCGCATTTTCTACGGGAGCGGGGCATTTCAACGTCGCGAACTCGCCGGCGCTCATCTCGATCCTCAGCCGGATCGGCGATGTCGATACCGTGCTTGCAGCCGATCAGGCGTCACGCACCGGCCTGCTGTCAGGCGCAGTCCTGACCGTGCAGGGCGCCACTCAGATCGTCCTGTCGCCGGTCACGGCGATGTCCGGCCTCCAGAACTAGCGGGCGCGGCGCAGGTACACGTAGTAGGCTCCCATGCCGCCATGCTTCAGGTGTGCCGACGCGATCTGCTGAACGACGGTGCCCAGCGGCGGTTGCGTCAGCCAGTGGGGCACCTGATGGCGGAGCACGCCGACGCGCTGCGGGATCGGCCCGTGATCGTCGGCGCGCTTGCCCTTGCCCGTGATGACGAGAACGAGGCGCTTGCCGGCTCGGTGCGCGGCCATCACGAAGCGGATCAGTTCCGGATGCGCCTCGGCCAGGGTCATGCCGTGCAGGTCGATCCGCCCTTCGGGAGCAAGCTTGCCGCGTGTCAGATCGCGATGCGCGCGCCGGTCCATGCGAACCGTCTGCGTCGCGAGCCGCTCTTCGATCGTGGGGGCGAGGTCGTGCATGGCGGTCAGCGGTCGGGCGAGATCGCCGATGTGGAATTCCGCCGCTGCGGGCCTCGCTACTGGCGGCTTCACCTTCGGCGCAGGCTCGTGAAGTGCCGAGAGGGGGCGCCGGGTCCGCATGGGCTTCGCCGTCCCGGCAACCCGGTCCCAGAGCGCGCGCTCCTCCTCGCTGAGTCCGCGGCGTCGGCGGCTCATGGCGCGACCCTCGCGGCCAGTTCGTGGGGCAGGAGCGTGACGAGCCGGCCACCGAGCCGCATGGCGCCAGCACGGCGGCCGGCATCATCCCCGCTGCCGCAGAAGATGTCGCCCCGCTGCGGACCGCGGATTGCGCTGCCCGTATCCTGCGCAATGATCAACGCCCGGATATCGCCGGCCTCCGCCCAGACCGGTGCCCCAAGGGGGATGTGGTCCGGGTCCACCGCCAAGCTCCGGCCGGCTGTCACCTGCCGGCCCATGGTGCCGAGCGGCCCGCCATCTTCAGGGAGGTCGAGGGGGCGGAAGAATACGTAGGACGGGTTGTGGTTCAGAAGATTCGTCACCGCCTCGGGGCGCGCCAGGCACCAGGCGCGGATAGCTGCGGCCGACATCGCGGATTCCGCGATCTCACCCTGCCGGACGAGCTCGACCCCGATCGAGCGGTAGGGATGGCCGTTCCTCCCCGCGAAGCCGAAACGACGCACCGAACCGTCGGGCATGCGGACGCGGACAGAGCCCTGAACCTGCGCCAGGAAGGCTTCCACCGCACTCTCAAGCCAGACGAGTTCGTGGCCCGCGAGCAGGTCGCCTGCGACGATCTCCGCCCGCGTGAACCACGGGCCGCTGCCGATGAGGGCAGGACGCCCATGAAGCGGATGGCGGAAATTGCCGGTGCGGGCAAGTTCCCCTGCAACCTCGGGCTCGTAGTATCCGGTCACCAGCGCGGGAGGATCGCCGATGAGAACCGGGCTGAAGTTGCGTTCGAAGAAATCCCGTGCAGCACCCTTGCCGGGCCGTGGCCAGGATCCGTCAAGCAGATCTGCGGTCGCCGCATAGGCGGCAAGCGCGGCGGCATGGTCATCCGCCACCCAGCCGGACAGCGTGTTGAACGCCAACCGCCGGGCCGCCACGGATCAGGCGCCGGTCGCGACGAGCTGCCAGTTCGGGTCGTTCGACCCCATCCTGCGGGCAAAGGTCCAGATATCGCGCTGGCGCCGCACTTCCTTCGGGTCGCCCTCGACAATCTCGCCCGCGGCGTTGCGGGCAACCGAGGTCAGTTCGCTGGCGAAGCGGACCGTCAACTCGGCCTCACCGGTGGCCCGGTCGAACTCGGCGTCCTGCAGCGTGACCTCGCGGATGCCCAGGAACTCCGCCGTGACGTTCAGGCCCCGCGAGGCGCGCTGGGCCACGACCTCCGCGAAGGCCTCGTGGACATCCTCCGAAAGAAAGGCCTCTACCTTCGCGAGATCGCCCTTCTCGAAGGCCATCAGGATCATCTCGTACGCGCCGCGCGCGCCGGAGAGGAAGTCGGAGACCGAGAAACTCGGCTCCGCCTGCTTCATGGCAGCTAGCGCCCGCGCAGCGTCGCTGCCATCGGGGACATGATCGGTGATGTCGCGGTCGGGACCGCCCTCGATGACCTCGAAACGGCCCTTGCGCTCATCCGGAAGCCGCGCGGGCGCCGGCGGCTTTTCGAAGCCTTCGCGGCTGCCGAGCACGTTTTTCAGCCGCAGGATAAGGAAGATCGCAATCGCCGCAAGGACGAGAAGCTGGATGACAGCGCTGTTCATCGGAAAATGGCCCTTGCGGCCGCACGGGTTCCCGGCGGGGTTGGTATCGAAGTCACTTCCCACTTATGTAAGTGACGGGTGGGGTCAAGTCCACATCGGCCCCGGAAAGGACATCTCATGTGGCTTCTGGTCGCGTTCATTGCGGTTCCGCTGATCGAGATCGGCCTGTTCATACAGGTCGGCGGTCTGATCGGCCTCTGGCCGACACTTGCGATCGTGCTTCTGACCGCGATCGCGGGAAGCTGGCTCGTAAGGATGCAGGGGGCGCTGGCGCTCGCCGAGCTCCGGGGCTCTCTGAACGAGTTGCGCGATCCGACCGAGCCGATTGCGCACGGGGCCTTGATCCTCCTCGCCGGGGCGCTTCTGCTGACGCCCGGCTTCTTCACCGACACCATGGGCATCCTGCTGTTGATCCCGCCGGTTCGCTCGGCCGTCTTGCGGTACCTCGCGTCGCGTGTGCGGGTAGAACGGTTCACCGTGGGCGGGATGCCGCCCCGGCGCGAACCCTGGCGGCGGGACGTGATCGACGGCGAGTTCCACGAGGTCGGCCCCGACGACCGGCCGCGCGGCCCTTCCGGCTGGACACGCCATTGAGGCGGCGGCGCCAAGGTGCTACACCCCCGCCCGACCGGACTTCGTTGGGAGAGTGAAAGATGGCCGACAACGGCAACGGGAACAACGGCGCCGCACCGCCGGAGGCACCGCAGGTCAGGATGCAGGTGCTCGGCCAGTATGTGCGCGACCTTTCCTTCGAGAATATCGTGGCGCAGAAGGGCATCACCAATGCCGAGGTCCAGCCTGACATCCAGGTGCAGGTGAGCCTCGACGCACGCAAGCGGGCGGTGGATCACCAGTACGAGGTGGTCAGCAAGTTCAAGGTCACGTCCAAGAACAAGGCCGACCAGGCGCCCCTCTTCCTGCTGGAACTCGACTATGGCGCGATCTTCCACATCGAGGGAGTGCCGGAAGAGCAGCTTCACCCGTTCCTGCTCATCGAATGCCCGCGGATGGTGTTCCCCTTCATCCGCCGCATCATCTCCGACGTGACGCGCGACGGGGGCTTCCCGCCGCTGAACATCGACACGGTCGATTACCTCAGTCTCTACCGTCAGGAACTGTCCCGACGCGCCCAGGCTCAGGTGCCGGCGCAGCAGGTGTCGTGACTGCCGCCGCCGATCTCATCCCGACCTGGGTCGACGGGCGGCTCGTACCCTTCGACAAGTTGGCGGCGCACCTTGAGGGGCGCCGCCACAGGGCCGTTTCGGTCTTTGTGCTCGAGGGCGACCGGGTTCTGATCCAGCGCCGGGCGATGGGCAAGTACCATACGCCCGGTCTCTGGGCGAATACCTGCTGCACACATCCCCACTGGGGCGAGGCGACGGTCGACTGCGCCGTCCGCCGTCTGCGCGAAGAGCTCGGCATCGAGGGGGTGTCCCCGGTCTTCGCCGAGGCGGTGGAATATCGCGCGGATGTGGGCGGCGGCATGGTCGAGCACGAGGTGGTTGACATCTTCACTGCCGTTGCAACCGCGGTGCTACCGGTCGCGCCGGACCCCGCCGAGGTCATGGAGGTGCGCTGGGTCACCCTGTCCGATCTGGACGCCGAGATCGCGGCCGGGCCGGAACGGTTCACTCCATGGCTCAGGATCTACCTTGCCGACCACCGCCACCGAATCTTCCGCGCCGCATAGGCGGTCCGGCGGCGCCTGACGACCACGGGTGGCCGGCCGCCGCCGAATCCCGCCTGGAACAGGCGCAACCACTGGCGTTCGGCCGCGTAGAATGCGAGGCTTGTTCTGTAGATCACGAGTTCGGGGGCGGATCATTGCGACGGGCAGGATGGTGGCGGAGGTGCGCGGCCGTTATGGCCATTGCCGGAGCCGCGCTGGTCGTGCCGTGTCGCCCCGCCGGGGCACTTGATCGCGTCGAACTGACGGCTCCGGGCGCGGACCGCGCACTCCTCGACCGGCTGCGCGCCGCCTCCCTCACCATCGCGGCTGAACGCGACAAGACGACCGACAGCCAGACGATCTTCGCGGCTGCACGCGCGGACTATGCACGATTGATCGGCGCGCTCTACGCGGAGGGCTATTACTCGGGCGTGATCCAGATCCTGATCGACGGGCGCGAGGCGGCGGAGATCGCTCCGCTTGACACGCCCGAGTCCATCGGCGTGGTCTCGATCAGGGTGACGCCGGGGCCGATCTTCCGCTTCGAGAGGGCCCGCATGAGGCCCTACGCGCGCGGAACAAGGCTGCCGCCCGCCTATGGCGACACCAGGCCGGCCTATTCGACCGCCATCGTCGATGCCGCCGAAGCGGGTGTCGCGGGCTGGCGCGCGATCGGTCATGCCAAGGCCCGGGTCGCCGGCCAATCCATCACTGCCGACCATGCCGCCGCCGCGATCTTCTCGGAAATACTCCTCGCGCCTGGCCCACGCCTGCGGTTCGGACAGATGCGCGTCTCGGGTTACGAACGGATGCGGCTCGAGCGTATCCTGAAGATCGCGGGCTTTCCGGCGGGCGAGGTCTTCGATCCCGCCAAACTCGACAAGGTCGCCGCGCGCCTTCGCCGGACGGGCGTCTTCCGCACCGTGGCGGTGACGGAAGCCGACACGATCGGCCCCGGCGACACTCTGGACGTGGAACTAGTGCTCGACGAGGAAAAGTTGCGCCGGTTCGGCTTCGGCGCCGAAGTCTCGAACAGCGAGGGTCTCAGCCTCTCCGGATACTGGCTACACAGGAACCTCCTAGGCGGGGCAGAGAGGCTGCGGGTCGATGGTTCGGTCGAGCGGATCGGCGGACAGAGCGGCGCCATCGACTATTCGCTCGGCGTGCGGATCGACAGGCCCGCGACACCGGTGACCGATGCGACTGCCTTCGTCGAGGCACGCGCCTCGCGCGAAGAGCTGCTGGATCAGACCGTCGAACGCGTTGCCCTCGATTTCGGCCTGTCCCGCGTGTTCGGAGATCACTTCACCGCCCAGGCGGGGATCGGGTACCTCGCGGAGCGTGTTTCCGACGCCGGCGGACAGACCGACTACCGCGTGCTGACGCTCCCCGTCGCGCTGACATGGGATAGCAGGGACAACGTGCTCGACGCCCACCAAGGTTTCTATCTCAGGACAGAACTCACGCCGTTTCTGGGCTATGCATCAGCCGGCAGTGGCGCACAGGTCAAGGCCGACGCGCGCCTCTTTCATGGCTTCGGCACGGATGACCGCGTCGTCCTTGCCGGGCGGCTTCAGCTCGGGACGGTCATCGGCCCGACGCTGCCGCAGACGCCGGCGAGCTTCCGGTTCTGGTCCGGCGGCGGCGGAACGGTGCGCGGGCAACCATACCAGTCGCTCGGCGTGGCGCTGGCGCGTTCGGCGTTCCTTTCCGTCCAGACGGGCGGCATGAGCTTCGCCGGAGCCTCGGCCGAGTTGCGCGCATCGATCACCGACACGATCGGCGCCGCCGCATTCTACGATGCGGGTTATGTCGGCATCGACGAACTATTCGGCGGCACAGGGCGATGGCACGCCGGCGCCGGACTCGGCCTGCGGTATAACACCGGGATCGGGCCGATCCGGATCGATGTCGCCATGCCGGTGTCGGGGCCGACCGGAGACGGTGTGCAGATATACGTCGGTTTGGGGCAGGCATTCTGATGCGGCGTCTCGTCCTCTCCCTGGCGCTTTGCCTCTTACCCCTGGCTGCCACGGCCCAGGAGGATGCCGCGGCGTCAGAGCGCGACCGCGACTTCCTCACCGCATTCCTTGAGGACAATCTGTCGTCGCTCGGCCGTACCGTGCGGATCGAGGGGTTCCGTGGCGCGCTGTCGTCCCGTGCGACCTTCGATGAACTGACCATCGCGGATGGTGACGGTGTCTGGATCACGATCCATGACGGCGCCATCGGATGGAATCGCTCTGCGCTGCTTGCCGGCCGGGTCGAGATCAGCGAGATGCGCGCGGCCGAGATCGAATTGCCGCGTGCCCCCGGGGCCGCCGGCCCCAGCGCGGAGGCGTCAGGGTTCAGCCTGCCGGAACTGCCGGTGTCGGTGGACATCGGGTCGATCCGCGCCGATCGCGTGGTACTCGGCGAGGCGCTATTTGGTGCGGCAGCCGTAGTCCGGCTCAACGGCACGACGCACCTCGAAGGGGGGGAAGGGACCGCCGAGATCGCGATCGAGCGCATTGACGGCCCCCGCGGAACGCTGTCGATGACGGGGCGCTATGCAAACGCCACCCGGGAAGCGACCCTCGACCTTCTGGTGGCGGAAGGCGCGAACGGGATCGCGGCCAGCCTGCTCGGCTTGCCCGGACGCCCCTCGATCGAACTCGCCGTGCATGGCGACGGTGTCATCGACGACTTCGCCACAGACATCGCGCTCTCCACCGACAACGTGCGGCGTCTTTCGGGAAAGGTCACGTTTCTGGCGACAGGCGCGCCGGGGGCCGTACCTGAGCGTCGCTTTGCGGCGGACATCGCCGGCGACATCGCGCCCCTGCTCCTTCCCGACTATCAGGAGTTCTTCGGGCCGAACGTGGCCCTGCAGGCCGCGGGGCGTCGGTTGCCCTCGGGCCAACTCGATCTCACCCGGCTGGTCCTGGGCGCAAGGGGTCTCGACCTTGCGGGAGGGGTCAGTCTATCGCCCCAAGGCCTGCCCTTGCAGGCAGCGCTGACCGTCCGGCTCGGTCTCGGTACAGGGGGCGACGTGCTTCTGCCGATCCCGGGCCCGCGCACATTCGTGCGATCAGGCGAACTGAAGCTGCGCTACGACCATTCGCGCGGCGACGGCTGGACGCTTGACGGTGCCCTTCGCGGCTTCCGGCGCGACGGCCTCACCTTGGCGGCGCTGACGCTCGACGGTTCGGGACGAATTGGGTTGGCCGGGACGTTCGGGGTCACGCGGCCCCGCGCCGGCGGCACCGTCACCTTCGCCGCAACCGGCATCACGCCTGCCGATCCCGCACTTGCCGCTGCCATCGGGCCGGACCTTTCCGGACGGACGATCTTCTCATGGCAGGAAGGCGAGCCCTTGCGGCTTCCGGAGTTCGACGTGACCGGCCAGGGATATGGCGCGAAGGGCCGGGCAACAGTTTCTGCGGGAGAAGGCGATACCGTGGTTTCGGGCGAGATCTCGGCCGAGGTCGCCGATCTCGGCCGGTTCGCAGCCCTTGCAGGATGGCCGGTCGCCGGCGCGGGCGTGCTTTCGGCTTCGGGATCGGGCGGCGTGCTCTCGGGCCGTTTCGACGTCGAGGGGAAGGTCACCGGGACCAGCCTTGCGGTTGGCGTGCCCGAGATCGACCGCTTGCTCGCGGGGGAAAGTCAGGTCGCCTTCTCCGCCGCCCGGGACGAGACCGGGATCAACCTGCGCCGCCTCGATGTGTCGGCTTCGACACTGTCTGCACGGGTGTCCGGACGGCTGGCGACGGGTGCCTCGGACCTTCGGGCCTCGCTCGACTTCTCGGACCTCTCGGCGCTCGGACCATCATACCGAGGCGCACTGAAGGGCCAGGCGCGTCTGACCGAGGCGGAAGGTACCCGGCAGATGACCCTTGACGCGTCCGGCAACCGGCTGGGGGTTGGCCAGGCGGAGATCGACCGTATCCTTGCCGGTCCCGCGGACCTTCGGCTGGTTGTCAATGAGCGTGATGGGCGGCTGCGCCTCGAGACGCTGAACCTCACGAACCCGCAAGTGACAGTGGGGGCGGCAGGAGTGATCGACGGCGATACCCGGCGGATCGAACTTTCTGCGCGGCTCGCCGACCTTGCGATCCTCGCGCCCGGTTTTCCAGGGCCTCTGACGGCAAGCGGCACGGTAACCGAGACGGTGCTCGGATACGAGGTCGACCTGACGGGCGACGGCCCTGGCGCCACCAATGCTCAGGTCAAGGGCAGCGTCGCGTCCGATTTTTCATCGACCGATCTCGTCCTCACCGGCGGCGGCCAGTCGGCTGTCATCAACCCGTTCATCGAACCGCGCAACGTCACGGGGCCGGTGACCTTCGACCTGCGGCTCAGCGGGCCGCCGCGCCTCTCCTCGCTCTCCGGCCGAGTGTCACTCGACGGCGGGCGGCTTGTGGCACCGACCTTCGGGATCGAGCTGGAGCGTCTCTCCTTGTCTGCGGATCTCGCCCAAGGCACGGCCGCGCTGTCCGGCACCTCTGCGGTGCGCGGCGGTGGCGACCTGGCGTTGTCGGGGTCGGTGGCGCTCACCCGGCCCTATCCCGGCGACCTCGCAATCCGTCTTTCGGCGGCACGGCTCCGCGATCCCGAACTGTTCGACACGACGGTCAGCGGAACCGTGCGCGTCAATGGCCCTCTCCTCGGCGGAGCGGCGATCGCGGGCGAGGTCACACTTGGCCGAACCGAGGTCCGGGTGCCGTCCACGGGCCTTGGCGCAGACCCGCTTCTGCGCGACATCGTGCATGTCCGCGAACCGGCCGGCTCTCGCCAGACGCGGGTAAGGGCCGGGCTGACAGAGCCGGATCAGGGGTCAACGCGACCGGTGTCGTCCTATCCCCTCGACCTTGCCATCACTGCGCCCGAAAGGATTTTCGTGCGCGGGCGTGGACTTGACGCCGAGATGGGCGGGTCGCTCAGGTTGATGGGAACGACCTCCGATGTCGTGCCTTCGGGTCGGTTCAGCCTCATTCGCGGTCGGCTCGACCTCTTGGCGAAGCGCTTCACTATCGACGAGGGAATGATCGAGCTTCAGGGCGCGCTCACGCCATACATCCGCTTCGCGGCGCAAAGCGAAGCCGACGGAATCACCGCGACCATCGTGATAGAGGGGGAGGCCACAGCGCCGGAAATCCGCTTCCTTTCGTCGCCAGAGCTTCCCCAAGAGGAGGTCATCGCGCGCCTCCTGTTCGGCCGTGGGCTCAATAACCTGTCGCCGTTTCAGGCCGCGCAACTCGCCTCGGCCGTGGCGGAGCTTGCGGGACGCGGCGGCGAGGGCATCGTGTCGAAGCTGCGGAACTCCTTCGGTCTCGACGATCTCGACGTCACGACGAACGAAGAGGGATCGGCAGCCGTGCGGGCCGGAAAGTACCTGTCGGAGAAGCTCTATTCCGACGTCACCCTGGGCGCCGAGGGCAAGACCGAGATCAACCTCAATCTCGATGTAAGGCCCGGCGTGACCGCGCGCGGGACTGTCGGGTCCGACGGCTCGACCGGCATCGGCATCTACTACGAGCGTGACTACTGAGCGCGGCGCAGGCGCGCGCGTTCCTCGTTCAGGACGGCGCCGAACAGAACGATATAGGCCGAGATGTAGAGCCACATGAGCAGGGCGATCACCGCCCCGATCGAGCCGTAGATGCGGTTGTAGGCGCCGAAATAGGCGAGATAGACCGAGAAGGCGATGGAAGCCGCGACCCAAAGCATCGCCGCGACGAAGGCCCCGGGCGAAACCCAGGAGTGGCGGTGGCTGCGGCTCTCGGACGTCGGGCCCCAGCGGTAGAAGAGACCGAGGACCACGAACAGGACGGCGAACATGACCACCCAGGGAAGGTAGAAGAGAATGAACGACCCCAGATAGTCCACGTGCAGGAAGTTGAGCGCAACGGGCACGGTGACGACCACGACGAGCGCGGAAAGCACGAGCGCAACCACCGCGCCAGTGAGCACGACGGACCAGAGCAGCCGGAAAAGACCGGGACGGTGGCCGCGATCATGCATCGCATTGAGCCCGCTCACGAGTGCGGCAACGGCGCTGTGGACCGAGTAGAGTGCGACCACAAAGGACAGGATGGTGGTCCAGCCCAGTGCCCGGTTGTTTGCAACCAGAAGCGCGTCGAGGTGGGCTTCGAGAACGCCGTACGCGGCGTCCGGAATGACGCCGTGGATCTGGTCCAGGTATTCCCGCATGACGATCGGGTCGGCGAAAAATCCCCAGATCGCGATTGTCGCCGCCATCCCCGGAAAGAGTGCGAACATCGCATAGAAGGCCACGCCCGCGGAGAGCAGGCCCATGTGCCGCTCATCCATCGCGTTCCAGACGGCGACAGCGAGCTTCATCATGTAGGTTGCCCAGGCCAAGCGGGAACTCCGTACTTTAAGCACCACATGTTCGCGCGCGCGCATGCCGGGCGCAACGGGGGTGACGGCGGAATGCTAACGACAGTCGCGGTCAGTCGTTCCCATGAATCAGATCGAGCGGTATCACTGGCGGTCAGGAGGATTCGCCTTGCGGTTCATAGCACTGCTCACGCTTTGGGCGGCGACTGCGGCGGGCGCGGAAATCCCCGCACCGATCACCGACGCCGACTATGGCCCCGTTTCGATGGATGAAGCCCGGCTCGGGCGGATGCTCTTTTTCGATCCGATCCTCTCGGGTAACCGCAACATCTCGTGCGCGACCTGTCACCATCCGCGCTTCGCCACGTCCGACGGGCTCTCGCTGGGCCTCGGTGAAGGCGGGTTCGGCATCGGGCCCGAGCGCAGGCCCGATCCGGCCAATCCGCCGGAGCAGCGGATTCCCCGCAACGCACAGGCCCTCTTCAATCTCGGCGCGCGCGAATTCACCGTCATGTTTCACGATGGGCGGATCGAAGTCGACCCTTCCCGCCCATCGGGACTGAGGACCCCGCTTGAAGACGACATGGTGGCCGGTTTCGCCTCCATCCTTTCGGCCCAGACGATGTTCCCGGTGCTTTCGCCCGACGAGATGGCGGGGCACTATCAGGAGAACGACGTGTCGACGGCCGTGCGCGAGGGCGTCATTACCCGGCCCGGCGGGGCCTGGGACATTCTCTCGAAGCGCGTCTCGGCCATACCGGAATACCGTGCCATGTTTTCGGCCGCCTACCCGGACATCGCCGGGGGACGCCCGATCGGCTTCACCGACATCTCAAATGCGATCGCCGCTTTCGTTGCCTTCGAATGGCGGTCCGACAACTCGCCCTTCGACTTGATGTTGCGCGGCGGGACGGCCCTCGCACCCGAGGGACAGGCGGGTATGGACCTGTTCTATGGCAAGTCCGGCTGTTCCGGCTGTCATGCGGGCAAGTTCCAGACTGATCACGACTTCCACGCCATGGGCGAGCCACAGCTTGGCCCCGGAAAGGCCGAGCGGTTCGAGCGACACTCCCGCGACGTCGGCAGGATGCGGGTGACCAACCGGCCTGACGATGCCTTTGCCTTCCGCACGCCGTCGCTTCGCAATGTCACCGCGACAGGTCCCTGGGGCCACGCCGGTGCGTGGTCCGATCTTGCTGCGTTTCTGCGTCATCACGCCGACCCTTCGATCGGGCTTTCGGGTTATGACCGCAGTCTGGCGGTGCTTCCGGCCATCGACCTTGCCAAGCCCGACTGGGCAATCCTCGATTCGCCCGACGAAGTGCGTGTGATCGAGGCGGCCGCGCTGCCGGGCAGGCCGCTGTCGGAAATAGAGGTGGCGCAACTGATCGCCTTTCTCGGAGCGCTGCGCGACCAGGCGTCAATCGACGGCCGCCTCGGCATGCCCGAGACCGTGCCAAGCGGGCTTCCGGTGGAGCGTTAGAGCCCGAGGCGCAGTGATAGGCCGTCCGGCCAGACCTCCGTCACCCGGTCAGCGGGAAGCGACGTCCAGTCCGAAACGGTGCCGTCTGGCCAGATGATGCGAACCTCGGGTTTCATCTCGGCTCCGAGTCCGAAATGGAGCGGACCGGCCTGGCCGCCTGCGTGTCCACCGCCGACAGTCACTTCGCGCGCCATCACCTTTCCGGCCGCGCGGAGTTCGACCCAGGCGCCGACGGCGCGGCTGTTGCCTTCCATCCGCGGCTCTATTCCGGCCCAATGGCCCGTATCCGGGGTCGCGTTCTGCCAGAGTTCCAGTGGCGCGCGTCGGTTCACCACCACGAGATCGAGCCGCCCGTCGCCGTCGAAGTCCGCGAGCGCCGCTCCGCGCGCGCGTTCGGTCGTGGCAATGCCGGCCACGTCGGCCCTCTCGACGAAACTTCCGTTCGGCTGCTGCATCAGGAGGTTGTTCGGGTCATGGATCGCGTTCGAGGGCATCTGATCCACGTTCCCCTTGGCGATGAAGATGTCCATTCGCCCGTCGTTGTCCACATCCGCAAACTCGGCGTGCCATCCGGTGGAGGGCCGGCCATCGTCGCCGATGAACGGTCTCTGCGCGTAGGTGCCGAGTTCATAGGGTGCATCGGTGAAGCCGGTCCCCGTATTGAACTGGAGAAGCTGGTCGCCCATCGAGGTCATCATCACTTCGGGCAACCCGTCGCCGTTCAGGTCCTGGCTGGCGATCCCCATCCCCCAGAGCGAGACGCGGGGCCAGTCCTCCGTCCGCTCGGCGAGCGGGCTGAGGCGGAACATCTGTTCGTAGCCGCCGCGAACGTAATAGTGACGATCGTTGGAGACACGTAGCTCCGGCTCGCCCGAGCGACGCCAATCGCTGATCAGCATGGAGAGTGTGCAGAAGCCGGGTGAGATCGTCTCGGGTGCACCGTAGATTCGTCCCGAAGGTCGATAGAGGTCCGATGTGTCGCAGGCTTCGAACGGACCTTTGGGGTTGGCGCGGTCCACATAGTGTCCGAAGGCCAGTGTCGGAAGGCTCGCCCCCTTCTCCCAGATGGCCGAAAAGGCCGTTGTCCAGGCGTCGCGAGGGTTGAAACCCAGGGCCGCCGAGGCGTCAGTGAAGGTGCAGTCAGGCCCGCCGCGCAGCAGGATGTCGCGTCCCACCCGCAGCACGGCCAGGTCAAGCGCGCCGTCTCCGTCGATGTCGAGCGGATAGGCTCCTGTCACGCCAGTGATCGGCGGTGCGTCGCCCAGCGCGAAGGTGAGCGGCGATGTCGCGCCCCCGGTGATATTCACGAACAGACGCGCGGGGTTGGTACCGCCGGCCACGAAAATCTCCGGCCTGGCGTCGCCGTTGCAGTCGAACACGGCGACCCCGCCGCCTACAAAATGCTCCCACCCGCCTTCATAAACATGTGCGACCGGCAAGTCGCCCGCGCGATCGACGAAAAGAGGCGCTGCCGCGGCCGGCGACGCGGCGGTCGTTACGATTAGGACGATCATCCTCATTGGGCGGCAACTTCCCGTGCGGGGCTCAACAACTGTTCCGTCACCTGCGACAGCGCCAGCGCCGCCGCGCCATGGGCCCAGAGCAGATCGCCCCAGGCATGGATCTCGATACGCGGTGCCGGGCGCCCGGTATTGAGTGCCAGCGCCTTTATCTCGCCCAGCGTTTCGTTGGCGTAAAGGTAGTCATAGCGCATCCGTTCACCCGAGAGGACGATCAGTTCGGGGTCGAAGAGGTTCACCACGTTGGCCAGTCCCAGAGCGAGGTAGCGTCCGGCCCGGTGAAAGATGGAGCGTGCTGCGGCATTGCCGGCCTTGGCGTGATCGTAGAGGCTTTCGAGGAGGATATTGACGGACTGGGTCTCGCGGCTGGTCAGGTTCAGGGCCGTGGTTGCCTCGCGCACCAGTGCGTAATCCGCGACATAGGCCTCCAGACAGCCGCGCTGGCCGCATCGGCAGAGAGCGCCGTCAAGCTGCACCTTCGTGTGGCCGAGTTCCATTCCGAGCCCCTGGCCGCCGCGATAGATGCGATGGTTCATCACGAAGCCCATGCCGACCCCGTGTTCGATCGTGAGCACGGCGAAGTCGGAAAGGCTGCGGCCGGCCCCGAACCACAACTCGGCGAGCGTCACAAGGTTCGCGTCGTTATCCACGTGAACCGGTCGGCCGAGCCTCTCGCTCGCGGCCGCGGCGAGCGGCGCATGGCGGCTTGCGATGACCGGAGACCAGTGGACGATACCGGTCGCGGTATCGACGAACCCCGGCACGCCGAGGCCTATGGCGCTGAGCTTTTCAGGCAGGATTCCGGCCTTCTCGCAGAGCCGTCCGACAAGTGTCGCGGTCGCGGCAACAAGGTCGGCGAGTTCCATCGCGCCCGGCTGGCGTGTGATGGCTTCGTCGGCGATGAGGTTGCCGGCGAAATCCACAATCACCGCGGTATGTTCGCGGTCCGAAAGCTTGACGCCGGCGACAAGCCTTGCATCCGCGCGGACGCCTAACGCCACCGCCGGACGTCCACGCCCGCCATCCCCGACATCACGCTGCGTCGACACTTCCTCGAGCAGCCCCATCTCGATCAGTTCCGACGTCAGAGTCGTGACGGAGGCAGGGCTGACACCGAGCTCCTTTGCGACCTGCACGCGCGGCATGTAGCCGGCGGCCCGGACCCTTTCGAAGATCTGCTGGCGGAGGGGGCGCGCCGACTCGGTGAGAGAGGGGATCAGGGGCCCGCATCCTTGCGTTCGCGCCTCGATCCTGCGCACGGCACGCGCCTCCCGGTCCTTCATTTCTTAGTCCACCTAATTAAAGGCGCGCGACTTTTTTGCGGGCGCGCTCGATTCTCTGCGTTGCGGCACCCAAGATCGCATCAATCTTGCGCGGTATCAGTGTGCGGTCTGACTTTTAATTTGACAAGTGAAATTATTGAAGGCAATTTCGACACTGTATCGGCGAATCCGTCGATCCGGGCGGCATGCCCACCAACGGGAGGAACTTATGCACAAGTCCATTCTGGCGGCCGTCGCCCTGGCGGCCGGTTTCGCTTCAAATTCGGCCTGGGCGCAGACGATCGGCGTGAGCTGGTCGAACTTCCAGGAAGAGCGCTGGAAAACCGACGAGGCCGCCATCAAGGCGGCGCTGGAAGCAGCCGGCGCCACCTACATCTCCGCGGACGCACAGGCCTCCGCCGCCAAGCAGCTGACGGATGTCGAGGCGCTCATCGCCCAAGGGGCCGAGGCGCTGATCATCCTCGCCATGGACAAGGATGCGATCGGCCCGGCAGTCGACAAGGCTGCGGCAGAAGGCATCCCGGTTGTCGGCTATGACCGCCTGATCGAGGACGAGCGCGCCTTCTACCTGACCTTCGACAACAAGGGCGTCGGAAGCATCATCGCCGAAACGGTGAAGGCCGCCCAGCCCGAAGGGAACTATGCGATCATCAAGGGCGACCCTGGCGATCCCAATGCCGACTTCCTGCGCGAGGGCATGGAAGAAGTGATCGGCGCAGACGTCGCGGCAGGCAAGATCAAGATCGTCTGCGAAACCTATACGGACGGCTGGAAGCCTGAGAACGCGCAGGCGAACATGGAGCAGTGCCTGACCGCCAACAACAACGCCATCGACGCGGTTCTCGCCGAGAACGACGGCATGGCCGGCGGTGTGATCGCAGCGCTGCAGGCCCAGGGTCTCACGGTTCCGGTCGGGGGACAGGACGGCGACCTTGCGGCGCTGAACCGCGTGGCCCGCGGATCGCAGACCGTGTCCGTCTGGAAGGACAGCCGTGCGCTCGGCAAGGCCGCGGGCGAGATCGCTGTCGCGCTTGCCAAGGGTACGGCCATGGATGCGGTCCAGGGGGCTCAAAAGTGGTCCGGCGGAGAGAAGGGGGTGGCGATGAACGCGATCTTCCTTGCCCCGACCCCGATCACCAAGGAAACGCTTAACCTCGTCATCGACGCAGGCCACATCTCGAAGGAGCAGGCCTGCGAGGGCGCTGCGTCTGACGTGGCTGCATGCCAGTGAACTGAGCCACTTGACCGACGCCGGACCGATCCGGCGTCGGTCAATTCGGGCGGGCGCCGGTCAGGCGCTTCCAAGATGTGGTCAGGCAACCCCTGTCACGCCTGACCGCGCAAGCACCGATCCCCTTAAACGTGCGGGTGCGCCATGACGCAGACAACTTCTCGGATCTCCGCCAGCAATCCCGCCACGGGCATTTTCGGCCGGTTCCTCAGGGCCACCGAGATCGACACTCGCCTTCTGGGCATGGTCGGTGCTCTCGTCGCGATCTGGGTCGGCTTTCATATCTACGGCATCGTCGCAAACGGCAGCGGTGTGTTCCTGACGCCCCGGAACCTCTGGAATCTGTCTGTGCAGACGGCGTCCATCGGGATCATGGCCTGCGGGATGGTGCTGGTCATCATCACGAGGCACATCGACCTTTCCGTGGGCTCCCTTCTCGGTTTCGCGGCCATGGTCATGGGGATCACCCAAGTCTGGGTCCTGCCGCAGTGGCTCGGCCTCGGTCATCCGGCGATATGGATCATCGCTTCCATCGTCGGCATGTCGGTGGGAGCCTCGATCGGCGCCTTTCACGGGTGGCTGGTCGCCTACCGCGGGATCCCGGCCTTCATCGTCACGCTCGGTGGCCTCCTTGTGTGGCGCGGCGCGGCCTTCCTTCTGGCGCGAGGTGAGACCATCTCTCCGGTGGATGCGAATTTCGCCCTGATCGGCGGAGGCCCCTATGGTTCCATCGGCGCGACCGGCAGCTGGATCGTGGGGCTCGCCGCCTGCTCCGGGATTGTCTGGCTGCTGGTGCAGGGGCGCAAGCAGCGACTCAAGTTCGACTTTCCGTTGCGGCCCATGTGGGCCGAGTACACGCTCGGCGTCCTCGGGTGCGGACTTGTGATCGGGTCGGTGCTGCTCGTGAACGCCTATCCATGGCCGCGCGGAATCGTGAACCAGTACGCGGCAGCGCAGGGGATCGAAGTCCCCGAAGGCGGCCTATTCATCAGCCACGGCTTTGCCATTCCGGTTCTGGTTCTCGCGGTTGTCGGCATCGGGATGACGTTCCTCATGACCAGGACGCGATTCGGCCGCTATGTCCTGGCGATCGGAGGCAATCCCGACGCGGCAGAACTCGCCGGGATCGACACGCGCTGGATGACGGTCAAGATCTTTGCGCTGATGGGTTTCCTGACTGGGCTTTCGGCCGTCGTCGCATCTGCGCGGCTCAACTCCGCCACCAATTCGCTCGGCCAGCTCGACGAGCTCTACGTCATCGCCGCCGCCGTGATCGGGGGCACGTCCCTCGCCGGCGGGGTGGGCACGATCTACGGCGCGATCATCGGCGCGCTCGTCATGCAGAGCCTGAAGACCGGCATGGTTCTGATCGGTTTCGACGCCGCGATGCAGGATATCGTCGTCGGCATCGTGCTCGTCCTGGCCGTCTATGTGGACAAGCTTTATCGCAGCCGCGCGAAATAGGGGTGACCAACATGCTAGACAGTCAGAAGCCCCGCACGCCTCTCGTCGAGATGCGCGACATCTCGATCGCCTTCGGAGGCATCAAGGCCGTGGATCACGTCACGGTCGACCTCTATCCCGGCGAGGTTGTCGGGCTGCTCGGTCACAATGGTGCCGGCAAGTCCACCCTGATCAAATGCCTCTCCGGCGCCTATCAGGCGGATTCGGGCGATATCTGGATCAGCGGTGAGAAGGCCGAGATCCACAACCCGCGGGATGCGCGAAAGTACAACATCGAGACGATCTACCAGACGCTTGCGCTGGCCGACAACCTGGATGCCGCTTCCAACCTTTTCCTCGGGCGCGAGCTGGTGACATCCGCAGGCCTCGTCGACGATGCGCGCATGGAGGCCGAGACACGCAAGATCATGGGCCGTCTCAACCCCAACTTCCGCAAATTCAACGTGCCGGTTTCCGCCCTCTCCGGAGGGCAGCGGCAGTCGGTTGCCATCGCGCGCGCCGTCTATTTCGACGCGCGCATCCTCATCATGGACGAGCCCACGGCCGCGCTCGGGCCGCACGAGACACAGATGGTGGCGGAACTGATCCAGGAGTTGAAGGCACAAGGGCTCGGAATCTTCCTGATCGAGCATGACATCCACAACGTGATGAAGCTCTGCGACCGTGCGTCTGTCATGAAAAACGGGCAACTTGTGGGCACCGTCAATGTCGACGAGGTCACGGACGAAGACATCCTCGGCATGATCATCCTGGGCAAGAAACCCGAAAGGTCAGCCTGAGATGTATCTCGGCCTGGATCTTGGCACGTCGGGTTTGAAGGCCATCCTGATTGACGACGGCCAGAATATCGTCGCGGAGGCGACCGCGCCGCTTTCTGTGTCGCGCCCGCAAGATGGCTGGTCGGAACAGTCTCCGGCAGACTGGATTGCCGCCGCCGAATCCGCCATCGGCGCGCTTCCAGCCGAACGGCGTGCCGCGATCCGCGGTATCGGGCTTTCGGGCCAGATGCACGGCGCAACCCTGTTGGACGCTGCCGACGATGTGCTGAGGCCCTGCATACTCTGGAACGATACGCGCGCCCACGCCGAGGCGGCGGTGCTCGATGCCGACCCCCGGTTTCGCGCGATCACCGGCAACACCGTCTTTCCCGGCTTCACGGCACCTAAACTCGTCTGGGTGAAGGCGCACGAGCCGCAGGTCTTCGCACGCGTGGCGAAGGTCCTCCTGCCGAAGGATTACCTGAGGCTCTGGCTGACCGGCGAGCATGTCGCCGAAATGTCGGATGCCGCGGGAACGAGTTGGCTGGATACGGGCAGGCGCACATGGTCGGAAGAGCTTCTTGCCGCGACCTTCCTGCCGCTTGCGGCGATGCCTCGACTTGTCGAGGGGTCGGAGGTCTCGGCGCAGGTCCGCCCCGAGATAGCGGCGCGGTTCGGCCTTGGGCGCAATGTCGTCGTTGCCGGCGGCGCAGGCGACAACGCTGCCGCGGCGATAGGGGTCGGGGTCGTCTCCGCCGGACAGGCCTTCGTTTCCCTCGGCACATCGGGCGTGCTTTTCGCCGCGAATGACGGCTACCGGCCCGACCCGGCCACCGCGGTCCACACCTTCTGCCATGCCCTGCCGGGCAAGTGGCACCAGATGGGAGTGATCCTGGCGGCAACGGATGCCCTGAACTGGTTCGCCCGGCTCGCAGGCACCGAGGCGCCGATGCTCGCGGGTGCGCTCGGCGCGTTGGAGCCGCCGGGCAAGACGCGCTTCCTGCCCTATCTTGGCGGCGAGCGGACACCGCTTAACGATGCCGCGATCCGAGGTGCGTTCATCGGGCTTGAACATGCGACCGACCGGGAGGCGGCAACGCGGGCGGTTCTCGAAGGGGTGGCGTTCGCGATCCGGGATTGCCGGGATGCGCTGGCGGCGACCGGGACGCGCATCGACCGACTCATCGCCGTCGGCGGCGGGTCGCGGTCGGACTACTGGCTTTCGGCGATCGCCACGGCATTGGCGACGCCCGTTTCCGTTCCTGTCGCCGGTGACTTCGGCGGCGCTTTCGGCGCCGCGCGACTGGCGATCATGGCGGCAACCGGCGCGGGGGCAGCAATTGCGACCGCGCCGGCGACCGCGCGCACGTTCGAGCCGCAGACACGGCTGCTTTCAGCCTTTGACGACGGTTTCGCTCGATTCCGGGCCGCGCAATCCGCCATCAAGGGCCTAACCTGAGGGACTTCCATGACCGGCTTTTTCAAGGGCATTCCGGCGATCCGATACGAAGGTCCGGAGAGCGAGAACGAGTTCGCCTTCCGCCACTACGACCCTGACGAGATGGTGTCGGACAAGCGCATGGAGGATCACCTGCGCTTTGCGGTCGCCTATTGGCACAGCTTCGCCTGGCCTGGCGGCGATCCCTTCGGCGGGCAGACCTTCGAGCGGCCCTGGTTTGGCGACACCATGGACCATGCGCGGCTGAAGGCCGACGCAGCCTTCGAGATGTTCGACATTCTTGGTGTCCCGTTCTTCTGCTTTCACGATGCCGACGTAAGGCCGGAGGGCGGAAGCTTCGCCGCAAGCCTGAAGAACTTCGAAGCGATCGTCGATTATTTCGGTCAGAAGATGCAGACGCACCGCACGCGGCTTCTGTGGGGCACGGCAAACCTCTTCTCCCACCGCCGCTTCATGGCTGGCGCCGCGACGAACCCCGATCCGGACGTCTTCGCCTGGTCGGCCGCTACCGTGAAGGCATGCATGGACGCGACCCACCGCCTCGGTGGGCAGAACTACGTCCTCTGGGGCGGGCGCGAAGGTTATGAGTCGCTTCTCAACACCGATCTTGCGCGCGAACGCCGGCAGGCAGGCCGTTTCCTTCAGATGGTCGTGGAGTACAAGCACCGGATCGGCTTCAAGGGTACGATCCTCATCGAGCCGAAGCCGCAGGAACCATCGAAGCACCAGTACGACTACGACGTCGCCACCGTCTACGGCTTCCTGAAGGACTTCGGGCTCGAGGGTGAGGTGAAGGTCAACATCGAGCAGGGCCACGCGATCCTCGCGGGGCACTCCTTCGAACACGAGATCGCGCTGGCAGCATCGCTTGGCATTCTCGGTTCCATCGACATGAACCGGAACGACTACCAGTCAGGCTGGGACACCGACCAGTTTCCAGACTCGGTGCCCGAGATGGCGCGGGCCTATTATGAAATCCTGCGGGCGGGCGGACTTACGACCGGAGGCACGAACTTCGATGCCAAGCTCCGGCGCCAGAGCCTCGACCCCGAGGACCTGATCCTCGCACATGTCGGCGCCATGGATGTCTGCGCGCGCGCGCTGAAGTCGGCAGCCGCGCTGTTGCAGGACGGTGCCCTCGAGCGTTCGCGATCCGAACGCTATGCCGGATGGGACCAGCCCGAGGCGCAACGCATGCTCAGATCAGGGACGCTTGAGTCGATCTCGGCGCGGGTTCTGGAATCCGGGCTCGATCCGAAGCCGCGATCCGGCCGGCAGGAACGGTTGGAGAATCTCTGGAACCGATTCGTTTAGACGGCGCTGCTTTTCGATTTCCGGCAGCCCAACACGATGGCCTCACCGGCAGCAGGCAGGAGGTCACTTGATTCGCGTGCCGTTTGCGAGGTGCTCCCAAGTTACTCGCCTTTAAGGTTAACCATTTGCCCAAGATTCGGCTGAATCCCGGCGCGAATCCGCCGGTATTCCCGGTTGTTCTCGCGATGGAAAAATTAGGCGTCGCAAATCCGTAACGTTTCCTTCCATACTGTCCGTGCATCGGACATCTGGGGGCGTCCGGACAACCTGCCTAGGAGACACTGGGATGGCTGCCCCCTTTTTCGAGTTCCGTGACCATGCATTTTCGCTGAGTCGGCCGCGCTACTATAATGTTCGCGGCAAGCGGCTCTTCGACCTCGCGGCAGTTCTCTTGATGATGCCGGTTGTCCTGCCCTTGATGATCCTAGTTGCGTGCGTCGCTGCAATGGGCGGAGGGCAGCCGTTCTATTCGCAGTTGCGGGTAGGGCGTGACGGAAGGACCTTTCGGTGCTGGAAGGTCCGAACCATGATTCGGGATGCCGACGCCGCCCTCGTCCGCATTCTTGCAGAGCACCCGGCGCTTGCCGCGGAATGGCAGCATCGTCAGAAACTGTCGCGCGATCCCCGGATCACCCGGTTCGGGGTCTTCTTGCGGAAAACGAGCCTCGATGAACTCCCGCAGTTGTGGAACGTCCTGAACGGGACAATGAGCCTTGTCGGCCCGCGGCCCTTCACGCCCGAACAGTGCGAGATGTATCCCAGCGGAAGGGGTGCGGCTGACTACTACCGGATGTTGCCGGGGATCACCGGCCTGTGGCAGATCAGCCAGCGCAATCGAAGCTCCTTTGCGGAGCGTGCTGCCTATGACAGTGCCTACTTTGCCCAGATCGGCCTTTTCATGGATCTGAGGATCCTGCTGCGTACGGTGACTGTGGTCCTCCGTGGCACTGGAGTCTGATCAGTCGTAGCGTTTCCAGATTGCGCCGTCACCGAGGGTTTCAACGAAGGCCGCATGTGCGGCCTTCTCCATTTCGCTCACGCGAGGAGCGAGCGGATGGGGGCGCGGAGCCGCCTTCCAGGCGCCGATCGCTGAGGTCCGGGATGGGCTCGCGGCTGCCACAAACGCGAGATCGGGCTGACGGCCGCCGATCAGTTCGAGGTACACTTCTGCCAGTAGCTCGCTGTCAAGAAGCGCCCCGTGCTTCTCGCGCGCCGAGTTGTCGATTCCGAAGCGCCGGCAAAGAGCGTCCAGAGACGCCGGCGAACCGGGAAACTTGCGTCGCGCCATCGCAACGGTATCGATTGCGCGCTCCACGGTGATCGTCGGCAGGTTCAGCCAGCCAAGCTCCGCATTCAGGAACTTCATGTCGAAGGCAGCATTGTGGATCACGAGCTGGGAGTCCGCCCCGATGAACTCCAGGAAGGCCACTGCGATCTCGGCGAACCGGGGCTTGTCACGCAGGAATTCGTCGCCGAGCCCGTGAACTTCGAAGGCCTCGGTCGGCATGACGCGATCGGGATTTATGTACTGGTGATAGGTCCGGCCCGTGGGGACGTGATTGAATAGCTCGATCGCGCCGATCTCGACGATCCGGTGGCCTTCGGCGGGCTCGAAACCGGTCGTCTCGGTATCCAGAACGATTTCACGCATGGGTAGCCCCTATCTTCGCCAGCAAGTCCCGAACGGCCGCGCGCGTGTCATCGAGGTTCAGCGTCTCGATGACATGGGTGGCGCGGGCGCGCTTCTCGGCGTCAGGCATCTGCCGTGCAAGGATCGTAGCGAGTTGCGCCTCGGTCATCCCGGGCCGGGCCAGAACGCGGGCGCGCTGCACCCTTTCCGGCGCGGTGACCACGAGTGTGGCATCCATGATCTTGTCCGCACCCGTTTCAAAGAGCAGCGGAACGTCAAGGACGATGACCTTGGCACCCGCCCGGGCGGCCTTCTCGATGAACGCGGCCCGGTCGGCCGCGACGAGGGGATGGATTGCTGCCTCAATGGCAGGAAGCGCCCCGGGATCTTCCGCGATCCAGGACTTGAGCTGCCCGCGGTCCACGGCACCGCCCACCACGGCTCCCGGCTGCAGCGCCGCAAGCGCCCTGGCGCCCGCGCCGTCCCTGGCATAGAGCCGGTCCACGGCATCGTCGGCATCCCAGACGGGTACCCCTTCCTCGGTGAACATTGCCGCTGTCGTCGATTTCCCCATGCCGATGGAGCCGGTGAGTCCGAGAAGGAAAGGCCGCTTCATTCCGCAAGAACCGCGGCGCGGAGCGCTTCGTCAACCTCGGGACGTACACCGAACCAGCGCTCGAAAGCGGGCGCCGCCTGATGGAGGAGCATCCCGAGACCGTCGACGGTGATACAACCGATGCTTGCCGCCTCTTCTAGAAGATGGGTCCTGAGCGGGTTGTAGACGAGGTCGGTGACGACAGCCGACGGAGAGAGCGCATCGAGAGGCACGCGGAAATCGGGCTTTCCCACCATGCCGAGGGACGATGTGTTCACGACCGTCGTTGCGCCTTCGAGCATGTTTCCGGCCTGCACCCAGTCATGCACGGAAACCTTGGCGCCGAATTCCTGGCGGAGCGTCTCGGCGCGCATCCGGGTTCGGTTCGCGACCCGGATCTCGGGAACGCCCACCTCGATGAGCGAGGCGATGACCGCACGCGCGGCGCCCCCTGCACCGATGACGGCCGCGGGGCCCGCTGCCGGATCCCACTGAGGGGCGTTCTGGCGCAGATTTGCGATGAAGCCAAATCCGTCCGTATTGTCGGCGTGTATCCGGCCGTCGCTGCGGAAGATGAGCGTATTCGCCGCCCCGATGAGCGCAGCGCGGTCGGTCACGACATCCGCGAGGCCAAGCACGCTTTCCTTGTGCGGGATGGTCACGTTGACGCCCACGAAGCCTGCCTTGGGTAGGGCTGCGACGACCTCGCGGAGGTCGGTCTGCGCAACGTCCATGGGAATGTAGTAGCCCCGGATGCCATAGGTCCGCAGCCAGTGCGCATGGAGGCGCGGAGATTTCGAATGTGCGATCGGCGAACCGATGACGCCGGCGAGGGGAATTCGGGGTTGATCTGTCATGACGCGATGTCGCCCCGATCGGCAAGCCAGGTCAAGAGTTCGATCAGCGGCAGGCCCAGGATCGTGAAGTGGTCGCCCTCCACCCTCGAGAAGAGGCGCACGCCCTCTTCCTCCAGCTTGTAGGCGCCTACGCTTTCGCGGATGCTGTGCCAGTTCCGGTCAACGTAGCCTTCGAGGTAGGCGTCCGAGATGTCGCGCATCGTCAGCCGCGCGGTGCCGACATGTCGCCAGAGCGGAACACCGTCCCGACAGGCCACGACAGCGGAAAGCAGCAAGTGCGTTCGCCCGGAAAGGGACCGGATTTGCGATGCCGCCTCTTCTGGAGTGGCAGGTTTGGCGAAGGTCCGTCCGTCAAGTTCCAGAACCTGATCGCAGCCGAGCACGATCACGCCCGGCGCTTGATCGCTGATCCGACACGCCTTCATCTCGGCAAGGGTGTCGGCGAGGGCACGAGGATCTGCACCCTCGGCCTCCAAGGCAACGCGAAGTGCGTCCTCATCGATATGCGCGGGTCTCACCTCGGGGTCGAGGGCGGCGTTGCGCAGCAGGGTCGCACGGATCGGGGAGGCGGAAGCGAGGATCAGGCGCATCGACACTGGAGGACTCTGTGGGCAACTGTGGCCGCAAGGAAGGGAGGACTCGTGGATGAAAGTCTCGGCAAGGGTGAGGTGGGGACAGATCGGCACTCCTGTCAATGCCGGAAGGAATTCCTTCCAGTTGTTGACTGCACTTCGACGTTCCTGTGGGAAAGGGCGATATCCTCACCTCCCGACGGCCGCCCGGAAAGGCGGACGGTAGCGAGGTATCAGTATAACTTATTGAAATAAAACTATTATTATATGCAGGACGACAACTCTCCATCACTCTCCCTGACTTGTCCACAGGTTGCTCCCACTGGGGATGACAGGGCCTGAGCGAGGGCAATCCACACTGTCCACAAGCCCTACATCATCAACTTCTCTTTCCATATCATTTAATTCTATATGTGGTCCGGATCCGGTCGGATGGGGGGAACGCGGCGAATGGGCGACTTTCTGGCGACGGTCTATCCTTGGACGAAGGCGCTTCATGTCGTTTCGGTGATTACCTGGATGGCGGGCCTTTTCTACCTGCCAAGGCTTTTCGTCTATCACGCCGAGCAGGCCGAAAGCGGTGGCGAGACGGATGCGCTGTTTCAGGTGATGGAGCGAAAGCTCCTCAGGCTCATCATGAACCCGGCGATGACCGCGACCTGGGTGTTCGGACTTGCGTTGGTGTTCACACCTGGGATCGTCGTCTGGAGCGAGACCTGGCCCTGGACGAAAGGGGCCGCAGTCCTGGCGATGACATGGTTCCATCATTGGCTGGGATATCGGCGCAAGGACTTCGCTGCGGGCAGGAATACACGATCCGGGCGCACCTACAGGATGATGAACGAGTTGCCGACGCTGTTCATGCTGATCATCGTCTTCTCCGTCATTGTGAAATTCTGACCCCGAGTTGACTCGGGTCGGGCTGCGGGTGTATGGGCGCAGGCAATCCCCTCCGTCCGGATTGGGGTATCTCCCCTGACGATGCATTGCGCGGCAAGCGTTCGCGCCCGATCCCGAGTGTTTTTCCATGACGCAAGAGCGCCTGAATCTGTCCGATCTCAAGGCCAAGAGCCCCGCCGACCTTCTTTCGATGGCCGAGGAGCTCGAGATCGAGAATGCCTCGACGATGCGCAAGGGCGAGATGATGTTCTCGATCCTGAAGGAGCACGCCGAGGAAGGCTGGGAGATCGGCGGCGACGGGGTACTGGAGGTGCTTCAGGATGGCTTCGGCTTCCTGCGGTCGCCCGAGGCGAACTACCTTCCCGGACCGGACGATATCTACGTAAGCCCGGACATGATCCGGCAATATTCGATGCGCACTGGCGATACCGTCGAAGGCGCGATGCGAGCACCCGGCGAGAATGAGCGCTACTTCGCGATGACGAAGGTCACGCGGATCAATTTCGAGGATCCGGAAAAGGCGCGCCACAAGGTCGCCTTCGACAACCTGACCCCTCTCTACCCGGACGAGCGGCTGAAGATGGAGATCGAGGACCCGACGATCAGGGACAGGTCCGCGCGGATCATCGACCTCGTGGCGCCGATCGGGAAGGGCCAGCGCGGCCTGATCGTCGCGCCGCCACGGACCGGCAAGACGGTCCTACTCCAGAACATCGCGCATTCCATCGCGACCAACCATCCAGAGTGCTACCTTATCGTTCTGCTTATCGACGAGCGGCCGGAAGAAGTGACCGACATGCAGCGCAGCGTGAAGGGCGAGGTGATCTCCTCAACCTTCGACGAACCGGCAACGCGCCACGTCGCGGTTGCCGAAATGGTGATCGAAAAGGCAAAGCGACTGGTTGAACACAAGCGAGATGTTGTGATTCTTCTCGATTCGATAACCAGGCTTGGTAGAGCCTACAACACCGTTGTTCCCTCGTCGGGGAAGGTGCTGACGGGTGGCGTGGATGCCAATGCGCTCCAGCGGCCCAAGCGCTTCTTCGGTGCGGCGCGGAATATCGAGGAGGGCGGCTCCCTGACCATCATTGCAACGGCCCTGATCGACACCGGCAGTCGCATGGATGAAGTGATCTTCGAGGAGTTCAAGGGCACGGGCAACAGCGAGATCGTTCTGGACCGCAAGGTGGCAGACAAGAGGGTCTTCCCGGCGATGGACATCCTCAAGTCGGGTACACGGAAGGAAGATCTGCTCGTGGATCAGAAGGACCTGCAAAAAACCTATGTTCTGCGCCGCATCCTGAACCCGATGGGGACGACGGACGCGATCGAGTTCCTGATCTCCAAGTTGAAGCAGACGAAGACGAACTCGGAATTCTTCGATTCGATGAATGCCTGAGGCGCTCTGATACGGTAGGCGGCGATGGACACGATCTTTGCCCTGGCCTCCGCCCGGGGGAAAGCGGGCGTTGCCGTGATCCGGATCTCCGGACCGCGCGCTTGGGATGCAGCATCCGCGCTCGGCGGGCCGCTTCCCGAGGCGCGGCGGGCGTCCGTTCGGAAGCTCGAGTGGAATGGCGAACCGCTGGACGAAGGACTTGTCCTGACGTTTGCGGACGGCGCGAGCTTCACGGGCGAACTGGCCGTCGAGCTTCACATCCATGGCGCTGTGGCGACGATCGAAGCGGTGCTGCGTGCGCTGGGAGGAATGTCCGGGTTACGGATGGCCGAACCGGGCGAGTTCACGCGACGCGCGTTGGAGAACGGGCGCTTCGACCTTTCGCAGGTAGAGGGGCTTGCGGACCTGATCGATGCGGAAACCGAGGCGCAAAGGAAGCAAGCGCTCAAGGTTCTGTCGGGTGATGTCAGCAGGCAGGCGGAAGCCTGGCGCCGCGACCTTATCCGGGCTGCCGCGTTGCTCGAGGCGACAATCGACTTCGCCGACGAGGACGTTCCGGTCGATGTCGGGCCGGAGGTTCTGCGTCTTGTCGAGGGGGTGGTGGCGGAACTGAGGCAGGCGATCACCGGCTATGGTGCGGCCGAGCGAATCCGGCAGGGGTTCGAGGTGGCGATCGTTGGTCGGCCCAATGCGGGGAAATCCACGCTTCTCAACGCGCTGGCCGGCCGAGAGGCGGCGATCACGTCGGAGACGGCCGGAACCACGCGGGACGTCATCGAAGTGCGCATGGATGTTGACGGATTGGCCGTAACGTTCCTGGACACCGCGGGGCTCCGCGTGACCGAGGATGATGTGGAGCGCATCGGCGTACGCCGCGCAATAGATCGTGCGGCGGCGGCCGACCTTCGGATCTTCTTGCTCGACCGGGAAGGCGACGTGCCACTGGTTTCGGCGCGTGAGGGCGATATCGTCACGCTCGGAAAGGCAGACCTGAACCAGGGTTCGGCGAGCGGGCGCCTTTCCGTTTCCGGAAAGACAGGCGCCGGCATCGGAGAACTCATCCGCCGCGTTTCGGAAATGCTCGGCAGTCGTTCCGCTTCGGCCGGCATCATTACGCGCGAACGCCAGAGGCAGGCTGTATCCGCAGCCATTTCTTCTATGGAATCGGCTTGCGATGCAGTAAGAGCGGGCCCATCTCGGACAGAGATCGCAGCCGAACTCCTGCGACGCGGCGTCCGTGCGTTGGAT
Source organism: Paracoccaceae bacterium (assembly GCA_020637675.1). Classification (GTDB taxonomy): domain Bacteria; phylum Pseudomonadota; class Alphaproteobacteria; order Rhodobacterales; family Rhodobacteraceae; genus Albidovulum. The sequence goes on along the minus strand of JACKKD010000003.1, from coordinate 238,181 downwards.
TCGCTGGTTGGCCGGGTGGATGTCGAGGATCTGCTCGATGATATCTTCGCCCGGTTCTGCATCGGCAAATAGGAGCGTTTCACGTGAAACAATTCGATGTCCTCGTTGTCGGTGGCGGCCACGCAGGCGCCGAAGCAGCGCATGCGTCGGCGCGAATGGGCGCACGCACCGCACTTGTCACCCTTCGTATCGACGGAATTGGCGTCATGTCCTGCAATCCGGCCATAGGCGGGCTCGGGAAGGGGCATCTCGTGCGCGAGATCGATGCCATGGACGGTGTGATGGGCCGCGTTGCCGACCGTGCGGGGATACAGTTCCGGCTGTTGAACCGACGCAAGGGGCCGGCGGTGCAGGGTCCCCGCGCACAGGCCGACCGGCGGATCTATCGAGAGGAGATGACCCGCCTCACTTTGGGGCAGGAGAACCTCACGGTTCTGGAAGCCGAGGTGGCGTCCTTGATCCTCAATGACCAGAAGGTGACAGGCATTTTCCTTCAGGACGGGTCGGAGATTCTGTGCCAGTCGGTGATCCTGACGACCGGGACATTCCTGAACGGCGTGATCCACATCGGCGACAGGCGTAGCTCAGGGGGTCGGTTGGGTGATCGCCCCTCCGTCCGGCTGGCAGAGCAGTTGGCGTCGCTCGGCCTTCCTCTTGGCCGGCTCAAGACAGGAACGCCGCCCCGGCTCGACGGCCGGACGATTGATTGGGATTTGCTCGAACGCCAGGATGGCGACGACGACCCAACGATGTTCTCCTTCCTGAACCAACGGCCGTTCTTGCGTCAGGTGAGTTGCGGGATAACCCACACCAATGAGCATACGCATGAGATCATCCGGCAGAATCTCGACCGCTCAGCCATGTACGGCGGACACATCGAGGGCGTTGGGCCGCGATACTGCCCGTCGATCGAAGACAAGGTTGTCCGGTTCGCGGACAAGGAGTCCCATCAGGTGTTCCTTGAACCCGAGGGGCTGGATGATGCGACAGTATACCCGAACGGGATTTCCACATCTCTGCCGGAGGATGTGCAGGCGCTTTATGTTCGCTCGATGCCGGGACTGGAGAACGTCAGGATCCTGCAGCCCGGCTATGCGATCGAGTATGACTATGTCGATCCGCGCGCGCTCAAATCGACATTGGAGGTTCGGGAGCTTTCCGGTCTCTACCTTGCCGGCCAGATCAACGGCACGACCGGATACGAAGAGGCCGCGGCGCAGGGCCTCGTTGCCGGACTGAGCGCAGCGCTTGCGGTTAAGGGACATGAACCGGTCGTCTTCAGCCGGGCCCAGAGCTACATAGGCGTGATGATCGACGACCTTGTCGCTCGGGGTGTGACGGAACCCTACCGGATGTTCACGTCGCGCGCAGAGTTCCGCCTCTCGCTTCGCGCCGACAACGCCGACCAGAGGTTGACGCCGCTGGCGCTGGACCTGGGATGCGCGAGCGAAGAACGCCGCCGCATTTTCGGCGCGAAGATGGAAGCGCTGTCGGAGGGCCGCGCCGCGCTTGAGGCGGTGACGCTCACGCCGCGCGAGGCCGCTTCGGCCGGGTTGAATGTGGGCCAGGACGGCCAACGGCGCAGCGCGTTTGAGTATCTCTCCTTTCCGGGCGTGACGTTCGACGATCTCGTGCGTGCCGCGCCCGGCCTCGCGGGAATCAGCCAAGATACGCGGGAGCAGATTGCGCGCGATGCCACCTATGCCGCGTACATGGATCGGCAGAGGGCCGACGTGGAAGCGCTGCGCCGCGAGGAAGGGCACGCCATCCCCGACGGATTCGACTACGCGGGGCTTCCCGGCCTGTCCAATGAGCTGAAGACGAAGCTGGAGCGCATGCGGCCGCAGACGCTCGCGCAGGCGGGGCGCATCGAGGGTGTGACGCCCGCCGCTCTGGCATTGATACTCGCGCGCATTCGGAGGGTGAAGCGCCAGCGGGCAACGGGATGACGTCGGAGTACTCGCTTGCGGGACGCGTTGTTTCACGTGAAACCTGGGATCGCCTGAAAGCCCTGGAAGGACTACTGCGAAAGTGGACCAAGGCGATAAATCTTGTGTCTCCGGGAACCCTGGATACCATATGGACCCGCCATTTCGCAGACTCGGCGCAGATCTTCGACATGGCACCCGATCGCGCGCGATCCTGGGCGGATCTCGGCAGCGGCGGTGGCTTCCCGGGGCTGGTCGTGGCGATCCTTGCGAAAGACGAATCCCCCGGCCTATCGGTGACGCTGGTCGAGAGCGATCAACGCAAGGCCGCGTTCCTGATGACAGCCGCGCGAACGCTCGATCTTCGGGTGACGGTCATTGCGGACCGCATTGAGTCGGTGGCGCCGCTCGGCGCGAAGGTTCTCTCCGCGCGCGCCCTTGCGCCACTTGACGTCCTTCTCGGTTATGCCGAGCGGCACCTCAACCGAGCCGGGGTCGCCATCTTCCCCAAGGGCGCGACCGTCGATGATGAACTCGCCCATGCGCTTGAACATTGGCGATTCTCCTATCAAAAGGAGCCCAGCCGAACCGACGCCGCCGGCGTCGTCCTGATCATCGGAGGTATCACGCGTGTCTGACCCGACGCGTCCGCCCGGGCCGAGAATCGTTGCCATCGCCAACCAGAAGGGCGGCGTGGGCAAGACCACGACGGCAATCAACCTTGCAGCCGCCCTGGCGGAAGACGGGCTCAATGTCCTTCTTGTGGACCTCGATCCACAGGGCAACGCCTCCACCGGACTCGGGATCGATCCCGCGCAGCGCGACAAGACGACCTACGATCTGCTCATCGAGGATGCCGACCTTGCCGATGTGATCCGCACGACGCAGGTGGAAGGAGTCTGGCTTTGCCCGGCGACGACCGATCTTTCCTCGGCGGACATTGAGCTGGTCAGCAACGAGAAACGGAGTTTCCTCCTCCACGATGCCCTGCGCCAGCCTGCCATCGATGGCTTTGCGTTCGACTTCGTCCTGATCGACTGCCCTCCGTCGCTGAGCCTGCTGACGGTCAACGCGATGGTCGCGGCCCACTCGATCCTCGTACCGCTGCAGGCGGAGTTCTACGCGCTTGAGGGCCTGTCGCAACTGATGCTGACGATTCGCGAGGTGCGGCAGTCGGCAAACCCGGACTTGCGGATCGAGGGTGTCGTACTCACGATGTACGACAGCCGAAACAACCTTTCCCAGCAGGTGGAGGCCGATGCCCGAGCAAACCTGGGTGAGCTCGTCTATCGGACCGTCGTGCCCCGCAACGTACGGCTTTCCGAGGCCCCATCGTTTGCGGTCCCCGTCCTGACCTACGACACCATGTCGAAGGGGGCCATCGCGTACCGCGCGCTCGCGCATGAAATCATCTCCCGACATGGCGGGAACCCGGGGAGGACAGAATGAACGACCGAAAGAGCGAACGCAGGGGGCTTGGCCGCGGACTGTCCGCATTGATGGCGGACGTGAACCTCGGCACGGCCGGCCGGCCGGAGCAGCGGGCCGTGCGGGCCGACACGCGGCTGCCGATTGAACGAATCGAGCCGAATCCGGATCAACCGCGCCGCGACTTCGCGCCCGAGTCTCTTCGGGAGCTTTCGGACTCGATCCGCGCAAAGGGTATCATACAGCCGCTCATTGTTCGGGAAAAACCAAATAAATCAGGATATTACGAGATCGTTGCCGGAGAGCGGCGCTGGCGCGCCGCGCAACTCGCACAGTTTCACGAAGTCCCCGTCATCATCCGCGACCTTGACGATACCGAAGTGCTCGAGGTCGCCATCATCGAGAACATTCAACGCGCTGACCTGAACGCCATTGAAGAGGCGATGGGCTATCGTCAGCTGATGGAGCGGTTTGGCCATACGCAGGAAAGGCTTGCCGAGGCCTTGGGCAAAAGCCGGAGCCACATCGCGAATCTCGTGCGGCTCCTGACCTTGCCGGACGAAGTGCAGGCCTGGCTTCGCGAGGGCAAGCTCAGTGCCGGCCACGCCCGCGCTCTTGTGACAACCGACAACGCAACGGCCTTGGCACGCCAGGTGATTGCCCGCGGTCTGTCGGTTCGTGAGACCGAACGGCTGGCAAAGTCTCCAACCCGCACCGGCGGATCGAAGGTCCAGCCTCCCGCGAAGGACGCCGACACCCGCGCGCTGGAGCAGGATCTTTCGGCCGGCCTGGGGATGAGGGTGGTGATCGATCACAAGGGCCCGGACGGCGGCAATGTCATTGTCGCCTACCGGTCGCTCGATGACCTCGACAGGCTTTGCCAGCTCCTCTCGCAAGCGCGGTAGGGATCACGTGTTCGGCCGGGTCCAGATGAATGCGGCGACCATCGCCAGCGTCAGCACCTGAATTGCCAACACCCAGGTCTGGATGCCCAGAGCGAACGCAATGGCGAAAGCGGCCAGAATAGACACTGTTGCGAACCGCTTCGCGCGATGACTGATCGCGCCGCGCTCGCGCCAGGCGCTGATCGGCGGCCCGAAGTACGGATGCGAAAGAAGCCAGTGGTGCAGCCTCTCGGACGATCGCGCGAACCCGAAGGCAGAGAGCAGGAGGAGGGGGACCGTGGGCAGAAGGGGAAGAAAGGCGCCGACCGCCCCGAGGACGAGCGCGGTCACCCCAAACGCGAGCCAGAAGCCGCGGATCACGGGAGAAGTTCCCGGATAACGGCATCCAGCACTGCGCGCCCTTCGGAGGTTGCCGCCAAGCGTTTGCCATCGCGTCGAACCATACCCAGGTCCTGCACACGCTCGACCGCTCCTGCGTCCAACGGGCGTCCCGCAAGCTCCTGGTAGCGGGCGGTATCCAGCCCCTCGGTCAGGCGCAGCGCCATCATCAGATACTCGGTGGCCTGGTCCGCCGGGCTCAGCGACTCTCGCGGCCGCTCGCCGTGCCCCACTGTCTCTACCTGAGACAACCATTCCGCAGGGGACTTCGGCGTGTCCGTGGCGAACCGCTGTCCTCCAAGCGTCAACCGGCCATGCGCCCCCGGACCGAGTCCGGCATAGTCGCCATAGCGCCAGTAGATGAGATTGTGCCGACTTTCCGCACCATCACGGGCATGATTCGAAACCTCGTAGGCCGGCATTCCGGCATCGGCAAGAATACCCTGCGTTATCAGATACATATCCGCGGCCAAATCATCGTCCGGCAGACCTTTCAGCCCGCCGGCCGCATTGCGCGCACCAAAGGCGGTGCCGTCCTCGATCGTCAGTTGGTAGAGCGACAGGTGATCGGCCGCCATGGCAAGCGCGTCGCGCAGTTCCGCAACCCAGGCCGCGACAGTCTGGTCCTGCCGGGCATAGATCATATCGAAACTCACCCGCGGGAAAGCCGCTCTCGCAATCTCGAAGGCGCCACGCGCCTCGGCCACGTTGTGCAACCTTCCGAGCCGTTTCAGATCGGAATCATTGAGCGCCTGGACACCCATCGAGAGGCGATTGACTCCTGCGGCCGAATAGGCCCGGAACCGGCCAGCCTCGACGCTGCCGGGGTTTGCCTCCAGGGTCACCTCCAGGTCGTTCGCAACAGGCCAGGTCATCCGGATCGCCTCGATCAGCGCGGCGACCACATCAGGGTTCATCAGCGAGGGGGTGCCGCCGCCGAAGAAGACGGTGTTCAGAACCCGGCCCGAGGTTTCCGCCCCGATCCTGGCGATCTCGCTCAGGTAGGCGCGCTTCCAGCGCTCCTGGTCGATCGAAGCGGCGACGTGAGAGTTGAAGTCGCAGTAGGGGCACTTCGAGGCGCAGAACGGCCAATGCAGGTAGAGCCCGAACCCGCCATTCTTCCAGTCCTCCATTTCAAGTCCTGTCGAAACAGGCCACCAGCTTGCCGAAGGCATCCGCACGATGGCTGATGCGGTTCTTGTGAGCCGCGTCCATCTCGGCGAAGGTGATGGTGTGGCCGGCCGGTTCGAACATCGGGTCGTAGCCGTGTCCCTGGCGTCCGCGCATCGGCCAGACGACCTGCCCTTCAACCTTGCCCTCGAAGACCTCGTCATGCCCGTCGGGCCAGGCAAGGACCATTGTCGCGCGGAACCGGGCGGTCCGCGGATGGGGCGCACGGACCTTCTCGAGCTCGTTCCAGGTGCGCGTCATGGCCAGCACGAAATCGCGACCATGGGGCGTCTCGGCCCAGTCGGCGGTGTGAACCCCCGGAGCGCCGGCGAGGCCATCGACCTCGATCCCGCTGTCGTCTGCGAGCGCGGGAAGGCCGGTCGCCCTTGCGGCCGCATGGGCTTTGATTCTCGCGTTACCGACGAAGGTGGTCTCCGTTTCGGCGGGCTCCGGGAGGCCCATTTCGGCGGCGCTGATGCAATGGATGCCGTAAGGGGAGAGCAGGGCCGCGATTTCCTCCAGCTTCCCCTTGTTGTGGGTCGCGACCAGAAGCCGGTCGCCGGCGAATCTCCGCATCAGATAGCCGCCTTCTGCGCCGCCACCAGCTCTGTGATACCCTTGTCGGCGAGGTCAAGAAGCTGTGTCATCTCCTCGCGACTGAAGGTTGCGCCCTCCGCCGACATCTGTACCTCGACCAACCGGCCGCGACCGGTGATGATGAAGTTGCCATCCGTCCCGGCCTCGCTGTCCTCGGCATAGTCGAGGTCGAGCACGGGCTGGCCGGCGTAGATCCCACAGGAGACGGCTGCGACATGGTCGATGATCGGGTCACCGATCACGGCGCCGGCCTTCATCAACCGGTTGACCGCAAGCCTGAGCGCGACCCAGCCGCCGGTGATCGAGGCGCAGCGGGTGCCGCCGTCGGCCTGGATCACGTCGCAATCCACCACGATCTGGCGTTCCCCGAGCGCCACGCGATCCACGCCCGCGCGAAGGGCGCGGCCGATCAGCCGCTGAATCTCCTGCGTCCGCCCGGACTGCTTGCCCGCCGCCGCCTCGCGCCGGTTGCGCGTGTTCGTTGCACGCGGCAGCATCCCGTATTCGGCCGTCACCCAGCCGAGGCCGGTTCCTTTCAGGAAGGGCGGCGCCTTGTCCTCGATCGTTGCGGTGCAGAGCACGTGGGTGTCGCCGCACCTGATGAGACACGATCCCTCGGCGTGCTTGGTGACGCCCGTGTCGATCTCGATGGAACGCATGGCATCAAGTTTCCGGCCGGAGGGTCGCATGGAATGTCCTTTCGCGGGTGTCGCGCCAATTACAGGCCCGCCGCGGGCGGAGGCAACCCCGGATTGACGGCGGTGCCCGCCGATCCTTATCTCTGGGAGGCCATGCCGGAACAGGACATGCAGAACCGATCGAAGCTTCTCGCCGAGATGAATGACCGCTCGCGGGAAGTCTTCCGCCGCGTCGTCGAAAGCTATCTCGACAGCGGCGATCCGGTCGGCTCGCGCACGCTGTCCCGCACGATGAGCGAACCGATCTCGGCGGCCACGATCCGTAACGTGATGCAGGACCTCGAATACCTCGGGCTTCTCGACAGCCCGCATACCTCGGCCGGCCGGATCCCGACACAGCTCGGTCTCAGGATGTTCGTCGACGGGCTGATGGAGGTTTCCTCCGTCTCGCTTCAGGACCGCGAGGCGATCGATGCGACCGCCGGTGGAAACGAACCCGGAATAGCGCCGATGTTCGACCGCATCGGCGCGGCGCTATCGGGCATTACCCACGGCGCGAGCCTCGTCCTCACGCCGAAGCATGAGGCTGCGATCCGCCATATCGAGTTCGTGGGGCTCGGTCCCGACAGGGCGCTCGTGGTCCTGGTGTTTGACGATGGCCATGTCGAGAACCGCGTCTTCACGCCGCCCCTGGGGCACACGCAATCCTCCCTGAGGGAGGCCGCGAACTTTCTCAACGCGCTGGCCGAGGGGCGGACGCTGTCGGAACTGAGGGCGCATATGGTCGAAGAGGTTGGCCGGCGGCGCCGGGAGCTTGACGAGGCCGCCCGGGCCCTGGTCGAAAATGGTCTCGCCGTCTGGGAAAATCGCGGCGAAACCTCCGAGCGCCTGATAGTGCGCGGCCGCGCGAACCTTATCGACCAGGCCGCCGATTCCGATCTGGAACGCATCCGGACGCTCTTCGACGACCTGGAGCGCAAGCGCGACATCGCCGAATTCCTCGAACGCGCGGAGGAGGGCGAAGGCGTGCGCATTTTTATCGGATCGGAGAACAAGTTATTCTCACTTTCGGGTTCCTCTCTGGTGGTCTCTCCCTATATGAACGCTGACCGTAAGATCATCGGCGCCGTGGGCGTGATCGGTCCGACGCGGCTGAATTATGGACGCATCGTGCCGATCGTGGACTACACGGCGCAACTTGTCGGAAGACTTCTCTCCGGCGAGCGGAAGGGGTAGAGCATGAGCGAGATGAAGAAGGACGAAATCGCCGAGGATCAGGCGCAGATCGGCGATGAGGCGATCGAGGCCGAGATACTGGCCGACGAGATCGAGGCGCTCAGGGCCGAGCGGGACGAGTTGCGCGACCGCTTCATGCGGGCGCTGGCCGATGCCGAGAATATCCGCAAGCGCGGCGAACGCGACCGGCGCGAGGCGGAGCAATATGGCGGGTCAAGGCTGGCCCGTGACCTGCTGCCCGTCTACGACAACCTCCGGCGCGCGCTCGAATCCGCGGGTGCGGACCAGCCGGAATCGGCCAGGGCACTTATCGAGGGTGTCGAGTTGACGATGAAGGAACTCATCGCGGTCCTGGGCAAGCACGGCGTGCAGCCGGTGGCACCGCAGATCGGTGACGCCTTCGACCCGCAGGTCCATCAGGCGATGTTCGAGGCGCCGGTGCCGGGGACCAAGGCCGGCGACATCATCCAGGTGATGACCGAGGGCTTCATGCTGCACGAACGGCTCCTCCGGCCGGCCCAGGTCGGCGTGAGTTCGACACCGAAATCGTGATCCCGCTCCAGCGAACTCCGGCGATGAATCTGCTGCCAGGCGGGATCGGGAATCAGTCTCCAAGGACTGATTTGAGATCGTAAAGGGCGGCAAGCGCCTCAAGGGGTGTCATCTCGTCGGGGTGGAGTGCGGCAAGCCGCATCTCCAGCTTCGAGGGGCCATTCGGCTTCGAATGTGCAACCGCAGGCGCGGCGCTGAAAAGCGGTAGGTCGTCGATCAGCGTGTCCTTGCGTGCGCCGCCCTCGCGCTCGCCCCTCTCCAGCGCCTCAAGCACCACCTTCGCCCGTTCCACTACGGCGAGTGGCAGGCCGGCGAGGCGGGCGACCTGCACTCCATAGCTGCGGTCGGCCGCACCCTTCCTCACTTCGTGGAGAAATATCACCTCGCCTTCCCACTCTCGGACGGCGACGGTCGCATTTTCTACCCCGGGCAGCTTGCGGGCGAGCGAGGTCATCTCGTGATAGTGCGTGGCGAAGAGCGCGCGGGCGCGGTTCACGTCGTGCAGGTACTCGAGCGTCGCCCAGGCAATGGAGAGACCGTCATAGGTTGCCGTGCCGCGGCCGATCTCGTCGAGGATCACAAGCGCACGGTCGTCCGCGCGGTTCAGGATCGCGGCAGTCTCCACCATCTCGACCATGAACGTGGATCGGCCGCGGGCCAGATCATCGGCGGCACCGACGCGACTGAAGATCTGGCTGACAAGACCGATCCGGGCCCGTCGCGCCGGCACGAAGGAGCCAGCCTGAGCCAGGAGCGCAATCAGCGCGTTCTGCCTGAGAAAGGTGGACTTCCCCGCCATGTTGGGGCCGGTCAGAAGCCATATCGCCGGGGTGTCGCCGGTTGTCAGCAGGCAGTCGTTGGCTACGAACGCGTCGCCGCCGCGCTTCAGCGCGCGTTCCACGACCGGGTGCCGTCCGCCTTCGACCTCAAAGGCGCAGCTATCGTCCACGACCGGCTCGACCCAATCCTCGCCGCGGGCAAGATCGGCCAGCGCGGCGGCGAGGTCGATCTCCGCCAGCGCCCGGGCCGCGCCCGAAACCGTGTCTGCGGCGCCCAGAACCATCGCTTTCAGGCCGTCATAGAGCCGCTTCTCGATTTCCAACGACCGGTTTCCGGCGTTGAGGATCCGGGTTTCCATCTCGGACAGCGGCACAGTGGTGAAACGCACCTGGCCCGCGGTGGTCTGTCGGTGAATGAAGGTGCCGCTGAGCGGCGGGGAGAGCATCCGCTCGGCATGGGTCGAGGTGGTCTCGATGAAGTAGCCAAGCACGTTGTTGTGCTTGATCTTGAGACTCTGGATACCCGTTTCCGCAATATACTCCGCCTGCATGCGTGCAATCACGCTGCGGCCCTCGTCGCGGAGCTGCCGCACGTCGTCGAGTTCGGCATTGTGGCCTGCGGCGATGAACCCGCCGTCCCGCGCCAGAAGCGGAGGGTCGGGAACGAGGGCGGCGTCGAGACAGGCGACAAGGTCGTCATGACCGAGAAGCGCGACCCGGGCGGCGGCAAGCCGTGCCGGCAAATCGCCGTCGAGATGGCCCGCAATACGGCCCGCCTCGGCAAGACCGGACCTTATCGCCGCCAGGTCGCGGGGTCCGCCGCGGTCAAGCGCGAGCCGCGAGAGAGCGCGATCCATGTCCGGAGCCCGGCGCAGGTCGTCGCGCAGCGTGGACGTAAGGCGCGCCTCCTCCGTCAGGAACCGCACCGCGTCGAGGCGGGCATGAACCTCCCTCAGGTCGCGGGACGGCGCCGACAGCCGACGTTCCAGGAGCCGTGCGCCGGCGGCCGTCACCGTGCGGTCGATGGCGGCAATAAGCGAACCCTCGCGCCCGCCAGACAGGCTCTGCGTGATCTCCAGGTTTCGTCGCGTCGCCGCATCGATCTGGACAGACCCGCCGGGCAGTTCCTTCACCGGCGGCCGCAGGAGGGGCAGTTTGCCGCGCTGCGTGAGGTCGAGATATTCCACGATCGCGCCAAGCGCCGACAGTTCCGCCCTGTCGAAGGCCCCGAAGGCGTCGAGCGAGGCGACCTCGTAGAGCGTGCAGAGCCGTTTTTCCGCCCCGGCGCTATCGAAGGCCGCGCGCGAAATGGGGGTCAGCGCCGCACCGGATTCAGACACTGTGCCGGCCAGATCCGCCTCTTTCGATTCGCTCACCAGGACCTCGCGGGGGCCAATGCGCGCAAGTTCGGGCGCGAGCCGGGATAGCGTGCAGGTCGTCACCCTCACCTCGCCCGTCGAGATGTCGGCCCAGGCGAGTGCCGCGTCACCGCGAACCTCTGCGTAGCTGGCGAGGAAGTTGTGCCGCCGCGCCTCCAGGAGCGATTCCTCGGTGAGCGTCCCGGGTGTGACGAGGCGCACGACATCGCGCGCGACGACCGCCTTCGATCCGCGCTTCTTCGCCTCTGCCGGGTCCTCCATCTGCTCGGCGATGGCAACGCGGAATCCCTTGCGGATCAGGGTCAGCAGATATCCCTCGGCTGCATGGACCGGGACGCCGCACATCGGGATGTCTTCGCCCAGATGTTGGCCCCGTTTCGTCAGCGCAATGTCGAGCGCCGCCGCCGCCGCCGCCGCGTCGTCGAAGAACATCTCGTAGAAGTCGCCCATCCGGTAGAAGAGGAGCGCATCCGGGTGGCGCCCCTTGATCTCCAGATACTGCGCCATCATCGGCGTGACGTTGGCGTCGACAGACACGGATCACCCCCTCAAGCCCCGCCGGACCCTACAAAAGCACCCGGCGAGGGAAAAGCCGCAAATCCTGTGGATTGTCACATTCCGCGGCGGTAAGACGGCATCGCCCCGAGGAGGAGCTGAGCCAGATGTCGAAGAACCGCGTGACGCCGGAAGAGGCGCTTGCCTATCACCTCAATCCCGTGCCGGGGAAATACGAGGTGGTGGCATCGAAGCCGATGGCAACGCAGCGCGACCTGTCTCTTGCCTATTCCCCGGGGGTCGCGGTGCCCGTCGAGGCGATCGCCGAGGCGCCCGAGACGGCCTATGACTACACCACCAAGGGCAACATGGTCGCCGTCATCTCAAACGGCACCGCGATCCTGGGCCTTGGCAACCTGGGCGCACTCGCCTCGAAGCCGGTGATGGAAGGCAAGGCGGTGCTCTTCAAGCGCTTCGCCGATGTGAACGCCATCGACATCGAGCTCGATACCGAGGACCCCGACGAGATCATACAGGCCGTCCGGCTGATGGGTCCGACATTCGGGGGCATCAACCTCGAGGATATCAAGGCGCCGGAGTGTTTCATCATCGAGAGCCGGCTGAAGGAGATCATGGACATTCCGGTGTTCCATGACGACCAGCACGGCACGGCAGTGATCTGTGCGGCGGGACTGATCAACGCGCTGGAGTTGTCCGGCAAGAAGATCGAGGACTGCCGCATCGTCCTGAACGGTGCCGGCGCGGCGGGGATCGCGTGCCTTGAGCTTCTCAAGACCATGGGCGCGCGGCACGACAACTGCCTCATGTGCGACACCAAGGGCGTGATCTGGCAAGGCCGGACGGAGGGGATGAACCAGTGGAAGTCCGCGCATGCCGCGCGAACGGACGCCCGAACGCTGGACGATGCGATGAAAGGGGCCGATGTGTTCCTTGGCGTTTCAGCCAAGGGGGCGGTGACGTCCGCCATGGTCGCCTCCATGGCGCCCAATCCCGTCATATTCGCCATGGCGAACCCCGATCCGGAGATCACGCCTGAGGAGGCGCAGGCCGTGCGCCCCGATGCGATCGTCGCCACGGGCCGGTCGGACTACCCGAACCAGGTCAACAACGTTCTCGGCTTTCCCTATCTCTTCCGCGGCGCCCTCGATATCCATGCCCGCGCCATCAACGACGAGATGAAGATCGCCTGCGCGAAGGCGCTTGCGAAACTCGCCCGCGAGGATGTGCCGGACGAGGTGGCGATGGCCTACGGCCGGAAGCTTTCGTTCGGCCGCGACTATATCATCCCGACGCCCTTCGACCCGCGCCTCATCTACGTCATCCCGCCCGCAGTGGCCCGCGCCGGGATGGAGACGGGAGTCGCCCGGCGGCCGATCATCGACATGAGTGCCTACGAACTGCATCTGAAGTCTCGGATGGACCCGACGGCGTCGATACTGCAAGGGATACACGCCCGTGCCCGTCAGGCGCAGGCGCGGATGATCTTCGCCGAGGGCGACGACGCGCGCGTGCTGAAGGCGGCGGTGGCGTATCAGCGCGCCGGCCTCGGCAAGGCGCTCGTGGTCGGCCGTGAGGCGGATGTGAAGGAAAAACTTGGCGCCGAGGGGCTTGCCGACGCGGTGAAGGAGCTTGAGGTGGTGAACGCCGCCAACACGCGGCATCTCCAGACCTACAAGGATTTTCTCTATGCCCGGCTGCAACGGCAGGGCTTCGACATGCACGACGTCCACCGCCTCGCCGCCCGCGACCGCCATGTCTTCTCGGCACTGATGCTGGCCCATGGCCACGGCGACGGGCTCGTCACCGGGGCGACGCGGAAATCGGCGCATGTCCTCGGCCTCATCAACCACGTCTTTGACGCGCGCGCCGAGGACGGGGCCGTCGGCATCACCGCCGTCCTGCATCGCGGCCGGATCGTCTTCATCGGCGACACCCTTGTCCACGAGTGGCCGGACGAGGAGGACCTTGCCGACATCGCCGAGCGCGGTGCGGGTGTGGCGCGCGCCCTCGGGATCGAGCCGCGCGTTGCCTTCCTGTCGTTCTCGACCTTCGGTTACCCGGTGTCGGAACGCGCGACGAAGATGCATCAGGCGCCAAAGGTGCTCGACCGCCGGGGCGTGGATTTCGAGTACGAGGGCGAGATGACGGTTGATGTCGCGCTCAACATGGAGCAGATGGCGCACTATCCTTTCTGCCGTCTGACCGGTCCGGCCAATGTCCTTGTCGTGCCCGCGCGGCATTCCGCCTCGATCTCGGTCAAGCTGATGCAGGAAATGGCCGGCGCCACCGTGATCGGCCCGATTCTGACCGGTGTGGACAAGCCGGTCCAGATCTGCTCGACCGGCTCCACGGTCAACGACATTCTCAACATGGCGGTGATTGCCGCCTGCCGGATCGGTCTCTGACGACCCCGGCGTCAGTGCACGAAGGCGGACTGGCTACCCCAGAGCTCCTTGACCCGCGCATCCCTGCCGCAGGCCTTGCGGTAGAACGCATAGGCATTCGCCTGACGCATGGGTCCCCGCCGCGTCAGAACAACCTTGGAGCCCTTGTAGTAGCCCTGGTGGTAGGCTTCGGCCTCGAAGAAGGGGCCGGCATCGCGAATCTCGGTCGCGACCTTCCGGCCAAGGGCGGCTTCGGCGTCAGCCTTTGCGGCGACCGCATCTGCGCGCTGCGCCGCCGACTGGACGAAAATGGCCGTGCGGTAGCTCTTGCCGCGGTCGCAGAACTGCCCGCCGGCGTCGAGCGGATCGCTTGACCGGAAGAAGAGATCGAGGATCTTCCGATAGCTGACCCTGGCGGGATCGAAGAAGATCTTCACCGCCTCGTAATGGCCGGTGCTACCGGTCGAAACCTGGTCATAGGTCGCACTGCTGGCCGTGCCGCCCGTGTAGCCCGACACGACTTCCTTTACCCCCGGCAGACTTTCGAAATTGCTTTCGACGCACCAGAAACAGCCGCCGGCGACGATTGCAGTCTCGGTTCTCGCTGCGGCGGGGTGCGCAGCCAGCAACAGGATCAGGGACAACAGCAACTTCGCCATCTCATGCACCTCCCGATGGACGCCCCCAGAGGCGTCAGACCAGGCGCTTCTGGCAAGTCACCTTGCCGTGATGGGAACCAAATCCGGAGCGGCGCGTCAGGACAGAAGCTTCGCCAGCCCCATCGCCACGCCGAGATCGCCGGAGACCTTGAGCTTGCCGAGCATGACCCCGGTCATCGGGTTCAGCTTTCCGGCCAGGAGCTTGCCGAGGTTGTCTTCGGAGATCGTCAGCGTGCAGTCTGTCTCACGGTCGTCCGTCGTCGCGGTGCCGTCGGCCAGCACGATCACCCCTGCCGGTCCGCAGTCGAACTTGAGGCTGCCGGAGAAACGCCGGGTTTCGAGCGCCTTGCGGATACCGGCGGCAATCGTTTCAAGAGACATGGTTGCTCCGCTCGCGTCATGTGGTTCCGGCATAGCGACCGGCACGGCACCCTCGCAAGCGTGGCGTTGCGTCACTCGGGCGCGGGCGCAAGGTCAGCGAGTCACCCGCGCGTTCCGCGCCGCGATCAGCCGCAGCCGGAGCGCGTTCAGCCGGATGAAGCCCTCGGCGTCCTTCTGGTCGTAAGCCCCCGCGTCCTCCTCGAAGGTGACGTGCTTCTCACTGTAGAGCGAGTGGTTAGACCAGCGGGCGACGGTTGCGGCACGGCCCTTGTAGAGCTTCACGCGCACCGTGCCGGTGACATGTTCCTGCGTCTTGTCGATAAGAGCCTGCAGCGCCTCGCGTTCGGGGCTGAACCAGAAACCGTTGTAGATCAACTCCGCATAGCGCGGCATGATCGAGTCCTTGAGGTGCCCCGCGCCGGCGTCGAGCGTGATCTGCTCGATGCCGCGGTGGGCCTCCAGCAGGATTGTGCCGCCCGGCGTCTCATAGACACCGCGCGACTTCATGCCGACAAAACGGTTCTCGACGAGGTCGAGAACGCCGATCCCGTGTTTCGCGCCAAGCTCGTTCAGTTTCGTCAGGATTGTCGCGGGCGACATGGCCACGCCGTCGATGGCCACGGCATCGCCCCGCTCGAAGGCGATCTCGACCATCTCGGGCGTGTCGGGCGCCTCCTCGACGGGCACGACGCGCTGGAGCACGTAGTCCGGGAACTCCTGTGCCGGGTCTTCGAGGACACGACCTTCCGAGGAAGTGTGCAGAAGGTTCGCATCGACCGAGAAGGGCGCCTCGCCCCGCTTGTCCTTGGCGATCGGAATCTGGTTCGCCTCGGCGAACTCCAGAAGCTTCGTCCGGCTTGTCAGGTCCCAGAGCCGCCAGGGCGCGATGACGCGTATTGCCGGGTCGAGGGCCGCGGCCGAAAGCTCGAACCGTACCTGATCGTTGCCCTTTCCGGTCGCACCATGGGCCACGGCGTCCGCGCCGTGGCGGTGGGCGATGTCGACGAGGTGCTTGGAGATCAGCGGCCGCGCGATCGAAGTGCCGAGGAGGTAGAGCCCCTCGTAGAGCGCGTTCGCCCGGAACATGGGGAACACAAAGTCGCGCACGAACTCCTCGCGGACGTCGACGATGTGGATGTTTTCCGGCTTGATGCCCAGCAGGACCGCCTTCGCCCGCGCGGGCTCCAGTTCCTCGCCCTGGCCCAGGTCGGCGGTGAAGGTGACGACCTCGCAGCCGTATTCCGTCTGCAGCCATTTCAGGATGATGGAGGTATCGAGGCCGCCAGAATAGGCGAGAACCACTTTCTTCGGGGCGGACATGCGGAACCTCCGTCGGCCAGAGACGATCGAGCCGCGATTATCGGAGAATATGCCCGAGAGCAAGGAGCCCCGCCCGCCTCGGCGGCGGGACTCCGGACCGGTCGCCGCGAGATCAGAGGCCGAGCTGCTCGCGCAGGAAGTCGATTGCCGGGTCCGAGAGCATGCGGCCGTTCGCGGCGGTCGCCAGGGCGTCACCTTCCGCCAGTTCCGCGTCCGCGAGCGCGGTCTCCGCCTCGGTCACGGCACCCTCGGCGGCGGTTACCGCGGCTTCGTTCGCGGCGATCTCCGTCTCGAGCACCGCGCGCTCCGCCTCGTAGGTCTCCGCCGCAGTACGTTCGGCGTTGAGCGCATCGAGGCTCGACTGGTATTCCGCTGCCGCCGGATCGAGTGCGGCCATGTCAGCGGCGATCTCGGCGGTTGTCCGGCCGCTGTAGTTCTGGTCAAGATCGGCCTGCGCCTGTTCGCTTGCGGATAGCGCCGCGGCTGCTTGCTCAAGCGCGGCTGCGGCTTCCTCGGCCGCATCGCCGGCAGCAATCGTCCCCAGCGCTGCCTCGCGGTACACGGCGATCCGGCCAACCTGGCTGTTCGGGCTGGCGTTCGCAAACGCCGTCTCGCTCGCGTGGAAGGCGTTCAGACCCTTCAGTTCCGAGGCCATCTTCCCATGCGCATTGGGGGCGGGCTCTACTGGCTCGACGATCGATGCGGTGTCGGTCGTCGTGGTCACCGCAGTCGCGGCTGAAGCCTTGGCCACGTCTCCGGCCCCCTTCGCCTTGCCGCCGGCCTTGGCCTTGCCGTTGTCGGCCCTGCCGCCGGCGTTCCCACCCTTTCCCCCGCCGTTGCCTCCCCCGTTTCCGCTGCCATTGCCTTTCGCAAAGGCGGGTGCGACGCCGAACTCGAAGGAGATCGGTGCAAGCGGCCCGAGCATCAGGGCAGAGAGCGCCATTGCAGTTACGAGTGTCTTTGCGCGGATCATATGCACTGCCTCCAGATATCGCACGCGATGGCGCGGCGCAGACCCCCGAAAGCGAATAGGCGAAGATTCCATGGCAGAACTATGGCGGTCTTGTCACCGTGGCGGTGGACTTTGCCCTGAAACCTTGGCACCCCGTCGCAGGGGCTCGATCTGACTTCGGAGGGCGGCATGGGCGAATTCACTCAGCGTGCGCGCGCAGCGACCGAGGCGTTGCGCGAAGTCTTCCCCGCGACGCCGCTGCAGCGAAACGAGCATCTCTCCGCCCGCTACGGCGCAGAGATCTGGCTGAAACGCGAGGATCTGACCCCGGTGCGCAGCTACAAGCTGCGCGGCGCCTTCACGGCGATGCGCAAGGCCCGCGCCGCCGATCCAGGTCAGGCACATTTCGTCTGTGCGAGTGCTGGCAACCATGCGCAGGGGATGGCCTACGCCTGCCGTCATTTCGGTGTGCGGGGCACCATATTCATGCCGGTGACGACGCCGCAGCAGAAGATCGACAAGACACGCATGTTCGGCGGGAACAGTGTCGAAATCCGACTCGTCGGCGACTACTTCGACCGCACGCTGGCAGCCGCACAGGACTTCTGTGGGAAGGCCACGGCGCGGTTCCTGTCGCCCTTTGACGATGACGACGTGATCGAGGGGCAGGCGAGCGTCGCGGTGGAGATACTCGATCAACTGCCGGAGCCTCCAGATCTGGTGGTGGTGCCCGTTGGTGGCGGTGGGCTTTCCGCCGGGGTTACGGGCGTCTTCGCGGAAATCGCGCCGATGACCGACTTCCGCTTCGCCGAGCCGCTCGGTGGTGCGAGCCTCGCCGCGGCGGTGGCAGCGGGTGAACCGGTAACGCTGAAGCGCGTGAATAGTTTTGTCGACGGCGCCGCGGTGGCGCGAATCGGTGCACGGCCGTTTGCGCGCCTCAAGGCGATTCGCGCGGCGCAGGTGCTCGCCGCGCCCGAGGACCGGATCTGCATCACCATGCTCGATATGCTCAACGTCGAGGGCATCGTCCTCGAACCGGCCGGTGCCCTTTCGGTCGATGTCCTGCCGGACCTCGCCGACGTCATCCGGGGGCGGCGGATCGTCTGCGTGACCTCGGGCGGCAACTTCGACTTCGAGCGCCTGCCTGAGGTGAAGGAGCGAGCCCAGCGCTACGCGGGATTGAAGAAGTATTTCATCCTGCGCATGCCGCAACGTCCCGGCGCCCTGCGCGAATTCCTTGCGATGCTCGGACCCGACGACGACATTGCCCGATTCGAGTATCTCAAGAAGTCGGCCCGGAACTTCGGCTCGGTCCTCATCGGCATCGAGACGAAGTCGGCAGACAGTTTCGCGGCCCTCATCCGCAAGATGGACGAGGCCGCGTTCAGCTATCGCGACATCACCGACGACGATGCCCTCGCCGAATTCCTCGTCTGAGGAGCGTCACGCCGCGTGGCCGTCCCGTTCGCCGAGGGCAGCTAGGCCGGCCATGAACTCCGCCTTCGAGGCGTAGTAGGCCGCGACGATCTTTGCCGCGTCCACCTCGTCGGGCCGCCCGCCCGCCGCTTCTCGCTCACCGTCCTGACACAGCGCACCAAACGCTGCGAAGCCGAGGTTCCAGGCGCCACCCTTGAGAAAGTGCAGATCCGCCTCGAACCGCGATGGATCCGGCTGCTTGCTCAGGCGCCGAACCACGCCTTCGACCTCGTCCAGAAACAGTTCAACGATCTCGGCGAAGCCGTCGCTGCCGATCTCAGCGCAAAGCTCGTTCGTGCGTTCCCAATCAATCATCATCTTGACCACCATTAGCCACCCCTTTGGCACCCGCAGCATAGGCCGGCCTCGTTTCGCAGCCGTTAATCCGTCCCGAGGCGCCTGACACTTCGACGTTCAACGCCTGTTAACGCCGCGACGGCTAAATGGCCGATGGAGTGCGGTGCAGTCAGAGGCAATGTCTCAGTCAGAGGCGAAGTTGGCAGACAAGGAATCGCTCGTGGCTCCGGCCCGGGCGGTCTGCCGCGTTCTCGTGGTCGACGACAGCCGCCTGCAGCGCAAGATCCTGTCGGCGCAGCTTGCCCGTTCCGGCTTTGCAGTCATGGAGGCGGGAACCGCCGAAGATGCGCTCCTGCTCTGCGACGTGGAGCCGCCGGACCTCGTCATCTCGGACTGGATGATGCCCGGCATGACCGGGATCGAGTTCTGCCAGACACTGCGCGCGCGCGTCAGCACACGTTACGTCTACTTCATCCTGCTCACGTCCAAGACGGAAACCGCCGAGATCGCCCGCGGCCTGGAGGGCGGGGCAGACGATTTCCTCACCAAGCCGGTCAGCGGCGACGAACTGCGCGCGCGGATTGCGGCGGGAGAACGCATCCTCAGAATGGAGCGGGAGCTGACGGAGAAGAACCGCCTGCTGTCAGACACCCTGGCCGAGCTTCGGTGCGTCTACGATTCGATCAACCGGGACCTCATCCAGGCGAAGAAGATCCAGGAATCGCTCGTGCCGGAAAGGGCCAAGTCGTTCGGCGCATCGCGTTTCGGCCTGCTTCTCAAGCCAAGCGGCCATATCGGCGGCGATCTTGTCGGACTCTTTACGCCCGGATTCAACCAAGTCGGCTTCTACAGCCTCGATGTCTCGGGCCACGGCATTACCGCCGCGCTCCTCACGGCACGGCTCGCGAGCTATCTGTCGCCGACGAACTTCGCCCAGAACATCGCGATGGAGCCGCGTCAATGGCACTTCTACGGTCTTCGCAAACCGCCGGACGTGGCTGCGGCATTGAACGCGCGGATGACCAACGATACCGGAATCGATGAGTACTTCACGATGGTCTACGGCGTGGCCGACCTTTTCACGGGTTCGGTCCGGATGGTCCAGTGCGGGCATCCGCATCCGCTGCTTCTCAGGACCGACGGCACGGCCGAATTCCTCGGCGATGGCGGCATGCCGATTGGCATGTTCGCCGATGTCGGTTGGAGTCAGTTCGATGTCACGCTCGACCGCGGCGAGCGTCTGATGTTCTATAGCGACGGTCTCACCGAGTGTCGGCTGAAGGACGGCAGCATGCTGGAGCCGCAAGGCCTGGTACGCATCGCGCAAAAGGCCGCAGCGGGCGGACTGGCGGGGGAGTTCGTTGACGACCTGTTCTGGCTGCTCAGCCAGGAATTGGCGCCGGGCGCGTCGCTCGAGGACGATGTCTCGGCAATCGTGTTCGAGTTCGGCGGCGCCTAGCCTCGCGGGCCTTCGTTGCGATGGCGAGGGTCAGGTCAGGTCAATTTGGCGGTCGGTCAAATGCTCGCAACAGCGCGCGCGAAATGCCGGTCGCCAGCATTGCCAAGCATCCGGCAGGCGGCACCCAGCGGCATCCAGACGGCTTCGTGGCCGGGCTCCGAGGGTCTGCCGAGCCGTCGCACCGGGCGCGCGAGGTATATCGTGCAAAGCTTCTCTGCCCAGCGATCGTATTCCGGCATGTAGACGAACCGGCGGAACGCCCCGATCCGGCGTGGCGCCGCGATCGACCAGCCGGTTTCCTCGAAGACCTCCCGGTGCAGTGCCCGGAGCGGCGACTCGCCCGGATCGATGCCGCCACCGGGCAACTGGAACTCCGGCTCCGGCTCCGCCTGGTGGGTCAGGAGCACGTCGCGCCCGTGCGGCAGCACGGCATAGACGCCGTGCCGTATCCGGTAGCTTTGCCCCCGCACCAGCGGTTCCCCGAACCGTCTGATCATAGCGCCTCTCTTGGCCTCCGGGTTGTCGTCCCCATATTCACGCGGTATGGCAGGGCGCAAGCGCCGAGGAAACCCCATGACAAGCCTGTCGATGATCGCCTGGGACGATACCGTCCTTCCGTTTCAGCTTGACCGGTCCGACATCCGCGGACGGGTTGCACGGCTCGATGGCGTGCTGGACCGCGTTCTCGCGCAGCACAACTACCCGGTCGTGATCGAGGCGCTGGTGGCCGAAGCGGCGCTTCTGACCGCGCTCATCGGGCAGACGATCAAACTGCGCTGGAAGCTGTCGCTCCAGGTCCGGGGCGACGGGCCGGTGCGGATCATTGCCACCGATTACTATGCGCCGGCGGAAAGCGGCGGAAGTGCGCGGATGCGCGCCTGGGCTTCCTTCGATGCAGATCGGCTCGACGCAGACGGGCCCGGATTCCCGCAGATAGGCAATGGCTATCTGGCGGTTCTGCTCGACCAGGGGCCGGGAACGACACCGTACCAGGGAATCACGCCGCTGGCCGGGGGCTCGCTTTCTGCTTGCGCAGAGACGTATTTCGCGCAGTCGGAGCAGCTTCCAACGCGCTTCGCACTGAGCTTCGGCAAGTCGCGCCTGCCGGGTGGCACCGAAAGCTGGCGAGCCGGCGGCGTAATGCTGCAGCACATGCCGAAGGCATCGCCGTTCGTGGCGAACGAAGGCGGCAGCGGCGAGGGCGGCCTGCTTGCTCCTGGCGATATTCTCGACGGCGAGGATGGGGAGAACTGGGCGCGCTCCAACCTGCTCCTTGATACGGTTGAAGACATGGAACTGATCGGGCCAAGGGTGACGCCCACCGACCTGCTGGTGCGGCTCTTCCACGAGGAGGGCCCGCGGGTCTTCGATGCGCAATCGGTGCATTTCGGTTGCTCCTGCTCGTCGGAGCGGGTGCGCGAGTCGCTTTCGATCTACTCGGCCAAGGATATCCGGCACATGACGACCGAGGCAGGCATCGTCACAGCCGACTGCCAGTTCTGCGGCGCGCACTACGAGTTTGATCCGGCGACGCTCGGCTTCGATGCGGCGAAGAGCCCCGATGAAGCCGGCTGATCCGCTCGCCCCGGTCCTTGCGGCGCTCGCCCGGCCGGGGCGGCCCACCTCGGACTATGACCTCAATCCCGGCACCCAACTGCCGGACGACCGGGTGCTGTGCGCTGCGGGGGTGCTGGTTGCGCTGCAAGCCGGGCCGCGCGGGGTGGAAGTGATCCTCACAAAGCGTTCCTCGCGGCTGAAGCATCATCCCGGCCAGATCGCCTTCCCCGGCGGAAAGGTCGACGCGGGCGACGCCGATGCCGTTGCCGCCGCGCTTCGCGAGGCGGAGGAGGAGATCGGCCTTCCCCGCCGGCAGGTCGAAGTCCTCGGCCGCGCCGAGGCGCATGAGACAGTGACAGGCTTTCTCGTGACCCCGGTCTTCGCCCGCATCTGCGGAGACTTCACGCCGGTTCCCGAAGCCGGCGAGGTCGAAGAGGTCTTCTCGGTCCCACTCTCCCACGCCGCTAACCCGGCCCGGTACCGGATCGAGGGCCGGCCGTGGCGCGGACAGGTGCGGCGCTACTACGCCGTGCCTTACGGGCCCTATTACATCTGGGGCGCCACCGCGCGTATTCTCAGGGCGCTTGCGGACCGGATGGCGGAATGAGGATCACCGATGCGTGGCTGAAGGACGAGGGGCTGCAGCAGGTGCTGCACCTTCTGACGGATGCAGGGCACCTGGCGTTCCTGGTTGGCGGCTGCGTGCGCAACGCGCTTCTGGGCAAGTCGGTCGCGGATATCGATATTGCAACGGATGCGGTGCCGGATCGGGTGACAGATGTCGCGCGCGCGGCCGGGCTGAAGGTCGTGCCGACGGGGGTTGAGCACGGCACGGTCACGGTCGTCGTCCAAGGCGTCCCGCACGAGGTGACGACCTTCCGGCGTGACGTGGAGACCTTCGGGCGCCACGCAACCGTCGCCTTTTCGACGTGTGTCGAAGAGGACGCGGCGCGACGGGACTTCACCATGAACGCGCTCTATGCCGACGCGGCGGGGCGCATCGTCGATCCGATCGGCGGGCTTCCCGACCTCATGGCGCGCCGCGTCCGCTTCGTGGGCGATGCCGATGCGCGCATCCGCGAGGACTATCTCCGCATCCTGCGCTTTTTCCGCTTCCATGCCTGGTACGGCGATGCCGAAGCCGGGATGGATGAGGCGGCGCTGGCAGCCTGCGGCGCGAATTCGGCCGGATTAGACACGCTTTCACGTGAAAGGATCGGCCACGAGATGCGCCGGCTTCTGGCCGCGCCCGACCCGGCGCCTGCTCTGGCCGCGATGCGGGCCACCGGGGTGCTCGCGCGGGTCCTCCCGGGGGCGGATCCGACCGCACTCGGGCCTCTCGTCCATCTCGAACCACCCTATGCGCCGGAGTGGATCCGCCGGCTTGCGGTGCTGGGCGGATCGGAGGCCGAAGATCGCCTGCGGCTTTCGCGCGCCGAGGGGCGGCGGCTTGCGACGCTGCTCGAGTGCCTCGGCGAAGGCGCCTCGCCGGCTGAGATCGCGTATCGGCACGGTGCGGAGGCGGCACGCGACACGGTCCTTCTGCGCAGTGCGAGCCTCGGCACCGCGCTGCCGACAGGCTGGGAGGAGGCCGTGGCCGAAGGCGCCGCAGCGCGCTTCCCGCTCCGCGCCGCAGACCTCATGCCGGGCCTGTCCGGCGCTGCACTGGGCGAACGGCTGAAGGTGCTCGAGGACCGCTGGATCGCCTCTGGCTTCCGATTGTCACGGGAACAATTGCTCGCTTGAAGGCTCGCTCCCTTACACGGCAAATTGGCCACCGGCCCCGGACTCACCGCCATGACCCCCGACACTTTTCCTGCGCTCCTCGCACTCGCCGTCGCCACGCTGTTCACGCCGGGGCCGAACAACGCCATGCTTGCGGCCTCCGGCGCGAATTTCGGCTTTCGCCGGACCCTGCCGCATCTTCTCGGTGTCGCGCTGGGTTTCCCGCTGATGCTGCTGATCGTCGGTCTGGCGCTCGGAGGGATCTTCCAGGCCAGCGCGCTCCTGCGCGAGGGCCTGCGCTGGGGCGGTGCCGCCTTGCTGCTCTGGATCGCATGGAAGATTGCCCGTTCGGGTGGAATCGGGTCGAAAAGCGAAGGCGCGCATCCGCTGCGCTTCCATCAGGCTATGGCGTTCCAGTGGGTGAACCCGAAGGCTTGGTCGATGGCGATTGCCGCGACCTCACAGTTCATCCTGCCGGAGGCGCCTTTGGTCACGGCCGCCGCGGTGGCCGCGACCTTCATGACGCTCGGGCTCAGCTCGTCGGCGACCTGGACCTACGCCGGGCAGGCAATCGCGCGGTGGCTCACGACCGCGCGGCGGCTCAGGGTCTTCAACCTGGTCATGGCCGGCCTGATCGCCCTGTCCGTCGTTGAGCTCATCCGGCACTGAGTTTCCCTTTCGACCGGTCTGATGTATATCCGGCCGGCAACCCGAAAGGCGCCGCTATGTTCAGGTTCTTCGAGAACCTTGTCGATCCCTATGTCGTCTACGAAGAGAAGGACGCGCCGCCGCAGCGGCTCCTTCCCTTCCTGATGGAGTATTCGCGACCGTTCCGCGGCGTGTTTATGGTGACCGCGGCGCTGAAGTGCGTCTCGGCGGCTCTCGACGTGGCGTTGATCTGGTATGTCGGGCGGATGGTGGACCTCCTCTCCCAGGGCGCGCCCGCCGACGTGATGAAGACCCACGGGACAGAGTTTGCCATTGCGGCGCTGGTGGTCCTCTTCGTACGCCCGATCGTTTCGGGGATAGACGTGGCGCTCCTGCACAACACGATCCTCGTCAACTACGGGGCACTCTTCCGCTGGCGCGCGATCCGCCATGTGCTGCGCCAGTCGGTCGGCTGGTTCGAGAACGATTTTGCCGGGCGCATTGCGAACCGACTGATGCAGACGCCGCCCGCGGCCGGCGACGCGGTGTTCCAGGTTTTCGACGCCGTTGCATTCGCCCTGACAACGCTCGTCGGGGCGGTCATCCTGCTCGGGAATGCGGATTCCCGCCTGATGGTGCCGCTCCTGATCTGGGCGGCACTGTATCTTGCGCTGATGCGCTGGACGGTGCGGCGCGCCGGTCCGGCATCGATGGCGTCTTCGGACGCGCGATCCTCTGTGACCGGCCGGGTGGTGGACAGCTTCACCAACATTCACTCGGTCAAGATGTTCGCCCATGACGACCGGGAGATCGCATATGTGGGCGAATCGATCGAGAACCTTCGCGCGACCTTCGCCCGCGAGATGCGCATCATAACCAGGATGGACGTGGTGCTGACGATGCTCAACGGCGCGTTGATAGTGTCGGCCACCGCGTTGGCGACCTACCTCTGGTACCGGGGCCAGGCCACGGTCGGCACCGTCGCGGCAGCGTCGGCGCTGGTGCTTCGGCTCAACTCGATGACCTATTGGATCATGTGGGCAATGACGAACCTCGTCCAGTCGCTCGGTGTCGTCGCCGAGGGGATGGAGACCATCGCCCAGCCGATCGGGCTGGTGGACGGGCCCGCCGCGTGCCCGCTCGAGTTCCGCGAGGGCCGGATCGAGACCGAAGGGCTGAGCCACCACTACGGCCGCGGCTTCGGGGGGCTCGACCGGGTGAGCCTGACGATCCGGCCAGGCGAAAAAATCGGCCTCGTCGGCCGGTCCGGGTCGGGAAAATCGACCCTGGTAAAGCTGCTTTTGCGTTTCTATGACCCGGAGGCCGGCCGCATTCTGATTGACGGACAGGACATCACGGGGGTGACGCAGGACAGTCTGCGCCGGCGGATCGGGATGGTGCAGCAGGACAGTTCGCTCCTTCACCGCTCGGTGCGCGACAACATTCTCTATGGCCGTCCCGGCGCGACCGAGGGCGAGATGGTGGAGGCTGCCCGTCGGGCCGAGGCGCATGACTTCATTCTCCAGCTCACCGATCCTGCGGGGCGCAAGGGCTATGACGCGGAGGTGGGCGAGCGCGGGGTGAAGCTGTCGGGCGGTCAGCGGCAGCGCGTGGCGCTTGCCCGCGTGATCCTGAAGGACGCGCCGATCCTCGTTCTGGACGAGGCGACCTCCGCCCTCGACAGTGAGGTGGAGGCGGCTATACAGGAAACGCTCTATGGCGTGATGGAGGGAAAGACGGTGATCGCCATCGCCCACCGGCTCTCGACGATCGCGCGGATGGACCGGATCGTCGTGCTCGACGACGGCAAGGTGGCCGAGCACGGAAGCCACGAGGAGCTTCTTGCGAGGGGGGGCCTCTACGCCCGCTTCTGGAACCGGCAGTCGGGCGGCTTCATCGGCACCGACGAGGCGGAGGCGGCTGAATGAGGGCCGGCGATCTGATCGACGCCTTCCGTCCGGCGGAGGGCCCGCCGCCGCAGTCGCTCGGTCGCTTCTTCCTATGGTGCCTCTCGGGTGCCTGGGGGCCGCTGACGCTCGCCGCCGTTCTTTCGGCGATTGCCGGGGTAATGGAGGTCGTGACGGCCTGGTTCCTTGGCGCCATAGTCGACGCGGCGCAATCCGGGAGCCCGGCAACCATCCTGGCCGATCACTGGCCGCTGCTCGCCGGCTTCGCGATCTTTCTTGTCGTCCTGCGCCCGATCGCTTTCGGCCTTTCGGCGGCCTCGAACTCCATCGTCGTGCAGCCGAATGTTCTGCCGCTGGTGCTGTCGCGGCTGCACCGCTGGACGATGGGCCATGCGGTGACCTTCTTCGACAACGATTTCGCCGGGCGCATCGCGCAGAAGCAGATGCAGGCCGCGCGTGCCGTCACCGACGTGGCGAGCGAAACGATCAACACCGTGGCCTTCGCGCTCGCCTCGCTTGCGGGCTCCGTTGCGTTCCTCGTGACGGTCGATGGCTGGATGGCGGCGGCGCTCGGCCTCTGGATTGCAGCCTATCTGCTCCTCATCCGCGCCTTCCTGCCCAAGGTGCGGGGCAAGTCCGCCGCGCGGGCGGGCGCGCGCGCGATGGTGACGGGGCAGGTCGTGGACACGATCACCAACATCAAGACGGTGAAGCTCTTCGCCCACGCCGAACACGAGGACAAGGCCGCGCTTCGTGCCATGGCGGGCTTCCGCGACACGGCGCTCGACTTCGGCGTCTTGTCCGCCTGGTTCCGGCTGTCGCTGATGATCCTCGCGGGCCTGCTGCCGCTGATCCTGATCGGCGGGTCGGTCCTGCTCTGGGCTGAAGGGCAGGCGACCACCGGCGATATCGCCGCCGCAGGGACGATCGCGATCCGCATCGCGCAGATGACCGGGTGGGTCAGCTTCGCGCTCATGTCGATCTACGGCTCCATCGGCGAGGTGGAGGACGGGATGCATACGCTGACACCGCCCCACACCCTCACCGATGCCCCGGGTGCCGGCGTGCTGGGCCGCGTGACCGGCGAGATCCGGTTCGAGGATGTGAGCTTCGCCTACGGCCGCCGCGCCGGAGGCCTCGACCATATCACCCTGACGGTCCGGCCGGGCGAAAAGCTCGGGATCGTCGGAGCTTCGGGCGCCGGGAAATCCACGCTCGTCGCATTGCTGCTCAGGCTCTACGACGCCGAAGAGGGGCGGATTCTCGTCGATGGCAAGGACGTGCGCGGCGTGACGCAGGAAAGCCTGCGCCGCCAGATCGGCATGGTCACGCAGGAGACCGCGATGTTCAACCGCTCTGCCCGCGACAACATCCTCTATGGCCGGCCCGACGCGAGCGAGGAGCAGATGGTGGCGGCCGCGCGCGCCGCCGAGGCCGACGATTTCATCCGCACACTCCAGGACCACAAGGGCCGCACCGGGTATGATGCCCACCTCGGCGAACGCGGGGTGAAACTGTCCGGCGGGCAACGGCAGCGCATCGCGCTGGCCCGCGCGTTCATAAAAGACGCGCCGATCCTTGTCCTCGACGAGGCAACCTCCGCGCTCGACAGCGAGGTGGAGGCAGCAATCCAGGGGGCGCTGCACCGGGTGATGCAGGGCAAGACCGTGCTCGCCATCGCGCACCGGCTCTCCACCATCGCCGAGATGGACCGGATCGTGGTGCTGGACGACGGCCGGCTGGTCGAGGAGGGGACGCACGCGGAACTTCTCGCCCGGGGCGGGCTCTATGCGCGCTACTGGAACAGGCAGTCTGGCGGGTTCATCGGCACCGAAGAGCCGGCGGAGTGAGGTTGACGGTCGAGCGGCTCGGCCACCTCGGCGACGGGATCGCGCGGGAGCCGGACGGAGACCCGGTCTTCGTGCCCATGGCGCTGCCGGGCGAGGTGGTGGAGGGCGAGGTCACCGACGGGCGCATGGCCGCGCCGAAGATCGTGACGCCCTCTCCCGACCGGGTGACGGCGCCATGCCCGCACTACCGCGCCTGCGGGGGGTGCGCGTTGATGCATGCCTCGAATTCCTTGGTGGCGCGCTGGAAAGAGGATGTGGTTCGTACTGCACTTGCCGCGCAGGGGATCGCCGCCCCTTTTCGTCCCGTAGTGACCTCGCCGCCACGCTCGCGCCGGAGGGCGACGCTGGCCGGGCGACGCACTAAGTCCGGGGCAATTGTCGGTTTCCACGGACGTGCCTCGGGGACGATCGTCGAGGTGCCGGGATGCAAACTGCTGCACCCCGGTCTCATGACGGCGTTGCCGGCGCTTGCCGAAATCACAGCGCTCGGCGCATCGCGGAAGGGCGAGGTGGCGCTGGCGCTGACGCACGGCGAAGCGGGGCTCGATCTGGCCGTTTCGAGCGGAAAGCCGCTGGATCAGAGCCTGTTTTCGGCCCTTTCTGGCGTCGCCGGGCGCGTCGACTTCGCACGCCTGACATGGGGGGGTCAGGTGATCGCGGCCCGTCGCCCCGTCATTCAGCGTTTCGGCGCCGCGCACGTCGTGCCGCCACCTGGCGCCTTTCTTCAGGCCACGGCCGAGGGCGAGGCGGCGCTCCTGTCCGCCGTATGCGACGCGGTTGGACCGGCGCGGCGGGTCGCCGACCTCTTTGCGGGGGCCGGGACCTTCACCCTGCCACTCGCCGACCGGCGCGAGGTGCACGCGGTGGAGGGCGACGCGGCAATGCTCGCGGCGCTCGACGCTGGCTGGCGGCAGACGCCGGGCCTGCGCCGCGTGACGACCGAGGCGCGCGATCTCTTCCGGCGACCCCTTCTGCCCGACCAGATGAAGGGCTTTGACGCCGTGGTGATCGACCCGCCCCGGGCCGGGGCCGAAGCGCAGATGCGCGCAATTGCGGCATCGCGCATTGCCGTTGTTGCCGCGGTCTCCTGCAACCCGGTCTCCTTCGCCCGCGACGCGCGCATTCTCCTCGCCGCGGGCTTCGTGCTCGACTGGGTGCAGGTGGTGGATCAGTTCCGCTGGTCCCCGCACGTCGAGCTTGCGGCGCGTCTCAGTCGGGTGATCACAGGATCGTGAGGCATGGGATCGGCAGAAAGGCGCCGACTTCCGGCCGATGGCGGAGAGATGTATCCTCCCTCGTCAAAAGCCGGAACGGCGAGGACCGAGGGGCAGCGCACGCGAGATGAGACGCAGGACATTTCTGACGACCGCCGCAATCGGTATGGTGGGGGCTGCCCTGCCCGCCGCTGCCCGATCCAAGTTCCGGGCCTATGCCGGGCCGGAGATAACGCAGATTGTCGTCCACAAGGCCAAGCGCCGGATGTATCTGGTCAGCGGCACGAATGTCGTGAAGCACTACCGCATCGCGCTCGGCGGCAACCCGGTCGGGCCGAAGCGGTTCGAGGGCGACGGCAAGACGCCGGAAGGGCTCTACTACATCGACCGTCAGAACCCCGACAGCACCTTTCACCTTTCGCTCGGCATCTCCTACCCGAACGAAGAGGACGTCGCGCGGGCAGAGGCCGAGGGCAAGCTGCCCGGCAGCGACATCTTCATTCACGGCCGCGCACGAAAGAACCGGGGGCGGGGGCGGGACTGGACCGCCGGCTGCATCGCCGTGAAGGACCGCGAAATGGAAATGATCTACGCGATGGTGCGGATCGGCACGCCGATCTTCATCCTGCCGTAAGGCCGCGCGGCAAAAAGTTCAAGCACGGCGACGCTTTAGCCGCCGGTAACCAGCGTCCACCAGATCTTGCCGCCCGGCTCCTGGAACCAGGCGAAACCGACATCCCGCGCGGCGGGATCGAGGATCACCGCACGGGTGTCGGGCAATTCCATCCAAGCCGACAATGTTTCAAGTTCGGTCTCGTAGGTCTCCGAGATGTTCTCTCCGAGCATCCGGCCCTGGTAGCCGGTCCGTTGCACACGCAGAAGCGGAGACGACCCATCGGAACCGAAATGCCATGGCCGGTTCTGCACCGCCATGTCGCGCGAATGCGTGGCGGCAGCGGCCGTCAGGAGGGGGTTCAGCGTCAGCGGGGCGGCGCCAGCGGCGGAGCGCAGCGAGTTGACGGAATCGACCATGGAATAAGTGATCCGACCCTCGTCGCCCGGCTTGATCATGTAGGCCTGCGGCAGCGGCCGACCGTCCGGCCCCAACTGAGGCGGTGTCGTCACACAGCCGGCAAGTGCAAGAGCCGCAGCAAGGCACAGGGTCAATCGACGGATCATCTCGCAACCTTCGGATTTTTGCAGACCCGTCCTTTACAGCGTCATCCGCCACTGTTCAAACGCCAACTTGCGCGTCGGCGGCAGGACGCAAACGGCGGCTGACACGAGAGTGAATTGAGGAAGGCATCACGTCCGAGTAGAATGGCTTGGGTTGTGCGGCCGTTTCGTGGCGCCGAGCAATCACGAAAGACACGGATCTTCAGACCGGGACCCAAGAGGATGAGCATCAATACCACCCGCGGCCTAAGCCGCCGCACACTCATCGGCACCGCCGCCGCAGCGGTCGGAAGCGCGCTCGCCGCTCCCGTTCTCGCGCAGAGCGGCGCCGGCACGACCGAGTTCGAGAACGACCTCAACTCAAACATCCGCCGCAACATATCGAGCTTCCGCTCGTTGCAATGGCAGCCCTACTTTTCGGACACGAAGAACGGTGCCGTTCTCGTCGACACCACTTCGCGGGCGCTGCACTTCTGGTCCGAGGACCAGACCGTCTACCGGCTCTATCCGACGAGCGTGCCCCTGACCGAGGACCTGACGCGCCGTGGACGCACGGCGATCGTCAAGAAGGTGGTCGGGCCGGAGTGGCGGCCGACACCTGCGATGAAGGTTCGCAATCCGGAGTGGCCCGACTACGTCGGCCCCGGTCCGGATAACCCGCTTGGAACCCACGCGCTTTATCTTTCGTGGGAGTTTTATCGCATCCACGGTACGCACGACACGCGGAAGATAGGCCGGCGTTCGTCCAATGGTTGTATCGGGTTGTATAATGAGCACATTGCCGAGCTTTATTCGCTCACCAAAGTGGGCACACAGGTGTTGCTAATTTGACGATACGGGCAAAACTTTCGTTGCGCAGAGACGGGTTCGTTGCACAAAACGAGCTATCTGAGGTAGTGGGAATCCGAGGTGTTTTGACTGCCGCGACGACCTCGCTTATCCATCTGTCGCGGTGAAAATGGAGAGTTAGATGAAGAAGCTCGCGCTCGCCGCTGCCCTTTCCCTCGCTGCTACCTCGGCTTTCGCCGGTGGCGTGGAACCCGTCATGGAGCCGGCCCCTGTCGAACAGGCCGCGTCGTCCTCGAACGGTGGCCTGATCGTTCCGCTGCTGCTCCTGGTGCTCGTCGCCGCTGCTGCCAGCAACTGATATTCCCGGCTTCGGCCGGAATGGAAAGGGCGGTGGATATCCACCGCCTTTTTCATTTCGCGCGCCGAATGCCTAAACCGCCCATCCGGCAAGGTTCGCCCCAAGCACTGCCATCAGGGCGACGATATGTGCGTCGTCGTCATTCAGGCAGGGGATATAGGTGAACTCCTCCCCGCCAGCGTGCTCGAAGGCCTCGCGGATTTCTCCCTGAATCTCCTCCAGCGTCTCGATGCAATCGGCCGAGAAGGCTGGCGAGATGACCGCAATGCGCTTCCTGCCGGCGCTTGCAAGCTCCGCCACATGCTCGACCGTGTAGGGCCGCAGCCACTCCTCTCTGCCGAAGACGGACTGGAAGGTCGTGTCGATCGAGCCCTGGGCCCAGCCCAGCCTTTCTCGCAAGAGACGAGAGGTCTTCTGGCACTGGCAGTGGTAGGGGTCGCCTTCCATCAGGTAGCGCTTCGGCATCCCGTGGTAGGAGGCGACCAGAACGTCGGGCCGGTGTTCCAGCCCGGAATATGCACGCTCGACCGATTGCGCCAGAGCCTCGATGTACAGGGGATGATCGAAATACTCCGGCACGGTCCGGACGGCAGGTTGGCGCTTTTCCTTCATCAGCGCGCGAAAGAACTGGTCGTTCGCGGTGGCCGAGGTGGCGCCGGCGTATTGCGGATAGAGCGGCAGGAAGACGATCTTCTCGCAGCCGGCCGCCACCATGCGGCGCACGACGCTCTCGGTCGAGGGATTGCCGTAGCGCATGCAGAACTCGACCATCACGCCCTCGCCGTAGCGAGCGGACACGGCGGAGCGCAGCTTCGCCACCTGCGCCTTCGTGGTCGTCATCAGCGGGCTTTCGCCCTTGTCGTGATTCCAGATCGACTTGTAGTTGGCGCCGGAGGTGAAGGGACGCTTCGACAGGATGACAAGCTGGAGGAGCGGCTGCCACTTCCAGGCCGGGAAGTCGATCACCCGCTTGTCGGACAGGAACTCCGACAGATAGCGGCGCATCGACCAGTAGTCGTAGTTGTCCGGCGTGCCGAGGTTGGCCACGAGGATGCCGATACGGGCATTCATCACCGGAGGGTGGTCGGCGGGGGCGTGGGTCAGGCGGCCCTCTCCTGGGCGAACGGTCTCGGCGTCCATGGCATCCTCTTCGGTAAGCTAGTCCGACATAGAGGGAAAATCGCGCCGGTCAATCGTCCGCGCGGGAGAGCGGTGTCTCCGTCGCGCCAAGCGCGTCCGCCAGCCGCTGCGCTGCCGACCCGGGGCGCAGGGGCTTGGGCTGACTGGCATCGGGCGCCCATCCGGTCAGCCAGATCATCTCGAAGGTCGCTGCAACGCGGCCGCCGCCGGCCGGGAAGGTGCCGGAATAGATTTCGGCGGCCGTCGGAAAAAGCGCACGCGCCGTGGCCCGGCGCGACCGGGCGGCCAGCGCATTGCCCTCGCCCATTGCGCGCAGGTCCGCGATCAAGTGGAACATCGTGGCATAGGTCACCGTCTTCCTGACCGAATCGGCGACCGGCAGGGCGAACCCCGCCCGCTGGAGAAGCGCGCCGAGGTCGCGAATCTCGCCCATGGGCAGGACGCGGAGTGAAAGCCCGCCAGTCAGCCGGCTTTCCGCCTCTGCGAGTGCCGCACGCAATTCCGAAAGCGTCCGCCCGCCGAAAAGCACGCCGAGGAAAAGCCCGTCGGGACGCAGCGCTCGCCGACACTGGATCAACTGTCCGACCGGGTCACCCGACCAATGCAGCGACAGCGCATGGACCACCAGATCATGCGCGCCTTCGTCGAGCGCCAGCATCTCGTCATCGGCGACGATACGGGCGCCGGGCAGTATCTCGGTCCAGGGAGCCGGGAACGCGGTCACCACGGCAGGGTCCGTAAACGTTTTGTTAACCTCGCCCAGTCTCTCCTCGGCTTCGGCGGCAGCCTCTTTGTGCAGGAAGAGATCAGCGCCCTGTGCCAGCGCGCGGGCACGGTTGCGGGACAGGGCGGCACGGTCGATGAATTTCGGCGGATTGGACATGATCGGTGACCCTAGGGTGCTTCGCGCGGGATTGCAAAGCGCGCTCCAGCTTCTCTTTCCGCCGCAATGCATCTCCTGCGGTGACCCGACGGTCAGCGACTTCGGTCTCTGCGGCGTGTGCTGGCGGCAGACGCCCTTCATCACGGGGCTTGTCTGCGACCGCTGCGGCACTCCGCTGCCGGGCGAGGAGGAGGGGCGGGCCGAGTATTGCGACGACTGCCTGACCGTTGCGCGGCCGTGGGAAAGGGGGCGGTCGGCGCTTCTTTACCGGGACAATGCGCGAAAGCTTGTCCTTGCGCTGAAGCACGGCGACCGGCTGGACCTGGCCCGTCCCGCCGGCGGCTGGCTGCATCGCGCGGCGCGACCCCTCTTGCGCGACGGCATGCTCATCGTGCCGGTGCCGCTGCACTGGACCCGCCTCGTTCGCAGGCGCTTCAACCAGTCCGCACTTCTGTCGAAGGCGCTGGCGCGGGAGGCTGGGCTCGACCACTGCCCCGACCTGCTCCTGCGCACGCGTCGCACGCAGAGCCAGGACGGACGCGACCGCGACGGGCGCTTCGCGAACGTCGCCGGCGCGATCCGCGTGCATCCGCGTCGCCGCGACCGGATGGTGAGCCGGCACCTGCTTCTCGTCGATGACGTGATGACCTCCGGCGCGACACTTGCCGGAGCGGCGGAAGCCTGTATCGCAGCCGGCGCCGCATCCGTTTCGGTTGTGACACTGGCGCGCGTTGCGAAGGATGCCTAAATCCCTATAGTCGCAGCGACTTCCGGATTGAGGCCAGAACTTGCCCCGCATCGAGATCTACACCACACCCTGGTGCCCCTATTGCCTTGCCGCCAAGCGCCTTCTGGACAAGAAGGGCGCCACTTACGAGGAGACGGACGTCTCTCGCGATCCGGCGATGCGGGCCGAAATGACGCAGCGCGCCAGTGGGCGGTACACCGTGCCGCAGATCTTCATCGGAGAACGCCATGTCGGCGGATCCGACGACCTTCACGCACTCGACCGGTCGGGCAAGCTCGACCCGCTTCTCGCGGCCTGAACCGATGCGCGCGGCCCTCCTCCAACTTTCGGTGACGGACGATCCGGCGGCGAACCTGCCGGTGACGCTGTCATTGGTGAGGGAGGCGGTGGCGGGTGGCGCGGGTTTCGTGCTGACGCCGGAGGTGACGAACTGCCTTTCGTCCGACCGGGCCCGCCAACGCGCGGTGCTGCGGCACGAGGAAGACGATGTCACGCTCGCCACCCTCCGGGAAGAAGCTGCGGCGCGGGGCATCTGGCTGCTTGTCGGCTCGCTCGGCTTGCTGACGCATGACGCAGACGGGCGCCTTGCCAACCGCTCATTCCTTGTCGCGCCTGACGGTGCGGTCGCGGCGCGCTACGACAAGATCCACATGTTCGACGTGAACGTGTCGGAGACCGAGCAATACCGCGAATCGTCCGGTTACCGGCCCGGGACGCGGGCCGTGCTTGCGGATACGCCCTTCGCGCGCGTCGGACTCACCATTTGCTACGACGTACGCTTCCCGCATCTCTACCGCCGCCTCGCGCAGGCCGGAGCGCAGGTTCTCACCGTTCCGGCCGCCTTCAACGACACGACCGGTGCGGCGCATTGGCATTCGCTTCTCCGCGCCCGGGCGATCGAGACCGGCGCCTACGTGCTCGCCCCGGCCCAGACCGGGACCCACGCCGCCCACAACGGCAAGCCCCGGCGCACCTACGGCCATTCGCTCGCGGTCTCGCCCTGGGGCGAGGTCCTCGTCGATGCCGGGACAGACGTGGGGGTGATCTTCGTCGATCTCTCCCTCGCCGAGGTGGACCGGGCGCGCGCGCGGGTGCCCTCGCTCAGCCACGACCGTGATTTCGAGGGGCCATGAGATGGCGGATACCGACGATCCCCTCGCCGTCGCACTCTTCTCTGAAGTGTTCATGGCCGATCAGCTTGTGCGGAACCGCATCAGCCGGGCCCTGCCGAAGGGAATGGAGCTCAGTCACTTCGCCGTCCTGAACCATCTTGCGTATCTGAACGACGAACGCTCGCCCGCGCAGCTTGCCGACGTGTTCCATGTGACCCGTGGCGCAATGACGAATACGCTCGCCAAGCTGGAATGGGCGGGACATGTGCACATCCGCCCCGACTGGGACGACGCCCGACGCAAGTTCGTCTCGATCAGCCCCGCCGGCCGGTCGGCGCGCGACGCGGCACTTGCGGCAATCACCCCGGTCGTGGGCGACGTGGTCCGCTCCGTCGGCGCCGACAAGGTTCGTGCCGCCCTGCCGGTCCTTCGGGAAATCCGCCTGCGGCTTGGCGAGGATTAGGCGCGGTTCACGCTCGCCATGACGTAGTTCACCGACAGGTCGCGGTCCGAGATCGCCCAGGTCCAGGTGACGGGGTTGAAGACGAAGCCCTTGCGGTCCACCGGATCGAGCGCGGCACCCCGCAGGAAGCCTTCAAGTTCTGCCGGCGTGATGAACTTCGCCCAGTCGTGGGTGCCCTTGGGGAGCCATCGCATTACCCATTCCGCGCCCACGATCGCCATCATGAAGCTCTTGGGATTGCGGTTGATGGTGGAGGAGACGATGAGGCCGCCGGGTTTCATCAGCGTCTGGCACGTCAAAAGGAATGCCGCCGGATCGGCCACATGCTCGACGATCTCCATGGCCAGGACCACGTCGAAGACCTCGCCGCCGGCTGCAAGCGCCTCGGCCGTGGTATGGCGGTAATCGATGTCGAGCCCCTGCTCCTCGGCATGGATCCGCGCGACGGGGATGTTCCGCTCGGCCGCGTCGGCGCCGACGACATGCGCTCCAAGCCGTGCCATAGGCTCCGAAAGAAGCCCGCCGCCGCAGCCGATGTCGAGAATGCGCAGTCCGGAAAAGGGGTTTGGTGCCGTCAGGTCGCGCCCGAACTCGGCGGCGATCTGGGCCGTTATGTAGCCGAGCCGCACGGGGTTCATCATGTGCAGCGGCCTGAACTTGCCGTGTGGGTTCCACCACTCGGCGGCCATGGCCTCGAACTTCGCCACTTCGGCGGGATCGACCGTGGATGTCGCGGAATTCATGCGTCTCTCCGTCTGGGCGCGCCGGACCCGTGGCGGTCCCGCATCTTTGCGCTATATAGTCGAAGCATGGATCGGATCGCAGGGCAAAAGCGCACCAGCATCAATCTCTACCCGCAGATCGAGCCCTTCGATCAGCGCCTGCTCGATGTCGGTGACGGCCACACGCTCTATGTCGAACAATGCGGCCGGCCCGACGGGGTCCCGGTCGTAGTGCTCCACGGCGGACCGGGCGGCGGTTGCTCCCCCGCGATGCGGCGCTATTTCGATCCGGCGGTCTATCGCATCATCCTCTTCGACCAGCGCGGCTGCGGCCGGTCGCGTCCGCATGCCGCCGTCGAGGCGAACACCACCTGGCACCTCGTCGCCGACATCGAGCGCATCCGCAGGCTTTTCGGGATCGAGGGCTGGATCGTCTTCGGCGGAAGCTGGGGGGCGACGCTGGCACTGGTCTATGCACAGACCCATCCGGACCGCGTGCGTCACCTCGTCCTGCGGGGCGTGTTCCTCATGACGGAAGGAGAGCTCGCGTGGTTCTACGGCGGCGGGGCCGGCGCCTTCTGGCCCGACCGGTGGAACGATTTCGCGCGGCTCATTCCACCGGGCGAACAACACGACATGATCGCCGCCTACCACCGTCGGCTCTTTTCGGGTGACGCGATGACTGAGACGCGATTCGCCCGCGCCTGGGCAGGGTGGGAGAACGCGCTCGCGAGCATCGAACACGACGGTGTGGCGGGCGACGCACCGGCCGACTACGCGCGCGCCTTCGCCCGGCTGGAGAACCACTACTTCATCAACAGGGGCTTTCTGGAGACCGACGGCCAGATCCTGCGTGACCTGCCGAAGATCGCCGAGGTACCGGGCACGATCGTCCAGGGTCGGTACGACATGATCTGCCCGCCCGTCTCGGCCTGGACGCTCGCGCGGCACTGGAAGCGTTCGGATCTCCGCATGGTTCCCGCCGCCGGCCACGCCCTGTCGGAGCCGGGGATCTCGGCGGAACTCATTCGGATCATGGACGGTTTGAGAACCTAGCGACGCGGCACGGGCCGAGGGGAGGCAGACTTGCAGATGACGACGTTCCTTGGTTTCCTCGGGGCATGTATCGCGGCCGCAGCGACGGGTATGATCTTCCAGCCGGGCGTCTGGTACGGGAACCTCCGAAAGCCCGCCTGGACGCCGCCCGCCTGGGTCTTTCCCGTGGTGTGGACGCTTCTCTACCTCCTGATGGCCCTGGCCGCCACACGGATGGCGGGGCTGCCCGGCAACGGCACCGCGCTCGCGCTCTGGGCGTTCCAGATCGCGCTCAACACGCTCTGGACGCCGGTGTTCTTCGGCGGGCACCATATCCGCGCGGGCCTTGTGGTCATCCTGTTGCTCTGGATCGCCGTGGCACTCACGATCCTGTCCTTCTGGGCGCTCGACTGGATCGCGGCGTTGATGCTGGTGCCCTACCTCGTCTGGCTGACCCTGGCCACGGCGCTCAACTTCACCATCTGGCGCGACAACCCGTCCGGCGGCTGAGGTCGCCGCACTCTTTTCTTGCATCGCCGCCCGCCTTCCCCTATATGCGGCTCAACAGCGCGGCTGCGGGGTCCAAACTCGCAACCCACCGGGAAAGATCGACGGGCCGCTCTGGCCCGTTTTTTGTTGCCTCAGGGACCGATGACCGACCTCATCGCAAAGACCGCCATCGACCGGCGCCTGGCCGAGATCGTGACCCCCGCCATCGAGGGCCTGGGGTTCGAACTTGTGCGCATCAGGCTGATGGGCGGCTTGCACAAGACGCTGCAGATCATGGCCGACCGGCCCCAGGGCGGGATCGACGTGGACGACTGCGGGCGCGTCTCCATCGCCGTCTCGGCCATGCTCGACGTCGAGGATCCCATCGAGGATGCCTACACCCTCGAGGTTTCCTCCCCCGGCATCGATCGGCCGCTGACGCGGCTGAAGGACTTCGACGCCTGGAAGGGCTACGAAGCGCGGATCGAGACCGAGGAGATGATCGACGGGCGCAAGCGCTTCAAGGGCCGGCTCGCCGGGACGATGGGCGACGAGGTTCTGATCGAGATCGAGGAAGGCACCATCGGGCTAAGGTTCGACTGGCTCGCCGACGCCAAGCTCGTGCTGACGGACGAACTTATCACCGAAATGCTGCGGCAGAAGAAGGCCACGGAGCACGTGGACGAAGCCGCATTCGACCATATCGAAGAAGACACTCCCGAGGAGGACTGAATGGCCATCACCTCTGCCAACCAGCTGGAACTTCTGCAAACGGCCGAGGCCGTCGCGCGCGAGAAGATGATCGACCCCGTGCTCGTCATCGAGGCGATGGAGGAGAGCCTCGCCCGCGCCGCCAAGTCCCGCTACGGCTCGGAAATGGACATCCGCGTGAAAATCGACCGCAAGACGGGCCGGGCGAACTTCACCCGCGTCCGCACCGTGGTCGAGGATGACGCGGTGGAAAACTACCAGGCGCAGGTCACGGTGCAGCAGGCGAAGCAATACCTTGCCGATCCCAAGGTCGGCGACGAGATCGTCGACGAGGTGCCGCCTGTGGACCTTGGCCGCATCGCGGCGCAATCGGCCAAGCAGGTGATCCTGCAGAAGGTCCGCGAGGCCGAGCGCGACCGTCAGTATGAGGAATTCAAGGACCGCAAGGGCACGATCATCAACGGCGTGGTCAAGCGCGAGGAATACGGCAACATCATCGTCGATATCGGCCGGGGCGAAGCGATCCTGCGCCGCAACGAGAAGATCGGCCGCGAAAGCTACCGCCCGAACGACCGCATCCGCTGCTACATCAAGGACGTCCGGCGCGAGCCGCGTGGGCCGCAGGTCTTCCTGTCGCGCACCGACCCGCAGTTCATGGCGGAACTTTTCAAGATGGAGGTGCCGGAGATCTACGACGGTATCATCGAGATCAAGGCCGTCGCCCGCGATCCCGGCAGCCGCGCCAAGATCGGTGTCATCTCCTATGACAGCTCCATCGACCCCGTCGGCGCCTGCGTCGGCATGCGCGGCAGCCGCGTGCAGGCGGTGGTGAACGAGCTTCAGGGCGAGAAGATCGACATCATTCCGTGGAACGAGGATCAGGCGACGTTCCTCGTGAACGCGTTGCAACCCGCCGAGGTCGCGAAGGTCGTCATCGACGAGGAGGCCGGCAAGATCGAGGTCGTGGTGCCCGACGAGCAGCTGTCGCTCGCCATCGGGCGGCGGGGCCAGAACGTGCGGCTCGCCTCGCAGCTGACCGGCCTCGACATCGACATCCTGACGGAAGAGGAGGAAAGCCGTCGCCGTCAGGCCGAGTTCGCCGAACGGACGAAGCTCTTCATGGATTCGCTCGATCTCGACGAGTTCTTCGCCCAGCTTCTTGTCTCGGAAGGCTTCACCAACCTCGAAGAAGTTGCCTATGTCGACATGGACGAGCTTCTGTCGATCGAGGGCGTGGACGAGGCCACCGCCGCCGAGCTGCAGGCGCGCGCGCGTGACGTGATTGAGGAGCAGAACCGCAAGGCGCTGGAAAACGCCCGGGCGCTGGGCGTCGAGGACAGCCTGGTGGATTTCGAGGGGCTCACCCCGCAGATGATCGAGGCTCTGGCACAAGATGGCGTGAAGACACTGGAAGATTTCGCCACCTGCGCCGACTGGGAACTGGCCGGCGGCTGGACCACCGTGAACGGCGAGCGCGTGAAGGACGAGGGGCTTCTGGAGAAGTTCGACATGAGCCTTGAAGAGGCGCAGCACCTGGTGATGACGGCCCGGATCCAGCTCGGTTGGGTCGACCCGGCTGAGCTGGCGGCCGGCGACGAGGCCGAAGACGAGGAGGCCGAGGCCTGACATGGGCCTCGGGGGATGGGCATATGACCCGCGGGGGACGCGACACGAACAGGGATGAGCCGGAGCGGCGCTGCATCGTCACGGGTGACGTGCAGCCCAAGGCCGGGCTTGTGCGTTTCGTCGTGTCGCCCGAGGGCATGGTCGTCCCCGACCTCGCCGGCAAGCTGCCCGGCCGCGGCATCTGGGTGACGGCGGACCGGACCGCGATCGAGACCGCGGCGAAGAAGGGCCTTTTCTCCCGCGCGGCCCGGATGCCGGTTACCGTGCCCGAGGGTCTCGCCGGTCTGGTCGAGGCCGG
This sequence comes from Paracoccaceae bacterium, assembly GCA_020637675.1. Classification (GTDB taxonomy): domain Bacteria; phylum Pseudomonadota; class Alphaproteobacteria; order Rhodobacterales; family Rhodobacteraceae; genus Albidovulum. The sequence continues at coordinate 197,296 of JACKKD010000003.1, read as the reverse complement.
CTTGGCGCGGCGTGTGGTCGACCTTATATCCCTCGCACGAAAGGCAGGGCTTGCCGTGGCCGGGTTCGAGAAGGTCAAGGGCTGGCTCGCCGATGGCAAGGCCAAGGTTCTCCTGCAGGCCTCCGACGGATCTGATCGCGGAAAGGGCAAGCTCTGGACGCCGCAGGGCGGGCGATGGTTCGGCTGCCTGACGGCGTCCGAGCTCGGGCTGGCCTTCGGGCGAGATAGTGTGATACATGGCGCGCTCGGCGCTGGCGGACTCTCCCAACGTGTTGTAGAGGAAGCCGCGAAACTGTCGGGCTTGCGCGCGACAATCGGCGGAACGGACGCCGGGAAGGATACGAAGACGGCATGAGCGATACAGACGGCAAGAAACCCCTTGGCCTCGGTGGCGGGCGTTCCGGTCAGGTGAAGCAGAGCTTCAGCCACGGCCGGACGAAGAATGTCGTCGTCGAGACGAAGCGCAAGCGGATCGTCGTGCCGAAGCCGGGTGGCGCACCCTCCGGACCCGGGGGGACGCCGACGCTCGGCGATCCCTCGCGCCGGCCTGCCGGAATCTCCGACGCGGAGATGGAGCGCCGGTTGAAGGCGCTGCAAGCCGCCAAGGCGCGCGAGGCTGAAGAAACCGTTCGTCGCGCCGAGGAAGAGCGCCAGCGCGAGGAGGAGCGGGAGCGTCGCCGCGCCGATGCCGAAGCCAAGGAGCGCGAGGAGCGTGAGCGCGAAGAAGCGCTGAGGCTCAAGGCCGAGGAAGAAGCGCGCCGCACCGAGGAGGCCGAAGCACGCGCCGCACGCAAGGAAGACTTCAAGAAACCGGCCGCTGCCAAGCCCGCGCCGGTCGATCAGGCTGCCGTGCAGGCGGCCGCGTCCCGTGCCGAGACCAAGGGCGTCCCCGTCGGTGGTCCGCGCAAGACCGATCGCGAGCGTGACGATCGCGGCGCTGGCGGCGACCGCGACCGCGGCGCCAAGCGCGGCGACGAGGGCCGCAGGGCCGGCAAGCTTACTCTGTCCGAGGCGCTCGACGAAGGCGGGCGGCAGCGCTCGCTCGCGGCGATGAAGCGCAAGCAGGAAAAGGCCCGCGCCAAGGCCCTGGGCATGGGCCACAAGGCCGAGAAGCAGGTTCGCGACGTCCAACTCCCCGAAATGATCGTGGTGCAGGAACTCGCCAACCGCATGGCCGAACGCGCGGCCGACGTGGTCAAGGCGCTGATGAAGATGGGCATGATGGTGACGATGAACCAGTCCATCGACGCCGACACCGCGGAACTCGTGATCGAGGAATTCGGCCACCACGCCGTGCGCGTGACCGATGCCGACGTCGAACAGGCGATCGACACGGTCGATGACCGCGACGAGGACCTGCGCCAGCGTCCCCCGATCATCACGATCATGGGTCACGTCGACCACGGCAAGACCTCGCTTCTCGATGCGATCCGCCACACCAGCGTTGTTTCCGGCGAGGCCGGCGGGATCACCCAGCATATCGGCGCCTATCAGGTGAAGACCGATTCCGGCGCCGTGCTGACCTTCCTCGACACGCCCGGCCACGCCGCCTTCACCTCCATGCGCGCCCGAGGCGCGCAGGTGACGGACATCGTGGTTCTGGTAGTTGCGGCCGACGATGCGGTGATGCCGCAGACGGTTGAGGCGATCAACCACGCCAAGGCCGCCAAGGTGCCGATGATCGTCGCCATCAACAAGTGCGACAAGCCCGACGCCAATCCGCAGAAGGTACGGACGGACCTGCTGCAGCACGAGGTCGTGGTCGAGGCGATGTCGGGCGACGTGCAGGATGTCGAGGTGTCGGCCAAGACCGGCAAGGGGCTCGACAACCTCCTGGAGGCCATCGCGCTGCAAGCCGAGATTCTCGAACTGAAGGCGAACCCCAAGCGGGCGGCCTCGGGCGCGGTGATCGAGGCCAAGCTCGACGTGGGCCGCGGCCCGGTCGCGACGGTGCTGGTGCAGAACGGCACGCTCCGCCAGGGCGACATCTTCGTGGTCGGAGAGCAGTGGGGCAAGGTGCGGGCCCTCGTCAACGACAAGGGCGAACGGGTAAAGGACGCCGGTCCTTCGGTCCCGGTCGAGGTTCTCGGCCTGAACGGCACGCCCGAGGCGGGCGACGTGTTGAACGTGGTCGACACCGAGGCGCAGGCGCGCGAGATCGCCGCCTACCGCGAGCAGGCAGCGAAGGACAAGCGCGCGGCGGCCGGTGCGGCGACGACGCTTGAGCAACTCATGGCCAAGGCCAAGGCCGATGAAAGCGTGGCCGAGTTGCCGATCCTCGTGAAGGCCGACGTGCAAGGGTCCGCCGAGGCGATTGTTCAGGCTATGGAAAAAATCGGCAACGACGAGGTGCGGGTCCGCGTGCTGCACTCCGGCGTTGGCGCCATCACGGAATCGGACATCGGCCTTGCCGAGGCAAGCGGTGCGCCAGTCATCGGCTTCAATGTCCGCGCCAACGCGCCGGCACGTGCCGCGGCGAACCAGAAGGGCGTGGAGATCCGTTACTACTCGGTCATCTACGATCTGGTCGACGACGTGAAGGCGGCGGCCTCCGGCCTTCTCAAGGCCGAAGTGCGCGAGAACTTCATCGGCTATGCCGAGATCAAGGAGGTCTTCAAGGTCTCCGGCGTCGGCAAGGTGGCAGGCTGCCTCGTCACGGAAGGCGTGGCGCGCCGGTCTGCGGGCGTCCGGCTTCTGCGCGACAACGTCGTGATTCACGAGGGGACGCTGAAAACCCTCAAGAGATTCAAGGACGAGGTCAAGGAAGTCCAGTCCGGCCAGGAATGCGGCATGGCGTTCGAGAATTATGACGACATCCGCCAGGGCGATGTGATCGAAATCTTTGAACGCGAAGAGGTCGAGCGCAAGCTCGCATGAAAAAGGAGGCGCCGGCGCCTCCCCCAGTCCGCACCAATGAAAAAGGCCGCCTGATCGTCAGGCGGCCACTTTCACGACGGGGTAGCCCTCGAACAAGAGCTTACCGACCCGCACGAGGATCTTGCCGTTTTCGAGCTGCCGCTCGAACGTCCCCTGAACGGATACACAGCTTCCAAGAGTGATGGTTCGCAGCATCGCCTTTTCTCCCCAACTGCGGGCTGCTTTGAAGTCTAGTCGGCAATGGTTAATCGGCGGCAAATCGTCATGGTCATATTTTTGCCATAGTCGGTCCGACTTGGAAACAATAATCCCGTGGCGGCCGGCCATGGGCGGAAAAGTTCCACAGCTTGTGATTGCACGGCATCAGCCGTGATCAGAGCCAGTCGCGCAGGACCGGGATCAGCGGCAGGTCGGCAGGCGGCATCGGATAGTTGCCCAGGTCCCTTGGCCGCACCCAGGCCAGCTCCTGCCCCTCTCTGGCCAGCGGGGTCCCCTGCCAGCGGCGACACGCGAAGAGCGGCATGACGAGGTGGAAGTCCTCGTAACCATGGCTCGCGAAGGTCAGTGGCGCGAGGCAACTCTTCCAGGTGTCGATACCCAGTTCCTCATGCAACTCGCGGATCAGCGCGGCCTCTGGCGTTTCCCCAGGCTCAACCTTGCCGCCGGGAAATTCCCAGAGCCCGGCCATGGGCTTTCCGGAGGGCCGGCGGGCGAGCAGAACCCGCCCGTCGGCGTCGATCAGCGCGACGGCCGAAACGAGAACCGTCTTCACGACCGGTAATCGGCGTTGATGTCGATGTAGCGATGCGTCAGGTCACAGGTCCAAACGGTGCGCGCCGCCTTGCCGACGCCGAGGTCGACCGCGATCACCAGTTCCTCGTGCTTCATATAGGCACTTGCCGCTTCCTCGTTGTAGTTCGGGCTGCGCCATCCGTTCTCGGCCAGCGTGAGGTCGCCGAAGCGGATCGACATGGCGTCGCGGTCCGCCTTCGCGCCCGACTTGCCCACGGCCATGACCACGCGGCCCCAGTTCGCGTCCTCCCCCGCGATCGCGGTCTTCACGAGCGGCGAATTGGCGACGGCCATGGCGGCGCGGTGGGCGTCGGCCGCGTCGGCGGCACCCGTGACGCGGATCTCGACAAATTTCGTCGCCCCCTCGCCGTCCCGCACCACCTGCTGCGCAAGGTCGAGCATGACGCGGCCGAGCGCGGCCTCGAACTCCTTCGCCACACGGCTCCTCAGGTCGGTGATCGGATCCGCTTGCGACTGTCCCGTCGCAGCGACAATAAGCGCGTCGGAGGTGGATGTGTCGCTGTCAACGGTGATCGCATTGAACGTGTCACCGACCTGGCGCGCGACGATCTTCTGAAGCGCGGCCTGCGGAATCGTCGCGTCGGTGAAGATGTACACCAGCATCGTAGCCATGTCCGGCGCGATCATGCCCGAGCCCTTGGCGATCCCGGCGATGCGGATCGGCCCGCCCTCTCCGGCGATCTCGGCGCCCGCGCCTTTCGGGAACGTGTCGGTCGTCATGATCGCGCGGGCGGCCATCTCGATGCTGTCCGCCGACAATGCCGCCTTCAGATCGCCAAGCTTCGCGGTGATCCGCCCGTGCGGCAAAGGTTCGCCGATGACCCCGGTCGAGGAGGAGAAGACTCGCGACGCCGGCACTCCGAGTACCTTCGCGACGCCGCCCGTGACGGCCGACACCGCCTCGGCGCCGAGCTTGCCGGTGAAGGCGTTCGCATTCCCGGAATTGACGATGATCGCGGCGCCGTCGCTCGCGCCGTCCGGCTTCTTCAGCTTAGCCTCGCAGTCCAGTACGCAGGACGCCCGCGTGGCCGAGGTCGTGAAGGCGCCGGCGATGGTCGTGCCCGGAGCAAGCCGGATGAGCGTGACGTCCGTGCGCCCGGCGTAGCGAACCCCTGCCGCGACCGCCGCGAACTCCACACCGGCGATTCGGGGCAGCGCGGGGAACCCGCCCTTTGGCGCCAAGGGCGAGACCGGGCTGGCCTTCTTGCGCACCGCGGTGGCGGCAGCCTGCGCCGCATCACCGATGACATCCGCCGCGGTGGCCAGCGCACCCTCCACGACAGGCGCCAGTTCGGTTTCCAGCCGCGCCCGCAGGTCCTTCACCCTTGCCTTCAGCTTCTTGGCCTCGGCCTTCCACTCGTCCTTCGTCTTGGCCATGTCGGGCTCTCCCTGCAGCGTGTCAGTTGTCGATAAGCGCGACGTTCTTCAGGACCGCTGGGTCAATCCCGTCCACGGTCTTCTCTACCTTTGCGGCTCCTGTCAGCTCCGTCACCCGCGCCTCGACCGCACGGCCTTGCAACTCGCCCTCGAGCTCTGCACGAACATCCTCGATCGTCGGCTTGGCTGCCGTGCGCACCTCGTTCAGCCGGATGATGTGCCAGCCGAACTGGCTTTCCACCGGGGCGGAGATCTCGCCCGCATTCATCGCGATGACCGCGTCCTCGAACGGCTTCACCATCATGCCGACGCCGAACCAGCCGAGGTCACCCCCGGCGGCGGCCGATCCCCGGTCCGTGGACTTTTCCTTAGCGATGGCGGCGAAGTCGGCGCCGCCATCCAGCTCGGCCTTGATTGTCTTGGCCTCGTCTTCGGTCGCGACGAGGATATGGGCCGCGCTGTATTCCTTGCCGGGCTCCTTCGCGGAATACTTCTCGTCGAACAGCGCCTGGACGGATTCGTCCGTCACGGCCGCTGCAGCGGTCTCATCCAGCGTGACGCCCGACAAATAGCCGCGCCGCTGGTTGTCGAGCATCAGCGCTTCGCGTTTCCCGATCTGGGCCTCCGCGACTTCCGCGAGCGCCTCCTGCTGGATGATCTGGTCAAGAATGCCGTCGAACAGAGTCTTGTCGTCGAGCTGGAGGTATTGCGGCGGCAGGCTTTCGCGCATCGCGATCATGTGGCCAAGCGTAATGGCCTTGCCGTTAACGGTAGCCACCACAGTGTCGGCCGTGGGGTCTTCGGCCCAGGCGGCTGCGGCCGTTACGGCGAGGAGGGCGCCGAGTAGGGCGGATTTCAGCATCGTGAGGGCTCCCAAAGAGGCTGCGGCCGGGCGCAGCGTTGACTATCCGGTGGCCGCCCCTTACATCGCGAGGGTCCCGTGAGGGCCGGTCCATCCTTGTTTCGCCGCCGTTCTAGGATGCGCGAGGGGTGTCGGCAAGGCCAGGTTTATCACGAGCACGCCAGTCGAACCCGAGCGGAGAAACCATGCTGGGCCTCGGAACTATCGCGAAGAAGGTCTTCGGCACGCCGAACGACCGCAAGGTCAAATCGGTCCGCACGCTCGTCGAGAAGATCAATGCGCTGGAGCCGCAGTTCCAGGCGCTGAGCGACGAGGGAATCAAGGCGAAGACTGCCGAGCTGAAGGAACGGGTGGCGGCCGGCGAAAGCCTCGACCACGTCCTGCCCGAAGCGTTTGCAAACTGCCGCGAGGCAGCGCGGCGGGCGCTCGGGCTGCGCGCCTTCGACGTGCAGCTCATTGGCGGGATCTTCCTGCACCGCGGCAACATCGCCGAGATGCGGACGGGCGAGGGCAAGACGCTCGTCGCGACCTTTCCGGCCTACCTCAACGCGCTGACGGGCGAGGGCGTGCACATCGTCACGGTCAACGACTATCTCGCCAAGCGCGACGCGGACTGGATGGGCAAGGTCTACGCCCAGCTCGGGATGACGACCGGTGTCGTCTACCCGTTCCAGTCGGCCGAGGAAAAGCGCGCCGCCTACCGCTGCGACGTCACCTATGCGACCAACAACGAGCTCGGCTTCGACTACCTGCGTGACAACATGCGCGCGACCATCGACGACATGATGCAGCGCGGCCATCACTTCGCCATCGTCGACGAGGTGGACTCGATCCTGATCGACGAGGCGCGCACGCCCCTGATCATCTCCGGTCCAAGTCAGGACCGGTCAGAGCTTTACATCACGCTCGACAAGTTCATTCCGGAACTGGCCGCCGAGCATTTCAAGCTCGACGAAAAGCAGCGCAATGCCACCTTCACCGAGGCGGGCAACGAGTTTCTCGAACAGCGGCTCTGGCAGGCCGGTGTCCTGCCCGAGAGCCAGACGCTCTACGACCCGGAATCGACCACGATCGTCCATCACGCGACGCAGGCGCTCAGGGCGCACAAGCTCTTCCAGAAGGACCAGCACTACATCGTCCGGAATGGCGAGATCGTGCTGATCGACGAGTTCACCGGCCGGATGATGCAGGGACGGCGACTGTCCGACGGGCTTCACCAGGCCATCGAGGCCAAGGAGGGCGTCAAGATCCAGCCGGAGAACGTGACGCTCGCCTCCGTCACCTTCCAGAACTACTTCCGGCTTTACGACAAGCTCGCCGGCATGACCGGCACGGCCGAGACCGAGGCCGAGGAATTCATGGATATCTACCGGCTTGGTGTCGTCGTGGTGCCGACGAACAAGCCCATTGCCCGGAAGGACGACCACGACCAGGTCTACCGCACCGCGCGCGAGAAATACGAGGCGATCATTGCCCGGATCAGGAAGGCGCACGAAAAGGGGCAACCGATCCTCGTCGGCACGACCTCGATCGAAAAGTCCGAGATGCTGTCGGAAATGCTGAAGAAGGAAGGCATACCGCACAACGTCCTGAACGCGCGCCAGCACGAGCAGGAGGCGCGGATCGTCGCCGAGGCCGGGCGCCTTGGCGCGGTGACCATCGCCACGAACATGGCCGGCCGCGGAACCGACATCCAGCTTGGCGGCAATGTCGAGATGAGGGTGCTGGAGGAACTCGACGCCAATCCCGACGCGCATCCCGACGAGGTGCGCGCCCGGATCGAGGCGGAGCATGCCGCCGAAAAGGCCAAGGTGCTCGAAGCCGGGGGGCTCTTCGTGCTGGCCAGCGAACGGCACGAAAGCCGGCGCATCGACAACCAGCTCCGCGGCCGCTCGGGCCGGCAGGGCGATCCCGGCCGATCATCGTTCTACCTCAGCCTCGAGGACGACCTCATGCGCATCTTCGGGTCGGACCGGCTCGACAAGGTGCTGTCGAGCCTCGGGATGAAGGAAGGCGAGGCGATCATCCACCCCTGGGTCAACAAGTCGCTCGAACGCGCGCAGGCGAAGGTCGAGGGACGCAACTTCGACATGCGCAAGCAGCTGCTGAAATTCGACGACGTGATGAACGACCAGCGCAAGGTGATCTTCAGCCAGCGGCTGGAGATCATGGAGGCCGAGGATCTGGAAGAGATTGTCCGCGACATGCGCCATCAGGTCATCGACGATCTTGTGGACGACTATCTTCCGCCGAAGAGCTATCCCGAACAGTGGAATACCGAAGGTCTCTATGCCGCGGCGATGGAGAAGCTCGCGCTCGACGTTCCGGTGATCGACTGGGCGAAGGAAGAGGGTGTCGATCACGACGTGATGCGCGACCGGCTCTACGAGGCGTCCGACAGTCTTATGGCCGGGAAGGCCCAGGCTTTCGGAGCCGAGACGATGCGGCAGATCGAAAAGCAGTTCCTGCTGCAGACGATCGACAGCAAGTGGCGCGAACATCTCGTGACGCTCGAACACCTCCGCTCGGTGGTCGGTTTCCGTGGCTATGCGCAGCGCGACCCGCTGAACGAATACAAGACCGAGGCGTTCCAGCTTTTCGAGAACCTGCTCGACGGCCTCCGCTCCGACGTCACGCAGAAGCTCGCCCAGGTCCGCCCGATGACGGAGGAGGAGCAGCAGGCGCTCTTCCGCCAGATGACGGAGCGGCAGGCCGCGCTCAACGCACCCGTCGCCTCCACGGTGGCGGCGGAGGCACCGAGGCAGCCGGTGCTGGCGGGCTTCGACGAGAACGATCCCGCGACCTGGGGCAACCCGGGCCGGAACGATCCCTGCCCCTGCGGATCGGGGGAGAAGTTCAAGCACTGCCACGGAAAGCTCGCCTGATTCGGGCGATCTGTGGCGAAATTGTGGCGGACTGCCCCCAGGTCTGCCCGCCGCCCCACAATCTTGGCGCGCCCGTCGTTTCGCAACCAAGATAGGGTAGAGGCCTCCGGGCCTCACAGTTTCCCGCGGTCGCCGTGCCGCCATTCCCCTGCCCCGATCCAGCGCTAGTCCTGAGCGGAACCTTGGGGAGACGACCATGCAGATCAAGCGCAGGGCGATTACCGTCGGGACGACCTTCTTTCTGGCCGCCGCGACCGGCCATGTCATGCAGAACGGCGAAACCATCAGCGCGCGGTTGCGCGGCGCCGATGCGACGGAAGCACCCGTGCTCGCCAGCGTAACGTCGACCGCGGCAACTGTCGCCGTCAAGGAGACCCCGGAGCCGAGCAGTGTTCCCGTACCGGCCGTGACCGAGGCGCAGGCCCCCGTCGCGTCGGAACCGCCGACTGCACCTGCCGCCGCGGAGATCGTGGTCGCCGCCGCTGTCCCGGCGGCTCAGGAGCCAGCCGCTGCCCCCGCGTCGCCCGTCACGGCCTCGGGCCTTCCCGATCTGCCAAGGGCGGAGCCTGTGGCGCTGGTCGCGGATCTGCGGCTTGCGGGCCGGATCGGCGCGCTGGATGCGGGCTACACGAAGACCGACACAGCCGCGGATGCGAACTACAGCGTCTTCGGCATCGCCTGTGCGGATCCGATGCTCGCGCTCGAACCCTCGGCGCGCGGCATGGTGAAGTTGACGCTCGCCGCCCCCTGCTTCGCGAACGAACGGGTGACGGTGACGCATGCCGGGCTCGTCGTCGCCATGGCGACCGATCCGGCCGGCGATCTCACGATGATGCTACCCGCGCTCTCGGCCACGGCCAGGGTCGATGTCCGCTTCGCTTCGGGCGATACGGTAGCAGCGACGCAGGCCATCGGCGGGCTCGACGCGCTTGCCCGCATCGGCGTGCAGTGGCAGGGCATCGAGGGGCTCCGCCTTCATGCCTTCGAGAATGGCGCCGGCTTCGACATGCCGGGCCATGTCTCGGCAGCGGCACCGCGCGACCGGACCACCGCCGAGGGCGGCTTCCTCACGGTTCTCGGCGACCCCGAGGTGGACCATCCGCTCATGGCCGAAGTCTATACTGCTCCGGCCGGCACTTCCGTCAACGAAGTGATGCTCGAGGCCGCGGTGACCGAGACGACATGCGGACGGCTCCTGGCCGGCCAGGCGCTCCGCATGGTGCCGGGCGCCGCAACTGCGGTCGAGACGGTCAGCTTCGCCATGCCAGCCTGCGACGCCGTCGGCGATTCGCTCATGCTCGGCCTTGCCCCCGTAGCGGTTCCTGCCGTTGCAATGGTGACTGCCGGAGACTGACCCGGCAGGTGCCCGTGGTCAGAGGTAGCCGTCCGACCGGAAGCTCAGTTCGCGCGACTTGCCGATGATCAGGTGATCGTGCAGCACGATCCCCATGACGTCGGCGGCGTCGCGGATCTGACCCGTCACGAGGATGTCGGCCTCCGACGGTGTCGGATCGCCCGAAGGATGGTTGTGCACGAGGATCAGTGCGCTCGCGTTGAGTTCCAGCGCCCGCTTGACCACCTCGCGCGGATAGACAGGGACATGATCCACGGTGCCCTTCGCCTGTTCCTCGTCGGCGATGAGAACGTTCTTCCGGTCGAGGTAGAGGACGCGGAACTGCTCCGTCTCGCGATGTGCCATGGCGGTGCGGCAGTAGTCGAGAAGCGTCGTCCACGAGGACAGCACCGGACGATGCAGCACCTTTGCGCGCGCAAGGCGGTGCGCGGCGGCCTCGACGATCTTCAATTCCTGCACCACCGCCTCGCCCGCGCCCTTCACGGCGCGAAGCCGCTCGGCCGGCGCCGAGACGACGCGGTTGAAGTCGCCGAAAGTGTCGAGGAGAAGACGGGCGAGCGGCTTCACGTCCTGCCGCGGGATGGCGCGGAAAAGGACGAGTTCCAGAAGCTCGTAGTCTGGCACCGCTGCAGCACCGCCGTCCATGAATCGGGACCGGAGCCGCTGCCGGTGGTCGCGGATGTAGGAGGGCAGGCGGCCACCTGGCAGCACCGCTTCCGGCACCTCGTCGGCAGGAAATAGCAGCGGGGCTTCGTGAAAGGCGCGGGTCTGGCTCATGCCTGCAGCTTCCCGTCGCATGGTGAAGGAAAGGTTAACGCGCCTGCAAGGTCACCCGGGACGCCCGAGATAGGCGGCGAGCTCCTCCGGCGGATCGGCCATGAGCGCCGCCGTAGGCCGCGGGGCATGGGCGACACCGTCCGCCACCAGGACCGTCAAGCCGGCAAAGCGGAGCGCATCGGCGGGGTCGTGGCTGACCATGAGGACGGTCGCGCCGGTTTCCCCGGCAATGTCCGCCACCAGCTCCAGCATCTCATCCTTCAGCGCCGGTCCCAGGGCCGCGAACGGCTCGTCGAGAAGCATCAACGGCCGGGCCCGCAGCAGGACCCGCGCCAGCGCCACCCGGCTTTGCTGGCCGCCCGAGAGCGTGCCCGGCCGCCGATCGCCGAGCCCGTCAAGCCCGGTGCGGGCCAGCGCCTCGTCCACCCGCGCCCGGTCCGCAGCGGTCAGGCGCAGGTCGGGGCGGAGCCCGAGCCCGACGTTCTGGCTGACCGTCAGATGCGGGAAAAGGTTCTGGTCCTGAAACAGGATGGAGAGCGGCCGGAGGCCCGGCGCGGTGTCGGTGATGTCTTGCCCGTCCCAGCGGATTCGACCCGATTCCGGCCGAAAGAAGCCCGAGATCACCGAAAGCAGCGTGGATTTCCCTGCGCCAGACGGCCCGATGACGGCGACCCGCGCGGCCTTCGGGATGCTGAAGTCCGCCGCAAGGCGGAAGTCGTCCTGAGTGATGACCAGCCGGTCAAGTTCCAGCATCGGCGCGACCCCCCCGGTCCAGAAGCCAGAACGCCGCGAGACTGAGGGCGAGGAGAAGAACCGCCGCGCCGGCGGCGTCCTCCATCCGGTATGCTCCCATCAGCCGGTAAAGCTCCAGGGGAAGCGTTGCCCGGTCGGAATCCGCGAAAAGCGCGATGACGCCGAGGTCGCCCATCGACAGGGCCGCTGTCAGTCCGGCCGCGAAGCCCAGGGGTCGGCGCAGGCGCGGCAGGGTCAGAAGCCTGAGGCGCGCGAGGCCCGTCAACCCGAGGCTTTGCGCCAGCCGACCGTAACCCGCCTCGAGGTCGCGGGCGGGCGGTGTGAGGCTGCGAAGGGCGAAGGGAAGTGCCATGACGGCATTGACCGCCACCGTGACCGGAAGCGCAAGCGCCGCCGGGCTCGCCAACGGCCTCAGGATCAGGAACAGACCCGTCCCGGTGACAAGCGCCGAGGTGGCGAGCGGCAACATGCCCGCCGCCTCCAAGGTTCGCGCCCGCCCCGACCGCGCGACGGCAAGCGCCATCGGCAGCGCCAGCGCAAGTGTCAGCCCGGTGGACGTAGCCGCGACGAGGGCGGAGCGGCCGGCCGCCTTCCATACCGGGGCGGGGAGAGAGACGAGGCCGGGCATGCCGGAGAGGACGACGGCAGCCAGCGGTGCCAGAAGGAAGAGCGCAGGGATGCCGATCAGGCCGGCGTCGAGCCACCGTCGCGCGCTTCCCTGAGCGTCCCAGCGCGCGAAGGGACGGTCAAGGCCGGTTCCGAAAGCCGCGGGCACGGCGAAGCGTGCGGCCGCAAGCGCAGTGACGGCGCAGAGAGCAAGCTGCAGGCTGGCAAGCGCCGCCGCACGCGCGAGGTCGAAGTCGAAGCGGAATGCCTGGTAGATCGCAAGCTCCACCGTCGTTGCCCGAGGACCACCGCCGAGGATGAGCGCCGTTGCGAAACTCGTCAGGCAGAGCAGGAAAACGGTGGCGAAGATCCCGGGTGCGAGGGCCTTCAGCATCGGCCGTTCCAGATGCCGTGCGACCTCCGCCGGACCGAAGCCGAGCGCGGCGGCAAGCCGGAACCGTTCCGCCGGAATCGCGAGCCAGCCTTGCAGCAGGAGACGGACGGCGAGCGGCAGGTTGAAGAAGACATGGGCAAGGACGACCCCCCCCAGTCCGTAGATCGAGATGCGTCCGTAGCCGAGTGCGGCGACGCCATCGTTGAACAGCCCGCCGCGGCCGAAGATGGCGAGAATGCCCATCACCGCCACAACGACGGGCAGGATGAAGGGTGCTCCAAGGAGCGTGATGAGAAGGCCGCGGCCGGGGAACTGCCGCCGCGCGAGGGCGCGGGCGACCGGGATGGCGAGCGCCAGGCTGATCGCGGCGGAGAGTGTGGACTGGAGGAGGGTGAAGCGCACCGCCGCCCAATCGGCAGGTCCGAGCATGACGACACCGCCGGCGCGCGCCAGCACGGCGCCCAGCGGCACGACCGTGAGCGCGGCCACCAGCGCGGCCGCGCCCCCGGCGGCAAGCCGGAGCCAGGTGCCTAGCGGCTGAGCGCCGTCTGCCATTCGGCCAGCGCCGGGTCACGGACGGACACGGCCTCCTCGGGCGGGAAAAGCAGGGTCTTTTCGGGCTGGATCAGCGTCTCGAACCCCTTGGGGAGGCCGTCGGCCGGAGTCACCGCGGGATACATCCAGTTGGTCCCGGGAATGACGGACTGGAAGGCCTCGGTGGTCATGAAGTTCAGGAATCGGTCGGCCAGTTCGCTGTTCCGGGTGGACTTCAGTTTTGCTGCGACTTCGACCTGCAGGTAGTGTCCCTCGGCAAAGGGCGCCGCCGCCTTGGTGTCATCGCCCTCCGCGATGAGGTGGTAGGCGGGGGAGGTGGTGTATGAAAGCACCATATCCGCCTCGCCCTCAAGGAAGAGGCCATAGGCTTCGGACCATCCCGGCGTCACGGTGACGATGTTGTCGGCAAGCCCCTGCCAGATCTCCGCCGCCCGGTCGCCGTAGGCGCGTTTGACCCAAAGGAGAAGGCCGAGCCCGGGGGTGGAGGAGCGGGGATCCTCGATCACGATCTTCAGGTCGGACGCCGCAAGTGCTTCGAAATCGGCCGGAACAGTGTCGACCAAGGTCTTGTCGTAGACAAAGGCGAACCAGCCCCAGTCGTAGGGGAGGAAGGTCGGGTCGGTCCATTCGAGCGGCAGGGCGAAGCTGGCGGCGGTGGCCGGGCGCGGCGCGAAGAGGTCCGACGCGGCGGCGCGGGCGGTCAGGCTCGTGTCGAGGCCAAGCACGACGTCGGCGTCCGTCGCTGCGCCTTCGAGGAGGAGCCGCGCCAGAAGCGCCGCACCGTCGCCGGTCGCCACGAACTGCAGGTCGCAGCCACAGTCCGCTTCGAACGCCAGTTCCACAGCCGGGCCGGGGCCCCATTCGGCGACGAAACTGTCATAGGTATAGACCGTGAGCACGGGGGCAGCGGCCGCGGGTGCGGCGGCAAGAGATCCCGCGACAATCAGGGTCGAGACCTGGGTTGTTCTCATCTCGCTTCCTCCAATGGTCGGACGGGCGGAGATGGGGGCGCTCGCGGCCTGACCTTCCCTCCGCCGGTGCTAACCGGTTCAGGTTCGACGGGTTCGCTTTCGCATCTCAGTCCCGGACCTTTGTCCGGGACACCCCGAGGTGGCGCCGAGGATAGCGGTGGTGGGGCGGGTTGCAAGGGGAAACCGGATGACGGGCGCCGCGGCTTGCCCCCGGAACGGGTGGGGGCCTAGCGCGAGGAATTTCGCCCGAGGCGACCGAGGCGGGCGAGGGAACGCTTGAGCGGCGGCGCCGGCTTCGATATGGCGCTTGGGGCAAGGGAGCGTGCCCATGAGCCTCAATACCTTCGGCCATCTTTTCCGCGTGACGACCTGGGGCGAAAGCCACGGGCCGGCGCTCGGCGCGACCGTGGACGGCTGCCCGCCCGGAATCGTGCTGGCGCCGGCGATGATCCAGCATTGGCTCGATCGCAGGAAACCCGGGCAGAACCGCTTCACGACGCAGCGCCGCGAACCCGACGAGGTACGGATCCTCTCGGGCGTGTACGAGGGGCGGACGACGGGCACGCCGATCCAGCTTATGATCGAGAATACGGACCAGCGGTCGAAGGACTACGGCGATATCGCGCGCACCTTCCGCCCCGGGCACGCCGACCTCACCTACTGGCTGAAATATGGCATCCGCGACCCGCGCGGCGGTGGCCGCTCCTCGGCGCGCGAGACGGCGGCGCGGGTCGCGGCCGGCTCGGTCGCGCGCGAGGCGCTGAAGGCTCTGGCACCGGGCGTGAAGATCACCGGCTACATGGTGCAGATGGGCCGGCTCAGGGCCGACCGCGACCGCTTCGACCCGGAGGAGGTGGAGCGCAACCCCTTCTGGTGCCCCGATGCGGCCGCTGCGGCGATCTGGGCCGAGCATCTGGACGAGCTGCGCAAATCCGGCAATTCGGTCGGCGCGGTGGTGGAGGTCGTGGCCTCGGGCGTGCCCGCCGGTCTTGGCGCGCCGATCTACGGCAAGCTCGACAGCGATCTTGCCGCGGCGATGATGTCGATCAACGCCGTGAAGGGGGTGGAAATCGGCGCGGGTATGGCGGCGGCCGAGCTGACCGGCGTCGAGAATGCCGACGAGATATTCATGGGGAATGACGGCCGGCCCCGGTTCTCCTCGAACCACGCGGGTGGCGTCCTTGGCGGCATCTCCACCGGGCAGGATGTGGTCGTGCGTTTCGCCGTGAAGCCCACGTCATCGATCCTCACACCCCGCAAGTCGATCACGCTCGCCGGCGAGGAGGCCGAGGTCGTCACCAAGGGCCGCCACGATCCCTGCGTCGGCATCCGGGCCGTGCCGGTCGGAGAGGCGATGATGGCCTGCGTAATCCTCGATCACCTGCTGCTCCATCGCGGACAGGTCGGCGACGGCGGGGGGCGGATCGGATGAGCATCGCCGCCCTCCGCATGGCGCTGCGCGAGGCGCTGGCGCAGGAGACGGCGGGCGGGGATTCAGCGCATGACCTCGCACATTCCGACCGTGTCTGGATGCACGCGCGCACGATTGCCCACGGCGAGGGGATGGCGCCGTCGCGCATCCTTCTCTGCGCGGCCTATCTCCATGACCTCGTGAGCCTGCCGAAGGACCACCCAAAGCGAGCGAAGGCCGCGATGATGTCGGCTTCGGCCGCGGGGCCGGTGATGCAGGCGCTGGGCCTTTCGCCCTCCGAGATCGCTCAGGCCCGCCATGCGATCGAGGCGCACAGCTATTCCGGCGGTGGCCATCCGACCTCGCCCGAGGCGCGGATCCTGCGGGATGCCGACCGGCTGGAGGCGCTTGGCGCGGTGGGCGTGGCGCGGACCTTCGCGGTGGCCGGCGCGCTCGGCCGGCCGCTCTTTCACCCCGACGATCCCTTCGCGACCGACCGGCCGCTCGACGACCAGGCCTGGGCTCTCGACCATTTCGCGGTGAAGCTTCTGAAGCTGCCCGATACTTTCCTGACCGCGACCGGGCGGCGGCTCGCCGAGGAACGGGTGCAGGTCATGCGCCGCTTCCTCGCCGATCTCGCGCGTGACCTCGGGGCACGCGAGCCGGGCTGGTAGCGCGACGGAACTCCGCCGCTGCCCCGTGAGAGCCTCCGGGGGCGCGGAGGGAGGTTTTGATGATCCGCATGGTTTTGATGCTTCTGGCGCTTGCCGCCCTGCCCGGGGCGGCCCTGGCCGGACTCACCTCAGGTACGATCCGCCACGACGGGCTGGACCGGAGTTTCCGGCTTTACGTGCCGGAAGGGCTTGCCCGCTTTCCCGGCCCGCGACCGCTTGTCCTTGTCCTTCACGGCGGCGGCGGGTCTTCGCGCGAGGTTCGCTACGCCACCCGCGGCCGCTTCGATGCGCTGGCCGAGGAGAACGGCCTTCTCGTCCTCTATCCCGATGCGGTGCGGCGGATGTGGGACACCGGGTCGGGGGAGATGTCGCGCGGGCTCAGCCCGCGACGCGACGATCAAGGTTTCCTTGCGGCGCTGATCGCCTCGGTCGCGCGCGACCACCCGGTGGACCGGGCGCGGGTCTTCGCCACCGGCGTCTCGCGCGGCGGGATGATGGCCTATGCACTCGCCTGCGACACTCCCGGTCTCCTACGCGCCATCGCGCCGGTGGCGATGGTGCTGCCGGCGGCCGAGGCGCAGGACTGCGCCACGGGGGCGCCCCTGGGCTTCCTGCTCATCCACGGCACGGCCGACCCCTTCGTCCCCTACGCGGGCGGCGCCATCAACCTCGGGAGGCGCGACCGCGACCGGGTCCTGTCGGCCGAGGAGACGATGGCCGTCTTCGCCCGTCGGAACCGCTGCGACGGCGCCGTTGCCGCGCGGATCGGCAGCGTGGAGCGTCGCACCCTGACCGGGTGCGTCGCGTCGACCGGGTTCTACAGCGTCGGCGGGGGCGGGCATGGCTGGCCGGGGGGGCTCAAGGCCCTGCCGGGCGGGCGGGCAGGGCAGGTCAACACGGACATCTCTTCGCCGGACGAGATATGGGCCTTCTTCAGCCGGTTCTGACCGCGACCTCCCGCGCCTTCGACATCTGCACCGCAAGGATGCCCGCCGCCACGATCGCGACTCCTGCGAGGTCGGCGGGCCCCACGCGTTCACTCAGAAGCACGGAGGCGACGAGCACGCCGAAGAACGGGTTCAGGAAGTGATAGGTCGCGGCTCGGACCGGACCGATCCGCGCCACGAGCCGGAACCAGATCCAGGTGGCGATCAGGCCCGGCACCAGCGTCGTGTAGGCGAAGGCGAGGGCGAGGCGTGGGGTCCAGTGGACGGCGATCGTTTCGGTGGCGAGCGACGCCACGGCGAGAATCGCGGCACCGACGAACATCTGCAGTCCGACGATCATCAGGACGTTGCCGCCCGAGGACGCGCCCCGCACCGTGAGCGTCGCGATCGCGAGCGCAAGCGCGCCGATCCCGCACAGGACGACGCCCGAAAGGCTCACCCCGCCGGACAGGCGGGAGCCCATGATGATCGCCACGCCCGCAACCCCAGCAACGAGGCCGGCGAGGCCGACCGGCCTGATCCTCTGGCCGAGAAAGAGCCAGCCGAGCAGCGCCACCAGCAGCGGCATCGTGGAGGCGATGATCGAGGCAAGCGACGCCTCGATCTGCTGCATGGCGACGAAGTTTAGCCCGAGGTAGAGCGCGTTCTGGCAAAGCCCGAAGATCGCGACTGAGCGCCATTGACCGGGGGTGAGACGCCAGCTCTGCCCGAGGGCGCGGGCGATACCGACGCCGATGAGGCCAGATAGAAGGAAGCGAAGCGACAGCGCCGCCAGCGGCGGCGCGTCCGCGACGATCATCCGTGCCGAGGTGAAGGCCGAGGACCACATGAAGACGAAGGTGAGCCCCATGGCGATAGCGCGGATGTCCATGGCGTTCCCCTCACGTCCCGGGCGCCTATCTGCCCCGCCCGCTCGGCGGTGGCAAGACCCGAGCGGCGGCGGATGCGTTGGCTGTGCCGTACGGAAAGGGGGTCGGAAAAACGCAAGGGCCGCCCTCGGGGCGGCCCTTCCTTGCCGGCGGTCCGGCCATGTCGGCACGGCTCAGCCGTTGATCGAGTCCTTGAGCGACTTCGCCACGGAGATCTTCACGACCTTGTCGGCGGGCTTCGTCATCGTCTCGCCGGTGGCCGGGTTGCGCACCTGGCGTTCCGGCCGGGCGCGGCACTGCACCTTGCCGACTCCGGGAAGGGTCACGGCACCGCCGCCCGCCACGGCCCGGGCCACCACGGAGGCGATCGCGTCGAGGGCCGAAGAGGCCGTCTTCTTGTCCGACCCCATCTCGCCGGCGATGGCCGCCACGAGCTCGGTCTTGGTCATCGGTTTGGACATGTCTGTCTCCTCACTGTTGCCCGTCTGCTTGGGGCCTATCTGCGCCTTTTAGCGTCATGTAGTGGCGTTCCACAATGTTTTGTGGC
The DNA here is from genome assembly GCA_020637675.1 of Paracoccaceae bacterium. Classification (GTDB taxonomy): domain Bacteria; phylum Pseudomonadota; class Alphaproteobacteria; order Rhodobacterales; family Rhodobacteraceae; genus Albidovulum. The sequence goes on along the minus strand of JACKKD010000003.1, from coordinate 178,624 downwards.
GCGTGGCAAGCCATTTCCGCGCGTTTGTGGCGTATTTTCGCATCTTCCGCTGCGGCATCGGGGCGGTTTCAGAGGAAGGCGGTCTCCTCGAAGCTGCGCAACTTGCGGCTGTGGATGCGCTCGAGCGGCATGTCGCGCAGTCGCTCCATCGCCCGGACGCCGATGAGAAGGTGGCGGCTGACCTGTGTTCTGTAGAAATCGGTGGCCATCCCGGGCAGCTTCAACTCGCCGTGCAGCGGTTTGTCCGACACGCACAGAAGCGTTCCGTAGGGCACCCGGAAGCGGAAGCCGTTGGCGGCGATCGTCGCGCTTTCCATGTCGAGCGCGACGGCGCGGCTCTGGCTCAGCCTTTGAACCGGGCCGGTCTGGTCGCGGAGTTCCCAGTTGCGGTTGTCGACGGTGGCGACGGTACCGGTGCGCATGATCCGCTTCAACTCGAACCCGTCGAGGGCGGCGACCTCGGCCACCGCCTCCTGCAGAGCGATCTGGATTTCGGCGAGCGCCGGGATCGGCACCCATACCGGCAGGTCGTCGTCCAGCACCTTGTCCTCGCGCAGATAGGCATGGGCGAGGACGAAGTCGCCCAGCGACTGGCTGTTCCTGAGCCCGGCGCAATGGCCGACCATCAGCCATGCATGGGGTCTTAGCACCGCGATATGGTCCGTCGCGGTCTTGGCGTTGGAGGGGCCGACGCCGATGTTGACCAGCGTGATGCCCTGCCCGCCCCTTCGCTTGAGGTGATAGGAGGGCATCTGCGGCATCTTCGGCAGAAGCGGCAGGTCGCCGTCCGCGGTCGTGATCTCGTGGTTGCCGGGCGCCACGAAGGCGGTGTAGCCGGACGCCGGGTCGGCCAGCGCCTTGCGGGCGAAGTCCTCGAACTCGTCCACGTAGAACTGGTAGTTGGTGAAAAGGACGTGGTTCTGGAAGTGCCCGGGGTCCGTGGCGGTGTAATGCGCGAGCCGGGCGAGCGAGTAGTCGACGCGCTGGGCGGTGAAGGGCGCGAGATGGCCGGATCCGTCTAGGTTGGGCTTGGCGATGCCGTTCACGATGTCGTCGTTCGTCGTGGCAAGGTCCGGCACGTCGAAGATGTCGCGCAAGGGGAAGGAGAGAACACCCTCCTGCGGGACCGAGACGGAGGGGTTCGAGGCGACGGCGAAATGGATGGGGATCGGCGTGGCGCTCGGACCCACGATCACCGGCACGCCATGGTTGCGGATCAGCAGGTCAAGCTGCTGGATGAGGTAGTTGCGGAAGAGGTCGGGCCGGGTGATCGTGGCGCCATAGGTGCCGGGCACAGCGACATGGCCGAAGGAGAGCCGGCTGTCGGCTGTTGCATGAGTCTTCGTGGTGATGCGCACCTCGGGGTAGAAGGCGCGGACCCGAGCCGCAGGCGGGTTGCCGGCGAGCGTCTCCTTGAACCGATCAAAAAGGAAATGCGTCGCCTGGGCATAGAGGGCTTCGAGCCTTGCGACGGCGGCCTCGGCGTCGGTGAAGGGTTCGGCGGATGCGGCGGGCGGGAGGAGGATCGGGCTCTGGTCCTGGGCGTTCATGGCCTCTGGCTCCGGGGCGGGGCGGCGGGCCGGTGCCGGCGAATCTCCGGCTGGATCGGCGCAAGGGATCGCGGGCGGCTGGTCATGCCAGACCCTGCCAGAACCGGCCCGGCCGGGCAAGGGGCGGCCCCGTCAGCCCGCCGGCAGGCCGAGCGCGGCGAAGCCACGCGCCGCGAGGCGGGCGTGAAGCGCCCCGGCGTCGGCGGCAAGGCCGGCGTCATGCGGGCCGGGCGCCTTGTCGGTTGTAGGGCGCAGTTCCTCAGCCGCCGCCGGGATGACGCCGATCCGCCGCGCCACGGCCTCCCACACGGCGGGATCGGCGGACAGCGCCTCGTAGGGGACGAAGGTCACGTTCGGATGCGCCGCCTCCACCTGGTCGAGCGCGCCATAGACGGCAAGCCAGAGCCGGAGCCAGTAGTCGAGTGTCATCGGGTCGCCGGCAGGGCGGCCGCCGAAGAGGAACGGCCGGTGCGTCGCCCCGAACTCGTGATGGCCGAGCCAGGTCATGTAGTCGCGGGTGAAGGCGTCGGCCGCCAAGAACCGCTGGTGCTGGCCAAGCAGGCTCGCCGCATGGTCGAGCGGGCGGCGAAGCGGCACGAGGAACGTCGCTTCCGGCATTGCCGCGGCCAGCGCTCCAAGCCTGAGGACGGTGTTGTTGTTCTTCGAGACATAGCGCGCCTTGCCGGTCTTCAGGAGCACGAGCCGGATGAGGTCGCGGTAGCCCTGGATCAACTCCGCATCCGGGTGATGCGGCGAAAGGCCCTCGGCGCCGATGTAGTCCCTTCCGGCGAAGACGCGCCAGTAGACCTCGTCCAGCGCCTCGGGGCTGGCCATGTCCACCTCGATCCCGTCGCCATGTGCCCGCTCCGTCCGGACGCCCGGCCGGTGTCCCTTGCGGCTCAGCCGCGCCCAGAGATTCGGGGCGAGCACGAAGGGCATGTCGGCATAGGTGAGCGACCCGAACTGCCCGGTGCGATGGATCTCCCGCATCAGGATCGTCGTCCCCGCGCGCGCCAGGCCGGTGACGAAGACATGGGCGCCGGTATCGGCGGGCGCCTTTTTCAGGAACATGCCCCGCTCGATGTCATGGGCCATTTCGCCAAGCGCCGGCGAGGCGAGCGCCACCCGGTGCAGAAGCCGGTCGAGCGCGGAATAGTCAGCCACGGCCCACCCTAAGCCTGAGCCTGAGCCAGATGTAGCCGATCGAAACGAGGCAGAGCACAAGGATTACCAGGGGCCGCATCAGCGCGGCGCCCCAGGCCGCGAAGCCCCCGGGAAAGGCGAACCCGAGAACCGCGACCGGCGCGAGCGCGAGCATCAGCAGCGCGAAGAACTGGACCGAGCCCTTGCCGATCACCCAGGAATAGCGTGGCAGCACACGCTCCTTCCAGTGGTCGGAGATGCGCTTGCTGGTCAGTACGCGGCCGGATTTCCTGGCCGTTTCCGTGACGCGGCGGATGACCGGCAAGAGCGGCAGTCGCAGGAAAGCCTCGCTGGCCGCGACGGCCGCGATCAGGACGAAGAGCCAGAGCATCGCGTTCAGGCCGCGGGCTTGCCGCTATCGGTCGTTTTCGCGGCCTTCGACTTCCGGCCCTTCATCAGCCTCTTGATCGGGTAGTAGATGACCGCGACGATGGCGAGGAAGATGGAGCCGAGCACACCGAGCACGGCAGCGATAGCGCCAGCGCCGACGCCGGGACCGATGTAGGCGAGAGCTGCCGAGGGAACAGCACAGAGGGCAACTGCGGCAATGAATGCGGGAAATCGCGTCTTCAGCATCGAAATTCTCTTTCTGGTCGCGCAGGATCCTGCCGGGCCCCGCTGCGGCGGCGTCCGGACCTCGTCGAAACCATGCCAGATTTTTCCCCGCGATGCCAAGGATTTCCCGACGGTGACGATGGTCATGCAGCGCTGCACCGCCTGGTCTGCGCATCAAACTCCCGGATCGATGGCCATTGTCTCTGCGGCCCCACCCCTTGACCGCTTGGCAGGGCGTCGCCCGCGTGATCTAGTGCCGGCGAGCCAATCCCGCGAGCCCGCGCCATGCCCAAGCCCGCCGTCGAGATCGCCTACTGCACCCAATGCAACTGGCTCCTTCGCTCCGGCTGGATGGCGCAGGAGCTTCTGTCCACCTTCGGGCCGGACCTCGGGTCGGTGACGCTCGTCCCCGGCACCGGCGGCATCTTCGAGATCCGGCTGGATGGCGAGCTCCTCTGGGAACGCAAGCGCGACGGCGGATTTCCCGACGTGAAAGCCCTGAAGCAGTTGGTGCGCGACCAGATCGACCCCGCGCGCGACCTCGGCCATCTGGACCGTGCAGGCAGGGAGGGCTCATGACGCTGTCCGCCTCCGACCTGCTCTGGATCTTCGTCATCCTGACGATGCTGCAGCCGATGCTGACACGGAAGATCATCGAGGCGAAGCGACTTGGCATGATCTCCCGGATCGAGAAGGCGCGCGGCAGCCGGGTGATCCTGATGGTCCACCGGCAGGAGACGATGAGCCTGCTCGGCTTTCCGCTCATGCGCTACATCGACATCCAGGACAGCGAGGACGTGCTGCGCGCGATCCGGATGACCGACGACGAGATGCCGCTCGACATCGTCCTGCACACGCCGGGCGGGCTCGTTCTCGCGGCGCTGCAGATCGCCCGCGCGGTGGAGGCGCATCGGGGCAAGGTCACCGTCTTCGTGCCGCACCATGCCATGTCCGGCGGGACGCTGGTGGCGCTCGCCGCCGACGAGATCGTGATGTGCGACCATTCCGTACTCGGCCCCATCGACCCGCAGGTGAACCAGTATCCGGCGGCCTCCATCCTGTCCGCGGTGCAGAGCAAGCCCGTGGCGGATCTCGACGACGAGACGCTCATTCTTGCAGATGTGAGCCGCAAGGCGATTGCGCAGGTGATCCGTGCCGCGACCGAACTGCTGGCGGTGCGGATGCCGCCCGGCGAGGCGGCGGCGCTGGCGGAAAAGCTCGCCTCGGGTGACTGGACGCACGACTATCCGATCCCGGCGGCCGAGGCGAAGGGGCTGGGACTGCCGGTCACGACCGACATGCCCGAGGACGTGCTGACACTGATGACCCTCTATCCGCAGCCGGTGCGCCAGTCGGGCGGCGTGGAGTTCCTGCCGTTCCCGCGCGAACGGCCCGGCAAGGTGCGCCGGGGGTGATCACGCCTTGCGGAAGCTGACGATCCAGCCGGTATCGCCCGCATGGGCGCCCTCGGCGTCCGGGCCGTAGATGTCGAAAGGCTCGGTCCGGAATCCCTTGATCCGCCCGCCGAGCGATGCGAAACGCTGCGCAAAGCCCATGCGCTCGTAGACCGCGGAATGAACCGTGACCGCGAAGAGCGCCCCCGGCGAAGCGACGCGCAGCAGTTCCTCGAAGGCCTCCGGGCCGACATGGCCGTGGGTGAAGGTTCCGGCACTGATCAGGCCGGAATAGACACTGTTCCCGATGGGAAGGACGGCAGTCAGATCGGCGCGGATCACCTGCCGGTAGATGCCCTTCCCGGCCGCCACCGCCAGCATCTCGGCGGAAATGTCGATAGCGTCGACCGGCCCGGTCCCTATGCGGGCGAGTGCCTCGGCCACGAGCCCGGTGCCGGCCCCGACGTCGAGAACCGGCCCCCGGCCGCCCAGCGCGGCAAAGACCGCCGCCACGGCATGAGGACTGCGGTAGCCCATGCCGGCCGCGAAGTCCCGGTCGTAGCGCGCGGCCCAGTCGCGGTAGTAGCGCACCGAATCCTCGGGCGTCCTCAGCGCGTAGACAGCATCCAGGTCATCGGTCTTGCCGGTCATGGACTCATCCCGCCACGCGGCCCCCGCGGCGTCAAGCGCCCTTGCGCTCGTCGGTCCGGGCCCGGATAGTCGGGCCATGACCGGAACCCTGCTCTCCCTTGGCCACGGCTATTCCGCCGCCGCCCTCGCCCGCCGCCTCGGCCCCGGCTGGCGGATCATCGGCACGACGCGGAGCGCTGAGAAGGCCGACCGCCTTGCCAGCGAGGCGGTGGAGCCGCTGATCTGGCCCGGGGCCGACCTCGGTTCCGCCTTCGCGGCGGCGACGCATGTCCTCGCCTCCATCGCCCCCGATGCCGCGGGCGACCCGGTGCTCGCCCGGCATGGCGCGGCGATCGCCGCCGCCGCGCCACATCTTCAGTGGGTGGGCTATCTTTCCACGACCGGCGTCTATGGCGACCATGGGGGCGGCTGGGTCGACGAAGGGACGCCACTTCTGCCGACAACGACCCGCGGGCGCCAGCGGCTTCTGGCCGAAGAGCAGTGGCAGGCGCTTGCCGCGCGCAGCGGGCTTCCGCTCCACATCTTCCGCCTGGCCGGAATCTACGGCCCCGGCCGCGGCCCCTTCGAGAAGGTGAGGAACGGGATCGCCCGGCGCATCGTCCGCGACAACCAGTATTTCAGCCGCATCCATGTGGATGACATCGCCGCCGTCCTCGCCGCCTCCATCGCGCGCCCGGATCCCGGCGCGATCTACAATGTCGCCGACGACGACCCGTCCCCGCCCGAGGACGTGCTGACCGAGGCGGCGCGCCTTCTCGGCCTGCCCCTGCCGCCCGAGGTGCCGTTCGAGGAAGCCGAGATGACCCCGCTCGCGCGCAGCTTCTATGCGGAATCGAAGCGGGTCCGGAACGACCGGATCAAGCGCGAGCTTGGCGTGCGGTTGGTCTATCCGGACTATCGGGCGGGGCTCAGGCGCCTTCTCGCCGACGAAGACTGAGCACCGGAACCCGACCCCTCTCCCCGCGTTGGCTGTGGTACGCGACCAACCTCGGAGACACCCGATGAAGAAGTTCCTGCTCCTCCTGCCGCTCGCCGCGGGCCTCGCGGCCTGCCAGAACACCACCGATCAGAACGTCGCCACCGGGGCGCTGACGGGTGCCGCTGTCGGCGCGATCGCCTCTGACGATGGCGACAAGCTTCAAGGTGCGGTGCTCGGAGGCGCAGCCGGTGCGGCCGTCGGCGGCCTCGTCAGTGCCGCCAACCAGCCGCGCCAGTGCACCTACCGCTACCCCAGCGGCTACACCTACGTGGCCGCCTGCCCGTGACCCCGTTTCGTAACGAGTGACGCCGACAAGCGTAGAGTTCGTGCGCGCGTCAGGCGCGCACGAGCTTCTCGTACTCGCTCGCCACCCGCTGCGTCAGCGCGCCGACCTCGAAATTGTAGTCCCCGATCTGGCCCACGGGCGTGACCTCGGCCGCCGTTCCGGTCAGCCAGCACTGTTCGAAGCCCTCCAGTTCCTCGGGCAGGATGTGGCGTTCATGCACCTTCACCTGCATGTCCTTCAGCATCCCGATGACGGTCTGCCGGGTGATGCCGTTCAGGAAGCAGTCGGCCTTCGGGGTGTGCACCTCGCCATTCTTGACGAAGAAGATGTTCGCCCCGGTCGCCTCGGCGACATAGCCGCGATAATCGAACATCATCGCATCCGAACAGCCCTTCGCCTCGGCAGCGTGCTTGGACATGGTGCAGATCATGTAGAGGCCAGCCGCCTTGGCCTCCGACGGAATCGTCTCCGGCGATGGCCGCTTCCACTTCGAGATGTCGAGCTTGGCGCCGCGCGTTTTCGCGTCGCCGTAGTAGTTGCCCCATTCCCAGCCCGCGACCGCGACGCGGATCGGGTTGCGGCGGGCGGAAACGCCCATGTCCTCGCCCGCGCCGCGCCACGCCAGCGCGCGGACATAGGCGTTGGTCCAGCCGTTGGCCTTCAGCATCGCCTCCTTGGCGGCGTCGATCTCGTCGGCCGAATAGGGCAGTTCCATGTCCAGCAGTTCTGCCGAGCGGCGCAGGCGCAGGGAGTGCTCGTGGCCCTTGAAAATCCTGCCGTCGTAGCAGCGCTCGCCCTCGAATACGGCCGACGCATAGTGCAGGGCGTGGGTCAGGATATGGACCTGAGCCGCGCGCCACTCCACCAGCTTGCCGTCCATCCAGATCTTGCCGTCGCGGTCGTCATAGGCCCCTGCCATCGCATCCTCCTCGGGCGCACCCGTTTTACATAAGTTGCGCAAACTAGGTCCGCTTCGGACATAATGTTGCGCGAAATCGAAGACTCGCTAGCAGTTGAGTCTTGGAAAGTCAACATCGCTGACATAAAATCCCGTCCGAGGCTGGTGCGGAGGTGTCGGTACATGGTTGCGCAGAGCAAGGCGACCCAGGGGGGCGAAAGCCTCCTCTTCCTGACCGATGAACAGCTTCGCAAGGGAATCGAGGCGATGTTCTTCGCCTACCGCGCCTTCACCGCCGACCCAGACCGGATTCTGGAAAATCACGAATACGGCCGCGCCCATCACCGCGCGATCCATTTCATCAACCGCCAGCCCGGGCTGACGGTGAACGCGCTTCTCTCGACCCTGGGCGTCACGAAGCAGTCGTTGAACCGGGTGCTTAGGACGCTTGTGGACGACGGACTGGTGGAGGCCCGCGTCGGCCGGCGCGACAAGCGCGAACGCAACCTCTTCCTGACGGAGAAGGGCGCCATGCTGGAACGCGAACTCAGCGACGCCCAGCGTGCGCGGATGCGCGCGGCTTACCGCGCGGCGGGCCCGGCGGCGGTGGCCGGGTTTCGCCAGGTGCTGGAGGCGATGATGGACCCGGACATCCGGCGACAATATCAGGCGATCAAGGACGGTGCGGCATGACGGCCCAACCCGACACCCACCTTCTCATCGTCGATGACGATGAGCGCATCCGCTCGCTCCTCCAGAAGTTCCTGATCCGGAACGGTTTCTGGGTGACGACGGCGCGCGACGCCGCGCATGCGCGGCGGATCCTCGCCGGGCTCGACTTCGACCTGATCGTGATGGACGTGATGATGCCGGGCGAGGACGGGATCAGCCTCACGCGGGAGCTCCGCGCGAAGATGGCGACGCCGATCCTTCTGCTGACCGCGCGGGGCGAAACCTCCGACCGGATAGCGGGACTGGAGGCCGGGGCCGACGACTATCTCGCCAAGCCCTTCGAGCCGAGGGAGCTTCTCCTGCGGATCAACGCCATCCTCAGACGCACCCCGGCGAAAGTGGAACCGAAGCTGCCCAAGGTCCTCGCCATGGGCGAGGTGCGCTACGACGTCGACCGCGGCGAGATGTGGCGTGGCAGCAACCTCATCCGGCTGACCGCGACCGAGGCGGCGCTGATGCGCATCTTTGCCGCGCGCCCCGGCGAGCCGGTCAGCAGGACCTCGCTGGTGGAGGACCTGAACCGCGGCGGCGGACGCGGCGATACCGGCCAGACCCAGGAACGCGCGGTGGACGTGCAGATCACACGGCTCCGCCGCAAGTTCGAGACCGACCCCAAGCAGCCCCGCTACCTCCAGACGGTGCGCGGCGCGGGCTACATGCTCGCGCCGGACTAGGGTTCAGTAGCGCTTCAGCGGCACGCGGACGCCGAGCGAGATCACGCTGTCGTTGCGGTCGACGTTGAGCGCCTCGCGCGGAGGCTGCCCGCCGGTGAGGGGCGTCGTACTGCCCTCGGCATTACCGAAATCGTAGTAACGCCAGGAAAGGTCGACCAGCACCGGATGCTGCCCGGCGCGCGTTACCTGGACCTCCACGCCCATTCCGATCGAATAGGCCAGATCGACGCTGCTCTTGCCGGCGAAACTGCGCACCGGATCCGGTGCGGCTGCGTTGGTACGTGTCCAGTCGCTCATCTGGTTCCGCGCGAAACCCAGGCCGGCCACAAGATAGGGCTGAATGCGCGAGTTCACCCCGCGCTGCTCAAGCGGCGAATAGTAGACGCTGCCCATCAGCGCCGTGGTCCGAACGCTCGCCGCCGTGATGTCGGCGTGGGGACCGGGCACTGCGGGTGCCGTGTAAGACCAAGGGCCGGTGGCGTCAATCTCGCCGGCGGAGACGAGCCCGACGTCGCCGCGAAACCCGTTCATCCAGTCGAAGCCGATGGCCGCGGCAACAAAGGCGTTGTCGTCGTCGCCGGCGCTGAAGAAGACGCGCGGATCGCCGGCGCCCGGCGGAACCCAGTTGGCATCGTCAAGACCCGTGGCTGCCCGACCGGCCTCGAATCTGACATAGGGACCAAAGGTGACGCTTTCCGACGACCTGCCAAAAAGTGTCCGTCCGTAGTCTACCGGGGTCTCCCCCGCCGAAAGGCTCGTTGCCGTCATCGCAGCCAGAGCGGCGCTGGTCCAGGTTGCCCGCATTGCCTTTCCTTCCTGCCCGACGCTGGCCACTTGTTGTTCGCCGCGGCGTCAGAATGGATACCGCGGCGCGACAACCTCAAGTCCCAATTGAATGTTTTGCTCTAACCGTGACCCGTTTTCACCGCGATCCGGATCGCGTCCGCATCCGCCGCGAGCGCTGCGGCGGCGGAACCGGTCACCGGCGCCCCGAGAATCGTCGTCACCGCCGTCACGGAGTCGGCGGTGATCGGAATGTTCTTATCCGAAGCGACGCCCAGGAAGGCTGCCAGCAGATTTCCGTTGGTGTTGCTGATCTCTCCGGTGCTGGTCAACACCGAAGAGCCGTCCAGCGCATCCTCGAAAAGCGCGAGGTTCTGAAGCGGCGAGTCGATGTACGAAAGATTGTCGAAGTTCGTCGACAAAGCGGCAATCATCTCGTTCAGATCCATCGAGTAGAAATCCGCCATCTCGGGCGTCAGGGATGCAAGTGCCTCGTCGTAGGCACGCTGCAGGACGTGACTCGGTGCTCGCACCACGTTCAGCCGCCCGAGCTCCACTTCGAGAATGCCTTCGCGCGCCCAGACGGGGCGCCCGCCGGCACCGGGCTGGCCGCGGCCCGCGCCTGCGCCCTGGCCGTGCCCGCCGGTGCCGGCACCGCTTCCATGCCCGCCGCTGTGGCCGCCGCTGCCGCCGCTGTGACCGCCGCTGTGGCCACTGTGACCGCCGCTGTGGCCGGAGTCATCGTGTTCCTCGCCGTCGTGGCCGCCGCCGCCATGACTGCCGCCCGTGTGCTGGGCATAGGCAGCGCCGCCGAATGCCGGATGGAACGGACCACCGGGCACGAACGCAAAGGCGGCCGCCCCAACGATCACGATGCTCAGATGCCGCCAGCGCGGGACCAATCCTTCAGATGTCATGAACCGTCTCCCCATATCTTTGATCGACGCCCCCGTTACCATGGTTGGCCCGGCGCGCCGCGATCGCGCGCCGGGCCTTTTCGGAAGCGCCTCAGCCGTGACCGGCGAGAACCGCGATCCGGATTGCTTCGGCGTCCGCAGCGAGAGCCGCCGCCTCGGCATCCGAAAGAGGCGTACCGAGGATGGTGGACACCGCAATCGCCGTATCGGGCGAGATCGCGACGTTCTTGTCGGAGGCAACGCCAAGGAACACCGCCATCAGCGTGTCATTGGTGTTCGTCACGCCGAGCGACGTGAGCTGAGACGTCCCGTCCAGCGCGTCTTCCAGAAGCGCGAGGTTCTGGAGCGGCGAGTCGATGATGGTGATGTTGTCCCAGTTGGTCGAGAGTTCCAGGATCATCTCGTCGAGCGACATCGAGTAGAAGTCCACCATCTCCGGCGAGAGGCTGGCGAGCGCCTCGTCGTAGGCGCGCTGTAGCACCTGGTCGGGCGAACGCGCCACGCTCAGGCGACCAAGCTCGACCTCCGGGATGCCTTCCTGCGCCCAGACCGGCTTGCCGCCGCCGCTGCCTGAGGTGGACGGACCGCCGGCCTGCGGACCCTTGCCGTCCGAATCGTCGCCCGGGCCGCCTTGTCCGGTACCCTGACCACCCTGGTTTCCCTGTCCCGCCTGGGACCCCGAGCCGCCCTGCCCCTGGCCGCCCTGGTTGCCCTGCTGGGAGCCCGACTCCTGGGCCGACGCGGCCGAAACACCAAGGTTGCCGGTGTCGGACCGGTCCACGAAGGCGAACGCCGTCAGAACCGCCAATGCGGAAACCCCTGCACTCAGTACCAGCTTGTTCTTGAGCATCATCACGTCTCCTAATTTCAAGACTTAGCCCCAGTACACAGGCTGCACACATGGAGACATTCATGAATTGATATGAATCAACGAGAAGCAAAGAAGCCTCTGGTGTTGCGATTGCATGAAACCGCGCTAGGGTCGCGGAATGACCACGCTTTTCCTCACCCACCCCGCCGCCCTGAACCACGTCACGCCCCCCGGCCATCCCGAACGGGTGGACAGGCTCCACGCCATTCTGGAGGCCCTGACGGCCGAGCGCTTCGCCGCGCTCGACCGGCGCGAGGCGCCCCTCGCCGCCGAGGCCGAGCTTCTGCGCTGCCATGCGGCGTCCTATGTCGCAGAGATCAGGGCGGCACGACCGAAGGCCGGCGACGGCAACCAGATCGACGCCGACACCTTCATGTCCGAGGGCTCGTGGGAAGCGGCCCTCCGCGCCGTGGGCGGCATCGAGGCCGCCGTCGATGCCGTCCTGAAGGGCGAGGCGCGAAACGCCTTCGTAGCCATGCGTCCGCCCGGCCACCACGCCGAGAGAACCCGCGCGATGGGCTTCTGCCTGTTCGGCACGGTCGCCATCGCGGCCAAATACGCGCTCGATGTTCATGGGCTATCGCGGATCGCCGTGCTCGACTTCGACGTTCACCACGGCAATGGCACGCAGGACCTCCTCTGGGACGAAGCGCGCGCGGTCTTCGTCTCCTCGCACCAGTTCCCGCTCTGGCCGGGTACCGGCCGGGCGGAGGAGACGGGCGCGCACGGGCAGGTCGTCAACCTGCCGCTTCGACCCGGCACCGGCGGTGCGGAGATGCGCGCAGCCTGGGCACCGGCGCTCGCCCGCGTAGGGGCGTTCCGGCCCGACCTGATCCTCGTATCCGCGGGATTCGACGCGCACCGCGACGATCCGCTCGCCAACCTGATGTGGACGGAAGCCGACTACACCTGGATCACCCGCGCGATCTCGGACCTGGCCGCCGAGGTCTGCGGCGGCCGGGTGGTCTCCGCACTCGAAGGCGGCTATGATCTCGACGCGCTCGCGGCCTCGGTCGCCGCGCATCTGGACGTGCTGATGGAGCGGGACGCATGAGCGATCTGACCGGGATGAGCTTCGAGGAAGCGATGAAGAAGTTGGAAGCGGTCGTGCGCGATCTCGAATCCGGCAACGTTGAGCTGGAGAAATCCATCGCGCTTTACGAAGAAGGCGCACGGCTCAAGGCGCATTGCGAGAAGAAGCTGAAGGAAGCGGAGGAGAAGGTGGCGAAGATCACCCTCGGCCCCGACGGCGCGCCCACCGGAACGGTGCCGGCCGAAGGGCTCTAGGTGTTCGCGCGACGTCTGCAGGCGGCGCAGGCCGGGGTGCAGGCCGCACTCGATGCCGCGCTGGCCGAGCGCGCGGAAGTCCCCGTCGTCCACGCCATGCGCTACGCGCTTCAGGGGGGGAAGCGCCTGCGGGCCTTTCTCGTGCTGGAAAGCGCCGCGCTCCACGGCATCCCGGCCGCCGGCGCCATGCCCGCCGCCGCCGCCGTCGAGGCGCTCCATGCCTATTCGCTCGTCCACGACGACCTGCCCTGCATGGATGACGACGCGCTCCGCCGCGGCCAGCCGACGCTCCATGTGAAGTGGGACGAGGCCACGGCCGTTCTGGCGGGCGACGCCCTTCAGACCCTGGCCTTCGAGCTTCTCACCGGTGCGGCGCTCGGCCCCGCCGACCGGCGCATCGCGCTCGTCGCCGCCCTCGCCCGCGCCTCCGGCGCCGAAGGCATGGTGCTCGGCCAGGCGCTCGACATCGCGGCCGAAACCGCGCCCCGGCCGCTCACGCTCGACGAGATCACCGCGCTTCAGGCGGGCAAGACCGGCGCGCTGATCGCATTTTCCGCCACCGCCGGCGCGATCCTCGCCGGCGCCGACCCGGCGCCGCTTACCGCCTATGCGCGCGCCCTCGGCCTTGCCTTCCAGATCGCCGACGACATCCTCGACGTGGAGGGCGATCCGGCCAAGGCCGGCAAGGCGCTCGGCAAGGATGCCGCGGCGGGCAAGGCCACGTTTGTCTCGCATCTCGGCCTCGATGGCGCGAAAAAACGCGCCCGCGACCTCGTGGCGGAGGCGGAAGCCGCGCTTTTCCCCTATGCTGCCGCTGCCGAAACCTTGAGAGAGGCCGCGCGTTTCGTTATTGCCCGCGAAAGCTGAGCGCACGCCCGGGGAGGGCGCATGACCGACCGACCCAAGACCCCCACGCTCGACCGCGTGACGACGCCCGCCGACATGAAGGTGCTTTCCGACCGCGAGCTTCGGATGCTCGCCGACGAACTCCGGGCCGAAACCATCAGCGCCGTGTCGGTGACTGGCGGCCACCTGGGCGCCGGGCTCGGGGTGGTGGAACTCACCGTCGCGCTCCACGCGGTCTTCGACGCGCCCCGCGACAAGATCATCTGGGACGTCGGCCACCAGTGCTATCCGCACAAGATCCTGACGGGCCGGCGCGACCGTATCCGCACGCTGCGCCAGAAGGCCGGGCTATCGGGCTTCACCAAGCGCTCGGAGTCGCCCTACGATCCCTTCGGCGCCGCCCACTCCTCCACCTCCATCTCCGCCGCCCTGGGCTTTGCCGTGGCGCGCGATCTTGGCGGCAGCCCGGGCGAGGCCGTGGCGGTGATCGGCGACGGCGCGATGAGCGCGGGCATGGCGTTCGAGGCGCTGAACAATGCCGGCCACCTGAAGAAGCGGCTCTTCGTCGTCCTCAATGACAACGAGATGTCGATCGCGCCGCCGGTGGGCGCCCTGTCGGCCTACCTGTCCCGTCTCTATGCCGAGCCACCGTTCCAGGAATTGAAGGCGGCCGCCAAGGGCGCGATAAGCCTCCTGCCGGAGCCCTTCCAGGAAGGTGCACGCCGCGCCAAGGAGATGCTGAAGGGCATGACCATCGGCGGGACCCTCTTCGAGGAGCTCGGCTTCACCTATGTCGGGCCGATCGACGGCCACGACCTCGACCAGCTCCTTCCCGTGTTGCGCACCGCGAAGGCGCGGGCGACGGGGCCGACGCTCATCCATGTGCTGACGAAGAAGGGCAAGGGCTTCGCGCCCGCCGAACGCGCCGCCGACAGGGGCCACGCTACGGCGAAGTTCGACCCGGTGACGGGCGAGCAGAAGAAGGCGCCCTCGAACGCGCCCGCCTATACCAAGGTCTTCGCGCAGAGCCTGATCCGCGAGGCCGAGGCGGACGACAGGATCGTCGCTGTCACCGCCGCGATGCCGGACGGCACGGGCCTGAACCTCTTTGCCGAACGCTTCCCGCGCCGCTCTTTCGACGTGGGCATCGCCGAACAGCATGCCGTTACCTTCTCAGCCGGGCTCGCCGCCGGCGGCCTGAAACCTTTCTGCGCGATCTACTCGACCTTCCTGCAGCGCGGCTACGATCAGGTCGTGCATGACGTCGCGATCCAGCGGCTTCCCGTCCGCTTCGCCATCGACCGGGCCGGGCTCGTCGGCGCAGACGGCGCGACCCACGCCGGCAGCTTCGACGTGGCCTTCCTCGCCAACCTGCCCGACATGGTGGTCATGGCCGCGGCCGATGAGGCGGAGCTTGTCCACATGGTCGCCACCGCCGCCGCGATCGACGACCGGCCCAGTGCCTTCCGCTATCCGCGGGGCGAGGGGGTCGGCGTCGAGATGCCGGAGCGCGGGATGCCGCTCGAAATCGGGAAGGGCCGCATTGTCGTCGAGGGTGGCCGCGTCGCCATCCTCTCCTTCGGCACGAGGCTCGCGGAGGTGCTGAAGGCCTGCGAGAGCCTCAGTCAGCGCGGCCTCGCGCCCACGGTGGCCGATGCCCGCTTCGCCAAGCCCCTCGACCGCGACCTGATCCTGTCGCTCGCCCGCCACCACGAGGCGCTCATCACCATCGAGGAGGGCGCCATCGGCGGCTTCGGCTCCCATGTCGCCCAGCTTCTGGCCGAGGAAGGCGTCTTCGACCGCGGTCTGAAGTTCCGCGCCATGGTGCTCCCCGACACCTTCATCGACCAGGCCTCGCCCGAGGACATGTATGCCGTGGCCGGCATGAATGCGGCCGAGATCGAAGCGAAGGTGCTGGAGGTGCTTGGCGTGGCCATGGTTGCTGGACTGCGCGCCTGAATCGTCTCTACTTCGGCGGTTCGAGCCGCGTTTCGATCGCCTTCAGACGTGCCAGAACCTCTTCCCGGTAGGCATCCGTCTGGGCCACCTCCTCGGCGCTGTGCGCGGCCTGCATCGAGTTCACGATGAGGCCGACGACGAGGTTCATCACCGCGAAGGTGGTGACGAGGATGAAGGGCAGGAAGAAGGCCCAGGCCCAGTCGTGGACCTCCATCACCGGCCGCACGATTCCCATCGACCAGCTTTCCAGCGTCATCACCTGGAAGAGCGTGTAGCCCGACCGGCCGAGCGTGCCGAACCATTCGGGGAAGGTCGCGCCGAAGAGCTTCGTCGCCATCACCGCGCCGACGTAGAAGATGATCCCCATCAGCAGGAAGACCGAGCCCATGCCCGGTAGCGCGGTTAGGAACCCCTCCACCACGCGCCTGAGCCGTGGCGCAGCGGAGACGAGCCGAAGGACCCTGAGGATGCGCAGTACCCGCAGCACCGCGAATCCCTGCCCGGCGGGCACGAGCGCGACGGCGACGATGACGAAGTCGAAGAGGTTCCAGCCGTCGCGGAAGAACCCCAGCCGGCGGACGAAAAGCTTCGAACCGATCTCGGCCACGAAGATCGCAAGGCAGATCCGGTCAAGCGTAACCAGCAGGTCGCCCGCCGCCGCCATGGCACGCCCGGAGGTTTCGAGCCCGAGGATCAGGGCGTTCAGGACGATCACGCCGATGATGCCGCGACGGATGGCGGGGCGTTCCAGAAAGTCGGAAAGTCTTTCGCGAAAGTCCATGCTGGCGCCCCATCTCCGGTTCCTGTCCCATATGGTCGGACGGCCCCGCCCCGGCAAGCCCGCCGCCCGTCCGCGTCTTAGGGAGTTCCCGATGATCCGCCTGCTCGTCGCGCTTCTTCTCCTCGCCGCCGCACCGGCCGCCGCCCAGGTCGCGCCCTCGCCCGAAGAGACCGCCGGCTACCGCGGCCTCCACCGTGCCGCGCTCGACGACGACGCGGCGTCGATCCGCCGCCTGATCGCCGAGGGCGCCGGACTGAACGCCCGCGACCGGCGCCGAAGGACGGCGACGATTCTCGCTGCCTTCGCCTCGGCGGACGCGGCGCTGAAGGCACTCGCCAAGGGCGGCGCCGACATGAACGCGCAGGACTGGCAGGGCTACGATGTCGTCACCATCGCTGCCGTCGCGGGCGATCTCGCCCTCATGTCGCTTGCCCTCGACCTCGGCAACCGGCCCGACCTGATCCACACCAACTGGGACGGCAACGCGCTCATCGCCGCGTCCGAGCTTGGCCATGCCGAGATCGTGCGCCGCCTCATAGCGGCGGGCGCGCCGCTCGATCACGTCAACAACCTCGGCTGGACCGCGCTCCTGGAGGCGGTGATCCTCGGTGATGGCGGCCCGACCCACCAGGCGACCGTCCAGGCGCTGGTCGCGGCCGGAGCGGACCAGAAGATCACAGACCGGGACGGAAGAACGCCCCGCGACCACGCGGCCGCGCGCGGATTCGACGCGATTCTGGCGATCCTCGATGACGGAGGCTGAGGCCGAAGGCCCGCCGTCAGGCCGTCCGCCCCCGCTCGATCCGGGCATACTCCCGCACCTTGGTGCCGTCGTCGCGCTCTGCGGGGCGTTCGTGCAGCGCGCGGGCGGCAGGATGGCTGCCCTCCGATCCCTGGGTTCTCTCGATCTCTACGAAGCGCTTCAGACGGCTTCCCTCGGAACTCGTGCGGCGGTCAGCAGCAGGCCGGCTCATGGTTTCCTCCTCGGTTCCTCCGCCCGACTGAGCGGGACAACCAAGGATGAAGCCGAATCACCCGCATGGCCACCCCGATTTCCGCAGCCGCACCCCGCCGGCCCTATTCCGCCAGCCGCCGCAGCGCCCAGCGAGCGGCATCCGCCACTGTCGGGTCGGGGTCGCCAAGCCGCGCCGCCGCCGCGTCCCGAAGACCCCGATCGCCGGAATTTCCGATGGCGTAAAGGACGTTGCGCAGGAAGCGGTCGCGCCCGATCCGCTTGATCGGGCTCCCCGCAAAGCGCTCCCGGAACGCGGCATCGTCGAGTGCCGCCAGCTCCGCCAGCGGCGGAGCGCCCACCCGCGCGGCATAGCCCGTTTCATGCGCGGCCTGCGCGAACTTGTTCCACGGGCAGACCGCGAGGCAATCGTCGCAACCATAGATCCGGTTGCCGAGCAGGGGCCGCAGCGCCTCCTCCACCGGGCCCTTGTGCTCGATCGTCAGGTAGGAGATGCAGCGCCGCGCGTCGAGCTGGCGGGGTGCCGGGAAGGCGCCCGTCGGGCAGATGTCGAGACAGGCCCGGCAGGAGCCGCAGTGATCGGTGCCCGCCTCGTCCTTCGGCAGGTCGAGCGTGGTGAAGATCGCGCCGAGGAAGAACCAGTTTCCCAGATCGCGGCTCACGAGGTTGGTGTGCTTGCCCTGCCAGCCGAGCCCGGCGGCCTCCGCCAGGGGCTTCTCCATCACCGGCGCGGTATCGACAAAGACCTTGATTTCGGCCGGTTGAGACCCCTTCGCGGCCTCCTCGATCAGCCAGCGCCCGACCCGCTTCAGCCGTTTCTTCATCAGATCGTGGTAATCCCTTCCCTGTGCATAGCAGGACACCGCCGCGCGGCCGCGCTCGGCAAGAACGGCCAGCGGGTCGTAGCCGGGCGTGTAGCTTTCGGCCAGCATGATCACCGTCCGCGCCTCGGGCCAGAGCGCGGCCGGATCGCCGCGCCAGGACATCCGTTCCGCCATCCAGCCCATCTGCCCGTGCCGTCCGGCCGCGACGAAGGCCGCGAGCCGTCCCGCCGCCTTGGGGATCGCTGAGGGCGCACAGTAACCGACCGCCGAAAACCCCTCTGCCACGGCGCGTGCGGTGATCGCGGCCCTGAACTCCGCGGCGTTCATCTTGCCCCAAATACCTCGGGGGTCCGGGGCTGGCGCCCCCGGCCGCCCACCTCAGAAATCCAGGTCGGCATAATGCGTCGGCGGCGGAAAACCCGGCACCTGGTCGGCCAGGAGCGACCGGAACGATGGCCGCGACTTGATCTTGGCATACCAGTCCTTCACGTTCTGGCTGCGGTTCCAGTCCACGTCCGAGATGTAGTCGAGACTCGAGAGATGCGCGGCGGCGGCGAAATCCGCCAGCGTCATCTCGTTGCCCGCAAGCCATCGCCGCTGATCGAGAAGCCAGCTCAGGTAGTCGAGGTGATACTTGATGCGCGCCGAGCCGGACTTGACGTTCTTCGAATCCGGATAGCCGAGCTTCATCACCTTCTTGTTCACTCGCTCGTAGAGGAGCTTCGAGGTCACTTCGGCGTGGAACTTGTCGTCGAACCAGGCGCAGAGCCGGCGCACCTCGTAGCGCCCCTCCGGATCGCGCGGCATCAGCCGCGGCTCGGGCACCGTCTCGTCGAGGTACTCGCAGATTGCCTGGCTCTCGGACATCGTCCGTCCGTTCAGTCTGATCACCGGGATCTTGCCCGCAGGATTGCGGCGCAGGAACTCTGGTCCCTGTTCCCAGTAGCGCTCCTCCACCAGCTCCACCTCGATCCGCTTCTCCGCAAGCGTCAGGCGGACCTTGCGGCAGAAGGGAGAGAGCGGGACATGAAAGAGGCGGGTCATTGGCGGAACTCGTGTCGCGGATGCGGCCCCGTGATACCGGCCGCGCCCGGCGCGATCAATCCTCGAAACAGTCTGCGCGGCCGTCGGCGCGGATCGTCGCCGCCCCGTCTGCGATCTCGGCGGCGCGTTTCCTCAGGAATCCCGAAGGCCGGCCGGGATTGCGGCCCTTCGGATCAGGCAGCGCTGCCGCGACCAGCGCGGCCTGCGAAGGCGTCAGGTCGGCGGCGCTGCGCCCGAAGTAGGCTTTGGCCGCAGCCTCCGCGCCGAACAGGCCCTTCCCGGTCTCGGCGACGTTCAGGTAGACCTCGACGATCCGCCGCTTCGTCCAGAAAAGCTCCACCACCGGCGTCATCAATGCCTCCAGCGCCTTTCTGGGCCAGCTCCGCCCCTGCCAGAGAAAGACGTTCTTTACCACCTGCTGCGTGATGGTGGAGGCGCCCCGCCCCGCCCCCTCGTCGAGCGCGGCGCGGATCGCGTGCATGTCGAAGCCCCAGTGCAGGCAGAAATTCGCGTCCTCCGCCGCCACCACCGACCGCGCCATCTCGGGCGCCATGTCCTCCAGGTCGACCCAGTCCCGGCTGATGCCGCCATGGCGCCAGCTTTCGGCGATCATGTAGGGGGTGAAGACGGGGTTCGCGACGGTGAAGGCGAGGACGAGGAACAGGAACAGCCCGACAAGGCCAAGGAGCCCCCGTCCGGCCCATCCTAGGAGGTCGCGCAGGCTGACGCCCGCGCGCGCCGGCGCGGGCTTCCGTCGCGATCTCGATCTCGGTTTGCTGCCCTTCGCCATCGGAGGAGATCAATCACGCGCGGGCCGTCGGGGTCAAGCCGATCACGCCGTCGCGGGCGGATTCAGCCGGCGAGAACGCGCGCCTCTCGTCCGGCGAGGACCGGGCGCGCGGCGGATACGCTTTCCGGGTCACACGCCGCAAGCTCGGGGAAGATCGACACGATCTCGGCGTAAAGCGCCCTGTCCGCCTCCATGAGGATGCTGCCCGGATGAAAGCTTTCCGTGGGCGCGCCCTCGGCGAAGATGACCTCGTGGTCGGCGAACAGGAGATGGCAGTAGTCCACCTCCGGCACCGGCGCGCGTTCGATCCCGGGCCAGCCGACAAGGTGGATCGCCGCGACCAGCACCTCGGGTTCGCCGAAAAGGAGTTCCGCCCGCCAGCCGGTGATGAGCATCCGGTGCTGCGGCGAGACGACGAGCGCCCGCCGGTTGCCGAGCGCGCCCTGCGCGATCCGCACCGGGGCGAAGCCGCCCGTGCCGTCCACCTTCCGCCGGCCGGTCCAGCGCAGCCGCTGCGGGCCACGATCGAGCGTGTCGACGAGATCGCCCGCCGCCAGAGCCTCCACCGGCATGTCACCCCCGGGAGTGCGGATTCGCGTGCCCGGCGTGAAACAGGGGGGCGAGAAGGCGCCAACCGGCAGCCCGCCCTGCGTGTTGACGAAGGTCGAGCTCTGGAACGTCGCGTCGAAGAGCCGCGTGCCGTCCGTCGGCGTGAACAGGACGCGCCCGTCCGCGAGGTAGAACGTGACGCCGGTGATCGTGACCGTCTGGCCCCTCATGATCACCGTGATCGTGTCGCCCGGATACATCTGCCGGATGTCGGAGCCGTCGATGCGGTCGCCGTTGTTGTTGTTGGTGTTTATGACGGCGTTGTTCTGCCAGTCCACGAGGTCGAGCTGCTGGACAGTCAGCGGCGTCCCTGCCCCCGGCGGCGCCGAGGGGTCCATGGCAAAAAATTGCTCCTGATAGGTCGTCGGCATGCGCCCGCCGCGCGCTGGTTCCGGACTGGTGGCAAAGTGGAACCGCCAAGGCGGCGCCCGTCAACCTTGACGGCGCCGCCATGGCCCTGCGGCAGGGCGCTTTTGCCGGCGCTGTTGCCGGAATGCCCCGTGTCGGCTTTCCGCGTCCGCCCGACCGCCGGTACCGGGGCAAATGACGGCGCGGGCCTACTCTGCCGGAACGGCCTCGGCGTCCGCGCTGAGGGGATGCGTCAGATGCACGAGCATCTCCTTCGGGCATACCTGGATGAAGTTCGCCCGCTCCGCCGACCAGTGCTGGAGGATGCGCTTGGCCTTCAGGCTCCCGGTCTCGGCGGCGTGCCGTTCCACGAGGCCCTTCAGCTGCGCTTCCCAGTGCGGATGGCTGACCGCGCAGGTGACGACCGTCTCGAGGTTCATCAGGTCCTCTGCCGTGCCGTCGGGATCGTGAACATAGGCCATGCCGCCGGTCATGCCCGCGCCGAAGTTCGCGCCGATGCGGCCGAGGATGACCGCGACGCCGCCCGTCATGTACTCGCAGCCGTTCGAGCCGCAGCCTTCGACCACGACCTTCGCACCGGAGTTGCGCACGGCGAAGCGTTCGCCCGCCCGGCCGGCGGCGAAGAGATGCCCGTCGGTCGCGCCATAGAGCACGGTATTGCCGATGATCGTGTTCTCCGATGCCTCAAGGGGCGAGGTCATCGGCGGTCGCACGACGATCATGCCGCCCGACAGGCCCTTGCCGACGTAGTCGTTCGCGTCGCCCGAAACCTCGAGCTTCAGCCCCGGTGCCGCGAAGGCGCCGAGGGACTGGCCGCAAGACCCTGTCAGTTTCACGGTCAGGTGATCCGGCTGCAGGTTGTTGCGCATCCCGAACTTCCGGACGATGAGCGAGGATGCGCGCGTCCCGATGGTCCGGTGGGTGTTCCGGACCGCATAGGAAAGCTGCATCTTCTCGCCGTCCTCGAAGAACCGCGCGCCGTCGCGGATAATCTCGGCATCCAGCGTGTCGGGCACCGCGTTCCGCGGCTTCGACCGGTCATAGACAATCCGGTCCGACCCATCGACGGTGATGAGGAGCGGGTTGAGGTCGAGGTCGTCGAGGTCGGCGTGCCCCCGGCTCACCTGCGTCAGGAGATCGGCGCGGCCGATGATCTCGTCCATCGTCCGGGCGCCGATCTGGCTGAGGATCTCGCGCACTTCCTGGGCGTAGAAGGTGATGAGGTTCACCACCTTGTCGGCCGTGCCGTTGAACACGGCGCGCAACTTCTCGTCCTGGGTGCAGACGCCCACCGGGCAGGTGTTCGACTGGCACTGACGCACCATGATGCAGCCCATGGCGATCAGCGCGGCAGTGCCGATGCCGTATTCCTCGGCGCCCATCATCGCCGCCATGACGATGTCGCGTCCGGTGCGCAGGCCGCCATCGGTCCTGAGCGTGATCCGGTCGCGGAGCTTGTTCATCGCCAACACCTGATGAGCCTCGGTCAGACCCATCTCCCACGGGAGCCCCGCGTACTTGATCGAGGTCGCGGGCGAGGCGCCGGTGCCGCCGTTGTGACCCGAGACGAGGATCACGTCGGCCCTGGCCTTGGCCACGCCCGCCGCGATGGTGCCGACGCCGGATGAGGCGACGAGCTTCACCGTGACCTTGGCGCGCGGGTTGATCTGCTTAAGGTCGTAGATCAGCTGCGCGAGGTCCTCGATCGAGTAGATATCATGGTGCGGCGGCGGCGAGATCAGCGTCACGCCCGGCGTCGAATGGCGCAGCCGCGCGATCAGTTGCGTGACCTTCATCCCCGGAAGCTGGCCGCCCTCGCCGGGCTTGGCGCCCTGCGCGACCTTGATTTCCAGCTCCTCGCAGGCGTTGAGGTATTCCGCGGTCACGCCGAACCGGCCGGAGGCCACCTGCTTGATCTTCGCGCTGGGGTTGTCGCCGTTCGGCATCGGCAGGAAATGCGCCGGATCCTCGCCGCCCTCGCCGCTGTCGGACTTCGCGCCGATCCGGTTCATGGCGATGTTCAACGTCATGTGCGCCTCGGGGCTGAGCGCGCCGAGCGACATCCCCGGCGTGACGAAGCGCTTGCGGATCGAGGTAATGCTCTCGACCTCCTCGATCGGCACCGGCCGGCCCAGGGGCTTGATGTCCAGAAGGTCGCGGATGTGGATCGGCGGGTTTGCCCGCATCGCGGCCGAATACTGCTTCCAGAGGTCATAGCTCGCGCGGTCGCAGGCCGATTGCAGAAGGTGCATGGTCTGCGCCTCCCAGGCGTGCTTTTCGCCCGACCGCCGCGACTTGTAGAAGCCGCCGACGGGCATGACATCGGCGCCGCCCTTCCAGCCTTTCGCGTGGATCTCCTCCAGCTTGTGCTGGATGCCCGAAACGCCGATGCCCGAGATGCGGCTCTGCATTCCGGGGAAGTATTCCGCGACCATGGCGCGGGACAGCCCCACCGCCTCGAAGTTCAGGCCGCCGCGGTAGGAGGAGACGACCGAGATTCCCATCTTCGACATGATCTTCAGCAGGCCCGCGTCGATCGCGTCGCGGTAGCGGCGCATCGCATCGACCAGGCTCCCCTCGATCAGGCCGCGGCGGATGCGGTCGGCGATCGAATCCTGCGCCAGGTAGGCGTTCACCGTGGTCGCGCCACAGCCGATGAGAACGGCGAAGTAATGCGGGTCAATGCACTCGGCCGACCGGACGTTCAGCGAGCAGAAGGTCCTGAGCCCCTTGCGTGTCAGCCAGGAATGCACCGCCGAGGTCGCAAGGATCATCGGCATCGCCACCCGCGCCTCGGACTGGTGCTGATCGGTCAGCACCAGGTGCCCCGCGCCCGAGCGCACGGCATCCTCCGCCTCCGCCCGGATGCGTTCCAGCCCGAGCCTCAGCGCATCGGGCTGGCCGTCAGCGGGGAAGGTGCAGTCGATGAAGGCGACGTTGGCGCCGAACTGGCGCACCATCTCGCCGAATTCGGCATTCGCGAGGAAGGGGCTCTCCAGCACGAGAATCTCGGTCTGGGAACTGTCCTCGTCCAGCACGTTCTTGAGGTTGCCGAACCGGGTCTTGAGGCTCATCACCCGCGCCTCGCGAAGCGAGTCGATGGGCGGGTTCGTCACCTGGCTGAAGTTCTGCCGGAAGAAATGGCTCAATGGGCGGTACTGCTTCGACAGCACGGCAGCCGGCGTGTCGTCGCCCATGGAGGCGACCATCTCCTTGCCGTCGTCCGCCATCGGGGCCAGGACCTGCTCCAGCTCTTCCAGAGTGTAGCCGGCCGCGATCTGGCGGCGGCGCAGCTCGGCGCCCTCGAACACGGCCTTTTCCGGCACGTCGCGCATGATCGAGTTGAGGTCGATCACCTTCGACAGCCAGTCGCCGAAGGGTTGGCTCGCCGCCAGGCGATCCTTGATCTCCCGGTCGTGGTAGAGCCTGCCCTCCTTCATGTCGACGGCGATCATCTGCCCCGGGCCGAGCGCGCCCTTCTCGCGCACCACCGCCTCGTCCACGGGCACCATCCCGACCTCGGAGCCCGCGATCAGGAGGCCGTCGCCGGTGACGACATAGCGCATCGGCCTGAGCCCGTTGCGGTCGAGACCGCCGCAGACCCAGCGCCCGTCGGTCATCGCCAGCGCCGCCGGCCCGTCCCAGGGCTCCATCACGCTGTTGCAATAGGCATACATGTCGGCCCAGGCCTTCGGCATGTTGGTCGTGGCCTTCGACCAGGCTTCCGGCACCAGCATGGTCTTTGTCATCGGCGCCGAGCGGCCGGAGCGGACCATCACCTCGAACACGGAATCGAGCGCGCCGGAATCCGACGTGCCCGCCGGGATGATCGGCTTGATGTCCTCTGCCATCTCGCCGAAGGCCGCCGAAGCCATGCGGATCTCGTGGCTCCGCATCCAGTTGACGTTGCCTTTCAGCGTGTTGATCTCGCCGTTGTGGGCGAGCATGCGGAAGGGCTGCGCCAGCGACCACTGCGGGAAGGTGTTGGTCGAATAGCGCTGGTGATAGATGGCGAAGGCGCTCTCGAAGCGGTCGTCCATCAGGTCCGGGTAGAAGACCGAGACCTGTTCGGCCAGCATCATGCCCTTGTAGATCACCGACCGGCAGGACAAGGAACAGATGTACATCCCGGCGATCTGCGCCGCGATCACCGCCTTCTCGATCCGGCGGCGGATGATGTAGAGCTCGCGCTCGAACTGCTCCTGGTCGATGTCCTTCTCGCAGCGGATCAGGATCTGCTCGATCTCGGGGCGCGTCGCGTTGGCCTTCTCGCCCAGCACGCTCGTGTCCACCGGCACATGCCGCCAGCCATAAATGTAATGGCCCATCCGCAGGACTTCCGTCTCCACGATGGTACGGCAGCGCTCCTGCGCGCCGAAATCGGTGCGCGGCAGGAAGACCTGGCCGACGGCGATCAGCTTCCTCGGATCAGGCTCGTGCCCCGTGCGCCGCACCTGGTCGTAGAAGAACTTCACCGGGATCTGCACGTGGATGCCCGCGCCGTCGCCGGTCTTGCCGTCGGCATCGACGGCGCCGCGGTGCCAGACGGCCTTCAGGGCTTCGATCCCGTTCGCCACGACCTTGCGGCTGGCCTTGCCGTCGACGGAGACCACGAGCCCCACGCCGCAGGAGGAATGCTCGTCTTCGCTGCGATAGAGACTGTTTTCGGCCATCCAGTGGCGCTTGGTGGCCTCTGCCTCGGCCCAGTGCATGTCAAACTCGGTCATGGCAGTCATCCTCCGATCGAGAGGGTTGGAAAGGGTTGCGTCGCCTCAGTCACCAGCTCGTCGCAGTCGTAGATCGGCTCCGATGACAGGAACCCCTTCTCACCTGGCAACGCAAACTGCATCGGCGTGTCCACGAGGCGTTCCCGGTCGCCGAAGCTGTTCTCGAAATCCTCGCTGTCGGCCCAGAAGAGCCTCCAGTCGCGGTGCACGAGCTGGCGCCCTTTGCGGTGCCAGAGCATCTGGCCTCCGGCGTCCCAGGCCGTAAGGTCGAAGCGCGTGCGCTCCAGCGTCACACCGTCGATGGTCACACGCTCGCCCGTCAGTTCGTCATAGCCGGTATAGCGGCGGACCTCGCCGGTCCCGCTTTCGGTCGTGAAGTCGTAGTCGTCGCGCCCGGTGGAAAGGAGCGTTGTGAAAGACGCCGGATCCGTCTCGGCGGACAGCCGGTCCTTCTCGCCCGTCGTCAGGTCGTAGCTCTCCAGCCAGCGCGTCTCGGCGTCGATCTTGGAAAGGTAGTAGGGTCCCTGGCCGTCCATGTAGAGCGCCCACTGCTCGCCCGCCGCGTCGCCCTGGCAGCGGTAGTGCTGCGAGACCTGGCAGGAGCGCATCTGCACGGTCGCAAAGACCTCGCAACCCTGCGGCGCGGCGAACCTGCCGCCTGCGACGGCGGCCGGGGCGAGCAGCGCGAGCGCCCCTGTCAACACGATCCCGGCTGCGTTCGTCACGGTCAGGCTTCCTTCACTCTCAAGGTCAGCGTCACTGACCCGTTAATCATTGCGGCGCGCGGATTGTCGAGACAGATATCCGAGGCCAAACCGACAGGCGCCCGACGCCGATCCGGCAGACATTTCCGGGGTGGCCGCGCCTCATTCCGCCGCCACCGCTTGCGCGCCGGCAAGGTAGGTCAGCACACTGTCGGCGGCCTCGCGCCCGTCGCGGATCGCCCAGACGACAAGGGAGGCGCCGCGCACGATGTCGCCCACCGCGAAGACACCGGGCAGGCTTGTCGCGTGGCTGCGGAAGTCGGCCTTCACGGTGCCCCAGCGGGTGACCTCCAGCCCCTCGACGCCCCAGAGCTTCGGCAGATCCTCCGGCTCGAAGCCAAGCGCCTTGATCACCAGATCCGCGGGCTCGACATAATCGGCGCCGTCGATCACTTCCGGCGACTGGCGTCCCGTGACATCCGGCGCGCCGAGCCGCATCTGCTGGACGAGCACGCCTTCGACGGCCTCGCCGGCGGTGAAGCCCCGCGGCGCGGTCAGCCAGACGAAATCGACGCCTTCCTCCTCGGCGTTGGCGACCTCGCGCTGGCTGCCCGGCATGTTGGCCCGGTCGCGGCGGTAGAGACACTTCACGGACTGCGCGCCCTGGCGGATCGCGGTGCGCACGCAGTCCATCGCGGTGTCCCCGCCGCCGATGACGACGACGCGCTTGCCTTCCGCGTTCAACTCGCCGGAATCGAACTCCGGCACGTCGTCGCCGAAGCTCTTGCGGTTCGCGGCGGTCAGGTAGTCGATCGCGCGGACGATGCCGGTGGCATTCGCGTTCGGTCCGCCGAGGTCGCGGCTCTTGTAGACGCCGGTGGCGATGATCACGGCGTCATGCTTGCCGCGGATCGCGTCGAAGGCGAGGTCATCGCCAACATTGCAGTTCAGCACGAACTGCACGCCACCCTGCTCCAGCTGGGCGATCCGCTGCATCACCACGTCCTTCTCCAGCTTGAAGCCGGGGATGCCGTAGGTCATGAGCCCGCCCGCGCGGTCGTAGCGGTCATAGACCGTGACCTGGATCCCCGCCCGGCGCAGCGCTTCGGCCGCCGCCAGCCCGCCCGGTCCCGCGCCGATGATGCCGACGCTTTCGGCGCGCTCCTGCACCGGCTTCACGGGTTTCACCCAGCCCATGTCCCAGGCAGTGTCGGTGATGTATTTCTCGATCGCGCCGATGGTGACGGTGCCGTGGCCCGCCTGTTCGATGACGCAGTTGCCCTCGCAAAGACGGTCCTGCGGGCAGATGCGGCCGCAGATCTCCGGGAAGGTATTGGTCGCCTGGGCAAGCTCGTAGGCTTCCTGAAGCCGGCCTTCGGCCGTCATCCTGAGCCAGTCGGGAATGTTGTTGTGCAGGGGGCAATGGGTCTGGCAATAGGGCACGCCGCACTGGCTGCACCGGCCGGCCTGCTCGGCCGCTTTCTGGGCAGCGAACTCGCGGTAAATCTCGTTGAAGTCCAGCGCGCGGACGCTTGCCGCACGTTTCTCCGGCATCTCCCTCGAGACGGTCACGAACTGGAGCATGCGCTGCTTGGCCATGGGCGGAACTTTCCGGCGGAACTCAGGGTGCGCATTGCTACCGCTGTTCCGGCCAGAATAAAAGTCAGAATAGCTTACCTATTTTGTCGATTCTCGAGCGAAGTTCCGCGTTTGAGGAGGAGAATTGGCGAAAAAAGGTAATGCATGCTGACGTTATGCTCAGTAACCGAGGCTCAGCGCAGCCAGAACCGCAGCTCCGACGATGATTCGCCACCAGCCGAAGAGGGCATATCCATGCCGGCTGACGTATCCGAGAAGCCAATTGACGACGAGAACCGCCGTCACGAGGGCCGCCCCGAAACCGATGGCGATCTGGCCCAGCGCGCCCCAGTCGAGGACGTCGCGGTTCTTCCAGAGGTCGTAGGTGAAGGCGGCGGCCATCGTCGGCATCGAGAGAAAGAACGAGAACTCCGCCGCCGACCTCTTGTCCGCCCCGAAGGCGAGCGCGCCGACGATCGTGGCGCCCGAGCGGGACACGCCGGGGATCATGGCGAGGCACTGGACGACACCGATGCCGAAGGCCATCCAGAGAGGGAAGCGTTCGGCGTCGCGATATCGGGGGCTGAGCGGCAGACGGTCCACCACCAGAAGCACCACGCCTCCGGCAATGAGCATTGAGGCGATGAGCCGGGGACTCTCGAACAGCACGTCCTTGATGAAGTCGTGGGCCAGCACGCCCACCACGACTGCGGGCAGGAAGGCCAGGAGGACCGACCCGGCGAAGCGACGCGCCTGGGGGTCCGAGGGCAATCCGACCACGGTGCGCGTGATCTTCGCCGCGTAGACGCCCAGAATGGCGAGCACGGCGCCAAGCTGAATGACCACCTCGAATGTCTTTCCCGCGCTTTCGAAGCCGAGGAAATGCCCTGCCAGAAGGAGATGCCCGGTGGAAGATACCGGTATGAACTCCGTCAGCCCCTCGACAAGCCCGAGAACGAGGGCAGTCAGCGTATCGCTCATCGCAGGGCCCTTCCTTCCGCACTACAGCACGCGGAGCTTTAAGCCCGCGCTGGCGGAGTCACAAGGCCGGGCGGATCAGCGCGCCGTGGCCAGCCGCTTCGCCCCATTTGCCGAAGCCGCGGCCTTCGGCATGGTCGCGCCGCCGCCATACTCCGACAGATCGAGGTAATGTCCCACGAACTTCGCAAGCTCGCGGTTGCTGTCATCGAACCGGCCGCGGAACGTCTTCTCCACATGCTCCGAGACCGGATGATATCCCTTGAGCAGCCTCGAAAACGGCGGCCGCCTCAGCAGATACCCGAAGGCGCGGTAAAACCCGTCCGGCGTGGTGCCGATGCGGACCGTGGGTGCCGGAACAAGGACGCTCTTCTGCAACTTGTTGATGCGACGCAGAAGCGGCACGGCGTATTCCGGATAGCTTGGCGCGTACGCCGACCGGTGCGACGGCAGCACACCATGGAACGAGGTGTTTCCGGCGAACTCCGCAAGCCGGTTCGTCGCACCGTCCATGTCGGTCTTCAGGCTCTCCTGCGTGATGACGTGGACGTTCTCGGCGCCGAAGAGGTCCTGATAGAGCTTCACCAGCCGGTGATACTCGAAATGCTCGGGCCGGAACCCGTAGAAACCGAGCTCCGGATCGCCCGCGAAAAAGAGTTCGGGGCTCATCGTGCCGCCGCGCAGCAGGTACTGCATGTAGACCGAGGTCAGGATGCGCATCTGGGAACGGATGGAAATCAGGATCCTGGCATCCGGTGCGATGGCCTTGAGCCGCCGCGCGAAGTCGTCGCTGCCCATGCCGCCGAAGAAGGGATGGCCGGAAAGAATCTCCGACGAAATCACGGGCACCATGCCCGACGGCACGCCGCGCATGCCCTCCGATATCACCGCACGCATCGCCCGGGGGTCGAAGAGAAGACCATGCGGCGCGACGACATTGTCCCAGACTTCCCGGTGGCGGGCGATCTGGTGATAGCCATGCTCATGCACGAAAAGACGCTGCTGCATCCAGGACGTGGCGGTCTTGTGGTACCCGATATGCAGCAACAGCCGAGCCGTCATCCGACGCCCTTCCCACGATCAATCAACACCGTTCCCGGCGGACAATGTCCCCCTTGACGGCGGCGAGGTCAAACGATTCCGGAAAAGTGGTGGAAAAAGAAACAATTCCGCCCCGGCTGGGGCTCCGTTCCCGCCAGTCGATCAGCCGTGGCCGCGGAGATTCTTCGCCGAGGCCTTGATCGCCTCGTACTGACCCGACGGGCGGAAGCGCCAGAGATAGTCCGGCAAGACCGCCTCGGCCGGCGTTGGCGTGATGCCGAGATCCGCGAACCCCTTCGCGCCTGGCGCGACGACGTTGTCGCGGCGGAGCATCTTCACCTGGTCGCCGCTCAGCACCCGGTTGGCGACGAGCCGCCCGGTCGCAAGCGACGCGAAGTCAAGAAGCGCGGCGATGATCCGCGCGATCCAGAACGGCAGAGCGACCACGAGCCGACGACGCCCGATGACGCGGAGCATCCCGTGCATCAGGTCGCGGAAGGTCCCGACGTCCGGCCCTCCGAGTTCGTAGGTACCCGAGGGCACCTCACCCTTCACGGCCTTGACCGCTGCCTGCGCCACATCGTCGACATAGACCGGCTGGAACCTCGTCTCGGCACCGACGACGGGCAGAACAGGACCGAGACGCGACATGCCGGCGAAACGATTGAAGAACTGGTCCTCGGGCCCGAACATGACCGACGGGCGCAGGATCACCGCCGAAGGGAACGCGCCCTTGACCGCCGTCTCGCCGGCGGCCTTGGACCGGGCGTAGGCACTGTCGGACCCCGCGTCGGCGCCGATCGCGGAGACATGGACAAGCCGCTCCACCCCGTTCTCGGCAGCGATCCGGGCGATCCGTGCGGCCCCGTCCGCCTGCACGGCCTCGAAATTGTTGCGGCCGCCCTTGTCGAAGGTTCCCACGCAGTTGACCACCGCACCAGCGCCAGCCATCGCCGCCCGCACGGAGGCGTCGTCGCGGATGTTGCACAGCACCGGCTCGACCTGGCCCACCGCTCCGTAGGGGCGCACGAACAGCGCCTCGTTCGGCCGCCGCACGGCGATGCGGATGCGCCAACCCTCCCTGGCGAGCCGCCGGGCTATGTACCGGCCGAGGAACCCCGAACCGCCGTAGATCGTGACGAGCTTGGACATGGGCAGGCGCCTCCGCAGATTTCCGGCCCTGATTAGCGCCCCGCGCCGCGCCAAACAAGGCGCGAATGCGCGCGGGGGCAATCCGGCGGCGCCCCGTTGACAGGCCCGAACGGCCGCTATACATCGCCCGTCACGACACCTGCCCAGGTGGCGGAATTGGTAGACGCGCTGGTTTCAGGTACCAGTGCCGCAAGGCGTGGAGGTTCGAGTCCTCTCCTGGGCACCATTCAAATCAAAAAAGTCCTGCAATTCCAACTGGTTGCAGGACTTTTGATTTTCTAATCCACCTTTGTATCCACCCGTGGGCGCTCGTGAAGGTGGATAGGGGCGTTTCTCCGTGACCGTCCGGCCTGACCGCACTGCCGCGTGCTGAGAGTGCCGGATAGTGTCCACCATCGATAGTGGACACTGTGGTGATGGCGTGGCGCGTCGGACGAAGCGGCTCTGGACGGACGAGGAGAAGCGGTCGATCTGTTTCCAGACGACTGCGCCTGGCGTTTCGGTGGCACAGGTGGCGCGGCGCTACGCGGTGAATGCCAATCTGATCTTCAAGTGGCTGCGCGATCCCCGGTTTGCGCCGGACCTGCCTCGGCTCTGCCCGCGTCAGAGGAGGCGCGCTTTCTGCCCGTGGAGATTGTCGCGGAGACGAGGTCTGCCCCGGCAGCACCTGCCGCCGAGAACCAGATCGAGATCGATCTGGCAGGCGGGCACCGGATGCGGATCAGCGGCGGCTATGATCCCGAGGCGCTGGCGCGGCTTATCCGGGGGCTGACAGGGCTCTGATGATGTGACCGCCCCCCGACGGCATCGATGTGCCACGGTGGGTCTGCGACGATCCACAAAGGGGGGACGGTCATGTCGGAGATTATCACGGTCGGGCTCGATCTGGCGAAGAATGTGTTTCAGGTTCATGGGGCTGACGGATCGGGTGAGGCGGTTCTGCGCAAGAAGCTTCGGCGGGATCAGGTGCCGGCGTTCTTTGGCCGGATGCCGCGCTGCGTCGTTGCCATGGAAGCCTGTGGCGGCGCGCATTTCTGGGGCCGCGAGATCGGGAAGCTGGGCCATGAGGTGCGGCTCATCCCGCCCGCCTATGTCAAGCCCTTCGTCAAGCGTCAGAAGAATGATGCCGCCGATGCCGAGGCGATTTGCGAAGCGGCGCAGCGCCCGACGATGCGTTTCGTGGCCGTGAAGAGCGAAGAGGCGCAAGGGGCTGCGATTGTCTTCCGCATCCGCGATTTGCTGATCCGGCAGCGCACGCAGGCGATCAACGCCCTGCATGGCCACCTGACCGAGTTCGGGCAGATCGTGCCGCAGGGCGCTGCGAACTCGGTGCGTCTGATCGCCATCGTCGAGGATCCGGACAGCGGCTTGCCCACGGACGCCATCTCTACCCTGAAGGTGTTGATCGCGGCGCTCGCCCATCTCGAAGCGGAGATCGGCAAGCTCGATGCCGAGATTGCCCGCCGAGCAAAAGAGAACGAGGTGGCCCGGCGGCTGATGACCGTTCCGGGCATCGGGCCGCTGATCGCCACGGCCATCGCGGTCCTGGCGCCGCCGACCGCGACGTTCCGGAAGGCGCGCGACTTCGCGGCCTGGCTCGGCCTGACGCCCCGCCAGCATTCCACCGGAGGCAAGCAGCGCCTCGGGGCCACGACGAGGATGGGCGAACGGTCGTTGCGACGGCTGCTGATCATCGGGGCCAACAGCGTCATCATCAAGCGGCACGTCCATGCCTCGGCCCAGCCGGGCACCTGGCTGGGCGGCATGCTGACGCGCAAGCCGCCGCTGCTGGTGCGGGTGGCGCTGGCGAACAAGATGGCGCGCATCGTCTGGGCCTTGATGGCCCGGGGCGGCCTCTACCAGTCTCCGGCCGCGGCGGCATAGCCCACCGTCGGTCGCGAGGACGTCGGAGCGGAAGAGGGCAAGGAGCGGTATGGCGCAATAGTCGTAAGACGGGATCGGGAGAACCAGGGCGCAACAGAGTGCCCCCGAGCACGCGGCTTTGATCTGGACCCGACCCGCGAACACCATACGGGCCCGCGGCATGACGACGGCCGCAACAGAGGCCGGACACATGTCAGCACACGGTTGGCCCAGGCCGTGACAGACCTGATCGAGCAGGGAGCACCGGCCTTTGAGGCGGCCATTCCGATCCTGTCACAACTGCTGAAGGCCGAACTGGCCGAACGCGAGGTCCGATCCATCGCCTATCACATGAAGGCCGCACGCTTCCCGGCCTACAAGGACCTCTCGGGCTTCGACTTCGCCGCCCGCGAGATCAATGAAGCCACTGTCAGGACCCTGCACCGTTGCGAGTTCATGGACGGAGCCCAGAGTGTCGTCCTGATCGGCGGTCCGGGCACCGGAAAGACCCATGTCGCGACGGCCCTTGGCATCCAGGCCATCGAGCATCATCGCCGGAAGGTCCGCTTCTTCTCGACGATCGAACTGGTCAACGCCCTCGAACAGGAAAAGGCCAAGGGCAAGGCTGGGCAGATCGCAGAAGGCCTGACCAAGCTCGACGTGGTGATCCTTGATGAACTGGGCTACCTGCCCTTCAGCGCCTAGGGTGGGGCGCTGCTCTTCCACCTGCTGAGCAAGCTTTACGAGCGCACAAGCGTCGTCATCACAACCAACCTCAGCTTCAGCGAATGGGCCACGGTCTTCGGCGATGCCAAGATGACCACCGCCTTGCTCGACCGCCTCACCCACCGCTGCCACATCCTGGAGACCGGAAACGACAGCTTCCACTTCAAGGCCAGCTCAGCCGCAGCCGCCCGGAAGAAGAAGGTGACAAACCATGCCTTGACCCCAGCATGAACCGATATCCATAGTCAGAGGTGGCTCACTTCTCGATGGAAAACCCGGCTCAGTTCTGAGTGGAAATCAACAAACCTGCCCGACGGGACGCGCAAGCGGGCCACGCTCTTCAGCGGGTTGCTCTCCCATTATCTCTACCGGGACAGATATGGACGCCCAGGCAAGGGGAAAGACAAGGAGGCGGTCGAAGGCCTGGTCGGTTACTATCGGCGCAACTTCATGGTGCCGAGACGTCGTGCTTCCGCGAGCGACACTGCCGGCAAGGGGCCGAGACCCATTTCACGCCGTCTTCCGTGGATGGTGACACGCAGGGTCCACTTGCCGCGGGTCGGATGATCCTTGACCAGCCACAGCCCGCCGCCATCGGCATGTTTGCCGGGCTCCAGCGTGCCTGCTCCTCTTGCGCTGAGTCGATTCAGGGCCCGCATCGCCATGGCTCCTTAACTCAATCCTCAGTCACCCTTGGGGATAGTGTCCCGGGGGCCGTCTCCATAGATGCTCCACAAGCAACAATCCCCAGTGAAATATCCGTGTCGTTGCCAAATCCGATCGAGGGACTTGCCGAAAAAGACAAGTTCCAGAATCGCCGCGCGTTGTGGTTTTATACACGTGTAAGTGGTAGTGATTGTTAAGAATTCTACGTGAAGTATTTCGAACGGACGGCATTTGTTTCCGGACTGACCCCCAATCGTCTCGGGTGGGCGATTGGGGGCAAGTCTGTGGAAGTCCCACGGGCTGGGGGGCCCCGGGGCCGGAATGTTGAATGAGAGCGTGGTGGCAAGGTGCCGACGGCCGTCCGGTGACTCGGGCGGCCGTTGCGCCTTTGCGCCGCCAATCGCCAAGGTTCCGGCGGCACCATTGAGCGCGGCCGGCAATTGGCCTAACTAGCAGGAGACCCGGGCGAGCATTTGCCCGCCCGCCCCGCCGAGGCCCCCCATGACGATACATCTTCACCAGCACGACCTTCCCGACGGGATCGATCTTGGCCCGGTGGTCGCCATTGACACCGAGACGATGGGTCTCGATCCGCGACGCGACCGGCTCTGCGTCGTGCAGCTTTCCGCGGGCGACGGGGATGCCCATCTGGTGCGGATCGCCAAGGGCCAGGTGACGGCACCCAACCTGACGCGGATGCTCGCAGACCCGCAGGTCGTGAAGCTCTTCCACTTCGGCCGGTTCGACATCGCCGCACTGAAGTCCGCGTTCGGCGTGACCACGACCCCGGTCTATTGCACCAAGATCGCCTCGAAGATGGTGCGCACCTTCACCGACCGGCACGGGCTCAAGTATCTCCTGCAGGAACTCCTGGGCGTCGATGTCTCCAAGCAGCAACAGACATCAGACTGGGGGTCCGAGGCGCTGACCGAGGCGCAGCTCGACTACGCCGCGTCGGACGTCCTCTATCTCCACCGGCTGAAGACCGAACTGGACGCCCGGCTGGCGCGCGAGGGGCGCACGGCCCTCGCCCAGGCCTGCTTCGATTTCCTGCCGGTCCGGGCCGAGCTCGACCTCATGGGCTGGGGCGACACGGCCGACATCTTCACCCACTGACCATGCCGGATCGCGCAACCCTCATCGACACCGCCCGCCGCGTCATCGCCATCGAGGCGCGGGGCCTCGCGGCACTTTCCGAAACGCTCGGCCCGAGCTTCGCCGAGGCAGTGGAGGTGATCCTGAAGGCCAAGGGCCGCGTCATCGTGTCGGGCATGGGCAAGTCGGGGCATGTCGGCCGGAAGATCGCGGCGACCCTCGCCTCCACCGGCACGCCGGCGCAGTTCGTACATCCGGCCGAGGCGAGCCACGGCGACCTCGGCATGGTGACCGAGGCGGACGTGGCCCTGGTGCTCTCCAACTCGGGCGAGACGCCCGAGCTTTCCGACATCGTCGCCCATACCCGCCGCTTCGCCATCCCGCTGATCGGCGTGGCGAGCCAGGCGGAGTCGACCCTTCTCCGGCAGTCGGACGTGGCGATTCTGCTGCCGCAGGCCGAGGAGGCGTGCGGGACCGGCATTGTTCCGACAACCTCCACCACGATGACGCTCGCGCTCGGCGATGCGCTCGCGGTCGCATTGATGGAGCACAGGCACTTCACGCCGGACCATTTCCGAACCTTCCATCCGGGCGGCAAGCTCGGGGCGAAACTCCTCAAGGTCGCCGACCTCATGCATGGGGGGGAGGCGCTGCCGCTCGTGGTCGAGGGCACGCCGATGGGAGAGGCGCTGGTCGAGATGAGCCGCAAGGGCTTCGGCGTGGTGGGCGTAACCGATCCGGCGGGCCGGCTGGTCGGCATCGTCACCGACGGCGACCTGCGCCGCCATCTGGCGGGGCTTCTCGACCGGACGGCGGGCGAGGTGATGACGAAGGGCCCGCGCACCATCGCGCCCGACCAGGTGGCCGAAAGCGCCGTCGCGATCATGCGGGATCGCAAGATCACCTGTCTCTTCGTCGTCGATCCCGCCGGAGACGGCCGGGCGGCCGGCATCCTCAACATCCACGACTGCCTGCGCGCAGGCGTCGTCTGAGGGCGCGGCAGTGCGCGACAACATCCATTCGCGGGTGGTCTTCTGGCTGAAGATCATCCTGCCGCTGGTCGCGCTGGCGCTCCTGTCCACGCTCTTTCTGCTTTCGCGCCGGATCGATACCGATGCCGCGCTTCCCTACGCCGAAGTCGATGTGGAGGATCTCGCCCGGAACCAGCGTCTGACGGCGCCGGAGTATGCCGGCGTGACGGAGGATGGCGCCGCGGTGACTGTCCAGGCCGCCGTGGCCCGACCGGGAACGGAGGGGGGCGCCGCGGCCGCCGACACGATTGCCGCCCGCTACGAAGCGCCGGACGGAATGGTGATCACGCTCGCCGCCGACGAAGGGTCGCTCAACGATGCCGCCGGGCGACTGGTCCTTGCCGGCGCCGTGGAGATCGCGACCTCGACCGGGTATCACGTGACCGCGACGCGGCTTGACAGCGCGCTGGACCGGACAGAGCTTCATTCGGAAGGGGCGGTGCGCGTCGTGGCGCCTTACGGCACGATCGACGCCGGACAGATGGATATCCGCCATCAGGATGCCGAAGTCCCCGGCTACGTGATGGTTTTCACCGGCGGCGTGAAGCTGGTATATCAGCCTGCGAAGAAGGACCCGTGATGACGCTTTCCCCCCGTGCCCTCGGTGTCGCGCTGGTGCTGGCCATGGCCGCGCCCGGGATTGCGCGCGCGCAGGGGGCCGAGGTGGCCTTCGGCGGTCTTCGGGCCGATACGTCGCTGCCTGTCGAGGTGACCGCCGATGTGCTCAGCGTCAACCAGACCGATGGCGCCGCAACCTTCAGCGGCAACGTGCTGGTGGTCCAGGGCGAGATGCGGCTATCGGCCGACCGCGTCGAGGTCATCTACGGCAATGCCGAGCGGAGCCGCATCGAGCGGCTTCATGCCAGTGGCCGGGTGACGCTCGTGAGCGGCAAGGACGCCGCCGAGGCGGCTGATGCCGTCTACACCATCGAGTCGGGTGCCGTGGAGATGACGGGCGACGTGCTTCTGACGCAGGGCGCCAGCACCATCGCCGGCGAAAGACTCGTAGTCGATCTGACCAGCGGTACCGGAAAGATGGAGGGCCGGGTGAAGACCATCCTCCAGCCCGGGGGCAACTGATGGCACGTGCCCATGGACTGACCGTGGCCGAGGGCGGGGCGGGGCTGAAGGTCCTGCACCTGCGCAAGAGCTATCGGCGCCGGCCGGTGATCCGCGACGTTTCTCTGGAACTCGCGCGGGGCGAAGTCGTGGCGCTGCTCGGGCCCAACGGGTCGGGCAAGACGACGTGCTTCTACAATATCGCCGGCCTGATCGCGCCCGACGCGGGCCAGGTCCTGATCGACGGGCGCGACGTGACGGGCCTGCCGATGTATCGCCGTGCGCGTCTTGGCATCGGATACCTGCCGCAGGAGGTGTCGATCTTCCGTGGACTTTCGGCCGAGGACAATATCCTCGCCGTGCTGGAGATCACCGAGCCCGATGTCCACAAGCGGCGCGAGCGGCTTGAGGAACTGCTGTCCGACTTCTCGATCACCCACCTGCGCCGCGCGCCCGCGCTGGCGCTTTCCGGCGGCGAGCGGAGGCGCGTTGAGATCGCGCGCTGTCTGGCGGCGAACCCCAAGTACCTCCTGCTCGACGAGCCCTTCGCGGGGGTTGACCCGATATCGGTCGGCGACATCCGCACCCTCGTCCATGACCTCAAGACCCGCGGCATCGGCGTTCTCATCACCGACCACAATGTGCGGGAGACGCTGGAGATCGTGGACCGCGCCTACATCCTGCACGACGGCGTCGTCCTGATGAGCGGGACGGCCGAGGAGGTCGTTCGGGACGAGAACGTGCGGCGGGTCTATCTGGGCCAGAACTTCCGCATCCTCTGAGGGGACGGCAGGTGCCGCCGAAATCAGGTCTCGGACTCGTCCAGCGCCAGGGGATTTCCCTGACCGAGGGGATGCGGCAATCGCTCGCGCTCCTCCGGATGCCGACGCAGGCCGCGGCCGAGGCGATCGCGCGAGAGGCCGAGGAAAACCCCTTCCTGGTGATCGAGGCCGGAACCGGCGGCAGCGGCAGCGCCTATGACTACGCACTGAGCGTCACCGCCGCGCAGGAAAGCCTTGGCGAGAGCCTTAGCCGGCAGATCGCGCTGCAGCGGCTCGATCCGGCCACGGTGGCTGCCGCCAACTACCTGGTCACGGAACTCCGAGAGGACGGCTATCTCGACGTGACGCTCGCGGAAGTCGCCGCTGATACCGGCGCGCCGCTCGCGGTGCTGGAGGCCGGGCTGCGGGCGCTGCAGGCCTGCGAGCCGCCGGGTGTCGGAGCGCGCGACCTTGCGGAATGCCTGGAACTGAAGCTCGCCGATGCCGGCATCGAACCTGCACTCGCACATGCGGCCACGCAGAGGCTCAATGACTTCGCCGAAGGGCGATGGGCCCGGCTCCGGCGGGACCTCGGCCAGCCGCAGCCGGTGCTGGAACGGATCGCTTTGCTGCTGCGTGGCTTCGGGTCCGCGCCCCTGGGCGAGGAGAGCGCCCGGGTCGACGTCGTGATCCCGGAGCTTGCCGTGGAGGTTGGACCGCAGGGCGGTGTCATGGTGTCGCTGCTTCCCGGTGCGCTCCCCTCGGTTTCGGTGATGCCGGTGCAGCGCGGGTCGCTCGACGGCGAGAAACTCCGGGCGCTTCATGACCGCGCCCGCCGGATGGCCGCTGCGGTGAGCGCCCGGCGCGAGACGCTGCTGATGATCGGGCGGCACATTGCCGAAGTGCAGTCGGCTTTCTTCGTCGGTCGGCAGGAAAACATCCATCCCATCACGCGCGCCGAGGCGGCCGCGTCGCTGGCCATGCACCCCTCGACGCTCGGCAGGACCATCGCCGCCAAGGCGCTTCTTGCCGGCAGCAAGGTCTACCCGCTCTCCATGTTCTTTTCTCGGGCCCTCAATGGCCCGGCAGGTGCAATGTCGCCGTTCGACGTGCAGCGCCGCATCCGCGAGATGATTGACCAGGAATCGGCGGACGCACCCCTTGCCGACGAAGGTCTTAGCGCCCAGTTGAACAAGGAGGGCGTTGACATCGCGCGCCGAACTGTCGCCAAATACCGCAAATGCATGCGCATACCGTCATCGTTCGGGCGAAAGCGCCGGAAGGCCAAGTGAGGGCCCATTCCGTGTCACGATTTCGGAACCGAGAGCAATCCCCACTGCCGGACCCGAGGATCCCGCGCCGCCTGCGGCGCAAGGGCTGAATCCGGCTTTCAACCCATGGAGGTGTCATGCGTTACAAGATCAGTGGCCGGCAGATCGATGTGGGCGACGCCTTGCAGACTCATGTCAAAAGCGAGCTCGGGCAGACCGTCGAGAAGTATTCGCAGCGTCCCACCGACGCCACCGTCGTCTTTTCCCGTAACGCCTACGAGTTTCTCTGCGAGGCGACGGTGCATCTATCTACCGGCCTGACGGCGTCTGCCAAGGGCGGGGCGACGGAGATTTATGCCGCCTTCGAAGCCTGCCGGGAAAAGATGGACAAGCAGTTGCGCCGCTACAAGCGCAGGCTGAAGGACCACCACCGCGAACGCAGCGAACCGGTTGAATTCGCGGGGGCGCCCATGTATGTGCTCGCCTCGAACGAAGGACCTGAGGAATCGGAGCCCGAAAGCCTGCAACCGATCATCATCGCCGAGATGGAGACGAAGATTCCCTCGCTGTCGGTCGGTGAGGCGGTGATGCAGATGGAGCTTGCAGGTGCGCCTCTCCTGGTTTTTCGCAACGAGAAGAATGGTGGCGTGAATGTGGTTCACCGCCGTGACGATGGGAACGTGGGCTGGATCGATCCGTCGGCCAGCAGCTAGGACGCCGGGACGACCGGCGCGGGAAAAAGTAGGGATATGGACCTCACAACTCTGCTCAAGCCGGCGGCTGTCCGGGTGCTCGGACATGCCACCAGCAAGAAGCGTCTTTTCCAGGACCTCGCGGAGATCGCGCATGCCGTCTACGGGCTGAATGCGACCGAGACGATCGACGCTGTGCAGGAACGCGAAAGCCTCGGGCCGACCGGCGTCGGTCACGGGGTCGCCCTGCCGCATGCACGGCTTCACGGCCTTGATCATGTGGTCGGCGTATTCCTGCGGCTGGAAAAGCCGCTCGACTTCGACGCAGTGGACCGGCAGCCGGTGGACCTGATCTTCGCGCTGTTCGCGCCGAAGGATTCCGGTGTCGACCATCTCAAGGCGCTCGCGCTGGCCTCGCGTACGCTGCGCGATCCGGGGACCTGCGCGAAGCTCCGGGCGAACAGCGACCCGGCGGCGCTGCATGCCGTGCTTACCGAGGCGCGGTCGAGCCAGGCCGCCTGACCCGTTTCGGCGCCTTCCAGGCGCCGAAGCCGAAACTCATGTAATCCCGCCGGTAGATGTCCCGCGCGAGCGTTTCGAGTTCGCGGTCGTGGATGTCGGCAAGGGTCACCGGCGCGGGATCCGTTGGCAGGGGCGGCGGCGGAATGGCTGAAACGCCGACGGTTTCGGCGAGATAGCCGAGATCCTCCGCCAGGCGATCCTCGCGCACGAGAAGGTCGGGCGCGGCGAACCCCGCGAGCCCGACCACGAGCGACCACTGGGTTGCCCAGACCGCCTCCTGCCGGAGCCCGGTCTGGCCGGCGAGGTTGGCCTTCACGAAGCCGAGAAAGCCCGCGAAGGCGGCGCGCCAGTCCCCGGCCGTGATGCCGGCGATCTCGCCCTCCGCGGGGATCGGCACGGCGTAGTGCGCCCTCAGTCGCCGGCGCAGGTCGGCGTGGCCGTCCGTCGTCATCACCGCCACGAAGGCATCGTGCGCACGCACAAGCGGGTGGTGCAGGACGGTGAAGCTGCGGTGGCCGGTCGCGCCTCGCTTCCACTGGCGCAGCGTCTTTTGGGTGAAACCCTCCTCCAGTCCGCCGGAGCCGAGCGCCGCAAGCCAGGCGCGCACATGCGCGTCTCGGAAGGGGGGCAGCGGCAGGTAGAGCAGGGGCGCGCCTTTCGCGGCAACCGCGCGCGGGATGCCGGGCGCGCGACGCGGCTCGAAATTCGGGGTGCGGGCGAGGCTCGCCCAGTCGATCCGCGCCAGCGCCTCCTCCATCTCGGGGAAGTTGCGCACCTTGTCGGCCATCTCCTCGGGGTTCTGCCGGACAAGTTCGGCCGAGATTGCCTCCAGCCGATCGTCGAGTCCGAGGAAGCAAAGCAGGCCGTTCACGACGTCGACCCGCAGGGAATCCTCGTAGTCGAGGTAGAAGGCCGTCTGGCCGGTAACCTGCAGTGCGTTGAGGAGGCGAAGCTGGAACGCCTGCCGTTCGGCGAGGAAGGCCTCGAACTCCGCCGGCTTGAACGGCGGCTTCCAGACGATCCTGTCCATCACGTCGGTCAGCCGCCAGCGCTTTGTGTTGTAGGCGATCTTGAGGCTGATGTAGCAATCCACCGGATTGCGGGTGAGCACGATCTTGGCGCAACGCGGATCGGTCAGGATCGCGTCGAGAACCCGCGGTTCGTGGTCGAAGAAGAACCGGAAGCCGTTCAGCCCCGGCGCGGCGCGCACCCGGTCCAGAAGCGCGGACGGATCGGCGATGCGGTCGGCCATCGTAACCCCCAGCACCTCGGTCACGGCCGGGCCGCCCAAGTGGTCGGGATTGAATATCTCACCATGGCAGACGATGCCCGGCACCTGCGCCAGCGTCGCCTCCAGGAGGTTGGAGCCGGTACGCATCTCGGCGAAGATCACGAAGCTGTCGAAGCGCCGTTCCATGCGCGGCCCCTCCTAGCGCACGAGATACGGCCGCCCACGGTCGCGGGCCGGTGGCTGCGGCTCGTCCGTCACGGCGAAGTCGCCCATGAGGGTCGGCATCATCCCCTGGTTCTTCAGGTTCTGCAGGAACTGGCCGAAGCCCGTGAGGTCCACCAGCTTCGGCGCCTCGGTCAGAGGTCGAGCGGAGCGCGGGCTGATCTCGTCGAGGATTGCCTGGAGGGGTTCCATCGGGTTTTCGATGAACTCCGCCATCGTCCAGATGCGGACGCGGGCCTTCACATACATCGTGCGCAGGATCTTCAGATGCTCGGTCTCGATCCGCTGCAGCCGCGCCGCTTCCCTGCGGATGTCGGAGAAGTTCAGGTTGGCGCGCGACAGCGGGACCGCCCAACTTCCCGAGACTACGGAAATCTGGGCATTGGGGTCGGTGGCCATGAACCAGTTGCAGTCCTGGTTGTCGCGCGGGCTGAACTGGAAGCACTGGCGTTCGCCGCGCGTGTTCCAGATCAGGTTGGTCAGGAAGGCCCTCGGGTTGTAGTCCCTGAGCGCCGCGCA
Organism: Paracoccaceae bacterium; assembly: GCA_020637675.1. Lineage (GTDB taxonomy): Bacteria > Pseudomonadota > Alphaproteobacteria > Rhodobacterales > Rhodobacteraceae > Albidovulum. The sequence continues at coordinate 135,811 of JACKKD010000003.1, read as the reverse complement.
GTCGGAGAGCGCGCCGTTGAAGACCGTCTCGCCGCCGGCGAACTCGGCCCTTCCGGGGGCGAAGAGATGGCCATGGACGCGGCTTCCCACGGATTTCGACAGCCAGATGTCGAAATTCTCAAAGAGGTCGGAAAATCCGTGGAAGACGGAATAGGGCGCGCTGGTCTTGCCGTTCTCGTGGTCCTGCAGGGGAAAGCGGCTTTGCATGTAAAGCCCCGCACGCCCGCGAGTCCGCCGCTCGACCGCCTTGGCGAAGAGCCGGTCGATCTTTCCGGGATTGGGTTCCGCCCGGGTTCCGCCAGGTGTCGGCGGGGCAAGGAAGGTGCGGTAGAGCCTATTGGCCTGCGGCCAGGCCTTGCGGGCGACGAAGCAGTCCGAGCGGCGCAGAAGCTGAAGGTGGTCGTCGTAGAAGGTATGCGGCTTGCCCTGCACGTCGAACTTCGCCAGCGTCAGGGACCGGCTCTCGATCCTGGTGGAGTAAAGCCTTGCGAGGGTCTGGAAATAGCTTTCGTCGGGAATCCAGACGCGGCGGAAATATGCGTCGTGCTCGGCCCTGTCGGGGTCTTCGAGGATCGCGGACAGGGTCCGGCGGGTCAGGCACCACCACTGGCTGCCGAGATGGGGGACAAGACCCTTCGGGATCGTGCGGCGGAGCCCGATGCGGCGCTGGGCGCCGACGTAGAAGTCGAAGAGCCGCCGATGCTTGCGCCAAGAGAAGGGGAAGCTGAGGGTGAAACGTTCCTCGGCCAGGCCGCCGACGGTCCATGTGACATCGGCGGTGGTGACGCTTTCGATGAAGTCGGTCTGGGGTCGCGCATCGAGGTAGTCGATGAGTTCCTCCACCGGGCGGAGCGGCAGGCAGGCGCCCGAGGCGAGATAGACGTGGCGCACATCCGGATGGCGCGCCAGAAGCTGGGTCGCGGCTGCCTGCGTCGCGGCGACGAGCGACCAGGTGCCCCATTCGCAGGCATAGCGGCGCGAAAAGCTCACGATGTCGACGTCGGCCATGTCCTCGACCAGCCTGCGGTACTCCGCAGCCCCGGTCCGCCGGTCCACATGGATCACCACCGGGCAACCGGTCGCCGCCCAGAAGCGCGCCACCTCGGCCGCCCGGTGGAGCGCGGTATGGCAGAGCATGACGAAGCCCAGGGGTGCGGTCATGCCCAGTTCCCCTTTGACATGAGGCCGAGAATCTCCAACTGCCGCCAGTTGATGTATTTCTCGGACCACTTGCACCAGAGATCGCCGCTTTCCCGCAGGGTCTCGGCGTAGGCGATGTATTCCCGGCTCTGGGCAAAATGCTCGCGCCGCTCAAGCTCTTCGGCGACCTTGGCGGTGAAGGGCGACAGGAACTTGGCGTGAAGCAGGCAGCCCGAAGCCCGCTCACCCCCCAATTCGTCGTAGACGAGGTTCAGCCCCCTGGGCAGGAGCATGTGGGTCGAGCTGACGAAGCAGTACGACCAGTTCCATTTCACCAGCGGGATCTTGTTCAAGGACGGCGCTTCGCGCGGGCGGTCGGCGAACATGGTCCGCGCGCGGGGCCCGCCCTGGATCCAGAGGTTTCCGAAGGTCGGGTTGCGCGAGATCATGTAGTTGCCGCTGTCGAACCAATTCGCGATCTCGAACGGGTTCGCGCCTTCGCGATAGGGCTCGGCGTCGATCGGGCCCTTGGGGTACATGTCCACCACCATCGCCGGAAAGCTGCGGCGGGCCGAGGTATCAAGCCAGTCGGTCAGGGCCCGGATCGGTCGGGAGTCGGAGAAGGGGTAGATGAAGAACTCGTCCACGTCGACGGCCAGGATCCAGTGGCCGCGGCCGTGGCGCATCAGGAGCCAGTTCATCCAGTCCGCGCCATAGCGCGAGCCACGGTAGCTGGCCCGCGTGGTCCAGAGCGATACGTCGGCCTGCGCGGCCAGATATTCGCGCGATCCGTCGTCGGATCCGTTGTCCACCACCAGGAAGTGGCTGATCCCGAGATCGCGGTAGTAGCGGAGAAAGAAGGGCAGGCGAATCCGCTCGTTGCGCAGAACGGTCACCAGAAGGATTGCGTCCCGACGAAGTGTGCCGGTGTGGTCGGCGACGGGCGACAGTTCACGCCGCTTGCGGAACGCGCGAAACCGAAGCCGCTTGCGCCGAAGTCTCAGCCGGTAGCGTTCCCAAAGACGCATACGGTCCCTTCACACCGCGTGCCCGGGTCTTCGGGCAGGCTATCACCGCGATCCTAGCACAGCGTAAAGGCATATGAACCGGCTCGCCGTCAAGGTGCTTGACGATACTGCCTTTCCGGCACCCGAAAGCCTCAGGCTCGCGCGCTGGGCTGTCGGTGTCCTTGCCCCGATGCCGCGGGCGTTGGCCCGGCCGTTCAGGTCTCGTAGTGGCCGGTCTGGTGCCAGCGCCAGGCATCGGCGATCATCGTCGCCAGCGTGGAGCGCGCTGGCTTCCAGCCAAGCTCGCGCCGCGCACGTTCGCTGCCGCAGACGAGGGACACGGCGTCGCCCGGGCGACGGTCGCCCCAGACGACCGGCACTTCGCGGTTGGTCACGTTCCGCGATTGCGCGATCACTTCGCGCACGGTGAAGCCGGTGCCGGTGCCAAGGCAGAAGACGCGGTTCCCGCGCCCGGATTCCAGCCAATGCAGGCCCGCGACATGGGCATCGACGAGATCGGTGACATGCACATAGTCGCGCACGCAGGTCCCGTCCCGGGTGGGATAGTCCGTGCCGAAGACCGTCAGCGCCGGCCGCTTGCCGGCGATCGCGTCGAGCATCAGCGGGATCAGGTGCGTTTCCGGGCGGTGGAACTCGCCCACCTCGCCCTCCGCGTCGGCCCCGGCGACGTTGAAGTATCGGAAGATGACGGAGTTGAGCCCGTGGCTAGCGGCGAAGTCGCCGAGCATCTGCTCGATCGCCATCTTCGACTTGCCGTAGGCATTTAGCGGTGTCTGCACGGCATCTTCGTCCAGCACCACGCCGTCCCTGTCGCCGTAGGTCGCGCAGGTGGAGGAGAAGACGAAATCGCGGCAGCCGGAAGCCAGCGCGGCCTCGATCAGGTTCAGCGCGCCCGTCACGTTCACGCGCCAGTAGGTGCCCGGGTCGCGCATGGCCTCGCCGACGAGGCTGATCGCGGCGAAGTGCATCACCGCGGCCGGTTGCCACCGCGCGAAGACCTCGGCGAGCCGGGACGGGTCCGCGAGATCGCCCTGCTCGAACGGCCCGAACCGCACCGCATCGCGCCAGCCGGTGGAGAGGTTATCGAACGTCACGGGAACATAGCCCGCGGCTTTGAGGGCCTTGCATGCATGCGAGCCGATGTAACCGGCCCCCCCGGTGACGAGAACGGTGCGGTCAGCCATCGCGGCTTATTCGGCTGCCTTGCGGACCGAAACCATCTCGTGAAGGAAGGCAGCGAACTCGTCATGAAGATCGTCGCGGGCAAGCCCGAAGGCAACGGTCGCCTGAAGGAAGCCCGCTTTCGACCCGCAGTCGAACCGCTGGCCGCGGAAGCGGAAGCCGTAGACATTGTTGGCTGCGGCGATCTCGGTCGCGATGGCGTCGGTCAACTGGATCTCGCCTGCGGCACCCGACTTCTTCTTGTTGAGGTTGTCCATGATCCTCGGCGTCAGGATGTAGCGCCCGATCACCGCGAGATTCGACGGCGCCTCGTGTGCCTTCGGTTTCTCGACCATCCCGCTGACCGAGACCAGTGCGCCCATGTCTTCGCGGATGTCGAGCACGCCGTAGGACGAGGCCTTGTCGGCCGGCACTTCCATGGCTGCCACCATGTTGCCGCCAGTCTCGGCGTAGGCCTCCATCATCTGCTGAAGGCAGGGCTTTTCGGAGGCGATCACGTCGTCCGGCAGGATCACGGCGAAGGGTTCGTCCGCGATGAGCCGGCGCGCACACCAGACGGCGTGGCCGAGGCCGAGCGCCTTCTGCTGGCGGATATAGGCGATCGCGCCGGACTCCATGTTGGTCATCTTGAGAAGCTCGAGGAGGTCCTTCTTGCCCTTGCGGCGAAGCTCGGCCTCCACCACCGGGGCGGCGTCGAAATAATCCTCGAGCGCCGACTTGCCGCGTGAGGTCACGAAGATGAACTCCTTGATGCCGGCGGCGCGGGCCTCGTCAATTGCGTACTGGATGAGCGGACGGTCGACGAGCGTCATGATCTCTTTCGGGATCGACTTCGTGGCCGGCAGAAAGCGCGTCCCCAGTCCCGCAACCGGGAAAATAGCCTTCGTCACCTTACGCTTCATGATTTCACCATCCGTTTCGGTCGTCGCGCGACCGTATAACCCGACCTGACACCACATCCTAGGTGGCGGCCCCCGCCTAGCACAAACATAAGACGAATTGATGGTGGATCAGGGGGAAAAACGCCTAAATTAGAACCGCTTCGGCAACGGTACGCCGAACTCACACCACATTGTAGTATGGATTACCGGAAAAGAGCGCATTCTTCACGCGAATCTCCCCTCGGCCAGTGCAACGGTGCAAGCGGCGCTGATGGGGCTTACGGGGGGCCGTTCAGGCCATTCCCATTGCGGCGAGCATCGCCTCGATTCGCGGCACGTCCTCCGGGTTGTTCAACTCCCAGAACTGCCGGCCGCGGGCGGCGACCTCGACGCAGAGAACCGGGCGGCCCTGTTCGAGGAACCGGAGCTGTTCGAGCCCCTCGAGCGTCTCGAGCGGCCCAATGTCCCAGCCCGGATAGGCGGCAAGCGCCGCCGGGCGGTAGGCGTAGACTCCGACATGGTGGAAAATCGGTGTCGCCGCGTCCTCGGCATAGGTCGTGCCGGTGTAAGGGATGACTTCCTTCGAGAAGTAGAGCGCGCGCCGGCCGGCGCCGAAGACGGCGGTGGTGCCGCCGACGCGGCCGGCGCGGCGGTCGGCGAGAAGACCCTTCAGCGCATGTCCGTCGCAGCGCAGGACAGGGGTCGCGATCTCGGCCTCCGCGTCGGCGCGAAGGGCGGTGACAAGGTCCTCCACGAACCAGTGCGGGGTCAGCGGTGCGTCGCCCTGCAGGTTCACGACGATGTCGTATCGGTCCCCGAGCGCCGCGTGCGCCTCCGCGCAGCGTTCGGTGCCGTTGCGGCAGGCCGTCGAGGTCATCACGACCTCCGCCCCGAAACCCTCCGCCTCGATGCGGATGCGGTCGTCGTCGGTTGCGACGACAACGCGGTCCGCACCCGTCACGGCCATTGCGGCCTCCCAGCTTCGCCGGATCAGGGTGCGCGCCTGTCCGTCCGCGCCGCGCAGTGCGACGAGCGGCTTGCCCGGGTAGCGGGTGGATGCGTGACGGGCGGGGATGACCACGAGAACAGACACTATTTCACCAGAAGGACGCCCGGCGCGTAGGCGATGAAGAAGGGATTTTCGAACCCCGGCTTGCCGTAGGAGAGGGGTGTGTGGTCGTCGAATCGCACGACTTCGCCACCGGCACCGCGCAAGACAGCGTCACCTGCGGCCGTGTCCCACTCCATCGTCCGGCCGAGACGCGGGTAGAGGTCGGCCTCGCCCGTGGCAACGAGACAGAACTTGAGGCTCGAGCCCGCGCTCGTCATGTCGCGTACGGCATATTGTGCGATGTAGTCGTCCGTAGCCTGGTCGCGGTGCGATTTCGACGCGACGACCATCAGCGCCCGGTTGTCCGGGACGGCGACGCCGATCGGGCGCTGCAGGCCGGCCATGTCCTTCTCGAAAGGTGCGTCCTCCTCGACAGCGCGGCCGTCGGGGAGTGTGTAGAAAAGCCGCCCCTTCGCGGGGGCAAACACGACGCCGCGAAGCGGAACGCCGTCTTCCACATACGCGATATTGACCGTGAAATCCCCACGCCGCTGGACGAATTCCTTGGTACCGTCCAGGGGATCGACGATCAGGAAGGTGGAGACAGCCTGAGCGTGCGTGGCGGCCTGTTCCTCGGTCACGAGCGGGATCTGTGGAAAGGCTTCGGCCAGACCTTCCGAGATCAGCGCATCAGCCGCCTCGTCAGCCTCGGTCACCGGGCTCGCGTCGGACTTTGCGCGGACCTCGAAATCGGGCGCGTTGTAGATCTGCATGATCTTGTCGCCGGCGTCGAGCGCGAGACGGCGCATCACATGGGTCAGGTGGTCGAAGTCCAAGGCAGGCTCCTCCTCGCGCGGGCACCGCAGGCGGCGTTGATCGGCCGAGCGCATCTCCTTATGATCGGGGGGTAAAGGAACGGCAAGGTTTGCCTGCGAGAAATCGGGCGGCGAGAGCGGGATCGGCGGGCGACAAGGGCGATGTTCAGGGTCGAGACACGGAAATCCGGGCTGAACTCGGCTCTCGCGATCCTGGACCTCATCTTCCATTCGACGGTCCGCGCGATCCGCCGGGGGCATCGCCATGCACTTCTCGGGCTCATCAGCAACGTCCTCCAGACGCTGATTTTCATCGGTGTCTTCTACGCGATGATGACGCTCGTCGGGATGCGCGGGGCGGCGATCCGCGGCGACTTCGTGCTCTACCTGATGTCCGGCATCTTCCTCTTCATGACCAACGTGAAGGCGATGGGGGCGGTTGCCGGGTCCGAAGGCCCGACATCCGCCATGATGCTGCACGCACCGATGAATACCGCCATCGCCATGAGTTCGGCCGCACTCGCCGCGCTTTACACGCAGGTATTGTCGATATTCGTGGTGCTCGGCGGCTATCATATCGCGGTCACGCCGGTGCACATCAACGACCCCGTCGGCGCGATGGGGATGATGCTTCTGGCCTGGGCCAACGGATTTGCCACCGGGATGGTCGTACTTGCGTTGAAGCCCTGGTGGCCTGCCGGTGCCGGGATCGCCCAGACCATCTACAGCCGCATGAACATGATTGCCTCGGGCAAGATGTTCGTGGCCAACACGCTAAGCTACACGGTTCTGAAGATCTTCGACTGGAACCCCTTGTTCCACATCATCGACCAGGCGCGCGGCTTCACGTTCATCAACTACAACCCGCACAATTCATCGCTGACCTATCCAGTCTATGTGACCGTCGTTCTTTTCGCGATCGGACTCATCGGCGAATACCACACCCGCCGGCATGCCTCGCTGAGCTGGGGGGCGGGACGCTAGTCGACCACGCGCAACGTGAGGTTGATCCGTCCGCCTTTCGGCAGGAGGGTCGAGGTGCCGGGGGCGACGCGGTCGATGCCGTGGTAGGCGAGGCGCGCGGCACCACCGAGAACCAGCACGTCGCCCGACCGCAGCCAGACGCTTTCGGTCGGCCCGCTGCGATCGGTCCCGCCGATGCGGAAGCGGGCGTCGTCGCCGAGGCTGACCGACAGGACGGGCCAGCGGAAGTCGGCCTCGTCCCGATCCTGGTGCAGGCCCATCCTAGAACCAGGGCCGTAGAAGTTCACCAGGCAGCAGTCCGGCATCCTTTCGGCGCTTACGAACGCACGCCAGATCGCCAGAACCCGGTCCGGGATTGGTGGCCACGGTGTGCCGCAGGGGTGATGGCCCTCGTAGCGGTAGCCCTTCCGGTCCGAATACCAGCCGTACTTGCCCGCCGAAGTCATTCTGACCGACATGGGTTTCCCCCAGGGCGTGAGCGGCGAGAAGAGCGGGGCGGCCTCCACGACCTTGCGGATGTCGGTGACGATTGCGGCCTGTTCAGCCGGGTCGAGCCAGCCGGCATGGAGCGCGGCCTCCCGGACCTCGGCCGTGGGGGCCGGTCGCGGCGCTGCTGTCCGGGTCGCTTGCGTACAATCCTTCGGGTTTTCCACGGTTTTGCCCTGACTTTTGCCTACCCCCGACGCTTGCAGCGCCCCCGACCCCTCCTTATATACCCGACGAACCGGCCGGACGACCCGGCCAGTGTCAAGGGATCGGGGCCAGGGGCCGCAATCGGATCTGACCCCAGCACATCGCCGAAGGAAAGGTTACACATATGGCCAAAGTCATCGGGATTGACCTCGGGACCACGAACTCCTGCGTCGCCATCATGGATGGGTCGCAACCCAGGGTCATCGAGAACTCGGAAGGCGCGCGCACCACGCCTTCGGTTGTGGGGTTCACGGACAGCGAACGCCTCGTTGGCCAGCCAGCCAAGCGCCAGGCGGTTACCAACCCCACGAATACCGTCTTCGCCGTCAAGCGCCTCATCGGTCGCCGCATGGGGGATGCAGAGGTCGAGAAGGACAAGAAACTCGTCCCCTATTCGATCGTCAACGGCGGCAATGGCGACGCCTGGGTCGAGGTGAAGGGCGAGAAATACTCCCCCGCGCAGATCTCCGCCGTGATCCTTCAGAAGATGAAGGAGACCGCCGAATCCTACCTTGGCGAGAAGGTGACCCAGGCCGTCATCACGGTGCCCGCCTACTTCAACGACGCCCAGCGTCAGGCCACGAAGGACGCCGGCAAGATCGCCGGGCTCGACGTGCTGCGGATCATCAACGAACCGACGGCCGCGGCGCTCGCCTATGGGCTCGACAAGAAGGACTCGAAGACGATCGCGGTCTACGACCTTGGCGGCGGCACCTTCGACATCACGATTCTCGAGATCGACGATGGCCTCTTCGAGGTGAAATCGACGAACGGCGACACCTTCCTCGGCGGCGAAGACTTCGACATGCGGATCGTGAACTACCTCGCCGAGGAGTTCAAAAAGGAGCATGGGGTCGATCTGACCGGCGACAAGATGGCGCTCCAGCGCCTGAAGGAAGCGGCCGAGAAGGCGAAGATCGAGCTTTCGTCCAGCCAGCAGACCGAGATCAACCAGCCGTTCATCTCGATGGACAAGAACACCGGCACGCCGCTGCACCTGGTGATGAAGCTGAGCCGGGCGAAGCTGGAAAGCCTCGTCGCGGATCTCATCAAGAAGTCCATGAAGCCCTGCGCCGACGCGCTGAAGGATGCGGGTCTCTCGAAGGGCGACATCGACGAGGTCGTGCTCGTCGGCGGCATGACGCGGATGCCGAAGGTGATCGAGGAAGTGACGAACTTCTTCGGCAAGGAGCCGCACAAGGGGGTGAACCCCGACGAGGTCGTGGCTCTGGGCGCTGCGATCCAGGCGGGCGTGCTGCAGGGCGACGTGAAGGACGTCGTGCTGCTCGACGTGACGCCGCTGTCCTTGGGCATCGAGACGCTGGGCGGGGTCTTCACCCGCCTCATCGACCGCAACACCACGATCCCGACGAAGAAGAGCCAGATCTTCTCGACCGCCGAGGACAACCAGAACGCGGTGACGATCCGGGTCTTCCAGGGCGAGCGCGAGATGGCGGCGGACAACAAGCTTCTCGGCCAGTTCAATCTGGAAGAGATTCCGCCGGCGCCGCGCGGCATGCCGCAGATCGAGGTGACCTTCGACATCGACGCCAACGGCATCGTCAGCGTGAATGCAAAGGACAAGGGCACCGGCCGGGCGCAGCAGATCACGATCCAGGCGTCGGGCGGTCTGTCCGACGACGACATCGAGAAGATGATCCGCGATGCCGAGGCCAATGCCGAAAGCGACAAGAAGCGCAAGGAACTCGTGGAAGCGCGGAACCAGGCCGAAAGCCTCATCCACTCCACGAGGAAGGCCATCGAGGAGCATGGCGACAAGGTCGACGGATCGACCGTCGAGGCGATCGAGCTGGCCGTCGGTGCGCTGGAAGAGGCTCTGAAATCCGAGGATGCCGGCAAGATCAAGGGCGGCATCCAGAACCTGACGGATGCGTCGATGAAGCTGGGCGAAGCGATCTACAAGGCCGAGCAGGCGAAATCGAGCGCGTCGGACGAGGACGAAGGCCCGCGTGGCGTCGACGACGACATCGTGGATGCAGACTTCGAGGACCTCGGCGAGGACAAGAAGCGCAAATAACGCGACCGGAACCAAGGGGCCGGCCCGACCTGGGGTCGGGCCGGCCCGCGCGTTCCCCCGAAGGGGCAGCAGATGGCGAAACGCGACTACTATGACGTTCTGGGCGTCTCCCGCGGGGCTTCCGCCGACGAGATCAAGAAGGCCTACCGCGGCAAGGCCAAGGAGCTTCACCCCGATCGCAACAAGGACAATCCGGAGGCCGAGGCCCAGTTCAAGGAGGTGAACGAGGCCTACGACTGCCTGAAGGACGAACAGAAGAAGGCGGCCTACGACCGCTTCGGCCATGCGGCCTTCGAGGGCGGCATGGGCGGTGGCGGTCCGCGCGGTGGCCCGCGCGGTGGCTATGGCCAGGGCGATTTCGCGAGCGCGTTCTCGGACGTGTTCGAGGACCTCTTCGGCGATTTCATGGGCGGGCGCGCCGGGGGCGGAGGCGGACGGTCCCGCGCGCAGCGCGGATCCGACCTGCGCTATAACCTGCGTGTCACGCTGGAGGAGGCCTACGCGGGTGTCCAGAAATCCATCAGCGTACCGACCTCGATCGCCTGCACGGCCTGCAGCGGCACCGGCGCGGAAGGCGGGGCAGAGCCGCAGACCTGCCCGACCTGTTCTGGCATGGGCAAGGTCAGGGCGAGCCAGGGTTTCTTCACGGTCGAACGCACCTGCCCGACCTGTGGCGGCGCCGGCCAGACGATCAAGAATCCCTGCAAGTCCTGCCACGGCGCCGGCAGGCTGGAGAAAGAGCGCCAGCTTTCGGTGAACATTCCGGCCGGCGTGGAGACGGGTACGCGAATCCGACTTGCCGGCGAGGGCGAAGCGGGGCTGCGCGGTGGGCCGGCGGGCGATCTCTACATCTTCATCGAGGTCCGCGAGCACGCGCTTTTCCAGCGCGACGGGGTGAACCTCTACTGCCGTGTGCCGGTCGCGATGATCGTGGCCGCGCTGGGTGGCGAAGTGGAGGTGCCGACGATCGACGGCGGCCGCAGCCGCGTGAAGGTTCCTGCGGGCACCCAGACGGGCAAGCAGATGCGGCTGAGGGGCAAGGGGATTCCCGCGCTCAGAGGTGGCGGGATCGGCGACATGCTGATCGAGGTCGCGGTGGAGACGCCGGTGAACCTTACGTCGAAGCAGCGCGAGCTTCTGAAGGAGTTCGAGCGGCTGAGCGAGGACAACAACCCGGAAGGTTCGAGCTTCTTCTCCAAGGTCCGCAACTTCTGGGACGGGATGAAGGGGTGAGCGCCGTCTGTATTCGCTCCAGTGGAGCGGTTGCGGGAACGAACGCCCGGAGCGCAAGCGCAGGTCCGGCAGCGGGACCCGCGGCAGCCTGAAGCTCGGCATCGATCGTCGCAAAAGAAAACGCGCCCCAAGGGGGGCGCGTTTCGCATTCCCGGTCAGGGAGCCTGACTCAGACGGTCTTCTTGCCCTTGATGGGCGCCCAGAGCCGCTTGTTGGTGAGGTAGAGAAGCACCGTCAGGAGGCCGAGGAACAGCACCGCGACGAAGCCCGCGCGCTTGCGCTCCATCATCTTCGGCTCAGCGGCCCACATCAGGAAGGCGCTGACATCCTTCGCCATCTGGTCCACCGTGGCGGGCGTGCCGTCTGCATAGGTCACCAGATCGTCCGAGAGCGGCGGTGGCATGGCAATCCAGCCTGTCGAGAAGGCGTGGTTCTCGTAGAAGGTCGAACCGGCCTCGTCCTTGGTTTCCTCGGTGTAGTCCGTCAGGATGGCGTGGATGTATTCCGGCCCGCCGATGCCGCGGAAGAACTGGTTGATGCCGAGCCCGTAGGGCCCGTGGAACCCGGCGCGGGCCTTCGCCATCAGTGAAAGGTCCGGCGCGCCGGCATCGAGGTTGCGCGGGAAGTTGTCGGTTTCCCTGCCCTCGCGGTCTTCGCCCGTCTCCTTGTCGGTGATGGTGAACTGCTTGGCATAGGCCCGCACCTGGTCCTCCGGCAGGTTCGGACCGCCCTCGTCCGCGAGCGTGCGGATCGGGACATAGCGCAGCCCGTGGCAGGCCATGCAGACCTCGGTGTAGACCTGCAGGCCGCGCTGGAGCTGGTGCTCGTCATAGGTGCCGAACGGCCCCTCGAACGAGAAGGCGATGTCCTCGATGTGTTGCTCGCCCGTGCCGGCCGCGAAGGCGCCGGTGGACAGCGCCAGGACGGAAGCGGCCGTGATTGCGATTCTCTTCAGCATCTCGATCGGTCCTTTCCGTTACTCGGCCGGATGGGTCTTGGCGCCGTAGTGCGCGTTGAAGTCGTCCTCGATCGTCGCGGGGGGCGTCGTCGGCTTCTCGATGACGCCGAGGATCGGCAGAATCACCAGGAAGTAGGCGAACCAGTAGGCGGCGCCGATCAGCGAGATGATCGAGTAGGGCGGTTCGGCCGGCTGGGAGCCGCACCACATCAGCACGACGAAGTCGATGACGAGAAGGTAGAACCACCAGCGGAACATCGGCCGGTACTGGCCCGAACGCACGTTCGACGTGTCGAGCCATGGCACCAGTGCCATGACGATGATCGAGCCGAACATCGCGATGACCCCGAAGAACTTGGCGTCGACGATGCCGAAGGTCACCCAGTTCGCCAGCATGACGATCCAGACGTCGGAGGTGAAGGCGCGCAGGATCGCGTAGAAGGGCAGGAAGTACCATTCCGGCACGATATGCGCGGGCGTCACCAGCGGGTTTGCCTCGGTATAGTTGTCGGGGTGGCCGAGGTAGTTGGGCATGAAGCCCACCACCGCGAAGAACACCACGAGGATCAAGGACAGCGCGAAGAGGTCCTTGATCACGAAGTAGGGCCAGAACGGCAGCGTGTCCTTCTCGGCTTCGGACTTGGAGGCGCGCCGCACTTCCACGCCGGTCGGGTTGTTGTTGCCGGTGGTGTGGAAGGCCCAGATGTGGACCGCGACCAGCGCCGCGATCACGAAGGGCAGGAGGTAGTGCAGCGAGAAGAAGCGGTTCAGCGTGGCGTTGTCCACCGCCGGGCCGCCGAGAAGCCAGGTCTGGATCGGCGCGCCGATGCCCGGGATCGCGCCGAAGAGGCCGGTGATCACCGTGGCGCCCCAGAACGACATCTGGCCCCAGGGCAGGACGTAGCCCATGAAGGCGGTGCCCATCATGCAAAGATAGATGATCATGCCGACAAGCCAGGTCACCTCGCGCGGGGCCTTGTAGGAGCCGTAGAAGAGGCCGCGGAACATGTGGATATAGACCGCAAGGAAGAAGAGCGATGCGCCGTTGGCGTGCAGGTAGCGCAGGAGATGGCCGCCGTTCACGTCACGCATGATGTGCTCGACCGATGCGAAGGCCATGTCCACATGCGGCGTATAGTGCATCGCGAGGACGATGCCGGTTGCGATCTGGAGGACGAGGCAGAAGGCAAGGACGATGCCCCAGATCCACCACCAGTTCAGGTTCCTGGGCGTCGGGATCATCAGCGTGTCATAAGCAAGCGCGACGATCGGCAGGCGACGGTGAAGCCACTGCTCGAACCCCGTCTTCGGCTCGTAGTGGTCGTGCGGAATACCGGACATGGATCAGCCCCCTCAGCCGAGTTTGATCGTGGTGTCGTCGGTGAAGGCGACGATCGGAATGTCGAGGTTGCGCGGCGCCGGACCTTTGCGGATGCGGCCCGAGGTATCGTAGTGCGAGCCATGGCAGGGGCAGAACCAGCCGCCGAAATCGCCCGCCCCGTTGCCGAGCGGCACACAACCGAGGTGCGTGCAGACGCCCATCATCACCAGCCACTCGCCCGCTTCGTCGAGCGCGCGGTTCTCGTCGGCGGCATCGGTGCCCGGCTTGTTGGCGTTCTCCGAGTTGCGGTCCACGATCGTCGGATCGTCAAGCGAGACAGCCCGGGCGGCGTCGATTTCTTCCTGCGTGCGGCGGCGGATGAAGACCGGCTTGCCGCGCCATTTGACGGTCAGCTGCGTCCCGACCTCGACGCCCGATATATCGACGAAGATCGACGAAAGTGCCTGAACATCGGCCGAGGGGTTCATCTGATCGACCAGCGTCCAGACGGCGGCGCCGGTGGCGACAGTGCCGGCCCCGGCCGTCGCATAGTAGAGGAAATCCCTCCGGCTGCCTGCGTGATCTTCTGCGTGGGACACGTGCCTTTCTCCCTTTCTCTGGCCGAAGCACGGCCTGCGAAAACGGGGCCGCAGTCGCCCGCAGCCTTCAGAGGCGGTTATTAGCCGCCAATGGCGGGGTCGTCCAGCGGACAAACGGGCGCATTGGGGCCTTGGCAGGGCACTGTGTCGTCGCCGCGTCAGGCGGCGAGGTCGGCCATGAGTTTTGCCGCGAAGGCGATGAAGAAGAGCCCGACCCCGGCCGAGATCGCCGGGGAAAGGCGCGACCAGATGCGGGCGGCGGGGGCGGTGGAGAAGGCCAACGCGTAGACCGCGTGGATCGAAAAGGCGAGCGCGGCCGCGCCAAGGCCGAGAACGGCGATGTCGCCGGCGCGGGCCTCCGCCACCGGAAAAAGCGACAGGATCAAGACCCAGGTTGTCAGCGCCTTTGGATTCGTTGCGTTGACCGCAAGCGAGCGCAGAAACGACGCACGAGGGGCGAGTCCTGCGCGCCCCGCCACGCGGTCCGCGCCATGGTGCCAGCCAGTCCAGGCCGTGCGCAGGTACCGGCTGGCAAACCACAGGAGGAGGCCGATGGCCAGAACCGTCAGCGCCTTGCGTGCCACCGGCACGGCCTGGAACAGACCGGCCATGCCCAGCGTCATCGCAAGGCACCAAAATCCGATGCCGAGCGCGACCCCCGCGGCGGAGGCGAGCCCCGCTTGGCGGCCAGAGCCCATTGCCGAGGTGATTGTATTGAGCACGTTCGGCCCCGGCGAGGCGATGTTCATCGCCAGCACCGCCCAGACCGTGAGGAAAGGCGCGAGCGACAGCGTCACTTCAACCCGCTGGCTCGGTCGCCTTCATGCTGTCGCGGGCCGCGAGTCCCGCGTGCCATTCGGCGAGGCGGGGATGGCCCTGGCGCCAGTTGCGCGCGGCGTGGCGGAAATCGAGGTAGGAGAGCGCGCAGCCGAGCGCGATCTGACCCATGTCGAGCGGTCCGGAGAGGTGATCCTGCCACCGTGATTCCATCAGGTCGAGCGCGCGGGCGATCTTGGCCCACTGGCCCTCGACCCACGGGGCGAAGCGGATTTCCTCGGGTCGCAGGCGTCCCTCGTAGACCATGAGGACGGCGGCTTCGAGAATGCCGTCCGCCGTGGCCTCCAGCGTCAGCGTGCGCCAGAGACGCGGCGATTCCGGATAGAGGCCCGCTCTGGCCCGGTCGTCGAGATAGCGGCATATCACCCGGCTGTCGTAAAGAGCGGTGCCGTCGTCGAGCGCGAGCGCCGGGATCTTTCCCAGGGGGTTCACATCGAGCGGCTGGGTGCCGGGGTCGATGGGCGTGCCGGAAGTGGAGACGACCTCCACTTCCCCGGCCTGCCCGGTTTCAACGAGGAGGACCATCACCTTGCGCCCGAAGGGCGTGGTCGGGGAGTGATACAGACGCATGTGCCCTTCAGATCCTACGGATGCGCAGGCGACCGAGCGCGGCGGCGTCGATCTCGATCGCCGTCTCGCCGAAGCGGAACACCCGGCGGAAGCGTGCGGCCGTGTTGGTCTGGCCACGGTCTGCCGGGCGATGCAGGCCGAGCCCCTCGTCCATGTCATCGAGGGCGTCCTCGGCCCGCTGGTCGACGCGGCCGGGGCGAAGGGCGCGCTTCACGCCATAGGCCACGAGCGCAATCGCGCCGTAACGGATGGCGACGCCGGCAAGGGGCGCGAGGGGAAGTGGCATGGAACCCTCCTTGGGGATGACGTGATGGATGCTAGGGGCCGGGCGGGACCCTGTCCATTCAAGTTTCGTCGACATGGGCGAACCGGGGAGGGCCGCTCAGTCCGGTTTCCGCGCCTTGAGATGCGTGGGGCAGTGTTCGCCCGAATCAAGCACCGGGATCATCCGGCTCCAGATACCGATGTTTTCGTCCACGAACGCCTGTCCGACGGTCTTTGCCGCGGCCGCGCCCACCGGCCCCTTGAGCCGTTCGAGTTCGACGCGCGCCTGCTGACGATACCAGGCGTTGCGGCTGATGACCTCGATCTGGTCGAATCCGGCCCGCTCCATCGCCTCGCGGTAGCGGCCGGGAGACGCCATGCCGAAGTCGAGCCCTTCGGCCGCGATATAGGCAGCCATCTCAGGCGACGGCGCGCCGTCCACGCCGATGAGCCAGTCGGAGGCGACGAAGCGGCCGCCGGGTTTGAGGACCCGGAACACCTCGGCCATGAGGGCGGCCTTGTCGGGGATGTGGACTATGGAGTCCTTGGAAAAGACGATGTCGAAGGTCGCGGGCGGGAACGGCAGCGGGCCCGGCGACACCTTGAGGCAGCCGATCCGGTGCCCGAGACCCTCACGCGCGATCAGTGCGCGGGCATGCGCGAGCACGGTATCCTCCACGTCGATGCCGCAGACGTAGCCGGCGCCGTGGTTCCGCACGAGCGCAATGTCGATCCCGCCCGCGCCGCAGCCGATGTCCAGCACCGACTGGCCGGCGAAGTCGGAGCCGGCGACGAGCCGCCCGACCTCCTCCGGCCCTCCGGGCGAAAGGAAGCCTTCGCCCCAAATCGCCGCCAGCATCGCGATCATCTGCGCGTGGTAGTGTTCGCCTGCCACCGGTTCCATCGTTCATCCTTCGATCCGCATCGCCTCGAGTTCCGCCCAGTCTGCTGCCGGGATGACGTGTGCGGGATGTTTCGTGTCCCTTGTCCAGCCGAAGACACAGAGGAAGGGGGTGGGGCCCACCTTGGTCAGATGCGGTGCTTCGGGGAGGTTCCAGACCGGCTCGTGCGGTCCTTTCACGGTCAGCGGCGCGCCGGGGCCGAAACGCCAGCCGTGCGGGCCGGTCAGCGGCGCATAAAGTTCGGGCGCCGGATGGGCGTGGTCGCGATAGAGCACATGCGGCGCGATGAGAAAGAGGCCGAGGTCGAAGTCATCGGCTTTGATCGCCGCGCCCTCGCCGATCAGCGAGGCGAAGGCATGTCCCTGCCGGAAGGACGGCCCGATCTCCTCGGGCGGGTAGGAATCATAGGTGACCCAGGAGAGGTGCGGCGCGGCGGCACGGATCGCGGCGGCCAGTGCCGGATGGGTCGGTGTCAGCGCCGCGAGTGCCGGCGCGAGGTGTTCGCCTACGATAGCGTTTGCAGGGGACGCGGTCGTGACCGGCCCGTCGCGCCAGCGCGCGATAAGGCTCCGCACCTCGGCCACGCCGGGCCCCGGCAGGGTGGCAAGGTAGCGGTCCATCTCCTCGATCAGGAGACGGATCGCGAGCTCCGGGGCGTCGGGCGGCGGCACATCCAGGGTGAGGCCCCGGGCGGCGAGAAGCGCCGCCGGATCTTCCCGGTCCTGTGGCGAGCAGGTGCGATAGACCTCCAGCACCTCTGGCGCGATCAGGCCTTTTGCGTAGAAATGCATCGCCGCAGCGTAGCGCAGCCGTCCCGAGCCCGGCTGACCGAGCGCCGCATGAAGATCGGCGCTCGCGCGCAGGTCCTCCGTCCCTGTCATTGGTTCGCCTGGTAGGCCATCCGCGCGTCGCGGTCGCGCCGCTTCTCGGCCCGGTTCAGGACGAAACCGGCGATGGCCACGCCTGTGCCGACGATCAGCACGGTGATCGTGGCGAGCGCGTTGATGTCCGGCGTGACCCCCAGCTTCACCTTCGACCAGATCAGGATGGGCAACGTCGTGGTGCCGGGGCCGGTGGTGAAGTTGGTGATCACCACGTCGTCGAGCGAGATCGTGAAGGCCAAAAGCCACCCCGACACGATCGCGGGCGAGATGATCGGCAGGGTGATGTCCTTCATCACCTGCCAGGGGCGCGACCCGAGGTCCATCGCCGCCTCCTCCACCGCCGCATCGGCTTCGGAGAGGCGCGAGTGGACGATCGTGGTGACGAAGACCATCGAGAAGGTGATGTGGGCGAGCGTCACGGTGGTGAAGCCCCGGCTCGCCGGCCAGCCAATCCATTCGGCCATCAGGATGAAGAGCATGAGCGAGGCGATGCCGGTGATGACCTCGGGCATGACGAGGGGTGCGGTCACGAGGCCGGAAAAGAGCGTGCGGCCCCGGAACCGCTTGAACCGCGCGAGCGCGATGCCTGCCATCGTGCCGAGGATCGTCGCAATCGTCGCGCTTAGAAGCGCGATCTTCAGCGACAGGAGCGCGGCGTTCAGGATCTGCCGGTTGGACAGGAGGGAGACATACCACTTTGTCGAGAAACCGCCCCAGACCGTCGCCAGCCGCGACCCGTTGAAGGAATAGACGATCATCGACAGGATCGGCACGTAGAAGAACGCGAAGCCGAAGCAGAGCATGGTCACGAGGAAGGCTGAGCGGCGGTGCATCAGGCGCCCTCCTTCCGCTTTTCGTGCGATTTTCCCTCGAAGTGCGTGTAGAGCATGATCGGCACCACGAGCAGCATGAGAAGCGCCACCGACACCGCCGAGGCCATCGGCCAGTCGCGGGCCGAGGCGAATTCGTCCGAGATGACACGCCCGATCATCGGCTGGCGCGCGCTGCCGACGAGCGAGGGGATGATCAGTTCCCCCGAGGCCGGGATGAAGACGAGAAGCCCGCCCGCGATGATGCCCGGCACCGAAAGCGGCAGGGTGATGTCGAGGAAGACCCGGAACGGCCGCGAGCCGAGGTCCATCGACGCCTCGTCCAGCGTCCGGTCGAGCTTTTCGAGGTTGGCATACAGCGGCAGGATCATGAACGGCAGGTAGGAATAGACCATGACGAGCACGACGGCGAAGTTGGTGTTCATCATCGGGATCGACCGCAGCGCCCAGTCGGTCGGCACCAGCCAGTTCCATGATGTCGTCAAGAGCTTGTTGAACCAGCTGTTCGTCCCCATCAGCCCGATCCAGGCGTAGACGCGCAGAAGAAACGAGGTCCAGAACGGCAGGATGACGAGCATGAGGAGGATGTTGCGCCAGGCCGGCGAGACGCGCGTCAGGCCGAGCGCCATCGGGTAGCCGATGAGCAGGCAAAGGAAGGTGGCGATCCCGGCGTTCACGATCGAGGTCAGGTAGGCGCGGACATAGAGGTCGTCCTGGAAGAGCCGTGCGTAATGCGCAGTGTTGAGCACCGGGTGTTCGCCGCCGAAGGAGAACGGCGGGGCCGTCGGCGTCCGCGTGGCGAAGCTCATCGCGATGACGATGACGAAGGGCAAGAGGAAGAAGAGCACAAGCCAGACGTAGGGCGTTGCAATCGTGACGTTGATCCAGCCCTTTCGGTTGAACCAGCGCTGGAAGGCGGTGTCGGTATGGGCGCCGGCCATGCGTCAGTCCTTCAGCAGGATCGCTGCGGCGGGATCAAAGGACAGGAAGACCGCGTCTTCCCAGTCCGCGACCCGCTCGTGCTCGCCCGTCCTGCGGGCGTTGACGGAGTTGACGAGCATGACGTGGCCCGAGGGCAGGGCGATGCGATAGAGACTATCCTTGCCGAAATAGGCAAGACTCTGCACCGTTCCGGGAAAGGTGTTCGGAAGGTCGTGCCGCATCCGGGAGAGGTGGATCTTCTCCGGCCGCACGGCGAGCGTGATCGGCTGGCCCGGAGCCAGGCCCGGGATCGCACGGGCGGTGACGATGCCTCCTAGGTCGGGCACCTCGACCTCGACCGTCTCGCCTCCCGTCGCGCGCACCTTCGCCTCGAAGAAGTTGATCGAGCCGATGAATCCCGCCACGAAACGCGAGTTCGGGTATTCGTAGACATCGGTCGCGGTGCCGATCTGCATGATCCGGCCCTTGTCCATCACCGCAAGGCGGGACGAGAGCGTCATCGCCTCTTCCTGGTCATGGGTGACGACGATAAAGGTGGTGCCGGTCTTTTCCTGAATCTCCATCAGCTCGAACTGGGTGTGCTCGCGCAGCTTCTTGTCGAGCGCTGCGAGCGGCTCGTCGAGGAGAAGGAGTTTTGGCTGCTTGGCGAGCGCGCGGGCCAGCGCCACGCGCTGCCGCTGCCCGCCTGAAATCTGGTGCGGCTTTCGATGTCCGAACTCCGTCAGTTGCACGAGATCGAGCATCTCGCGGACCCTCTCGGCGCGCTGGGCCGGGGTCATGTCCTCGTGCTTGAGGCCATAGGCCACGTTCTTTTCCACCGTCATGTGGGGGAAAAGCGCGTAGGACTGAAACATCATGTTCACGGGCCGTTCATAGGGCGGCAGGTCGGTCATGTCCTGCCCGTCGATGAAGACGCGGCCCTCGGTCGGTGCCTCAAACCCGGCCAGCACCCGCAGAAGGGTGGTCTTGCCGCAGCCCGAACCGCCAAGGAGCGAGAAAATCTCGCCCTTCTGGATCTCCAGCGTCACGTCCGATACGGCGGTGAAGGTGCCGAACCGCTTGGTGACATGGTCGATGCGGATGAAGGGCGGTTCCTTCACCGCGGTCTGCGGCACCTGGGCACCGGGAAAGGCCGCCACGGTGGTGGCGGCCCGCTGGTCGGCTGATCGGGCGGGTTCGGGCACGGGCGGTCTCTCCGGTTCATGTGGCGTGAGAACGGAGGCGCGTGCTCAGCCCGACTTGATCTCCTGCCAGGCGCGGGTCATCGCGCGGTCCTGCTCTTCG
This sequence comes from Paracoccaceae bacterium, assembly GCA_020637675.1. Taxonomy (GTDB): domain Bacteria; phylum Pseudomonadota; class Alphaproteobacteria; order Rhodobacterales; family Rhodobacteraceae; genus Albidovulum. Next base: position 115,375 of record JACKKD010000003.1, on the reverse strand, counting down.
GAGAAGGGCTTCGGCGCCCACATCCGGCCGATCGTGTCGGCATCGGGATAGACCGCCGGGTCTTCGAGGATCTCGGGCAGGATGAATTCCTTCGCCGCGAGGTTGCCGGTGGCGTAGTAGGTGTAATTCGTGCACCCGGCGGCGACTTCGGGCTGCATCATGAAGTCCATGAACTTGTAGGCGTTCTCGCGGTTCGGAGCGTCCGCGGTGATGCACATCACGTCGATCCAGGCAGGCGCGCCGGACTTCGGCACGAAGTAGGCCAGATTCATCTCTATTCCGGCCTCGGCCGCGCGGGTCGCCGCCGTCGCGTAGTCGCCCGACCAGTTGTTGATGACGCAGAGTTCGCCGTTCGGGATCGCGTTCAGGTAGTTGGTGTTGTCGAAGGTGCGGATGTACGGGCGGATCGGCTTGAACGCCTCGACGACCTTCTGGTAGTCCTCGACGTTGGTCGTGTCGCCGTCGAGCCCGAGATATTTCAGCACCATCAGCATGATGTCGGACGGGCTGTCGAGGATGGAGATTCCGCAGTCGGCGAGTTTCTCGGCGTTCTCCGGTTTGAAGATGAGGTCCATGGTCGTCATGTCAGCGTCGGGAATGCGCTCCTTGACCATGTCCACGTTGAAGGTGAAGCCGACCGAGCCCCACATGTAGGGCACCCCGTACATGTTGTCCGGGTCCCAGCCCGCGAGGATGCGCAGCACGTCGGGGTCGAGGTTCTTCCAATTCGGAAGGAGCGTCTTGTCGAGCTTTTCATAGAGCCCCGCGGCGATCGCGCGCGGCATGTCGATGCCGGCATGGTCAACGACGTCGTAGCCGGTGGAGCCGGCGAGCATCTTGGCCTGCATCTCCTCTGCCGAAGAGTAGGTGTCGTAGACAACGCCGATCCCCGTCTGCGCCTCGAAATCGGCGAGCGTCGTCTCGCCGATGTAGTCCGCCCAGTTGTAGACGTTGACGGTGCCCGCCTGTGCCCAGGAGGGGCGGACGTAAGGTAAGGCAAGCGCCCCGCCGATCGCGGTGAGAGCGGTTCTTCGCGTGAGTGTGGTCATCCTTCGTATCTCCCCGTTTGCATCGTCTTTTTTCCAGAGATTATGACGGATTCGCGCTAGCGCTACGCAAATCTTCGTTCAGGGCGGCAATCCGGTCTTCCTCGGGCGCCGCGCTCAGCCGGGTCACCGGCAGAATGCGGCGGATCTGGTCGTGGTGGGCGCGCACGCCGAATTCGAGGTCTGAGAGGTGGAAATCATCGAAGGCGGTGGATTTCATCGACTCGTTCGACCAGATCGACAATTGGCGGTCCTCGGCCGAGGTCGCGCGGTCGATCCGGGTGGCGAGGTAGCGGGCCGCGCGGGTGGCGCGGTCTTCCTCCGACCGGCGGTACATGCGCCCGGCCAGCCGGGTTTCGTCCTTGGTGAGCGGGATGTCGTGGTAACACTGGGCGCCTTCTGGTGTGAAGGCGAAGACCGTGTTGGGGAAGAGCCCGTAATAGGTCCAGGATTGGCGCAGCCGGGCCGGCAGATGCGCGGGCCGCCGGGTCAGTTTCAGGTAGTTGCGAACCGACCAGAGGCGCCCGACGGAGTCGCCGAACTCGCCGTGGGAATGCGAGATTCCGCCAGGATAGACTATGTCTCGGTAGGTCCGGCCATAGAGGTCCTGCAAGGCCGGATGGGCCATGGCGACATGGTAGCCTTCGTTGTCGACGTCGCGGACGGACTTCCAGTTGACCGGCAGCGTGGCGGCCTGCCAGCCGGGCGTGTCCGTGGGCAGGAGCGCCTCTGCCCGGTAGGCCGCGAAGTCCGCGTCGAAGGGTTGCATGAGCCGGGCGACAGCGGGTTGCGGTCCAGGCAGGAAGCGCAGGAAGAGGAAGCCGTGCCAGATCTCCATTTCCACAGGCTTCAGCCCGAAGGCGGAGCGGTCCATGTCGCCGAAGCTCTCGGGTTTCGCCGCGCCCCGCAAGCTGCCGTCCAGGTTGTAGACCCAGCCGTGGAAGGGGCAGACCATCGCCGACTTGCAGTGCCCCGATGCGCCGTCGGCGAGGCGCGCGCCGCGATGCCGGCAGAGGTTGTGGAAGGCACGCACCCTGCCATCCCGTCCACGGATGACCAGTGCGCGCTCGCCCAGCAGATCGAAGGTGATCCAGTCGCCCGGCGCGGGCAGGTCGGAGACGTGGCCGGCGACCTGCCAGTGCGTGAGGAAGATCTCGCGTCGCTCAAGCTCGAAGAGCGCCTTCGAGTGGTAGGTCCAGCCGGGCAGCCCCCTGCGGTCCCAGTCGTTCGGCACCTCTATCGGCTTTCCTGCTGCAGTCATCGTCTCCTCCCGTCAATGGAGCCTGGTCGGATTCAGCCGGCGCCCATCTGCGCCCGCACCCAGTCATGGAACTTCAGGATGTCGAATTCCTGCGGCATGAGACGACCGCGCTCGTATCGCGCCGACCTCAGGCCGCGCTGGTTCATCTCGCAGGCGGCGCCGTCCTGGTCGAGGACGAGAGTGGCGAATCGCGCAACGTCAGCCGCGTCGAATCCCGGTTGCGCAAGCGTTTCCTCGGAAAACAGCCACTCCGACGTGAGGCGCGTACGTTCGGGGCCGAGCGGCGCCACGGTCACGGCGCGGACGTAGTCCACATGGGCGACGACGAACATCGTCGGGTAGAGCGTGACGAAGTTGAACCCGTTCGCGCGCTGCTCGGGTGTCAGGTCGGGGAACTCCGGCCCGCAGGGGGCCCCGGACATGGTCCAGGTCCGTGCGCCCTCCTTCAGCACCGGCAGGCCGGGTGCCTCCCTGCTCCAGCCCGGTGCCTCGTTCGCGGCCATCACACCCTGCCGGTAGATCGGCACCATGTCGCAAAGCTCGGGGTGAATGCCCGGGCAGTGCAGGCATTCATTGTAGTTTTCCCAGAAGATCTTCCAGTTGCAGTCGAGGTCCTTCACGAGGCGGTGCCCCGTCCTGAGCCGGTCCATCGGCCAGGCGTCGAGCGCATCGAGTCCGAGGTCGGGCCGGAGGGCGGGCGGTGTGTCGGCGAGGCAGAGAAAGAGGAACCCGTTCCAGTCGCGCACATGCACGGGGAAAAGCCCGTGGTCCTCCCTCACAAAATCCGCAGTGGGTGTGGCGAATGCGGTCGAGACGAGCCGCCCGGACGTGTCGTAGGCCCAATTGTGATAGGGGCAGGTTATGAGCCGGCCGAGCGGCCGCGTCTCCACCGAACAGAGTTCCGCGCCGCGATGGCGGCAGGTATTGTGAAATGCCGTTACGCGACCGCGTCCGTCGCGGCAGAGGATTAGGTTCTGCCCGCCGACCTCCACCCGCCGCATCGTGCCGGGGGCAAGGTCGCTCAGCCGGCCCAAATGCACCCAGTTCCGCCGCCAGACCGCCCGTTCCTCGCGCGCATACCAGTCGGGGTCGCGGTAGGCCGCTGCCGGAAGCGTCTCCGGGCAGCGGTCAAGGAGAGGCGAGGCGTGGTCCGTCATGCGCGCTTCTCGGCCTCGAAGTGTTCGAGAGTGAGATCGACGGCAGTCTCCACCGCCTTCAGCGTCTCGGCGAGGCAAGCCGGATCGGTTCCGTGAGCCTCGCAGATGAACCAGGGTTCGCGCGAGTCGGGCTCGCAGATCACGCCGAGATCATGCAGGAAATGGGCCATCTGGTCGTAGAAGGAATAGTCCGAGGCCTTCCAGTCCCGGTAGTTGTCGGGGGGCGTGTCGGCGAAGAAGAGCCCGAACATCGACGAATGCCCGGCGTAGGAATGGGCGATGCCGCGGCGCGAGAGGATGGCGGAAATCCCGGCCTTCAGCGCCTCGCCGTATCGCGCGATCGTCTCCAGCGCAGGGGTTTCGTCAAGGATGCGCAGGCATTCATCAGCCGCGGCCATGCTGACGGAATGGGCGGTGTAGGTGCCGCCATGCGCAGCGCCGCCTTGGCGGAAGGTGCGCATCACCTCGGCCCGGCCCGCCACGACGGAGATCGGGTAGCCGTTTGCGACGGCCTTGGCGAAGGTGCAGATGTCGGGCGTCACGCCGTAAAGTGACTGCACGCCGCCCTTGGCCACGCGGAACCCCGTCTTCACCTCGTCGATGATGAGCAGGACGCCGTAGCGGTCGCAGAGCGCGCGCGCCAGTCGGACGTAGTCGGCAGATGCGGCGATTCCGCAGCAATTGCCCTGAATTGGTTCGATCAACATCGCCGCCATGCTGTCGCCGTAGCGGCGGAACGTGTCTTCGAGCCGCTCGAGATCGTTCATCGGGACCAGATGGGCGAGCGCCTTCAGTTCCTGCGGGATGCCCCTGGAATAGGAGACGATCTCCGGGTCGCGGTTGGCGCTGCGGTCCCACCCCTCAACATTGGCCATCCACATCGCGGCGTCGAAGAGCCCGTGGTAGGCACCCTCGACCAGAAGGTAGCTGTCGCGCCCGGTATAGGCGCGTGCAAGGCGCAGCGCGGCCATGACCGCCTCGGTGCCGGAATTGGAGAAGCGCACCATCTCTGCCGCCGGCACCATCTTCGCGATGCGATCGGCGACGATCAGTTCGCGCTCCGTCGACAGGGCAAAGACGCCGCCCACCTCCATGCCACGCCGTGCTGCGGCGTCCACCCGATCGTCGGCATAGCCGAGGATCGCGGGGCCGTAGCCGAGCCGGTAGTCGATGTAGCCGTTGCCGTCGATGTCCCAGACCCTGCCGCCCTTGCCGTGATCCACATAGATGGTGCGGTCGTCGCCCCAGTAGCGGAAGGTGGAGGAGACGCCGAGCGGCAGGCGCTCGGAGGCGCGGGCGAACTGGGCGTTGGATTTTCTGAGATCCCGGCTGGGGAGCGGGCGCATGATCGTACCTGTCGGATTCGGGCGGCGCCTCGGGTCGGGCGCGGCCTGGTTGAATGTACGATCATTCATCCATATTCTGACTGAACTGTCAATCAAGTTCAGGGGCGCGCCGCGCCTGCCTTGTGTGAAGCCCGGATTGCTCTATCTGTTCTTCGATCCACTGCGCGCTCTCTGAGGAACGGAATCGGCCATGGACGACACCGGCGAGATCGCCAAGCCCGACGCCTCGCCGCGCAAGCAGAGCCGTGCGGCGCGCCGACAGCAGCTTATCGAAGCGACGATCGAGACAATTGCAGCCCAGGGCTATTCCCGTACGACGCTGACGGACGTCGCGCGGCAGGCCGGGATTTCGCACGGGCTGGTGAATTTCCACTTCGAGACGAAAGAGCGGCTTCTGACCGAGACGCTGCAGTATCTGGCGGCGGAGTACCGGCAGAACTGGACCGCCGCACTCGAGGCCGCGGGTCCCTCGCCTGCCGAACAGCTCGATGCCGTGCTCCGCGCCGATTTCGACCCGCGCATCTGCACAAATGCCCGGCTATCGGCATGGTGTGCCTTCTGGGGGGAGGCTCAGTGCCGGCCGATGTACCAGGCGCTCTGCGGCTCGAACGACGATGACTATACCCGCACATTGGAAAGCATCTGCGCCCGGCTCGTGGCCGAGGACGGGCGGGGCGGCGATCCGGTGCGGATCGCGCGCGTTCTTCGGATCACGACGGAGGGCGTCTGGCTCGACATGATGACGATGACCGAGCCCTATTCCGCCGCCGAGGCGATGCGGACGACGTTCACCTGTGCGGCCGCATTCTTTCCCCGCCATTTCGATGACAAGGGGGCGCTTGGCCGGGGATGAACGGGTCTGGTCCGCCGCAAGGCGCGGGCCGGCGGCAGGGCCTTGAATCGTCCTTCGTTGCGTTCCAAAGATCGGGTGGCTGCCGCTTGACTGAGGAGAGAGGTCTTGATCGCCCGACCGGATGTACTCGTCATCGGAGCCGGGGTGATCGGCCTTTCGATCGCCCACGCAGCAGTTGCGCGCGGACTGAGCGTGGAGGTGGTCGACAGGACGGGGCCCGCGACGGGCGCCTCGGCAGGGAATGCAGGTGGCTTCGCCTTTGCCGAGGTTCATCCGCTCGCCTCTCCGGAAACGCTCCTCGCCTCGCCGCGCTGGTTGCTCGATCCGCTCGGGCCACTTGCCATTCCGCCGCGCTATGCGCTGCGCATCGCCCCCTGGATGGCGCGTTTCGCCTGCGCAAGCCTTCCCCACCGGGTATCTGCCGCCACCGACGCCCAGGCGGGCCTGATGCGGCTCGCGCGGGCGACGCTGGAGCCGTTCATGGCCATGACCGGCACCCTGCACATGCTGCGCAAGACCGGCCAGTTGCAGGTGCACGAGACGGTCCGCAGCTTCGAGGCTGACTGCAGGGCCCGGGAAGAGGCGACGCACTACGGGTTCGGCTGGCGGCCGCTCGTCGGCTGCGACGCCATTGCCGAGGTCCAGCCGGGACTCTCGCCGCGCTTTGCGCACGCCACCTTTACCGAGGACTGGTGGGCCATCTCCGACCCGAAGCTCTACGTCCTGGCCCTGGCCGAGGCGCTGGAAGCGAAAGGGACGAGGATAGGGGAAGGCGAGGTGCGCGGGATCGTTGCCGGCGTGAACGGGGCGACCGCCAATCTGGCGGACGGGCGGGCGCTTTCCGCCGGTCAGATCGTCCTGGCGGCCGGTGCGCATTCCCACCGGATCGCCCGAAGCCTTGGCGACCGCATCCCCCTGGAAACCGAACGGGGATACAACACGACCCTGCCGCCCGGTGCTTTCGATCTTCGCTGCCACATCACCTTCGCTGCGCATGGCTTCGTGGCGTCGCCCCTGTCCACGGGCATCCGCATCGGCGGAGCCGTGGAACTCGGCGGGCTGGACCTGCCGCCGAACTACGCGCGGTCCCGCGCGATGCTTGCCAAGGCTAAGGCCTTTCTGCCGGCGCTCCGGACAGAGGGCGGAACGGAATGGATGGGTTTCCGCCCCTCCCTCCCGGACTCCTTGCCGATGATCGGACGCAGCGCGAACGCGCCCGACGTCATCCACGCCTTTGGCCACGGCCACGTCGGGCTCACGCAGTCAAGCGCGACCGCGTCCCTCGTGGCGGAGCTTCTGACGCGGCAGAACCCGAGCCTCGATCTTTCCCCGTTCGATCCGGGGCGCTTCCGCAGCGTCCCCTGACTTAGCCTACCTGGTAGCCAGGTGTTGACAGGGACAGGGCGCGCTCCTCCTCGTCCATGTCCTCGGCAATGCCCTCGAAAAGCGGCGTGGACAGGTAGCGTTCGCCGGTGTCGGGCAGCATCACCAGAATGACCAATCCCGGCGCTGCCGTCTCCGCCACCTTGATCGCGGTCGCAAAGGTCGCACCGCCCGATATCCCCGTGAAGATGCCTTCCTTCCGTGCCAGTTCGCGCGACCAGTGGATCGAGTCGGGTCCGGACACGGGGATCAGCGCGTCGTAGAAGCCCTTGTCCAGCGCCTCCTGCAGGACGGCCGGGATGAAGTCCGGCGTCCAACCCTGGATCGGATGGGGCTGGAAGGCTGGATGGCTGGCGGCAGGTGCGCCATCGGGGCCGCGTTCCTGCGCGATCCCGCTTTGCACCAGCGCGGCATTCGCTGGCTCGCTGAGGACCATCCGCACCTCCGGCCGCTCCTTCCGCAGGACCCGCCCGATGCCGGTCACGGTGCCGCCGGTGCCATAGCCCGTCACGACGACGTCGAGCCGCTGCCCGGCGAAGTCCCCGAGGATTTCCTGCGCGGTCGTCGCCTCGTGTATGTCGGCGTTGTCCTTCGTCTCGAACTGGTGGGCGAGGAACCAGCCGTGCCGCTGTGCCAGTTCCACGGCCTTGTTGTACATGCCCGTGCCCTTCTCCGCCTTGGGCGTCAACACGACCTTCGCCCCCAGCATCCGCATCAGACGGCGACGCTCGATCGAGAAGGTCTCCACCATCGTCACGACGAGCGGATAGCCCTTCTGGGCGCAGACCATGGCCAGCCCGATGCCGGTATTGCCGGATGTCGCCTCCACCACCGTCTGACCGGGCTTCAGCCGGCCCTCGCGTTCCGCCGCTTCGATGATGTTGACCGCCAGCCGGTCCTTCACCGAGGCGCCCGGGTTGAACGCCTCGGCCTTGACGTAGAGTGTCACATGGTCGGGTCCGAGGTTGTTCACCCGGATGACCGGCGTGTCGCCGATCGTGTCGAGCACGCTGTCAAAAAGCCGGCCCCGACCCTTCGTCGTCCTGATTCCCTTGGCCATCTCTGTCCCTCGCGTCTGTTGCAATGCAATCCTATCAGACTTGGGTACGGAACCCGCAAGCGACACGGGCCCGAGGCTGCCCTCCGGCGAAAAAGGACTGAATCCGGTCTCGACCGGTGCGGGCGGAACATGGCTCCGGCCAGACGGACCCTCGCGGAACGCTGTCAGCCGTGGCGGCCGCGGTGGCCGACGTTGTAGTAGTTGCCAGTCCGGGTTTCGAGATAGGGTGTCAGCGGGATCTCTTCCTGCTTCAGGAAGCCCTTCTGCGGCAGCAGCCCGGCCTGAACCATCTCGATCACCGCCACCACCGAGGCCGAGGTCGTCCAGGCAATCGCCGTCCGCCGCCGCCCGGCGATCTCCAGCGGATAGTAGGCGCGGACGAATTCGCGACGCTTCAACTGCCCTTCCGTCCAGCCTTCCGCGGCGACATGGACATAGACCACGTCCTCGTCCACCGGTGGCTTGGCATGGGTCAGGATCCGCCCCGCCGCCTCGCGGTTCTCGCGCATCAGGAGTTCGTGGAAGAAGAAGTTCATGAGCTGGACATGACCGGGATAGCGCATCGTCTTGTAGTCGATGTTCTCCACCCGCCCGGCATAGGTCTCACACATGGTTCCGAGCCCGCCCGACGTGGTGAAGGCCTCCAGGTGCACACCGTCGATGTAGATCGTCTCGATCCACTCCATGGCGGATACGATCTTGTGGACGCCCTCCTCGATCACCTCGCAGTCGTTCAGGTATTCGTTGACGACGCCCTCGGGCGACCAGTTGAAGGCGTAGCCGAGAAGGCCCGTCGGGTTTTGCGGCAGCGCGCCAACGCGGAGGCGGATGGAGCGAACCTTGTCAAACATCTCCGCCAGATGCGCGCCGACGATGCCGACGAAGCCGGGGGCGAGGCCGCACTGCGGCGCCATGATGCCTTTCGAGGTTTCCGCGAGGCCGCGGATATGCTGCGTCGTCGGTACGTCCTCGGTCAGGTCGAAGTAGTGGAGGCCGAGCCCGTGGGCAGCCGAGGAAACGCCCTTGTTCAGGTGATAGGGCAGGCAGGACAGGACTGCCTCCTGATCCTTGAGAACTTCATCAAGATCGCCCTTGAGATCAGCGACCTTCACCGGGAAAGGGCAGCCGGCGACAGCGCGCGAATCGATGCCGGTCACCTCGAAGCCGGCCTCCGCGAGAAGCTCGGCCGCCAGATGGCCGACCTTGCCAAGCCCCAGAACCGCAACCTTTGTGAACGCCATTCATTCCTCCTGTGAGCCGGTTTCGAGTGCAGAATGGCCAAGGCGGCGTTCGAAAGCGCGCGCCATTCCGGCGGAAATGACGGGGGTTCGCAAAAATATGACGGCCCGGCCAGTCAATATGACGGGCCGGGCCAGTTAGTGAACGCCAAGAGCTCAGATGTCGAACTTCACGCCCTGGGCCAGCGGCAGCGCGTCGGAATAGTTGATCGTGTTGGTCTGGCGCCGCATGTAGCCCTTCCAGGCGTCCGAACCCGACTCACGCCCGCCGCCGGTCTCCTTCTCGCCACCGAAGGCGCCGCCGATCTCGGCGCCCGAGGGGCCGATATTGACGTTGGCGATGCCGCAGTCGGAGCCTACCGCCGACAGGAACGTCTCCGCCTCGCGCATGTTGAGCGTGAAGATGCAGGAGGACAGGCCCTGCGGCACGTCGTTCTGGATCGCTATCGCCTCTTCCAGCGTGTCATAGCCCATGACGTAGAGGATCGGCGCGAAGGTCTCGGTCCGCACGGTTTCGGTCTGCTTCGGCATCTCGGCGATGGCGGGTTCCACATAGGCGCCGCCCTGCGGTACCCCTTCAGCGACGGTCTTGCCGCCGTGAACTTTGCCACCCTCGGCCCGCGCCTTCTCCAGCGCCGCCTGCATCCGGTCGCGCGCGCCGTGGTCGATCAGGGGGCCGATCAGCGTCGTCGCCTTGCGCGGGTCGCCGATGGGCAGGCTCGCATAGGCCTTCGCGAGCCGCGCCACCAGATCGTCCTTGATCGAATTGTGCGCAATGAGACGCCGCAGCGAGGTGCAGCGCTGGCCCGCGGTGCCGACGGCGGAAAAGACGATGGCGCGCACCGCCATGTCGAGATCGGCCGAGGGGGCCACGATCATCGCGTTGTTGCCGCCAAGCTCCAGGATCGGCCGCCCCCAGCGCGCGGAGACCTTTGGCCCGACGATGCCGCCCATCCGGGTCGAGCCGGTGGCCGAGACGATCGGCACGTCCTTCGAGTTCACCAGCGCCTCGCCGATGGCCGGGCCGCCGATGACGAGCTGGCAGAGACCCTCCGGCGCGTCGCCGAAGCGTTTCAGCGCACGCTCCATTACCTTCATCGTCGCCATCGCGGTCAGCGGCGTCTTCTCGGAAGGCTTCCAGATCACCGGATCGCCGCAGATCAGCGCCAGCGCCGTGTTCCACGACCAGACCGCGACGGGAAAGTTGAAGGCGGTGATGACGGCGCAGGGGCCCAGCGGGTGCCAGGTCTCCATCATCCGGTGGCCGGGACGCTCGGAGGCGATGGTGAGCCCGTAGATCTGGCGCGAGAGGCCCACGGCGAAGTCGCAGATGTCGATCATCTCCTGCACTTCGCCCAGGCCCTCGGAGGTGATCTTGCCGGCCTCAAGCGTCACCACGGCGCCAAGTTCGGCCTTGGCCGCGCGCAGTTCCTCGCCGAGAAGCCGGACAAGCTCGCCCCGACGTGGCGCCGGGACCTTACGCCACTCGCTGAAGGCGGCCTGCGCGCGGGCGATCACCTTGGGCATCTCGGCCGGATCGGTTTCCCGGACGCGGGCCACCTCGGCCCCGTCGATGGGCGAATGGACGGCAAGGGTGCCGCCCGTCAATTCCGCCTCGGTCAGGCCCGCGGCCTTCAGCATATCCTTGTGGTTCATCTCGCATCTCCCTTCGTGACGGACGCGCGTTGCTCCTCCATGCCCATGGAGACGAGAAGCGGCGCCATCTGCTGCCGTGTCTGGAAATCGGTCTTGCACCCCATGCCGCGCCAATCGGCAAGGATCAAGCCCTGCGCCACCGCGCCGCCAAGCGTGGTGCCGGGGCCGGTGACGATGAAGAGGTCGGGCGCGAACTCCCGCGCCGCGATCCGGATCGCCTGGGTGAAGTCGTAGGTCTCGGTCACCTGGTGACCGAGCGTGTAGTCCCAAAGCGCCTGCGTATCGGTGGCGCCCGGCCACCAGATCGCGCCCCGCCCGTCGATCATCGGCAGTCCCGGCTGACCGAAGATAGTGGGCGACAGCCGTGCCCGCCCGCGTTCGGCGACCGGGGCCTGAAGTGCGGTATGAAACGCGGCGTGGTTGGCAAGCCTGAGGGGGAATCGACCCTGTTCCGGCGGAATCTCGGCCTCCCACGCCTTCAGCCCGGCGTCGTTCCCGGCCAGCACCAGCATCCCGCCGAGGTCTATGGAAAGGCCGAGCACATGGTCGGGCCGCGCGTCGATCTCGGCCACCTTGGCCAGCAGCCCGGCCTTGCGCGCCGGGGCCGGCAGCCAGTCCTCGCCCATGTGGGGATGGACGAGCTGGCCGCCGATCAGCGCCTCCTGCATCAGCGTCCCCATGGTGTTCACCACCTCGAACCCCGCCTCGGCCGTCAGTGCCCCGCCACAGGCAAGCGCCGAATACCAGCCCATCGAGTTGCCGGTCACGGCGACGACCTCGACGGTCTGGCGGTCGAGGGCGCGGAAGTCGCCGAGCGTGGCCGCATAGATCAGCGCAGAGGCATTGTCGCCCCTCGTGTGGCGCGCGACCGAATAGGTCGCTGCCCCGTCGAGCGCCGACAGCGTCTCCTGCCCGAGCGCGGCGCGCGCGCCATCGAAAGCCGCGAGGAGTGCAGGGTCGCCGAAGTGCCGCTTGACGTAGCCAAGTTCGGTCTTGGTGTAGGTGCCCCGGCCGGGGCAGATGACGACCGCCGTCTTCATCGCTTCGCCCCCATGAGCGCCATCGCCGCGTCGAATATGCCGTCCGCAGAGGGCATCGTCGCCGCATAGGCCGGACCGGTGGCGATGAAACTGTCCTCCGCCGTCACCCTTGCCAGCGGTACGCCCGCGCGCTCGGAAAAAAGCGCCATGAGCGCTTCGGCCACTCCTCCCGAGCGGCGCGTCTCATCGACGACGAGGATACGCTTGGCACCTTGGACCGCTTCGATGAGCGCCTCGGCGGGCAGCGGCGACAGCCAGCGCATGTCGATCACCCGCGCCTTCACGCCCGCCGCGGCCAGCCGCTTCTCGGCCTGGAGCGAGAGGTAATAGCCGTTGGCAAAGCTCACCACGGCAAGGTCGGTGCCGTCGCCCTGCACGCCGACCTCGCCCAGCGGAATCACCTCGTTTCGGGCGGGATAGAGCCTCATCCAGCCCGCATCCTTCTCGCCGTGGAGATCCCGCACCGGATATAGCGCAATGGGTTCAAGGAACACCACGATCCGCTGCTCTTCGCGCGCCAGTCGCACGCATTCGCGCAGCATCTTCGCCGCATCGGCCCCGTTCGAGGGGCAGGCAAGGATCAGGCCGGGAATATCGCGCAGGACCGCGACCGAGTTGTCGTTGTGGAAATGCCCGCCAAAGCCCTTCTGGTAGCCGAGCCCCGCGATTCGGACGACCATCGGGTTGGTGTACTGCCCGTTCGAGAAGAAGGGCAACGTTGCGGCCTCGCCCCTCAACTGATCCTCGGCATTGTGCAGGTAGGCGAGGAACTGGATCTCCGGCATCGGGACGTAGCCGTTCTGCGCCATGCCTATGGCAAGGCCAAGGATCGACTGTTCGTCGAGCAGCGTGTCGATCATCCGATCCGGGCCGAAACGATGGATGAGCTTCTGGGTGACGCCATAGACACCGCCCTTGCGGCCGACGTCCTCCCCCATCATGACGATCTCGGGATGTTCGAGCATCAGGTCGGTCAGGGCCCAGTTGATGAGCCGCGACATGATCTGCGGTTCGTCCATCGCCTTCAGGTCGCCGCCAAAGGCCGCGGCGCGGGCCTCGGGCGTCGGCCCGTTGGTCGGCCGACAGGCGCGCTTCGGCGGGATCAGGCTCGCCATCACCTCCGGCGCCGTCTTCAGCCGGGGCCGCGTCACCGCCTCGGCTGCGACGCGCGCGACCCGCGCGTTGGTTTCCTCGTATATCGCCAGCGCCTCGGCGGAGGTCAGCGCACCGGCCTCACCCAACAACCGCACCGCATGCAGGAGCGGGTCATTCGCCTCCTCGGCCTCGACCTCCTCGCGGCTGAGATAGGTGGTCGGCACGTCCGCCCCGGCATGACCGTAGAGCCGGATTGTGCCGACATGGAGGAAGACGGGTCTCTTCCGCTTGCGGGCGTAGTCCGCGGCCTCCTGCGCCACGCGGAAGGTCTCGTAGATATCGAGGCCGTTGCAGGCGAAATACTTCAGCCCCGGCCGATGCGCGAAGCTTGCCGCGATCCAGCCCGTGGGGGTCTTGGTCGAGATCCCGATGCCGTTGTCCTCGCAGACGAAGAGAAGCGGAAGGGGTATGGACTGATAGGCTGTCCACTGCGCGGCGTTGAAGGCCCCCTGCGCCGTCGAATGGTTGGCGGAGGCGTCGCCGAACGAGCAGTAGACGATGGCGTCGTCCGGCAGCGCCTGATGCTCCGGCCGGTGCCGGCGCGCGGCGCCGACCGCATAGGCAGCGCCCACCGCCTTCGGCAGGTGCGAGGCGATGGTTGAGGTCTGCGGCGGGATCGACAGCGCCTTCGATCCCAGGACCTTGTGCCGCCCGCCCGAGATCGGATCTTCGGACGAAGAGGCAAAGCTGAGGAGCATGTCCCAGGCAGGGGACTGGCCGGGCACCTGCCCGGCGCGCGCGATCTGGAAGGCCGCGTCGCGGTAGTGCAGGAAGGCCATGTCGGTCGGCCTCAGCGCCGCCGCCACTGCCGCCATCCCCTCGTGACCGGACGAGCCGATGGTGTAGAAGCCCTGACCCGCCCGTTGCATCACCCGGCTCTGCCGGTCGAGCGCGCGCGACAGGCACGCTGCCCGAAAGACCGAAACCGCCGCAGCTGCCGACAGCGGCCCCGAGGGCCCGGCACCGGCGGGCAGGTCGCCCGCCGTTACCCGCCTCAGGAAATTCTCGTGAACGATGTCGGCGCGATCCATGAAATTCTCTCACTCATTCACTGTGGCGAAGGACTCCCGCCAAAGGCCCCCGGCCCTGCCGCCGGATGCCGCCGGCGGGAGTATTTTTGCCACGATGAAAGCCCGATCAGAAGAAGGCCTGAAGCCCGGTGATTGCGCGGCCGAGGATAAGGGCATGCACGTCATGAGTGCCTTCGTAGGTGTTGACGGTCTCGAGGTTGACCATGTGGCGCATCACCTGGAAATCCTCCTGGATGCCGTTGCCGCCATGCATGTCGCGCGCGGCCCTGGCGATGTCCAGCGCCTTGCCGCAGTTGTTGCGCTTGACGAGACTGATCATTTCGGGCGCCGCCTTCGCCTCGTCCATGAGCCTGCCGACGCGCAGGGATGCCTGAAGCCCGAGCGAAATCTCGGTCATCATGTCGGCAAGCTTCTTCTGGTAGAGCTGGGTCTGCGCCAGGGGCCGGTTGAACTGCTTGCGGTCGAGTCCGTATTGCCGCGCGGCGTGCCAGCAGAACTCCGCCGCCCCTAGAACGCCCCAGGAAATGCCGTAGCGTGCGCGATTGAGGCAGCCGAACGGGCCCTTGAGGCCCTCGACATTTGGCAGAAGCGCGTCTTCCCCGACCTCGACATTGTCCATCACGATCTCGCCGGTGATCGAGGCGCGCAAGCTCAGCTTGCCCCCGATCTTCGGTGCCGAAAGCCCCTTCATGCCCTTGTCGAGAACGAAGCCGCGGATCTTGCCGCCATGCGCCTCGGACTTCGCCCAGACGACGAAGACATCGGCGATGGGCGCATTCGATATCCACATCTTGGCGCCGTTCAGGACATAACCGCCCGCCGTCTTCGTCGCCCGGGTCTTCATCCCGGCCGGGTCCGACCCCGCATCGGGCTCGGTCAGGCCGAAGCAGCCAATCCACTCGCCCGAGGCAAGCTTCGGCAGGTATTTCTGCCGCTGCGCTTCCGAGCCATAAGCGTAGATCGGGTACATCACCAGGCTCGACTGTACCGACATCATGGAGCGGTAGCCCGAATCGACCCGCTCCACCTCGCGGGCGACGAGGCCATAGGCGACGTAGGAAGCACCGATGCCGCCGTACTCCTCGGGGATGGTAACGCCCAGAAGCCCCATCCCGCCCATTTCGCGGAAGATCGCGGGGTCGGTCGCTTCGTCGCGATAGGCGGCAATCACACGGGATTGAAGCTTTTCCTGCGCGTAGGCCCGCGCGCCGTCGCGCAGCATGCGCTCTTCCTCGGACAACTGGTCATCCATCCGGAAGGCATCCTCCCAGTCGAAGCGGGAAAGGTCGGGGGCGTCTTTCGGTTTCAGGGCCATGATGTCCTCCCACGGCGGATCGATGTTCCTATGCATCATGCGCGATTGAATGGGCCCCGAATAGCGCTATTCTCGCCACGGAATATGTGCAAAGGTCATATATGGCCACGCCGCGCCGCCTCTTGCCTTCGATCTCCCTCCTGACCGCGTTCGAGGCGGTGGTCCGCACGGGATCGACACTCGCCGCGGCACGCGACCTTGATCTGTCGCAGGGGGCCGTGAGCCGGCTGATCCAGGCCCTCGAAGGGCAGCTTGGCGTGCCGCTGTTCCTGCGAGAACGGCGGCGGTTGGTACCGACGGACCCGGCGCTGGCCTATGCGCGCGAGGTGGGCAAGGCGCTTGATCTCATCTCGCGCGGATCGATGCGCGTACGCTCGAACGCCGGCGGCGGGACGCTTTCGCTGGCCATCCTGCCCACCTTCGGCACCCGCTGGCTCGCGCCCCGGCTGCCGCGGTTCCTGGCCGCGCATCCGGGGATCACCATCAACCTCGGTACACGGCTGAAGCCCTTCGACTTCGCCGAAGAGGGGTTCGACGCCGCCATCCATTTCGGCGGCGACGACTGGGCGGGGGGCGGCGCGATCCGGCTCTTCGACGAACGGCTGGTCGCGTGCTGTGCCCCCTCGTTCCTGTCGGCGCAGCCGATCTCCCGTGCGCGCGACCTCGTCGGCCTGCAACTCCTCCAGCTCGAGTCACGGCCCGATGCCTGGGCGCGCTGGTTTGCCCATCACGGGGTGCCGGGGCCGGTGCCTCAGGGGATGGTCTTCGATCAGTTCGCGCCGATGATCCAGGCGGTGATCCACGGGCTCGGAGTGGCGCTACTGCCGGAGTTCCTCGCCAAGCCCGAATTGGCCGACGGGCGGTTGGTGCGGGCCTTCGGCGAGCCTGTTGCGGGGACGGAAGGCTACTACCTTGTCTGGCCGGCGACCGGCGCCTCGTATCCGCCGCTGCTCGCGTTCCGCGACTGGCTGATCGCCGAGGCCGCCGATCCGGATGGCGAGGCAATGTTGCCGCGATAGTATCGATACCGCAAGAACAGAGCCTTTCAGGGAGCATCCCGTGCCGTCCGAACTTGCCCGTCATTTCCTGCTGGACCCTGCCTTCTCCTTCCTCAACCATGGCTCGTACGGTGCCTGTCCGGGCCCGGTGATGGAGGACTACCGCCGCTGGCAGGAGCGGCTCGAACGCCAGCCCGTGGCCTTCCTGGAGCCCGCGCATCTGGCAGAACGCTTCGCCGAGGTGTGCCGGGTGCTCGGCGCCGAACTGGGTGCCGACGCGGACGATCTCGTCTGGATCACGAATGCAACGGCGGGGCTCAATGTCGTGGCGCGTTCGCTCGCCCTGAAGCCCGGCGACGAGGTGCTGACCACCGATCACGAGTATGCGGCGCTTGCGAAGACATGGGCCTTCGTCGCGGCGCGGACGGGGGCGGTGATCCGGACAGTCGACGTGCCAATGCCGCTGGCGGCGGCGAGCTTCGCAGACGCGCTCCGAACCGCGATGACCGAGAGGACGCGCGTGATATTCCTCAGTCACATAACCTCGCCCACCGCGCTTGTCTTTCCGATTGCCCCGGTGATTGCCGAGGCCCGGTCAAGGGGCATCGTGACGGTCATCGACGGCGCCCATGCGCCGGGGCAGATCCCACTCGACCTGACCTCGCTCGCCGCGGATTACTACGTCGGGAATTGCCACAAGTGGTTGTTTGCGCCCAAGGGCACGGCCTTTCTCCATGCCCGCCGGGATCGCCAGTCGGTGCTGATGCCCGCGGTCATCAGCCACGGCTGGAGCGAGGATCGCGACGCGCCCGGCCCCTTCGGCGGCACCGCCTTTCAGAATGCCTTCCGCTTCCAGGGCACGCGCGATCCTGCCGCCTGGCTCGCCGTGCCGGCCGCGCTCGGGTTCCGGGCGGAGCACGACTGGTCGACGGTCGCCGCCGCCTGCCACCGGCTGGCATGGGAGATCGCGGGCGAAGTGGCGGGTGTAACCGGCCTCGCGCCGGTCGCCACGCCGGAGACGAGCGCACCGCAAATGATCGCGCTGCCGCTGCCCATGTGCGACACGGGGGCGCTGCACCGCGAACTGCGCGCGGCCGGAGTGGAAATCCCCTGCTACCTCTGGCAGGGACGGCCCTTCACGCGGTTGTCCGTGCAGGGTTACAACGGTCCGGATGATGGTGCGCGGCTCGTCGCGGAGCTTGCGCGTCTGCTGCGGTGACTGGCCCGGCGCGTCAGGCCATCGCGTGCGGCACGACGACAAGCCCGCCGTCCCGCGCCTTCAGGAACTCCGGCGCGACGTTCCAGTGATTCTCGATGAGGCCGCCGGCGAAGGCGGCGGCCGGCGCGTCATCGCGGACCACCGCCCCCCCGGCGAGAACGAGGATGCGGTCGCAGAACCTTGCGGCCAGCGTCAGGTCGTGCAGCGCTGCGATCACCGCCATGCCGGTCTCGCGTGCATGGTCGCGGATCATGGACAGCGCGGAAAGCTGGTGGTGAAGGTCAAGCGCCGAGGTCGGTTCGTCGAGGAGGAGCAGCGCGGGGTTGCGGAACAGCCGCTGCACCAGAAGCACGCGTTGCTGCTGGCCGCCCGAAAGCGCGCTCATCGGACGGTCGGCGAGGTCGGCGAGGCCAAAGCGGTCCAAGAGCCCCCGCGCGTCGTTCCTTGCCCAAACGGGCACGCGCCAGCCGAGGTTTTCCCGCCGGCCGAGGAGGATGCAGTCCGTCACGCTGAGGGTCGAGGCGACGGAGAAGGCCTGTGGAAGGAAACCGATGGCGCGACGATGGAGCGGCTCCCCCCTCCTGCGGACCGCCACGGAGTCCTGCGAAATGCCCGCAACTGCACGGAGCAGGGTCGATTTTCCCGCGCCGTTCGGGCCCACGATTCCGGTCATCGACCCTGCCGCAAGGGTGAACGCGGTGGGCGCAAGCACCTGCACGCGGCCTCTGAACAGGGCTGGGACCTCAATGTCGAACATCTCAGATCTCCTTCTGGCGGAGGATGACTGCCATCAGCATCGGAATGCCGGCGATGGCGGTGACGATGCCCACCGGGATTGCCGCGCCCGATGACAGGAGCTTGGCGGCGACGGAGGCTATGATCAGGATCAGGGCCCCGGCCAGTGCCGCCATGGGCAGGGCGAAGCGGTGATCCTCGCCCACCGCGGCGCGCGCGGCATGGGGCGCGATCAAGCCCACGAAGCCGATGGTGCCGGTGAAGGATACCGCCGCGGCGGTCAGCGCGGCGGTGAGGAGAAGGATGCGGCGGCGCAAGGCGTGGGTGTCGAGCCCGAGGCTCTGGGCATTCGCCTCGCCCATCCTGAGCGTGGTCAACGCCCAGGTGTCGCGGGCGATGAAGGGCAGGCAGACCAGGGTTATCGCGCCCGAGACCTGCACCGTCGTCCAGTTGGCCTTGAGGAGCGAACCGAAGAGCCAGAAGACGATCTGTTGCAGGACCTCGGGCGAGGCGAGGAACTGGAGGAGCGACTGCAGCGACTGGAAGAAGAAGAGGACGGCGATCCCCGCCAGCACCATGATCTCGGGCTGGCTTCCCCGTGCGCGGGCGACGAGCCAGACGAGGAGCGTGGCGGCGAGCGTCGCCGCGAAGGCAGCCGCGGGCGTCAGGAGATGCCCGGGTAGCGGCAGGCCGAGTGCTGCGCCGAAGAGGATCGACGCGGCCGCGCCGAAGCCCGCCGCGGCCGAAAACCCGAGCGTGAAGGGCGAGGCGAGCGGGTTGGCGAGGATCGTCTGCATCATCAGCCCGGCAAGTCCGAGCGCCGCGCCGACGATCAGCGCCATCGCGGTCTGCGGCAGCCGTATCTGGAAGAGGATCGCCGCTGCCGCGCGATCCTCGCCGGCCGGCCCGGCGCGGAACGTGCGCCATATCTCCGCCGCGCCCATGCCGGACGGCCCGGTCATGAGGTCGAGAAGGCTGAGCACGGCAAGGATCAGGAGGGCGGCGACGAGCGCCACCCCCCGCCGCCCGGACTGCCGCCGCCAGGGCAGGGCCCGGTCGGCCACGCTCATTTCAGCTTCGTGACGAAAAGGCCCTCGGCCGCGATCGGCATCCAGGTCTTGTAGTACTCGGCCAGTTCGGCCGCCGGATCGACATCGGCGAAGGCATCGGGATAGAGCGCCTTGGCAATGGCCCGGGCGTAGACGAAGTCCGAGAGTGTGCGGTTGCCGCCGTGGTAGATCCCGTAGATCTCACGAGACTTCACTGCCGGCAGATCTGCCCAGCCGGGCCGCGCGGCATAGGCCGCCATCTTCGGCTGCGCGGCCTCGTCCGTCGCACCGAAGCCAAGTAGCACTGCCTCGGGCTTGTTCAGCCATTCCGATCCGGCGAGAAGGATCACATCGGGCTGCTGGGCGATGACGTATTCCGGCGAGAGCGGCCCCCAGTTCTCGATCTGGCCCTTGGCGATGTTCGTCCCGCCGACGAGGTCGATCACCCCGGCCCACATGCCCTTGCCGTAGCTGTTGCCGACCTCTGCGGGCCCCTTCTGGGCAAGTTCGACATAGATCTTCTTGCCCGAGGCCCCGGCCTTGGCGACCCGCGCGAGCGTGTCTTCGGTCTTGGCCTGATACATCGCGGCAAGCTCCTCGGCGCGTTCGGGCTCGCCCATCACGGCGCCGAGAACGCGGGTGGACAGAAGATGCCGCTCCAGTGTCTGGGCGTTGTAATCGATGGCGACGACCTTGATGCCCGCGTCCTCGATTTGCTTCACGCCCGGTTCGCCGAGCGAAGCGGTCTGCCAGCTTGAGAGGATCGCCACTTCGGGCTTCGCCGCGATGAGCGTCTCCACCGAAAAGGTGTTGTCATCGGAGTTGCCGAAATCCGGCAGGGTTTCGAGAGCAGGCAAGAGGCTGGTGTAGGCTGCCCACTGCCCCGGCCTCCAGTCGGCCCAGGGCGCGCGCGACAGGGCCACGAGCTTGTCTGCGCCCGCCGTTCCGGTCACGGCGAGGTAATCTTCGTAGTAAAAGCCGAGTGCCACGCGGTTCGGCACGTCGTCGAGGGTCACGGTCCGGCCGTCGAGGTCGGTCACGGTGATCCTGGCGAGAGCCGGGGCTGCGGTCAGCATCAGCGCGGCACATGCCGCAAGTTTCAGGGTTTTCATAGCTGTCTCCAATCTCTGGGGAACCTGCCCCCGCTTGTGCGCAGGGGCGCACTCGTTACGCATGGATCTGAATGCCGTCCGAACGGCCCGGCCCCGAGGGCGCCGGATCGGCCGCGTCGGACGTCGGCGGCTCAGGCGAGAGTGGAGAAGGGGGGCGCCCGCGCGGCGCGGCTCAGGTCGACGGTGAAGCCCGGCCAGTGGGCCGACGTCAACACCGGGCGGAACAGCGCGAAGTCGGCGCGACCGGGATCGGCAAGGGCCGCGGCTTGCACGGCGGCGAAGGCGTATCCGACCGCAAGGCACTTGCCGACTTCGTGGTTCTTCTCGGGCAGCGGCGCCCGTTCCGACATGCTGCCGTCCGGAGCGAGCCACAGGTCGCGCGGACCCTCCTCGGTGCAAAGGACGAGCCGGACGCCGTCCTCGCCGGCCACCCGCATCATCCCCTGGGGAACCACGCCGGAGAAAGCGAGCGAAAGGAGAAGGAAGAGCGACGCCATCCGTGGCCATAGAAAATCCACCATGCCGCCGGTGTAACCGGCGGCGCGGGCGGTTCCTCGGGCCTTCGTGCACCGCAGCGTCATGTCCTCTCCCTAGCTCGCGGTTTCAGGACCGTCCTTGACTTGGCTCAAGCGTCGTCCGCCGCGTCAGGCCGTGGTGACAAGCCGCATGTGCTGCGCCTGATGCTGCGTCGCCTCCAGCCAACGCGCAACCAGACGCGGATCGCGCGGGGCGCCGTGCAGTCCGACCGGGAACTCCCGCCGCATCACGGCCTCGACGGCAAGCGCCACGGTGCCGGAGACGAGCCGTGCCATCGCCGAGCCCCGGACGTCGCCGATGGCGTCCAGCGTCCAGGTGCGGTGCCAGACGGGACGGCCCTCGCGCTCGGCCTTGAGCGAAACGCAGAGGACGACGCGGTCGGGTTCCCCTTCCGCCAGCGGGTATTTCGCCCAAAGGTCATCGGCGAGGGCCTGAAGCGCATGTGGCGAGGGACCGGCCGCGAGGGTCTCGAAGACGGGTGCCCAGGCCTCGGCCCAGCCGTTCAGGCGGAGCGTGCCGCGGACGAGTTCCTTCACCTTCCAGCCAGGTTCGAACCCGTATTCGGCGAGGTAGGGTACGGAATCGCGATTGGGGTAGACCTCGAAGGTCTCGGGCACGCGCAGCGGCGCGATGTAGCTGCGCACCGCATCCCAGGGATGGGCCACGCGCAACTCCGAATAGTCGCGGATCGACCGGGCCGGGGACTGGAGCGCCTTGAGGACTCCCAGCGGCGACCAGGAGAACTTGTAGCGGAAGGCATTCGGCACTGCCGGCACGCCGCCGCAGTAGGACGTGAACGACAGGACGTTGTCGCGGTGGAAGGCAGGCGAGGCGCGGTAGGCCGCGATCAGGTCATGCGCCATGACATGATCGATGCCGGGATCGAGGCCGACCTCGGTAACCAGTGCGACGCCTGCCTCCCGCGCGGGGGCGTCGAGCGCGCGAATTTCGTCGGTCGTGTAACTCGACGCGATGAAATGTGCGCCATGCTTGACGCAGAGCCGCGCAATGGCTGCGTGCAGGTGCGCGGGCAGCATGGAGACCACGATATCGCCCGGCGCGACCGCGGCATCGAAGGCCGGGGGCTCCATCGCGCGGATGTCATCGGTGATCTCGCCCACGGCCGCCACCGCCTGGTCCACCGGCAGGTTCCAGACCGTCACGGGATGGCCTTCGAGGATCAGCCGGCGCAGGCCGGGAACGGAGGAGAGGCCCGTGCCGCACCAGTGGATCCGCATGGCTTGCTCCCTTCTTGGGACGGGCCGGGCCCGCCTCAGTAATGCGTCCGCGCTGCGTGGCGGTCGGGGTGGTCGAGGTGCGGCGTGGCACCGAACTGCGTGAGGTGCAACCCGTCGCCGTCGATCGCGAAGCGGTGGACGGAGGTGTTGAGGATACGAAGGAACATCCGCGCCTTCACCACCGTCTCCAGCCCCAGCGCCAGTGCGCAGAGCGTGGCGATGACGCCGGTCGAGGTGACCAGAACCACGCCCGGCCCTTCGGCCGCAGCATCGTGAATGGAGTCGAGCACACGGTCGCGGAAGGCGTCGTAGCTCTCGTGATCGGGGCCGGCGTGGCCCGCCCGCCAGAGTTCCAGCACCCGCGGCACATGGGCGGCGAAGCTCGCCGCGTCGGTCGGAAAGGGGATGCCGTCGCGCGTTTCGAGTGCACGGGACAGGCGGAAATAGTCAAGCTCGTTCAGCCGCGGGTCGCGCCGGTGCGGCCGGCCGCCGCGATTTACGAGCGCGGCCGTATCTTCCTGCCGGCGGAGCGTGCCCGAGATGACGCGGTCGAAGCCGCCGACGGCCATGAGGTGATCGGCAAGCCATTCTGCCTGGCGGCGACCGAGGTCCGAGAGGCGGTCGTAGTCTTCCTCGGTGCGCGCGCCGGTGTTGGCCTGGCCGTGACGGATGAGCATGACTTCGGACATGCGCCCCTTTTGTCACCCCCAGCGCACGTCGCCAAGAAAGATGTAGCCCGCGCCGTAGATCGTCTTGATCAGGCGCGGGTTCTTGGGATCCTCGCCGAGTTTGGTCCTGAGCCGCGAGATGCGCACATCCATGGCCCGGTCGAAGCTTTCGCCCGCCGCGCCGCCAAGGATTTCCTGCATCTGCGTGCGCGAGATGAGCCGCTTGGGGCTTTCGAGGAAGAGCCGGAGAACCTCGCCCTCCGCATGGCTGAAGGTTACTTCCTCACCGGCCTCGCTGGCCAGCAGGTAGCGGTCGAAATGAGCCGTCCAGCCCGCGAAGTGCGCGACCGTCGCGATGCGGTCGGTGTCGGAGCGGCCCTTCCTCAGGCGGGCGCGGATGCGGGCGACGACCTCGGCTGGGTCGAAAGGCTTTATGATGTAGTCGTCGGCGCCCAATTCCAGCCCCGTCACCCGGTCCTGCACCTGCGCGCGACCCGAGATGATGATGATTGCCGCCCCCGATTCCAGGGCAAGCCGGTGGACGAGTGCCAGCCCGTCGCGGTCCGGCAGGCCGAGATCCACGAGGCAGACATCTGGCGCCGTGCGCTTCAGCGCCGCCTCGAACTCGGTCGCGCGCGAAAAGGTCGAGGTGCGAAACCCCGCCTCCTCCAGCGCGTCCGCGAGCATCCGGCGAATCTCCGGCTCGTCGTCGAGGATCGCGACATGCGGGCGGGCGTCTCGGACGGGCGTCATGCGGCCCTCCGGCGCGACAGGGCCGCGGCGAGGTCGCCGACCGAGAAGGGCTTCGACAGGACCGGGATTGTCCCGGCGCGGGCGCGCTGGGCGTCACCGTGCGGCAACGAAGTCATCAGGATGATCCTCGCCGGATGGCCGCGCGCGGCGAGCGCCGCGACGAGGTCGATTCCGGTCATGGATCCGGGAAGACCGATGTCGGACAGGATGAGGTCGAGCCCCGGCAGATCGCAAAGCTCCATCGCTTCGTCGGCGCTCGCCGCCTCGATCACGTTATGTCCGAGCGCGCGCAGCATCCCGCGCACGTCGGCGCGAATCTCCTCGCGGTCCTCCACCAGCAGGACGAGAAGCGGCTCTGCGGGCTCCGCACCTGCGGCCGGGCGGAAAGGCAGCCGCAGCGTGACCGTCGCGCCGCCTTCGGGCCGGTTGGCGAGCTTCACCGTACCCCCCGACAGCTTGGTGTGGTCGTACACCATCGACAGCCCGAGGCCCGACCCGTCGCCCCCCTTGGTGGTGAAGAACGGGTCGAGCCCGCGTGCAAGCGCTTCGGCCGAGAAGCCCGGCCCGGTATCCGCCACCGAGATCTCCAGCCAGGTGTCGCGCAGTCGACGTGCGGCAACGGTAATTCGCCCCGTCCCGGCCTTGCCTGCCACGATCGCGTCGCGCGCGTTCAGGATGAGGTTCAGCAATGAATCCTGCAGCGAGCCGGCATCGAGCATCACCGGCCCGCCCATATCTGCCACGAGAAGGTCGAGCCCGATGCCGTCGGGCAAGGAGGGCCGCGCCATGATCTGAAGGTCCGCCAGAAGAGCGGGCAGATCGGTGGGCAGCGGCCTCACCTCGCGCGGGCCGGAGATCGCCGCGATCCGGTCGAGAAGATGGCCGCCCCGCCGCGCCGCCGCGAGAGTCGACCGAGCCAGCGCAGCCGCATCCGCGGGCAGGCCCGGCAGCCGTTCGAGCCGCCCCTGAAGTCCGAGGATGATGGTGAGGAGATTGGCGAAGTCATGCGCGAGGCCCGAGGTCAGCTGCGCCGCGAGCTCGCGCTTCGCGGTCTGCGTCAACGCTGCGCGGGCTTGCGCCTCCTCGGTTACGTCCATCGACAGCGCGTAGACCCCCTGCGCACCGCCAGCCGGCCCCTGGTCGGGGGTGAGCGCGATGCGGATCCGCCGCCCCGAGGGTTCGTGCGTGATCTCGAATACATTCGCCTCTCCCGCAATCGCGCGGCGGAGTCCGGGCTCGATCCTGGCGAAGGTGGCCGGCCCCAGCACCTCCTCGACGGAGCGACCCACGATATCGGAAGGGCTGCCCGGCATCACCGCCGAAAGGCGCCTGTTCGAGTATGTGTAGACCGAGTCGTGGCCCACATGGGCGATGTGCGCCGGCATCATCTCTGTCACGAGCCGGGTGCGCGCCTCCATCTCGGTCAACTCGCGCTTGGCCTCCTCCAGCGCGGCGTTCGTCGCGGCAAGCGCCCGGTTGGCCTGGGCGAGCCGTTCGGTTCGGTTCAGCACTTCCTCGGACAGTTCCGCCGAGCGCCCGCGCAGCAGTTCCTCTTGCGCCTTGATTCCGGTGATGTCGGTATAGACGGTAACCCAGCCCCCCTGCGGCAGCGGGGAGCCTTCGACCGAGATCGTGCGACCATCGGGCCGGCGCCGCTCCATGTAGTGCGGCACGAAGGCACGGGCCTGTTCGACGCGGATGCGAACCGCCTCCTCGGGGTCGGCGACTTCGCCGTATTCGCCGCGCAGGACGAGGTGGCGGATCGTCTCCTCGAACGAGGTGCCCGGTCGGGTGAGGGCGTCGGGCAGGTCGAACATGACCTGGTACTGGCGGTTCGAAACTGCCAACCTGAGGCCGCTGTCGAAGATCGACAGTGCCTGCTGAATGAGGTTCAGCCCGGCTTGCGTCAGCTTCGTGCGCGGATCCTCGCGGTCCATCTCCCCTCCGTCGACCTATCGCTAGCACCGCCGGCGGGGCGGGCGGAAGGGGCAAGGTCTGTCTGTTACAATTCGTAACGTTTGCGCAAAAGTCAGGAAATCTTTGACGCCCAGCCTCCGACCCGGAAGTCTGACGGCAGGGGCGGAATCGCCGCTCGGGCGAATGCGCCGAAAGTCCGGCGCACGGGGAGAAGCTGGGGGAGACGCGCTTCGGTGGCCACGACAGCGAGCAAGCCTGAGTTGCAGTCCATTCCCGCGCTCCTGGCGCGCAACGCGCGCGACCTCGGCACGCTTCCCGCCTATCGCGAAAAGGAATACGGCATCTGGCAGAGCTGGACCTGGGCCGAGACGGCGGACGAGGTCCGCGCGCTGGCGCTCGGCCTGATGTCGCTCGGCATCGCGCGCGGGGATCATGTCGCCATCATCGGCCGCAACCGGCCCGCGCTCTACTGGTCGATGGTGGCGGCCCAGATGTGCGGCGCCGTGCCGGTCCCGCTCTACCAGGACGCGGTCGCCGACGAGATGGCCTATGTCCTCGATCATTGCGGTGCGCGCTACGTCATCTGCGGCGATCAGGAGCAGGTGGACAAGGTCCTGGAGGTGCAGGACCGCGTGACCGGGATCGAGCAGATTGCCTACCTCGACAAGCGGGGCATGCGGAAGTACGACCACGGTCACATGAACGCGCTCGCCGACATTGCCGCGGAGGGGCGTGCGGCGCATCAGCGGTTCGATGCCGAACTGGATGCCCGCATTGCGGAACTGACCTACGACCATGTCTGCGTCATGCTCTATACCTCGGGCACGACGGGCAAGCCCAAGGGCGTCGTGCTGTCGAACCGGAACATCATAGAGACCTCGCGGAACTCGGCCGAGTTCGACAGCCTCGGCCGCGACGACGACGTGCTTGCCTATCTGCCGATGGCCTGGGTCGGCGACTTCATCTTCTCGGTCGGGCAGGCGATGTGGACCGGGTTCACCGTCAACTGCCCCGAAAGCGCCGCCACGATGATGACCGACCTGCGCGAGATCGGGCCGACCTATTTCTTCGCGCCGCCCCGGGTGTTCGAGGGCCAGCTGACCAACGTCATGATCCGGATGGAGGATGCGGGGCGGCTGAAGAAGCGGATGTTCGACCACTTCATGGAGGTTGCCCGCCGCGTCGGTCCCGCGATCCTCGACGGCAAGCCGGTGTCGGCGATCGACCGCCTGCGCTACGGGGCCGGCAACCTCCTCGTCTACGGGCCGCTGAAGAACACGCTCGGTTTTTCCCGCGTGCGCGTCGGCTATACTGCCGGCGAGGCGATCGGGCCCGAGATCTTCGACTTCTACCGCTCGCTCGGCATCAACCTTAAGCAACTCTACGGCCAGACCGAGGCCTCGGTCTTCATCACCCAGCAGCCCGACGGGGAGGTGCGCTCGGATACCGTCGGCGTTCCTTCGCCTGGGGTGGAGGTGCGCATAGGCGACACCGGCGAGGTCTTCTACCGTTCGCCGGGCACCTTCGTCGAATATTACAGGAACCCCGAATCCACCGCCTCCACCAAGGACGCCGAGGGCTGGGTGGCCACGGGCGACGCCGGCTTCTTCGAGGAGGTCAGCGGGCATCTCAGGATCATCGACCGCGCCAAGGACGTGGGCAAGATGGCCGATGGCCGGCTCTTTGCCCCGAAGTATGTCGAGAACAAGCTGAAGTTCTACCCGAACATCCTTGAAGCGGTCGTCTTCGGCGCGGGGCGGTCGATGTGCACCGCCTTCATCAACATCGACCTGAACGCGGTCGGCAACTGGGCCGAGCGCAACAACATAGCCTACGCGAGCTACCAGGAACTGAGCCAGCATCCGAAGGTCGGCGAGATGATCGAGGCCCATGTGGAGGAGGTGAACCGTTCGGTCGCCGCCGACCCGATGCTCTCGGGCTGCCAGGTTCACCGCTTCCTGATCCTGCACAAGGAACTCGACGCCGACGACGGTGAACTGACGCGCACCCGCAAGGTCCGCCGCACCATCATCGCCGAGAAGTTCGCCGACCTGATCGACGCGCTCTACAGCGGCAGGAACGAGATCTACACCGAGACCGAAGTCACCTACGAAGACGGGCGCAAGGGCAGGATCAAAGCCACGCTGCGTATCCGCGACGCGAAGGTCATGGCGGCGCAGGAAAGGATGGCGGCGGAATGACTGCCGTGGTCGCCCTCCACCCCTCTCACCTCCCCGCAAGGGGGAGGGGAAGCGCAAAGCGCCGTCGCCCCGCGACACCCTCCCCCTTGTGGGGGAGTGTGGGTTGGGGGGCGGTCCCGGCCTTGCGGGAGGCACGGCCATGAAGGATACCGCCGACACCGACACCACCCCTGACGGCCGCAAGATCGGCGGCGTCCTGATGGAGATGAAGAACATCACGCTCCGCTTCGGCGGGGTGAAGGCGATCACCGACATCTCCTTCGACATCCGCGACGGCGAGATCCGCGCGATCATCGGGCCGAACGGGGCGGGCAAGTCCTCGATGCTGAATGTCATTTCCGGTTTCTACGTCCCGCAGGAAGGCGAGGTCTGGTTCAAGGGTGTCCGGCGGGGGCCGATGCGGCCCTATCAGGTGGCCCGCCTCGGCATCGCGCGGACCTTCCAGAACATCGCGCTCTTCGACGGGATGAGCGTTCTCGACAACATCATGACGGGACGGCTCACGCTGATGAAGTCCGGGGTTCTTTCCCAGGCGCTCTGGTGGGGCCCGGCGGAAAGGGAGGAGACTCATCACCGCGAGAAGGTCGAGAAGATCATCGACTTTCTTGAAATCCAGAACATCCGCAAGACGCCGGTCGGCCGGCTCCCTTACGGACTGAAGAAGCGGGTGGAGCTGGCGCGCGCGCTGGCCGCCGAACCGAAGCTTCTCCTTCTCGACGAGCCGATGGCAGGCATGAACGTCGAGGAAAAGGAGGACATGAGCCGTTTCATCCTCGACGTGAACGACGAGTTCGGAACCACGATCGTGCTCATCGAACACGACATGGGCGTGGTCATGGACCTTTCCGACCGGGTCGTCGTCATGGACTACGGCAAGAAGATCGGCGACGGCACGCCCGACGAGGTGCGGAACAACCCCGACGTGATCAGCGCCTATCTGGGGGTCGCGCATGACTGACCGGACCGAAATACGCCGGAGGAAGAAACGCCATGCCTGACCAGCTTCTCTACGCGATGGAGGCAGGGTTGAACGGCCTCATGGCCGGGGTGATGTATTCTCTCGTCGCGCTCGGCTTCGTGCTCATCTTCAAGGCCAGCGGAATCTTCAACTATGCTCAGGGTGTGCTCGCACTCTTCGCCGCGCTGACGCTCGTCGGGTTCCAGGAAGGGCAGTTGCCCTTCGCGCACCTGATCAACACCGTCTTCGGCACCGACCTGCACCACTTCGGCTGGCGCCTGCCCGCCATCGTCGCCATCGCGCTCGCCGCCGGAGTAATGGTCCTCCTTGCGATCGTCATCGAGCGCTATGTTCTCAAGCACCTCGTGAACCAGCCGCCGATCATCCTCTTCATGGCGACGATCGGCATGGCCTACTTCCTCGAAGGGCTTGGCGACATAATGTGGGGCGCCGACATCAAGACGCTCGACGTGGGCCTTCCGCAGGGTATCAACGAAACGGTGGAAAGCGTCACCGGAAGCCTTCTCGGCTACGGCTTCTTCATCGACAACCTCGACATCGTGGCCTCGGTCGTCGCGGCGCTCCTTGTCCTCACGCTCACGCTCTTCTCGCAGTATTCCAAGCAGGGACGGGCGCTCCGCGCGGTGGCCGACGATCACCAGGCTGCGCTCTCGGTCGGAATCTCGCTCCGTTTCATCTGGGTGCTGGTCTGGTCGATCGCGGGCTTCGTGGCGCTCGTCGCCGGGATCATGTGGGGATCGAAGTCGGGCGTGCAGTTCTCGCTGTCGCTGATCGCGCTCAAGGCGTTGCCGGTCCTCATGCTCGGCGGCTTCACCTCGATCCCCGGCGCCATCGTCGGCGGGCTCATCATCGGTATGGGCGAGAAGCTCTTCGAGTTCACTGTCAGCTCGTCGTGGTTTGGCGACATTTTCGGCTTCACGCTCGGCGCCACCGAAAACTGGTTCGCCTATGTCCTTGCCCTTCTCTTCCTCGTCTTCCGGCCGCAAGGTCTCTTCGGTGAACGCATCATCGAGAGGGTTTGAGACATGCCGAAACTGATCGCCATCCTGAACGTCATCGCCTGGGCCGGTTTCTGGGCCTTCGGCTACGTCGCACTGACCGGCGCCCCGACCGATGGTCCGCATGTCACCATCGCGCTCGTCCTCGCGGCCCTCGGCGGCGCGGTGGGAATCGTCGCCTGGCTCTGGCTCGTCCGCCATTCCGAGGCGACGGGCTACGCGAAGCGCTCCAACCAGGTCGCGCGCGAACACCAGCGCACGTCGGAGGGGCAGGGATGATTGCGCCGGGGCCCCGCCGTTTCGCGAATACCGCCGGGGTGCGGGGGTGGAACCCCCGGCCTGACCGGAAAGTGGAGGGCTGAGACGTGTTCTACCGCGAGGCAGGCGATTTCAAGACGACCTACCGGGACGACAGCCAGACTTTCCCGATCAGGTTCGACCGCTGGCGCTACTACGCCGTCGTCGCCGTGGCCTTCGGGGTTGTGCCGTTCCTGATCAACGACTACTGGGCAAACGCCGTCCTCGTGCCCTTCCTGATCTATGCGATCGCCGCGATCGGGCTCAACATCCTCACGGGCTACTGTGGCCAGGTCTCGCTCGGCACCGGGGGGTTCATGGCCGTGGGCGCCTATGCCTGCTACAAGCTGATGACCGCCTTCCCCGAGGTCTCGATCCTGATCCATGTGCTTCTTGCGGGCGGGATCACCGCCGGGGTGGGGGTGCTCTTCGGCTTGCCGTCGCTCCGGATCAAGGGCTTCTACCTCGCGGTCGCCACTCTTGCCGCGCAGTTCTTCCTCGTCTGGCTCTTCAACAAGGTCCCGTGGTTCTACAACTACTCGGCCTCGGGCCAGATCTCGGCGCCGGAACGCACGTTTCTCGGTCATGCGGTGACGGGCGCGAACACCACGGCCTCGTCGAAGTACCTCTTCTGCCTTGTCATCCTCTTCGCGCTGGCCTGGCTCGCGCGGAACCTCACGCGCGGCACGGTGGGCAGGAAGTGGATGGCTATCCGCGACATGGACATCGCGGCCGAGATCATCGGGGTAAACCCTCTCACGACGAAACTCACCGCCTTCGCGGTCTCCTCGTTCTACATTGGCGTCGCCGGTGCCCTCTTCTTCTCGGTCTATCTCGGCGCGGTCGAGGTGGGCGAGGCCTTCGGCATCCAGAAATCCTTTCTGATCCTCTTCATGGTGATCATCGGCGGCCTCGGCTCTATCTTCGGCAGCTTCGCCGGCGCGGCCTTCCTCGTCCTCCTGCCGGTGCTCCTGAAGAACATCCTCGTCGGCCAGTTCGGCTGGGCCACGGATCTTGCGGCGCATATCGAGTTGATGATCGTCGGCGCGCTGATCGTGATCTTCCTGATCGCGGAGCCGCACGGGCTTGCCCAGCTCTGGCGGCTGGCAAAGGAAAAACTCCGGCTCTGGCCCTTCCCGCACTAGAACGGGCCGCCCAACCAAAAGACCGGCATTTCGGCCGGCGACGCGAACCGAAACCCTTGGGAGGAGACCCAGATGAGAAAGACACTGACAGCGCTCGCCTTGGCCCTGGCCGCCGCGACGCCCGCGATGGCCGAGCTTGTGGTCCCGAACCTCAGCTACCGCACCGGACCCTACGCGCCCGGCGGCATTCCCTATGCCGATGGCTTCAACGACTATTTCACGCTTCTGAACGAGCGCGACGGCGGCATCGGCGGCGAGAAGGTTGCGACGCCGGAATGCGAGACCGCCTACAACACCGAGAAGGGCGTTGAGTGCTACGAGGCGACGAAGGGTTCGGGTGCGCTCGTCTACAACCCGCTCTCGACCGGGATCACCTACCAGCTCATCCCGAAGGTCTCTGCCGACAAGATCCCGCTTTACACGCCGGGCTACGGGCGGACCTCGGCGGCCAACGGCAAGGTGTTCGAATGGGTCTTCAACTACCCGGCGAACTATTGGGACGGCGCCTCGGTGGCAATCAAGTATCTGCTCGATCAGAACGGTGGCGATCTGAGCGGCAAGAAGATCGCGCTCGTCTACCACAACTCGGCCTACGGGAAGGAGCCGATCCGCACCCTCACCGAACTGTCGAAGAAGCACGGCTACACACTCGTCGAGATTCCGGTCGATCATCCGGGCCAGGAACAGAAGAGCCAGTGGCTGCAGATCCGCCGCGACAAGCCGGATTACGTGCTGATGTGGGGCTGGGGCGTCATGAACGCCGTGGCGATCCAGGAAGCGGCGAACATCAAGTATCCGATGGAGAACTTCATCGGCATCTGGTGGTCGGGTTCCGAGAACGACGTGCTGCCGGCAGGTGACGGCGCCAACGGTTACAAGTCCCTCGCCATGCACGGAACGGGCATGGACTATCCGGTCTATGCCGACCTGAAGCAGTATGTCTACGACACCGGCAAGGCGTCGGGCGCGGGCGATCAGGTGGGCTCGGTGCTCTATTCGCGCGGCATGTATGCGGCGCTCGTCATCTCCGAGGCGATCCGCAAGGCGCAGGAACTGGCCGGCGCTTCCGGGATCAACGCGGCTCAGCTTCGCGACGGGTTCGAGGCGCTGGAGATCACCGAAGAGCGGATGGCCGAACTTGGCCTGCCGAACTTTGGCCAGCCCTTCAAAGCGAGCTGCGAGGACCACGGCGGCCCGGGCGCGGCGCTGATCCAGCAGTGGGATGCGACGGCGAAGAAATGGAGCCTCATCACCGGCTTCATCGCGCCGGATGACGAGGTCCTGGTGCCGCTCGTCATGGAGGACTCGGCCGCCTTCGCCGCCGAGAACAGCATCGCCGAACGCTGCAACTGACCGGCGCAAGCCGGTCATCCCGGACCTCCCCCGGGGAACCCGAAAAGGGGCGCGGCGGGCCTTGCCGCCGCGTTACCATCACGGCCCCGGATCAGGAAGGGGGCAGATTAGTGCCGATGGAAAGGGCGACGCCATGCTCGATGCCGCAAAGACCGAGACCCTGCTCGAGGTCAACAACATCGAGGTCATCTACAACCACGTTATCCTTGTCCTCAAGGGTGTCAGCCTCAGTGTGCCGAAGGGCGGCATCACTGCCCTTCTGGGTGGCAACGGCGCCGGCAAGACGACCACGCTGAAGGCGATCTCCAACCTCCTTCATTCCGAGCGCGGCGAGGTAACGAAGGGCGCGATCCTTTACCGCGGCGAACGGGTGCAGGATCTTGACCCGGCCCAGCTCGTGAAACTGGGAGTCATCCAGGTGATGGAGGGGCGCCACTGCTTCGGCCACCTGACGGTGGAGGAAAACCTCCTCACCGGCGCCTATACCCGCAAGGACGGCAAGGCGGCCATCGCCCGGGACCTCGACATGGTCTACGGCTATTTCCCGCGTCTGAAGGAGCGGCGGAAAAGCCAGGCCGGCTACACCTCGGGCGGCGAGCAGC
The DNA here is from genome assembly GCA_020637675.1 of Paracoccaceae bacterium. GTDB lineage: Bacteria > Pseudomonadota > Alphaproteobacteria > Rhodobacterales > Rhodobacteraceae > Albidovulum. The sequence continues at coordinate 82,033 of JACKKD010000003.1, read as the reverse complement.
AGATGGTGGCGATCGGCCGGGCGCTGATGTCCCGGCCCGAGACGATCCTTCTCGATGAGCCCTCGATGGGCCTCGCCCCGCAGCTTGTCGAGCAGATATTCGAGATCGTGAAGGCGGTGAACGAGAACGAGGGCGTGACCTTCCTTCTGGCCGAGCAGAACACCAACGTCGCGCTCCGCTATGCGCATTACGGCTACATCCTCGAATCCGGCCGCGTCGTGATGGATGGCCCCGCCGCCGACCTGCGCGAAAACCCGGACGTGAAGGAATTCTACCTCGGCATGTCCGACGAAGGCCGGAAATCGTTCCGCGACGTCCGCTCCTACCGGCGCCGCAAGCGCTGGCTTTCCTGATGAGGGATACGACCGTGACCCATTACGACGCGCTCGAGACACGCTCGGCCGATGAACGGGCCGCTTCACAGCTTGCGGCGCTGAACGCCCGGCTCGCGCAGAACGGCCTTGCCCCCGTCGCGGCGCTTTCCGATCTTGCCCGGTTGCCGGTGCTGCGGAAGTCCGAGCTTTCCGCGCGGCAGAAGGCCCATCCGCCCTTCGGCGGACTGCCGGTCGCCAACGCCGCTCATGTCTTCCAGTCGCCGGGGCCGATCTACGAGCCGGGCGGGGTCAGCCATGACTGGTGGCGGATGGGCCGGTTCCTCCATGCCTGCGGAATCGGGCCGGGCGACATCGTGCAGAACTGCTTCGGCTACCACCTGACGCCTGCCGGCATGATCTTCGAGAGCGGCGCACGGGCCGTTGGCGCGGCCGTCCTGCCCGCCGGCACCGGCCAGACCGACCTGCAGGTGCGCGCCGCGGTGGATGTGGGCACGACCGCCTATGCCGGGACGCCGGACTACCTCAAGGTCATCCTCGACCGGGCGGAGGAGATGGGCGAGCGGCTGAAGATCACGCGCGCCGCCGTCGGGGGCGGGGCGCTGTTCCCCTCGCTGCGCAAGGAGTACGCGGACCGCGGCATCGCCTGCCTGCAGTGCTACGCGACGGCCGACCTCGGCAGCATCGCCTACGAAGTCCCGGTGCAGGAGGGGATGATCGTGGACGAGGGCGTGATCGTGGAGATCGTTCGCCCCGGCACGGGCGATCCGGTGCCAGAGGGTGAGGTGGGCGAGGTCGTGGTGACGACGCTCAACCCGGACTATCCGCTGATCCGCTTCGCCACCGGCGACCTCTCTGCGGTGATGCCGGGGCAGAGCCCGTGCGGGCGCACCAACCTGCGCATCCGGGGATGGATGGGCCGGGCCGACCAGACCACGAAGATCAAGGGCATGTTCGTCCGGCCCGAGCAGGTCGCCGAATTCGTTGGCCGCCACCCCGAGATCGCGCGCGCCCGCGTCATCGCGTCGCGCGAGGGCGAGGCGGATGCGATGACGGTTCAGGTTGAAAGCGCGGGCGGTGATGCCACTGCCTACCAGAAAACGGTGATGGACGTCCTGAAGCTGCGGGGCCGGATCGAGATCTTGCCTAGGGGTGCGCTGCCCAACGACGGCAAGGTGATCGAGGATCGGCGCCGCTACGACTGATGGGCGAAACCCCGCCGGGCCGGAACCGGATGTGATCGAATAACGTTGCCTCCGACGCTAGTGTCGCCGCACCACCGCCCGGAGGTCGTCATGAATCCCCACGCCGCCCGCCTTTCCGCCCTCATCTGCCTTGCCGGTCCCGTCGCCGCGCAGGATGCGGCCCTTATCATCGGCAACGAGAACTATCGCGCGGGCGCGGACATTTCGGCCGCCGACGATGCGCTCGATGCCGCGCGGCCGCTGGAGCGTGCCGGGTTCGTCACTCGCAAGGGCGCCGACCTTGTGGACGGCGAGATGCAGGCGCTGCTTGCCGAGCACTATGGCGACACAGCCCGTCCCGGTCGCAGCGTCATTCTGCTCGCGGGCCATTTTGTCCATGCGGCAGGTGAAACCTGGCTCCTCGGCACCGGGGCCGAGGCGCCGACGCTGGCCACGGTCGATGGAATGGCGCTTCCGCTGTCGCAGGTGTTCGCCATTGCCGCGGAACGGCCGGGCGGCGCACTCATCCTCCTCGGGACCGAGGAGCGCGACTTCGATCTTGGCCGCGGGCTTGCGCCCGGGATCGGCGCCGTGGACGTCCCGCAGGGCGTGACGCTTGTCACCGGTGATGCGGAAATGGTTGCGGCCTTCGCGGCCGCGCTCCCCGACCGGCGGGGCCAGACGCTGGCCGAGATCGCGGCGGCTGCGGAGGGCCTGACGGTGACGGGGTTCCGGGGCGCCTACGGGGCCTTCCTTGCCGCCGCCACGAATGGCCCTGCCCCTGCCCCGGCGCCCACCCTTGACGACGAGGCTGCGTTCTGGAGGGCGACGGCAGCCATCGCGACCCGCGCGGCCTACCAGGCCTATCTCGACCGCTATTCGACCGGCGCACACGCCGCCGACGCCCGCGCCGCGATCGCCGCGCTCACCGATCCGGTGGCGCGGGCGCGGGCGGCCGAGGAGGCGCTGGCGCTGACCCGCGAGGAGCGGCGCCAGATCCAGCGCGACCTCTCGATCCTCGACATCGATCCGAAGGGAATCGACGGCCTCTTCGGCGCCGGTTCGCGCAACGCCATCGCCACCTGGCAGAAGCGCAACGGCGAGGAGGCGACAGGCTTCCTGACTGCCGCGCAGGTTTCCGCGCTCGGCGCCCAGGCCGCCCGTCGCGCGGCGGAACTTGAGGCGGAGGCGGCCAAGCGCAAGGCCGAACAGGACCGTCAGGACCGGATATACTGGGATCAGACCGGCGCGGCGGGCGACGAGGCGGGCCTGCGCGCCTATCTCAAGCGCTATCCTGACGGGCTCTTTGCCGAACTGGCAATGGAGAGGCTCGCGGTGTTCGAGGACGCGCGCCGGAAGGAGGCCGCAGCCGCGGATCGCGCGGCCTGGGACGCGGCGGTGAAGGCCAATACGGTCAAGTCCTACCGGGATTACCTCGCCTCATATCCGAAAGGCGCCTTTGTGGAAGAGGCGCACCAGAAGGTCGCCGAGATGAGCGTGACACCCGACGAGGCGGCCGCGCTGAAGCGCGCAGAGGCGCAGGAGGCCGCGCTGAACCTCAGCCCGATGATGCGCTCGCTCGTCGAACAGCGGCTCGCCGCGCTCGGGTTGAAGCCGGGGCCGGCCGACGGCACCTTCGATGACGACACCCGCCGGGCGCTGCGCCGCTACCAGCAGGCGCGCGGGCTTCCCGTCACCGGCTACGTCAGCCAGCAGACGGTTGCGCGGCTCCTGGTGGATTCACTCTGATCGGGCGTTACGCGCGCCGAAAGCGAAGGGCCGCCGGTTTCCCGGCGGCCCTGTCACGGCACCTTGCGGTGCGGTTCAGCCCTGACGGGCCTTGTAGCGTTTCTGCGTCTTGTTGATCACATAGACGCGACCCTTGCGGCGCACGATCTGACAGTCGCGATGGCGCAACTTCAGCGAGCGGAGCGAGTTCCTGACCTTCATCGGTCTTCTCCTAGTCGCGGCGCGCGTCGCGCCATTAGAACGAATGCCCCCGATTCGGGGGCGAATGGTGGGCGGTACTGGGATCGAACCAGTGGCCACTACGATGTCAACGTAGTGCTCTACCGCTGAGCTAACCGCCCGATCCGTCAACGATTCCGCCGCCCCAAAACGATTGGGACGCAGCCGGCGCCGCGTCGGTCCCGGGGTCTATAAAAGGAGTCGCAAAGGCTTGCAAGGGGTTTCGACCCCGCCGATATTGGCCGGATAGCCCCGCGCTTGCCGAGGAGGTCGGATGCGCCCCGCGCCCTATCAGCTGACGATGCCGGAACGGCGCCTGACCGGCGTCGTATTCGCCTCGCCACATTCGGGTCGCGACTATCCCGCAGGGTTTCTCCGCGCCTCGGTGCTCGATGAGCGCACGATCCGCTCGTCGGAGGATGCGTTCGTCGACACACTCCTCGACGGGGTTCCGGTGCTCGGCGCACCGCTGCTGGCGGCAACGGCGCCGCGGGCGTGGCTCGACCTCAACCGCGCCGCCGACGAGCTCGACCCGGCGCTGGTCGAGGGTGTGCGGCTTTCGGCGCACAATCCCCGCGTCGCCTCCGGGCTAGGGGTCATCCCGCGCGTGGTCGCAGGCGGCCGCGCGATCTACCGCGGCAAGATTTCGCGGGACGAGGCGGAGGCTCGCATCGACGGCTTCTGGCGACCCTACCACGACGTTTTGCGCCAGCTGATGGAAACGGCGCGCGCGGGGCACGGCGAGGCCGTTCTGATCGACGTCCATTCGATGCCGCACGAGGCGATGGACAGCATCGGCAGTACCGGTCTGCGCCGCCCCGACGTGGTGCTTGGCGACCGGTTCGGCACCTCAGCCTCCGGCCAGGTCATGGAGCGGGTTGAGGCCGCCTTCGCCCGCGCCGGCCTCAGGACGATGCGCAATACGCCCTTCGCCGGTGCGTATATCGCGCAGACCTACGGCCAGCCCGCGCGCGGTTTCCACGCGATCCAGGTGGAGATCGACCGTTCGCTTTACATGAACGAGCGCGAGATCCGGCCGAACGGCAACTTCATGAGCTTCCGCCGCACGCTTCAGGCCGTCCTTGCCGAGATCGCCCTGATCGGGCGGGGCGAGATGCCGCTCGCGGCCGAGTAAACCGGAACCCCGTCGGTCCGGGGTGCACGAGGACGTATGGGAGGGGGCCGCGGATGACGGCAATCGGCGCACACTGGCAGTTCTGGGCGGCTCTCGCCGCGATATTCGCTGCTGTGACGGCAATCTTGGCGAAAGTGGGCGTCGACGAGGTCAACCCCGATTACGCTACCTTCCTGCGCACCCTCGTCGTGGTCGCTGTGCTGGGCGCGATGCTCTTCATTCGGGATACGCCGCGAGACGGCGTGACGGTCCGCAGCGTAGTCTTCCTGACCCTCTCGGGTCTTGCCACGGGGGCCTCATGGGTCTGCTACTTTCGCGCGCTGAAAATTGGCAACGCCGCACAGGTGGCGCCGGTGGACAAGCTCAGCGTGGTGCTGGTCGCGGTATTCGCAGCCGTGTTCCTCGGCGAAAAACTTCCCTTGCTGGGATGGCTTGGCGTCTCGCTGATCGCTGCCGGTGCGGCGCTTGTAGCGCTCGCCTGATTACCTAAGTGACCGCCCCTTGACGATGGCCTCCGGGCCGAAGCGGGCCCGTATCGCGTCCGTCGCCCGCTCCGCGCCCGCCCGCCGCGCCGCCCCGGGGTCGAGCAGGTCGGGCGTGCGGTCCGCAGCGGTCTCCGGCACGATGTCCGAGAGGCCGACCCCGATAAGGCGAAAGGGCCCCGGATCGGCGAGATGGGCCATGAGCTCGGCACTCTCGTGATAGAGACGGTCGGCCATCTGGGTCGGCTCGCGCAGGGAGTGCCGCCGGGTGATCGTCGCGAAGTCCGCGCGCTTCAGTTTCAGCGTCACGGTCCGGCCAGCGAGTCCCTTCGCCTTTGCCCGATCCGTCACCTTTTCGGCCAGCCGCCAGATATGGCCGTCCAGTAGCGCGCGGTCGGCGGTATCCTCGTCGAACGTCGTCTCGGCCGATATCGACTTCATCGGCTCGTGCGGATTCACCCGCTGCGGGTCTTCGCCCCGGGCAAGGTGCCAGAGCCGGTCGCCGATCTGGCCGAAGCGGTGGATGAGGTCCTTCCGCTCCCACCGGGTGAGGTCGTCGAAGCTGCGGATGCCCGCGGCTTCCAGTGCCGCCTGCCCGGCGGTGCCGACGCCCCAGATCATCCTGACCGGCTTGCCCTTCAGGAATGAGGCCGTGTCGCCCCGACCGATCACGGAGAACCCGCGCGGCTTGTCGAGGTCCGAGGCGATCTTGGCGAGGAACTTGTTGTGCGACAGCCCGACCGACCCGCTGAGACCCAGTTCAGTCTCCATCCGCTTCAGGAGCCGTGCGAGGAGGACCGCGGGCGGCGCACGGTGCAGACGCTCGGTGCCCGAGAGGTCAAGGAACGCCTCGTCGAGTGACAGGGGTTCGATGACCGGGGTCAGGTCGTCCATCATCGCACGGATCTGCCGCGAGACTGCGGCGTAATGCGCCCCCCGCGGCTTCACCACCACCGCTTCGGGGCAGAGCTTCAGCGCCTGGAACATCGGCATCGCCGACCGGACGCCCTTGATCCGGGCGAGGTAGCAGCAGGTGGACACGACCCCCCGCCTCGCCCCGCCGACGATCACCGGAACTGACCGCAGCGCGGGGTCGTCGCGCTTTTCCACGCTCGCGTAGAAGGCGTCGCAGTCCATGTGCGCGATGGTTAGCGCGAAAAGCTCGGGATGGCTGACGACGCGCGGCGACCGGCAGGCCGGGCAGCGGCTCCCGGCGTCGAATGTGGTCAGGCAATCGCGGCAGAGGGCAGGCATGGTCGGAGAATAGCCGGTTGCGGCCTCGTGCGAAACGGGGCGCGCAAGTGCTTCTGCTATGCCGGCTTCCGCCGCAACCAGAGGCGCGCCAGCGCGACGCCGAGGATCGCCAGCACCAGACATTTCAGGATTGTCATCCCGCTCGCGGCGCGCGCCGCGAAATCCGGGAAGTCGCCGCCAGGGCGCTCCAGCATGATCCGGACGATGGCGTTTTCGACGTAGTCGACGCCGGCATAGAGCACCGCCACCTTACCCAGTCGGCGGGCCAGAGGTCCCGGTGCCCGCCGTGCGACGGCTTCCCTGATCAGCAGGCAGAGGGTAGCCGGGAACACAAGGTCGAGTGGTTGCACGATCCAGAGATAGCGCCAGATCGCCGGGCCGATGGCCGCCAGATAGGCCCGCGCCTCGGCCGGCGAGTAAGGCAGTATCTGCGCGTCGAAGCTGCACAGACGCCAGACGCCACCGCAATTGAATGGGCTGGCGAGCGCCATGGCGGCAAAGAGTGCCGCTGTCAGGAGGATCAGCGCACGGAAACCGGCGTCGGTCACCGCCCGGCCCGCGCGATCGACGCGCCGAGGCCGGTCATGAGGCTTTCGAATGTCGGGAAGGATGTGGCGATCGGTGAACCGTCATCGACGCTGACCGGGCGTTTCGAAGCGAGCCCGAGGATCAGGAAGGACATGGCGATGCGGTGGTCGAGGTGGGTCGCCGCGGTGGCGCCCCCGGGCACGCCTCCCGGACCCATGCCGTGCACGATCAGCATGTCCTCCTCCTCCTCGACCCGCACGCCGCAGGCCTCAAGCCCGCGCGCCATCGCGTCGATCCGGTCGCTTTCCTTGACGCGCAGCTCCTTGACCCCGCGCATGACCGTCGTCCCTTCGGCAAAGGCTGCGACGGCGGCGAGGATCGGGTATTCGTCGATCATCGAGGCTGCCCGCGCCTCGGGCACCTTGATGCCCTTCAGTGCCGAGGCGCGCACCCTGAGATCCGCGACCGGCTCGCCGCCCTCCTCGCGCGGGTTCAGGAACCCGATGTCGGCCCCCATCTCCACGAGCGTGGTGAAAAGACCGTTGCGCGTCGGGTTCTGGCTGACGCCGGGGACGAGGATTTCCGAGCCTTCCACGATCAGTGCCGCGCACACCGGAAAGGCGGCCGACGACGGGTCGCGCGGCACGGAGACCGATTGCGGCCGGAGCTCCGGCTGACCGGCCAGGGTGATCATCCGGCCCTCGGCGGTGTCTTCCACGCCCAGTTCGGCGCCGAAGCCCCGGAGCATCCGTTCCGAATGGTCGCGCGTCGGCTCCCTCTCGATCACCACCGTCTGGCCGGGTGCGTTCAGTCCCGCGAGCAGCACGGCCGACTTCACCTGCGCCGAGGGCACCGGCACGAGATAGCGCACCGGCACAGGATCGGCCGCGCCCACCACCGTCATCGGCAGCCGCCCGCCCTGCCGCCCGAAGGCTCGCGCGCCGAAGAGCGCGAGGGGGTCGGTCACCCGCCCCATCGGCCGCTTGCGAAGGGATGCGTCTCCGGTGAAGGTTGCGGTGATCGGGCTCGTCGCCATCGTCCCCATGATCAGCCGGACGCCGGTGCCGGAGTTGCCGCAGTCGATCACATCGTCCGGCTCGGCGAATCCGCCGACACCGACGCCATGCACCGACCAGCGGCCTTCACCGTGCCGGGTCACTTCGGCGCCGAAGGAACGCATCGCCTTGGCGGTGTCGAGCACGTCCTGCCCTTCCAGAAGCCCGGTGATCCGCGTCTCGCCGACCGCCATCGCGCCAAGGATCAGCGCCCGGTGCGAGATCGACTTGTCGCCCGGAACCTCGGCCGTACCACTGAGCGGCCCCGACCGGGTGGCGGTCATCGGAATGGGCTCACCTTGGCCGGACATGCGTTTCTCCCTCGCGCGAAATCGCCCCGCTGATAGCGCAAGCCCCCGGGCCGGTCCATGCCCCGCCATTCATTGTGGCAAATATACTCCCGCCGGAGGCTGCCGCCGTCAGAGCCTGCGGAAGGTCAGGTATCTCGGCACGCGGCCCTCGCGCAGCGCCTTCTGCTCATAGCGGGTGGCGAGCCAGTCCTCCCACGGAGCGCCGCTCTCGCAGGCCAGTGCGAAGCCGGCGCGCGGCACCTCCTCCAGCGCCTGGCGGACATAGTCGGCGATGTCGGTGGCGATCCGGAACTCCGCCCCCGCGCGCATGACGCGGGCGAGCGGCACGAGGTGATCGGGCGTGACGAAGCGGCGCCGGTGGTGGCGGCGTTTCGGCCAGGGGTCGGGATAGTTGAGGAACGCCTTTGCAATCGAGTCCGCCGGCAACACCTCCATCAGGTCGCGCGCATCGCCCGGATGGACGGCGAGGTTCGTGACCCGAGCTGCACGGATCTTGCCCAGGAGCATCGCAACGCCGTTGATGAAGGGTTCGGCCCCGACGATGCCGACCCCGGGATACCGCGCCGCCATGTGGACGAGGTGTTCGCCCCCGCCGAAGCCGATCTCCAGCCAGACCGGGCGGGCATCGCCGAAGATCGCTGCGGTGTCGATCGGCCGCCGGTCGGGGTTCTCGTCGCGACCGACGCCGCGGGGACGGAGCGCGCCGAGGTCTTCGGCCAGGTAGGCCTTCTGGCTCGCGCGCATCGTCTTGCCGCGGATGCGGCCGTAGAAGTTTCGCCACTCGGTCGTGTCGGTCTTGTCGCTCATCTCGGTTCCGGCCGGTCATTTGCCGGCTGCGCCGTCTAGCCGGGCAGCCTTGCCGCGGTCAAGCCCGCGGCGCCCCGGGCGGGGTCACGGCCTGAGCACGCCCGCCTTTTCCAGCTGCGCCCGGCCGGGATACCACATCGAATCCCTCGGTGCGTGCATCTCGATGGCGAAACCCGGATCGACCCCGCGCGAGACGACATAGGAAAGCGCCTCGTAGATCTCGGCCTGGGTGTCCTCGTAGATCCACGATCCGAAGTCGAACGGGGTCGCCCAGTGTTCCTCCGCCTTGTTCCGTTCGTAGTAGTTCTGCACGTCCTCGGGTGCCCACCACCGGGAGTGGAGGCCGATCCTGGACCCGCGCGTCATCGTCCGGGCCTTGCCGCCGAGAAAGATCGTGACGCAGGAGGAAGAGCATTCGCCGTCCACCTCGGTGTCGAGGTCGAAGTCGGTGACGATCCGGGCCATGTCCTCCGCCGCCCAGATGCTGCCTCCCGCGCTGTTGAGCCGCAGCGTCGCGATCCCCGGGCTCGCGCGCAGGGCCGATCTCAGGCCTTCGATGTCGTCGGGCTCGATCTCTCCCTCGTCGCGCGCATGCTCGGTGTCGTAGACAAGGACCGTGCCCTCGACGCGGAACTTGGGCGTAACGGGCACCACCGTCTCGCCGGTGCAGGGCGATGCGGCAATAAGTGCCAGCAGAACCGGAAGGATGAGGGTCCGCATCGCACCTCCGCTAGGGCCATCGGCACCGTGGGGAGGCCCGCGCCGGGGATGGCGCGGGCAGGGGCAGTCTGTCAGACCGCTTTCTTCAGCGCCTCGACGAGATCCGTCTTTTCCCAGCTGAATCCGCCGTCTGCGTCGGGCTTCCGCCCGAAGTGGCCGTAGGCGGCGGTACGCTGGTAGATCGGCTTGTTCAGCCCGAGATGGGTCCGGATCCCGCGCGGCGTCAGGTCCATGACCCTGCTCACGGCGGTCTCGATCGCCGCTTCGTCCACGATGCCCGTGCCATGCGTATCGACATAGATCGAGAGGGGTTTCGCCACGCCGATGGCGTAGGACAGCTGCAGCGTGCAGCGCCGGGCGAGACCGGCCGCCACCACGTTCTTGGCGAGGTAGCGCGCGGCATAGGCGGCCGAGCGGTCGACCTTGGTCGGGTCCTTGCCCGAGAAGGCGCCGCCGCCGTGCGGGGCCGCGCCGCCGTAGGTGTCGACGATGATCTTGCGCCCGGTCAGCCCGGCGTCCCCGTCGGGGCCGCCGATCACGAACTTGCCCGTCGGGTTCACATGCCATTCGGTCTTGGCGGTCAGCCAGCCCTCAGGCAGGACCTCGCGAATATAGGGCTCCACGATGGCGCGAACGTCGGCGGAGGACAGCGCGGGATCAAGGTGCTGGGTCGAGAGCACCAGCGAGGTGACCTCGACCGGCTTGCCGCCCTCGTAGCGGATCGAAAGCTGCGACTTCGCGTCCGGGCCGAGCTTCGGCTCGATGTGGTTCTTCCGCACCTCGGAGAGCCGACGCAGAATCGCGTGCGCGTACTGGATCGGCGCCGGCATGAGTTCCGGCGTCTCGTCCACGGCATAGCCGAACATGATGCCCTGGTCGCCCGCGCCCTCGTCCTTCTCGCCCGAGGCGTCGACGCCCTGGGCGATGTCGGCCGACTGCGCGTGCAGGTAGCTGTTGACCTTCAGGTTGGCCCAATGGAAGCCTTCCTGCTCGTATCCGATATCCCTGACGCAGCCGCGCACGATTTCCTCGACGCGCGCGATGACGCTGCCGGGGCCGCGCACCTCGCCGCCGACGACGACACGGTCGGTCGTTGCGAAGGTTTCGCAGGCAACGCGGGAATGAGGATCCTCGGTGAGAAAGGCATCGAGGACGGCATCGGAAATGCGGTCGCACACCTTGTCGGGGTGCCCTTCCGAAACGCTTTCGGAGGTGAAGACGTAATTCTGGCGGGACATGAAAAGTGCTCCATTGGGGGTGATCCCCGCCACGCCAGGAAGCCGTTGTGGCGGTTCGACGGCCCTGCCTAGCCGCGCGCGGCCATGCGGTCAATGCGATTGTCGTCTGCGCGCGAGGGCCAGGGCCAATATCGCCGCGAGAGCGGCGATTGTCGCCGGAAGGTCGCCGGTTCGGGCATAGAATGTGGGCGGCAGGGCTGGCGGCACGTCGGCGTCGAACCAGCCCTGCGCGCCGAGTGGCAAAGAACGGAGGATACGCCCCTTCGCGTCGATCACTGCGGTCACGCCGGTGTTCGCCGCCCGCAGGACCGGCAATCCCTGCTCGACCGCGCGCAGGCGCGCTTGCGCGAGATGCTGGTAGGGTCCCGCGATCCTGCCGAACCAGCCGTCGTTGGTGATCTGCAAAACCCAGTCGGCGCGCTCGGGCGCGGCGTTCAGGTCCTGCGGGAAGACCGCCTCGTAGCAGATGAGCGGCAGCACCTTCCCCGCCGGCCCGAGGTCGAGCACCCGGGCGCCGGGACCGGCCGTGTAGCCGTAGCCCTCCTGCGCGGCGAAGGCGGCAAGCCCGAAGCGGGCGGCGATCTCGGCCATGGGCACGTATTCGCCAAAGGGGACAAGGTGCCACTTGTCGTAGGTCGCGGCCACCGCCCCCCGGGGGTCGATCACCGCGAGGCTGTTGAAATAGCGTGTCCCCTCGGCCCGCTGGATGCCGGTGGCGACGGGCACACCCTGCGCCGCGACGGCCAACTCGCCGGACAGGAAGGCGCCCGAGCGTTCGAGGAGGAACGGCACGGCGGTTTCCGGCCAGACGATGAGGTCGAGCGGCTTTTCGGGCGGCTCGGCGCTGGCGATCAGCAGCCGGTCGAGGAACACCTGCCACATGTCGCCCCGCCACTTCAGCCGCTGGTCAGCGTCGGGCTGGACGAGGCGCACGCGGATGGCCGGTTCGCGCAGGGCTTCAGGCGTGGCGAGCCGCGCCGTCCCCGCGACCCAGAAAGCGCCGAGCATCAGGGCCGAGAGCGCGGCGAGCGCCGCGCGCCGCCAAAGGCTCCGGCCAAGGACGGGCAGCGCCGCGGACAGCGCCGTCAGCGCCGTCAACCCCACGGGGCCGACCCATGCCGCCGCCTGCATGACCGGCGTGCCGATCCAGATGTGACCGAGGAGCGCCCAGGGGAATCCGGTGAAGACGTAGCCGCGCAGGAGGTCGGAGGCGGCGAGTCCCGCCGCAAAGCCGAGCGCACGGGTGGCATCGGTGCGACCCAGACCCGCGATGCCGCCCGCCAGAGCCCAGAAAGCGCCCATCCCGGCGGCCATCAGGAAAAGCGCGAAGGGCGCCATCCAGCCGTGGCGTCCGATCTCGATCAGGAAGGGTTCCACGATCCAGAAGAGCGCCGCCGCTCCATAGCCCGCCCCGCCGGCCCAGGCGAGCCAGACCCGGCGGGCGGCGCGGCGCTCCGCCGCCACGAGCGCGGTCAGAAGCCCCAGCGCGGGCAGCGCCACGAACCACAGGTCCCAGGGCGCCTGCCCGGCCGCCACCGTCGCACCGGCGAGTGTGGCCAGCGCGAGAAGTCGCGCGGAAGGCCGGGCGTCCCGCCCGAAGAAACCGCGCAGTCGGGCGCCCATGATCAGGGTTTCGCCTGCGGCAGGCGCACCCTCAGCCGCTTGATCCGGCGGGGATCGGCGTCCATGACCTCGAACTCGGTGCCGCTCTCGTGCGGGATCACCTCGCCGCGCGCGGGCACCCGGCCGAACAGCATGAAGACGAACCCCCCGAGCGTGTCGATCTCGGCGTCCTCCTCCGGTGCGGCAAGCTTCAGGCCGATCTCGGCCTCGAACTCTGCGAGCGGCGCACGGGCCTGGACGATGTATTGCCCCGGCTTCTCCTCGTGCCAGAGCCCGTCTTCGGAGGTGTCGTGTTCGTCCTCGATCTCGCCGATCACCGTCTCCACGAGGTCTTCGAGCGTCACCAGCCCGTCTACCCCGCCGTATTCGTCGATCACGAGGGCCATGTGGATGCGTTCGGTCTGCATCTTCTGCAGAAGGACGCCGATCGGCATGGACGGCGGCGCATAGAGAAGCGGACGCAGCATCTTGCGGAGGTTGTAGCGCGGCTTCGGGTCCGTGAACGCCTGGTTCAGCGCGAGATCCTTGAGATGGATGAGGCCGATCGGGCTGTCGAGCGTGCCCTTGAACACCGGCAGACGCGAAAATCCGCTTTCGCGGAACGTGCCCACGAGGTCGTCGAGGGGTACGTTGACCGGCACCGCCACGATCTCGGCCTTGGGGATCGCCACATCCTCGACCCGCATGCGGCGAAGATTGCCGATACCGGGAAGCGGCGCGGCCTGGGCCGGGTGGGGCACGTCGGCGACCACTGCGGCGGTTTCGTCGCGGTCATTTTCCGAAGGAGAGAGGGCATCCATGATCCGGCCAAAGAAGCCGCGCTGCCCGCTACTGTCCGAAGGGTCAGGCGCCTCCTGCGCCACCGTAGACCCGTCCAAGCTGTCGCCCATTGGTCCTTTCCAGGTTGCCGGCAGCGGCTGCCGCGCCGGTTCACTCATATGGGTCGGCGAGACCCAGTTTTGCAAGTATGCGCACTTCGGCGGCCTCCATCAACGCGGCATCGCCGTCACGCAGGTGGTCATAGCCCAGCAGATGCAACAGCCCATGCACAAGAAGGTGCGTCACATGGTCGACCATCCGCTTGCCCTGATCCTCCGCTTCGCGCGCGCAGGTTTCCCACGCAATGGCGATGTCGCCAAGCTCTTCGGGCATGTCGACGGTCCCCGGGTCCGGTCGTGAGGGGGCACCGCCGTCCGCCTCGGCGCCGCGTTCGTCCGAGGGCCAGGAGAGCACATTGGTCGGTTGCGGCTTGCCGCGGAAGTCCGCGTTCAGCTCGGCGATGCGGGCGTCCGAGCAGCCGAGGAGGCTGACGAGGAACCCCTCTGCCGGCAGGCCCTGATCGGCGAGAACAGCACATGCCGCCCCGTCGGCCATCGCGCCGAGCCCGAACGCCTCCCAGCGCGGGTCCTCCGTCAGGGTTTCAACCAGCGGCTCCATCGTCGCGGTCATAGGCCTCGATGATGCGGGCGACAAGCGGGTGGCGCACGACGTCCTTTGCGGTGAAGTAGTTGAAGCTCACGCCCCTCACGTCCTTCAGGATGCGCTCGGCATCGACCAGGCCCGAGGCGGTGCCTTTCGGCAGGTCAACCTGCGTGCGGTCGCCGGTGACAACCATGCGGCTGCCCTCGCCGAGCCGGGTCAGGAACATCTTCATCTGCATGGTCGTGGCGTTCTGCGCCTCGTCGAGCACGACGAAGGCATTCGCGAGCGTCCGGCCCCGCATGAAGGCCAGCGGCGCGATCTCGATCCGCTTTTCCTCGATCAGCTTCTGCACCTGCTTGGCGGGCAGGAAGTCGTTCAGCGCGTCGTAGAGCGGCTGCATGTAGGGATCGACCTTCTCCTTCATGTCGCCGGGCAGGAAGCCGAGCCGTTCGCCGGCCTCCACGGCCGGGCGGCTGAGCACGATCCTGTCCACATGGCCGCCGATCATCATCGTCACGCCCACCGCGACGGCGAGATAGGTCTTTCCGGTGCCCGCCGGGCCGATGCCGAAGGCAAGCTCGTTGGAAAAGAGGTTCTTGACGTAGGCCTTCTGTGCTTCGGTCCTCGGCTCCACCTGCTTCTTGCGGGTGCGGATTTCATAGCGGCCGCCCGCGAACATCTCGAGCTGCTCATCGAGGCTCGGCGGGTCGAGCCGCCCGCCTTCGCCCATGCGGATCGCGCCGTCGATCTCGCCCGCGTCGATGGGCCGCCCCGTCTGAAGCCGGGCATAGAGATTGGTCAGGACATTCGCCGCCCGGGCCCGCGCCTCGCTTGGCCCCACCACGGCAACCTGGTTGCCGCGTCTGAGGATATGGACCCCGAGCTGGTGTTCGATCTGCGCCAGATTGCGGTCGAACTCTCCGCACAGGTCGATCAGCAAGCGATTGTCGGCGAATTCCAGCAATGTCTCGTGCAGGTCTTCGGGACGCGGCGGCGGGGTCAAGGCGCTGATGCCCAAGCAAGTCTCCTCTAAGGAAGCGGTCCTGCAAAAGATGGTGACTCTCCCTCAGCATCAAAGCAAGAGACCAGCACAGAATTGTGGCGCCCGGTGAAAAGAATTGCTGGCGGCCATTCCCTGCCGCCGGTTCTGCACGATTTCCGGTCGGATCAGATCGGATCGGGAATGGCCGAGCCGCGCTTGTGGCCCGCTGCATAACCCTTGGGCAGCACGCCCGAACAGACCCGCTCTCCCGTCCGGGGGTCGAGACGCAGGACCGAATAGCCCTCGATCCCGTCGTCTGCCATCCAGACGTCGCAGCCGTCCGGATCGACGTAGATGCCCCACTTCACCTTCTGCGCCAACTGTCCGCTGTCGATGAAACGGTCCACGCTGTGGTCGGTCTTGACGCAGGCCGAAAGCGTGATGGCCGTGCCGAGGATCAGGATGCGCGCGCCCATCTCAGTACCTCCCGATCTCGCGGTAGCAGACAATCTCCACCCGCCGGTTCTTCTGCATCCCGGCAGAGGTGGCGTTGGAAGCGACGGGTATCCTTTCGCCGAAGCCGTTGGCCGAGGCCACCCGCGCACCGGCGGCGAGCGCGATTTTCGCGACTGCGTTCGCCCGGCGTTGCGACAGGCGCATGTTGTATTCGTCCGAAGCGCGCGAGTCGGTATGGCCGTGAATGCCGTAGGACCAGACGCCCTCCTGCCGGAAGAAGGACCTGAGCCGATCGGCCTCGGCCGGGCGGACGGTGGCGCTATCGGTGGCGAAGAGCGTGTCGGCGCTGGCGACGAGGCAGGTCTCGACCTTCATGCAGACGGGCTTGCCGTTCCGGTCGGTCCTGTTCCAGGCATAGCCTTCCCAGCCGTCGTCGATCATCCAGACCTGGCAGCCGTCCGGTGTCTGGGCCAGAGCCGGCCGGTAGCGTTCGGCCGGAATCCGTTCGCTTTGCGCCGCGGCCGGCGCCGCCGCGGATGCCCAGAGAAATGCGCAGGCCAAAGCCCGCGCCACAGCCGTTCTTGGAACCCTCACCCCAACCCCCAAACCTTGCGGGAAGGCCGCTGACAGGGCGGCCGGTCCCTTCGTCACCCGGTGACCATGATAGCAGAGAGTGCCGCGGACCGAACCCGACGATTGTGAAATCATTGTTATTCAAGGGGAAACAGAAAAGGATGCGGATGGGCGATCTTTTTGCGTCCGACCAACAATAGCCCCCGCAGCGCCAGCCGGTCAGGCGACCTCACCGGCAAGCGAGTTGGGGGCGGAGGCGGTGATTCTCACCCGTGCGATGGTGCCGGGGGTGGCCTCCGTCCTTACATGCACGGCGTGCAGGTAGTCCGACTTACCGACCATCTGGCCCTGGAGCCGCCCGGGTTTCTCGAAGAGAACCGAGACCTCGCGCCCGATCATTGCCATCTGCGCCGCGCGCTGCTGCCCTGTCAGGAGCGCCTGCAGCGTCTGAAGCCGTTCGTCGGCAACTTCGGCCGGCACCGGCGTCCTTTCCGCCGCCGGCGTGCCCGGACGGGCGGAATACTTGAACGAATAGGCCATGCCGTAATTCACCGTGCGGATCAGGTCGAGCGTGGCGTCGAAATCTGCCTCAGTCTCGCCGGGGAAGCCGACGATGAAGTCGCCCGAGAGCATCATGTCGGGGCGCGCGGCCCGAATCTTCTCGACGATCCGCAGGTAGTCCTCTGCCCGGTGCTTGCGCGCCATCGCCTTCAGGATGCGGTCGGACCCCGACTGCACCGGCAGGTGCAGGTAGGGCATGAGCTTCCTCTCCTCGCCATGAGCGGCGATGAGGTCGTCCGACATGTCGTTGGGGTGCGAGGTCGTGTAGCGGATGCGCTCCAGTCCGTCGATCCTGGCCATTTCGCGCACCAGCCGCGCGAGCGACCAGTCGCCATCATGCCCCGCGCCGTGATAGCCGTTCACGTTCTGGCCAAGGAGCGTGATCTCGCGCACACCCCTTTCGGCAAGACCGCGCGCTTCCGACAGCACCCGGTCTGCCGACCGGCTGACTTCCGCGCCGCGGGTGTAGGGCACGACGCAGAAGGCACAGAACTTGTCGCAGCCCTCCTGCACGGTAAGGAAGGCGGTCGGCCGCGCCACCGCTTTCGGCCGGTCTGGCAGATGGTCGAACTTGTCCTCCTCGGGGAAGTCGGTATCGACCGTCTTTTCCCCGGCCTCGGCCTTCTTCGCCATGGCGGGCAGGCGATGGTAGCTCTGCGGCCCCACCACGAGATCGACGAGCGGCATCCGCCGCAGGATCTCCCCGCCCTCGGCCTGCGCCACGCAGCCCGCCACGCCGATCGTCAGGCCGGGTTTCGCCGCCTTCAGCGGCTTCAGCCGCCCGAGGTCGGAATACACCTTCTCGGCCGCCTTTTCGCGGATATGGCACGTGTTGAGCAGGACCATGTCCGCTTCCTCGGCCACCTCGGTCGTGACGTAACCTTCCGCGCCAAGCGCCTCGGCCATACGTTCGCTGTCGTAGACGTTCATCTGACAGCCGTAGGTCTTGATGTAGAGCTTCTTGGTCACGGTGGATCGCTTTCGGGCTGGCGCGGCTTCGCGGCCCGCTTCCTACACCCGAACCCGCCCGCCCGGCAACCGCTCAGGCGGAGAGAGGCGGGCCGGTGAACGTCAGGTTATGGCGCGCGGCCGAGTCCAGGATCGCCGGCATGTCCTCGGGGATGCGGCAGCGACCACGCGCCATGTCGGCGAAGAAGCCCTCGAACCCGCCGGGGGTGAGAATGACGAGGTGCCGCGACGGCGCGTCACCGGCCACGCGGAACGTGTGTTCCCGCCCGCGCGGAACATAGACGCTCGTTCCGGGTCCGCGGGTGAAGGTCTCGCCCTCCAGCCAGAAGGTCACCGTGCCGGTGAGGATCACGAATGTCTCGTCCTCGGCATGGTGGATATGGCGGGGCGGCCCGGAGCCCGCGGGCGAGAGGCTGTCCACGATGGACATGGCGCCGCCGGTGTCGGCGGGGGACAAGAGGGTGCGGTAGAGGGTGGCGTTCCAGTCGATCGTGCCGGGGCCGAGGGTGGCGGGGGTCGCGTCGAGCATCGTTCTTCTCCATGTCGCGCATCGGATGCGGCGAGAATGGCCCCACTACATTCATTTGACCAAACGATTGATTGTAGGTTTAATATTCACATGACGAATATATCAACCTTCGACCTCAATCTCCTCCGCGTGCTCGACGCGCTGTTGCGCGAAGGCTCCGTGACACGGGCTGCGGCGCGGGTCGGGCTATCGCAGCCCGCGACCTCGGCCGCGCTCGGACGCCTCCGTCACGCGCTCGGCGATCCACTCTTCGTACGCCAGGGCCAGCGGCTGGTGCCAACCGACCATGCGCTGAGCCTGGAGACTCCGCTGCGGGAGATCCTCGACCGGACCGAGGGCCTCATCGCCGGCCCCGAAGCCTTCGATCCGGCGCGGGCGTCGGGCGCCTTCCGCATCGGCGGGTCGGACTTTTTCGCCGAGATGCTGATGCCCGCGCTCGGCGCCGCGGTGTCGCGGCAGTCGCCTGCGCTCATCGTCCAGCTGGTCGATCTGGTGCCCGAAAACTACGTCGCCACGCTCGAACGTCAGCGCGCCGACCTCGTCCTGATTCCCGAAACGACGTTTCCCGAATGGACCGAGCACGTGCGGCTGTTTCGCTCAAGTTTCCGGATGATCGCGCGGGCGGGGCACCCGCGCCTTGCGGCCGAGGGCGTGCCACCGGGCGGTGTTGTACCCACCGATCTTTTCTGCGACCTGGGACATGTGCTCTTCTCGCCAGAGGGGCGCGTGAGCGCCATGGGCGACGCCGCCCTTGCGGCGGTCGGGCGCAAGCGGCGCGTGGCGATGACGGTCCCGGTCTTCTCCGGTGTCTGCCGGGCCGTGTCCGAGAGCGACCTCGTCGGGCTTCTGCCGCGTCAGCTTGCCGAGGCAATGGCGCCGCGACTGGGTCTGTGGGTCTACGTTCCGCCGATGCCGCTTCCGGCGGCGACGATCTTCATGGCATGGCACCGCCGTGCCTCGCGCGCACCCGCCCACCGCTGGCTGCGCGGTCTCGTGGCGGAAACTCTGGAACCGCTCGATGCCGGCGAGACGGAGGCGGCGGCCCGACCCGGCACGGAAGCATTGCATTCCGTCCCGCCATCGCCGACCTTCGCGCGCGACGAAAACGGACGGCCGCGATGACCTACGCCTCGCTCAAGGATTTCCTGACACGGGGCACCGCGCACCTCGCCAGGGGTCCCGTCGCGCTCCTCTTCGTCGAGGACGAGGCGGAGATCGCCTCCACCGTGACCCATCACGCTGGTCTCGGCTTCGGCGAGATCGTGGTCTTCCTTCCCGATGCCCTGCCGATCCCGGAGGAGGTCGCAGCGGCCGCGACCTGGATCCGCCACGACACGCTCGCAAGGTGCGCCGTCCCCGAGGCGGTCAACGCGGTGATCGACTCGGCGCCGGCGAAGACCTGGTTCTACTACGCCTACAACGCCGAGTATCTCTTCTTCCCGTTCTGCGAGACCCGCACGGTGGGAGAGATGCTGGCTTTCCACGCCGAGGAACGACGCGACGCCATGCTCGCCTATGTCGTCGATCTTTACGCCCCAGACCTTGGCCGCCACCCTGACGCAGTCAGCCGCGAGGAGGCGATGCTCGACGGTTCGGGCTACTATGCGCTTGCTCGGCCGGACCCCGAAACGGGGCATCCGAGGGAACGGCAGCTCGACTTCTTCGGCGGTCTGCGCTGGCGGTTCGAGGAACATGTGCCGAAGGCCAGGCGCCGCATCGACCGCATTGCGCTTTTCCGATCGGCGAAGGGGCTCGTGCTCAGGGAGGATCACACCTTCAACGTCGAAGAATACAACACCTATGCCTGCCCCTGGCATCACAACCTCACGGCTGCGGTGGCCTCCTTCCGGGCGGCGAAGGCATTGAAGGCGAACCCCGGCTCCACCTTCGGTATTCCGACCTTCACGTGGCACGGTTCGATCCGCTTCGACTGGACCTCGGGGCAGCTGATGGACCTGGGGCTGATGGAGCCGGGGCAGTGGTTCTGACGGTCAGCGCCTAGAGTCCCTTGCCACCGTCGAGGTAGTTCACACGGAACAGCCATTGGCCCGCGCCGGCGCCGCCCGGCCGGAGGGATTCTAGAAGGTCGCGAATGGCCGTCGGCGTCGCGTCTCCGCCCGCAAAGGGGTCGTTATCGGCGCGTGCCTCGAAGGCGCGGTCGTCAGCCTCGCTCAGGCCCGCGATCTCGCCTGCCCGCGTCAGGATCACGCCCGAGGCCGTGGGCATGAGGTTGCCGTCGCTGGGTCCGAGGATGATGCCGCTGATCAGCGCAGCTCTCGGCTGCTGGCCGGCATTCGTGACCATGTAGAGCATCGCGTCGTGGCGCATTTCAGCCAACTGAACATAAAGCCGGTTCTGCAGGAGAAGTGCCCAGCCGCGGAACTCGAACCCGCGGGCGCCATAGCGCGCCTCGATCAGTCCCTGCGCTGGCCGGAGCATCATCGCGAGCCGCGCAATTCGACCCGGCTGGGTGAAGGACCAGTAGTGGACATCGTAGTGGCCGTAATACTCGTCGCCGCGCCGCATGACTTCGTTGCGTGACACGTTGATCAGGTCGTATGGGATCGGCAGGGCCGACGAATCCGCCATCGGGACCTGCGAGAGCCCGCCTGTGCCAAACGGTATCGGAAGGTCGAGCGCGCGGCGGAACTCCTCGTCAGGTCCCTCCAGGGCGAGCGTGGAGAATCCGGGTCGGTGCCGCGCGATCTCGATTGCGATGCGGGTCAGGTTGTGACCGCTCGGCCGGACCTTTCCCGACAGCCAGCGGGACACGACCGACTTGTCCACACCCACCGCCGCGCCGAGCGCGGCGGGCGACAGGTTGATCGTCTTGAGGGCCAGACTGAGCCGCTCGCCGAGCCGGCCGGTTGCTTCGCTCGTCATGATGCTGCACGCTCCACCGTCCGGCCCGACCGACGCATCACGCGCCTCTCAGATTCCGACATGCAACAATTTGCAACGGATTGCATGATGACGCAACGTCGTGCCGGACGATGCAACGGACATCTTCTGAAATAAACATTACAGAGTTGGACATTCCAGTAACGATTGTTCGTAAGACCGGGATACGTTCTTCCAGTTCCGGTCCCTTTGCCCGCCGGCGGCACTGCCCGCACGGTTACGATCGGAGATCACCAGAATCAAGACAGACCGGTCCAAGGTATTTCATGGGCCGGCCCCCGAGGGGGAAGAAGCATTTCAGGAGTCAAGGAAAGATGATGAGCGAGACATTTCTCTTCCCCGCGCCATCGGTGCGCCGAGGCACACGCCTCTTCGCGCTCCTGCGTGACTGGATCGAGGCCCGCAAGAAGCGGCGCGCGATGGCGCGATCGATCAGCGGGCTTACCGATCTGGACGACCGTCTGCTGCGCGACATTGGTCTGACGCGGGGCGATCTGGAGGAGTTCCGCGGCATCCGTTGAACCGAGACCCGACCTTTCAGAAAGCCCTTTTCGATCCGAAGCCCTTTGTCCATCCAGCCGACCCCCTTCCAACCGGTTGGTTCCGTCCCGCGTGAATTTCCACGCCCCCGCGCCCCCGGCCGATCCCAGGCCGGGGGCGCGCCGGGTTCCCAATGCGGCGGTGCGTCCGAACAGAGGTGCGTCATCCGTCGGAAACCGGATGCCGATGCTCCGGCGGTGCCAACGGTTCAGGTCTGGATTCGAAGTCCGGCCGCGGGCAGGACGCTCGGCTTGCCCCGGACGATCAACCGCGCCTAAGCCGGATGACCACATCGACCCGCGCAAGTTCGGCCCCTTCGGGCAGTTCGGGCAGGCGGGCGATCTTCAGGTCCTCGGCCGGCGCATCGACCAGTCGACCCTCTTCCTCCCAGAAGAAATGCGGATGATCATCAAGCCGCGTGTCGAAATAGCTGCGGCTGCCGTCGACGGAGATCTCGTTGATGAGACCCGCCTCGCAGAAGGCCCTCAGCGTGTTGTAGACGGTCGCCAGCGATACAGGCTCGCCGGAGGCGGTGGCAGAGGCATGCAGGCTTTCGGCGGTCACATGGCGGTCCTGGCCGTCGCCGACCAGCAGCGTGGCGAGAGCGAGCCGCTGGCGCGTCGGCCTCAGCCCCGCCCGCATCAGCCAGCGCGCCCCGCGCGCGGAGGCGACCTGGTCGGCCACCCTCTCGAAAGCCGCTTGCGTCACTGCCCATCCATTCGCTGCCGCAAGTCCGTTATATAGGCCGGAGAGATACGGAAATTCAATCCGTTTCACGCGGTGGCGATCCGGCAGTGGCCTTGCCCTGTGGCGGAGCCGGATGATAGAGGGTCGGAAATGTGCAGCCGACGAGGGGCAGGCGGAATGGCGAGTTATCCGACGCGGTTCGATCGGGAGGACCTGCTGAAATGCGCGCGGGGCGAGTTGTTCGGCCCCGGCAACGCCCAACTTCCGGCCCCGCCGATGCTGATGATGGACCGGATCACGGACATTTCGGCCGACGCCGGAGAGCACGGCAAGGGCCATATCGTCGCCGAATTCGACATCCGCCCGGACCTCTGGTTCTTCAAATGCCATTTCCCCGGCAATCCGATCATGCCCGGCTGCCTCGGGCTCGACGGGCTCTGGCAGCTCACCGGGTTCAACCTCGGCTGGCGCGGCTGGGAAGGGCGCGGTTACGCGCTCGGCGTGGGCGAGGTGAAGCTGACCGGCATGGTGCGGCCCGACCGCAGGATGCTCACCTATTACGTCGATTTCACCAAGGCTGTGCAGACCCGGCGACTGACCATGGGGGTTGCCGACGGCCGGGTGGAAGCGGATGGCGAGACCATCTATCTTGTGAAGGACATGAAGGTCGCGCTGTCGGCGAACTGACCTAGAGGCAGAAGGAGAGCGCCATGCGCCGCGTCGTCATCACCGGGATCGGGATCATCTCCCCCATCGGCAACAACGCGGCCGAAGTCGAGGCAAGCCTGCGGGCTGGCCGGTCCGGCATCGTCTTCGCCCCCGCTTATGCCGAGCACGGCTTTCGCAGCCAGATTCACGGGATGCCGCAGATCGTACTCGAGGACCACATCGACAAGCGCAACCTGCGCTTCATGGGGCCGGGCGCGGCCTACAACTTCCTCGCCATGGAGCAGGCCATCGCGGACAGCGGGCTTGAACAGTCCGATGTGTCCAACGAACGCACCGGCCTTGTCATGGGCTCCGGCGGGCCCTCCACTTCGAACTTCTTCCAGGCCCACCAGACCGTGATCGAGAAGGGCGCGCCGAAGCGGATGGGGCCGTTCATGGTCACGCGCTGCATGTCCTCCACGAACTCGGCCTGCCTTGCCACGCCGTTCCAGATCAAGGGTGTGAACTATTCGATCACCTCGGCCTGCTCGACGAGCGCGCATTGCATCGGTAACGGCACCGAGCTCATCCAGATGGGCAAGCAGGACGTGGTCTTTGCCGGCGGCGGCGAGGAGCTCGACTGGACGCTTTCCTGCCTCTTCGACGCGATGGGAGCGATGTCGTCGAAATACAACGACACGCCGCAGACCGCCTCGCGCGCATTCGACGCCAGCCGCGACGGCTTCGTCATCGCCGGCGGCGGCGGCGTGGTGGTGCTTGAGGAGCTGGAGCACGCGAAGGCCCGCGGCGCGAAGATCTACGCCGAGGTCACGGGCTACGGGGCGACTTCGGACGGCTACGACATGGTGGCACCCTCCGGCGAGGGCGGCGAGCGGTCGATGCGGCTTGCGCTCTCGACGCTGCCGAAGGACCGGAAGGTCGGCTACATCAACGCCCACGGCACCTCGACGCCTGCGGGTGACGTAACCGAGGTGAAGGCGGTCCGGCGTGTCTTCGGCGAGGGCAACGTGCCGCCGATCTCGTCCACGAAATCGCTTACAGGCCACTCTCTCGGGGCGACCGGTGTGCATGAGGCGATCTATTCGCTGCTCATGCTGAACGGCAATTTCATCACAGCCTCGGCCAACATCACCGAGCTTGATCCCGAAATCCGTCCCGGGGAGATCGCGACGGAGTACCGCGAGGGAGTGGAACTCGATACCGTCCTATCCAACAGTTTCGGCTTCGGCGGAACCAACGCCACGCTCGTCCTGAGCAGGCATCGCGGGTGAGGCTGCCATGGCCGACCTGATGAAAGGAAGGCGCGGGCTCGTGATGGGTGTCGCGAATGAGCGATCCATCGCCTGGGGCATTGCCGCGGCACTCGCCGCGGAAGGGGCGGAACTGGCCTTCTCCTACCAGGGCGAGGGCTTCGGCAAGCGGGTCGAACCGCTCGCGGCTTCGGTGGGATCGGACTTCCTCGTGGACGTGGACGTGACCGACGACGAAAGCCTCGACGCCTGTTTCGCAGCGCTCAAGGATCGCTGGGGCCGCATGGACTTTCTCGTTCATGCCATAGCCTATTCCGACAAGACCGAACTGACCGGGCGCTTCGTCAACACCAGCCGGGCGAACTTCTGCAATTCGCTGGTGATCTCCTGCTATTCCTTCATCGACGTCGCCCGGCGCGCGGCAGACCTCATGCCCGAGGGCGGCAGCCTCGTGACGCTCACCTACGCCGGGTCGAACCGCGTCACACCGAACTACAACGTGATGGGCGTGGCCAAGGCGGCGCTGGAAAGCGCCACGCGCTACCTTGCGAACGATCTCGGGCCGCAGAAAGTGCGCGTCAACGCGATCTCGCCCGGGCCGATGAAGACGCTGGCCGGGGCGGCCATCGGCGGCGCACGGGCAACCTTCCGCCATACCGAGGCCAACGCGCCGTTGCGCGCCAACGCCACGCTGGAGGCGATTGGCGGGACGGCGGTCTATCTTCTGTCCGACTTCGGGGCCTGCACGACAGGAGAGATCATTCGAGTCGATGGCGGCTATCACGTGCTGGGGATGCCGCAAGCCGAAAACCTCTGAGTCAGCCGGCGGCATCTACGCCCGCGCCCGGAACTCCCGCTACCGTCAGGCGCATGTCCGCCTGGGCCGTCAGTCGCCTGGACGCCGCAGCGTCTCGCGCAGCGCCTCTGACTCGGCGCGGAACGCCTCGGCATCGCCGTAGTCGGTGAAGTCCGGGTAGTTGGCGTGGGTCCCGGCGACCCGCCGCGCGTGCTTGATCGGGCACCAGTACTGCTCCGTCCGCCCGGCGATCTCGCGCACGTAGGACACCAGGCCGTTGGCATAGCTGCAATAGGCGCAATTGAGCTTCTGCAGCGCGTTCAGGTAGGCGAGATGATGGCGGTCCATCGCGATATGGTCACGCCGCCGCACCTTGGCGATGCCGTAGACCGGGAAGCAGACCGCCTGGTAGACGCTCACGCAGAGGTCGAGGAGGGCCAGCGGGATGATCAACGCATAGATCACCGGCGCGGTCAGGATCACCGACGGCCGTGCGGCGGCGAGGAACTCCGTCAGCCGCACGCGGGCCTCGCGGTGGCGCGCCAGCACCTCGCGGTCGAAGACGACGCGGCCGCGTTCGATCCGGTATCGCAGCGCGGCGCGGCGCTCGGCCACCTCGGCGTCGAACTCGGCTTCGAGCGTGCGCAGGGCCTGCTTGAATCGCTCGACGGGCGTCGGTTCGGACATGGCGTGCTCCTGCGGCTCTGCCGGCGGTGGGTCCGGTGCCAGAGTGCCCGCGACGGGGCAGAAAAGCCAGTGACCGGCCGGACGGCTTGGGATTGTGCGCGACACATTTCCGCCCTTGCCGCGCGATGCGACCCGCGCCAGTCTGGCCGGCGGAGGTTCCATGGCGACAACGACGTGCATTTTTGACGCCTACGGCACGCTCTTCGACGTGGCTGCCGCCGCCCGCCTTGCCGCAGCCGAACCGAGGCGCGCGGCGCTCGCCGCCGTCTGGCCCCGCCTCGCCGACGACTGGCGGAGAAAGCAACTCGAATACAGCTGGCTTCGTGCCGTCATGGGCCGGCACGCGGATTTCTGGACCGTCACCGAAGACGCGCTCGACTGGGCGCTAGAGGCCAACGGGCTGGCCGATCCGGAACTCCGGCCGCGTCTGCTGGCGCTCTACCGTGAGCTTCCGGCCTATGCCGAGGTTCCCACCACCCTCGCGGCGCTGAAGGCGCGCGGGCTTGCGACGGCGATCCTCTCCAACGGCTCGCCTCCGATGCTAGCGGCAGCGGTTGCATCCGCCGGAATCGGCAGTCTGCTCGACGACGTGCTCTCGGTCGAGAGCGTCGGCGTTTTCAAGCCGGATGCACGCGTCTACGGGCTCGTCACCGAACGGTTCGGCTGTGCCAGGGACGAGGTGCTCTTCGTCTCCTCGAACGGCTGGGACGCGGCGGCGGCAGCGGGCTACGGGTTTCGTACCGCCTGGGTGAACCGCGCCGGGTTGCCGGTCGAAAGGCTGCCCGCCCGCCCGCACCACGAAATACCTGATCTAACCCCGATCCCGGACCTTGCCCGCCCATGACACTCCTGCACTTCACCGCCTCCGACGGCGCCCGCCTTGCCTACCGCGACGAGGGAGAGGGGCTGCCCGTGCTCTGCCTCGCCGGCCTCACCCGCTCCTCGACGGACTTCGATTTTCTTGCGTCGCATCTGCCCGACGTGCGCCTGATCCGCGCCGACTACCGCGGCCGCGGCGGTTCGGAATGGACCGGCTCAGCGACCTATACCGTCCCGCGCGAGGCGAAGGATGCGCTGGAGCTTCTCGATCATCTCGGGCTCGAGCAGGCCGCTGTCATCGGCACCTCGCGCGGCGGACTGATTGCCATGGTGCTCGCTGCGACCGCGCGACCGCGGCTTCTGGGCATTCTCCTCAACGACGTGGGGCCGGCACTGGAACGCGCGGGGCTGGAGAAGATTTTCGACTACGTCGGCCGTAACCCGGCGGCGAAGAGCATGGACGAACTCGTGGCGAAGCTGCCCCGCACGATGCCCGGCTTCGTCAATGTGCCCGAGGCACGCTGGCGGGCTTTCGCCGAACGGCTCTATTCGCCCGCGGACAAGGGCCTGCACATCCGCTACGACCCGGAACTTCGGACCAGCTTTCTTGCCGCGTTCGAGGGGCCGCAGGCCGATCTCTGGCCGCTCTTCGACGCCTGCGCCGGGCTGCCGCTCGCGTTGATCCGGGGCGCAAATTCCGACCTCCTGTCGGAAACGGCCGCCGCCGAGATGCGGCGCCGGCGCCCCGACATGATTTTTGCCGACGTGCCCGACCGTGCGCACGTTCCCTTCCTCGACGAGGCCGAAAGCCTCGGCGCGATCCGCACCTGGCTGGAGAGGATGCGATGAACATCGGGATGATCGAGGCGGCCGCCGGGCGGCTCAAGGGGCATGTGGTGCGCACGCCACTGCTGTCCTCGCCGTTTCTCGACGAGATCGCCGGGCGGCGGGTGCTGGTGAAGCCGGAATGCCTGCAACCGACTGGCTCGTTCAAGCTGCGCGGCGGCTGGTCGGCGCTGTCGGCGCTGCCGCCCGAGGCTCGCGCCAGGGGGGTCATCGCCTTCTCCTCAGGCAATCACGCGCAGGGGGTGGCCTATGCTGCCCGCGCCATGGGCGCGCCATGCGTCATCCTGATGCCTTCCGATGCGCCCCGCGTGAAGATCGACAATACCCGCGCGCTTGGGGCCGAGGTCGTGCTCTACGACCGGGCGACGGGAGACCGCGACGCGATTGGCGCGGCGCTTGCCGAAGAACGCGGGTTGACGCTGGTGAAGCCCTTCGACGAGCCGCTCGTGATCGCCGGACAGGGGACCACGGGTCTCGAGATCGCCGAAGATGCCGCGGCGGCCGGGGTGGCGGCGGCCGATGTGCTCGTTCCCTGCGGCGGCGGGGGGCTCACCTCCGGCATCGCGCTTGCGCTTGAGGCGAGGGCACCTGGCCTTCGCGCCCGGACAGTGGAGCCGGAGGGGTTCGATGACGTGGCGCGCTCGCTTGCCTCGGGGAAGATCGAACGGAACGCGCGGATGACCGGCTCGATCTGCGACGCGATCGTGACGCCCTCGCCGGGGCAGATCACCTTCCCGATCCTCTCGCGGCTCTGCGGGCCCGGGATCGCGGTCAGCGAGGACGAGGCGATGGCTGCCATGGCGGCAGCCTTCAACCGGCTCCACATCGTCCTGGAACCGGGCGGGGCGGTGGCGCTTGCCGCCGCGCTCTTCCGGCCTGAGGCGGTGGCGGGACCGGCGGTGATCGTCGTCGCCTCGGGCGGAAACGTCGATGTTGCGCTGCACAGGAAGGCCATGGAGCGGTTCGGCGCGGCCTGACGGTCAAGGCGAACGGATGTCGATGTAGACAAGCCGGTGGCGGGAGGCGGTGGCCGTTGCCTCTGCTTCCAGGCTGCCGAGTTCAGGCCACCAGACGGCCGCTTCCTCCACCACGAGGTCGGCAGACGGGAGGACATAGTCCACCCTGAGGTTTCCCGGCCCGCCGTCCTCCGGCCAGTCGGCCGTGTCGAGGGCCGCAGCGCCCCGCTGGTCCGCGTTCGGCCCGCCTTGCGCGGATGTGGCCTGCTCTGCGCCACGGCTTGCCGGCTGCGGATCCTGAAGGCGCCGATCCGCCAGAAGGGACGTGAGCGCGTCAGCCCGCCCGTCACCGTCCACCGGGTCGAGATTTGCGTCACCGATCACGATGAAAGGGCCCTGCGGCGGCGCGAAGGGCAGATCACCGTCCAGAAGTCGTGTCCAGAAGGCCGCCTCGTCGTGATTGCGCCGCCCGTTACGGTCCTCTGGCCCGTCAAAGACGGGTGGCGTCGCCATCCACGCAAGAAGCCTCAACGACCGTCCGTCTGGCAGCACGACCGGAACGACCCAGTGGCCGGTCGTCGAAAGCCGCTGGATCGCGGCGGCATCTGCGCTCAGCCCTGCCCCGTCCAGCAGGTTTCCCGGAAGGTCACGCCAGAGAAAGGCGGAGTAGTCCGTCGTCTCTCCCAGCGGCAACCGCGACAGCACCGCCATGCCGCCTTCGCCCGCGAAGCGGCCGAAACCCTGCGCATCGCCCGGCCCGCCCGTGCGCCCGTCGCCGTCGAGGTCGAGGCCGGTGGCCATGCCGGTATTGGGACGGAGTGCCAGTCGGTGGGCATAGTCAGCCCCTGCTGCGGCGAGACGGTCCTCAAAAGCGCCGAGTGCGATGCCGCCAAGGTCGTAGTCGATGCCGGTCAGCACGATCACGTCCGGGGCGGCGGCCGCGATCACAGCCGCCGCCGCCTCCACCTGTGGGTCCCTTTCGGTGAGGATGTCGCGCAAGAGGAGCCCTGGACCATCGCGGTTCATCTCGACATTGTAGGTCGCGATTCTGAACGTCTCGGCGCGGGCCCCAACCGGCAGGAGCGCCCCGAGGATCAGGCCGGCAAGAGCTCCGCCTCGGCCGTGGCGTTGTTCTGCCGGCGCTTCTCGGCGATCATCCCGGCGATGCGCCCCATGGCGATGCCGCGCATGAAGAGGGAGGCGGGAAGGAAGGCCCATGCTGTCATCGTCCAGATCAGGGTCTGCGGGCTTTCCAGCGTCACCGGCGAGAAGGCGAGCGCGGCGAGCTTGACCGCAGCGGGAATGAGGAACGGCAGAAGGAAGCCGAGTGCAATGTTGAACCGGGCGTCACGCTGCAGCCGGTCCACCACGTCGCCTCCCGTCGTCGGATCGAAGGTCGGCAGGTTGATCCAGACGTTGAACGAGCCGATCCGGCTCGGCCAGCCGATCACCCGCATCGTTACCACGAAGAGGATGAGCGTCATGAGCGAGATCATGTAGGAGATGCCCGCCGAGGTGCGCACGAGGATCAGGTGGCGCAGGCTCATGTCCTCCGGCAGCATCAGCACGACGAGGCGCACCGGACTGTATGGAACGTCGATGACCTCGCCGAGCTTGTTGCCAAGCGCCTCGATGAAGACCGTCAGAGTCGTCGGTTCGGTCTGGCCGCGGACGATCGTCGACAGGATGAGGACGGTGACGAAGAGCGACAGGAAGCGCAGGCGGTTGAAAGGGGGCGCGTCGCGGAATTCCACCAGGCCGGGATAGGTGGAGGCGTATTCGAAGAACGTCAGCGCGGCTGCGAAGAGCGCCACGAGGGCGACGATCTGGGTCGTGTCGTGCGAGACATGCGGCAGCAGGAGCGATGGTGTCGCGATCAACACCATGACCAGAACCGCGCGCACGAGCGCCCCTGTGAGCTGAGAAATCACTGCCCCGTTCCCTCGACCTGGCCGTTGCCGGTGCATTGCCGGGCGTGTCTGGCCAACTTGAGCCCGCCAATTGTGGCGCGCTGCCTCATTGTTGCCCCAAATTTGCCCAAGTCCGGCTCCCCATCAACGTTTCGTTAAGACTAGCCCCGGCATTGGGGCCTTTTCGTGGAATAACTGGTGCGCCTTTGCATCATTTAATGAGCAATTTTCCGCCGATACCGGCACAAGAAAAAAGGCCGCCCGAGGGGCGGCCCAAGATGTTGTATCTCAAGCGTTTTCACACCCAAGGGCGGCTCTGTGCGGCAACCTTCTCGAAAGTGTCGATGGCCGAACCCTTCTCCAGCGTCAGGCCGATGTCATCGAGTCCGTTCAGGAGACAATGCTTGCGGAAGGGGTCGACGTCGAAGGCAAAGCTCTGCCCGTCGGAGGTCGTGACGGTCTGCGATTCCAGATCGACTGTCATCCTCGCATTGGCGCCCTTCCTGGCATCGTCCATGAGGACGGCCACAACCTCTGCTGGCAGCACGATCGGCAGGATGCCGTTCTTGAAGCAGTTGTTGTAGAAGATGTCGGCGAAACTCGTCGAGATGACGCAGCGGATGCCGAAGTCGAGAAGCGCCCAGGGCGCGTGCTCGCGGCTCGACCCGCAGCCGAAGTTGTCACCCGCCACGATGATCTCGGCATTCCGCCAGGCCGGCTGATTCAGCACGAAATCCGGGATCTCCCGGCCGTCCTGGGTAAAGCGCATCTCGTCGAAGAGGTTCTTGCCAAGGCCCGAGCGCTTGATCGTCTTCAGGAACTGCTTGGGGATGATCATGTCGGTGTCGATGTTGACCAAGGGCATCGGCGCCGCGATTCCGGTGAGGGTGGTGAATTTGTCCATGTCCGTTGTCCCTTACACCGTTTCCGCCATCATCTCGCGCACATCCGTGAGGTGCCCGGTGACCGCCGCCGCCGCCGCCATCGCGGGGCTCATCAGGTGGGTGCGTCCGCCGCGGCCCTGACGTCCCTCGAAGTTGCGGTTCGACGTCGCCGCGCAGCGTTCGCCGGGCGAAAGCTGATCGGGGTTCATCGCGAGGCACATGGAGCAGCCGGCAAGCCGCCATTCGAAGCCCGCATCGATGAAGATCTGCGCCAGACCTTCCTCTTCCGCCTGCGCGCGCACGAGGCCCGAGCCCGGCACGACCATCGCGCGGATGCCCGGGGCGATGTGCTTGCCCTTCAGGATCGCGGCTGCGGCACGCAGGTCCTCGATGCGTCCGTTCGTGCAAGAGCCGATGAAGACGGTGTCGATCCTGATGTCGGTCAGCTTCATGCCGGGCTTCAGCCCCATGTAGTCGAGCGACCGCCTTGCCGCCTCGACCTTGCCGCCCTTGAAATCCTCCGGCGACGGCACCGCGCCGGTGATCGGCAGCACGTCCTCGGGGCTGGTGCCCCAGGTGACGACGGGGGCGATATCCTCGCCCTTCAGGGTCACGACCTTGTCCCAACGGGCGTCGTCGTCCGATTTCAGCGTCTTCCACCAGGCGAGTGCCGCTTCCCACTGCGCACCCTTCGGCGCATGGGGCCGGCCCATCACATACTCGAAGGTCTTTTCGTCCGGCGCGATCAGGCCCGCGCGCGCGCCGCCCTCGATCGCCATGTTGCAAACGGTCATGCGGCCTTCCATTGAAAGGTCGCGGATCGCCTCGCCCATGTATTCGATCACGTAACCGGTCCCGCCTGCGGTGCCGGTCGCGCCGATGACGCTGAGCGTGATGTCCTTGGCGGTGACGCCGGGGCGGAGCCTGCCGGTGATCTCCACCTTCATGTTCTTCGATTTCTTCTGGATCAGGGTCTGCGTGGCCAAAACGTGTTCGACCTCAGACGTGCCGATCCCGTGGGCCAACGCGCCGAAGGCGCCGTGGGTGGCGGTGTGGCTGTCGCCGCAGACAACCGTCATGCCCGGCAGCGTCCAGCCCTGTTCTGGCCCGACGATATGGACGATCCCCTGGCGGATGTCGTTCACCGGATAGTAGTTGATGCCGAAATCCCTGGCGTTCCTGTCCAGCGCCTCGACCTGGATGCGGCTTTCCTCGTTCTCGATGCCCTTCACACGGTCAGGGGTGGTGGGCACGTTGTGGTCGGGCACCGCGATGGTCTTTTCGGGGCTGCGCACCTTGCGCCCCGCCATCCTCAGGCCCTCGAAGGCCTGAGGGCTCGTCACCTCGTGCACGAGGTGGCGGTCGATGTAGAGCAAGCAGGTGCCGTCGTCCTGGGTGTCGACGACATGGGCGTCCCAGATCTTATCGTAAAGCGTCTTGCCGGACATGAGTCCTCTCCGCGGGTGGGAAATCGGGGGTCAGAAACCGAAGGGGCGACAGGGGTGGCCGGCGATCAAAGCCGCGCCAGTACCGTCATCGTCGCGCCGAAGAACCGCCAGGGCAGGCGCGCGCGGTCGTCCATGTCGAAGATACGTTTCATGAAAGGCGCAGATACACCTTCGCCCCGAGTCCCGCAAGACCGGCGCAAGGGCGCCTTTCGTGCGGCTCTGCGGGAAACGAGGGGGCTCATTGAGATTTTACATTCGCGATGTTACCTTATGATCATTCCCAGCGCCGGGGCGGGGCGGCGCGCAACTCAGGAGGACGATGTCCTGTTACCTACCCACACCGCGGCCGCTTCCCGGGCCGCAGGGGCGATGCCGATGACGGCCGCGCCCATCGAAGCCACCAGCGACGAACTCCTCGCGCGGGTGCTTTCCTCCCTCGACGATGACAAGGCCGAAGACGTGGTGGCGATTGACCTCCGCGGCCGGTCCTCTGTCGCCGATCACATGGTCATCTGCTCGGGTCGCTCGTCGCGCCAGGTCGGCGCGATCGCGGAAAAGCTGGTCGAGCGGCTGAAGCACGAATTCGGCCGCACTTGCCGCACCGAAGGCAAGGAGCAGGGCGACTGGGTGCTGATCGACGCGGGCGATGTCGTCGTCCATGTCTTCCGGCCGGAAGTGCGCGAGTTCTACCAGCTCGAGAAGATGTGGATGCAGCCGGGCGCGGGTCTCGCGGCAGTGCGCAAGGCCTGATGCGGCTGCATCTCTGCGTGGTGGGCCGGCTCCGCGCCGGACCGGAACGCGTGCTCCTCGACGACTACCTCAGAAGGTTCGACAGGACGGGCCGGCCCCTCGGGCTCGGCCCGGTGTCCGTTCACGAGGTGGAGGACAGGAAGGGCGGCGGGATGGAGGCCGAGGCGGTGCTTCTCGCCCGGGCGCTGCCCGAGGGCGCATTCACCGTGGCGATGGACGAACGTGGGCGCGGCCTGACCTCACCCGACTTCGCCGCGCTGGTCGCGCGCGTGCGCGACGGCGGCCGGCAGGACATGACCTTCCTCATCGGCGGCGCCGACGGCCTCGCCCCGGTCTTGCGCGAGCGTGCCGATCTAGTGCTCTCGTTCGGGCCGATGGTCTGGCCGCACATGCTCGCCCGCGTGATGCTGGCCGAACAGCTCTACCGCGCCGCCTCGATCCTTGCCGGGGCGCCGTATCACCGGGTGTGACGGTATTCCGCAACCTTCTTTTCGCCGGTTGCCTTTGGCGGGCGTCCGCCCATAATGGCGGCCGGAAACGCCGATCACGCGGGATTTGGAGGGCCTCGATGAAACACATCGAGTTCTGGTTCTCGATCGGCAGCACCTATTCCTTCCTCACCGTCTCGCGCCTCCCGGCAATCGAACGGGAAACCGGCATCCGGTTCGACTGGCGGCCATTCAGCGTCCGCGCGATCATGCTGGAGATGAACAACATCCCCTTCGCCAACAAGCCGGTGAAGGCGCGCTACATGTGGCGCGACATCGAACGGCGCGCCGCCATGCACGGGCTGAAGCCGACGCTTCCCGCGCCCTATCCGCTGACCGAGTTCGACCTCGCTAACCGGGTCGCAGTTCTCGCCCGGGCCGAGGGCTGGTGCCACGACTATGTGACGGCGACCTACCGGCGCTGGTTCCTCGCGGGAGAGCCCGCCGGGAGCGAGCCGAATCTCGGGGATACGCTGCGCGAGCTTGGCCGGGACCGCGACGAGGTTGCCGGCCGGGCGATGTCGGAGGCCATCGGGACGGCCTACCTCGAGGCGACCGACGAGGCGCGGTCGCGCGGCATCTTCGGCGCGCCGAGCTTCGTGGTCGGCGACGAGCTCTTCTGGGGCGACGACCGGCTTGAGGACGCGATCGCCTGGTTCCGCGAGGGCCGCTTGCGCGGGTCGGCCGACCAGGAGGACCGCCCATAGGCGCGACGGGCTGTTGCGGTGGCTTCCCATGCGTCCTAGAACGTGGCCCGCAACCACGAGGATCGCCCCATGACCGCGCCGAAACCCGTCGTTCTGTGCATTCTCGACGGCTGGGGTCTGAGAGAGGCGACCGAGGGCAACGCCGTGGCGCTTGCCCGGACGCCGACCTTTGACCGGATCATCGCCAGATGCCCCCATGCAAGCCTCGTGACCCATGGGCCGGACGTCGGTCTGCCCACGGGCCAGATGGGCAATTCCGAGGTCGGGCACACGAATATCGGCGCGGGGCGCGTCGTTGCCATGGACCTTGGCCAGATCGACCTTGCGATCGAGGACCGGTCGTTCTTTTCCAACGCCGCGATGGCCGCCTTCGTCCAGTCGCTGAAGGCCAGCGGAGGGACCGCGCACCTGATGGGCGTGATCTCCGACGGCGGGGTGCATGGCCATATCGACCACGTCCTCGCCGCCTGCGAGATGGTAACGGCGGGTGGCGTGCCGGTGGCGCTCCATGCGGTGACCGATGGCCGCGACGTGCCGCCGAAATCTGCGGACGGCTTCATCGCCGACCTCGTGCGCCGGCTGCCGTCGGGGGCGAGGGTCGTCACCGTCACGGGGCGCTACTTCGCGATGGACCGTGACAACCGGTGGGAGCGCGTCGCGCGCGCCTACGCCGCGATGGTGAAGGGCGAGGGACTTGCCTCGGCCTCCCCCGAGGCCGCCGTGGCCGAGGCCTATGGGCGTGGCGAGACCGATGAATTCATCCAGCCCACGGTCATCGCGGGCTTTGACGGCGCGAAGGACGGCGACGGGTTCTTCTGCCTCAACTTCCGCGCCGATCGCGCGCGGGAAATCCTGCTCGCGGTTGCGGAGGATGCGTTCCAGGGCTTCGAGCGCGGCCGGCGACCGCACTGGGCGGCACTGCTCGGCATGGTCGATTACTCGACGACGCACGATGCCTTCATGGCAGCGGCCTACCCGAAGCGCCCCGTGGTCAACACGATCGGCGCCTGGGTCGCGGCACATGGACTCCGGCAGTTCCGCCTCGCCGAAACCGAGAAATATCCGCACGTGACCTTCTTCCTGAATGGCGGCAAGGAAGTGCCCGAGGCAGGCGAGGACCGCTACATGGCTCCTTCGCCCAAGGTGGCGACCTATGACCTGAAGCCCGAGATGTCGGCGCCTGAGGTTACCGATCATCTCGTCGACGCCATCGGAAAGCGCTACGACCTCATCGTCGTCAACTATGCAAACCCGGACATGGTGGGCCACACCGGCGTCCTTTCCGCCGCCATCGCCGCGGTGGAGGAAGTCGACCGTGGCCTCGGCCGCGCGGTCGCCGCGCTGGAGAAGGCGCGCGGAGCGATGATCGTGACGGCCGACCATGGCAACTGCGAAGTGATGATCGACCCGGTGACGGGTGGGCCCCACACCGCGCACACCACGAACCCGGTGCCCGTTGTGCTCGTCGGCGGGCCTGCCGGCGCGCGGCTGGGGAACGGCCGGCTGGCCGATCTGGCGCCGACGCTTCTCGACCTCATGGGCTTGCCGCTTCCTCCCGAGATGACGGGCCGGAGCCTGATCGAGCGGTGATGCGCGCGGCGGCCCTTCTCCTCGCGCTCGCGCTCGCGCTCGGCCAGCCGGCACGCGCCGCCGACCCGGCGGCACCCGAAGCGCAGGCAGCTGCTGCGGAGCTGCGCGAGGCGGTGGCGGCGCTTAGTGCGGCGGAGGGATCGCGCGAGCGCGTGTCGGCTCTGACCCGCACGATCCGCGCCTATGAACGCGGTTTCGGCGCCCTGCGGGACGCGCTGCGGCGCGCGACCGCGCGCGAGGCGGAGATTGAAGCCTCCTTCGCCGCGCGGCGCGAGAGAATCGGCGCCCTGCTCGGCGCCATGGCGATGATGGAGCGTGGGGCGGAACCGCTTCTGCTCCTCCATCCCGACGGACCGATTGGAACGGCGCGATCGGGGATGATCCTCGCCTCGGTCACCCCGGCGCTCCAGGCCGAGGCCGAGACCTTGCGCGCAGAGCTCGATGAACTCCGTCGCGTTCGCGAGCTTCAGGCCGAGGTGGCGGAAACGCTCCAGCGGGGGCTCGACGCTGCCCAGGCTGCACGGACGGCCCTGGCGCAGGCGATCCAGGACCGGACCGACCTGCCGCGCCGCTTTCTCGACGACCCGGAGGAACTGAAGGCGCTGGTTGCCAGCGCCGACAGCCTCGACTCATTCGCGGCCGGCCTTTTCCGTATGGAGACCGACATTGGCGCGCCTATGGGCGATTTCGCCGGAGCCAAAGGGACGCTGCCCCTGCCGGTTCAGGGCACGCTCCTGCGCCGCGCCGGCGAGGCGGATGCGGCCGGCATCCGACGACCAGGCCTCCTGATCGCCACCCGGCCCGGCGCTCTCGTGACGCTGCCCTGGCCTGCGACGGTGCGCTATCGTGGCCCGCTTCTTGACTACGGAAATGTGATGATCGCGGAGCCAGCGTCAGGCTATCTTCTCGTCCTTGCCGGACTCGCCTCCGTTTTCGGCGAGACCGGCGATGTGCTCGACGCCGGTGCGCCGGTCGGGCTGATGGGGGGCATAGCGCCCGAGGGTGCCATCCTTGCCGGGGGCGACAAAGATGGCGGTGGCGCGGAGCGGACGGAAACGCTTTATATAGAGCTGAGACAGGGCAAGGAGCCCGTGGACCCCGCCCCGTGGTTCACCGAGACAAGGGAAGACTGAAGCGATGCGCAAATTTCTGATGGCTGCCCTTGGCGGCACGATCGCCGGCGTGGTGCTCACGACGCAGGTGGCAGGGCCTCTCGTCGCGCAGGAGACGCAGAAGCCGAATGTCTACGAGCAGCTCGACCTTTTCGGTGACATCTTCGAACGCATCCGCTCCCAGTATGTCGAGCAGGTGGACGAGGGAAAGCTGATCGAGGCCGCGATCAACGGCATGCTGACCTCGCTCGACCCGCATTCGAGTTATCTTGCCCCCGACGCCTTCGACGATATGCGCGTGCAGACACGGGGCGAGTTCGGCGGCCTCGGCATCGAAGTGACGCAGGAGGAGGGCTTCATCAAGGTCGTCTCGCCAATGGACGGGACACCGGCGGCCGAGGCCGGGATCAAGGCGGGCGACTTCATCACCCATGTCGATGGCGAAAGCGTCCTTGGCCTCACGCTCGACGAGGCCGTGGACAAGATGCGCGGGCCGGTGGGTTCCGAGATCGTCGTGACCGTCGCGCGCGAGGGGACGGAGGAGCCCTTCGACGTCTCGATCATCCGCGACACGATCAAGCTCACCGCGGCACGTGGCCGGCTCGAGGGGCACACGGTGGTCCTCCGCGTCACCACCTTCAACGACCAGACCTACGACAACATGTCGGATGCGCTGAAGAAATCGGTCGAGGAAGCCGGCGGCATGGACAAGGTCAACGGCTTCGTGCTCGACCTGAGGAACAACCCCGGCGGGCTTCTGACGCAGGCCATCCAGGTCTCGGACGCCTTCCTCGACAAGGGCGAGATCGTCTCGACCCGTGGCCGCAACCCGCAGGACAGCGAGAGATTCAACGCCGAGCCGGGCGACCTGACCGAGGGCAAGCCTATCGTCGTCCTCATCAACGGCGGCTCTGCCTCGGCTTCGGAGATCGTCACCGGCGCACTTCAGGACCACCGCCGCGCCATCGTCGTCGGCACAAAGTCCTTTGGCAAGGGCTCGGTCCAGACGGTGATCCCGCTCAGGGGCGAGGGCGCGATGCGGTTGACCACCGCGCGCTACTACACGCCTTCGGGCCGCTCGATCCAGGCGCTCGGCATCGCGCCGGACATCGTGGTGGAACAGCCTGAACCGAAGACTGCCACCGAAGCGGCGACGGAGGCGGAGAGTTCGGCCGCGACCCGCTCGCGTTCTGAGGCGGACCTGCGCGGGGCCATCACCAACGACACGATGAGCGACGACGAAAAGCGCGTCTGGGAGGAAGAGCAGACTCGTGCCGAGGCTGCCGCCAAGCTGCGCGAGGAGGATTACCAGCTCGCCTATGCGATCGACATCCTCAAGGGCCTGTCCGCCATCGCCGCCGCCGAATGATGACCGAGAAGGCCGCCCGCCTGCCCTACCGCCCCTGCGTCGGCGTCGTTCTCGTCAACGACGCCGGCCTCATCTTCGCCGGGCGCCGGCACGACGGCCCGGCTTCCGCCTGGCAGATGCCGCAGGGCGGAATCGACGAAGGCGAGAAGCCGCGCGAGGCGGCCCTGCGTGAGCTTCGGGAGGAGACAGGAGTCTCAGCCGGCCTTGTCGAGTTCGTCGCCAAGTCGCCCGACTGGGTGACCTACGACCTGCCGGAGGAGCTCGTCGGCAAGATCTGGGGCGGCAAGTATCGCGGTCAGCGCCAGCGCTGGTTTCTGTTCCGGTTCCTCGGCCGCGACATCGACATCGACATCGAGACCGACCACCCAGAGTTCGCCGAGTGGCGCTGGGTGAAGGCGGACGAGATGCTGGCCGTCATCGTGCCGTTCAAACGCGCGGTCTACGAGGCGGTGATCAAGGCGTTCCGCCCGCATCTCGCCTGAGGTCGCCGTGCCGGGGCTTTCCACCGGCGGCGCGCGCAGGCATAGTCCGTTTCGGGGACAGTGGAGGACGGTATGGACGGCAGCGGGCTCATCGGCGAGTTGATCGGCGGCAACGGTGCGGTGCTGGCACTCGCGCTCTTCCTTCTGCTCTGCGTCTGGCTGGGCGTCAGGATCGTGCCGCAGTCGGAAAAGCATGTGGTGGAACGGTTCGGCCGGCTCCGCGCCGTGCTCGGGCCGGGCATCAACTTCATCGTGCCTTTCCTCGACCGCGTGGCGCACAAGATTTCGGTGCTCGAACGCCAGTTGCCGAACGCGCTTCAGGACGCGATAACGGCCGACAACGTGCTCGTCAAGGTCGAGACGAGCGTCTTCTACCGGATCACCGAGCCGGAGAAGACCGTCTATCGCATCCGCGACGTGGACGCGGCCATCGCCACGACGGTCGCCGGCATCGTGCGGAGCGAGATCGGCAAGATGGAGCTCGACCAGGTGCAGTCGAACCGCTCCGATCTTATCGCCAAGGTGCGCGAACAGGTCGCCGCGATGGTCGACGACTGGGGGATCGAGGTGACGCGAGCCGAGGTGCTCGACGTGAACCTCGACGAGGCGACGCGGGCGGCAATGCTCCAGCAGCTCAACGCCGAACGCGCCCGCCGCGCCCAGGTGACCGAGGCCGAGGGCAAGAAGCGGTCGGTGGAGTTGAACGCCGACGCCGAGCTTTACGCCGCCGAGCAGCAGGCCAAGGCGCGGCGGATCACGGCGGATGCGGAGGCCTATGCGACCTCGGCCATCGCGGCGGCGATCAAGGAGAACGGGCTGGAGGCGGCGCAGTTCCAGGTGGCGCTGAAACAGGTGGAGGCGCTGACGGCGGTGGGGCAGGGCGCGGGCAAGCAGACCGTGATCGTGCCGGCGAGCGCGCTTGAAGCCTTCGGTGATGCCTTCCGTATGCTGAGGGGGCGCTCGTGACTCTTTG
Organism: Paracoccaceae bacterium; assembly: GCA_020637675.1. GTDB lineage: Bacteria > Pseudomonadota > Alphaproteobacteria > Rhodobacterales > Rhodobacteraceae > Albidovulum. The sequence continues at coordinate 42,040 of JACKKD010000003.1, read as the reverse complement.
GCAGCTCTGGTGGGTCTGGATGATCGCGGGCGCGGTGCTCGCCATCCTCGAAATTCTCGTATCGGGCTTCATCCTCCTCGGCTTCGCGATTGGCGCGGCGCTGACAGGTCTCCTTCTCTGGCTTGGCGTGCTTGGCGGCTCACTCGCCACGCTGATCCTCGTCTTTGCGGTGGCGTCGCTTCTCGCCTGGCTTGCGCTCCGGCGCGCGTCCGGTGTGCGGGAGGGGCAGGTCAAGGTGTGGGATCGCGACATCAATGAGGGCTGAGTCCGCCATCCTGGATGGCATTGTCGGCGCAAAGATCGCGCTTCTGGCCGGCGCGCGGGTGCTGACCCATCTGCGCGACGAAATCCCGTCTATCCCCTTTCCCGGCCACTGGGACTTTCCCGGCGGCGGGCGGGAGGGCGGCGAGTCGGCCGAGGCCTGTGCGCTCAGGGAACTGCATGAGGAGTATGGGCTGCTCCTGCCGGAGTCACGACTGCTCTGGCGGCGGGACTACCCGTCGCAGCATGTGACCGGCGGGGTCGCAGCCTTCTTCGGCGGCCGTGTCACCGAGACGGAGGTCGCCACCATCGTCTTCGGCGACGAGGGACAGCGGTGGGAGATGATGGCGGTTGCCGACTTCCTCGGCCATGACCGGGCGGTGCCTTACCTGCGTGACCGGCTCGGCGATTTCCTAGCCTCCGGCATCCTGTGATGCTCTGCGCGAATCCCCGCCGTTCGGTCTAGGCTGGACGCATCCCTCGCGATACCCGGAGGCTTCGATTGTTCACTCTCCATGAGATGCCCGGCTGGGGCTCGGCCATCATCGAACTGCAGCTCGCCCATTATGGCCTGCCCTTTGACCTTGTTGAGACAGGCGACGTTTTCCAGGACGCTGAGGCCCGCGCGCGCCTCGCCGCGATAAACCCGCTGGCGCAGGTGCCCACGCTTGTCCTTCCCTCCGGCGTGTTGATAACGGAAAGCGCGGCGATCACGCTCTACCTCGCCGACTTGACCGGACGCGACGATCTGGTGCCCGGTCCGCAAGCGCCCGAGCGCGCGGCCTTTCTTCGCTGGCTCATCTTCATCGTGGCGAACATCTACCCGACCTTCACCTATGCCGATGTGCCGACGCGCTTCGTCGCCGACGGGGGCGCGGCTGCGGCATTCCGCGAACGCGTGGACCTCTATCAGAAGGACCTCTGGCGCCAGGTGGCCCATGCGGTCGGGGAGGCGGGCGGCCCCTGGTTCCTCGGCCCGCGATTTTCGGCGCTCGACCTCTATCTCGCCGTAATGACCCGTTGGCGCCCGCGCGAGGACTGGTTTGCCGTCGAGGCGCCGGGGCTTCTGGCGATCGCAAAGGCGGCCCGGGATCGCCAGAGTATCGCAGCCGCCTACGCGCGCAACTTCCCCTGAGGGCGCTCAGAAGTCGAGGTTCTCGACGCTCAGCGCGTTCTGCTGGATGAACTCGCGCCTCGGTTCCACCACGTCGCCCATGAGCTTGGTAAAGATGTCGTCAGCATCCGCCACGTCCTCAACCTTCACCTGGTTGAGCACCCGCGCCGCGGGGTCGAGCGTGGTTTCCCAGAGCTGTTCCGGGTTCATCTCTCCCAGGCCCTTGTAGCGCTGCAGGGTCAGGCCTTTCTCGCCTTCGGCGAGGATCGCCTTCAGAAGCTCGATGGGGCCGTGGATGAGCTGCTCGCGGTCCTTCCGCACCAGCCGCGCGATTTCGCCGTAAGCCTCCTGCAGCGCCCTGGTGTGGGTCGCCAGCCGCCGCGCCTCGCCGGAACGCAGGATCGCGCCATCGAGCGTGCGGACCTCCTCCACGCCCCTCAGCGAGCGGGCGAAGCGCAGGCCCGCGTCCTGCGTCGGTCGACCCTTCCAGCCGCGTTCATATTCCACCGCCACCGAGTCGAGGCGGCGGGCCACCTCGTCGGCCACCCCCTGCGCGTCGGCATCGACCCGGCCGGGCACCAGGGCACCGGCAATGGCGGCCTGTTCCAGGATGTGCGTCGGATAGTGCGTCGGGAAGGCCAGAAGGCTCTTGCGGACCACCCGCGCCTCTTCGACCAGGCGGCGCAGGTCGGCGCCGGTGATTTCCTCGCCCGAGCCGAGGCGCAACACCGCGCCCTCGGTCCCCTGCTCGATGAGGAAGTCCTCCAGCGCCGCCTGGTCCTTGAGGTAGACCTCCGACTTGCCGCGCGCGACCTTGTAGAGCGGAGGTTCCGCAATGAAGAGGTGCCCGGCGTCGATCAGGTCCGGCATCTGCCGGAAGAAGAAGGTCAGGAGCAGCGTGCGGATATGCGCGCCGTCCACGTCGGCGTCGGTCATGATGATGATCTTGTGGTAGCGCAGCTTCGCAAGGTTGAACTCGTCGCGCCCGATCCCGGTGCCGAGTGCGGTGATCAGCGTGCCGATCATGTCCGATGACAGCATCCGGTCGAACCGCGCCCGTTCCACGTTAAGGATCTTGCCGCGCAGGGGCAGCACCGCCTGGTTCCTGCGCTCGCGCCCCTGCTTGGCCGACCCGCCGGCGCTGTCGCCCTCGACGATGAAAAGCTCGCTGAGTGCCGGATCCTTTTCCTGGCAGTCGGCCAGCTTGCCGGGCAGCGAGGCCACGTCCATCGCCGTCTTGCGCCGCGTCAGTTCGCGCGCCTTGCGCGCGGCCTCCCGCGCCAGCGCCGCCTCGATGATCTTGCCGACGATGATCTTTGCCTCTGCGGGATGTTCCTCAAACCACTCGCCGAGCTTCTCGTTAACAAGGTTCTCGACCGCAGGGCGGACTTCGGAGGAGACGAGCTTGTCCTTCGTCTGGGACGAGAACTTCGGGTCCGGCACCTTCACCGAGAGGACGCAAGTCAGCCCCTCGCGCGCGTCGTCGCCAGTGAAATCGATCTTCTCCTTCTTGGCGATGCCCGAATCCTGCGCGTACTTCGTCAGCGTCCGGGTCAGCGCGCCGCGGAAACCCGCAAGGTGTGTGCCGCCGTCGCGTTGGGGGATGTTGTTGGTGAAGGGCAGCACCGTCTCGTGGTAGCTGTCGTTCCACCACATCGCCACCTCGACACCGATGCCGCTGCGCTCGCCGGTGATGAAGATCGGTTCGGGCATGATCGGGGTCTTGTGGCGGTCAAGATACTTCACGAACTCGCGCACGCCGCCTTCGTAGCAGAGCTCCGACCGAAGGAGCTCCGCACCGCGATTATCCTCCAGGATGATCTTCACGCCGGAGTTCAGAAACGCGAGTTCCCTCAGCCGGGTCTCCAGCGTCTTGAAGCTGTACTCGAGGTTCGAGAACGTGCCTTCCGGATGGTTCGTCTTCGCCGCGGCGAGGAAGCGCACCTCCGTCCCCTTCTCGCCGGGGGCCGCGTCGCCGACGACGCGCAGCGGTTCCACCGTGTCGCCGCCCTCGAACCGGGCGAAATGCTCCTTGCCGTTCCGCCAGACCCTCAGCTCCAGCCAATCCGAAAGCGCGTTCACGACCGAAACGCCGACCCCGTGCAGACCGCCCGAGACCTTGTAGCTGTTCTGGTCGAACTTCCCGCCGGCATGGAGCTGGGTCATGATGACCTCGGCGGCGGAAACGCCTTCGGTCGGGTGCATGTCGGTCGGGATCCCGCGGCCGTTGTCGCGCACCGAGACGGAGTTGTCGGCATGGATGCGCACCCGCACGAAGTTGGCGTGGCCGGCAAGTGCCTCGTCGATCCCGTTGTCCACGACCTCGTAGACCATGTGATGCAGGCCAGAGCCGTCATCGGTGTCCCCGATGTACATGCCCGGCCGCTTGCGCACGGCCTCCAATCCTTTGAGAACCTTGATGGATTCGGCGCCGTATTCGGCCGCCGCCCGCGCTTCCTCGGTCATGCCCGCCTGTCCTTGTTCTTGCCCGCATCTTATAGGCGTTCGGGAGGGGAATGTCACGCGGATGCCACAAGATTTGGTGTGCGCGGGTGGATCACGTGAAGGGAATGACCAGGCCCACGAGAACCAGCAGGAGACCTGAACCGAGGTTCAGCCGATGCAGCGCCCCGGGGCTGCTGAGAACCCTGCGCGCCCGGTCGAAAAAGACGGCCAGCGCGAGGTTCCCCGCCATCGGCACCAGAGCCGAGATGGCGAGAATCGCAGCGACATCGGGCGCGGTGACGCGCGAGAGATCGAAGAACCCCGGCAGGAAACCCATATAGAAGAGGATCGCCTTCGGATTACCGATCACCGCCGCGATCCCGACGGAGAATCCGGCCCAGAGCCCGGGTTTCACAAGCCGGCCGTTTGCGCCGGGTGCCGACGGCGGGCGCCGGATCAGGAGGATGCCCATGACGACGAAGACTGCCGCCGCCACCCAGCGCAGGGCGCTCAGCGCGTCACCATAGAGCGACAGCACCCATGCGAGGCCCAGGATCGCGCAGAATGGCCAGATCAGGTCGCCGAGTGCCACGCCCACGGCCAGGGGCCAGGCTGCCGCCATCCCGCCCGACAGCGCCCGGGCGGTCAGCGCCACCCATACCGGGCCGGGCACCGCCCACAGCCCCGCCATGCCGAGCGCATAGAGCAACAGTTGATGGCCGGTGACGGTCATGGCAGGGTCAGGCTGCCGTCGTCGGCGAGCGGCCAGGAGGGGTTCATCGCCACCTCCCAGACATGGCCGTCAGGGTCGGCGTAGTAGCCCGAGTACCCGCCCCAGAAGACCTTCTCCGGAGCTTTCAGACCCGTCGCCCCGGCCGCGAGCGCGGCCGAGAAGGCGGTGTCTACCTCTGCCTCGGTGCGGAAGTTCTGCGCGAGCGTCATGGCCCCGGTCCCGAGCGTCGCATCGGGCCGGCCCTGGTCGGCGGCGAGGTCGGCGAGGCCGAAGAGGCCGAGGACGGCCCCGTGCATCTGGTAGAAGGTCACGCCCTTTTGCGAGGCCGGATGCGGCACCCAGCCGAGCGCCGCGTAGAAGGCCCCCGACCGGCGGAGGTCGGTGACGCCGAGGGTGATCAGGGTGACGCGCTGAGGGGTCATGGCAAGGTCCTTTCGGTGACGATCGACAGCCCGTTTTCCTCTTTGACCTCATATCCCTGAGCGCGGGTTCCGAGGGTATCGAACAGCTCCGCCCCGGTCCCGGTCAGGAATGCCTGGGCGCGGAGTGCGCAGATCTCGTCATAAAGCGCCGCGCGGCGGCCGGCGTCGAGATGCGCCGCCACCTCGTCGAGAAGCAGGATCGGCGGCGCGCCGAAATCCTCGGCGAGTGCGCGGGCATTGGCAAGGATGAGCGAGAGGAGCAACGCCTTCTGTTCCCCCGTGGAGGCCTGCGCGGCCGGCACCGACTTGGCGGTATAGGTTGCGGCGAGGTCGGCCCGGTGCGGGCCGGCAAGCGTCCGTCCCGCCGCCATGTCGCGGCCGCGTCCCGCCGCCAGCGCCCCGGACAGATCGATCGGTTCCAAGGGAATTTCCGCGCCGTCGGGCCCGACGATGGCGAGTTCCGCCGCCGGGAAGCAGGTGCGGGCATCGCGGCCGGTCGCCGTGACGCGGGCGACCGCTGCCGCCCGGTTCGACTGGATCGCGGCGCCAGCCTCGGCCATCTGCGCCTCGAGCGCGTCGTACCAGCGGGCGTCGCGTACCTCGTCCCTCAGGAGGCGGTTGCGTTCCCGCATGGCTTTTTCGTAGGTCAGGACGGCCTCGGCATGACCCGGCTCGAAGGAGAGCGTCATCCGGTCGAGAAACCGCCGCCGTCCCTCGGCCCCCTCGATCCAGAGCCGGTCCATTGCCGGAACCAGCCAGAGCATTCTGAGGATGCGGCCAAGGGCGGCCTGCGGCGCCGGCTTGCCGTCGATCAAGACGCTGCGCGCGGCGCCGGTTTCGGCAAAGGTCTCGATCTCGTGAACCTGATGCAGGCTCTCGACCTCGGCCGTCACCTTCCAGCCGAGCCCCTCGGGCCGCCGTCCCAGATCTTCCGGCGCGGCGCGACGAAAGCCCCGACCGGGCGAGAGGAGCGAGATGGCCTCCAGCACGTTCGTCTTGCCGGCGCCGTTCGGCCCCCAGAGCGTGACCGGTCGGCCATCGAAGGCAAGCTCGGTCCGTCGGTGCGAGCGGAAGTGCGACAGCACAAGCGATGTGACGACGAGCCGCGGCAAGTCAGGCCCTGCCTTTCATTGTGGCTCAAATACTCCCGCCGGAGGCTCCGGCCAGAGGCCGGATCAGACCCGCATCGGCATCACGACATAGACGGCAGAGGTGTCGTTGCCTTCGCGCATCAGCGTCGGATCGCCGGCCGAGTTGAACAGGAATACCGCGTTCTCGCGGTCCACCTGGCTCGCGATCTCCAGGAGGTACTTGGCGTTGAAGCCGATGTCGAGCCGCTCGTCGCCATAGGCGACCGCCAGTTCCTCCTCCGCGGCCCCGGCGTCGGGGGCGTTGACCGACAGCACCAGCCGGTCGTCGTCGAGCGACAGCTTCACCGCGCGCGAGCGTTCGGAGGAGACCGTCGCCACCCGGTCCACCGCCTTGGCGAACTCGGCAGCGTCAACCTCCAGGCGCCGGGTATTCCCGGTCGGGATGACACGGCTGTAGTCCGGGAAGGTGCCGTCGATGACCTTCGAGGTCAGCGTGATCGCCGGCGTTGCAAAACGCACCTTGGTTTCCGAGACCGAGACCGCGATCTGCGAATCGTCGTCGTCGAGAAGCTTCCTGAGCTCGCCTACCGTCTTCCTCGGTACGATCACGCCCGGCATGTTCTCGGCGCCAGGTGGCAGGGCGGCGTCGATCCGCGCCAGCCGGTGGCCATCGGTCGCGACGCAGCGCAGGACCTTGCCGCCCTCTCCCTCGGCCACGTGCATGTAGACGCCGTTAAGGTAGTAGCGCGTCTCCTCCGTCGAGATTGCGAACTTCGACTTGTCGAAGAGCCGCCGCAGCACCGGTGCGGGGGCGGAGAAGTTGGAGGTGTATTCCGACGACGCCATGACCGGGAAGTCTTCCTTCGGCAGCGTGGCGAGCGAGAACATCGAGCGGCCGGCCTGAACAGTGAGACGGCCGGCCGCGCTGTCATCGGTGAGCTGGATTAGTGCTCCGTCCGGCAGCTTGCGGACGATTTCATGCAGCATCACCGCCGAGACGGTCGTCGCGCCCGGGCGCTCGACCTGAGCAGGGGCCTTGTCCACCACCTCGATGTCAAGGTCCGTGGCCCGGAAGCTGACGGTATTGCCCTCGGCCTCGATCAGCACGTTGGCGAGGATCGGGATCGTGTTGCGGCGCTCGACGACCGACTGGGCCTGACCGACCGCCTTCAGAAGCGAGGCCCGCTCGATGCTGATCTTCATTCTCATCCCCCTGAGGTGCCGGGAGGGGAAAGGTAGCGAATTTCCCCTCCGGCTCAAGATTTTTCGGGAATTTCCATGGAACGGGCGAGGGGGTCAAGGGCGCTTGTCGCGCCCTCACCCTTCAAGCGAGCGGCGCAGCAGGTCGAGATCGTCCGACAATTGGCTGTCGGTCGCCCTAAGCTCCTCGATCTTGCGGATGCCGTGCATGATCGTGGTGTGGTCGCGGCCGCCGAACCGCCGGCCGATCTCCGGCAGGGAACGGGTCGTCAGGGTCTTGGCCAGATACATCGCAACCTGCCGCGGCCGGGCCACGGTGCGCTGGCGCTTCGGCCCGACCATGTCGGTGAGCCTGACGTTGTAGTGCTCCGCGACCTTGCGCTGGATCTCCTCTATCGAGACCTTGCGGTCGGAGGCGCGCAGGGTGTCCGACAGACAGTCCTGCGTCAGGTCCAGCGTGATCTCGCGCCCGACGAGCGAGGCGAAGGCAAAGAGGCGCGCCAGCGCGCCTTCGAGCACCCGCACGTTCGACGTGATCCGGTGGGCGAGGAATTCCAGCACTCCCGGCGCGAGCTTCACCCCCGGGTAGTGGCCGCGATTCATCTCGGCCTTCTGCTGGAGGACACCGAGACGAAGTTCGTAGTCGGTCGGGTGCAGATCGACGACGAGCCCGCATTGCAGGCGGCTCTTGATCCGTTCCTCGAGTCCCTTGATTTCGCCCGGCGAGCGGTCGGCCGAGATGACGATCTGGCGGTTATGGTCGACCAGCGCGTTGAAGGTGTGAAAGAACTCCTCCTGCGTCGAGTCCTTGCCGGCGATGAACTGGAGGTCGTCGACCATGAGGACATCGACGCCGCGAAACAGTTCCTTGAAGGCGATGACCTCGCGCTCGCGCAGGGCCTGGATGAAGCGGTACATGAACTGCTCGGCCGAAAGGTAGATGACCTTCTTCTCGGGGTGCCGGCTGCGCAGTTCGTTGGTGATCGCGTGCATCAGATGCGTCTTCCCAAGGCCGACGCCGCCATAGAGGAAAAGCGGATTGAAGCTGACCGGGCCACCCTCGGCGACGCGCCGTGCCGCGGCATGGGCCAGAGCGTTCGGCTTGCCCACAACGAAGGTGTCGAAAACGAAGCGTGCGTCTAGAGGCGCGCCGGGCAGAGGGTCCTCGGCAAGCGAGGCAGTCGCAGTCGTCGCAGTCGTCGCGGGCCGGCGTGGCGGCCGGGCCGCCGGCAAGGACCGGGCGTCGGCGACGTGGAATTCCACACGCTCGACCTCGAGCCCGGCGTTGTTCAGGTGCTGGCGGATCTGCTCGGCGAAATTGCGTGAGACCCAGTCGCGCATGAAATTCGTCGGCGCCAGGAAGCGGGCTATGCCATCTTGGAACTCCGCGAGCGTCAGCGGCTCGATCCAGGTGGTGAAGTTGTTCTGCCCGACCGTCTTGAGAAGTTCATGTCGCGCCCGCCCCCAGGAGTCTTCGGTCATTTTTTGTGCTCGCGTCTTCCGTTCACTGTCCCGCACTGCAGCCGTGCCGGTCCGTATTCTTCGCGCGAATCCGTCGTTCGCACCCCCGGCGCAAGCAGCATCGAAATCCGGCCACAGCCGGTTCGAGCCGCTTCCTGCCGGAAGCGTTGGTTCATTCGGACATGGCAGCGGCCGGACGACCGGCCTCGAATTACCGGCGCGTGGGCCGTGGCCCGCACCGGAAACACCCGTGCGATGAACTTTCAACGCACGTTCGAACCACCGCAGGGTGCAGCTCCTGCGCGGGTCCAGTGGTTACCGCATGTCCCCCCAAGACGACGTGAATCGCACCGAGACGCTATCAAGGCGGCGGAAGAGGGGGCAACAGAACTTCACGCTTGACTCCCTCTTTGTCTCACCGAATCCGGACGCCTGTGCAAATGGGGCACAGGGGGCATTTTCTCCGGGTGGAGCAGGGCGGCGGAAGAACACGAAAAAGGGCGCTGCCTCTGGCGCGCCCTTGGTCAGGTTTCGGATCGGACCCGGATCAGGCGGTGATCGCCTTCACGCGCGAGGTCAGCCGGGACATCTTCCGGGCCAGCGTGTTCTTGTGCAGGATGCCCTTGGTCACGCCGCGGGCGAGTTCGGGCTGCGCGGCCTTCAGCGCGGCGGCCGCCTTTTCCTGGCTGCCGGACGCGATCGCCTCTTCGACCTTGCGCAGGAAGGTGCGGATCCGCGAGCGGCGGGCCTTGTTCACGTCCTGACGACGGTCGCTCTGGCGCGCGCGTTTCTTGGACTGGGGCGTATTGGCCATGTGACGTCTTCCGGTTTTCGGTTCGGGTAAATCTGAAGCCGCGCTTCTATGCGCGACTCGGGCGCAAGTCAACAGCAGGGACGGAGATTTTTCCGCCTATCTGTCGCGGAACTGGGGCGTACGTTTTTCGAGGAAGGCACTCATGCCCTCCTTCTGGTCCTCGGTGGCGAACAGCCCGTGGAAGAGCCGACGCTCGAAGAGGATGCCCTCGGTCAGCGTCGTCTCGTAGCTGCGGTTCACGGCCTCCTTCGCCGCGAGTGTGGCGAGCGCCGATTTCTCGGCGATCTTGCGGGCTGCCCCCATCGCCTCCGGCAGGAGCTTGACCGCGGGCACGACCCGGCTGACGAGGCCCGCGCGCTCAGCCTCGGCCGCGTCCATGAAGCGCCCGGTCAGGTGCATGTCCATCGCCTTCGCCTTACCAACGAAACGGGTAAGCCGCTGGGTGCCGCCGATTCCCGCGATGACGCCGAGGTTGATTTCGGGCTGGCCGAACCTGGCCGTGTCGGCGGCGATGATGAAGTCGCACATCATGGCAAGCTCGCAGCCGCCGCCGAGCGCATAGCCCGCCACCGCCGCAATGACCGGCTTGCGCGCGCGCCGGAAGCAGTCGTTGATGGGACCGAAGAGGTCGCCGGTGAAGACATCGACGTAGGTCTTGGCCGACATTTCCTTGATGTCGGCGCCCGCGGCGAAGGCCTTCTCCGAGCCGGTTATGACAAGACAGCGCACCTTGTCATTGCTCTCGGCCTCGATGATTGCATCGGCAAGTTCGCCGACAAGCTTCGAGTTCAGGGCGTTCAGCGCATCCGGACGGTTCAGGCGAATCAGGGCAACGTAGTCCTCGATCTCGACGATCAGCGTCTCGTAAGCCATGGTGAGGCCCTTTCTGCGGCTGCGAGGCCGAGTCCTACCAGCCCTCGCGAGAGGATCAAGTCATCTTTGGCAGCGCGGACAGAAGAAGGTTGACCGCCCGGACTGGACAATCCGCGCGACCCGCCCGCCGCATCCAGGAGTCGGGCAGGGCTCGCCCTCGCGGTCGTAGACGCGGAAGGCATGCTGGAAATAACCGAGTTCGCCATCCGCCTGGCGGTAGTCGCGCAAGGACGATCCTCCTGCCTCGATCGCTTCGGCAAGGACCGCACGAATGAGCGGGACAAGCGTCGCGGCGCGGGCAGCCGCGATGCGGCCGGCCTTGCGGCGAGGGTCGATGCCGGCGCGGTGCAGCACCTCGCAGACGTAGATGTTGCCGAGACCGGCGACGAGTTTCTGGTCGAGGAGCGCCGCTTTCACCGGCGTCATCCGCCCGGCAAGCCGCCCGGTCAGGTAGGTTTCGTCGAAGGCGTTGCCCAGGGGTTCAGGACCGATGTCGCGCAGGAGCCAGTGGTCCTCCGCGGTGTCGGTGGAGACAAGGTCCATCGCGCCGAAGCGGCGGGCGTCGTTGAAGGTCACGCGCGCGCCGCCTTCCATGTCGAGCACGACATGGTCGTGCTTCGTGGGCGCCGGGTGGTCATGGTGGAAATCGCCCAGCACGCGGCCGGAAACCAGCATCCGCCCCGACATGCCGAGATGGATCAGGAGCGTATCGCCGGTCGAGAGGTCCGCGAGGATGTATTTCGACCGACGCCGCAGGCCGATGACGCGCACGCCCGTCAGCCGGTCGGCCATGCGTTCGGGGAATGGAAAGCGCAGGTCGCCCCGGCGGACCTCGGCCCGCTCGATCACGCGGCCCTCCATCGCCGGGAGAAGGCCGCGGCGGACGGTTTCGACTTCGGGCAGTTCAGGCATTCGTCGGGGTCCTTCTTGCGGCGCGAACGCCGCATTGTCTCTGCGGCCACAGCTTCTATAACAGGGCCGACAGCGAGCGGACGACAAGGGCCATGAGCGAGAGCGATACCCCGACAACCCACTTCGGGTTCCAGGACGTGCCCGAGGGCGAGAAGGCCGGCATGGTTCATGGCGTCTTTTCCCGTGTCGCGAACCGCTATGACCTGATGAACGACCTGATGAGCGCGGGCATCCACCGGCTTTGGAAGGACGCGATGATGGATTGGCTCGCTCCGCGGCCGGGCCAGGAACTGCTGGATGTGGCGGGCGGCACCGGCGACATCGCCTTTCGCTTCCTCAGGCGCGCGCGCGGTGCCACCGCGACTGTGCTCGACATGACCGAGCCGATGCTGGTCGAGGGTCAGAAGCGGGCCGAGGCCGAACACCTTGCCGACCGGCTTACCTGGGTCGTGGGCGACGCGATGGCGCTGCCGTTCGCGGACAACACGTTCGACGTCTACACGATCAGCTTCGGCATCAGGAACGTGACACGCATTCCCGATGCCCTCTCGGAAGCCTTCCGCGTGCTGAAGCCCGGCGGGCGAATCATGGTGCTGGAGTTCAGCCAATTGCCGGATCCGGGCCTGCAATGGCTTTATGACCGCTACTCCTTCAACGTGATCCCGGTGATGGGCAAGATCGTCGCGAACGACCGTGAGAGCTACCAGTATCTCGTGGAATCGATCCGCAAGTTTCCCGATCAGGAGACATTCGCGGGGATGATCCGGGCGGCCGGCTTCAACCTCGTTAAGTACCGCAACCTGACGATGGGCGTCGCCGCGCTCCACTCCGGCTGGAAGCTCTGACGTTGCGGGGACCCCACAACATCTGGCGGCTGATCCGCACCGGGGCGACCTTCGAGCGGACGGGCGCGATGAAGCTCGCGCTCGAGGCGATGGAGGTGCCACCCCGGCTCAGGGTGCTGGCGCGGGTGCTCGGGTGGCCGTTCAAGTGGCTGGGCTATCCGGGCGACCCGGCGCTGCCGCCGGTGACGCGGGCGCTCACTGCGCTCGGGCCTGCATACATCAAGTTCGGCCAGGTGCTGTCGACCCGCCCGGACGTGGTGGGCGGGGAACTTGCCGACCAGCTTCGGGTGCTGCAGGACAAGTTGCCGCCTTTCCCGACGGTAGTGGCGAGGGCTACCTTCCGCGACGAGATCGGACAGGACGTGGACGCGCTGTTCAGCGAGTTCTCTGAGTCGGTAGCGGCAGCGTCCATCGCGCAGGTCCACCGCGCCCGCCTCACCGGGACCGGCGAGGAGGTTGCCGTCAAGGTCCTCCGACCCGGGATCGAGCGCGCCTTCCGTCGCGATATCGACGCCTTCCATTTCGCCGCGCGGATGATCGAAGCACTGTCGCCCGCCTCGCGCAGGCTCCGCCCGACCGATGTCATCGCCCATTTCGAAAGCGTCGTGATGGGAGAGCTCGACCTCAGGCTGGAGGCGGCCTCTGCTTCAGAGTTCGCGGCGAACACCGAGGGGGATGCCGGGTTCCAGGTGCCGAAGCCCTTCTGGAACCTTTCGTCGCGCCGGGTCATGACACTCGGCTGGGCGGAAGGCATCCCGATGGGCGAAGTGGCGGCAATCCGCGAGGCCGGGCACGACTGCGTGGCGCTTTCCGAGCGGGTCCTGCAGCTCTTCCTCAGCCATGCCCTGCGCGACGGCTACTTCCACGCCGACATGCACCAGGGCAACCTCAAGGTGGCGGCGAACGGTGACATCATCGCCTTTGACTTCGGCATCATGGGCCAGATCGACGAATACACGCGCCGTGTCTATGCCGAGATCCTGATCGGTTTCATCCGCAAGGACTACCGCCGCGTCGCGGAGGTGCATTTCGAGGCCGGCTATGTCCCGTACGACCGCAACATCGACGACTTCGCCCGCGCGCTGAGGGCGGTGGGCGAGCCGATCTTCGGCATGGACGCGAGCCATATCTCCATGGCGCGGCTCCTGGCCTATCTCTTCGAAGTGACCGAGCGGTTCGGCATGCAGACGCGGACCGAGCTTATCCTCCTGCAGCGGACGATGGTCGTGGTGGAGGGCGTGGCGCGGTCGCTCGATCCAAACGTGAACATGTGGCAGGTCGCGCGCCCGGTGGTGGAAAGCTACATCCACGCGAACCTGGGGCCACGCGCGCTGATCCGCGATCTCATCCGCACCGCGCGCGTGCTCGGCCGATTCGGTCCGCGACTGCCACAGATGGTGGAAGCTCTGCTGATCCGGCAGGCCGAAGCCCCGCCGCAGGCGTCGCGTCCGGATCGGACGCACGCGGCCGCGCTCGTTCTGCTCGGAGCATTGGCCGGCGGCGCGGCGGGGGTTGCGCTGGCACTGTTCTGACCAAGTTCAACGTCACCCCAGGCCCGGGCTTCGGACGGCGCGGATGTCGGCGGGCGCAACGGTCGCTCCGCCTTCGAGAACGAGAAACACCCCGCCTGCGCCATTCCGCACCTCGTTCACCCGGCCGTAGGCTTCCACCGCGGTGACCTCTGCAAGTTCTCCCGCCTTGTAGTTCTCGAGCCGGAAGGCGTAGCTGCCCGTGGGCAATGGACCGCCTGCCGCGTCGGTGCCGGCCAAGAGCACCGGTTCATCCGTGATGGGAATCGGGTGCCGCGCGACCTCCTTCCCGGCCGCGTCCACGACGACGAGGACGGCATCGTCCGTGCCGTCGGCCGGGGCGGGGTAGAGTGTCAGGGGCGTGCCTTCGAAAAGCACCGGCGCCGTGACGCGGGCCTCCATCCCAACCCAGGCTGCCATTTGCGCCATCCCCGACAGCCCAAGCTGCGTCGACAACGATTCAAGCAACGTGTTTGTCTTCACCTGCTGTTCGACACCCGAGAAGGTGGCGAGCTGGGCGGCATAATCGGAAGACTGGATCGGGTTCAGCGGATCCTGGTTCTGCATCTGGGTCGTGAGCATCACGAGGAAGGTCTCGAAGTCGCTGTCGATCAGCGTTCCCTGTTTTGGGGTTGCCTGCCCGGGGGTGGGACTTTGCGTGGTGGCCGAGGTGACATCCATCGGCGGCTCCTTTCACAGTCTGAGGTCAAGTCCGCCCCCGGCCCCGGATTGCGCGCGACGATCAAGGAGGCGCGGCGCGCGCGCGCCGTTGTTCTCAGGCCGGTCAGCGGACCGTTGGTCGGTTGTCTCCTGCTCTTGCCGGTTCCCCGCCGTGGAATCGCCGTGGCCGAAGCTGAAGTTCAGGTTCGTGAAACCGAGGTCCCGGAAGTCCTGTGCGAGCTGATCGATATGCCTCCGCATCAGGTCGATGGTTTCCGGGCGATCGGCCTGGATGGCGAGCGTCAGCGTACCATCCTGAGTGGTGAGCGTCATCCGTACCCGTCCGAGTTCCTCCGGCGACAGCGTCAGTTCGACGGGCCGGTCGGGAAACGACGCAACGGTTTCCGCGAGACGCTGGCCGAAACCGGCCGGAAGGGCCGATGAGGGGAGTGGCTGCGGCCGATCGGAGAGAGGGTGCGTCGCCGCCTGTTCGGGGCCAACCCCGTGATCCGTGGTGACCTCGGCTGCGCCGGGAGGACCGGGATCCGGTCCTTGAATGTCGATCCCGGGTAGGTTGGTTCTCGCCGAGGTGATGACCCGTGCCCTTTGCTCCGGCAAGGCAGTTTCCGGTTTCCGGTCGTGATCGGCGGAAGCCCCTTCGGCCGGTACCTCGGCCGGGTGTCTGCCCGACGGCGTGGCACCTGTTGCCCCGTTGTCTCCGGTCGCAGCGGGCGGAGCGCGGCTGGGCGATTCAGGTACCGAACGGGTCGGGGGCGCGGCAACTGGTCCGAGGCCGCCACGTTCAGTTGGTGGTGATGTCTCCGAACCCGGCTTTGCCGTCGTTGTGTGCCTGCCGGATTCCGCCGGCTCCGGTGTCGCGCCCGTGCCGGTTACCTTTGCCGGGGTGCCATCATCATTGTCCGGACCGGGTTGAAGGCCCGTCAGGTGGCGCGTCGGCGTCGTTGCGTAGATGTGATTCGACTCCGCCGCGTCGATCGGAGGCGGGGAGACGGATACGGCCACCATCGCGGGCAGGCCCGTCGGCGAGGCCCCTGTCAACGTTACGCCCGCCACGATCGGCTGGGCGGGCGTCGGGACCTGGCCCTGGGACGGCACGCCGCCGCCATGATCGATCCCGCGCGGGCCCGCTGCGGGTGCCTCGGCGGGTCCGCTGCCCGACGGTGGACGGCCCGATGCAGGCGGAGCACCCGCGGATGAGGCCGGCGGCAAGGTATCCGGGGTCGCGCGTTGCGCGGGCTGGGGCGCGTCCGGCGTGCTGACCGGCCGCTGCCAGGACGCAGGTTGCACGGGGATATCGGCCGAAAGTCCCACTGGAGGCAGAATGTCAGGCGTGAGTTCGGTGACTGCGGTGCTGACGAGGCGGGAAAGGGCTGGCGCCGGAACCTCAGGCGGCTGGGGCGACACAGGCACCGGCGTCGGGGGCGAGGCGCCCGCGACGGCCGTCTTGTCCAAGGCGTCCGCGCTGTCGAGGTCCCTGTCTTCGCGTGCCGGGGATTGCGGTGCGGCAAGATCGCGATTGGCTGCCGCTTCGGTCGCTGCGGACGCTTCTGCCAGGCCCGGTGCCTCAGGCTGCGGGAGACGTCCGAGCACGGCCAGGAAGGCGGCGAGGGTGTCCGGATTGCCCGGTACGGCGCCATGTCTTGGCGGCGTGTTTTCCGCCTGGGGGATGCTGATCCGGCCGGGATCGGTCAAGGGAATCGGTGTCATCGGTTCACGACTTCTGCCAGTGCGACACGGACTATTTCAGCGGTGGGTTACCGATCCTTTACCGTGATGGAGCCATGGTTCGGCGAATGCATGCATTTGGAGCTATGCCGATGGCCGACCTTACCCTTCCCGGCACACGGTTTTCTCCGTCGGTCTCGCTCGGCCGCGAACCGGTCGTTGGCGACCGCGCCCTGCGTGACGCCGCCGTTGCGCTGGAGGCGCAGTTCCTCTCCGAGATGTTGAAATCCGCCGGACTGGGCGAAACACCAAAATCCTTCGGCGGCGGCGTGGGCGAACAGCAGTTCGCCTCGCTGCTGCGCGACGAGCAGGCAGCCGCGATGGCCCGCCGGGGCGGAATCGGCCTTGCGGAGACCATCTTCGAAGCGATGAAGCGGAGGGCCGGTGATGAGGGGTGAACGTGAGGACGTGCTCGCGGCGCTGCGGACGCTGATCGAGCGCGAGTCAGACGCGATCCGTCGGGGCGCCCTTGCCGAACTACCGGTGCTGGGCGCCCGAAAGGCAGCGCTCATCGAGGCGCTGTCGCCGGCGCTGGATGTGAACGCGGCAGCCGATCTGCATGGCCTGCGGGCTGATTGTGAGGCCAACGGGCGTCTCCTTAAGGCGGCGCTCGACGGCATAGCGGCCGCCCGGGCGCGCCTCGCGGCGATCCGGCATGCGGGTTCGGGGCTTGATACCTACGACAGCGCGGGGCGCTCGCGGCGTGTGAGCTTCGCCACCCTCACGGTGGAGCGCAGAGCCTGACCGCGGGCCGGTTCGTTAAAATCCTGCGCAAAGAACGAGCGCATTTAGCGAAGTCTTAGATTCTCGCCCGCAAGTTCGACCCTGCATCCGGAAACGGGTGGCGCGATCCGGCTACCGCCGGCCCGCACCGGTCAGAACGCCATGGGCGCCGTCCAGCGACGGCAAGCGAAACCCGGCGCAAAGCGCCGATCTACGAAGGATCAAAGCATGTCGAGCATTCTTACGAACTCGAGCTCCATGGTGGCGCTCCAGACGCTGAAGGGCATCAACTCCAACCTGTCGAAGACCCAGGACGAAATCTCCACCGGCAAGTCCGTAGCCTCGGCCAAGGACAATGCCGCTGTCTGGGCGATCTCGAAGGTGATGGAGGCGGATGTGAAGGGCTTCAAGGGGATTTCGGACAGCCTCGCGCTGGGCGAATCCACCGTCGCGGTGGCGCGCCAGGCGGCGGAGACGGTCACCGACCTTCTGACCGAGGTGAAGGGCAAGATCGTCGCCGCGCAGGAAGACAACGTCGACCGCGCCAAGATCCAGACCGACATCGACGCACTCGTCGATCAGATCAACACCGTCGTCGGGGCGGCCCAGTTCAATGGCCTCAACCTCGTGGACGGGTCGCAGACGACGGTCGATGTCCTCGCGTCTCTCGACCGCCAGTCGAACGGGACGGTGACGACGTCGTCCATCTCGATCACGGCGCAGGACCTTTCGACCGGCGGCTACACCGCTTCCAACATCTTCAGTGCGTCCACCGCGGGCACGATCTCTACCGCCGGCGACACTTTCGTCACCACGCTCGATCAGGCGGGCGGCTCGGACGACCTGACGATCGCCAACGGCGGCACGTGGGCGGCGGGCGACAAGGTGTCGATCACCATCGGCGACAAGACCGCCTCCTACACCGTGACATCGAACGATGTGCTCGCGTCCTCGTCGACCGACGACCTCGTTGCCGTAGGGCTAAAGAACGCGATCGACTCGCTCGGGATCGCGAACTTCTCGGTCGACTACGACAGCGCAAACCCCGGCCAACTGGTCTTCACCAACGGCGGGACCGCCGATCTCTCGGTTACGGGTCAGTTCCGCAACGCCGGCTCCGGCGGGCTCGGCACGCTTTCCACGATCGACGTCTCGACCGCCTCGGGGGCTGCGGCGGCACTGACCGAGATCGAGACGCTGATCCAGACGGGTATCGACGCCGCCGCCGAGTTCGGCTCCGCGGAGAAGCGGATCGATATCCAGAACACCTTTGTGGGCAAGCTGTCCGACGCCCTCAGGGCGGGCATCGGCTCGATGGTGGACGCCGACATGGAGGAGGCCTCGGCACGGCTGCAGGCGCTGCAGGTGCAGCAGCAGCTCGGTATCCAGTCGCTGTCGATTGCCAACCAGGCGCCGCAGAACGTGCTGTCGCTCTTCCGCTGAGGAGCGTTTTCGGGGCGCCCGAACGGCGCCCCGGGTCCCACGGAAAACCCGTGATCTGACGAAAACCGTCATCGGAAGGTATCCCAGTGAACGCTCACCTGATGGCCAGATCGGCCTATTCCGGCGCTGCAATTCCCACCCGCACGGGGCGCGGCACCGAATACGAAATCTTTGCCCGCGTCACCCGCCGCTTGCGCCAGGCGCAGGCTGGCGAGGGCGGGTTCGCGGCACTTGTGCGCGCGCTGCACGATAATCGCAGTCTCTGGACCGCGTTGGCGGCCGATGTCGCGGTCGAGGCGAACGAACTGCCAAAACCGCTCAGGGCGCAGATCTTCTACCTCGCACAGTTCACCAATGAACACAGCCGCCGCGTGATGGCCGGCGACGCCACCGTCGATGTTCTGATCGACATCAATACCGCCGTCATGCGCGGGCTGAGGGGCGAGGGGGAGGGTGCATGAGCGGCCTTGTCCTGAAGCTCGCCCCGCGCGAACGGGTCCTTATCAACGGCGCGGTGATCGAGAATGGCGACAAGCGTTCGCGCCTCGCCATTCTCACGTCGAACGCCCACATTCTCAGATTGCGCGACGCCATCCATCCCGAAGAGGTGAACACGCCCGTCCGCCGGGTCTGCTACATCGCCCAACTGGTGCTCTCCGGCGATGCCGACCCGCGAGAGGCGCGCCCGCAGATCATCCGCGGGATCGAACAGTTGAGCCAGGTTTTTACCGATCATGACAGCCGTTCGCACCTGACCTTGGCCACGGAAGCGGTGCTCGACGCCCAGTTCTACCAGGCAATGAAGTCGCTCCGATCGCTCCTGCCGCGCGAGGCACGGCTCATGGCCGCGGCGGGGCCATGAGCTTCACGCCCGTCGTCCCCGTCGGCGGCTACGCAGGCTGGACCTTCCTCGCCCGTACCCGCGAGGCGCAAAAGCAGGCCTTCGTCGCCTCCGCGTCCCAGCAGCGGGACGAAGCGTACTTCAGGGCAAAGATCGGCGGCATCTCCACTGCGGAAGAGCTGGTGGCAGATCGCCGGCTTCTCTCGGTTGCCCTCGGCGCCTTCGGGCTCGAGGCGGACATCGACAACCGCTACTTTATCCGCAAGGTGCTCGAGGATGGCACGCTGACGCCCGGGGCGCTTGGCAACAAGCTCGCCGACAAGCGCTACCTCGAGTTCTCGAAGGCCTTCGGCTTCGGCGACTACGCCACCCCGCGGACGAAGCTTTCCGACTTTGCCGACAGGATGCTCGAAAGTTACGAGACCCGCAGCTTCGAGGCTGCCGTCGGTGCGCAGAACGATGACATGCGGCTTGCGATGAACGCCGAAAGGGAACTCGCCAGGCTCGCCGGCCGCGCGGGCAGCGATGATGCGAAGTGGTTCGAGGTGATGGGCTCGCCGCCCCTGCGGGAGGTGTTCCAGACCGCGCTCGGCCTGCCCTCGGCCTTCGCCAGGCTCGACCTCGACCAGCAACTCGGCGTCTTCCGGGAGCGGGCGGAGCGCGTACTCGGCGATGCAGAGATCAGCCAGTTCGCCGATCCCGGCAAGATCGGGAATCTGGTGCGCGTCTTCCTCTTGCGGGCCGAGAGCGGCGCCGCGGCCAGCGTCTATTCGGCCCGGTCCGCAGCGCTCACACTGCTGCAATCCGCGGGGCCGCGCGGAACGCTCGTGTCGCGGCTGGTCTGACCCGTGCCGGCCCTGGGGCAGGGTCTCGGACGACCCCCGGTCCACCAGGGCGGAGCGCCCCTCATCCGTCAGTTCCCCCGTTCCGGTCCCGCCCGGTCGAGGATCGCCCGGAGGCGTGCGAAGCTCTCAGTCGCCCCCTCCGGGGCGTCTTCCGACAGGAACGCATCGAGCGCCGGCCAGACACGGATCGCCGCATCGACCTGCGGGTCGCTGCCCGCGGCGTAAAGGCCCGCCTGAATCATCATCTCCGCCCGGTCATAGGCGCCGAGGAGCCGTCGTGCTCGGGAGATGAGCGCATTCTCTGCCTCGGTCGCCGCGTGGGGAAGCGAGCGCGATACCGAGCGAAGAAGATTGATCGCCGGGTAGCGTCCGCGCTCGGCGATCTCGCGCTCCATCACCACATGACCGTCAAGCACGCCGCGCAGGATGTCGGCCACGGGCTCGTCCATGTCCGACCCCGCGACGAGAACGGAGAAAACGGCGGTGATGTCGCCCGTCCCCTCCGTGCCGGGGCCCGCGCGCTCGGCCAGCGACATGATGAGATGAGAGGTCGAAGGCGGAAAGCCGCGGAGCGAGGCCGGCTCGCCGGCCGCCAGCGCCACCTCGCGGTGCGCCTCGGCAAAACGGGTGATCGAATCGGCAAGGAACAGCACCTGACGGCCCTCGTCGCGGAAATGCTCGGCCACCGCCATCGCGGTCCAGGCGCAGCGCCGGCGGACGAGCGGCGACTGGTCCGACGTCGCTGCGACGATCACGCATTTGGCCATCCCCTCGGGGCCGAGCACGCCTTCGACGAATTCCCGCAGTTCCCGGCCGCGTTCGCCCACGAGCGCGATGACTGTCACGTCCGCTTCGACGCCGCGCGCGAACTTCGCCAGCAGCGATGACTTGCCGACGCCGGAGCCGGCGAAGAGGCCGATCCGCTGCCCGCGGACGAGCGGCAGGAGCGTGTTGAAGATGGCGATGCCGGTTTCCAGCCGGGACCCAAGGCGGCGGCGCCGGGCCGGGGCCGGCGGGGATGCGCGCAGCGGCCGTTCGCGCGTCCCGCGCAGAAGCGGCATCCCGTCGGTCGGGCGGCCGAAGGGATCGATGATGCGGCCGATCCAGCTGTCGTCGGGGGCGACTCCGACGGTGCCGAGGTTCTCGACCCGGTCGCCGAGGCGAACGCCGTCCGCGGGCTCGTCGGTCAGGATCGTTGCGCGGCCGTTGCCAAGCGCCACGATTTCGCCACCGGCATGGCTGCCGCCGGCCAGTCGCACCCGGTCGCCGAGCCGCCAATTCTCGCCGATCCCCCCGACGGTCAGTACACCGCGGCCGACCTCCGTCACGCGCGCAAGCCTGCACACCGCGCTGCAGCCGCCGATTTCGGCCCGCAGAATCTCAAGCCCGAGGATCGCCATTCTGGTCTCCTTTTGTTCGCAACCGTTTCTAAAGGAATCGGGGTTAAGGCTTGATTGAAAGTTCGGAGGAGAAACCCCGATGTTCGAGAAACCCGAAGTGCTGACGATCGCCTCCTCGCTCGCGGCGCACGCGGCAGCGCGGCAGTCCGCGATCGCACGGAACGTTGCCAACGCCGATACGCCCGGCTACCGCGCCCAGGATCTTCCCGATTTCGCCGAACTCTATCGAGCCCGTGACGCCGTGCCGCTCCGTACGACGCGCGCGGGCCACATCGCGGAATCCGACCGCACGACATCGTCTTCTCCCTCGGACCGGGCCGGGCCGGGGTCACGCTCACCCAACGGCAATTCGGTGTCGCTGGAGACCGAGATGGTGAAGGCCGCCGATGTGAAGCGCGAGCACGATCTTGCGCTGGCGGTCTACGGCAAGTCGCTCGCCATCCTGCGGGCGAGCCTCGGGCGGCGCTGAGGGGCTTGAGAAATGAGCGGCTTCACCCCTTCCCTCTCGATCGCGGCGAGCGGCATGGAGGCGCAGGCCATGCGGTTGCGCCATGTGTCCGAGAATATCGCGAACGCGGACACGCCCGGCTATCGCCGCAAGGTCGTGAGCTTCGAGGCCGTGATGCAAGATGGCCGGAAGACCGGGGAGGTCCGGCTCGGCGAGGTGGAACTCGACCGGTCGGAACTCGCGAAGGTGCTCGACCCGGGCAATCCTCTCGCGGACGAGAATGGCTACTACGACGGCTCGAATGTCGATCTGGTGGTCGAAATCGCTGACGCGCGCGAAGCGCAGCGCAGCTACGAGGCGAATCTCAGGATGTTCGATCAGGCCCGGCAGATGTCGGCAAGCCTGCTCGACCTCTTGCGCCGATAATCCGAGTGGAGGTCCAGAATGGACATCAGAACCTCATTCGCCACGCAAGTCTACGCGCAGGCCCGGCCGGCGACGCAACCGGCTTCGAACGTGGCCGGGCCGGCCGGCGCCCTGGGCGGGTTCGCACAGGCGCTGGGCAGTTTCGCCGACACTTTGAAGGCAGGCGAAGCAACCGCAAGTTCCGCAATGACCGGTGGCGCGGACCCCCATGCATTGGTCGAGGCGCTTGCCGCAAGCGAACTGGCGGTGGAGACGGCCGTTACGCTGCGCGACAAGGTCGTCGAAGCCTATCAGGAAATCCTCCGGATGCCGGTGTGACGATGGAAGAGGCGGTCTTCTTCGACACGATGCGCCAAGGCCTCTGGATTTCAGTCCAGATCTCGGCTCCGCTTCTTGCGGTCGCGTTGGTCATGGGCGTGGCGATCGGCCTGCTCCAGGCGCTGACCTCGGTCCAGGAGATGACCCTCACCTTCGTGCCCAAGGTGGGCGCGATGATCGCGGTCTTCTGGGTCTCGATGAGCTACATGTCGGGCGCGCTGGTAAGCTTCTTCCAGGATCGGATCGTGCCGATGATCGCGGGGATCTGAGCCATGGAGAATGCGGTCTATACGACGCTCAACCGTCAGTCGGGTCTCATGGCCGAGATGCGGGCTGTGGCGAACAACATTGCCAATCTGTCCACAACCGGCTTTCGCAAGGAAGGCGTGATCTTCACCGAGCACGTGGCCGACCTTGGGCGCGACGAGCCGTCGCTTTCGATGGCCACCGCAGAGGGTCGGCTCGTCAATCTCGCACAAGGCACCCTGGTCAAGACCGGCGGCACATTCGACCTCGCCATCGAGGGCGAAGGATTCTTCCAGATCGACACGCCCGAAGGCCCCCGGCTGACGCGGGCGGGCGCCTTCACCCCTTCGGCGGAGGGTGAACTGGTTACGGCGGACGGCTACCGGCTTCTCGATCTCGGAGGCGCACCGGTCTTCGTTCCGACCGACGCTGGCTCGGTCGCGGTTGCACCGGACGGCACCTTCTCGGCGGGCGGGAACCCGGTGGCGCAGATCGGGCTTTTCCGCCCTGTCGATCCGGCGGGACTGCTGCATTCCGGCGGCACTCGGTTCGAGGCGCCGGCAGGCATTGAGCCCCTTGATGGCGGCACTATATTCCAGGGTTTTCTGGAAAACTCGAACGTCGATCCGGTGGCGGAAATAGCCCGCATGATCGAAGTTCAACGCGCCTACGAGATGGGCCAGGGATTTCTCGACAGCGAGGATCAGCGCATCCGCGCCGTCATCCAGACTCTCGGCAGAAGCTAAGGAGGAAGACGCATGCGCGCACTTCAGATCGCCGCGACGGGCATGAGTGCCCAGCAGATGCGGGTGGAGGTGATCTCCAACAACCTCGCGAACATGTCCACCACCGGCTACAACCCGCGACGGGCCGAGTTCGCGGACCTGCACTACCAGCAGTTCACCCGCCCCGGCACGATCAGCGCCAGCGACGGCACGGTGGTACCGACCGGGGTGCAACTCGGCCTCGGCGTTCGCCCGGCCGCGGTTACGATAAACGTTTCGCAGGGATCTCTCTCGGCCACCGGTGGGGATCTCGACTTGGCAATCGAGGGTCTCGGCTATCTCGAAGTGACGCTGCCATCGGGCTTGTCCGCCTATACCCGCGACGGGGCGCTGAAGAGGTCCGCAGACGGGTTGATCGTGACATCCGACGGCCACCAGGTGGCGCCGGGCATCACCATTCCCGCGGACGCGCGGACGATCTCGGTCAATGCTGCGGGCGAGGTCTATGCCTACTTCAGCGACCGGGTCCAACCGGAACTCCTCGGCCAGTTCACCCTTGCCGGCTTTGTGAACGAGAAGGGGCTGGAGGCGATCGGCTCCAACCTCTTCCTCGAGTCCGCGGCCTCCGGCCCGGCGGTGGTGGCCGCACCGGGGGAAAGCGGGGTGGGCACCCTGCGGCAGGGGTTCCTGGAGGAAAGCTCCGTCGATTCGGTGCGCGAGATCACGGACCTGATCGAGGCGCAGCGCGGCTACGAACTGAACGCCAAGGTGATCACTGCAGCCGACCAGATGCTCTCTGCCACGACGCAGGTGCGCTGATGTGGTGGCTGGCGATTCCGCTCCTTCTGACGCTGGTGGTTCCGGCCAGGGCGGAAACGGTCGTAGCGGCGCGTACACTTCGGGCTCAGTCCGTCCTCGGCCCCGACGATGTTGCTGTGGTCGACGAAGTGGTTCCCGGAACAGCCAGCGACCCGTCCGAGGTCATGGGGCTTGAAACCCGGGTGACGATCTATCAGGGCCGACCGATCCGGTCCGTCGACCTCGGAGCCCCGGCGATCGTGGACCGGAACCAAGCGGTGATCCTGATGTATGCGGCCGGACCGCTCATCATCACCGCCGAGGGCCGCGCACTCGGCCGGGGCGGTGCGGGCGATCGGGTCAAGGTTATGAACGTCGCTTCCCGCGCGGTCGTTCTCGGCGTTGTTGCCGACGATGGATCCGTGCGGGTCTCGGCCAATCGATGACGGGGAGTTACCGGATGAGATACGGAGCG
Organism: Paracoccaceae bacterium; assembly: GCA_020637675.1. GTDB lineage: Bacteria > Pseudomonadota > Alphaproteobacteria > Rhodobacterales > Rhodobacteraceae > Albidovulum. Next base: position 17,246 of record JACKKD010000003.1, on the reverse strand, counting down.
GTGCTGGCCTTCGCGGCCATGCTGTGTGGATGCCAGCGGCTAGAGGATGTGGGCAAGGCGCCTGCCTTCACGCCGGTCGAGGCGGGCGGCGAGTACTACGCGATGACGACACCCGGACTGCCCGAGGTGCAGCCGCAGGGGTACTCGGGCGACGAGGCTTCGCTCTGGACTGGCGGACGCGGTTCGCTTCTCGGAGACCGCAGGGCAGGCCAGCGCGGCGACATCCTGACCGTGGTGATCGAGATCGACGACAAGGCGGAGATCTCGAACACTACCGGACGGTCGCGCTCCGGCTCCGACAGGATGGGCATTCCGAACCTGCTCGGCATCCCTCAGAGGATCGACGGGAACATGCCCGCCGGCGCGAGCCTCGCCGATGCCTTTGGCACCAATTCATCCTCCGACTACCAGGGCAACGGCAGTGTCGCACGAAAGGAAAAGCTGACCCTTCGCGTCGCTGCGACCGTGGTGGAGGCGCTGCCGAATGGTGTCCTTCGAATCCAGGGCTCGCAGGAGGTCAGGGTCAACTTCGAGGTGCGTGAACTGATCGTGCAGGGCTTTGTCCGACCTGCGGACATCTCGCGTCAGAACGAGATCACATATGACAAGATTGCCGGCGCGCGCATTTCCTACGGTGGCCGCGGGCAGATCACCGATGTCCAACAGCCACGCTACGGACAACAGATCGCCGATGCCGTCCTGCCATTCTGAGGTGCCCGATGCGCAAGCTTCTGCCCATGCTCCTCGCGGTTGTCGGCCTCATCGGGGGGGGTGGCGCCGGCTTTCTGCTCCGGCCGCCGCCCGAGGAGAAGGTGGCGATCAATCCTTGCGGCGATCCCGAAGCAGGCGAATCCGCGCATGACGCTGCCATACCCGGCAAGGCGGCGGAGAATGACCCTGAAGCGCTGCCCGCGCACGAGTATGTCAAGCTCAACAATCAGTTCGTCGTGCCGGTGGTCGAGAGTGGCGAGGTCGCCGCACTCGTGATCCTGTCGATCACGCTCGAGGTGACCGCCGGCGCAACCGAGCAGGTTTATGCCCGCGAGCCGAAGCTCCGCGACGTGTTTCTCCAGGTGCTGTTCGATCATGCCAATACCGGCGGCTTCGGCGGAGCCTTCACGGAATCGGACAACATGGAAGTGCTCCGAAACGCGCTTCTGGAGGTCGCGCGAAAATCGCTCGGCGCGGTAGTCGCCGACGTTCTGATCGTCGATATCGTCCGCCAGGACAGCTGAGGTTCCGCAACTGTGGTGACTTCGCGCTGCGACCCGGAAACCTGCCGGCAGCGGCGAACGGCCGCCGGCACACTTGGGGCGCGACTCAAACGCCGACAACTGCCCGGGCGGCTTTTCGATCGTCTCTGCGTCGGGATTGGTCCGGCAGTCGAGACATCGACTGCCACCCGGGCATCCGCGCGGCCGGGCGTCACCTTGGCTCACATGCCGGGTCGGCGACGGGTTCGCGCCGCCTCCGCCAGCCGGGCCAGCACGTCCGAACGCCCGAAAGATGTTCGGGCGCGGTCCCGGGCGACCGCGGCCTGACGTCCCGATGCCTCAAGGCGGTCCGCAAGCAGGGTCCTCTGCGCCGCAGACCAACGTGCAAAGCCTTCGAGGGTGGCGTGCGTCGCCGGATCGGCTGTTCCGGCCGCTGTGCGCCGCGCCTCGGCGAGCGCGGCATCGAGTTGCCCGACTTCGGCCAGGGTCGCCCGGACACTCGCGTCCGCTCTGGCGAGTGCGGCGAGATCGCTCTCCTTCTTGACGGCAGCGAGGCGCGCAAGCGCCGCAAGTCGCCGCGGGTCGGTCATCGGGCGCGGCCTGCACCGGCGCGGCGTCGCATGGCTTCCGCAAAGCGGATAGCGGCGGCGACGGGCGCATAGTGATCCCGCAGGATCTCCTGCCCGACCTGAACGGTGGCATGTATCGCCCGCGCGGTGGGCGGATCGGACCGGATCGGCACGCCGGCGGTCGCTGCGGCCTCGCGTATGCGCGCGGCGACCTCGTCCACGCCCTTTGCTACACAAACCGGCGCCCGCCGGCTGGCGCGGTCCCAGCGAAGCGCGACGGCGTAGTGGGTGGGGTTCACGATAACGACGTCGGCCTTGGGGACATCCGCCAGCATTCGGCTGGTGGCCACGGCCTCGGCCCTCTGGCGGCGCTGTCCCTTGACGTGCGGATCGCCCTCCGCCTCCTTGAACTCCTCCATCAGCTCCTGGCGCGACATCCGGTTTCGGCGCAGATGTTGCTGCCGTTGCCAGAGATAGTCGATGGCGCCGGTGACGGCGCTCAAGGCCAGAACGAGAAGCAGGAACTCGAGGATAAGGCGCGCAAGTTCCGCAGCCACGGGTCCGGCGTCATGGCCTTGTGCGCGGAGCGCGCCAGGCAGGTGCTGCGCGAGAAACCAGCCGAGCAGGCCGGAGACCAGGCAAAGCTTGACCGCGCTCTTGGCAAACTCGAAGAGACCCTCGCGCCCGAATTTCCGGCGGGCGTTCGCGATGGGGTCGATCCGGTCAAGACGCGGCATGAGACGCTCGGGCGTGGCCACGATTGACCTCTGTGCGAGAAGGCTGACGAGAACGGCAACTGCCGGGAAGATGAAGAACGGAAGCACCGGTGTGAGCATCGCCGCCATCACCTTGCCGGTGCCTGTGTTCCCGCCGTGAAGCACAAGGGCCGAGGTTTCCTCGGCCCGGGCGAGGAGTGCCACTCCGGCGTCGCCGAAGCCGCGCAGCGCGGATGCTCCGGTTACGATCGCGGCGACCAGGAGCCCGCCATAGGCGGCGGCGAGCGAGATTTCGGCAGAGCGGACGACCTCGCCGCGCTTTCGCGCCTCGTCGAGCCTTTTCGGTGTCGGCTCGTGTTCCTTCTCGCCGGAGTCGTCGGTGCTCACGCGGGCACTCCGAACGGATCCGCGAACAGGGCGTCAAGGCCACCGAGCCAGAGTGTCAGCGCCGTGGGTGCGGCGATGGCGAGAAGGATCAGAGCCCCTGCCGTCAGCGCTGGGGCGCCCACAAAGGAGACCATGAGCTGCGGCATCGCGCGATTTATGGCGCCGAGTGCGACATTGTAGATCGCAGAGACGAGCACGAAGGGGGCGGCGAGGCTGAAGGCGAATGCGAAGCCGTGCGCGATATGGCGAAGACCCCAGCTGCTCATGCTTTCCGCGCCCGGCATCGTCGCGGGTGGAAGCACCTTATAGGAGATTATGAACAGACCTGCGATCCTGGTATGCAACCCCGCCATCATCGCGAGCGCGAGGCCCGCCGTGACCAGAAGATGAGACATCGAGGGCATCGGCTCGCCCCCGGCGCCGAAAAGTTGCGAGAGCGAGGTGGATTGTGCGGCGATCGTCCCTGCGACCTCGAGCGCAATCACCATGAGCCGAAGCACGACGCCGATGGCGAGGCCGATCAGGGTTTCTGTCCAAAGGCAGGAGAATAGCGCCGCAGGGTTGTCCGAGACAGGGGCGATGGCGGGGGATACGGCCGGGGCAACCACGGCGGTGAAGGCGACGGCCACGGCGAGCTTCACCCGGGCCGGCACGGTTGCCTCGCCGAAGCCCGGCAGGAACGCCATCGCGGCCGCGATCCTGAGAAAGACGACGAAGCCGGTGACGGCCGCTCCGTCGATGACGTCAAGCAGGGCGCCAAGCGTATCTGTCAAGTCGTCACCATGCCGATGATCGCGGGCTTCGTGTCGAAGCCCAGTTCGTCGAAGGACAGGACGGGCGCCGAGATGCCGCGCGCGCCGAGAACCGTCCTCAGGAACCGGCGCCGGCGCGAGGATGTGACGACGGCGGGATAGATCCCCCTCTCGCCTGCCTTCGAGATCTTCTCCGCCACGTTCGCCGCCAGCCGGTTGAACTTCTCCGGCGGCAGCGCGACGTCGGCGAGGCCTCGCTCGCCTTCGACCTGGTGCATGCTGAATGCGTCCTCCCACTCGGGCGCGAGTTGAACCAGCGGTACCGTTCCATCCTCGCGCCGGATCTCGGCCACGAGCTGAAATCCTAGCCTGCGACGGACATGTTCGCAGATCGCCTCGGGGCTGCTCGCGCCGCGCGCCTCGGCAATGCCCTCAAGGATCAGCGGCAGGTTGCGGATCGATACGCGCTCGTCGAGGAGGAGGCGAAGAACCGAGAGCAGCAAGTCCGCGGGCACCTTTTCGGGGATCAGTTCATCGAGAAGCCTCTTGTTCGCCTGGGCGCGCGCTGGATCGGAGAGGTTGACGCACTCGTCGAGCAGCCGGCGCAGCGACTTGAGCGACAGCAGGCGTGCGAAGTTGCGCTTGATCACCTCCAACAAGTGTGTGGCGAGAACCTCGGTCGGACCCACGACGGTGACGCCGGCCAGTGCGGCCTCCTCCTGCCTGGCGGCCGGGATCCAGCGTGCGGGCGCCCCGTAGACCGGCTCCCGGACGTCGCGGCCATCGGGCACGCGCGATTCGTCACCGGCGACAAGTGCCAGTGCATGATCGGGCACCAGCCGGTCGCGGGCCTGTTCGACCCCCTGGATGCGGATGCGGTACTCACCCGGCTCGAGCAGCGCGTCGTCGGTGAGCCGAATCTCGGGCAGGATGAGTCCGTAGACGGCGGCGACATGGTTGCGCATGTTCACAATCCGCGCGTCCAGCCCCGTCGCGGGGTCGAGCACCATGGCGACGAGCGAAGGCGCGAACTCCACATGGATCTCGTCGAGATCGAGGATGTCGCCAATGGATTTCTTCCGTGGCGCGTCCGGCTTCGGCGCCACAGCCCGGGCTGCCTCAGCCTCGCTTCTCTGCGCCTTGCGCCGCATCGCCTCCCCCGCCACTCCGAGGATGAGCGCGCCGGCGACGAACGGCACGAACGGAAGGCCCGGCACGAGCGCAAAGAGCGCCATCAGGAAAGCCACGGTGAGGAGCGCTGGGGGGTAGCGACCGAGTTGCCGGAACAGTTCGCTGTCGGCTGTGCCTTTCGCGCCGCCGCGGGACAGCAGCAGCGCCGAGGCAATCGAGATGATCACGGCCGGAATCTGACTGACCAGCCCGTCGCCCACGGTCAGGATCGCGTAGGTCTCAAGCGCCCGGTCGATGGGCATTCCATGCACGGCGACCCCGATCGCGAGGCCAACGACAAGATTCAGGAGCGTGATCAGGAGCCCCGCAACCGCATCCCCCTTGACGAATTTCGATGCGCCATCGAGCGAGCCGAAGAAGGTCGTCTCCGCCTGTTCGCGTTCGCGCCGGGCCTTGGCCTCGGCGTGATCGATGGCGCCCGCGTTCATGTCGCTGTCGATGGCGAGCTGCTTGCCGGGCATTCCGTCAAGCGCGAAGCGTGCTCCGACCTCGGCCATCCGGCCCGCGCCCTTGGTGATGACGATGAAGTTGACGATGAGGAGCACGCCGAAGACGACGAGCCCGATAAGGACCGAGCCCGACATGATGAACATGGCGAAGCCCTCGATCACTTCGCCGGCGGCATTCGTTCCCTTGTGACCCTGTCCGATGATGAGCTTTGTCGACGAGACGTTCAGCGAGAGCCGCAGCATCAGCGAGGCGAGAAGGATCGTCGGAAAAGCCGAGAAGTCGAGCGGGCGTTCTATGAAGAGAGTGATCGTGAAGATCAGGATCGCTATGGCGAAGGATGCGGCGAGGCCGATGTCGAGCACCAGGGGCGGCATGGGCAGGATCATCATGACGATCACCGCCATGAGTGCGAGCGCCAGAAGCACCGTCGGCCGGAACAGGTCGGCGACGCGGAAGCTCGACATTAGTCCGCGTTCCTCTCGCCTGCGGGGACTGGCGCGCTCGCCGCGAAGAGACTGCCGCCGGTGCCACCGTTGCCGAGCGGTACCAGCGAGCCTAGTCCGGTCGGCGCGCCCGTCTGCAAGAGCGGATAGCGGTTGACACGGATGATCGCCGGCAGGGCATCGGCGCCGGCAGTGCCGTTGGCTACCGCCACGATGTCCGGAATGTCCGGGACCTCGGTCGAAATGGTGCCGGCGAGCCCGGCGAACAGTCGCTCGAACCGGGCCTGGTAGCGGTTGGCGAATTCGGGTGTCCGGGAATGGTATGCGCCGGCGGCACGACCCCAGTCACCCTTTTCGGCATGAAGCCCCTGCAGCAGGCGCGCCGCATAGAGCGCATTGGCAAGGGGATCGAACATCTCCTCGATCGAGCGGAAGGCCTCGCCATGCCATCTGTAGTTGATCTGGAAGCAACCGACATCGAAGCTTCGGGCTCCACGCTTGTATTCCCGATAGACGTAGGCGCGGGCCTCGTCCGCGCTCTCGAACCAGTGGCCCTCGCCTTCCATGTTCACGGTCCAGGGCCAGGGACGGAGAGCACCGCCACGATTCCGTCCCGTTTCGGTCAGGGAGATCGCCTTAAGGACCGAAAGCGGCACGCCGGTGCGGCGCGAAGCTTCGGATGCGACGTGATCGCAGACGGCGGAGGCGTCCGTGCTGGCTTGGATGCAGTTTGCGCTCGCAACGAGGAGAAGCGCCGCGACAGCGGCTCGGCCAATGGCGAGCGACGTAAGCTCGATGAAGAAGGGCGGCGGGTGTGTCATTCTGACTCTCGGACGCAATCCTTGCCTGGCTGCGACGTTAGGCAGCGGAGGTTTAGATTCGGTAAGCGGGACTGGGTCGTCGTGGGCGTTTCATCCGCCGTTCGGACCGGCTGCGGTTGGGCCGGTCACGGCGTTGGGCGAAAGGAGGCCCGAGATCGCAGCGCGTGTCGACCGGCTGTCGTCCACCAGAGCCCTCGCGCTTGCCAAGGGCCCGAGCTCGGAAACGCCGAAGTTCGAATCCGCCAGCGCTGCCGCCGCGGGGGGATGATCTAGCGATTCGAGCGCAGCGCGAACCGGTTCCGGCCCGATGGCGGATGCAAGCGGCAGGTTGCCGCCGCGCCAGGCTTCCAGCCCTGCGCGTGCGTCCTGCCCGAGCGCGCGGAACTCTGCGGAGGCGCCGGAGTGGTCCCCCGACATGGCCATGGCCTCGGCCCTGACTTCGGTCGCCACAGGGCTGGCAACGCCGGCGACCTGGGCCATCGCCTCGACCGGATCGTATTCGCCGAGGGCGGCCCGGGCGAGCAAGGCTCTTCCGCGTTCGGTGTAGCCGGCCTCTCCGTGAAGCAGGCGCCTGACCTCGCCCGTGAACCCGGCCGCTGCAAGTCGGTCTGCTAGATCGAGCCGTAGCACCAGATCGGCCGCAGGCCAGTCGACAAGGCGACGCTGGCGGAAATATTGGACCAGGAAGGTCCGGTCATCTGCGCTTTCGGCGAGCATCGCGAAGAGCCGCGTGGCCGTGGCGGCGCGAAGGTCATCGGGCGCTGATCGAGGCCAACCTGCCCAGCCGGCGAAGGCGCGGTCGAACTCGCCTGTTGAGGCCCTTGCGAGGATTTGGAGCGAAGCCAGAACCGGGCCGCTCGCTCCGTCCTGCAGTTCGAAGGCGAGCGCTTCGGCGCTGTCGGCAAGCGCTGGTTCGACCGCTTCGCCGCGCGCGAGCCGGGATTCGACGGCCAGGATCAGGGCATCGGCCGAGAGGGGACCGTTCGCGCCCGCCAGCGTGCCGAGCCGTGTTTCGCCCGCCGCGAGGTTGCCAGACGCGAGATCGACCTGTGCCGTGACCATATCGAGGGTGTGTCCGTCGCCGCTCGGCATCCGGGCGATCGCGTTTCGGACAGACCGGGCGGCGTCGGTCGCCCCGACAGCGATCAAGCGTTCCGAAACGCCGGGGCCGAGAACCCGGCGCAGGTGCGGGGGAAGGGCCGAAAATGCCTGGACAACCGCCCCGGTCTCCACCTCCGTCGCCGGCGGCGGCGCTGGCCAGGCCATCAGGGCCCAGAGCGCTGCGGCGGTGTCGCAGCCCGCCATATCGGAAAAGTACGCCGAACCGCCGGGCGGCTTTCCGTCGAGGATAAGTCCAATGTCGCTCAGGATCGCCCCGTCCCGCGGACTGACGTCGAACGACCTCAGCGCTGCGCGGGCTTCCGCGCCGAAGCCGAAGTAGAGATAGAGCCGGGCAAGGGTCAGCACCTGCTCCGGAGACGGACGATCGAATTCCCCGACGAGGCCGGCACGTGTCTCGGCGATCTGAACGGCGAACGGCCGATCGTCGCCCCAGGTGCCGATGCCTAATGCCTCATCGGACAGGCAGGCCCCGCCTTCCGCGGTTGTGGGCATGCGCTTGGAGAGCGAAAGTGTGTCACGATCGACACTGGTTTCCGCGTGGACCGCGAGCGGCCTGCGGGTGGTGCCATGGGTCTCGCCAGCCACCGGAGCAAGGGGCGTGGTACCAGGCGCCCCGAGAGGCGGATCGCGGTTCTCAGGCGCCTCCATCTCGACGAGACCCTGGGACGCCGCGCGGCTCAGTTCGCGAAGGAGCGCAGCCTGAGCTTCCAACCGTCGGGTGGCTGGAAGGTCCGGCGCGGAAAGTTCGGCTCCGCGCGCGGCAGGCGGGTGGAACTCCACGGCGGTTTCGGGTGGCACGGCCGTGAAGCCCGCTCCCTGGTCAATGCCGGACGAGGCCGGGATGCCTTTCGGCGGAACTGAAGATCGCGCTTGGCCGGTGGCAGCGGCGTCAGCCGGGGGTGTCGTGTGTGGGCCAGTTGGTTCGGGAGCGCTGGTCGCCGCGGGTCTGGCCGCGAGGCCCGTATCCTCCTCCTGTGGGATTGCCGGCGTGTCGGCAAGTACCCGATGGACATTTCCATCCGGCACCTCGATTCCGCGCCAGAAGAAGGCGAGCTTGGGGTCGGCGATGGCGGCCAGACCATACCCGCCGTCGCCACTGAGTGCGTCGTCGGAAGCCGCATACGCGCGGCGGTGGCCGTCAGGGCCATCTGTGTTGGCCTGCGACGACGGCGGATCGCTGGCGGCCGGCTGTTGTGTCACGGGTGCCTCGAATGGGGAGTCCGGCGATGGAGCCCCGTCGCCGATGTCGATGACGAGAGCGCCTTCAGCCGTCACGAAGGCTGTCGCATGGCATGCACAGCCGAGGTCGATGCGAAGCGACCCCGGCACCCCGCCTTGTGTCAGCGCGGAGACGCGAGTACGCCCGATCAGGCGGAACGCCTCGGAGAGGTCGAAATCGTCGCCGGTGCCGAGCCGCAGTTCGTAGCCATCATTGGTCCGGCCGAGCGACCAGCGTTCTCCTCCCCGCTCGGCCACGATCCGCGTGAACCCGTCGTGTTCGCCGCTGCGGATCCGCACGGATTCTGCCCACAGCGGATCTGCGGCCAATGCGCTGGCAGCCACCATCGCAAGGCCGAAACCCTTAGCCGGCCGTCGCATCACGCCGCCTCCGACTTGACGGCCTTCAGCGCCTCCTCGAGCGCCGAGTAGCTCGGCCGGAAATGGTGCGGCGTATTCTGGCGGCCGACCTCGATGCAGATGTTGGCTGCGTGGTTGTGGAGGTTGGCGACGAGCACTTCGCGGATCAGCTTGTAGAAATGGCTGTCCTCCTCGATCACCGTCTTGAGTTTCGCCGCGAACGGACCGACGAGCCCGTAGGCGAGAAAAACGCCCAAGAATGTCCCGACGAGTGCGCCGCCGATCATCTTGCCAAGGATTTCCGGCGGCTGATCGATCGAGCCCATCGTCTTGATGACGCCAAGAACAGCCGCGACGATGCCCAGAGCCGGAAGACCGTCCGCGACGGACTGCAGCGCGTGGGGCGAATGCATCGCGTGATGCAGGTTCACTTCGAGCTGCTTTTCCAGAACCTCTTCGACCTGGTGAGGGTCGTCGTAGTTCATCGAGGCCGAGCGCATGGTGTCGCAGATAAGTTCCACCGCTGCATGGTCTTGCTGGATCCTCGGGTACCGGCCGAACATCGCGGATTTAGCGGGAGCCTCGATGTGCTCCTCAACGGCCACGGGGTTCTGCCTGGCGAGACGGATGAGCTCGAAGAGAAGACAAAGGAGATCGCGGTAGTCCTCCGGCCGCCATTGCGGCCCCTTGAAGACCTTCTTCACGTCTTTCAGCGTGTGCTTGATCGCCGCGCCGTCGTTCGACAGCACGAACGCACCTGCGGCGGCACCGGCGATCATGATCATCTCGAACGGCAGGGACTTGAGAATGATACCCATCTTGCCGCCGGCGGCCATATAGCCGCCGAAGACCATGATGAAGATGATCGCGATGCCAATGATGCCAACCATTTCCCGTCCCTTGCTTCGTCCGGCAGATCAACGCCGGATCGCGCCGACCCTTGCAGGCGCGCCTTAAGAATCCCTCTCCGACCTAGTCTTTGGGTGCGGCGGCGTTGCGCCCCGCAAGGACCACGCTGATCGTATAGGCCGCCTTCGGGTCGAGTCCCGCCATCACCGCCGCGGCGGCATCGGGGCGCATCCGGGCGAGGAAGCCCGCGGCGAAATCCGGATCCATCTCGGCGAAGAGCGAGGCTGCGTCCTTCGGCTTCATCTGCTCGTATACCGCGACGAGTCGGGTAACGTCGCCGTCCGCCGCCTCATCGGCAAGGGTAAGCGTGGCGGCGAGCCGTTCCTCCGCGGCCACGAGATCGGCGAGCTTGCCGTCAATCTCGGCGCGTGCGAGGACCAGCGCCTGCGCCTGGTCGGCGGCGGCAGCCTCGCGTTCCCTCAGTCGTGCTTCGCGCCCCCTGAGTTCCTCGAGCATGGCGAGCGCGCCGGCGTCGGGTTCGCACGCAGGTGACGCCGCGGCGGGATCCGCCCCTGCCGACGCGGGGTCTGCATTCGCCAGGGCGTTCCCGGCGCTGAGACCGAACCGCAGCAGGCCCGAGCCACCAAGAAGGAGGGCGATCAGGAAGAGCGCCCCCTGACCACTCTTCCTGGACTTCCGGGCCGGCCTGCGACCCTGTGAACGCTCGGGAAGCGCCGGTTTCATTCCGCCGCCTCCATATGCTGATGCAGACGGCCTCGCCGCCGCAGGATCCGCATCCGCCGCGGTGCCGCGTCGCCGCCCTCCGGCAGGTCGTGCAGCGTCGCAAGCATGAGTTCGAGCCGACCGGCGGCACGTTCGGCCCTATCGGTCATGTCGCACAGCGATCGTGCCGATTCGTTCGCTGCGCCGCGGGCGGAGTCGAGCGCCTTCGTCATGTCGTCGACCTGCGCGGACAGGACGGCAATCGCACCACCCATTCCGGTTTCGAGACGGTTGAACGCCGTGAGTCGCCGCGAAAGGACAAGGCAGTAAGCTCCGGCGGCGATCGCGCCGGCACCAAGGAGAATGTCGGCAATCAGCTCCATCGCGGTCTCCTAGTTGATGACGAATCCGGTCACGAGCAGGTCGCGGACGCGCCCGTCGCCGGCGACCATCTGCACCCGGCGCAGCATCTGCGCCCGAAGCCGTACGAGCGCGGTCGGGTCCTCCAGATCCGCGACCTCGACGGCTCGAAGATAACTGTTCAGCACGTCGATGACCCGCGGCAGGAGGAGCGTGACATCGGGCTGGAACGCCTTTGCAACCTCGAGTTGGGCGGTGAAGTGCAGGTACCGGCCGGCGGGTTCCGAGCCGAGCGACACGACCAGAGGGTCGATCGGCACGAAGGCGATGTCCGGCAGCGCCGCCACTTGCGGGGCATCCTCGGAGGTGTGCTCGCCGGGCTGGCCAAACACCAGGCCGGCGTAGACCGCGTAGAATCCGCCGCCCCCGAGCGCGAGCATCAGGAAAAGGCCGACGATCAGCGGCACCTTCGAACGCTTCTTCGGAGTCACCGTGGCTTCGGCATCGGCATGTGACATCGGACCATCCCGTCTGGCTGCCACACCGGTATAGCCCCGCGAAAACTAACCGATTGTTAAGCGCAATCGGCGAAGCATCAGCCAGACGATGGGCAGAAGCCCGCTTTGCGGAGATGTGTCGTGCGAGAGCTGACAGCCGTCTGGCAGAACCTCGAGCCCCGCCGCCGACTGATCGTGGCGTTGGCGACAGTGGCGATGTTCGCGGCCGTGATTGCGCTGGCCAAGGTGGCGACAAGACCATCCATGGCGGTGCTCTATGCCGGACTTGATGGGGCGCGCGCGGGCGACGTACTGGCCGCGCTCGACCAGCAGGGGGCACCCTATGAGGTTCGCGGCACGGCAATCTACGTCGAGTCGCCGCGGCGGGACGAGTTGCGGATGTCGCTTGCGGCCGAAGGCCTGCCTGCCAACAGCGGCGCCGGCTACGAACTGCTCGATTCGCTCACGGGGTTCGGCACAACCTCGCAGATGTTCGATGCGACGTACCTGCGGGCCAAGGAGGGGGAACTCTCCAGAACGATATCCGCGCTCCCGCAGGTTCGCAGCGCACGCGTTCACATCGCCGATACGCGTGCCCAGGGTCTCAGGGCGCAGGCGAAGCCATCAGCGTCGGTCGCGGTTACGACGACGAGCGGAGGCATTTCGCCGGCTCACGCCAAGGCGCTCAAGTTCCTCGTGGCCTCGGCCGTGGCAGGGCTGTCGCCCGACGACGTCTCGGTCATCGACGGCGAGGGGGCCCTGGTCGATGCCGGCGACGAGGCGACAGGCGCGAACGGCGATGACAGGGCGGCAGTGCTGCAGCGGAATGTCGAGCGCCTGCTCGAGGCGCGTGTCGGTTATGGCAACGCGGTGGTCGAGGTGGCGGTCGAGACGGTGACGGAGCGCGAGGCGGTCACGGAACGCAAGTTCGACCCGGACGGCCGGGTGGCGATCTCGACCGACACCGAAGAGCGCACCAACTCGGCCAATGACGGCGGGACGAGTGCCGTGACGGTCGCGTCGAACCTTCCGACCGGTGCCGCCGGCGGGTCGGGCGGCTCGTCGCAGAGCCAGGCAAACGAGACGCGGGAGCGGACGAATTTCGAGGTGTCGGAGACGACGCGCGAGGTGCTTCGTACCCCGGGCGCGATCCGGCGGCTGACGGTCGCGGTGCTCGTGGACGGGGTGACGGTGACGGCGGCCGACGGTACTGCCACGATCGAGCCAAGAAGCGAGGAAGAACTTTCGGCGTTGCGCGATCTGGTGGCTGCGGCAGTCGGCTTCGACGAGGCGCGCGGCGATCTCATCACGCTCAAGTCGATGTCGTTCGAGCCGGTTTCGGCGCCTGCGGATGTGGCTGGCCTGCCGTTCATCGACAGGCTGGGGCTGGACGTCATGAGCCTTGTGCAGCTTCTTGTGCTGGCGGCCGTCAGTCTTGCGCTCGGGCTCTTCGTCCTCAGGCCCATCCTCGCCTCGCGGACACCGCGTGCGGATGGGACCGGCGCGGTGCGCCCGGCGCTTGGCGCACCCCTCGGTCCCGCCCCGGCCCTCAGTGGCGTGATCGATGACGGCGATTTCCTCCCGGCCAATCTGCCCGAAATTGCCGAGCGTGTCGGCAGGAACGCAACAGGCGACAATCCGCCTGCCGATCCGGTCGAACGCCTCCGCCGCATGATCGCAGACCGGCAACAGGAGACGGCAGAGATCCTGCGCGGCTGGATGGAAGACTCCGAGGAGGAACGGGCGTGATGCCGCGGCTGCTGCAGTTCGAGGTTTTCGAGGTTGCCGACCGAAGCACGCCTCGCGCGGAACTCGCGCAGGACGAGCTGGAGGAGGCGCGGCTTCAGTCCTACGAACAGGGCTATGCCGCGGGATGGGACGATGCGGTGGCCGCGCAGGACGGCGAGATTGCGCGACTCAGGGCGGATCTCGGTCGCAACCTCGAGGATCTGTCCTTCACCTATCACGAAGCGCACAGCCACGTGCTGCGGACGCTCGAGCCGCTCCTGCACGACATGGTCACGAAGGTGCTTCCGGCGATCGCACGCGAGTCGCTCGGACATGTGGTGCTCGACCATCTCAGGCCGCTGGCAAGGGAACTCGCAGGTGCGCCGATCACGGTGGTGGCCAATCCGATAAACCGGCCGTTGATCGAGACGCTTCTGACAGCCGGGTCGGAGTTCCCCTTGAGCTTCGCGGACGAAGCCTCGCTGGGCGAGGGGCAGGTCTATCTGAAACTCGGCGAGGCGGAGGCGCGCGTCGACCTCGACGGCGTCATCGCGGCCATCTCGGCGGCGGTGTCCGCCTTCTTCCGGATAGAGAAACAGGAGGATAGACGTCATGGATGAGGCGGGCATGGCGGCCCTGGGCACGAGCCCGTTCACGCAGGTGCCGATCGAGATCACGGTCTCTGTCGGGCGGGCGCGGCCCTTGGTGCGGGATCTCCTGCGGCTGAAGCGGGACGCGGTCCTGCCGCTCGACCGGAAGGTGACGGATCAGGTGGAACTTTATGTCGGTGACCGGCTGATCGCGCGGGGCGAACTGACCGAGCTAGATGGCGAACAGGCAGGCCAACTCGCGGTGCGACTGACCGAAGTCGCCCAACTCGGCGGCGGGCTCTGATCCATGCGTTATTGCCTGGCCTTGCTTGGGTGCCTGCTCCTAGCGGTCGTGCCTGCCGCCGCGCAGGATCTGTCCGCGGGGGCGTCCGGGGTGGAGGGCGGTCTGCGCGGTATTGCCGGTACGGCGCTTTCCGGCGAGACGCTCACCGGCCAATCGCTTCTCCTCATTGCACTGGTCACGGTTCTGAGCCTTGCGCCAGGTCTCGCCGTGATGGTGACCTGCTTTCCGTTCATCGTGACGGTGCTGTCGATCCTCCGGCAGGCCATAGGGTTGCAGCAGTCCCCGCCGAACATGCTGATCGTGTCGCTCGCGCTCTTTCTCACCTGGTTCATAATGGAACCGGTCTTCGCCGAAGCCTGGACCGTCGCCGTCGAGCCGCTGCTTGCAGGCGCGCTCGACGTCCCCGAGGCCTTTGAGCGTGGCGTCGCCCCCTTTCGCGCCTTCATGGCGGCACGGATCGACAGCGACACACTCGCATCCCTCGCCGCGCTGCGGCCCGAGACCGCGCGCGTCACGGATGCCGCGACCGCGCCGCTCTCGCTTCTCGTGCCCTCCTTCATGCTGTCCGAAGTCGCCCGCGCCTTCGAGATCGGCTTTCTTCTCTACCTGCCGTTCCTCATCATCGACCTCGTGGTTTCGGCGATCCTGATGTCGATGGGCATGATGATGGTGCCGCCGGCCGTCGTCGCGCTGCCGTTCAAGCTTGCCTTCTTCGTCGTGGCCGACGGCTGGTCACTTGTCTCGGGCGCACTCGTCCGAAGCTACTTCTGACACGCCCAGGCGCGTAGAGGGCGGATGTCTTTCGCTCTCGGGTTTGGGATCGTCACAGGCGGCTGGCGACGTAGCTGTCCATCGTGGCGTCGATGGGGGACCGTCAACGCGCGGCATGGCCTTTGCAGCCCTTCGCGGGTCGTTCGTCGCTTTGGGCCGCGGTCGGGTGCGGGCGATCGCCGTCCGAGGCGTCAAGGTCTGAGCAGCCCGACGAAGGTCTACACTCAGCGGAGCGCGCTGCGGATCGCGCGCCAGAGCGGCTCGGGCGCCGCGATGATTCCCCGTGCCAGTGGTTCGGGCGCATTGTAGCGGATGGCATCGCCGGTACCGTCGGAAACATGGGCGCCGGCGCGTCGGGCGATGAGGTCGCCCGCGGCTACGTCCCATTCCCAGGTCGGCCGGAGCGAGAGCATCGCGTCGAACCGGCCTTCGGCGACAAGGCAGAGCCGCCAGGCGAGGGACGCACGGAACTCGCGGCGGAAGGGTAACGGTCTGCCCTCCCGCCAGTGTTCTGGCGCAAGGTTGGGTTTTGATGTCAGGAGGGTCGCGCCGGCCGGCTCAGTCCGACCTGAAGCGTGGATCGGCTGGCCGTTCAGCGTGGCCGCACCCGTCTCGGTCGCGGCATAAAGCGCCTTCCGTGCAGGCAGATATACCACGGCCGCAGTGATCCGCCCCGCCTCGGCCACGGCGAGAGAATGCGCGAAGCTCGCGTCGCCCTCGATGAATGCGCGGGTGCCGTCGATCGGATCGACGATGAAGTTCCGCCCGCGTCCGAGTCGCGCAGGATCGTCGGGTGTTTCCTCCGAGAGCCAGCCATAGTCGGGACGCGATGCGCCGAGTTCCGCGTGAAGCATGGCATTGACGGCGAGGTCGGCCTCAGTCACCGGTCCCGCACCGCCGGGCTTGTCCCAGGTTTCTGGCCGCTTTCGCCAGTATCTCAGGGCGATTTCACCCGCCGCCTGCGCGGCCTCGGTGAGAAGCGCGAGGTCACGCGCCGGCAAGAGTCAGGCCTTCAACGAGAAGCGAGGGCACGACGTGCGACAGATGCCCACGGGCGTCGTTGGCGGGCGTGATCCGCATCAGCATGTCACGCAGGTTGCCGGCCAGGGTGCACTCGTTCACCGGATGGCTGATCCGGCCGTTCTCCACCCAGAACCCGGACGCGCCGCGGGAATAGTCGCCGGTCGTCGGATTGATCGCAGCGCCGATCATGGAGGTCACGACAAGTCCGGTGCCCATCGCTTCGATCAGTTGCGCGCGGCTGTGGTCCCCTTGGGTCAGGGCGATGTTGGAGATGGAGGGTGCAGGCGGCGAGGATGCGCCGCGCGCGGCCGAGCCGGTGGATTTCAGGCCGAGTTTGCGCGCGGTTCCGAGGTCGAGCGTCCAGCTCTTCAGGGTGCCGTCGCGGACAATGTCGCGAGGCGCGGTCGGCAGTCCCTCGGCATCGAAGGGGCGCGAGGAGGAGATGCGCGGGCGGTGCGGGTTTTCGTAGATCGACAGGCCCCGCGGCAACACCTGCGCGCCCATCGCGTCGCGGAGCCAGGACGATCCGCGCACGATGGCCGAGCCGTTGATCGCCGCCAGAAGATGCCCGACGAGACCGGAAGCGATGCGTTCGTCAAAGACGACCGGATAGGCCCCGGTCTTCGGCTTGCGCGCGCCGAGCCGTTCCGCCGCGCGTTCCCCGGCGAGCCGCCCGATCTCCTCGGCGGAAGGCAGGTCGGATTGGTACGTACGGCTTTCGGCTGCCCAGTCCCGCTCCATCGCCAGCCCCTCCCCGGCGATCGCGACTGCGGAGGTCGAGCGGGAGGTACGGGAATAGCCGCCCGCGAAGCCGTTCGTCGCTGCAATGAAGACGCGCTGACGCGAATAGCTGGCCGAGGCGGCCTGGCACTGGCTGATGCCGGACACGGCGAGGGCGGCCGCCTCGGCGCGGCGGGCGTCGTCCTGAAGCTCCGCCGCGCCGGGTTCCGGCGCGGGATCGGCCAGGTCGAGCAGGGCGAGGTCCCAGGCGCGGGCGAGATCCGCCGGCTCGGCAAGGCCGATGGTGGCATCCTCCGGCGCCTCGCGCGCCATGGCGACGGCGCGCTCGGCCATTTCCGCCATGGTGCGTGCCGAGATATCCGACGCCGAAACGCAGGCTTGCCGGCGGCCGATGAGAACGCGCAGGCCGATTTCGGT
>JACKKD010000002.1 GCA_020637675.1 Paracoccaceae bacterium | reverse complement strand
CTGGGTTCCCGGGTTGAAGATGCGGAAATAGGGCGCCGCATCCGGCCCGCACCCCGCCACCCACTGCCAGCCCATGGCATTGGCGGCCGGGTCCCAGTCCGTCAGGCACTCGGCGAACCAGGCCAGCCCTACCCGCCAGTCCGTCATGAGGTGTTTTGTCAGGTAGGACGCCGCGATCATCCTCGCCCGGTTGTGCATCCGGCCCGTCACATACATCTCGCGCATCGCGGCATCGACGAAGGGCTCGCCGGTCATGCCGCGCCGCCACCGCTCGGCCTCCGGGTTGTCGCCGCGCCAGGGAAAGCTGTCCCAGCCCGCGCGCCAGTTGGCGCTCGCAAGACCGGGATGGTGGTACATCAGGTGCCAGGCGAACTCGCGCCAGACGAGCTCCGAGAGAAACTTCTCCGCGCCGGGGTTGCCCTCCTCCCGCGCCCGCAGGCCCGCCGCCCAGACCGTGCGCGGCGATATCTCGCCCCAGGCGAGGTTCTCGGACAGACCCGATGTCGCGCCGCGTGCGGGAAAGTCGCGCTCGGAGGGATAGCGCGCAAGCCTCTCCGCAACGAAGCCCTCGAGCCGCGCCCGCGCCGCCGCCTCGCCCACCGTTGCGTGACGTGCCAGGAATGCCGCGCCGCGGTCGACAGCCATCGCCATCCGCCAGTCGGCCCGCATGTCCGAGGCCGGCCAGGTCGCCGGCGGACGCAGCGACTCCGGCTCCGGCAGCGCCACCCCCGCATCGCGGCCGCGAACCGCACGCCAGAAGGGCGAATAGACCGAATGGGGCGCGCCCGCCCCCGTCGCGACCGTCCACGGCTCGAAGAGCACCGCCCCCGGAAAGCTTTCGGCGAGGATGCCCTCGGCCTTCAGCGCGGCCTTCACGGCCGTATCCCGCGCGATCCCCTCCCGGTCGTAGACCCGCTGCCAATGGACCGCGGCCGCTCCGGTCTCGGCCACAAGGCGGAGAAGCACCTCGCGCGCGGCGCCCCGCCGCAGGATAAGCCGCGCGCCACGCGCCCCGAGCCCGGCCGCAAGGACCGCGAGCCCCTCGCCGAGTCTCCATTTCGCGGCCGCGCCAAGCACCTCGACCGTCTCGTCATGCAGGAAGACGGGGATGACCGGCCGCCCGGACGCAGCAGCTGCCGTCAGCGCCGCGTGATCGCCGAGCCGGAGGTCGCGCCGGAACCACAGGATCACCGGAGCATCGTTCGCAACGTCTTTCATTGTGGTCCAAATACTCCGGGGGTCCGGGGGCGGCGCCCCCGGGGTTCGACGTCAGAGCACCGTATCCAGCGCCGCGATCAGCCGCGCCACGTCCCCGGCGCTCGTGTAGTGCACCATCGACATACGCAGGACGCCCCGGTGCGGATCAATTCCCATCGCCGAAAGCGGCCGGACCGCATAGAAATCGCCCGCCCAGCAGTTGATGCCATGTGCCGCAAGCGCCGCCGACACGGGTTCCGCCGCCCGCCCGAGGTCCACCGCAACGGTGGGCGCCCGCTGCGTCGCCTCGGCCGGCCCGAGAAGCCTGAGGTCGTTGCGGTTCCTCAGGTAGTCCAGAAGCGGCTGGCAGACAGTCACCTCCTGCGCCCGCATCAGGTCGTGCACCCGGGCGGCCCGCTTGCGCGCGTCCGGCTCGGGCGCGAAGTGACGGTCGTGAAGCGCGTCGAAATAATCCGCGATCCCGGCCGAGGCCGCGACCTGCGCATGGTCCGGCCCGGCCGGCGTGAAGCGCTTGTAGAGGGTGTCGCCGTTGAACCAGTGGCCCTGGGTCGGCAGTCGCATTCCGAGGTCTTCGCGGATCGCCATGATTCCCTGATGCGGGCCGTAGGTCTTGTAGGCCGAAAAGAGGTAGATGTCGGCACCGAGCGCGCCCACATCCGGTATCCCGTGCGGTGCGTAGCTCACGCCATCGACGCAGGTGACGGCGCCGGCGGCATGGGCGGTCGTGACGATCTCGGCCACCGGGTTGATCTCGGCGACGACGTTCGAGCAGTGCGGGAAGCACAATAGTCGCACCCGCCCGTCGGCCAGCAGGGGCGCAAGCCGCGCGGGGTCGAGATGGCCGGTCGCGGGGTCGATCCGCCACTCGCGGACCTCGATCCCCTCCTCCGCCAGCCGGCGCCAGGGGCCGGAGTTGGCCTCGTGGTCCTGATCGGTCACGACGATCGCCTCCCCGGGCTTCAGCGCGCGCCGGAAGGCCTGGGCGAGGACATAGGTATTCGCCGTGGTCGAGGGGCCGAAGCTCAGTTCATGCGTCTTCACCCCCATCATCGCGGCGAGACGCAACCGCGCCTCGTCCATCTCCGCTCCGCCGGCTGTGGCCGCCGCATAGGGCGCATAGGGCTGCACCTTCCGCTCGCGATAGAAGCGGGTGAGCCTCTCGATCACCGGGGCGCAGGCATAGGAGCCGCCGGCGTTCTCGAAGAACGCCTGATCGGCGAGACCCGGCACCGAAAAGGCCGGGAACTGCGCGCGCACGAAGGAAAGATCGAGTTGCATATTGTCTCCGAGGAAGGGTTTCGACGCCACCCTGCCCCGCCCGCGCCGCATCCGCAACTCCCCGCGCCGGACGGCTTGCCCGGCCGGGGCCGTGCCCCTATATTCGATCTGTCCGGGGCGACCCGGACTATGGACATAAACGCGCTCGTAATAAGCGGTTCGGACCCGGGGGCGGTACCCGGCGGCTCCACCAATATCCCGGCGTTGCGGGACAGAGGGGCCGAAACAGGATCGACGAACGTCTAAAGGGGTTTGCTTTGTCCCGGTGAGGTACCACCGTTATCGGTCCGCAAAGTACAGTTGCCAACGACAACCGTGCTCCGGTCGCTCTGGCTGCGTAAGCAGCTCGGGTAACCGAAAATCAAGTCCTTGCGCTTAGCCGCGCAAGGCGGGGTTCGCAGGCACCTGGCAACAGAAGCCTGCACTTCCCTCCGCCTTCGCCCCGCACGCAAGCGTTCACGTTTTGTGAGGATCGCGCGCCTAGGATCGCCTTCGCGTCCTGAAAAGATGGAGGGTCACGGATGACGAATCTCGACATCCTCAGTGAGTGGTATCGCCGGGTCTGGATCGAGGGCGACCTTTCCGCCATCGACAGCTTTTTCGCGCCGAGCGGCGGCGCGGAGGGCATCATGGCCGACGGCCAGGTCAGCGCGGAGGATTTCCGCGCCTTCGTGCCCGCGATGCGCGCCCACGTGCGCGATCCCTCATTCGGGATCGTGCGCAGCATCGAGTGCGGCGAATGGGTCTGGGCGCAGCTCGTCGTGCGGGCAACGACCACCCGGGGCCTAGATCCGATCACCGTGACCGGGCAGGTGGCCTGCCGGATCGTCGGCGGCCGCATCGCCGAGGCCTACAACGCCTTCGACTTCATCCCCTTCTTCGAGCAGGCCGGGCTTCTGCCGCGGGATGCCTTCCTGCTTCTGCTGTCGGGGGAGCGGCTGACCACGGCCTGAGGCGCGGGCGGCCCATCGGGCCGATGTCCGGCCCTTGCCCGGTGCCGGCTTGCCCGCCATCATCGGCGCATGGCACGTATGGCACTGCTTCTGGCGGCCAACCTCGGCCTGCAGCTTCTGCGGGCGGCACCCGGTGCGGCCTGCGATGTGGCGCTCCTGCTCACCGTCGATGTCTCGGGCTCCATCGACCGCGGCGAATACCGGCTCCAGGTGGAGGGACTGGCGGCCGCGCTCGATGACCCTGAGGTGGCAGAGGCGCTCCTTCTCGGCCAGGCGGCGCTCGGCGTCGTGCAATGGTCCGGCACCGGCAAGCAGACCGTCTCGATACCTTGGCGGCGGATGCTGTCGCCGGCAGAGGTGGCCGATTTCGCAAGCCGCGCCCGCGACCTGGCGCGTGCCTATACCGGGTCGGACACCGCCGTGGGCGAGGCCATCGCCTTCTCGGTCGACCAATTCGCCGCCGTCTCCGACTGCCGCCGCAAGGTCATCGATATCTCCGGCGACGGGCCTCAGAACGCGGGCGCAGCGCTCGGTCCCGCGCGCGGCGCCGCCGCGGCGGGCGGAATCGAGATCAACGCCATCGCCATCGAGGACATGGGTCGCGCCAGCCCGATCACCGAGTTCTACCGCCGCTATGTCGTCACCAGGCACGGGTTTGTCGTCACCGCGCGCGGCCTCGCCGACTACCCCCGCGCGATCCGCGAGAAGATCCTGCGCGAGGTCGCCAAGCCGCTCGGCTGACCTTGACGTCCCGTCCGCCGGATGAGACCCTTGGCCGGTGGGGCCCGCGACCGCGCCCCGTGAGGCCACGGCCCAAGCGTCGCATCCTTCAACCCGAACGAAAGGATGCCCCCTTGTCCGGTTTCGCAACCATATCCTGCGCCCAGCTTGCCCGCCTGATCGGAACGCCCGAGGCGCCGACCGTCGTCGACGTTCGGACCGAGGAGGACTTCGCTGCCGACCCCCGTCTGATCCCGACCTCGCTCCGCCACTCCCACGACCTGATCGCGGACCTCGCGCCCGCGCTCGCCGGGCACGCCGTCGTGATCGCCTGCCAGAGGGGGCGCAAGCTTTCCGAAGGCGCGGCGGCCCTCCTCCGCGCCCTTGGCGTCGCCGCGGAATCGCTCGACGGGGGGACCGTCGCCTGGGCAGAGGCCGGGCTGCCGATGGTCCCGGCCGCGGCCCTGCCCGCCACGCACCGCTGGGTCACCCGCCAGCGGCCGAAGATCGACCGCATCGCCTGCCCCTGGCTCATCCGCCGCTTCATCGACCCGACGGCCGAGTTTCTGTACGTGGCCCCGCCGGAGGTCCCCGCCGTGGCCGAACGGTTCGCGGCGACGCCTTTCGACGTCGAGGGTGTGCCGATATCGCACCGCGCAGAACGGTGCAGCTTCGACGCGCTTCTCGATGACTTCGGACTGCACACCGAGGCACTCGACCGGCTCGCGCTGGTCGTCCGCGCCGCCGACACCGACCGGCACGACTTGAGTCCGCAGGCGGCGGGCCTCCTCGCGGTCTCGGTCGGGCTGTCGCGCCAGTATCGCGACGACCTCGCCCAACTCGAGGCGGGGATGGCGGTCTACGACGCGCTCTATCGCTGGGCGCGGGACGGATACGACGAGGGTCACGACTGGCCGGCGGGACGCCGCGCATGAGACCCGACGAAACGCCCCTGAGGATTTTCGGCCGCATCGGGCTTCTCTCCTTCGGCGGACCTGCCGCGCAGATCGCGCTGATGCACCGCGAGCTTGTCGAGCGGCGCCCATGGCTGAGCGAGCCCGAGTTCCTCCGCGCGCTCTCCTTCTGCATGCTCCTGCCCGGGCCGGAGGCGATGCAGCTTGCCACCTACGCCGGCTGGCGGCGGGGCGGCATCCCGGGCGGCCTTCTCGCGGGCGGGCTCTTCGTCCTGCCGGGGGCCGCGGTCGTGCTTGCGCTTGCCATGCTCTATGCCGCGTTCGGTGCGCTGCCGGCCATTGCGGCGCTCTTCCTCGGTGTCAAGGCGGCGGTGGTGGCAATCGTCGTCGAAGCCCTGGTGCGCGTCGCGCGCCGGGCACTCACCGGCCGCCGGGAAAGGTTCCTGGCGATTGCGGCCTTTGCCGGGATCTTTGCGTTCGACCTGCCCTATCCTCTCATCGTCGTGCTCGCCGGTCTTGCCGGCGCGGTCTGGCTGCCCCGCCCGCCCGACGTGCCTGCCGCCTTGCCGGCGCATCCGCGCTTCGCGGCGATCACGGCGACCGGGCTCGGCCTCTGGTGGGCGCCGGTGGCGATCGCTGCCGCGGCGGGGGCCACCTTCCTCACCGCCGTCGGACTTTATTTCTCCAAGCTCGCGGTCGTCACCTTTGGCGGGGCCTATGCCGTGCTTGCCTACATGACCCAGACGGTCGTGCACGACTTCGGCTGGCTCACGACCCCGCAGATGATGGATGCCCTCGGCCTTGCCGAGACGACGCCCGGCCCCCTCATCCTCGTGACGGAGTTTGTGGCCTATCTGGCCGGGCACGGCGCCGGCGGGCCGGGCGTCGGGCTGGCGGCGGCCGCAATGGCCCTCTGGGTGACCTTCGTGCCCTGTTTTCTCTGGGTTCTGGCGCTGGCACCCTTCGTCGAATGGATCGCGACCCGTCCCCGGCTCGGGGCGGCGCTGAAGGGGATCAGTGCGGCGGTCGTCGGCGTCATCGGGACGCTGGCGGTCTGGTTCGCGATGCACGTGTTCTTCGGCGCGACCGCGACACTCGTCTTCGGCCCGCTGTCGGTGACCCTGCCGGACCTTGGCTCGGCAAAGCTGTTGCCGATCGGGATCGCGCTCACCGCGGGCTGGCTTCTTCTCGTCCTCCACTGGAACCTCGTCGCTGCGCTCGCCCTCTCGGCGCTGGCCGGCCTCGCCGCCTCGGCAATCGGCTGACGCCGCGTCAAGGCGCTACCTCCGGCCCCTTCCCTTCCGATCCGAATCCCTTATGCTGACCCCACGCAGCCCGGGATACACCCATGACCAAGTCCATCGACTACGGTACGCTGATGCATCGGGCGATGCGCGGTCTTATCCACGATGTTCTCGATCAGGTCGAACGCTCCGGCTTGCCGGGCGAGCATCATTTCTTCATCACGTTCGACGCACGCCAGCCCGGCGTGGAACTCGCCGACTGGCTGCGCGAGCGCTATCCCGAAGAGATGACCGTGGTGGTGCAGCACTGGTATGAGGATCTGGAGGTGGACGACGCCGGGTTCGGCATAACGCTCAACTTCGGCGATTCCCCCGAACGGCTCTACATTCCCTTCGACGCCATCCGCACCTTCGTCGATCCCTCGGTCGAGTTCGGCCTGAGGTTCGAGACCTCGGACTCCGACGAGGAGGAAGACGACGAGGACGAGGAGGTCGAAGCCGCAGATGCCGAAGGTGGCCGCCCCGAGGCCGAGGTCGTCAGCCTCGACAAGTGGCGCAAGTAGCCCGCCCGCGCTTTCCCGCGGCCGTTAACGCCATCGTCCTTGGCCCGCGCGTCGGAATCGCATAGCAGTTGCGCGACTTCCTTCACGACGGACCCACGCCATGACCCAGACCCGCACCGAGACCGACAGCTTCGGCCCGCTCGAAGTTCCCGCCGACAAGTACTGGGGCGCGCAGACCCAGCGGTCGATCCAGAACTTCCCCATCGGATGGGAACGGCAGCCCGTCGCGATCGTCCGGGCGCTTGGCGTCATCAAGCGGGCGGCGGCTGAGGTCAACATGGCAACCGGCAAGCTCGATCCGGTGATCGGCAAGGCCATGGTGCAGGCGGCGGCGGAAGTCGTGGCGGGGCAGCACGACGACAACTTCCCGCTCGTCGTGTGGCAGACCGGGTCGGGCACCCAGTCGAACATGAACGCGAACGAGGTCATCTCCAACCGCGCGATCGAGATTCTCGGCGGCACGATGGGCACGAAGAAGCCGGTGCATCCGAACGACCATGTGAACATGGGCCAGTCGTCGAACGACACCTTCCCGACCGCGATGCATGTGGCCATCGGCATGATGGCGCGCGACGTGCTCCTGCCGGGGCTCAGGAAGCTCCACGCCGCGCTCGCCGCGAAGTCCGAGGAGTTCCGGGACATCATCAAGATCGGCCGCACCCACACGCAGGACGCGACCCCCTTGACGCTCGGCCAGGAGTTCTCGGGCTACGCCAAGCAGGTCGAGAACGGCATCAAGCGGGTGGAGATGTGCCTGCCGGCGATCTACGAGCTTGCACAGGGCGGCACCGCCGTCGGCACCGGGCTCAACACCAGGAAGGGCTGGGACGTGGCAATTGCCGCGAAGATCGCCGAGATCACGGGCCTGCCCTTCGTCACCGCACCGAACAAGTTCGAGGCACTCGCCGCCCACGACGCGATGGTGATGTTCTCGGGCGCGCTGAAGACCGTCGCCGCCTCGCTCTTCAAGATCGCCAACGACCTCAGGCTTCTCGGCTCGGGCCCGCGCTCGGGCCTCGGCGAGCTGATCCTGCCGGAGAACGAACCCGGCAGCTCGATCATGCCGGGAAAGGTCAACCCGACCCAGGCCGAGGCCCTGACGATGGTCTGCGCCCATGTCATGGGCAATGACGCCGCCGTGGGTTTCGCCGGGTCGCAGGGCCACTTCGAGCTAAACGTCTACAACCCGATGATGTCCTACAACGTCCTGCAATCCATGCAGCTTCTGGGCGACGCGGCCGCTTCCTTCACCGACAACATGGTCGTGGGAACGCAGGCGAACGTGGCGCGGATCGAGAAGCTGATGAAGGAAAGCCTGATGCTGGTCACGGCGCTCGCGCCGACGATCGGCTACGACAACGCGACCAAGGTTGCCAAGACTGCCCACAAGAACGGGACGACCCTGCGCGAGGAGGCCATCGCGCTCGGCTTCGTCGATGGCGAGACCTTCGACCGGATCGTGCGGCCCGAGCTCATGGTCGGCCCCGAGGATTGAGGCGCCCGATGGCAGAGCTGATCAACCTGCGCGCCGCGCGCAAGGTGCGGGAGCGCGCGAAGGCCCGGGCCGAGGCGGCCGAGAGCGCCGCCCGCTTCGGTCGTACGAAGGCCCTGAAGGCGCTGGAAAAGGCGCGGGCCGAACAGGCGCGGGCGTTTCTCGACGGGCTTCGCCTCAGCGGCGGCGGTCGCGAGGAGCCGGAGGCGTGAGCCGGCCGAAGAAGCACTCGCTCACCCTGAACGGGCACCGCACCAGCGTCTCGCTGGAGGAGGAGTTCTGGCGCGCGTTCCGCTGCATCGCGGAGGCGCGCGGCCTGCCGGTCAACGTGCTTGCGGCCGCGATAGATGCGGATCGCGGACCGGATACCGGCCTCGCGACGGCGATCCGCCTTTACGTTCTGAAGGATATCCTGACCCGTTTGCCGCCGCGCTAGCGCGTCAGTGGCGCATGAAGGTTGCGGCAAGCGAAGGGTAAAGCGCCGAACGGATGCGCCGCGCCAGCGATCTTTCCTGCTCCTCGCGCGCTGTCAGGACGGATTTCCGCCGCACGCGGTCGGCCAACTCGCCATGAAAGAGGGACTGGATCTCCTCCCGCGACAGCGTCGGAATCTCGGTCACCGGCTCCGCGTTCGCGTTGATCCCGACCGTCCGCCACGCCGGAACCGCGATGCGGAAGGAACTTGGCACCGGCAGCACGGACATGAGCGTAGCCGGCATGGCAACCGCCATCGACTTCATCGACATGGCATCCCCCAAGCAAGTCACAGCTGAATGAGCAGGTTTCAGCCGGTCGTCGAACTCTGGCCGAATGAGCAGGTTCCGGCCGAACACTGTTTACTATCGGGAACGAATCATTCCCCGACCATGTGAAAATGCACCGTTTTTTCCCCAACGATCAATTCAAGGTTGCGTTTCAGATTTGTTTCATCCCGATCACGTCGGATGACGTAGCGTCACGCGGCGTGATCCGAAGCCGGATTCCATCGCGCGAGCGCACCGTCAGCTGCGCCACCGGCACCACCGGCGGGCCCTCCGCCGGCTCGAACCGGAAGGCGCGGAGGAGGAGCGCGAGGATCAGAGGACCCTCCGCCATGGCAAAGCCGGCGCCCGGACAGACGCGCGGCCCGGCCGAGAACGGGATATAGGCCTGGCGTTGGCAGGCGCGGCCGTTCTCCGTCTCCCACCGCCCCGGATCGAACCCGTCCGGGTTGTCCCAGAGACGCTCGTGCCGGTGCAGGTGCCAGGGGCTGATGACCACCTGAGCGCCGGGGATGAGAGCGCGGCCGCGGAACGTCTCCGCCGTCCGCGCCTCGCGCACGAACATCGGCACGGGCGGATAGAGCCGCATCGCTTCGCGGAAGACGGCCCGGGCGAGCTTCAGCCGGCCGAGGACAGCGAAGTCCGCGCCGTCCGGAAGCGCCTGCGCTGCTTCCGCCGCGACACGGTCCTGCCAATCGGGAAAGAGCGAGAGGAGGTAGATCGACCAGCCAAGGGCCGAGGCCGAGGTCTCGTGTCCGGCAAGGAAGAAGATCGCGACCTGATCGACCATCTCCCTGGTCGAAAAGCGGGCCCCGGTCTCCGGATCGGGCGTCGTCATGATCTTGGTCGCCAGATCGTCGGGCGCGGTCCCCGCCGCGATCTCGGCCGCGCGCCCTTCGGTCAGCCCGGCGATGAGCGCGCGAATCCGCCCGGCCGTCGCCCTGGTCTCGCGCCGGTGGAAGCGTGGCACCCAGCCCGGCAGCGGCATCAGCGCACCGAGATTGACGACCGGGGCGGCGCGCTGATGCGCGCGGAACTCGGAGAAGACGGCCGAAGCGGTCGTATCCTCTATCGGAATGGAAAACAGCGTGCGGAAGATCACGTCCGCCGCCACATGCGACATTTCCTCTTCGATCTCGACAGGTTGCGGACCTGTCTTCACGTCTATCCGGGCCACGGCGGCCTGCCCGGCCGCCCACATGGCGGCAAAGGCCTCGCGCAGCCGCCCGCCTTCGAAGGCGGGATCGATGATCCGCCGCTGGCGCGCCCAGGTCTCGCCGTTCGTGATGAAGACGCTGTCGCCCAGAAGCGGCTTCAGCCCCTCGCGGATGCGGCCGGACTTCGGAAAGTCCATCGGCCGGCCCTTCAGCACCAGATCGACCAGCGCGGGATCGTTGCAGAGGTAGGAGCGGAAGAACGGCGTCCGGAACTCCGCCATCCAGGCACGGTAGAGCCGCGCGGGCTGGGCCGAGAGGATATCGTCACGAAAGAGCCTGAGATAGCGCCAGAGCGTCACCCTGTCGGGCCGCGGGGCGGGCTTGGGCGGGATCATGCGGCCTGCCCGTGGGGATTGAGCGGCGTCTCGATGCGGCTTTGCGAGGGCGCCCGGCCCCGGTAGCGCGCCGCGAGCGTGAGGGGCCCCGCGGTGATGCGGAAGTAGTCGTAGTCCCCCGGCCGGTCGAAGGCGCAGAGATACTGGAAGTGCAGGCGGAAGAACCGCCAGCGGAGCGCCTGCCAGCGCTCCGGGCTCAGGGTCCGCGTGAAGGCGGCCGATACGACGAGCGGCCAGCGCTTGTCCGGCGGCGCGACGCCGGAGACCGCCACCGGATCGCAGAGCGCATAGGCGCAGCCGTCGCCCGGGGCGGTCACGTCGATCCAGGCAAGTTCCTGCCGCGACGAGAGAAACGCGAGGTCTCCGCGGAGATCCCCGGCGCCGGGCAGGAAGGACACCATCGGCACCACCTGCCCCAGCGAGAGGAAGCCGAGCGCCGCCCCCCCCTCTCGCACCCTGCCCGACCGGATCAGATCGGCGAGTATCGTGACGGCGAGATGTGCGCCCGAGGAATGGCCGACGACCAGCACCTCGTCCCAGTCCTCGCAGAACGCGGCCGCGATCCGGTCGGCAAAGGCCGCGAGCCGCGGCCGCAACGGCGGCGGCACGGCACCGCCGGCGCTCGCGGTGAAGGCGTAGTCGTGCATGAGGTACCAGGCGTAGATGCGGTTGTCGTGCCGGCGGAACCAGCGCAGGAGCACGATCGCCGCCGCAGCCCCGGGCACGAGCCCGACGACCGCCGGCACCGCCGCCGGCGCGCCGGGCCAGAGCGTGCCCCCCGCCCGCGACAGGAGTGCGAAGACGCCCCAGCCGGCCGCCAGCGCCAGCGCCGCCTGCAGGAGGAGGAACGCGACCGGATATAGCGCGGCAATCGTCGGCCCCTTCCTGAGACGGGCCAGCCGGAAGAGCGCCCCGGATGCGAGATAGATCCAGGCCGTGCGGACAAGCTGGCCATAGGTCGCGGCGATGCCCCGCCCCATCGAGGCGGTCACGATGTCGGACCAGGTCAGCACCTCGAACCCGGTCTCGACGCGCGCGCCGTCGCCCGCGAAGCCGACCTGCCACCCTGTGGGTCCGCTGGCGCGAAGGTCCAGATCATAGCCGCTGATCCGCGCCTGCTCGGCGCCCTCCTTGCGGTAGAGCTCACGATAGCGGCGCGGAGGAAACGGATCGTAGCCGGGAATGTAGAACACCCGGCGCCGTTCGACCCTGTCTGTCCTGCCTGTCATGCTGGCGCGCATCCCCGCTCGTCCCGGTGGATGCTAGCGGATGGAAAGGGCGAAACAAGGGCGGTGGCGGGACCAGCCGGGCCGGGTCAGAGGTCCTGCCCCGCCATCACGCCGCCCGCGGCACGGCCGAGCTGGCGCGAGACATCGGTGAAGGCGGCATCGAAGCCGGCAAAGAGCGCCCGGTTCAATTCCCGGCCCGCCTGCGTCCGGGAAAACGCGATGTAGTCGCGGATCTCGGCCTCCGTCAGCGGCGCGTAGGCCATGACGAGGTAGGAGCGGATCCAGAGGTCGGTTTCCGCGCGTATCGACTCCTCCTGGCCCCATATCTCGGCGATGATCTGGTCCTCGGTCAGCCCGTCCTTGAGCAGGCCGGCGTCACCGAGGCCCTGGTAGAAGGCGTAGTTCGCGTTCATCGCGCCCACGACGTTGGCCTCCACAAGATCGTTCACATCGACGAACTCGTCGATGAGGCCGGTCTTCGCGTCGCCCGCCGCGGCGAGTTCCTCGTACTTCAGACGGCTGGCGTCCTCGACAGCCTGGTCAAGAAGGGCGCGACGGCCGGAAATCTCCAGCGTCGTGACCTTCTGTCCGAGCGGGGTTTCAAAGAAGGCCACCATTGCCGGCACGTCGGCATCCGACGCGGCAAGCTCCGCCTCGAAGCCGTCGATGAAGATCGGCGCCATCCGGTCCACCGCGTAGATGCCGGCCACTGCCCTCTGCCAGGCCGGACCTCCCGCGCCCGGGAACATGTCGGCCTCGATCTCGCTGCCGTAGGCAAGTCCTTCCTCGCTCATGACAGCGAAGACCTCGCCGATGCGAAGCGCCGTTTCGAGCCGCGCGAGATCGCCCTCTGCCGCCTCCGCAGCACCGGCGCCCAGCGAAAGCGCGAGCGCGGCCGGAGCAAGGATTCGGGCGAACATGGCGGATCCTCCTGATCGATGGACAAGAGGTAATGCCCCGGCCGGAGACTGCCAAGCGGCAGGCGAAGATTCTCCCCCGCCGCGCGGATCGCCGCCGCTACCCGTCCCGCCTCGCGCCCGAGACCTCAGGACGGAGGGCGAAGAAAAAACGTGTTGCACTGCCCGGCGCCTGCAGATAAATCCCGCCCCCACGACGACCGCAGGCACGGAGAGGTGGCAGAGTGGTCGAATGCGGCGGTCTCGAAAACCGTTGTGGGTGCAAGCCCACCGTGGGTTCGAATCCCACCCTCTCCGCCACTATTTGATAGTGCCCCTTGGAGTGGTGTAGCTGGCACTGATCGTCATCGTTGTTGCCCCCGGTAAGCGTGTCATTTCCGTAGGTGCCTGACAGGTTCAATTTCGGATCGGTCGGGGGCGGAGGGGGCGGCGGAGGTCAGGGGGGTGCCGGCGACCTGCGCCCGCGAAGGATGTAGGCGATCGCCTGAAGGATGATGGCGTTCGTGTTGACATCCGCGTAGCCCGGCATGCCCTTCCCGCTGGCCGCGAAGACGCCGGGAGAGAAGCCCATGCCCTCGATCCGCGCGCGATTGCGCACATGCCGGGCGAGCAGGGTGGCATGGGCGGAGGGTCTCGCCGCGACCCAGAGGTAGGCCGCCTTCGTGTTGACCATCAGCGTCTCGGCCCGGAAGGCCGGCGTGTTGAACCGGCCATCGGCGGATGCGGCGCTCACCATCCAGCGGTCCTCGGACGAAGCGACGTTCAGGCCCTGATAGGTAAACCACGGTTCGCGGTTGATCGGCGCCTCCGACAGGCAGACGAGCCTGCCGGAGCTTTCGTACTCGCGCGATTGCGCCGCAAAGAGCACGTCGGCGAGAAAGTCCGAGGGTTCGGAGAGGCCCATCTCGAGGGCCTCCAGAAGAAGCGGTTCGGCGCCGAGCGGACCGAGTCCGACGAGCGCCAGCAGAAGGCGCATGTCGTGGTCGGTGCCCGCCGCCATCCCCGGCACCTCGTAAGGCGATGCCGCATCGATGCCGCGATCCCGGAACGCGCGGGCCGTGTAGTGGGCACAGTGCGAGCGGAAGCGGTCCACCAGCCGCCCCTTCACGACAGAATGGACATGGCCGTCCCTGACCACCGCGGCGAGGTCCCAGCCGGCGATCTTCTGTTCGGCGATTCCGCGCGTCAGCGGATATGCGTCGAGCGTGTGCAGCACGCTCAGCAGCCGACCGGTGTCGCAGGCGTTGAAATCCTCTGACAGGGGGGCGCCAGTCGTCGAGGAGATGACTTCTGCCGGAAGGCGCCACTCCCCGACGCGAACGACCGGAAGGGCGCGGACGAGAAGCTCCGACCGGATCACGAAATCCATGTCCGAGATCAGTCCCAGTTCATGCGCGGCCATGACGGCGGCGATCAGGCTGCCGAGGTCCCACATCGTCATTTCACTGTGCAGCCAGACCCCGTCCTCCTGCACGTCCGCGGTATCGATGCAGAGCCCGGAGGCCGGAACCGAAAAGCGTTCGAAGTAGGTCCAGGCCTGACGGGCATCGGCCAGCATCTCGTCTGCGGACAGAGCGTCGGGATCGCTCGTGCCGGGCCGGTGGCGATAGGTTTCACGCAGAAGACCGAACACCGGGTCGGGCGAAACGCTCGCCCGATAGAAGGTCGGGATGTCGACGAGCCGCGTCCCGGGATCGCGCTGGAGACGCTGCAGCGTATCGAGTGTCGCCTGCCGCGCCTGCACCGTCGCGTAGTCCGCGGGAGAGATGACGAG
This sequence comes from Paracoccaceae bacterium, assembly GCA_020637675.1. GTDB lineage: Bacteria > Pseudomonadota > Alphaproteobacteria > Rhodobacterales > Rhodobacteraceae > Albidovulum. The sequence goes on along the minus strand of JACKKD010000002.1, from coordinate 1,057,716 downwards.
GACGGCGTCACGCATCCACGCCCGTTCGGCGAGCAGTCCGGCCGCCTGCGAAATCCTCGTCTCGCCACGGATCAAGGGCCCGCGTCCGTCGAAGGCGGGGGCACCCCCTGGCAGGAGCACGAGATCGGCGGCCCTCTCCAGCCAGCCGGGCATTCTGTCGGCCGCAGCCTGCAACGCCACACAGCGCACCTCGGCAGGCAGGGTCATGGCGGAGGGCTCCGGCGTGTCCGACCCGGCAGCGGCAAGGACCGCGCAGCCCGGATCGGGTCGATCCCCCGCGCCTTCCGCGGTCATCGGCGCGGCCAGGGTCACATCGATGCCACGGGTGCGCAGTTCCGCCTCCAGCGTGGCCATTCCGGCCGAAGACGCATCGGTTCCGCGATCGATCCGGACCGCGACGAGGCGCAACTGGTCTGCCCCGAACCACCGCGCATGCTCGCGCGGAAGCGCGACGAACCGTCGGCCCCCGGCGATTTCGCGCCCGATGGCATCGCTGATCCGCAGCGCGCGCAACCGCACCTCGTGCAACGGCACACGCTCGATGCCGGACAGGGACGGGGCAAGCTGCACCCAACCCGGCCGGGCGAAGGCCGCCTCGACCCAGGGGGTCGGATCGGCGAGGCCAGCGACGTCCAGCCGCCGGCCACCGCGCAGGCAGACGGTCCGTTCGGCGCATCCGGCGGACGACACGGACTGCGCCGGCGAGAACGAGAGCACGTTGCGGATGCCAAGGCAGCGGAGCGCGTCGAAATTCGCGACGGCTGGTCCGTCGGTGGCGATCGTTATCGGCGACGCGACGGTTGCGGCCGGACTGCCGCCCGCAAGGCCGCGCATCAGAGCGATCGCATCGCTGGCCGCCCGGCGCTGGAAGTACGTCGGAAGCGCGTGGACCCCGGGAAGGGACAGGACCGGCTCCACCAGGTCGGGCGCTTCGGCAATGGTCTGCCGCAGGACGTCGGCAATGGCCGGCTCCGACCATGCGGACATATCGGGAACGAGGCCAAACGGAATCCCAGCCTCCAGGAAGGGTCCCACAAAGGCCTGGAAGCGGTCGGCCGGCGTCGACGGGTGAACGCCTTCGATGGCGATGAAAAGCGCATCGCTCGGCTCTTGGGCATTGCCCGGAAACGGCAGCGGGGGAAGCAGGATCGCGGGCGCGAGGAGCCGCAGGACTGTTCTTCGGTCGACGTTCATCCACTCTCCCCAGGCCACCGCTCCCGCAACGGCCCGTCTCAACTCAAGCGCCACAGGATTGGCTCAATTCCATGGTTTCCCTTGGAGAACGGAGTCTATAGCAGTGCGGACCGGAGCGCACGGCGGCGAATGCGACCGCGCGCGCGGTCGTCGGGAACGAAGATGGCAGGCGGTCACTACCAGAAGGCGGCCCGGAAGAGGTCGCACGAGCGGCGTCCCGTCTTCCTTGACCCGCTCCATCGCCGCGCGCGGGTTATCAGGATCGTCGCCGGACTGTCGGGTCTCATTCTGCTCACCTGGCTCTGCACAGTCGCCATTGGCATCTATTACATTGATATTCTTCCAGAAAGCGAGAAGCTGGAGCTGATACGGCGCGGCACGTTCGACGCGGACGGCGTCGCCGCATCGCCACAGGTGTCGGCGCCACAGGAATGCAGCGGTGAACCGATCGACCCTGCCGCCCTCCTTCCGGATCCGGGCGGGATGACGAGGTCGGCCTACCTGCGGGTCTGGCCGGATTGGTCACTGCAGACGCTTACGCGGCATTGCGGCGGTCTCGACACGATTCTCGCGGAATGGCTGGAGATCGACCCCGTTGCTGAGACCGCGACATGGCGCAGCGAGGCCGGGTCGGATGCCGCGCTGCGGGACCTGAAGCGCGCCTCGCCCGGCCTCGGCATCGAACTCGTCGCGCTCCTGCCCTTGCCGCCGCTCACGGCCGGAAGTGGCTCCCTACTCGACAGTCGCGAGTCGCGGGGGCGAATTGTTTCCGCGTTGGCTTCGAAGATCGGAACGGACGTCTATGCGGGGCTCTGCCTCTATCCCCTCAACGTCGGGCCAGGACATATCCCGGGCCTGCGCGCGCTGCTGAGCGAGATGACGGCGGCGCTGACGCCCGGTGTCAAAAGCTGCCTTGTCACCGAGGCCGGGGGCGCGCTCTGGCGTGACGCCGGGCTGGTGCAGGCGGTGGATTCGGTCCTGCTTCAGGCATTCCTCGAACCCGGAAGCGCGGCACCGCCCGGCCCGCTCGCCCCGCAGGACTGGTTCGAAACCCTGTTGAATGACGCCGGGGCCGCGGTCGGGCCCGAGAAGTTGCGCGTTGCACTCGGCTCCTTCGCCGTCATGTGGGCCGAGGACGACGCCGAGCCCACCGGTCTCGCCTTCGCCGAGGCGATGCGGCTCCTTGCCCGGAACGCCTCGACCGTCGGACTGGACGCTGGATCGCTCAACACCCGCGCGACGTACGTGGCCGAAGACGGCCGCGAGCGGGAGCTCTGGTTCCTTGACGCAGCATCCCTGCACAACCAGTTGAAAGCCCTCGGCGACCGACGGATCGCCGGTGTCGCCCTCTGGGCGGTCGGGCTTGAAGATCCGGGGGCATGGACGCTCGTCACACGGGGGCCCGACACACAAGCGGCTGCGGCGCTGGCATCGGTGTCCTTCCCCGACTATGTCGGCTACGAGGGAACCGGGCCCTTCCGCAGGATTGCGCAATCTGGCGTGACGGGGCAGCGGAGATTCTTCCTGGACCCGGCAACGGGCCTCGTCAACGGCGAAATTTATGACCGCCTTCCCCGCCCCGTCACCGTCGAACGCTACGGTCACGCGCCCGGAAAGGTCGTTGCGCTGACCTTCGACGACGGGCCGGACCAGAGTTTCACCGCCGACATCCTCGACACGCTCAAGGCCAAGGATGTCACGGCCACCTTCTTCGTCATCGGCGGCAACGTCGTGCAATTTCCCGACCTCGTGCGGCGGATGGTGGCCGAGGGCCACGAGATCGGCTCGCACACGTTCTTCCACCCGGAGGATGACGCGCTCGGCCCCGAGCGCTCGCAACTCGAACTCAACGCGCTGCAACGACTTCTCGCCAGCGTCACCGGACGGACGACCTACCTCTTCCGGATGCCCTATGGGCGCAGCGAAGGTCCCCTGACGGCCGAAGAGGCCGCACAGCAAATGGTGGTCGAGACGGAGGGCCATCTGGTGGCCGGCGCGGACATCGTGCCGCGCGACTGGGAAGGGATGAGCGCGACCGAGATCGCCGACTATGTCCTGGCGCAGACTGCGGGGGATCAGGGACAGGTCATCGTGATGCACGATGCAGGCGGCGACAGGTCCGCGACGGTCGCGGCCGTGTCGCTGATGATCGACCGTCTCAGGGCGGAAGGTTACCGCTTCGTGCCGCTCTCGGGCTTTCTCGGCCTGTCCCGCGACGAGGTGATGCCCTTCGCTTCGGATCGGTTCACTCCGCTCGACCGGGCCTCCTTCGTTGCCGTCGCCGGCCTCGGCCGGCTCCTTGTCTGGGTCTTCTGGGCGGTGGTCGCCTACGGAGTTGCCAGGTCTATCTTCGTTCTTGCCCTCGCGTTCCTTCGGCGGCGGCATCGCTGGCAGCAGCCGGAGTCGGCGGGAAGCGTCACCATCGCCATCCCGGCGTTCAACGAGGAACTCGTCATCGTCGACTGCGTCAGGGCGGCCCTTGCGTCGGACTATCCCGACATTCGCGTCATCGTCGTTGACGACGGTTCGGCCGACGGGACGGCGGCGGCCGTGGACCGTGCTTTCGCCAGTGACCCGAGGGTCCGGCTGATCCGGCAGGAGAATGGCGGGAAGTGCAGCGCGCTCAACGCGTCCTATGCCGAGGTCGAGACCGAGGTTGTGGTGGCGGTGGACGCCGACACGGTCCTCCACCGCGATGCCGTGAAGCTGCTGATGGGCCATTTCACCGACGCCACGGTCGGCGCCGTTGCCGGAAACGTGAAGGTCGGCAATCGCCGGGGCCTTCTCGCGCGGCTCCAGGCGCTCGAATACATCACGGCGCAGAACATCGACCGCCGCGCCGCCGAGCGGCTGAACGCGATGCTCGTCGTGCCCGGCGCCATCGGCGCATGGCGCGCCGAGGCGGTGCGGAAAGTCGGACTCTATTCGCCCGAAACGGTCACCGAGGATGCCGATCTCACGATCGGGGTCCAGCGCGCGGGGTATCGCGTGGTCTTCGAAGAACGCGCCTTCTCCGTCACGGACGCGCCCGACAGCCTTCCGTCCTTCATGAAGCAACGCCTGCGCTGGAGCTTCGGCATGATGCAGACGGCCTGGAAACACCGCCGGGCGGCGAAGACCGCGCGCGGTGTGGGCTACTTCTCGATCCCCGATCTCTGGGTCACGGGCATCCTGCTCGGCCTCCTCGCACCCGTGGCCGATGCGGTCTTCCTGAATGCTCTCGTCCGGACCGGTTTCAGCCTCGCGCAGGGCGAACCTCTCCTGGCCGGAGACGCATCGCTTTTGATTGTCGTCGGATGGACGGCGCTGCCGCTGATTGACCTGATCGTGCTGCTCGTGGCTTTCGGCTTCGAGCGGCGCGAGCAACTTTCGCTCGCACTGTTGCTGCCGTTCCAGCGGCTCGTCTACCGGCCGCTTCTCTACATCACCATCTATCGAGCCGTCGGTCGCGCGCTGGCCGGCCGGATCGCGGGCTGGGGAAAGCTCGTGCGCTTCACCCGCATCCAGATGCCGGAGCGATGAGCCCCCCGCCCCTGCCGTCTCGCGTCAGGAAAACACCCGGCAGCCGCCGGTGGCAATCTCGCCTTCCTGAACCGGCAGGTCGCGCGGGGGATTGATGATGGCCGACTGGACGGCCGTGATCCGGCGGGCGCAGGCGTCCGACTCCTGTGGCGAAACGCTTCTTCCGCCGATCCAGATGTCGAGCCAAGGGTGCCCGTTGTGCCCGGTGTGGCAAGGGCCGCCCTGCGGGTTGGGACCGTCGCCGCAGACATCCTCGACAATCGCGTACTTGCGCAAGCGCGGCAGGTAGAACCGCGTGCCTTCCGGGTAGTCGAGGGTCTGGCGGCCGCCCACGATGCTGTGGCCCACCGCGATCGTGATCGGGTTCTTCCAGGTGCCGGTTCCCCCTGCCCTCTGCCGCAGGACCGGTCGCGCGATGGCCGCCGATCCCGGCGGCGTGTTGTCCCAATAGGTATAGCCCGTGAGATAGATGGGGAACTGCCGGGATACATCGGCACTGCGCGCCGCCGCCTGCACGACCATGCCGCCGTTCAGGTCAATGCCCTGGGCCCGCGACACGGGCGCTTCGCCGCACGCTGAAATGCCCAGACAGGTCACGGCGGCCAAATGAATCTTTCCCGGTAGCTTGCGCATCGTCTGCTCTCCCCGATACATGCCAGAAGATGAATGTGTAACCAATCTGCCACGCGATGGGAATTGTTCCTAGTCCGCAAACGCGGGTTTTATGTGGCGAAAGAGTGACGGGTTTCGATCCGCTGTCCGGTAGTCCGGTCGAACAAGTGCATGTTATCAATGGAAAATGCTAGCCTGATCCGGCTCTCGGGTGCCACCTGCGAATGCGGCGAAAGGCTTGCGACAAGCGGATTTCCGCTGTGCCGGGCAAAGACGATCACGTCGGGTCCGGTCAGATCGGCGAAATCCACGGTCACGTCGATGGCGTTCCCCTCCCCGCCATCGGCAAGGTGAAGGTCCTCCGGGCGAAGCCCGAGGAGCACCGCGCGCGCCTCCTCGCCCCTGATCGGAAGCGCCAGCCGCTCCCCGGACGCGTCCAGCCGCAACCCTTCCGCATCCAGTGTCGCCTCGATCATGTTCATCGGTGGTGCCCCGACGAATTCGGCGACAAAGACGGTCGCGGGCCGGTTGTAGATTTCCTCGGGCGTGCCCACCTGCTCGATCCGGCCGTCGCGCATCACGGCGATCCGGGTGGCGAGCGTCATCGCCTCGATCTGGTCGTGCGTCACATAGACCGTCGTCGTCCGAAGCATCCGGTGCAGCCGCTTCAGTTCCGCGCGCATCTCCATGCGCAGCTTGGCGTCGAGGTTCGAGAGCGGCTCGTCGAACAGGAAGACCTTCGGCTCCCGCACGAGCGCGCGACCGATGGCGACGCGCTGACGCTGGCCGCCGGAAAGCTGTGCGGGCTTGCGCTTCAGCAAGTCCTCGATCCTGAGCATCCGCGCGACCTTCTCGATCGCCGCGAGGCGACGCGCCTTCGGCACGCCGCGCATTTCCAGCCCGAACCCGATGTTCCGTTCGACGGTCAGGTTCGGATAAAGCGCATAGGACTGAAAGACCATCGCGACGTCGCGGCTCTTCGGGTGGACCTCGTTGATGCGCTTCCCGTCGATCCTGATCTCGCCCGAGGTCGGCGTCAGAAGGCCGGCGATGATGTTCAGGATCGTCGACTTGCCGCAACCGGAGGCGCCGAGCAGCACGAGAAACTCGCCATCGGCGAGCGCGAGGTCGATGTTCTTCAGGATCACGGCACTGCCGTAGGACTTGCTGACGCCGACGAGTTCGAGCGTGCTCATGCCGTGAGTCCCCCGCTGGGTGACGACGTCTCGACGTCGTAGCTGCGGGGCGATGTCGATATCGCGCATGAAGCCGTGCGCACACCCGCCGCAAGGCTGGCGGCGAGCGGATGTCCGTCCGCCTCGGCCGCCAGAAACGCCGCGTTGAAGATATCGCCCGCACCGATCGTGTCGGCTGCGACAACCCTGGGCGCAGTGACCTTGTGGAGCGAGCCGCCAGCCGCCTGCGCGAGGGCGCCCGCCGGGCCGCACTTGACGACGACGCGCGCATGCCTCGCCATCAGCGGCAGCAATGCGGACGGCGCCTCATCCGGCGCCCTGCCCCCGGACAGCGCGCGCGCCTCCGCCTCGTTGAGCATGAGGCAATCGCAGCCGGCGAGCCAGCGCCGCGCGCGCTCGACCGTCCCGGGCGTCCAGCCGCCGGCGGGCCAGCCGGTGTCAAGCGCGATCCGGACGCGATGGTCACAGGCATGGGCGAAGAGCGCGTCATACCCGTCCGCCAGCCGGTCGGTCACGAAGGATCCGCAGACAAGAAGCACGCCCCCGGCAAGTCGAGGCCAGTCTATCGCGCCGCGAACGTCGGGCCAGGACAGCTCGGCCACATGGCCGCGCGTGGTGAAGAAGGTGCGCTCGCTGTCGGGATGGGTCAGACCGACCGAGATCGTGCTGGCCTCCTCCGCGACCGGCCAGGACCCTGAATGGGGGGACAGTTCCGCGCGCAGCCAGTCGCCGAAGGTATCCCGGCCCGTGCTCGCGGCGATCTGGAAGTCCCGCCCAAGCCCGCGCCAGGTCAGCGCAACGTTCCCGGCCGCCCCGCCGCAGCGGAGTTCGCTTGCCGCAACCACGGTCTCTGTCCCGGGGTGTGGCCAGGGCTCGACCGGTCCCATGACGAGGTCGACGTTGACGTTGCCGGCGACGGCAAGGGGCGCGGGAATGGTCATTCTACGCGGGTGATCTTCTGGCTTCGGATCGGGCTTCCGACGTCGGGCACACGCGACGCCGCGAAACCCGTCATCAGCCGTTGCGACAGCGGGAGGAGTGCGGCAAGGGCGGCGATCCCCTCGTGACACCCGGCCTGCACCGTCACGGCGCCGGCCACGGGCGCGCCGCCTGAGGTATCGAGAACCACGGTCGGCGCTCCGGTGGCGGCGACCGCCTCGGCAAGGCCGCGGACCAGTTCGCCCGTCGCATCCGCCCCGCGCAGGAAGACGACGCCGGTCCGGGGCCCCAGCATTTCCATCGGCCCGTGCCGAAGCTGCCCGCATTCCAGCGCGAAGCAGGGAAGCCGCGACAGTTCCGTCAACCCCAGCGCCAGCGCCTCGGCCAGCCCCTGCAGGCGGCGCCCCGATGTCACCACGCATGTGACACCGGCAAGCCGGTGCAAGGCGTCGGTGATGTCGGGTTCATCCTCCACGTCGAGCACGTCGAGAAAGTCCGACGGATCGGCGCGGAGCGCAGCGAGTACGGCGGCGTGAAGGGCCAGTCCGACGAAGGTGCTGCGGGTCGCTGCGAACGCGGTTTCGACGCCGCCGGCGCCGATCAGGCTCGGCAGCGACCGCGCAAGCGTCGAGGCGCCGTCCATCGTGACCCCGTAGGCATCGACGCCCGGGCCGGCTTCGGCCAACCACCGCACCGCCTCGGCGCTTTCGCCCGACTGGGAGGTGACGAGGACCGTCCGTCGCGCGGTGGAAAGCGGCTGGTCGAGCTGCTCGGACAGCGGCAGTGCCACCGCGTCCAGCCCCCGGTCGCGATAGAGCGGCTCGACGGCGCGGTTCAGCCCGTGCGACGCGCCCATGCCGAGCAACAGCAGCCGTCCGGAACGCCGCAGCGATTCCGCGACCTCTGCGGCGCGCGGCCCGGCATCCCGGTAACTCGCCCGCGCGTCCGTACGCTGACGCGCCATTTCCCGCCGGATCGCCGCAAGGCCGCTGGGTGTGTCGGGGGTCATCGGTCCGCTCATCCTTTCACGCTGCCCGCTGTCAGCCCTGAAATGAGGGCGCGCTGCATGATGAGGCCGAAAATCACCGGGGGCAGCGCCGCGATGACGCCCGCCGTGGCGATGAGCCCGTAGTCGGCCACCCGCCCGCCGGCGAGATCGGCGATGGCCACGGTAACGGTCTTGGCCCGGTGGTCCGACGTGAAGAGGAGCGCATAGAAAAACTCGTCCCATGCGAGCAGGTAGGCGAAAAGCGCGGCGGTGCCGATCACCGGCGCGGCCAGCGGCAGGATGATGATCCGCAGCGTCTGGTCGAGGCGCGCCCCGTCGATCGCGGCGGCCATCTCGAGGTCGCGCGGGATCGGATCGAAGCCGGATTTCAGAAGCCAGGCGGTAAAGGGGGCGAGGACCGTCAGGTAGACGACAGCGAGCCCGATCTTCGTGTTGAGCATCCCGAGCGCCGCGAGACCCATGTAAAGGGGCACGGCCAGCGCCACCGGCGGCAGCATGTAGGTGCCGATGACGAGCCAGAGAGACCAGCCGACGGCGGACGAGCGCGAGACGGCCCATCCTGCCGGTACCGAGACCGCGAGTGCAGCCACCGTCGCGATGGCCGCCACCTTGACGCTGTTTCCGAGCGCCGCCATCAGCGCGGCGCCATGCGTGTTGGGCGTCGTGTCGAAGAGGATGCGGTAGCGTGACCAGTCGCTTTGCTCCGGCCACCACCGGAGCGGCTTGGAAATGAGGTCAGACGTCGACGAAATGCTCATCACGAAGAGCCAGCCGAAGGGGGCGAGGATCATCAGCGCGAGCAGAGCCGCGCAGAGGTAGAGAAAGACCGTGAAACCTGGGTTCTGCCTTTCCATCAGAATCGCGCCCCGGCCGATTTCCGGATCAGCGCCGCATAGGCGACCGCGAGCACAGTGACCGCCAGCGTGACGATGAGCGCCAGCGATGCACCCGAGCCCGCCCGCTGGAACGAAAACGCCTCCTGGTAGACGAGGATCGACAGCGTCCGCGTGCTGTTGGCCGGGCCGCCGCGCGTCATCACCCAGATGATGTCGAACACCTTGAAGGCCTCGATCGTGCGCAGCACCAGCGCGACCATGAGCGGCCCCGCAAGATAGGGCAGGATCACATAGCGGAAGCGCGAAAGCGCGCCCGCCCCGTCGACGATGGCCGCCGCCCTGATGTCGTGCGGCACCGCGTGGAGTGCCGCGAGCGAGATGAGCGCGACGAGCGGGAAGTTCTTCCAGGCATCCGCGACGATCAGCGCGACGAGCGCACTGTTCGGATCGCCAAGCCACGACCGGTAGACGTCAAGCAGCCCGGTCTGCACCAGCGCGGCGTTCAGGGCGCCATATTCGGGGTTGTAGATGAGCCGCCACAGGAGGGCGTTGACGACCGTCGGCAGGGCCCAGGGCAGGATCAGCAACGCGCGAAGGACATTTCTCCCGCGGAAGCTCTGGTAGAGGAGCAGGGCCACCAGGACGCCGAGGACCATCTCGATGAACACGGAGACGACCGCGAACTCCGTCGTGACGACAAAGGCGCGCCAGAAGGCGCGGCTGGCGAAGAGCCGGTCATAGTTCGCAAACCCGACGTAGTCGCCCCCGGTACCGACCAGCCGCGCATCGGTGAAGGAAAGACGCAGCGTGTCGACGAAGGGCCATCCGATCACCCCGAGCATCACCGCGAGAAGCGGCAGCATCAGAAGCCATGCCCGCATCGGCGTCAGGCCAGCACTCATCGGCACGACCTTCCGTATCTTGCATTCCGGTCGCGCGGGTCAGGACGGCAGCACGCGCCGCCGCCCTGCAAGTCGTCGCCGGTCAGAGCCCGCCCTCCGCTGCCGCGGCGAGTGCGTCGGCCGGGCTGGCCTGACCGAGGAGAGCCTCCTGGATGGCCTGCTGGAGGGTGGCCGACATTTCCTGATAGCCCGGCGTGGTCGGCCGCGGATACATCGCCGCGAGCCCGATCTTGGCCGCCGCGATCATGTCGTCCTGTTCCGCGGTGACGGCCGGATCGTCGTAGGAACTGGTCCAGATCGGCAGGCTGAGGCGCGCATAGGCATTTTGCGTGGCCTGCGAGGTCATGAAGGTGATGTAGCTCCACGCCTCGTCGGGATGCTGACTGGTCGTGGTGATGCCCAGGCCCATCGAGCCGTTGACGGCCGAAACCGTGCTTCTGCCCTCGACCCCCGGCGCCGGCACGACGCCCACCTTGCCCGCGACCTTGCTTTCCTTCGGATCGTTGGCGAGGTTGTACATGTAGGTCCAGTTCAGTGCAAAGGCTGCCTCGCCGTTCTGGAAGACGCGGCGAACGTCCTCCTCCAGGTATTCCTTGGAGTTCGGATTGGTCAGGCCCGAGTTGTAGCTGTCGACCATGTACTGCAGCGCCTCGAGCCCTCCGCCCGACTGGAAGGCCGGCTTGCCATCGGCGATGAACGAGCCGCCATAGGCGCTGACCAGCGTGGTGTAGTCGCAGATCGCCGCCTCGGCCTGGGCCCAGCTCCAGACGATGGGATGATCGAGGATGCCCTTGTCCTTGATGGCCTGCGCCTGCGCGGAAAGCTCCGCCCAGGTCGTCGGCGGTGCCGAGATTCCGGCCTGCGCGAGGATGTCCTTGTTGTAGAAAAGATACTTGGTGTCGAGGATCCACGGCATCCCGTAGCGCTTGCCGTCGTATTCGACGGTGGTCCAGGCGCCCGGAAGAACCCCGTCCTTCATCTCCTGCGTGATCCGGTCGGAGACATCGACGAGCACGTTGTTCGTGGCGAACTCGGCCGGCCATATCACGTCGAAGAGCACGACGTCGTAGCCCGACCCCGATCCGAGGGCGAGCAGGGTCTTGTCGTGGAGGCCCTCGTAGGGAACGAACTCCAGGTTCACCTTTATGTCGGGATTGGCGGCGGCAAACGCGTCCGTCATCGCCCGGACGTCGGCCTCGCTGTAGGCGGCCTGCGCCATGAAGAGCGCGTTCAGCGTCGTTTCCGCGACCGCGGGATGGACAATCGCGGTGCCGAGGAGTGCTGCTGCGAGGAGCGACTTGGTGTTCGGCATTTCCTTCTCCTTCCTGGTGTGGCCGTGCGGACTGCCGCCCCGGTGTCCCTTGCGGATAGCGGGGCGGCTCCGGCGGCCCAATGCGGGTCATCATCCGTCGGAGCGCCGCGTCCGGCATTGACCGGGATCAACGCCGGCGCGGCCGTCGATCGACGCGCGGGCCCCGTGAGCGAACCGGAACCGGACACCCAGGACGGCCACGCCTTGAAGGCGGAGGCTATTCGCTTCCGCGCCGCGCGTCGAGGGCTTCCCCGGTGCCGATGCCGATCACGCGGGCCTGACCCGATATCGCACCCGTCGGCGCTGATGGCGGCGATGGCGGGGGGGGGCCGCGGCACTCCGTATGACCGCCCCCGAGAATCGGCGTCACCGGGCGGGACTGGTTCCATTTCGGACCGGCATCGGACCACGGAAACGAACTGTCCCGGCCGTGGCTACGAGTGCAAGACACGGTAGCGCCATAATTTCGCTCATCCTCCGGTAGTGATCTGCCGGTGCGCGGCAACAGTCTGAAATCGGGACATTCGCAAGACGGCGATTCTGCGAAGGCGCGGGATGCGATTGTTTCCGGTTTGTCATGAAGCACCGGCCCCGAACGCCTCGCGCGCACCGCTAACCATGCCTCTATATTGCAAAAAACCGTCGCGCGAGTGCCAGATTCAGCGATCATTTACCTAAGCGTTCGTTAGCGGCACGTGGCCGCGCGGTTTTGCGTATGAGTATGTTTGTTTGCGTTCGAGTGGATCCGGCCGATCGCGCCGGAGGTCTTCCTGCCGGGGCGTTCCCAGCCCCGGCAGACGGACCGGAGATCGTCAGACTGAGAGAGTTATGAATAACGAGTATATTGACCCCATCATCGGCCGGCTGTCGGCCATGCCGGTACCGCCCGCCGCCCCCGCTGCCCGACGCAATCGCCCGAAACGCTCAGAACCGATCCAGTGGCACCTGCCCGGACTGTGCGACAACGTCCGCGTGACGACATCGTTCGGCGACCTGCCGGTTCAGGCGCTGCACCGGCGCGACCCGCTCAGGACGCAGGCAGGCAGCCTCGCGCTGGTCGAATGGGTCGATCGTATCCGCCTCGACGAGGAATTCCTTGGGGAGAACCCCGATGCGCTCCCGGTCCGCATCCCGGCGGGCACCTTCCGCCCCGGCCGGCCCGAGCGGGACCTGATCGTCTCGCCGCAGCAGTTGGTGAACGTCGGCGCCTCGCCCTACGCCCAGGAGTTCCGGCGCGCGCGCGACCTTCTCGGGCGCCCGGGCGTCGTCCGGCAGCCGGTGACGATGGTGACCTACCACCTCTTCCACTGCGGCGCCCCCGCGATCGTGACGGCCGAGGGCGTCTGCCTCAGCGTCAGTCCGTGAGGCTGCGGTCCCCGGGCACGCCGCGGAACCCGGTCGCGACCACGAACTTCTCGGAACTGTCGGACCGGCTCGCCGGCGGCTTGACGTTGGCGACCTTGGTGAAGGCGCGTTTCAGAAGCCCCTGAAGCTCGTTCTCCGCCCCCCCGGCAAGCACCTTGGCGACAAAGGTGCCGCCCTCTTCGAGCACATCGAAGGCGAACCCGGCGGCGGCCTCGCAGAGCGCGATGATCCTCAGGTGATCGGTGCCCTTGTGGCCCGAGGCCGCGGCGGCCATGTCCGACATGACCACGTCGGCGCGACCGCCGAGCCATGACTTCACCTGTTCGTCCGCCCCGTCCGAAAGGAAGTCGAGCTGGTGAATCTCTGCCCCCGCGATCGGCTCCACCTCCTGCAGGTCGATGCCGAGAACCCGGCCAACCTTCTTGCCCGGCTTCTGGCCGAGCGCGTTCACCCGCTCCGCCGCGACCTGGCACCAGCCGCCCGGCGCACAGCCGAGGTCGACGACCCGGGCACCGGGAACGAGGAAACGGAACCTGTCGTCGAGTTCGAGTATCTTGTAGGCCGCCCTGCCCCGGTAACCTTCCTTCTTCGCGCGCTGCACATAGGGATCGTTGAGCTGCCGTTCGAGCCAGAGCGTCGAGGAGAGCTTGCGCCCCTTGGCGGTCTTCACCCGCACCTTGAGGTCGCGCTGGCCGCGCCCCGATGTCGTGCCGGAAGGTGTCTTCGCCATGTCTCGCCTCCCGGCGGGTTCCGCTTTGCCTGCGGACCAGATACTCACTGCGCGCCCTCGCCGCAATCGTGCCGCCGACGAAGAGCGCGCGTCAGAACGGCCCGTCTTCCAGCACGCCGTCGGCGGACATCTGCGCGTAGAGAAGCCCTTCCCTCAGCCCGCGGTCGGCGACCGAGAGCCGGTCGGTCGGCCATATCCGCATCAGCGCCTGCAGGATCGCCGCCCCCGACATGATCAGCGAGTGACGGTCGCGCCCGATCCTGGGATCGTCGCGCCGCCCGGCCGGACCCATCGCGAGATAGTCGCGGATCACCCTGTCGATCTGGTCCGAGGTCATCCTCAGACCGTCCACCTTCGTCCTGTCGTAGCGCTTCAGCCCCAGGTGGCTTGCGGCCACGGTGGTCACCGTCCCGCTCGTGCCGATGATCTGGAAGCCCTCGCGCGGCTGGCTCGCATTGTAGGGCGAGAAATCCGCGAGGTTCTCCTCGAAATACCAGCTCATCAGCGCAAATCGCGCCGCGTCGTCCTCCACGTCCGAAAACTGGTCCTTCAGCGTGGCGACGCCAAGCGGGACCGAGATCCAGTCCACGACCTTGGCGGCGGGAAACGGGCTTTCCGCCGGGTGGAAGCCGGCATGAAGGCGCATGATCGCGCGCGGCCGCTCGGCCCTCGGCACGGCGGAAAGGTCGGTCCACACAAGCTCGGTCGAGCCGCCGCCGATATCGACGACCAGAAGCTGCTCGGTCCGGGTGGAAACCAGGGGCGCACAGGACACCACGGCGAGCCGCGCCTCTTCCTCCGGCTGGATGATCTCAAGCGGCAGGCCCGTCTCACGGGTGATGACGCGCAGGAATTCGCCCGCGTTCTTCGCCCGCCGGAACGCTTCGGTCGCCACCAGCCGCATCCGCTTGACCTCGTGCTGCTCGATCTTGCGGCGACAGATCTGCAGCGCCTGGACAGTGCGCGCCATCGAGGCGCGCGACAGCCGGCCCGACGCTTCGAGCCCGAGGCCAAGCTGGACGGATTTCGAAAAGCTGTCGACGACATGGAACTGGCTGCCCTTCGGCTGGGCAATCAGCATCCGACAACTGTTGGTGCCGAGATCCAGCGCCGCATAGAGCTGCGCCGGATCCGGCCTCGGGGCGCTGGGCGGCTCGACCGACCGCGGGAACACACCTGCGCCCCCTGGACGCCTGGGCGCCATCTGCGCGCCCTCCGATGTGAAGTTGCCACCAATCTAGTCGCCGGTCCGCCGCGGCGCAAGCCGCCCACCGCGTTCGCCCTCATGCTCATGCTGAGGATTTTTCAAGCAGGCCGCCATGGCCCGCCGGACAAGACCCGGGTATGCATTGATGGCAGGTCGCTCCGGCCCCGCATGATGTCGAAAACCGTCATCGCGTGTCGCGGAGCGGGGAGTATTGAAGGCGCGAGCCGAAAGGGATTCGACATGGCATCGGTCACCATCGTCTACTGGCGCGACATTCCGGCCCAGGTCATCGTCGGCTCGGGGCGCCGGGGCGTGAAGAAACCCCTGCCTGAGCGGTTCGAACAGGCGATTGACCGCTGCGCCATGAAAGTGGGCGCGGCCGGTACCGACGCCTATCTCGCCGAATGGCGGAAGGCCGCACCCTACGAGGTTCCGGGCGAGGACGGCGCTGTGGCCGAAGCCGAGGCGGCGCGGATCGACGCCGAACACGACACCGAGCGCCTCAGGGCGCTTATAGCGAACGATGGCTGGGCGTGACACCCCGAGAGATGTGGAGCAAGGCAATGGCGCTTCTGAACTTCCGCCGCAAGGAAACCCCGGCCGAACCCGCGGCTACGCCGGCCGCCGTCGAGGCCTTCCTGAAAGGGTTTTCGATCGAGGTGATGCCCCGCACCGCCGAGAAGGTCGAGAACTTCCGCGACCTTCTGCCGAAGGGCACCCGCGTCTACATCGCCCATATCGACGGCACGCCCATCGAGGAAATGGTGGCGACCGCGAAGCGGCTCCACGCCGAGGGATTTCCGGTCATGCCGCACTTCCCCGCGCGGATCATCCGGGACAAGGCGATGCTCGCCGACTGGATCGCCCGCTACCGGGGCGAGGCGGATGTGAAGCAGGGCCTCATGCTCGCGGGCGGCGTCGCCCAGCCGGCGGGGGAGTTCGATTCCTCCATGCAGATGCTGGAAACCGGCCTCTTCGACGGGTTCGAGCGGCTCCATGTCGCCGGCCACCCGGAAGGCAACAAGGACATCGACCCGGACGGATCCGACCGAATGGTGATGGAGGCCGCCCGCTGGAAGCAGGCCTTCGCCGAGCGCACCGACGCGAAGATGGCCATGGCCACGCAGTTCTGCTTCGAGGCGAAACCGGTGATCGACTGGGTGAACCGGCTGAACGCGGAAGGCATCCGTCTGCCGGTTCACATCGGCGTCGCGGGCCCGGCAAAGCTCCAGACCCTCATCAAGTTCGCCATCGCCTGCGGCGTCGGCCCTTCGCTCCGCGTCCTGCAGAAGCGCGCCATGGACGTGACGAAACTGCTTCTGCCCTATGAACCCAACGACTTCGTCGCCGAACTTGCGGCACACAAGGCCGCGCATCCGGAGTTCGGGATCGAGGCGGTGCATTTCTTCCCGCTCGGCGGGATCAAGACCAACGCAACCTGGGCCATCGAGCATGGCGGCAAATCTGCCGTCCCGGCCTCCCAAGCTTGAGAAACTGGTGGAAGAATGACCCGCACTGTACTTGAATCGAAATCGAAAACCGTCGTCATCGGCTTTGACGAGCCGTTCTGCGTGATCGGCGAGAGGATCAACCCCACCGGGCGCAAGAAGCTCGCCGCCGAGCTTGAGGCGGGCGATTTCACCACCGTGGAAAAGGACGCGCTCGAACAGGTCGCCTGCGGGGCCATGGTGCTCGACGTCAATGCCGGCGTCGTCTACAACTCCAACCCCAACCCGAACGAGACCGAGCCCCCCTTGATGCGGAAGATGATCGAACTTATTCAAGGACTTGTGGACATTCCCTTGTGTATCGACTCCTCGGTTCCGGGCGCACTTCAGGCCGGGCTCGAGTCCTGCCAGGGCCGTCCCCTCCTGAACTCGGTCACGGGCGAGGAGGACCGGTTGGAACTCGTCCTGCCGCTAGTCAAGAAATACAACGTGCCGGTCGTGGCGATCTCGAACGACGACACCGGCATCTCGATGGACCCTGATGTGCGATTTGCGGTCGCCAAGAAGATCGTCGAGCGCGCCGCCGATTTCGGCATCCCGGCGCATGATATCGTCGTCGATCCCCTGGTGATGCCGGTCGGCGCACTGGGGACCGCCGGGCGGCAGGTCTTCACGCTGGTCAAGCGCCTGCGCGAGGAACTGGGCTGCAACACCACCTGCGGCGCCTCCAACATCTCCTTCGGCCTGCCGCAGCGGCACGGCATCAACGCGGCCTTCCTGCCGATGGCGATCGGCGCCGGCATGACCTCCGCTATCATGAACCCTGTCCGGTCGGTGGAGATGGAGGCGATCCGCGCGGCGAACTTCCTGATGAACCACGATCCGAACGGCGGCGAGTGGATCCGCTTCTCGAAGGTGCTCGAAGCCGTCGAGGGGGGCATGACCTTTGCCGAAGCATCCGCTGCCCAATCCAGCGCCGCCTCGGGCCGGCGCGGCGGGCGCCGCGCCCGTGGCTGAGCGGCCCTGAACTTCCCCTGTCCCGGCATGGCCCCGGGGCAGGCCGATCACCGCCCCCGCCGCTAGGACGCGGGCATCACGCCCGAATCGCCAAGCTTCTGTCAGCCGCGCCCGAGCTTGGCGAGCCGCGCTTCCCGCAGCCGTGTGAAATCCTCGCCCGCGTGATAGGACGACCGCGTCAGCGGCGTGGCCGAGACCATCAGGAAACCCTTGCCGTAGGCTGCCGTCTCGTAGCCCTTGAACTCGTCGGGCGTAATGAAGCGGTCGACCCGATGGTGCTTCGGTGTCGGCTGGAGATACTGGCCGATGGTGAGAAAATCCACGTCCGCGGCGCGCATGTCGTCCATCACCTGCAGGACCGACTGCCGGTCCTCGCCGAGGCCCACCATGATTCCGGACTTGGTGAACATCGCCGGATCAAGCTCCTTCACCCGCTGGAGGAGGCGGAGCGAGTGGAAGTAGCGCGCGCCCGGCCGCACCTCGGGATAGAGGCCCGGTACCGTCTCAAGGTTGTGGTTGAAGACGTCGGGGCGCGCCGCCAGAACGGTTTCCAGCGCCTCAGGGGCGCATTTCAGGAAGTCGGGCACCAGAACCTCGATGGTCGTCGCCGGGCTCCGGTGGCGCACCGCGCGGATCGTCTGGGCGAAATGCTCCGCCCCTCCGTCGGCGAGGTCGTCGCGGTCCACCGAGGTGATGACGACATGCGCGAGCCCCAGCGTCTCGACCGCATGGGCGACCCGGCCCGGCTCGAAGGCGTCAAGCGCATCGGGCCGGCCGGTCGCGACGTTGCAGAAGGTGCAGCCGCGTGTGCAGATCTCGCCCATAATCATCATGGTGGCGTGCCCATGGCTCCAGCATTCGCCGACGTTCGGGCAGCCCGCCTCCTCGCAGACCGTCACCAGCCGGTTCGACTTAAGGATGTCGCGCGTCTGCTTGTAGCCGGCCGAGGTCGGCGCCTTGACGCGGATCCATGCCGGCTTCTGCGGCTGTGCCTGGTCGGCGCGGTGAGCCTTCTCCGGGTGCCGCTGGCCGGGCAGATTGAGGTCGCGCATGGATTATTCCCCCTTGCAACGGGTCTGCTCCCAGATAGGCTCTTTTTTCGCAAAGGACAACGTGGGAGCGCGGCCGCAGGCCGGCCCTGCAGAAAAGGGGTCGGATCATGTCCAAGAAGCTCGTGGCCGAGGCTATCGGCACCTTCATTCTCGTCTTCTTCGGGGTCGGCTCGGCCGTCCTTATGGGCGAACAGATAGGGATGCATGGCATCGCCCTCGCCTTCGGCCTGTCGATCGTCGCCGCGGCCTACGGGCTTGGCGCGATCTCGGGGGCGCATCTCAACCCCGCCGTCTCGCTCGGCATGGTCACCGCCGGCCGGATGACGGGGGGTGAGTTCCTCGGCTATGCGATTGCGCAGACCCTGGGCGCGATCCTCGGCGCGCTCGTGATCCTGACGATCGCAAGCGGCAAGGCAGACTACGCGGTCGCCGTCGACGGGCTTGGCCAGAACGGCTATGGCGCGGGCTACCTCGGCGAGTACTCGCTCTCTGCCGCGCTTCTCTTCGAGGCGGTCGCGACCTTCCTCTTCGTCACGGTCATCCTGGGTGCGACCCAGGCCGGCGCGCCGGCGGCAATGGCGGGGCTGGCGATCGGCCTGACGCTGACGGGCATCCACCTGGTCGGGATCAATGTCACCGGCGTATCGGTCAACCCTGCCCGCTCGATCGGCCCGGCGCTTTTCGCCGGCGGCAAGGCGCTCGCCGATCTCTGGGTCTTCATCGTCGCGCCTCTGGCGGGCGGCGCGCTTGCAGGGCTCCTGCATTCTGCCGGCGCGACCCGGGCCGACGCCAACTAGACGCTTCGGGGCCAGTTGTCGCGGGCGCCGGCACTCCGGCGCCCGCTTCGTATCGGGACCCGGCTTCAACCGATCAGCGGCGTCTTGCCGCCATAGGCTTCGTCATAGTGGCGCTTCAGGCGTTGCAGCGCGATCCTGAGCACGATCTTGCCCGAGCGCGCCGACCAGCCCATGCGCTTCTCGGCCGCTTCGAGCCCTTCGAGAAAGCAGCAGCACCTGAGCACCATGTCGCCAAGGCCGGGCCCGAGGTCGCGCAGCGCCAGGGCGACGCGGTCGCGCGCCTTGGCCGATCCGCTGCCGGACCCTCCGGGCGCAAAGCCGCCGCGGTCTGCCCCCGCCGTCAGGAACCGGTCCCAGTTCTGCGCGACGCGCGGCCCCATCTGTGCCAGTTCGAAGTCCTCGCGGAGCCGTTCGCCGGCGGCCACAAGGTCCGGTGTCAGGAAGGGGGCCCCGTCCTTCTCCTTCCGGCGGGCGAGCACGTCGAGCGGACTTTCCGCGAGGTTGTAGCGCATGCGCCGCGGCGTGCTCGCCCCCGGCTCCATCACCGCGCGCTCGCCCCAGATGCGGTGCTGGTCGCCGAAGGGCGTCTGCGCCTCGGCGAACCCCGGTACGCGGCGGCTCTCCTCTTCCGCCAGAAGCCGTTTCAGCGCCGTGCGCCCGGTTCCGGTGATCTCGTAGGTAGTGACACGGCCCTGGGACTTCATCGCGATCCAGTCCTTGACGGCAAAAGCCTGCGCCACGTGCCGGTCCACCACGGCCGTCCGCACCGTGCCCTTGAGCACCACGGCCTTGTCCATCTCGGGTGCAACGACGAGGATGGCGCCGACCTCGCAGAGCCGACGCAGGATGCGCCTGGCCTCGCGGTCGACGGTGGCCGCATCGGCGACGGCGGAGCTTGTATGACGGAGCGGTGCAGACATGAGGCTGGTTCCTTCGTGAAGTGAGTTCGGGGGCAGGCAATCCTGAGGGCGGGCGATTCCGCGCTGATGAAGATGCAGTTCGCCGAGGCGGGTGAGCGCCTCGTCGATCAGAGGGTCGTCCCGGCGGTTCTCGCAGACGCGGAGCTTTCGCAGGACCGTCGAGGGGTGGCATCCCTCGGCCCTGGCTATCGCACGGATCGACAGCCCTTCTTCGATGTGGCGAAGATAGAGCCGCGCGTTATCCGGCAGCCAGGCGGGCAGCGCCGCCGGCGGGGGTGTCATTACCGTCATGTCTCACCGATTTGTCGCGACGCTTCACGCCGCCTTAACCAGAATATGGCGCAACCCTTGGTTGATTCCGTTACCTGTTCGTTAAAGCGGCGCCCAGCGGCCATATTTCTTTCGAATTCATAAATCTGGCTGAAGTTTGCGGACGCAGGATAGCGACAATCCGCAACATCGCTCCCCCCTGTTTCATCCTGCGGTTGTATCACCCCAGGAGACCTCGATGCCCGATCTCATGACTCTCGTCAGCGACCTGCGCCGTCCGCGCCTGCTTGTGCGCGCTGCGCGCGCCGGGGTCTCGGACTACAGCCGGTCGCGCGACCTTCGCCGGCTGATGCGATCTTCCCACGCGCCGGCGCCCGAACGCGCCCTGAGCGAGCTTCTGGCCGAGGAGGAGCGGCTCGAGACGATCCGGCTGTCGGGAGATGCCTCCTACAGCTTCGTGCGCCACATCGAGCTTCTGATCGCGATGATGGCCGAAGTGCGGCTCCTGCCCCGCACGGAGGCAGTCTGAAACCAGACGGGCCGCCCCGATCGGGGCGGCCCGTATTGCACCCGGAGTGTGCGAAGAATCACATGAAGGCGTCGGGCATGGAAGCCTTCTTCTGCGCCACGAACGCCTCCAGCGCCTCTTCCACCGCAGGGTCGATGTCGGGCTTGCGGTAGTCGGCGAGAAGCTTCTCGACCCGCACGCGGGCAAGCGCCACGGTGTCGCGGCCGCCCTCCTCTTCCCAGGTTTCGTAGGGCTTGTAGTCCAGAAGCTCGGTCCGCCAGAATGCTTCCTTGAAATTCGCCTGGGTATGGGCGCACCCGAGGTAGTGCCCGCCCGGTCCCACCTCGCGGATCGCATTCATCGCCTGGCCGTTCTCGCTGAGGTCGATACCCTTGGCGAGGCCATGGAGGACGCCGAGCTGATCGGCGTCCATGACGAACTTCTCGAACGAGGACACCAGCCCCCCTTCGAGCCAGCCGCAGGCGTGCAGCATGAAGTTGACCCCCGCCAGGAGCCCCATGTTGAGGCTGTTGGCGCTCTCGTATGCCGCCTGCGCATCGGGCAGCTTCGAGCCGCAGAAGGCGCCGGCCGAACGGTAGGGAAGGCCCAGGCGCCGGGCAAGCTGACCGGCGCCATAGGTGATCAGGCTCGCCTCGGGCGTGCCGAATGTCGGCGCGCCGGAGTTCATGTCGATCGAGGTGACGAAGGCGCCGAAGATCACCGGCGCGCCGGCGCGGACGAGCTGGCTATAGGCCACCCCCGCCAGCACCTCGGCCAGGACCTGCGTCAGCGTGCCCGCCACCGTCACCGGCGCCATCGCGCCACCGACGATGAAGGGCGAGATGATCGCGGCCTGGTTGGCCTTCGCATAGACTTCGAGCGCCCCCATCATGATGCCGTCGAAGGTCAGCGGCGAGTTGATGTTGATGAGCGAGGTCATCACCGTGCGGCCGTCGAGGCCGCCGAAGAGAATCTCCGACATCGCCACCGAATCCTCGGCGCGCGAGGGTTCCGTCACCGAGCCCATGTAGGGCTTGTCGGAAAGCGTCATGTGCGCCATCAGCATGTCGAGGTGGCGCTTGTTCACCGGCACGTCGGTCGGTTCGCAGACCGTGCCCCCGGAATGGTGCAGCCATTTAGACATGTAGCCGAGTTTCACGAACTTGCGGAAATCCTCGATCGTCGCATAGCGGCGACCGCCGTCAGCGTCGCGGACGAAGGGCGGGCCATAGACCGGCGCGAGCACAAGGCCCCTGCCCCCCACGGTCACGCTGCGTTCGGGATTGCGCGCGTGCTGGACATAGGACGAGGGCGCGGTCCGGCAGAGCTGGCGCGCGAGGCCCTTCGGGATGCGCACCCGCTCGCCCTGCACATCGGCGCCGGCGGCCCTCCAGAGCGCGAGCGCGCCCGGATTCTCGACGAAGTTGACGCCGATCTCCTCCAGCACCGTCTCGGCATTCGCCTCGATGATCGCCAGCGCCTCTTCGTTCAGGACTTCGAGATTGGGAATGTTGCGCTCGATGAACTTCGCAACCTCGATGCGCACCGCCGTCCGCTCGGCCCGCCTTGCCGCGCCGCCACCGCCCCGGGCCCGACGACCTTCCGCCACTTCGTTCATGCG
Organism: Paracoccaceae bacterium; assembly: GCA_020637675.1. Taxonomy (GTDB): domain Bacteria; phylum Pseudomonadota; class Alphaproteobacteria; order Rhodobacterales; family Rhodobacteraceae; genus Albidovulum. The sequence continues at coordinate 1,035,259 of JACKKD010000002.1, read as the reverse complement.
CGCCTCCTCTGTCCGTCTGGCTGGTCCTCGTTTTACTGCCAATCGCGCGGGCACGGCTGCGGATTGCGTCATCTCGCGGGCGAAAACGACATGGGCGTGACGGACGCCGCCTGGAAACCCGCTCAGGCGGCGCGGCTCCGGCGGGAGGCGGCGCGGCTCCGGCATCGCGGCACGAAGGGCTCCACGCGCACCTCGGTGCCGTCGAAGGTGCAGAAACTGCCGGGCGGGATCGGCTCCCAGCACTGGCCGGCGTCGAGCGGCTCGGAGACCACGGCGCGGCCGGCGCGGGTGTCAGACCAGCGGTGGTAGAGCGAGGGCGCCGCGTCGTCGGTCGCGTAGCGCACGGCATAAAGACGCCGGCCGTCGGTGAAGGCGACCGTCATGCGGACGTGCGGGGCCGCGCCCTTGGTACGCGACAGCGCCTCCATCGCCGCCGTCGCCCGTTCGAGCGCGCCTTTCGGGTCCTCGGCGAGTCCCTCGCCGAGCGCCACGAGGAACAGGGCCTCGCTGTCGGTCGCGCCCTTGCGGTGCGGATAGAGATGGTCCGGGATCAGCATCTCGGCGTCGCGGCGGAAGCTGTCGTAGCCGCCGATCTGGCCGTTGTGCATGAAGGCCCAGGCTCCCACCGCGAAGGGATGGCAGTTGTTGCGGCTCGTCGCCGTCCCGGTCGAGGCGCGGACATGGGCGAGGAAGAGATGCGATTTCACCTGCGCCGTCAGCGAGCGCAGGTTCGGGTCCGACCAGGCCGGCAGGATGTCGCGGAAAAGCCCCGGTTCCTCCCGCTCGCCGTACCAGGCAAGGCCGAAGCCGTCGGCGTTGATCGCCGACTTCGCTTCCGTCGCGCCGTGGCTCTGGTGGATGAGCGAATGCCCGGGCCGGCACACGATCTCCTCGAGGAAGATCGGCTCGCCCGTGTAGGCGGCCCAACGGCACATGGGTCAGGCCCCCGCCATCGTCTTGAGGATCGTCACTGCTGCCTCCGGGCCCCGCCTGCTCAGCCTTGCCGCAAAAGGGTTTATTTTCCCTTGCCTTGTTGGCCGGAACGATACCGCGCAGAGCCCACGGGCGTCAATCCGCCCCGAGCGGGATCAGGATTCCTCGACCACCATCAGGTCGCGCTCCGCGGCGCCCCTGGCATGCGCAAGGGCCGTCTGGTACTCCGGGCTGTGGTAACATTCCACCGCCGCCTCGAGCGAGGGGAAGCGCGCCACGACGTTGCGCGGCCGGTCGTTACCCTCGAGCTGGACGTAGCGCCCGCCGCGGGCGAGGAAGACCCCGCCGTGCTTGGCGATCGCGGGCCCCGCGAGGGCGGCATAGCGGCCATAGGCCTCGGCATCCGTGACCTTCACATGGGCGATCCAGAACGCCCCCTTCGTCGCGCTCATGCTGCTCCTCCGATCACCGCTTCGGCGGCCCTCACCGCATCTTCCGCCTTCGACGCATCCGCGCCGCCGGCCTGGGCCATGTCCGGCCGCCCGCCCCCGCCCTTGCCGCCGAGCGCCTCGGCCGCCGCCTTGACGATCGCCACCGCGGAAAGCCGGTCCGTCAGGTCCGCCGTGACCCCGGCCGCGACGGCGGCCTTGCCCCCGGTATCGGCAACGACGAGCACGACGCCCGAGCCCACGCGCGCCTTCAACTCATCGACGATCGCCGGCAGGTCCCTGCCCGAGACGCCCGCGACGGTCTGCGCAAGGAACTTCACGCCGCCAACTTCCCTCGCCTCGGCCCCGCCCGTCGCACCGCCCCCCATCGCGAGGTCGCGGCGAAGCTGTGCCACCTCGTTCTGAAGCGCCTTGCGGTCGTCGATCAGCGCGCGCACGCGGTCCACCACCTCGGCCGGCTGGGCCTTCAGCGCCGCCGCGATCTCCGCCAGCCGCGTGCCATGCGCGTTCAGGTGATCCAGCGCCGCCTGGCCCGTCAGCGCCTCGATCCGCCGCACCCCCGCGGCGGAGGCGCTGTCGCCGAGGCAGACGAAGGCGCCGATGTCGCCGGTGCGTGCGACATGGGTGCCGCCGCAAAGCTCCAGCGAATAGGTGGCCCCGTCCGCGCCCTTCGCCGAACCCGCGAGACGGCCCATCGAGACGACCCGCACCTCGTCGCCATACTTCTCGCCGAAAAGCGCCTGCGCGCCAATCGCACGGGCGTCGTCGGGCGTCATGATCCGCGTCTCGACCGCGGAGTTCTGGCGGATGAAGTCGTTCACCTCGACCGAGACGGTCGCCAGTTCCGCCGGCGTCATCGCCCTGGAATGGCTGAAGTCGAACCTCAGCCGGTCCTCGGCGTTGAGCGAGCCGCGCTGCGCGACGTGGTCCCCAAGCGCGCGCCGCAGCGCCTCGTGCAGAAGATGCGTCGCCGAATGATTTGCGCGGATCGCCGTGCGCCGGGCGTGGTTCACCTCGAGCTTCGCCGGCTGGCCGCGCGCGATCTCGCCCTCCGTCACCTCGGCGAGGTGGATGAAGACCCCGGCCGACTTCCTCGTATCGGTGACGGTCGCCATGCCGGTATCGGTGCGGATGAGGCCGGTGTCGCCGACCTGCCCGCCGGCCTCGGCGTAGAAGGGCGTCTGGTTGACGACGATCTGGACCTTCGCGCCGGTCGCGGCCGCACCGATCTCGGCGCCGTCGGCGACGAGCGCGACAACCTGGCCCTCCGCCGTCTCGGTGTCGTAGCCGAGGAATTCCGTCGCACCGTGCCTTTCGGCGAGGTCGTACCAGATCGCGGCGTCCTTCGTCTCGCCCGAGCCGGCCCAGGCCGCGCGCGCCTTGGCACGCTGTTCCTGCATCGCGTGGTCGAAGCCCGCGACATCGACAGTGCGGCCCTTCTCGCGCAGCGCGTCCTGCGTGAGGTCAAGGGGAAAGCCGTAGGTGTCATAAAGCCTGAACGCCGCGGCGCCGGGAAGCGGCTGGCCCTCGCCGAGCCTGGCCAACTCGTCGTCCAGTAGCCTCAGGCCACGGTCGAGCGTCTGCTTGAACCGGCTCTCCTCGAGCTTCAGCGTCTCGCCGATCAACGCCTCGGCGCGGACAAGCTCGGGATAGGCGGCGCCCATCTGGCGGACGAGCGCCGGCACCAGCCGGTGCATCAGCGGCTCCTCGGCGCCCAGGAGATGCGCGTGCCGCATCGCCCGCCGCATGATCCGCCTCAGCACATAGCCGCGCCCCTCGTTCGAGGGCATGACCCCGTCGGCGATGAGGAAGGAGGTGGAGCGCAGATGATCGGCGATGACCCGGTGATGCACCTTGCCCGGCCCGTCCGGATCGGTCGAGGTGCCGTGCGCCGAGGCTTCGATGAGGCTCCGCATGAGGTCGGTGTCGTAGTTGTCGTGCTTGCCCTGCAAAAGCGCGCCGATCCGCTCCAGCCCCATGCCGGTGTCGATCGACTGCATGTCGAGCACCCGCAGCGTGCCGTCGGCCATCTGCTCGTTCTGCATGAAGACGAGGTTCCATATCTCGATGAACCGGTCGCCGTCCGCCTCCGCCGAGCCGGGCGGGCCGCCCCAGATACGGTCACCGTGATCGTAGAAGATCTCGGTGCAGGGGCCACATGGGCCGGTCGGGCCCATGCGCCAGAAATTGTCGTCGGTGTCGATGCGGATGATCCGCCCCTCCGGCACGCCCACCTTCCGCCAGATCGCGAAGGCTTCGTCATCGGTGTGGTAGACGGTGGTCGTCAGCCGCTTCGGGTCGATCCCGAAGTCCTTCGTGATCAGCTCCCAGGCAAAGGGAATGGCTTCCTTCTTGAAGTAGTCGCCGAAGGAAAAGTTGCCGAGCATCTCGAAGAACGTGTGGTGCCGCGCCGTGTAGCCCACGTTGTCGAGGTCGTTGTGCTTGCCGCCGGCGCGTACGCATTTCTGCGCCGTGGTCGCACGGACGTAGTCGCGCTTCTCGACCCCGGTGAAGCAGTTCTTGAACTGGACCATGCCCGAGTTGGTGAACATCAGCGTCGGATCGTTCCGCGGCACAAGCGGCGAGGAGGCCACGACGCGGTGGTCGTTGCGGCGGAAGTAGTCGAGAAAGGTCGAACGGATGTCGTTCAGGCTGGGCATCGGGGCGGGCCTCGTCGGGCGAAGGGAAGGGCCTTGGCGTGTTATCCCGTGTCGGGTCCCGTGTCCACAATTCTGCGGCGCGGCGAGGCAGCGGCCGGGCGCGTGATCCGGGCGGGCCTTGGGACCCGCCCTCGCCGGACACGAAACGGGCGCCGCCGATCCGGCCGCGCCCGTGCTGCGTGTGAAGGGCTGGACGGGGGCCGTCAGGCTTCCATCACCTCGTCGCCACCCTCGTCCGAGGCGCCGAAGTCGAGCCCGTGGCTCGCGCGGATCTTGTCCTCGATCTCGTGCGCCACGGCGGGATTGTCCTTCAGGAACTGCTTGGCATTCTCGCGCCCCTGGCCGATGCGCTCGTCGCCGTAGGAATACCAGGCGCCCGACTTCTCGACCACGCCGGCCTTCACGCCGAGGTCGACGAGCTCGCCGGTCTTCGAAATGCCCTCGCCGTACATGATGTCGAACTCGACCTGCTTGAAGGGAGGCGCCACCTTGTTCTTCACGACCTTCACGCGGGTGGTGTTGCCGACCACTTCCTCGCGGTCCTTGATCGAGCCGATGCGGCGGATGTCGAGCCGGACGGAGGCATAGAACTTCAGCGCGTTGCCGCCCGTCGTGGTCTCGGGGCTGCCAAACATCACGCCGATCTTCATGCGGATCTGATTGATGAAGATCACCATGCAGTTCGACCGGCTGATCGAGGAGGTGAGCTTGCGCATCGCCTGGCTCATGAGGCGGGCATGGACGCCCACGCTCGAATCGCCCATCTCGCCCTCGAGCTCGGACTTCGGCGTCAGCGCCGCGACCGAGTCGACCACGACGAGGCTGACCGCGCCCGATCGCACCAGCGTGTCGACGATCTCCAGCGCCTGTTCACCGGTGTCGGGCTGGCTGATCAGCAACTCGTCGAGGTTCACGCCGAGCTTCTTCGCATATTGCGGATCGAGCGCATGTTCGGCGTCGACGAAGGCGCAGACGCCGCCCTTTTTCTGTTCCTCGGCCACGACATGCAGCGTCAGCGTCGTCTTGCCCGAGCTTTCCGGTCCGTAGATTTCCACCACCCGGCCCTTCGGCAGGCCGCCGATGCCGAGCGCGATGTCGAGCCCGAGCGAGCCCGTGGAGGTCGCCTCGATCTCCATCACCGGGTTGCCCGCGCCCAGCCGCATGATCGAGCCCTTGCCGAACTGCCGTTCGATCTGGGCGAGCGCGCTGTCGAGCGCCTTCTGCTTGTCGGGGGAGCGCTTGTCGTTCATGTCGAGAAGGTTCGTCACTGCCATGGTCCCGTTCCTTATTTCACACGCCAGTGGGCGCGGCAATCATGCTCGTGTTCGCCTCTTGTTCTCGCATCTATGAGATCAAAAGAAGAACAGTTCAACCGGATTTTCTGAAAATCGACTTTTTCTCCTTTGGGTAAACGTTTAGTTAATGGCGCCGGCGAATCCGCGGGAAAAGGGAAAAAGGTCTGCAATGCTCGTCTTCTGGAAGCAGCGGCTCGTCTATCTCGCGACACCGAAGACAGGCACGACAGCCATCGAGGCCGCCCTGGAACCCCTCGCCAGCGTCGTCATCCAGCGCCCTCCGGAATTGAAGCACACTTCCGTGCATCGATACTGGAAATACCTCGCACCCTTTCTCCAGAAGGCGGCCGACGAGGATTTCATGGTGGTGGCGGTGATGCGCGAGCCGATCGACTGGCTCGGAAGCTGGTATCGCTACCGGCAACGGGCAAGCGGGGTGGCGCCGGAGAAGAGCACGAAGGGGCTGAGCTTCGATGCCTTCGTCGAGGGATACCTCGCCGATCCCCAGCCCGAGTTCGCCAATGTCGGGTCGCAGGGCCGCTTCCTGGTGCCCGAGCGCGGTCCGGGGGCGGACCGTCTTTTCCGCTACGACGACATGGCGAGCTTCGTGCGCTTCCTCGAGGACCGGCTCGATTGCGAGATCACGCTGCCGCGGCTGAACGTCTCGCCCCCGGGCGCGACCGACCTGTCCCCGGCGATCGAGACACGCCTGCGCGACGCATTCGGCCGTGACTTTGCGCTCTACGCCTCGCTCGGCCGCTGACCCTGTCGTGCCCGGGCGACCCACCTGATCGCGCCGCCCGCGCAGCCTGCCGGTCGGCCGGAGTCGCGACAGGCGGATCGACAGGGGGGGGGTGCGCGGCGCATGGAATATCGCGGGACGGTGCCCGACCGAAAGCCCGGTGCCGCGGCCGAGGGCGGACGCAACGCTAGCGTCGGGCCCTTATTCCGGATCATCTGCCGGTCCGGCAACCGGCGCGACGGGCCTGCACCGCGGATGTCCGCTCTCCCTTCAGGGGCCGAGGCCCTCGTGGAGCACCCTTAGCGCCTCAGTGGAGCTGGCCCTGGACCGTCGCGGTGAGTTCGCCGAGCGAGAAGGGCTTCGGCAGGAAGACCGAGTTCGGAATCCGTTCGCGCGTTTACGTCAGGCTTTCTTCCGAATAGCCGGAAACGAACACGACGCGGGTGTTCGGCCGCTCCTTGAGCGCCTCGCGCACCCAGCTTGGCCCATCCATGCCTGGCATGATCACATCGGTCACGAAGACGTCGATCGCAAGCGAACGGTCCTCGAGCGTCCGCAGCGCCTCCTCGGCATTCTCCGCCTCGATCACGGTATAGCCCCGCAGGCGCAGCGCGCGGCTGGCGAAGGCCCGGACCGGGGCCTCGTCCTCGACGAGCAGCACGACACCCTCGCCCGTCCGCGTGACGCGGCGCGGCGCCTGGATCGCGGGTTCCACGGCCGGTTCCGCGCGGTCGTTGGCGGGGAAATAGAGCGTGAAGGTCGTTCCCTGGCCTTCGATGCTGTCGCAGAAGATGTAGCCGCCGGTCTGCTTGACGATTCCGTAGGCGGTCGAAAGACCGAGGCCGGTACCCTCGCCCTGCCGCTTGGTCGTGAAGAAGGGCTCGAAAATCTTCGGCAGCTTGTCGGCAGGGATGCCGATGCCGGAATCGGTGACCCGCACGACGACATATGCGCCCGGCGCCACGCTGACCCGGTCGCGGGCGAGAGCGTCGCGGATGGTCTGCATCTCCGTCTCGATCCGCACCTCTCCACCTGCGGGCATCGCGTCGCGCGCGTTGACCACGAGGTTCATCACCACCTGTTCGAGTTGCCTTTTGTCGGCCCGGATCGGCTTGAGCGCGGGATCGTGCGCGACCGTCAGCCGGACCCTCTCGCCGAGGAGCCGGTTGAGAAGATGGGTAAGGTCCGACAGCGTGTCGCGCAGGTCGATGATCTGCGGCTTCAGAGTCTGCTTGCGCGAGAAGGCGAGGAGCTGGCCGACGAGGCTGGCCGCCCTGTTGGCGTTCTGGTTGATCTGGACGAGGTCGGCGTAGTCCTGGTCGCCCTTGTCGTGACGCAGCAGGAGAAGGTCGCAATGCCCTGAAATCGCAGTCAGAAGGTTGTTGAAGTCATGCGCCACACCGCCCGCGAGCTGGCCGATCGCCTGCATTTTCTGGCTTTGCACGAACTGCGCCTCGAGTGTCTTGAGCTGGGTCGCATCCGACAGCACCGCGACCAGAGCGGGCCGCCCGTCCTCGACGACACGGATCAGCGTGACCTGGAGGTAGCTGTCTTTCTCGACGCCGCGCAGGCGCAGGACCTCGGGGCGCTGGTTGGCGCGTCCGGCCAGCGCGTCCGCGATCCAGTCGTTCACCGGCCGGCCGAGCCCCTCGAGAAGGTCGCTGAGCCGCGTTCCCGAAGCGACCTCGCCCAGAAGCGTCCGTGCAGCCCGGTTCGCTTCGCGCACCTCGCCGGCGCCGGTCAGACGCAGGAGGGCCACGGGGAGGGTTTCGAAGGCCGTCGGATCCGCGGAATGGGGGGGCGTGTCGGCTGCAGAGGGCAGCAGATAGACCTCGCGGCGCCCGCCGGCACTCTCGATCACCGCAACAAGCGCGCGCACCGGGCCGTCCGCGCCGGCGATTTCGTGCTCCTCCCCCGGACGCAGCGGCAGGTCGCCGAAGATCCGGTCGAGCGTCTTGACACGCTCACCGATCAGCCTTCGTGTCGCCTCGTTCATGAAGAGGATCGTGCCGCTCCGGGAGACCGTCAGCATGGGCAGGCTGATCGTTTCGGCCCCGCGCCCACCCACGGCCCGCTCGGCCATGTCCTCGAGCCGCCAGAGAAATCCCGCCTCGCCGATCCGGTGGACCGAGAGCCGCACGTGACCCCGCCGGGTGACAAGGTCCTCGCGCGCGGAACCGGCTGCCTCGGCGCGGTTCTGCAGCCGATGCAGCACCGCCGCGGGACTGGCGAAGACCTCCGCCAGCGCACGGGTCAGGGTCTGGCCGCCGCGGCTTCCGAACCGCTGCAGTGCGGCGCGATTCTGGGTCCCGATCTCGCCCTCGGGATCGGTGGTGAAACTTGGCGAGGCGTCATGTTCGATGAAGGCCGCGATCTGCTCCTGAAAGGCGCCGTGCGACGACCCGTGCCGGAGTGTGAGCCAGTTGATGAGCGCAGCGAGTGCCGCCAGCGTTCCGGCCACGGCAAGCACCGCGATCCCCAGGACACCCTCGATCAGGAACCAGGCAAGGGCGGCGACAATCAGGGCAGCCAGCACGAGATACGCGCTGCGGGGCGCGAGCGTCAGCGCCGTTCGGGTCAGCGGGTGCGGGGAAAGCGCCGGATGCGACACCAGGTTGCTCCCTTCAGATTCGGTTCCTCCGCATTCGGACCCGAAATGCTTAAGCAGCGATTAACCGCGCCCGGATCACAACTTCCAATTGTCTAGGCTGCGCCCGACCCACGCGTCAAGAGAGCGCTGTAGAAGCCGTCGCCCCCCGACAGCGGTGTGAAAAGCCGGTCGCCGTCGAGCCGCCAGCCGGGATTGCGGGCGAGAAAGTCGTCGATCCGGTCACGGTTCTCCTCGACCAGGAGCGAACAGGTCATGTAGGCGAGATGCCCCGCCGGCGCGACATGGGCGCTGGCGCGGTCGAGTATTGTGGCCTGCAGCCGGCGAAGCTCTTCAAGCCGGGCGGGAGTCAGGCGCCATTTGGCGTCGGGCGTCCTCCGCCAGGTTCCGGTTCCGGAACACGGCACGTCGGCGAGGACGAGGTCGAAGCGCCGCCCGGCAAGCGCGGCCGGCGCGGCCGTGGCAATCCTCACGCCCGCGCGTGCGGCCCGCGCAGGCAGGTCGGCCATGCGTCCGGGATCCGCGTCATGCGCGACGACCTCCGCCACGCCCCGAGCCGCGACGGCGAGCGCCTTGCCGCCTCCGCCCGCGCAAAAGTCGAGCACCCGTGTGTCAGGATGGAGCGGCAAAGCCGCGACGGCCGCCTGCGGGCTCAGGTCCTGCAACTCCACGAGGCCGTCCATATAGGCACCGGACTGGCGGATTTTCTGCGCATTCTCTGTGACTTCCAGTGCGCAGCTGACATCCTCCGCATCGCGCGTGCCGATGCCCTCGGCGGCGAGCGACGTCACCGCGTCACGCGCCGCACCCCGGCCCGGGTTCACCCGCAGGAAGACCGGCGCGCGGTCCCGCATCGAGGCGAGGACGGCAGCGAACTCGGCGCCGAGCGCGCGGCGCAGCATCGGAGCGATCCAGTCGGGGCAGTCGAGCGCCACGCACTCGTCCACGGCTTCGGGCGCGAAGGCCGCAAGCCGGGCGCGTTCGGCCGGGTCGAGGGCGCCGGGGGCATAGCCCGTGCCGGCGAAGACGTTCTCGGGGTCCCGCCCCGCCGCGGCGACCCAGCCGATCATCAGTGCCCGCCCCGTCTCGGCCCCGCCGCCTGCGCGGGCAAGACAGGATCGCCGGCGGCGCAGCGTGTCGAAGACGAGATCGCGGATCGCCGCCCGGTCGCGTGCGCCGGCGAACCGGTGCCCCCGCGCCCAGCCGGTCAGCGCCCGCTCGGCCGGCATTCCGCCGATCACCCCGTCGAGAACCTCGATCGCCGCCGCGATCCGCGCCTCGGGCGTCATCGCCCCTCTCCCGCCTCGTGCCGGGCGCCCGCCGCCCCGTCCCCGGCGGTGCTAACCTATCGCGCGCGGCGCGGAAAGCTGTCGCGCACCCCCTTCCGGTCGCCGCGCGGGGCGGCTAGGCTCGCCCCGATCCCTGAACATGAGGCCGAGATGACCGGCAAGAGCCACCTCTTTTACCAGAGCGACCAGAAGCGCCCCGTGCTCGAGCGGGCGGAGGGCATCTATATCTGGGACGTCCACGGCAAGCGCTACATCGACGGGTCCTCGGGCGCGATGGTGTCGAACATCGGCCACTCCAACCCGCGCGTGCTCGAAGCCATGCGGCGGCAGATGGAAAAGGCGACCTTCGGCTACCGGCTGCATTTCGAGACCGAGCCCGGCGAGCGGCTCGCCGCCAGGGTCGCGGGCCTCTGCCCCGGGGGGATGGAAAAGGTCTTCTTCGTCTCGGGCGGGTCCGAGGCGGTGGAGGCCGCGATCAAGCTCGCCCGCCAGTATGCGGTGACGGTGGGCCAGGGGTCGCGCTGGAAGGTGATCTCGCGCGCGCCCTCCTACCACGGCGCCACCCTCGGTGCGCTCGCGCTGACGTCCTACACGCCGCTGACGGCGCCCTTCGCGCCGATGCTGCAGGCGATGCCGAAAATCCCCGCGCCCCGCGCCTATCTCGACGGGCTCGACCCCGACGATCCGGCGACGGGCGCGCATTATGCCGCGATGCTGGAGGCGAAGATCGTCGCGGAAGGGCCCGAGACGGTGCTTGCCTTCATCCACGAGCCGGTCGGCGGCGCCTCCACCGGCGCGCTCGTCCCGCCCGCGGGCTACATGGCCGCGGTGCGCGAGATATGCGACCGCCACGGCGTGCTTCTCATCCATGACGAGGTGATGTCGGGCGGCGGGCGCACCGGGCTCTTCCTCGGCGCCGACCACTGGGGCGTGGCCCCCGACATCATCGCGATGTCGAAGGGGTTCGGCGCGGGCTATGCGCCCTTGGGCGCGATGATCGCGCATGACCGGCTTGTGGAGCCGGTGCTTAAGGCCGGCGGCTTCATGCATGGCCATACCTATGCGGGAAACCCGCTCGCCTGCGCCGCCGGCCTCGCCGTGATCGAGGAGATCGAGGCCGGCGGCTTGATGGCTAATGCCGCCCGCACCGGCGACCACCTGAAGGTTCGGCTCGAGGCCCTCAAGCAGCGGCATCCCTTCATCGGCGACGTGCGCGGCAAGGGCCTGCTCCTCGCCTTCGAGCTGGTCGCCGACCGCCAGACCATGCGGCCATTGCCGAAGGGACTCAACGCCCATGTCGAGCTTGTCGAACGCGCCTACGAGGAGGGGCTGATCATCTACTCCCGCCGCACCCGCGACGGGATTGAGGGCGACCATTTCCTCGTCTGCCCGCCGATGATCACCACCGAGGCGCAGGTCGAAGAGATCATGGAAAAGCTGACAACGGCGCTCGACCGGTTCGCGGCCCAGATCGCCCCCGCGCTCGCAGTCCCGGCCTGACCGATGTCGAAGATCATCGTCACCTGCGCCGTCACCGGCTCCATCCACACGCCCTCGATGTCGCCCCACCTGCCGGTGACCGGCGGGGAGATCGCGGCCCAGGCGATCGAGGCGGCAAAGGCCGGGGCGGCGATCCTGCACCTGCACGCCCGCGACCCGGCGACCGGGCGGCCCTCGGCCGCGCTCGATCACTACATGGGCTTCCTGCCGCAGATCCGTGCGGCCTGCGACGCCGTGGTGAACCTGACGACCGGCGGCAGCGCGACCATGACGCTCGACCAGCGCCTCGCCGCACCGCTGGCCCTCCGGCCCGAGATGTGTTCGCTGAACATGGGGACGATGAACTTCGCGCTCTACCCGATGCTGGGCAAGCGAACCGAGTGGCTTCATGACTGGGAGGAGCCGTTCCTGCGGACCTCTGACGACCTCGTCTTCAAGAACACGCCCCGCGACATCGAGGGCGTGTTGCGGCGCATGGGCGAGGAGCGCGGCGCGCGCTTCGAGTTCGAGTGCTACGACGTCGGGCATCTCAACATGCTCAGGCACTTCGCCGACCGCGGGCTGGTTCGGGCGCCGATCTTCATCCAGTTCGTCATGGGCGTCCTCGGCGGCATCGCGGCCGAGCCCGAGCATCTGGAGCATCTGAAGGCCACGGCAGACCGGCTCTTCGGCGACGACTACCTTTTCTCCGTCCTGGCGGCGGGCCGCCAGCAGATGCCTCTGGCCGAGAAGGCAGCGGCGATGGGCGGCCATGTCCGGGTCGGGCTCGAGGACAACCTCTACATCGCCAGGGGCCAGCTCGCCCGGTCGAACGCCGAACAGGTGCAGAAGGTCCGCGGCATCGTCGAGGCGCTCGGGCGCGTGCTCGCCACCCCGGACGAGGCGCGGGCGATGCTCGGGCTGAAGGGCGCGGCGGGGGTGGGGTTCTGATGGACGGGATCGCGATCCGCCCGGCCAGGGTCGAGGACGTGGACCTGCTCGATGCGGCGCTGCGCGCCCTCTCGGCCGACCTCGGCGACACCCACCGGGCGACGGCAGAGGACCTGCGGGCGGCGGGCTTCGGAACCGCACCCGCCTTCCGGGCGCTCCTCGCCCTCAGGGGCGGCAGCGCGGTCGGCGCGGCGGTCTTCTCACCCCTCTATTCGACGACGCGCGGCGTTCCGGGCGCCTATGTCTCCGACCTCTGGGTGGCGGCGTCGGCACGCGGCGCGGGGCTCGGGGCGCGGCTTCTCACCGCCGTCCGCGACGAGGCGCGGGCGCTCTGGGGCGCGGGGTTCCTCCGGCTCGCGGTCCACGAAGACAATGTCCGCGCGCTGGCCTTCTATCGCGGACTCGGCTTCGCCCCGCACCCGGGCGAGACCTCGCTCCTGGTCGCGGGAGCGGCCCTCGACCGTATTGGAGAAACGGGATGAAAGCCTTCTTCGACGACCGCCAGCGGGCGCATGACCCGAAGATGTTCATGGTCAACGGCACCCGCCTGCCGAACCCCGAGCAGCCCGCGCGGATCGAGGCGCTGAGGGCGGGGGCGGAGGCCGCGGGCTGCACCTTCGCGGCCCCCACCGATCACGGTCCGGGGCCGCTCGCCGCGCTGCATTCGCCGGAATACCTCGTATTCCTGCAGACGATCCACACCCGCTGGAGCCGGATCGCGGGCGCGGCCGACGAGGTGATCCCGAACATCCATCCCGACCGCCGAACCGCCTCCTACCCGCGCTCGGCCGTCGGCCAGGCCGGGTTCCACCAGGCGGACACCGCCTGCCCGATCGCCGCCGGCACCTGGGACGCGGCCTACTGGTCGGCGCAGGCGGCGCTCACCGCCGCCGACGTCGTGCTTGCGGGCGAGCGCGCGGCCTATGCGCTCTGCCGCCCGCCCGGCCACCATGCTTTCGGCGACCTCGCCGGGGGCTTCTGCTTCCTCAACAACTCTGCCATCGCCGCCGAGGCGATGCTGAGGGCGGGCCGGCGGCCCGCGATACTGGACGTGGACGTCCACCATGGCAACGGCACGCAGGGCATCTTCTACGCGCGGGCCGACGTTCTGACGGTCTCGATCCATGCCGACCCGGCGCGGTTCTACCCCTTCTTCTGGGGTCATGCGGAGGAACGCGGGACGGGTGCCGGGCTCGGCTACAACCTCAACCTCGCCCTGCCGCGCGGCACCGACGACGCTTCCTATCTGGAAGCCCTCGACATCGCCCTTGCCCGTATCCGCGCCTTCGGGACCGATGCGCTTGTCGTGGCGCTTGGTCTCGACGCACACGAGGGCGACCCCTTCCAGGGCTTCCGGGTGACGACACCGGGCTTCGCCCGGATCGCCGGCGCCATCGCCGGGCTCGGCCTGCCCTCCGTCATCGTGCAGGAGGGCGGCTACCTCCAGCCCGCGCTCGGCGCGAACCTCACGAGCTTCCTCAAGGGTTTCGGCGGATAGGCGCCCCGCAGGACGGGCAGGGTTGCCGGTCCCACCCGGTCCGCCCCCGCGCGCGCCTCACCCCGGCCCTCCGCTGGCGCTCCGGGCGTTCGGCGCTGACGGACTTCCACCGGAAGTCCGTCCGGGCGCGCCTCACCCCAATCTGTAGTTCGGGCTTTCGCGGGTGATCTGCACGTCGTGAACGTGGCTTTCGGCCAGCCCCGCGCCGGTGATCTTCACGAAGCGGCAGTTCCTGCGCATCTCCGCCACGGTGCGGTTGCCGGTGTAGCCCATCGCGGCCCTGAGACCGCCGACGAGCTGGTGGATCACCGCCTGCGCCGTGCCCTTGTAGGGCACCTGGCCCTCGATCCCCTCGGGCACCAGCTTGTCGGAGGCCGCGTCCTTCTGGAAGTAGCGGTCTGCCGAGCCGCGCGCCATTGCGCCGAGCGATCCCATGCCGCGATAGCTCTTGAAGCTGCGGCCCTGGTAGAGGATCACCTCGCCCGGGCTTTCATCGGTGCCCGCGATAGCCGAGCCGACCATGGCGCAGGAGGCGCCTGCCGCGATGGCCTTGGCGAAGTCCCCGGAATACTTGATGCCGCCATCGGCGATCACCGGCACCTCGCCCGCCGCCCCGGCCGCGTCCATGATCGCCGTCAGTTGCGGCACGCCGACGCCGGCGACGATCCGCGTGGTGCAGATCGAGCCCGGGCCGATCCCGACCTTCACCGCATCCGCCCCCGCCGCGATCAGCGCCCGCGTCGCCTCGGCCGTCGCCACGTTGCCGGCCACCACCTGGACCGCGTTCGACAGCGCCTTGATCCGCTCCACCGCCCGCGCCACGCCCTCGCTGTGGCCATGTGCGGTGTCGATCACCACCATGTCCACGCCGGCGTCGATCAGCGCCCGGCTCCGCTCGAACCCCTCGTCCCCGACGGTCGAGGCCGCCGCCACCCGCAGGCGGCCAAGCTCGTCCTTGCAGGCATGCGGGTTCAGCACCGCCTTCTCTGTGTCCTTGAGCGTGAGCAGTCCGGTCAGCTTGCCCTGCCCGTCCGTCACGAGGAGCTTTTCGATCCGCCGCGCCTTCATCAGCGACTTGGCCTCGTCGAGATCGGCCGGTTCGTTCAGCACGGCGAGGTGATCTGCCGTCATCATCACCCGGACCGGGGTCCTGTCATCCGAGGCGAACCGCATGTCACGGTTGGTGACAATCCCCACGACACGGCCATCACCGTCCACGACCGGGAAACCGGTGACGTTGTACCGCTCCTGCAACGCCTTGGCGTCGGCCAGCGTCTGGTCGGGCGTCAGCGTGATCGGGTTGTAGACGATGCCGCTTTCGAACCGCTTCACGCGGCTCACCTGCGCCGCCTGCTCCTCGATCCCGAGGTTGCGGTGGATGACGCCGATGCCGCCCGCCTGAGCCATGGCGATGGCCATCCGCGCCTCGGTCACCGTGTCCATCGCCGAGGACAGGAGCGGGATGTTCATGCGGACCTGTTTCGTCACGAATGTCGAGGTGTCGGCGGCCGACGGCAACACGTTGGAGGCGGCCGGAACGAGCAGAACGTCATCGAAGGTCAGCGCCTCGCGAATCTCCATGGAACACCTCTCGGGGGGAGTTTTCGTTTGGCGCTCCCCTGTTTCACGGGCGGGCCACAATGGCAAGGCCCAATCTGCGCGGCCCGGGCCCCTCTCTTGCGCGCCCGCCCGCTTCCATGCTCAATCGCGGCCCGGAATCATCAGCGCCAGAGGACCCCATGCGCGTCGCCGTCGTCGAGAACATGGTCAACACCGCGCTCGGCCAGGTGGGCGTGGCGCTGCGCGAAGCCGGGGCAGAAATCGTCATGTACCGTCCCTACCGCGACGGCAACCTGCCCCGAGACCTTGCCGCCGAGGACGCACTCGTCGTGCTCGGGGGCGAACAGTCGGCCATCGACGACGCGGCGCATCCCTACCTTCCCGCGCTCGCCCGGACAATGCGGATCTGGGCAGAGGCCGACCGCGCCGTTCTCGGCATCTGTCTCGGTTCGCAGATCCTCGCCCGCGCGTTTGGCGCGGCCAACCTCCTCGGCACCGCGCCCGAATTCGGCTGGCGCGAGGTCCGCGCGACGGCGGCAGGCCGCGCCGACCCGCTGGTCGCCGCGGCGGGCGACCGGTTCCGCACGTTCCAGTGGCACAGCGACACCTTCACCCTGCCAGAGGGCGCGGTCCATCTGGCAGAGAACGGCACGGTCGCGCACCAGGCGTTCCGGCTCGGTCGCGCCGCCTACGGCACGCAGTTCCATTTCGAGGCCGACCGCACGGTGGTTGCGGCCTGGACGGATCAGTTCGGCGCCGCCGCGGAACGGATGCAACCGGGCTGGGGTGCCGCCCATGCCGGGGAGGCCGCGCGCCACGGACCCTTGGCCGACGCGGCCGGCCTCGCCCTCGCCCGCGCCTGGGTGGGGCTGATCTAGGCGGTGGCAGCGTTGGTCTTGATGGCAAGCTGCCCGCGGGTCCAGGACTGCACGACCTTCCAGGCGATCGGCAGCGTCACCAGCGTCGCCGCGACGAGCGCCACGCCGCCCGGCAGCCGCCAGATGCCGCCAAGGCCGAGCCAGAGTCCGGCGGTGGCGGCAAGCGGGAAGGTGAAGGCTCCCCAGAGCGCCGAGAAGCCGGCCTCCGTCAGCCAGCGCGCCCGCGCGGTGAACCACAAGAGCAGGAGTCCCGCGACCCCGGCACAGCCAAGCGCGACCGCCTGCAGTTCCAGCGCCTGCGCAACCTGGCCGAAGAGCGCGACCGGCGCGAGGTGGATCGCGAGAAGCGGGCGCAGCGGCGCCGGCACCGTCTCCTTGACCAGTTGCTCGGCGCTCACCGCCCAGACGAACGCTGCGATCAAGACCGTCGCGACGAAGAGACCGAGCGCCGTCAGGTACTCCTCGAAGACGGCCGCAGGGAGCGCACTGATGATGAAGCCGACGAAGCTCAGGTGCCAGACCGGATTGACCCGGCGCTGTTCGGCCGGACCGGTCACGAAGACGCCGACGAGCAGAAGCACGAAGGCGCCATGGAGCGCGAGGCTGCACCAGAGAAGGGTCCGGGCGACCCCCGGAACATAGGGCGCCAGGGTAACCGACAGAAGGTAAAGGCAAAGCAGCATCGCCGCCACCCCGGCACGGCCTGGCAGGATGCGGAGTTCCTCCACGAGGACCGCTGGCCGGCGCAGGAACTTCGCCGAATAGGCCACCAGCGCGAAGAGAAACAGCAGCGTGACGGCCCCGAGGATCGTCTCGGCGATGCCGGCGGGCAGCCCGAAGGCGGCGACCCCGCGCCGCCAGGCGAGGCCGAGACCGAAAAGCCCCATGATCGAGGGAAAGATCGCGGGGGGTACCCGCCGCCAGAGCCCCGGTGGAGTGGGTGCCGGTGGTTTGAATGCCATGCTGCTGCCTCGGATCCTTTTTCGCGCAATGTGCCCCGTTCCGCGGCGTTCCACGAGT
The DNA here is from genome assembly GCA_020637675.1 of Paracoccaceae bacterium. Lineage (GTDB taxonomy): Bacteria > Pseudomonadota > Alphaproteobacteria > Rhodobacterales > Rhodobacteraceae > Albidovulum. The sequence goes on along the minus strand of JACKKD010000002.1, from coordinate 1,017,897 downwards.
GAAAAGAGAGGTTTAGCGGCGATTTATCGCAGACGCGACTTTCCCGCCGCAGGTCGGGTGCCCCGTTCGCCCGGCTCGGCACCCGGACGGGAACCGGCTGGACAACGCCACGGTTACCGGCCAAGACGGGCGCGCCGGAAGGCTGCCCGGACGGAGAGGACATGGCCCCGAACCCACACCGCCCGGTTGCGGCGGCACTCTGGATGCTCGACTCCATCGCGGGCTTTTCCGCGATCGCGGTCTCGGGGCGCGAAATCGGCGACGCACTCGACACTTTCGAGATGATGCTCTACCGCTCGATCATCGGCTTGGTGGTGGTGACGGCGCTGGCGCTGGCGACACGTCAGAGGTCGGCACTGGCTCCCCGCCATCTCGGACGGCACCTGCTCAGGAATCTCCTGCATTTTGCCGGCCAGAACCTCTGGCTCTACGCACTCGCCCTCATCCCGCTGGCGCAGCTTTTCGCGCTCGAGTTCTCATCGCCCGTCATGGTCGCGCTGGCCGCGCCGCTGTTCCTCAAGGAACGGCTCACGCCGGCCCGCGCGCTTTCGGCGCTCATCGGGTTCCTCGGGGTCCTCGTCGTCGCACGGCCAGGATCCCTCGCGGGGTTCTCGCCCGGACTCGTGGCCGCACTCCTCAGCGCGGTGGCCTTCGCGGCGACCGCCCTTGTCACCAAGACGCTCACCCGCGTCACGCCGGTCATGGCGATCCTCTTCTGGCTCACGGCGATGCAGAGCGGGCTTGGCCTTATCACGGCGGGCTGGGACGGCGACGTCACGCTGCCGGGTCCGGACACCCTGCCCTGGGTCCTGATCCTCGGCCTCGCCGGGCTTCTCGCCCATCTCGGCCTGACGAAGGCGCTTTCACTCGCGCCCGCCGTTGTGGTGACCCCGCTCGACTTCCTGAGGCTGCCGCTCATCGCCGTCGTCGGGATGGCACTTTATGGCGAGTCCCTCGACCCCGTCGTGCTGGTCGGCGGCGCTGTCATCTTCGCCGCGAACTGGATCAACATCCGTTCCGAGACGCGATTCCGCCGCGTCACTTGAGGTTGTGCGACCTTCATACGCCACGTCATTGATTGACGCTGCGGCGGCCGTGGATTTAGGGTCCCGTTACATAACCATAACACGTTAGGGATGAGGACTATGGGACGTGTTCTAGTGACAGCCAGCGCGCTGGCCATCAGTGCATCAGCCTCCTGGGCGGGCGGGCTCGAGCGGTCGGCTCAATCGATGTCGATCCTGTTCGAGACCGGGACCTACGCCGAATTCAGCCTCGGCTTCGCCGATCCCGACGTCTCGGGCACGCTGGGCGGCGTCTTCAGTTCCGGCAACATGCTGGGCAGCTACAACACCGTCACGCTGGGATACAAGCAGCAGCTCGGCGACAACCTCGACGTGGCAATCATCCTCGACCAGCCTATCGGCGCAGACATCGACTATCCCGCCACCGCACCCTATCCGCTGGCCGGAACCAACGCCGAGGTGGATTCGATGGCGCTGACCGGGCTCCTCCGGTACAAGTTGCCGTCCAACTTCTCGGTCTACGGAGGGCTGCGCCTGGAATCCGTCGAGGGGCAGGTCAACATCCGGACCGTGCCGCCGGTCAGCCCGATCGCCATCGACTACGCGCTTCAGACCAACCGCGACTACCAGGCCGGCTATGTCATCGGGGTCGCATGGGAAAAGCCCGAGATCGCAGCCCGCATCGCGCTCACCTACAACTCGGCCATCACCCATTCGCTGGAGATGAGCGAAACCAGCAACATCACCGCCCCCTCGGTGGTCCGGCAAGACGTCGAGATTCCGCAGTCGGTGAACCTCGAATTTCAGACCGGGATCGCCGCGGACACGCTGCTGTTCGGCTCCGTGCGCTGGGTCGACTGGACCGCATTCGTCATCGCCCCGCCGGTTTACGACGGGATCTACGGACCGCGGCCGCTGGTGTCCTACCAGTCGGACCGGGTGACGTACAATCTCGGCCTCGGCCGCAAGTTCAACGAGACCTGGTCGGGCGCCGTGACAGTCAGCTATGAGCCGTCGAACGGCGACATCACCGGCAACCTCGGCCCGACAGACGGCTTCACGAGCGTTGGTCTCGCCGCGACCTACACGCGCGACAACATGAAGATCACCGGCGGGGTGCGCTACATCAAGGTCGGTGGCGCCACCACCACGCTTGGCGCGGATTTCAGCGACAACGATGCAATCGGGGCCGGCCTGCGCGTCGCCTACAGCTTCTGATCCGGTCACGGATCATGGGAAGGCCCCGCGCCCCGCGCGGGGCCTTCCGCTTTCGCCCGGTTGCGCAGGAACCGGGTGGCGTGCCGCCGCCGACGCGGATAGCGTCGCGGCATGTCACACATCGTCCCCCAGCAGAAGATGTCGCGCGCGGCCTGGGCGCTGCTTCTCCTCCTCTCGGTGATCTGGGGGGCATCGTTCCTCTCCAACCGGGCGGCGATCGAGCAGGTGCCGGTGCTGACCACGGTCGCCTTCCGGGTGACGGGCGCCGCGGTCGCTCTCTGGGCCTGGATCGCCCTTCGCCGGCTTCCGCTGCCGTGCGACCCCGGGCTGATCTGGCGCTTCGCGGTCATGGGCGTCCTCAACAACGTCATCCCCTTCACGCTCATCGTCTGGGGCCAGAGCCATGTGCCCTCCGGCCTCGCCGCGATCCTCAATGCGACGACGGCCGTCTTCACCGTCCTCGTCGCCACCTTCGCCTTTGCCGATGAGCGGCTGACGCTGCGCAAGGGCGTTGCCGTCCTCCTCGGCCTCGCCGGGGTCGCAACGGTCATGGGGCGCGATGCGGTCACGGCCTTGGACCCGGCCTCGGCGGGCCAGCTCGCCATCCTCGGGGCCTCCCTCTCCTACGCCTTCGCCGCGACCTTCGCCCGCAGCGCCGTCAAGGGCCTCCGGCCCGAGGTGTCGGCCGCCGGGATGCTGACCGCCGCCACGTTCTTCATTATCCCTGCGGCGCTCCTGACCGACGGCGTCCCGACCCTCGACTACCGGCCGGCCACCTGGATCGCTCTGGGATACCTTGCCTTCGCAGCCTCCGCGCTCGCCTATCTCCTCTACTACGCGGTCCTCGCCCGCGCTGGCGCGGGCAACCTCAGCCTCGTCACGCTTCTCATCCCGCCCTTCGCCATCGCGCTCGGCGCGGCGGTCTACCAGGAGGCACTCTCCCCCCGCGCGTGGGCCGGTTTCGGCCTTCTCGCGCTCGGCCTCCTCATTCTCGACGGAAGGCTCGGCCTGCCTCGAAGCCATCGCAAGAAAGCGCGTGAAGTTTCCACGGCTTCCCGCTAATCAGCCGGAAACCGAGACGGACGGACCCATGATCTACGCAACCCCCGAAGACTGGCGCGCGGCCCCGAGGAAGCGGGTACTTCTCTTCGGCATGTCGGGCCTCGGCAAGACCCATGTCTCGAACCTCCTGCGCGACGCGGGGGACTGGTTTCACTACTCCATCGATTACCGCATCGGCACGCGCTACATGGGCGAACACATCGCCGACAACTTCAAGCGCGAGGCGATGAAGGTGCCGCTCCTGCGCGACCTGCTGATGACGGATTCGGTCCACATCACCTCCAACATCACCTTCAACAACCTCGCGCCGCTCTCGACCTACCTCGGCAAGCCCGGCGATCCGGCAAGGGGCGGCCTGCCCTTCGGCGAATACATGACGCGGCAGGAACAGCACCGCGAGGCCGAGATCGCGGCGCTCATGGATACCGGCCGGTTCATCGACCGCGCTGGCGCGCTCTACGGCTACGACCATTTCGTCTGCGACTCGGGCGGCTCCATCTGCGAGGTGGTGGAGCCCGGGGATCCCGCCGACCCCATCCTCTCGGCGTTGTCGGACGTCGTGCTCCTGATCTGGATCGCCGGGTCCGAGGCGCACTCGGCGGAACTTGCCCGCCGTTTCGACAAGGCGCCGAAGCCGATGTACTACCAGCCCGCGTTCCTCCGCGCCGCCTGGAACGAGTATCTCGGCGCCAATGGCCTGAACGAGCACGAAGTCGATCCCGACGCCTTCGTGCGATGGACCTATGCCCGCGCCATGGCCCACCGCCAGCCGCGCTATGCCGCGATGGCTCGGCACTGGGGCGTCAGGGTCACGGCCGAAGAGGTCGCCGAGGTCCGCTCCGCCGACGATTTCGTCGAGCTTGTCGCCCGCGCGATCGCCGCCCGCGCCCTTGAGCGCGACGCCTGACGGCGCTATCCCCGGCATTCCCGACAGGAGAGAGAGAGACGATGCCCATCACCCTGCCCGCGACGCTTCCCGCCTTCGAGGTCCTCTCGAAGGAAGGCGTCATGGTGATGACGCCGGACCGCGCCGCGCACCAGGACATCCGGCCGATCAGGATCGGGCTTCTGAACCTGATGCCCAAGAAGATCCAGACCGAGAACCAGTTCGCCCGGCTGATCGGCGCGACCCCCCTTCAGATCGACTTCCAGCTCATCCGGATGAGCGAGCACCAGACACGGAACACCGCCTCCGAGCACATGGCCGCCTTTTACCGTCCCTTCCAGGAGGTGAAGGCCGCAGGCGAGAAGTTCGACGGGCTGATCATCACCGGTGCGCCGATCGAGCATCTGCCCTTCGAGGAAGTGACCTACTGGGACGAGCTCTGCGAGGTGATGGACTGGACGCAGACCCACGTCCATTCGACCTTCGGCGTCTGCTGGGGCGGAATGGCGATGGCCTATCATTTCCACGGAGTGAAGAAGCACATGCTGGACCACAAGGCCTTCGGCTGCTTCCGTCACCAGAACCTCGTACCCGCCTCGCCCTACCTGCGCGGCTTCTCCGACGATTTCGTGATCCCGGTCAGCCGCTGGACCGAGATGAAGGATGCCGAGATCGAGACCGCGCCGGGCCTCAGGACGCTTCTCGGGAGCGATGAGGTCGGCCCCTGCCTCGTCGAGGACACCTGCCACCGCGCGCTCTACATCTTCAATCACTTCGAATACGACAGCGAGACGCTGAAGCAGGAGTACGACCGCGACGTGGCCAGCGGCACGGCGATCAACGTGCCGCAGAACTACTATCCGGACGACGATCCCTCGCGCCCGCCCCTGAACCGCTGGCGCAGCCATGCGCACCTGCTTTACGGCAACTGGATCAACGAGATCTACCAGACCACGCCCTTCGAGATGGAGCGAATCGGCAACTGACCGGGTGACGGGGACGGGCCCCGCCGCGCCTCAGGCGCCGATTGCACGCGCCCCCGCGATGGTCATACTGGCGGCGTCATGACCGCGAGGAGACGTTCCATGGCCAAGAACGACGCGACCACGCCCGACCCCGGCACGATCCCTTTCGTCGGCGACATCACGCGGTTTCTCAACGAGGAGGCGCCCGCCCATGTCCGCAAGGCGATCGAGCAAGCGGACAAGGACGACATGCTGTCGCAGGACTTCCCCTATGACGAGGAAATGAGCGGGAAGGATTACGACCACCACATGGAGAAGCTCCAGATCGAGCTGGTGAAGATGCAATACGGGTTGCGGGCCGCCGGCGGGCGTCTGACCGTGCTCTTCGAGGGACGCGACGCGGCCGGGAAGGGCGGCGCCATCGAGCGGATGCGCGAAAACCTCAACCCGCGCAACGCCTACATCGTCGCCCTGCCGAAACCGAGCGAGCGCGAGGCGACGCAATGGTATTTCCAGCGCTATGTGGACTGGCTCCCGGCGGCGGGTGAAGTCGCGCTCTTTGACCGGTCCTGGTATAACCGGGGCGTCGTGGAGAAGGTGTTCGGCTTCTGCACCGATGCCCAGCGGAAACTCTTCTTCCGGCAGCTTCCGGATTTCGAGAAGATGCTGGCCGAGGAGGGCATCACGCTTGTGAAGCTCTGGCTCTCGGTCGGCCGCGCCGAACAACTGCGCCGCTTCCTCGCACGCGAAAGGGACCCGCTGAAGCAGTGGAAACTCAGCTGGATCGACGTCGAGGGCCTGAAGAAATGGGACGCCTATTCCGAAGCCATCGCCGAGACGCTGGCGAAATCGCACACCAAGACCGCCCCCTGGACGGTGCTGCGCGCAGATGACAAGAAGCGTGCCCGGATCGCGGCGATCCAGACCGTGCTTCATGCCGTGGACTATGCCGGCAAGGACAAGGCGGCGATCGGCAAGGTGGACGCGAAGATCTGCGCCGGTCCCGACATCCTGAATGTCTAAACGCGGCTACCATCACGGAAACCTCCGCCAGGCCCTGATCGACGCGGCACTCGCGCTGATCGAGCGCCAGGGTCCGCAGGGCTTCACGCTCTCGGACGCGGCCAAGTCGGCGGGCGTGACGCCGGCCGCCGTCTACCGCCATTTCGCCGGGCGCGACGACCTCATCGCCGAGATCGCCCGGCAGGGCTTCGAGATCTTCGCAGATCTCATGGACCACGCCTTCAACGAGGGCAGGCCCTCGGCGCTGGCCGCCTTCGAGGCGACGGGGCGCGCCTACCTCGCCTTCGCTCGGAAGTTCCCCGGCCATTACATGGCGATGTTCGAAAGCGGCATCTCGCTGAACGCAAACCCCGACCTCGCCCGCTCCGCCGAACGCGCGCGCCACGTCTTCACCCGCTCGGCCGAGGCGCTTTCGCAGCATATCCCGGCCGGCAAGCGCCCGCCCGCCTCGATGTTCTCGGCCCATATATGGGCCCTGAGCCACGGCGTCGTGGAGCTTTACACCCGTGGCGCACCGGGCGCGCGCGCGCCCTTCCCGCCCGAGGACATCCTTGAGACCGGTATCGGCATCTACCTGCGCGGCCTCGGCCTCCTGCCGCCCGACGTCTGAGCGATTGCTGGCGCCTGGCGGTCTCGCCCATGCGATTTCCGCGCGCAGGGACGCGGAAGCGCCCTTGCCCAAGGCCTCGTCCTGAGACTAGGGATCGCCCATGGCCACCGCAGATTCCCCCCTGTCGCAAGACGACGATTCCCGCGCCCGCCGCAACGTCTGGGTGCTGGTCGCCGCGCAGGCGGTGCTCGGCGCGCAGATGCCGATGATCTTCACCGTCGCAGGGCTCGCCGGGCAGATGCTGGCGCCGAACCCCTGCTGGGCGACGCTGCCGATCTCGATGACGGTCCTCGGCTCGATGACGGCGGCCACGCCGCTCTCCGCGCTGATGGCGCGCCACGGCCGGCGCGCGGGTTTCTGGCTCGGCGCCGGCGCCGGGGCCGCGGGGGCCGCCATCTCGGCCTTCGGCCTCTGGCAGGGCTCCTTCGCAATCTTCGTCATCGGCGCCTTCCTCACCGGGTTCTACATGTCGGCGCAGGGGTTCTACCGCTTCGCCGCCGCCGACACTGCCTCGCCCGCCTTCCGGCCGAAGGCGATTTCCTGGGTGATGGCGGGCGGGCTCGCCTCGGCCATCGTCGGGCCGCAGCTGGTGAAGGTGACAGCCGAGGCGATGCCGGTCGCTTTCCTCGGCACCTATCTGGCTGCGGTCGCCGTGAACCTCCTCGGCGCCCTTCTCTTCTTCCTCCTCGACATCCCGACGCCGCCACGCCGTGCCGAGGGCGCGCCCGCCGGCCGCGCCCGAGGCGCGATTCTTCGCGACCCGACCATCGCCGTGGCGATGATCTGCGGAATGGTCAGCTACGCGCTGATGAATCTCGTGATGACCTCGACGCCCCTCGCCGTCGTCGGCTGCGGCTTCGGCAAGTCGGATGCGGCCGACATCGTCTCGGCGCATGTGCTCGCGATGTTCATCCCCTCCTTCTTCACCGGCCATCTGATCGCCCGCCTCGGAGCGCCGGTCGTCGTCGGGATCGGCCTTGCCATCCTCGCTGCGGCCGGTGCGGTGGCGATGACGGGGGTGGATCTGGAACAGTTCTACGCGGCCCTCGTCCTTCTCGGAATCGGCTGGAACTTCGGCTTTATCGGCGCGACGACGCTCCTCTCCACGGCCCATGCGCCGGAGGAACGCGGCCGCATCCAGGGGATCAACGACCTTGTCGTCTTTGGCGGCGTCACCGCGGCCTCCTTCGCATCGGGCGGGCTGATGAACTGCTCCGGCACCAGCGTGGTCGCCGGTTGGCAGGCGGTGAACCTCGCCATGATCCCCTTCCTCGTCCTCGCCGGCGGCTCGCTCATCTGGCTGGTGCTGCGGCCGAAGGCCTGAGCGCCCGGCGCCGGCTGTCTGGGGCGCTGCCCCCGGACGTCCGGGTCCTCCCTGCAACGGCGAAGCCGCTTCGGTCAGAAACGCCCGGTGAGCGCCACCCAGAGCAGCCTTCCACGGCGCGCGAATTCGGACGGGGCGAGGCCGCCGGCGGCGACGAGGGTCGCGCGCGCCGCTGCCCGCCGCAACACGGCATCGGCGCCTGCGGCAGACCAGAGCGCGGGGCGCGCCGGGGCCGGAACGATGGTGCGGACGCGCCGTCCCCGCGCGATGCGGGCGCGACCCTCAGCGGCGAGCGCTCCTATCGCTTCGGGACGGCCATCGACGAGCGGCAGGCGGCCACGCGCCTCAAGCTCCGGGGCCGCGCGAAGCCATTGGGCGAGGCCCGCACCCCAGGCAAGGTCGCGCACCACGGCCTCGGCGCCCTGCGGCGCGCCGAGCGCGCAGGCCGCGCCCCACATGAGGTTGCCCGCCGTGGCATCGAGATAGGCGTCGAAATGGGCGCGGTCCTCGAAGGGTTCGGACAGGCAGTCCCACCGCCGCGCCTCGGCGAGGCCGCAGAGCAGTTCGGCGAGGTTGCTGTCCGCGGCGAGCATCGGAGCCAGCGCCTCGATCACGGGATGGCCCCTGCGCTCGCGGCCCGCGCCAAGGTCGCGGATCGTGTCGATCCACCATTGCAGCCGCATCTCCGCCAGCATCGGCTCCCGCGCGGCCCAGGGTGCGCGGGCGATCTCCAGGTTCACGGCGTAGAGCGGCCAGAGCCGCAGCCGCGCCTCCGCCGGCGCGGCCATCGTCGCGTCGAAACGGTCGGGATCGCCCTCCTCGACCAGCCGCGCGCAGACCTCGATGCTCATTCCGGGGCCACGACCAGAAGCGCGTAGGCGATGTCGTCGGGCGCCGCCTGCCAGCGTTCGATCTCGGTCTCGGCCGCGTCGAGCACACCCCCGAGGGCCGCGTCCGCCCCCGGCCGCAGGGCCGCGATCCGCCGGGCCATCGGATCGTAATAGTCGCGGAAGGCCGCGCCGAGGACCATGCGCTCCCCGAGCACGCGACAGCCGGCCGCAGCCACCCGCCTTCGGATGCCCTCGATACCGGTGATCGCGGGATACTCCTCGGCCCAGAAGGCGTGCGCAGCCGCCGAGGCGCGTGGCGGAAGGCAGGGCTCGGAGAAGGCGACCCGCCCGCCCGGGGCAAGGGCCTTCCGCCAGAGCAGCAGCCCCTCGGTCACACCAAGGAAATAGATGCCCCCCGCGCACCAGATGAAATCGTAAGGCCCGGTCACCTCCGCCATGTCGCCTTCGCGCACCGTCACCCGCGCGCCATAGGGCGCGACGGCAGCCCGGGCTTCGGCGACGAAATGCGGCACGCGGTCCACGGCTTCGATCCGGGCGCCCGGCCGCGCCTTGGCCAGCGTCCGCGTGTCCGCGCCCGGCCCGCAGGCGAGGTCGGCGATCCGGGCCTCCTCGGGCACGGCGGCGGCGTAGAGCGCCCAGTGCACGTCCTCCGGCCGCCCCGGCCCCTCGCGCGGCAGGTCGCGGTGGAGCGTGAAGAACGACGGATCGGGCGTCATGCCTGCGCCCCGCCGGCCGGAACCGCGCCGTCGCGCACCAGCTTCCAGGTGATCGCGTCCAAGAGCGCCTCGAAGCTCGCGTCCACGATGTTCGGGCTGACCCCGACCGTCGACCAGCGGTGGCCCGCGCTGTCCTCGCTGTCGATGATGACGCGGGTCACGGCCTCGGTGCCGCCTTGCGTGATCCGGACCTTGAAATCGACCAGCTTCATGTCGTCGATGCAGGCCTGATAGGGGCCGAGATCCTTGGCCAGCGCCTTCGATAGCGCGTTGACCGGGCCGCGGTCCGATCCCGTCTCGTCCATCGACTCGCTGACCGACAGCATCTTCTGCCCGCCGATCTTCACCACGACGACCGCTTCGGACAGCGTGATCATCTCGTTGTACTTGTTCTTCCGCCGCTCGACCGTGACGCGGTAGCGCTTGACCTCGAAGAAATCGGGCAGGAGGCCGAGTTCCCGCCGCGCCAGAAGCTCGAACGAGGCCTGCGCGCCGTCATAGGCATAGCCCTGGTCCTCGCGCGTCTTGACCGTGTCGAGGATGCGGGCGAGCGCGCCGTTCTCGGGCGCGGCGATCCCGGCGGCGGCGAGGCGGGCGCGCAGGTTCGACTGGCCGGCCTGGTTCGAGATCGGGATCAGGCGCTCGTTGCCGACCAGCGCGGGGTCGACATGTTCGTAGGTCGAGGGGTCCTTCAGGATCGCGCTGGCATGAAGCCCCGCCTTGTGCGCGAAGGCCGAGGCGCCGACGTAAGGGGCACTGCGCAGGGGCACCCGGTTCAGGATGTCGTCGAGCATCCGGCTCGCCTTGGTCAGGCCGTGGAGCGCCTCCATCGTGATGCCGGTCTTAAAGCGGCTGGCATAGGGTTCCTTCAGAAGGAGCGTCGGAATGAGCGTCGTCAGGTTGGCATTGCCGCAGCGTTCGCCGAGGCCGTTCAGCGTGCCCTGGATCTGGCGCGCGCCGGCGGTGACGGCGGCGAGCGAATTGGCGACGCCGAGGCCGGCATCGTCATGGGTGTGGATGCCGACATGGGGTCCGGGAACGCCGGCGGCGATGACGGCCCTGACCCCGGCCTGCACGTCGGGGGGCAGCGTGCCGCCATTGGTGTCGCAGAGGACGACCCAGCGGGCGCCGGCGTCATGGGCGGCCTTGCAGGCGGCGACGGCATAGTCCGGGTTTGCCCTGAAGCCTTCGAAGAAGTGCTCGGCGTCGAAGATGGCCTCGCGCCCCTTCGCGACGGCATGGGCGACCGAGGCGGCGATGTTGTCGAGGTTCTCGTCGAGCGTGATGCCGAGCGCGGTGGCGACGTGAAAGTCGTGGGTCTTGCCGACGAGGCAGACGGCGGGAGTGCCGGCGTTGAGGACGGCGGCGAGCACGTCGTCGTTCTCGGCCGACCTCCCGGCGCGCTTTGTCATGCCGAAGGCGGTGAAGGTGGCGCGCGTCTCCGGCCTCGCGGCGAAGAAGTCGCTGTCCGTCGGGTTGGCGCCGGGCCACCCGCCCTCGATGTAGTCGACCCCGAGGGCGTCGAGGGCGGCCGCGATCTGCACCTTGTCCGCGACCGAGAACTGCACGCCCTGGGTCTGCTGGCCGTCGCGCAGCGTGGTGTCGTAGAGGAAGAGGCGTTCGCGGGTCATGCGGCCTCTCCACCGCCCCGGCCGCCGCGCCGGGGCCTCGCTGCGAATGGAGCGGGGCCCCGGATCAAGTGCGGGGCGACAGGGTGCATAGCATCAAGACGCGCGGCGCGCAGATCCTTCTTTCAGGGCCGCCTGCGGCCGGGTTCGCCGACCCGCCCCCCAGGGCGGCGCGGTCGCCCCCCACCTCGGGCCGGGGGCGAACCTGTCAGTGCGTCGTGCCGGATGGAGCGCTCATTTCAGGGCCTCCAGCCTTGGCGGGGTCGAAGTCAGGGCCGGGAACGGAGGTCAATGCCATCGCTCCAGAAATGGGGACGACCCGCATCCGCGAGTGCCTTCTTGCGACGATCCACTGCAGTAAAGTCCTTCGTTTGCTTAGCCAAAGCGTAAGCGACAACCAGATCGAGATGCCTTCGTCGAGCAGATGTCAATCTTGTCTCTCTGCCCGACGCTTCGCAGAAGTGACCATAAAGACCCTAATCCATCCAGTCCTGTCAGGAACTCGACTGAAGTTGCGTCAGGTCAACCCGGTCGCCTGATTGATGCACGAGGTCTCCGCGATGCGCTTTCACAAGGAGATCACCTGCCATTTCCAGACAGGCTATTGCATCTGCGGTGTTAAGGTCATTGCTGAGTGAATCCCTTATAGCTCGAGGCACATCACGCCATGCACCGGACGGGGGCCGTCCCTTTTCAAGCGCGATTGTTAATGCAGGCAATAGCGTGTCCAAGCGCTTGTCGGCCTCGTGTCGCTTCTTTTCCGTCCAGTCCATCGGCCTGGAATAATGCGTCATCAGCATCACGAACCGGATCACCTCGCCGGGTATCCCCCGGTCCAGCAGATCGCGCACCGTGAAGAAGTTGCCCAAGGACTTCGACATCTTCCTGCCCTCGACCTGCAGCATCTCGTTGTGCATCCAGACCCGCGCGAACTCGCTTTCCGGGTGGGCGCACATCGACTGGGCGATCTCGTTCTCGTGGTGCGGGAACTGCAGGTCGATGCCGCCGCCGTGGATGTCGAAGCTGTCGCCCAGCAACTCGTGGCTCATCGCCGAGCATTCGATGTGCCAGCCGGGCCGGCCCCGGCCCCAGGGGCTCTCCCATCCCGGCAGGTCGGGGGTGGAGGGCTTCCAGAGGACGAAGTCCATCGGGTCTTCCTTGAACGGCGCGACCTCGACCCGCGCGCCGGCGATCATGTCGTCGACCGACCGGCCCGAGAGCTTGCCGTAGCCCTCGTAAGACCGCACCCGGAAGAGGACATGGCCCGCCTTCTCATAGGCATGGCCCCTGGCGATCAGGTCCGAGATCATCGCGATCATCTGGCCGATATACTCGGTCGCGCGCGGCTCGGCCGCGGGCGGCAGGTTGCCGAGCGCCGCCATGTCCTCGTGGTACCAGCGGATCGTCTCGTCGGTGCGCTCGCGGATCAGGTCTTCCAGCGACCGCGGGTCGCCGGCATCCTTGCGGCGCTGCGCCTCGGCGTTGATCTTGTCGTCGACGTCGGTGAAGTTCCTGACATAGGTGACGTGGTCCGGCCCGTAGACATGGCGCAGAAGCCGGAAGAGCACGTCGAAGACGATCACGGGGCGCGCATTGCCCAGGTGAGCGCGGTCATAGACCGTTGGGCCGCAGACATACATCCGCACGTTCGCCGGATCGATCGGCGCGAAGTCCTCCTTCGCCCGGGTCCTGGTGTTGTAGAGCCTGATCCTCGTCATGGCCAAATCCCTCGCGCGCGCGTCCCGGCGGCGGGCTTACCAGTCTCTCATGCTCGTGAAAACAGAAGAACGGCCCGCCTGACGTCTGTCAGCCGGTAATGCACATGGTGCAGATGATGCCGTCGAACTTCATGCCCGTCCTGATAGCGCGGAAACCGCGCCATGCCAAGGGGTTCCGGGGGGTGGCGGCGGGGCCACGCGGGCCCCGCCCTGCCTCAGGCGCCGACGCTCGAGAAGGTCTGGCGCGTGTCGGGGATGACACCGAGCCAGCTTGCGATGGTGCGGGCCACATGGTCGGTGATCTGGCTCTTCTGCGACTGGCCGGCGAGCCGGGCGCGCGCCATGGCGGCACCGGTCATCGCGGGGAAGGAGGCCTCGACATGCTCCGGCCCCGCCAGCACCTCCCCGGTGCGCGCGTCCCGCGCGGTGATGTCGAACTCGATGTCGTGCACACCCGCCGGCGCCCGCGTCTCGGCGGTGAAGGTCATCGCGTGGAATCGCGTCATCGTCACCTCGAGCCGCACCGGACGGCCGCCCTTGAGCCCCGCCGCCCCGCGCGAGATGGCGGTCTTCATGATCGCCGCCACCTGGTTGTAGCGGTCGCCCGAAGGGTCCTCGCGCCAGACGATGTCGGCCTTCGGCACGAAGCTTTCCTCTTCCGAGACGGAGAGCGTGCGCGGCACCGTCACCTCCACAGCCGAGATCCGCCACCCCTGCGAAGGGGCCGGTTCATCGTAGAACGTCCGGAACGAGCCGCCGCAGCCGGCGAGCGCCAGCACCATCATCACGGCCCTGCGCCGCGATACCGCCTCCACCACAGACATGGAATACTCCCTTCATCCACTAATCCGAATCGGTACGCGCCGATCGGGACTGTCTAGCGCGTGAAGGTGACGGCAATCAGGGGAAATTGCGTCGATCTTGCCAGATTCGGCAACGATCCCGGGGCTGACTGCGGAATTGCTGCCATAACGTGAAAAAAGGAGCCCGCCATGCCCGCCATCGCACGCCACGACCCCGGCCCCGCCTTCCGTGCCATGCACCGCCCCGGCGACCCCTTCATCCTCGCCAATGCCTGGGATCGGGGCTCGGCCCGGATGCTCGCCGCGCTCGGTGCGCAGGCGCTCGCCACCTCCTCGGCGGCCCATGCCTTCACCCTCGGCCGGCCCGACGGCGGCACGGTGAGCCGCGACGAGGCGCTGGCCCATGCCGCCGATCTCGTCTCGGCGACCCCCCTGCCCGTTTCGGGCGATTTCGAGAACGGCTTCAGCAAGGCGCCCGAGACCTGCGCCGAGACCGTGCGCCTCGCGGCGGAAGCCGGGCTCGCCGGCATCTCGATCGAGGATACCGACCTGCCCGGCGCGGGCGCCTACGACCGGGCCTTCGCCGTGGACCGCATCCGCGCCGCCGCCGCCGCCGCGCGCTCGCTGCCCCGCGATTTCGTGCTCGTCGCGCGGGCCGACGGGGTGATGACCGGCGGCTACGGCTTCGAGGAGGCGCTGGCCCGCGTCACCGCCTTCGCTTCGGCCGGGGCCGATTGCGTCTATGTACCCTTCCCGCCCGCGCCCGCGGACCTCGCCAGGATCGCCGAGGCCACCGGCAAGCCGGTGAACGCGCTCGCGGCCGGCCCCTTCGCCCGGCTGACGCGGGCGGAGTTCGCGCGGCTCGGCGTCGCCCGCATCTCGCTCGGCTCGGCGCTGGCCCGCGTGACGCACCGCGCCATCCGCGACGCGGCGCGGGCGATGTTCGGCGAGGGAACGTTCCTGCCGCTGACCGAAGGCATGCCGGGTGCCGAGGTCGATGCCTGCCTTGCACGGTTCGCCGATGGCTGACGGCTGCCTCCGGCGCCGGCCGCTCCGGAGCCTCTGGCACGTCTGCTGCCTCATGGTTCTCGCGCTGGCCCTCGTCCCCCGCTCCGCCGCGGCGGAGCCCTGGCCGCTGCGGAGCGACCCTTACGTCACCGACATCGCCGGGGTGCTGCCCGAGGACGAGGAAAGCCGCCTCCGCGCCGAACTCGCTGCCCTGCGCACGGAAACCGGCGTCGCAATGGCGGTTCTCACCCTCCGGTCGCGATCCGACTACGACGGCTCGTCGACGCTCGCGGCGTTCGCGACCGGCGTCTTCAATGCCTGGGGCATTGGCGACGGGGCGCGCAACGACGGCATCCTCGTCCTCGTGGCCACCGAGGATCGCGAGCTCCGCATCACGCTCGGCGCGGGCTACGATCAGGGATATGACGTTCTGGCCGAAGACATCGCCGCGCGCCACTTCCTGCCCGACCTCCGCCAGGGCGCAGCGGCGCGCTCCATCATGGCCGGTTCGCGGGAGGTGATGGCGCGGATCGCGCGGCAGCATGCGGCGCGTCTTTTGCCCGAGGCCCCGCCTGCGCGGCGCGACGGCCTGCCCGCCTGGCTGCCCTTCGCGGTCATCGCCGCGGGCATTGCCGTCGTCGCCTTCCGCCGCCGCGGGCGTGGCGCCAAAGGTGATCCGACCCTGCCGACAAGGCGAAACGGCGGCACCCGAAAGGATCGCGACGACCGGGTGAAGAACCGAGGCGGCGGCGAACGCGAGGCAGACCGCCCCGAAGGCGGGCATTCCTCTGGCGGAGGCGGGACGGGGCGCTGGTAGCGGAAAGGGGTCGCGGGGGCCCGAAGGCCCCCGCGCCGGATCAGAACCGGAAGCCCACGGTCAGCGCCGCCGTCGTGGCGTCAATGTCCGTGCCGGTGTTGTCGAAATTGTCGAACTGGTTCGTAAGCACCTCACCGCCGACGGTCCAGCGGTCGTTCAGCGCATATTCCGCGCCGACGCCGGCGAACCAGCCGGTGTCGTCGCGGCTCACGCCGCCGATGTCCGCGCTCGCCTGTGCGGCACCGCCACGGACATAGAGCAGCGTCCGCCCCATGTCATAGCCGGCACGAACACCGAGCCGGGCGATGCTGTCGAGGTTGTCGCCGGCGGTGCCGAGGTCGATGTCGGTCTTGTCCCAGTCGAGCCCCGCGCCGAGCACCCACTGGCCGAAATCCCAGTCGTACCCTCCGCGCAGGCCGTAGATCGCGCCGTTGCCATCGACTGCCCCGGCCGATGCGTCGCCGTAGCCGACCTGGCCACCGACCCAGCCGCCGGTCCAGTCGCCGTTCGGCGCGGCCGCGACGACGGGTGCAGCGACGGGCGCCTCCACCACCGGCTCGGCGTAGCCGCCGGCAAGCGCCGGGGCGGCGAACGCCGCGCCGAAGGCCAAGCCGAGGGCCGTCTTGCTGATGTGTCTCATCTTGATCTCCTTGTCTGCTCGGGCATGCGGGGCAGATGCAGCCTTCCCGGCCACCGTCACTGCCCTCCCACGGAATGAAGTTGGCCAAGTCGGGCGGGGTTCCAAGGGGCCTTCACGGACCGTTGATCCGAAGCCCACGCGCCACACCCCCGGATCGGCGAAACCTTGCGCACTAGTGACCGGGACCGGCCTCGTTTCGCCGACTGGACAGCGATCGCGCCCGAAGATACCTCAGGAAGGCGAGTTCATTCCCCTCGCCCGGAGACGTTCCGGGCCAAGCCTGGAGGACAGCCATGCGTCTCGACTCGGCCGCAGCGATCGTCACCGGCGGGGCCTCGGGCCTCGGCGCGGCAACGGCGGAGGCCTTCCGCCAGAGGGGCGCAAGGGTCACGGTCTTCGACCGCGCGACCGGGGGGGAGGCTGTCGCCCAGGACATCGGTGCGCATTTCGCCGCCGTGGACGTGACCGACGAGGCTTCCGTCGCGGCCGGAATCGCCTCGGCCCGCGCCGCCATGGGCCGGATCGACGTGCTGGTGAACTGCGCCGGCATCGCCACCGGCGAACGGATCCTCGGTCGCGAGGGGCCTCACGCGCTCGCCTCGTTCCGCCGCACGCTCGACATCAACCTCGCCGGCACCTTCAACGTGATGCGTCTCGCGGCCGCCGAGATGGCGCGCAACGACGGCCCCGAACGAGGCGTCATCGTCAACACCGCCTCCATCGCGGCCTTTGACGGACAGAAGGGCCAGGCGGCCTATGCGGCCTCCAAGGGCGGGATCGTCGGCCTGACGTTGCCGGCCGCGCGCGACCTCGCGAGCCTCGGCATCCGCGTCTGCGCCATCGCGCCCGGCATCTTCGCCACGCCGATGATGAAAGGCCTGCCGGAGGAGGTGCAGGCGAGCCTCGCCGCCGAGGTCACCTTCCCGCGCCGCCTCGGCGATCCGGCCGAATATGCCGCACTCGCCGCCTTCATCGTCGAATGCGGCTATCTCAACGGCGAGGTGATCCGCCTCGACGGTGCGCTCCGGATGCGCTGATGGCGCGCCAGAACCGCGTGACGCCCGAGGGCGAGATCATCGCCCACCCGGGGCGGGGGCTTTTCATGGGCAACCGGGGTATCCTGCACGACGGCGGGGGACGGATCGTCGCCCCCTTCCGGCACCGGAACTGGGTCTGCTGTGTGACCGCGTTCAGGGGCCGCAACCGGACGGTGATGGCGCCGGGGCGCTACACCGAGCTTTTCTTCCTTGACGAGGCAGTGGCGCTCGCCGCCGGGCACCGGCCGTGCGGCGAGTGCAGACGGCAAGACTACGCCGCGTTCCGCGCGTCCTGGGCTGCGGCCACGGGCGACGGCCTGCCCGACGCGCCGGAAATGGACCGGGCGCTTCATGCTGCCCGCATCGCGCCCCGAAAACGCACGCAGCGCACCTTCGAGGCCGAAATCGGCGATCTGCCGGACGGCACCTTCATCCGCGCCGAGAGTGGCCCTGCCGTCATCCTCGGTGGCCGGCTCCTGCCCTGGAGCCCGGAGGGCTACGGGACGCCCCGGCCCCGCCCCGCCACGGGCCGGGTGACGGTGCTGACCCCGGCGCCCAGCGTCGCGGTCCTTCGCGCCGGGTACCGCCCTGTCCTGCATCCCTCGGCCCTTGCGGCCGCCGCCGCGCCGGCCGGCACAGAGGTCGCTGACAGGTCGGCCGAAGACGCGGGCTGACGCGACGCCCACGCCCTGCCCGGCCGACACTCCTCTCGGCAGCGAGGAAAGGCGATCACGATGACCGAGGCGACGCGCGCGAACATCACCCATATCGAGGAGCGCCGCGATCTTTCCGCCGCCTTCCGCTGGACAGCCCGCGAGGGAATGCACGAAGGCGTGGCCAACCACTTCAGCCTCGCCGTCAACGACGACGGGACACGGTTCCTCATCAACCCGTTCGGCCGCCATTTCGCCCGGATGCGGGCGAGCGACCTTCTTCTTCTCGACGCCAACGACCCCGCGACGCTCGACCGGCCCGACGCGCCCGATCCGACAGCCTGGGGCCTGCACGGCGCGATCCATCGGGCCTGCCCGCATGCGCGCTGCGTCATGCATGTCCATTCTATCCATGCCACCGTGCTTGCCTGCCTCGCCGACAGCCGCCTGCCGGCGGTCGACCAGAACAGCGCGATGTTCCATGGCCGCCATGTCGTCGACGCCAGCTACGGCGGCATGGCCTTCGAGGAGGAAGGCGCCCGCTGTGCCGCGCTTCTGCGCAACCCGAAGGTGCGCACCATGATCATGGGCAACCACGGTGTTCTGGTGATCGGCGAGACCGTGGCCGAGACCTTCAACCGGCTCTACTACTTCGAGCGTGCCGCCGAGACCTACGTCCGCGCCCTCCAGACCGGACAGCCGCTGCGGGTCCTCTCCGACGAGATCGCCGAGAAGACCGCGCAGGAGTGGGAGGCCTATCCCGACCTCGCCGGCCGCTTCCTGAGCGAAATCCGGGCGATGCTCGACGCCGAGGGCGCCGACTACACCGACTGAGACCGGCCGGCCATGCCCCGGCGCAGCGGCACCGGGCGCGACTGCCCGTCAGGTCAGGAAGGGTCGCGCCGCCATGGTCGCGGGGACAGGCACGCCGAGCCGCCCGAGGATCGTCGGGGCAAGCGCAAGCTGGTCGAGGACGGTGTCTTCCGCAGGCCCGCGGCCCGGCCCGAAATAGTAGAGCGCGAAGTCCCGCTGGTCGTCCCCCGTCCCGCCGTGGTGGCCGCGCATCGACTGACCGTGGTCGGCCGTCACGATCACCTCGTAACCCGCCCGGCGCCACCGCGGGATGAACGGCGCGAGCTGCGCGTCAAGCAGGAAACAGGCCTTGTCCATCTGGATCGCGTCATGGCCGAAACGATGGCCCATGCTGTCGAGCGTGCAGCTGTGGAGCATGCCGTAATCGATCCCGTGCCGCTCGCAGAGCATCGTGAGCGTGGCGAAGAGATCGGCATCGCAGGGGGTCATCTGGTTGTCGTGGCCATAGCCCGTCATCGTGTGGAACCTTCCGTGATGGATCGGCCCCCGATCCGGTTCGTCGTATTCCATGTCCCGGACGGGATCGAAGGGATGCCGGTTGAAGAATGACGACCAGAAGGAATGTGCGACCGCCCCGGTGCGTCTGCCCGCCTTCGCCACTTCGGAGAAGACATCGGGCGCGGCCGCCCGGAAGATCGTGTCGTTCCCGCTGACGCCATGGACCTGCGGGCTGAGCCCGGTGTGGATCGACGCATAGCAGGAGGCAGAGGTCGAGGGCAGCACCGACCGCATCTTCCAGACCCGCGCTTCCCCGCTCGCCACCCAGCCTTCGAGATTGCCGAAAAGACGCCGCCAGTTGCCGTGGGGCACCCCGTCGATGATGATGAGAAGAAGCCTGCCGTTCATGTCCGCCCTCCGCCTGGCCGATGCCATCATGCATCGCGCGCCGGCCGGGGCCATGCCGCTCGCGTCACGCCGAGGTCGCGGAGCGGCAAGACGGGACCTCTGCCTGCCGCCAGTGTCGCACCGAAACGAACCCGGAAGGAAATGTCGATGAGCCGCCCGAACATCCTGATCCTCATGGTCGATCAGCTGAACGGGACGCTTTTTCCCGACGGGCCGGCCGACTGGCTCCATGCGCCGGCGCTGAAGGCGCTCGCCGCCCGCTCCGTCCGGTTCCGCAACGCCTATACCGCCTCGCCGCTCTGCGCGCCGGGGCGTGCCTCGTTCATGACTGGCCAGCTCCCCTCGCGCACCGGCGTCTACGACAACGCGGCCGAGTTCCGCTCCGACATCCCGACCTTCGCCCATCACCTGCGCCGGGCGGGCTACCAGACCTGCCTCTCGGGCAAGATGCATTTCGTCGGCCCCGACCAGCTGCACGGCTTCGAGAGCCGGCTGACGACCGACATCTACCCCGCCGACTTCGGTTGGACCCCCGACTACCGCAGGCCGGGCGAGCGGATCGACTGGTGGTATCACAACATGGGCTCGGTCACCGGCGCCGGCGTGGCCGAGATCACCAACCAGATGGAATACGACGACGAGGTCGCGTTCAACGCCGTGCAGAAGATCTACGACCTCGCACGGGGCGCCGACTCCCGGCCCTGGTGCCTGACCGTCAGCTTCACCCACCCGCACGATCCCTTCGTCGCGCGGCGGAAGTTCTGGGACCTTTACGAGGACTGCGAACACCTCCTGCCCGAGGTGCCGGCGATGCCCTACGAGGACCACGATCCCCATGCGCGGCGCATCTTCGACGCCAACGACTGGCGGAGCTACGACATCACCGAGGACCATGTCCGCCGCGCTCGCCGCGCGTACTTCGCGAACATTTCCTATATCGACGACAAGATTTCGCAGATTCTGGAAACGCTGGAAGCCACGCGGCAGGAGGCGGTCGTCGTCTTCGTCTCCGACCACGGCGACATGCTGGGCGAGCGCGGTCTCTGGTACAAGATGAACTTCTACGAGGGCTCGTCCCGCGTGCCGCTGATGATCGCCGCGCCCGGTCTCACGCCGGGACGCATCGACGCCCCGGTCTCCACCCTCGACGTCACCCCCACGCTCTGCGACCTCGCCGGCGTCTCGCTCTCAGAGGTGCTGCCCTGGACCGATGGCGAAAGTCTCGTGCCGCTCGCCGGAGGCGCGGCGCGCACCGCACCGGTGCTCATGGAATACGCGGCCGAGGCATCCTCTGCCCCGCTCGTCTCGCTCCGTGAGGGCCGCTGGAAACTGAACCGCTGCGCGCTCGACCCCGACCAGCTCTTCGACCTCGACGCCGACCCGCAGGAACGCAGCAACCTCGCCGCCGACCCGGCCCATGCGGCGACCCTCGCCGCGCTCAAGGCGATGTCGGAAGCCCGCTGGGATCTCGACCGCTTCGACGCCGAGGTCCGCGCAAGCCAGGCCCGGCGCTGGGTCGTCTACGAGGCGCTGCGGAACGGAAGCTACTTTCCCTGGGACTACCAGCCCCTGCGCGACGCCTCCGAACGCTACATGCGCAACCACATGGACCTGAACGTTCTCGAAACCTCCAAGCGGTTCCCACGCGCAGAGTGAGGGAGCCTCCGGCGGGAGTATTTCTTGCCACAATGAATGCCCGCCCGCTTCACCCGGTCCGGGATATCCGCGGGCCGAACTGGCGGCGAGGCCAGGCGGCGGCGGAAACCCCCCTCAGCGCCCCTTCCAGACGGGATCGCGTTTTTCCGCGAAGGCGCGCGCCCCCTCCAGCTGGTCCTCGGAAGAATAGAGCCGGTCCACTGTCGCCATCTGCCGCTTGGTGATCCGGTTCAGCGCGTCCTGGAACCGCATGTTCTCGGCCTCGCGCACCACTTCCTTGATCGCCGCGTAGACCAGCGGCGGGCCGCTCTCGAGCATCCGTGCGAGGTCCCAGGCCTTCGCCAGGAGATCGGCCGGCGCCGTGATCTCCTTCAGAAGCCCCCAGCGCAGCGCCTCCTCCGCGTCGAACCACCGGCCTGTGAGCAGGAGGTCCATGGCAACGTGATAGGGCATGCGCTTCGGCAGCTTGATCGAGGCGGCATCGGCCACGGTGCCGGACCGGATTTCGGGAAGCGCGAAGGTCGCGTTGCCGGAGGCGAGAATCAGGTCGCAGGACAGCGCAAGCTCCAGCCCGCCGCCACAGCAGATGCCATTGACCGCGGCGATCACCGGCTTGTTGAGGTTCGGCAGTTCCTGAAGGCCCCCGAAGCCGCCCACCCCGTAGTCGCCATCGACCGCGTCGCCCTCCGCGGCCGCCTTAAGGTCCCATCCGGGGCAGAAGAACTTCTCGCCCTCCGCACGCAGGATCGCCACCCGGAGCCCGTCGTCGTCGCGGAAGTCGCGGAAGACGAGCCCCATGATCCGGCTCGTGGCGAGGTCGATGGCGTTGGCCTTCGGCCGGTCGAGCGTCACCTCGAGGATGCCGCCCTCGACCCGCGTCCGGACCGGGCCCGTCTCGCGCATCTTCATCATGCTACCGCCTCCCGTATCAATGCATCCACTGCAATCGCCCCCGCCTCTAGGACAAGGACCGGATTGATCTCGATTTCCTCCAGCTCCGGCCGCGCCGCCAGAAGCCGGCCAAGCGCCAGGGCCATCGCCGCGACCGCGCCGGTATCCGCCTTCGGCCGGCCGCGGTATCCGTCGAGTAGCGGCCAGAGCCTGAGGCGCCGCATGGCCCCGAGGACCTCCGCCTCAGTTACCGGCCAGACCAGCGTAACCGTATCGGACAGGACCTCTGCCGTCACGCCGCCGAGCCCGAGCGTGAGCGTGACGCCATAGACCGCGTCGCGGCGCAGGCCGACGAGAACCTCTGCCACCGTCCCGGTCACCATCTCCTCCAGAAGGTAGCCGACAGCGCCCGGAATTTCGGATTGCCCGTCAAGCGATTCCAGACCGATCCTCACGGCCCCGGCCTCGGTCTTGTGGGCAAAGCCGAGCCCCTTCAGGACGAAGGGCGCGGCAAGGTCCGCCGCGCCTGTCTTCAGTGCGGAGAGCGTCGGCGCTCGGACCGATCGCGGGACGGCGACACCCGCCGCCTTCAGGAGCGCCTTGCCCTCGGCCTCGTCGAGCGTCCGGGTCGTGCGCGACCCGAGTGCCGGCACCGGCCGCCAGCCCGGCTGCCCCGGTGCGGTCTGCGCCGCCTTCAGCGCGCCGAGCGACGTCTCCAGCCCCATGAGCGGGGCAACCCCGCCGGCGATCATGCCGATGGCCCGATCCTCGTCGAAGTTCTCCGGCAGCGAGGCGACCGGGAAGGCAGGCCGGCCCGTCGCCGCCTGGGCCGCGACGATGGCGTCGAGCGCGGGCTGGAACGAAGTCGGGTCGCAGCGGTCCGGCCGCGGCGGATCGATCACGAAGATGCCGGCGTCATAGCCCTGAAGCATCGTCGTGAAGACATCCGTCGTGCGCGGCCCGTCGCCCCAGATGAAGGTGTGATAGTCCAGGGGGTTGGCGATCGCCACGATCGGCCCGAGAATTTCGCCGAGCCGCTGCCGCTGCGCCTCTGTCGGCGGCGGGAACGAAAGCCCGAAGGGTGCCGCGAGATCGGAGACGAGCCCCGCCTCCCCGCCCGAACAGGAAAGCGAGCAGAGACGGTTGCCGATCCGGGGGCCATGGGTGTGGAATATCTTTAGTGTTTCAAGGAGTTCCGACAGCGTGTTCACCTCGGCGATGCCGGCTTGCCGAAGAAAGGCCGACGATGCCGCGCCGCCGCCCGCCAGCGCCGCGGTGTGCGAGGCCGCGGCATCCCGCGCCGCCTCGGTCTTGCCCGACTTGACGCAGACGATCCCCTTGCCCGCCGCCCGCGCCGTCTCGGCGAGGGACGCGAGCGCCGGAGCGTCGTCGATCCCCTCGACATACATGCCGAGCGCCGTCACCCGCTCGTCGGCCAGAAGCGCCCCCGCGAGTTCGGCCAGCCCGATCTGAGCGGCATTGCCGAGACAGGCCACATAGGCCACCGGCAGCCCGCGCGCCTGCATGGTGAGGTTGATCACGATGTTGGAGGACTGGCTGAGGAGCGCCACCCCCCGCTCCACCCGCCGCCCGCCGTGCTGGTCGGGCCAGAGGAGCGCACCGTCGAGATAGTTGATGACGCCGTAGCAGTTCGGCCCGAGGACCGGCATCGCGCCCGCCGCCCTGACGAGCCGGTCCTGCAGTTCCGGTGCGCCGGCCTCGGTCCAGCCCGAGGCGAAGCAGATCGCGCCGCCGGCGCCCATCGCGGAAAGCGCACCCACGACCTCGAGCGTTGCATGGCGGTTGACGCCGATGAAGGTCGCATCCGGCGCCCCCGGCAGATCGTCGAGGTTCGGCCAGGCCTTCAGCCCGCCGATCGCAGGCTTCGTCGGATGCACCGGCCAGACCGGCCCGGCAAACCCCATCTTGCGGCACTGAGCGATGACGTTTTCGGCCCAGACCGATCCCATCACGGCGATGGATCGCGGGCGGAGAAGACGGGAGAGGTCGCGTTTCATGGCTGCCCCCGTCAGCCGCCGTAGGGCCTGAGAAGCTCCCGGCTGATGATGTGGCGCTGGATCTCCGAGGTGCCCTCCCAGATCCGCTCCACGCGGGCGTCGCGCCAGATCCGCTCCAGCGGAAGCTCGTCCATCAATCCCATCCCGCCGTGGATCTGGATCGCCTCGTCGGCGATCATCGCCAGAACCTCGGTCGCCTTGAGCTTGGCCATCGACATGTCGGCCTCGGTCACCGTGCCCTGATCGAACTTCCACCCCGCCTCGCGCGTCAACAGTTCGGCCGCCTTAAGCTCCATCGCCATGTCCGCGAGCTTGAAGGAAATTCCCTGGAATTTCCCGATCTTCTGGCCGAACTGTTCGCGCTCCGCGGCATAGGCGACGGCATGGGCGAGCGCGCGTTCCGCCCGGCCGAGACAGGTGGAGGCGACCTGCAGCCGGGTAGCGCCAAGCCAGGTGTTGGCGACCTCGAAGCCCTTGTGGACTTCGCCGAGGATCTGAGATTTCGGCAGGCGGCACTCGTCGAACTCCAGCACCGCGTTGGTGTAGCCGCGATGACTCACGTTGCGATAGCCATCGCGCACCGTGAACCCCCTGGTGCCCTTGTCGACGAAGAAGGCGGTGATCCGCTTCTTGGCGCCGCGCGGCGTCGCCTCCTCGCCCGTCGCCATGAAGACGATGGCGAAATCGGCGATGTCGGCGTGCGAGATGAAGTGCTTGGTGCCGTTCAGGACGAAGTCGCCGCCGTCCTCCCGTGCCGTGGCCTTCATGCCGCGCAGGTCGGATCCTGCGCCAGGTTCCGTCATCGCGAGGCAGTCCCATTTTTCGCCGCGGATGCAGGGATATAGATAGCGTTCCTTCTGTTCTTCCGTCCCGGCGAGGAGGATGTTCGAGGGCCGCGCGACGCAGGTCCAGTGGAGCGCGTAATTGGCCTTGCCGAGTTCCTTCTCGTAGAGGAGCCAGGTCAGCGTATCCAGCCCGGCGCCGCCCACCTCCTCCGGCATGTTGGCAGCATAAAGACCGGCCGCCAAGGCCTTGGCCTGCAATTCCTCTATCAGGTCCATCCGGAGGTGGCCGCTGCGTTCCACCTCGGCTTCGTGCGGGTAAAGCTCGGTCTCGACGAAGGCGCGCGTCGTCTCGACGATCATCCGCTGTTCGTCGCTCAGTCCGAAATCCATGTCTCACACCCTGGGGTCGGGATTGATGGTGAAGCCGTCGACCGTGATCACCTGGCCGCTGACCATGCGGGCGGCGTCCGAGGCGAGGAAGACGGCCATGCTGGCGATATCCTCCGGATCGACCAGGCGGCCGAGCGCGGTGCCAGCGGCATAGCCGTCGCGGACCTGCTCGTAGGTCATGCCCTTCGCGGCCGCTTCCGCCTCGAACACGCGGTCGATACGGGACCCAGTCACGGAGCCCGGGGCGATGGCGTTGGCACGGATGCCGAAGGGGCCGAGTTCCATCGCCACCGTCTTCATCAGGCCGATGACCGCCCACTTCGCCGCGGCATAGGGGGCGCGGTAGGGAAAGCCGTAGAGACCCGCCGTCGAGGAGGTGAAGAGGATCACGCCCGAGCGCTGCGCCTTCATGAAGGGCGCGGCATGCTTCGCGGCCAGCATGGCGCCGTCGAGATTTACGGCAAGGCAGTCGCGCCATTCGACCATCGGCATTTCGTCGATGGCAGCGGTCGGCCCCTTGATTCCGGCATTGGCGCAGAGGACATCAATTTCGCCCCATATCTCCTTAACTTCATTGAAGAACGCCGCCATCTGCCGTTCGTCCGCGACGTCAACATTCGAGGCACGGATACCGGGGGAAACTGATGCGAGCGCAGCCTCGTCCACATCGGTGACCCAGACTTCCGCGCCGGCGGCGGCAAAGGTGCGGGCCATCACCTGACCGATGCCCGCCGCGCCCGCCGTGATGACGACCCGCTGGCTCATGTCTTGCGCTGCCCGACGTGCCGTCCCGCGGCCTCGGGACGCGGCAGGGCCTTGTGAGCCTCGGCGATCAGGGCGAGCCGGGCCAGCACGTCTGGCGCCGCAGGGCAGGTCCGGCCTGCCTTCATGTCCACGTGCAGGAGCATCTGCTCGAGCGTCGCCACCACTTCCTCCCCGCGCAGGATGCGGATGAAGCCGTGGATGCGCTTGTCGTCCGAGGAGAGCACCTGGAAAGTGCCGGTTAGCCGGTCGCCCAGTTTCGCCTCGCCGAGGTGCATGATGTGGGTCTCGGCGGTGTAGTAGCTGTGGCCCCCCGCGACATAGTCCATGTCGGCACCGATCAACCTGAGGAACGCATCGGAGGTCTCTGATGCGGCGTAAAGATATCGGCTCTCCGTCATATGGCCGTTGTAGTCGATCCAGCCCGGCAGGACCTGCATCCGTGCCGTCACCAGGGGCGCACCCTCGCCGGCCTTGCCCGCGTCGTGGAAGGCGGCACGGCGGCGCCTGTCATGATCGAGGAGCACCCTGCCAGCGCCCCAGTCGCGCTCCTTCAGGGCGCGCAGGAAGCCGATCAGGTTCCGGTCGCGGATGCGTTCGAGTTCCCGGATCGTGTAGGCCCCCGACTGGGCGTCGGACTGGCCGGCGATCAGAT
Source organism: Paracoccaceae bacterium (assembly GCA_020637675.1). Classification (GTDB taxonomy): domain Bacteria; phylum Pseudomonadota; class Alphaproteobacteria; order Rhodobacterales; family Rhodobacteraceae; genus Albidovulum. The sequence continues at coordinate 991,037 of JACKKD010000002.1, read as the reverse complement.
CGACGAGTTCGTCGTTGAACTCGGGGACGTCCATGAGCTTGGTCCAGGGCCATTTCAGCGCCGGGCCGAACTGGGCCATGAAATGCTTCATGCCGGCCTCTCCGCCCGCCACCCGGTAGGTCTCGAAGAGGCCCATCTGGCCCCAGCGCAAGCCGAACCCCATGCGGATCGCCTCGTCGATCTCCTCGGTCGTGGCGACGCCGTCCTTCACGAGCCAGAGCGCCTCGCGCCAGACGGCCTCGAGGAAGCGGTCGGCGATGTGGGCGTCGATTTCCTTCCTTACATGCAACGGGAACATACCGATTTCGCGCAGGATTTCCTTTGCGGCTTCAATGATCTGCGTGTCTGACTTCGCACTCGGCACGATCTCGGCGAGAGGCAGGAGGTAGACCGGGTTGAAGGGATGGGCGACGAAGATCGTCGACGGGTCGGCGGCGCCCTCCTGCAACTCCGAGGGCTTGAAGCCGGACGTGGAGGAGCCGATGGGTGTGCCGTGGCTCGCCTGCTGGATCTGTGCGAAGACGCGGTGCTTGAGGTCGAGGCGCTCTGAGACGGATTCCTGAATGTAATCCGTGCCTTCGACTGCATCTGTGATGCTGGGGGCGAAGCTCAGACGCCCCTCGGGCGGCATCGGCACGTCGGAAAGCGCGGGCAGCGCCGCGCGCGCGTTGGCCAGAACCTCGCCGATCTTGCGCTCGGCCTCCGGGTCGGGGTCGAAGACCGAAACGTCCCAGCCGTTCAGGAGGAACCGCGCGGCCCAGCCGCCGCCGATGACCCCGCCCCCGATGATCGCCGCCTTGCGCGCCATGCGCATTCTCCCTTCCATCCCGCGTACGTCGGTTTCGTGTCGTTCCTCGGTCGGCTTTCTGTTCCGACACGTGTCCCGACGCTCACCGCGCCATCGGCGCCCGCTTGGTCAGCCCGAGCTTCGCCCGCACCTCCTCGGGCCCGATCACCCGCGCGCCCATGGTCTCGATGATCGTCACCGCGCGTTCGACCAGCTGGGCGTTCGTCGCAAGCTGTCCCTTGCCGAGCCAGAGATTGTCCTCGAGCCCGACCCGCACGTTGCCGCCGGCCAGCACGGCGGCCGCGACATAGGCCATCTGGTTGCGCCCGAGCGCGAAGGCCGAGAAGGTCCAGTCGTCGGGCACGTTGTTGACCATCGCCATGAAGGTGTTGAGGTCGTCCGGTGCACCCCAGGGCACGCCCATGCAGAGCTGGACGAGGGCGGGGCCGGTAAGCACGCCTTCCTTCACCAGTTCCTTGGCGAACCAGAGATGCCCGGTGTCGAAGGCCTCGATCTCGGGCTTCACGCCGAGCGCGGTCATCATCGACCCCATGGCACGCAGCATCCCGGGCGTGTTGGTCATCACGTAGTCGGCCTCGGCGAAGTTCATCGTGCCGCAGTCGAGCGTGCAGATCTCGGGCAGGCATTCGGCGACATGGACCATGCGTTCGGAGGCGCCGATCATGTCGGTACCGGCGACAGGCGGCAGCGGTCGTTCTGTCGGACCGAAGATGATGTCGCCGCCCATGCCTGCGGTCAGGTTCAGGACCACGTCGGTGGCGGAATCGCGAATTCGCTCCGTGACTTCGCGGTAATACTTCGGGTCGCGAGAGGGCTTGCCCGTCTCGGGGTCGCGGACATGGCAGTGGACGATCGCGGCCCCGGCCTTCGCCGCCGCGATGGCGCTTTCGGCGATCTGGGCCGGCGAGCGGGGGACATGCGGGCTGCGATCCTGCGTCGCGCCCGAGCCGGTCACGGCACAGGTGATGAAGACCTCGCGGTTCATGGCAAGCGGCATCGGCATCCTCCCTTTTGTCCGTGACTATACATCCAGCCGGGGCTCCTGATTGACCTTTTCCGAAAACTTCTTGCCTTTTTGCGAAGGAGCGGTGTGCTGCCATGTGTCGTGACCCCGCCGGAGCCCAACGCGCAGCGTGTCCGCACCCCTGCCACAATCCGCGGGTTTTCGACGGATTTCCCATGAAACGCAGGGCACTGTCGCGCAAGCGCCCGGAAATTCGCTATGCGCCTCCTCGACTTGCGTTAAGCTGCCACGAAGGCGAGTCGTCGGCGCGATGGCGTCGCGTCACCCATTGTGCGATTGTGCCTGGACTGGATTTGAGCACCATGAAGAAGATCACCGTCGTCTCGCCCTGCTTCAACGAGGAAGACAACGTCGAGACCTGCTACGAGACGGTAAAGGCAATCTTCGAACGCGATCTTCCCGGCTACGCGCGCGAGCACATCTTCGTCGACAACGCCTCGCAAGACCGCACGGTGGAAATCCTGCGCGGAATCGCCGCGAAGGACCCGAGCGTCAAGGTCGTCGTCAACGCACGCAACTTCGGCGTCTACCGTTCCACCTTCAACGGGCTCAGGCACTCCACCGGCGACGCGACGCTCTGCATGCTGCCCGTCGACCTTCAGGACCCGCCGGAGCATATTCCGGAGTTCGTGAAACTCTGGGAATCGGGCTACGACGTGGTGGCGGGCGCACGGTCCACGCGCGAGGAGGGCTTTGTCCTGCGCTCGGCGCGCAAGGCCTTCTACCGGATCGTCAACTGGCTTTCGGATTTCGAGCTTTCGCCCGACGTGGGCGAGTTCCAGCTCATCGACCGCAAGGTGCTGGACGCGGTGCTGAGCCATAACGACCACTACCCCTACATCCGCGGCATCATCGCCTCGGTCGGGTTCAAGAAGGTCATCATCCCCTATACCTGGAAGGCGCGGAAGCGCGGTGTCAGCAAGCATAACCTGATGATGCTGATCGACCAGGCGCTGAACGCGATCTTCGCCTTCACCAAGGCGCCGATGCGGTTCTGCACCTTCGTGGGCTTCGGCATCGCGATCTTCTCCATCCTCTTCTCGGTCTTCTCCGTCTTCGCCTGGTTCCTCGGCATCGGCGACGCGCCCAGGGGGACGACCACGATCATCGTCGCGCTGTTCTTCCTCTCGGGCGTGCAGCTTCTCTTCATCGGGATGCTCGGCGAATACATCACCGCCATCCACAACCAGGTGCGCGGAGGACCGACGGTGATCGAGAAGGAACTTATCAACATCCCCGCGCAAGGGCGCGCATCGGGCCGCGTGACGCCCCTGTCCGCCCACAAGGCATGACCCCTTCCCCGACCCGACCCGCCGGCCTTCCGGGGCTCGCGCTTGCCGCGGCGGGATGCGTTGTTCTCGTCGCGGTCCCGGTCCTGCCCGGCGCGGTCGCCCAGGTCGACCGCTGGGCGCTGGGGGTCGTCGGCCTCGCGCTCTTCGTGGCGGGACAGTCGCTCCGGCGCGGTGCCGGCACCTTCGCGCTTCTGGCCGCGCTCTTCCTCGGCGGCGGGGCGGCGCAGCTCTACCTGACCGAGACCCCGCTGTTCCCGACGCTCCGGCTGCGCCCGCAGGACGCGCGCGACTGGATCGCGGTCTGCGTGATCATGGCGGAGGTCGCGGCGGCGCTCACGGTGCTTGTCCGGCTCGGGACCGGGCGTCTCCTGGCGGCGGCCACGCGGCGGCTCGGCTGGGGCCGCATCGCGATCTTCGTCGTGCTGACGACGCTCTTCGCCTCGCCGATCCTGAATTACGTCGGCCGGGGCGCGGGGGCGGCCTACGTCGCACACATCCTTGCCGGCGGCGCGCTGGCGGCCCTGCACCTTGTCGTGCTGATTGCAATGGCGATGGTCCCGAGCCCGGTGAGCGGGCACTACCGGCTTTCACCCGTCGCCCCCGCAGTCTTCACCGTCGTCGTGAGCCTCGCCCTTGGCGCCGTTGCCTTCCAGCACCTTCCGCATGTCGATGAGGAGGTCGCCTATCTCTTCCAGGCGCGGACCTTCGCCGCCGGGGCGCTGTCGGTGCCTGCGCCCCCGGAGGCGGCCCTGCCGGGGCTCGCCTACGACCTTCAGGATTTCCGCGACGGGCGCTGGTTCGCCGTGACACAACCCGGCTGGCCGCTCGTGCTGGCCCCCTTTGCCGCGCTCGGGGTGCCGTGGCTCCTCAACCCGATCCTCGCCGGGCTCTCGGTGCTTCTCGCCTATGCGATAGCGATCCGGCGGCTCGGCCGCGACCAGGCGGACCTCGTTGCCCTGATGATGGCCTCGTCGCCCTGGCTTCTCGCCGCGGCGGCCTCGCTCATGCCGCACACGCTGACGCTGGCGCTTCTGCTCTTCGCCTGGTGGATGGTGCAGCGCGCCGAGGGAAGCGACCGCGCCGGCCGGCAGCTCTTCCTCGCCGGTCTGGCGGTGGGCTGGATCTTCCTGACCCGCCCCCTCGACGGTCTGGTGATGGGCGCGCTGACGGCCTTCTGGGTCTTCGCGGGTCCGCGCGGCACGCTGACGCGGGCGGCGGTCTTCGCGGCGGGCTCGGTCGTGGCGGGCGCGCTCCTCCTCTTCCACAACCTCGCCCTGACCGGGAACGCGCTGCGGCGCGCGCTGACCGACTATCTCGACCGCCACTGGGGTCCGGGCGCGAACGCCTTCGGCTTCGGGCCGGAAATCGGGCAGCCGGGCGGCCAGGGCGGACTCGACCTCTGGCCGGGGCACGGGCCGGCAGAGGCCGCGGTGAACACCGTCAACATGACCGCGAGCCTGCAGTTCGAGCTTCTCGGCTGGTCGATCGGCTCGCTCGCGCTGCTCTACGCTTTCTTCCTTTGGCAGGGCGCGAAGCGGACCTTCGACTGGGTGATGGTGGCGGTCGCGGCGACCATCATCGGGGTGACCGCGTTCTACTGGTTCGCCGACAGCTATTATGTCGGGCCGCGCGACTGGTTCCTCGCGGCCTTCCCGCTGCTCTACCTCTCCGCGCGCGGCTATGACGCGATGCGGGCGCGGTTTCCGGGCGCGGAGGGCGACAGCAACATCGGCATCGACTCGATCCTCGCGCTGTCCTGCCTCTTCGGGCTTCTGATCTTCACGCCCTGGCGGGGTGTGGTGAAGTACCACGAATACGGCAATATCCATGCGACCTACCGCGCGGCGCTCGCGTCCGGCGCGTTCGGCAATGCGATCGTTCTGGTGACGGCGAGCGGCGACGAGGGCGCGGCACTTATTCTGAACGATCCGCGGTTCCCGCCGGACCGGCCGATCTTCCTGATCGACCGGGGCGATCTGGACGAGGCGGCGCTGAAGGCCGCCTTCCCGGGGCGTGAGATCGTCCGCTATGACGCCGGCTGGCGCGCGACCGACCCGCGCGGCTGATCGTCCGGCGTCACCCCCGCCCCCCGCGGAACGGAAGCCGTCCGGTGAGGACCACGGAGACGAGGACGAAAGCCACCATCGCCATCGGCAGCACCAGAAGCGCCTGCGCCCAGAGGTCGGACAGGCCCGCGGCGATGGTCGCGGCGAGCGCCCAGCGATTGAGGAAGAAGAGCGCGACATAGGCCCCGACATAGGCCGGCAGACGGGAAAGCCCGCGCGTGCCGAAGACGATGCGGCCATGCGTGCCGAAGTTCCAGAGGACACCGATCACGTAGGACAGCGCCAGCGCCCATTGCCAGGGCAGGCCAGCGACCCTGAGGAGCGCGGCATAGACGGCAAAGCCGAAGACGGTGTTGAGGACCCCGACGAAGAGGAACTTCACGAAGCGCCAGAGATCGGGGCGGGAGCGCAGCGCGAGGATCATGCCGGTATCCCCTCGGCCGCAAGCACGGCGCGGATGCCGCTTTCCATGTCGAGGACCGAACGGAAGCCGGTTTCGCGCTCAAGCCGCGTCACGTCTGCCTCGATCAGAGCCGGGTCGGAGGCTGGCCTCGGCCGCGCGCCGAGGCGGATCAGCCCCTCGCCACCCATCGCGCGGGCAAGCGAAAGGATCATCTCGCGCACCGGAACGGCGCGGCCGGAACCGACGTTCACCGGCCCTTCGGCATTCGAGACGAGAAGCGAGACAAGCGCCCGGCCGATGTCCGCCGTGTGGAGGAAGTCGCGCCGCTGGAGCCCGTCGGTGCAGGCGACCTCGCGGCCCGCCGCAAGGCCCCTCAGGATATCGCCGAAAAGCCGCCCCTCCGGTTCACCCGGACCATAGGCGAAGAATACCCGCGCCCAGGCGAGCGAGACGCCGAGCGCGGGCGCGCCGGCCACCGCGGCGATGCCGGTCGCGGCCTTGGCGGCGCCGTAGAGCGTGGCAGGGCGGAGCGGCGCGTCCTCTGCCAGATGCCCCGCCCCGGTCCAGTCGTATTCGGCGCAAGACCCCGCCATGACCGCCCGCCGCCCGCCCGCCGCCTTGAAGGCGGTGAGGAGCCGCAGGCTCGCCCCGACCCAGGCGAGGTTCTCCGGCGAGGACCAGCGGTCCTTCGTGCCGTCGGCCCAGGCGAGGTGGATCAGGTGATCCGCCCCCGCCCGCGCCACGACCCCTTCGGGATCGGCCAGCAGGTCGTCCCCCTGCCCGCGCGAGACCGCGACAACGGTGAAGCCCCGCTCCTCCAGCGGCCGGACGCAGTGGCGACCGATGAGACCGGTGGCCCCGGTCAGGAGGACGCGGCGCGCGGTCATGCGGTGACCATGATCGAGGGCACGGCTGTCACAAAGCGGGTGCCGCCTGCGCGAAGGTCGCCAAGCTGGCGGATCACCTCTGCCTTGAGGTTCCAGGGCAGGATCAGCACGAAGTCGGGCTGCCGCTTCCGCAACTCCTCCACGTCGAAGACCGGGATGCGGCTGCCGGGCAGGAGCGTGTTCTGCTTGGCAGGGTTGCGGTCCACGCAGAAGTCGATCAGCGTCGGTCCGATCCCGCAGTAGTTGAGCAGCGTGTTGCCCTTCGCCGCCGCGCCGTAGGCCGCCACGTGCTTGCCCTGCGCCCTGGCGTTGTTAAGGAAGCTCAGGAGCCCGTCGCGCACCGCCTCCACCTTCTCGGAGAAGCCCGCGTAGCCCTCCGGCCGGTCGAGCCGCGCGGTCTTCTCGTCCGCGCGCACCTTGGAAAGGCCGGGGCCGTCGCCGTGCGAGGCGCCCGTCCGGCAGGCGAAGACACGCAAGGAACCGCCGTGGGTCGGCAGCTCCTCGACATCGAAGACGCGCAGGCCCTTGGTCGCGAAGATCCGCTCCACCGCCAGGAGCGAGAGGTAGGAATAGTGTTCGTGGTAGATCGTGTCGAACTGCACCTCCTCGATGAGCCGGAGGAGGTGCGGGAACTCGACCGTGTAGACGGCGTCCCCGGTCAGGAGCGCCGCCACGCCGGCGACGAAGTCGTTGATGTCCGGCACATGCGCTAGCACGTTGGCCGAACAGATGAGATCGGGCCGCCTGCCCTCGTCATGAAGCCGCCGCGCGACCCTTTCGCCGAAGAATTCGACGAGCGTCGGCACGCCGATCTTCTCTGCCGCGGCCGCGACCGAGCCCGAGGGCTCTATCCCGAGGACGGGTATGCCCTTGGCCGCGAAGTTCTTCAGAAGATAGCCGTCGTTCGACGCGATCTCGATCACGAGGCTTTCGCGTCCGAGGTGCAGCCTGTCGGCCATCGCGTCGGCATAGGCGCGGGCATGGGCGAGCCAGCTGTCCGAGAAGGAGGAGAAATAGGCATAGCTCTCGTTGAAGATACTGGCCGGCGGCACGTCCTCGTCCACCTGGACGAGCCAGCAGGATTCGCAGACCCGCACGTGAAGCGGGTATTTCGGCTCCGGCTCGCCTGCCTTGCCCATGGGCACATAGGAATTCGCCACGGCCGAGAGGCCGAGGTCGACAAGCGTCATCGGCATTTCCGCGCCGCAATGCCGGCATCTGGGGTAACTCATCACTCACTGGTCTCCTGATCGTCGTAGGTGGGCCCGGCGTTCTACCAGATCTTCCAGGGCGCCGTGCCGGTCGCCCAATGCGCTTCGAGTTCCTGGCGCTCGCGGATCGTGTCCATCGGCTGCCAGAAGCCCCTGTGTTCGTAGGCCATGAGTTCGCCGTCGCGGGCAAGCCCCATGAGCGGCGCGCGTTCCCAGATGGTCGCGTCGTCCTCCAGGTATTTCTCGACCTTCGGCGACAGGACGAAATAGCCGCCGTTGATGAGCCCGCCGTCGCCTGCAGGCTTTTCCGAGAATTCGCGCACCTGCGACGCCGCGATGTCGAGCCGGCCGAAACGCGCGGCCGGCGGCACCGCGGTCACCGTCGCCATGCGCCCATGCGCCTTGTGGAAGGCGGCGAGCCGCGTCACGTCGATGTCGCCCACGCCGTCGCCATAGGTCATGCAGAACGCCTCCTCGGCCCTGAGATAGGGCATCACGCGGCGGAGGCGTCCGCCAGTCATGCTTTCCTGACCCGTATCGATCAGCGTCACGCGCCAGGGCTCGGCCTGGTTGTTGATGATTTCCGTCGTGCCCTGCCTGAGGTCGAAGGTCACGTCGGCGCCGTGCAGGTAGTAGTTGGCAAAGTATTCCTTGATCACATAGCCCTTGTAGCCGCAGCAGACGATGAAGTCGTTGATGCCGTGGGCCGCGTAGATCTTCATGATGTGCCAGAGGATCGGCCGGCCGCCAATCTCCACCATCGGTTTCGGGATGCGGACGGTTTCCTCGGCGAGTCTCGTGCCGAGACCGCCGGCGAGAAGGACGCATTTCATTGGTGACACTCCTTGATGCAGTCCGGGCAGGACGCGACGCCGCCGGGCCGTGCAGGCACGGTCCGCGACCGGAAGAGGTTCACGCCCGCACCGCTGCGGGGTAGCAGAAGCCCCGCGCCTTCGCTACAGATGCGGGCCGGGGCAGACGACCGCCCCCGCACGCCCGTGTCACCGCCCCGCGGGGGACGCACCGGGTTCGCGGGGCGCGACATTTCGGAAGGACGCGCATGACCATGAAGATCCTGCTTATCGGCCATCGCGGCTACGTCGGCCCGGTCGCCGCCCGCCACCTGACCCGCAGCCTTCCGGGCGCCGAGGTCCACGGCATCGACGCCAACTGGTTTCAGGGCTCCGAGGCGGCCCCCTTCCCGGACGCGCTCTTCGCGAGCCAGCGCCGGGCCGATGTGCGCGACCTGACTGAGGCCGATTTCCGCGGCTTCGACGCGGTGGTGGCGCTGGCCGCGGTGTCGAACGACCCGATCGGCAAGGAGTTCGAGGACGCGACCGCCGACATCAACTCGGCCGCCGTCCTGAAGGCCGCGGCCGCGGCGAAGGCCGCCGGGGTGAAGCGCTTCGTCTTCGCCTCGTCCTGTTCGATGTACGGCGCGGGCTCCGACAGCTTCCGCAAGGAGACCGACACGCTCAACCCGCTGACCGCCTATGCGCGGTCCAAGGTGGCGACGGAAGAAGGGCTGAGGGCCCTTGCCGGCGATGGCTTCATGGTGACCTCCCTGCGCTTCGCCACCGCCTGCGGCGCGAGCCCGATGCTGAGGCTCGACCTCGTGCTGAACGATTTCGTCGCCACCGCACTGAGGACCGGCAGGATCGAGGTGCTCTCCGACGGCTCGCCCTGGCGGCCGCTGATCCATGTCGAGGACATGGCCCGTGCGATCGAGTGGGCGCTCGTCCGCGCGGGCGCGGACCTCGTCGAGGTGAACGTCGGCAGCCAGGCGTGGACCTGGCAGGTGGGCCAGCTCGCCAGGGACGTGGCCGGCCTGCTCGGCGGTGTCGCGGTCGAGATCAACACCAATGCCGCCCCCGACAAGCGCAGCTACCGCGTTGATTTCTCGCGGTTCGCGGAACTGGCTCCCGACCACCAGCCGACGAAGGACTTCCACGAGGCGGTGCGGGAACTGGCCGATCTCGTGCGCGGCATGGATTTCGCCGGGACAACGGTGCGCGAAAGCCGCTTCATCCGGCTCAACATCTTGCGCGGTCATGTCGCGGGCGGGCGGCTCGACAGCGCGCTGCGCTGGACGGCGTGAGCCGCGGCGCCCGGCTGCCGCGGCAGGAAACTCGCGCCTCCGCCTCTCCGCCGGCCTGTGGCCGGTGCCCGCCAGACGGGCATGTCCCGTTGCCAATTCCATTCGTCAAAGACCCTTTTGCCGCCCTCCGGACGACTGAAGCCGCTGTCGATGTATCCGTCCGGGCGGCCTACCGCCAAAGGCGAATCAACCGCCATCGTCTTGAATTCTCTAGCACAGCCGCGCGAAACCCGCCTGCAATGCCGCTATGCTCGCTATGGCCGGGATGCTACTGTCGGCCCCGATGGGAGAATTGACGGCGATCGGGGGCTTTGGTGCAAAGACTGCTGTTTGCGAAGATTGAGGTCTGGGTCGTCCTTCTCGTTGGCATCCTCGGCCTTCTCGGGCTTGTCGGCTTCGGCGCGGCGGTGCTGGACGGCGAACGCGAGACCGCAAGGTTCGGGCCGGTCGGCCCGGCGGCGCTGGCGGTGGCGGAAATCCCCGACACGGTAAAGGCCTTGCTTGAGGAAGACATGCTGATGGCGGGGTTCTTTCCCCGCCGCTTTGCCGACAGGCCCACCGGCTGGACCTTCGGCGACGGCCCTCGGCCCGAAGGCTACGTCCTCATGTCGCGCTACGATGGGGACCGCGCTCGGCATGTGGTGCAACTCGTCTCGCTCGCCGACGGCACGGTGCAGCATGAATGGCTGCCCGACGCCGACAGCCTTCTGGCCGACGCGCCGCGCACCTCGCGAATCGCCCAGCAGGAACATTGGAGCACCAGGTACTATCGCGTGATTGCCCCCATTCTGACCGATGACGGGACATTGGTGATCAAGGATCACCAGTCCTACCTCTACGGCATTGATGCCTGTTCGGAAAAACTCTGGAGCGAGTATGACGTCCTGCTCCACCACTCGACCGAAAGCGATGGCGCGGGCGGCTGGTGGATTCCGGGCTATGTCGAGCCGAGCGAGGTGGAGCGCATCGACCCCAAGTTCATCGACGACGCGCTCGTCCATCTCGGCCCCAAGGGCGAGGTGCTGTGGCGGAAGTCGCTGACCCAGATGTTCCTGGATCACGGGCTGGAATATGCGCTCTTCACCGCGGGCGACTACCAGATCGATCCGATCCACCTCAACGACATCGAGCCGGTGCTGGAGGACGGCCCCTACTGGAAGAAGGGCGATCTCTTCCTGAGCTTCCGGCACATGTCGATGATCATGCTCTACCGGCCCGCCACGGACGAGATCCTGTGGATGAAGCAGGGCCCCTGGCTCGCCCAGCATGACGTGGACATCCTCGACGCGACCCGGATCGGCGTCTTCAACAACAACGCCTATGACCGCGGCACCGACGCCCGCATCCATGGCACGAACGAGATCGTCGTCTATGACTTCGCGACGGACCAGGTCTCGCGGCCCTGGGATGCGGCGATGAAGGCCGCCGACGTCAAGACGCTTTTCGAAGGCCTTTTCACCGTCCTTCCCGACGGCTCGGTGCTGGTGGAGGAGGAGAACGCCGGGAGGCTTCTCGTCCTCGGCCAGGACGGAACGGTGCGGGCCGAGTTCATCAACAAGGGCGTCGACGGGATCGGCTACCGCATGGGCTGGAGCCGCTACCTGACTCAGACGGAGGGCGAGGCGGAACTGGCGCGGCTTGCCGCCACGAGCTGCCCGTCCGGCTGAGCCGTCAGCCGAGAAGCGCGAGGCCGGGGAAGGTTTCAAGAAGCCAGTAGGAAAACTGGCTGAACTCGCCCGTGAGCATCAGGAGCCCGATGGTCCACAGGAGAAGCCCCATGATCCGCTCGATGCGGTCCATGTGACGCTTGAGGAAGGCCATGGCGCCCTTCAGGCGCGGGAAGAAGGCTGCGACCAGCAGGAACGGGATGCCGAGCCCGATGGCATAGACGGCGAGCAGCGCCGTGCCGCGACCGATCGAGCCGTCCTGTGCCGCGAGGGCGAGGATCATGCCGAGCTGCGGGCCGATACAGGGCGTCCAGCCGAAGGCGAAGGCGAGGCCGAGGAGGTAGGCGCCGAAGGCGGAGCCGCCCCGATCGCCCGCGTCGAGCCGCGCCTCGCGGTTCAGGAACCCGATGCGGATGACCCCGAGGAAATGCGCGCCGAACACCATCACCACGATGCCGGCAAGCGTATTGAACCAACCCTGGTTCTGGAGGAAGAACTGACCGAAGGCCGAGGCGGTAAAGCCGAGGAAGAGGAAGACGGTCGAAAGCCCGAGCACGAAGAAGATGGCGGCCACCAGCGCGCGGTTGCGCCCCCGGCCCGCACCGCCAGTCCCCCCGCCCATCTCCGCCATGGTGATCCCGCCCATGTAGGCAAGATAGGGCGGCACGATCGGAAGCACGCAGGGGCTGAGAAACGACAGCACGCCCGCGAGAAGCGCGATCAGCGCGGCGAGCGCGAACCCCGCGTCCATGATGCCGGTTTCCAACATGGCCCACCTCTAGCGCAGCCGTCGGGTGCCGTCACGGGGGCATTCGGTCACGCAGCCGTCACAACCGCGTGGAACGGAAAACGCCGGGCGTTGAGGCCCGGCGTTTCCCCTTGGGTTTCGCGTCAGCGGCCGAGCGACCACCAGCCGCGCCGCTTGGGCTTGGCGGACTCGTCCGGCGCCGTGCTGTCCTCCGGATCGGGGACGAGCGCATCGGCCGTGGCCGCGGGTTCGGGCGAGGGCATCGGCGAAGGTGCCGGCGTCGGCTCGGGTACGGACGCGTCCGCAACCACGGGTTCCGGCGCTTCCGCCGGCGCGATCTCGGCAGGCGCGGCCTTGGCCTTCGCACGGCTCCGCGCGGGCTTCTTCACCGGTTCGGCTGCCGCTTCGGCAGCAGGTGCTTCCGTGGCGGGCGTTTCCCCGGCGGGCGGTTCCTCGGCCGCGGCCTTCTTCCGGCTCACCCGGCGCTTCGGTTTCGCCACGGCTTCCGCGGCAGGTTCGGACACCGCCGCGGCGGCCACCTCGGCAACCGGTTCCGGGGCGGCAACCGTGGCCTCCTCGACGGCGGCCTCGGCGGCGGCAGGTTCCGCGGACTTCGAGCGGCCACGCGACCGGCTGCGGCTGCGCCGAGACTTCGGCTTGTCACCGGCTTCCGGTTCACCCGCGGGCTCCGTCCCGGTTTCGGGCCCGGTCACCTCTTCGGTCGAGTCTCCGCCGCCTCCGGCCTGCACGGGCGCGCCTTCGGCCTGCTCGCTGCCGCCGCCCGGCTTCCGCCGCCGCCGACGACGGCGCTTCTTCTTCCGGCCCGGCTCGCCGTCGCCGGCCGCCTGGGGCGCTTCCGCCTCTTCCGCCTCGTCCTCGACAAGGTCCTCGACCTCGGTTTCGACCTCGATCGTGTCTTCTTCATCCTCCATCCGGAGCGCGTCGACCGAGACGACGGGGGCCGCGACCTCGGCGACGTGGCGCGTCGCGGTCTTGAACTTCTCGATCTCGTAGTCGGGGCTGACCATCGCCGGGACGGCTTCGAGCCGGATCGCCATGCCGTAGCGCCCCTCGATCTGCGCCAGATGCTCGCGCTTCTGGTTGATGAGGAAGTTGACGATGGCGACGGGCGCCTTCAGCAACACCTCGCGCGACCGCTTGCGCGTCCCCTCCTCTTCCAGCTGACGCAGGATCTGCAGGGAAAGGCTGTCGTCGGACCGGATGATGCCGGTGCCGTGGCAATGCGGACAGGGCGCGGTCGTCGATTCGATCATGCCCGGCCGCAGGCGCTGGCGGCTCATTTCCAGAAGCCCGAAACCCGAGATGCGGCCGACCTGGATTCGGGCTCGGTCGGTCTTGAGCTTTTCCTTCAGGCGCTTCTCGACCGACGCATTGTTCTTGCGCTCCTCCATGTCGATGAAGTCGATGACGATGAGGCCCGCGAGGTCGCGCAGACGGAGCTGGCGGGCGATTTCCTCCGCCGCCTCGAGGTTGGTCTTGAGCGCGGTTTCCTCGATCGAGCCTTCCTTGGTCGAGCGGCCCGAGTTCACGTCGATGGCGACAAGCGCCTCGGTGATGCCGATGACGATGTAGCCACCGGAACGGAGCTGCACCGTCGGGTTGAACATCGCGCCGAGGTAGGTCTCCACCTGGTAGCGGGCGAAGAGCGGAAGCGGCTCGTTGTAGAGCTTCACGTTCTTGGCGTGGGACGGCATGATCATCTTCATGAAGTCCTTGGCCGCGCGATAACCCTTGTCGCCCTCGACCAGCACCTCGTCGATGTCCTTCGAATAAAGGTCGCGGATCGACCGCTTGATGAGGTCGCCTTCCTCGTAGATCGGCGCCGGCGCGATCGACTTCAGCGTCAGGTCGCGGATCTGTTCCCAGAGCCGCATCAGGTATTCGTAGTCGCGCTTGATCTCCGCCTTGGTGCGCTGGCTGCCGGCGGTGCGGATGATGAGACCGGCGCCATCGGGCACCTCGATCTCGCCGGCGATCTCCTTCAGCTTCTTGCGGTCGGCGGCGTTGGTGATCTTGCGAGAGATGCCGCCGCCGCGGGCGGTGTTGGGCATCAGGACGCAGTAGCGGCCGGCGAGGCTGAGGTAGGTGGTGAGTGCGGCGCCCTTGTTGCCGCGCTCCTCCTTGACGACCTGGACCAGCATGATCTGCCGGACCTTGACCACTTCCTGGATCTTGTATTTCCGCGGCCGCGGCTTGCGCTGCGTCCGGATTTCCTCTGCCACGTCCTCCTCGGCCACGGATTCGATCTCGTCGTCGGTCTCGGAGGCGTGGTCGGCCGCGACATAGGGCTCCTCGCGCTCGGCCGCGGGCTCCTCGGCCCGAGGTTCGGCGCTCGGCCCGGCCTGTGTTTCGACCTGTGCGGGGGCAGCGGCGGGTTCCACCGCCTCGGCCTCTTCGCTCAGATCGACCACAGCCATGCCGGGGATGTCGTCACTGGTCGCCACGGCATCGATCGGAGCGGCCTTCTCGGCCCTCGCGGCCGGACGATTGCGGCGACGTCCGCGGCCGTTCTCCTCGGCCTCCATCGCCTCGGCATAAGCGCGTTCCTCGGCCAGAAGCGCCTGCCGGTCGGCGACCGGGATCTGGTAATAGTCGGGGTGGATTTCCGAGAATGCGAGGAAGCCGTGGCGGTTTCCGCCGTAGTCGACGAAGGCTGCCTGCAGCGAGGGCTCGACCCGCGTGATCTTCGCTAGATAGATGTTGCCGGCAAGCTGGCGCTTGTTGACGGTCTCGAAGTCGAATTCCTCGACCTTGTTTCCGTCCACCACCACGACGCGGGTCTCTTCCGCGTGGGTGGCATCGATGAGCATTTTCTTGGCCATGTAAACTTTCCGAACGCCGGCGGCGGCCCGGACCTTGCGGCGCGGACGGCAGGACGGCGGTCAATATCTGGAGCGACGGACGGCGCGGAAACAGCGGAGGCGGCCAAGGGCCTGCCTGTCATCCGCTGCTCGGTCCGCACGCGTTTCATCGCGGTTCTTTCCCAGGCGCCCCATGGGCGCCCAACTCGGGCCCCGGGCCTTCCGGACAGGGGCAAATTGCGGCCTTGCGGCCAGTCGGCCTGCCCCTTCCGGCGCCGGGCATGCCTGCCGCGGCGGTGGTCGGGACAGTGAATCTGATGAGCCGCGTCGCGCATTGGGGGGCACGACATCGACGTCCCGTGACTTTAGCGGGGAAGGGCAGTCAAACACAATCGGTTTTTCCTCCCGCCCTGCCGCTACGGCAGGCGGACGGGCCGCACGCCCTTCTCGGCAATCCGTTTAGCGGCTGATCCCGATCACGACAGCGTGATCACACTTTGCTAGGGTGCGATTCGGGAACGCGCATCGGAAACCTCGGAATGGGTGGGTGACATGCGCAGGATACTGACGGGAGTCGCGGCGGCGGGCTGGGTGGCCGCGACGATATTGGCACTGGCCGCGGAACGCGCGGCAGCGGAGGAGAAACACGACTACGAGCACGGTGCGGAGGCGCAGGCGTTCATCCATGCCGCGCCCGCCGAGCCGTCGGAACCATGGACCCTCGCCGCGGGCGGCCGCATCTACGACAATTGGTGGGAGGCGCTAGATCGCGAGAAACCGGAGGGCACCCATCCGTCCTATCCGGCCGCGGGCGAACAGTCCGGACCGGATACCTGGCGCTGCAAGGAGTGTCATGGCTGGGATTACCGGGGCACGGCCGGCATCTATCGCAAGGGCAGCCATCACACCGGGATCAAGGGGATAGACGGGGCCCTCGGCAAGCCGGAGGCGGAGATCGCCGCCCTTCTGCGCGCGCCCTTGCACGGCTACACGCCCGAGATGATCACCGACGAGGAGCTTGCCCGGGTGGCGGCCTTCGTGTCCAGCGGCCAGGTCGACGTCAGCGTCATCGTGGACGGCGAGACGCGGGCGATCATCGCCGGCGACCCCGAGCGCGGGCGCGGCATCTTCCAGACCGTCTGCGCCGCCTGCCACGGCTTCGACGGACGCCGCTATGACTGGGGCAAGGACGGCGCCCATGCCTATGTCGGCACCGAGGCAGCAGATGTGCCCGACGAGGTGCTGCACAAGATCCTGAATGCCCACACGGGCGTCGAAATGGCGAACCTCAGGGCCTTTCCGCTCGACGCCGCCGTCGACGTCCTGAGCTATGCGGCGACGTTGCCGGTGGACTAGGTCCGCGGGAGGCCGGAGGGGCCGGGGAGCGGCCGGCGAGCGGCCCGGGGGGGACGCCGCCGCGCCCGGCCCCGGCCATGGCGGTCTTCGCCGCCAGAACCGGCCCCGGGCCCCGGGATGGTTCGCAGAGGTCTTGCGATAACTTCGCCGCGAAATCGCAAGCACGTCGCCGTCCCTGGGGTTGGCCGGGGGTGG
Source organism: Paracoccaceae bacterium (assembly GCA_020637675.1). Classification (GTDB taxonomy): domain Bacteria; phylum Pseudomonadota; class Alphaproteobacteria; order Rhodobacterales; family Rhodobacteraceae; genus Albidovulum. Next base: position 974,460 of record JACKKD010000002.1, on the reverse strand, counting down.
AGGTGCGGCCGTACGGCCATTCGGCCGGACATCCGCACAACCCTTGCACGAAGCTCGGGCGCGTTGATCGGCAGAAGATCCTTCGGGTCGGCCGCGTTTGCGACGCTGAAACCGGCGTGGGTCGGCCTTGCCGGGGACGTATCGGCGAAAACTTTGGGCAATTTGTCCAAGGACCACGGCCGATGCGGCCGGGGGCGGCGGCCCGGGCGGCGCGAGGGCCAGGCCCGCGAGTGTCCGGTTTCGCTGTGACCGCAGAGGGTATTCGGATAGATTGACGGCCGTCGCGCGCGATGAGGCGCACGCCATCACAGGGAAGGTCTCACATGACACTGAAGGTGATTGGTAGCGGTTTTGGCAGGACAGGAACAATGTCGACCAAGATGGCGCTGGAACAACTTGGCTTCGGAACCTGCCATCACATGATCGAAGTCATGAACAATCCCGCGCAGCCGGCGCACTGGAAGGCCGTCGCCGCCGACGAGAAGGTCGACTGGTCGGATGTGTTCGCCGGATACGTGTCGCAGGTCGACTGGCCGGGGGCCGCCGTCTGGCCGGCGACTGCGGCCGCCTTTCCGGATGCGAAAGTGATCCACACCGAACGGCCCGAGGAGGACTGGTGGAACAGCTTCTCGAAGACGATCGGCAAGTTCTTCACCGTGTACCGTTCACTGCCCTTGCCACCCCATATCGCGACCATCATGGACACGATGGACGGCTGGTTCATCAAGGACATCTTCCACGGCGAGATCACGCGCGATGCCGCAATCGGCGCCTATCGCCGGAACAATCGGCGTGTCCGCGAGGAGATTCCCGCCGGCCGTCTGCTGGTGTTCGAAGTGGCGCAAGGCTGGGACCCGCTCTGCCGCTTCCTCGGCGTGCCGGTCCCGGCGTCGGATTTCCCGCGCAGCAATCACCGCGATGAATTCTGGGCGCATTTCGGTGGCGAACCCGATTCTGCCTGAACGGGCGGGGGTGGAGGTCGCGATCCGCGCCCCGCCTCCGACCCCCGTCGCGGTCAGAGATAGTCCGACCGCTGCAACCCGTATTTCGCCATCTTCTCGTTCAGCGTCCGGCGCGGCAGGCAAAGCTCGTCCATCACGGCGGTGATGGAGCCCTTGTGACGGCGCATCGTGTTGTCGATCAGCATCTTCTCGAAGCTCTCGACATATTCCTTCAGGGGCTTGCCCTCGGTGGTCATCGCCGGTCCGGCCTCCTCGTTCTCGGCCATGAGGAGCGAGGCGATGGAGCCGGAGCCGCGGCGGTTCTGCAGGACGGCCCGTTCGGCGACATTGATGAGCTGGCGCACATTGCCGGGCCAGGGCGCCTGCAGGAGCTGCGCGGCCTCCTGCGCCGTCACCTGGGGGGCATCGCAGCCGTATTCCTCGGCAAACTGCTCGGCAAGGCGCGTGAAGAGGGTCAGGATGTCCTCGCCGCGCGCCCGGAGCGGAGGCAGCACGATCTTCAGCGCGGCAAGGCGGAAATAGAGGTCCGGCCTCAAGGCATCCTCGACGGTGCGGCCCTGCTCGTGGTCGTTGCAGATTGCGATGATCCGCGTCTCGGCCGGTGTACCCTGTTCGTTGATGAAGGTGAGAAGCCGCGCCTGCAGCGGCTGGCTCAGCGCCTCGATGTCCTCGAGGACGAGCGTGCCGCCACGCGCTTCCTCGACGAGCGGGATCTGCCCGCCCTCGTCCATCGGCCCGAAGAGCCGGGTGGCGAGTTGGTCCTCCGACCAGGCGGCGCAGGAGATCACGACGAACTTCTTGCCGGCACGCGGGCCGACGGCGTGCAGCGCGTGGGCGACAAGCGTCTTTCCCGTCCCGGTCTCGCCGTCGATCAGGACGTGGCCATCGGCCTGGCCGAGGTCGAGGATATCCTCCCTCAGCCGTTCCATCGCCGGGGAGGTGCCGATCAGCTTCTTCATGATCGTCGAGCCGTCGGCAAGCTCGCGGCGCAGCGCGCGGTTGTCGAGCGTCATCCGCCGCGACTGGCTCGCGCGCTTGGCAAGATCCGTCATCTTGTCGGGGTTGAAGGGCTTTTCGAGAAAGTCGTAGGCGCCGATCCGCATCGCCTCCACCGCCATCGGCACGTCGCCGTGGCCGGTGATCATGATGACCGGCAGGCCCGAATCCACGCTCATCAGCTTCTTGAGGAAGGCCATTCCGTCCATCCCCGGCATCTTGATGTCCGAGACGACGACGCCCGGCCAGTCCTGCCCGATTGCCTTCAGCGCCTCTTCGGCGCTGGCATAGGTCTCGGTGTCGAAGCCGGAAAGCGCCAGCCACTGGCTGATCGACTGCCGCATGTCCTGTTCGTCATCGACGATGGCCACCTTCATCGTGCGCGCCATGGGTCACCTCATTCCGCAGCTTGCGTCTTCGCCGCCAATATGGGGAGCTGAACCTCGAACACAGCCCCCCCGCCCGGCGCATTGCGCGCCGTAAGCCGTCCGCCGAGGTCCTTCACGATGCCGGAGGAAATGGCAAGCCCGAGGCCGACGCCCTCGCCCGGCTTCTTCGTCGTGTAGAAGGGCTCGAACAGGTTGTCGAGATCGACGATCCCGTGGCCGTTGTCGCGCACCGCCAGCGTCGCCGTCTCACCCGCGGTCAGCAGGATCTCCACATGCGGCTCGACCGCGCCCCTGGTTGCGTCAAGCGCGTTGCGCAGGAGATTGATGATGACCTGTTCGAGCCGGACGCGGTCGGCCATCACCATCACCGGTGTCCTCGGCACCATCCGCGTGATCTTGATGGATCGTGTCCTGAGCGAGGGCTCCATCATCGACAAAGCCGAGGAAACAGAAGCTCTTACGTCCACCGGCTCGAAGGCCTCGCCGCCCTTGCGGGCATAGGACTTGAGCTGCCGGGTGATCGCGCCCATGCGTTCGATGAGATCATCGATGCGCTGGAACGAGGACAGCGCCTCCTCCGGCCGCTTGCGCTGGAGAAGGAGGCGCGCACCGGCGAGATAGGTTTTCATCGCGGCCAGCGGCTGGTTCAGCTCGTGGCTCACCGCGGCCGACATCTCGCCGAGCGCCGCGAGCTTGGAGGACTGGGCGATGGTCTGTTCGGCCACGGCAAGGTCCTTCTGCACCTTCTCGCGTTCGGCGATTTCCCGCTGCAAGCGCAGATTGAGCTGGCGCAGTTCCGCCGACTCGCGCCGGAACATCGCGCTCTGGCTGCGGGCGCGGCGGGAGAGAAGGTAGAAGATCAGCGCGAGTAGGACCGCAAAGCCCATGATCTCCAGCGCAAGGACGGCGTTCACCTTCTCGCGGATGGCGGCATAGGTCGTGAAGCTGGTGATCCGCCAGCCGTGGAACGGGATGCGCGCATCGGTGCGCATCACGGCCTCGCCGCCCACATAGGCGTCGGGCGGGTCGTTGGCCCAGTCCGCAGTCACCCGGAAGGCCCGTTCGAGCGCCGAGGGCGGCATCCGCGCCAGCGCCTCGGCCAGAACCTGGCCACGCCAGCGCGGCTCGGTGGTCAGGATCACGCGGTTCTCGCTGTCGGTGATCGCAACAGCTTCGGATATGCCGGCCCAGCTGCGCTCGAATTTCTGCAGTTCGACGCCCACGACGATGACGCCGATGAGCTGGCCTTCGGACAGGATCGCGCGGGAATAGCTGAACTCGTAGCCGCCGCTCGGACTCTCGTCCAGGGTGAAGACGGTTTCCTTCGACCGCTGGGCATTGACGAAATGGCCGAGCGTCGAGTGGTTGGAACCGATCTCGGTCCGGTCGGTCGCCGCCACCGTGCGGCCAGTGTCGTCGAGAAGCTGGATCGACGCCGCGCCGATCTCGGCCTGGGCCGAGATAAGGCGCTGCGAGGTCGTCGCATAGTCGCCGGTGTTGAGAGACGAGATCAGTGCGGGGTCGCGGGCCAGCAGCAGCGGCACCACCGCGGTGCGCTGCAGCTCGCTCATGATATGGCCGGTGTAGAGCGCGAGACGGACATCTGCCCGGTTCCGCGTGGTTTCCGCGAAGCGATCCGAGAGAAACGCGTTCGTGAACCAGATGACCGACACGGCGGCGGCGATGAAGGCGATGACGAGCGCGCGAAGCCACCAGGGGTTGCCGGGCGCGACGAGCCCGGAGGACTCGGCGACGAGCGGAACGATGAGGGGCGCCGCCGCGCCCTCGTCCGTTCCGGCCGCAGGGGCGGACGGGACGGCGGTCTGCGGGAGGTCGTCGGACTGAGGTGTCTCGGCCATGGCGCCAGTCTAGGCCCCGCCGCGCGGGCCGACAAGCATTGCGCGGGAAAGGCCCCGTCAGGCGGTAGCGAGGGCCGCCGTCAGCGAGCGGAAAAGCGCCACCCCGTCGGTGGAGCCATGGGCGGCTTCGGCCGCGCGTTCGGGATGCGGCATCATGCCCAGCACACGGCGATTTTCCGAGAGTACGCCGGCAATGTCGGCGGTGGCGCCGTTGGGGTTCTCGACATAGGTGAAGGCGATGCGGTCCTCGCCCTTCAGCCGGGCGAGCCCTTCGGCGTCGATCGTGTAGTTGCCATCGTGATGGGCAACCGGGACGGCGGCGGTGTCACCCTTGGCCCAGGCGTTGGTGAAGGGGCTACGGGCAGTCTCGACCCGCAGGCGCACGGTCTTGCAGACGAAGCGGAGCCCGGCATTGCGCATCAGGACCCCGGGCAGGAGGCCGGTTTCGGTCAGTACCTGGAAGCCGTTGCAGATGCCGATGGCATGGCCACCCGCATGGACGAAGTCGGCGACCGAGCGCATGACGGGCGAACGCGCTGCGATGGCGCCGCAGCGCAGGTAATCGCCGAAGGAGAAGCCGCCGGGGATCCCGACGATGTCTAGGCCCCGGGGCAGTTCCGCGTCCTTGTGCCAGACCTTAGTCACTTTCGCGCCGGCCCGTTCGAAGGCCACGGCGAGGTCGCGGTCGCAGTTCGAACCGGGGAAGGTGATGACGGCGGCTTTCACGGGCGATCCTCCGGGCGCGGGCAGGGATGGCCGGGAAATAGCGCAAACGCCCTGCGGTGGGAAGCGGCGGATTTGGCTGCGGCCCACCCTCCGGAGTATTCCGGCATGGAAGACGCCTCAGCGCGCGAAATCCGTGATGACGGCAACCCCGGGCGGTGCCGGGCGGTCGAAGGCCGCGAGTTCCGCCGAGGCATCGGAAAGCGCGACCCGGCGGGCAATCAGCGGGGAAAGGTCAAGCCGCCCCGTCTCGATCAGCGAGAAGAGGCTCGGGTAGCGCCAGGCAGGCATCCCGCGCGTGCCGTAAAGCGCGAGCTGCCCCGAGTAGAGGACGTCCATCGGCAGCGTCATGGCCGCGTGCGCTCCCGCGGGCATCCCGATCTGCACCATCCGTCCGAGCTTCCGGAGCGACCGCATCGCGGCCACGGTGGTTTCGGCACGTCCCAGCGCCTCGATGGCGACATCGGCGCCGCCGCTGGTGATCGCGCGCACCGCCTCGGCCGCATCGGTTGCGCCGGCATTCACGGTGGCGTCGGCGCCGTGGGCCGCCGCGTGGGCGAGCTTTTCGGCGACGACATCCACCATCACGGTGCGGGCGCCGAGCGCGCGGGCGAGGAGCATCGCCGAGAGCCCTACCCCGCCGGTGCCGAAGACCGCCAGCCATTCGCCGGGCTTCAGAGCAGCACGGCCGGTCAACGCGTGCCAGGCGGTCGTCACCCGGCAACCGAGCGCGGCGGCGAGCGCGGGTTCCATCGCCTCCGGCAGGCGGGCAAGATTCACGTCGGCGCGGGCGACCGCGATCCTTTCGGCGAAGGCGCCGGGATGGGTGAAGCCGGGAACGATCTGGGTCGGACAGGTCGTCTGCTCGCCGGCCGCGCAGGCGGCGCACTGGCCGCAGGCAAGGATGAAGGGCGCGATCACCCGGTCGCCGCGCTTCCAGCGGCTGACGCGGGGGCCCGCCTCCTCCACCACGCCGCAGAATTCGTGGCCGGGAATCTGCGGCAGCACCACGTCGGGGTCCGAGCCCGTCCAGGCATGCCAGTCGGACCGGCAGATGCCGCAGGCGAGGAGCGAAAGGACGACACCGTCGTCAGGGCAGCAGGGTTCGGGCCAGTCGGTCAGGTCGAGGGGGGCGCGGTACTTCGTCAGGACCGCGGCGCGCATCAGGCGACTTCGACGCTGTATTTCTCGATCACGGTATTGGCGAGGAGCTTCTCGCACATCGCCTTCACCTCGGCCTCGGCGGCGGCCTTGTCGGTCGCGGCAAGGTCAAGTTCGATCACCTTGCCCTGACGCACCGCCTCCACGTTCCGGAACCCGAGCGTGCCGAGCGCGTGCTTCACCGCCTCGCCCTGCGGGTCGAGGACGCCGTCCTTCAGCATGACATGGACACGGGCTTTCATCGTCATGGGCGGCGGGCCTTTCAGTTGATGAGCGTCGGTTTGCCGATATGGGTGGCCTGCGTCGGCAGGACACCGAGGCGGCGGGCGACCTCGGAATAGGCGTCGGTAAGCGAGCCGAGATCGCGGCGGAAGACGTCCTTGTCGAACTTCTGGCCGGTCTTCATGTCCCAGAGCCGGCAGCTGTCCGGGCTGATCTCGTCGGCCACGATGAGCCGCATGAAGTCGCCGTCCCAGATCCGCCCGATCTCGATCTTGAAATCGACGAGCTTGATGCCGACGCCGAAGAAGACGCCCGAGAGGAAGTCGTTCACCCTGAGCGCGAGGCTGACGATGTCGTCCATGTCCTGCTGGGAGGCCCAGCCGAAGGCGAGGATGTATTCCTCGCTGACCATCGGGTCGCCGAGGGCGTCGTTCTTGTAGCTGTATTCGACGATCGGGCGCGGCAGCGGCGTGCCCTCCTCCATCCCCAGCCGCTTGGAGATCGAGCCGGCGGCGAAATTGCGCACGATCACCTCGAGCGGGATGATCTCCACCTGCCGGATCAGCTGCTCGCGCATGTTGATGCGGCGGATGAAGTGGTTCGGGATGCCGATGTTGGTCAGCCCGGTCATGAAGAATTCGCTGAGGCGGTTGTTCAGGACGCCCTTGCCCTCGATCGTCGCCTTCTTCTGGGCGTTGAAGGCGGTGGCGTCATCCTTGAAATACTGGATGAAGGTGCCGGGCTCCGGGCCCTCGTAGAGGATCTTGGCCTTGCCTTCGTAGATCTTCTTGCGACGTGGTGCCATGAAAGCTCCGTTCCGGGGGCGCGGACAGCGGGGCCGCGCGCGTCTCAAGCGCCCTATAGGGCATGGGACCCCCTGCCGCAAGCCATAGCCCGGCGCCGCCCGCGAGAGGGCTTGCGAAGGCCGGACGCGGCGGGCATATGGAACGGGAATGAACCTTTCCAGACGGGGGCCCGAGATGACCACCTTCGACGACCGCGAGAACGCTTTCGAGGCGAAGTTCGCCCATGACGAAGAGATGAAGTTCAAGGCCGAAGCGCGGCGCAACAAGCTCGTCGGTCTCTGGGCGGCAGGCCTGCTCGGCAAGTCCGACGAGGAAGCCGCAGCCTATGCGAAAGAGGTGATCGCGGCAGACTTCCAGGAAGCGGGCGAGGAAGATGTCTTCCGCAAGCTTTCCTCCGACCTCGGCGCGAAGTCCGATGCGGCGACGATCCGCGCCAAGATGGCCGAACTCATGGTCGAGGCGAAGCGCCAGCTCATGAACGAGGCCTGATCGGGCGCGGGGGGCCGGCCCGGCCGGCGTTAAACCGATGTGAACCCGACTGGCCCTAGACCGTCCGCCTGAGATGGCGGAGGGCAGGATGGCAGACCGGGTTGCGGGCGGACGGCCGGGGGCGGAGCGGCCTGTGACGCCGCGGCGTCTTGCACTGCGGGCGGCGGGACTGCGGGCCGGGGCGAAGGCGCCGGGGCTGGCAGGCGTGGCGCGCAGGCAGATCGTGCCGCTAATGGCGGCAGTGCTACTCCTCGTTCTACTGCGCGACCGCCTGGCGGCCATCGACCCCGGCGCGGTGCGCGATGCCTTCGGAAGGATCGGCCCGGCGCAGTGGCTCGGCGCCACCGCGGCGACGGCCATGAGCTTCCGGGCGCTCGGCCGCTATGACGCTGTGGTCCACCGCTTTCTCGGCACCGGCGTCGGCCCGGCGGAGGCGCACGGGGCCGGGATGACCGCGATCGCGATTTCCCAGACCACCGGGTTCGGGCTCGCCACCGGGGCGCTGGTGCGCTGGCGGATGCTGCCGACCCTCGGCCTCGGCCGGGCGGTGCGGCTGACGGCAGCTGTCACGGCCTGGTTTCTGGCGGCCTGGGCCACCCTCACGGCTGCGGTCGTGCTCGTGGTCGTGCGGTCCGGTCCACTGGCGGAACCGTGGGCCACGGCCATTTCAGCGCTCGTCCTGCTCGCCGCCACCGCCGGCTTCGGCGCCGCCTTGCTGGCTCCCGAGGTGAGTGCTTTCGGACGCCGCCTGCCTCTGCCGCCCGTGCCGGCGCTCGCCAGCCTCCTCCTCCATGTCGCGGTCGACACGCTCGCCGCCGCGTTGGCGCTGTGGCTGCTGTTGCCGCCCGGTGTCCCGATCGGCCCCCTGGCGCTCGCCGCCGCCTACCTCGTCGCACTCGGCGCCGGGATCGTCCTTGCCACGCCGGGCGGGATCGGGCCCTTCGAATTCGCGCTGCTCGCGCTGCTGCCGGGCGCGGACGCGGCGGCCGTCCTCGGGTCGGTCCTGGCCTTCCGGCTGGTCTACTTCGCCGCCCCGGCGATCATTGCCACGGTCGCGCTCGGTCTCGGTCCGCGGATATTCGGGCCGGTCAGGCAACGGCAGGCAGGGGCCGCAACCCTGATAGCGCCGGCAGCGACCGCGACGCCGGAGACCCAAGCCCTTCTCGCGGCTGCGGCGCGCGCCGAGTCGGGCGTCCTGCGGCAGGCGGAACATGCATTCCTGCGCAGCTCGGACGGGCGCGACGGCTGGGTCGTCGGACGGGGCAACGCGTCGCTCATCGCGCTTTTCGATCCGATCGGAGGCGCGGCGGCGGCAACGACGCTTCTGCCCGCGCTCGCGGCGGCAGCCCGCGCAGCGGACCTCGTGCCCTGCCTTTACAAGTGTTCGGCGCGGACGGCCGTGCTGGCCCGGCGCGCGGGCTGGGCAGTCCGGCCCGTGGCCGCCGAACAGGTGCTGTCGCCACAGGACCTGCAGGGCTTCGCCGGCCCCCGGCTGGCGGGGCTCAGGCGCAAGCTCGGCAAGGCGGACAGGGCGGGCGTGAAGATCGCGCGTGCGGCGGAAGGAGTCCTGCCGATGGCCGAACTTGCCGCGTTAGCGGCGGTCTGGGCAAAGGCGCGCGGCGGCGAACGCGGCTTCTCCATGGGTCGCTTCGCCCCGGACTACATCCGCGCGCAGCGCCTCTATCTGGCGCGGCGGGAGGGACGGACCGTCGCCTTCATCTCCTTCCACGAAGGCCGGAGGGAGTGGACACTGGACCTGATGCGCAGCCTCCCCGACGCGCCCGACGGCACGATGCACGCGCTCGTCGCCCGGGCCATCGAGGAGGCCGCGGCGGCCGGCGTCGCACGCGTCTCGCTCGCAGCGCTGCCGCTCGCCCCGCGGCCGGGTTGCAGGGGCCGGACGGCGGCCGTGGCACGGTGGCTGCGCCCCAACGGCGACGGACTCGCGCGGTTCAAGTCCGCCTTTGCGCCGCGGGCCGAGACGCTCTACATCGCCGCGCCCTCCCGTCCCGCACTCGCGCTCGCCGTCCTCGACCTCCTCCGCGCGGTGCACCGCCCCCCGCCGCTTCCGGCCGGCGGCGGATGGGCCGATGACCCGGCCGACGCGCCGTGCCACACCTGCCGTCCGGCCGGCCCTGCAACGCGGCGGAGGAGCCTGCCGCGCTTGAGCCCGGCTCAAGATCATCCTGACGAAGTTCGGTTTGATAATCGCGCAGGGTCGTGGCACATGGGGCCTGACGGGGCGTCTGCGGCCCCGCCGCCCCTTGCACCGAAAGGTACTCCGTGATGAGCGACCTCCTCTCCCGCCTCCTCGAGTCCCGCGACTGGCTGATGGCCGACGGCGCGACGGGGACCAACCTCTTCAACATGGGACTCTCGTCGGGCGAGGCGCCGGAACTGTGGAACGTCGAGAAGCCGGAGAACATCCGCGCGCTCTACAAGAGCGCCGTCGACGCCGGGTCGGACATCTTTCTGACCAACACCTTCGGCGCGAACGCAAGCCGGCTGAAGCTCCACGGAGCGGAGGGTCGCGTGCGCGAGCTGAACCGGATCGGCGCAGCGATCGGCCGCGAGGTCGCCGATGCCGCCGGACGCCCGGTGGTGGTGGCCGGCTCGATGGGCCCAACGGGAGAAATCATGGCGCCCATGGGTGCGCTGACGCATGAGCGCGCTGTGGCGATGTTCCACGAACAGGCCGAGGGCCTGAAGGAAGGCGGCGCCGACGTGCTCTGGGTCGAGACGATCTCGGCGCCCGAGGAGTTCAAGGCGGCGGCCGAGGGCTGCGCGCTCGCGGGCATGCCCTGGTGCGGCACGATGAGCTTCGACACCGCGGGTCGGACGATGATGGGTGTGACCTCGGCGCAGATGGTGGCGCTGGTCGACCGGCTCGCCCACCGCCCGCTTGCCTTCGGCGCGAACTGCGGCGTGGGTGCCGCGGACCTCCTGCGCACCGTGCTCGGCTTTCTTGCGGCCGGGCCCGAACTTCCGGTGATCGCCAAGGGCAACGCCGGCATCCCGAAGTACCACGATGGGCATATCCATTACGACGGCACACCGGAACTGATGGCCGAATACGCGGTCCTCGCCCGTGACGCGGGGACCCGGATCATCGGCGGCTGCTGCGGCACGATGGCCGAACACCTGCAGGCGATGCGCCATGCGCTCGAGACCCGGCCGAAAGGGCCGCGGCCGACGCTCGACGAGATCGCCGCCCGGCTCGGCGGGTTTTCCTCGGCCTCCGACGGCACCGGCGACGATGCCGCCCCCGGGCGCGAACGGCGCGGCCGCCGGCGCGGCTGAGCGCGACGGGGGGCTCCGCCCCCGCCCCGGACCCTGTCCCGGACGCCCCCGGAGTGTTTCCGGCCAAGAAGAGACCCGCGCGGTCAGAAGAGCGAGAGCTGGTCGCCCGGACGCGGCGGCGGGCCGAAGCCAAACCTGTTCGGGGGCGGCAGCTTCGCGGCAAGGCCCGTGCGCTTCAGGGCCAGCGCGAAGCGGCGGGCCGTCAGGTCGGCATGGACGCCCTCTCCCGTCATCCTTGTGCCCCATTCCGCATCGTAGTCCTTGCCGCCCCGCATCTCCCTCAGGCGCGCCATGACATGGGCGGCACGGCCAGGCTCATGGCGGTCGAGCCAATCGCGGAACAAGGGCGCCACCTCGTGCGGCAGCCTGAGAAGGATATAGCTCGCCGCCCGCGCGCCCGCGTCGCGCGCGGCGGCGAGGATCCGTTCCAGCTCGGGCTCTGTCAGCACCGGGATGAGCGGCGCCACCATCACGCGCACCGGCACGCCGGCGCGGGCCAGTGCCTCGATCACCCTCAGGCGGCGGGCCGGCGCCGGCGCGCGCGGCTCCAGCCGCCGGGCGAGGTCGGCGTCGAGCGTCGTCACCGAAATGCCGACCTGCACGAGGGACCGCCGGGCCATCGCGCCGAGGAGATCGAGGTCGCGTTCGACGAGCGTGCCCTTGGTGACGATGCCGAGGGGGTGGTTCCAGTCCGACAGAAGCTCCAGCATTCGCCGCATGATCCGGTAGCGCGCCTCGATCGGCTGGTAGGGATCGGTATTGGTGCCGAAGGCGATCGGCGCGCAGGCATAGGACTTGCGGGCGATTTCGCGCGCGAGGATCGCTGGCGCCTCGGGGCGGGCGACGAGGCGGGTCTCGAAGTCGAGGCCGGCCGAGAGGCCGAGGTAGGCATGGCTCGGGCGGGCGAAGCAGTAGATGCAGCCATGTTCGCAGCCCCGGTAGGGATTCACCGACCGGTCGAAGCCGAGGTCGGGCGAGGAGACCGGGTTGAGGACCGAGCGCGGCCGTTCCTCGCTGATTTCCGTCCGGAGGAGCCGCTCGTCCTCGGGGATGTCCCAGCCGTCGTTCTCCGTCACGCGCCGGTAGGGCTCGAACCGCCCCGCGGCGTTGCTCGCGGCGCCCCGGGCGCGCAGGCGCAAGAAGGGATCGGCGGGCGGAAGCGACATGCAGCAGGCATAGAACATTTCAGGAACATTGCGCAAGTCCCGCCGGGCGCGGGGCGCGTCATCTCGTTCCGCGTCGCCGCAGGTGCCGCCCATGTCGCAATTCGCCAAGTGAACGCGGCGATCCCGCCGCAAATACGCTATCAGGACCGTCAGGAGACATGCCCATGGCCGACGACAACGACATCATCCTGAGCGAGCTCGACGACGAAGAGCTTGTGCTTCAGATGCACGACGACCTCTACGACGGTCTCAAGGAAGAGATCGAGGAGGGCGTGCGCATCCTTCTGGACCGCGGCTGGGCCCCCTACGACGTGCTGACCAAGGCGCTGGTCGCCGGCATGACCATCGTCGGCGCCGATTTCCGCGACGGCATCCTCTTCGTGCCGGAAGTGCTGCTGGCCGCCAACGCGATGAAGGCGGGGATGGCGATCCTCAAGCCGCTGCTGGCCGAGACCGGCGCACCGAAGGTCGGCAAGATGGTGATCGGCACCGTCAAGGGCGACATCCACGACATCGGCAAGAACCTTGTCGGCATGATGATGGAGGGCGCGGGTTTCGAGGTCGTGGACCTCGGCATCAACAACCCGGTCGAAAAATACCTCGAGGCGCTGGAGCGCGAGGATGCCGACATCCTCGGCATGTCGGCGCTTCTGACCACGACGATGCCCTACATGAAGGTCGTGATCGACACGATGAAGGAAAAGGGCATGCGCGAGGATTTCATCGTGCTGGTCGGCGGCGCGCCGCTCAACGAGGAATTCGGCCGGGCGATCGGCGCGGACGCCTATTGCCGCGATGCCGCGGTCGCCGTCCAGACCGCCAAGGACTTCATGGCACGCAAGCACAACAAGCTCTCGGCCGGCTGATCCGGGCCCGCACGGAGAATGATGGCGGCCCCGCAGCCCCCGGCTCGGGGCCGTTCGCGTCTTCACAAGCCCTGCCCGCGCCCCCACATCGGGGCGGAAGGAGGCGGAAATGACCCACGCACGTCTTGCCGCGATTCTCGCCGGAGTGATCCTCGCCGCCGCGATGACGGTGGCAGCGGTTTCGACCCTGGGCTGGCTCGCCCCTGCGGGCATCGGCGGGGCCGCACTCGCCGCGCTGGCCCTTGCACTCGCCGTCCGGCTCGTGTCGGCAGCGCGCGCAGGGGGGCGGCGCTGATGCTGCCCGACGACCGGACGCTGAGCGAGGCGGGCCTCGCGCCCGCGCATCGCGGGCGGATACTCCTGATCGCCTGCGGGGCGCTCGCGCGCGAGATTCTCGACCTGAAGGCCGCGAACGGCTGGGATCATCTCGACCTGACCTGCCTGCCCGCCAACCTGCATCTCTGGCCCGACCGGATCACCGAGGCGGTCGAGGCAGCGGTCATCAGGCACCGGGAGGAGTACGACGGCATCTTCGTCGTCTACGCCGACTGCGGCACGGGCGGGAGGCTGAAGGAACGCTGCGATGCCCTTGGCGTCGAGATGGTCGAGGGGCCGCACTGCTATTCCTTCTTCGAGGGCAACGCCGCCTTCGCCGCCCGCGAGGAGGCGACTGCCTTCTACCTGACCGACTTCCTCTGCCGCCAGTTCGACGCCTTCGTCTGGCGGCCGATGGGCTTCGACCGCCATCCGGAACTGATCCCGATGATGTTCGGCAACTACGAAAAGCTGGTCTACCAAGCCCAGACGGAAGACCCGGCGCTGGACGCGAAGGCGCGGGAGTGCGCGGCGAGGCTGGGCCTTGCCTACGAGAGGCGGTTCACCGGCTACGGGGACCTCTCGCCGGCGCTGGCGCGGCTCTGAGCCGGCGTCAACCGGCGGCCTCGGAGGCAAGCTTCCGCAGCCGCCCGACCATCGCGCGGAGGCCGTTCGAACGCTGCGACGAGAGGTGTTCGTCGAGCCCGAGCCGGGCGAGTTCCGCCTGCGCGTCCACGGCGGACGCCTCTCTCGCGGAGAGGCCCGAGTAGAGCGCGTGCAGGATCGCGATCAGCCCGCGGACGATCATCGCGTCGCTGTCGCCCCGGAAGTCGAAGCGTGCATCCGGCCCCCTCCCGGCGATTTGCGGCAGGAGCCAGACCTGGCTCGCGCAGCCCTCCACCTTCGTCGCCGGCACCTTCACCGCCTCGTCGAGCGCGGGCATCGCCTTGCCAAGCTCGATCACATGGCGGTAGCGGTCCTCCCAGTCGTCCAGGAAGTCGAAGGTCTCGACGATCTCCTCGAAGGCTTCGGTGGCCATGCTCTGTCTCCGGCTCGCCCTCACCACCTAGTCGCTCGGCCGCGCAACGTCCAGTGACGCCCGCTCTTTTCAGCGCGGCCCGAATGGGCTACCCAGTCGGGGACCTGGGTAGGGAGCGGCCGAAAGATGAGACTGCCTGTCAGCGGACTTCTGATCCTCGCGCTGGTGCTGGCGGGATGCGGGCGCATCCGCGAAAGCCGGCTCAACCCGTTCAACTGGTTCGGCCGGTCGCAGCCCGCAGCGGTGGCCGTAACGGAACCCGCCGTGCCGGGACGGCCCGACGACCCGCGCATCCTCGTGGCCGAGGTCACCGAGATGGAGGTGGCGCGCCAGCCGGGCGGGGCCATCGTGCGGGCGGCAGGCCTGCCGCCGACGCAAGGATGGTGGGATGCGGCGCTGGTGGCCGAGAACAACGGCGAGCCGGTCGACGGCGTGCTGACCTACCGGTTCGTGGTGGATCAGCCGCGCGGGCCTGCGCGCGTCTCCACGCCGCAGTCGCGCGAGGTCACGGCCGCGGCCTACCTCTCCGACATCAAGCTGGCGAACATCACCCAGATCGTCGTCCTCGGGGCCGGAAACAGCCGGTCGAGCCGGCGCTGACCGCCCTCAGACGGAGACGACCCGCACCGCGCCGCCCTTCGCGGAAAGCGCTATCTCGCCCTTGCAGAGCCTCAGCGCGTCGGCGCCGAAGACCTCGCCGCGCCACCCTTTCAACGCCACCACCGACCGATCGCCGGCCGCGAGCGCGTCAAGGTCCGAGGAAGTGGCGATGAGCTTCTGTGCGACGCCCGCGCTTTCCGACTTCGCCTTCAGGAGAACCCGCAGAAGGTCGGCCAGCGCCGAATCGACCTGGCCGGGATCGCGGTCGCCCTCGACCTTCGGGCAGTCCTCGGGCTTCACGGCGAGCCCCGCCGTCACCGCCGCAAGGATTCCCTCGGCGATCTCGGGCTTCCTGCCCTCGCGCAGAAGCAGGCGCGACCGGCCGAGTTCCTCCAGCGTCGTGGGCTTGGTCGAGGCAAGCTCCAGAAGCGCGTCGTCCTTGAAGACCCGGGAACGGGGCACGTTCCGGGCCTGGGCGTATTCCTCGCGGAACCGGGCGAGTTCGCGCACGATAGCCAGGAAACGACCCGACGTCGTGCGGGTCTTGACGCGCAGCCAGGCCTCTTCAGGACGGGTGATGTAGGTTTCGGGATCGAGAAGGATCGCAAGCTCCTCCTCCACCCATTTCTGCCGGCCGGTGCGTGCGAGCTCCTTCGCGAGGAATTCGTAGATCACGCGGAGGTGGGTCACATCGGCGAGCGCATAGGTCTTCTGAGCCTCGGAGAGCGGGCGGCGCGACCAGTCGGTGAAGCGCGAGGTCTTGTCGAGGCTCGCCCGGGCGATCTTCCTGACCAGGGTCTCGTAGCCCACCTGCTCGCCGAAGCCGCAAACCATCGCGGCAATCTGCGTGTCGAAGAGCGGTGTCGGGAAGACCTTGCCTTCGACGAAGAAGATTTCCAGATCCTGCCGCGCGGCGTGGAACACCTTCACCGTCGCCTCGTGGCGGAAGAGGTCGTAGAGCGGCTCCATCGAGAGCTTGCCGCTCAGCGGATCGACCAGCACGGCCTCTCCCTCCGCGCCGGGAAGCGCCATCTGGATCAGGCAGAGCCTGGAGTAATAGGTCCGCTCCCGAAGAAATTCCGTGTCTATCGTGACGTAGGGGCCTGTCTTGGCGGCGTCGCAGAACCGGGCAAGGTCTTCGGTCGTGGTTATCGTGCGCATGGATGGTCCGTCAGGCGCGGGGGTATCCCGCAGGAATTCCGCCCTCTTAGGCGACCCGCGGCGGAAAGGAAAGGGGCCGGGAGGAAGGCGGCCGATGCCTACCCCGGCCCGGGTTCAATTGCCACAAGCCTCGCCGATTTGTGCAGGCGCGCGGACGGTCCTAAAGCAGGACGGGTGTGCGGTCGCCCGCCGCAATGCGGCGCAGCACGGCGGGATAGAGCACGTGCTCCTTCGCAAGCACCCGCCGGGCCAGCGTATCGGCCGTGTCGCCGGGCAGGACGGGCACCCGCGCCTGGCCGAGGATCGGGCCCGCGTCCAGTTCGGGCGTGACCTCGTGGACGGTGCAGCCAGCCTCCGCGTCGCCAGCGTCGAGCGCGCGCCGGTGGGTGTCGAGGCCGGGGTATTTCGGCAGGAGCGAGGGATGGATGTTCAGCAGCCGTCCGCGGAAGCGTTCGACGAAGCCGGGTGTCAGCACCCGCATGAACCCGGCAAGGCAGAGGATGTCCGGCTCCGCCGCGAGGATGGGCTTCAGAAGTTCGGCCTCGAAGGCGGCGCGATCGCGGCCGAAGGGTCGGTGATCGACGGTGGCGGTCGCCACCCCCAGCTCGCGCGCCCGCGTCAGCCCGGCCGCCGCGGGATCGTTCGAGACGACCAGGACCGGGCGTGCGGGGTGGTCGCCGGTCATGCTGCGGACGAGGGCGACCATGTTCGATCCGCCCCCCGAAATCAGGATGGCGACGCGCTTCACAGGAGGCGGCCGCGATAGGCGACCCCCTGCCCTTTCGTGACGCAACCGATCTCCGTCACCGTCTCGCCCTCCGCCTCGAGCGCGAGCCGGAGGTCGGCCACACGGTCGGGCGCCACCACGGCGATCATGCCGATGCCGCAGTTGAAGGTCGTGAGAAGCTCGGCCTCCGCCATGCCGGCGGTCTCCGCCAGCCAGCGGAAGACCGGCGGCAGGTCCCAGGCGGCAAGGTCGATCTCGGCGCCGAGACCTTGCGGAAGCACGCGCGGCAGGTTCTCAGTGAGACCGCCGCCGGTGATATGGGCCAGCGCATGGACCCCGCCCGCCCGGATCGCCGCCAGCGCGGGGCGCACATAGAGGCGCGTCGGCGCCAGCAGTTCCTCCCCGAGCGGGCCTGGCCCGAAGGGCGCTGGCGCCGGCCAGGCAAGGCCCGAAAGCTCCACCACCTTGCGGACGAAGGAATAGCCGTTGGAATGGACGCCGTTCGAGGCGAGGCCGAGAAGCAGGTCGCCCTCGGCGACGTCGCGCGGCAGGTCGCGGCCGCGTTCCATCGCGCCCACCGCGAAGCCGGCCAGATCGAAGTCGCCGCGATGATACATCCCCGGCATCTCGGCCGTTTCGCCGCCGACGAGCGCGCATCCGGACTGCGCGCATCCCTCCGCGATCCCCTCGATGATCCGGGCGGCCTGATCCACGTCGAGCTTGCCCGTGGCGAAATAGTCCAGGAAGAACAGGGGTTCCGCCCCCTGGCAGACGAGGTCGTTCACGCACATGGCGACGAGGTCGATGCCGATCGTGTCCACGTTTCCGGTGTCGATGGCGATCCTGAGCTTGGTGCCCACCCCGTCGGTCGCCGCGACCAGAACCGGGTCGCGGTAGCCCGCCGCCTTGAGGTCGAAGAGTGCGCCGAAGCCGCCGAGCCCGGCGACGGTGCCCGCCCTGTTCGTCCGCTTCGCGGCGGGCTTGATCCGCTCGACGAGCGCATTGCCCGCGTCAATGTCGACGCCCGCATCGGCATAGGTCAGCCCGGTCTTCTGCCCCGTCATCTCTCGCATCCCCTGCATCGGCCGGCCCGCTGGGGCCCGTTTCGGCGCGGCATACAGGATAAGCGCGACGACGACAACGCGCCGGCCGGCCCCCGGCGCGTTTCCGGCACCCGCTAGGCGCGGTCGCGCGGCTTAAGCATGAGGCGGAGCTGCTTCTCGACTTCGAGGATGGCGAAGAAGACCGCACCGAGCGCGACCATCAGCATACCGTCGGGCACCGCGACCGGCCTGGTATCGAGCACCAGGTTCGCCAGTGGGAGGTACGTCGCCACGACCTGTGCGGCCACGGTGATCGCGAGGCAGATCCAGACCGCGCGGGTGCCGCGGACCGCGGCGATGGTAAGAGAGGTGGAATGGATGTTCCGGATGAAGAACAGGTGAAATATCTCGAGGATCACCAGCATGTTCATCGACATGGTGCGGGCAAGTTCGACCGGATAGCCGCGATCCGTCGCATAGGCGAAGAGGCCGAACACGACCGCCGTGAAGAGCACCCCGACGAGGAGTACGTGCCACACCAGTTCGCCGGTCAGAAGCGGCGCCGCGCGTGGACGCGGCGGACGCCGCATGGTCCCCGGTTCGGTGGGCTCGAAGGCGAGCGCAAGCCCGAGCGTCGCGGCCGTCACGAGGTTCACCCAGAGAATCTGCACCGGGCTGATCGGCAGCACCAGCCCGAGAAGAAGTGCGATCATGATCGTCGCGGCCTCGCCGGCGTTCGTCGGCAGGGTCCAACTGATCACCTTGCGCAGGTTGTCGAAGACCGTTCGCCCCTCGCGCACGGCCGCGACGATCGAGGCGAAATTGTCGTCGGTCAGCACGAACTCCGCTGCCTCCTTCGCGGCCTCGGAGCCGGTTATGCCCATGGCCACACCGGCGTCGGCGCGCTTGAGCGCGGGCGCGTCGTTCACGCCGTCGCCTGTCATCGCCACAGTCAGGCCAAGCGACTGGAGCGCGATGACGAGCCGGAGCTTGTGCTCGGGTGTGGCGCGGGCAAAGATGCCCACCTGCCGCACGGCCTCGCGCAGATCGGCGTCGCTCATCGTCTCGATTTCGGCCCCGGTCAGGACACGGTCGGGATCATCGAGGCCGATTGCCCGCCCGATCGCCGAAGCCGTGCCGGCGTGATCGCCGGTGATCATCTTGACGGCGATCCCGGCGCGGCGGCACTCGGCGACGGCGGCGGCAGCTTCCGCGCGCGGCGGGTCGATGAGGCCCACGAGACCGATCAGCGTCAGGTTTCCCTCGACCGAATCCTCATCCAGACCGTCCGTGCGCGCGCGCATCTCGGCCAGGGCCAGGACGCGCTGGCCGTCCGCCGCCATGGCCTGCACCTCGGCCTGCCAGTAACCGCTGTCGAGAGGTACGGTGTCGCCGTCGCCGGCGAGGTCCCGGCACATCGGCAGGATCCGCTCCGGCGCGCCCTTCACGAAAACCCGCCGCTCGCCGTCAGCCTGTTCCGCAAGAACGGCCATGTACCGGTGTTGCGCGTCGAAGGGGATCTCGTCCAGCCGCCGCCAACCTTGCACGCGCATGCGCGTCTTGCCGGCGAAGGCCAGCAGGGCGCCCTCCATCGGATCGCCCTCGACCGTCCAGACGCCGGCCGCGTCGCGCAGTGCGGCGTCGTTGCACAAGGCCGCCGCAAGCGCCGCCCGGTGCAGCCCTGAAACATGCGGCGGGGGCGTGATGGCGCCCGTCGGCGCGTAGCCTTCCCCCTCGACCGAATGGCGGCCGGACGCCAGCGCGAGCGCGCCGACGATCATCTCATTTCGCGTCAGCGTCCCGGTCTTGTCTGTGCAGATGACCGACACCGCGCCTAGCGTCTCGATCGCGGGAAGCTTGCGCACGATCGCATGGCGGCGCGCCATCGCCTGCACCCCGATCGCAAGCGTGATGGTGAGGACGGCCGGAAGACCCTCAGGAATGGCGGCCACTGTCAGACCGACGACCGCCATGAATATCTCGCCGAAGGGCATGTGCCCGACGACGTAGCCGAAGGCCAGCAGCACCGACGCCACGAGCAGGATCATCACCGTGAGCCAGCGCGCGAAGAGGTTCATCTGCGCGACGAGCGGCGTCGTCAACGTTTCGACATCGCGCAGGAGCCCGCTGACACGGCCGATCTCGGTCGCTTCGCCTGTGGCAACGACGACGCCGCGGCCGACCCCGGCGACCACCAGCGTGCCGCTGTATGCCATCGAGCGGCGGTCACCCAGCGGCGCATCCTCGGCCACGGGCAGGATGGTCTTGTCGGTGGGTACGGATTCGCCGGTAAGCACCGCCTCCTGGACCCGCAGCGCTCTCTGCGCGGTCAGCCGAAGGTCGGCCGGCACCTGGTCTCCCGCCTCCAGCAGCACGATGTCGCCGACGACGACCTCGGCGGCGGGAATGCCGGTCCGGCGCCCGTCGCGAAGCACCGCTGCGCGGGGCGCCAGCAGCGACCGCACAGCCGCCATTGCCGTCTCGGCCTTGCCCTCCTGGACAAAGCCCACGACCGCATTGATGAGGACGACGGCCAGGATGACGCCGGTATCGATCCAGTGACCGAGCGCCGCGGTGACGCCCGCGGAGGCGAGCAGCACGTAGATCAACGCGTTGTGGAACTGCGCCAGGAAACGCAGGATCGCCGGCCGACCGGGTGGCAGCGGCAGCGTGTTCGGCCCATTCGCGGCCAACCGCCGGGCGGCCTCGCCGGACGCGAGCCCCTCGGCCGGCGCCTCAAGCCGCCGCAGGCAGTCGTCGATCTCGGCGGCATGGGGGCGTGAGCCAGGTCGATCCATATGCTGGAGCCTCCGTCTCGGCCGTGCAGGGGCCAGTCTACCGTTCCCTTTCCGCCGGAGACAAGGCGGCGGGCACGCCAGCGCGGCATCTCGCGGCCGCCCCCGACCGCCGCCGGGGTTGACCGGTCCGGCGGTTCTGCTAGTCAGACTGCGGCCGGGCCCGTAGCTCAATGGTCAGAGCAGGGCGCTCATAACGCCTTGGTTGGGGGTTCAAGTCCCTCCGGGCCTACCAGACACCCGCCTCAGCCCTGCCTCGGAGCAAGGGGCCGACCGCCGCGCCGCCCCTTGCCGGCCTACCCTCCCGGGCGCCTCCATCGGAGAGCGCCGGGAGGGGGCTGGCCGGGCAGGTTCTGGCAGCCGTCACGCCGCGCGGCGGCGGCGCGGACGGCGGCGCTTCGCAGGCGTTGCGGCTGGAACGGCGCCGCCCGGTGCCCGCCCTGCGCCGCGGGGCGCGGTGCCAGCCCGGCGGCCGCCGCCCGCCCCGCGCTCGATCAGCGGGCTCTTGCCGCTCGCCACCGGCACCTCGGCCTTCATCACCTTCTGGATCTCGTGCAAGAGGTCGGCCTCCTCCGGCGCGCAGAAGGCAATCGCCTCGCCCTCGCGCCCGGCGCGGGCGGTACGGCCGATCCGGTGAACGTAGTTGTCCGGCACCTCGGGCAGGTCGTAGTTGATGACGTAGGACACACCCGGGATGTCGATGCCGCGCGCGGCCACGTCGGTCGCCACCAGCGTCGTGATCGTGCCGTCGCGGAACGCCTTGATGGCCCGGTCACGCTGGCCCTGGCTCTTGTTGCCGTGGATCGAGGCGGCGTTGTAGCCGTCGGCCACGAGGTCCTTCATCAGCTTTTCCGCGCCGTGCTTGGTGCGGGCGAAGACCAGCGTCAGAGCCTCCAGGTCCCGCGACAGGATCTCGCGCAGGCGCGCCGGCTTCTCGGCCTTGGGCAGGAAATGGACCGACTGGGTGACCTTGTCGGCCGCCTTGCCCGGAGGCGCGACCTGTACGCGGCGCGGGTCGGTGAGGTAGGCGCGGGAAATCTCCTCCATCTGCTTCGGCATCGTGGCCGAGAAGAGCATCGTCTGGCGCGGCGTGCCGAGCCGCGGGGCGATCTTCCGCAGCGCGTGGATGAAGCCGAGGTCGAGCATCTGGTCGGCCTCGTCGAGGACGAGATGGCGGACCGCGCCGAGGCTTACGGCGCCGCGGTCCATCAGGTCGATCAGCCGACCCGGGGTCGCCACCAGGACGTCGGTCCCGCGCGCAAGGAGCGCGATCTGCTTGCCGATGGACTGGCCGCCGACGACCGTACAGACGCGGATTTTCGTCCCGTCGGTCAGGACCCGGAGGCTGTCGGCGATCTGGTTGGCGAGTTCCCGCGTCGGCGCGAGGACCAGCGCCTTCACGCTCTTCGGCTCGGGCTTGCCCGGCTGGGCGAGGAGGTGGTCGATCAGCGGCAGGCCGAAGGCCAGCGTCTTGCCGGTGCCGGTCTGCGCGAGGCCGAGGATGTCGTGCCCGTCGAGCGCGAGCGGGATGGCCTGGTTCTGGATCGGGGTGGGTTCGGTGAAGCCCGCGCGTTTCACCGCGGAGCGAAGCGTCGGCGCGAGGCCGAGCATGTCGAAGTCGAACAAGTCGTATCCTTTGCAAGGCGCGCGGCAGCGATGCCGGCGCGCCGGTTTGCAGGACCGCGTGAATGCGGGCTGCGAGGGTCCGCGCGGCCTCGGGACAGGCGGGCTCATCCCGCGCCGTCCGGCCGTCGCGTCAGGACCCTGCGTGATGGGGAACTGAAATCCGTTGTCGCCGATGGCCCTGTCGGGGCCGGGCTTGCTCACGCGGCAGCGCGACGACAGGTGCCCAGTGCCGGATTGCCGCGCCACTGTCAAGCCTTCGTTTCCCGCCCCGGCGGGTGCGGATCACCCGAACGGCGCGTCGAGCGTCGCTGACGGCGGGCAGAACCAGCGTGGTCCGGCCTCGGTCATGTGGACAATGTCCTCCAGCCGAACGCCACACTCGCCGTAGACGCAGAGCATGGGTTCGATCGAGAAGCACATGCCGGGGGCAAGGACAGTCTCGTTTCCGGCGACGATCCAGGGTTCCTCGTGGATATCGAGGCCGAGCCCGTGCCCCGTCCGGTGCGGCAGGCCGGGAACGGCATGGCCGGGACCGAAACCCTCGTCCTCCAGCACCGCCCGGGCGGCGCGGTCCACCGAGGCGCAGGTCGCGCCCGGCTGAGCCGCGGCAAACGCGGCGGATTGCGCCCGCCGCTCGCAGTCCCAGAGGTGGCGCTGGCGGGCCGTCGGCCGGCCGAAGACATAGGTCCGGGTGATGTCGGAGTGATAGCCGTGAAGCCTGCCGCCGAGGTCGACCAGCACCATGTCTCCCTCGGAAAGCGTCTGCGCGTAGGGCACGCCGTGCGGATAGGCGGTGGCCTCGCCGAACTGCACCGCGACGAAGACCGGCGAAAGCCCCAGCGCCAGATGCGCCGCGTCGACGAAGCCGGCGACTTCCCGCGTCGAGATGCCGGGGCGCAGGCCGTCATGAACGGCCTTCTGGACCCGGTGGCTCGCCGCCATCGCCGTCTGGATGATGGCGATTTCCGCGGCGGACTTGATCCGCCTCTGTGCCGCGATCATGGGCCCGGCCGGAACCGGCTGAAGGTCCGGCACGGCCATCATCCGCGCGGCGAAGCCGAAGGCCATCGCGGGGTCGAGCGCGACCCGGCCACGCGCGCGCGCCGCGATCAGCGCGAAGGGATCCTCGTCCTCCTCCCAGACGGCGATCTCGCCGGGAAGGCGGATCATAGTCTCGAGCTTCGGGCGTTCGAACGCCGGGGTGACATAGAGAAGCGAGCCGTCCGAGCCGACGAGGGCACCGTGGAGCCGCTCCGAGGGATTGAGCGACAGCCCCGCGTAGTAGGCGAGCGAGGAGGTCGCATCGAGCCAGGCCCAGCCGGTCCCGCCGGCCCGCATCGCCGCCCTGAGGCCCTCCATCCGGCCGGCCAGTTCCTCGCGGGAGATTGCCGGCGCCTCGACCTTGGAAAAACCGGCCAGAACCTTGTCGTAGTCCATGTGACTGCTCCCAGGAGTGTTGCCGTCAGGCCGGTTGCAGGGCGCGCGCCGCCCTGCGCCGTTCCACCCGGGCGCGGATCGCCTCGACATCGGTGACCGGGGTCGCGGCGAAGAGCGACTGCGTGTAGGGGTGACGCGGATTGGCGAAGACCTCCTCGCGGGTCCCCTGCTCCACCGCCTCGCCCTTCGAGATCACCATCACCTCGTCGGCGATGTAGCGCACGACCGAAAGGTCATGGCTGACGAAGACGTAGGTCAGCTCGAACTCGTCCTGAAGATCGGCGAGCAGGTTCAGCACCTGAGCCTGAACCGAGAGGTCGAGCGCCGAGACGGGCTCGTCCAGCACCAGGAGCGACGGGTTCAGCATCAGCGCCCGTGCGATCGCGATCCGCTGGCGCTGGCCGCCCGAGAACATGTGGGGGTAGCGGTTGAAGTGCTCGGGCTGGAGCCCGACCTTGCTCAGCATCGCCTCGGCCCGCTCCCGCCGCTCGGCGGCGGGCACGTCGGTGTTGATGACAAGGGGCTCCATCAGCACGTCGCCGACCTTCTGGCGCGGATTGAGGCTGCCGTAGGGATTCTGGAACACCATCTGAACCTTCGACCGCAGCGCGGGCACCGGCCGCCGGCGGCGGATGTCGACCGCCTGCCCGTCGATCAGCAGGTCGCCCCCGGTCGGTGCGTCGATCAGCGCGATGATCCGCGCGAGGGTCGATTTCCCCGATCCGCTTTCGCCCACGATGGCGAGCGTCTTGCCCTTCTCGACCCTGAAGTCGATGCCCTTCAGCGCCCGTACCGACGAGGACCGGGCGAAGAAGCTGCCCGGCACATGGTAGTCCTGGACGATGGCGCGCCCCTCGACGACGGGAACGGTGTCGGCGCCGCTCATCGCGCGGCCTCCTGCTGGAAGTAGTCGGAGACGGTGGGAAGCCGGTCGCCGGTCGCATGTTCGGGCAGCGCCGAAAGGAGGGCGCGGGTGTAGGGATGCTGCGGCGCCTCGAAGAGCGAAAGCACGTCCGATTCCTCCATCTTGCGGCCCTTGTACTGCACCACCACGCGGTCGGCGGTCTCGGCCACCACGCCCATGTCGTGGGTGATGAGGATGAGCGCCATCCCGTAGTCCTCCTGGAGGTTCATCAGGAGGTCCAGGATCTGCTTCTGGATCGTCACGTCGAGCGCGGTCGTCGGCTCGTCCGCGATCAGGAGGCGCGGGTTGGAGGCGATGGCCATGGCGATCATCACGCGCTGACATTGCCCGCCGGACATCTGGTGCGGATAGGCGTCGATCTTGACCTCGGGCTCGGGGATTCCGACCGCGCGGAACAGCTCCAGTGCGCGGTCCCGCGCTGCCCGACGCGAGAGGCCGAGGTTCAGCCGCAGCACCTCCTCGATCTGGAAGCCGACGGTGAAGGATGGGTTCAGCGAGGCGATCGGCTCCTGGAAGATCATCGTGATCTCGCGCCCGATCAGCCTCCGCCTCTCGGCCGCGGTCATGGCGAGGATATCGCGGCCATCATAGGTCATCTCGTCGGCGGTGACGGTCGCGGTGTCAGGCAGAAGCCCCATCACCGCCAGCATCGACACGGACTTGCCCGAGCCGGACTCGCCGACGATGGCCAGGACCTCGCCGCGGTCCACGTGGACGTCGATCCCGTCGACGGCGGTGAAGCCGCCGGTTGCGGTGGCAAAGGTGACGGTCAGGTTCCGGATGGTGAGCAGCGCCATGGTCTCAGCTCCGCTTCAGCTTGGGGTCGAGCGCGTCGCGCAGCCCGTCGCCCATGAGGTTGATCGCCAGGACAGAAACCAGGATCGCGAGGCCGGGCAAGGTGACGACCCACCAGGCGCGCAGGATGAACTCCCGCGCCTCGGCCAGCATCGTGCCCCACTCCGGCGCGGGCGGCTGCGCCCCCATGCCGAGAAACCCGAGCGCCGCGGAATCGAGCACGGCCGAGGAAAAGGAAAGCGTCGCCTGCACGATGAGCGGGGCCAGGCAGTTGGGCAGGATGGTCCTGAACATCAGCCGCAGGTTGCCCGCGCCGGCGACACGGGCGGCGGTGACATATTCGCGCTTCATCTCGGACATGACCGCTGCCCGCGTCAGCCGCGCGAAATGCGGCTGGTAGACGATGGCAATGGCGATCATCGCGTTGGTCAGCCCCGGCCCCAGAACGGCGACGAGGACGAGCGCGAGCAGGAGCGAGGGGAAGGCCAGGATCACGTCCATGACCCGCATGATGACGGTATCGACCCAGCCGCCGAAGAACCCGGCGAGAAGCCCGATGACGATGCCGCCGACGAGCGCGATGGAGACGACGACGATGCCGATGAAGAGCGAGTACTGCGCCCCGAAGAGGAGACGCGAGAGGATGTCGCGGCCGACCGCGTCGGTGCCGAGCAGGAAGCCCTCGCGCCCTCCCTCCTGCCAGACCGGCGGCACGAGGAGGGCATCGCGGTACTGCGCCGTCGGATCGTGCGGCGCGAGCAGCGACGCGAAGACCGCGACGAGCACCAGAAGCACGAAGACCACGAGACCGCCGACCGCGCCCCGGTTCTGACGGAAATAGAACCAGAACTCCGCCAGCATCCGGCGGCGGATGGCGGCGTCGGAGAGCCGGACCGGCGCGGCGAGGTTGGATGTGTCGCTCATTTGACGCGGATCCTCGGATTGATGAGGCCATAGGTGAGATCGACGATCAGGTTGACGACCATCACCAGCGCCGCGATCAGCAGGAGCCCGGACTGCACCACCGGATAGTCGCGCCGCGAGATGGAATCGATCATCCACTTGCCGATGCCGGGCCAGGAAAAGATGGTCTCGGTCAGGATCGCGCCGGCCATGAGCACGCCGATCTGGAGCCCGATCGTGGTGACGACCGGGATCATCGCGTTCCTCAGCGCATGGATTCCGATCACCCGGAAGGGCGGCATCCCCTTGGCGCGGGCGGTGCGGACGTAGTCCTCGCCCATGACCTCCAGCATGGCCGACCGCGTCTGCCGCGCGATGACGGCAAGCGGGATCGTTGCCAGGACGATCGACGGCAGAACGAGGTGCGACAGCGCCGAGGCGAAGGCGCCCTCCTGCCCCGAAAGGAGGCTGTCGATCAGCATGAATCCGGTCACGTTCGGGAAGAAGTAAAGAAGGCTGATCCGCCCCGACACCGGAGTCCAGCCGAGGATTCCCGAGAAGAGGATGATGAGAAGCAGGCCCCACCAGAAGATCGGCATCGAGAAGCCGACGAGCGCGGCCGTCATAGATATCTGGTCGAACCAGCTGCCGCGCCGGATCGCGGCCAGCACACCCACCGGCACGCCGATCAGCGTGGCGATGACGATGGCGCAGAACCCAAGCTCAACCGTCGCGGGAAAGAGCGTCAGGAACTCTGCCAGCACCGGCTTCTTCGTCACCAGCGAATTGCCGAAATCCCCCTGCATGAGCCGGCCGAGGAAATCGAAATACTGCATCACCACCGGCTTGTCATAGCCGAGCTGCGCGGAGAGCTCGGCGTGCCGTTCCGGCGTGACGCCCCGTTCGCCCGCCATCAGCAGCACCGGGTCCCCGGGAAGGATTCGCACGAAGCTGAAGGCGATGATGGTGATCCCGAGGAAGGTCGGCACCAGGTAGAGAAGCTTGGAGAGGATGAAGCGGACCATGCACCGGCTCCCTTGCAGAACGCGCGGGGAAACACTGTCCCCCGCGCGCCCGGTTTCCAGATGTGGATGGACCGATTACTCGGCGATGTCCACGGTCTCGAAGGTGAAGTCGCCGAGCGGGCTCATCACGAAGCCCGAAACCTTGTTCGACATCGGCACATACTGGGTCGAATGCGCGATGGTGAACCAGGGCGCCTGCTCCTTGAAGATGACCTGCGCGTCTTCGTAGAGCTTGGTCCGCGTCGCCGGGTCGGCGGTGACCTTGGCGTCCTTCAGGAGCTTCGAGAAGTCCTCGTTGCACCAGAAGGCGCGGTTGGCCCCGCCTTCCTTCGCGGAGTCGCAGGACAGGAGCACCGACAGGAAGTTGTCGGGATCGCCGTTGTCGCCCGTCCAGCCGAGGATCACCGCGCCGTCACGGCCCGCTTCCATCGACTTCTGCAGGTACTCGCCCCATTCGTAGGACACGATCTCGACCGAGACGCCGACCTTCGACAGGTCTTCCTGCATCAGTTCGGCGGTGCGGCGCGCGTTCGGCATGTAGGGCCGCTGCACCGGCATCGCCCAGATCTTCATCGAGAGATCCTTGACGCCCGCTTCCTCAAGCATCTTCTTGGCCGCTTCCGGATCGTAGGGATCGTCCTGGATCGCGTCGTTGTAGGACCACATGGTCGGCGGAATCGGGTTCTTCGCCGGTTCGGCGTGACCCTGGAAGACCGCGTCAACGATGGCCTGCTTGTTGATCGCCATGTTCAGCGCCTTGCGGACCGCCGGATTGTCGAAGGGCGCCATCGTCGTGTTGTAGGCCAGGTAGCCGACGTTCAGGCCCGCCTGTTCGTCGAGCTTCAGGTTCGGGTCGGCCTTGATCGCCTCGATGTCGGCCGGGGCCGGATAGGGCATCAGGTGGCATTCGCCGGCCTTCAGCTTCTGCAGGCGTACCGCCGCGTCGGGAGTGATCGCGAAGACGAGGTCGTCGATCAGGGGCGCGGTTCCCCAGTAGTCTGGGTTCTTCTGGTAGCGGATGACCGCGTCCTTCTGATAGGCCACGAACTTGAACGGCCCCGTGCCGATCGGCATGTTGTTGAGGTCTTCGCGCGTGCCCGCCGCGTCGAGCGCATCGGCATATTCCTTCGACACGATGGAGGCAAAGGGCATGGCGATGTTGGCGAGGAACGGCGCCTCGGGCTGGTTCAGCGTGAACTTCACCGTGTAGTCGTCGATCTTCTCGATCGACTTGACCAGGTTCGGCATGTCCATCGCGGTATAGTACTCGTAGGTGATGCCCGCGATGTACTGGTGCCAGGGGTTGTCGGCCTTCCCCTGACGCTCGTACGAGAAGATCACGTCATCGGCGTTGAAGTCGCGCGTGGGAGTGAACTTCTCGTTCGACTGCCACTTCACGCCCTTGCGCAGGTGGAACGTGTACTCGGTGCCGTCCTCTGACACTTCCCAGCTTTCGGCCAGGCCCGGCTCGACCTCGGTCGTGCCTTTCTTGAACTCGGTCAGGCGGTTGTAGATCGGATGCGCCGAGGCATCGAAGGTTCCGCCGGCCGTATAGGGCGCCGGATCGAAGCCTTCGGGCGAGGCTTCCGAGCAATAGACGAAGGTCTTGGCCTCCGCCATGGCGGCGCTCAGCGCCAGCGCCGAGGCGAATACGAGAAACTGTTTCAAGGTCCGTTCTCCCTTTCTGGTTGGATTCAGTCTGCCAGCTTATTCGGCAGTTGTGTCGGCTGCGCGCCCGGCCGCGACCGGACGCGCGCGGTCCTGCTGTGGCGCAGGAATGGTCTTCTGCGGAACATAGGCCGACGGCGTCGCGCCGTGGAGCATCTTGCCCGTCCACAGGAGCCGCGCCATGCGATCCCCGGGGTTCGACCAGGAATGCGGATTGCGGCCGAGGTAGTGGATGCTGTCCCCGGTGCGCAGGCGGAACTGCTCGCCGTCGACGACCTGGATGATCTCCCCCTCCAGCACGAAGACGAGCTCCTCACCCGAGTGCTGGACGGTCTCGGAACTGTAGCCGGGCGGCACGTTCAGGAGGAAGGAGGTCAGCTCGTGGCCGGGAAACTCCGCCCCGATCTGCTCATAGGCAATCGAGGAGCCCGAGAGCGAAAAGCGCTGCCGTTCGCCGGCATGCGTCACGCTGTCGGCCTGCCGCGGCGTGGCGATGAAATGATCTATGCCGACGTCGAGCGCGGCCGCGATCTCGGCCAGGGTGCCGAGTGTCGGCACCGCGTTGTCACGTTCGACCTGACTGAGATAGCCCACAGAGACACCACATGCGTTGCTCAGCTCCTGCAAGGTCATCGCCATGAACTGCCGGCGCCTGCGAATGCGTTGACCGAGAGCGATCGCTGCGCCTGCGGGTTTCCGCGCCATCTGGATCCTTGACCGGAAGAGCTGCGTCCTGCGCGGAATTCAGCCGAAATGCTTTGCCAATGCAATAGACATTTTGTCCTGGAAAAATCTTTTTTGTCATTTCTCCGTCGCGTCTCCCGGCCTCGGCGCCTGCCCGCGCCCGGAATGCGACGTGTGACCGGTCCCTCCGGGCAGCCGGGGACCGCAGCGCGGCCCGCCTGACCGGGCGCCGGCTAGCCTTCGGGTTTGTCGCCTGGACCGTCGGGTCGGCGCGCCGGCGCCAGAAACAGCGCCAGCGCGATGACGGCAAGGAGGGCTGCAAGACCCTGGCGTGCCGCCGGCCGCCGCCGGCCGGGCAGCAGCATCAACGCAGAGCGCAGAAGCGCGAAGTTCACCATGCGGGCGCGCCGCCGCTCCGCCGCCCGGCGGAGGATGGCCCGGATGCGCAGCCCCGCAAGGAGCGCGACGAGAGCGTGCGCGGCCGCGACGAGTCCGAGCGCAAGGGCCGTTCCGGCGACCGGGATCAGCGCCGCGACGGCCGCCGCCGCCAGAAGGACCCAGGCCGCGATACCGCAGATCGCGACCAGCACTCCCAGCCCCGCCGCCATGGCGGCCTCCTCGGTGGCGCGTCTCTGCCGTTCCGTCATCGCCTCTGTCTCCCCACGAAGATGCCGGCAACGAGGCCGAGCGCGAAGGCGGCGACAATCCCGCCGAGGGACCGGCCGCTCCGGCGGCCCTCAGCCGGGGGCGCCTCGGCCATCTGCCGGATGCCCCGCGCGGCCTCAAGCGCGCGGGCGACGGCTGCGTCGGGAAGCCCGTCGACTTCGGCCCAGAGCCGGTCCAGCCGATCGCCCGCGACCGGTCGCAGCGCGGCGGCCAGAGCGGCCACGTCGGCGCGGAGCCGGGCGACCTCGCCCTGCCCCGACCCGCTGCCGTCCGCTGCCGTTCGCTCGCCCGTCATCGGCCTTCGTCTCCGCTCCCGCACCGGTTCAGGATTACACTGGCGGACCGCCCGCCGCCCTGACACCGATCATGCGCGCGACGGACGCCCCTGCCAATACCACCACCGGCCCGGCTTTGTTGCCCGGGCGCGGACATCACCTTCCGCAGCGCGGAAATTCCCTGACAGCGCCCGAATCCGGTTGTAGAAGAAGCCATTGCAGGCCCCCTCCGGGGCGATTTCTGAGCGGGGACGAGATGGCGCCGAAGATCGTTCAGGCACCGGAGCGGAACGCGCCCGCCGCCCCCGCGGCAGCCCCCCCGTCAGGGCGCCCGACGCTGAGCGTCGTCGTCGCCGCCTACAACGAGGAGGATGTGCTCGACATTCTCTTCGCGCGGCTCGGGGAGGTGCTTGCAAGCCTCGGCGAAAGCTACGAGATCGTTTGCGTCAATGACGGCAGCCGCGACCGGACGGCGGAGATTCTCGCCGTCCACCATGCCCGCGACCCCCGCATCCGCGTGATCAACCTCGCTCGCAACTTCGGCAAGGAACTGGCGCTGACCGCCGGGCTCGACGCCACCCGCGGGCGCGCCGTCGTGCCGCTCGACGCCGACCTGCAGGACCCGCCCGAACTGATCGGGGAATTCCTGCGGCTCTGGCGCGAGGGCTACGATGTCGTCTATGCCGTCCGCGACGCGCGCGACACCGACAGCTGGCTGAAGCGGACGACCGCGAATGCGTTCTATGCCATGCTGCGGCGCGTCTCGAACGTCGACATTCCGCCCAACGCCGGCGATTTCCGCCTGATGGACGCCCGCGTCGTGGAGGCGCTGCGGGGTATCAGGGAACGCAACCGATTCATGAAGGGCCTGTTCTCCTGGGTCGGCTTCCGCCAGACGAGCGTCGGCTACCAGCGCCCGGTCCGCGCCGCCGGCAAGACCAAGTTCAACTACTGGAAGCTCTGGAACTTCGCGCTCGACGGGATCACCGGCTATTCGACCGTGCCCCTGCGCGTCGCCACCTACTTCGGCCTCATCTTCGCCCTCCTCGCGATGCTTTACGGGATTTACCTTCTGGTCCGCACCATGCTCTGGGGCACCGACGTGCCTGGCTATGCCTCGACGATGGTCGCGGTGATCTTCATGGGCGGCATCCAGCTCGTGGTGCTCGGCATCATCGGCGAATACCTTGGCCGGCTCTACAGCGAAGCGAAGGGCCGCCCGCTCTACATCGTCGAAAGCCGGCTCGGATTCGAGCCGGACAGGACCGGGAACAGCCCCGAGGACAGTCACGGGAATGCCGATGAGTGACATGAAGGCGCCGACCGTTCGACCCTGGCCGATCGACGAACGCACGGCGTTCCTCGCGGCCGTCCTCCTCTATGTCGTCACGACCGCCTGGGGCGTCCTGAACGACGGCTTTCACTCAGACGACTGGCGCCACGTCAACGGCACCTCGCCGCTCTGGACGGCGATCGAGGGGCGCTGGCTTCTGGAGGTCATCTTCCGCGACCTTCTCGGCGAGCGCTTCCTTCTTCCGGTGCAGGTGACGCTGGCCTTTCCCTGCTTCTGGTGGGTCGCGCGCATCCTCGCGGCCCATGCCGCGCCCGAGGGCGCGCGGCCGGCCGCCGCACTCGCGATCTTCGCGATCTCGGTCAACCACATCTACATGGCCGACGCGCTCAGCTTCGAAAGCAACGTCTTCGCCTATCCCTTCGCGCTTGCGCTGTCGGTGGGAGCGTTCGAGCTTCTCTGGCGGGTTTCGGGCAAGGGGCGCGGCGTGCAGGCCCTCGCCGTCCTCGGGGCGGCACAGCTTCTCGCCTTCAGCCTCGCGATCTACCAGACCTTCGCGGAGGCGGGGCTGATCATTCCCGTCCTCGCGCTTCTCAGGATCGACAGGGTGCGCTTCGCCGACGCGGTCCGGATCGCGGCGGTCGGCGCGCTGGCAACGGCCATCGCCGTCGCGCTCTACCTCGCCGAGTGGCGCATCTATGCCGCGCTGCGCGGGATCGAAATCGCGTCGGAGCGGTTCCAGACCACCGATGCCGCCGGGTTCGCCGAGAAGATCGCGGCGCTTCCGGCGGTGTTGCGGAGCCTCCACACCGGCACGCTGATGAACCTGCCGCGCGTGCTCCGGTTCACGCTCGGGCTCTTCGCGCTCGGCGCGCTCGCGCTTCTCGCCCTCGGCTGGCTGAACCGCGGCAAGGGTGCGCGGGTCCTTACGGCCTTCCGCCTCGCCATCGGCGCCGGACTCGCGTTCTTCGTCTTCCCGATCCTCTTCTGGCTCGGCTACGAGACCTATGCGCCGCCGGGGCGCGCCTTCGCCTATCTCGGCTCCTGGATTCCGGCCGTGGCCATCGCCGGGCTGACGCTCGCCAGCGGGCCCGCCCGGTGGCGCCAGGGTCTGGTCGCCACCGGCGCGGCATCGGTCGGCCTCGTTGCCCTCGTCTTCGCGCTCACCGCCTCGGCCTTCTGGTCCGACAGTGCGCGGCTGGGTGCCCGCGACGCAGACCTCGCCCGCGCGATCCGCGCCAAGCTCGCCACGCTCGAGGGCTTCGGGGGCCCGCCCTTCCGCCTCGTCGGCTCGGTGGACTACCCTGAGCTTTCCTGGGGCAGCCTCGCCGGCTGGTCGAGCTTCCATGCCGGCAACCCCAACATCGGCATCTTCCGCGCGCTCTTCGGCGACACGGTCGAGACCGGCGTCCTTCCGGCGAGCCCGCGCGCCTGCCGCGCCTTCCCGGCCGAGGATTCGGCCTTCATCCACGACGGCATCGCCTACCTCTGCCTTCAGGACTTCCGGCCCTTCGTCGAGGAAATGTCCTGCGCCCCTATCCGCGCCGGCGGAACCTTCTGCCTCGGCCCCAGGGTTTTCGCCCATGTCGCGCCCACCTGCCTCGATACGGCCCGCGGCGGACCCGAGATGCGCGTGGCCTTCCACTACCAGGGGCGCAGCTTCGCGCCGGAACGCTCCTTCACCGTCGCCAGCGACGCGGTGCGGATGGAGGACGGCTGCCATACGCTCGCGCTCGCCCCGACCCCCCGGCACCTCGAGGCGATGACCGTGCGCCTGCTCCGCCCCGACGGAACCGAAGCGTGGCGCGAACGGCTGGAACTCACGGATCTGAAACCGTTGCGCTGACCCTCAGAAATCCGCCGGCGGCGTCGCCGTGCGCCGCGGATGCCGGAAGAAGCCGCGCTCCACCACCCGCGCCCGCGCCATCCGCCGCTGCCAGACCAGTTCGCGCTGGAGGTAGATCTCGACCCAGAGGTCGCCGGTCTCGCACCAGGGCGCCTCCACCCAGGCGTGGGCGATGTTGCGCTTCAGCGTCGGCGACCAGAGGGCGGAGGTGACGAAGCCCACCTCGCGGCGCCTGGCGTGATAGACGAGCGCGTTCAGGGCCGGCTTATCTCGGTCGATCTCGATCGCGACAAGCTTGCGCCGGGGCTTCTCCTGCGCAAGCCGCAGGAGCGCCCGTCGGCCATTGAAGTGCGGCTTGTCCAGCGCCACCAGCCAGTCGAGCCCGAGTTCGTAAGGGTTGCGCGCCCGGCCCGGCCTGAGGTGCGTCTCGGAAGAAACGAAATCGACCCGGGGAAGCAGGAACCCCGCCTCGATCCGCGCCATGTCGAGCGCGTGATAGCCGATGACGCGAAGTCCCCTGGGAATCCCCGCCGCCATCAGCGCGTCCCAGACACCGGGCGCGTCATCCGGCGTCATCCAGATCTCGTAGCCGAGGTCGCCGGTAAAGCCCGTGCGCGAGATGGTGACAGGATGAGTGTCGATCCGGAATTCCCTGATCTCGAACGGCTTCAGCGTCTCGATCCCCGCAAGGCCTGCATCCTTCAGCACCGCGCAGGAGGTCGGCCCCTGCAGCGCCAGCCCGGCGATGGCTCCGCTCACGTCCTGCACGCTGACGTCGAAGCCCCAGGCCACGTCGTCGAGCCAGGCGCGCTGCGGTTCCTGGCAGCACAGCCGGAACTCGGTCTGGCCAAGCCGGAAGACGGTGCCGTCATCGACCACATTGCCCTCGGCGTCGCACCAGATCGCATAGGCCACCCGGCCGGGCGCGAGCCTTGCGATGTCGCGGGTGACAAGCCGGTTCACCACGGCCTCGGCATCCGGCCCGGCAATCCGGTACTTCATCATCGGCGAGATGTCGAAGAGCGTCGCCTGATTGCGGATGGCGAAATACTCGAACTCCACCGTGTCGAGCACGGCAGGCGAGGCGATGCCCATCCAGTTCATCCAGGCCTGCTGGTGGTTCAGCGCGACGAGCCGGTCGTGGAACGGACCCGGCACGAGCCCCATCGGCACCGCAGCGCGCGGGCTGGTGTCTGCGGTCATGCCCGCCTCCCGTCCTTCAGGGCCGCACCGGCCGCGTTCCAGCCCGGCAGGCCCGTCACGTCGCCGCCCGGATGCGCGCCCGCGCCGCAGAGGTAGAGACCGGCCACGGGCATCCGGTACTGCGCCGCCCCGGCGAAGGGGCGCAGCATCAGCATCTGGTCCACCCGGAACTCGCCGTGGTGCCAGTGGCCGCCCGGCAGGGCGAAGCGCGCTTCGATGTCGGCGGGCGTGGCAAGGGTGACGCCGGTCACCTTCGCCGCGGTCCCGGGCAAGGCGTCGTCGATCGCCGAAACCACGTTCGACAGCAGCCGGTCGCGCGTCTCCGCCGACCAACCGCCCTTCACGCCGCAGGGCACGAACTGGGCGCTGACCGCCAGCCTGGACGCGCCTGCGTCCCAGTGGCACTCCAATCCGGGACGTTCCGGAATCCCCTTGTATTTTGCGGCGTTGAAGGCGGTTTCCAACATCTTCATGTCGGGCGCGATCACCATCCTGTCGCAGAGGTCCGGCGCGCCGGCGCCCGGCACCCCGGGCGCCGCCCCGAGCGTCAGGTCAAGCCGCGCCACCATCCCCTCGGTCGCCATCAGCCGCGCCCGCCGCGCGTCCTCGGCATCCAGATGGCGCACTCCGAGCAGATCGAGAAGCGTCGCGCGCGGATGCGCGTTCGAGACAACCAGGGGCGCGCGGATCTCCTCGCCGCCTTCCAGCCGGACACCCGCCACCCGGTCGTCGCCGGTCAGGACGCCGGCGACCCGCGCCCCGGTCCTGACCTGCCCGCCCGTCGCCTCCACCGCTTTCACCAGAGCCGCGACGATGGCGCCCGCCCCACCCTCCGGCATCGTTCGCGGCCGGCCGGCGAACCGGTAGAGGAGCGGCAGGACGGTGCCCGGCGATCGCGGCCCCATCGCGCCGCCCAGCGTCGCCTCCATGGCGAGCGCCCCGGAGAGCGGCCCGTCGCCGATCTCGTCGTCCAAAAGGTCCCAGACGTTGGACAGAAGGACGCGCAAAAGTTCGCGCATCTGCGCCCGGCCGAGCATCCGGACGCCGAGGCCCATGCGGGCAAGCGTCATCAGATCGCCCCAGCCGCCGTCGCGCAGCCTGGGCGGAACCTTCGCCATCATCGGCGCGAGCGCCGCGGCATGCCGGCCGAGCCGCCGGTGGAGATCCGCGAAGGCAGCCGCCGCAGCCGCGTCTATGCCGCGCACGCTCCCCCCTTCGATCCGCACGGGCGCGTTGCCGCCAAGGGCGATCGTCGCCAGCGGCCGTCCGGGCCGGAGCCCGTGGCGGTGGAGCGCAAGCGCACGGGCGACCTCCGGGTCGAGTCCCGTGGGCATCGCCGCCACCCGCATCCCTCCGGCCTCGCCCAGCAATCCGCCGGGCGCATCCTGCGCCTCCAGGACCAGCACGCGCCGCCCGGCGAGACCGAGCCGCGCGGCCGCGACAAGCCCGTTGTGGCCCGCGCCGATGACGATGGCATCCGGGCTCATGCCGCCGCCCCCATGTCGATCCTGCGGCCGAGGTCGCGCAGCACCTCGCGCGCCGCGTTCGCCCCCGGCGCGCCCATGACGCCGCCGCCCGGATGGGTCGAGGAACCGCACATGTAGAGGCCCCTGATCGGCGAGCGGTACTGCGCATAGCCCGGCACCGGGCGGTTGAAGAGAAGCTGGTCGAAGGTCAGCTCGCCCTGGAAGATATTGCCCTCGGTCAGCCCCACCTCGCGCTCGATATCGGCCGGGGTACGCACCTCCTTGTGGACGATGAGGTCACGGAAATCAGGGACATGGCGCGTGATCTTGCCGATCACCGTCGCGGCGAAGGCCTCCCGCTTCGCGTCGTCCCAGGGTCCGTCCGCCAGCTCGTAAGGCGCATACTGCACGAAGACCGTGGCATAGTGCTTGCCCGGCGGCGCCATCGTCGGGTCGATCTGCGTCGGGATGAGGAAGTCGACGTAAGGGCTTGACGACCAACGTCCTTCCTTCCAGTCGTCATAGGCGCGCTCGATCTCGGCCATGTCGTCGAGGAAATGCAGGTCGCCGCGCAGGAAGCGCGCCCCCTTCGGCGCGGCGCGGAAGGTCGGCATCCCGTCGAGCGCGATGTTGAGCTTGCCCGAGGATCCGCGGAAGCGGTAGCGCCTGACCGCCTTCAGGAAATCCTCCGGCAGGTCCGAAGCCTCGGTGTGATCGACGAAGGTCCGCCGCACGTCCATGCCGGAGATCACGGTATCGGCCTCGAACTCGTCGCCGTTCTCCAGCGCGACACCGGTGACACGGCCCCCCTTCACGAGGAACCGGTCGATGCTGGAGCCGGCGCGAATTTCGCCCCCCGCTGCGCGGAAGCTCGCCGCCATCGCCCGGGTGATCGCGCCCATGCCGCCACGAGCAAAGCCCCAGGCGCCGATGGAGCCGTCGACCTCGCCCATATAGTGATGGAGAAGCACGTAGGCCGTGCCCGGCGAATAGGGACCGAGCCCCGTGCCGATGATCCCCGACCCGGCAAGGTGCGCCTTGACGATGTCCGAATGCAGGTGCTCGTCGAGGAACTCGGCGATCGAGAGCGTCCAGAACCGCACGGTCTCGGCCATGTCGCGTTCGCCGAGGTCGTGGAAGCGGCGGCCGATGTAGAGAAGCTCCGAAATGTCGCGCGGCCGGAACGACGTCGGGTCCGGCGCCGTCCGCAGCAGGAGCGGCTTGATGAAACGGCACTGCTTCATCACCGCGCGGGCATAGCGTTCGTATCCGTCCGCGTCGCGCGGGTCGTGGCGAAGAAGCTCGCGCCTGAGCGCATCGTGGTCCGAGGAATAGTTGAAGTACCCGCCTTCGGAATTGAAGGTCGCACCGCTTTCGTAGGGGATGACCTGCAATCCGTGCTTCGGCAGTTCCAGCGCCCGGATGATCTCGGGCCTGAGGAGCGAGCAGACGTAGGAGCAGTTGGAGTAGGTCCAGCCGGGCACCAGTTCCCGGCTAACCGCCGCGCCACCGACATACTCGTTCTTCTCGACGACAAGCACCTTCAGCCCCGCGCGCGCCAGGAAGGCGGCCGTCGTCAGCCCGTTATGCCCGGCTCCCGCAACGATGGCGTCGTATTTCAAGGCTGCCCCCCAGTCTTCTTGCCCCGACTCCTTTCCGCGAGCGTAGCAGCATTCTGAACGCCCAGTCAAAATAATATCTGAGCGCTCAGTCAGAAAATGCTTTTCCGGCGCGGGGCGCAGGACTACATCACTGGGAGGGACCGGACGGAGCGGACGCATTGGACGAAAAGGTTTCCCCCACCTCCCGGCGCACGCAGGCACGGATCATCGACGCGGCGGTCGAGTCCGTCGCAGCCCACGGCATCTCGGGCACCACGCTCGCGACGGTCGCGAAGGGTGCGGGCGTGTCGCAGGGTGTGCTGGTCTTCCACTTCAAGACCAAGGACGGCCTCCTGACGGAGACGTTGCGCCGGCTGTCGGAGGAATACCGCGCCGCCTGGGAACCGGCGCTGGCCGAGAAGGACCCGCTCGACCGCATCCTCGGTCTCGTCAAGGCCGACTTCGGCGCCGCCGTCTGCAGTCGCAGGAAACTCGCCCTCTGGTTCGCGTTCTGGGGCGAGGCGGGCGCGCAGCCGCTCTTCAGCGCGATCTGCGAGGCGGCCGAGGAAACCCGGTACCGGGCCATGGTCGCGGCCTGCGAGGCGCTCGCCGCCCGCTACGGCACGCCCGACCCCGCACTCCTGGCCAATGCCATCGACGCGATGACCGACGGGCTCTGGCTGCAGCTTCACATCTACGGCAGGCGGCTTACGCGCACCGCGGCGCGCGACTTGGCGCTCGGGCACCTCAGGCTCCTCCTGCCCTCGCTCGCCGATCGCATCTGAGGCGCGACATCGGATTGTTGCGGCAAATTCTCCGGGGGCCCGGGCGATGTGCCCCCGGTCGCCGCGCTTGCCAAACGCCGCCCCATGCGCGACTCCTGTGCGGCACTTTGAGGAAAGGACGCCGGGGCATGGCAAGGATGGCGGACGAGCCGCGCAGGGCCCGCGACGTGACGAAGGAGCGTCACAGGAAGGCCCTGATCGCGGCGACGGCCGACGCCATCCTCGAGCACGGGCTCGCGAACGTCTCGGTCAGCCGCATCCTCGAACACGCGGGCCTCTCGCGCGGAATGGTCAACCTGCATTTCGGGAGCAAGGCGAACCTGCTCGTCGAGGTCGTGCGGCACTTCTCGGAAGCCTACGGGGCCCACTGGCAGGCGGCGATGGCGGCCGCGGGTCCCCGCCCCGAGGACCGGCTCCGCGCGCTCATCGCGGCCGACTTCGACGCAGCCGTGCTCAACCGCCGCATGATGGCCGTCTGGACAGCCTTCCGGGGCGAGGCGCAGACCTCGCCTGCCTACATGCCCTTCATCGACAGCCGCGACGCGCGCCTGCAGGCGGCCTTCACGGCGATCTGCACCGAACTTGCTGCTGCGGGGCCTTACCCTTCGGTCGACCCGACCCTCGCCACCATGGCCTTCCTCGCCGTGCTGGAAGGGCTCTGGAGCGATTTCCACCTCTACCCCGACCGGTTCGACCGCGACGCCGCGCGCGCGGTCGTCCTGCACATGGCACGGGCGTTCTTTCCCCGCCACTTCGCCTGAGCCTCAGGGGCCGAGGATCAGCCCCGCCCCCTCGGCCCAGGAGACCGTGACCGGCGTGCCGAGGGCGAAGCCCTCCGCGACGTTGTTCACCGATACCGAGAGCGGCCGGTCCAGCCCGCCGACCGCCACCAGGTAGTGGATGCGGTCGCCGAGGTAGGCAGCCTCCGTCACGCGTCCCGTCAGCGACGCCGTTCCGCCGCCCCCGGCGCCGGGGTGCAGCACGAGCTTTTCGGGCCGAAGCGCCAGAAAGCCCTCCGCACCCTCGGGCATGGCGCCGACGGCGGTGCCGGCGAAGGCGCCGAGCCCGCCGGCATCGAGCCGCCCCGCGCGCAGCCGGCCGGGAACGAAGTTCATCGTGCCGACGAACTCCGCCACCCGCCGGTTCGCCGGGCGCTCGTAGAGCCCGCGCGGGGTGTCGAGCTGCATCACCCGGCCCTCCGCCATGATGGCGATGCGGTCCGAAAGTGTCAGCGCCTCTTCCTGGTCGTGGGTGACGAAGACGAAGGTGATCCCGACGGTCCGTTGCAGCGCCCTGAGTTCGAGCTGCATCTCCTCCCTCAGCTTCTTGTCGAGCGCCGAGAGGGGCTCGTCCAGCAGAAGGACCTTGGGCCGGCAGACGAGCGCGCGGGCCAGCGCCACGCGCTGCCGCTGGCCGCCCGAGAGCTGGTGGGCGTTGCGCGTCGCGAGCCCGTCGAGCTTCACGAGGCTCAGCGCCTCCGCCACCCGCGCCTTCGCCTCGGCCTTGGAGAGCGGCTGGTTCCTGAGCCCGTAGCCGATGTTCTCCTCGACGTTCAGGTGCGGGAAGATCGCGTAACTCTGGAACACCATGTTCGTCGGCCGCCGGTTCGCGGGCACCCCGGCCATGGGCTGGCCGTCGATGAGGAGCGTCCCGGACGAGGGCTGTTCGATCCCCGCGAGGATGCGCAGCAGCGTGGTCTTGCCACAGCCCGAGGGCCCGAGGAGCGAAAAGAACTCCCCCTGCGCGATGTCGAAGCCGATCTCCCGCAGCACGGTCAGCGCGCCGAAGCGCTTCTCGATCTCCCTGAGTTCGATGATCGGGGTCGCAGGCGCCATCAGAGGTCTCCGGGATTGCTGGACGCCACGCCGCGCTTGCGGATCACCTCTGCGGCGATCACGAGCAGGGCGGAGCCGACGAGGATCAGCGAGCCGAGCGCAAGGACGCCCGGCAGCTTGTTCGGGAAGCGAAGCTGGCTGAAGAGATAGACCGGCAGCGTCGTCTCGGTGCCGGTCAGGAAGAAGGCGATGACGAATTCGTCGAAGGAAATGATGAACCCCATCAGGAGGCTGGAGATCACGCCGGGCAGCGCCAGCGGGAAGGTAAGCCGCCAGAAGGTCTGCCACGCGCCACATCCGAGATCGCGCGACGCTTCCTCGAGACTCGGGTCGAAACCTTCGAGCCGCGACATGAGGACCGAGATGCAGAACGGCAGGCAGACGATCACATGCCCGGCCGCGACGGTCCAGAGCGATAGCCCGATGCCGAGGATCTTCAGGATGATCACGAGAAGCGCCACCGCGATGACGATGGAGGGGATGACGAGGGGCAGCATCATGAAGCTCTGGATCGCCGCCCCGCCCGGCAGGCGGAAGCGGGTGAGCGCGAGCGCGGCGGGAATGGCCAGCGCGGTCGAGAGGACGGCGACGAAGACCGCGATCTTCAGGCTGTTCTGGAAGGCGAGGATCATCGAGGTGTTGGCCGCCATCGCCGAGAAGTTCTTCAGCGTGAAGCCCTTCAGCGGGAAGGTCGCGAAGGTGCCGTCGTTCAGCGCGAAGACCGGCATCAGGAGCACCGGCCCATAGAGGAAAACGATGAAGAGACCGGCGTAAACCCATAGAAGATCGAGCTTCCCCCGCATCGTCAGAGCCTCCGCGACCGGATGCGGGCGTAGCCGATCGCCCAGAGGAAGAGCGCCACGAGGAGCGCGATAATGGCCATCATCGTGATCGCGACCGCCGCCCCCAGGGGGGCGTTGTTCTGCTTGAGAAACAGGTCCTGCACGAGGTTGCCGATCATCGTGCCGCCCGGCCCGCCGACGAGCGTCGGCGTGACGTAGTCGCCCACCGTCGGGATGAAGACGAGCAGGGCTGCCGCGACAGTGCCGGGGGCCGAGAGCGGCAGCGTGATCCGGCGAAACCGTTTCCACCTGCTGTCGCCGAGGTCGGATGCCGCCTCGAGCAGCGAGCGGTCGATCTTTTCCAGCGAGACATAGATCGGCAGGATCGCGAAGGCGACCCAGGAATGCGCCAGCGTGATCACCACGGCGCCGGGATTGTAGAGCAGGAATTCCAGCGGTTTATCAATGATCCCAAGCGCTTTCAGGCCGGAGTTGATGGCCCCGTTGAAGCCGAGGACAACCTTCCAGGCAAAGACCCTGAGCAGATAGCTCGTCCAGAACGGGATGGTGATGAGGATGATCCAGAGCGCCTTGTGCCGGTGGACGCGGAAGGCGAGGAAATAGGCCATCGGGTAGGCAAGCGCGATGACGGCCAGCGTCGCCATGAGCGACATGACGAGCGACTTGACCATCAGGATCGCCGGCACCGGATAGGCGAGGTGGAACGGAATGCCGAACCAGACCGTCGGCTCGGCCGAGGGCCGGACGAGTTCGGCATAGTTGGCGAGTGTCGGCGTCCGGTCGAGTTCGAACCCCGACTGCGTCCAGAAGCTGAGAAGAAGCAGCGCCGCCATCGGCAGCGCCAGCATGGCGATGGTCACGGATAGTGCCGGCGAGAGGAGCGCATAGCCCCTGAGCCACCGGCGCAGCGCTTCGCGGTCGCGCGCCGGCGGCGCCGGTTCGGAGGCGGTCAGGTCCGTCACGGCAAGGTCAGTACTTCAGCGCCTTCGTATCGCCCCAGACCTTGTTGAAGCCTTCCTGCACCGCGTCCGTGGGCGTCTTGAAGACGATCGAGTTCTTCATCATCTCCACCGGGTCGGTGATGCCCATGTTGGCCACCGCCTGCGGATCGGCGATCTCGAAGGCCTTGATATTGGCATGGCCGTAGCCCGACCCTTCGATGAGCGCCTTTCCCGTCTCGGGGCTGAGCCAGGCGTCGATGAAGTCATAGGCCGCCTGTTCGTCGCCCTTGCCGGTGTTGAGGAGCGTAAGCCCGCAGAACCAGGTGAACATGCCTTCCTTCGGCACGGCGAGTTCCACCGGCACGCCCTCGGCGCGCAGGTTGGCGACGAGGTCGTTCCAGGCATAGGCCGCGACGATCTCGCCCGATGCCATGGCCTGCTGCACCTCCGACGAATCCGTCCAGAGGAACTTCGCGGTATTGACGGCCTTCGTGCCCCACTCCTTGGCCGCCGCCTCGAGCGCCGCGCCTTCGAGCTTGTAGGCCTCGTCATAGGGCATGCCGCCGACCATGGCGCCGATGACGATGGCCATCTCGTTGTCGGTCATCGCAACGCGGCCGGCATATTCGTCTTCATAGAAGATCGCCCAGGTCGGATCGGCGGCGAATTCCGGCGGCATGAGATCGGGCCGGTAGGCGATCGAGGAATTGCCCCAGTCGGCCGGTGCCATCACCACCTTGCCGTCCATGACGACGCCCTCGGCCGACTGGAGGGCCGGGAAGACATCCGCCCAGTGGCTGAGCCGCGCGGTGTCGATCTCCTTGGCCACGCCGGCGTTGACGAAACGGGCGACCGAGTAGTTGCAGGGATGCATGACGTCCGCCGCGAAACCTGCGAGCACCTTGGCCAGCGCGTCCTCCTCGCCTGCGAAGATCGAGAAGTTGGGCTGGGCGCCGTACTTCGTGACATAGGGCTGGAAGTAGTCCGGCGAATCATAGCCGCCCCATTCGAGGCAGGTCAGCACTTCGGCGGCCGCCGACCGCCGCGGCAACACGAGCGTGCCGACTCCGAAGGCGCCCGCTGCCTGCAACATCTGCCTGCGGGAAACCCGTCCCGCCGCCATTCTGTCAATGAATTTAATGCGTTGCATTCTTTTTCTCTCCCCGTTGGCCCTTGGGCCTGAAAAACCTTAACACCGTTTTGCGAAGCGCAAAGGAAATAATACGATCCGACAACAAGGGCCATCCCGGCCCCTGACCCGAACCGGAGCCGCCATGACCCCGCCCGAACTCGTCCTGATCAACGCCGACATCCGTACGATGGACCCGCATTTCCCCCGCGTAAGCGCGCTCGCCGTGCGGCATGGACGGGTGGCGGCGCTGGGGTCCGACGGCGATATACGCGCGCTTGCCGGCGCGGGCACAAGAATCATCGACGCGGGCGGGCGACTGGTGCTGCCGGGGTTCCACGACACCCACATCCACGTCCAGGACGGCGGCCAGCACTACGCCGAAAGCGCCGACCTCTCGGCCGCCCGCACCGTCGAGGAACTGCAGGCATGCCTCAGCGCCTTCGCCGCCAGCCACGGCCGTGACTGGGTCTACGGCGGGTTCTACTATTCCGGCGTCTTCGGCGAGCACAACCTGAACCGGAAGGTGCTGGACGCGGCGGTGCCCGACCGGCCCTGCATGATCATGGCCTCCGACGGACACAATGGCTGCATCAACTCTGCCGCCATCGCCCGCGTCGGGCTGACGGCCTCAACGCCCGACCCGGAGAACGGTCATTTCGTCAAGGACGCGACGGGCGCCCCCACCGGGCTTCTTTACGAGCGCGCGACCGCCTGGGTCGAGGCGCGCAAGCCCGCGCCCTCCGACGAAGACTACGCCGACGGCGTCCGCTTCGCCCAGGCGCATGCGAACGCGCACGGGCTGACCGGCCTTCTCGACGCCTCGGTGGAGGAGCGCCACGCGCGCGTCTACCGCCGGCTGGTGGAGGCGGGTGCGCTGACCGCGCGCATCCTCGCCACCGCGCGCATCGACGCTTCCGAGACAACCGAGGGCGCGGTCGCGCGGGTCGAGAATCTCCGGCGCGAGTGCCAGTCGGAAATGTTCCGCATCCACTCGGCGAAGTTCTTCCTCGACGGGGTGATCGAGAACCGCACCGCAGCGATGATCGAGCCCTATTCCGACGCGCAGGGCGGCAAT
Organism: Paracoccaceae bacterium; assembly: GCA_020637675.1. GTDB lineage: Bacteria > Pseudomonadota > Alphaproteobacteria > Rhodobacterales > Rhodobacteraceae > Albidovulum. The sequence goes on along the minus strand of JACKKD010000002.1, from coordinate 929,859 downwards.
GCGGCGCTCATGTTTTCGCCCAACCAGATCAACGACATGTTCGTGGCATTCGATGCGGCGCGATTCCAGATCCACGTCCATGCGATCGGCGACCTCGCGGTACGCGCGGCGCTTGACGGGATCGCGGCGGCTCGGGGCGCGAACGCGCCCTGGCCCGCCTTCCACCAGATCGCCCACGTCCAGTGCATCGACCCCGCCGACATTCCCCGCTTCGCCGAGCTTGGGGTCGTCGCCAATATCCAGCCCCTCTGGGCGCGGGCGGAACCCTCCGTCACCGATGTCGCCGTGCCGATGGTCGGACCCGAGCGCGCCCGCTGGATCTACGCCTTCCGAAGCCTGCGCGACGCGGGCGCGCTCCTCGCGCTCTCCAGCGACTGGACGGTGTCGACGCTCAATCCGTTCGAGATCATCGAGACCGCGATCACCCGCCAGCCGCCTCGGAAGGAAGGCGATCATCCGGTCTTCATCCCCGAGGAACGGCTGACGCTGGCGGAATGCGTCGAGGGCTACACCGTGAATGCCGCCACCGCCGGCTGGCGGCAGGCGGAGACGGGCGCGCTGTCGCTCGGCAAATGGGCCGATCTCATCATGCTCGACCGCGACATCTACGCCTGCAACCCGTACGACATCGGCGACACGAAGGTGCTGCTCACGCTCCTCGCCGGCCGCGAGGTCTGGAACGCCTGATCTTGCGAAAGCCTCGGGCCTCCTGTCTTCTCGGCCCGAGCCAACGGAGGAACCGCCATGGCACGGGCCGAGAACGTCCTTTTCGTCATCATCGACCAGCTCCGGGCCGACTGCGTCTTCGGCGCGCTGGCGGCGCATGTGGCGCTGCCGAACCTTCGCGCGCTCATGGCCGATGCGGTGTCGTTCCGCCGCCATTACTCGGTCGTGAACCCCTGCGGGCCGTCGCGCGCGTCGATCCTGACCGGGCAGTATGCCATGAACCATCGCGCGACGCGGAACGGCACGCCCCTGCCCGACGACCTGCCGAACCTCGCCACCGAGGTCCGCAAGGCGGGCTGGCTGCCGCTCCTCTTCGGCTACACCGACACGACCCGCGATCCCCGCAGCCTGCCGCCCGGCGATCCCATGCTGAAGAGCTACGAGCAGGTCATGCCGGGGTTCGTCGAGGCGGTGGAGATGCGGCTCGAGGAAAGCTGGCCCTGGCGCGCGCATCTCGCGGCGAAGGGCTACGAGGTGCCGCCCTACCCTGCGATCTTCCGCCCCGCCGGTCCGCGCCTTGACGACCCCGCGCTCTACCGCGCCGAGGACAGCGACACCGCGTTCCTCACCGACTGCGCGCTGGACGCGATCCGGGTGAGACCCGCGGGCTGGTTCGTCCACCTGACCTACATCCGCCCCCACCCGCCCTTCGTCGCGCCCGCGCCCTACAACCGGATGTACGACCCCGCCACCCTGCCCCTGCCGCTGCGCGCCGGCACCGTCGCGGAGGAACGCGCGCGCCATCCCTTCATCGCCTCCTCGCACGCCAGGAACCCGGCGGCGAGCACGGTGGAGGGCTTCCCCGACCTCGCGCCCACCGACGCGAACGTCCAGACCCTCCGGGCGATCTACCTCGGCCTGGCGACCGAGGTTGACGATCACCTCGGCCGGATCATCGGCCACCTGAAGGAGCGCGGCCTTTACGACCGGACGCTGATCGTGGTGACGGCCGACCATGGCGAGATGCTGGGCGACCACCATGCCTGGGGCAAGTCGACATTCTACGACGCGGCCTACCACACCGCGCTCGTCATCCGCGATCCAGACGCGCCCCTGCGCGGCGGCGCGGTCGATCTGCCGACCGAGGCGGTGGACGTGACGCCGACGATCCTCGACTGCCTCGGGCTCGACATCCCGCACACGATGGACGGACGGAGCCTCAGGCCCTTCCTCTCGGGCGAGATCCCGCCGGACTGGCGGCGGAACAGCTTTTCGGAACTCGACTTCGGCGACCCGGTCACGCCGACCCTGGCGCAAGAGGCGCTCGGCCTGCCGGCCGAGGCGGCAAACCTCGCCATCCTGCGCGGGCCCACGCACACACTCGTCCATTTCAACGGCGGGCTGCCGCCGCTTCTCTTCGACCACCGCGCCGCGGGCGAGATGCGGGATGTCGCGGGCGACCCGGCCGCGGCCCCGGCGCTCCTGGAGATGAGCCGGGCGATGCTCGACCACCGGATGCGCCACGCCAACGGGCGCTTCGCCCGGACGATGGTCACGCCGGCCGGCGTCGCGGTGGCACCACGGCGCTAAAGCACGGCCGATTCGGCACAGGCAGCGGCTGGACCGACGCGGCAGCCGCATCTGGCGCTACGTGGCCACCGGCAGCCGCCCTAGCCTGAGTCCCGCCCGCGAGAGATCGGGCAACCCGCCTTGCACCCTGGCAAGGACCGCGAGACGGCCCGCGCGCGGCATGGCGCGCGGACAAAGTGTGCGCCGCTGAAACTATCCTTCCCGAGTGCCCGCTGATGAAACGTCCTGTTCGATTTTCGTTGACCTGTTTCGGTGGCCGGCACCAAGATCGTGCCTTGGGGGGCTGTCACAAATCTGACTCCGCTTTCACGCAACAAGGCCCCGACGCGCCCGGGTATCCAATCATGGCGCCAAAAAGTCGATCCGATTTCAACTGGTCCGACAACAGGAGAGAACATGAGAAAACTACTGCTTTCGAGCGGTGCGCTGGCGATCCTGCCGCTGGCCGCACTCGCAAGCTGCCCGGGGATCACGGTGGCGGACATGGGCGGCATCGCCCCCGGCGCCTTCCCTCAGCAGTTCGAGCTTGCCGAGTTCCAGGCGGCCGCCGGCTGCACGATGGAGTTTTCGGAAAACCCTGCGATCGCCGAGATGAACGGCCGCATCCGCGGCAACCCGGCCGAACTGCCGCCGGTGGCCGAGCGGCTGCCGGCCGAGCCGCTCGTCGTCGTGCCCTATGACGCGATCGGCAGCTACGGCGGCACGCTCGACGCGCTGTCGAACGCGAACGAGGCCGGAACCTCCGACTTCCTCTCGATCCGCCACGTCAACCTCGTGCGCTATTCCGACGACCTCGAGACCATCGTCCCGAACGTCGCGAAAAGCTGGGAATGGAACGACGACTACACGCAGCTCACGTTCCATCTGCGCAAGGGCCACAAGTGGTCCGACGGCGCGCCCTTCACCTCGGCCGACGTGAAGTTCTGGTACGACAACCTGGCGCTCGATCCGAAGGTCAACGAGAAGCCGAAGGACTACGTGACCGTTGCCGGCCAGCCGATGACGGTGGAGACGCCCGACGACGAGACGGTCGTCTTCAAGCTGCCGGCGCCGAAACCGGGGCTTCTGGCCCACTTCGCGACCCACTTCGGCCAGGGCTTCCAGCCCAAGCACTTCCTCGGCAAGTTCCACCCGGCAATCAACCCGGACGCCGACAAGGAGGCACAGGCGCTCGGCTTCCCGGACGGCTACGCCGTGATCATGGCCTACTACGGCAACTCGGACTGGACCGACACCGGCACGCCGATGCTGAATTCGCCCGACAAGGTGGCGAACATGCCGATGGATGCGATGCCGACGCTGGAAAGCCATTTCGTCGTCAAGGAGACCACCGAGGGCCGGCACTTCGTGGCCAATCCCTACTTCTTCCAGGTCGACACCACGGGCAAGCAACTGCCCTACATCAACGAACTCGACGAGCTTTTCGTCAACGACCAGGAAGTCCGGCTCCTGAAGCTCGTGAACGGCGAGGTCGACTACAAGGCACAGTCGCTGCAACTGTCGGACGCGCCGCTTCTGCTCGAAAACCAGGAGAAGGGCGGCTACACGATCCAGCTGAAGCCCAAGATCGCCATGCACGCGATCTCGTTCAACGTGACCTCGGCCGACGAGGAAAAGCGCCAGGTCTTCGGCGACCTGCGGTTCCGCAAGGCGATGTCGGTCGCGATCAACCGCGAGGCGCTGAACGAGACGGCCTATTTCGGCGAAGGCGCGATCCAGCAGTATACCGGCTTCTCGCCGCTGCCCGACTACATCGACGCGAAATGGAAGAGCTTCGCGGCCGAGCACGATCCCGAAGGCGCCAAGGCGATGCTCGACGAGGTCGGGGTCGTCGACAAGGACGGTGACGGCTTCCGCGACCTGCCCTCGGGCGCGCCCCTGGTGCTGAACCTGCAGTTCGCCACGCAAGGCATCGCCGGCCAGGTCGTCGAGCTCATCGCGCAGGACTGGGCGGCTGTCGGCATCAACACCACGGTGAAGGAGATCACGCCCGACGAATACCGCTCGGCGCAGTCGTCCAACCAGCTTGACGTCGGCCTTTGGGAAAAGGGCCAGCCGGTCGGCATCATCCTCGGCAACAACGAGCTTTGGGTGCCGCCCTTCGAGAACTACTTCGGGCACCGTTCCGCCATGCTCTGGGCCGAGTGGGTGGATTCGAACGGTTCGGCCGGGGTGGAGCCGCCCGACTACGTCAAGGCGCTCATCTCCGACATCAACGCGCTGCAATCGACACCCTCCGGCACCGACGAGTTCAAGGCCATCGCCAACCGCATGGTCGAGAACATGACGGGGAACCTGCTCTTCATCGGCACCGCGCTGACGCCGGACCCGATCTACCACCGCAACGCGCTGAAGAACGTGCCGGAGTTCAAGACGGCCTCCTACGAATACTACCGGACCTACCCCTACCGGGCGTCCCAGTGGTACTTCGACGAGTAAGGGCGTGAACTGACACGACCTGGCCGGGGCGGACACCCGTCCGCCCCGGCTCCGTCACAAACCGCCCTGACGGGACTTCACAGACATGGCCCAGTTTGCCCAGTTCGCCCTGACCCGCGCCCTGATGGCGCTGATCACGCTCCTTACCGTGTCGCTCATCGTCTTCACGCTGATGGAGCTGGTCCCCGGCACCTGCGCCGAACGCTACCTCGCCTTCAAGAACACGCAAGGCTCGCAGATCACGATCGCCGACATTGCCGCCGAGGAGCGGCGGCTCGGGCTCGACCGGCCGTTCATCGAACGCTGGGGCAAGTGGGTGTATAACGTCTTCGTCCACGGCGAATTCGGCGAAAGCTGCATCCTCAGGGTCGACATCAACCAGCTCCTCTCCGACAAGTTCTGGATTTCGCTCGGCATCTGCATGGCGGCGCTGGTCTTCTCCTACGCCATCGCGGTGCCCATCGGCATTGTCTCGGCCAGTTCGCAGAACCCGGTCGTCAACAACTCGCTCAGGTTCGTGAGCTATCTCGGCCTCGCGCTGCCGAACTTCCTTCTGGCGCTCATGATCATGCTCTTCTCGACCGTCGTCTTCGGCGACAGCCTGACCGGGCTCTTTTCCAAGGAGTTCCGGGATGCGGCATGGAGCTGGGCCAAGTTCGGCGACTTCCTGTCGCGTGCATGGCTGCCGGTCTTCATCCTCGGCTGGTCGGCGACCGCCTTCGCGCTGCAGACGGTGCGGGCGCTCATGCTCGACGAGATCGGCAAGCTCTACGTCACCGCGGCCTCGGCCCGCGGCGTGTCGGGCGCGCGGCTTCTCTGGCGCTATCCGGCAAAGCATTCGCTCGGGCCGGTGATCAACTCTCTCGGCTTCGACCTCAACCGCATCTTCAACGAACTGCCGATCGTCGCGTTGATCCTGACGCTGACGGAGTCCGGCGCGCTTCTCTTCGAAAGCCTCGCGCGGTCGAACGACCAGCAGCTTGCCGGCGCGATCATCTTCCTTCTGACCGCGAGCATCGTCGTGCTGAACTTCACCACCGATATCCTGCTCGCGCTCATCGACCCGCGCGTGCGGCGCGGCATGATGGGGTAGAGCCATGTCCACCGAGCCAGCCGCCCTCGCCGCCGGAATCGACCAGAAGGCCAAGGAGGCCTATTTCACCGCCTCGCAGGGCCAACTCATCTGGGCGCGGTTCAGGGGCAACCGGACGGCGATGATCGCCGCCTGGGCGCTCGTCCTGATGATCCTGATGGGACTCTTCGCGCCGTTCCTCTCGCCCTACGACCCGACCATCGCGGGCCGTGACGAGAATTACGAGAACGGCGCGCCGCAGTTCCCGAAGTTCTGGGACGAGAACGGCTTTTCCGCCCGTCCCTTCATCTACGCGACGGAACGGGAACGCTCGATCAAGACCAATTTCCGCTGGGTGGTCACCGAGAACCGCGACAAGCGGCTCTATGTCCGCTTCTTCGTGACGGGGTGGAACTACAAGCTTCTCGGCGTCGTGCCCGCGAGCCGCCACCTCTTCGGCGTGGACGGTGACGGCAAGATCCACCTCTTCGGCACGGACGCCTCCGGCAAGGACATCTTCAGCCGCACGCTCCACGCGATCTGGACCTCGCTCGCCGTCGGCACGCTGGGGGTCCTGATCTCCTTCGTGCTCGCGCTCGTCATAGGAGGGGTGGCCGGCTATTTCGGCGGCTGGATCGACTCGGTCCTGCAGATGGTCACCGACGCGATCCGCACGGTGCCGTCGATCCCGCTCTTCATGGCGCTCGCCGCTTTCATGCCCGACCACTGGTCGTCCGAGACGCGGTTCTTCTTCATCTCGATCATCCTCGGGCTGATCGGCTGGCCCACCCTCGCCCGCCGCATCCGCACCCATCTTCTGACCGAACGAACCCAGGAATACGTGCTCGCGGCCGAGCTTTGCGGCGCCTCGTCCGGCCACATCATCCGCCGCCACCTGCTGCCCTCCTTCACCTCCTACATCATCGTCGACCTGATGATTTCCTTCCCCTACATGGTCCGCTCCGAAACCGCGCTTTCCTTCATCGGCCTCGGCCTGAAGGACCCGGTGAACTCCCTGGGCGCGCTGATGCAGAACGTCTCCAAGGCCGACGTGCTCCTGAACTACCAGTGGTACTTCATCCCGGTGATCTTCTTCGTGGCGCTCGTTCTCGCCTTCGTCTTCGTCGGCGACGGGCTGAGGGACGCGGCCGACCCCTATTCGGACACGAAGAAATGACGGCGCTCATCGAGGTCAGCAACCTGACGATCCGCTTCCGCACCGACGAGGGCCTCGTGACGGCGGTGGAGGACGTTTCCTTCACGCTGGGCAAGGGCGAGGTCATGGGCCTCGTGGGCGAGTCGGGGTCAGGCAAGTCGGTCACGGCGAAGGCGCTGATGAGCCTCAATGCCAGGAACGCCGTCTATGGCGAGGACAGCCGGATCACCCTTCACGCCGATACCGGCCCTGTCGAGGTCCTCAAGCTGAAGACGGCGCGCGAATTGAAGATCGTCCGCGGCGGCGCCATCTCGATGATCTTCCAGGAACCGATGGCGAGCTTCGCGCCGGCCATCACCATCGGCAGGCAGATGGTCGAACAACTCCAGCTTCACGGCGACATGTCGAAGGCAAGGGCCAAGGAAATCTCGGTAGAGATGCTCGACCGGGTCGGCATCTCGGACCCCGCGCGGCGCTTCGACCAGTACGCGTTCGAGCTTTCGGGCGGCATGCGCCAGCGGGCGATGATCGCCATGGCGCTCTCCACCCGGCCGAAGCTCCTGATCGCCGACGAACCGACGACCGCGCTCGACGTGACGATCCAGGCGCAGGTGATCGACCTCATGAAGGACCTCGTGAACGAGTTCCACATGGGGATCGTCTTCATCACCCATGACCTCGGCGTGATCGCCCAGACCGCCGACAAGGTCAGCGTCATGTATCTCGGCCGGCTGATCGAGGAAGGCCCGGTGCGCGAGGTGATCCGCAATCCCAAGCACCCCTACACCCGGGGCCTGATCGCCGCGCTGCCGAAGCTCGACGACCTCGACGCGCCGCTGACGCCGGTCGCGGGCGACATCCCCTCGCCGCTCGAACGGCCGGCCGGCTGCGTCTTCCATACCCGCTGCCCGAAGATTCTCGGCGAGGTCTGCCGGACGGCGCTGCCGGGGGATACGCAGGTGAACCCCACCCACCGTGTCGCCTGCCATCTCTATCCGCCGGGGGGACCCGCATGACCGATGCGCCGCTGATCGTCACAAGCGACCTTTCGGTGGGGTTCCGGACCGGGTCCGGGCTCTTCGGCAAGGCGCTGCTGAAGGCGGTCGACCATGTCAGTCTCGACATCCGCAAGGGTTCCTTCTTCGGTCTCGTCGGGGAATCGGGATCTGGCAAGACCACTCTCGGCCGCGCGCTCCTGAAGGCGGTGCCGATGACCGGGGGCACGGCGCGCTTCCGGGACGGCGAGGTGGACTACGACCTGACCACGCTTTCCGGGCCATCGCTCAAGGACTACCGCAAGCGCGCGCAGCTGATCTTCCAGGACCCCTACGCCGCGCTCAGCCCGCGGATGACCGTGCGCGACATCATCGCCGAACCCCTGGAGGTGATGGGCCTGACGAAGACGCGCGAGGAGACCGACGCCCGCGTCCGCGCCATCGCTGCAAAGTGCCGGCTGAACCTCGAACACCTGCGCCGCTTCCCGCATGCCTTCTCGGGCGGCCAGCGCCAGCGCATCTCCATCGCCCGCGCCCTCGTCTCGGGGCCGAAGTTCATCGTCGCCGACGAAAGCGTGGCGGCGCTCGATGTCTCGATCCAGGCTGATGTCCTGAACCTTCTCAAGGAGTTGCAGCGCGATCTTCAGATCACGTTCCTGTTCATCAGCCATGACCTTTCGGTCGTGGCGCATACCTGCGACCATGTGGCGGTGATGTATCTCGGGCGCCTCGTGGAAAGCGCGCCGACGCGACGGGTCTTCGCCGCCCCGCGCCACCCCTACACCAAGGCGCTCTTCTCTGCGATCCCCTCGCTCGACCCCGACGACCGCGGGCGCGGCCAGAAGCTCACGGGAGAGATTCCCTCGCCCACGAACCAGCCGCCCGGCTGCAAGTTCCATACCCGCTGCCCGTACACGATCGCCCGCTGCAGGACGGAGGAGCCGGCGCTGGAACATCCCGGCGACGGACACGAGGTCGCCTGCCACCGCTGGCGCGAGCTTCAGGAAACCACGGTGGCCTGAGACGCTTGCCGGTTTTTTCGCGCCAAGGACACCGGAAAGCGCCACATGATCCGTGTCAAGGAAAAGGCGCATGGACTGCCCTAACCCGGGCGGGGCCGGAATGAGGGCTCGTGAGATGACCGAACGCACGCAGGATCTGTCCACGCTCATCGCCCGCGACGGGGCCGGACGGCGGGTATGGCGGTGGATCACGGCCGCGGTTGTCCTCGCGCTGCTGGCGGCCGGCGGCGGCTGGTGGTGGCTCGCTCGAAGCACCGGCACGAGTGTCAGCTACGTGACCGAGCCTGCGACGCGGGGCGCCCTCACCGTCACGGTCGTCGCCACCGGCACCGTGCAGCCGACGCGCCAGGTCGAGGTGTCCTCGGAGCTTTCCGGCACGCTCATCGCCGTCGAGGCCGACTACAACGACCGGGTGGAGGCGGGCGCGGTCCTCGCCCGGCTCGACGACACCAAGCTCCGCGCTCAGGTGACGAATGCAGAAGGCGCGCTCATCGCCGCGAGGGCGCGGGTCGATCAGGCGCAGGCGGCCCTGGATCAGGCGCAGTCGAACTACGAGGCACGCGGCGCTCTCGACCGGCTCGGCACCACCTCGCGGCTCGATTTCCTCGGCTACGAAGCGACTTACAAGTCCGCGAGGGCGGCGCTGGAGATCGCGCGGGCGGACGTCACGCTGGCCGAGGCCGCGCTTTCCTCGGTGCGCTCGGACCTCGAGAAGACCGCGATCCGCTCTCCCGTGAAGGGGGTCGTGCTCGACCGGACGGCAGACGCGGGCAAGATCGTCGCCTCCTCGCTCAACGCGCCAACGCTCTTCGTCATCGCCGAGGACCTCGCCGAGATGGAGCTGAGGGTGGACGTGGACGAGGCCGACATCGGCAAGGTCACGGTCGGCAACCCGGCGCGCTTCACGGTCGAGGCCTATCCCGGTCGCGGATTCGACGCGACGATAACCGAAGTGCGCTATGCCCCCGAGACGACCGAGGGCGTGGTGACATACAAGGCGATCCTCGCCGTCGACAACACCGACCTCTCCCTCCGTCCCGGAATGACCGCGACCGCGACGATCAGGGTGGCCGAAGTCGCCGACGCGCTGCAGGTTCCGAACGCCGCCCTGCGCTATGCGCCGCCGCAGGCAGCCGACGACAGAGGCGGCGGCAGCGGGCTTCTCGGTCTGATCATGCCGCGCCGTCCGGGATCGAACGGCGCGGGAACAGCCAGCGGCCGCGCCGTCTGGGTGCTGCGCGACGGCACCCCGGAGGAAGAAGCGGTCGAGACCGGGCAAAGCGACGGCAAGCGCACGGTCATCCTGTCGGGCGGCCTCGTCGAGGGCGACGAGGTCATCACCGACCGGATCGAGGCGAAGTGACATGGCGGCCGCGGGCGAGCCGATCATCGAATTCCGCGGCATCCGGCGCACCTACGGCAGCGGCGAGGCCGAGGTGCGGGCGCTCGACGGGGTGGACCTGACGATCCGGCGGGGCGAGTTCGTCGCCATCATGGGGCCGTCCGGTTCGGGCAAATCGACCGCAATGAACATAATCGGCTTTCTGGACCGGCCGACAACGGGGACCTATCTCTTCGAGGGAAAGGATGTCTCGGCCCTGAACCGCGACCAGCGCGCGCTGATCCGCCGCCACTACCTCGGCTTCGTCTTCCAGGGTTTCAACCTGCTCGCCCGCACCTCCGCGCTGGAGAATGTCGAGCTTCCCCTGATCTACAAGGGGCTCGGCCGCGCCGAGCGCTCGGCCCTGGCCGCCGAGGCGCTGGCCAAGGTGGGGCTTCAGGGCCGCGAGCATCACGATCCGTCGGAGCTTTCCGGCGGCCAGCAGCAGCGCGTGGCCATCGCGCGCGCGCTCGCAGGCGATCCGGTCGTCATCCTTGCCGACGAGCCGACCGGCAACCTAGACACAACCCGCTCGCGCGAGATCATGGAACTGCTCGTCCGGCTGAATCGCGAGGACGGCATCACCATCGTCATGGTCACGCACGAGGAAGACATGGCCGCCCATGCCGGACGGCTCGTCACCTTCATCGACGGCCGCGTCGCCTCCGACCGCGCGATGCCGGCGCGGGAGGCCGCGCAATGATCTGGGAAACCGTCCGCCTCGCGCTGCAGGCGATCCTCAGGAACGCGCTTCGCTCGTTCCTGACCGTGCTCGGCGTCGTCATCGGCGTGGCGGCCGTCATCGCCATGGTCACGATCGGCCAGGGCTCCTCCGACCAGGTGACGGCGAGCGTCGAGAGCCTCGGCACCAACGTGCTCATCCTCCGTCCCGGCCGGGCGATGATGGGGCCGGGCGTGCGCGACGACGCGCCCGAGTTCCGCCTTGCCGACGCCGAGGCGATGAGCACGCTTTCGGTCGTCGCCGCGGCCGCGCCCGTGGCCTCCTCCACCCTCACCGCCGTCTACGGCAATGCCAACGCGACGACGCTCGTCACCGGGACCGGTGCGAGCTACCTCGACGTCTTGAACTGGCCGGTCGTGCGCGGCAGGAGCTTCGCCGACGCCGAGGAACGCTCCGGCGCGGCGGTCTGCCTGATCGGCGAGACGGTGCGCCAGAAGCTTTTCGGCAATACCGATCCGACCGGGGAAGCGATCCGGCTGAAATCGGTTTCCTGCGAGGTCGTCGGCCTTCTGCAGGCCAAGGGCGCCTCCACCTTCGGCCAGGACCAGGACGACACGATCATCGTGCCGATCCGGATGCTGCAGCGGCGGGTGACCGGCACGACCGATGTCTCCTCGATCCGCGTCGCCCTCGCTCCGGGCGTCACCACCGCCCGCGGCATCCGCGAGATCGAGGCGCTGATGCGCGAACGCCGGCGCATCGGCATCGGCGAGGATGACGATTTCTCGGTGACCGACATGGCGGAGATTTCCTCGATGCTGACGGGCATCAACAACGTTCTGGCGGGACTTCTCTCGGCCGTGGCGGCGGTGAGCCTGCTCGTCGGCGGCATCGGCATCATGAACATCATGCTGGTGTCGGTAACCGAACGCACGCGCGAGATCGGCATCCGCCTTGCCGTCGGCGCGCAGGCGCGGCAGGTCATGATGCAGTTCCTGATCGAGGCGGTGGTGCTTTCGCTCATCGGCGGACTCATCGGCATCCTCCTCGGTCTCGCGCTTGCCTATGTCGCCGCGCAACTCATGGCGATCCCGTTCGCGCCGAGCCTTCCCGTCGTCCTGCTCGCCTTCATCTTCTCGGCCTTCGTGGGTGTCGTCTTCGGCTACTTCCCCGCCCGTTCCGCCGCCCGGCTCGACCCGATCGAGGCGCTGCGCTACCAGTGACACCGGTCGGCCCTTGACCGAGATCAAAGGCCCCGTGCCGTCGATCGGCCATCCTGTCCGCCTCAGCCGAGGGAGGTACGCATGTCGGCCCGTGAACAGTCGCTCATCTGGTTCGACAAGGTCGCGCGCGGCGACGTGGCGCTCGTCGGTGGCAAGAACGCATCGCTCGGCGAGATGACCGTGGCGCTGGCGCCGAAGGGCATCCGCGTGCCCGAGGGCTTCGCCACCACCTCCGGCGCCTTCCGCGCCTTCCTTGCCGCGAACCGGCTCGACGCGGTGATCCGCGAGCGCCTCGCCGCGTTCGCCGCCGGAAGGGCCGACCTTGCCGCCACCGGGCGCGCCATCCGCGAGGCCATCGCCGGCGCCGACTGGCCCGAGGCGATGGCCGCCGAGATCCGTGCAGCCTATGGCGAGCTTTCCCGCCGCACCGGGAAGGACAACCCCGCCGTCGCCGTCCGCTCTTCCGCCACGGCCGAGGACCTGCCGGACGCGAGTTTCGCGGGCCAGCAGGAAACGTTCCTGAACGTCGCGGGCGAGGCGGCGCTCCTCGATGCCTGCCGGCGCTGCTTCGCCTCGCTCTATACCGACCGGGCGATCACCTACCGCACGCTGAAGGGCTTCGCGCACGAGAAGGTCGCGCTCTCGGTCGGCGTGCAGCTCATGGTGCGCTCCGACCTCGGCGGCTCGGGTGTGATGTTCTCCATCGACACGGAGTCGGGTTTCGACAAGGTCGTGCTGATCAACGCCGCCTGGGGGCTCGGCGAGAACGTCGTGCAGGGCGCGGTCGATCCCGACGAATACCAGGTCTACAAGCCTTTCCTGTCGCGCGAGGGACTGAAGCCGATCCTTGCGAAGTCGCTCGGCGGGAAGGAACAGAAGATGATCTACGCGAAGGGCGCGGCCCGGCCCACGCGAAACGTGCCGACATCCAGGGCCGAGCGGGAGTCCTTCGTGCTCTCCGACGCCGAAATCCTTGCCCTCGCGCGACAGGCCTCGGTGATCGAGGACCACTATGGCCAGCCGATGGACATGGAATGGGCGAAGGACGGCGAGACGGGGGTGCTCTACATCGTGCAGGCCCGGCCCGAGACGGTGAAATCGCGCGCCGAGGCGGCCGCCTTCAGCAGCTACAGCGTGACGGCCAAGGGGCCGGTGCTGACGACCGGCCTGAGTGTCGGCGAGGCGGTTGCCACGGGAGAGGTCTGTCTCCTGAACTCCGCCGCCGAGATCGACCGCTTCGTCGACGGCGCCGTGCTCGTCACCTCCACGACCGACCCCGACTGGGTGCCGGTGATGAAGCGCGCCGCCGCCATCGTCACCGACCACGGCGGGCGCACCTCGCACGCCGCCATCGTCAGCCGGGAGCTTGGCCTTCCGGCCATCGTGGGCACCGGCAACGCGACGCACGTCCTCCATGACGGGCAGGAGGTGACGGTCTCCTGCGCCGAGGGCGAGGAGGGATTCGTCTATGCCGGCAGTGCCGAAGTGACGGTCGAGGACATAAGGCTCGATGCCGTGCCCGGGACGCGGACGAAGGTGATGCTGAACCTCGCCAACCCCGCCGCCGCCGCGCGCTGGTGGCGGCTGCCGGTCGACGGCGTCGGGCTGGCGCGGATGGAGTTCGTCGTCACCAACGCGGTCCGCGTCCATCCGCTCGCGCTGACCCGCTATGCGGACCTGAAGGACGAGGCCGCGAAGGCGGAGATCGACCGGCTGACGCGGGGCCATGCCGAGCGCACCGACTATTTCGTCGAGAGCCTCGCCATGGGCCTCTCGCGCATCGCCGCGACCTGGTTCCCGAAACCCGTGATCGTGCGGATGAGCGATTTCAAGACCAACGAATATGCCGAGCTTCTGGGCGGGCGGCAGTTCGAGCCGGCCGAGGAGAACCCGATGATCGGCTTTCGCGGCGCCTCGCGCTACTACTCGGATGCCTACCGCGACGGCTTCGCTCTGGAATGCCGGGCGATCCGGCGGCTGAGGGAGGAGATGGGCTTCACCAACGTCATCGTGATGATCCCCTTCTGCCGCTCGCCGGAAGAGGCCGACCGGGTGCTGCAGGTGATGGCCGCGAACGGGCTCGTGCGCGGCGAGGGCGGGCTTCAGGTCTATGTGATGTGCGAGATTCCGTCGAACGTGATCCTCGCCGAAGAGTTCGCCCAGAGGTTCGACGGCTTCTCCATCGGCTCGAACGATCTCACCCAGCTCACCCTCGGCGTGGACCGCGACAGCGAGGCGCTCGCGCCCCTTTTCCGCGAACGCGACCCCGCCGTGCTGTGGATGATCCGAACCGTGATCGAACGGGCGCACAAGGCGGGTTGCAAGGTCGGTCTGTGTGGGCAGGCCCCGTCCAACGACCCCGATTTCGCGCGGATCCTCGTCGAGGCGGGGATCGACTCCATCTCGGTCACGCCCGACAGTTTCCTCGCCGTGAAGCGCCACGTGGCGGCGGCCGAGGCGCGATAGTCAGTCGCGAAGCGCCCGGTCGAGGTTCCGCGCCCGGGCGAGCGCCGCTGCGTCGGCATTCCGGAGGTCCTTCAGGCGCGCCGACGTGAGGTCGGCGTCGACGAAGACCGCTCCCGCCACATCCGCGCCTTCGAGATTCGCGCCGCCGAGCGTGGCCATCGAGAGGTCCGCCCCGGTGAAATCGGCGCCCGAAAGGTCGGCGAACTCCATGTCTGCCCGCGCCATCCGCGCGTCGCGGAAGATCGCGCCCGCAGCCCTCGCCTGGCGCAGCACGCCGCGCATGAGGCCCATGGACTGGTTGCGCATGTCGGCCGAGAAATCCGCCCCGGTGAAATCCGCCCCCGTCAGGTCCGCCCCGGTGAAATCGCCGGCCGCGCGCGCGCCCCGCGCTGTGGCGCGGACGAGCGTCGCGCCCCGAAGCTGCGTCTGGAACAGGCTCGCCCCGTCGAGGTTGGCGCCCGCAAGGTCTGCCCCAAGCATCCAGGCCTGATCGAGCACCGCCCCCGCAAGCCGTGTGCCCCTGAGCGACGCGCGGTTCAGCGACGCGGCTCGAAGGTTCACCCCGGAGAGGTCGAGACCGGACAGGTCGAGCCCGTTCAGCCATTGCCCGGAGAGGTCGACCGGCCGGCCGGACGCGACCAGCCCCGCGACCTCCGCCCGGGTCATCCCGGCCTCGGTCATTTTCGGCGCGGAAAGATCGACGCCGGCCATGGGGTCCTGCGCCCACGCCGGGCCGGCCGCCATGATTGCACCGAGCGCCAGTATGCTCCAGAGCCGCATCGCCGCTTCCCTCAGCCGCCCAACTCCTCCACCGTCCCCAGTGTCCTCCCCGGCGGCCTCCTGCGCAACCGTCACCGGATCCCGGGCCTGACCGCCCCCCTGCGCGGTCCGGCGCCGGGCCGCCGACGGGGCGGGCATGGCGGGCGTCAGCGCGCTTGCCTGCGCACGTCTTCCGTGCATAGAGTTGACGGCGGACAATCAGGAAACAAATCGGCGGCCACGACCTGGCGGGAACAGCCGGGCGGCGCGGGGCGGGAACCCGCGAAGCGTCGCCGGTCATGGGAGGAGCCCTGATGACACGGAAAGCCGACGCCGCGCATGCGGTGCCGATCCACTCGGCGCTCGTGATCGACGATCACCCGCTCTACTGCGACGCGCTCGCCTCGATGATGGAGACGGTCTTCAACATGCGGCGGGTGCGCAAGGCCTCTTCGCTGACCGATGCGCTTCAGGTGCTGCGGTCACGCTTCGCGCCCGATCTCGTCGTGCTGGACCTCAACCTGCCCGATGTCTCGGGGCTGAGCGGATTCCTGAAGATCAAGGACAAGGCGCCGGACGTGCCGGTGGTTGTGATCTCCGCCTTCGCCTCGGACGAGGTCGTGCAGTCCGTGCTCTCGGCCGGTGCCGCCGGGTTCATCCCCAAGGATGCCGCGCGGGAGACGCTGCGCGAGGCCATGATTGAGATATGGGACGGCAAGACCTACGTGCCCGCAGGCTACAAGGCGCCGACCCGGCCGGCGGGGGACGACCCGAGCATCGCCGAGGTCTCGCGCAAGATCGCGGGGCTTTCCCAGCAGCAGGCGCGAATCCTGTCGCTGATCTGCAAGGGCAAGCCCAACAAGCTCATTGCCTACGAGATGCAGTTGGCCGAGGCGACGGTGAAGGCGCATATCACGGCCCTTCTGCGCCGGCTCGGGGTGCAGAACCGCACCCAGGCGGCGCTCCTCGTGCGCGAGGTCTCGATCCGCCACCATCTGCAATAGGCGGCGGGCTCGGGGAGGCGCCGGGGGGGGGAGGACGACCATGCCACGCGATCTGGACACGTGCCCGGCCGAGGCGGTCGCCATTGCCGTGACCTATGCCTCGGCGCCCGAGGCCGCCGTGGCCGAGATCGCCGGCCGGCTCGCCCAGGTCGAGGCGAGCTTCGTCCTTCTCTTCGTCCCGCACCGGATGGACCGCGCGGGTCTGGCCGCGGCCCTCGCCCGGCAGATGCCCGCCACCGCCGTCTTCGGCTGCACCACGGCGGGCCAGATCACGCCCAGGGGTTACGACAGCGACGGGATGGTGGCGCTCGCCTTCCGGCGCGCGCATTTCCGCGTGGCCTCGGCGCTCATCAAGCCGCTCACCCCGGTCCGCATTGCCGACATCGTCAGCCAGACCGAGCGGCTGGCCGCGCGCTTTCCGGCGACGGCCGGCCGGCGGCGGCTCGCGCTCATCTTCGCCGACGGGCTTTCGAAGCAGGAAGACATCCTTGTCGCGGCGCTCGAGGCGGGGCTGAAGGACATTCCCGTCTTCGGCGGCTCGGCGGGCGACGGGCTCGAGTTCGCCGAGACCCACGTGCTCCACAACGGCGCCTTCCACCGCGACGCCGCCCTTCTCCTCCTGCTCGAGACCGACCTCGGCTTCCGGGGCCTCGGGTTCGACCACTTCACGCCGACCGACAAGCGCATGGTCGTCACCCGCGCCGTTCCGGACGAGCGGCTGGTGCTGGAGATCAACGGGACACCGGCCGCGACGGAATATGCCCGGCTCGTCGGCGTGCGCCATGACGAGCTCTCGCCCATCATCTTCGCCGAGAACCCGGTGCTCGTCCGCTCGGGCCATACCTACCACGTCCGCGCGATCCAGGAGATGCGGCAGGACGGCGGGCTGACCTTCCTCTCGGCCATCGACGACGGACTCATCCTGACGCTCGGTCGCGGCAAGGAGATCATCCGCACGCTCGACGCGGGCCTCACCGTCGCCGACGAGGCCGGCGCACCACCTGATCTCATCCTCGGCTTCGACTGCATCCTGAGAAAGCTCGAGATCGCCCACAAGGGACTGGAGGACGAAGCCTCCGAACGCTTCCGCACCCACCGGGTCGTGGGCTTCAACACCTACGGCGAACAGCATCTCGGCGTGCACGTGAACCAGACCTTCGTCGGCATCGCCTTCTTTCGGCAAAGGGCGGAGGCCGCGCTGTGATCGACACCGACGACCCGCTTGCCCTGCAGGTGGAAAAACAGGCCCGGATCATCGACGCCCTGATCCGGCGGGCCGACCGGGGCCACGAGGTCGGCGGTTCCGCCTTCTCGCTCTTCCAGTCGGCGATCGCGTTGCAGGCCGCGGTCTGGGAGAAGACCAAGGACCTGGAGGTCGCGCTCGACACGCTCGGCCGCGCCTCCTCGGAACTTGAACGCGCGCAGCGCTCGCAGGAGCGGATGAGCCGCCATCTCGCCGATGCGATGGTGGCGGTGGAAGGCGGCTTCGCGCTCTTCTCCGAGGACCGGCTGCAGGTCTGCAACGACTTCTTCCGCCGCCTGCTGCCCGATGTGGAGCCCTTGATCGAGCCGGGTCTCGGCTTCGAGGACTATCTCGATGCCGTCGCACGAAGCCGCTTTATCGCCGCCGCCGACGGCGGCGCCCCGTCGGCAGCCGCGCTCGCCACCGTCCAGCCGCGTGACCGGCGCTATGCGAGCCATGTCCTCGGGCTGAAGAACGACCGCTGGTTCCAGATGTCCTGCCGGGAAACCAATTCCGGCAACATCGCGATCCTGCAGACCGAGATCACCGACCTCGTGCGGCAGAACCAGCGCGAGAAGGACAGGCTTATCGACGAACACGCGCGCTTCCTGCAGGCGGCCTTCGACCACATGTCGCTGGGCGTCTGTACCTTTTCGGCCGACGGCGCGCTCCTTGTCAGGAACGACCGCTTCGGTGCCCTCCTCGGCGTTCCCTTGGCGCTTTTGCGCAAGGGCACCGGCTTCCAGCGGATCACCGAGTACATCGACCGTTTCGAGGCGCTGCGTCCGCACGGTTCCGCCTCGGGGCGGTCGGACGTCGACGGCTGGGCGCGCCTCCTGCGCCGCGGCGGCATCGTGCAGGAACGGTTCCGCCGCCCCGACGGCGTCAGCCTCGACATCCATGTCCATCCCCTGCCCGACCACGGCTTCATCGTCTCGCTCCGCGACGTCACGGTGGAGATGGAAGCCGCCGCGGCGCGCGAGCGGATCAACGAGACGCTGGAGCGGCGCGTGGCGGAACGCACGCAGGCGCTGACGGAGGCGAACCGGCTCCTGCGCCTGCATGCGACCGAACAGGCCGAGGCCGAGGAGGCGCTGCGCGAGGCCAAGGAGGCGGCCGAGGCAGCCCATGCTTCCAAGACGCGGTTTCTTGCCGCGGCGAGCCATGACCTCCTGCAGCCGATCAACGCCGCCAAGCTCTACATCTCGACGCTGAAGGAACGTGTCTGCGAACCCGCCGCAGCCGACACCGTCGAACGCATCAGCCGCTCCTTCGCCTCGATCGAGACGCTCCTTCACGCTCTTCTCGACATCTCCCGGCTGGACAGCCCGGGGGCGGAGTTCAACGTCACCGCCTTCGCCCTCGACGCGCCGCTCCAGAGCCTTGCCGAGGACCTTGCGCCGCTCGCGGCCGAAAAGGGTCTCTCGCTTCGCGTCCGGCCCTGCGGCCGCTGGGTGCGCAGCGACCAGCGCTACCTGATGCGCTCGATCCAGAATCTCGTCGTGAACGCGATCCAGTACACCGAGCGGGGCCGCGTGCTCGTCGGGTGCAGGGTCACGGGCCAGAAGCTGCGGATCGAGGTGTGGGATTCCGGCATCGGCATCGCAGAGGCGGACCGGCGCCGCATCTTCAACGAGTTCACCCGCATCGACAAGGCGCGCGGCGGCGCCGGCATGGGCCTTGGTCTTTCGATCGTCGAACGCGCCTGCCGGCACCTCGGTCATCGGGTGGGGCTCAGGTCCCAGCCCGGAAAGGGCTCGGTCTTCTCGATCGAAGTGCCGCTCGCGCCCCCCGAAGAGGCCGACGCGGTGCCACTGCATCCGGGCGACTCCCGGCCGCAGGGCGCGCTCGACCGGATCGTGATGGTCGTCGAGAACGACGCCGACGTGCTGCACGCGACGGTGCAGAAGCTGGACGGCTGGGGGGCGAGCGTGCTGGCCACCGCATCGACCACGGGCGCGCTCGACCTCATGGCGGGCCTCGGCACGGCGCCCGACATCATCCTGGCCGACTACCAGCTCGACGACGGCGACGACGGCGTGGCGACGATCCGCGCGCTGAGGCAGGCCGCCGGCGCCGATATCCCCGCGATCATCATCACCGCCAACCGGTCGAAGGCCCTTCTTCAGCTGGGCGAGCGCATGGACTTTTCCGTCCTGACGAAGCCGGTGCAGCTTGCCCGGCTCAGGGCCCTGATCGACTGGAAGACCCGCCGAAACGTCGCCTGAGCGAAAGCACCGACCAAAGTCCTTGGTGACTTGGGGCGGCGGCGGCTTACCCTTGCAGTGGAAACGGCATCTTCCAGGGAGGGAGGAGGGCATGCGGCTGCGGATCGTGTTGCTGGCGTTGCTTGCGGGCCTTGGCGACGGGGGCGTGGCAGAGGCCGCGCCGGGCTACGAGATTCTCTTCCGCGAAGGGGTGCTCGACGGCATGGCGGAGGGCAGCGAGCTGGCCTATTCGGTCGCACGCGCCGGCCGCTCGGCGCCGGAACGCGCGGGAGAGGCACCCCTTGCCGGTTCCCCGCAGGCGCTCGTCCTCGCGCTCCGGCCCGGCGACGAGGTGGAACTGACGGTCGAGGACGGCCAGCACCGCCAGCAGGCCGGCCGATTCCCGGCCTCGGTAGGCAATCCGCTGATCATGTATTTCCTTGAAACGGTGCTCCGCGACATGGCCAACCAGGCGGGCGGCAGCCCCTTCTACATCCGCAACCGGATCAAGGAGGCGATGCTGGCCGAGGCCGAGGTGCGCCCCGTCACGCTCAGCCTCGCGGGCGGGGAGACAGTCACCGGTCAGGAACTCGTCCTGCATCCCTTCGCCGAGGATGCCGCGCGCGACCGGATGGCCGGCTTTGCCGACCTCGCCATCACCGCGCAGGTCTCTGACGCCGTGCCCGGCTGGTACTACACGCTGAGGGCCAGCGCCCCCGCGCCGGACGGCTCGGATGGGCCCGGCTACACGAACGCGATCACCTTCGTCCCGGGAGCGGCGGAATGACGCGCGCGCCGGCTCTTGCCCTCGCCGCCCTTCTGGCCGCCCCCGCGGCCTCGGCGCAGGACCTGGCCGAGCGGCTGAACGACTACCCGACGGAGGCCCGGGCCGACTATGTCTTCGGCTGCATGGCTGCCAACGGGCAGGACCGCATCACGCTGAGGAAATGCGCCTGCTCGATCGACGTCATCGCCTCAATCCTGCCCTACGACAGGTATGTGGAGGCCGAGACGGTGCTGATGCTCCAGCAGGGAACGGGCGAGCAGCTTTCGGCCTTCAAGACGATGCACGTGGCGACCGAGGCCGTCGCCACCCTCCGCCGCGCCCAGGCGGAGGCGGAGATCACCTGCTTCTGATCCGCCTCAAGCCGGCGGGTCCTTCGGAAGCTCGGCGTCGAAGACGTTGCCCTCGGTGTCCGTCGCATGGACTGTCAGCGCCGGCGCACCGTTGTCGGTGTAGTCGAAGCGGAAGACCGGGTTTTCCGAGATCGAGATGCCGCCCTCCATCGTGAAGAGCATCTCGTCGCCCTGCCGCACCTCCAGCCGGTCGATGAAATGCGCCGGGATGAAGAGCTGGGTGATCTGGTCGCGCTGGAGCCCCGAGTAGTTGGGGTGGCGGATCATGATCTGGGCCTCGCGCCGCTGGCCGGACACCTGCGCCGGCTCGGGCGCGAAGAGCTTCAGCCGCATCTCGCCCATGCCCGCGAGGGCCGCCGCCGGGTCCTTCGTCGCCGGGGCGGAACAGCCGCCCGATGCCTTGACGAAGCGTCCGGTCATGAAACTGCCCTCCGCCGTCTCGGCGATGACGCGGAGGTTGGAGTACTGGTTCACGCGCACCCGTGCCTCGAACTTCAGGGGATGCATCGCGGGCCCGAAGGCGAAGCTGCCGGCCAGCGGCGCTGGATTTTCGTCGATGACGAGCTTCAGGCCGGTGATCGACGGGCCGGGATCGGTCTGGGTGATGACGACGGGCACCGTGGCCGCATCCTCCGCACGCAGCGGCGTGTCGAGCGCAAGAAGTGCCGCGCCGTCCGCAGGAACCGCGTCGCCGACGATGTCGCCGGCGATCTCGCCCCAGGTCGGGCTTTCGATCATCGGGGCCTCGGCCGCACCCGAACCAACGGGCAGGAAAGCAAGTGCCAGCGCCACCAGCGCCGCGCGGTGCGGAAACTCTCTCATGCCGGTCCTCCCTCCGAGTTCGCGGAGTGTAGCACAGGCGCGGCAGCACCAGAATTCAACCTTTCGGATGTGTGGCGCCGGGGCACGAACGCGGTCAGGATCGGCGGCGGGAGGTCCGCGATGTTCGAGGCGTTCGTCACCCTCTGCCTCGCCGCCGGGGGCCCGTGCCGGGTCGCGCTCCTGCCCGGTTACGGCGCCGATACCCCGTCGGCCTGCATGGCGGCACTGTCGGAGCGTCCGCCCGCGGTGCCGGAGGAGGCGGCGGGCGCGCCCCGCTGCGCCCCCCGCCCCGTCGCGGACCTCTCCTTCACCGAGATCGCCCCCGGCGTCTTCGCCCACCGCGGCGCGATCGCCGAGCCCGATGCCGAGAACCGCGGCGACGTCGCCAACATCGCATTCGTGATCGGCAGCGAGGCGGTCGCGGTGATCGACGCGGGCGGCTCGCGGGCCGTCGGGGAAGCGGTCTACCTCGCCATCCGTGCGCGCACCGGCCTGCCGATCCGCGCCCTCGTCCTCAGCCACATGCACCCCGACCATGTCTATGGCGCGGCGCCTCTCGCCGAGGCCGGGGCCGAGGTGGTGGGCCGCGCGGGGCTCGCCCGCGCGCTTGCCGACCGCGCCGTGTCCTACGCCGAGGGATTCGGGTCGCGGATCGGTGCGCCCGGGTTCCTCGGCACCGCGCTTCCCCGGGTGGACCGCGAGGTGGCGGAGCGGACCGGGATCGACCTCGGCGGCCGCGTCCTCACGCTCGAGGCCGAGCCGACCGCCCACACGGCCACCGACCTCATCGCCACCGACAGCGCGACGGGCGTCCTCTTCGCCGGTGACCTGGTCTTTGCCGAACATGCACCGGCACTCGACGGGTCGCTCCCGGGCTGGCAAGGGGTGCTGGGGCGGCTCACCGCGCGCAAGGCACCCCTCGTCGTCCCCGGCCACGGCGGCCCCGCCCTGCCCTGGCCCGGGGGCGCGGCCCCCCTCGCCCGCTACCTCGACACGCTCGCCGCCGATACGCGCGCGGCACTCGCCGCGGGATCGCCGCTGTCGGAGGCCACCCGCAACATCGGCGTCACGGAGGCGGCGCACTGGCGGCTCTTCGATCTCTACAACGCCCGCAACGCGACCGCGGCCTATACCGAGCTGGAATGGGAGTGACTATTCGGGCAGGTATTCCTTGAGCATCTGAGCCACCGCATAGGCGCGCTTTTCCAGCAGCACCGGCGTCTCGCAGACATAGGTGAGCGAACGCTCGCGGTCGCGGTAGATCCGCTCGTCCCAGTCGATCTGATCTTCCAGCGCGTCGAGCCGGTCGAAGTCGGGCTGCTTCCCGGCCTCGATCCGCGCGAACTCCGCATGGGCAAGGTCGATCCTGGCGGCGAGTGCCGCCTGCGCGTGGGCATAGCGGGAAATGCCGCCGATCAGCCGGGTACGGTCGCGGTCGATGCGTTCGAAGGCGTCGCGGAAGATGGCGCCGAGCGTGGCGGCATCGGGCCGGTTCGCCCCGGCGAATCCCGCGACGCGCGCGGCCGCCTCCTCGAGACTCACGCGGCGGAGCGCGAGGGCCGCGGCGAGGTCGGCCGCGGCCCCGGCGACCGGCACCTCGGGCAGAGGGCCGGGCCAGAGCACGGCCGCCGACATGGGCCCGGTCTTGCGCTGGACGCAGGGCCAGTCGGGATCGCCCGTCTCCGCCGCCACGGGCAGCACGGCAGCCAGCGCGAGCGCCGCCGCGGCGAACCCTGCGCGGATGGTCTTCATGGCGCGTCCTCCCCTCGCGGTTGCAGGCAGTATAGGCGCACGGCGCGGATCGACCCAAGGGGCCGATTCACAAACTAAGGTATCAATTGTCCGGTCTTCCCCCCCGCCTATACTCGTCGGCAAGGCTGCAAGGGGGCTGCCAAGGCCCCGGAAGACAGGGTAAGAAATCGCCAGATTTCTTATTGGGAGGAAGACTATGCGGACACGTGCGGCCGTCGCCGTCCAGGCGGGCAAGCCCCTCGAGATCATGGAGGTGAACCTCGCCGGGCCGCGCCCGGGCGAAGTGATGGTGGAGATCAAGGCCACCGGCATATGCCACACGGACGAGTTCACCCTGTCCGGCGCCGACCCCGAGGGGCTTTTCCCGGCAATCCTCGGGCACGAAGGCGCGGGCGTCGTCGTCGAGGTGGGCGAAGGCGTCTCCAGCGTGAAGAAGGGCGATCACGTGATCCCGCTCTACACGCCCGAATGCCGCCAGTGCCCGTCCTGCCTCAGCCGCAAGACGAACCTCTGCACCTCGATCCGCGCCACCCAGGGCAAGGGCGTCATGCCCGACGGCACCTCGCGCTTCTCGACCCTCGATGGCGATCCGATCCTGCACTACATGGGCTGCTCGACCTTCTCGAACTACACGGTGCTCCCTGAGATCGCGGTCGCCAAGGTGCGCGAGGACGCGCCCTTCGACAAGATCTGCTACATCGGCTGCGGCGTGACCACCGGCATCGGCGCGGTGATCAACACCGCCAAGGTGGAGATCGGGGCGAAGGCGGTGGTCTTCGGCCTGGGCGGGATCGGGCTCAACGTCATCCAGGGGCTGCGCCTCGCCGGGGCCGACATGATCATCGGCGTGGACCTCAACCCCGCCAAGGTGCCGATGGCCGAACACTTCGGGATGACCCATTTCCTCAACCCGAAGGAAGTGGACAACGTCGTGGCCGAGATCGTCAACATGACGAAGACGCCCTTCGACCAGATCGGCGGGGCGGACTACAGCTTCGACTGCACCGGCAACGTCAAGGTGATGCGCGACGCCCTGGAATGCACCCACCGGGGCTGGGGCCAGTCGATCATCATCGGAGTGGCGCCGGCAGGGGCGGAAATCCAGACGCGGCCGTTCCAGCTCGTCACCGGGCGGGTCTGGAAAGGCACCGCCTTCGGCGGCGCGCGCGGGCGCACCGACGTGCCTAAGATCGTGGACTGGTACATGGACGGGAAGATCGAGATCGACCCGATGATCACCCACACGCTGAAACTCGACGAGATCAACAAGGGCTTCGACCTCATGCACGCGGGCGAATCCATCCGCTCGGTCGTCGTCTACTGAGTTCCGTCCGGTCCGGGCACCCGGGCCGGAG
The DNA here is from genome assembly GCA_020637675.1 of Paracoccaceae bacterium. Taxonomy (GTDB): domain Bacteria; phylum Pseudomonadota; class Alphaproteobacteria; order Rhodobacterales; family Rhodobacteraceae; genus Albidovulum. The sequence continues at coordinate 904,888 of JACKKD010000002.1, read as the reverse complement.
TCACCATCAAGGCGGGGGGCCAGCCCCCGCAGACCCCAGATCGTCCGGCGGCAGCCGGCCGGATGCCCGCGCGGGCGAGTCCGGCCCCGAACGAGGCTTGCCCGCCCCCAGGATGGACCGATGAGCGACGGCGCGATGACCGAACACCTGCACCTCGTCTCCGAAAGCCGAAGCTTCGGGGGAACACAGTCGGTGTTCCGCCACGCCTCGGCGGTCTGCGGAACCGAGATGACCTTCGGCGCCTATCTGCCGCCACAGGCGGCACTGGGGCCGGTTCCGGTGCTCTGGTATCTATCGGGGCTGACATGCACCCACGAGAACGCCATGGTGAAGGCCGGGCTGCAGGCCCATGCCGCGAAGGCCGGGATCGCGCTCGTCTTTCCGGACACCTCGCCCCGCGGGCCGGGGGTGGCCGACGACGGCGCCTATGACCTCGGCCAGGGCGCGGGTTTCTACGTCAACGCCACGCGCGACCCCTGGAAGCCGCATTACCAGATGTACGACTACATCACGCGCGAGTTGCGCGGGGTCGTGGAGGCGGCGCTCCCGGTCGGCGAGGCGCACGGGATCACCGGCCACTCGATGGGAGGGCACGGCGCGCTGACCCTCGCCTTCCGCAACCCCGGCCTCTACCGCTCGGTCTCGGCCTTCGCACCGATCGTCAATCCGACCCGGTCGGACTGGGGCCGGAAACAGCTTTCGGCCTACCTCGGAGAGGACGAGGCGGACTGGGCGGTCTACGACGCCTGCCTCCTGCTCGCCGACCTCGGCTGGGAGCGCGACATCCTGATCGACCAGGGGGCGGACGACCAGTTCCTCGACCTCCTGCGCCCCGAGGCGCTGGCCGCGCTCATGGCCGGTCGGCGCCAGCCCGGGGTGCTCCGGATCCAGGCGGGATACGACCACAGCTATTTCTTCGTCGCGAGCTTCGGCGAGGACCACGTCAACTGGCATGCCGAGCGGCTGCACGCCGCCTGAGCGAAGGGAGGACCGGCAGGAATGGGGATGAGGGCAGGAACCACGTTCACCGCGGCACTGGCCGTCGCGGCGGCATCGCTGGCGACGCCTGCCGCGCGGGCCGACGCGGCGGGCGACGCCGCGAAGGGCGAGAAGGTCTTCAAGAAATGTGCCGCCTGCCATGCCGTCGGGGCAGACGCTAAGAACAAGGTCGGCCCGGTGCTCAACGGCATCGTCGGCCGCCCCGCGGCGAGCATTGCGGACTTCGCCTATTCGGACGCGATGAAGGCGAAGGCAGCCGAAGGTCTCGTCTGGACCGAGGAGGAGATCGGCCATCTCCTCGAAAATCCGAAGGGCTACGTGCCCGGAACGAAGATGAGCTTCGCCGGGCTTCGAAAGGAAGAGGAACGCGCCGACGTGATCGCCTATCTGGCGACCTTCGCGGCGCCCTAGGACGCGCAACAGGAGGAGGGAAGCCAACGGAGGAACGAACCAATCCGGACCGGCCCGGAACTCCGGGTCCGCGGAAGGATCGTCAGAGACGCGCGGCCGAACCTCGGAGGAGGTCACCGACCCCGCGCCGCAAAGGGAAAACTGCCATGAACGGCAGCCCGAATGGGAGGAGAACATGAAGCGACTTCTTATCTTGACGACGGCCTTGACCCTTGGCGGTTCCGCCGCGCTGGCCAATGCCGACCTTCAGGCGCTCATCGGTGACGCCAACCAGTGGGTCATCCAGACCGGCGACTATGCCAACCAGCGCTATTCCAAGCTCGACCAGATCAACAAGGACAACGTGGGACAGCTTCAGGTCGCCTGGACCTTCTCGACCGGCGTCCTGAGGGGGCACGAGGGCTCGCCGCTGGTGATCGGCGACGTGATGTATGTGCACACGCCCTTCCCCAACATCGTCTATGCGCTCGACCTGAACAACGACGGCAAGGTGATCTGGAAATACGAGCCGAAGCAGGACCCGAGCGTCATTCCGGTGATGTGCTGCGACACGGTGAACCGTGGCCTCGCCTATGCCGAAGGCAAGATCTTCCTGCATCAGGCCGACACGACGGTCGTGGCGCTCGACGCCAAGACCGGCGCGGTGGCATGGTCGGTGAAGAACGGCGACCCGGCGATCGGGGAGACCAACACCGCGACCGTCATGCCGGTGAAGGACAAGGTGATCGTCGGCATCTCGGGCGGCGAGTTCGGTGTACGCGGGTCGGTCACGGCCTACAACATCGCCGACGGCAGCCTCGCCTGGCGCGCCTATTCGATGGGCCCGGACAGCGACACGCTGATCGACCCCGAGAAGACGACGCATCTCGGCAAGCCGGTCGGACCGGATTCGGGCACCAACACCTGGGAAGGCGACCAGTGGAAGATCGGTGGCGGCACGACCTGGGGCTGGTATTCCTACGATCCGGAGCTTGACCTGATCTACTACGGCAGCGGCAACCCCTCCACCTGGAACCCGTCGCAGCGGCCTGGCGACAACCGCTGGTCGATGACCATCATGGCCCGCGACCCGGACGACGGGATGGCCAAGTGGCTCTACCAGATGACGCCGCATGACGAGTGGGACTTCGACGGCATCAACGAGATGATCCTGACCGACCAGGAGATCGACGGCCAGATGCGCAAGCTTCTGACCCACTTCGACCGGAACGGCCTTGGCTACACGCTCGACCGCGAGACGGGCGAGCTTCTCGTCGCCGAGAAGTTCGACCCGGCCGTCAACTGGACGACCGGCGTCGACATGGACCCCAACTCGGCCAACTACGGACGTCCCGCCGTGGTGGCGCAGTACTCGACCGAGCAGAACGGCGAGGACGTGAACTCGACCGGCATCTGCCCGGCGGCCCTTGGCTCGAAGGACCAGCAGCCGGCGGCCTATTCGCCGCAGACGGAGCTCTTCTACGTGCCGACGAACCACGTCTGCATGGACTACGAGCCCTTCCGGGTGAGCTACACCGCCGGTCAGCCCTATGTCGGTGCCACGCTCTCGATGTACCCGGCGCCGAACAGCCACGGCGGCATGGGCAACTTCATCGCCTGGGACGGCAAGAAGGGCGAGATCAAGTGGTCGCTGCCCGAGCAGTTCTCGGTCTGGTCGGGGGCCCTTGCCACCGCCGGCGGGGTGGTCTTCTACGGCACGCTGGAAGGCTACCTGAAGGCGGTCGATGCCGAGACGGGCAAGGAGCTCTACAAGTTCAAGACCCCCTCGGGCATCATCGGCAACGTGATGACCTACACGCACGGCGGCAAGCAGTATGTCGCGGTGCTGTCGGGCGTCGGCGGCTGGGCGGGCATCGGCCTTGCGGCCGGTCTGACCAACCCCAACGACGGTCTCGGCGCGGTGGGCGGCTATGCGGCGCTTCACGACTACACCGCGCTCGGCGGGTCGATGACCGTCTTCGCGCTGCCCGACTGAGGCCAACGAGCACCGGACCGGCGCGGCCTTCGCGCCGGTCCCCTTTCCCCCGAGGAATCGAGCATGACACGGATTTCGTTACTGATCCTCTGCGCCGCTGCCGGAAGCCTCGCCGCGCCGGCCCGCGCGCAGAACACGCCCGAGAACATCGACCCCGTCACCTTCGAGGCCGGGCGGTGGTATGCCGAGAACGGCGTGCCGACCTACAAGATCGAGGCCGACGGCACAATCGACTGGGCGACCTATTCCGGCTTCCGCCGCTATCACTCGGAATGCCATGTCTGCCACGGGCCGGAAGGCGAGGGATCGAGCTACGCGCCCGCGCTGAAGACCTCGGCCGTGACGATGGACTACTACGACTTCGTCGACGTGGTCACGAACGGCCGCCAGAAGGTGAACGCCGCAGAGACCTCGGTGATGCCCGCCTTCGGCACCAATGCCAACGTCATGTGCTATCTCGACGACATCTACACCTACCTAAAGGCGCGCGGCACCGAGGCGCTGCCCCGCGGGCGGCCGGCCAAGCGGGCCGAGAAGCCCGACGAGACCCGCGCGGCCGAAGCGGCCTGCCTGGGGAGCTGAGCCGATGCTGCGGCGCCTCGCGCTCCTCGCAACGGTGGCGGCGCTGTTCCTTGCAGCGCCGCTGGCCGCACAGCAGACCTCGGACCTCGTCTCGGACACGGCCTTCCGGGTCTGCGCCGATCCGGCCAACCGGCCGATGTCGGCCGAGGACGGATCGGGCTTCGAGAACCGCATCGCGGAGCTTCTTGCCGCCGACCTCGGCCTGCCGCTCGAATACACCTGGTATCCGATGGCCACGGGATTCATCCGCCGGACTCTCGCCGAGAACCGCTGCGACGTGGTGATCGGCTACGCCCAGGGCGACGAACTGGTGCTGAACACCAACCACTACTACACCTCGGCCTACGTGCTGATCGTCAAGGCGGACGGGCCCCTCGCCGGGGTGACGGCCCTCTCCGACCCCGCTCTGAAGGGCAAGCGGGTGGGTGTCGTCGCCGGTTCCGCCCCCGCCACCCACCTCGTCCGCAACGGGCTCATGGCGCTCGCGAAAGGCTACGACCTCTTCGCCGACCGCCGCTATCAGGACCCCTCGGGCGACATGCTCGCCGATCTGGAGGCGGGCGAGATCGACGCGGCGATCCTCTGGGGACCGATCGGCGGGCCCCTCGTCAAGCAGTCCCATCCGGGCCTGAAGGTGACGCCGCTCCTCTCCGAACCCGGCCAGCCGCGGATGTTCTACCGGATCACCATGGGCGTGCGGCAGGGCGAGAAATCCTGGTCGCGCAAGCTCAACTCGCTCATCCGCCGCGACCAGGCGAAGATCGACGCCATTCTTGCCGAAGCCGGCGTGCCGATCCTCGACGACATGGGGACGGCGGCGAAGGCCGTGTCGCCATGAGACACGCGCTTGCGCTGGCCTTCGCCCTCCTGCCCCTCGCCGCCCTTGCCGAGGTCGCCGAGCCGGAGGGATTCCGCGAGGACGACTACCGCGCGCCGGTGCCTGCGACGCTGGCCGGCGCGACCGTGGTGGACGCCGAGGCCGCCCACGCGCTCTGGCAGGCGGGCGAGGTCGCCTTCGTCGATGTCCTGCCCCGCGCGCCGAAGCCCGAGGGGTTGCCCGAGGGCACGATCTGGCGCGAAAAGCCGCGCCATTCCATCCCCGGCGCGATCTGGCTGCCGAACGTGGGCTACGGCCGCCTCGCCGAGGTCACCGAAACGTGGTTCCGCGCCGGCCTCCAGAAGGCCACGGGCGGCGATCCCGCGCACCCGGTCCTCTTCTTCTGCCGCGCCGATTGCTGGATGAGCTGGAACGCCGCGAAGCGGGCCCTCGGCTACGGCTACGTCAATGTCTACTGGTTCCCCGAGGGCACCGACGGCTGGACACTCATGGACTACCCGACCAAGGACCTGACCCCGGAGCCGGGCGGTCAGTAGTCCGCGAGCCGCTTCGAGGCATGGGCGACGGTGCCGTCGGTGTCGGTCATCGTCACGTCGATGCCCCGAGTATCGGCCGGAATGGACAGCGTCATCTCCGGATTTTCGGACAGCGAGATGGAGCCCGTGATCTCGGCATAGGGCTTGCCGTCGAGGTCGATCCGCACATCCTCAACATGGCGCATCGGGATGAAGAGGAGCGTGATCTGATCCATCTGCATTCCGGAATGGCTGGGGTGCGAAAGCCCGAGCGTCAGGTCCATCTGCGCGCCCGAAAGCGCCCCGAGCGGGTCGGCGGCCGTGGCTGCGCCGATGCCGATGGTCATCTCGCCGAGGGTGGCGAGGGCCGCCTCCGGGTCCGTCCCCGGCGGCGCGGCGCAGGCGCCCTGGCCGGAAGTCTTCACGAACCCCTCGGCCATGAATAGCTGCCCGTCTGCCGTCTCGGCGATCACGTGTACCGGCGTCGGTCCGTTGATCCGCAGCGTCGTCTCGAAGCGGAAGCGTGGCAGCGGTTCGACCAGCCGAAGGATGGCCGAGACCGGCATCGGGTTTTCGTCGAGGACGAGCGTCACCGCGCCGATCCTGAGCCCGGGCGGCGCGACGAGCGCGACGCCGACAACCGTGCGCGCGTCGTCGGCGGTGCGGTAGGGCGCGTCGAGCGCGATGACGCCCCCGGCCGGGTCAAGCGCGCGCACGCCGTAAAGCTGCGCCCGAATGTCCGGCCAGCCCCCCTCCTCCGCCCCGGCAGCGGTCGCGATGGCCAGAAGAGTCGCCGTCAGCAAGTGGCGCATGTCGGTCGTCCCCTGGCGACGAACTCCCCGAAGGCGCGAGGCCCGTCGCCTGTCGCGATCTCCGCCGTGACCTTCAGCGAGGCTGCGTCGATCACGCTCAGTGTGTTGGAGAACCAGTTGGCGACATAGACGCGGGCACCGTCGGGCGAGGTGTCTATCCCCTCGGGGTACTCGCCGACCTCGACGGTTGCCAAGGGCGCGAGTGTCGCCGCGTCGAAGACCGTCACCGTGTCGGCATACTGGTCGGTCACGAAGCCCCGCCCGGCGGCAAAGGCGATGCCATAGGGCCGCGCGCCCGTCGGCACCTTGCCGAGTACTTGACCCGTGACGGGATCGGCAGCCGTGACGGTGTTCGACCCGACATCGGCCGAAAAGACCCGGCCGTCGGGCGAGAAGGCCAGCCCGAAGGGCCGCGTGCCGACGGCGATCCGATGGAGCGGCGCCAGTGTTCCGGCGTCGAAGACCGTGAGAGCATCGGCGTCCCGGTCCGCGGTGACGAGGAACCTTCCGTCCGGTGACAGGGCCAGTCCGGCCGGGGCCGCCCCCGTCGCCAGCGTCCCGGTCACCGCGAGCCTGCCGGCGTCGATCACCCAGACGCGGGCATTGAACCAGTCCGAGACGAAGAGCCGCCCGCCAGTTTCGTCCACCGCGACCCCGATCGGCCCGCCGTCGAGCGTGAGCCGCCCGGTCAGCGCGTGGTCGGAAAGCGCAAGGCGACTGACCGTCTTGGTCTCGGGGCTGACGACGAAGACCGCGCCCAGCGCCTCGGCCACCGCAAGGCCGGCAGGCTGGCCCGGAACGGGGACCCGCGCGACCTCCCGCCCCTGGCCGAGGTCGATCACCGACAGGTCCGAGGAGGACTGGTTGGTGACATAGGCTGTCTCCGCGCGCCCGGGCAGGGCGGCGAGTGCCAGCGCCAGGAGCGCGCTACTGGCCGAAACGCTGGACCAGCGCATCGAGCCCGGCCTGATAGACGCCGGTGACGGCGGCGAGGGCGGCTTCGTCGTTCAGTTCCGGCGGCGGATCATTGTTCGGATAGCCCCGATAGAACGCCCCCCGCCATTCGATATGGCTGCCCCCCGCGGCATTCGGCGTGACGGTGAGATGGCTCGAATAGTTGGTGACCGGCAGCACCTCCACCTTCACCTCGGTGATCATGTAGGAGTAGCTCATCTTCTCGGCGCTGTATTTCGTGAGTTGTTCGGTGATCGTGGGCCCGCCCTCCTGGCCGAGGGTGAGGACGCGGATCGAGTCGATGTCGTTGCCGCCCTCGCCCGTCGTCGAGAAGACAGCCGGATGCCAGCTCATGTCGTGGAAATTGCCGATGACCGCCCAGACATCGGCTGGTGCGGCGGCGACATCCACCGCCAGTGTCAGCTTCTGACGGGTCGGCCCGTGGGCCTGGGCGAGGCCCGGCAGCAGCAGAAGGACAAGCACGAAGAAGGGGCGCAGCAGGTTCATGGCAGACCTCATGCCTTGAAGAAGTTGTAACGCAGGATGTAGCGCATGGCCCTCAGCCAGGTTTCGTCGGTGTTCGAGCGGAAATCGACGCTGAGGCCGCGCAGCATCATGCCCGAAGGCACCTCGCGCAGGACGAGATTCATCGACAGGATCAGGTTGGAGACCTTCTGCACCTCTCCCACGACGACATAGTCGGCGCCGAGCTTTTCGGCGAGCCGCAGTTCGCAGCCCGCGCAATCGGCGGGGTTCACCACCTGTGCAAGGTCGGGCGCCACGGGGTCGGTCGGCAGAAGGGCAAACCCCTCCTCGCGGAACCGCGTCCGCACGGCCTCCTCCACAAGACGCAGCCGCGCCGTCTGGTCGTCGCGCACCCCATCATAGGCGCCCTCGGTCGAGGTATCGACAAAGCCCATCCCGAGGAAGGCAACCCGCGCGCCGGGGTCGAGCGGGTCACCGTAGCCGGCCGCAGCGGCCGCGGCCGGCGCCAGAAGGAACCACGCAAGGGCGACCCATTGTGTCATGGCGTTGAAGTCTAGCGCCGCCCCCCCGCCCGGCAATGCAACCATAAGTATCGGTTTCCCCGCCCCGCCCCGCAGCGCATCCTAGGAGCCGGATTCGTGGAAAATTGGGAGGTTGCCGCGAATGTCTGCCGCTTGGCCGATCCTCGGCGCCGCGCTCGCGCTCGGCATCGCCGCGGCGCCTGCGGCCGGGGAGGAGGTGAAGGCCGCCGTGCTCAGGATCGACAGCCCGCGCGACCTGCCGATCTCGCGCCTCGACCTGCCGCCGGACGACCTCGGCTTCGCGGGCGCGGCGCTCGCCGCCGAGGACAACCAGACCACGGGGCGCTTTCTCGGCATGGAATTCGCGCTCGAAACCCGCGCCGCCCCGCCGGAGGATGCGGCGGAGGCACTCGACACGCTCAAGGCCGAGGGCATTCACATCGTCGTCGTCCTGGCCGACGCGGACGGAACGCTCGCGCTCGCCGACCGCGCCGGGCCGGAGATGCTGATCCTGAACGCGGGCGCCCGCGACGAGCGCCTGCGCGAGGAGGATTGCCGCGCCAACATGCTTCATGTCGCGCCGAGCCGGTCTATGATGACGGATGCCGTGGTGCAGTTCCTTGTCTGGAAGAAGTGGACGCGCCTCTTCCTGATACGGGGCTCGCACCCCTCGGACGAGGCGCTTGCCGACGCCTACCGCGCCTCGGCGGCCAAGTTCGGTGCCAAGATCGCCGAGGAGCGCGTCTTCGAGGACACCGGGGGCGCCCGGCGCACCGACACGGGCCATGTGCTCGTCCAGAAGCAGATCCCTGTCTTCACCCAGGGCGCCGAAGAGCACGACGTGGTGCTCGCCGCGGACGAGCAGGACGTGTTCGCGGCCTACCTACCCTTCCACCTCTGGGAGCCGCGCCCCGTTGCGGGCTCTGCCGGGCTCATCCCGGTTACCTGGATGCCCGCGCTGGAAGCCTGGGGCGCGACGCAGTTCCAGCGCCGGTTCGAGCGGCTGACCGGCCGGCCGATGCGCGAGGAGGATTACCAGACGTGGCTCGCGCTGCGGGTGATCGGCGAGGCGGCGACAAGGACGGGCAGCGCGGAGCCCTCCGCGATCCGCGACTATGCCCTCTCGGACGCCTTCGAACTGGCCGCCTTCAAGGGCCAGAAGGTCACGTTCCGCCCGTGGAACGGCCAGCTTCGCCAGCCGGTGATCCTGACCGACCGGCACGTGATGGTCTCGGTCTCGCCGCAGGACGGGTTCCTGCACCAGGTCTCGCCGCTCGACACGCTCGGTCGCGACCGCCCGGAAACCGCCTGCACCGCCTTCGGAGGATGACGATGCTCCCCGCCCTTCTGCTGTCCGCCCTGCTGGCCGCGACGCCGGCGCTGGCCAACAAGGTCTTCGTCACCAACGAACGCGGCAATACGGTCACCGTGCTCGACAGCACGACCTGGGAGCGGATCGCCGATTTCCCGGCCGGCAACCGGCCGCGCGGGATCACGATGAGCCCCGACGGCAAGGAGCTTTATGTCTGCGCCTCGGACGACGACACGGTGCGCGTCTTCGACCCCGAGAGCTACGAGGAAATCCGCACCCTTCCCTCCGGGCCGGACCCGGAGCTTTTCGTCCTCCATCCTTCGGGCAATCCGCTCTACATCGCCAACGAGGACGACAACCTCGTGACCGTCGTCGATGTCGCCACCCGCGAGGTGCTGGCCGAGGTGCCCGTGGGGGTGGAGCCCGAGGGCATGGCCATCAGCCCCGACGCGAAGGTGATCATCAACACCTCCGAGACGACGAACATGGCGCATTTCATCGACGCCGCAAGCTACGAGATCACCCACAACGTGCTGGTGGACCAGCGTCCGCGCTATGCCGAGTTCACCCGCGACGGCACCAAGCTCTACGTCAGTTCGGAGATCGGCGGCACCGTCTCGGTGATCGACATGACGGCTGCCGAGCCTTCGGTGATGAAGAAGATCACCTTCGAGGTGCCGGGCGTCCTGCCCGAGTGGCTCCAGCCGGTGGGGGTGAAGATCACCGCAGACGATTCCCGCGTCTTCGTGGCGCTCGGTCCGGCGAACCGGGTCGCGGTGATCGACGGCAGGACGGACGAGGTGATCGATTACCTGCTCGTCGGGCAGCGCGTCTGGCAGATGGCCTTCACGCCCGACGAGGCTTTCCTGATCACGACGAACGGCAACTCCAACGACGTCAGCATCATAGACGTGAAGGCCGAGAAGGTGGTGAAGTCGGTGCAGGTGGGCGAGCAGCCCTGGGGCGTCGTCGTCGCGCCAAACTGAAGGGGAACGTGATGATGCGACATTTGCTGGCCGTCTTGACCGGTCTTGCCGCCGGGCCCGCCGCGGCGGCGCCCCTCTGCGACAATCTCGGCTTCGCCGGGCTTCTCGCAAGCTGCAACCGGGGCGAGCCCATCGCGCTTACCCTCGCTTCCGGCCAGCCGCTGGCGACTGGGCCGGTGAAGCTTCAGTCCGGCGCCTATTACGAGATCATCGTCACCGCCGACGGCTCGGCCGAGCTTGCGCTCGCGGGGCCGGAGTTCTTCCGCGCGATCTGGATGAACGAGATCGTCATCAACGACATCGAGGTGCGCCCGATGGCGGTGGACAGTCTCGAGTTCGACGACGCGGGCGAGGCGACCCTGAGCTTCATCGCGATCAAGCCCGGCAGCTACCGGCTGGCCATCCCGGGGACGACGTCCGAGAGCCAGAGCGTCACGATCACGATCGAATGAGCGGGCACGCTCGAATGACCGGGACGGTGTCGTCCCGCCCCGCCTGTGGGAGGTAGGAATGACAAACCTCAATCGACTCGCCGCCGCAGTAGCCGCCCTCGTCGCACTCGCCGGCGCGGTTTTCGCGCAGGACCTGCCGCAGCTTCGCGCGGCGCTTCTGAAGACCGGCACCGTCAACTGGGAAATCGCCACGATCAAGGCCAACGGATTCGACACGGCGAACGGGTTCGATCTTCTGGTGCAGGACTACGCCGACAATGCGGCGACCCGCATCGCGCTCGAAGGCGGCGAGGCCGACGTGGTGGTGGCCGACTGGATCTGGGTCGCAATGATGCGGGCGGAGGGCAAGGACTTCGTCTTCCTCCCGTATTCGCGCGCCGTGGGCAGTCTCGTGGTCAGGGACGACAGCGGCATCGCCTCGCTCTCCGACCTCAAGGGCAAGAAGATCGGAGTCGCGGGCGGCCCCCTGGACAAGAGCTGGCTGATCCTCCGGGCCTATGCCGAGAAGCAGCACGGTATGAACCTCGCGGCCGAGACCGAGCAGGTCTTCGGCGCGCCGCCCCTGATCTTCAAGGCCGGGCTCGACGGGGAAACCGCCGGCGCGGTGAACTTCTGGCACTTCCTCGCCAAGATGAAGGCCAAGGGGATGCACGACCTCGTGACGGTGACCGAGGCGGCGACGGCACTCGGGCTCGACCCGGATACGCCGCTTCTGGGTTATGTGCTGAAGGACGACTACGTGGCCGCCCACCCGGAGGTTGCGCAGGGACTCGCCCGCGCCTCGGCCGCCGCGAAGGAGAAGCTCAGGACCGACGATACCGCATGGGACGCGATACGGCCCATGATGAATGCCGAGGACGACGCCGAATTCGCGGCCCTCGTCGAGGGCTACCGCGCCGGCATTCCGTCCGGCGCCCCGGTGGACGAGGCGGCGGCCGACCGGTTCCTGCGGCTCATGGCCGAACTCGGCGGGGAGGAACTCGTGGGCAAGGCGACGACGCTGCCTGCGGGCGTGTTCCTGAAACTTGACTGACCGGGCGCCCTCTCCCGCGGCCGTCCGGGCGCTTTCGCTCGGGGCGCTCCTCGCCCTCTGGGTCATCGCGGCCACGCTGACGGCCGATCCGACCATCCTGCCGCAGCCCTGGTCGCTCGCCCGGCCGTTCGGGCGCGAGGTCGCCTCGGGCGCGCTGCCCTTGCACCTCGGCATGACGCTGACCCGCGTCGCCTGGGCCTTCGCCCTCGCCATGTCCATCGGCACGGCGCTCGGGCTTCTCATGGGACGCTATCCGGCCGTGGACCGCTGGCTCGACCCCTGGCTCGTCGTGTTCCTGAACCTGCCCGCACTCGTCCTCATCGTGCTCTGCTATCTCTGGATCGGGCTGAACGAAACGGCCGCCATCGCCGCCGTGACGCTGAACAAGATCCCGAACGTCGTCACCGTGATCCGCGAGGGGGCCCGCGCGCTCGACCCCGGCCTCGCCGCCATGGCGCAGGTCTTCCGGGTGCCGCCCCTCGCCCGGCTCCGTCACGTCACCCTGCCGCAGCTTGCCCCCTTCGTCACCGCCGCCGCGCGGTCCGGCATCGCGGTGATCTGGAAGATCGTGCTGGTGGTGGAGTTCCTCGGCCGGTCGAACGGCGTGGGCTTCATGATCCATCTCAACTTCCAGCAGTTCGACGTGGCGGGCGTCCTCGTCTACTCCCTGTCCTTCATCGTGGTGATGCTCCTGGTGGAATGGACCCTGCTCCAGCCCGCCGAACGGCGCATCCGCCGCTGGAGGGGCGCATGATCTCCGTGCGCATCGCCGCCAAGGTGTTCGGGGCCACGCCGGTCCTCGGCGACGTCGCCTTCGACGTTGCGCCAGGCGAGGTGGTGACGGTGCTTGGCCCCTCGGGCATCGGCAAGTCCACGCTCCTGCGCATCGTCGCGGGGATCGACCGCGACTTCGCCGGCGCCGTCACGCGACCCGAACGGCTCACCATGGTCTTCCAGGAACCGATGCTCCTGCCCTGGCGGACCGCGGCCGAGAACCTGACGCTCGTCCATCCCGGCCTTTCGCGCGCCGGCGCGATGGAAGCGCTGGCGCAGGTGGGGATCGCCGACAAGGCGGACCTCTTCCCCCGCCAGCTTTCGCTCGGCCAGCAGCGTCGCGTGGCGCTTGCCCGCGCCTTCGCCGGCGCGCCGCAGGCTCTCATCCTCGACGAGCCCTTCGCCTCGCTTGACCCTGCGACGGCGGACGAGATGCTGGCGCTCACCGAACGGCTCATCGCCGGGGCGCGGCCGGCGACGCTCTTTGTCACGCACGCGGAGGCCGAGGCGCGGCGCCTCGCGTCCCGCGTCTTGCGCCTCGCGGGCCGGCCTGCGACCATCGCCACGAACGGAGGGGGCGCATGACCGGGCTCGACGTCGAGGATGTCAGCTACAGCTACGGCACGAGGCGCGCGCTCGACGGGGTGAGCTTTTCGGCGGAAGCCGGCCGGTTCACGGCGCTTCTGGGGCCCAATGGCGCGGGCAAGTCGACGCTCTTTTCGCTGATGACCCGGCTTCTGGTGCCGCCCTCGGGGCGGATCGTCGTTGCGGGCCATGACCTCGCGCGTGCGCCGCGGCAGGCGCTGGCGCGGATCGGCGTCGTCTTCCAGCAGCCGACGCTCGACCTCGACCTCTCGGTGCGCCGCAGCCTGCGCTACTTCGCGGGCCTCCACGGGCTTTCGGGACGGCGGGCCGAGACGGCCATCGACGCCGCACTCGACCGGCTTGGCATGCGCGAGCGCTCGGGCGAGCAGGTCCGCGCCCTGAACGGCGGCCACCGGCGGCGGATGGAGATCGCCCGCGCGCTCATTCACGCGCCCGCCGTCCTCCTTCTCGACGAACCCACGGTGGGACTCGACGCCGCCAGCCGTCAGGCCATAACCGCCCATGTCCACGACCTCGCCGCAGGGGGCATGGCCGTTCTCTGGGCCACGCATCTGGTGGACGAGATCCGGCCCGAAGATCCCGTCGTCGTGCTCCACAGGGGCCGCGTCCTTGTCCGCGCGGACGCGGCCGAGATCGCCGGAACGCAGAGCCTCGGCGCGGCCTTCCTCGCGCTCACCGGCGGCGAGGAGGCGGCGGCATGACTGCCTGGTGGGTCGCCCTGCGCGCCGTCGTCATCCGCGAAGCCTTGCGCTTCCTGTCGCAGCGCGGCCGCTTCCTTGCCGCCCTGGTGCGCCCGCTCGTCTGGCTTCTGGTGTTCGCCGCCGGATTCCGCGCGGCCCTCGGCCTCTCCATCGTGCCGCCCTACCAGACCTACATCACCTACGAGGTCTACATCGTCCCCGGCCTCGTCGGGATGATCCAGCTCTTCAACGGGATGCAGTCCTCGCTGTCGCTGGTCTACGATCAGGAGATGGGCTCGATGCGGCTTCTCCTCACCTCGCCCCTGCCGCGCTGGTGGCTCCTCTTCGCGAAGCTTCTCGCCGGCACCCTCGTCTCGATCCTCCAGATCGCGGTCTTCCTCGCCCTCGCCTGGGGATTCGGGATCGAGATGGAGCCCCTCGGCTACCTTGCCGTGCTGCCCGTCCTCGTCCTTACCGGACTGATGCTCGGCGCGCTCGGCCTCTTCATCTCCTCGACGATCCGTCAACTCGAGAATTTCGCCGGCGTGATGAACTTCGTCATCTTCCCGATGTTCTTCCTTTCCACCGCGCTCTATCCCCTCTGGAAGATGGCCGAAAGCTCGCCGCTCCTGCGCGACATCTGCGCCTTCAATCCCTTCACCCACGCCGTCGAGGCAATCCGATTCGCGCTGTATCTCCAGTGGAACGGCCCCGCGCTTTTCTGGACCGCGCTGAGCTTCGCGGCCTTCCTTGCCGCCGCGCTCTGGGGCTATGATCCCGCACGGGGGCTGACGCGGCGCCGGGCCGGATAGGGCAGAGATGGACGAAACGATCGACGCGGCGGGCCTGCTCGAGGTTCTCCGCCGCAGGCCGCGCGAGAGCCGAACCATCGTCGCCATCGCCGGCGCCCCCGGCTCGGGCAAGTCGACGCTGGCCGAGGCACTGGTTGACGGGCTCAACGCGCGCGATCCGGGCCGCGCAGCCCTCCTGCCGATGGACGGATTCCACTTCGACGACCGCGTCCTCGACGCACTCGGCCGGCGGGCGCGGAAGGGCGCGCCCGACACGTTCGACGTCGGCGGGCTCGACCACGCGCTCGCGCGCCTCGGCGCCCGCGACGAGGCTTTCGTGGCGGTGCCCGTCTTCGACCGCGGCATCGAGATCGCCCGCGCCGGCGCGCGGCTGATCCCGGCCGAGACGCCGGTGATCGTGGCGGAGGGAAACTACCTGCTCCTCGCGGAGCCCCCCTGGAACGGCCTCGCCCGGCATTTCGACCTTACGGTGCGGCTCGACGTTCCCGAGGATGTGTTGCGCCAGAGGCTCTCCCGGCGCTGGCAGGGCTACGGGCTGTCGCCCGAGGACATCGCCCGCAAGCTGGAGGAGAACGACCTCCCCAACGGGCGGATTGTCGCTGCGCGTAGCCGGTCGGCGGATCTTGTCATCGCACCGGGCATATGGTTCGAGAAGTGAAAGTTCAGGACCATCATGCGCGCTATTCGGCGAGATAATGACGAAATCGATCAAGGTGCAGACGCCGACATGACCGTAACACTCTCCGGCTTCCTGCTGTGCCGCTCGCTCGAAGAAGCCGACCGGGTCGCGGCCCTGCTGCCCGAGCACGTCCGGCTGACGCGTGCCGAACCCGGATGCGTGAGGTTCGAGGTGTGGCGGTCCCATGCCGACCCCTGCCGCTTTGCGGTCAGCGAGGGCTTCCGCGACTGCGCCGCGTTCCTGGCGCATCAGGCCCGCGCGGCCACGACACTTTGGGGGCGGGCCACGAAGGGCATACCGCGCGACTACGTCATCCGCGAGGAGGGCGATCAGCCGCCATAGATGGCGCGGACATAGCCCTTGGTTTCGGCATAGGGCGGAATACCGCCATGTTTCTGCACGGCCTCCGGCCCGGCGTTGTAGGCGGCGAGCGCCAGTTTCCAGTCGCCGAACCGGTCGTACATCATCCTGAGATAGCGCGCCCCGCCGTTGAGATTGTCGTGCGGGTCGGTCGGATCGACCCCGAGACGGCTCGCCGTCCCCGGCATGAGCTGCGCGAGCCCGGTCGCCCCCTTGTGCGAGACCGCCTGCGGATTCCAGCCCGATTCCTGCTGGACGAGCCTGAGGAACAGATCCTCGGGGATACCGTGGCGCCGCGCCGCCTCGCGCGCGGCATCGAGGTAGAGACCGCGGTAGCGACCCGAATAGCGCGGCACGGATGCCGGCGTGGCGGCCGTCTTGCCGTGCGGCGTCAGCCGCACCGAGGTGTCGTACTGGACCGAGGCGCGGGTATCGAGCACCGCCGTCTGCTTGCGGAAGAGCGCGAGCCGCGAGGACGCCGAGGCCGGCGAGGATCGCGCCAGCGTCAACCCCTCGGCCATGGCTGCGCCGGAATCGAAACATGCCGCCAGACCGGCGGCGAGAAGCCAGGCCCTGGTGATCCGCATCTGTCCCCCGCGGTTTCGTTCGCGCGCCGGGACTATAGCCGATTTTGATCCCCGTTCCAGCCCCGCGACAGCGCGCCTCAGGCGCGTGCCGCGGCCCGGCCGTTGCGCGCGGCCGCCTCCTGCGGTCGCGGGACGGGTCCCGCCAGAAGGTCCTCGATCAGCAGGTTGACGAGTTGCGCGCGCCCCTGAACGCCGGCCTTGCGGTAGATCGCGTTCAGATGCGTCTTCACCGTGCCTTCGGCCGAGCCCCGCAGGCCCGCGACCTCGGCGATGGTGCAGCCCTTGATCGTGAAGCGCGCGACGTCTGCCTCCGAAGGCGTGAGGCCCCAGTCATCGAAATAGGCGTCCATGACGTCGTGGAGCGCACCGGAGGCCGCCGAGAGCGCCCTATCGGTCCGGGCCTGCCGGCGCAGCAGCCGGCGCAGATAGGCCGCCTCGAACGCGACGGCGGCAATCAGGCTGAGGTTGGCGGCAAGTTCCATGACAAGGTGCGGCCGCGCCCAGACGCCGTCAGACGCATCCAGAAAGTCGCCGAGTATGTCGAGCAGGAAGAAGGTTGCGCAGGCAGCCTGCACCAGCATCAGGGCCGCGACCGCGGCCTCCTTCGTCCGTTCCGGCCGTGCCACTCTCTCCACGCAGGGGCTCCATCGTTGCCGGCCGCGTTGTAGCGCAGCCGCACGCCGTCCGGAAGGACCGGTTAGGCGAATGTTAACCATGAGCGCTTTTCTTGGCCCGGCACGGATGCTCTAACGGGGCGAATGGAATCGGGACGAGGAGGTCCGCCATGGCGGGTTCGGTGAACAAGGTCATTCTGGTCGGAAATCTCGGCCGCGATCCGGAGGTGCGGTCGTTCCCCAACGGCGGCAAGGTCTGCAATCTCAGGATCGCCACCTCGGAGACCTGGCGCGACCGCAACACGGGCGAGCGGAAGGAGCGGACCGAATGGCACTCGGTCGCGATCTTCAACGAGAACCTCGCAAAGATCGCCGAACAGTACCTGAAGAAGGGTTCCAAGGTCTATATCGAGGGCCAGCTCGAAACCCGCAAATGGCAGGACCAGTCGGGCGCCGACCGCTACACGACCGAGGTCGTGCTGCGGCAGTTCCGCGGCGAGTTGACGCTGCTCGACGGGCGCGACGGCGGCGGCGCGGGCGGCGGCTATGACGACGACCGCTCCGGCGGCGGTTATGGCGGCGGCTCGGGGGGCTACGGCGGCGGCGCCGGCGGATCGGGCGGCCCGGGGGTGGATCGGGGGCGGGTCTGGGGCGGGTCGGGCGGTGGCCGGCCGGACCTCGACGACGAGATCCCGTTCTGAGCCGAGACGCCGGGGCGCCGCACTGGTGCGCCGGCATCCGGCTGCCCGAAGGTGGGGTCAGCGCCCCGCCAGCGCGTCCCGCAAAAGCCCCAACACCACCTCGCCCGGCACGTCCGTCGCCACGAAGGCCTCGCCAATCGCGCGGGCGAGGATGAAGCGCAGGCGTCCGTCCACCACCTTCTTGTCCTGCGCCATCAGCGCCATCAGCGCCTCCGCCCCCGGCAACTCGCCCGGGATATCCGCCAGATCGACCTTCATCCCCATCGCCCTGAGATGCGCTCGCACCCGGCTCGGCGCCTCCTGGCTGCAAAGGCCGAGCCGCTGGGAGAGCTCGAAGGCGAGCGCGCAGCCGACCGCGACGCCCTCGCCGTGCAGGAGCCGGCCGGAATAGCCCGTCGCGGTCTCGAGCGCATGGCAGAAGGTGTGGCCGAGGTTGAGGAGCGCCCGATCCCCCTCCTCGGTCTCGTCGCGCTCGACGATCCGCGCCTTCATCTCGACCGACCGGCGCACCGCATGCTGCCGTGCCGTGCGGTCGCCGGCGGCGAGCGACGGGCCCGTCGCCTCCAGCCAGTCGAAGAAGCGGGCATCGCCGAGAAGCCCGTACTTCACCACCTCGCCGTAACCCGAAAGGAAGTCGCGGGCGGGCAGCGTTTCCAGCACAGAGGTGTCGGCCAGCACGAGGGAGGGCTGGTGGAAGGCGCCGATGAGGTTCTTGCCGTGGACGGAATTGATGCCGGTCTTGCCGCCGACGGAACTGTCGACCTGCGCCAGGAGCGTCGTCGGGATCTGCACGAAGCGCACGCCCCGCCGCAGGACCGCCGCGGCGAAGCCCGCGAGATCGCCGATCACGCCGCCGCCCAGCGCGACGACCACGTCGCGGCGCTCCACCTTCTGCTCCAGAAGCCAGTCGACCGCGCGCGAGAACTCCGCCCAGCCTTTCGTCGCCTCGCCGGGCGGCAGCGCGAGCGCCACCGTCTCGATCCCGCCGAGCCCCGCTCGGAGCGCCTCCAGATGGAGCCCGGCCACGGTCGTGTCTGTCAGGACCGCGACCCGGCGGCGGCGGAGAAGCGGCCCGATCTCCTCGCCCGCGCGCGCGAGGAGGCCCGCGCCGATGCGCACGTCGTAGCTGCGCTGTCCGAGATCCACGCGGACGGTGTCTGTCGTTGCTGTCATGTCCTCTCCAGGATGTCCGATCGGCCGGCGAGCGCGGCGCGGACCTTCGCCGCCATATCCTCGACCGAATACTCGGGCGCGGCCTCGACGATCACCTGGGCCTGCGCATAGACCGGCTCGCGCTGCGCCAGAAGCCCGGCCAGCGTCGCCTTCGGATCGGCCGTCCTGAGGAGCGGGCGCGTCGTCTTGTGGCGCACCCTTTGCCACAGCAGATCGAGATCCGCCTTCAGCCAGACCGCCACCCCCTTCTCGGCGATGAGAGCGCGGTTCGCGGGCGACAGGAACGCGCCGCCGCCGGTCGAGAGGACGCAAGGCGGGCCGCTCAGGAGCCGCGCCAGAACCTCGCTCTCCCGCGCCCGGAAGAAGGTCTCGCCGTCTCGGCGGAAGATCTCGGCCACCGACATGCTGGCCGCGCGCTCGATCTGCTCGTCGGAATCGAGAAAGGGAACGCCGAGCACCCGGGCGAGCGCGGTGCCCACCGCGGTCTTTCCCGCGCCCATCATGCCGATGAGCACGACCGTCTTCCTGAGCGCTCCCGTTCCCAAGCCCGTCCCGTCTTCCTCCGGGCCGGCGGTGGCAAGTCCCCGCCCGGCCCGCGAACTTTCTGCCCTCAATGGCGTGAACTCGCCGCGAATGCCATATATAAATGCAACTGGCGCGGCCGGCCGGCGTCGGCCCCGGCCGGGAACGGCCCCGCCCCGGGGGCGATCACGCGACGGGCATGGGCAGGAAACAACAAGAAGACGGCAGGACCACATGTTGCGCATTCTCAAGGTCATCTTCATCCTCGCGGTGGTGGGCTTCGCCGGCATTGCCGGCTATGCCTATCTCGGCGACATGACGCCGGAGCGAAGCGAAGTCAGGACACCGGTCGAACTGGATGTGCAGCGCTAGGACCCTTCTCGTCGTGACGCTGCTCCTCGCCGGGCCGGCACGGCTCGCGGCCGAGACCGGCACGGGCGAGCCCCTGTCGGCGATCGACTGGCTGTCGAAATCGGTCGCGACGCCCGCGGCAATGCCTGCGCCCGGCGCCGTGACCGCCGAGCCCCCGGTGGCGAAATCGGTCACCCAGACGGCGATCAGCATCCTGCCGCTCGACGCCCCCTCGCTCGACGCCATCGGGCTGAGCTCGGTGGCGCGGACGGGCCTGCCCCGCGATCTCTGGGGCACCACGGCCTCGGCAGACCTCGCGCGGCTGATCCGGGCCGAGCGGGTGCACACGCTCCCGGCCATCCAGTCGCTGCTCTACAGGCTCCTGCTGGCCGAACTTGCCCCCCCGGCCGATTCCGACGGCCAGGGGACCGTCTTTCTCGCCCGGATCGACAAACTGCTCGACCTCGGCGCGCTCGACCCGGCGCTGGCGCTTCTGGAGCAGGTGGACGATCCGCCGCCCGAAGTCTTCCGGCGGCGGTTCGACGTCGCCCTCCTGACCGGCGAGGAGGATCACGCCTGCGAGGTCATGCGCAAGACCCCCGGGATTTCGCCTACGTTCGAGGCCCGCGTGTTCTGCCTGGCGCGCGGGGGCGACTGGAACGCCGCAGCGCTCTCGCTGCGGACCGGCGAGACGCTGGGCTACATCGACGCCGACATGGTCCCGCTGCTCGAACGCTTCCTCGACCCCGAGCTTGCGGACGGCGCGCCGGACCTGCCGGCGCCCGCGCGCCCGTCACCGCTTGTCCTCAGGCTGATGGAGGCGATCGGGGAGCCGCTTCAGACCTCGACCCTGCCGCTCGCCTTCGCCCATGCCGACCTCAACTCCAATGCCGGCTGGAAGACGCGGCTTGACGCCGCCGAGCGGCTGGCGCGCACCGGTGCGATCGAGCCGAACCTGCTTCTCGGGCTCTACACCGAACGGGAGGCCGCCGCCTCGGGCGGCGTGTGGGAAAGGGTGCGGGCCGTCCAGACGCTCGATCGCGCGATCGCGGATTCAGACCGGGCGGCCGTGGCCCGGACGCTGCCCCAGGCCTGGCAACTCGTGGAGGCGCAGGAACTCGAGGTGCCCTTCGCCGCGCTCTTCGGCGAGTCGCTCGCCCGGATGGACCTTGACGGCGCGGCAGGCGCGCTCGCCTTCCGGATTGCGCTCCTTTCCGACGGATACGAACGCGTTGCCAAGGGGAGGACGCCGCGCGACGACAGCGAGGCCTTCCTGATCGGCCTGGCAACCGGCGACGGGTCGGCCACGGTTCCGCCCGACCAGATGGGCGCGGCGATCAAGGCGGCATTCACCGGCGCTGCCGACCCGGCCCCGGAATTCGCGGCGCTCGTCAGCGAGCGACGGCTTGGCGAGGCTCTCCTGGAGGCAATCGACCAGATCACCGACGGCGCCCGGGGCGACCTCAGGGACGTGACCGAGGGACTCGTTTTCCTGCGCCATGTCGGGCTGGAGACGACAGCACGGCGGGCGGCGCTGGAACTGGTGCTTCTGGAGCGGCGGGGCTGACCATGGCCACGCCCTCACCGGATCGCGAGGCCGCGCGCTGGATCTCGGCCTTCCTCGAAGCCCAGGCTGCCGAACTCGACGCCGCGCGCAACACGCTTCTCGCCTACGGCCGAGACCTCAAGGACTTCGCGGCCTGGCTCACACGGCGCAAGCTCGACTTCGCCCGCGCCGACCGCGCCGACGTGGAAGCCTACCTCGTGGCCTGCGAGGCCGAAGGGCTTTCCCGTGCCACCCGGGCGCGCCGGCTCTCGGCCATCCGCCAGCTTTACCGCTTCGCCTATGACGAAGGCTGGCGCGCCGACAATCCCGCCATCCAGATCGCCGGGCCCGCCAGGGCAAGGCGCCTGCCGAAGGTTCTGACGGTGGAGGAGGTGGACCGGCTCCTCGCCGCCGCGCGCGAGACCGGCCGCAATCCGGTCGAGCGGCTCCGCAACACCTGCCTCATGGAACTTCTCTACGCCACCGGGATGCGGGTGAGCGAGCTCGTGACGCTCCCCGTCGCGGCGGCGCGGGGCGATCCCCGGATGCTTCTGGTGAAGGGCAAGGGCGGCAAGGAACGCATGGTGCCGCTTTCCCCCCCCGCCCGCGACGCGCTTTCGGCCTGGCTTGCCACGCGCGACGCGGCCGAGGAAGCGGCGCGGGCCGAGGCGCGCCTGCCGCCGGCGCGGCACCTCTTTCCCGCGCGCGGGAAAGAAGGGCACCTGACGCGGCAAGCCTTCCACGGGCTCCTGAAGGACCTCGCGGCGGCGGCGGGGATCGTGCCCGCGCGGGTGACGCCGCATGTCCTGCGCCACGCCTTCGCCACCCATCTCCTTGCGGGCGGGGCTGATCTCCGCGTCATCCAGACGCTTCTCGGCCATGCGGATGTTTCCACAACCGAGATCTACACCCATGTCCTCGACGAGCGTCTCCGCGCGCTTGTGCTCGAGCATCATCCCCTCGCCCGTGGCTGACCCCGGCGCGGCCGCTTGAAGGCGGCAGGCTCGCCGGCGATAACGGAGCGAACGAAAGGACGACCCCCCGATGACCGCAGACCCCATGCTCGACACGACGACCTGGCTGACCGCCGGCGGGATCATGTTGCTCCTCCTGATGTCCGCCTTCTTTTCCGGCTCCGAAACGGCGCTGACCGCCGCATCGCGCGGGAAGCTCCGGGCGCAGGCCGACAAGGGCAACGCCGGCGCAGAGGTGGCGCTGAAGCTGAAGGAGGACGGCGAACGCCTGATCGGGGCGATCCTCCTCGGCAACAACGTCGTCAACATCCTTGCCGCCTCGCTCGCAACCGCGCTCTTCACCCGGCTTTTCGGCGCGAACGGCGTGGCGGTCGCGACCATGGTTATGACCCTGCTCGTCCTCGTCTTCGGCGAGGTGCTGCCCAAGACCTACGCGATCACCAGCCCCGAAACCGCAGCAACTCGGCTCGCCCCGCCGATCCGCGTGCTGGTGCGCGTCCTCAGCCCCATCGTCAACGTCGTCCGCGCCGTCGTCCGCGGCTTCCTCATGCTCTTCGGCGTCAGGACCGACCCCGACAGCCACATCCTCTCGTTCCGCGAGGAGATCATCGGCGCGCTGGCCATCGGCCATTCCACCGGCAGCGTCCAGAAGGAGGACCGCGACCGCCTCCTCGGCGCGCTCGACCTCGCGGACCGCACGGTGGACGAGATCATGCGCCACCGAAGCCAGATCCAGATGCTCGACGCCGATGCCGCGCCCGACGTGCTCATCAGCCAGGTCCTCGCAGCACCCCACACCCGCCTGCCGCTCTACCGCGGCGAGCGCGAGAACATCGTCGGCGTGATCCACGCCAAGGACCTCCTGCGCGCCGTCGAACGCTTCCTCAGGACCGGCGACGGCCATCTCGATTCGGTCTCCGACCTCGACATCCTGAGCGTCGCCAAGGCGCCCTACTTCGTGCCCGAGACGACACCGCTCGACGAACAGATGCGCGAGTTCCTGAAGCGGCGGACCCATTTCGCGCTTGTCGTGGACGAATACGGCGAGCTTCGCGGCCTCATCACGCTCGAGGACATCATCGAGGAAATCGTCGGCGAGATCACCGACGAATTCGACGTCGACGCCGAGCATCCGCTGAAGCGGACAGAGGCGGGCGACTGCATCGTGGACGGCGCCATGACAATCCGCGACCTCAACCGCGCCACCGACTGGCTGCTGCCCGACGACGAGGCCAACACCATCGCCGGCCTCGTGATCCACGAAGCGCAGATGATCCCGAACGAAGGCCAGGTATTCTCCTTCCACGGCTTCCGCTTCGAGGTCGTCCAGCGCAAGGAAAACCGCATCACACGGCTGAAGATCCGGCCGCTCTGAGCCTCAGCGCGACTTGAACAGCGAGCCGAGAATGCCCCGGACGATGGCCTGACCGGTCTTCGTGCCGAGCTGCCGCGCGAGGCTCTTGCCGAAGGCCGTGGCGACGCTGTCGGAGCGCGAGGAGGACCGCCGCGTCGTCGACCGGCCGACCTCGGGCGCGTCGTAGCGGCGGGCCTGCTTCAGCTCGCGCAGTTCCTCTTTCATCCTGTCTTCCTCGGCCTCCGCCTCGGCGGCCGCCTTCGCGGCTTCGGCCGCGCGCGCCTGAAGCCGCTCGAAGGCCGAATCGCGGTCCGAAACCGTGTCGTACTTGAAGCCGAGACCCGAGGCCGAGATGACCGCGCGGCGTTCCTCGGGCGTGATCGGGCCGAGCCGGCTCGCCGGCGGGCGGACGAGCGTGCGCTCGACCATGCCGGGCACGCCCTTGGCCTCCAGGAACGAGGTCACGGCCTCTCCGGTCCCCACTTCCTTGATCGCGGTCTCGGTGTCGAAACGCGGGTTCGGGCGGTAGTTCTCGGCCGCGCGGGCAAGGTCGCGCTGGTCCTTCGCGGTGAAGGCGCGGAGTGCGTGCTGCACCCGGTTGCCAAGCTGGCCGAGGATGTCGTCGGGCACGTCGGCGGGGTTCTGGGTGATGAAATAGACCCCCACCCCCTTCGAGCGGATCAGCCGCGCCACCTGTTCCACCTTGTCGACGAGCGCCTTCGGCGCGTCCTCGAAGAGAAGATGCGCTTCGTCGAAGAAGAAGACGAAATTGGGCTTTTCGGGGTCGCCGACCTCCGGCAGTTCCTCGAAAAGCTCCGAGAGGAGCCAGAGCAG
The DNA here is from genome assembly GCA_020637675.1 of Paracoccaceae bacterium. Taxonomy (GTDB): domain Bacteria; phylum Pseudomonadota; class Alphaproteobacteria; order Rhodobacterales; family Rhodobacteraceae; genus Albidovulum. Next base: position 880,445 of record JACKKD010000002.1, on the reverse strand, counting down.
GAAGGTCGCGTAGAGCCGGGGCGAGGCCATCAGCTTGTCGGCGGCGAGGATGTTGACCTGCCCCCGCCCGTCGGGCAGGACCCGCATCATGTCGGCGAGGTCGAGCGCCGGCTCGCCGAACAACCGGGTGCCGCCCTGGTTCTCCAGCACCAGAAGCTGGCGCTGGATCGCCCCAACGGTGGCGGGGGAGACATTGCCGTAGCGCAAGCCGATCTCTGCCGCGCTCTCGCCGATCCAGACCAGCATGGCCTGGAGGTCCTTGAGGTCGAGCAACGGCAGCCCCTCCTCGTCGGCCAGCCGGAAGGCGATGTTCAGCACGCCTTCCTGCGGTTCGCTGAGGTCCATGAGCCGCGAGAGGAGAAGCGGCCCCATCTCCGTCACCGTGGTGCGGACGGGCGTGCCCTGCTCGCCGAAGAGGTCCCAGAAGGCGACCGGGAAGGACCGGTATTTCAACTCGTAGCCGATCGTGGCGCAGCGCTTCATGAAGGCGTCGTGCAGCTTCGACTCGGCCGAGCCCGCCATGGCCAGCCCGGCGAGATCGCCCTTCACGTCGGCCAGGAAAACCGGCACGCCCGCGGCCGAGAAGGCCTCGGCAAGGATCTGCAGCGTCACCGTCTTGCCGGTGCCGGTAGCGCCGGCGATGAGCCCGTGACGGTTGCCGTATTTCAGAAGAAGCTGTTGCGGCGTGCCGTAGCCCTCACCACCGCCACCCACGAATAGTCCACCATCCGTCAACACCTTGAGCCCTCGCCTCGAACCGATCTTGACGAAACAATACATTCTTAACCCTGCCGTGCCAGTGTCGATTGCATCCGGGCGCGCGGACCTCGGCGCCAGGATGTTGCTTCCTCCCTGTCGGACTGGCCGCGCGGGCGCACCTGCGCGGCTTTTTTCGTTCAGAATCAGTTTCGTGGCACCGCGATTTTTCCGGTTGACGGAAGGATGCGAAGTCAATAGCGTGCGGGCCAATGACTAAGTCGGCCTGTCCGACAGGGAGCGAAAGTATTGGAAGGGGCCCCCAACGGGGCCCTTTTTTCGTGTCTCCGCGGACTCCTGCCGCGTCCTCGGCAGAAAGCCGCTGTCAGCGCCGGCCGGCGCTTTCGCCGCTGACACTGGCGGATCGCCATGCTAAACGCGGCGCGAATTTCCCCATGCACGAACGGAAAGAACCCATGCCCGCAATTCTCCGCCCGCTGAGCCTCGCCGCTGCCCTTGTCGCCTGCCTGCCCGCCATGGCGCAGGAAGCGACGCAGCCGGCCCCGGCGACCGACACCGGCACCGCGGCGCCCGCCGAAACCCCTGCGCCTGCGGATGCAACCGCCGCACCGGCCGCCGCCCCGACCGGAAATGCCGTGGGCGAGCCCTATGTCGCGGAAAGCTTCGATGCCTGGGAACTGCGCTGCGTGCGGACCGAGGACGGCTCGGACCCCTGCCAGCTCTACCAGCTCCTGAAGGACAAGGAGACGGCAAAGCCGGTGGCCGAGATCAGCCTTCTGGCGCTCCCCGAGGGTGGCGAGGCGGTGGCGGGCGCAACGATCATCGTGCCGCTGGAAACGCTCCTGACCCAACAGCTCAACATCACGGTGGACAAGGGCAAGACCAAGCGCTTCCCCTTCACCTTCTGCGCCGAGGTGGGCTGCGTCGCCCGCGTGGGCTTCACCCAAGAGGACATCGACGGCTTCAAGAAGGGCAGTGTCGCCACCGTGACGGTGGTCCCCGTCGCGGCCCCCGACCAGACGGTGAACGTGGACATCTCGCTCAAGGGCTTCACCGCCGGGTTCGACGCGGTCGCCAAGGCGAACGCGCCGAAGCAGAACTGATCCGCCGCCCTTGCTGAAATGACGCCGCGCCCCGCCGGGCGCGGCGTCTTTCGTTTCCGTCAGGCGGCGCGGAGCGCCAGCACCGCGTTCAGCCCGCCAAAGGCGAAGGCGTTCGACAGAGCCGCCTTGACCCTAGCCTCGCGCGCCACGTTGGGCACGACGTCGAGCGCACATTCCGGGTCGGGTTCCTGGTAGCCGATCGTCGGCGCGACCACGCCCTCGCGCAGCGCCAGGATACAGGCCAGAAGCTCCACCGCGCCGGTGCCGCCGATGCAATGTCCATGCATCGATTTGGTGGAGGAGATCATCAGCCGGTCGGCGTGGTGGCCGAAGGCATGGGCGACAGCGGCGCATTCGGTCTTGTCGTTGGCCGCCGTGCCGGTGCCATGGGCGTTCACATAGGCCACGTCCTCGGGGTTGAGCCGCGCGTCGTGAAGCGCGCCGGTGATCGCGCGTTCCGCCCCGGACTGGTTCGGCATGACGATGTCGGCCGCGTCCGAGGTCATCGAGAAGCCGGCGACCTCGGCGAGGATATCCGCGCCGCGCGCCTTCGCGTGTTCCCAGTCCTCGAAGACGAAGACGCCCGCGCCCTCGCCCTGGACCATGCCGTTGCGATTGGCGCTGAAGGGCCGGCAGGCGTCCTTCGACATGACGCGCAACCCCTCCCAGGCCTTTATCCCGCCGAAGCAGAGCATCGCCTCCGCCCCGCCTGTGATCATCGCCCGCGCCGCCCCCGAACGGACCATCTGGAACGCGAGCCCCATGGCGTGGTTCGACGACGCACAGGCGGTGGCCACGGTGAAGGAGGGGCCGCGCAGCGCGTATTCCATGCTGACATGGCTCGCCGCCGCGTTGTTCATCAGCTTCGGCACCACGAAGGGATGGACGCGGTTCTTCCCCTCCTCGTAGACGGTCCGGTAATTCTCGTCCCAGGTGTTCACGCCGCCGCCCGCCGTGCCGAAGACGACGCCGCAGTCGAGCCCGAGCTTGCCGCGGAAATCGAGGCCGGACTGCTCCACCGCCTGCCGCGCGGCGACCATCGTGAACTGGGTGAAGCGGTCGTAGAGCGCGATGTCCTGCCGGTTGAAACAGCTTTCGGGCTCCCAGCCCCTGACCTGCGCCCCGATCCGGATGGCAAGACGGTCCACATCGCGGATGTCCAGGGGACCGATACCGCAGCGCCCTTCCCGGAGCGCCGTGAGCGTCGACGGCACGTCGTGGCCGAGCGCATTGATGGTGCCCGCCCCGGTGATGGCGACGCGCCTCATGCGGCTTGCGCCACCAGGTCCTCGACCGCGCGGATGATCGCCTCGACCGAGGACATGTCGAACCCGCTCTTCTCCGGTTCGTTCGCGTTGAACGGGACCGAGATGTCGAAGGCCTCCTCGATCGCGAAGATCGATTCGACCAGTCCTAGGCTGTCGATGCCGAGGTCCTCGAGCGTCATCTCGGGCTTCACTTCCGCGACGTCGAGCACTGCCTGTTCGGCGATGATCGCGATCACCTTGTCCCTAACCTTCATCGTCATCCCCGCTTTCCTTCGGCTCTCCCTGGCGCGAGTCTGTAACAGCCGCGCGAAGGGCCGCCACCTGCTCGATGAGGCGCGGCAACCGGCGGATGTTCTTCCATGCCTGGACGTGGGTTTCCATCTTGAGCGCCGGGTATCCGAGTAGGACGCGGCCAGCCGGCACGTTCGATAGGATCTTCGTGCCGCCCCCCGCGATCACGTCATCACCGATGAAGATGTTGTCGACCACGCCGCACTGCCCGCCGAGCACCACCCGGTCGCCAATCTTCACCGATCCGGCGACGCCGGTCTGGCCGCAGAGCAGGCAGTCCTCGCCGACGACCACGTTGTGGCCAAGGTGGACGAGGTTGTCGAGCTTGGTGCCGTTGCCGATGGCAGTTGCCCGGATGGTGCCCGAATCCACCGTGGCGTTCGCCCCGATCTCCACGTCGTCGCCGATGACGACGCCGCCGAGCGACTGGATGCGGAGCCATTTCTGTGCCTTGATCTCATCCCGCTGCCCCAGCGTCCGGCGCACCTCCTCGGCGCCCGATTTCTCGGGCGTGACATAGGAAAACCCGTCCGCGCCGACGACCGCCCCGGGCTGGCAGATGAAGCGGTCGCCGATCCGCACGTTGCGCCCGATGCGCACGCCGGGATGGATCAGGGCATCGGCACCGATCCGCGTCCCGACCCCGACCGACACATGCGCGCCGATCCGCGCGCCCGGGCCGATCCGCACGGCTTCGCCGATGACCGCGAAGGGCCCGATGGAGGCCCCGGCGCCGATCTCGGCATCCGCCGCGATCACGACCGTGGGATGGATGCCGCCCGCGATGCCGGGGCCGGCGTCGAAGGCCCGCGTGATCGTCGCCATGGCGAGCCGGGGCCGACCGACGAAGATCGCGGCACGGAGTCCCAGCGCCCGCCAGTCCGCCCCCTGCCAGAGGACGGCCGCGCGCGCCCGCCCCTTTGCAAGCCCGCCGGCGTATTTCGGGTCCATCGCCAGCGCGAGGTCGTCCGGCCCCGCATCGCCGGGCTCGGCGACGCCGGTCACGCGGAACGCGACCTCACCCTCCGCCGCGGCGCCGAGCGCGCGGGCGATCTCATCCACCGAATGACTTCCGTCTCGTCGCATCTTCCGTCTCCGGGCACGGCCTCACGCCGGCCACATCGCGACGGATTTAGCCCTGAACCGCGTCCAAAACCACCCCGGCGGCCCGCATCGCCTCGAAAATCCGCGCATCGCGGCCGTAGACGTCACGGCGATAGTCGATCTGGCCGCGCGAATCCGGCCAGGCGGTGAAATAGACCAGATGCACCGGCACCGGCCGTTCGAGCATGATCGTGTTTTCCGCCCGCGTCTGCAGGTGCTGTGCGAACAGCCCCTCCGGATCGTCGGTCTGACGCGCGAGGAGCGCGTAGGCGAAGTCGAAGGGCTGGCCGAGCCTGATACAACCGTGGCTGTAGGCGCGCACCTCCTTCTCGAAGAGGGACTTCGACGGCGTGTCGTGGAGGTAGATGTTCCACTTGTTCGGGAACATGAACTTCACGAGGCCGAGCGCGTTGCCGTCCGAGGGCGGCTGCGACATCGAGAAGGGAAAGTTGCTGGCCGTGAACTGGGTGAAGTCCACCGCGTCGCGGTTCACGACCCGGCCGCGACGATCGACGATCTTCAGATGACCCGCGGCGCGCGGGTTCTTCTGCAGCATCGGCAGGTATTCCTTGACCGTGATCGACCGCGGCACGTTCCAGGTCGGGTTCACCACCATGAATTCCATCTGGTCGGAAAACTCCGGGCTCCGCCGGTCCGCCTGGTTCATGCCGACGACAGTCACCGTCTCGAAGGTGACCTTGCCGTCATCGACGATCTTCGCGGTGAAGTCGGGCAGGTTCACCCAGATGTGCCGGTTGCCGAGCGGCAGGCCATTCATCCAGCGCATCCGCTCCATGGCGACGAGGACGGAGGCGAGTCGCGCCTCGGCGGCCGTGTTGATCTCCGCCAGCGTGCCTTCGCCCGCAACGCCGTCGGGGGTCAGTCCGCGGTCGAGCTGAAAGCGCTGCACTGCCTTCTGCAGGGCCCCGTCAAAGTCGGGCGCGACGGAGCGGGCGAGGTAGCCCATCCGGATCATCCGGTCACGCAGCGCGATCACCTCGGGGCCGCTGTCGCCGGGCCGCAGAGCCCCGGCGCGGACCTCGGGGCCGAACCCGCCCGCCGCGATCGTCTCCCTGAGGTCGAGCATCGCGCGACGCAGAGCCACGTATTCAGGCGCCTGCGGCGGCAGGGCGCGAACGAAGGCCGCCGGGTCGGCGGCCGCCGCAAAGGATCTCAGCGTTGCCCCGGGGTCGCGCAGCGGCACCTCGCGGACGAGCCCCGGATCGACCTTCGAGGGGGTGACGAGACCGGTCTGGACGTCGCGGGCATAGGTCAGGAAGGCGCGCGTCGTCTCGACCTCCAGCAGCCCGCGCTCGCGTTCCGAGCTGACCGTCTGGAACTTCCGGCGCAATGCCTCGGTGCCGTAGCGGTCGGCCGGCAATCCGTGCCCCCAGGCCCCGTCGAGTGCGGCGAAAAGTGCAGCGCGTCGCGCCGCGTCGGCGCCCGAGGTCCAGAGCGTTGCGTAGTCATGCTCGCGGTAGAAACCCGCGACGGCGTCCTCCTCGGCGGCACTTTCGGCCACCGCCTGCCGGAACGCAAGGTCGGCGGGCGTGAGCGCCATGAGCGGCGCGGCCGCGAGTTGGAGCGAGAGCGCTGCGATTGCTGCCAGGGTCACCCTTCCGGCGCGCCGGGACGACGTCATGAAAACCTCTTTCGAGAATCCGCAACTTGCTTTCGATCACTGTCCGGCATTCGCCGGATCAAGTCCATTCGCCGCCCCCGCTTCCGGTGCGATGGGCAAGGGAAGCTGTCGCATTTAAGCAACGCCCTGCCGAATTGCGCGGCGCGGAATCCACACATGGCACGATTCAGCAAATTCTTGCCGATCCAGCTTGAATTTCCGCCCTGTGCACAATTGACCGGTTGGCGCGGGAATCGACTTGTGCAATAAAAGTCCTGCACTTGGGGAACTCAATAATCTCAAGCCGTTGAAAAGACGGCGCAAAGAGCTACGGGACAGGCTTTTGCCATGGCAGATCTGACAGCTTCGGGTTTCACTCGGCGTGGACTTCTTGGTGTTTTCGCGGCAACAGCCGTGGTTGCGGCGCCGACCTGCTCCAACGCCTTCGGCCTTCTTCGCGGGGCGGGCGACATCCGCCGCATCCGCATGTATTCCGGTCGCACCGGCGAGAAACTCGACACAATCTACTGGATCGAAGGCGAGTACATCCCCGAGGCACTGAACGAGATCACCTATTTCATGCGCGACTGGCGGTCCGACAAGACGAAGGACATCGACCCGCGCACCGTGGACATCGCCGCCGCCGCCCACCGTCTGCTCGACGTGAGCGAGTCCTACATGCTTCTGTCCGGCTACCGGACGGCGCAGACCAACGCGATGCTGCGCTCCTCCTCGCGCGGGGTAGCGCGGAACTCGCTGCACATGAAGGCCCAGGCTGCCGATCTGAGACTGCGCTCGCGCAGCGTCTCGCAGATGTACCGCGCCGCCTCGGCCTGCGAGGCCGGCGGCGTCGGCAAATATTCGCGCTCCAACTTCGTCCACATGGACTGCGGCCCGATCCGCACCTGGGGCGCCTGAACCGCCAAGGCGCTTTAGCTCCGCCTGTTCCGACGGCCACCGGAACACGGCTGGGCGATACGTTTTCGCGACCGCGCCGTGCGCTCCCGTGGCCCTGATGCCAGTCCAGACGCCCGGCCGTTGCATTCCCTTCCGCACCGGTCCAACGTCCCTGCCAGCCAACGGCCTGGGAGAGTCTCCATGCTGCGGTCGCCGGAAGTGCCCGACGGATCGGGGCGCGACGCCTATTGGGCCGTCCCCGCCGACGCGCTGCTCGAAGCGCTGGAAACCTCGACCACCGGGCTGGCATCCTCGGAGGCCGGCGCGCGGCTCCGGCGACTCGGTCCCAACAGGCTCCGCCCCGCGCAGCACGCCTCGGCCCTGACGGCATTCGCGCGGCAGTTCCGCAGCCCGCTCGTCCTCATCCTGATCTTCGCCGCCGTGGTTTCGGCCATCGTCGGCGAGGGCAGCGAGTCGGTGATCATCGCGCTGATCGTGCTGGCGAGCAGCGTGCTCTCCTTCACGCAGGAATTCGGCGCCTCCCGCGCGATGGAGGCGCTCGGCCGACGCATCGCCCGACGCGTCACCGTCGTCCGCGACGCGACGGAGACGCCGGTGCCGGTGGACACGATCGTGCCCGGCGACGTGATCCGTCTTTCCGCGGGTACGCTCATTCCCGCCGACGGTGTGCTCTTGCAGGCTCGCGACTTCGACGTGAGCGAGGCGACCCTGACAGGCGAGACCTTCCCAGTCACCAAGGCGCCTGGCGTTTCGGCCGCCGCGGCGCCGATCGGCCAGCGGACGAATGCCGTCTTCGCCGGCACTTCGGTACGCTCGGGCACTGCGACGATGCTCGCGGTCCGCACGGGACGGCAGACGGAGCTTGCAGGCATCGCCGCCGCGATCGCACGGCGCGAGCCCGAAACCGAGTTCGCCCGCGGAATCCGCCGCTTCGGCTATCTGATGACCGAGGTGATGCTGGTGATCGTGCTTCTCGTCTTCCTTGCCAACATCCTGCTTGACCGGCCGACCGTCGACGCCCTGCTCTTCGCGCTCGCGCTCGCGGTCGGACTGACGCCCGAACTGCTGCCCGCGATCATCAGCGTGACGCTTGCACGCGGCGCACGCAAGCTGGCGGCCGGGGGCGTGATCGTGCGCCGGCTCGACGCGATCGAGAACCTCGGCAGCATGGACGTCCTTTGCACCGACAAGACCGGCACGCTGACCGAAGGCGTGGTCCGGCTCGACGCCGCCACCGACGCGACCGGCGCCGCCTCTGCCGAAGTCGGGCTCTGGGCGCTTCTCAACGCCCGGTTTCAGACCGGCATGGCGAACCCCCTCGACGCGGCCATCGCCGCCGAGGCCGGAGCCGCGGATGCAACCGCCCTCGACCGCTTCGTGAAAGTGGACGAGATTCCCTATGACTTCGTGCGCAAGCGGTTGTCGGTGGTGGTCCGCGCAGCGGAGGAGGACGGCGACCTGCTCATCTGCAAGGGCGCGGTCCAGAACGTCGTTGCGGCATGCGACACTGTGCAGGACGGGGGCGCGCGCCGCCCCCTCGACGCCGCCGCAGCGGAGGCGATCGACGCACACCTGCGGGAGTGGAGTCTCGCCGGCTTCCGGACCCTCGGCGTCGCGGTCCGTCGACTTCCTCGACGCGCGGCCTACGGGCGCGAGCACGAAGCCGGGCTTGCCTTCGCAGGCTTCCTGCTCTTTCTCGATCCACCTAAGCCCGGACTGGCCGAGACGCTGCGCGCCCTCGCCCGGCGCGGCGTCGCGGTGAAGATGATCACCGGGGACAATCGCTACGTCGCCGCGCATCTGGCCGCTACCGTCGGCCTGCCCCATCGCCACATCGTGACCGGAGCGGACCTGTCCCATCTGACGCAGGACGCGCTCGCCGCCCGCGCGCCTGCAACCGACATCTTCGCCGAGATCGACCCGAACCAGAAGGAAAGGATCATCGCCGCGCTGCGCCAGCGCGGACATGTGGTCGGCTACCTCGGCGACGGCATCAACGACGCGCCGGCGCTGCACGAGGCCGACGTCGGCATTTCCGTGGACGGCGCTGTGGACGTGGCGCGCGAGGCCGCGGACATGATCCTGATGCGCCGCGACCTCGACGTGGTGGTCCGGGGCGTGGACGACGGCCGCGCGACCTTCGCCAACACGATGAAATACATCGCCATCACCACGAGCGCGAATTTCGGCAACATGGTCTCGATGGCCGTGGCCTCGATCGGGTTGCCGTTCCTGCCGCTCGCCGCGCCGCAGATCCTGCTCAACAACTTCCTTTCCGATCTGCCCTCGCTCGCCATCGCCACCGATCGGGTAGACCGCGACGATCTCAGCCGCCCGCACCACTGGGACATCGGCCATGTCCGCCGCTTCATGGTCGCCTTCGGCCTGGTGAGCTCGGCCTTCGATTTCCTCACCTTCGCCTTCCTCCTCCTCGTCGCCCATGCGACAGAGGCGCTGTTTCAGACGGCATGGTTCGTGGAATCGCTGCTGACCGAACTCGCCATCGTGCTGATCGTGCGCACCTGGGGCCCGGCCTGGAAGAGCCGGCCGAGCGCCCTGCTCTCCTGGCTCTCGCTTGCGGTCGGTGCGCTCGCGCTCGCCCTGCCCTACCTGCCCGGCGCGGGCTGGTTCGGCTTCGTCCCCCTGCCTCTTCCGGTCATGGCCGGGCTTGTCGCAATCACGCTGGCCTATCTCGCCGCCTCGGAGGCGGCCAAGCACCTCTACCTCGCCCGCGCGCTTCGGCACCGGGATGGACGGAGCCGGGATGGACGGAGCCGGGCCGGGCGGCGCCGGACACCGCCGGCTTGACGCCGCGGCGTCGCGCGGCAGTTACCTCCCGAAGAACGCCAGGTAGTGACGCTCCAGCCGGTCCACGACATGCGAGCGCTTGGCATAGGACCGCTCCAGCCGGATGTTGAGGTGTTTCAGCACGGGGAACCCGTCCTCCTCGAGATAGGCGCGCTCCCCCTCGACCATGCTTCCCTCGACGAGAACGGCGACGCAGAGCCCCGCCGTCACCGCCTGGTGCTGCGCATGGACGCTGCGACAGACGCAGACCGGCCGGTAGCGGCGGCCCATCGCGTCCAGCGCCGCGACCAGCGGAACCTCGTCCTGATTGCGCTCGTCCCACACGGCAACCGGCAGCGGATCGACGGCGCTGAGGTTGACGGCGGCGGGACCTACGACGACCAGCCTGTCGGTGAAGGCCACCGGCCCCCGTGTCGGGCAGTTGCCCTCGGTCACGAAGGCGAGATCGACCGACCCGTCGGCGATCCGCCGCGACAGGCCGAGCGAATCGTCGATCACGATGCTGATCGTCGCCCGCGGAAAGATCTGGGTGAACTCGCGCACCACGTCCTTCAGGATGCGGTTCACGTAGGCATCGGCGACACCGACGACGATGATTCCCTCGAAGGTCGTGCGGCGGAACGTGGCGACGGTCTCGTCATGGGTGTCAACGATCTCGCGGGCGGGGCGCAGCAGGGCCTTGCCGTATTCTGTCAGCGCCACGGGGCTCGTCGTCCGATCTATCAGGGGCTGGCCGAAGGCCTCCTCCAGCCGCCGGATCTGCTGGCTTACGGCCGACTGGGTCCGGCCGACGATCTGCGCCGCAGCGGTGAAGCCGCCGGAATCCGCGACGGCGAGGAAGGTGCGGTAGAGTTCGACATCCATCAGGGTCTCTTATGGCAATCATGCGAAGAATTCGTTGGATATTGACGCGCCGATCAATAAAAAGTCGCCGCAGGAGTTGATCCGCCGCGGACGGAACGGGGCACGGTAAGGATACTGGACCCCGGGAAGGAAGCGGTCAAGCGATCCGCGCGGCATTAAAAGTGTGCGGCAAGCTACGATTATAAAGAGTCTTTTTCAGTTCCAATGCATTTCATCTTCCCCGCCGCAGACGAGCTGCGGCCTCGGCCAAAGGCTCCTGCGCGCGGGGAAGCGATCCCAACGGGCTCCCGGTCCCGCAAGGGCCGGGACGGTCCCGGCGGCGATCCAGCGCCAAGCAATTTCAAGAAGGAAACAGCATGACCAAGTTCGAGACGCATTTCCAGGACCAGTCCGGGGTCAGCCCTGTCTCGGTCCGCCGGACTCCCGCCCCGATCCCCAAGCCGCCGGCGAAGCGCCGGCGCAAGAGGCTCGCCTTTCGCGCAGGGGCGGAGTTCGACCTGCCGCGCAACGCCGGCCCGGAAGACACGCGGCGCGCGGCAGCGGCAGAGACGACCCCCGCCGTCGCGTCAGTCCTTCATGTGAACTTCCGGGATGTGTTCCGCAGGCTCCTCGCCCGCCTCCGCGCCCGGCACCTTGCGCGCCGGGAGGCCCGCCTCCTTGCCCGGACGGTACGCGAACTCGCCACCCTCGGCGACCATACGCTGAAGGACATCGGCCTCGTGCGCGGCTCCATCGAGGCGACGGTGCGCGCACGCGGCCAGGGATAGGATCGGACTGGGCGCGGCGGCCGCCGAGACGCCGCGCGTCGCCATCTTTCCGTGAGTGCTACATGATTTGATCGGCCCCGGCCCTATCCGGTGAGCACGGCCTTCAAGGCCGGGATGTCCTCCAGCACACAGTCGACAAAGGCGGCGACACGCGGCGTCCTGCGCAGATCGGACGGGGTGAGCAGGTACCAACAGCGGGTCAGTTCCGCTATGGGCGGCAGGACTTGGACCAGTGTGCCCTCGGCATCCCCGAGCGTCGTCGGCAGCGGCGCGACCCCGACCCCGGCCGCCACCGACGACACGACGCCGAGCATGCTGGAACTGCGGCTGACGATACGGGCCTCCGGGACGGCCGTCGGCAGCCATCTTGCAACACGGTGGTTCTGCATGATGCCGTCGAAGCCGATCAGCGCATGTGCGGACAGGTCCTCAATGCTGTGGGGCCGGCCATGCTGCTGAATGTAGCTCCTGCTCGCATAGACGGCCCACACGGAATCGCAGATCTTTCGACCCACGAGGCTCTCGTCGACCGGGTCGCCCGAGCGGAAGGCGACGTCGGCCTCGCCCTTGGCCAGGTCGAGATAGCGATCGCTCGTGACGAATTCGACGGCAAGGTTGGGATAGCGGGCATGGAAACGGTCGAGCAGGCCGGATGCGGCGATGCGCGGCACCGTCGGCTCCGGGCAGGTCAGACGAATGGTTCCTTTCAGGTCAAGCTTCAGCGCGCCGATCTTTCGTTCGAGATGTTCGACAGCGGTTTGAACCGCCATCACGTCGCCAATCAGCACCTCGCCCATTTCGGACAGACGGTATCCCGCCGGCCTTCGCTTCACGAGGCTGAGGCCGATGCGCCGCTCGAGCTCCAGCAGCCTGCGATGAACCGTCGACTGATTGACGCCGAGCGCCTTTGCCGCAGCAAGCGTGCTGCCGTACCGGGATACGGCGATGAGGTGACGAAGATCGTTCCAGTCGAACATGGCGGCGATTATGCACTTTTGCGCAATGCTTTGACAGACTCGCTGCTGCCGCGCGGACGTTGACTGAACTAGCCTTCCCGAAAGAAAGGGAGGAAGACCATGCACGAGAAGTCCGATGTCGAAGTCATGACGGCCGCGCTGTCCGTCGTAGTCACTCGCACTGCGAAAGACCGCGGAATGGCCAGGCTGACGCCGCTGCACCGCGAAACGGTGCAAGGGCTGCCGACGGTGCCCGATCAGGAAATCAGGGTGCTGTTCGCCACCCTGCTGCCGGGCGACGTGACTCCTTACCATTCGCACCGGCACCCCGTGACGGTCTACATGCTGGAGGGAACGTTCACGCTCGCACTCGATGGCCGCGACCCGGTCGAGATCAAGGCGGGACAAGTCTTCGTCGAACCGTCGGGCGTCAACATGACGGGCCACAACAGGGGCGACGTACCGGCATCCATGGCCCTGTTCTATGTCTGCGAACCCGATGAGCCGTTCGCCGACCCGGTAAACCCGCGCTGAGACAGCGCCCATCCACCGGGGGACGGCACTCGGTCGTATGGCTTGGAATGGCAAGACAAACCGACACGGCCAGCGTGAAACTGGCGCACCCGACAGGATTCGAACCTGTGACCTCTGCCTTCGGAGGGCAGCACTCTATCCAGCTGAGCTACGGGTGCAGCGCCCCCGCTCTATAGCCGCCGCACGGTGCCACCGCAACGGGTTTCGGCCCGGCAGCGCGCCGCCTCAGGCGAAGAGCTCGCGGCAAAGTTCCAGCGCCTCGACCAGCCGGTCCACCTCCTCGGTGGTGTTGTAAAGCCCGAAGGAGGCGCGGCAGGTCGCCGTCACGCCGAGATGGTCCATCAGCGGCATGGCGCAGTGCGTCCCGGCGCGCACCGCGATGCCCTTCTTGTCGAGCACGGTCGAGATGTCGTGGGCATGCGCCGGCCCCTCGATCGTGAAGGAGAAGATCGCGCCCTTGCCCGGCGCGGTGCCCTGCACGTTGAGCCAGTTCAGCCCGCGAAACCGCGCCATCGCATGGTCCCGCAGGCGCGCCTCGTGCGCGGCCACGTTCTCCATCCCGAGCGCCATGAGGTATTCGAGCGCGACGCCCAGGCCGATCTGCTGGACGATGCCGGGCGTGCCTGCCTCGAACTTCATCGGCGGGTCGTTGTAGCACACGGCGTCGCGCGTCACCTCGCGGATCATGTCGCCGCCGCCGAGGAAGGGGCGCATCTCGGCCATGCGCGCCTTCGCGATCCAGATCGCGCCGGAGCCCGAGGGGCCATAGAGCTTGTGGCCGGTGATGGCATAGAAGTCGCAGCCGATGTCTGGGATCGAGACGGGGCGATGCACGGCGCCTTGCGACCCGTCCACCAGCACCGGCACGCCCCTGGCCCTTGCCCCCCGGCAGATCGCCGCCACATCGACGAGTGTCCCCGTCACGTTCGACATCTGCGTCACGGCGACAAGCTTCGTCCTCGGCCCGATGGCGTCGATGACCTTCTGCGGGTCGAGCGATCCGTCCGCCTCGGGCTCAACCCATTTCAGGACCACGCCCTGCCGTTCGCGCAGGAAATGCCAGGGCACGATGTTGGCGTGATGCTCGAGCACGCTCAGCACGATCTCGTCGCCCGCCTGCATCCGCGGGCTCGCCCAGGCGTAGGAGACGAGGTTGATGCCCTCGGTCGTGCCGGTGGTGAAGACGATCTCCTCGGGGTCCGGCGCGCGGAGGAAGCGCGCGACGATGCCGCGCACCGCCTCGTATCTCTCGGTGGCGAGGTTCGACAGGTAGTGCAGGCCGCGGTGGACATTCGCGTATTCGTGTTCGTAGGCCCGCGTCATCGCCTCGATCACCACGCGCGGCTTCTGCGCCGAGGCGCCGTTGTCGAGGTAGACGAGCGGCTTGCCGTTCACCTCGCGCGAGAGGATCGGGAAATCGGCGCGGACTTTCGCAACGTCGTACATGGGCAGGCCTTTCAGGCGACAGGCAGGATCCCGAGCAGCGAGAGAAGCAGGGCGAGCGCGAAGACCACCGCGACAAACCCTCCGACGAGCCCGAGAAAGACGAGGATGAGGTTCCGGAAGCCGTGCAGCTCCGCCACGGCGTTCACGACGATCCAGACGAACCAGGCCAGCACGGCAAGAACGAGGACGGCGCCGAGCGGCGGGACGATCAGCATGACGAGCAGTTCGGCCGTCTGCACGACCGTCATCAGGAACTCCACCCATGCGACCACCAAAAGCGCGTCGGCAAAGCCCCCCCGCCCGCCGAAGCGCTGGCCGATGACGGCAATGGCGACGACGGCGATCAGCAACGACAGCCCCTGCACGGGAACCCCCACGAAGGGATCGGCGACGAGCGCGAGGAAGGCCGGCTCGCCCCCGGGCGGCAGGAAAACCAGCGACAGCCGGGTGACGAGGACGGCAAGCACGGTGACGAGCAGGAGCGCGATCCAGCGCGCCTCCATCGGCAGGTCCATGGCCAGAAGCCGCCGGACGCCGCCCCGCGGGTCGCGCATCGTCTGGCGCGCGAGGTCGGCGACAAGCGCGGGCAGGCCGGTCATGCCGCGCCCTCCCCTTCGGCGACCGCAAGACCCGCGAGCCAGAACCAGAGGAAGGCCGCGAAGGCGAGGATGCTGACCGCCACGAGCCCCGGCCCGGGCCCGACGAGCCCGGCAACGAGCCCGCGCAGGAGCATCATCGGCGTGGCGGCAAGAAAGGCCCAGAAAAGCACGATCCGCGCGGCGAAGAAGCTGCCCCGCCCGCCGAAGGCGCGCGCCACGATGCGGCTCAGCGCAGCGATCCCGTAGAACACCGGCAGGAGCGCGAGAACGCCGAGGAAAGCCGCGACCATGCGCTGTGTCATCGGCGGCCCCTCGCCCGCTGCCAGCACGTTCTCGCGCGAAAGCGCCGGCCAGAGCGCGATATAGGCCACGATGAGCGCGGCAAGCAGGTAGGCCAGCGCCCGCGCCTCGTGCCGCTCACCCGCGAGAAGCCGCCGCGCCACGCGGCCCGGCCCCCGGTAGGTGGCAAGGATGTCGTCGGTGACGGCCATTCAGCCCTGCCTCAGCGCCAGCCAGTCCTCGATCCGCGCGACGATGTCCGAGGCCAGATCGGCATCCTCGATCTCGGCGATGGCGTCGGCGACAAAGGAGAGGACCAGCAGCGCCGTCGCCTCCGCCCTCGGCACCCCGCGCGAACGCAGGTAGAAGAGCGCCGTCTCGTCGATGGCGCCGGTGGTGGAGCCGTGGCTGCACTTCACGTCGTCGGCATAGATCTCCAGCTCCGGCTTGGCCAGGAACTGGCTGTCGTCGTCCAGCAGCAGCGACTGGCTGATCTGGTAGCCATCGGTCTTCTGCGCGCCGGGCCTGACGAGGATCTTGCCCTGGAAGATGCCCCTGGCGCCGTGCTTCAGCACCTTCTTGAAGACCTGCCGGCTTTCGCAGCCGACGCCCGCATGGGTGACAAAGATCGTGTCGTCATGCAGGAACGGCCCGTCCGCCCCGTCGCCGAGCGCCGCGCCCGCGACATGCGCCACCGCCCCGTCACCGACGATGCGGATCACCGCCTCGTTCCGCGTGAGCTTGCCGTTCGCGGTCAGCGTGAAGGACTTGAGGAGTGCGCCCTCCGCGACGCGGGCGAAGAGATGGGTGATCATCGCGCGGTCGAGCGCGCGGCCCTGCGGGCGCAGATGGTGGAACCGGGCCCCCTCGCCCAAGTCGACTTCCATCACGAGGTTGGAGCGCGCGCCGGCGGTGCCGGTCTCCAGGACCGTCAGCTCGGCGCCGGGTTCAAGCCGGACGACATGGTGGAGCACGGCATCGGACCGCTCCGACCCCTGCCGGTAGGAGATATGGAGAGGCTTCGCCGCCCGCCCCGTCACGCGAATCAGGAGGCCGTCGGTCGCGGCCGCGGTGTTCAGCGCGGCGAAGGGCCGCGCGACGGGCGCCTGCCCCTCGGCCTCCAGCACGCCGTAGAGCGCCTTGGCCCAGTGGATGTCGGCACGGTCGGCCACGGCCAGCCGCTCGATCTCCACCCCGGCGAGCGCGGGGTTGTCGGAGGCGGCCGCATCGAAGACCCCGTCCACGAAGACGAGCCGCACCTTGTCGCGGCCCTCGAAGATCGGCTTGTCCACGCGCAGCGCCGCGCCGCCGGCGGGCTCGGGCGCGTTGAAGGCCGCCGGATCGGTCCAGCGCCAGTATTCGTCGCGCCGCGTGGGCAGGCCCATCGCCGTCAGCCGCGCCAGCGCGTCGGTCCGCGCGGGCGCGGTGAAGCCGCCCCCGGGACGGCCGAGCGCGGCGATCCGCGCCTCGGTCGCGGCTTCCCGCGCGTCATCCTTTCTCAGCGGCGCCGCCATCACCGCACCTCCGCGAGGATATCGGCATAGCCGTTCTGTTCGACCTCGAGCGCGAGCTCGGGTCCGCCGGTCTTGACGATCCGGCCATCGGCCATGATGTGCACGACATCGGGGCGGATGTGGTCGAGAAGCCGCTGGTAATGCGTGATCACGAGGAAACCGCGCCCCTCGGACCTGAGCGCGTTCACCCCGTCCGCCACCAGCCGCATCGCATCGACGTCAAGCCCCGAGTCGGTCTCGTCGAGAATGCACATGGAGGGTTCCAGCACCGCCATCTGCAGGATCTCGTTGCGCTTCTTCTCGCCGCCGGAAAAACCCACGTTCACCGGGCGCTTCAGCATCTCGGCGTCGATCTTCAGGGCCCTGGCCTTTTCCCGCACGAGTTTCAGGAAGTCGCCGGCGCTGATCTCGGCCTCGCCCCGCGCCTTCCTCTGCGCGTTGAGCGCGGTCCTGAGGAAGGTCATGTTGCCGACACCGGGGATTTCCACGGGATACTGGAACGCGAGGAAGAGGCCGGCCGCCGCCCGCTCCTCGGGCTCCATCTCCAGAAGGTCGTGGCCGTCGAGAACCGCCGTGCCGCCCGTGACCTCGTAGCCGTCGCGGCCCGAGAGCACATAGGAGAGGGTCGACTTGCCCGAACCGTTCGGCCCCATGATCGCATGGACGCGGCCCGGCTCCACGGTCAGGTCGACACCCTTTAGGATCTCCTTGCCCTCGTCCTCGAGCCTGACCTGAAGGTTCCTGATTTCCAGCATGTTGTCCTCGTTCAAACGCAAATGGCGGCCAGCGGGCGGGGCGCCCGGGCCGCGGGGTTTCGGAATGGGATGGTGCTCAGCTGGCCGGGGTCAGCCTGTAGTCGCGCCCCTGCTCGGCCATCATCGTGGCGTAGTCCGCCGAGAAGAGCTGCGACCAGACCTCCGGCGCGTTCGAGGCGACGGCCGCCTCGCCGAAGTGCATCACCACGCAACCGACAAGGAGCGCCTGCATCCGCGCCCGGTTCGACAGGTGGAAGATCACGACGAGCAGAAGCGCCAGCACGAAGGCGAAGAGATACATTCCCCGCGCGCCGAGGTCGTAGAAGGCATCCGGCAGCCCCTCGATCCGCGAAAGGTGGAAATAGGCGAGCCGACCGACCAGCACTGCCGACATGCCGCAAAGAAAGGCGATCAGAACCATCACCTTGTCGCCGAAGGTCCGCTTGGGCTTCTTCGCCTTGTCGCCGAACTTGCGCTTCCAGGCCTTGTGGGTCGACTTGCCGAGCACGTCGCCATGTTCGAACTGTTGCCCCGACTGGATGCGCTTCAGCCGTTCGGCGAAGGCGGACTTCTGGTCGAAGGTCATGGCGGACATCGTGCGGCCCCGGATTCTTCCCGTCTTGCGCGCAACCTGACGGAGATTCACGGCAGAATTCGGACCGGGAATGGGGGTATTTCACGGCCCCGCCGCCAAGGTTCCGCCGCAATGCGGCAACCCCCTGGACAGGTGACGCAAGGTCACTTCGCCAATGTCGGGCAATCCGGCTCATCCGAGGCTCACCGCCGTGCCCGAGGCCGAGACCATCAGCATGTTGTTGATCACCTCGTAGTCGAGGTCGACGCCGACGATGGCATTGGCCCCCATCTGCGCCGCCCGCTCCTCCATCTCGCCGAGTGCCGTTTCCCGCGCCCGCGCCAGTTCCTGCTCGTAGGCCGCCGAACGGCCGCCGACGACATCGCGGACGGCCGCAAAAAGATCGCGGAAGATGTTGGCGCCGAGGATCGCCTCGCCGGTCACGATTCCGTGGTAGCGGGTGATCTTCTGGCCCTCGACGGAAGGCGTGGTGGTGACGATCATGCCGGTCTTCTCCCAGGGATTCATGGCCTATCCGACGCTGCCTTCGAGGCTGATCGCCACGAGGCTCTGCGCCTCCATGGCGAACTCCATCGGCAGCGCCTGCAAGACCTCGCGGCAGAAGCCGTTGACGACGAGCGCCACCGCCTCCTCCTCGCCCACCCCGCGCGAGCGGCAGTAGAAGAGCTGGTCGTCGTCCACCTTCGAGGTCGTCGCCTCGTGCTCGACGCGGCTCGAATTGTTCTTGACCTCGATGTAGGGCACGGTATGCGCCCCGCACTTGTCGCCGATCAGCAGGCTGTCGCACTGGGTGTAGTTCCGGCTGTTCTTCGCCTTCGGATGCATCGACACCAGACCGCGATAGGTGTTCTGCGCACGACCAGCAGAAATCCCTTTCGAAACAATGCGGGAGCGGGTGTTCTTTCCAAGATGGATCATCTTGGTCCCGGTGTCGGCCTGCTGCAGGTTGTTGGCGATGGCGATGGAATAGAACTCGCCCTGGCTGTCGTCGCCGCGCAGGATGCAGGACGGATACTTCCAGGTGATCGCGGACCCGGTCTCGACCTGCGTCCACATCACCTTCGCCCGGTCGCCCCGGCAGTCGGCGCGCTTGGTGACGAAGTTGTAGATGCCGCCCTTGCCGTCCTCGTCGCCGGGGAACCAGTTCTGGACGGTGGAATATTTCACCTCGGCATCTTCGAGGATCACGATCTCCACCACCGCCGCGTGAAGCTGCGCCACGTCGCGCTTGGGCGCCGTGCAGCCTTCGAGGTAGCTGACATAGCTCCCCTTGTCGGCGATGATCAGCGTGCGCTCGAACTGGCCGGTATTCTCGGCATTGATGCGGAAATAGGTGGACAACTCCATCGGGCAGCGGGTGTTCGGCGGGATGTAGACGAAGGAGCCGTCCGAGAAGACCGCCGAATTGAGCGTCGCGAAGAAGTTGTCGGACTGCGGCACGACCGAGCCGAGGTATTTCTTCACCAGGTCGGGATACTCGCGGATCGCCTCCGAGATCGGGCAGAAGATCACGCCCGCCCTCTTCAGCTCCTCGCGGAAGGTGGTGCCGACGCTGACCGAATCGAAGACAGCGTCCACCGCCACCTTGCGCGCATCGCCCGGCGCCGCCTCGGCCCCCTCGATGCCGGCGAGGACCATCTGCTCCTTCAGCGGGATGCCGAGTTTCTGGTAGGTCGCCAGAAGCTTCGGGTCGACCTCGTCGAGCGACTTCGGCTTTTCCCGCATGCTCTTCGGCCGGGCGTAGTAGTACTGCGACTGGTAGTCGATCTCGGGGTAGTGGAGCATCGCCCAGCGCGGCTCCTCCATCTCCTTCCAGCGCGCGAATGCCTTGAGCCGCCAGTCGGTCATCCAGTCCGGTTCGCCGTTCTTTTCCGAAATCAGCCGGACGATATCCTCGTTCACGCCCAAGGGCGCATATTCCATCTCGATCTCGGTTTCCCAGCCGTACTTGTAGGCGCCCATGCTCTGGACGGTTTCGACCGTTTCCCGGTCCACGCCTTCGCGGATCTCGAGCTCGGCCGTCTCTGTCATCTTTCGCGCCATGATCTTTCCTTATTTGTCAATCCCTTGGCGGCCGCACTTCACGCGGCCCGCGCGGCGAACCGCCTCCGGGCCGCGAGCCATGCCGCGGCAAACCGGTCAATCTCGTCCTCCGTCGTCCTCGGCCCGATCGAGACGCGGATGGCCGAGGCCGCCGCCACATCGTCGAATCCCGTCGCCTTCAGCACCCGGCTCGGCCGCACTTTCCCGCTCGAACAGGCGGACCCGGCCGAGACGGCAAAGCCGGCAAGGTCCATCTGCATCACCTGCGTCTCGCCCTTCCACCCCGGGGTCACGAGGCAGGAGGTATTGGGAAGCCGGGGGCCGCCGCGGCCGACGATCGCCGTCTCCGGCGCCGCCTCCTGTACCCGCGCCTCCAGCCGGTCGCGCAAGCCGGCCACGCCCTCCCAGGCGCCGGCATCCTGGTCCGCCAGCGCCGCCCGCGCCGCCGCGCCGAAGCCCGCGATGCCGGCCACGTTCTCGGTTCCCGACCGCCGCCCCGTCTCCTGCCCGCCGCCGGGCTGCAGGGTCGCGATCTCCAGACCCTCGCGGAGGATCAGCGCCCCCACGCCCTTCGGCCCGCCGATCTTGTGGGCCGAGACGATGGCCATGTCGGCCCCCGACCAGCCGAAGGCGAAGGGCACGCGCCCCACCGCCTGAACCACGTCGAGGAAAAGCCAGTCCGCCCGCCCCGCGCCGCAGGGATAGCCCTCGGCGCCCTTCGCCGGCGGCTCGGTGATCACCCCGGTCTCGCTGTTGGCAAGCCCCATCGCCAGCGTGTGGCCGGAGGCCGCCGCGCCATCCATGCGCCAGTGCGCCAGCAGGCAGTCGTGCGCGGTGTCCTGAACGTAGACGTTGTGCCCCTCGGGCGGCCCCGCAAGGACGCGCGCCGCCTCGGTGGCGCCGCTGGTGAAGATCACCTCGCGGGCCTTGCAGCCCACGAGCGCCGCCACCTCCTCGCGCGCCCGCTCGACCACGGCCTTCGCCGCCCGCCCCTCGGCATGGACCGAGGAGGGGTTGCCCACCACGTCGCAGGCCGCGACCATCGCCGCCCGCGCCTCGGGCCGCAGGGGCGCCGTGGCATTCCAGTCGAGGTAGACCCGGCCGCTCATTCGTCCACCAGCTGGAAAAGCGCCGGCACCGCCGGGCAGGGTTTCAGCGTGTTGCCGATCACGTCGGACAGCCGCGTCTGGTGCAGGAAGACATAGACATGGGCAGAGAGCCCTTCCCAGAGCCGGTTGGTCATCGACTGCGCGCGGCTTCCCGACACGCCGCCGGTCGCGCCGGCCCCGGTGTGCAGCGCGCTGACCGTTTCGTCCACCGCCTCCAGCACCTCGCTCACCCGGATGTCGGCGGGGTCGCGGGCCAGCTTGTAGCCGCCACCCGGCCCGCGCACCGATTCCACCAGCCCGGCACGACGCAGCTTCACGAAAAGCTGTTCGAGATAGGGCAGCGAAAGGTCCTGGCGCTTGGAGATCGCGGCGAGCGAGGTAAGCTGGTCGTCTCCCACCGTCGCCAGATCGGCGAGCGCCACCATCGCATAGCGACCCTTGGTCGAGAGTTTCATGGCCGGTCCACCCGCAAAGACATTGACGCGGGGGGCAAGCGCGCTTAACTCCTTGCCACCCGATTGCCGGCCTTCGCCGGCGTTTAGAACAGTTCTAGGGTGCCTGAGCGAAATCGTCAAGAATGGCTCTGCCAAAATCGACGGCGCGAGGCCCCCGCACGAGAGAAGACAGGCGATGCCCGAAGTGATCTTTGCCGGCCCCGAAGGCCGGCTCGAAGGCCGCTACCACCCGCAGAAACAGCCCGACGCGCCCATCGCCATCATCCTGCACCCGCACCCCCAGTTCGGCGGCACGATGAACAACCGCGTGGTGCACCGGCTCCATTATGCCTTCCACGAGCTCGGCTTCACCGTGCTCAGGTTCAACTTCCGCGGCGTCGGCCGCAGCCAGGGCGAATACGACCAGGGCATCGGCGAGCTGTCCGACGCGGCCTCGGCGCTCGACTATCTGCAGGCGCTCAACCCCAACTCCAAGCACTGCTGGGTCGCGGGCTTCTCCTTCGGCGCCTGGATCGGGATGCAGCTTCTCATGCGCCGGCCGGAGATCACCGGCTTCGTCTCGGTCTCGCCGCCGGCGAACATGTACGACTTTTCCTTCCTCGCCCCCTGCCCCTCCTCGGGACTCATCATCAATGGCACCGCCGACCGGGTGGCGCCGCCGAAGGATACGGCGAACCTCGTCGGCAAGCTGCGCGAACAGAGGGGCATCACCGTCACGCACCAACAGATCGAGGGCGCGGGGCATTTCTTCGAGAACGAGGCGGAGCACATGGTGCCGCTGATCGGCCATGTGCAGGACTACGTCCGCCGCCGGCTCGGCGAACAGACGCGGTGATCCCATGCCCACGACCGAGGAGCTTGGCATCGCGCTCGCCCAGGACGTGCTGAAGGCCGTGGCCGAGACGGGCGACGAATCGATCGTCAACGAAATCAACAAGATCGTCGAGGCCTCCTCCTCGGCGCTGCAGGAAGCCTACATGGCCGCCATCCGCGCCCAGCGGGCGGAGGCCAAGGCGCGCGCCTTCCTCGCCACGAAGCTCCGGCGCGCCCGCGGCGCGGCGGCAGCGGCCGGGGAATGACCCCGCCGGACGCATTCGCCCGCCTCGACGCCCAGGTCGCGTTCCTCCTCGAAGCCGACCGGCTGAAGCAGGTCCTGCGTGCAACGCCGCTCGCCGACGGCTCGCGCCGCGAAAACTCGGGCGAGCATTCCTGGCACCTCGCGCTCCACGCGCTGGTGCTGGCCGACCAGGCCGGCCCCGACGTCTCGATCGACCGGGTCATCCGAATGCTGATCCTGCACGATCTTGTGGAAATCGACGTGGGCGACGTGCCGATCCATTGCGCGAACGGGCAGGCGCACGGGTCCGAGGCGACGCGCGCCGCCGAAACGGCGGCGGCAGACCGGATCTTCGGCCTCCTTCCCCCCGAGATCGGCCGCGACCTCCGCGCGCTCTGGGAGGAGTTCGAAGCAGCCGCGACACCCGACTCGATCTTCGCCAAGGCGCTCGACAGGGTTCAGCCGGTCCTCCTGAACCACGCCGCCGGGGGCGGAAGCTGGACGGACTACAACGTCACGCTCGATCAGGTCGAAAGCCGCGTCGGCGTCAAGGTCGCGCGCGGCGCGCCGGCGCTCTGGGCCCATGTCCGCGCCCGGATAGCACCCTTCTTCGGCTGAATTTGTCGTTGTTCCCGCGGGCGGGTCTCGGCTAGTCTCGCGCCCGGGTGGGCCTCGGCGGGCGGCGCACGGAGGTCGCATTGGACGGAACTGCACTTCGCCTCGGGCGCGCCGATGGCGCCGGCCGGTCGCCGGCGGCGCGGCTCGACGCCGGGGCCGGCCGCAACGCGGGGCTCGACCTGCTCCGGCTCGCCGCGGCCCTCGTCATCGTGCTCTTTCACGCCAAGGCCCCCGGCGGCGCGCTGATGCCCGCGGCCCTCGGCATCTTTGCCGCGACGCTCGGGCTTCTCGCCATGGCGGGTGCCGACCGGGGCGGCTTCGATTCGCTCGTTCGCCGCCGGGCCGGAAGGCTCCTGCGGCCCTTCCTCCTCTGGGCGGCCGTCTACCTCGGTCTCAGGCTCGCCGATGCCGCCGCGACGCACGAGCCGCTCCTGCCGGCGATCGCCGGATGGTTCCCGCCCGCGGGCACCATGGGGCCGCTCTGGTTCCTGCCCTTCGCCTTCCTGGCCTCGCTTGCGGTTGCCGCCGTGCGCCGCGCCTGGCCGGGGACCGCACGGCCGTCTGTCGCCCTGCCGTTCGCGGCGGTCGGCACCGGCCTCTGGCTCTTCCTCGTCGACCCGGCCAGCCTTGCGCCGGGCATCGAGGTCTTTTTCGGCTACGTGCCGGCGGTCTTCTTCGGCATGGCTCTCGCAGCGGCGGGCGCGGAGCCCTTCTGGCTCGGCCTCACCGCGCTGGCCGCCGCCGTGCTCGGGCTCGCGGCCGAGGCAGGCGGCTTCGCGGGCGGCCAGCAGCTTTACGTCGCCGTGCCCCTGATTGCGGTCGCGCTCCTCAGGCCGGTGTCGGGCACGGCGACCACCCGCCTCGCGGCGGACCTGTCGATGGCGGTCTATCTCCTGCATGTCCTCGTGCTGGCCGTCCTGCTGCGGATCTCGCCCTTCGATCTCGGCTCGATCGCGCTCGGGCTCGCGGGCTTTGCCGGCGCGGCGGCAATCGGGCTCGTGCTGCTGCCGACGCCGCTCGGGCGTTGGCTCTTCTGAACCCGCGGGCAATTTCTGTATACAACCGCATACCATCTTTCCCGGTGCCGCGATTTCCGCTATGACGCGCACCAGCAAGTCAACCGAAGGCGGAGAACCCAAATGTCGAAGATCAAGGTCGCGAATCCCGTCGTCGAGATGGACGGCGACGAGATGACCCGGATCATCTGGGACTTCATCAAGAAGAAGCTGATCCTGCCCTATCTCGACATCGACCTTCTCTACTACGACCTCGGCATCGAGGAGCGCGACCGCACCGACGACCAGGTGACGGTGGACGCGGCGATGAAGACGCGGGAGGTGGGCGTCGCGGTGAAATGCGCGACGATCACCCCCGACGAGGCGCGGGTTGAGGAATTCAAGCTCAAGCAGATGTGGAAGAGCCCCAACGGCACGATCCGCAACATCCTCGGCGGCGTGATCTTCCGCCAGCCGATCATCTGCCGCAACGTGCCCCGCCTCGTGCCGGGCTGGACCAGGCCCATCGTCGTCGGCCGCCACGCCTTCGGCGACCAGTACAAGGCGACCGACTTCCTTTTTCCCGGGAAGGGCAAGCTGACGATGAAATTCACGGGCGAGGACGGCACCGTGATCGAGCGCGAGATATACGACGCGCCGGGCGCTGGCGTCGCCATGGGCATGTACAACCTCGACGCCTCGATCCTCGACTTCGCGCGGGCCTCGCTGAACTATGGCCTGAACCTCGGCTGGCCGGTCTACCTTTCCACCAAGAACACCATCCTCAAGGCCTATGACGGGCGCTTCAAGGACCTCTTCCAGAAGGTCTACGAGGAGGAGTTCGAAGCCGAGTTCAAGAAGAAGGGCATCACCTACGAACACCGGCTGATCGACGACATGGTCGCCTCCGCGCTGAAATGGTCCGGCGGCTATGTCTGGGCCTGCAAGAACTACGACGGCGACGTGCAGTCCGACACCGTGGCGCAGGGCTTCGGATCGCTCGGCCTGATGACCAGCGTCCTGATGACGCCGGACGGCAAGATCGTCGAGGCCGAAGCCGCCCACGGCACGGTCACGCGCCACTACCGCCAGCACCAGCAGGGCAAGGCGACGTCGACCAATTCCATCGCCTCGATCTACGCCTGGACCGGCGGGCTCAAGCACCGCGCCAAGCTCGACGGCAACGCGGCACTCGCCCGCTTCGCCGAGACGCTGGAAAGGGTCTGCGTGCAGACGGTCGAGGACGGCTTCATGACCAAGGACCTCGCCCTCCTCGTCGGACCGGACCAGAAATGGCTGACGACGATGGGCTACCTCGAGAAGGTCGACGAATACCTGAACAAGGCGCTGGCCTGAGCCGGTTTTGCCCCGGATCAGGTCAGGGGCGCGACCCGCCGGGAGGGCACTGCCCTCCCGGACCCTCCCGGGGAATTTCCCCGTGAAGAAGCCCGATCACGGCCTCTGGACCTCCGCTCCGATTTCGCGCATGTCCCCGCCATGACCGATCCGAACCGCCACAGCCTGCTCGAAGACGCCCAGGGGATTGCCTACGGCGCCGGCATGGCGGCTTTCGCCATCACCATCCTCACCCATCTCGGCCTCGTGACGGGCCAGACGGCGGGCCTCGCGGTCCTCATCTCCTACGCCACCGGCTGGGGGTTCGGCCCGGTCTTCTTCGTGGTCAACCTGCCGTTCTACTGGCTCGGCTACCGCCGGATCGGCGCCGTCTTCGTGCTCAAGACCTTCCTCGCCGTCGGCCTCATGTCGGGCCTGGTCATGCTTTTCCCGCGCTGGGTGGATTTCGCCCATCTCGACCCCGTTGTGGGCGCGGTGCTCTTCGGTGCGATCTCGGGCTCGGCGCTGCTCGCGCTCTTCCGTCACGGGGCGAGCCTCGGCGGCGTCGGCATCGTGGCTCTCTATCTTCAGGACAAGACCGGTTTCCGTGCCGGCTGGACGCAACTCCTGGTCGATCTGGTGATCTTCGCCATCGCGCTCGCCCTGCGCGACGCGGTCACGGTGGCCATTTCCGCCCTTGGCGCCCTCGTCGTGAACCTCGTCATCGCGGTGAACCACCGGCGCGACCGCTACGTCGCCACCTGAGCGTCCCGCGCCCCGTCATCGCGGCGGCTGCGGCGGCGCACCGGTCGCCACACGAGCCGCAATCTCGGACAGCCGCGGACCGGCATGGGCGAGAAAGCGGCGGTAGGCCGCGCAGAGGTAGTTGAGCCCCGCCTCGCCGTCGCGCGTGACCGCGAAGCGGTGCTTGGGGCAGCCGCCGTGGCAGGCACGGCGGAACCGGCATTCGCGGCACTGGCGGGGCAGCGATCCGCTCTTCATCGCCCCGAAGGCGCGCTGCGCCGGCGCGGACGCAAGGTCGCCGAGGTCGTCCCGCATCAGGTTGCCCAAGCGGTACTCGGGATAGACGTAGTGATCGCAGGCATAGACGTCGCCGTTGTGTTCGAGCGCGAGTCCCCCGCCGCAGTGCTCCGCGAAGACGCAGAGCGACGCCGGCCCGCCAAGGAGAATGCCGAGCATCACGTCGAAATGCTGGACCGATATCCGCCCCACGTCGCGCCGGTGCCAGAGGTCGAAGACATCGCAGAGAAACTTGCCGTAGGCTGCGGGGCTGACGCTCCAGCGGGTGACGGAGGCGGCGGCATCGGTGTCGATCTGGGGCGGTCCGCTCAGGCGCCCCGAAGCCCCGGACCGCTCCACCACCGGAATGAACTGTAGCCAGGGCACGCCGAGCCCGGCGAGGAAGCGGTAGACCTCCTTCGGCTTGATGACGTTGGCGCTGTGGACCGTGGCGAGGATGTTCGTCTCGACCCCGGAGTCGAGCAGATGGCCGAGACCGCGCAGCACCGCGTCGTGCGTGGGCCGGCCGGCGCGGTCGCGCCGGTAACGGTCATGGAGCGCCTTCGGGCCGTCGAGCGAGAGACCCACGAGGAACCCGTTCGCGGCGAGGAACGCTGCCCAGTCGGCGTCGATCAGGGTTCCGTTCGTCTGCATGGCGTTGCGAATCGTCATGCCGCCCGGCCGATGGGCCGCCTGCACGGCCAGCGCGCGGCGAAAGAAGTCGATGCCGAGCACGGTCGGCTCGCCCCCCTGCCAGTAGAAGGTCACCTCGTTCAGACCCGCCGCGGCCTGGGCAGCGACGTGCGCGCGCGTATAGCGCTCGAGCACCTCGTCCGGCATCCGGAACTTCGCGGTGTCGGGATAGAGACCCGTCTTTTCCGTGTAGTAGCAATAGCTGCAGTCGATGTTGCAGAAGGGTCCCGCGGGCTTGGTCATGACGTTGAAGGGTTGGGTGGTGGCCAAGGCGGATTTCCCGATGCGAGGATGCGATTAGCGGTCCCGCGCCCGGGGGGCGGCAAGGCGACCAAATGCCGCTGGCACCCGTCGCGTCCTGACCAGTGCCTCCGGATTGGCGCTGGCCTTCGCGCCGGTTTTCCTCTATCTGGCCACAACTTCAGGAAATGGCGGACTTCATGGACCTTCGCAACATCGCGATCATCGCTCACGTGGACCACGGCAAGACCACGCTGGTCGACGAGCTTCTCAAGCAGTCCGGGGCCTTCCGGGAAAACCAGGCGGTGGCCGAACGGGCGATGGACTCCAACGACATCGAGCGCGAACGGGGTATCACCATCCTTGCCAAGGCGACCTCGGTTGAATGGAAGGGCACCCGCATCAACATCGTCGACACGCCCGGCCACGCCGATTTCGGCGGCGAGGTGGAGCGCATCCTGTCGATGGTGGACGGCGTCGTGCTGCTGGTCGATGCCGCCGAAGGGCCGATGCCGCAGACGAAGTTCGTCACCTCCAAGGCGCTGGCGCTTGGCTTGCGTCCGATCGTCGTCCTGAACAAGGTGGACAAGCCCGATGCCGAACCGGACCGGGCGCTGAACGAGGTCTTCGACCTCTTCGCCAACCTCGGCGCCGACGACGCGCAGCTCGACTTCCCGCATCTCTACGCCTCCGGCCGCTCCGGTTGGGCGGACGAGACGCTGGCGGGACCGAGGAAGGATCTCGCGGCGCTCTTCGATCTCGTGGTGCGCCATGTCCCCGCGCCGCGCCAGATCGCGGATGTGGAGAAGCCCTTCCGGATGCTGGCGACCACGCTTTCGGCCGACCCCTTCATCGGCCGCATCCTTACGGGGCGGATCGAATCCGGCCGCGTGCGCGTCGGCGACCAGGTGAAGGCGCTCTCCCGCGCGGGCGAGCGGATCGAGCAGTTCCGGGTGACGAAGATCCTCGCCTTCCGCGGCCTCGCCCAAACGGCGGTGGACGTGGCGGAGGCGGGCGACATCGTCACGCTGGCCGGCATGTCGAAGGCGACCGTCGCCGACACGCTCTGCGCGCCGGAGATCGACATCCCCCTGCCCGCCCAGCCGATCGACCCGCCGACGATCTCCGTCACCTTCGGCATCAACGACAGCCCCCTTGCGGGCCGCGACGGCACCAAGGTCCAGTCCCGCGTGATCCGCGAGCGCCTGATGAAGGAGGCCGAGTCGAACGTCGCCATAAAGGTCGCCGACACGCCGGGCGGCGAGGCATTCGTCGTCTCGGGGCGCGGCGAGCTGCAGATGGGTGTCCTCATCGAGAACATGCGCCGCGAGGGTTTCGAGCTTTCCATCTCCCGCCCCCGGGTGATCTTCCGCGAGGAGGGTGGCCAGCGGCTGGAGCCGATCGAGGAAGTCATCGTCGACGTGGACGACGAATACTCCGGCGTCGTCATCGACAAGATCACCGGCCAGCGGAAAGGCGAACTCGTCGAGATGAAACCGGCCGGCGTCGGCAAGACCCGCATCGTGGCGCATGTGCCCTCGCGCGGGCTCATCGGCTACCACGGCCAGTTCCTGACCGACACCCGCGGCACCGGCGTTCTCAACCGCATCTTCCACGGCTGGGCGCCGCACAAGGGCCCGATCGAGGGCCGCCGCGTCGGCGTCCTCATCTCGATGGAGAACGGGATCTCCGTCGCCTATGCGCTCTGGAACCTCGAGGAGCGCGGGCGTCTCTTCATCGGTGCGCAGGAACAGGTCTACGAGGGCATGATCATCGGCGAGCACAGCCGCGACAACGACCTCGAGGTGAACCCCCTGAAGGGCAAGAAGCTGACCAACATCCGGGCAAGCGGCACCGACGAGGCGGTACGGCTGACGCCGCCGGTCCGCATGAGCCTCGAGGAGGCCATCGCCTATGTCGAGGACGACGAACTCGTGGAGGTGACGCCGAAGATCGTGCGGATGCGGAAGCGGTTTCTGGACCCGCACGAGAGGAAGCGGCAGGCCAGGGCGGGGTAAGACCCTTCCCGACGGCGCCCGATGTGCTAGTGTTCCTGGCACATCAGCATGGGAGCGCTTCATGGGACCGTTCGGACTTCTGGCGATACTCGTGATCGGCGCGGTGGCGGGCTGGCTCGCCGGCCAGATCGTCAAGGGCTACGGCTTCGGCCTGGTCGGCAACATCGTCGTCGGCATCGTCGGCGCCTTCATCGCCGGCTTCATCCTGCCCCGGATCGGCTTCGGCATGGGAGGCGGGATGCTGGCCGCCATCGTCCACGCCACCGTCGGCGCGGTGATCTTCCTGTTCCTGCTGAGGCTGGTGAAGCAGGGGTAGGTGCGTTCGCCACCCGCGAGGTCGCGGACTGTCGCGGTCACGGCGAAGGGTCCGGATTCGTCCAGGCGCCCCGCTGGGGCGGGGCGCGCCAGCCTCGGACCCGACGCACTTGTCATGCGCTGGTATCGAGCACCTCGAACCCGTGCGTCACCTCGGCCGTCTTCGCCATCATCGCCGAGGCGGAGCAGTACTTCTCCGCCGAAAGCTGCACCGCTCGGCCGACCTTCTCGGCGCTGAGTCCCCGGCCCGTCACGGTGAACTGCATGTGGATCTTCGTGAAGACCTTGGGCTCCGTCTCTGCCCGTTCCGCCGTCACGTCGCAGGTGACGTCCTCCACCGGCTCGCGGCCCTTCTGGAGGATGTGGACGACGTCGTAGGCGGCGCAGCCGCCGGTGCCGATAAGGAGAAGTTCCATCGGGCTCGGCCCCGGTTTCGGACTGCCCTCGAAGGCATTGCCGAGGACGATCCGGTGGCCGGCCTCTACCTCGCCGGTGAAGCACCGCGCCTCGACCCATTTCACCCTTGCCTTCATCCCGCCCTCCTGCGATCCACCTGCCCTCTATGAAACGCCGGCGGGCGCGCCGCAACCGGCTTTCCGCGCCCTGCCCGCCCGGCGAACCGGCACGCAGGCACGCGGCCCCGCAGCCACGTGCAGACGGCGATCCGACGCGCCCGCGTCAGTGCAGCCGGAACTCGCCCACGACGTTGCGCCACTCGCCGGGGGCGATCAGCTTGCGGTGGGTGAAGCGCACCGAATGCAGCGGCCCCTCGATCTTTTCCTGCCAGAACTCGATGAAGCGGAAAAGCTCCGGATAGTCCGGGGCGAGGTCGTATTCCTGCCAGACGAAGCTGTTGAGGACATGCCGGAAATCCGGCATCCGGTAATAGAATTCGGCCGTCGTGAGCCCGTAGCCCTTCAGCATCAGCTCCGTCTCGGCCCCCGGCGTGTTCGCGCGCATGAGTGCCTCCGTCAGTGCCCTCCTGCCGACATGATACGCGAGTCGCGGTTAACGGGAATGAAAACAATGTGTTATCTTTGTGTTACCGGCGCTGCCCGAAAGCCGCCCGCGCGCCATTGCACCCAACGGATGGCATGGGGTATAGTCGCACCCAACAATATCTAGCGCCCGCAACGGGCCTCCGAACGAAGGGCGAAAAGCCGTGACCGACACGCCGGAAACCCCTGAAAACGCTGAGGAAAAGCCTCGGCGCGCGGCCTACGATGGTCCCACGGTCGACATCGCCGAGGAGATGAAGACGGCCTATCTCGACTACGCGATGAGCGTGATCGTGAGCCGCGCCATTCCCGACCTTCGCGACGGGCTGAAGCCGGTGCACCGGCGCATCCTTTACGCGATGCACGAGACCGGCAACACCCACGACAAGCCCTACCGCAAGTCGGCCCGGCCCGTCGGCGACGTGATGGGGAAATACCATCCCCACGGCGACGCCGCGATCTATGACGCGCTCGTCCGGATGGCGCAGGATTTCTCGATGTCCCTGCCGCTTCTCGACGGCCAGGGCAACTTCGGCTCGATGGACGGCGACAGCGCCGCGGCCATGCGCTACACCGAGGTCCGCATGGACAAGCCGGCCGCCGCCCTTCTCGCCGATATCGAGAAGGAGACGGTGGATTTCCAGGACAATTACGACGGCAAGGACAAGGAGCCGACGGTCCTGCCGGCACGCTTCCCCAACATGCTCGTCAACGGCGCAGGCGGCATCGCCGTCGGCATGGCGACGAACATCCCGCCGCACAACCTCGGCGAGGTGATCGACGGCACGCTGGCGCTGATCGCCGACCCGGACCTTTCGATCGAGGCGCTGATGGAGATCATCCCGGCGCCTGACTTCCCGACGGGGGGGCTGATCCTCGGCCGGTCAGGCGCCCGGAAGGCCTATCTCGAAGGCCGGGGCAGCGTCATCGTGCGGGCGAAGACGCGGGTGGAAGAACTGCGCAAGGACCGCTTCGCCATCGTGCTCGACGAGATTCCCTATCAGGTGAACAAGGCGACCATGATCGAGAAGATCGCCGAGATGGTCCGCGACAAGAAGATTGAAGGCGTCGCCCATGTGCAGGACGAAAGCGACCGCGTCGGCGTGCGCGTCGTCATCGAGCTCAAGCGCGACGCAACGGCAGAGGTGGTGCTGAACCAGCTCTGGCGGTTCACGCCGATGCAGACCACCTTCGGCTGCAACATGCTGGCGCTGAACGGCGGCCGGCCCGAGACACTCACCTTGCGCGATTTCCTCACGCATTTCATCAGCTTCCGCGAGGAGGTTGTGGCAAGGCGGACAGCTTTCGAACTCAGGAAGGCACGGGAACGCAGCCACATCCTCTGCGGTCTCGCCGTGGCCGTCTCGAACGTCGACGAGGTCGTGGCCACGATCCGCGCCTCGGCCGATCCGGCGGAGGCTCGCGAAAGGCTGATGACCCGGCGCTGGCCGGCGGCCGATATCGCCGACTACATCCGGCTGATCGACGATCCCACCCACAAGATGAACGAGGACGGCACCTACAACCTCAGCGAGACGCAGGCCCGCGCCATCCTCGACCTCAGGCTCCAGCGCCTGACGGCGATGGGGGTGAAGGAGGTCACCGACGAACTCCAGGATCTGGCCGCGAAAATCAAGGATTACCTCGACATTCTGGGTTCGCGCGAGCGGATCATGGCGATCATCTCGGACGAGCTGCGCGAGGTGAAGGAAGCCTTCGCCGTGCCGCGCCGGACAGAGATCGCCGACTGGGCCGGCGACATGGAGGACGAGGACCTGATCGAGCGCGAGGACATGGTCGTGACCATCACCTCGGGCGGTTACATCAAGCGTTCCGCCCTCGCCGAATTCCGCAGCCAGCGGCGCGGCGGCAAGGGCCTCGCCTCGATGCAGACGAAGGAGGATGACGTCGTCACCACGCTCTTCGTCGCCAATACCCATACGCAGCTTCTTTTCTTCACCACCGACGGGATGGTCTACAAGCTGAAGTGCTGGCGGCTGCCGCTTGCCGGGCGGACGGCGAAGGGCAAGGCAATCATCAACATCCTGCCGATCCCGCAGGGCGTCTCCATCGCCGCGATCATGCCCGTCGATGTCCCCGAGGAGGAATGGGAGGCGCTGCAGATCTTCTTCGCCACCTCCGAGGGCGACGTGCGCCGGAACGCGCTTTCGGATTTCACCAACGTCATGCGCAACGGCAAGATCGCGATGAAGCTGCCCGAAGGCGTCAGCCTCGTGAATGCCCGCATCTGCGACGAGAACGACGACGTGATGCTGGTCACCGCGCTCGGCCGCGCGATCCGCTTTCCGACGACCGAAGTGCGGGTCTTCAAGGGTCGCGATTCCACCGGCGTGCGCGGGGTGCGGCTGGCCGAGGGTGACAGCGTCGTCTCCATGTCCGTCATCCGCCATTTCGAGGCGACCCCGGAGGAGCGGGCCGCCTATCTCCGGCAGCGTCGCCTGATGGCCGGCGTGACCGAGGACGAAGCGGCCGACGAGGACGAGGAGGCCGTCGCCGAGGGACAGCTTTCGCCCGAACGCTATGCCGAGATGTCGGCGGCCGAGGACCTGATCCTGACCGTCACCGCGAAAGGCGCCGGCAAGATCTCGTCCAGCCACGACTATCCGGTGCGCGGGCGCGGCGGCCAGGGTGTCATGGCGATGGACAAGGCCATGCGCGGCGGATCGCTCGTCGCGTCCTTCCCGGTCGAGATGGACGACCAGATCATGCTGGCCACCTCCACCGGCCAGTCGATCCGCTGCCCGGTCGAGGGCATCAGCTTCCGCTCGCGATCGGCGGGCGGGGTGAAGGTCTTCGACACCGGCGCGGGCGAGGAAGTGGTTTCGGTCGCGCGGATCGCCGACCAGGAAGAGGACGAGGCGGGCGAATAGGCCGTAATGGTCCGGGGCGTGTCGCCCCCAGCGGTCCCGAATCATTCCTCGGGGGGAAGTTCCGACGCCGCCCCACAATCAGAAGTGGCATTTCCGGACTGAGGACAATGCGCCTTCCGAGCGTGCATTGGCTGGCCGCCGGGAAATGGATCGCCACAAAGTTGTGGCATGGTTAACGAACCCTGCCACATCGGTACCGAAGTGCCGCCGCATTGCGCCGACAGTATCGGCCCCACGGAGGCGACTGTTTCCGCTTTACGAGTGACCCGGGTTCTTGGTCTCAAGCTGCCAGAGAAGGGATCACATCATGCAGGCCGCGAAAGTCACGTCGCAGAATCTCGGACAGACCGGGCAGAACCTCGTCCGCATCGTCATCGCGTCCTATTTCCTCGCGGTCGCAGTCGGTCTCATTCCTGGCACGGACGCTTCTCCGCTGACGGCGACATTCCTGCCTGAACCCTACGCAGGCGCAGCCGGACAGACGGTGATCTTCGTCACCGCCTACCTCGTTCTGGTCGGTGTCTGGCTGCGGGTGGCGGCACTCCTGCTGGCCACGGTGCTCTTCTGGTCCAGCTATATCCACAACACCGCGGCCGGCGATCTGGAAGCCTTCTGGCGCGATCTCGCCCTGATCGGCGCGCTGATCCTGACCTATACGCAGACCCTGCCACGCGCAGCCACCCGCCGCGCCGCGCTGCGCTGGACGCCCCGGGCGCGCCGGCTGACGCCGGTGCAGGCCGTCGCCCCGCGCCGCATCGTGACCGTGGTCCGGCCGACGCGCACTGCCGAACGCCCGGTTCCGGCTCCCGCCGCGGTCGTGGAGCCCGCGCCCGCTGCGGCGCCGGTCCTGCGGCTCGCCTCGGTGCGGACCGCGGAACCGACGGTCGAGAACATCTTCCGCGACGATCCCAACCTCGCCATGGTCGGCTGAGGCGGCGCGATCGACCCTGATATGGTGACGGCGCGATCCCCGGAGGACCGCGCCGTTCTTGCTTTTGCCGCCGGCCTCCGCGTTCGATCCGGCGCTGCGGGCCGCGCGGGTCAGTCCATCCGGCGCAGATAGGTCCAGGTCGCCACGGTTGCGCCGCGGGCGACGGAGTAGACCTCGGCATCGCCGAGATACTCGAAGCCGTTGTTCGTCAGCACGCGCGCGGAGCCGGTGTTGTCCTGGAATACCTCGGCAAAGAGCGTGCGCGCGCGGTGCGGGTTCGCAGCGACGATGGCGGCGACCGCCTCGGAGGCATAGCCGGTGTTCCAGAAGGCGGGCGCGACCCAGTACTTGATCTCGCTCTGCTCGCGGTCCATGTGCGTCAGGCTGACGAGGCCGATCACCTCGACATGGCCCGAGGCGGAACCGTCCATGACCCAGACGTCCTCCGCCCGCTTCTCGGCGAGCGCGCGGGCCACATAGGCCTCGGTGGCGCCGGGCGGCAGCGGATGGGGGATGGTGCGGGTGCCCTCGGCCACACGCCGGTCTGCCGTGTACATCGCGATCAGCCCGGCGTCCGACCGCCTGAGCGGACGCAGCACGAAACGCTCAGCCGCTATCGTCGGCTGAACCACGATCTGTTCCTGAATCATCCCTTCCCTCCTCCGGAACGCATGGCGAGAAGTGCGGCCGCCCTACCGGCCGGGAACCCCTCGACACTCGCACGCGGATGCCCGGCCCCTCCCGGCCGATGCGGCACCCTCTTGCCACTTATACCCCAAATGGGGCGCGAGAGTGACGGCATCAACCGCAGCGCGGCCGCGCGGGCGGTCACGATGCCGCGAAACTTGTCTTCGATGCCCATTTCTGAGAACTCCTGCGCGCAAACGAGGAAGGGGACCGGCCCTTCGGCCGATCCCCTCCTACAATCCGATTGTAAAGGTTCGGCTTACTCGGCTGCCTCCGCCACGGGAAGGACGGAGATGAAGGTGCGGCCCTTCAGACCCTTCTTGAAGGTCACGCGGCCCTCGGCGGTGGCAAAGATCGTATGGTCACGCCCCATGCCGACGCCTTCGCCCGGCCACCATTCGGTGCCGCGCTGGCGCACGATGATCGCGCCCGGCTGTGCCGCCTGACCGCCATAGAGCTTCACGCCGAGACGACGGCCCGCGCTGTCGCGGCCGTTGCGGGAAGAACCGCCTGCTTTCTTGTGTGCCATGGGGTCTTACTCCTTCGCTTCGGCCGTTTCGGCCTTCTTGGCCGCAGCCTTCTTCGGGGCGGCCTTCTTCTCGGCCGGCGCGGCGGTGTTGTGGGCCGCGATGCGGGCGGCCTGAGTGCCGATGGCTTCCTTCACACCCGACTTCTCCGCGCCGGAGGCAAGGATGTCGGTCACGCGGACAAGCGTCAGCTTCTGCCGGTGGCCACGGGTGCGCTGCGAGGAGTGCTTGCGGCGACGCTTCCAGAAGGTGATGACCTTGTCGGCCTTGATCTCGTCGATGACCTCGGCCTGAACGGCCGCGCCCTTGACGAGCGGCGCGCCGAGCACGGGGGCGTCGCCGCCGACCATGAGAATCTCGTTGAACTGGACTTTGTCGCCCGGGGCAGCGGAAATCAGTTCCACGCGGAGCACGTCGCCCGCCTGAACCTTGTACTGCTTGCCGCCCGTCTTGAGGACCGCGAACATGGGTCTTTCCTTCGTGTTTCCCGCGCCCTGCGGCCCCGGTGCGAACCGGCGTTGAGGGGTCTCCCCCGCCTCGGACAGCGCGCCCCCGCTCGGGGACGATCGTTGAAATCATAATCCCGGCCGGGCCAGAGACCCGCCGGGACCCGGGGCTTATCGGGCAGGAGGGCGGGAAAGTCAAGACGTTCCCGACGCATCAGTCTGGCGGCGGCGCGCCCCCTTCCGCGGCACGCCGCGCAACGAATCCGGCGATCCGTTCGCCCCGGCCCTCCGCGCCCTCGGGAGGGCGGAAACCAGCGAGCAAACCTTGCCAGATCGCCGTCGCCCGTTCCGTCGCGGTCTTTCCGCCCGCCGCCTCCCAGGTGCCGAAGTTGGCAAGGTCGGCCACCAGCGGCGCGTAGAAGGCGCGGTCGAACCGCTCCATCGTGTGCGGGGTGGCGAAGAAATGCCCGCCCGGCTGGACATCGGCCAGCGCCTCCCATCCGAGGTCCGCCTCGGTCTGGCCGAGCGGCTGGCAGAGTTCGGCGATGATCTGCAATGCCTCGACGTCGTTGATGAACTTCTCGTAGCCGAAGGAGAGCCCGCCCTCGAGCCAGCCCGCCGCGTGGATCGTCAGCGTGGCGTTGGCCATGAGGCAGGCCCAGAGCCCCATGTGGTTCTCCCCCGCTGCCTGCATGTCCGCCACGTTCGCGGCAGAACCGGCCGCCGATCGCCAGGGCAAGCCGATGTGTCGGGCAAGCTGGCCAGTGCCGATCGCCATGCGGATATGGGTCGGCGTGCCGAAGGCCGGCGCGCCCGATTTCATGTCGACGTTCGAGGAAAAGCCGCCGTAGCTGACCGGAGCCCCGGACCGCGCGAGCTGCGCCAGCGTGATCCCCGCGAGGCATTCGGCGTGCTGGAGGACGAGCGCGCCCTCCACCGTCACCGGCGCCATGGCGCCGGCAAGGCAGAAGGGGGTGATGATCGACAACTGCCCGGCACGGGCGAAGTCGATGATGCCCTCGGCCATCGGCCTGTCGATCTGGCGCGGCGAATTGGTGTTGATGACCGTGGTGCACCAGGCGCCACCGGAAAACTCCTCGTCCGACAGCCCGTTGGCAAGGCGGACCATCTCGAAGCTGTCCCCGATCTGCCTGCGGCCGCGCGCATAGACGAAGAGCGGCTTGTCCGAAAGCGTCAGCTGCGCCCGCATCGTCGCATAGTGGCGAAAGGGCGTGGGCACGTCCTGCGGTTCCGACGAGGGGCCGAGCTTGTGGATGACGTCGAAGCTCTGCTGCAGCTTAAGCGTCTCCTCGTAGGTCTGAAGGCAACCCGGGCGGCGGCCCCGGACGCGGTCCTGCGTGTTCGGGCATCCCGCCCCCGGCGAGAAGATCAGCGCGCCCTCCTCGTAGACCAGTTCGCGCGCGGGGTTCGCGGCGCGGATGCGGATGGACCGCGGGGCGGCGGCAAGCGCGGCTGCGACGATCTCGCGCCCGATGCGGACAAGGCCGGTGCCCTCGTCGACGATCGCGCCGCCCCGGGCGTAAATCATGCGCGCCTCGGGCAGGAGGACGACGATGCCGAGCTCTTCGAGCACTCGCAGGGCGGTCTCGTGGATCGCCGCCACCGCGTCCTCCGAGAGCACCCGTTGCGGCGCGAACGGGTGGCGGAGGCGGCGATAGTTCGTGACCCGCGCGGGCGCGGCGGTGCGGCGCGCCTCGCGCCCCTGGCGGCGGTGTTCGGTCATGGCAGGCTCCCTTCGCAGCCAAGGCTCGGGCGCGGGCGGCGCGAAGTCTTGTCCGCCGGCGACAGCGCCGTGACGGTGCCGTCGGAACGCCCCTTCCGCCTGCCCCCGGAATAGCCTAGAGCGCTGACATGCCAGACCGAGCCCCCATGCACTGCCCGAGCACCCCCGACTGCGGCGCGGCTTCGCGGAGCCGCCCGTGACGGCGGCCGAGAACCTGCGCGGCGGGCTCGTCGTCACCTTCTCCATGGCGGCCTTCGCGGTGGAGGATGCGCTCGTCAAGGACCTTACCACCCGGCTGCCGCTGGGCGAGGTGATGCTGCTCCTCGGCCTCGGCGGCGCGGCAGTCTTCTTCGCGATCATCGGCGACACCGGGCGGCGCGGCGTCCTGCGCGGCTTCCGTTCCGGCACCGTGATGCTCCGCAATCTGGCGGAGTGCATCTCGGGGGCGACCTTCATCCCGGCGCTCGCGCTCGTCCCCATCTCCACCGTCGCCGCAGTCTTCCAGGCGACACCGCTCGCCATCACCGCCGCGGCGGCGCTGTTTCTCGGCGAGACGGTCGGCTGGCGCCGCTGGACCGCCGTCACCCTGGGCTTCTTCGGAGTGCTGATGATCATCCGGCCGGGGCTTGAGGGCTTCGAGCCAGCCGCCGCGCTCGTGCTCGTCACGGTGATCTCGATCGCGTTCCGCGACATCATCACCCGCAAGGTCCCCGCCGACCTGCCCTCGGGCGCCGTCGCCTGCCATGGCTTCTTGGCCGTCGCGGTCATCGGGCTCGGTTTCCTCGCCGTCTCGGGCGGCGGCGCCCTGCCCTCGCTGCCCGATCTCGGCAGGATGGCGGCCGCGGTCGCGGCCGGCACGTCGGGCTACTATGCCATCGTCGCCGCGATGCGCATCGGCGATGCCTCCGCGCTCATGCCCTACCGCTATTCGCGGCTGATCTTCTCGATGGTGATCGGCATGGCCTTTTTCGCCGAGCACCCAGACGCGCCGACGCTGGCCGGTGCCGCGCTGATCCTCGGGGCCGCCTTCTACACCTACCAGCGCGAGCGGCGGCTTTCCCGGGGACGCGCGGCGGCGCCAGCCGAATAGTTCTTCCCCTCTGCGCCTCCTGCGCGTAAAGACCGGCGCGTCAGAGACTTTCCGCCGAGGGAGCGCCCCATGAGCACGATCATCGACATCCACGCCCGCGAGATTCTCGACAGCCGCGGCAACCCCACCGTCGAGGTGGACGTGACGCTGGAGGACGGCACCATGGGCCGCGCCGCCGTACCCTCGGGCGCATCGACGGGCGCACACGAGGCGGTGGAAAAGCGCGACGGCGACAAGAAGCGCTACCTTGGCAAGGGCGTGCTGGAGGCGGTGGCGGCCGTGAACGGCGAGATCGCCGAGAACGTCGTCGGCCTCGACGCCACGGACCAGGTGGAAATCGACCGGCTGATGATCGAGATCGACGGCACCGCGAACAAGGGGCGCCTGGGCGCAAACGCCATCCTCGGCGTCTCGCTCGCCGTCGCCAAGGCCGCGGCCGAGTTCTCCGCCCTGCCGCTCTACCGCTATGTCGGCGGCACCTCGGCGCGCGTTCTGCCGGTG
Organism: Paracoccaceae bacterium; assembly: GCA_020637675.1. Classification (GTDB taxonomy): domain Bacteria; phylum Pseudomonadota; class Alphaproteobacteria; order Rhodobacterales; family Rhodobacteraceae; genus Albidovulum. Next base: position 840,593 of record JACKKD010000002.1, on the reverse strand, counting down.
CCGATGATGAACATCATCAACGGCGGCGAACACGCCGACAACCCGATCGACATCCAGGAATTCATGATCATGCCGGTGGGGGCCGCGAACCTTCGCGAGGCCGTGCGCATGGGGTCCGAGGTGTTCCACACGCTGAAGAAGGAACTCTCGGCCGCGGGTCTCGCAACCGGCGTCGGCGACGAGGGCGGCTTCGCGCCGAACCTCTCGTCCACCCGCGATGCCCTCGACTTCATCCTGAAGGCCATCGAGAAGGCCGGCTACAAGCCCGGCGACGACATGTTCCTCGCGCTCGACTGCGCCTCCACGGAATACTTCAAGGACGGAAAGTATGTCCTTTCCGGGGAAGGAAAAACCCTGAGCGCCGAAGAGAACGTGGCCTATCTCGCGGCGCTCGTCTCCGACTATCCGATCATCTCGATCGAGGACGGCTGCGCCGAGGACGACTGGGCGGGCTGGAAGCTTCTGACGGATGCGCTCGGGGCCCGGTGCCAACTGGTGGGCGACGACCTCTTCGTGACCAATCCGGCGCGGCTGGCGGAGGGCATCCGCAAGGGCGTGGCGAACTCCATGCTGGTGAAGGTCAACCAGATCGGCACGCTGACCGAGACGCTGCAAGCGGTCGAGATGGCGCACCGTGCCCGCTACAGCAACGTCATGTCGCATCGCTCGGGCGAGACCGAGGACGCGACAATCGCCGATCTCGCGGTCGCCACCAACTGCGGCCAGATCAAGACCGGATCGCTGGCACGGTCGGACCGGCTGGCGAAATACAACCAGCTCCTCCGCATCGAGGAGGCGCTTGGCGAGACGTCCGACTACGCCGGCCGCTCGATCCTGCGCGGCTGAGTTTCTCCGTCGCCCGGAATACCCCCGGAGGCAAACCCGCATCCGGCGGATTTTCTTTGACAGACGGGAATTTACAGGGCGACCTTGTATTCCTGCAAGGTATTGCCGCCATCGACGACGATGAGCTGGCCGGTGACATAGCTTGCCTCCTCGGCGGCGAGGAAGAGGACGGCATGGGCGACCTCGTCCGGCCGGCCGGGTCGACCTACTGGGGTGTGGCACCCGGCCGTGATCTCGGCCGCGCTTGAGGAATCGGTTTGGATCCAGCCGGGGCCGACGGCGTTCACCGTCACGCCCTTCGGCCCCACTTCCAGCGCGAGCGCGCGCGTGAGCCCCATCAGTCCCGCCTTGGCCGCCGCATAGGTGGCGCTGCCGGCGATCGCCACGACGGGACCGGTGACCGAGGACATCTGCACGATCCGGCCGTAGCCCCGGGCGCACATGCCGGGCACTAGGGCGCGGCTGAGGCGCATGGCGGAGGTGAGGTTGATCTCGATTCCGTAGGCCCAGGCGGCGTCGTCGATCTCGGCGAGATGACCGCCGGGAAGCGCGACGCCGGTCTGGACCATGCCGGCGTTGTTGACGAGGATCTCGACCGGACCAAGCGCCGCCTCGGTCTCTGCCGCCAGCCGGGTCACCTCCTCGGGCTGCCGCAGGTCCGCGGTCGTCGCGAAGACATCAGGCCCAAGCGAGCGCGCGCGGTCGTGTATCCGCGCGGTGGTCGCGGTGATCGCCACGCGCGCGCCCGCCGCTCTCAGCACCCGGGCCGTCGCGAAACCAATCCCGCCCGGCGCCCCTGCCCCGGTGACCAGCGCCACCCGTCCTGCCACCCCTGCCATTGCCGCCCTCCGCCGATCTTGCCGGAACACTAGGCCGATCGGCGGGAGGCTGGCAACGCGGCCGTGCCTCGCGCCCCCGCAGGCGCGACCCGTCGGGCGTGACCGCAGACCGCCGCGGTCGGAATGGGGCGGCCGGAATGGGGGGCGGCAGCCCCCGCACCCTTGGCCGCCTGAACCCGCGGCTGCGAAGCCGCCGGGCGCCGGCTGGATTGAGGCGTGATATGGCGCCAGTGCGCCGCCACGATTGTGCCCGACACAATCGCCCCCGTGGCGGTTGCGGCACGGCTGCGATAGGCAGGCCGCCGAGGAGCGAACCATGACCGATACGCCACACCACCCGGCCGAGACCGGCGACACGATTCCCGGCTTCGCCTTCGCGCTCGGGGCCTATCTGCTCTGGGGATTCCTGCCGCTCTACATGAAGGCGCTGGCACATGTGCCAGCGATCGAGGTGATCGCGCATCGCGTCCTCTGGTCGGTGCCGGTCGCCGGCGTGGTGCTGGTGGCCACGGGGCGGACCGCGGACCTCGCCCGCGCCTTCCGGACGCCCCGGACGCTGGTCATGGCGGCACTGACGGCTGCGCTGATCTCGGTCAACTGGGGCATCTACGTCTGGTCGATCGGCTCGGGCCACGCGCTTGACGCCGCGCTCGGCTACTACGTGAACCCGCTCTTTTCCGTCCTGGTGGGCTGGGCCGTCCTGCGCGAAAAGCTCGCGCCCGCGCAGTGGGTGGCGATCGCGCTTGCCTTCGCGGCGGTGGCAATCCTGACCTGGGAGGCGGGGCGCCTGCCGGTGGTGGCGCTGGGGCTCACCCTGACCTGGGGCGCCTACGCCTTCCTGAAGAAGTGGCTGCCGATCGGACCCAATCAGGGATTCATGCTCGATGTGCTTCTGCTCACCCCCTTCGCGCTCGGCTACACCCTTTGGCTGGCGCGGACCGGGCAGGGCCACTTCCTGCAGGGCGTGCCCTTCGACACCGGGATACTTCTGGGCTGCGGCCTCGTCACCGCCATACCGCTCATCCTCTATGCCAACGGCGCCAAGGGGCTCACGCTCTCCACGATCGCCATCATGCAGTACATCACGCCAACGATGATCCTCCTGACCGCCGTCTTCGTCTTCGGCGAGCCCTTCGGCGCGGCGCGGGCGGTGGCCTTCCCGCTGACCTGGGCGGCGCTCGCGCTCTACACGCTCAGCATGATCCGTCAGGCGAGACGGGCCGGAAGGTGACCTGCCTGCCTAGCCCCGGTTCGGCCGGCTGACCCTGCCTCCGCCCACGGCCGCCCCGACGCCTGTGGTTCCCGGGCACGAGGTTGGCAGGCCGCGCACGACCCGCACCGCCAGATGGGCGAAGGCCTGTGCCTCCAGCATGTCGCCGTCGAGACCCGCCGCCTCCACCGGCTGAACCGGGCAGTCGAGAAGTGCGGCGATCATCGCCATCAAGGTTGCGTTGTGCCGCCCGCCGCCGGTCACGAGAAGGCGCGCGACGGGCGCGGGGAAATGCTGGGCCCCCTGCGCCACGGCGGCGGCGGCAGCAGCCGTGAGGGTCGCGGCCGCATCGGCATCGGAGAGACCCGCGACATCGTCGAGAAGGAAGGCGAAGTCGTCACGGTCGAGCGACTTCGGCGGCATCCGGAAGAAGTAGGGATGCCGCAGGAAGCGGGCGACGATCGCGTCGTCGGGGTCGCCGGTGGCGGCAAGCGCCCCGCCCTCGTCGCAGTCGCGGCCACGCCGCGCCCGCACAAGGTCGTTCACCGGCGCGTTTGCAGGGCCGGTGTCGAAGGCGATGCAGGCGCCCGGTGTCTCGGGCGCCGGGGCGCGAGGGTCCACCCAGGTGAGGTTGCCGACGCCACCGAGGTTCAGGAAGGCAAGCGGCGCCTCCGCCCCGATCCATCTCGCGCAGGCGAAGTGGAAGAAGGGCGCCAGGGGGGCCCCCTGCCCGCCCAGTCGCACGTCGGCCGAGCGGAAATCCCACACCACGGGAAGGCCGAGGACCTCGGCCAGCACCTGCCCGTCGCCCGCCTGATGGGTGCGGCCGCCGCCCGGGTCATGCGCGAGCGTCTGGCCGTGGAAGCCCGCAAGCTCGGCCCGGGCGGCAAGCGGCGCCATCAGTGCGGCATGGGCGGTCTCGACGACCTCGGCGGCCTCGGCTACGCCCGCCTCGCCCGGCCAGCGGCCGAGGGCGGCGCGGATCACGGCGCGCTCTGCCTCGGTGTAGGGACGATACGCGGCCTCTCCGAAGGCGACGATGCGCTCCCCATCGGTGCGCACGAGGGCCGCGTCCACGCCGTCGAGCGACGTGCCCGACATCGTGCCGAGTGCCCAGACCGGCTCTGCCCCCAACATGTCCGCCCCTTGGCCCTTCCCCTTGGCTTCCCGCGCCGATATACGGGCCTTCAATCGCAGAATGGACGATCCGGCAATGACCTACCATCCGAAATCCGACTTCATGCGCGTGATGATCGAGCGCGGCTTCCTGGCCGACTGCACCGATTATCAGGGGCTGGACGAGGCTTTGGCGAAGGGTGTGGTGCCGGCCTATATCGGCTTTGACGCGACCGCAGAGTCGCTGCATGTCGGCTCGCTCATCCAGATCATGATGCTGCGCTGGCTGCAGAAGACCGGGCACAAGCCGCTGGTGCTGATGGGCGGCGGCACGACCAAGGTGGGCGATCCGTCCTTCCGCGCCGAGGAGCGGCCGCTGCTGACGCCGGCACAGATCGATGCCAACATCGCCGGGATCAGGAAGGTCTTCGCGGCCTATGTGAGCTTCGGCGACGGGCCCACGGATGCCTTGATGCTGAACAACGCGGAATGGCTCGACGGGCTCAACTACCTCGACTTCCTGCGCGACATCGGGCGGCATTTCAGCGTCAACCGGATGCTGTCGTTCGAGAGCGTGAAGTCACGGCTCGACCGCGAGCAATCGCTGTCGTTTCTCGAATTCAACTACATGATCCTGCAGGCCTACGACTTTCTCGAACTGCACCGCCGCTACGGCTGCCTTCTGCAGATGGGCGGATCGGACCAGTGGGGCAACATCGTCAACGGCATCGACCTGACGCGGCGGGTGCTCGACCGCGAGATCTTCGGCCTGACCTCGCATCTTCTGACCACGTCGGACGGCAGGAAGATGGGCAAGTCGATGTCGGGTGCGGTCTGGCTGAACCCCGACATGTTCAGCCCGTACGAGTTCTGGCAGTACTGGCGCAACACGACCGATGCCGATGTGGGGCGGTTCCTGAAGCTTTACACCGAGCTTCCGGTGGCGGAATGCGACCGGCTGGGCGCGCTCGAAGGCGCTGCGATCAACGAGGCCAAGATCAGGCTTGCCAACGAGGTGACTGCGCTCGCCCACGGCGATGACGCCGCCGTCGCCGCCGAGGCCACCGCGCGCGAGGTCTTCGAGCGGGGTGGCGTGGGCGACGACCTGCCGACGCTGCATCTGAGCGTCGCGGAGCTTGGCGAGGGAATCAGCATCGCGCAGCTCTTCGTGCGCTCAGGCCTCGCCAAGTCAGGCAAGGACGCGAGGCGGCTCATCGCCGAGGGGGGCGCGCGGGTGAACGACGACCTCGTGACAGACGCCGGCCTTCTCTTCGGCGCGGGCGAGCTTGTGGAGCCGGTGAAGCTGACGGCGGGCCGCAAGCGGCACGCGCTCGTGGTGCTGGGCTGAGCCGGCGCGGCGTTTCCATTGCCGCGCCACCGCACTAGGCTTTCCCCATGTGCGGGCGATTCATGATCGGCGACGAGAACTGGGCCAACTATCACGGGGCCCTGTCGATCCTGCGTGGCGCGACGACCCGCGTCAGCTACAACATCAAGCCCACCGAGACGATCGCCCTGGCCGCCCAGACGCGCGGGGGACTCGTCGCGGCCGAGGCGCGCTGGTGGTTCATTCCCGGCTTTTTCCAGGGCGAGGCGAGCGAGTGGAAGGCAACGACCTTCAACGCGAGGATCGAGAGCGCGGCCGAGAAGCCGGTCTTCCGAGCGGCCTGGAAGCATGGCCGCTGCGTCATCCCGGCCTCGGGCTACTACGAATGGACCGGCGAAAAGGGGCACAAGCAGCCCTGGCTCATCACGGTGGAACAGAACATCCCCGTGTTCCTCTTCGCCGGTCTCTGGGCGCCGCGGCCCGACGGCAGCCTGACGGCCGCGATCCTGACGCGGGAGGCCGACCCGCAGATCGCGCATCTGCATCCCAGGATGCCGATCATCCTGACGGAGGCCGAGATCGCGCCCTGGCTCGCGCAGGGGATGGGCGACGTGGAGACCATCGCCACGCTCGGCACCGGCTGGACCGGGCGCTACGCGGTTCGGCGGGTGCGCCCCTTCGGCATCGCCGACGACGGGCCGGAAATGATTGAACCGGAGGGTTTCGACCTCTGAGTCGCGACGGCGCTCAGGGGCCGATCATCCACTTGCCCTTCGGATGGAACGCCTGGAACGCGAAGGCGAAGAGGACATCGTGGACAAGGTCGCGCCCGGTCGCCGCATCGCGCACGCGGATGTTGCCGACATCGCGGCCCTTCGCGATCTGGCTCGCATCGAGCGCGGATGCCTGGCCTTCGGTCCAGGAGATCGTGACGCCGGCCTCCGTGAGTTCGCCGGCCTTCGCAACCCTTTCCAGCGGCCATGCCCGGTTGCCCACCCGCACAACGCGTGACAGCGGCTCGATCCCGTAAGGCGGCATCTCGCCGGAATAGAGGAACGGCCGGGACAGGCTGTCGTAGCCGGCATAGGGATTGCGGCCGTAACTGCGGGGCCAGTCCGGTTCGTCCATCACCAGCCCGTCGGGATTGCGCGCCCTGAAGCTGCCCCAGCTTTCCATCCAGCCGGGCAGTTGCGCAAGCTTGCGTCCGGTCATCGTCCCCACGATCCCTTCCCCGAGCGCCTGCTGCCACCAGCTTTCGGTCTCGCGGTCATACATGATCATGTCGGAATGACGCAGCTTGCCCGAGACGCCGAAGCTCAGGACCTGTCCGGCGAGCCGCCGGTCGAAGATGATGCCGGCGTTGCAGAGTGGGCAGAAGGTGACCGCAACCGGCATGTCGCCCACCGTGTCGTTGACGATCTCGTGCCAGGTCAGATACCGGATCGGCCAGGCCCGCGGGGCCTGGCCCGCGAGTTCGAGGACCATGACCGGCTCGAGGTCCGAAAGCCGGCGCTCCTTGCCCGCCGGAATCGTCCGCGGCGCGTCGAGGGCGGGGATGCCGTCCTTCGGCGGCCCGCCCGACAGGATTTCGGCGAGGTCCACGTTCGTGCGCGCGAAGTCGGTCCTCGGCCATTCCGCCCGCCAGGCCTCGGGGCCGGCCAACGCCGCGCCCGAAGCGGCGAGGGCGATCAGCGTCAGGCCGAGGGCGGCCACAAGATTGCGCAGACGTTTCACGGGGCACCTCCGGCGTTTCCCGCAGTCTGCACCCTGACCGTGGCAACGCGCGGTCACGTCCGCGCGCGCTCACCGGAGTTTTACCCTATGGCGCCGAAGTTCACTGCTCGACCGTGACCGACACCATGCGATCGGGGTTGTCCACCGCGCCGTTGAGGTCGGGGCTGCCCTTCTTGATCGCGTCGACGACCTCCATGCCCGCGATGACATGGCCGACGACCGTATACTCGCCGTTCAGGAACTCGCCGGGCGCGAACATGATGAAGAACTGCGAATTGGCGCTGTTCGGGTTGGTGGAGCGCGCCATGCCGACGACCCCACGCTGGAACGACAGGTCCGAGAATTCCGCCGGGATGTTCGGCAGGTCCGACTTGCCGGTGCCGGCCATCGACAGGTCCTCGCCCCATTTGCCGTATTTCACATCTCCGGTCTGGGCCATGAAGCCATCGATGACGCGATGGAAGACGACGTTGTTGTAGGCGCCGGTGCGGGCAAGCTCGGTGATCTGGGCGACGTGTTTGGGCGCGACATCGGGCAGAAGGTCGATGACGACCGTGCCATTGGCCGCCTCGCCCGCCACCGTGATCACCAGGTTCGGGCCCGGCCCGTCCTCGGCCGCCATGGCGCGGTTGCTGCTCGTGTACATGAAGACGGCGACGCCGAGCGCGGTGAGGCCGGCCAGCATCGAGCCGACGAAGACGCGGGTATCAGACATCGGCCGCAACCTTCACAGACATCATGCGGTCGGGGGCCGCCGGCGGCTCGCCCCGCTGGATCCTGTCCACATGCTCCATCCCGGCGATCACCCGGCCGTAGACGGTGTACTGGCCGTTCAGGAAATGGTTGTCGTTGAAATTGATGAAGAACTGGCTGTTGGCCGAGTTGGGGTTCTGCGACCGCGCGGCGCCGAGCGTGCCGCGGTCGTGCGGCAGCCGCGAGAACTCCGCCGGCAGGTCCGGAAGGTCCGATCCGCCCGTGCCGGCGCGACGCGGGTTCCAGCCATCCTCCATGTTGGCGTGCTCCACGTCGCCCGTCTGCGCCATGAAGCCCTCGATCACGCGGTGGAAGGCGACGTTGTCGTACTTGCCCGCCCGGGCGAGAACCTTCATCCGTTCGGAATGCTTGGGCGCCACGTCGGGCAGAAGCTCGATCACGACCTCGCCGTCCTTCAGCGTCATGATGATCGTGTTTTCCGGGTCCTTGATCTCTGCCATGGTGGTCTCCTTCGATGTCGGGGGGGAACCTAGTCGCCTCGGACGCCCCTGAAAAGGGCAAAGCGTCGCAAGATTGGCGGATCGCCTAGGCTTGACCCCAGGCGGCGGTTAGATTTGCGGAAAACCGCCGGGACGGAAGGATTCGCGCATATGGCCTGGAAAACGATCGACGACATGGAGATGGCGGACCGGACGGTGCTGGTCCGGGTGGATATCAACGTGCCGGTCGAGGCGGGCCAGGTCACCGACGCGACACGGATCGAGAAGATCGTGCCGACGATCAGGGACATCCTGGGCCGCGGCGGCAAGCCGGTTCTGCTGGCGCATTTCGGGCGGCCGAAGGGCCAGGTCGTGCCCGAGATGAGCCTGCGCGTCACCTTGCCGGCGCTGGAAGCGGCGCTTGGCCGGAAGGTCGCCTTCGCCGAGGACTGCATCGGAGCGCCGGCGAAGAAGGCGGTCGCGGCAATGGAGCCCGGCGACGTTCTCCTTCTGGAGAACACGCGCTTTCACGCGGGCGAGGAGAAGAACGACCCGGCGATGGCGGCGGCTCTGGCTGCGCTCGGTCAGATCTATGTCAACGACGCCTTTTCGGCCGCGCACCGGGCGCACGCCTCGACCGAAGGCATCGCGCATCTGATGCCCGCCTGCGCCGGACGGTTGATGGAGGCGGAACTCAGGGCGCTGAACGCGGCCTTGGGCGATCCGGAGCGGCCGGTCGTCGCCGTGGTCGGCGGGGCGAAGGTCTCGACGAAGCTCGACCTCCTCGGCAACCTCGTGGAGAAGGTCGATCACCTCGTCATCGGCGGCGGCATGGCCAACACGTTCCTTGTGGCCAAGGGGATCGAGGTGGGCGCCTCGCTCGCCGAGCGGGACATGGCAGACACCGCACGCGAGATCCTGGAGAAGGCGAAGAAGACGGGCTGCTCGGTCGAGCTGCCCGTCGACGTGGTCGTGGCGCGGGAATTCAAGGCGGGTGCGGCCAACCAGACGGTCGCCGCCGACGCCTGCCCGCCCGACGCGATGATCCTCGACGCCGGACCCGAGACCGTCGACCTGATAGCGGAAGTCTTCGCGCGTTGCCGCACGCTGATCTGGAACGGCCCGCTCGGCGCTTTCGAGATCGAGCCTTTCGACGCCGCAACCAATGCAGCGGCGCGGAAGGCGGCAGAACTGACGCGCGGCGGGCGGCTCGTCTCGGTCGCAGGCGGCGGCGATACTGTCGCGGCGCTGAACAAGGCGGGCGTGGCGGGGGATTTCAGCTACATCTCCACTGCGGGGGGCGCCTTCCTCGAATGGATGGAAGGCAAGGTCCTGCCAGGTGTCGCCGCGCTCGGCGCCTGAGGCGCCGGCGCGCGGCCTGCGACCAGATTGCACGTCGGCCGCCGCTCTGGCGAAAGCGCCTGTCACTGCGGCATCCTCCCCGGTTTTGCCGCAATCCTGCGTCACCAACAAAACCGGGCCGCCGCAGCGGGCGATCGCAACCGGAGGGAGAGACCATGGCCGCCAAATGGACGCTGATCACCGGCGCCTCGGAGGGTCTCGGCGTCGAATTCGCCCGGATCGCCGCAGCCGAGGGGCGCGATCTGATCCTTGTCGCACGGCAGGCGGCGAAGATGGAGCGTCTGGCCGAGGACCTGCGGGCAAGGCACCCGATCGCGGTGGAGGTCTGGCCCGCCGACCTCGGCAACCCGGAGGCAGTCGAGACGCTCTGGCGCAAGGCGGCACTCAGGCGGCACATCGAGATCGTCGTGAACAACGCGGGCCTTGGTGCCAACGGACCCTTCGCCGGGCGCGACTTCGACCGCGAGATGTCCTCCGTCATGGTCAACGTCGCGGCACTGACCATCCTGACCAAGCGGGCGGTCGCGCACATGCTGCAACAGGGCGGCGGGCGGATCCTCAACGTCGGGTCAACCGCGGGGTTCATGCCGGGGCCGAACATGGCCGTCTATCACGCCACCAAGGCCTATGTGCTCTCGCTCGGCGAGGCCGTCGCCGAGGAACTGCGCGGGACGCCCGTCACCGTCACCACGCTCTGCCCCGGCGCGACCGCCACCAATTTCGCCAGGTCTGCCGGCATGGAGGGGATCACGCTCTTCACGGCGCTGAAGCCCGCCGGGGCGGCCCCGGTCGCGCGCGCGGGCTGGCGGGCGATGAAGGCGGGACGGCGCGTGAAGGTGACGGGGCCGCACAACTGGCTCTTCTCCGTCGGGCCGCGCTTCGTGCCACGCGCTGTCGTTCCGAGGATCGCGGCGATCTTCCTGAAATAGGGCCGCCCGGGTCGCTGTCCGGGCCGGATTGTTTCCGGCGCGACGGCCACCAACCGCACGTTAGCGCCACCACGTTTGCATGGCGCAGGCCGGTCGCCTAGAAGCGGGGCAAGGGGCGCGGGGCCCGGATGCGGCGATATCAGCGGAGGTCATCATGGCACGGCAAGAACAGGCGGATCAGATGCGCGGGGGCAAGGGCTTCATCGCGGCGCTGGACCAGAGCGGAGGTTCCACCCCGAAGGCGCTGAAGCTTTACGGGATCGGCGCCGATGCCTGGAAGACCGACGCGGAGATGTATGCGCTCATCCACCAGATGCGGGCGCGGATCGCCACCTCGCCGGCCTTCGACGGCAATCGCGTGATCGGCGCGATCCTCTTCGAGAAGACCATGGACGCCGAAATCGGCGGCAAGCCCGCGGCCCGGTTCCTCTGGGAGGACAAGGGCGTCGTGCCCTTCCTGAAGATCGACAAGGGGCTGGAGGAGGAGAAGGATGGCGTGCGGCTGATGAAGCCGATGCCGGGGCTCGACGATCTGCTGAAACGCGCGGTGGCGAAAGGCATCTTCGGCACCAAGGAGCGGTCGGTCATCGACGCCGCCAACCCCAAGGGCATCGCCGCAAACGTCGCCCAACAGTTCGACGTGGCCCGGCAGGTGATGGCCCATGGCCTCGTGCCGATCATCGAGCCGGAGGTCACGATCTCCATCCCCGACAAGGCGGAGGCGGAGGCGATCCTTCTTGCCGAAATCCTGAAGAACCTCGATGCGCTGCCCGCCGGTGGCGAGGTCATGCTGAAGCTGACGCTGCCGTCGGTGGCCAATCTCTACAAACCCCTCGTCGATCATCCGAAGGTGATGCGGGTGGTGGCGCTGTCGGGCGGCTACACCCGGGCCGAGGCAAACGCGATCCTGGCAAGGAATGCCGGCGTCATCGCGAGCTTCTCGCGCGCCCTGACCGAGGGGCTTTCGGCGCAGCAGACGGACGCCGAGTTCCATGCCGCGCTCGATGCCGCGATCCAGTCGATCTACGACGCCTCGGTCGCGGGCTGACGGACGCACGGCGCGAATTTTCACGCGAAGGGGATTCCCTTCGCGGTTCGGCTGTGGCATCGTCCGCGGAAACCCGCCCGACAGAGGCGGTGCGACGAGGCGCGGGACAGCGAAGATGGGCGGACCCCGGAATCGGCCGGCAATAGGAGCAGTGCTTGCCAGCATGGCGGCGCTGAGCGTCGGCTTCTATTTCACCTTCGCCGCGGTGCAGGGAAACTTCGGCGTCTTCCGCCGGGTGCAGGCCACCGCGGAAAAGGAGACGTTGCAGGCCGAGCATGCGAGGCTGACAGCCGAGGTCGCGCGGATGGAGAACCTCACGCGCCGGCTGTCGGACACCTATCTCGACCTCGACCTTCTCGACGAACGAGCCCGCAACGTCCTGGGCCTCGTCCGTTCGGACGAAATCGTGGTGCACTGACCGCGTCCGCTTCGGGCGATTGCGGAGCGTCCGTAGCCGCGAAATTTCACAGAATGAGCATGACCTTTGGACCAAGCCCGCGCATGATGGCGGAGCGGATCGAGGGCCTTCCGTGAGGTCAAATACGTCTCGCAACCCGGGCGCAATGCGGGTATAAGTAGTTTAACGTTGAACTATCTCTTGCCAATGGGAGGGTGCAGGAATGGCAGCGCGCAAGACCGCCGCGAAATCAAATACTTCGAAGGACGAGCTGCTCGCCTACTATCGCGACATGCTGCTCATACGCCGATTCGAAGAGAAGGCGGGCCAACTCTACGGCATGGGCCTCATCGGCGGTTTCTGCCATCTCTACATCGGGCAGGAAGCCGTCGTGGTGGGCCTCGAAGCTGCGGCAGAGGAAGGCGACAAGCGCATCACCTCCTACCGCGACCATGGCCACATGCTCGCCTGCGGGATGGACCCCAAGGGCGTCATGGCCGAACTCACGGGTCGCGCCGGGGGCCTTTCGAAGGGCAAGGGCGGCTCGATGCACATGTTCTCGAAGGAGAAGCACTTCTACGGCGGCCACGGCATCGTCGGCGCGCAGGTGCCGCTGGGCGCCGGGCTCGCCTTCGCCGACAAGTACAAGGGTAACGGCCGCGTCAGCTTTGCCTATTTCGGAGACGGTGCGGCGAACCAGGGCCAGATCTACGAGACCTTCAACATGGCCGCGCTCTGGAAGCTGCCGGTGATCTTCGTGATCGAGAACAACCAGTATGCGATGGGCACGGCGCAACGCCGCTCCACCTCCACGCCCGACCTCTACACCCGCGGCGAAGCCTTCGGCATTCCTGGCGAGGTGGTGGACGGGATGGACGTGCTGGCCGTGAAGGCCGCCGGCGAAAAGGCGGTGGCGCACTGCCGTGCGGGCGACGGGCCCTATATCCTCGAGGTGAAGACCTATCGCTACCGCGGCCACTCAATGTCGGACCCGGCCAAGTACCGCACCCGCGAGGAGGTCCAGAAGATCCGCGAGGAGAGGGATGCGATCGAGCATGTGCGCGAACTGATCCTTCAGGGCAAGCACGCAACCGACGACGACCTGAAGGCCATCGACCGCGACATCAAGGCCATCGTCAACGAGGCGGCAGAATTCTCGCGCGAGAGCCCGGAGCCCGACGTGTCGGAACTCTGGACCGATATCTACGCCTGAGGGGGAGGAAGAACCATGGCAACCGAAATCCTGATGCCCGCCCTTTCCCCCACGATGGAGGAAGGAAAGCTCGCGAAATGGCTCGTGAAGGAGGGTGACAAGGTCACCTCCGGCCAGATCCTCGCAGAGATCGAAACCGACAAGGCCACGATGGAATTCGAGGCCGTCGATGAGGGCACCGTAGGCCGCATCCTCGTGGCCGAGGGGACCGAGGGCGTGAAAGTCAACACGCCGATCGCCGTGCTGGTCGAAGAAGGCGAAAGTGCTGGCGCGACGCCGGCGCCGAAGGCTGCCCCGGCCGCAGCCCCCGCCGGGGTTGCAGCCGAACCTGCCGCCGTTGCCGCGACCGCGATCTCCGCCCCCGCGGCGCCGGCCGTGGATGCCTCACCCGATTGGCCGGCCGGCACGCCGATGAAGACCATGACCGTGCGCGAGGCCCTGCGCGAGGCCATGGCCGAGGAGATGGCGCGCGACGAGGACGTCTATCTGATGGGCGAGGAGGTGGGCGAGTACCAGGGCGCCTACAAGATCAGCCAGGGCCTGCTGGACCAGTTCGGGCCGAAGCGCGTGATCGACACGCCGATCACCGAGCACGGCTTTGCGGGCATAGCCGTCGGCTCGGCCTTTGGCGGGCTGAGGCCTATTGTCGAATTCATGACCTTCAACTTCGCCATGCAGGCGATCGACCAGATCATCAACTCGGCGGCCAAGACACTTTACATGTCCGGCGGCCAGATGGGCTGCCCGATCGTCTTCCGCGGCCCGAACGGCGCGGCGGCCCGCGTCGCCGCCCAGCACAGCCAGGACTACGCCGCCTGGTACGCGATGGTGCCCGGCCTGAAGGTGGTGATGCCCTATTCGGCCGCCGACGCGAAGGGTCTCCTGAAGACCGCGATCCGCGACCCGAATCCGGTGATCTTCCTCGAGAACGAGATTCTCTATGGCCGCAGCTTCGACGTGCCGGACATGGAGGGCTTCACCATCCCGTTCGGCAAGGCCAAGGTCTGGCGCGAGGGCACCGATGTGACGCTCGTCTCCTTCGGGATCGGGATGAGCCATACGCTTGAAGCTGCCGACAAACTCGCTGCCGAGGGCATCAGCGCCGAGGTCATCGACCTCAGGACGCTGCGCCCGCTGGACACCGGGACGGTGATCCGGTCGGTCATGAAGACCAACCGCTGCGTGACGGTCGAGGAAGGCTGGCCGGTCTGCTCGATCGGCAACCACATCTCGGCGGTGCTGATGCAGGAGGCGTTCGACTGGCTCGACGCGCCTGTCATCAACTGCACCGGCAAGGATGTGCCGATGCCCTATGCCGCGAATCTTGAAAAGCTGGCGCTCGTGACCTCCGACGAGGTGGTCGCTGCGGCAAAAAAAGTCACCTATCGCTGAGGGGGAAGAGACATGGCAACCGAAATCCTGATGCCCGCACTTTCGCCCACGATGGAAGAGGGCACGCTGGCCAAGTGGCTGGTCAAGGAAGGTGACGCGGTCAAGTCCGGCGACATCCTGGCCGAGATCGAGACCGACAAGGCGACCATGGAGTTCGAGGCGGTCGATGAAGGTGTCGTCGGCCGCATCCTCATCGCCGAGGGGACCGCGGGCGTGAAGGTCAACACGCCCATCGCGGTGCTGGTGGAGGAGGGCGAGAGTGCTGGCGCTGCGCCGGCGAAACCTGCGGCCGCTGCTGCTCCGGCGCAGGCAGCCTCGGCCCCGGCAGGCTCAGCGCCTGCCGCCCCTGCTCCTGCCGCCAGCGTGACCGCCCAGGCGCCATCGGTATCTGGCGGCGCGCGTGTCATCGCCTCACCACTCGCCAGGAGGCTCGCAAAGGAAAAGGGAATCGACATCGCGGCGCTGACGGGTTCCGGACCGCACGGCCGGATCGTGAAGGCGGATGTCGAGGCAGCCGGCACGGCGGCAACGGCGGCGGCGCCGGCAACCCCGGCCGCAGCAGCGCCTGCTCCGGCTCCCGTGGCCGCGGGTCCGTCGGCGGGCATGGTCGCCAAGCTCTACGAAGGCCGGGCCTACGAGGAGATTACCCTCGATGGGATGCGCAAGACCATTGCGGCGCGGTTGACCGAGGCCAAGCAGACAATCCCGCATTTCTATTTGCGCCGCGAGGTCCAGCTTGACGCCTTGATGAAGTTCCGCGGGGAGTTGAACGCGGGCCTGGAATCGCGCGGGGTAAAGCTCTCGGTCAACGACTTCATTATCAAGGCCTGTGCCGTGGCCCTGCAGGACGTGCCGGATGCCAATGCCGTATGGGCCGGCGATCGCATCTTCCGGATGAAGGCCTCCGACGTCGCGGTCGCAGTCGCGATCGAGGGTGGCCTCTTCACGCCGGTCCTGAAAGATGCCGACAAGAAGACGCTGTCGACGCTCTCGGCCGAGATGAAGGACCTTGCCCAGCGGGCTCGGACCCGCAAGCTCGCGCCACAGGAGTACCAGGGCGGCAGCTTCGCGATCTCGAACCTCGGCATGTTCGGCATCGACAACTTCGACGCCGTCATCAACCCGCCGCACGGGGCGATCCTCGCCGTCGGCGCGGGCGTGAAAAAGCCGGTCGTGAAAGCAGACGGCACGATCGGCGTTGCCACAGTGATGTCGATGACGCTCTCGGTCGATCACCGGGTGATCGACGGGGCGCTCGGGGCCGAGCTTCTGAAGGCGATCATCGGGTATCTGGAAAATCCGGTCGCGATGCTTGCCTGACCGGAGGTGGAAAAACGAATGGGGCTGGGCCTTGGCCCGGCCCCTTCTACGTCTACAAGAACAACGTCAGACACCGTCGTCGATCAACTGGTCCATCGTCAGCGCCGGCTGCTCGCAACCGGCCTCACCCACGATCTTCGCGGGCACACCGGCCACGGTCTTGCACGATGGCACGTCATGCAGCACCACCGAACCCGCGGCGATCCGGGACCGCTCGCCGATATGGATGTTGCCGAGGATCTTCGCCCCAGCGCCGATCAGCACTCCGTTGCCGATCTTCGGATGACGGTCCCCGTCCTCCTTGCCGGTGCCGCCGAGGGTCACCGAATGCAGCATGGAGACGTTGTCCCCGACGACCGCCGTCTCGCCGATAACGATCGAATGGGCATGGTCGATCATGATCCCCTTGCCGATCCGGGCATTGGGATGGATGTCCACGCCGAAGACCTCGCTCACCCGCATCTGGACGAAGTAGGCCAGATCGCGCCGGCCCCGTGTCCAGAGCCAGTGACCGATGCGAAAGGCCTGCACCGCCTGGAAGCCCTTGAAGAACATCATCGGTTGCATGAACCGGTGGCATGCAGGGTCGCGGTCATAGACGGCGACGATATCGGCCCTTGCTGCCTGGCCAAGCGTGGGATCGGTCGCATAGGCCTCGTCCGCAATCTCGCGAAGTATCTGCTCGCTCATCTCGCCCGAAGCGAGCTTCAGCGAGAACCTGTAGGAAAGCGCACGCTCGAGCGTCGCGTGGTGCAGGATGCCAGAGTGGATGAACCCGCCGAGGAGCGGCTCGTCCCGAACTGCGGCCTTCGCCTCTTCGCAGATATGCGACCAGACGGGATCGACGGTGGCGACCTTTGGATGCCGTTCTGCCATGATCCAGACCCTCCGTGCTTCGTGGTGCATCCATACCAGATAGGGCGTGGCACGAAAACGGGAAGTACCGCCAGTCTCCTCAATTCACCGTGCCCGTTGGCGCCAATCGAGGATCGTCTCGATGACCGTGCACATGGCCTCGAGATATCCCGAATCGGACAGCCGCGGCTCGCCCGCCCGGCCGCACTCGGTCAGCGCTGCCGCCATGAGGCTGCCGTTGCCCCAAAGCGGATGCGCCCTGCCGCAGTTTTTTCGGAAGCGGTCGGCCGCATGCGCCTTTTCTAGCATCGCGCGTACGGCGGCAGGCTGCACCACTGTAGGCAGACTCCAGACGGCACGCGCTGCTGCCGAAACATCGCCATGGGTAATCGCCCGCACGCCTCAAAGATCCGGAAGCGCGATCTGAAGGCAATGGACCGCAATCCGGACCGCGCCTCCCGCGAAGGTCCCGCCCACGGCATCGAGCTGCAGCGCCTCGGGTACGTAGAACGCCGTGGGCTGACCGAGAACTCCGCGGACGAAGGAACCCGCCGCGGTCCCCAATCCCATGCCAAAGCGCCCCGGAGCGCCGGGATTTCCCAAAGACCAACTGGCGAGCGTCCCGGTGATCGCAGACGTCACGCGCGCCGTGGCCCCTATCACGACCGAGTTCGCAGGGATCATCACGGCCGTGGTCGAAACCGCGCCGGCCGTCACCACATGCTCGAGTTCCACCACATGGGCGGAAAGCCCAGCATTGGCAGGCGAAAGTGTCAGCATCCCGCCACGCCAGGCGCTGCCGTCGAAGATCGCTTCAACGCCCTCGTCAAGGATCATAACACGCCAACCGCGTCTCGGGACAGCGAAGTCCCAGCCGCCATTCGTGCCGATGGCGATCCTGCCGTCCTGACCACCCCACTCGTTCACGGCGCCGGCCGGCACGCCGTAGACGGCCCCGTCAATGACAACCGTCGGCGGCGTGGCCAGCGAACGGGTGAGCATCGTCAGATTCACGAGACCGTCAAGCCGAGCCAGGGCCTCATTCACCGTGACATGCTTCTGCGCCTGCGCCGGCTGCAGCAGCGGCAGGCCGAGTTGATTGGTGTTAGACATCGATCACGATCCTCCTGAAAAGGCCCGGCCCGAAGCTGTCTGACAACTGGGCCACATGGATTTCGAAGGGCGGTGCGGCGCCGTCCGCGGCCTGCATACCGCCCGGATACGTCCATCCGGGCTGGCCGAGCGTGACTTCACGGAGAACCGACGCTCCCTGAACCACCCTGAGCAGATAGGCTTCCGTCGTCTCGCCCACCGGCACGTCGACCCCGGACCAGCTGTCGCCATCGACGCGCGTCCTGCGAATCCACGACATGGCCAGATCGCCGCCAGCCGTTCGCCGGGCAGACACATGCACCGGCGCCAGTGGCCGCAGCCCGACCCCCGCGAAAGCCTCGACCAGATGGACATAGGACGGGTCGTCGTAGCTTCGCCGTGACGGACCGATCCTGTAGTGACGCGCGAGGTCGCGCTCGGAAGCGCCAATCTCGATCTGTTTCGGGGCACCGTTCATCAGGACGACGTGGCTCCCGACCGGCCAGACGGGCGGCATCGCGGCATCGGTCCCGGCCTGCCCGCGAAGCCGCAATGTCAGGTCATAGCTGCCGGGCGCGACCAGCACCGCGTCCGCAAACTGGAAGAGCTCCCAGTTGGCAGGGCTTCCATCGCCGATGGCCATCAGGTTCTGGCCGTTCAGAAGCCGATCCGGGTCCACCGAGTCCAGCGCGCCGGACACCTTCACCCGCAACGCAGGTCCGCGGTCCCAGATGCCAGGCGCAGCCGACGAAAGCGCCGTCTGCGTCCGCCCGATGACGGATCGCGTCGCCAAAATCCTCTTGAGCGCATATCCCGCGTCCGTGTCAGAGGAATAGACGGCCACGGATCCGGGCCAGGGACTGGCCGACACCGCCAGATGCGGTTGGTGCGGCACCTCGTTCCCGCTCATAAGTGGCAGGTCCATAAACAGTGGAAGGACGGGTGCCGGGGCGACAAAGGTCCTCGGCGTGACCCGCTCCTCGGCCTCGTCCGACGGCTCATAGACGGCAGGTTCGACCCGGACGGCCTCTATCCCCAGGGCCCCCGCCTGCTCGACCCGGTCGATCCGGTATAGACCCCCCTCAAGCGTCACCACATCGCCCGCGCCGAGATGGCCAAGCGAAGGAGCCAGTGCGAACCTTGCACCGTCACGTGACACGCGCGCCTCCGCCAGCCAGCGCTCGACGATCCGCTGCCCCTCCGACCGCGTCAGCGCCAGCGAAAGCTCGGACTGGGCGACGCCTCGCGTCTCCTCGTCAGGAAAGATCGCCTCGACTGCACGTGCCTCGTAGTCCCCCTCGGCCTCGACGTAGCTGAGCCGAACCCTGCCGGCCATTTCCGCCTCGGTCGCCCGGGACGTCTCCACCCAGCCATCTGTCCCTTCGCTGACGGCGAGCGCATCGGATCCGATCTCGGCGACGGAGACCCCGTCGCGCATCCGGAACCGCAGTTTGCCGTCGCGCTCCACCGCCTCGAACCCGTATCCGAGCATCAGCGGCTGCAAGGCCGCACGGCCGGTACCGATGTCGGCCACAGAGTATCCGCGCACAAGCCCGTAAAGCCCGCTGACGTCGATATCGGCGACATCCGACCGGCCACAGATTTCGGCCACCACGCTCGACAACGGCTGCGCAGAGACGCGCCCCGTAATCCAGTGCCCACGCGCATAGTTATCCCCGTCCGCCCAAGTGGCGGTATTGGCAGGAAACTGCGGGAAGGGGCGCGCGTCCCAGGCCCAGACGTGTGCGCGGTCCATGTCGACCATCGACCCGCCGTATTCCTCCGACACCGGGTTCCTGGCAGGATCGCGCCAGAAGTCGATCATCGCGCGCAGGTACTGCATCTGGATCAGGTCGTCACGCCGCCCGTTGGAGTAACTGGGCAGCAGCGATTCCGATGATTTCGGGTCGAGGAACTTGTTCGGCTCGTTCGTGCCCTTGTCGATTGCCGCACAACCGAACTCGGTGAACCAGATCGGCTTCGACTGCGGCACCCAGGAGCTCGGCGCTCCCTTGACGCCGCCGATCCGGTCGTGGTGCACATTCTCCCACCACGATCTTATGTCTTTCACCCGCCAGACCCAGGCTTCATCATAAGTGCCATCGGTGATCGGCGTGCGGCGCTGTGCATCGCGTTCGGCCGGGCTCGCGTAGAACCAGTCGTAGCCCTCACCGCCCTCGATATTCGCCTTCAGATAGTCGATGTTGTAGACGGACCCCCAGTGCGCGTCGGCATGGTCCTGCCCGTCGCGCCAGTCGCTTAGGGGCATGTAGTTGTCGATCCCGACGAAGTCGATCTCCGGATCGGCCCAGAGCGGGTCCAGATGATAGCGCAGGTCACCCTCTGGCGTCTGATAGCCGAAATACTCCGACCAGTCCGCCGCATAGCCGATCTTCGTTGCAGGCCCAAGGATAGCGCGCACCTCGGCCGCGAGCGCCCGCAACGCCGCCACAGCCGGAAAGCTGTCCCCGGTAGTCCTGATCTGCGTCAGCCCGCGCATTTCCGACCCGACGCAGAAGGCATCGACTCCGCCTGCGGCCGCGCAGAGATGGGCATAGTGCAGGACGAAACGCCGGTAGGACCATTCGGCCGGTCCGGTGTAGCTGACGGTCGTGCCGCTGACCGCGAAATCCGACGCCTGCGCCGTGCCGAAGAAGGCCGCCACCTCGGCAGTCGCGGCGCTCGTCCTGTCCGGCGTTCCCGGCCGCCCCGGTGCCACGGACAACGTGATCCGCCCGCGCCAGGGCAGCACCGGCTGGTATGGGTTGCCCGTCCACGGGTCGGCCAGTCCGTTGCCGGCCTTCTGCTCCATCAGGATGAACGGATAGAAGACGACATGCTTCCCTGCCGTTCTCAGCGCCGAGATCGCCTCGACGACGGACTGGTCGGCAGGCGTTCCGCCATAGACCGGCCGCCCGGCATCCCGGATCACCTCATCGGCCGCCGCCCGGGCGATGCCGCCTGCCCGCCAGGGCATGCCAACGCCGTCCGTGGCGTTGTCCTCGACCTTTGGCTTCAGGTTGCACGCTCCGCACCGCAGATCGTCGCCGAACCACGACACGACGAGCGAAACCGAGCCGCAGCCGGGCAGTTCCTCGCCAAGGCTCTCCAGCGACACCGCAAAATCGGTCTTGCCCGCGGGGGAGTGGATGTTCGCCGAAACGTTTTCCCCGAGCCCGGCCGAAAAGTGGACCGGCGTCGTGGCCAGCGTGTACTCACCCGTCCCGGGGATCAGCGCGACACCGCTTATCCCGCGCACCAGGTCGGGTACGGAGTCGATCTGCCGCCCCTGCGCCGGGCGCTGCACCTCGAACGAGAACTGCGGTACACGGTTGCCGAACGCGCCAAGATCGAGGTCCTCGAAGACCACATAGGCGATGCCGCGATACGCGGGCACCTCGCCCGCGCCTTCGATTGCCTCCATCTTCGGATCGGGCAGCTGATCTTCGGAACCGGTGTAGACGCGCAGTGTCACGTCATCGCTGCCGATCTCGACGCCGTCGGCCCAGATTCGGCCGACGCGCGTGATCTCGCCCTCGCAGAGCGCGACGGCAAGGCTGACCGAATAGGAATACTCGGTGACCTTCGGCGTCGGCGGCGTCCCTTTCCCGCCTCCGCCCGAAGTCGTCGCGGTCTCAAGGAACCGCGAAGCCCAGATGACCTGCCCGGACACGCGCATCCGGCCCCAGATCTGACCGACCGGGGCGCCCTCCGAAGCTCCCGTCAGGCGGAAACGGTCGATCCGCCCGGTCTCCACCGGCTGCGAACCCGGACCCATCAGACGTTGGTCGATGATCCGGCCGAAAGTCGCGCCGACGGCGCGGCCGATGACGGCACCGGAAAGACCGAGGATCGATCCGCCGAAGCCCGCACCGATGGAGGCGCCGGCCGCGGACAGCAATATGGTGGCCATCAAGGCTCTCCTTCAGGGAAATGCGAAGCGCGCCACGACCCGCCGCGCCCAAGGGGCGGACAGCGCACTTTCCACCACTTCGTGCCCGGAATAGGCATGGATGAACGTGGGCCGGCGGCCGCATTCGGCGGCGATGCCCAGATGTTTCGCGACCGACCCGCCGCGCATGCGGAACAGCAACACCTCGCCGGCACGAAGCGGAGCCTGGGGATCGCAGGGGCGCAGATGCCGCCGCGCCGCCTGCCAGAGCCGCTCGGCCCCGTCGGGCTCGGACCAGTCCGCGGTATAGGCGGGCACCGGCTCCGGCTCCGCGCCGTAAAGCTCGCGCCAGACGCCTCGCAGAAGTCCCAGGCAATCCGTGCCTGCACCCTTCGTCGACGCCTGGTGCCGATAGGGTGTCCCGACCCACCCCCGCGCGATCACCACCGCACGCCTCGCCCGGTCGGTCATCCGCGCCGGCTCCCGCCGTCGTTCAGGGCCGCCCCGACGGGGTAGGACATCAGCCAGTCCTCGCCCGGAATATCCGGAAAGCCACGGAAATTGTCGTAGTTGGCGAACTTCAGGCGGCAAGTATCCGGCCGTTTGTCGCAACCGGCCTCGATCCGCACCAAGTCACCGGGCGCGGGCGCCGCTCCCAGAGCCTGCCAAAGCTCCACCTCACGGATGTCGCCGGCCCTCAGCCGGTCGTTCTTCACCGCTCCCACAATGCCCGCCGCCGTGCCGCTCAGCACGGCGAAGCGACCCTTCTCGAACCACCGGTCGTCATAGCCCCCGAACTCGGAGAATCGGAAGACGCGTGCCCCCGTGACCTCTTGCACGACACGCTCCTCCGAATAGCCAGGCTGGCGCAGGTCGAACCGGCAGCGCCCGTCGCCGAGAATGGCCGAACAGCGTGCGTGGTAGACGAGCCCCTCCGCATGGTTCAGACCTTCGGAAAGCCCGCGCAACTCGGCATTGAAGCTGCCTCCCCTCCGCACGACCTCGCCCAGCGTGCCACGAAACTGCAGCACGCGGACCGACACGTCGGCCCAGTTCACCAGCCATGACCGCACCTCGGCGCCGTCGTATCGCCCGGCAAGGATATCCCCCTCGGTGATGGCCTCGGACTTGAGCGCCCCGAAGGCCTCGCTGTTGTCGACCGACAGCCCGGTGGACTGCTGGATCGCCTTCGCTGTGAGACCCGAGTCGGCGCGAAAGAGTATCCCGTCAAACGAAAGGTCGCGGTCGTGGTCGGTGAACCCGATGACCACGCCATCCCTGCGCGTCACCGCAAAGCAGCGCGCAAGCGTGGTGACGCCCGTCGCCAGATGGTCCTTCAGAGCTTGCGGGTAGGTCATCCGAGCCGCACCTCCACCACCGGCACCTGCGGCACGTCGCCAGCCTGGAACGACGCTACGGAGACCTGGATGCGATCGGTATCGAAGCGCACGGGCACATCGAACTCGAAGCCGGCGGTGATCCGCTCGCCGACGGCCGGCGCGGTCGCGAAGGTGACGCTGCCGGTTGCCGCGTCCACCTGATAGTGTACGCCTTCCTGCAGCTCGTCCCCCTGAAGCCCGATGCGCACCGTGCCCGAAACCGGCTTTCTGATGATCCGTCGCTGCGCCGCGCCGCCCGATGCGTAGGTCTTGACGAGCTGGTGCGCCACGGTCACCCCATCGCCGGTCGCGATGACCTGGTCCTCGTAGCCGACGCTTTCGGACGGTTTACAGGACTTGTAGTCCGACCAATCCTTCCAGCGGAACCCGAAGAGCTGACCCTGCCGCGCCTCGAAGAACGCGATGAGATCGGCAATATCGTCGAGCGAGCGCAACCCCAGCCCCGCGTCGTAGCGGCGGCGCGCCTCGGCCCAGGGCGTGTTGCGCTCCTCAAACCCGTTCGTCAGCGCGACGACCTCCGTGCGCCGTTCCGGACCACCGACCGACCCGAAACTCAGGTTCGCGGGGAACCGTACGTCGTGAAATGCCATGTCGCTCTCCTCACCGGTTCCTGTCGCCACGGGCGAGCGCCCGCGCCATCTGCGCGGCGATCTGGCTCTGGCTGCGGGCAAAGCCCTGCACATCCGGCGTCGTGACGTTCATGACGATGTTGACCGGCCGCCCGCCGCCCTGCGCCTGGACGCCAAGCCGCCCGTCCGCGCCACGGGTCAGCGGCATGATCGCCTCGGGTCCCGCCTCGCCCATGAGGCCGCGTCCGCTCCGCATCGGGAATGTCGTCGGCGAAGACACGACACCGCCCCGCGCGAACGGCATCACTCTGCCCTGGGCGAAGCCGCCCCCTTTCTCGAACGGGAACAACCCGCTCAGAAGCCCGTTCAGCCCGTTTGCAACCGCGCCGCCCAAGGCGTCCTGCACCGGCTTCATCGCGACGCCATAGACGCTGTCGGCCATCGACTTCGCCACCTGGCGCAGCGCGTCCGACAGCTTCATCCCGTCGAAGACAAGTCCGTCGAATGCCCGCCGCAAGCCGCCGCCGATGCTCTTCGAAAGCGTCCCCACCTCGCGTCCGGTGAAGATCATGCTCTCCCGCATCCGCCCCAGTTCGGCGTCGAAGGCCGTCGTCATCGCCTGCGCCCCGGCCAGGCTCGTCTCCAGCGCGGCAGCCTGCGTCGCCAGCCCCTCGATCCCGTCAATTCCGTCCAGTCCGTCCGTCACCGGCATCTTCGTCGTCCTTCCTTTCCTCGGGCACCCGGTCGGGCCAGGCGCGGGCAAGTGCGTCCAGCCGCGCCCGGTTCAGCGGGGGAACGGCTTGCGGATCGCCGAGCATCAGCATCAGCTCCGCCGGAGTGAGTGCCCAGAATTCCTTCGGGGTAAGGCCTAACCTGCCAAGACCCGCGCGCATCAGCCCCGGCCAGTCGAGCCCGCTCATCCGCCCTCGGGCACCGTGAACGCCCGCGCCAGAAGCTCGGCGGCGACCCGTGCCGCCTCTACCGGGCCGCCGCCGATCTCGACCCGCAGCAGGTCATCGGCCGTCCCCTCCCAGCCGCCGCCCCTGAGGCCGGCGACGATCAGCATCAGCACGTCGCGGGCCGAAAACCGCCCCGCCTCGAACCGCTCCACCAGTTCTATCAGCGTGCCCGTACCGAGCCCTGCCTCCAGTTCCGCCAGCGAGCCGAGCGTCAGCTTGACGACGTGGCGCTTGCCGTCGAGCCTCAGCCCGACCTCGCCGGCCCAGGGATTGACCATCAGATCGCCGTGAAGATCAGCGCGCCGGCCGAGGCGAGCGAAAGCTCGTAGGTTGCCTCGCCGTTGTAGCTGCCCGCATACTCGATCGCAGTGATCTGGAACGGTCCCTCGACGATGCCGAAATCCGGAATGATCACCTGGAAGGTCTCCACCGTGCCGGCAAAGAAGATCTGGCGCGCGCGGTCGTCGGTGGCGCTGTCCACGAAGACGCCCGACCCCGAGACATTCGCGGACCGTACGCCTGCACCGCCGAGCAACTCACGCCATCCGCCCTGGCTCTCCAGGCTGGTGACATCCACTGTCTCGGCGTTGAAACTGATCCGCGTGGCTCTGAGTCCCGCGATCGTGGTGAAAAGCCCGCCCCCCGTCAGGTCGAGCTTGATCAGAAGGTCCTTGCCATTCTGCGCAGCCATGTCCGTACTCCGATTTGTCTGTGTTCAGGGTCGCCAAACGAACGACGGCACCCGAGATTGCACCATTCTTGCGGGCGCGGCCGAGTTGCCGCTCAGTCCTCTATTCGCGCCCGGAACGTCAGATCGATCCGTCGCATGTCGGCCTTCTCGACCCGCCGCGCCCGCGCCTTGAGAAACCAGAGACCGACGAGTCGCCCTCGCGCGAGAACCAGCGTCGCACCCGTCAGCGCGTCGGAGACGGCCGCCGCGGCCGCCTTGGCGTTCTGGAACCCCGCCTGATCCGTCACGACCGAGACGACGAATTCATGCAGTGCCCCCCGACCCACCTGGTCGGAAGCGTCCTGCACGTCCTCCGGCCCGATCGAGACATAGGTCCCCGGCACGATCCCCGGCGGCACGGAATCGTAGATCGCGCCATTCACCAGCGCATCGAGCGCGCTGTCCGCAGTCAGGCGCTGATAGATCGCCGCCTGCAGGGCGGCCGCCGCTCCGTAGCTCATGCCAGGACCTCCTCCTGCGCAAAGCAGGTCAGGTAATGCCCTTCCGCGTCCTCCTCCGTGACGGCGGTGATGCGGAAGATGCGCGCCCCCTCGCGAAACCGCTGTTCGGGTTTAGGCCGCGACGCGGCGCCCTGCGGCGCGGCGCGCACCGTGATCCGGTAGCCCACGCTCGACAGCGTGACGAACTCGCCCGCCCGCTCGTGTCCTGCCCCAGCCTCGACCAGTCCCCAGAGCGTGCCCAGTGCCACCCAGGTCAACCCATGGCCGCCCGCACCGTCCGGGACCCGCTGCGCCTCTTCCAGCACCAGCTTCCGGCTCAGCCTCGGCGCGCTCATGCCGAACCTCCGCCAAGCACGCGCACCGTTCGCCACCGCTCGATCAGCGCCATTACCCCGAAGGGCATCGCCTGTCCCGCGCCCGCCTCATGGCGGAACTCGTGGTACTGCGCGGCTAGAAGGAAGACCGCCTGCGCCAGATCGGCCGGCACGTCAGCCCAGACCGGGCCGAAGCCCGCCGTGAAGACCACCTCGACAGAGCCGCCGACCGGGATCCCCGGCAGCAGCGCGCCGGCCGCGACGAGTTTTGGCCGCTGCACGTCACGCACCAGACGGTAGCGCGCCGGGTCGATCAGTTCGGCCAGCCCGTCTCGGTCGCGGAGCGTGACCGAGACCAGCGCGCTCACCGGCGCCAGCGGCAGGGCCTGTGCATCCGGCCAGCGCCACGCATCGAGTTCGAGAAGGAACTCCCGCGCCACCAGCGCCTTGCTGACCCGCCCCTCGATCGCCGACACCGCGGCCCGCAGGTAGCTTTCCGCAAGCGCGTCCTGCACGGAGTCGTCGGCAAAGCCCGTGCCGAGCCTGAGATGGTCCTTGAAATCTGCCACCGGCAGCGCCGCCTGCGGCACCCCCGTCACTTCGCTCAGCATCATGTTCGTCTCCGGAAGTCACGCCCTCCCCCTCGGGGTTCGGGCGCGGGTCGGCCCCGCGTTGCTCGGACGGAGGGAGCAGCTAGACAACACGGGGGAAGTAGAAAGGGCGACCCGCGCCCGTCCGACCGGGACCCGAAGGCCCCGGCCGATCCGCGTCTCTTACGAGATCGCGAACTTCAGAAGCTTGATCGCGGCGAAATCGCTCACGTCGCCGCCCACGCGCTTGGAGGCGTAGAAGAGGACATGCGGCTTGGCCGAGAACGGATCGCGCAGCACACGCATGTCGGGGCGCTCCGCCACGGTGTAACCCGACCGGAAGTCCCCGAAGGCGATGGCATAGGCGTTGGCACCGATGTCCGGCATGTCCTCCGCGATCAGCACCTGATAGCCCATCAGCCGCGCAGGCTCGCCCGCGGCGAGCCCGTCCGACCACAGGAAGCGGCCGTCGGCGTCCTTCATCTTGCGCACGGCACCCGCCGTCTTCGAGTTCATCACGAAGGTCGCATTGGCGCGGTATTCCGCGTTCAGCGCATAAACGAGGTCGATGATCGAATCCGAGGCATTCGTGGCCGCGAAATCACCCGCCGCGCCCGTGGGCACATAGCCGAGCGATCCCCAGGCCCAGACGCCGTTGTCCACGGTGGTGTGGGTCAGGAAGCCCTTCGGCTTGTCCACGCCATCACCCGCCACGAAGGCCTGCGCCTCGGCCCGGGCGAAGCGGTCCGCGATGCGTTCGGCCAGCCAGCCCTCCACGTCGAAGGCACTGTCGTCCAGCAGGCGCTGGCTCGCCTTCGGCATCGCGGCAAGCTCGTGCAGCGGGATCGAGATGCGATCGATCTGCGGCGTCCCCGTCTCGGCAAGCGCCGCCGTCTCCGTCGCCCAGCCTGAACCGAGGTCCGTGTGGTCGACCAGAACGTCGAACGAGGTCGCCTCGACGTTGACCACGTTCGAGATCGAGCGCAGCGACGACGTCGCCTTCAGCACGCCGCGGATGCGATCCGATGTCTCGGGATCGACGAGGAACCCGCCGTCGGCGTTCACCTGCGTGTTCAGCGCCTTGCCTTCGAGGACAAGCCCGCGCAGACCGTCGTCATCGCCGGACCGCAGATAGGCCGAGAAAGCCTTCTTGTGCGGCACGTCGAGATCGACGGCGGTGGACAGCGCCGGACGACCGGCGGTGAAAGATTTGCGATCCAGCATGGTCAGTCGCTCTTCCTGTTGTTGCAGCTTCGATGTCATCTCGTCCTGAAAGCCCTTGAACTCGCTCAGAAACCCTGCGAGCGCATGCCTCACCTCCTCGGCCGGAGCGCCGGACACGACTTCCCCGGCCCGAGCCTTCGTCTCGGTCGTCTTCATTCCCATCACCTCACATCAGGGGTTGGTCGGGCGGGCCTCAGCGCCCCGCCAGCGTCCGGCGTGCCTCCTCGAACAGCGCCGCCAGGTCGCGCAACGTCTCCGCCCCGAGCGTCTCGCCCTTGGCGGAAACCCGCGCCTCGGGGAGCATCGGGAAGGTGACCAGCGACACCTCCCAGAGCTCCACTTCGCGAAGGAGCCGCTGCCCCTTCGCATCCTTTTCCGCCGTCACCGTGCGGTAACCGATCGACAGCCCGTCGATCGCGCCCGCCGCGACAAGGGCCGCCGCATCGCGTCCCTTCTCGATCTCGGTCAGGATGCGGCCCTTCACGCGCAGCCCCCGGCCGTCCTCGGCGATCTCGTCCCAGACCCCGATCGGCTGCGTCGCGTCATGCTGCCAGAGCATCCTGACGGCGCGGCTCTCCGCCTTCAACCGGGCCAGCGACTTGCCGTATGCGCCCGGCATCACCACGTCGCCGCCCTTGTCGGTCAGCCCGAAGAGCGAGGCATAGCCCTCGATCCGGCAACCCTCGGTCAGCGTGACCGCCTCGCCGATCCGGCAGAACTTCTTCTCCAGCCCGTATTCGCTTGTCATCATGTGCCCATTCCTACTTCGGCCCGAATTCGATCAGGGACTGCACCGCCTGGCTCAGGATCACCCCGACGACCCCGAAGACCGTCATCCAGAGCCGCTTTTCCACGCCGCCGACCATCGCCTCGATCCGCTCCAGCCGTTTCTCGACCGTCTCGAACTGCAAGGCCATGATCCGCTCTGTCGCCTCGAAGCGGTGCTCGTGTGCGCATTGGAAAGGCTCCTTGAGGTAGCGTGATCCCGGCCCCGCCATCGTCAACCCCCGGCTGCGAGCGGCGGGAGGCCGAGTATGCTGCGCTTCTCGGCATCGGTCAGGAACGACGCCTCGCCCACGCGCTTCCACTGCTGGTCGCGCTCGGCAGCCAGCGCCGGCACCTGATCGAGGTCGGGCCTGAGCTCCACCTGCTCGCCGAGATGGGTGGAAAGCCAGTAACTCACCGCCGCCGTGACGCGCGTGGCAAGCGGCAGCACCGTCACCCGGTAGAAGGCGCGGTTCGCCTCCTGATAGTTGGCATAGGTCGCCTCGCCCGGAATGCCCATCAGCATTGGCGGTACACCGAACGCCGTGGCGATCTCGCGCGCCGCCGCCTCCTTGGTCTTCTGGAACTCCATGTCCGAGGGACTGAACCCCATCGGCTTCCAGTCGAGCCCGCCTTCCAGAAGCATCGGCCGTCCGGCGTTGCGCGCGCCCTGATGGTGCATCTCCATCTCGTTCACCAGCCGGTCGTATTGGTCGCCGCTGAGCTGCCCCTGCCCGTCCGCTCCCTTGTAGACGATCGCGCCCGAAGGCCGCGCGGCATTGTCCAGAAGCGCCTTCGACCAGGCCGAGGCCGCGTTGTGGACATCGATCGCCACCGCCGCCGCCTGCATGGGCGACAGGCCGTAGTGGTCGTCCTGGGGATGGAACGACCTGATGTGCAGGACCGGATCGACCGGCCCTGCCATGTCGAACCGGTGCTTCCGTCCCCCGACGGTGTAGTCGTAGGCGACAGGCCAGCCATCCGCGCCGGGCACGAGACTCATCCGGTCGGATCTCAGCACATGCAGTTCGGTCGGCAGACCCGCACCGCCCACCGCCTCGACATAGCCATTCCCGCTGAGAAGGAGTTGGCCATAGAGCGCCTCGAAAAGCTCCGCCCGCCCCTGCCCCGCGTTCGGCCGCCGCATCAGGTTGATGACCGGATGAGCCTCATAGCGCCGTGCGCCGTCCTGGCAGACGAGCGGCAGCGCCGCCGCCGCCTCGGCGATAAGCTTCACCGCCCGGAACCCCACCGGATTGCCGGAAAACCCCGTCCGGGTCAGGCTGACCGTGTCGCGCGGGGACCAGATCACCCGGCCCGACGATCCCCAGGCGATCACCCGGCCCGTAGCCGAGGCCTTCTGCTCCGGCACCGCGCCCTCGGCGCGCCGGAAGATGTTCCATGCCATCGAATTCCTCCTCGCTGGGCCACCGCAAGCCAAGCTCCCGGACGGCGCCGGCTTTCATTGTGGTCCAAATACTCTCGGGGGGTGTTGGGTGGCAGACGCCTCCCCGCCCTCCGTCACAGACTCCTGACCTGCGGTCGCCGCCATTTCGCGGCCGGCTCCACCATCAGGTCCGTCAGCGCCCAGACGAGCGCGTCCACCCGGTCGGGCGATCCCTGCCCCTCATAACCCGCGACCGTCATCCGGCACATCTGGTCCTCGAGCGCGTCGAAGCCCCTGACGTGATGCACCCGCCCCTGGTCGTAGAGCGCGGCCACCGGTTCGGCCCGCGCGGTCTTCCCACGTGCGGCGCGCGCCGCGCGGAACGGCACCAGCGGGTCGATCTGCCGGACGACCGTCTCGACGAGATCGCCGCCCTGGTTGACCTCCGCCACAAGCCTGTCCGCGCCATGCCGGTCCATCGCCGCAATCGCCGCCCGCGCCCAGTCTGCCGGCGAGGCCGCCCGCACGCTCGCATCCTCCAGGACGTAGGCCCGCCAGTCCGTCGGCGGCCCCTCGGCCACGACGCCGGCCACGACGATCCCGCACTCGTCCGAACCCGCGTGCCCGGTGACCGGCGGATCGACCGCCACGACGATCCGGCTCAGCCCTTCCGGCGCCGCCTTGCGTCCGGCGTCAAGCCGCGCGGTGGACCAGAGCGCGCCCTCCGCATCTTCCAGCAGGACGCCGTCCAGTTCCTCGCGCGCCGTGCGGGTGCCGGCATAGCGCGCCCGTACCTCCTCGAGGAACGAGGCCGCCAGATAGGCGCGGTTCGCCTCGGTCGGCGCCTGCGTCAGCACCGTCGAGGGGTTCTTCAGGATCGCCTTCAGCACGCCCACGTTGCGCGGCGTCGTCGTCACCACCTGCTGCGGATGCTCGCCAAGCCTCAGCGCGAACTGGAGCATGTCCCAGCTCTCCTTCGCCTTCTTCCACTTGGCAAGCTCGTCGACCCATGCCGCATCGAACTGCGGCCCCCTGAGGCTGTCAGGATCGAAGGCCGAGTAAAGCTCCGCGACCGCCCCGTTCGGCCAGACAAGCCGCTTGCGCGTCGCCTCCCAGACCGGCTTGCGGTCGGGCGGCGAGCAGGCGAGTATCCCGCTCTCGCCAAAGACCATGACCTCGCGCGCCTGGTCGATCGTCTCGCCCACCAGCGCCACGCGCCGCGCCCGGCCCGGGTCGGCGGCACGCGCGCCCTCGACCTGGGCGCGCACCCACTCCGCCCCGGCGCGGGTCTTGCCCGCCCCGCGACCGCCCATGACGACCCATGTCCTCCATGCGCCCTCGGGCGGCAGCTGATGCGGCAGCGCCCAGAACTCGAAGAGCCACGGGAGCGCCATCAAGGCCGCGTCGCTGAGGCCGGCCAGGAAGGCGTCAACCGTCTCCGGCGTCGCGGAGGCGAGCCAGCCTGCGGCCGATCTCAACGCGGGCGGCGTCGAGATCGAGCGCCCGGTCGCCGCCGCCTCTGCCACCGTCTTCCTTGAGTTTCGCAACTTTCGCCCTTTCCTCGAACACGATCTGAAGGGCCGCGCGGAGGTCCCTGATCACCCGCACACCGTCCTTCAGGTCGCCCGGATCGCCCTTCCGCAACCTGTCCATCGCCGTGTGGATCTCCACGACGATCTGATCCAGAAGCCCCATCGCCTCGGTGACGAGGGGCCTCGCCAACGGCTCTCCGGCCGGTGTCTCAACGATCATGCAGTTTCTTGCCCGCCTCTCATGCCGCCCGCACGAGAGAAACGAAAAAGCGGCCCCGGGGTGCCCTCCCCGCGCCGCTCTCCCACTTCTTCTAGCTTGCCCGAAGGAATATCCCCGACCGCGCGCAAAGTCAAGAAAATAAGTGTAATCAGAAGGTTAATGGCGCGCGCGGCATCAGTTCCCGCTCGTGCCCTGTTCCTGCTGCTGGGCCTCGATCGCCCGCCACTTCGCCACGTTGTCGTTGTGCTCGGCCAGCGTCGTCGCAAAGACATGACCGCCCGTGCCATCGGCGACAAAGAAAAGGTAGTCGGTCGTCTCGGGCTTCAGTGCGGCGGCAATGCTCTCGCGGCCGGGGTTGGCAATGGGCGTCGGTGGCAGGCCGTCGATCACGTAGGTGTTGTAGGGCGTCCGTCCCCTCAGCTCGCTCTGCCTCAGACCGCGCCCTAGCACGCCTTGCCCCTTGGTGATCCCGTAGATCACCGTCGGGTCGGTCTGAAGCTTCATGCCATCCCGCAGGCGGTTCAGGAACACGCTCGCCACCCGCGGCCGCTCCTCCGGAAGCCCGGTCTCCTTCTCGACGATGGAGGCCATGATCAGCGCCTCATCCGGCGTCGCGTAGGGCAGTCCCTCGGCCCGCTCGGGCCAGAGCTCGGCCAGCACCGCCTCCTGCCGCGCCCGCATGTCGTCGAGAAGCGCCTTGCGATCGGCACCCCGCGCCACCTCGTAGCTGTCGGGGGCCAGATAGCCCTCGGCCGGTACCTCGCCCGGCTCGCCGGCCAGGAACTCCGCCCGCTTCAGGGCCTCGACGACCTGCCAGCTGGTGACACCCTCGGCGAGCGTGACGCGGAATCGCACGTCGGGGTCCTCGGCGCGGGCCAGGTAGTCCGCGGGCGCCTCGCCGGCGGCGGGGTCGAACTTCACCACCTCGACATAGGCATTCGCCGCGGGGTCGAGCTCGCGAACGATCACGTCCGCGGCGGCCACGCCGATCCGGTAGTTCACCTCCGTGCCGCAGGTGGACTGCCCGCTCCGCGTCACCGTGTCCACGATCTCACGCATCGAGGCATTGGGCTGGATGAGGAACGACCCCGCCTTCAGGCCTCCGGCCTTCTCTTCATAGTCCGCACCCACGCGGAAAATGTACGCGGAGCCGATCGCGCCGCGCGCCGCAAGATCGGCGGCGACGGTCCGCATGTTGGCCCCCCGCTCCACCTTGAAGCATATCGCTTCGGCAAGCGGCCCCGGACCGGCATACTGCCGCTGACCCCAGGCCACCGCACCGGCCGCCGCCACCAGGATGAGGATGGCGATGGTCAGGAAATTGGAGGCGATGTTGCGCCACATCAGTCCGGAATCCGGCGAAGGACGAGCGAGGCGTTGGTCCCGCCGAAGCCGAAGCTGTTCGACAGTGCGATGTTGATTTCACGCTTCACCTCCCTGTTCGGCGCCAGGTCCAGCTTCGGCTGCACCGCCGGGTTGTCGAGGTTGATCGTCGGCGGCGCCACCTGATCGCGGATGGCCAGCACGCAGAAGATCGCCTCCACCGCCCCCGCGGCTCCCAGAAGGTGCCCGATCGACGATTTCGTCGACGACATCGTCGCTTTCGCGGCCGCGTTGCCCATCAGCCGCTCCACCGCGCCAAGCTCGATCGTGTCGGCCATGGTCGAGGTGCCATGGGCGTTGATGTAGTCGACGGCGGACGCCTCGATCCCGGCCCGCTTCAGCGCCGCCGACATGCAGCGGAACGCGCCGTCGCCATCCTCGGACGGCGCGGTGATGTGATAGGCGTCGCCGGAAAGCCCGTAGCCGATCACCTCGGCATAGATCCGCGCGCCCCGTGCCTTCGCGTGTTCGTATTCCTCCAGCACCACGACGCCCGCCCCCTCGCCCATCACGAACCCGTCGCGGTCCGCGTCATAGGGCCGGCTCGCCTTTGTCGGATCGTCCGCCCGCTTGGTCGAAAGCGCCTTGCAGGCATTGAACCCGGCGATCCCGATTTCCGAGATCGGGCTTTCCGCGCCGCCCGCGACCATCACGTCGGCATCGCCCCACTGGATCAGCCGCGCCGCGTCGCCGATGGCATGGGCGCCGGTCGAACAGGCCGTCACGACCGCATGGTTCGGCCCCTTGAACCCGTAGCGGATCGAAACCTGACCCGAGATGAGGTTGATGAGCGCGCCGGGGATGAAGAAGGGCGAAACCCGTTTCGGCCCGCGCTCCTTGATCAGCACCGCCGTCTCGGCGATCGAGGTCAGCCCGCCGATCCCCGACCCGATCATCACGCCCGTGCGCAGCCTCTCGTCTTCCGAGGGAGCCTCCCAGCCGGCGTCCCTCACCGCCTGGTCGGCTGCGGCCATGCCGTAGAGAATGAAGTCGTCGACCTTGCGGCGGTCCTTCGGCTCCATCCAGGCGTCTGGATTGAAGGTGCCGTCGCTGCCATCGCCGAAGGGGATCTCGCAGGCATAGGTCGTGACCACGTTCGACGTGTCGAACCGGGTGATCGGCCCCGCTCCGGACTGGCCGGCGATCAGCCGTGTCCAGGTCTCCTGCACCCCGCAGGCCAGCGGCGTGACAAGGCCCAGCCCGGTAATGACAACCCGCCGCATCGCGTACCCCATTCCTCCTGCGTCCGGCCCTAGATACACGGGCCGGACGCGGACCGGCAAGGGCCGTTCCGACGCAAAGGCGGGCTCACGCCTCCCGGCCTCTGGTCACAGGAACGCGGCCACATGCGCGGTGTCGGACCGCGCCGCCGCCAGCGCCTCCCTGAGGTCGATGGTCCGGTTGAAAAGTGCCCGGCCGACGATGGCGCCCGACACCTCGCCCAGAAGTTTCAGCCGTGCGATGTCGTCGATTGTCCGCACGATCCCGCTCGCGATCACCGGAGTCCTGGTGCG
Source organism: Paracoccaceae bacterium (assembly GCA_020637675.1). Taxonomy (GTDB): domain Bacteria; phylum Pseudomonadota; class Alphaproteobacteria; order Rhodobacterales; family Rhodobacteraceae; genus Albidovulum. The sequence continues at coordinate 805,780 of JACKKD010000002.1, read as the reverse complement.
CTCGGCGATGGCCGAGACGAGCCCGAGCGACGCATCCGATTCCCGGATGTCAAAACCGATGTCGGTGACGATGATCGCGGCGAAGGGCGTGTCGCGGAATGCATCAATGAAGGCCTCCGGCGTGTGGGAGGACTGCATTTTCCACATGTGCGTCATCACATGGCCCTTCCAGACGTCGATCGACAGAACGATCTGGTCGGGGTGACGCGTTGCCAGCTCCTTCACCAGATACGGGTTCTGCGCGGCGAGAGTGCTGACCACGATCCGCCCCGCACCCAGGTCGATCCATTCCTCGATCCGGTCGCGCGAGCGGAAACCGCCGCCAAGCTGCACCGGAATCCCGGCTCCCCGAATGATCTCAAGGATCAACTCGCGGTTGACGTTGCTGCCCTGCATCGCGTCGAAATCGGTGACATGCATCCACTCGGCCCCGGCATGGGCGAATTCCTGCGCCTTGGCGACCGGATCGACATGCCAGATCGACGGCTCCTCGACTCGCCCCCGCGGCAGGCTCACACAGTGGCCGTTCAGCAGTTCCATCGTTGGATAAAGGATCATCGCGCGCCTCCTTTCCGGCGCCGCGCGACGGCCGTCCCGGCGCTCTCCGGCGTTCCCGCCGGTCCAGGATGCCATGCCCTTCGCGCGCGCCCCCGCTCCCCGATCCTACCGCCACAGCGGGCGCAGCCAAAGCCCGAATCCGGGCCAAGGCGGCAACCGCGCCCGCGCCGAACGGAGCGAAAGCATGATGCGCGAAGGCGTCCTGCGCGGAAGGGTCGGAAGCGGGGATCACGGGGCCTCCTTCTTCGCCCACGCAAGGGCACGAGCCCTCGGCATCAGCGCAGGTCGCGCGCCAGCAGGATCACCGGGTCGCCCATGTCCTCCGCCTGCCGCAATTCCCGGTAGCCGAGCCCATGCGCCACGGCGAGCGAGGCGGCATGGCCGACCTCGATCATCGCCCGGCTCCGCCCGCCGAAGGGCTGCGCGTCGAACCAGCGATGCGCGGCCCCCACGGCCTCGCGCCCAAAGCCCTGCCCGTGGACGGATGAGGTAAGCACCCAGCCCGCCTCGGGCGCGTCGTCGAAATCGGGACCGAGACCGCGCATCGCTGTGAAGAACCCAGCCTGACCGAGAAAGGCATTGTCGGCCCTGCGAAAGATGCCCCACTGGCCGAATCCTTCGATCGCCCAGCTTCCCGCAATCCTGAGGAAGACCGCCCAGCTCTCGGCCAGGGGGCGCGGCTTGCCCCCGATGAAGCGCACGACCCCTGGCTCCTGCCAGATCGCCGCGAGCGCCGGGAAGTCCCCACGCGCCATCCCGCGCAGGATCAGCCGCTCCGTTTCGATCACCGGCACCATCGCCGCGCCCTCCCCATAACGAAAAACGGCGCCCGAAGGCGCCGTCCGCTGAACCGTTCCGATGCGCGATCAGGCGGCTTCGGTGATGAACTTCACGGCGTCGCCGAAGGTCTGGATCGTCTCGGCCGCGTCATCGGGGATCTCGATGCCGAACTCTTCCTCGAAGGCCATGACGAGCTCGACCGTGTCGAGGCTGTCGGCGCCGAGATCGTCGATGAACGAGGCGTTCTCGGTCACCTTGTCCTCTTCGACGCCCAGATGCTCGACGACGATTTTCTTCACGCGATCGGCGATGTCGCTCATGTCACTTCCTCAATAACAGCGGATGTCCCGCTTCCTGGTCCCTTGCTCGTTCCGAGCGGTTCTCCCCCGCCAGAAAGCGAAGGTGCCGGCAACGCTTGGGTTCCGTCCCGGCTGATCGTCGCCGCCTATACCACAGTCTATTCCCGAGGCAAACGCTTTCGCAACCGCGATCCGAACTGTCCGCCCCGCCGCTCCGCGCGACCTCAGATCATCGCCATCCCGCCGTTCACATGCAGCGTCGCGCCGGTGACGTAGCCGGCCTCCGGGCTGGCGAGATAGAGCGCCGCCGCCGCGATCTCCTCCGGCGTGCCCATGCGTCCAGCCGGGATCTGCGCGGCGATCCGCGCCTTCTGCTCGTCGTTCAGCTTGTCGGTCATCGCGGTGGCGATGAACCCCGGCGCGATGCAGTTGACCGTGATCCCCCGGCTCGCCACCTCCTGCGCCAGCGCCTTCGACATGCCGGCGATGCCGGCCTTGGCCGCGGCGTAGTTGCCCTGCCCGGGATTGCCCGTGGTGCCGACGATGGAGGTGACGTTGACGATCCGCCCCCAGCGCGCCTTCATCATCCCCCGAAGCACGCCACGGCAGAGCCGGAAGGTCGAGGTGAGGTTGACGTCGATGACCTGCTGCCACTCGGTGTCCGACATCCGCATGAAAAGGTTGTCGCGGGTGATCCCGGCGTTGTTGACGAGAATGTCGAGCCCGCCCATCGCCTCGGCCGCCCGCTTCGGCAGCGCCTCCACCGCACCGGCATCCGAAAGATCGCAGGGAAGCACGTGCGCGCGATCACCGAGTGCGGCGGCAAGTTCGGCCAGCGGCGCCTCGCGGGTGCCCGAGAGGCCCACCACCGCGCCGGCACCATGCAACGCCCGCGCGATCGCGCCCCCGATCCCGCCCGAGGCGCCTGTGACAAGCGCGGTCTTTCCGGTCAGATCGAACATGGCCTCATCTCCTTCATCCGTCCTGCAAGTCTCCCCGGGGGTGGGGGCCCGAGCGAGGCCACCCCCGGCCGCCGCCACGCGGCGCAGCCGAACTCAGCCCTTGGCCGCCGCCACGTCCTCGGGCGTGCCGACCGCCCGCGTCTCGGCATCCTTCGCGATCCGCCGGATCATGCCCGACAGCGCCTTGCCCGCCCCGATCTCCCAGAATTCGTCGACGCCCTGCGCCCCCATCCATGCCACCGACTCGCGCCAGCGGACCGAGCCGGTGACCTGCTCCACCAGCAGAGACCGGATGACTGCCGGGTCGCTCACCGCCCGGGCGCGCACGTTGGCTACCACGGGCACCGCGGGCGCCTTGATGTCCACCGCGTCTAGCGCCTCCGCCATGGCGCGCGCCGCAGGCTCCATGAGCGCGCAATGGAAGGGCGCGGAAACCGGCAGCAGCACGGCGCGCTTGGCGCCCCTCGCCTTGGCGATCTCCAGCGCCCGCTCGACCGCGGCCCGGTGTCCCGACACGACGACCTGCGCCGGGTCGTTGTCGTTGGCTGCCTGGCAGACCTCGCCCTGCGCCGCCTCCTGCGCCACCTCGCTCGCCGTCGCGAAGTCGAGGCCAAGGAGCGCGGCCATGGCACCCACGCCGACCGGCACCGCCGCCTGCATCGCGCGCCCGCGAAGCCTGAGGAGCCGCGCCGCGTCGGCGACGCTGATCGCACCGGCCGCGCAGAGCGCCGAGTATTCGCCGAGCGAATGGCCCGCGACGTATGCCGCCGAGGTCACCGGAATGCCCTCCGCCTGAAGCGCGTGAAGCGCCGCGATCGAGGTCGCCATCAGCGCTGGCTGGGCGTTCTCGGTCAGCGTCAGCGTCTCGATGTCGCCCTCCCAGATCAGCGCCGAAAACCGCTCTTCCAGCGCCGCGTCGACCTCGTCGAAGACCGCCTTCGCCGCCGGATAGGCTTCGGCCAGGGCACGGCCCATGCCTACGGCCTGCGCCCCCTGCCCGGGAAATACGAATGCGCGCGTCATGGTCCCTCCTGCCCGGAATTTCCCCACCTCTACCCGCAGCGAAGCGATGGGACAAGCGACGCGGGGGCGCTGCCCCCGCACCCCTGAGGTATTTGCGGCAAGATGAAAGGATCGGGCCGCCGCGCTTGCATCCGGCGCGTTTTCCTCTATAAGGCCGCATCCTTCCGCATTCACGGGAACCGGCGAAGCCTCTCGTGGCGGGGCGCGGAAGGGTCACCCCGCCTATGAAGCCGCCTGAGACGAAAGGGACCACATGCCGCTTTACGAGCATGTCCTCATCGCGCGCCAGGACCTGTCCAACGCGCAGGCCGAAGGCCTCATCGAACACTTCTCCACGGTTCTCGCGGACAACGGCGGCAAGGTCGTCGACCACGAGTACTGGGGCGTGAAGACCATGGCCTACAAGATCAACAAGAACCGCAAGGGCCACTATGCCTATCTCCGCTCCGACGCGCCCTCGGCCGCGGTGCAGGAGATGGAGCGCCTCGCGCGGCTCCATGACGACGTCATGCGCGTGATGTCGGTGAAGGTGGACGCGCACGAGGACGGGCCCTCGGTCCAGATGCAGAAGCGCGACGAGCGTGACCGTGGCGATCGCGGTGACCGTGGCGATCGCGGTGACCGTGGCGACCGCGGGGATCGTGGCGACCGCGGGGATCGCGGCGACCGCCGCGACCGGCGCTGATACTGGACCTGAGGAAAGGATCACAAACCATGGCGAACAAACCGTTTTTCCGCCGCCGCAAGGTCTGCCCCTTCTCGGGCGACAACGCGCCGAAGATCGACTACAAGGACGTCCGTCTGCTTCAGCGCTATATCTCCGAGCGCGGCAAGATCGTGCCCGCCCGCATCACCGCCGTCTCGGCGAAGAAGCAGCGTGAGCTCGCGCGCGCCATCAAGCGCGCCCGCTTCCTCGCCCTTCTGCCCTATGCCGTGAAGTAAGGGAGACAGGACAATGCAAGTCATCCTACTGGAACGCGTGGCCAAGCTTGGCCAGATGGGCGAGGTCGTCAAGGTCAAGGACGGCTACGCGCGCAACTTCCTCCTGCCGCAGGGCAAGGCGCTGCGCGCCTCCGAGGACAACATCAAGTCCTTCGAGACCCGCAAGGCCCAGCTCGAGGCGCAGAACCTGGAAACGCGGAAAGAGGCAGCAGCCGTCGCCGCGAAGCTCGATGGCCAGACTTTCGTCGTGATTCGTTCGGCCTCCGACGCCGGCGCCCTCTACGGCTCGGTCACGCCGCGCGATGCCGCCGACGCCGCGACCTCGGCGGGCTTCACGATCGATCGCAAGCAGGTCGTGCTGACCCGCCCGATCAAGGAACTGGGCATCCACGAGGTCGAGGTCGTCCTGCACCCCGAGGTCTCGGCCCAGATTCGGCTGAACGTCGCCCGGTCGGCCGAAGAGGCCGAGTTGCAGGCGACTGGCAAGTCGATCCAGGAACTCGCCGCCGAGGCGGAAGCCGCGGCCGACTTCGAGATCGCCGAGCTCTTCGACGACATCGGCTCTGCCGCGCAGGAAGAAACGGCGGAGTAATCCGCCCCAGGCGCCACAATCCGACCGCGCTGGCCCGTCCGGCGCGGTTTTCTTTTTCCCGGCCCACCCCGGCGGTTGCAACTATGTCGTATTCCGGTCACAAGGCGTCGCAATGCGCCGGCGACTCGGGGAACGCCGCCCCCGCCACGAGGCGCGTGCGTCACGCGGCCCGGACAGGAGGAACGCCCCATGTCGATGATCGCGACCGTGGTGAAGCCCATGCACCGCGAGGGCTATCGCTTCGTTCCGGTCTTCGCGGTGGCGACCCTGGTACTCTTCTTAGTCGCCCAGCCGCTCGGCTGGATCGGCGTCGGGCTCACCCTCTGGTGCTACTACTTCTTCCGCGACCCCGAACGCGTGACGCCCGCGCGCGAGCGGCTGGTGATCTCGCCGGCCGACGGCGTCGTCCAGATGATCGGCGATTTCGCCCCGCCGGAGGAACTCGGCCTGGGCACCGCGCCGATGACCCGTATCGCCATCTTCATGAACGTCTTCAACTGCCACGTGAACCGCGCGCCGGTCTCGGGGCGGATCGAGAAGATCGCCTACCGGCCGGGCAAGTTCTTCAACGCGTCGCTCGACAAGGCGAGCGCGGACAATGAACGCAACGGCCTCGCCATCCGCCTGGAAGACGGCCGCGCCATCGCCGTCGTGCAGATCGCCGGCCTCGTCGCCCGCCGCATCGTCTGCGAGGTGAAGGAGGGCCAGGCGCTCCTCGCCGGCCAGCGCTTCGGCATGATCCGCTTCGGCTCGCGGCTTGACGTCTACCTGCCACAGGGTACCGCGCCCCTCGTCGCCGTCGGCCAGACCGCCGTCGCGGGCGAGACCGTGCTCGCCGACTTCGCCTCGGCCGAACCCCGCCGGGCAGGAGCGGTGCGGTGAGCGAGGAGGACCCCGACCTCCCGCGCGAGGCGGAAGGCGACAGCCTGCCCTTTCTCACCCTCGTCCCGAACATGGTCACGACGCTCGGCCTATGCGCGGGGCTCACGGCGATCCGCTTCATCATGTCGGGGCAGTTCCTGATCGCGGTCTGGCTCGTCCTCTTCGCCGTCGTCGTCGACGGGCTCGACGGGCTCATCGCCCGGCGCCTCAAGGCCACCAGCGACTTCGGCGCGCAACTCGATTCGCTCTCCGACTTCCTGAACTTCGGCGTGACGCCGGGGTTTCTCGTCTACCAGATGGCGCTCGTACCCGGCGAAAAGTCGGGCGGCTGGATCTTCGTGCTCGTCTATGTCGTCTGCTGCTGCATGCGGCTGGCACGCTTCAACGTGGCACAGTCGCGCGCGGCCCTGAACGGCGACGCGAAGCCAGCCGGTCACTTCACGGGCGTGCCCGCCCCCGCCGGAGCGCTGATGGCGCTCCTGCCCGCCTTCCTGACCTTCGAGACGGGGATCGACGTCAGCGCCTGGCCAACCCTGGTCGAACTCTACATCGGCGCGGTCGGCCTCCTGATGGTCAGCCGCCTGCCCACCTTCTCCCCGAAGTCGATCCGCGTTCCGCGCGAGAGGATTGCCTGGGTCATGGTCGGGCTCGCGCTCGTCACCGGGATCATGCTCGCCGAGATCTGGCGCGCCCTCATCTCCATCGTCCTTCTCTACGCCGCGTCGCTGTTACATTCGGCGGTGAAAATGCTCCTGAACCGCCGTCGCGGACGGCCCTGATCCCCGAGAGGCAGAATTTGGAACTCGCGGCCGTCAAGACGTCCTACCGCTACTGGGCGCCGATCTATGACTATACCTTCGGGCGGATCACCGGACGGGGACGCCGGCGCACGGTGGACTACATCAACCGCCGCGCGGGCCGGGTGCTGGAGATCGGAGTCGGCACCGGGCTCTCGCTCGACCGCTACGCGACGCATCTCCAGGTGACCGGAATCGACGTCTCGGCCGACATGCTCGACAAGGCGCGCCGCAAGGTCGCGGAGCGGAAGCTTGCCCACGTGGTCCGCATCTCGGAGATGGACGCCCGCACGCTCGCCTTTCCCGACGGTCATTTCGACACCGTGGTGGCCATGCACGTGATCTCGGTCGTGCCGGAACCCGAAAAGGTCATGGAAGAGATGGCCCGCGTCTGCAAGCCGGGGGGTGAGGTTCTGATCGTCGGCCATTTCGCCCGCGACAAGGGTTTTCTCGCGGCACTCGAACGGCTCTTCGCGCCCCTCGCGAACGTGATCGGCTGGCACTCCGACTTCGAACTCGGCCGCATCCTGGGCGTGCGCTCGCTGGAGGTCACCCGAACCATGCCGATGCCGCCCTTCGGCATCTTCACCTTCCTGATCCAGCGGAAGGCGGAAGCAGCGCGGGCAGCTGCCTGAGGCGCGCGCTCAGCGCGGCCCGACCGTCACGCGCGCGCTTTCCAGCACCGTGCGGAACGCCGCCGCCGCAGCTTCCGGCAGGTCGCGCAGACCCGCGACGACCTCTTCGGCCCAGTCGAGATATGCGATCCTACGCGTCTGCGGCCAGTCATGCGGCGGCGTCTCGCCCACCGAGCGGACGTTGCCGATCTTGTCGCAGAGCTTGACCAGCGCGGCCCCCGGCGACTTGGCCCGCGCGGTCGCGACCTGAAGCCGCTTGCGTTCTGCCGCATCGAGGTTCTTGTCGTCGGTCACTTCCGCGACGATGGCGGCGACGCGGGGCCCGAATACCGTCTCGATCTCGGCGAGGCTGGTCGGCGGGCAATCCTCGACCGTGTCGTGAAGCCAGGCCGCCGCGACGACCTCGTCCTCCCCGCCGAACCCGGCGCCGAGGAAGGCGACCTCCTCCAGGTGCCTCCAGTAAGGCGTCCTGGCCAGGTCCTTGCGGGTCTGGCCGTCATGGCGGGCCAAGGCGAAGGCGCGCGCCCGCGCGACAATGGATGTCTCCATTCGCTCTCCTTTCCTGCGCGGGGCCGGGATCGCACCGGTTCCGATCGCACGAAGCGAGCCGGAAACGGCCGCTGGGGCCCCTGGCGCAGGTTGCTGATGTTATTGGGGAAGGGCACCGAAGTGCCCGAATTCACCGTAGCAATTCGCGCGCGCCGGTCAAGTGTCATCGCAGTGCCGAAACGAAAAGGGCCGCGCCCCGCGGCACGGCCCGTTCCCTGTCGCCTCGCGCAAGCGAAGCCGTCTCACATCTCGTCGAGCGCTTCGACGGCCTTCTGGAGCTTGTCCTTGGAGACTTCCTTCTCCGTCACCTTGGCGGCGGCGAAGACGAGGTCCACGACCTTGTCCTCGAAGATCGGGGCGCGCAGCTGCTGCTGCATCTGGGGATTCTTCTGGACGAACTCGAAGAAGGCGCGCTCCTGGCCCGGGTACTGCCGCGCCTGCGCCAGAACCGCCTGCGTCATCTCGGCGTCGGTCACCTCGACCTTCTCCTTGCGGCCGACCTCGGCCAGGAGAAGCCCCAGCCGCACCCGGCGCTCGGCAAGCTTGTTGTGCTCGTCCGTCGGTTCGATCGAGCCGTGGTTGTGGCCATGCTCCTCGGGGTGCTCGTCGTGCCAGAGCTGGTGGGCGATCTGGTGCGCCTCGGCCTCCACGAGGCTCGGCGGCAGGTCGAACTTGACGAGCTTGTCGAGCTCGTCGAGAAGCGCCCGCTTCATCACCTGACGCGCCGCGCCCGCATATTCCGCTTCCAGCCGCTCCGAAATCTGGCCCTTAAGCGCCTCGAGGCTTTCCGCCCCGAACCGCTTGGCAAGCTCGTCGTCGATCTCGGCCGGCTTCGCGCCCTTCACGGCCTTCACCGTGCAATCGAAGACGGCTTCCTTGCCGGCGAGGTGCTTGGCGCCGTATTCGGCCGGGAAGCTCACCTTCACCGCCACCTCGTCGCCGGCCTTGGCGCCGACAAGCTGGTCCTCGAAGCCGGGGATGAAAGACCCCGAGCCGAGTTCCAGCGGATAGTCCTCGCCCGCGCCGCCGTCGAAGGCCTCCCCGTCGATCTTGCCGACGAAGTCGATCACGACCTGGTCGCCTTCCTTGGCCTTGGTGCCCTTCTTCTTGTCCTCGAAGCTCTTGGCCGACTTGGCGAGGTTCTCGAGAGCCTCGGCCACAGCCTTTTCGTCAGCCTTCACCACGAGCTTCTCAAGCTTGATCTTGGCGAGATCCACGTCCGGGATTTCCGGCAGCGCCTCGTAGGACATCTCGACGATGACGTCGTCGCCCTGCTTCCAGGTCTCGCCGCCCTTCATCTCGACCTTCGGCTGCAGCGCCGGGCGGTCGCCGGTCGCGTCGAAATGCGACTTCATCGCGCCGTCGATGGCATCCTGCATCGCGTCGCCCATAAGCCGCTCGCCGAACTGCTTTCTCAGCATCGCCATCGGCACCCTGCCCTTGCGGAAGCCCTTCATCTCGATCTCGGGCTGCGCCTCCACGAGCTTCTCGGTGACTTTCGCGTCAAGATCGGCGGCCGGCACGGTAATCGTGTAGCTGCGCTTCAGACCGTCCTTCAGGGTCTCGGTGACCTGCATTCCTTCGTCCTTTTCCTCGTGGTGCGGGTGAAGGGACTTGAACCCCCACGCCTCTCGGCGCCAGAACCTAAATCTGGTGCGTCTGCCAGTTCCGCCACACCCGCAATGCCGGGGAGCGGCCCCGTGCTGGGACCGCTCCCGAAATCCGCGCCCTTCTAGCAAGGTTCGCCCGCGCATGCGAGGGGAAAAAGCGCCCCAGAAATTGCTCGCCGTGAACGCATTCTTGACATATTCTGAAAGAAAAAATCGAGGCAGCACATATAGGGGGACCCCATGTCGCAGAAGACGACGGGGCTTGTGCACGGCGCGGAAGACGCCGGCATGCGCCAGGTGGCATCAGGCAATTCGACGACAGGCATCGCGGCCGGGACGGTCGTGTTGACGCTGGACGGGGCGTTGCCCGTCGATTTCATCGAACCCGGCGACCGGATCATCACCCGCGAGGGGATGCGCGTCGTGCGCGAGGTGCGCGTCACGCGCTACTCCGGCCCCGCGATCCGCATCGCCGCGGCCGCGCTCGGCCGGGACCGGCCGGAACAGGACCTGATCCTGCCCGCCGAAACCCCGGTCCTCGTCCGCGACTGGCGGGCCGAGGCGCTCTTCGGCGCAAGGTCTGCCGTTGTGCCGGTGGAGCGGCTCGCGGATGGCGAGTTCATCGCCCCGGTGGCGGCGCTCTCGCTGCGGCTCTACGACCTCAGGTTCGACAGCCCCCAGGTGGTCTACGCCGAAGGGCTGGAGATCGCCTGCCCCGCGCTCGGCGCGGCGGACGCGACGCGGCTCGCAGCGGAATGACATCCGGCCGGTCGCCGGCCCGGTGGCGGCGGAAGCCTCCGGCGGGAGTATTTGCGCCACAATGAAAGCGCCGGCGCTCAGAGCCCGAGGTCGCGAAAGACGGCGGGAAGCTGTTCGGGCAGATCCTCCGCGATCAGTCCGGGGCCGAACTTCCGCGCGCATTCGACATGGAGCCAGGCGGCGGTTTCGGCCGCCTGCACCGGCGCGAACCCGCGCGCCAGGAGCCCCGCGATGAAGCCTGCGAGCACGTCGCCGGAGCCCGCCGTGGCGAGCCAGGGGGCCGCGCGGTCGTAGTGCGCGGAGTTGATGCTGCACCGCCCCGAAGGGTCGGCGATCACCGTGTCGGGCCCCTTGTAGAGAACGGTGCAGCCAGCGCGGGCGGCGGCCGCGCGGGTGGCGTCGACCTTGGAATAGGCGGGGCCCTTGGTGGCAGGTTCCGCCAGCTTCGCGGCGATGTCGGGGAAGAGCCGGGCGAATTCCCCGGCATGGGGGGTGAGGACGCAGCCTTCGTGCAGGGCGGCGAAGAGGTGCGGTTCGCGGGCGAGGATCGTCAGCGCGTCGGCGTCGAGGACGAGAGGGCGGCGTGCCCCCCTCCCTTCTTCCCTCCCCACGAGGGGGAGGGAAAGCGCCTGATCCTCGGGCGCCCCGCCCGATGCCGCGCGGCCCCCCTCCCCCTCGTGGGGAGGGGATGGGGGTGGGGGGACTTGGGCCGAAGCCCCGAGCGCCGCCGCCACCAGCGCCACCTCCCTCTCGCCGGTCCCGAGACCCGGCCCGAGGCAAAGCGCATTGATCCGCCCGTCCTCCAGCACCCGCCCGAACGCATCGGCATCCGCCACCGGCCTCAGCATCACCGCATCGAGCCTAGCTGCGTGCTCCGCCAGCGCCTCGGGCGGACAGCCGACGGTGACGAGCCCTGCCCCGATCCGGAGCGCCCCCCGCGCCGCGAGGCGGGCGGCCCCGCCTTTGCCGGGCGGCCCGGAGAGGATCAGGGCGTGGCCGTGGGTGTACTTGTGGGGGGTCTCGTGTTGAATATTGTCTTTGTCCAGACGCAGACGACGCCATCCAAGGTGGGACATTTCCAGACCACCTACGACCGCAGCGCCCTGAGGCGTCCAGCCAACGGGTCTTAGACCCAACCCCTTTACGACCACTTTCCTACAAAAGAGCGGAGAATGCGCCATGAAATGCCCGAACTTGGGCGAATGAAATGAAACCGTAAGATCACAACGAAGTGGCTTGAATGACGGCCCCCGAGTCAGCCGCCATTCAGGCGGCGCATTCTTGGTGAAGACATGCGCACGCTCAAGCGGAGGAGGCTCGAACAATAGTCGACCACTATCCCCGTCGATGCCAGTTGGCAGGTCAACTGCAACAACCTTTCCCGGCTGTTCATAGACCAACTCATTGAAGGACACCTCTATGCTTCGAAGCCACTCTGCAAGCTCAATCGAAATAGGGCGGCTAAGGCCTGTTCCAAACAATGCATCAATCCAGACGTTCGGGTGATCTTCGTCGTGTAGCATCCAAATGAACGAACGCTTGGTCTTATCGTCAATCTGGCGAACCTCCCCTATCCCCCTCCACCGCTCGTAATTCGCCCGCGCATCCGGCGGCAGCTTCTCGGGGTCGCCGTAGAGGAAGACCTCGACCTCCCAGCCCCACTCCTTCAACAGCCGCGCCACGACGAACCCGTCGCCGCCGTTGTTGCCCGGCCCGCAGAGGACCACTGCCCGGTGCGAGGTCGCGCGCAGCTCCGGCCATTCCTCGAAGATCGCCTCGACCACGCCGCGCCCGGCGCGTTCCATCAGTTCAAGGCCCGTCACCTCGCCGGAGGCGATCGCGGCCGCCTCGATGGCGCGCATCTGGGCGGCTGTCAGAAGCTCGGTCATGGCTTTCCCCGCAAAGTTCTCAAACTGCCCGCCTCGCAACCAATCTGCACAAAATTCAGGCACGACCACAGGATTCCCCGGCCCGCCCAGCGCCCCGGAACCCTAGCCAATTGTCCCTGCCCCGCGAAAGTGGTGACAGGGGCGCGACTTGAGAAAAAGGCAGGGAGAGTCGGCCCCATGAAGAAGATCGAAGCCATCATCAAGCCCTTCAAGCTCGACGAGGTGAAGGAAGCCCTTCAGGAGGTCGGGGTTCAGGGGCTTTCGGTGATCGAGGTCAAGGGCTTCGGCCGCCAGAAGGGCCATACCGAACTTTACCGCGGGGCCGAGTATGTCGTCGACTTCCTGCCCAAGGTGAAGATCGAGGTCGTGCTCTCGGACGACATGGTCGAGGCCGCGATCGAGGCCATCGTCTCGGCCGCCCGCACCGACAAGATCGGCGACGGCAAGATCTTCGTCTCCCCCGTCGAACAGGTCATCCGCATCCGCACCGGCGAGACCGGCGAGGACGCGATCTGAATCCCGGGCAACCGCCCGCCCCACGCTCCAGGAGAAGGACAGCACGAGATGAGCGTAAAGAACGCCCTTAAGCTCATGAAGGACGAGGAGGTCGAATATGTCGACGTCCGTTTCACCGATCCGCGCGGGCGGCTCCAGCATGTGACGCTGATTGCCGATCTCGTCGACGAGGACTTCTTCGAGGAAGGCTTCATGTTCGACGGCTCCTCCATCGCCGGATGGAAGTCGATCGACCAGTCCGACATGAAGCTGATCCCGGACGCGAACTCGGTCTACATCGACCCATTCTACGCGGAAAAGACGATGTGCATCCACTGCAACGTCGTCGAGCCGGACACCGGCGAGCCCTACAGCCGCGACCCGCGCGGCACCGCGGTGAAGGCCGAGGCCTACCTCAAGGCCTCCGGCATCGGCGACACGGCCTATTTCGGGCCGGAAGCAGAGTTCTTCATCTTCGACGACGTGCGCTATTCGGTGGCGCCCAACAAGGTCTCCTACCAGATCGACGCGGAGCACGCCGCCTGGAACACGGATGCCGAATTCGAGACCGGCAACCTCGGCCACCGGCCGACCTACAAGGGCGGCTACTTCCCGGTGAACCCCGCCGACGAAGGCCAGGACATCCGCTCGGAAATGCTCTCGACGATGAAGCGGATGGGGCTGAAGGTCGACAAGCACCACCACGAGGTCGCGACCTGCCAGCACGAGCTCGGGCTGATCTTCGGCGGGCTGACCGAACAGGCCGACAACATCCTGAAGTACAAGTACGTCATCCACAACGTCGCGGCGGCCTACGGAAAGACCGTGACCTTCATGCCGAAGCCGATGAAGGGCGACAACGGCTCGGGCATGCACGTCAACATGTCGATCTGGAAGGACGGCAAGCCGCTCTTCGCGGGCGACAAATACGCCGACCTCAGCCAGGAGGCGCTCTGGTTCATCGGCGGCATCCTGAAGCACGCCAAGGCGCTCAACGCCTTCACCAACCCCGGCACGAACTCCTACAAGCGGCTCATTCCGGGCTTCGAGGCGCCGGTGCTGCGCGCCTATTCCGCCCGCAACCGGTCGGGCTGCGTGCGCATTCCGTGGACCGAAAGCCCGAAGGCCAAGCGTGTCGAGGCGCGCTTCCCCGATCCCTCGGCCAACCCCTATCTCTGCTTCGCCGCCCTCCTGATGGCCGGCCTCGACGGGATCAGGAACAAGATCGACCCGGGCCCCGCGTCGGACAAGGACCTCTACGACCTGCCGCCCGAGGAACTGGCCGAAATCCCGACCGTCTGCGGCTCCCTGCGCGAGGCGCTGGAGGAACTGGAGAAGGACCACGACTTCCTCCTCGCCGGGGATGTCTTCACCCGCGACCAGATCGACGGCTACGTCGCGCTGAAGTGGGAAGAGGTCTACGCCTACGAACACACGCCGCATCCGATCGAATACCAGATGTACTACAGCTGCTGATCGGTAGCGGAAGGATCGGAAAGGGCGCCTCCGGGCGCCCTTTCTCTTTGCGCACCGCGGGGCCGGTCCGCCCGGTGTCGCGCCCCCCTTGCGGCCGACCACGAAAGTGCGCCGTATGCGGCCGAATTTCGCCCAGATTCGCGGTCAAACTGGCGGAAGGGAATGAAGGGGGCTGGCATGGATGCTACTCTCATCGGATCGACAGGGGCAGCGAAGCCGCCGGCGGCGCTCGTCCTTCATGGCGCGATCGCTCCCTGCAAGGGCGTGCGTCGCCTGGACTGGATCGAGGCCACGATGCGAGCCTGCGAGGTCCCGAGTGTCGTCGACATCGCCAAGCGCCCCGATGCGGGGCAACGCCTCACCCGGCTCCTCGGGCTCTGACCCTGCGGCTTGGACCGGTCGGTGGCTGGCCGGCTGGCGCACGGCGGGGGGCCCGGTCCCCGGCGCAAGGTAAAGCAAATCCCGCAGGATCGCGTCCATGGGCATCCGCCAGCAGGGCCATTGCGGCCGTCATCGGCGGAAACGGACGCGCTCCGCGTCGCATTCGGGACGGACCGGCCGGCGCCTGGCATCGGATGCTCGCCGCGCGAGGGAGGAGGCCCGGCATGACCGAACGTTACAGCGACCGCCGCAAGATCGACCCGACGAAGGGCGCGACGCTGCCCGACGGCACACCCAACGACAACGACCGGGTGGAGATCGGGCCGACCCAACTTTCCTTCCGCGAATGGGAGGCGGCAGGGCTCGCCCTGCCGAACCTTGCCGCGATGCGCGAATTCCGCTGGCGGAGGCTCACCGACGCCATCGTCGCGCGCGCCTGGGGCGGGCTTCTTCTCTTCGATCCCCTGAACATCCGCTACGCGACCGACACCACGAACATGCAACTCTGGAACGCCCACAACCCGTTCCGCGCCTGTCTGCTCTGTGCCGACGGGCACATGGTGATCTGGGAATACAAGAACGCGCCCTTCCTCGTCTCATTCAACCCGCTGGTGAAGGAACTCCGCTCCGGCGCCTCGTTCTTCTATGCCGTCTCCGGCGACCGGGGCGCGGCCGACGCCACCTCCTTTGCCGGACAGGTGGAGGAGGTGATGCAGGCCCATGCAGGCGCGAACCGCCGCCTCGGCGTGGACAAGATCCAGATCCACGGTCTGCGTGCGCTCGAACGCGCGGGGTTCGAGGTGATGGAGGGCGAGGAGCTGACCGAGCGCACCCGCGCAATCAAGGGGCCGGACGAGATCCGCGCCATGCGTTGCGCCCATCACGCCTGCGAGGCGGCGATTGGCGAGATGGAGGCGTTCACCAGAGAAAACGTACCGAAAGGTCGTGTCAGCGAGGATGATATCTGGTCGGAATTGCACAAAGGGAACATCCGCCGCGGCGGCGAATGGATCGAGACGCGGCTTCTCGCCTCCGGCCCTCGCACGAATCCGTGGTTCCAGGAATGTGGGCCAAGGATCGTCCGGCCGAACGAGATCGTCGCCTTCGATACCGACCTCATCGGCGCCTACGGCATCTGCATCGACATCTCGCGCACCTGGTGGGTGGGCGATGCCAAGCCCACCAACGCCATGATCTCGGCGATGCACCACGCGCTCGACCACATCCACGACCATCAGGCGCGGCTGAAACCCGGGGTGCCGATCCGCGACCTGGTGTTCGGCGGTCACCGGCTGGAAGACCAGTACTGGGCGCAGAAATATTCCTGCAAGATGCACGGCGTCGGGCTTTGCGACGAATGGCCCTATGTCCCCTATCCCGACGCCTGGGCCGAGGGTGCCTTCGACCACGTGATCGAGGAAGGCATGGTGATCTGCACCGAGGCGCTTGTCAGCCCCGAGGGCGGCGAGTTTTCCATCAAGCTCGAGGATCAGGTTCTGGTGACCGCAACCGGCTGCGAGAACCTGACGACCTACCCCTTCGATCCGGCGCTGCTCGGACGGTAGTCAGTCCAGGGTGCGCGAATAGACGCTCACCATCGTGTAGTCCTTCCGCGGCCCCCGAACCGTCCATTCCGCGTGCCACTCCGGCCAGCCCGCGAAGTCGTAGCACACCCGGTAGTCGTCGGGATCGCACCAGTGCCGGGCCTCGGGCAGGTCGGGGTCGAAGGTGTGGAACGGCCGCCCGTCGCCGTGCTCGACGACGATCCACGCCCCCTCCTCGCGCCAGAGGTAGTCCCTGACCGCCAGCACCTCGGGTCCCGTGCCAATCCTGAGTCGACCCTCCTCGCGGTAGGCGAGTCCCTCCGCCACCGGGCGAAACTCGGCCTCGCCGGTGAAGAGCCCGCTCATGCCGCCCAGACGGTCCTCGATCCGCCGCTCGATCCGCCAGCGCCCGGAGAAATCCTGAAGCCTCATCGCCATCCCCGATTGCATCCGTCGCCCCAGCCCCGGCATAGTGCCGCGACCGGCCCGCCGCTGCCAGAGCCATGCCAGACCCGACCGTCCACCTTCTCACCTGCATCCGCAACGAGGGGCCGTTCCTCCTCGAATTCGTGGCCCATCACCTCACGCTCGGCTTCGACCGCATCTTCATTGCCGCGAACGACTGCGACGACGGATCGGTCAGGCTTCTGGCGGCCCTCCAGTCGGCCGCCCACATCGACTTCCTGCGTCACAGCGTTGCCTCCGGCAAGGTGCCGCAGGCGGAAGGCTACGCACGCCTCCGCGACCGCTTCGACGTCGACGCGGCCGACTGGCTGATGATGCTCGACGTGGACGAATTCGTGAACGTCCACATGGGCGACAATTCGGTGAAGGCCCTCCTCGCCGCCGCGCCCGCAGACGTCGACGTCATCGCGCTCAACGCCATGACCTTCGGGCCGGGCGGCGTGGCGCAATGGCACCCCGGCCCGGTCACGCACCAGTTCCTTCACCGCCTGCCCGAGGGCCACAAGGCCAACGGCGCGCTGAAGACCTTGAGCCGCAATCCCGGCCACTACGGCGCGATCCACAACCATTCGCTGACCCGCTACCATGGCCCGAAGGCGCGGCTTACCGTCATGCGCGGCGACGGCAGCCTGCGCGGGATCGACGCGGGGGGACCGCTCTGGCGCGAGTTGCGCCATGTGCCCCGCGCCGAGATCCGCCACGCGCTGGCCCAGTACAACCACTACGCCACCAAGACGCCCGACGCCTACCGCCTGCGCCAGCTTCGCGGCCGCGGCGCTGGCCCGATGGGGGAACCGAACCTCCGCCACGACGCCAGCTATTTCGCCGACCGGGCGTCCGGGCTGATCCGCGACACCACGATCCTGCGCTATGCAGACCGCCTGGCCGCGACGATGGCGGCGATGCTTGCCGATTCCGACATACGCCACTGGCACCACCATGCCGAGCGCGTCTTCGCGCGCCGCCTCGCCGCTCTCCCGCCCGCCGGCTGAAACTGCCCGCCTTGCCAGCGCCCCCGGCGCGGTCTAAGGGACGCCCGCGCCCCCCCCCCGTGCCGAAGGAAGCCGCCGATGATCCCCCGCTATTCCCGCCCCGAAATGGTCGCCATCTGGTCGCCCGAGACGAAGTTCCGCATCTGGTACGAGATCGAGGCCCATGCCTGCGACGCGCAGGCGGCGCTTGGCGTGATCCCGAAGGCGAACGCGCAAGCGGTCTGGCGCGCAAAAGACGTTGAGTTCGACGTGGCCCGCATCGACGAGATCGAGGCGGTGACCAGGCATGACGTCATCGCCTTCCTCACCCATCTCGCGGAACACATCGGCGCCGAGGACGCGCGCTTCGTCCATCAGGGGATGACCTCGTCGGACGTGCTCGACACCACGCTGAACGTGCAACTCGTCCGCGCCGCCGACATCCTGCTGGCCGACATGGACCGGGTGCTGTCCGCGCTGAAGAAACGCGCCTACGAACACAAGGACACGATCAGGATCGGCCGCAGCCACGGCATCCATGCCGAACCTACCACGATGGGCCTCACTTTCGCGCGGTTCTACGCCGAGATGGACCGAAACAAGAACCGGCTGGAGAAGGCGAAATGGGAGGTGGCGACAGGTGCCATCTCCGGCGCGGTCGGCACCTTCGCCAACATCGACCCGGCGGTCGAGGAACATGTCTGCAAGATGATGGGTCTGCGCCCCGAGCCGATTTCCACCCAGGTCATCCCCCGCGACCGCCACGCGATGTTCTTCGCCACCCTCGGCGTGATCGCCAGTTCGATCGAGAACATCGCCATCGAGATCCGCCACATGCAGCGGACCGAGGTTCTGGAGGCGGAGGAGTTCTTCTCCCCCGGCCAGAAGGGGTCGTCCGCCATGCCGCACAAGAGGAACCCGGTCCTGACCGAGAACCTGACCGGCCTCGCCCGCCTTGTCCGCATGGCGGTGGTGCCGGCGCTGGAGAACGTGGCCTTGTGGCACGAGCGCGACATCAGCCATTCGAGCGTTGAGCGCGCCATCGGCCCGGATGCGACGATCACGCTCGACTTCGCGCTGGACCGGCTGGCGGGGGTGATCGAGAAGCTGGTGATCTACCCCGAGAACATGGCGAAGAACATGAACAAGTTCAAAGGCCTGATCATGTCTCAGCGGGTTCTTCTGGCGCTGACCCAGGCGGGCGTCAGCCGCGAGGACGCCTATCGGCTGGTGCAACGGAACGCGATGAAGGTATGGGAGAAGGGCGCGGATTTCAGGACCGAGCTGCTGGCCGATCCCGAGGTTACCGCCGCCCTTTCGCCCGCCGAGATCGAGGAGAAATTCGACCTCGGCTATCACACGAAGCACGTCGACACGATCTTTGCCCGGGTCTTCGGCGGTTGAGCCCACACGATTGCGTGAGAGCGAGCGTTTCCGCTACGGAAACGCTTGCCCGCATGGCGGCACGGCTGGCACCCTCATCGAAGACAGAAGGAGGATGCCATGCCGATCAGGACGCTTGCCGCCGCCCTCGCCCTTCTTGCCGGCCTTTCGCCTGCCTTCGCGCAGGGCGGCTGCAGCCACGAGCGCCAGGCCCAGATCAGCTGCGCCCAGGGCCAGAGCTGGGATGACGCCGCCCAGAAATGCGTGACCGTCGGCAGCTGAACCGCGGCGCGTAACCCCGGCTTAACCGCCTTGCGGGAAACTGCGACCCGAACCGCAGGTCCCGGAGGTCGGCATGTCGGCACTCACCACACGGCTTTCGCCGGGCGCGGCAGCGGCAGCCACCGCTGTGGCAAACGACCGGCCGGTTCCGGGCCAGATCGGCGGCAGGCAGAAGGCGGCGATCATCGTCCGGCTTCTGCTCGCTGTCGGCGATCAGGTGCCATTGCGCGACCTCCCCGACCATCTTCAGGCGGCGCTGACCGAACAGATCGGCCGGATGCGCGTTGTCGACCGCGCGACGCTCGATGCGGTGGTGGAGGAATTCCTCGCGCTTCTCGACTCCATCGGGCTCAGTTTTCCCGGCGGGATTGACGGCGCGCTGCAGATGCTCGACGGCCAGATCTCGGCGACGGCGGCGGGCCGGCTGAAGCGGCTGTCCGGGGCCTCGTCCAAAGCCGATCCGTGGGACCGCATCGCCGCGCTGGAAAGCGAGAAGCTGCTTCCCGTCCTCGCCGAGGAAAGCGCCGAGGTGGGCGCCGTCATGCTCTCCAAGATCGCCGTGTCGCGCGCGGCCGAACTTCTCGGCAAGCTCCCGGGCGAACGGGCGCGCCACATCGCCTACGCGATGGGCCAGACCGGCGAGATCGACCCCGAAACCGTGCGCCGCATCGGCCTGTCTCTGGCCGTTCAACTCGAATCGCGCCCGCTCCGCGCCTTCGAGGCCGAGCCGCACGAAAGGATCGGCGCCATCCTCAACGTCTCGCCCGCGACGACGCGCGACGAGGTGCTCTCAGGGTTGGCGGAGGCGGATCAGGGCCTTGCAGAGCGGGTCAGGAAGTCGATCTTCACCTTTGCCGACATCGCCGAGCGGATCGAGGGGCGCGATATCTCCAGGGTCATCCGCGGTGTGGAGCAGGCAGCGCTGGTGAACGCCCTCGCCGGTGCGCGGACCGGGGCCGATGCGGCTTCGGCCGAGTTCATCCTCGCCAACATGTCGCAACGCATGGCCGCCACCTTGCGGGACGAGATGGCCGAGCGCGGCAAGGTGCGCGAGAAGGACGCGGAGGCCGCGATGACTTCGATCGTCTCGGCGGTCCGGACACTGGTCGATGCCGGTGAACTGGTGCTGCGCATGACCGCGGACGCCGAAGAGGACTAGGCCGCCCGGGAAAGCCACGGCCCCGCCGGGCGCCCCCGGGGAGCGTTCCGGCGGCGCGCGCCTCCTCGCGCCATGGGCGGATGGCGGACGGTCCGCGGCCGAGGCCGACGGGTTTTCGGCGGCTTGAGATCGGCGCGCCGCACCTCTATGTCTGGCCCCTGACGCGCGGCCCCGAGCGAGCGGCCGTGCCGCAGAGCACGGGACACGATGGCCGACACCCCGCCGAAACCGACACTGCCGGACCGGCTGACCGATGCGGCCTTCCGCGCGATACTCGCGATCGCGCGGGCGCTGCCCTATGAACGACGGGTCCCGCTGGCGGGCTGGATCATCTCGCGGCTGGTCGCGCCCCTCGCCGGCTGGCGCCGGCGCATCCGCGAGAACCTCGCCCTCGTCTGTCCCGACCTGCCCCCGCATGAGGTCGAGCGGCTTGTCCGCGCCGTGCCCGACAACGTCGGCCGGACGATGATCGAGCTCTACTCGGGTGACGACTTCCTCGCCCGCGTCCGCGACCTGCCGATCACCGGTCCCGGCGCAGCGGCCCTTTCCGCCGCCCACGGCGCCGGAAGGCCGGTGATCCTCGCCACGGGGCATTTCGGCAACTACGACGTCGCGCGCGCGGCGCTCATTGCCCGCGGCTACCGGGTCGGCGCGCTCTACCGGCCGATGAAGAACCCGCTCTTCAACGCGCATTACCTCGATGCCATATCGACGATCGGCACCCCGCTCTTCCCGCGCGGCAAGCCCGGCATGGCGGCAATGGTCCGGTTCCTGAAATCTGGCGGCATGCTCGGGCTCCTGATGGACCAGCACATGCGCCACGGCGCTGCCACCACCTTCTTCGGCCATACCGCCTTCACCGCCACCTCGGCGGCCGACCTCGCGCTGCGCTACGAGGCCGATATCGTCCCCGTCTACGGCGTCCGGCGCGACGACGGGATCAACTTCGACATCGTGACCGAGGCGCCAATCCCGCGATCGGACCCGGAGACCATGACCCAGGCGATCAACGACAGCCTAGAACGGATCGCACGCCGCCACCTGGACCAGTGGTTCTGGATTCACCGCCGCTGGAAGTGACGCGCGCCGTCAGCGCATCATGTACCAGGCGAAGAGCCGCTCGAACCGTCCACCCGTCCGGCCGAGCGGGATGAGACTGCGCAGCGGCTCGCGGAAGACGCCGCGCGCATGGGTCATCGCCTCGAACCCCTCGCGGCCGTGATAGGCACCGATGCCGCTCGCGCCCACGCCGCCGAAGGGGAGGCTGTCCACGGCATAGTGGGTCATCACCCCGTTGACGGTGACGTTGCCGCTTGTCGTGCGCGAGAGCACCTCCGCCCCGCCGGCCCTGCCGCCGTAGAAGTAGAGGGCGAGCGGCCGCGGGCCGGCTGCGACCTGCCCGACCGCCTGCGCCAGATCCCCGTAGGTCTGGATGGGCAGGACCGGCCCGAAAATCTCCTCCCGCATCAGTCGGCTGTCGGGCGATGCGCCGGAGACCACGGCTGGCGCGATCGCCCGGCCCTCCCCAGGCGCGCCGCCGATCCAGCGGACCTCGGCCCCCGCCGCTTCGGCCTCGGCGACCAGCGTCCGAAGCCGGTCCGCCCTTGCGGCGTCGATGATGCCCGTCATCCCGCCACGCGCGGTGAAGGCGCGCCCCAACTCCTCCACAAGCCGATCCCGGAAGGCCGGCGCATCGGCCCTGTGGACCAGGACATAATCCGGCGCGATGCAGGTCTGGCCGGCATTGGCGATCTTGCCCCAGGCGATGTCGCGCGACGCCTTGGCGAAGTCCGCGTCGCGGCCGAGGATCACGGGCGACTTGCCGCCAAGCTCCAGCGTCACCGGGACGAGGTTCCGCGCCGCGGCCTGCATGACCTTGCGCCCCACCCCGGTCGATCCGGTGAAGACGAGGTGGTCGAACGGCAACCCGGCGAAGGCCGCCCCTGTCTCCGGCCCGCCGAGCACGACGCCCACCTCGTCGGCGGGAAAGATCTCCGCCAGCAAGGTGGCCATTGCCTCGGCCGAGGCCGGGGCGAGTTCGGAGGGCTTGAGCATCGCCCGGTTGCCGGCGGCGAGCGCCGTCGCCAGCGGGATCAGCGAAAGGCCGAAGGGATAGTTCCAGGGCGCCATGATGCCGACCACGCCCTTCGGCTGGCGGATCACCCGCGCGCGGCCGGGCCAGAGCGTCACGGGCACGGCGCGGCGGTCAGGCCGCATCCAGCGGCCGAGGTTGCGCGCGAGATGCCGCGTGGCCTGGACGACGGGACCGAGGTCGAGGATCAGAGTCTCCTCCGCCCGACGTTGGCCGAAGTCCTCCGCCGCGGCGCGCACGAGATCGCGGCTCCGCGCCTGCACCGCCCGGCGAAGCATGCGAAGCCGTGCCTGCCGCGCCACGAGGTCGGGCGGGGGCCCGGCCAGAAAGGCGGCGCGCATCGCATCGACCGTCGCCCGCAGCCCCGCCTCATCGTTGCCGACGGCCCGGCCCATCGCTTCCGTCATCGCCCGCGTCCTCCGCCTGCCCCGACCGGCCGAGGAAGCCACCGCAGCGCGCGCCCGTCAACGCAGGCGGCGGGAACGATGGGCATGACGCTGCGGCACGCCCCGGCTAGCGCAGCACCGCCGCGGCGAGCACCGGGCCCGGCCCCGGCTCCTGCAGGATCACGACCACGGGATCGCCGCCCGGCGCATCCATGGTGAGCGAGAGGTCGGCCCGCCCGTCCCACTCGGCGACACGCCGCCACTCGGTCACGATGTTGCTGTAGTCGATGACCTTGCCGGCGTTCTCGCCCTGGCGGATTTCCACCCGTTCATGGCTCCGGTAGCGCACAAGCTGAACGACCGCGCCCCTCGGCAGGGGCGCCGCCCCGGCGGTGACGCGGACGCCCTCGCCCACACGGTCGAGGCGCAACGCGACGGGGGCGGCCTGCGCCGCGTGGCGCGCCACCAGCTTCGCAAGTTCGGCCGCGCGGACGCCGACGATGTGATCCATCCCGTCGACGATCATCTGCGGCGTGTAGATCGTTCGCGCGCCGGCCACCGCCGCATAGGCGCGCTGGCGCTTGGTGAAGGCCGGGTTGCCGAAGGTGTCTTTCCAGCCGATGTAGTCCCAGTAGTCGACATGCAGCGCCAGCGCGATCACATCGGAGCGCCCGGCCATCTCGCTGAGGAGATTGTCCGCCGGCGGACAGGAGGAACAGCCCTGCGAGGTGTAGAGTTCCACGACCACCGGACTTTCGGTGGCAGGTTGGGCAAGGCCCGCTCCCGCGAGCGTCAGCCAGAGGCCGACCGCGGTCGTAATCGTCCGGCGCATGAGTGTCTCGATCCCCTTTTGGCCCTTGATAGTCGAGAGCACGGTCCGACGCCAATCAAGCCTTTGCGACAGCGTGCGGGGGGGCACCGCGCCCCTTGCGGATAATTGTGCACAATGGTATACAAACTTCGCGAAATCGCTTGAACGCCTTCTGACGTTGCGGCATTAGGCGTGCGACCCACTACCGAGCCAGCCTCAGCCCGAAGGGAGATTCCCATGCCCATCGTCACCGGACAGGACACCGCGAAGACGCGCAAGACGCTCAGCGTCGCCGGCCAGACAGTAGCCTACTACTCGATCCCCGCGGCCGAGGCGGCCGGTCTCGGCCAGTTCTCCCGGCTGCCGGCGGCGCTGAAGGTCGTGCTGGAGAACATGCTGCGCTTCGAGGACGGCGGCCGCACGGTGTCCGTGGACGACCTCAAGGCGTTTTCCGACTGGGGAAAGGCGGGCGGCAAGAACCCGCGCGAGATCGCCTATCGCCCTGCGCGGGTGCTCATGCAGGACTTCACCGGGGTTCCGGCCGTGGTGGACCTCGCCGCGATGCGCGACGGGATCAAGGCGCTCGGCGGCGATCCGCAGAAGATCAACCCGCTCAATCCCGTGGACCTCGTCATCGACCATTCGGTGATGATCGACGAATTCGGCAACCCCCGCGCCTTCCAGCGCAACGTCGATCTGGAATACGAGCGCAACATGGAGCGTTACGTGTTCCTGAAATGGGGCCAGAACGCCTTCCAGAACTTCCGCGTGGTGCCGCCGGGGACGGGCATCTGCCACCAGGTCAACCTCGAATACCTCGCCCAGACAGTCTGGACAGACACCGACCAGAACGGACTGACGGTCGCCTACCCGGACACGCTCGTCGGCACCGATTCGCACACGACCATGGTCAACGGCCTTGCCGTCCTCGGCTGGGGCGTCGGCGGGATCGAGGCCGAGGCGGCGATGCTCGGCCAGCCGGTCTCGATGCTCATCCCCGAGGTTGTCGGCTTCAAGCTGACGGGCAGGATGATGGAGGGCACCACCGCGACCGACCTCGTCCTGAAGGTCGTGCAGATGCTTCGCAAGCACGGTGTGGTGAACAAGTTCGTCGAGTTCTACGGGCCCGGCCTCGACCACCTGCCGCTCGCCGACCGCGCGACGATCGCCAACATGGCCCCGGAATACGGCGCCACCTGCGGCTTCTTCCCGATCGACAACGAAACCCTGCGCTACCTGCGACAGACCGGGCGGGACGAGGCGCGCATCGCGCTCGTCGAGGCCTATGCCAAGGAGAACGGCTTCTGGCGCGGGGCCGACTACGATCCGATCTATTCCTCGACCCTGCACCTCGACATGGCCGAAATCGTGCCGGCCATCTCCGGCCCGAAGCGCCCGCAGGACTACACGCCCCTCAACATGTCCGCGAAGAGCTTCTACAAGGTGGTGAGCGAATTCCGCGGCGTCGATACGACCGAAGCGGCCAAGGACATGGCGTCGGAGGGCGACACGATGACCGCGCCCAACGATGTCCGCAAGACCGCCGCCGTCGATGGCGAAAGCTACAAGCTGCGCGATGGTTCGGTCGTGATCGCCTCGATCACCTCCTGCACAAACACCTCGAACCCCTACGTGCTGATCGGCGCGGGGCTTCTCGCCCGCAAGGCGCGCGCGCTCGGCCTCACCCGCAAACCCTGGGTCAAGACTTCGCTCGCCCCGGGATCGCAGGTCGTGTCGGAGTATCTCAACGCCGCCGGGCTGCAGGAGGATCTTGACGCGCTCGGCTTCAACCTCGTCGGCTACGGCTGCACCACCTGCATCGGCAACTCCGGCCCCCTGCAGCCGGAAATCTCGAAGGCGATCAACGACAACGACCTCGTCGCGGTCTCGGTCCTCTCGGGCAACCGCAACTTCGAGGGCCGCATCTCGCCCGACGTGCGGGCGAACTACCTCGCCTCGCCGCCCCTGGTCGTTGCCTATGCCATCGCGGGCGACATGAACATCGACCTGACGAGCGAACCGCTCGGCACCTCGAAGGACGGCCAGCCGGTCTATCTCAAGGACATCTGGCCCTCGAACAACGAGATCGCCGAGCTTGTCCACGAGGTCGTGACCCGCGATGCGTTCCAGAAGAAGTACGCCGACGTCTTCAAGGGCGATGCGAAGTGGCAGGGCGTGAAGGTGACGGAGTCGGAGACCTACGACTGGCCGCCGACCTCGACCTACATCCAGAACCCGCCCTACTTCCGGGGCATGGGCAAGGAAAAGGGCGCGATCCGCGACATCGAGGGCGCGCGCATCCTCGCGCTCCTCGGCGACATGATCACGACCGACCACATCTCGCCGGCCGGCTCGTTCAAGCCGACCACGCCCGCGGGCAAGTACCTGACCGAACGCCAGGTCGCGCCGAAGGACTTCAACAGCTACGGCTCGCGCCGGGGCAACCACGAAGTCATGATGCGCGGCACCTTCGCCAACATCCGCATCAGGAACGAGATGCTGGACGGCGTCGAAGGCGGCTACACGCTCGGCCCCGACGGACAGCAGACCTCGATCTACGACGCCTCGATGGCCTATCAGGCGGCCGGCGTGCCGCTGATCGTGGTGGGCGGCATCGAATACGGCGCGGGCTCCAGCCGCGACTGGGCGGCGAAGGGCACGAACCTTCTCGGTGTCAAGGCGGTGATCGCCGAGAGCTTCGAGCGCATCCACCGCTCCAACCTCGTCGGCATGGGCGTGATCCCCTTCGAGTTCACCGGCGGTGACACCCGCAAGTCGCTCGGGCTGAAAGGCGACGAGGTGATCTCGATCGCCGGGCTCGAAGGCGACCTGAAACCCCTGAGCGTGGTGCCCTGCACGATCCGCCATGCGGACGGGACCGTGAAGACAATCCAGATCAAGTGCCGGATCGATACCGAGATCGAGGTCGAATACGTCGAACACGGCGGCGTCCTGCACTATGTGCTGAGGAACCTCGCCAAGGCGTGACGCGCCTCCCGGATGCGACAATCGCCCCGCCCGGACCCTCCCCGGCGGGGCGTTCTTTCCGGGGAAGCCCACGATTCGGCTCGCTGCGGGCCCTCGATTGATCGGGTGTTGGCAATGATCCCCCGGCTTTGCCGTCCTTGTCGCGGCTCCCGCCATTGGGGCGGAACCAAGGTCTTCAAAAACCTCCTTATTTCATGGGGGATTTGTGAAAACGGCGATATCCGCGCTTCGTCGCGGCTGACGCTCGGGGTATCAACGGCGCATGAGGACGGTACGGACGAAACTGCACTTCATGCCGAGCATGCCGCTTCTTGAGGCGGCGGCTCTTCTTATCCTGATCGTCGCTTCGCAGATGCGTTGACGACCCGGGCCGTCGCGGGCTTAAGCAGCTACTCCGCGGCGGCCCTTTCCATCGCAGGCCGTATTTCGTTTTCCATCACGCGCTCGGTGATCGGGCCGGGAAAGCGCAGGACGACATTGCCGTCGCCGTCGATCACGAAGGTCTCGGGCACGCCGTATAGCCCCCAGTCGATCCCCATGCGGCCGATTTCGTCGGCGCCGATGGCGGCATAGGGATTGCCAAGCTCCGCGAGAAAGCCGAGCGCCGCCTCGGGCTTGTCCTTGAAGTTCACGCCAAGGATCGTCACGCCCTCGGAGCTGACCTTCTCAAGGTTCGGATGCTCGACCCGGCAGGGTGCGCACCAGCTCGCCCAGAAGTTCACGAGCTTCA
Source organism: Paracoccaceae bacterium (assembly GCA_020637675.1). Classification (GTDB taxonomy): domain Bacteria; phylum Pseudomonadota; class Alphaproteobacteria; order Rhodobacterales; family Rhodobacteraceae; genus Albidovulum. The sequence continues at coordinate 778,340 of JACKKD010000002.1, read as the reverse complement.
CCTTGCCGTCCCTCAGGTCGACGTCGGCGAAGGTCGGCAGGTCGCCGAGCCGCGCCATCGTCACGGCCGGCGCCGGCTTGCCGACGAAGGTCGAGGGCAACGCGTTCGGATCCTCACGGTTCATGCCCCAGATGAACATCGCGGCGAGCCCCGCGAAGATCACCGGTGGCAGCGCCATCAGCGGCGAAACCCTAGCCATTGCGCCCCATCCGTTTTTCCTGCGCCTCGAGCCGCCGGCGCATCTCGGCCCCGCGCCTGAGCGTGACCCAGACGAGCGCGAGCAGCAGCGCGATCGTCACCCCGTAGGCGCCGAGGACGGTGCCGGCATATTTGCCGAGTTCGACCATCACGCCATCCTTTCCCGCGCCTCGAGCGCGCGGAGCCGGCGTGCCCGGATCTCCGTCCGGGTGCGCAGCAGGACGAGCGCGACGAAGAGCAGCACGAATCCCGCCATGGTCACCCAGAGCGGCCAGGCGAAGACATCCGCCACGTGTTCCTCCTTGTCGAGCGAGAGCGAGGCGCCCTGGTGCAGGCCCTGGTTCCAGAAGAGGACCGCGTAGCGGCTGAGCAGCGCGAAGACCGAGCCGACGAGACAGAGGACCGAGGTGAGGTCGGCGGCGGTGTCAGGGTCCTCCACCGCTTCCCAGAGCGCGATATAGCCGAGGTAGAAGAGAAAGAGGATGAGGAACGAGGTGAGCCGCGGGTCCCAGGCCCACCAGGTCCCCCACATCGGCTGGCCCCAGATCGCCCCGGTGAAGAGCGCGATGAGCGTCATCGTCATGCCGATCGGCGCGGCGGCCTTGGCGGCCAGAACGGAGACGTGGTGGCGGCGGATCAGCCAGATGAGCGAGGTCACCAGCATCATCGCCCAGGCATTGATCGCCATCATCGCCGAGGGGACGTGAACATAGATGATCTTGACGGTGGACCCCTGACGGAAGTCGTCGGGCGTGAAGAAGAAGCCCCAGACGAGACCGACAAGCAGCGTGAGCACGGCAAGTCCCGTCACCCACGGCAGCGCCCAGGACGAGGTCTGCATGAACTTCTTGGGGTTCGCGTATTCCCAGATCGACATTGGCTGTAGCTATTCCGTCCTGCGCGCGCTCACAACAGTCATATCATGTGCCTGCCTAGCGCAGATTGACGCGGATTGCCGCAGCGGCGGCGAAGGGCAGGATAGCGACGCTTCCCGCCGTGATCCCCGCCAGCATCAAATGCGGCGTTCCCGCCGCGAGCCCCTCCGCCCCGCGCTTGGCGGCCTCGGCGCCGAAGATCAGCGTCGGGATGTAGAGCGGCAGCACGAGGAGCGACAGGAGAAGCCCGCCCCGCTTCAGTCCCACAGTCAGCGCCGCGCCAAACGTGCCGATCATCGAAAGCGCCGGCGTGCCGAGCATGAGCGAGAGCGCGAGCCAGCCGAAGGCGGCCTCGGGCAGGTTCAGTAGGACGCCAAGCACGGGGGCCGCGAGCGTCAGCGGCAGACCCGTGGTCAGCCAGTGGGCCGCCGCCTTCACCGCGACGACGCCTTCGAGCGGGATCGGCGCCGTGGCAAGAAGGTCGAGCGAGCCGTCCTCGCGGTCGAGTGCGAATATCCGGTCGAGAGAGAGGAGGCAGGACAGGAGCGCGCCGACCCACAGAATACCGGGGGCGATCCGCCCCAGCGTGCCGCCCTCCGGCCCGACGCCGAAGGGGACGAGCACGGTCACGATGAGAAAGAAGGCAAGGCTGAGGCCGAAGCCGCCGCCGGCGCGGGTGGCAAGGCGAAGGTCGCGCAGAAGAAGCGCCGGCATCAGCGTTCCTCTCGCCCGGCGAGGCCGGGGACACCGCCCCCGGACCCCCGAAGTATTTTCGCCAAGAAGAAGCCGGTCATGCGAAGGCCGCGTCGAAGGGGTCGGCGATGCCGCCCGGCCCGGTCACCGGGCCCTTGGCGCGGAAGGGGGAGAGGTCGAGCGTCGCGGCCTCGGCGAGGCCAAGGTCGATATGGGTGGCCATGAGGGCCGCCCCCCCCGCCGCGAGATGGGCGCGGACTGCGGCGGCGAACATGGCGACCGAGGCCGCGTCGAGCGAGACCGTGGGTTCGTCGAGGAGCCAGAGCATGCGGCCGGTCACGAGAAGCCGTGCGAGGCCGAGGCGGCGCTTCTGCCCGGCCGAAAGGTTCTGCGCCGGACGGTCCGCCAGCGCGCCGAGATCCATTGCGGCGATGGCCGCGGCGGTGTCGCGCTGGCCGTAGATGCGGGCCCAGAACGCGAGATTCTCGGCCACCGTCAGCGTGGCCTTGAGCCCGTCGGCATGGCCCGCATAGGCGGCACCGTCCGCCGGAAGATCGACCCGGCCACGGAGCGGGGGCTGGAGGCCGGCGATGGCACGGAGGAGTGTCGTCTTGCCGATGCCGTTCGGGCCTCGCAGGATCAGCGCCTGCCCGGGGGCGAGCGTGAAGGCGACAGCCTCCAGAAGGGCGATACCGCCCCGCGCCACGGCCAGATCTTCGACGATCAGCAACATGCAACAGGGCCTAGCGGAAAGCGGCGTCGGGGCAAAGGGACTATGCGACGGGCAGGAGCGCCGCGGCGATCCGCCGCCCCTCGGACAGCAGCACGTTGTAGGTCCGCGCGGCGGCCGGGCTCGCCATCGTCTCGACGCCGATCCCGCGTGCTTCGAGCGCGCCGCGGAACTCTGCCGGCGGATGGGCGATGGAGGCGCCCGTGCCGAGAAGGAGCACGTCGACCTGGCCCGCGAGCGCGAGGAGCGGCACCGTCTCGCCGTAGCCGCCCCAGATCCGCGCCCCACCGGCGGTGACGAGGACCGCGCCCTGGAGGACCTCGCCGCCGATGCGGAAGAAACCGGGCCCGTAGCCGTCGATCGGGCGGGCCTGGCCGAAGCTGATCTCGGTGAGCCGGATCATCGCGCGACGCTACTTGACGTTGGCGAACTGGGTACCGGCGGGGCCGTCGTCCTTCTTGCCCCAGTCGCGCTTCACGCCGAGCATGAGAACCACGTTCTTGGCCACGTAGACCGAGGAATAGGTGCCGACGATGACCCCCCAGGTCATCGCGAAGACGAAACCTCGGATCACGTCACCGCCGAAGACGATGAGCGCGATGAGCGCTATCAGCGTGGTTCCCGAGGTCATCACCGTCCGGCTCAGCGTCTCGTTGACGGAGAGGTTGCAGAGGTCGCGCAAGGGTGTCGTCTTGTACTTGATCAGGTTCTCCCGCAGCCGGTCGAAGACGACGACAGTGTCGTTGATCGAATAGCCGAGGATCGTCAGCAGCGCCGCGATGATCGTCAGGTCGAACTTGAGCTGGAAGAGCGAGAAGATCCCGATGGTCAGGGCAATGTCGTGGACGAGGGCGACGACCGCGCCCACTGCGAATTGCCATTCGAAGCGAAGCCAGATGTAGACGCAGATCGCCGCCGTGCCGGCGAGGACCGAGAGGATCGCGGTCTTGATCAGCTCTCCCGAGACCTTGGGGCCGACGGATTCGACCGAGGGGAAGGTGATCGACGGATCGACGCCCTTCAACGCCGCCTCGACCTTCGAGATGACCTCGGGCGTGATCGCCTCGTCGCCCTCCTGCGCCTGGATGCGCAGCATGGCGACGTGCTGGTCTTCGCGGAACGTCGGGTCGAATACCTCCGTGATCGAGACATCGCCGAGGTTCAGGGGCGCGACCGCCGCGCGATAGGCGCCGACATCGACCGCTTGCGTGGACTCGGTGCGGATCGTCGTGCCGCCCCGGAAGTCGATGCCGAAGTTGAGCCCCATCACGATCGTCAGGACGATCGCGGCGAGGACGAGCGCGACCGAGCCCCAGAAGGTCACCGCCTGCCAGCGGAAGAAGTCGATGTCGGTCTTTTCGGGAACGAGCTTGAGACGGAAGGCCATGGCGGTTCCCTCACACGGTGATCGACTTGGGGCGCTTGCGGTCGAACCAGGCGGCGACCATCACGCGGGTGACGTAGATTGCGGTGAAGACCGAGGTCACGAGGCCCACGACGAGCGTCACCGCGAAGCCTTTCACCGGGCCGGAGCCGAGGAAGAAGAGGATGAGGGCGGTGATGAAGGTGGTGATGTTGGCGTCGATGATTGCCGACATCGCCTTCTCGTAGCCGAGTTCGATGGCACGCGCCGCTCCCTTCGCGGTCCTGAGCTCTTCCCGGATGCGTTCGAAGACGAGGACGTTGGCGTCGACCGCCATGCCGATCGTCAGCACGATGCCCGCGATCCCCGGCAGCGTCAGCGTCGCGCCGATGGTCGACAGGATGCCGAAGATCATCGCCATGTTGATCGAGAGTGCGATGGTTGCGAAGACACCGAAGAGCCCGTAGCTCGCGATCATGAAGGCGACGACGGCGACGAAGCCCACCGCGGCGGCGATGCGGCCGGCGTCGATCGAATCCTGGCCAAGCTCCGGCCCGATGGTGCGTTCCTCGAGGAAGTTCATCTTCGCGGGCAGCGCGCCGGCGCGCAGCAGGACCGCGAGTTTGGTCGATGTCTCGACCGTGAAGTTGCCGGTGATGATGCCCGAGCCGCCGGGGATGTGCTGGTTGATCCGGGGGGCGGAGATCACCTCGTTGTCGAGCACGATGGCGAAGAGCTGGCCGACATTGGCGGCGGTATAGTCGCCGAACTTGCGCGCGCCCGTCGGATTGAAGCGGAAGGAGACGGCGGGCCTTCCGTTCTGGTCGAAGTCGGGCCGCGCGTCGGTCAGTTCCTCGCCGGTCACGACGGGCGTGTCCTCGAGCGTGTAGAAGACGCCCTGTTCGTCGAGCGACGGCAGGATCTCCTGCCCCGGCCTCGGGATCGCGTTGCCGTCGCTGCCGCGGCCCACGACGGGCTGGAAGGTGAGTTGGGCGGTCGTGCCGATCAGTTCCTTCAGTTCGGTCGCGGAGCCGATGCCGGGTACCTGGATCAGGATCCGGTCGGTTCCCTGGCGCTGGATCGTCGGTTCGCGGGTACCGACCTCGTCCACCCTGCGGCGGATGATCTCGAGCGACTGCTGCATCGTGCGGTCGTCGGTCGCCGCGCGCTCGGCCTCGGAAAGCCGGATGATCAGTTCGTTGCCCTCGGCGGTCACCTCGATATCGGACTGGCCGACCCCGGTCAGTGTCACGACCGGGCTGGCGAGCCCGCGCGCGACCTCCACGGCTTTCGCCATCGCCTCGGGCTTCTCGATCTGGATGCGCAGTTCAGACGGGTCGGAGGGCGCGCGGCGGATGCCGCCGATCTCGCCCCGCGCCTCGGCGAGCGCGCGCCGCATCTCGGGCCAGAGCGAGTCCATCCGGGCCTTGTAGACATCGGCCACCTGGACCTCGGCCAGCAGGTGCGCGCCGCCCCTGAGGTCAAGCCCGAGGTTGACAATCGCCGAGGGCAGCCACGATGGCCAGAGCGCCCGGTCGGCCGCCTGCGCCTCTGTCTCGAAACCCGCCCGCTCGGCCGCGACGACGGCGTCGTTGTGCCGTTCGGCACGGGCGTAGAAGGCGTTCGGCAGCGCCGTCAGGAGGCCGAGGGCGCAAAGCCCCCAGATCACGATCCGCTTCCAGAGGGGGATGTGCAGCATGCTCGGCTCTCGTCAGGGGCGGCGGGGCTCAGCCGGCGTTGGCGGCCGGTTCGGTCTTCGACAGGACCTGGGAGACGGTGGAGCGCACGACGCGCACCTTCACGCCGTCGGCGATCTCGACCTCGATCTCGTTCTCGCCCTCCTTCACCCGGCTCACCTTGCCGATGATGCCGCCCTGCGTCACCACCTGGTCGCCCCGGCGCAGCGCCTCGACCATGGCCCTATGCTCCTTCATCTTCTTCTGCTGCGGGCGGATCATGAGGAAGTACATGATCAGGAAGATGAGGATCAGCGGCAGGAACTGTACGATGGCACCGGCGCCGCCGGCGCCGCCCGCGGCCTGGGCATAGGCGGGAGTGATGAGCATGAGTGCGTCCTTCTGGATGGGGGGCGCTGGTCGGCCCGATGGCGGACCTTGAGGGTCGCGGGGGAACCTATAGTCGGGACCGGGGCTTTGCAAGGCGGGGCGGCCTCCCGCGACGCGGTGTTTGACTTATGGTCGCGCCTGGAACAGCTTTGACGCTTTCTTGGTGGGAGGAACCGATGGGCAATCGTCACGAGGAAACGCTCGACCCCGACGACTGGTCGGAGGCGCGCGCCGTCGCCCATGAGATCGTCGATTTCGCCGTCGGCCACCTGAGCGGCGTGCGCGGCCGGCCGGTCTGGCAAGAGATGCCCGCCGACATCCGCGCGGCCTTCGATCAGCCCCTGCCCCAGGGGCCGACACCGCTGATCGAGGTATTCCGCGCCGTCTCCGACACTCTATTGCGCTACCCCATGGGCAATATCCATCCGCGCTTCTGGGGCTGGTACATGGGGTCAGGCAATTTCACCGGCGCCCTCGGCGATTTCCTCGCCGCCATCGACGGCTCCAATCTCGGCGGCGGCAATACGGCTGCCGCGGCGGTGGACCGTCAGGTCGTCAACTGGCTCAAGTCGATGATGGGCTTTCCCGACAGCGCGAGCGGCACCCTCACCAGCGGCGGCTCGATGGCGAACATGGTCGCGCTCACCGTCGCGCGGAACGCGATGGCGGGCGTCGACGTGCGCCTCGAAGGTGTCACCTCATTGCCGCGGCCCTTGCGGTTCTATGCGTCCGATCAGGCCCATTCCTGCCATCAGAAGGCGATGGAGACCCTCGGCCTCGGCAGTCGCGCGCTGCGCCTCGTCCCGTCAGACGGTGATTTCCGCATGAGCATCGCCGCCCTCGACGCGGCCATCGCCGAGGACCGTGCCGCAGGCTGGCGCCCCGCTTGCGTGATCGCCACCGCCGGCACCACCAACACCGGCGCAATGGACGACCTGCGCGCCATCGCGGCGATCTGCCGGCGCGAAGGGCTCTGGTTCCATGTCGACGGCTGCATCGGCGCCCTGATCCGCATTGCGCCCCGAAACCGCCTTCTGGTGGACGGGATCGAGACCGCCGATTCCATCGCCCTCGACCCGCACAAATGGCTCCACACCCCGTTCGAGGCCGGTTGCGCCCTCGTCCGCGACCGTGACCGGCACTTCAACACCTTCACGCTCCACGGCGACTATCTGGAGGAGAAACCGCGCGGCCTCGCCTCGGGCGAATTCCTCGCCGATTACGGGTTCGAGCTGTCGCGCGGCTTCAAGGCACTGAAGATCTGGATGTCGCTGAAGGAACAGGGGGCCGGGAAATTCGGCCGCCTCATCGACCAGAACATCGCGCAGGGCGCCTACCTGACCGATCTCGTTACGGCCGAACCGTCGCTGGAACTGATGGCCCCCACCGCGATCAACATCGTCTGCTTCCGCTACCTTGGCGCGGGCGGCGACGAGGCGCATCTGAAGGCGCTCAACACCGAGATCATGCTGCGCATTCAGGAGGCTGGCACCGCCGTCCCTTCCGACACCACCGTCCACGGCCGCCACTGCCTGCGCGTCGCGATCAACAACCACCGCACGCGGGCGGAGGATATCGACCTTCTGGTGCGCGAAGTCGTCAGGATCGGCCATGCTGTCGAGGCCGAGGTCGCCATGGCGACGCACGCGTGACGGAGTGTCGGGCACCCGGTTTTCTTTCCCAATCCGATCGGGCATAAGTCGCGCGCAAGAGCACCCGACGAGGTCTGACATGCACGACATCCGCGCCATCCGCGAAAACCCCGCCGCCTTCGATGCCGCGCTGGCGCGCCGTGGACTGGACGGAATGTCGCAAGAGATACTCGCCATCGACGAGGCGCGGCGGGCGAAGATACTGGCCGCAGAGACGGCACAGGCCGCCCAGAACGCCGCTTCGAAAGAGGTTGGCGCCGCCAAGGCACGGGGCGACGAGGCCGGGTTCGAGCGCCTGCGCGCGCTGGTGGCCGAGAAAAAGGCCGAAATCGCGACGCTGACCGATGAGGCGGCGACCGAGGACAAGCGCCTTCAGGACCTGCTCCTCACCATACCCAACCTGCCGCTACCCGAGGTGCCGACCGGCAAGGACGAACACGACAACGTCGAAATCCGCCGCTGGGGCACGCCGCGCAGCTTCGACTTCAACCCGGTCGAGCATTTCGAGATCGCGGGCGTGAAGCCCGGCATGGATTTCGAAACCGCCGCGAAGCTCTCGGGCGCGCGCTTCGTCCTTCTCCGCGGCGCGGTCGCCCGCATCCACCGGGCGCTGGCGCAGTTCATGCTCGACCTGCACACGACCGAGCACGGGCTGACCGAGACGATCACCCCGGTCCTCGTCAAGGACGAGGCGATGTATGGCACCAACCAGCTGCCGAAATTCGCCGAGGACAGCTACCAGACCACCAACGGCTGGTGGCTGATCCCGACATCGGAGGTGACCCTGACCAACACCGTTTCGGGCGAAATCCTCGACGAAGCCGCCCTGCCGATCCGCATGACCGCGCATACCCAGTGCTTCCGATCGGAGGCCGGCAGCGCGGGCAAGGATACCTCCGGGATGCTCCGCCAGCACCAGTTCGAGAAGGTCGAGATGGTGTCGATCACCACGCCCGACACCTCGCTGGCCGAACACGAACGCATGACGAATTGCGCGCAAGCGGTGCTCGAACGCCTCGGCCTGCCTTACCGCACCGTCGTCCTCTGCACGGGCGACATGGGCTTTGGCGCGCAGAAGACCCATGACCTCGAAGTCTGGCTGCCGGGGCAGGATCGCTACCGCGAGATATCCTCGGTCTCGGTCTGCGGCGACTTCCAGGCGCGGCGGATGAATGCGCGCTTCCGTCCGGCGGGCGGCAAGCCGGAGTTCGTCCATACCCTGAACGGCTCCGGCCTCGCGGTCGGCCGCTGCCTCATCGCGGTTCTCGAGAACGGGCAGGAGGCCGACGGCTCGGTCACCCTCCCCGCGGCGCTGGCGCCCTGGCTCGGCGGCAAGCGGCGGATCACGGCGGCGGGCGATCTGGCCTGAGCCCGCGCGGGGGCGCCCTCCCCACGCCCCCGAGTCATTTCCGGCAAGATGAAGGGATCACGTCCTCTTGACCGGATTCCCGGTGTGCTTTCTCAGCCGCGAGGGCGTGGACTTCTTGCGATCCTTGAACGGGTTCTTGTCGCCCTGGTCGCGGAAGGTCAGCCGCACCGGCGTTCCAGGCATCTCAAAGTCTGTTCGCAACCCGTTGACAAGATAGCGGGAATAGCTTTCCGGCAGCTTGTCGGCGTGGGTGCACATGACCACGAAGGCCGGCGGCCGGGTCTTCACCTGTGTCATGTAGCGGAGCTTGATCCGCCGCCCGCCCGGCGCCGGCGGCGGGTGCGCCTCGGTCATCGCCGTCAGCCACTGGTTCAGCTTCGCCGTCGTGATGCGGCGGTTCCAGACGTCATAGGCCTTCAGGATCGCCGCATGGAGACGATCGAGCCCGCGCCCCGTCTTTGCCGAGACGGTGACGAGCGGCGCGCCCTTCAGCTGTGGCAGGAGCCGCTCGAAGGCCTCGCGCAACTCCTTCAGCTTTTCGGTCTTGTCCTCTTCGAGGTCCCATTTGTTCACCGCCACGACGACCGCCCGCCCCTCGGTCTCGGCGAAATCTGCGATCCTCAGGTCCTGCTGCTCGAAGGGGATGCCGGCATCGAGAAGCACCACGACCACTTCCGCGAAGCGCACCGCGCGCAAGGCATCGGCCACCGACAATTTCTCAAGCTTGTCAACGACCTTCGCTCGTTTCCTCATGCCGGCGGTATCGAATATCCGCATCGGCGTGCCGAGATAGTCGGCCGTCACCGAGATCGCGTCGCGGGTGATCCCGGCCTCGGGCCCGGTCAGAAGCCGCTCTTCGCCGACGATCTTGTTGATAAGCGTGGACTTGCCCGAGTTCGGCCGGCCGATGACCGCGATCTGCAGCGGCCGTTCCTTCGTGGGCTTGCGCGGGCCGTCCTCGGCGGTCTCGTCCGTCACCTCGACATCGACCTCGGGCGCGTGGAGGGCCGCCTTCGCCGCCACCGCCTCGGCGATGGGGCGCAGGATGTGGTAGAGTTCGTCCATCCCCTCGCCGTGCTCGGCCGACAAGCGCACCGGCTCGCCGAGCCCCAGCGACCAGGCATCGAGCACACCGGCCTCGCCCGCGTTGCCCTCGGCCTTGTTGGCGGCGAGGATCACGTGCGCGTTCTTCTTCCTGAGGATGTCGGCGAAGGTTCGGTCCTGCGCCGTCACGCCGGCCCGCGCGTCGATGACAAAGAGGCAGACGTCGGCCAGTTCCACCGCCCGCTCGGTCAGCCGCCGCATCCTGCCCCGCAGGCTGTCGTCGGTGACATCTTCGAGCCCGGCGGAGTCGATGGCGATGAACCTCAGGTCGCCCAGCCGGGCTTCGCCCTCGCGCAGGTCGCGGGTGACGCCGGGCTGGTCATCGACGAGCGCGAGCTTCCGGCCGACGAGTCGGTTGAAGAGCGTCGACTTGCCGACGTTCGGGCGCCCGACGATGGCGAGGGTGAAGCTCATCCTTTGGTCCTTCCGGTTCGAAGCGGCGCTTCTACACCGTCCTCGCCTCAGCGGAAAGCCCGAAGCTTCCCGTCCTTGGTGACCACATAGAGGACACCGCCGGCGACCGCCGGGGCCGAGGCCGCGCCGCCCGGAAGCTCCACCGATCCGGCGAGCGCGCCGGAAGCCGGGTCGAAGGCCCGGATGAGCCCGTCCGATGACGCCACGATGAGCCGCCCGCCCGCAAGCACGGGGCCGAAGTGCGCCACGACGGCCTTGCGCCGCTTGTCCCGGTCCTTGGTGAAATAGGGCATGTCCACTCGCCAGATTTCCTCGCCAGTGGCGTCGTTTAGACGAACAAGCTGATCCTCGTCGTTGACCAGGAAGACCGAGCCTCCCGCCACCGCCACCGGGCTCAGCGCGCCGTCGCGGGCCGACCAGAGCGTCAGGCCGGTGTCGGCGTTCACCGCGGCGAGCCGCCCGGCCGCTGTCCCGGCATAGACGACGTCCCCTGCGATGACCGGATCGCCCGTCAGATCGGAATAGGCGGCGTAGGCGCGGCCTTGGCGCTGGCCCGCGACCTGCGCGCCCCAGAGGCCGGTGCCCGAATCCTTGGCCACCGCCACCATCTGCCCCGAGGAGAAGGGGAAGATCACCTGCCGCGCATCGACGGCGGGCGCGGCCGCGCCCATCACGCCAGCCGCTGAGGGCGTGCCGGGAAGCGTCCATTCCACCTTGCCGTCGCTGGCCTTGAGAGCCCAGGCCGAGGCATCGCGCGCCACGACATAGACGCGGCCGTCCGACACCGCCGGCGCCCCGCCCACCGCGGCATCGAGCCGCTGGCGCCAGGCCACGCCGCCCGTCGCGGGGTCGAGCGCCACAAGCTCGCCGAAACCGGTGGTGACGAAGACACGCCCCTCGCCGAAGGCGATCCCGCCCCCCGAGGCTTCGCCCGCGCGATCCGCCGCGGGCGTCAGGTCGGCCTGCCAGAGCGTGGCGCCGTTCGTCCCGGTCGCCGTCACGGTCGCATTGGCATCAAGCGTGAAGATGCGCCCCCCCGCGACGACGGGGTCCGCCGCGATGCGGTTCTTGCGCCCCTCGCCCGCGCCGATGGATGCCGTCCAGAGCGGCGAGAGCGGCCCGGGCAGGGCGACATGGGCAATGTGATGGGCGCTGTTGCCCGCGCGCGCGGTCCAGTCGGCATTGGCCTGCGCCGCCGGCAGCGCGATCGACTGGGCCAAGACCGGCTTCGGTGCCAGCGCGCCGGGTTCCGGCTCCGTCCCGATCACAGCCGTCCGCGGATCCTGGCGGACACCCTCCAGCACGGGTTCGCGGTCGGTGCAGCCGGCGATCACGGCGAGGGCCGCGAGTGCCCCAAATCCTTGCGAAAGTCTCACCTGCCTGCCCCTTTCCTCATACCGCCCCGTCCGGTTGCGCCCCGGCCTCAGCCGGCGTCCGGATCGCCGCCCAGCGCCACAATCAACTGCGTCACCCGCCGTTGCAAGCCCGGGGTCGCGTCCGGCTCCTGCAGGACCTGGCGCGCCAGCGCGAGAGCCTCGTCGGTCTTGCCGTCGGCCGTGAGCGCGACCGCCTGCTGCTCCATTGCCAGCGCGCGGAACGGCGCGCCAGGCTGCGCCAGCTCCGCCAGTGCGGCGTCGCGCGCCGCGGCATCCATCGACGCGCCGGCGAGGATCACCGCCTTCAGCCGCGCGAGCTGGCGGTAGTCGTCGGGCAGGCCCGGCTCGGCGGCCAGCGCCTCAAGCCGGTTCAGCGCCCCGGCGCGGTCGCCCGCCTTCAGCGCCTCGTCGGCCGCAAGGAACTGCGTCACGGCCCGTCGCGCCGCAGGCTCACCCCCGCCTCCCGTCGAGATCGCATCCAGCGCCGCAACCCGTGCCGCCGGGTCCTCGGTGTCCATCGCGGCGACAACGGCATCGCCGAAGCCTTCGGCGGCGCTGCGCACCCGCGCCTTCTGCCATTCGTTGAAGGCCGCGCCGCCGACGATGAGCAGCACGGCAAGGACGCCGATCCAGCCATACTTGCGGAAGACCGCGAAGAGCTTGTCGCGGCGCACTTCCTCGGTGACTTCGTCGATGAAACTGTCGGTCTCGCTCACGCGGCTCTCCCACCCGGCGGGACCGTGTTCGGGCCGCCCCTCGTTCCGGCCCGTCTTACACGGGAAGCGCCGCGCTTGCCAAGGGCGGCAGGGCCGTCACGATCCGTGCGGCAGGACCTGCCGCCAGCGGCCGCCCGGGGCGACGTCCGTCACCTCCTCCGGCGCGTCGACGGGGACTTTCGGCCGCGGAATGCGCTGGCCGCCGTCGTCCTCCTCGCCCGAGGACTGGCGCGCCCACATCGCGGCGTAGCGTCCGCCGCGGGCGACGAGGTCCTCGTGCCGCCCCTCTTCGACGATCCGTCCCTGTTCGAGGACCACGATCCGGTCGGCATCGGCGATGGTCGAGAGGCGGTGCGCGATGGTGATGACCGTCCGCCCCTCGCTCATCTCCTTCAGGCTCTCCTGGATGTCGCGCTCCGTCTGGGTGTCGAGCGCGGACGTGGCCTCGTCCAGAAGGAGGATCGGCGGGTTCTTCAGGAGCGTCCGCGCGATGCCCACGCGTTGCTTCTCGCCGCCCGAGAGCTTCAGCCCGCGCTCGCCCACCTTCGTCTCGTAGCCATCGGGCAGCGACATGATGAAATCGTGTATCTTCGCGGCCTTCGCGGCAGCGATCAGCTCCTCGCGGCCGGCCTCGGGGCGTCCGTAGGCGATGTTGTAGCGGATCGTGTCGTTGAAGAGCACGGTGTCCTGCGGGACGACCCCGATCTGCGCGTGCAGCGAATCCTGCCGGATGTCCCGCACGTCCTGCCCGTCGATCCGCAAGCTGCCGCCGGTCACGTCGTAGAATCGGAAGAGCAGCCGGCCGATGGTCGACTTGCCCGAGCCCGAGGGGCCGACGATCGCCACGGTCTCGCCCGCGCGGACCTTCATGCTCACACCCTTCAGGATCGGCCGCGCGGTCTCGTAGCCGAAGCGCACGTTGTCCAGTTCAACCTCGCCACCGCGCACCACCAGGTCCGGCGCTCCGGGTTTGTCGGTGATCTCTGCCGGCTGGTCGAGAAGGTCGAACATGTCGCCCATGTCGACGAGCGCCTGGCGGATTTCCCGGTAGACGGTGCCGAGGAAGTTCAGGGGCATGGTGATCTGGATCATGTAGGCGTTGACCATGACGAAATCGCCGACCGTCAGCGCGCCCGACTGCACCCCCCGCGCGGCCATCACCATGACGACGATCAGGCCCGCGTTGATCAGGAAGGCCTGGCCGAAGTTCAGCGCCGAGAGCGACTGGCCGGTGCGGACAGCCGCCTCCTCGTAGCCCGCCATCGCGCCATCGTAGCGCGCGCCTTCGCGCGCCTCGGCGCCGAAGTATTTCACCGTCTCGAAGTTCAGGAGCGAATCGACCGCCTTCTGGTTGGCGTCGGTGTCCTGTTCGTTCATCTTTCGGCGGATCTTCACCCGCATCTCGGTCACCTTGAAGGTGTAGGTGACGTAAAGCGCGATGGTCACCAGCACGGCCGCCGCGTAGCGCCAGTCGAAGGCGAGCGCGAAGATCACCGTGACCATGGTAAGCTCGAGGATCAGCGGCCCGACCGAGAGAAGCATGAAGCGGAGGAGGAACTCGACCCCCTTCACGCCGCGCTCGATGATGCGGGAAAGGCCCCCGGTCTTGCGGGTGATGTGATAGCGCATGGAGAGGCGGTGGATATGGGTGAAGGTCTCGAGCGCGAGCTTCCTGAGCGCCCGTTGCCCCACCCGGACGAAGATCACGTCGCGCAGTTCGTTGAAGCCGATTGAGCCCACCCTCGCCACGCCGTAGGCCGCGGTGAGTGCCACCGCGCCGAGCGCGAGGAGAAACGTGTCGTCCCGCGCCTCGCCGGCCAGCGAATCCACGGCCGCCTTGTAGAGGAAGGGCGTGGCGACCGAGACGATCTTGGCGGTGATTAGGGCAAGGAGCGACAGCACCACGCGGCGCTTTACCCAGGACTCGCCCTCGGGCCAGAGGTAGGGCGCGACGCGCTTCAGCGTCCGGGCACTGCGGCGCCAGCCGTCGAGGTTCTGGGGCGTGCCCGCCATGATCTGCCTTCCCGTATCCGCACCTTGCCGCTTGATCGCAGGAACCACGTCGGGTATCAAGAGAAATATTTCAATCCTTCTTGAAGAGTTGAAGAATGGACCAGCCCCGCGCCCTCGCCGCCCTCTCCGCGCTCGCCAATGCGACGCGGCTCGAACTCGTGCGGATGCTGGTCGCGACCGGCCCGGCGGGACTCGCCGCAAGCGACATTGCCGCCCGGCTGGTGCTCTCGCCCTCGCGTCTGTCGTTCCACCTCGCCGCACTCGAACAGGCGGGGCTCGTCACGTCGCGGCGCGCCTCGCGCAACATCTTCTATGCCGCCGACACGCGCGGACTCGGCGGCGTGATCGGGTACCTACTCGAAGACTGCTGCGCCGGCCACCCCGAGGTCTGCGCCTGCTGCGCCCCCACGGCGCGCGTCACTCCTGCGCGGGAACCGTGAAGATCTGGCCGGGGTAGATCAGGTCCGGGTCGCGGATCTGGTCCTTGTTGGCCTCGAAGACCTTCACGTAGAGGATGCCTTCGCCGTAGTTCTCCCGCGCGATGCGCCAGAGCGAGAAGCCCGGCTGCACCGTAACGATCATGGCCTTCGTCGCCGGCGTTGCCGCCTGGGGCGCGCCTGCCAGGGCTTCCGGGGCAGGCGCTTCGGTGGCAGGGGTGACCCCGGGCGCGGTCTCGGCCGTTACGGCGGGCGCTTCGGTCGCGGGAAGGGCCGCGGTGGCGGCGGGCTCCGCCGGCGCGGCTTCCGTCGCCGCCGGGGCGGACGCGGGCGACGCCTCGGGTGCCGGCAGCGCGGCCGCGACCGTCTCCGGTGCCTCGCGCTGGAACGGGGTCTCGAACCGCGACGTGACCTTGCCGGCCGTGTCGATCTGGTCGACGCGGAGCGTGTAGAGTCCCGGCGCCACCCCGGCGAGGCTCGCCTGCCAGTCGCCGCCCTCGGCGATCGCAGCCGTCGCCTGTTCGGCATTGTCGAGGTAGAGCCGCGCGAAGGCCCCGGCGGTGCCCCGCCCGGCGATCTCCACCGTGCCTGCGGCGCCGTAGCCGATGGTGTCGATGACGATCTCCGTGACCGGCGTGGCCGGGGTTTCCTTGCGCACGGCGCCGCCCTCGACGATCAGCACCGCCGGACCCTCCGGCGGCGGAGCGGCAGGTGCGGTCTCGGCCGGCGGTTCGGCCGTGGCAACTGCCTCGGGGGCGGGTTCGGGCAGCGCGAACGGAGCGATGATGACCTCGGCCGCCGAGGCGAGCCGCGTTCCGTCGTCGAGCACGGATTCCAGCCGCATCACCCGGGGCTGGTCGCTCGGCGGCAGGGTGAAGAGCGCGGCGAAGGCGCCGCGGCCGTCGGCGGCGGCCGTGGCCGCCTCCACCCCGTCCACGAGGATCGAGAGCAGCGCCCCCTCGCCCGCGCGGCCTGCGACGAGCGTCGCCCCGTCGGCATCGACGCGCACCGTGTCGAAACTCGGCGCGACCGCCGCGGTCGCCGGCGCCGCGGCAGGCGCCTCCGCGGTCGCAGCGGGCTCAGCCGCAGGCTCAGGGGCCGCCGCCTCAGGCACCGGCGCGGGCTCGGCTCCCGCCGGCTCGGCGGTGGAAGGCTCTGGCGCGGAAGCCTCGGGCGTGGCGGCCGCTTCCGGCGTGCCCATCCCCGCGGGCGCGGCGGACGGGACAGCTTCCGGGGCGGCTTCCGGGGCCGGAGGGGGCGCCGGAGCCTCGTCCGGCGCGGGTGCCCGGATGCCGAAATACCAGGCCGCGCCCGCCACGCACGCACCCGCGACAGCCCCAACCACCCAGCCCAGCCTGCCGCTGCCGGATGCGCCCGTCCCGATCTTCCCAGCCATGCAGTCCCCCACCGCCCGCGCCGCTTGACGGGCGCGCTTGAGCGACCATAGCAACGCCGCTATCACCGGTCAAAGCAACCCTTTGGGGGAATCCCGATGCCCGCCCCGCGAAAATCCGTCTGTGTCTACTGTGGCTCCCGTTCCGGCGCGCGGACCGCGTATGCCGATGCCGCCGGGGAAACGGGGCGGATGCTGGCGCGCAACGGCTGGCGGCTCGTTTACGGCGCGGGCGACGTCGGCCTGATGGGCGAGGTCGCGCGGGCAGCACAGGCGGCGGGCGCCGAGACCTTCGGAGTGATCCCCGTCCACCTCGTCGCGCGCGAAGTCGGCAAGCGCGACCTTTCGGCCTTCGTCGTCACCGAGACGATGCACGAGCGCAAGAAGGTCATGTACATGAACTCCGACGCGATCCTCGTGCTTCCCGGCGGCGGCGGATCGCTCGACGAGTTCTTCGAGGTCCTGACGTGGCGCCAGCTCGGCCTTCACGCCAAGCCCATAGTGCTGCTGAACACCGAGGGCTACTGGGACCCCCTTCTGGCGCTCATCGACCGGATCATCGGCGAAGGCTTCGCGGAATCTTCTCTGCGCGGCTTCGTCCATTCCGTCCCCGATGTGGCGGCGCTCGAACCCCTCTTGCGCGCCACCCTCGGCTGAAGCGCCGGGCGGGCGCGGCATTTCGGCCAATTCCAGCGCAGCTACGCGAGAGTGGGGTATATATCACTCTACTCAAGGGCGAGCATGGTGTATGATCCGAGCCGTGCAGTAACAAGTGCACGCGATTTTCCAGACGTCATTTTCAAACATTTGCATGGAGTTTCCCCATGGCGGCCGCTGACAAGGACGTGGACCTGCGCCACGCATCGAAGTTCCTCCTCATCACCAATCCCAACTACTTCGGCAATCTGACCGACCTGAAACTGGCAGACATCCCGAAGGCCGTGCTCAAGAAGGTCGGCGACACGAGTTTCGAGGAGCTGACCTGCATCGGCTACAACCCGGCGACGGAGATCCTGACGGCGATCGTGCGGATCAAGCAGCAGTCGGGATATGGCGGCGATGCCTGCACGGACGGCAGCCAGGAATATGTCCGCTTCTACCTTGACTACGGCGACGGCACCTGGGTCGACCACGGCGTGGCCGGCTTCAACATCCATGACTTCCCGTTCAAGGATCCGCTCTGCTATGCCGTCTCGATCCGGCTCCGGCCGAAGCGCCGGTCCTGCTGCGACGACAAGCCGGTCCTGCCGAAGGTGCGCGCGATCCTGTCCTGGAACACGATGCCGCCCCCCAACATGCCGAACTGGCATCCGGTCTGGGGCAACCGGCTGGAACGCGACATCCAGATCGAGCCGCGCAACTGGTTCATCTGCCATATCCTCGACAAGATCACCGACATCGGCATCCAGAAGATCGACCCGTCGCTGATCGACAAGATCACCGCGGCCGTCGTCAAGCTGCCGCCGCCGAAGCCCGAGCCGGACCTGCACCAGATCGTGAAGGTGGCGCGGGCCGTGGACGACCTCGCGGTGATGCGCGGCGTCTTCCCGGCGGTGGCGAAGCTCTCGGCCGACCCGACCGACATCGCGGCCTGGCAGGCGCTGGCGCCCCTGAAGGCCTTCGACATCGACCTCTCGAAGTTCGCCGACTTCCTCGCGCAGCCGAAGTTCAACACGACCTATGAGGAACTGCACTGCGTCGGGCTCGACCGCGACCGGATGCTTCTGCACGGGATCGTGCAGATCAAGCTGAGGTCGGGCTATTCCGGCAGCCTCTGTCAGAAGGGCAGCCGCGAATACATCGCCTTCTATCTCGATTTCGGGTCGGGCTGGGAATTCCAGGGCACGACCTTCGTCGAGGTCCACGACATCGACGTGCCGAGGGGCGGGCTCTGGTATCAGGCCGCGCTTCCGGTGAACCTCGACGCGCACCGGCAGGAGTACTGCAAGACCGGCCGCGCCAGGATCCGCGGCATCCTCTCCTGGGCGGTCCCGCCGGCGCCGAACCAGCCCAATTTCGTGCCGCACTGGGGCGACCGCGAGGACTGCTGGATCGAGGTCGAGCACCTGCCGAAGGGCGTCATCCCCGGCGTCTTCACCCCGGTGCTGGAGTCGATCGGCAACATGTCCGTGGCCAAGATCGATGGCGCGGGCTACGCCAACGGCGCGAGCGTGGGCGGCACCTTCACCGCCGACGATGCCCCCTTCGGCGGCCGCACGCTCCTGAAGGGGAACGGCTTCAACATTCCGGCCGGGCCGATGGAGTACCGGGTGATGATCCAGGGCCCCTCGGATGTCAGCCCGCGCGCCTGGACCGTGCCCTTCGACGCCGACGTGACGACCTTCCCGTCGATCACGCCGGTCAGCCAGACGGTGAACGCCGTCGGCGACTGGTTCCCCTGGCTCGCCGCCTCGCCGCTCGTCACGGTGGCCGACAACCTTCTCGGCGCGCTCACCGGGCTCGAGAACGGGCTCCACAACGTCTATCTGGAGTTCCGCCAGCCCTTCGGCCCGGTCCTCGCCACGACGCCGCCGAAGGCCTTCATGGTCGACAACACCGCGCCGACCGCAGACATCGAGATCACCAGCGGCGCGGGCAACTGCGGCAAGTTCGGCATCGGCGAGGTGATCTCCGGCACCTATGCGATGACCGGGAACCACTCGGGCAGCCTCCTCATCCAC
Source organism: Paracoccaceae bacterium (assembly GCA_020637675.1). GTDB lineage: Bacteria > Pseudomonadota > Alphaproteobacteria > Rhodobacterales > Rhodobacteraceae > Albidovulum. The sequence goes on along the minus strand of JACKKD010000002.1, from coordinate 759,260 downwards.
GTCACGCCGCTTCCGGAGGCCGCCGGCGGCACGATGGTGATCACCTCGGCCGCCCCGGCCGCCTTCTTCACGCCGCCCTTCGCCGGCGGGAGTTCCTCCGTGTCGATCAGCTATGCCGCGCTGTCGCTCAACACCAACGGGGCGGCGGGCACCTGGGAACTCGACACCACCGGCATGGCCCCCTGCGGCTACAACATCCGCATCTACGTGCAGGACCGGACGATCGTGAGCAGCGGCCCGAACCACTGGGACGCGGGCGACATCGAAGGCTTCTGCCTCGAACAGAGGTGAGCCAAGCGCCGCGAAACGAAGAAGCCTGCCGGGGCGGTCCCCGGCAGGCCTTTCAGCACGCCACCGCGGGCGAACGGGTCACAGCCGCGAGGCGACGTTCTCCCAGTTCACGAGCTTGTCGAGGAAGTTCGCGAGATAGGCGGGGCGCTTGTTGCGGAAGTCGATGTAGTAGGAATGTTCCCACACGTCGCAGCCGAGAAGCGCGGTCTGGCCGAAGCACAAGGGGTTCACGCCGTTCTCGGTCTTGGTCACCTTCAGCGCGCCGTCCTTGTCCTTGACGAGCCAGGCCCAGCCCGAGCCGAACTGGCCCGCCCCGGCGGCGGCGAAATCGTCCTTGAACTTCTGGACGGAGCCGAAGCTGTCGGTCAGCGCCTTTTCCAGGGCACCCGGCATTTTCTTGTTCTCGCCCGGCCCCATCATCTTCCAGAACTCGTTGTGGTTCCAGTGCTGGCTGGCGTTGTTGAAGATGCCCGACTGCGCCACCGCGCCCGCCTGATAGGTGCCGCGGACGATGTCCTCGAGGCTCTTGCCCTCCCACTCGGTCCCGGCGACGAGCTTGTTGCCGTTGTCGACGTAAGCCTTGTGATGGAGGTCGTGGTGGTATTCGAGCGTCTCCTTCGACATGCCGAGCGACGCGAGCGCGTCATGGGCATAGGGAAGGTCGGGAAGGGTGAAGGCCATGGGTCAATCCTTTCGCGCATGGGGAAAGCCTAACCCGTATAAGCGCGCTTGGGTTCCCAAGGTCAAGACCAGAGCGGCGCGCGGGCGGATTGCGACCTTCCGCCCGCGTCGCGGTCGCGCGCGGCGACAAGAGGAGAGCATGAGGGCACCTTCGCCCATCCGCGCGCTGAAGCGCGAGAACGGCATTTCTTGATCAGGCGTTGCCGGGCCCGACCTTGGCCCGGCGCTTGCCCCGAGGCGGCTTCAGGCCGGGAAAAGCTCCGATCCCGGCCGGACCGAGACCTCCAGAAGGCCCATCACATAGGCCGCGACCGAGCGGAAGGATACCAGCGTGAACTCCTCCGGCCCCGATTTCCAGAAGGCGGCGGCGACCTGCGCCGCGCGGGTGCGGCGGATCTCGCCCTCGGCCAGAGCGTCGAAGTCTACCGGGCAGAGCTTCCTCAGCACCTCGTCGGCCCTGGCACCCCGGATGGTGAAGACCGCCCGGGCGTCGGAGACATCGGCCACGAGGTGATGCGTGCCCGCGAGCGCCTGTTCCAGCGCCGCGACGGTCGCCTGCGCCTCGCCGTAGGGCACGAGGACGAGAAGTTCGTCGGGCGACATCCATGCGGCGGCCCGGTCGCTCGCGACCTCGATCCGGCGCTGCGCCGGCACGGCCGTGCCAGTTGCGGCCTTCACCGCCTTCTTCATCGCGGCCGACCCGAGATCGCCGCGGACGGTGATCATGCCCCTCAGCCCGGCCTCGGACACCTGCACGAAGCCCTTGTGAGAAACGCCACTCAGGGCACTGACAGCCTTAGACATTCTGCTTCTCCCCGTCCTTGTCGAAGAAGACCGGATCGACGATCCGCGCCTTGACGACCTTGCCGTTATCCACCGGGAAGTCGAGCACCTCGCCCATCCGGTCCGGACCGCGTTTCACGAGCCCCATGGCGATCCCCTTGCCGAGGGTCGGCGAGAAGTAGGTGGAGGTCACGCGGCCCTGCATGTTGCGCTGGCCGTTGGCGTTGACGCCCTCGGCCGCCGCATAGGCCCCGTCCGGGATCACGCTGCCGTCGAGCGTCTCCAGACCCACGAGTTTCCAGCGGTCGGGATCGACCATGTGCTTTCGTTCCTGCGCCCGCTTGCCGAGGTAGTCGTCCTTCTTCTTCGAGATCGCCCACTGGAGGTTCAGGTCCTGCGGGATCACCGTGCCGTCGGTTTCGTCGCCGATCATGATGAAGCCCTTCTCGGCCCGCATGATGTGCATGGCCTCCGTGCCGTAGGGCATCACGCCGAGCGCCTCGCCGGCCTTCAGCAGCGCCTCCCAGAAGGCAAGGCCCTCGGACGCGGGCACCGCGACCTCGTAGGAAAGCTCGCCCGAGAAGGAGATGCGGTAAATCCGCGCGCGGAACCCGCCGAGCGTGCCCTCGCGCCATTCCATCGCCGGGAACGCCTCTTTCGAGACATCCATGCCACCGAGCTTCTCCAGCAGTTTCCGGGCGTTGGGACCCGCGACCGCGACCTGGGCATATTCCTCGGTGACGTTCGCGGTATAGACCTTCCAGTCCCACCACTCGCACTGAAGCCAGTCCTCCATCCAGCCGTGGATGCGCTCCGCGCCCCCGGTGGTGGTGTGGCAAAGCCAGGTGTCCTCGGTCAGCCGGACGACCACCCCATCGTCGCTGAGGAAGCCGTTCTCGGTGCACATGAGGCCGTACCGGCATTTGCCCACGGGAAGGGTGGACATCAGGTTGGTGTAGAGCATGTCGAGGAAGCGGCCCGCGTCCGGCCCCTTGACGATGATCTTGCCGAGCGTCGAGGCGTCGAGAAGCCCGACGGCGTTCCGGGTGTTGCGGATTTCGCGGTTGACGGCGTCATGGACGCCCTCGCCGCTGCGCAGGTAGCAATAGGCGCGCCGCCACTGGCCCACCGGCTCCCAATGGGCGCCATGGGTCTCGTGCCAGCCGTGCATCGGCGTGCGCCGGAGCGGCTGGAATATCTCGCCCCGCGCCTCGCCGGCGATGGCACCCATCGAGATCGGCGTGTAGGGCGGGCGGAAGGTCGTGGTGCCGGTGGCCGGGATCGCCTGGCTGAGCGCATCGGAAAGTACCGCCAGACCGTTGATGTTGCTGATCTTCCCCTGATCCGTCGCCATCCCGAGCGTGGTGTAGCGCTTGGTGTGCTCGACGCTTTCGTAGCCCTCGCGCGCGGCAAGCTGCACGTCCGAAACCTTCACGTCGTTCTGCGGATCGAGCCACATCTTCATGCGCAACGCGGGCCCGGCGCCCTGCGGCATGATCCAGACCGGCTGCATCGGCGCCTCGACCGCGGCCACGGCACCGGGCGCGGTGCCGGTGCCGCCGGCGGCCCGGTGCGCATCGGCGAGGATCTCGTGCGGCGTCAGGATGCCGTTCGCGGCCCCGACGGCGGTGACCATCGCGGCGCCGTCATCGCCCGTCGCGGGCCGCTTCGGGTCGGGACGGAACATCGCCTGCGCCTCGTCCCAGAGGAGCTTGCCGCCGCAGTGCGACCAGAGATGCACGACCGGCGACCAGCCGCCCGACATGGCGACCGCGTCGCAGGCGATGCTCTCGATCTCGGCGCCCTCGCCCGCCTGGATGCAGACCGAGACGCCGGTGACCTCCTTGCCGCCCTTGACCTTGGCGATGCCGTGACCGGCGAGGACGCGCACCCCGCGCGCCCGCACGGCCTCGGGGAGCTCGCCCTTCGCCTCGGGCCGCGCGTCGATCACCGCCGGGACCACGAGGCCGGCGTCGAGAAGCGCCAGCGCGGTGCGGTAGGCGTCGTCGCTGTTGGTCACGATCACGGTGCGGTCGCCGGGGCTGACGCCCCAGTTGACGACATAGTCGCGCACGGCGGAAGCAAGCATCACGCCCGGAATGTCGTTGCCGGCGAAGCTGAGCGGCCGCTCGATGGCCCCCGTCGCCGTCACGACATGGCCCGCACGGATGCGCCAGAGCCGGTGCCGCGGACGCCCGTCGCCGGGCGTGTGGTCGGCGATCCGCTCGTAGGCCAGCAGATATCCGTGGTCATAGAGACCGGCCGCCATCGTGCGCCCACGGAGCGTGACATTCGCCATCTTGCCAAGGGTTTCGATGGCGTTCTTCACCCAGTCTCCGGCGTCCTGCCCGTCGATCTGGACGCCGTCCACGACCGCCCGTCCGCCCCAGTGCGCCGACTGCTCGATGAGCCAGACCCGCTTGCCCGCGCGGCCCGCTGCGAGCGCGGAGGCGATCCCGGCGATGCCGCCGCCGACGATCACCACGTCGGCAAACGCATAGGCGTATTCGTAGCGGTCCTCGTCGCGGTGCTGCGGCACCTTGCCGAGGCCGGCCGACTGCCGGACGATCGGCTCGAAGACATGTTTCCAGGCGAAGCGCGGGAACATGAATGTCTTGTAGTAGAACCCGGCCGGCAGGAATCTTGCGACCTTGTTGTTGATCGCGCCGATGTCGAATTCGAGGCTCGGCCAGTGGTTCTGGCTGATGGTCTCCGCGCCCTCGAAGAGCTCGGTCGTGGTGGTGCGCTGGTTCGGCTCGAACCGCCCGCCCTGCCCGAGCCCGACGAGCGCGTTCGGCTCCTCGGCGCCGGAGGCCATCACCCCCCGCGGGCGGTGGTACTTGAACGATCGCCCGACCATCGTCTGGCCCGCGCCGAGAAGCGCCGAGGCGAGCGTGTCGCCGTGGTAGCCCTTCATCCGACGGCCGTTGAAAGTGAAGGAAAGGGGCTTCGTGCGGTCGATCAGCCGGCCGCCCTTCGATAGACGCGTGCTCACCTGTAGCCCTCCCAGTTCGGGCGCTTCGCCCTGATCTTCGCCTGAAGTTCCGCCGGTGGCTCCTTCGACTGCGCCGGATAGGTCCCGAAGACCTCGAGCGTCGCCGTGCAGCGGGCGGCGAGGAACCACTTGCCGCAGCCGTAGGCATGCCGCCAGCGTTCGAAATGCACACCCTTGGGGTTCTTCCGGACGAAGAGATAGCTTTCGAAGTCCTCGTCGCTGGAGCCGGGCCCGTAGCGCTTCAGATGCGCCTCGCCACCGGCCGTCAGTTCGGTTTCCTCGGCCTTCACGCCGCAGTAGGGGCATTCAAGGGTCAGCATGTCATTGTCCTTTCGGAGCCGGGCCGGGGGCGCTGCCCCCGGACCCCCGGAGTATTTTCGCCACAATGAAAGAGCGGTGCTTCCATCAGTGCGCCACCCCCGCGGCGACGCTTTCGTCGATGAACTTGCCCTCGCGGAAGCGGTACATGGAGAATTCCTCGGTGAGCGGCGAGTGCCCCCGCGCCATCAGTTCCGCCATGGCCCAGCCGGAGCCCGGGATCGCCTTGAAGCCGCCGGTGCCCCAGCCGCAGTTGACGAAGACGCCCTCGACCGGCGTCTTCGAGAGGATCGGCGAGCGGTCGCCGGTCATGTCGACGATGCCGCCCCACTGGCGCAGCATCTTCAGGCGCGAGAGCATCGGGAAGGTCTCGATCAGCGAGCGGACGGTTTCCTCGATGTGGTGGAAGCTGCCGCGCTGGGTGTAGTTGTTGAAGCCGTCGGTGCCGCCGCCGATCACCATCTCGCCCTTGTCGGACTGGCTCATGTAGCCGTGCACGGTGTTGGCCATGACGACCACGTCCATGCAGGGCTTGATCGGCTCGCTGACCAGCGCCTGAAGGGCGAGCGACTCGATCGGCAGGCGGAAGCCCGCCATCTCGGCCAGCACGCTCGAATTGCCGGCAACGACCAGACCCAGTTTGTCGCAGTCGATGGCACCCTTCGTCGTGTCGATCCCCTTGACGCGGCCGCCCTCGCTGCGCACGCCGGTGACCTCGCACTGCTGGATCACGTCCATGCCCATCGCGCTGCAGGCCCGCGCATAGCCCCAGGCCACCGCGTCGTGCCGCGCGGTGCCGCCGCGCGCCTGGTAGAGCGCGCCGAGCACCGGATAGCGCGGCCCGGCGATGTTGATGATCGGCACCAGCTTCTTGACCTCGTCCGGCTCGATCCAGCGCGTCTCCACCCCTTGCAGGTTGTTGGCGTAGACGGTGCGCTTGTAGCCCCGGACCTCGTGTTCGGTCTGGCCGAGCATGAGAAGGCCGCGGGGGGAGAACATGACGTTGTAGTTCAGGTCCTGGCTCATCGTCTCGTAGAGCGAGCGGGCCTTTTCGTAGATCGCGGCCGAGGGGTCCTGGAGGTAGTTGGAGCGGATGATCGTGGTGTTGCGCCCGGTGTTGCCACCGCCCAGCCAGCCCTTCTCGATGATCGCGACATTGGTGATGCCGAAATTCTTGCCGAGATAGTAGGCGGTGGCGAGGCCGTGGCCGCCGGCGCCGACGATCACGACATCGTACTTCCGCTTCGGCTTGGGCCACGGCCAGGCGCGTTCCCAACCCTGATGGTAGCTCATCGCCTCGCGCACGATGGCGAAGACGGAGTAGCGTTTCAGGCCCATGCGAATCCCCCTGGTTCAGCCGTAGAGGCGTCCTGATGCTTGTGGAGCCTGACGGCTCCGCCAACCCTCCGGCAAACGTCGCAACAGGTAAAAATGCGACAGGGGTCCCGGTTCTGCGACAAGGTGCCCCCCGGCGCGGGCCGCTTCGGGCTTTCGCGCGGCGAAGGGAACGCTTACATCGGGCGGCGGAAACGGAGACGCGATGCTGTTCTGGACCCTCTCGATCGGCTTGGCGGCCCTCGTTGCCTTGGCACTTGCCCGTGCGCTCTGGCGCGGCGGCGCCGGCCGCGCGGAGGCCGAGGCGGACCTTCAGGTCTACCGCGACCAGCTCCGCGAGGTGGACCGCGACCTTGCCCGCGGCGTGATGCCCGCGGCAGAGGCCGACCGCGCCCGGATCGAGATCTCGCGCAAGCTCCTGGAGGCCGACCGCACGGGTCGGGGCGCGGTCACGGCGGCGCGCGGCAACCCCCTGATCCCGCTCATCGTCATCGGCGCGGCGGTGGCGGGCGCAGTCGGGCTCTACGCGACGACCGGCGCCCCGGGCTATCCCGACCTGCCGATCGCGAAGCGCATCGCCCGGGCCGAGACCTTCCGCGAGACCCGTCCCTCGCAGGCAGAGGCCGAGGCGGCAGTAGTCCTGCCCGAGCGGCCCGCACCGGCGGCCGACTATCTCGCGCTGGTCGAGCGGCTCCGCGCCGCCGTTGCCGACAAGCCCGACGACGTCGCCGGCCAGAGGCTCCTCGCCCGGAACGAGGCCGTGCTCGGCAACTTCCCGGCGGCGATCGCGGCGCAAAGGCGGGTGATCGAGCTCTCCGGCACCGCGGCCACGGCCGAGGACTTTGCCACGCTTGCCGACACGATGATCCTCGCCACCGGCGGCTATGTCTCCCCCGAGGCGGAGGAGGCGCTCGACCGGACGCTCGAGCGCGACCCGAGGAACGGCACCGCGCGGTTCTACCTCGGCCTGATGTGGGCGCAGACGGGCCGGCCCGACCATGCCTTCGCGCTCTGGCGCGGCCTGCTGGAGGAGGGCCCGGAGGAGGCGCCCTGGATTCCCGCGATCCGGGCCGACATCGCCATGCTCGCACAGGCCGCCGGGGTGAACTACATGCCGCCCCCGGCGCCCGGCACGGCACCCGGTCCGGACGCCGGCCAGGTGGCCGCCGCCGCGGAGATGACGCCGGAAGAGCGCCAGCAGATGATCCGCGGCATGGTGGACCAGCTTTCCGACCGGCTCGCGTCCGAGGGCGGCCCGGCCGCGGACTGGGCGCGCCTCATCATGTCGCTCGGCGTCCTCGGCGAGGCCGAGCGCGCGAAGTCGGTCTTCGCAGAGGCTGAGGGGCGCTTCGCCGGCCGCGACGCGGACCTCGCCGTGATCCGCGCGGCGGCCGCGCAGGCCGGGGTCGCGGAGTGATCTTCGAACGGATCGAGGATTTCGCTGCCGCCCTGCCGCAGGCCCGGGCGGTCGCCGGGCTGGACCTCGGCACGAAGACCATCGGCGTCGCGGTCTCGGATCCGCTCCTCTCGGTCGCCTCGCCGCTCCTGACCATCCGGCGGACGAAGTTCACCGCCGATGCCGCGGCCCTCCTCGACCTCTGCGGCAAGCGGGGGATCGGCGGACTGGTTCTCGGACTGCCGCGCAACATGGACGGGACGGAGGGCCCGCGCTGCCAGTCCACCCGCGCGTTCGCCCGCAACCTCGAACGGCTGACCGAACTTCCCGTCACCTTCTGGGACGAACGGCTCTCCACCGTCGCAGCCGAACGCGCGCTCCTGGAGGCGGATACGTCCCGAAAGCGTCGCGCCGAGGTTATCGACCATGTGGCCGCAGGCTATATCCTCCAGGGTGCGCTCGACCGGATCGGGCATCTGAGGCGGGACACATGACGGACGAGGTCTGGAAGCGGCCGGAGATCGAAAGCCCCTGCGTGCGGGTCTGTGTCGTCCATCCCGCGGAACGCATCTGCGTCGGCTGCTACCGATCGGTCGACGAGATCGCCGGCTGGAGCCGGATGAGCCCGGAGGACCGGCGCCGGATCATGGCCGAGCTTCCCGCCCGCGCGCCGCGCCTCAGCCAGCGCCGCGGTGGACGGGCGGCGCGCAGGGCCATCGACTGACCGCCGCGCCCACCGGTCCTTCCCCGGCACGAAGGGACCCGGCAGGTTGCGCCGCGCGCGATACCACCGCCCGGCAGCCCCGACCTTCCGGCGACCGCTCAGTAGCCGGCCGCCTTCCGCAGCATGTTGAGCGCGACGAGCGCAAGGAAGGCCGCGAACACCCGGCGGAGCGGCGCCGGGTCCATCGCATGGGCGAGCCGCACGCCCAAAGGCGCGGTGGCGAGCGTCATCGTGATGATGACGAGAAAGGCCGGCAGGTTCACCGATCCGAGCGTGTAGGGCGGGGCCTCCACCGCCGGGGTGAAGAGGAAACCTGTGACCGAGGGCGCGGCGATGAGCACGCCGAAACCAGCCGCGGTCGCAACGGCGCGGTGGATCGGCACGCCATAGAGGCTCATCAGCGGCACCCCGAAGGAGCCGCCGCCGATCCCCATCAGGACCGAAAGGAACCCCACGAGCGGTGAGAGCACCGCCCGCGCCCTCCCGGCCGGCATCGCCGGCCCCAGGCGCCAGGTCGAGCGGCCGAGCCCGAGATAGAGCGCGACGACCAGCGCGAGCGTGCCGAAGATCGCCTGCAGCACCGGCGTCCGCAGGGCCGCGACGGCGAAGACCGCCGCCAGGGCGCCGAGGGCAATCCCCGGCGCCCAGCCACGGAGAATCGTCCAATCCACCGCGCCCTTGCGGTTGTGGGAGAAGACGGAGCGCAGCGAGGTGACGATGATCGTCGCGAGCGAGGTGGCAAGGCAGACCTGCATCAGGTCGGGCCCGACGAAGCCGAGCCCCTCGAAGGCATAGTAGAACGCCGGAACGAGGATGATCCCGCCACCGACGCCCAAAAGCCCCGCGATCACGCCGGCGAAGGCGCCTATCGCCGCCAGCAACGCCACCATGGGCAGAAGCTCTGATATCTCCGGCATCTGGCGTCCCGTTCCCGTTCGGAAAAGTCCTGCGGCGCAGCGCATAGCCGCTCCGCGCGGAATTGGCCAGAAGCCTCGACCGATCCGGCGCCGAGGCGCGCCGATTCAGGCCGCGAGGGCGCGCATCGGCGCGAGCGCGGCGTCGATGACCTCCGGCCCCGCGCCCGTCGCGTTCGCGCGCTCCGACAGGATGCGCCGCCAGTGCCGCGCGCCGGGGCAGCCGTGGAAGAGGCCGAGCATGTGGCGCGTGACCTGGTGGAGCCGCCCCCCCGCCTCCAGATGGCGCGCGATATAGGGCCGCATCCGCTCCACCACCTCGAAGCGGCCGGGCCCGGCCGCGCCGCCGAAGAGGCGCCGGTCGGCGTCGGCGAGGATATCGTAGGGTTCATGATAGGCCGCGCGACCGATCATCACCCCGTCGAGCCCCGCCGCGAGGAATGCCTCGGCCTGATCGAGCGAGGTGATCCCGCCGTTGACCGAGATGTGAAGGTCCGGAAAGGCCTGCTTCATGGCCAGGACCAGCGGGTAGTCGAGCGGGGGAACCTCGCGGTTCTCCTTCGGGCTCAGTCCCTTGAGCCAGGCCTTGCGGGCATGGATGGCGAAACGCCGGACGCCGGCGGAAGCGACGGTTTCGAGGAAGGCCGGCAGCACCGCCTCGGGCACCTGGTCGTCCACGCCGATCCGGCATTTCACCGTCACCTCGACCGGCGCGACCCCAATCATCGCCGCGACGCAATCGGCCACCAGCGCCGGCCGCTCCATCAGCACGGCGCCGAAGCAGCCCGACTGAACCCGGTCGGAGGGGCAGCCGACGTTCAGGTTGATCTCGTCATGGCCGTAGCCGGCGGCGATCCGCGTCGCCTCTGCAAGCTCGCCCGGGTCCGACCCGCCGAGCTGCAGCGCCACCGGATGCTCGACCGCGTCGAACGCCAGCAGACGGTCGCGGTCCCCGTGGATCACCGCCGGGGCCGTCACCATCTCGGTGTAGAGCAATGCCTCGCGGCTTATCTGGCGGTGGAAGACGCGGCAGTGACGGTCCGTCCAGTCCATCATGGGCGCCACGGACAGACGCGCAGCGTGCTGGGCCTCTATGCCGGGCATGACCCTCTGTTCCCTCGTTATCGACCTGCCCGCGGGCCAGGGGCGGTGCCCTCCCGCGCCGGCCCTTCTAGCGAAGACGGGCGCAGAGCACCAGCCACGCCACCCCCGCCCGTCAATCCTCGAGCGCCTTGCGGTACATGTGCCAGGAGGCGTGGCCGAGGACCGGCAGGACCGCGAAAAGCCCGAGGAACCAGGGGACCATTCCCACGAAGAGGAGCACCGCGATGAGCCCGCCCCAGACGACCATCACAAGCGGGTTCGCCAGCACCGTCTTCACCGAGTGGATCATCGCCGTGACGAAGTCGATCTCCTTGTCGAGCAGCAGCGGCAGGCCCACCACGGTCGTGGCGAAGAGGACGCCGGCGAAGCCTGCACCGATCACGCTGCCGACTGCGAGCATCAGGGGGCCGTTGCCATCGAGAAAGAGGCTCGCCATGTCGGACGCCGGCCCGAAGGCCCTGAGACCCATGAAGAGCGCGAAGAGCGCGTGCGCAACGAAGACCCAGAAGAGGAAGTGGACGATGATGACGGCGGCGATCGCGGGGATCTGCCGGTCCTTCTGCGCGAAGACGACGCCGAGAATCTCGGTCCAGCGCAGGGGAATGCCCTTCTCGAGCCGGCGGCTTACCTCGTAGAGCCCGACGGCCGCGAAGGGTCCGAGAAGCGGAAAACCCACGGCCACCGGCGCGAGCCACCATTGCTGGCCCGCCACCCCGTAGACCTTCCAGAGGATCAGCCCGCCCGCGACATAGACGGCGCTGAAGAAGATGCCGTAGAGCGGCGCACGCAGGAAGTCGCGCAAACCCCGGCGGAGCACCACCCCGATGTCGGAAAGCTCCACCTGCCGGATCTCGGGCAGCGGGTCGGGCCCGCGATCGGTTGCGTCCATGTCTCCTCCCTCGGCGCATGCGGGGAAAGGCTAGGACAGGCCCGGGGCCCGTGGCAAGAGCCGTGGCAACAGGGACCGGGCGGGGATCAGGCCTCTGCCCGCGCCTCGGCGCGGCTCTTGCCGGCGACGTCCATCGCCAGCGTCGCCGCCATGAAGCCGTCAAGGTCGCCGTCGAGCACGCCCTGCGTGTCCGAAGTCTCGTAGCCGGTGCGCAGGTCCTTCACCATCTGGTAGGGCTGGAGCACATAGGAGCGGATCTGGTTGCCCCAGCCGGCATCGCCCTTCGATTCATGCGCGGCGTTGATCGCGGCATTCCGCTTGTCGAGTTCGAGCTGGTAGAGCCGCGAGCGCAGGGCGTTCATGGCAATCTCGCGGTTCTGGTGCTGCGACTTCATCGAACTGGTGACAACGATGTTGGTCGGCAGGTGGGTGATCCTGACCGCGGAATCGGTGGTGTTGACGTGCTGCCCGCCGGCGCCCGAGGAGCGGTAGGTGTCGATGCGGATATCGTTGTCGGGGATCACGATCTCGATGTTGTCATCCACCACCGGATAGACCCAGACCGAGGAAAACGACGTGTGCCGCCGCGCGGCGCTGTCATAGGGCGAGATGCGCACCAGCCGGTGGACGCCCGATTCCGACTTGAGCCAGCCATAGGCGTTAGGCCCCGAAATCTTGTAGGAGGCCGAGCGGATGCCCGCCTCGTCGCCCGGCGTTTCCGACTGAAGCTCGACCTTGTAGCCCTTCTTCTCGGCCCAGCGCACATACATGCGCGCCAGCATCGAAGCCCAGTCGCAGCTTTCGGTGCCGCCGGCGCCGGCGTTGATCTCGAGGAAGGTGTCGTTGCCATCGGCCTCGCCGTCGAGCAGCGCCTCGAGTTCCTTGGCGGCGGCGAATTCCTTCAGTGACCGCAGGGAGGTCTCGGCCTCGGTGACGATCTCCTTGTCGTCCTCCATCTCGCCCAGCTCGATGAGGTCGACATTGTCCTTCAGCTCGCGCTCGATCCGGCGGTAGGTCTCCACCTGGTCGAGAAGCATCTGACGGTCGCGCATCAGCTTCTGGGCGCGCGTCGGGTCGGACCAGAGGTCGCCGTCCTCGATCATCGCGTTCATCTCTTCCAGCCGGTGCGCCGCCGTCTCCCAGTCCATCCGCTGACCGAGGAGTCGCAGCGACTTCTCCACCGCCTCGACCACATTTTCCATTTCGGCGCGCATGGGCCGTCGTCCTTCCGTCAAAGTGCAGCGCACAGATAGTCCACGCGCCCCGGCCCGGCAAGGGCGGGGCGCCGGACGACGCGCCGCGTGTCAGTAGAGACCGCCGGCCGAGAGGGTGCCGAAATCGGCCTTCTTCGGGATGACCTTCGTCTTGCCCGTGGAGGTGGTGACCGTCGTTCCCCCGCCGCCCTCGTCGCCGCCCAATTCGCCGTAGGCGTAAAGCGGCAGGTTCTGGCCCATGGCAAAGCCGCCGTCGACCATCGCGCCGATGCCGAAGATCGGGATCTCGCCATCGCGGAAGAACTCGGCCTGGACGAAGTCGCCGGTGACGTCGTCGGGCAGGCGCTCGCCGGTGAAGCGGTTGATCTTGATGAAGTGACCGCCCGCGGGCACGCGGAAATCGGTCCCGCCGTATTTCTCCACCGCCTTCTTCATGAAGGCGTTGAACACGGGCACGCAGAGGGTGCCGCCATAGGCCCCCTGCCCCAGCGTTCTGGGCTGGTCGTAGCCCATGTAGCAGCCTGCGACGATGTTCGAGGTGAAGCCGATGAACCAGACATCCTTGGCGTCGTTCGTGGTGCCGGTCTTGCCCGCCACCGGCACCGGCAGCTTGACGCCGGAGCCCGAGCCGCGCAGCACCACGCCCTGCAACATCGACGTGAGCTGATAGGCGGTCACCGGGTCCATCACCCGCTCGCGGTCCGAGGTGATCCGCGGCGCGACGCCCGGGTCGAGGCTCGCGAGCTTGCAGTCGACGCAATCGCGCTGGTCGTGGCGGTAGATCGTCCGGCCCCAGCGGTCCTGCACGCGGTCCACCAGCGTCGGTTCCACACGCTCGCCGCCGTTGGCGAACATCGCGTAGGCCGCCACCATCTTGAAGAGCGTCGTCTCCTGCGCCCCGAGCGCGTTGGCGAGGTAGGGGTCGAGGTGGTCATAGACGCCGAAGCGTTCGGCATAGCCGGCCACCGTCTCCATCCCGATCTCCTGCGCGACGCGCACCGTCATGAGGTTCCGCGACTGCTCGATCCCGGTCCTGAGCGGCGTCGGCCCGTAGAACTTGTTCGAGGCGTTCTTCGGGCGCCACAGACCCTGCGGCGTGTCCACCTCGATCGGTGCGTCGACGACGATCGTCGCGGGCGAAAAGCCGCTGTCGAGTGCCGCGGCATAGACGAAGGGCTTGAAGGAGGAGCCCGGCTGGCGCTGCGCCTGCGTGACCCGGTTGAAGACCGAGGACTGGTAGGAAAAGCCGCCCTGCATGGCGATGACCCGGCCGGTGTTCACGTCCATCGCCAGGAAACCGCCCTGCACTTCCGGCACCTGGCGCAGCGACCAGCGCTTGAAAGACCCGTCCTCGTTCGCAAGGGCGGCCACCATCACCACGTCGCCGACCGCGACGAGGTCGCCCGCGGCCTTCGCCTTCTTTCCAAGCTTGCCGTCCTCCAGCCGCTTCCTGGCCCAGGTCACGTCCTCGGCGGGAATCCAGTGGCCGTCCTCGTCATCCGAGACGCCCTCGATCCCGATGCGGGCGGCGCTTTCGCCGACCTCAAGCACCACGGCAGGGAGCCAGCCCGGCACGTCGCGCGGCACCTCGGTTTCGGCCAGCGCCGTCCGCCAGGCCTCCTCCGAGGCCAGCGCCTCGGCCGGCAGCGCCTTGCGGGTGCCGCGCCAGACGCCTTGCCGGCGGTCGAAATCCTCCAGCGCCTCCTGCAACGCCTCGGCGGCGGCCATCTGCATCTCAGGGTCCTCGGTCGCGCGGATCGCGAGGCCGCCGCCGAAGAACTCCTCCTCGCCGAAGCTGCGCGAAAGCTGCCGCCGGATCTCGTCGGTGAAGTAGTCGCGCGGCGGCAGCGATCCCTTGAACGAGGGGTAGTCGCCGCCCTGAACCGTCTTCAGCGGCGCCGCCGTGGCGGTGTCGAACGTTGCCTTGTCGATGTAGCCGTTCTGGAACATCTCGCGCAGCACGTAGTTGCGCCGCTCCACCGCCGCCTCGCGGTTCTTGACCGGGTGGTAACTGTAGGGCGCCTTCGGCAGCGCGGCGAGGTAGGCGGCCTCTTCGGGCTGGAGTTGCGCCAGGGTCTTGTTGAAGTAGGTCTGCGCCGCCGATGCGACGCCGAACGAGAGGAAGCCGAGGTCGATCTCGTTGAGGTAAAGCTCGAGGATCTTGTCGCGCGGCAGCGTGTTCACGAGCCGGTTGGCCAGCACGAGTTCCTTGATCTTCCGCTCGGCCGTCCGCTCGCCGCCGAGAAGGAAGTTCTTGGCGACCTGCTGCGGGATCGTCGAGGCGCCGCGCAGCGTCTGGCCGCGGGTGCGGATCGCATCCCAGAGGGCACCGGCCATGCCGCGCGTGTCAAAACCCTGGTGCGAATAGAAATTCTTGTCCTCGGCGGAAATGAAGGCCTGCTTCACGACGTCGGGGATTTCCTCGATCGGCGCGAAGATGCGACGTTCGGTGGCGAATTCGTCCATCAGGCGACCCTCGCCCGAATAGATGCGGCTGATCGTCTTCGGCGTATAGCGGCTGAGGTATTCGTAGTCCGGCAGGTCGCGCGAATACATCCAGAAGACCGCCCCCACCGTCAGCGCGGCAAATGCGACTCCGGTGACGATCCAGCTGAAGATGGCGCCGACGAAGGAGAGAACGAACCGGATCACGCGAGACTCCCGAGAGAACGCGGCGTCTATACAGTGCACGGCGGGGCGGGTCAAAACAACTCGGCTTGTGCCGCGCGCCTTGGCGGATCGCCGCGTGCTACTGCCGCAGGAGCTTCGCCTCGGCCGCGTCGGCTTCCGCCCAGGTCTTCAGTGCCGCGAGGATGGCCTCTTGCATCGTCGCGCGCCACACCGGATCGACGAGCCGCTTGCGGTCGGCCTCGGACGACAGGAACCCGACTTCGAGCAGGATCGAGGGAATGTCCGGCGACTTCAGCACCGAGAAGGCCGCCTGCTGGATCGGATGCCGGTGCATCCTGCCGCCCTTCTCGCGGATTGCCGCCGCGAGTGCAGCCGCCAGCCGGTCGGCCCGGGGCTGAGTCTCGGTCCGGGCCATGTCCATCATCACCTGTGCCACGAGGTCGTCCTGGGCGGAAAGATCGACCCCGGCCAGGAGATCGGCCCGGTCGTGCCACTCTGCAAGCCGCGCCGAGGCCCCGTCGCTGGCCTCCTCGGCGAGGAGGAAGACCGTGGCCCCCGTCGCCTCGCCCTCTGCCAGCGCATCGGCATGGAGCGACAGGAACACGTCCGCGCGGGCGGCGCGGGCGACGCTGATCCGGGTTTCGAGGGGGACGAAGACATCCTCCTCGCGGGTCATCACGACGGTCATCCCGGAACGCCGCAGAAGTTCGGCCAGTTCGCGCGCAAAGCCGAGAATCACGTCCGCTTCCTGGAGGGCGCCCGCCTCGGCGCCGGGGTCGATGCCGCCATGGCCGGGGTCTATCACCACGACGAGCGGCGCCTCGCCGGTCTGGCGGCGCTTCGGCGTATCGACGACGGCGGGCTTCGGAAGCGCCCAGCGCGCGACCTCGGGCGGGCCGGCGGCCGTCGCGGCGGCGAAGGCGGAGGCGTCCTCGGGCACAAGCCGGATGCGCACCTCGCCCTCGCCACCGGCTCCGACCCGTTCCTCGGCGCTGTCGATCCGGTAGGGGCCGTCCAGCTCGGCCACAAGCCGCGACCAGCCGGCACGGACCGGCCCCCAGGCCAGCGCCCGCACCCGTTCGGAGCGGTCGAGGGCCGCGGGCCGCGAGACGCCGAACGCGACCTCGGAGAAATCGAGCACGAGCCGGGGCGGGTCGTTCATGAGGAAGGCGCGATAGGGCACCGCCTTGGAAATCGCGAGATCGACCGCGACGCCTGCGCCCTCGTCGGCCACGCGCGACGCGGCCGGATCGAGATGGGCGAGCGCGGTCAGGTCCGCCGCCCGCAGCGGGGCCGCCGCCAGCATGGCGAGGCAAAGGAGGAGTGCCCGAAGCATCATGCGCCTGCCCGTTTTCCCGCGATGATAGGCCGCCGCGCCGGCGCGGCCCAAGCCCTAACCGCGCGTCGTCATGAAGTCGTGAAGCCGCCGGAGTCCTTCGCGGATGTCGCCCGTGGACCGTGCGTAGGAAAACCGCAGGGTCCCGGCCCCCCGCACCGGGTCGAAGTCGAGCCCGGGCGTCACCGCCACCCCTGCCCGGTCGAGGATCTCGGCCGCGAAGGCGCGGCTGTCGGAGGTTAGGTCCGACACGTCGGCATAGATGTAGAAGGCGCCATCGGGCGGCGCGATCCGCGTGAACCCGGCCTTCGGCAGTTCCTCCAGCATCAGCCGGCGGTTCTCGGCATAGACCCGGACGTTGGCTTCAAGCTCCTCGGCGCAGCCGAGTGCGGCCAGTGCCGCGACCTGGCTCGCGTGTGGCGGGCAGATGAACATGTTCTGCGCCAGCCGCTCCACCACCCGCACGTGCGCCTCCGGAACGACCATCCAGCCGATGCGCCAGCCGGTCATGGAGAAGTACTTGGAAAAGGAGTTGACGACGTAGACCTCGTCCGTGACCTCCAGCGCCGTGACGGGTCGCCGGTCATAGTTCAGCCCGTGGTAGATCTCGTCCGAGATGAACGCGAGCCCGCGCGCCGCGCAGAGCCCGGCGAGAGCCGCAAGCTCCTCGCGCGCGAGCATCGTCCCCGAGGGGTTGCCGGGCGAGGCGACGATCAGGCCCTGCACGTCATGGGGAACCTCGTCGGGCACCGGCTGGTAGCGGTTCTCCGGCTGCGTCGGGATACCGACGGCCGTGACAGACATCGCGCGCAGGATCTGGCGGTAGGAAGGATAGCCGGGCTCGCCGAGCGCCACCCGGTCGCCCGCGTCGAAGAGCGCCGAGAAGGCGAGAAGGAACGCCCCCGAGGACCCCGCCGTCACGATCACCCGCGCGGGGTCGAGATCGACGCCGTACCGCTCGGCGTAATGCCGCGCGATTCCCTGCCGCAGCGCCGGCAGGCCGAGCGCCACCGTATAGCCGAGCGCATCTTCTTCCAGCGCCCGGGCCAGGGCCGCCCGCGCGGCGGCAGGCGCCGGCGTGGACGGCTGGCCCACCTCCATGTGGATGATGTGGCGGCCCGCCGCCTCGGCCGCGCGGGCGGCCTCCATCACGTCCATCACAATGAAGGGATCGACCATCCCGCGGCTTGATGTGCGCATCGTTCTCTCTATGGTGGCGGCCGTTGACGGGGTCGTTCTTTCCAGCCCGCGGCACCAAGGTCAATGGGCCGCACCGGCCCGGCCTTGCGCCGCCGGAAAGCCTGCGATGGCCTGTCCCGATTTGTCCGACCCGGTGCGCCACAGGCGCGCCCCCGATGAGAGGCCGCCGATGAAACTCGTCCCGCTCGCGTTCGCCGCGATGATTGCGACCCCCGCCACCGCCTTCGACATGACGAAGATGACGGAGGCCGAGCGCGATGCATTCCGCGCCGAGGTCCGGGCCTATCTGATGGAAAACCCCGAGGTTCTCGCCGAGGCGATCGACGAGTTGCAGAAGCGCCAGGCCCAGGCGGCGGCTGATGGCGATGCCGCGCTTGTGAAGGCCAACGCCGCGGATATCTTCGAGGACGGCTTCTCCTTCGTCGGCGGCAACCCGGAGGGCAGCCTCACGGTCGTCGAGTTCATCGACTACCGCTGCGGCTACTGCCGGAAGGCCCATGCCGAGGTCGCCGATCTCGTGGCCTCGGACGGCGACATCCGCTACATCGTCAAGGAATTCCCGATCCTCGGCGAACAGTCCGTGATCGCCTCGCGATTCGCGATCGCGGCGCTCCAGTCGGTCGGCCGGGATGCCTACGAGAAGATCAACGCGGGCTTCTACGAGGACTTCCGCGGCGACGTGACCGAGGACACGCTCCTCTCCTTCGCCGAGGATCTCGGGCTCGACGGCAAGGCGATCCTCGCGAAGATGGACGCGCCCGAGGTGACCAAGGTCATCGAGGCGAACCACCTTCTCGCGCAGCGGATGCAGATTTCCGGCACGCCCACCTTCGTCATGGGCGACCAGATGCTGCGCGGCTACGCGCCGCTTGAGACGATGCGCGCCATCGTCGCCGGCGAACGCGGCTGAACCGGCCCGATCCCCAACACTGACGCAGGCTGACCCTGCCATGCCGCTTGCGGGCGTTGCCCTTGCCGCGAAAGGGCTTAGATAGACCTGCGAACGGACGAAAAGGGCTTGCCATGGCCGACGATGCGCTGGTGATCTTCACGCCTTCGGGTAAACGCGGGCGCTTTGCCCTTGGCACCCCCGTGCTTACCGCCGCGCGCCAGCTCGGCGTCGATCTCGATTCGGTCTGCGGCGGGCGCGGCATCTGCTCCAAGTGCCAGATCACGCCCGGCTACGGCGAGTTTCCGAAGCACGGCCTGACCGTGACAGCGGATGCGCTGTCCGAGTGGAACGCGGTCGAGGAACGCTACGACCGCATCCGCGGCATGAAGGAGGGCCGCCGGCTCGGCTGCCAGGCGAAGATCATGGGCGACGTCGTCATCGACGTTCCGCCGGAAAGCCAAGTCCACCGCCAGGTGATCCGCAAGTCCGCGACCGCGCGGGTGATGACCATGGCCCCGGCGACCCACGCCTACTACGTCGAGGTGGCCGAGCCCGACATGCACGAGCCTTCTGGCGATTTCCAGCGCCTTGCCGCCGCGCTGAAGGACCAGTGGCAGATCGACGGCCTCGCCGCGGACCCCTGGCTCCTGCGGCGGCTGCAGCCGATCCTGCGGAAGGGCGAGTGGAAGGTCACGGTGATCCTCCACCGCGACCACTACGGCCGGCCCCAGATCCTCGACCTTCACCCCGGCTTCTGGGAGGGGCGGCTCTACGGGCTTGCCATCGACCTCGGCTCCACGACCATAGCGGCGCATCTCTGCGACCTCAGGAACGGCAACGTGCTGGCGTCCTCGGGCCTCATGAACCCGCAGATCCGCTTCGGCGAAGACCTGATGAGCCGGGTGAGCTACGCGATGATGAACCCCGGCGGCGACGTCGAGATGACGAAAGCCGTGCGGCAGGCGATCAACGACCTCGCCCGCGCCATCGCGGCGGAGGCCGGCGTCGATCCGGCGCAGATCGTCGAGACGGTCTTCGTCTGCAACCCGGTGATGCACCATCTGCTCCTCGGGATCGACCCGGTGGAGCTTGGCCAGGCACCCTTCGCGCTTGCCACCTCGGAAAGCCTGTCGCTGCCCTCCCGCGACCTCGAGCTTTCCGCGATCCACGAAAACGCGCGGATCTATGTGCTGCCGTGCATCGCGGGCCATGTCGGCGCGGATTGCGCGGCCGTGGCATTGTCCGAGGAACCGAACAAGTCCGACGACATGGTGCTGATCGTTGACGTCGGCACCAATGCCGAGCTGCTTCTCGGCAACAAGGATCGGGTGCTCGCCTGTTCCTCGCCCACCGGGCCCGCCTTCGAGGGGGCGCAGATTTCCAGCGGCCAGCGCGCAGCGCCCGGCGCCATCGAACGGGTGGAGATCGACCCGGCCACGAAGGAGCCGCGCTTCCGTGTCATCGGCTGCGACCTCTGGTCGGACGACCCCGGCTTCGCCGCCGCGACCGCCCAGACCGGGATCACCGGGATCTGCGGTTCGGGCATCATCGAGGTGGTGGCAGAGATGCGCATGGCGGGTATCGTCGACGCAGGCGGGCTCATCGGCTCGGCCGAGCAGACGGGCACGCTGCGCTGCGTGCCGCAGGGCCGGACCCACGCCTTTGTCCTTCACGACGGCTCCGCCGGGGGCGGACCGCTCATCATGGTCACGCAAGGTGACATCCGCGCCATACAGCTTGCGAAGTCGGCGCTCTACGCCGGCGCGCGGCTGCTGATGGACGAGCTCGGCATCGACCGGGTGGACCGCGTGGTGCTGGCCGGCGCCTTCGGCGCGCATATCTCGCCGAAGCACGCCATGGTGCTCGGCATGATCCCCGACTGCCCGCTCGACAAGGTCGCCTCGGCGGGCAATGCCGCAGGCACCGGCGCGCGCATCGCGCTTTGCAGCATCGCCGCCCGCGCGGCGATCGAGGCGGAGGTGACGCGCATCCACAAGGTGGAGACCGCCATCGAACCGCGCTTCCAGGAGCATTTCGTCGCCGCGAACGCGATCCCGCACGCGAGCGATCCCTTCCCCGAACTGGCCGCGATCGTCACCCTTCCGCAGGTCGCCTTCAATACCGCGGGCGGCGGCGATGGCGGGCGCAGGCGCCGGCGCGGCTGACCTTCAGGCGCCCCACCGCACGAGAAGCGCGGCGAGGTCCAGCGGTTCGGACTGCGACCCTGCGGCGACCCGTCCCGGCGTGCGCGACAACCGCGGTGCCGGCGCGGGCTGGGTGACGCCATCGTGGACGAGGTAGGTCGCGCGCGCCGCGTTGTGCGGGTGCGAGGGCGCCTCGACCAGCGTCAGGACCGGAACCGCGCAGGCATCCGACCCTGCGAAGACCCCGGCCCAGTCATCCCGCGTCCGCTCCGCGATCCGCGCCGCCACCCGCGCCCGCGCCTCGGGCCAGCGCGCACGGTCCATCTGGTCGGGCATCCCGCCCGGGTCGATCCCGGCGAGCCTCAGGAACTCGGACCAGAATTTCGGCTCGATCGCGCCCACGGCAAGGAACCCGCTGTCCTTGCAGGCATAGCAGCGATAGAAGGGTGCCGCGCCATCGAGCAGGTTCGCCTCGCGTGCGTCCGACCAGAGCCCGCCCGCCGCCAGCCCCTGGATCATCGCCATCAGATGCGCCGTTCCGTCGGAGATTGCGGCGTCCACCACCTGCCCCTGCCCGCTCCTCGCCGCCTCCAGGAAGGCGCAGGCCATGCCGAAGGCGAGATACATTCCACCGCCGCCGAAATCGCCGACGAGGTTCAGGGGCGGCACCGGCCGCTCCACCGGCCCGACCGCATGAAGCGCCCCAGAGAGCGCAATGTAGGTGATGTCGTGCCCCGCCGTGTGCGCCAGAGGACCGGACTGCCCCCAGCCGGTCATCCGCCCGTAGACGAGCCGGGGGTTCCCGGGAAAGTCCTCGGGCCCGAGGCCGAGCCGTTCCATCACGCCGGGGCGCAGCCCTTCGATCACCCCGTCGGCGCGATCGATGAGGCGCCGCGCCGCGGTCTTCCCCGTGTCCGACTTGAGGTCGAGCACGACGAAACCCCGGCCCCGGTTCAGGATGTCATGATCGAGCCCGAGGATATGCCGGTGCCCCGGCCGCTCGATGCGCACGACCTCGGCGCCCATGTCGGCGAGCAGCATCGCCGCGAAGGGCGTGGGCCCGAGCCCCGCGATCTCGACGATCCGGAGACCGGTAAGAGGCCCCCTCATGCGGTGGCCTTCTCTTCCAGCATCAGCCATTCCTCCTCGGCCGCGCTCAGCGCCGCCTGCCGCTCGGCAAGCCCTTCCGAGGCGCGGCGGAACCTGTCGGGCGCCTTCTGGAAGAGGTCCGGGTCCGAAAGGAAGTCGGTGAGCTTCCCGATCTCCGCCTCCAGCCGCTCGATGATCGCAGGCAGTGCCTCCAGCCGATGTTTCTCTGTAAATGTAAGGCCTTGCGCGGCCTTCTTCTGCTTCGGCTCGGGCGAGGAAAGCGACTTGGCGGGGGCCCTGGCGGAGGGCGCTGGCGCCGCCTCCGGCTTCTGCGCCTGATAGTCGGTCCAGCCGCCGGCATAGACCGTGACGCGGCCCTCGCCCTCGAAGGCGACCGTCGTCGTCGCCACGCGGTCGATGAAGTCCCGGTCGTGGCTGACGATGAGCACCGTCCCCTCGTAGTCGCCGAGGAGGTCCTGCAGAAGGTCCAGCGTTTCCACGTCGAGGTCGTTTGTCGGCTCGTCCAGCACCAGGAGGTTCGAGGGCCTCGCCATGATCCGTGCCAGCAGGAGCCGCGCCCGCTCGCCGCCCGAGAGCGAGCCGACGGGCGCCCGCGCCTGCGCCTCGTCGAAGAGGAAATCCTTCAGATAGGCCACGACATGGCGCGGTTCACCCCGCACCATGACCTGGTCGGAACGGCCCGAAACCTTCATCCCGGGGTCGTTCACGAGTCCGTCCCAGAGCGTCATGTCGAGGTCGAGCGTCGCCCGTGCCTGGTCGAAGACCGCGACCTCGAGGTTGGTTCCGTGGCGCACCGTCCCCGCGTCTGGGGCGATCTCGCCGGTGAGGATTTTCAGGAGCGTGGTCTTCCCCGCCCCGTTCGGGCCGACGAAGGCCACCCGGTCGCCACGCAGGATCGTCAGGTCAAAGGGCCTGAGGATCGTCCGCGCGCCGAAGGCCTTGGAAATGCCCTTCGCCTCGATCACCAGCCGCCCCGATACCTGCCCCGTCTCCAGCGCCATACCGGCCGTGCCCTGGCGCCGGATCATCGCCGCCCGTTCGGCCCGCATCGCGGCGAGCGTCCGCACCCGTCCCTGGTTGCGCTTGCGCCGCGCCGAGATGCCCTCGACCGCCCAGCGCGCCTCGGCCTTGATCTTGCGGTCGAGCTTGTGGCGGGCGAGGTCTTCCTCCGCCCAGACCGTCTCGCGCCAGTCCTCGAAGGCGTCAAACCCCCGCTCGTTGCGCCGGACCTCGCCCCGGTCGATCCAGAGCGTCGCCCGGGTCAGCGCCCTGAGGAACGCGCGGTCGTGGCTGATGATGACATAGGCGGCGCGGGTGTCCTGCAACCGTTCCTCCAGCCAGCCGATCGCCTCGATGTCGAGGTGGTTGGTGGGCTCGTCCAGAAGCATCAGCTCCGGCGCCTCGGCCAGAAGCTTGGCCAGCGCCGCGCGCCGCCGCTCGCCGCCCGAGGCGGCGGCGACAGGCGTCGCGGGATCGAACTTCAGCCCCTCGGCCACGACCGCGACGCGGTAGCCCTCGCCTTCCGGCAGGCCGGAGGCGGCGAAATCCCCGAGCGTTGCATAGGCCGAAAGGTCGGGCTCCTGTTCCATGTAGCCGACGGTCACGCCGGGCGGCAGCACCCGCTCGCCCCGGTCCGGCTCCACCAGCCCCGCCATGACCTTCATCAGCGTCGACTTGCCCGACCCGTTGCGCCCGACAAGCGCCAGGCGGTCGCCCGGCTGGACGGTGAGATCGAGTGCCTCGAAGACCGGATAGCCGCCGAAGGTCAAAGAGATGCCGGATAGCTGGAGAAGCGGTGCGCGTGCCATGACGGCTCAGCTAATTGGCGGCCCGCACGCCGTCAACGTGCTTTCATCTTGCGCCAGACACCTCGGCGGGGCGGCGCCCCCGCCCATTCGGCCGCGACCTACTCGGCCGCCGCCCTGGCGGATTCCAGTTCGGCCGCGCGCGCCTCGACCAGTTCGACGATATGGTCGATCATGCGGTCGTTGGTCATCTTGTGGTCCTGCCGGCCGGCCAGATAGACCATGCCCGACCCTGCCCCGCCGCCGGTGAAGCCGATGTCGGTCATCAGGGCCTCGCCCGGCCCGTTCACCACGCAGCCGATGATCGAAAGCGAGATCGGCGTCTTGATGTGTTCGAGCCGCTTCTCCAGCGCCTCGACGGTCTTGATGACGTCGAAGCCCTGCCGCGCGCAGGACGGGCAGGAGATGATCTGCACGCCGCGGGTCCTGAGGCCGAGCGATTTCAGGATCTCGTAGCCGACCTTCACCTCCTCGACCGGATCGGCGGAGAGCGAGACGCGGATCGTGTCGCCGATCCCCATCCAGAGGAGGTTGCCGAGCCCGATCGCGGATTTTACCGTGCCGGAGACAAGGCCCCCGGCCTCGGTGATGCCGAGATGGATCGGCGCGTCGGTGGCTTCTGCCAGTTGCTGGTAGGCAGCCGCGGCGAGGAAGACGTCGGAGGCCTTGCAGGAAATCTTGAATTCGTGAAAGTCGTTGTCCTGCAGGAGCTTGATGTGGTCGAGACCGGATTCCACCATCGCGTCCGGGCAGGGTTCGCCGTACTTGTCGAGCAGGTGCTTTTCAAGGCTTCCGGCATTGACGCCGATCCGGATCGAACAGCCGTGATCCTTCGCGGCCCTCACGACCTCGCGCACCCGATCGGCCGAGCCGATGTTGCCGGGGTTGATCCTGAGACAGGCCGCGCCGGCCTCGGCGGCCTCGATGGCGCGGCGATAGTGGAAATGGATATCGGCCACGATCGGCACAGGGCTTTCGCGCACGATCTCCCGCAGGGCGCGGGTCGACTCCTCGTCCGGCGTCGAGACCCGCACGATGTCGGCGCCCGCCGCCACTGCGCGCTGCACCTGATCCACGGTCGCCCGCACGTCCGAGGTGATCGTGTTGGTCATCGTCTGCACCGTAATCGGCGCGTCTCCGCCCACGGGCACGGTGCCCACCATGATCCTGCGCGACTTCCGCCGGTCGATGTTCCGCCAGGGTCGGATCGGATTGTGCGTCATGTCAGCCTCGGCGCGCGTTCGGTCGGGCGATAGATAGACCCTGAGTGGCCGGACGGCAATGTGCGGCCCGTCACTCGCCCGCGGGCGCAGCCGGGTCGACCGCGGGAAGGGCGGCGCCGGCATCGGCCACGGCGGTCGCGTACTTCGCGAGGTCGGCGTCGCTTTCCAGATCGGCGACGGCGTATTTTCCCGTCAGCGCCTCGGGCGACAGGACGAGGTTCTTCGTCACGGAGCCGCGGGAACCCGCCGGCCCGTAGGTCTGACCGTTCACGGCGAAATAGAGCGCGCCCGACTCGCCCACCCGCATGACCGGCGGTTCTTCGAGCTTGGGCAGCGCGTAGCGTTCACCGGCATCCAGGATCTTCTCGAAGATCACCGTGCCGTCGGCGGCCTGCACCCGGACCCAGGCCGGGCGCACGGCGAGAAGCTCGACCTCTGCCGCATCGGCCGCAACGACCTGCACCGGTGTCTCGCCCAGGGCCGGCAGCGCCTGCAACTCGCCCGGGGCCGGCTCGGCCGCGGCGGTCACGACCGGAATAGTGCCGACGCTGCGCGGGTCGATCGCCGCGATCGGACCGTCGCGCGCGACCAGCACCGGCACGTCGAGCGCCTGGGGCCGGTAGAGCCGGTCGAGCGCCTCGGGCGCGGGCGGCAGCGCGTCCTGCCCGGGCAGCGCGGCCAGCGCGACCTCGCCCGTGTCCTGCTGCGCGGTCAGGGTCTGGCCTGCCCCGGCGAGCGGGTCGAGATCGGCCACCACGCCCGGTGCCTGGTCGATGGGCGCAAGCGTGACCTTCTGCACTTCCTGCAGAACGGACCAGCCGCCATAGCCGATGCCGCCGATGAGCAGCATCAGAACCAGGATGGAGCCGACCGCACCGGGCTGGATACCCGCCCAGACCGCCTCGCCCCTGGGGACGAAGCTCGCATTGGGATTGGCGAGCGGATCGGCGTATTCCACCTTGCGCCGCGCCTTGACCGGCCCGGAGGCGGCGGCGGACATGCCATGCGCCACGGTGAAGTCCGCCTCTTCGCAGAAGCGCCTGAACGTCACTTCCGGGTCCATGCCGAGATAGCGCGCATAGGAGCGGACATAGCCCGCGACGAAGCCCGGCGTCTCGAAGGCCGTGACATCGCAATTCTCGATCGCGGCGATGTAGCTCGCCTTGATCTTCAGTTCCCGCTGCACGTCGAGGAGCGATTTGGCCATCGTCGCGCGCTCGCCGCGCATGATGTCGCCGAGCCGCAGTTCGTAGTCGTCAAACCCTTTCGGTTTGTCCGCGTCCCGCGTCGAAGGAGGAACCCTCCGCCCGATCATGCCCACTGCCCCGTTTCGAATTCCCCGACGGCCGGCGATTCGCTTCGGCCGTGCCGTCCTATCGGTAAATCCATACCATAGGGCAAGACCGATTGCGACGGCGCAGGGCCTCAGGCGGTGAGTTGGGCGCGATTCAGCGCGCAGTGTGCCCAGAGTTTGTCCATCGCCCGAACCAGCCGGTCGATGTCTTCCGGCGTGTGCACCGGCGAGGGCGTGAAGCGCAGCCGTTCCGTGCCCCGAGGCACGGTCGGGAAGTTGATCGGCTGGACATAGATCCCGTAGTGCTCCAGCAGCATGTCCGAGATCATCTTGCAGTGCACCGGGTTGCCCACATGCACCGGGACGATATGGGTGCCGTGGTCGATGATCGGGAGACCGAGCGCCCTGAGCCGCGTCTTCAGGATGCGGGCGTGTTCCTGCTGCTTGTCGCGCAGGTGCTGCGCCGTCTTCACATGGCGGACCGAGGCGGCCGCACCGGCCGCCACCGCCGGCGGCAGCGAGGTCGTGAAGATGAAGCCCGGCGCATAGGAGCGGATCGCGTCCACCATCTTCGCCGTCGCGGCGATGTAGCCCCCCATCACGCCATAGGCCTTGGCGAGGGTCGCGTTGATGATGTCGATCCGGCCCATCAGACCGAGTTTCTCGGCGATCCCCGCGCCGCGCGGGCCATACATGCCGACGGCATGCACCTCGTCGAGGTAGGTCAGCGCGTTGAATTCCTGCGCCGCGTCGCAGATCGCCTCCATCGGGCAGATGTCGCCGTCCATCGAGTAGATCGACTCGAAGGCCACCAGCTTCGGCGCCTGCGGGTCGTCCGCCGCCATCAGGTCGCGCAGATGGGCCACGTCGTTGTGCCGGAAGATGCGCTTCTGTCCGCCGTTGCGCTTGATCCCCTCGATCATCGAGGCGTGGTTCAACGCGTCCGAATAGATGATGAGGCCGGGAAAGAGCTTCGGCAGGGTCGAGAGCGTGGCGTCGTTGGCGATGTAGGCCGAGGTAAAGACCAGCGCCGCCTCCTTGCGGTGCAGGTCCGCGATCTCGGCCTCGAGCCGCTTGTGATAGACGGTGGTGCCCGAGATGTTGCGGGTGCCGCCGGACCCCGCACCCGTGGCATCAAGCGCCGCGTGCATCGCCGCAAGGACGGCCGGGTGCTGGCCCATGCCGAGATAGTCGTTGCCGCACCAGACGGTGATTTCCTTCTCGGTCCCGTCGGGCCGCGTCCAGACGGCCTTCGGGAACTTGCCCTTGCGGCGCTCGATGTCGATGAAGGTGCGATAGCGGCCTTCGTCGTGCAGACGCTGGAGCGCCTTGTCGAGTTGAGCTTCGTAGTCCATCGCACGTCTCCCGGCTGTCATTCCGTATCCTGGGACCTACGCCCTCTCTCCGCAGGCTACCTTGATAAAGGTCAAAGTCGTCCGGCGCGACGGTACAATTTGACGCGCGGGTCACGATGCGCGTTCCCTTGTTCCGCCGCGACTGGACAATGCCGGACACGCTGCTACCGTCCTGCCCGACACCCGGAGGAGACCCCCATGACCCTCGAAGCCGTCCTGTCGCGCATCGACGAGACCCTGCCTGACGCGATGGAGCGTCTCTTCGCGCTCCTGCGCATTCCGTCCGTTTCCACCGATCCGGCCTACAAGGCCGATTGCGCCAGGGCCGCCGACTGGCTTGCCGAGGACCTGCGCGGGCTCGGCTTCGACGCCGCCGCGCGGCCCACGCCCGGACATCCGATGGTCGTCGGCCACGGCGGGACGGGCGGGCGGCACCTTCTCTTCTACGGCCACTACGACGTGCAGCCCGTCGATCCGCTCGACCTCTGGCACCGGGACCCTTTTGATCCGGCGTTGGAGGACACGCCCCACGGCCGGGTGATCCGCGCCCGCGGCGCCTCGGACGACAAGGGCCAGCTCATGACCTTCATCGAGGCGGCGCGCGCCTGGAAACACGTCCACGGCGCCCTGCCCGGCCGGCTGACGATCTTTCTTGAGGGCGAGGAGGAATCGGGCTCTCCCTCGCTCATCCCCTTCATGCAGGCGCATCGGGAGGAACTGAAAGCCGACATCGCGCTGATCTGCGATACCGGCCTCTTCGAGGGACAGCCCGCGATCACCACGATGCTGCGCGGCCTCCTCGGCGAGGAGATCACCATCACCGGCCCGAACAAGGACCTTCATTCGGGTTCCTATGGCGGCGCCGCGATGAACCCGATCCGGGTGCTGGCGAGGATCATCGCCTCGCTTCACGACGAGCACGGGCGGATCACCGTGCCCGGCTTCTATGACGGGGTGCAGGAACTGCCTGAGGCGGTGCGCGCCCAATGGCAGGCGCTGGCCTTCGACTACGGGAAGTACCTCGGTGACGTGGGCCTTTCGGTGCCTGCCGGCGAACATGACCGGACGCCGCTCGAGATGCTTTGGTCGCGACCGACCTGCGAGGTGAACGGCATCTGGGGCGGTTACACCGGCGCGGGCTTCAAGACGGTGCTGCCGTCGCAGGCCCACGCGAAGATCTCGTTCCGGCTCGTCCCCGGTCAGGACCCGCATCGCCTGCGCGACAACTTCCGCAACCATGTCCGCACCATGGTCCCCTTCGACTGCCAGGTGGCCTTCCACGAGCATGGCGCGAGCGAGGCGGGCGTGATGGACATCGCCGACCCCGCCTTCGAGGCCGCGCGCAAGGCGCTCGGCGAGGAGTGGGGAAGGCCCGCCGCCTACATCGGCTGCGGCGGCTCGATCCCGATCGCCGGATATTTCCAGAAGATCCTCGGCATGGACGCGATGCTCATCGGCTTCGGCAAGGACGACGACCAGATCCACAGCCCGAACGAGAAATACGACGTGGAAAGCTTCCACAAGGGCATCCGTTCCTGGGCGTGCATCCTCGCCGCGCTGCAATGATCCCGGGCGGGCATTTCTTCATCGACACCGCGCCCGGCGCCACGGCCGCGGCGCTTCTGGACTTCCTGCCATGACGATCACGATCCGCGACGCAACCCCCGACGACGAAGCCGAATGGCGGCGCCTCTGGGACGGATACCTCGCCTTCTACGACA
The DNA here is from genome assembly GCA_020637675.1 of Paracoccaceae bacterium. GTDB lineage: Bacteria > Pseudomonadota > Alphaproteobacteria > Rhodobacterales > Rhodobacteraceae > Albidovulum. Next base: position 729,905 of record JACKKD010000002.1, on the reverse strand, counting down.
TTGCCCTCGCGCCCGAGATCACCGCCGCCACCTGGGCGCGACTCATGGACCCGGCGTCGCCGCTCAAGCTGCGCCTCGCGCTGCGGGGCGACCGTTTCGCGGGCTTCGCCCTGCACCAGCACCATCCGTCGAGCTGGGTGGCGGGCGACGACTGCTATCTCGAGGACCTCTTCGTGGACGCCGAGGCGCGCGGCTCGGGCGTCGGCCGGGCGCTCATCGACGACCTCATCGCCCTGGCGCGCGCGCGGGGCTGGCACCGGCTCTACTGGCACACCGACGAAGGCAACGCCCGCGCCCGCACGCTCTACGACAGCTACACGGCAAGCGACGGCCACATCCGCTACCGGATGCGGCTCTGACGCGGCCGGGCGTCCCTGTTGCCGAGACACCCCGGCCGGAGGCTCCTAACCGCGAACCATCGCCATGCGCAGAAGCTTAAGTGCCAGCACGGCCCAGGGCACGGCATGGAGAAGCAGGTCCAAGATGTCGATCCGCCGGCTGAGCGTCCCGGCCGCGAGCATCTTCAGCTTTTCCCAGATGTGCGGTTCGGGCACGAAGGGCGCAAGTCCGAGCGTCAGCGCCGCGACGACGGCGAGACTTAGGGGGATCCGGTCGAGGTATGCCATCTGCTGGTCCTGCAATGTACTGTCCCGTCTTATCCCTTCGCGCCGGCCGCCGCAGCGGGACGATTTGGCGCGGGCGCAGAACGCAACGGGGGCCCGAAGGCCCCCGCGCCGGTGCCCTTCGGCCCCGTCACTTGACGATGGTCACCGACACCGCGTCACGTTCCTCATTCGAGCTGCCCGCGCCGGACTTCTTGTTCCAAAGCACGCTGACCTTCTCGCCGATCTTCAGGCCGGGATCCTTGAAGACGCCCGGCAGCATGTAGATCGTGCCATCCTCGAGCGTGAGCGTGTGCGCCTTCATGTCGAAGGACTTGATCATGGCGGTCGTCGTTTCGGAGGCATAGGCAACCGAGGTCGCGCCGAGCGCGGTCACGAGCACGAGGGGGAGAATGTGGGAACGCATCTGCGTCACTCCGTCTGAGACCCCGCCGGTCCGGCAGGGCCACCTTGCGAAACCGTCCCGGTCCGTCGCGTCGGCGGGTCCGTATCCGCCCGGCGGGCCGCGGTTTCAGCGCGGAACATAGCCGGCGCTTTCGGTGCCGGAAGGGGGGCGCACGCGGGGTTGATCGGCGGTGACCGGGGCGTGACGGATCGCGTGGCCGGATCGGCAAGCCCTTGCCGGAAAGCCCGCACCCTGGGCTGGAATCGGCCGGCTCGGAACATCATCGGGAATGGAATGGCGCGGTTGACGGGGCTCGAACCCGCGACCCCCGGCGTGACAGGCCGGTACTCTAACCGACTGAGCTACAACCGCGCATCCCCGCCCGGATCGCCGCCCGAGCGTGGAGCGGTTAATAGGCATCCCCGCCCCCCCCGTCAAGCGCGCCCGAGCAGATTCGGCGAGGGATTTTCATGGCTGGAGAAGGAGGATGGTGGGTCGTGAGAGGCTCGAACTCCCGACATCTTCGGTGTAAACGAAGCGCTCTACCAACTGAGCTAACGACCCCTGCGGCGCCCCAACCGGGGCGTCACGGGCACCGGACCCGCATTTAGCGGCTTGGCCAGGCCGGGGCAAGCCCTGCCGGCGCCTCAGCCCCGGACCGCCCCCCTGAGTCCGATCCCGACGAGACCCGCATTGATCAGCAGGTACGGCGAGGTATCGCCGAAGGTCCGGCTCACCGCCCGCGTCCAGTCGGCGAGATGATGGACCGGTTCGAAGGCGATGAAGACGCCCGCGAGAATCGGCAGGGCCGAGGCGACCCACGTGAGCGAGGTCGGCTTGACGTATTTTCGGAAGGCTGGCACGGCGGCGGGTCCCTGGCTGGATCGGAAACGCCCCCGATCACACAGCGCCCGGGTTAAGGGCGCGCCAAGCCTGCGTTCGCTCGTCCCGCGCCGTGCCTATCCGGCCCCTGCGACCAGATGCCCCTCCCCGACGTCCCGAAGGGTCAACCGCCCGGGGCCCTCGCCGGTCCGGTAGACCGGGCTCGGGACTTCGCCGCCCGGGCGTTCACGGTGCTGACGCCGGTGCGAAGGGTCAGGCACCGGCACGGCGTCGAGCAGGCGCCGCGTGTAGGCGTGTCGGGGGTTCGTGAATATCTGCGCCCGCGTCCCCATCTCGACGATCTGGCCGAGGTACATCACGGCGACGCGGTCCGAGATGTTGTCGACCACCGCCATGTCGTGGCTGATGAAGAGATAGGCCACGCCCATCTCTTCCTGCAGTTCCTTCAGCAGCCCCAGCACCCGCGCCTGCACGCTCACGTCCAGCGCGGACACGCTTTCATCGGCGATGATCAGGTCCGGCTTCAGCGCCAGGGCACGGGCAATGCAGATGCGCTGGCGCTGGCCGCCGGAGAATTCGTGCGGATAGCGATCCAGCTGGTCCTGTGACAGGCCGACCCGCAGCATCAGGTCGGCCGCGCGCGCACGCCGGTCGGATGCCGAGCCGATACCGTGGATGAGAAGCGGTTCGGCGATCAGTTCGCCGACCCGCATCCGCGGGTCGAGCGCCGCCATCGGGTCCTGAAACACCATCTGGACCCTGCGGCGCAGGGATCTCGCTTCGCCCCGGCCCTGCCCCGTCAGGACCTGCCCGCCAATCGCGATGCGGCCGGAATGCGCCACGAGGCCGACCATGGCCCGGGCGATGGTGGACTTGCCGCAGCCCGATTCCCCGACAAGCGCAAAGGTTTCGCCCTTGCGGATGTCGAAGCCGACATGTTCCACCGCGTGAACGTTGAGGGCCGCCCGGCCCAGCCAGCCTGTCTTGATCGGAAAGCGCACCACGACATCGGAAAGCTCGGCCACGGTCGCGTCGGCCGGCGCGTCGGGACGGAGGGTGCGGTCGGGGCGGTCGCCGATCCTTGGCACCGCGGCGAGAAGCTCGCGGGTGTAGGGCTCTGCGGGAGCGTGGAAAAGCGATCCGACGGCGGCCTCTTCCACCTTGCGGCCGGACTTCATGACGATCACGCGGTCGGCCATCTCGGCGACGACGCCCATGTCATGGGTGATGAGGATGATGGCCGTCCCCAGTTCCCGCTGCAGGTCGCGCAGCAGGTCGAGGACCTCGCGCTGAACCGTCACGTCGAGGGCGGTCGTCGGCTCGTCCGCGATCAGCACCTCGGGCCGCATGGCAAGCGCCATCGCGATCATCACCCGCTGGCGCATGCCCCCCGAAAGCTCATGGGGATATTGCGCCATGCGCCGTTCGGGCTGCGACAGTCGGACGGAGGCGAGCGCGGCCAGCGCCCGGCTGCGGGCCTCGCCGCGGCTGACATGCTGGTGCGCGCGGATCGCCTCGGCGATCTGGGAACCCACGGTCAGCACCGGGTTCAGGCTCGTCATCGGTTCCTGGAAGATCATCGCGATCCGGTCGCCGCGCAGGCTGCGCATCTCCGACTCGGTCAGCGCGGTCAGTTCGGTCGCGCCGAGCCGGATGCGACCGGCGGTGACGCGGACCGCCGGCGGCGGCAGGAGTCCCATGATCGCAAGCGAGGTTATCGACTTGCCCGAACCGCTTTCGCCGGCGATGGCCAGCGTCTCGCCCCGCTTCAGCGTGAGGGACAGGTCCTGGACGAGGGGCTGCAATCCCGCCTCGGTCCTGACCGAGACTGTCAGCCCCTCGACCGAGAGGACCGGCCCGGGGTCCGGGGCCGGCACGGCCCCGGGCTGGTTCGCTTCCGCGAGAGTCATTCGAAGACGCAGCGCGGGAAATAGAAGCTGACGACCCAGTTCGGCATGTCCACGATCTCGGATATCCTGAGGTCACCGCAGGTCGAGACCAGCATGTAGGCTTCGACGGCCGCCATGCCATGCCGGGCAGAGAGAAGGTCGACCATGTTGGCCACGGCGTCCCGGCTGGCCGCCATGAGGTCGGGACCGATGCCGGTGGTGACCTCGTAGCCGCGGACGTCAAGGTGCCGTGTCACCGGGCCGGACGTGGTGAACCGCGGGGTCTTCAGGTTCGCCCCCCGCACCAGATCGAGCGTCAGCACCACATCCATCGGGCTTTCGATGGCCGTGCCGCAGACCTCGCCGTCGCCCTGCGCCGCATGGGTGTCGCCCACGCTGAAGAGCGCCCCCGCCACCTCGACCGGCAGGTAGAGGACCGTCCCTGCGTTCAGGTCGCGGATGTCGAGGTTGCCGCCCACCCGGCGCGGCGGCACCACACTGTGGAGCCCCGCTTCGGCCGGCGCGTTGCCGATGGTGCCGGCGAAGGGCTTCAGCGGAACCCGCGCCTGATCGGACCAGAGCGCCGGGGCCATGGTGCCGGGGTCGAACTTCCACACCTTCAGCGCGGGGTCGGGGAACTGGTCGGCCAGCAGCCCGAAGCCGGGGATGTTCGCCGTCCAGCCGAAGCCGGCGCCGTCGAACGCCCTCGGGATGAAATCGCCGACGGTGATCTTCAGTGCGTCGCCCGGTGCGGCACCTTCCACGAAGATCGGCCCGGATACCGGGTTGATCTTGCCGAAGTCGAGCGTCTGAACGTCCGCGACGGTGGACGACGGGCCAAGCTGGCCCGCCGAAGAGTCGTTGCAGTGAAACAGGATGGTCGATCCCGGGGCGACGCGCAGCGCCGGGGCGAGGGTGTTGTCCCAGCCGAAGTGGTGCTGCGCGCCATGGATCGTGTAGTTGCAGTCCTTGCACATGTTATTTCACGTAGACGTAGTCATAGTTCACGGGGATCGAGACCGGATCGACGTAGAGCGCGTCGTCGCCGCCCATCCGTTCAGATTTCATGGTGTAGCGTTCCTCGTTGAACACCGGCACCCACGGCGCCTTTTCCATGACCCCCATGTAGACATCCGACCAGAGCTTGAGCCGCTCCTCCGCCCGCGCCGGGTCGGAGAGGCTGTCGGCCTCCACCGCCATCTTGTCGAGCGCTTCGTCGCAGAACTTCGACCAGTTCCAGCCCCCGTCGCCCGCACCGGCACAGCCGAGGATCGGGCCGTAGAAGTTGGACGGATCGGGGAAGTCGGCGATCCAGGCCATGCCGCCGGACCAGATCATCGGTGCCGTGCCCGCGCCGCCTGCCTCGATCACGTTTGCCTGCGCGAGCGACTGGATGTTGGCCTTGATGCCGATGGTCGCGAGGTCCTGCTGGATCGCCTGGGCGATGCGCGGGTTGGGGTCGGTGTTCATGACGTAAAGGTCGGTTTCGAAACCGTCGGCCAGGCCCGCGTCGGCCAGAAGCTTCTTCGCGCCTTCCACGTCATAGGGATAGCCGGCATAGCCTTCCGTGTAGCCCGGCATCGAGGGCGGCAGCGGCTGGGTGGCGGGCACCGCGCGGCCGTTGATGATCTGGGTGATCCGCTCCTTGTTGATCGCCATGTTCACGGCCTTGCGCACCTCGACCTTGTCGAACGGCGGCATCGTCACGTTCAGCGTGATGTAGCCGGTGTGCAACTGGCCGCCCTGGACGACGCGGGCCGCCTGCGCCGGGTCACCCATGACCTCGGTGAACTTTGCCGGCGGGATGCCGTCGCCGGGCACGTCCACCTCGCCGTTCTGCAGCCTGAGGAGGGCGACCACCGGTTCCTGCCCGACTTCGAACACGACGCTGTCGAGATAGGGCACGCCCTCGCGCCAGTAATCCGCGTTCTTCTCGAAGACCAGCCGCTGTCCCAGCGTCCATTCGCCGAGCCGGAAAGCCCCCGTGCCGACCGGCTGCTTGCCGAAATCGCTGCCCAGAGCATCCACGGCCTCCTTCGGCACCACGGAGGCGAAGTTCAGCGCCATGACATGCAGGAAGGTGGCGTCGGGGCGCGACAGCGTGATCTTGACCGTCAGAGGATCGACGACTTCGACCCCCGACAGCCCGTCGGGGCCGGCGGCCTCGAACCCTGCGATGGAGCCGAAGAAGCCCGCGCCCGGCGACTGTGTGGCGGGGTCGGTGACCCGGTCGAGCGAATATTTCACGTCCTCCGCCGTCATCTCGCGACCGTTGTGGAACTTCACGCCCGGGCGCAGCTTGAAGGTGTAGGTCAGCCCGTCGGGCGAGATCTCGTAACTCTCGGCGAGGCCGGCGCGCAGGGTCGTTGTCCCCGGCACGTAGTCCATCAGCCCGTCGAAGATAGACTTGATCATCGACCAGTTCTGCCAGTCGTAGCCGATCGCCGGGTCGAGCGTCGCCACATCGTCCTTGTAGGTGATGGTGATCGTCCCGCCCGGCTTCGCATTGGGGTCGGGGGTATAATCCTGCGCCGCGGCGGGCAGTGCCAGCGTCAGCGCGAGGGCGGTGGAAACGAGCCATTTCTTCATGTCTTCTCTCCTGTTGAGGTGGTTTCTGGTTGGTGATGGTCAGCGCAGACGGATGCGGGGATCAATGAGCGGGGCAACGAGGTCGGCCAGAAGGTTCCCGATGACGATGGCCAACGCCGAGACCAGGGTGACGCCCATGATGATCGGGATGTCCACCCGCTGGATTGCCTGCCAGGCAAGCTGGCCGATGCCGGGCCAGCCGAAGACGCTCTCCACGACGACGATGCCCCCCATGAAGATGCCGATGTCGATGCCGATCATGGCGACGACCGGCAGGATCGCATTGGGCAGGGCATGGCCGAGAACGACGCGAAGGCCGGAAAGACCCTTGGCCCGCGCGGTCCGGATGTAGTCGGCACGCAAGACCTCGATCATGGAGGAGCGCATCATCCGCGAATACCAGCCCGATCCGAGAATACCGAGCGTGACCGCGGGCAGCACCAGATGGGCCGCCGTCCCGTAGCCGCCGATCGGAAACCAGCCGAGCTTCACCGCGAAGACATAGAGCAGAAGCAGGCTGACCACGAACTGAGGAGCGGAGACCGTCACGAAAGAGGCCATCATCAGAAGCTGGTCACCCGCCCTGCCCCGCATCAGAGCGGCCGCGACACCCATCGAGAGACCGAGGACAAGTTCCGCCACGATCCCGGCGGACATGAGTTGCAGCGTGGCTGGAAGCCGCGACAGGATGAGTTCCGTCACCTCGGTCTTCTGGAGGTAGCTTCGCCCCATGTCGCCCTGGAGCAGCGCCGCGAGGTAGCGGCCGTACTGCACCACGAAAGGCTGATCGAGGCCGAGCTGCCGGCGGATGTTTTCCACCGTCTCGGCCGTGGCCGACCGACCGGCGATCTGGCGCACCGGATCGGCGGGCAGGACATAGAGCAGAACGAAGGTCACGAAGCTGATCCCCACAAGGATCAGGGCGGACTGGACCAGACGGCGGAGGATGTAGCCGGCCATGTCAGTCGCGCCCCCGCTGCGTGGGGTCGAGCACGTCGCGCAAGGCATCGCCCACGAGGTTGAAGGCGAGCGCCAGCAGGATGATCGCCGCGCCGGGGATGAAGACGAGCCAGGGGGCGGCCTGGAAATAGGTCTGGTTCTCGAAGATGATGTTGCCCCAGGACGGCGTCGGCGGCTGCACGCCCACGCCGAGGAAGGATAGCGTCGCCTCAAGAAGCACGGTCGTGGAAATTCCGAGCGTTCCCCAGACGATGATCGTCGGCACGAGGTGCGGCAGGATGTGATGAAAGAGGATGCGGCCGGTTCCCGCGCCCAGCGTGCGCTCGGCGGCGATGAAGTCGCGCTCGGCGAGCGATGTCGTCTCGGTATAGATCACCCGTGCCGTCTGCACCCAGTTCACCAGAGCAATCACAAGCGCGACGATCCAGAGCGAGGGCTTGAAGATCGCCGCGAGGCAGATCGCGAGGAGCAGCGCGGGAAACGCCATCATCAGGTCGGTGAAGCGCATCAGCGCCGAGCCGATCCAGCCCCGGAAGAGGCCCGCGGTCAGCCCGACGAGCGTTCCGATCAGGAGGGCCATCCCGTTGGCCACGACCCCGATTATGAGCGAGGTCTGCGCGCCGTAGAGCATCCGGCTGAACAGGTCGCGCCCCAGAAGATCGGTCCCCATCACGAAGCGGCCGTCGGGTGGCAGCGGCGCGCCTTCCAGGGTGAGCCCGTCGAAGAGTTGCTCCTGCGGCGGATAGGGGGCGAGCCAGGGCGCCAACACCGCGGCCCCGACGACGAGGACGATAAGCAGAAGACCGAAAAGCGCGAGCCGCCGCTCCATCAGGCGTCGCAGGGCGCTCCGGGGCCGCGGGGGAGGCGCGGCAAGCGACAGGTCAGCCACCCTGAACCTCCTCTCCGCCAGGAAGGGTCGCGTCGCGGCTGGCGACGATGCGCGCGGCGGCATCCTCGAAGCTGATCCGCCAGGCCATCGCCATCCGGCGCAGTTGCGCGTAGGCTTCCTCCTCGGTCTTTCCCCGCGCGGCGAGCAGCGTCACCGCACGCACGACCGTCTGGCGCCCGTCGAGCCTGCGCCTCAGGTCGGCGATCTCTGCAAAGAGCGCCCTCTGTGCGTCGAAGGCGTCCCGGGCGATCAACAGCGCCGAATATGCCCCGTTGTCGCCCACAGGCTTCAGAAGCTGGGCATGGGCGCCCGCCCTGAGCGCCCATTCGATCCGCCCCGGCGCCTCGGACCCGATGAGCGCGATCATCGGCACCGGGGGTTGGCCGGGCGGCCACGGGAACATTCCGTCATGCCCCATGTCGGCATCGAAAAAGACGTAATCCGCGCCGATCGCATCGGCCCCGAGTTCCGGCCAGGATTGGGCCACGTCGAGGCCGATGGCCGTCAACTGCCGCACCAGGGCGTGGACGGTCGGATGGGGCCGGTGAAGGATTGCCACCCTTGCGCCGCCGAGATCCGGAATCCGTATCGGCCGCCTCACGACACCACCCGCAGCTTCGCGCCCGTGCCCATATGGGTCGAGCGGGTGAGGTAGGGATCGCCGGCCACGCGATCGCGCCTGTGGACGAGGCGGAATACGCCGCCCTCCACCCGCGCCACTAGGGCCGGCAGGACGGTATGATGCGTTTCGGGGTCGATGATCCCGCCCAGGGCATGGCCGTCCGCGAGAAGCTGCGACAGCGGCAGTGCCTCGGCCCCCGGCCGCCCGTCCAGCAACCGTGCGAGTTCCCGCACCGCGGTATAGGCGGCCGCCTCGTGCGAGGAGCCGAACCTTCCGCCCCCAGGCCAGCCCTCCACCCCGCGGAAGTAGGGGCCGGCCGCGACAATTCCTTCCGCGGCGATCCCGATCGCGGGCAGTTCGCATTCCGTCATGTTGCACGACAGGACCGGGCAGCGCGACGGCTGGAAATGCGGGTCCTGCTGGCCCAGATCGCGATAGGCAGAGAGGAATTCGTAGGATGAGGGCCCGATCAGCGAATTCAGGATGAAATCAGGCCGCGAGAAGCGGATCTCCTCGATCATCCGGCCGACGTCGCGCGATCCGATGGGAAGATACCTTTCCCCGGCGATCTCGCCTCCGGCCTGCGAGATGCGCTCGCGGGCGAGACGGTTCATCTCCCAGCCCCAGATGTAGTTCGATCCCGTCAGATAGGCCTTGCGGCCATGCGCGGGCATCACCCACTCGAGCAGTGGCAGAAGGTGCTGGTTCGGGCAGGCATGGGTATAGACGACATGGTCCGACGCCTCGAACCCCTCGTAGGGAACGGCATACCAGAGCGTCCCGCCATAGCGCTCGAGCGTGGGGATGACCTCCTTGCGGCTCCAGGACGTCACGCAGCCGATAACATGGCGTGCGCCCGTGTCGCGAAGGATTTCCTCGCAGAGGGGGCCATAGAGATCGACGTTGCCTTCCGGATCGCGCTCGACCGGCACGAAGGACAGATCGAGCGCAGGGTCGGCGTTCAGTTCGGCGATGGCGGCGAGCGCGCCGGAACGGCAGGCCTCGGAGATCAGCGAATAGCTTCCCGAACGGGAATAGAGCAGTCCAATCTCGATGCGCCGCTTGGTCACGCCGTATCCCTTGAACGCAAAAGCCCCGAAGCAGCAGGACGGACGCTGCGCTCGGGGCCTGGTTGCCGCATGAAGTTGTAGTCGTTCCTTTCCGACAATAATGCGACTGGCCGACAGATCAACAGTCTTGTGGCAAGCCGACGCGTTCAGGCCGGACATTCGCGCCCCTCCCGCGCGTCGGCGCCCCTGGCAGGCGGGCGCCTGTCGGCCGGAGGGGTGCCAGCGACGACGGGCATGGCGCAGGGCAAGGAGGGATGGTGGGTGATGAGGGATTTGAACCCCCGACATCTTCGATGTGAACGAAGCGCTCTACCACTGAGCTAATCACCCGATCGGCGCGGTTCCTAGCCGCAATCGCGCCACTGCGCAAGAGGGCAGACCGCACGCAGACGGGGGCGATTGCGTGGACGGATCGACACTGCCGCTGCACGGGGCCCGGGGGGCGCGTACGCCGAACCCGTCGCCACGCCCGACCGGCTCGGCGGCATGGTCGGGACAGCGTCATCCCTCGCTGAACAGACGACTTGCGCACGCAAGACTTGGTGAGCGAGCGCAAGTCGCGCCGGCGCAAGCAGTGGCGCGAGCGCCGTGCTCGGCGCGAGGCGGCATAAACGAAAGAGCCCTGCGGCCGGTCACTGCCGGCCGCAGGGCAATCCACAGGCGATCCGCGTCAGGCGCTCAGTGCGCGGTCGCCGCCGCGCCGGACTTGTCCGCGACCGCCGCCCGCGCGGCAGCCTCTTCGGCCTCGGCGTCCCATTCGACGGGCTCGGGCATCCGGACGAGCGCGTTCTTCAGGACCTCGCGGACATGGGCAACCGGGATGATCGTCAGTCCTGCCTTCACGTTGTCCGGAATCTCCGCCAGATCCTTGGCGTTCTCCTCAGGGATCAGCACGGTCTTGATGCCACCCCGAAGTGCTGCCAGAAGCTTCTCCTTCAAGCCTCCGATCGGCAGCACGTTGCCCCGCAGCGTGACCTCGCCCGTCATGGCGATGTCCTTGCGGACCGGGATCTGCGTCAGGACCGAGACGATGGAGGTGACCATCGCCACGCCGGCTGACGGCCCGTCCTTGGGCGTGGCGCCTTCCGGCACGTGGACGTGGATGTCGATCTTCTCGAAGAGCGGCGGCTTCACCCCGATCTCCGGGCTGATCGCGCGGACGAACGAGGACGCCGCCTCGATCGATTCCTTCATCACGTCGCCGAGCTTCCCGGTGGTCTTCATCCGCCCCTTTCCGGGCAGCTTCAGCGCCTCGATCGACAGAAGATCGCCACCGACCGAGGTCCAGGCAAGGCCCGTGACCACGCCGATCTGGTCTTCCTTCTCGGCCAGGCCGTAGCGGAACTTCTTCACACCAAGGAAGTCCTCGAGGTTTTCCGGCGTCACCTCGATCCTCTGCACGTCCTTGCGGACGATCCGGGTCAGCGCCTTCCGCGCGATCTTGGAGATCTCGCGCTCGAGGTTCCGCACCCCCGCTTCGCGGGTGTAGGTGCGGATCATCTCCTGCAAGGCCTCGTCCGTCAGCTTGAACTCGGTCTTCTTCAGGCCGTGGTTCTTGACCTGCTTCGGGATCAGGTGCTGCTTGGCGATCTCGCGCTTCTCGTCCTCGGTGTAACCGGCGAGCGGGATGATCTCCATCCGGTCGAGTAGCGGCCCCGGCATGTTGTAGCTGTTGGCCGTGGTCAGGAACATCACGTTCGAAAGGTCGTATTCGACCTCGAGATAGTGGTCCATGAACGTGTTGTTCTGTTCCGGGTCGAGCACCTCAAGCATCGCCGAGGCCGGGTCGCCGCGGAAGTCCTGCCCCATCTTGTCGATCTCGTCGAGCAGGATGAGGGGATTGGTGGTCTTGGCCTTCTTCAGCGCCTGGATGATCTTGCCGGGCATGGAGCCGATGTAGGTCCGCCGGTGGCCGCGAATCTCCGACTCGTCCCGGACACCGCCGAGCGAGATGCGGATGAACTCGCGCCCCGTGGCGCGCGCGACCGACTTGCCGAGCGAGGTCTTGCCGACGCCCGGAGGGCCGACGAGGCAGAGGATCGGACCCTTCATCTTCTGGCTGCGCTGCTGCACGGCCAGGTACTCGACGATCCGCTCCTTGACCTTTTCAAGGCCATAGTGATCGTTATCAAGGACTTCCTGGGCTTTCCTCAGATCCTTCTTGACCCGGGACTTGACGCCCCAGGGCAGGCTCAGAAGCCAGTCGAGGTAGTTGCGCACCACCGTCGCCTCGGCCGACATCGGCGACATCGACTTCAGCTTCTTCAGTTCAGCTTCCGCCTTGTCGCGTGCCTCCTTCGAGAACTTGGTCCTGGCGATCTTCTCGGTCAGCTCGTTGATCTCGTTCTGGCCTTCCTCGCCGTCGCCAAGCTCGCGCTGGATCGCCTTCATCTGCTCATTCAGATAGTACTCGCGCTGGGTGCGCTCCATCTGGCTCTTGACGCGGCTCTTGATCTTCTTCTCGACCTGCAGGACCGACATCTCGCCCTGCATCAGGCCATAGACCTTCTCCAGCCGCTCGGCGACATCGAGCGTCTCCAGGAGTTCCTGCTTGTGGCCCACCTCGATGCCGAGATGGCCCGACACGAGGTCCGCGAGCTTGGCCGGGTCGCGCGCCTCGGACACTGCCGAAAGCGCCTCTTCCGGCACGTTCTTCTTGATCTTGGCGTAACGCTCGAATTCCTCGGCAACCGAGCGCAGGAGCGCCTCGACCGTCGCGCGGTCGCCCGGCATCTCGGTCAGGCCTTCGGCCCGCGCCTCGAAATAGGCGTCATTGTCGATGAATTCGACGATCCGCACCCGGGCGCGGCCTTCGACAAGCACCTTCACGGTGCCGTCCGGCAGCTTCAGGAGTTGCAGCACATTGGCGAGGACGCCGGCCTTGTAGATGCCTTCGGGCGTGGGTTCATCCTGCGTCGGGTCGATCTGCGAGGACAGCAGGATCTGCTTGTCCTCCCTCATCACCTCTTCCAGCGCCCGCACCGACTTCTCGCGCCCGACAAAGAGCGGGACGATCATGTGCGGAAACACCACGATGTCGCGCAGGGGCAACACCGGGTAGCTGGGCGAAAGCTGCTCTTTCATTCGCGTTTCCTGTTCTTCGCAAAAGGACACCGGCCCCGGACATCGGCGGCACCCGGCCCTTTCCGTTCCGCGTCCTATTTATGCAGGGCGGCACCCGCGTTCAACCGGACTCCGCCGGGCGCTGTCACATTGCCGTCAACCGGCATCCGCGGCAAGGATGCAAACGTGCGAATTCGACGCGTCGCCCCCTTGGCCGGGCGACGCCCTGCGCCCGGCCCGCAGGTCGGGCTGGGGCGTCGCCCCGGCTGCGGTCACTCCGCCGCGATGGCGACCGGGGTCTTCGCGGCCGGCATGCTCAGGACAGCGTAGCTGCGCCCGTCCTGCACATAGGGCTGGCCGATCCGGTCGCAGGCCCAGCCAAGCTGGCGCAGCGCGCGAAGAAGCGGCAGGCGGGTCAGCGAGATCAATTGCGAGGCGCCCTGCCTGCGCGCCATGTCCGCCAGACCGTCGACGATCAGCGACAGGCATTCCGCCCGCTCCTCGGCAGAGCCGATGTCCTCGGCCATGACGAGCCGCGAGCATTCCCAGACCTGCGCGCTGCGGATCGGCCCGTCGATGACGCTCTTCGGGATCGTCGGCAGCTTGCCCGCAAGCACGTCGTTGAGCATGCAGCCCGCGCCGTTCCATTCGGCCAGGGTCGAGAGCATCCGGGCCCCGCCAATCAGGCGGCCGTCCCGGACGACGAGCGAATAATGCGTCAGCGGATTGTCGTACTGGTCCATCTCGACGAACTCGTTGTGGGGGATGTCCCACCCGAGTTCGTCGACGAATACCCGTTTGCGCATCTTCAGATAGTCGTAGAACGCCACACCGTGCCGATGCATGCCGAGAAGGTCGAAGGTGATGTTTTCCATGATGTGCCCCTCCTGATAGGCGAGGCGATTAGAGCATTAACCAGAATGGGGAAAAATCCTTATTGGCGAGTCCGTGACATAGTTTCGCCGTATGAGTGTGCGCGCGGTCACGGCCCGACCATCCCGGCGCGTTTTCGGGTTCAGATCAGCCCGTAACGCAATGCCGTGGACACGCCCTGGCTGATCGTCTTGGCGCCGAGTTTCAGCTTGGCGTTTTTCAGCCTCTGCTTGATCGCCCCCTCCGAGACGCCAAGCCGGCCGGCGATCTCCTTCAGGAGGAGCCCGCCCCGTACCATCCTGAGCGCCTCGAGCTCGGCCTCGGTCAGGTTCGTCGGAGGCGCCGTCGCCTCGTGCAGGCGGCGCAGCTTCTGGGCGAGGAGCGCGATCTCCTCTTCGTTGAACTCCCTGTCGCTCCGCGCGAAGGACCCGAAGCTGCGCTGCCCCTCGGTGCCGGTCGAGGCGCAGGAGATCGCCGCGCCGTGGACAAGACCGTGCGCCGCCGCCTCGGTGAGGATGCCCATCGGGTCCGGGAGCCCGATCTCGCTCCAGCGGATCGCCCCGGAATTGCCGTAAAGCCACTGCATGACGGGATCGAACAGCATGTAGCCGCGTTGGGTGTAGCGTTCGATCCATGCGTCGGGTAAGGCATTGGTCTCGGCGATCGGAAAAGCGAAGCCGACGCGCAGTGCGATGTAGTAACCCGCGGGGGCGATGTAGGAAAACTCACGTCCCTCCCCGGCCTGTTCCATGGTAAATACGTCCCGTTCGCGATCCGGCGGGCCTGCGACAAACGACCCAGAGTTGTGGCAACTTCGCGCATATGCCACGAAACGACGGGCGACGGAAGACAAAGGGACCGGGAGACCGGATGAAGGGACAGGACAGGATAAGCGCGCTTCTGACGAAGCTTCATGCTGCGAGCCCGGCGGGCTTCGCGATCGCGCTCCACGTGCGCTACACCTCTCCGCGCTATCTTTTCCAGTCCTATGCGAAAGAGTGGCTCGACACCTATTCGCGCGAGGGGCTGGTGCTGCACGACCCCGTGGTGCGCTGGGGTTTCACCCACGAGGGCACCATCCGGTGGAACGCGCTCGACGATCCTGCGCGCGTGATGGACCGCGCGGCGGCACATGGCCTGCGATACGGCGCGGTCGTCGCCTTCGTGCATGACGGCAGCCGGACGATGGCGGGCTTCGCCCGCGGCGACCGCGAGCTTTCCGACGACGAGATCGCGACGCTGAAGAGCACTCTGGAGGAACTCCACGACCTGACGGGCACGGTGGAGACCTTCTCGCCAGACGTCCACATGACCTTGAAGCAGATGTCGATCTACCTGACCCACGGGTGAGGCAGGCCGTCAGAGAGGCTCGATGTCGCCTTCGGCCCGTTGCCCGTGGAATTCCGCGACGAAGGCGGCAAGCCGTCCGGCGGCGATGGCATCGCGCAGGCCCTGCATCAGTTCCTGATAATAGTGCAGGTTGTGCCAGGTCAGGAGCATCGAGGAGATGATCTCTCCCGCCCGGAAGACATGGTGCAGATAGGCGCGGCTGTAGGTGCGGCAGGCCGGACAGGTGCAGTGCTCGTCGAGCGGGCGCGGGTCGTCCTGGTGCCGCGCGTTCTTGAGGTTGACGACGCCCCGCCGGGTGAAGGCCTGCCCGGTGCGGCCGGATCGGGAGGGCAGGACGCAGTCCATCATGTCGATGCCGCGGCTCACAGCGCCGACGATGTCGTCGGGCTTGCCCACGCCCATCAGGTAGCGCGGCTTGTCTTGCGGAAGCATGCCGGGCGCGTAGTCGAGGACTGAGAACATCGCCTCCTGCCCCTCGCCAACCGCGAGGCCGCCCACCGCGTAGCCGTCAAAGCCGATGGCCTTCAGCGCCTCGGCGCTCTCGGCGCGCAGTTCCCGAGTGACTCCGCCCTGCTGAATGCCGAAGAGCGCATGTCCCGGCCGGTCGCCGAAGGCGTCGCGCGACCGCTGCGCCCAGCGCATGGAAAGCCGCATGCTTTCGGCCACCTTCTCGACCGGCGCCGGCAGCGCGGGGCATTCGTCGAAGCACATGACGATGTCGCTGCCCAGAAGCCGCTGGATTTCCATGCTGCGCTCGGGGCTGAGCATGTGCCTGGAGCCGTCGATATGGGAGGAAAAGCGCACGCCCTCCTCGCTGAGCTTGCGCAAGGCGGCGAGGCTCATCACCTGGAAGCCGCCTGAGTCGGTCAGGATCGGCCTCTCCCAGTTCATGAAGCGGTGCAGCCCGCCAAGCCGCGCGATCCGCTCGGCGGTCGGCCGCAGCATCAGGTGATAGGTATTGCCGAGAAGGATATCGGCGCCGGTCGCACGGACGCTCTCGGGCAGCATCGCCTTCACCGTGGCCGCCGTGCCGACCGGCATGAAGGCGGGGGTGCGGATTTTCCCGCGCGGGGTCGCGATCACGCCGCTGCGGGCGGCGCCGTCGGTGGCGTCGATGCGGAAGGAGAAGGCTGTTGTCATGACGTCAGCCGATATACCAGATGCGCGCCTGCTGCCAAGGGCCGGCGACGGCCGCACGCCCGGCCGCGCGGCCCCCGCCCCCTCGCCCCGGCTTGACCGGCGACGGGGACCCGGCCGGTCAGGCGACGCGGCCGTAAAATCCCATCTGCTCCTCGCTGGTGAATCGCGCGCCGGGGCGTTCGTAGTAGGTCAGGACCGCGACGATGCGGTTCCTCCCGCCCTCGACCGGCGTCACCCGGTGCGCGGTGTTCTTGCCGCGAAAGACGTTCAGGGTTCCTGCCTCGAGGTCGAGCCGGCGCAGTTCCGGGTCCGCGCCCTCCAGAAGCCGCGCGACGCCGTCGTAGTTCGGGTCGTCCTCGCTGCGCAGGTCGCTGCGGAACTCGAAGGTTCCGCCCGCCTCGGGCGCCTGCAAGAGGAGTGTAACGGTGAACTCCGAGCGGTCGAAATGCCAGTTCAACCCCTCGCCCGCGCCGTAGCTCATGACATTGTGGGACGCGAGAGGATCGGCCATCGGGTAAAGCGCGGACTTGTCCATCGTGGCGGCGAGGAAGGCCGCGAAGGCCGGCCACCGGTAGAGTTCCGCCAACGCGCCCCCCACCTGGTCCGCGCAGAGCGTATGGTTGACCGTCTCGACCTCGCGCAGCGCCGGGTGATCGGGCGGCAGCCCCTCCACGGTCTTGCGGAAATAGATGTTGTGGCGGCGCTTGTGGGTGAAGCATTCGGCCGCGAACTTCGGCGCGAGGTCCGCCACCGTCGCGGTCCGGGCCGTCTCGGCGAGGAAACCGGGCAGGTTGAACATGCCGTCCCGCGCAAGGTCGGCTTTCGCCCGGTCGACGAGGTGCCGCCACTCCGGCGCTCCGGGCCGGCCGAGCGGATAGCGGTCGAGATCGATGATGGAATGCATGGCGTCCTCCCTTTGGGCGCAGGTTTCCCCGCTTGCGGCAGGCTTGCAACCAACTTCATTTTCGATATCCGTAAGAAAACCTTTCGGAGGCTGCCGTGCAATCCCTGCCCCCGCTGAACGCCCTGCGCACCTTCGAGGTGGCCGCCCGCCACCTCAGCTTCGTTGAGGCGGGACGCGAGCTTGGCGTGACCTCGGCCGCCGTCAGCCAGCAGGTGCGCAACCTCGAGGACCATGTCGGCAAGCGGCTGTTCGTGCGACAGGGCAACCAGCTTCTCCTCACCGACGCGGGCCGCGAGATTCAGCCGCGGCTGGAACAGGCGCTGACCGAGATTGCGGCCCTTGCCCGGCAACTGCGCGAGGGAACAGCGCGGCCGCGCCTCGTCCTCTCTGTCCTGCCTTCCGTCGCCGAGCACTGGCTGGCCCCCGCGCTCGAAGGGATCGCAAGCCGCGGCGGCCTCGACATCCGGGTGGAGGATGACCCGGTGGCCTTCGCGCGCGACGGCGCGGACATCCGCATCACCTATGGCGCCACCTATTACGGAGGCATGCAGATCGAGGACCTCTACACCGACGTGATCGTGGCGGTGGCCGCGCCGCAGGTCTGCGCGGGGCGCAGGCTGGGCGATCTCGACGCGGCGGAGTTCATCCATACCGACTGGGGCCCGACCTACCTGACCCAGCCCACCTGGGCGAACTTCTGCGCCCATGCGGGGATCGACAGGTCTCTCGATCCCGCCCGCGGCACCCGTGTCGGCCAATCCGGCCTTGCGCTTGCGGTGGCGCGCGCGGGGCTGGGGGTCGCGCTGGTGCAGCGGCGGATGGCCGCGCCCTTCCTCGCCTCGGGCGCGCTCGGGCTCGCCCATCCCGCGCAGATGCCGATGCCCCTGCCCTATGTCGCCGTCCTCCCGGCCGCGCGGGGACGCCGCCCCGATGTGCGGGCCCTTGTCGCACATCTGAAGGCGCGGGCGGCGCGGGCGGGCTAGCCGCCTTTCGCCTCTGGACCTCGCCGGCGCCATTCCTTATATATTCTATCAGGAACCGAACGAGGCGTCATGACAGCTGAATCGAAAGAGCCGATCGAAGGCACGCCGCTGATCAAGCCCTCCACCACCGAACATCCGCTCTACGAGAGCGTGGTGGGCGCGTGCCGCACGGTCTACGACCCGGAGATCCCGGTCAACATCTTCGACCTCGGGCTCATCTACACGATTGATATCTCTTCAGAAAACGAGGTGAGGATCGTGATGACACTCACCGCGCCAGGCTGCCCCGTGGCTGGCGAGATGCCGGGCTGGGTCGCCGATGCGGTGGAGCCGATCGACGGGGTGAAGCAGGTCGATGTCGAGATGACCTTCGAGCCGCAATGGGGCATGGACATGATGTCCGACGAGGCGCGGCTGGAACTCGGCTTCATGTGATCAAGCATTATGGCTTGATTTTACTCACTTCAAGCCTTATAGCTTGATTTCACGGAATCAAGCAACGAGACTTGAACAGGTGACCATCGCGGCAGTCCTCACCGGAGACCTGATCGGCTCAACCGCGGCCGGAGGCGATGCGCTCGGCATCGCGATGGCGGAACTCGCGGCGGCCGCGGCCGAGATTGCCACCTGGCAGGGCGGATCGGACACCCGCTTCACCCGCTATCGCGGCGACGGCTGGCAACTGGTGATCACCGATCGGCCGTGGCTCTGCCTGCGCGCGGCGCTGTGCCTCGCCGCGCGGCTGCGGGCGAAGGGCGCGCCCGCGACGCGCGTCGCGATCGGCCTGGGCGAGACCGGGAACCTCGGCGGGGAGTCGCTGGCCGATGCCGGCGGCCCGGCGTTCGAGCTTTCGGGAAAGGCGTTGGAGGACATGGGCCGGACCCATTGGCTCGGCCTTGCCGGACCGGCGGTCACGACCAGCGACGCCATCATCACCCGCCTCATCGAAGAGCGCGCCCGGCGCTGGTCGCCGCAGCAGGCCGAGGCCGTCGCGCTGGCGCTCGATCCCGACAATCCGACCCTCGCCGACCTCGCCACGCACCTCGGCATTTCACCGCAGGCAGTCAGCTACCGGCTGAACGGCGCGGGCGCCTCCGCGATCCGCAGAGCCCTTCGCGACTGGGAAGAGGAATTCGAGATGCAGCGCCTTTCCGCCCTGGCCCCGCACCTGCCATGACCGAGACCCTCGCCGCGCTCCTTCTCGCCCATGTCCTCGCCGACTTCGTCTTCCAGACGCGCTGGATCGTGCAGAACAAGCGGCGTCCGTCGGTCCTCCTCCTCCATGGCGCGATCGCGCTGGCACTCATGCAGGCGGCGCTCGGCCGGGTCGATGCCTGGGAGCTTCTCGCGCTCGCCCTGCTCCACATGGCCATCGACGGAGTGAAGGCCCGGTTGGCCATGCCGGGGCTCGGCGCCTTCCTCGCCGATCAGGGCGCGCACCTGGCCGCGCTCGCGGCCCTCGCGGCCCTCCGCCCCGATCTCTGGGCGGGCGGCGTCTGGGCCGGCCTCGCCTGGCTGCCGGGGCTGATGACGGCACTCGCCGGCGCGATCATCGCCACGCGGGCGGGCGGCTTCGCGGTCGGGCTCCTGATGCGGCCCTGGGCCGGCGACGACCTGCCCAAGGGCCTGACCAACGGCGGCACGCTGATCGGCCTGCTCGAACGCGGGCTCATCTTCCTTCTGGTGATGGTTGGCCAGCCCGCCGGCGTCGGATTCCTCGTCGCTGCGAAATCCGTCCTCAGGTTCGAGACGACCTCGAGGGATCAGCGCGCCGGCGAATACGTCATCATCGGCACCCTCGCCTCCTTCGGCTGGGCGCTCGTCGCGGCCTATGCAACGCAGGCGCTGATGGCGGCGCTGCCGCCCATTGGAATTCCCGCCGCAATTCCTTAGATTAAGCGTCAGGAAACGGAGACGCGACATGTTCGGCATTCCCGGCAAGAGCCCGGTCACACTGACCCCGCGCGCGGTGGCGCAGATCAGCCGCCTGATGGCAAAGGACGGCGCCTTCGGGCTCCGCCTCGGCGTGAAGAAGGGCGGCTGCGCGGGGATGGAATACACGATGGAGTTCGCCGCCGAACCCGGCGCCATGGACGAAGTCGTGGAACAGGACGGCGCGCGCGTCATGATCGCGCCGATGGCGCAGATGTTCCTCTTCGGAACCGAGATCGACTACGAGACCTCGCTCTTGGAATCGGGCTTCCGCTTCAACAACCCCAACGTGGCCGAAGCCTGCGGCTGCGGCGAATCGATCAAGTTCAAGGACGTTCCGGCCGACGGCGCGCGGGGATGAGCGTCTCGGACGCCGACATCGCCTTCGCATGCGAGCTCTTCGACGGACTCGCCCCCCTCACGACCCGCAGGATGATGGGCGGGCTCTGCCTTTACCGCGACGGCGTGATCTTCGCGCTTCTCCATTCCGACGGGTCGCTCTGGCTGAAGGGCCAGGGCGCCTTCGCCGAGAGGATCACCGCCGAAGGGTGGGAACGCTGGACCTATGCCCGCCCCGGGCGGAAACCGACTGCCATGCCCTACTGGCGGCTGCCCCACGCCGCCCTTGACGACCCCGACCTCGCCTGCGATCTCGCCCGCGAGGCATTGCGTGCCTTGACCTGAGGGAGGATCGGATGCGGCGGAAACTGGCGGCCGGCAACTGGAAGATGAACGGACTGGCCGCGAGCCTGGCCGAGGTCGAGGCGCTGGCGAAGGCCCATCCCGCCCCGCGGTCCGAGGTCCTGCTCTGCCCGCCCGCGACGCTCCTCGCCCAGATGGCATGGAAGGCGAAGGGCGGACCGGTGATGGTCGGCGGCCAGGATTGCCATCCGGAGGCCTCGGGCGCACATACCGGCGACATTGCTGCGGCCATGCTGAAGGACGCGGGTGCGAGCCACGTCATCCTCGGCCATTCCGAACGCCGGGCCGACCATGGCGAGACGGACGCCCTCGTGCGCGCCAAGGCCGAGGCGGCCCATGCCGCGGGGCTCGTCGCGGTGATCTGCCTCGGCGAGACCGAGGCCCAGCGCGACGCGGGCACGACCCTAGACGTCATCGGCGCCCAGCTTCGCGGATCGGTTCCCGACGGGGCGACGGCCGCCAACACGGTCATCGCCTACGAACCTGTCTGGGCCATCGGGACCGGCCGCACCCCGACGCTCGCGCAGATCGCCGAGGTCCATGACTTCCTCCGCGCCGAACTGGCGAAGCGCCTCGCCGATGCCGCGGGGGTGCGGCTTCTCTACGGGGGTTCGGTGAAGCCCTCGAACGCGGCCGATATCTTCGCCACGTCGAACGTGGATGGCGCGCTCGTGGGTGGTGCGAGCCTCAAGGCCGCAGATTTCGGGGCGATCCTCGCCGCGCTCGACTCCGCCTGACATTCGCGACGCCCCCTGTCGCTTCCGGGCGGGAGGTTCCGCCGTCCGGCACCTAGCCTCGCCCTCGGACCTCAAGCACGGACGCCGGGCGTGACGATCGCAACCACGATACCTTCGCCCGGCCCCTCGGTGGTTCTGGCCAACCTGGCCTGCATGGGCTCCATGATTGTCTGGGCGATCGGATTTCCGCTCGCCGACGCGCTCCTCGCCGTCCTGCCGCCGGTCACGGTCACGGCACTGCGCCTCGCCTTCGCGAGCGCCTTCCTGCTGCCAGCCTGGTTCCTCCTCGAAGGCTGGCAGGCTCTGCGCGGCGCCCGCTGGACCCGGGGTCTTGCCGTGGGGGCGATCGGAATGGGAGGCGGTTCGCTCCTGTTGATCTTTGGCCAGAGCCGGACCGACGGAATCACCACGGCGGTCATCGCCGCCACGATGCCGATCACCGGCATCGCGCTCGAATGCCTGCTGGACGGCCGCCGCCTGACTGGACGGATCGTGCTCGGCATCGTGCTCAGCGTCGCGGGCGGTGTCGCGGTCTACGGCGCGCGGATGGGACATCTGAACCTCGGCCTCGGCGCCTTCGCCACGTTCGCCTCGACGATCATCTTCACCTGGGCCTCCCGCGCCTCGGTGACGGCGTTGCCGGGGCTCTCGGCAGTCGGCCGGACGGCGGTCACCATCGCCGGGGGGATGCTCCTCGTGTTCGTGGTTCAGGCGACCTTGCCCGCCGTCGGCGGCCAGGCCGTTCCCTGGCACCTGATCGGTGCGCGGGAATGGGGTTTCGCCGCCGCCTACGGCGCGGGCTCGATGGCGCTGTCGCAGATCCTGTTCCTGATCGGCGTCGCCGGCCTCGGCATCGGCGTCGCCGCGATGCACACCAACGTGGCGCCCTTCTACGTGATGCTCTTCGCCCTCGCCTTCGGCGACAGCTGGAGCTGGCCCTCCGCGCTGGCGGCAACGCTCGTGCTGGCCGGCGTTGCCCTCGCCCAGACGAGGCCCCGCGCTTGAACCCTTCCCTCGCCTGCGCTTAGCTCGCCCCATGGAAACGCTGACCCAGTCGCCGACCGACGACGCCTTCGTCCAGAACCCCTACCGCTTCTACGGCCGCGCCCGCAAAGCCGGCCCGCTCTTCTTCTGGCACGACTACGGGCTCGTCTGCGCCACCTCCGCGACCGTGGTCGGCGCCATCCTGCGCGACCGCCGCTTCGGCCGCGAGGTGCCCGACGAACGGCGCCGCCCGGCCCCGGATCACCTTGCCCCCTTCTACGCGGTCGAGGCGCATTCGATGCTGGAACTGGAGCCGCCGCGCCACACGCGGCTCCGCTCACTGGTGCTCCGCGCCTTCACCTCGCGCCGGATCTCCGCGCTGGCGCCCGAGATCGCTGCCCTCGCGCATGACCTCATCGACGCCTTTCCGCAGGCCGAGTTCGATCTGCTGCCGGCCTTCGCCCAGCGCCTGCCCGTGATCGTCATCGCCCGGCTTCTCGGCGTCCCCGAAGAGCGCTGCCCCGACCTTCTCGCCTGGTCGAACGCGATGGTCGGCATGTACCAGGCCCGCCGCAGCCGCGCGACCGAGGACGCCGCCATCGCTGCCACTGAAGCCTTCGTCGCCTTTCTGCGCGGCTACGTGGAGGAACGCCGCTCGCGCCCCGCCGACGACCTCATCACCCACCTCATCGCCGCCGAGGCGGAGGGCGAGCGGCTCACCACCGAAGAGTTGATCGCCACCTGCATCCTTCTCCTGAATGCGGGCCACGAGGCGACGGTCCACACCCTCGGCAACGGCGTGAAGACGCTGATCGAGAACGGCTTCGGCGGCGGGGCGCTTTCACCGGAAAACGTCGAGGGCACGGTCGAGGAAATCCTGCGCTTCGACCCCGCCTTGCACCTCTTCACCCGCTGGGCCTACGAGGAGGTGGAGATCGCCGGCCACACCTTCCGGCGGGGCGAGCAGGTGGGCTGCCTTCTCGCCGCGGCGAACCGCGACCCCGCGCAGTGGGAAAGGCCCGCCCGCTTCAACCCCGCCCGACCGGCGAAACCCAATCTCACCTTCGGCGCGGGCCTGCATTTCTGCGTCGGCGCGCCGCTCGCCCGGCTGGAGTTGCAGATCGCGTTGCCGATCCTCTTCGCGCGCCTCCCGCGCCTTGGGCTGGCCGAATCGCCGCGTTACGCCAATCTCTATCACTTCCACGGCCTCGAACGGCTGATGGTCGGGACCGGCGCCGGGAGCGCGGCCTGAGAGACTGCAAGAGCCCGACCGGAAGCCTTTGGAGAAAGCGGCGCGATCTGGTATGCGTTTGAACGGCGTTTCAGCAGGCAAGACCTAGCAGTCCACAAGGAGGAAACGCCATGACAGTGCAAATCCGTAGTCTCGAGTTGAAGCCTGTCGCTGTCTCTGAAGACGCCGTGGGGGCGCTACGCGCACAAATCCGTGGAACGGTCGCCCTCGACGGCGAGCCTGGGTATGAGGAGGCCCGGACCGTCTGGAACGCGATGGTGGACCGCAAGCCCGGCCTCGTGGTCCGTGCCCTCGGGGCCGCCGACGTTTGCGCGGCCGTCAACTTCGCCCGCGAGAATGGCCTCCTGATCTCGATCCGCAGCGGCGGGCACCAGATCGCGGGCCATTCGGTCGCCGAGGGGGCCGTGCTGCTCGACCTGTCCCTGATGAAGTCGGTTCGCGTCGATGCGTCCGCCAAGACCGCCTGGGTCGAGCCGGGCGCCACGCTTGGCGATGTCGACAAGGAGACGGCCGCCAATGGCCTCGTCCTGCCCACTGGCATCAACTCCACGACCGGCATCGCCGGGCTCACGCTCGGCGGCGGGTTCGGCTGGCTCACGCGGAAATACGGCATGACGCTCGACAACCTCATATCCGCCGATGTGGTGACGGCGGACGGCAAGCGCCGGCGTGCGAGCGACACGGAGAATCCCGACCTCTTCTGGGCGATCCGGGGAGGTGGCGGGAATTTCGGCATTGTCACGGGCTTCGAGTTTGCCCTGCATCCCATGCGTGGCGAGGTCCTCGCCGGGCTGATCGTCCATCCCTTTGCCGAGGCCCGGCGGCTCTATCGCGCTTATCGCGAGATTGCGCCGCGCCTGCCCGAAGAGCTTGCGGTCTGGACCGTCTGCCGCAAGGCGCCGCCGCTGCCGTTCCTGCCCGAGGACTGGCACGGCCGGGAAATCTTCGTCTTCGCGGTCTGCTATGCCGGCGACCCGGCAGAGGGGGAAAAGGCGCTGAAGGAACTGCGCGGGCTCGGCAAGCCGATCGCCGACGTCGTCGGCCCGAACCCCTTCACCGGCTGGCAGACGGCCTTCGATCCGCTGCTCGCGCCCGGTTCCCGCAACTACTGGAAAAGCCACGACTTCGCAGACCTTCCCGATGACCTGATCGACTCGCTTTCGCGGGCGCTCGACGACAGCCCGGCGCCGGATTGCGAGATATTCATCGCACAGGTCGGTGGCGCGATGGCAAGGGTGGCCCCCGGCGAAACCGCCTATCCGCAGCGCAATGCGCATTACATCATGAACATCCACACCCGCTGGGTCGACAAGGCCAGGGACGAGGCCTGCCGGGCCTGGGCGCGCGACGTCTTCAAGCGGACGGCGCCCTTCTCGATGGGCACCGCCTATATCAACTTCATGCCGGAGGATGAAACCGACCGGGTGAACGGCGTCTACGGAAGCAACCTGAAACGGCTGCAGGAGCTCAAGGCCAAGTACGATCCGGGCAACCTGTTCCGGGTCAATCACAACGTGAAACCGGTCAAGGTGATGGAGGCCGCGCAGTAGGCATCGGGGCCGGCGTCACGCCGGCCCCACCTTCCGGCGGGGCGAGCAGGTGGGCTGCCTTATCGCCGCGGCGAACCGCGACCCCGCGCAGTGGGAAAGGCCCGCCCGCTTCAACCCCGCCCGGCCGGTGAAACCCAATCTCACCTTCGGCGCGGGCGTGCATTTCTGCGTCGGCGCGCCGCGCGCCCGGCTGGAGTTGCAGATCGCGTTGCCGATCCCCCTCGCGCGCCTCCCCGGCCTGAGGCTCGTGGGCCAGCCGGAATATGCAGACGTCTACCAATTCCACGGGCAAAGGAGCTTGGTTGTGGGTCGCCGGATCGTCCTTCTCGACGCAGTCTCTGCGACGTGTCAGGGTACGGCATCCGTCGTGCAGACCTTTGCGGCAGTTTGGTCAATGCGTGAGCGCATGAAGATTGACGATGAAGCCTTTAAGTCGACCGAACGGCAGACTGCCTTTGACCTGGGAAACGCTCTGCTTGCTTCGCATCTTCGCCTGCAACAGCACTTCGGGCTCAGAGCCGAAGTGATGCAGGTCTTTCTTCTGATCATTCTGGCAACAGTCCAGAAACTCTTGCGCAGACTCAGTTCCGTGCCAGGTCTGTCGGGCACCGCCCCTGTCCCGGCCGAGTTCCGGGGTGGGATATCCCGTCGACAGATCGCCACGATACTCGGAATACCGCTCGAGACGGTCCGCAGGCATGTGGATCTTCTTGCGACCAGGGGCCTCGTGGAAGAACGACATCGAGGATGCGTCTCGACGCGGGGCGGCACCCTGCAATCCCTCTCCGACGCCGGAATTCCCCGCGCCATGACGTCGCAGTTCGTGAGCATGGTCAATTCCATGACCCAGACAGGCGCCGTCCGCGTGCAGTCAAGACGCAAATCAGATGTAAAACCTGGGCGTTAGCCGGCTTGGCCTGACCGTTTTCAGTTTGTCGGCTTGAGGACATTCAGCTTGTCCCCGCCCTCTTCTTCCTGAAATTCCTTGCGCAGTTCGGCTGCCGCAGCGCAGTAGGCATCAGGGTCGTAGGCTGCGAGCGCCAGTTCCCCACCCACCATGATCCCGTAGTTCAGCATCACGGTGTCGAGCGGCAGGTTGTTCTGCCCCTCCCCGACCAGACCGAGAACCTCTGAGAGGGCGTCGGACATCACCGCGGTGAACAGAGCCTCGTCAACGTCGAATCCCTCGCACACCGTCGCCGAGGCACGCTGCTTCGCCACCAGGAGAAGCATCAGCTTCTTGTTCGGGGCGATCAGATCGCCCATCCGCTCAAAGGCATGGGTCCCGACCTCAAAGGCCATGCGTTCGGAAGCGGGCACATCTGCCTTGGCAACCGGGTCACCGCTTTGCGCGGACACCTCGGAGCCAAAGGCCAGTCCTGCGACAACGACAGCGAACGTAAGTGCGGATTTCATGGCTCACTACCTCGAATAGCATCTTGTCCGGAATTCAGTTCCGCCCTAGCCGCCGAACATCCGGCGCGTCCAGCGGTACGAAAGATGGCCGCTCTTGTAGCATTTCTGCGGCCGCGGCAGGCACACGACATCCGGACTTGGCGAGAACGGCTGCCCGTAAAGGTCCTCATCCCACTGCGATGCAGTGCCGTGATCCTTGCCATGCTTGGCCGCGGCAATACCAATGCCGAGGGCCAGAGCCATCGCAATCGCCTTCTTTTCGTCGTCGCTGAGGGCATGCGCCGGTTTCGGTGTCACGGCGACAAAAGCAAGTGATGCGGCAATCAAGAGTATGGAGACCCGCTTCATGGTTTGCTCCCTGCCTTCATGAAAGCGTCCCGCCCACCAATGGACGAAACATCGCGATGAAGGATGCAAAATGCATTGATCTGGAAGGATTCGCTGCGGCAGATGACCCGAAACGGGACACTGGACGCCCGCCCCGTCAAAGCGGCAGGAGCGTCGTCGACTTGATCTCCTCCATGCTGAGAAGCGCCGTGACGTTGTGGATCTTCACCTCCGAGATGAGCGCCTGGTAGAAGGTGTCGTAGGCCCGCGCATTCTTCACCCGGACCTTCAGGATATAGTCGATATCGCCGGCAAGCCGGTGCGCCTCCAGGACCTCGGGCCGGGCCTTCAGCGTGTGCAGGAACCGCTTCTGCCACTCCGTCTCGTGCTCCGATGTGCGGATGAGCACGAAAAAGCAGGCCTCGAGCCCCAGCGCCTCGGCGTCGAGCAGCACCGTCTGCCGCCCGATGACGCCCGCTTCCTTCAGCTTGCGGATGCGGTTCCAGACAGGTGTCTTCGACGAGCCCACCTTGCGCGCGATCTCGTCGAGCGACTGGGAGGCATCCTCCTGCAGTTGCGCGAGGATTTTCCGATCCATGTCGTCGAGCCGGACCGCCATTCGCTTTCTCCTCCGAATCCGAAACGCTGGTTCCACATACCGGTTCATAGGAAACGCATGTCCTTATATGCAAGGCCATATAGCACCGATGCAGGAAATTTTCCTATATTGGCCGCATGAGATCGCCGCCCA
This sequence comes from Paracoccaceae bacterium, assembly GCA_020637675.1. Lineage (GTDB taxonomy): Bacteria > Pseudomonadota > Alphaproteobacteria > Rhodobacterales > Rhodobacteraceae > Albidovulum. The sequence goes on along the minus strand of JACKKD010000002.1, from coordinate 702,071 downwards.
TGGGAACCGGACAGATGAGTCGCGCCTATACCCCGAAAGTCGTAACCGCCAACGCCCTGGCCGAGGGCGATGTCGTCTACCTCACCTCCGACGACCGCTGGACGCGCGATCACGCGGAGGCCGAGCTGATCGAGGACGAGGCGCATGCGCAGTTGAGGCTCCTCAAGGCCGAGCACCAGAAGAATGTCGTCGTCGGTGCCTATCTCGCCGACGCGAAGGCCGGACCGAAGGGACCCGAGCCGATCCATTTCCGCGAGGTCTTCCGCACCCGCGGGCCGTCGAACTACGCCCACGGCAAGCAGGAGGCGCGGCATGTATAAGTACTCCGACTTCGACGAAGCCTTCGTGCGGACGCGCAACGCGCAGTTCCGCGCCCAGGTCGAACGCCGCATTTCGGGTGCGCTGACCGAGGACGAATTCCGCCCGCTCCGGCTGATGAACGGCCTCTACCTCCAGCTTCACGCCTACATGCTGCGCGTGGCGATCCCCTATGGCACGCTCTCCTCGGCGCAGATGCGCCGGCTTGCCTGGATCGCCGAGCGGTGGGACAAGGGCTACGGCCATTTCACCACCCGCCAGAACATCCAGTTCAACTGGCCGAAGCTGACCGACGTGCCCGACATCCTTGAGGCGCTCGCCGACGTGGGGATGCATTCCATCCAGACAAGCGGAAACACCATCCGCAACGTCACCGCCGACCATTTTGCCGGCGCGGCCGCCGACGAGATCGAGGATCCGCGCCCGACGGCCGAGCTGATCCGCCAGTGGTCCACCGACCACCCCGAGTTCCAGTTCCTGCCGCGCAAGTTCAAGATCGGCGTCTCGGGCTCCCCCCATGACCGCGCCGTCACGAAGTCGCACGACATCGGCCTGAGGATCGTGCGCGGTGGCGACGGCAAAACCGGCTACGAGGTTCTGGTGGGCGGCGGGCTTGGCCGCACGCCGATGGTGGGACAGGTGATCCGGCCCTTCCTGAAGAAGGCCGACCTCCTGCCCTATCTCGAAGCGATCGTCTCGACCTACAACGTGATGGGCCGGCGCGACAACAAGTTCAAGGCGCGCGTCAAGATCACCGTATTCGAGAACGGAATGGAAAAATTCCGCGATGCAGTCGATGCGCGTTTCGAACATATCAGGCGCGAATGGGCTGGGGTAGATCCGTCTTTGCTTGCACATATCGAACATTCATTCCTGCCGCCCGCCTTCCGCAGCGCGCCCGAGGACGGCTACCGGACCGCTCGTAGGGCCGATCCGGTCTTCCGCGCCTGGTCCGACACGAACGTGACCGCCCACCGCGTGCCGGGCTATGCGATCGTCACCGTCTCTCTGAAGGCGCACGGGACGACGCCCGGCGACGCCACGGCAGCGCAGATGCGGCTCCTGGCCGATCTGGCGGACAGCTACGGCCACGGCGAACTCAGGATCAGCCACGAACAGAACGTGGTCCTGCCGCATGTCCACAAGTCCGACCTCTGGGCGCTGCACGCGCGCCTGAAGACCGAGGGCCTCGCCACCGCCAACGTCGGGCTCGTCTCCGACATCATCGCCTGCCCCGGGATGGACTACTGCGCGCTGGCCACTGCCCGCTCCATCCCCGTCGCGCAGGAAATCGCGACCCATTTCCAGTCCCTCGGGCTGGAGGAGGAGATCGGCGCGCTCAAGATCAAGATCTCGGGCTGCATCAACGCCTGCGGTCACCACCATGTCGGCCATATCGGCATCCTCGGCCTCGACCGCGCCGGGGTCGAGAACTACCAGATCACCCTCGGCGGCGACCATACCGAGACGATGACGCTCGGCGAACGCGCGGGCCCGGGCTTCGCCTATGACGAGATCGTGCCGGCGATCGAGCGGCTCCTGCGCGCCTACCTCGCGCTCCGCGCGGGCCGGGAGGAGACCTTCCTCGCCGCCTATCGCCGTCTCGGTGCGGGCCCCTTCAAGGCAGCCCTCTACGAGGCCGAGGCGGAACGCGATGCCGCTTGAGATGGCCGCCCCCTCGCTCGACGACCGCATCGCGGCGCTGAACGAGCGCTATCGCCACCATTCGGCGACGGCGGTCCTCGAACGCGCGCTGGGCGACCCCGAGGTGGGCGAGCTCGCGCTCGTGTCCTCCTTCGGGGCGGAATCGGTCGTGCTCCTTCATCTCGTCTCGGTCGTCGCCCCGGGCACGCCGGTGATCTTCATCGACACGCAGATGCTCTTTGCCGAGACGCTCGCATACCAGCGCGAGCTGGCCGAGAAGCTGAACCTGACTGACCTCCGGACGATCCGCGCCGATCGCCGCGACACCCAGTTCGAGGATCCCGACGGCACGCTGCACCAGTTCTCGACCGACGCCTGCTGCCACCTCAGGAAGGTCGTGCCGCTGGAACGCGCGCTCAAGGGCTTCGCGGGCTGGATCACCGGGCGCAAGCGCTTCCAGTCGGGCACCCGCGCGGCACTGGAGTTCTTCGAGAACGAGGACGGCAAGCGGCTCAAGGTCAATCCGCTCGCCCACTGGGGCCGCGAGGACCTTGAGGAATACATCGTCAACAATCGTCTTCCGCGGCATCCGCTGGTGTCCAAGGGCTACCCGTCGATCGGCTGCGCGCCCTGCACGAGCCCGGTGAAGGAAGGCGAGGACCCCCGCGCAGGCCGTTGGCGGGGAACGAAAAAGGACGAGTGCGGGATTCATTTCATCGATGGCCGGGTCGTGCGCGGCCCGCTGCCGCAACAGGACGACCGGAAGGAGAACGCGGCATGAGCGTGATCGTGCGCGACGACGGCTTCCATGCCGAGGATTTCGAAGGATCGGCCGTGATCGAGATCGCCTCGAATACCGGAATCGACGCCCTGCCGGCCTCGTTCGAGGGCGTCGAGATGATCGCCGTCGGCTTTCCGGCCTTCTCGGACGGGCGAGGCTTCACGCTGGCCCGCCACCTGCGGAACCGCGGCTTCGGGGGCCGGCTCCGGGCGAAGGGACATGTCATCGCCGACCAGTATGCAATGGCGCGCCGGGCCGGCTTCGACGAAGTCGAAATCCCCGACGACCTCGCGGCGCGCCAGCCGCAGGAGCAGTGGCTCTTCCGCGCCGACTGGCGCGACCATGACTATCGGTCGCGGCTGAAGGCCTGACGCCGGGGTTTTCCCCATTCAAGAACCCGACTAGAAGGAGGATGGGCGACACGCGCCCGGGCTCACATGGACGATCTGAAAACCGTGAACGACGCCACCGTCAAACCCGTCCGCACCCTGCCCGATGCGCAGACCGTGCTCTCGGTCCGGCACTGGACGGACCGGCTGTTTTCCTTCCGGGTGACGCGGCCGCAGTCGCTCAGGTTCCGCTCGGGCGAGTTCGTGATGATCGGCTTGCTCGACGACAACGGAAAGCCGCTCCTGCGGGCCTATTCCATCGCCTCGCCCTCCTGGGACGAGGAACTCGAATTCTATTCGATCAAGGTGCCGGACGGTCCGCTGACCTCCCGGCTCCAGCACATCCGCCCCGGCGACCAGATCATCCTCAGGCCGAAGCCCGTCGGAACGCTCGTCCTCGACGCGCTGCTTCCGGGCAAGCGCATCTGGTTCCTCGCCACCGGCACCGGCATCGCGCCCTTCGCGAGCCTCATGCGCGACCCGGAGACCTACGAGAAATACGATCAGGTCGTGATGATGCACACCTGCCGGACCGTGGCCGAACTGGAGTACGGACGGCAACTCGTCGAGGGCCTCAAGGACGATCCCCTGATCGGCGAATTCGTCGGCGACAAGCTGAAATACTATCCGACGACGACGCGGGAAGACTTTCCCCGCATGGGCCGGATCACGGACAACCTCGCCTCCGGCAAGGTCTTCGCCGACCTCGGGCTGGCGCCCATGGACCGCGACAGCGACCGGGCGATGGTCTGCGGGTCGCTTGCCTTCAACATCGACGTGAAGGCGGTGCTCGAAGGCTTCGAGCTCCGCGAAGGCGCGAATTCGGACCCGCGCGAATACGTGGTGGAAAAGGCCTTCGTCGGCGACGGTATCTGACACCAGCCGGGCAAATGAAAAGGCCGCGCGGGATCCCGCGCGGCCTTTCGCTTTCTTGCACCGGCTCAGAGGCCGAGCGCGGCCTTGACCTGATCGATCGTCGACTGCACGAGCGTCGGATCGGCAGCGGCGGCGTCAACGGCGGACTTCAGCGTCGTCTTGGTCGCATCGTCGATCGCGGCAGAGCCGTCGATGGCGCTCTTGATCGCATCGGCATCGAAGTTCGCCGGGTCGAGAAGACCGGCCACGGCGCCGGCCGCGCCCGCGGCGGCTTCGGTGCCCTGCTGGACGGCTTCCGTCGCGGCGGCGGCGGCGTCCTCGGCGGCCTTCTGGGCCGCGGCGGCGGCTTCCTCGGCAGCCTTCGCAGCCGCTTCCTCGGCAGCCTTGGCCTCTTCGGCGGCCTTTGCAGCAGCCTCTTCCTCGGCGGCCTTGGCGGCGGCCGCCGCTTCGTCAGCAGCCTTCTGGGCCATCGCCGCTTCCTCGGCCGCGCGCTGCGAGGTCGAGTAGTACCAATACCCGCCGCCGGCGAGCACAAGAATGAGGATGGCGATCAGGGTATTCCGGTTCATCGTGCGTTCCTTCCGAAATCGGGAAAGGGGATAATGTCCTCGCTATCGCAGAATACGCCGGCGCAGGAAAGGGACTTCGCGCTGCGCGACGCCGAAACCGGCTTGAATCAGCCATCCGGGACGACTAGTTTGCCCGCCACTTGCACCGGCCACGACAGAAGGAACGCCGCCATAGCCCGCAGACCGCACAACGCCCCGCCGCAACGCGACACCGGCCCCCGCGTGAACGAACGTATCCGCGCCCCGGAAATCCGCCTCATCGGCGCGGACGGCGAGAATGTCGGGGTCGTGACCCCTTTCAGGGCCATGCAGATGGCCGAGGAGGCCGGGCTCGATCTCGTGGAGATCTCGCCCAACGCCGAACCACCGGTCTGCAAGATCATGGATTTCGGCAAGTACAAGTACGAGACACAGAAGCGCGAGGCCGAGGCGCGCAAGAAGCAGAAGATCATCGAGATCAAGGAAATCAAGTTCCGCCCGGGCACCGACACGCATGACTACGACGTCAAGATGCGCTCGGTGAAGAAGTTCCTCGAAGAGGGCGACAAGGTGAAGGTCACGCTGCGCTTCCGCGGCCGCGAGATGGCCCATCAGGAACTCGGACTCGAGCTTCTGAAACGCGTGGCGGCGGATGTCGAGGAAATCGCCAAGATCGAGAACATGCCGAAGCTGGAAGGCCGGCAGATGGTGATGATGATCGGCCCGAAGTGAGCCCCCGCAATCGCGGAATGAACGGCCTTCCCCCCTCTGGGGAGGGCCTTTTTACTGCCGCTCGCGCTGCAGCACCGTGATCTGGAAATTCTGCCGGTTTCCCTTCGGCGTCACATGCACGTGACGCCGTCCCTCGATCAGGCGGAAGGCGCCGGGCGCAGTCCGATCGACCTTGGCGAAGAGAGACGCGGGCGTGTAGCGGCAGACCGGCAGGCCCGAACAGGTCTCCGGCCCGTCCTCGGCGAAGGTGGCGACGATCGCACGCCCCCCCGGCCGGATCGCCGCGACCATTGCTGCGACATAGGCCGCCCGCTCGCGCTCCTCCGTCAGGAAATGGAACACCGCCCGGTCGTGCCAGAGCGCCCATTGGCGTGACGGTTGCCAGCCGGTGATGTCGGCGGCGATCCAGGTGACCGCATCGGCGTCGGGTCCGAGCCGCCTTTGCGCGGAGGCGAGCGCCGCCCCCGCGATATCCAGAACGGCAATCGGGCCGTAGCCGCGCTCCAGGAGCGCATCGACGAGCCGGGACGTGCCTCCGCCTACGTCGATCACGGCCGCCCCCTCGCCTGGCGGCAGATAGTGTTCGATGAGATCAAGGGAGACCTGCGGCCGCGCCTCGAACCAGGAGAGCGCGCCCTCCTCCCGGGCGGAGTATACATCCCGCCAGTGCCGGACCCGTGCTGCCTGCTGCCGTTCCACCATCGCGCCCCTTCCATGGACCCGGCGCATTCACGATGCGATATTTGTATCCTATCCCGGCGGTCAATGGCGACGGGCGAATTGCCGAGGCGCGCACGATCGGCTAGAGCCGCCGGGGCCTGCCGCAAAGCCGGGTGAGCGATGCTTTCCTACCAGCACATCTATCACGCCGGTAATCTTGCCGATGTGCACAAGCACGCGATGCTCGCATCGCTCCTCGCCTACCTCGCCCGGAAGGACAAGCCGCTCAGCTACATCGAGACCCATGCCGGGCGCGGGCTCTACCGGCTCGACGCGCCCGAGGCGATGAAGACCGGCGAGGCCGCGGCCGGGATCGGCCGGGCCGCGGCGCTCTTCCCGGCGGACCATCCCTACCGCCGCATCCTTGCCGCGGTGCGCGACCGCTACGGGCGGGCTGCCTACCCCGGCTCGCCACTGGTCGCCGCGCTCTCGCTCCGGTCGGGCGACCGGATGCATCTGGCCGAGTTGCACCCGCAGGAATTCGCGGCGCTGGGGGCGACGATGCGCCCCTTCGCCGCCGATGTCCGGCGCGAGGACGGGCTGGCATTCGCGCTCGCCGCCACGCCGCCCGATCCCCGCCGGGGCCTGATGCTGATCGACCCGAGCTACGAGATGAAGGCGGATTACGCGGCGATGCCGGCGCTGCTCGGCAAGGTTCATGCAAAATGGAACGTGGGCATCCTGATGCTCTGGTACCCGGTGCTGGCGAGCGGCGCGCAGGCGGGCATGGTGGCATCGCTCGACGCGCTTGCCCTGCCGAAGGCGATGCGGCATGAGGTCCGCTTTCCGCCCGCGCGCGAAGGCCACGGCATGACCGGCTCCGGCCTCTATATCGCCAACGCGCCCTTCGGCACGGCCGAGGAGGCGGAGCGACTCGGTGCGCTCTTTGCCGAACTCACGCGCTGAGTGCGCACCGGATGCGGCACTGGAAGCAGTTGTTGCGGGCCGAGCGGACATCGACGAAGGCCACGCGCGGGTCCTCGAAGAGGCCGGCCGCATAGCCCGCGAGGTCGGCGGCCGGCACCACGCGGCCGGTGCCGTAGACGATGCGGTGATCGGCGGAATAGCCTTTCAGAAGGTAGTCCGGGCTCGTCGCCAGGATCGGCGGCACGCCAGCCCCGTGCCACCGTCCGCAATCGTCGGCGCAGAGGAAGATCGGCCCCGTCTCGGCATAGGGCTGCGGCGCGGGGAAAGGCCGGTGCGCGAGGATCAGGTATTCCCTGCCGGCCGGCACATGGGAGAGGCAGTGCCGGCAAGGCACACCCTCCCCGTCCGAAATCGCGCCCCGCTCCGCGGGCTGGCCGTTCGCGTCCGGCCCGCCCCTGCGCAGGTCCGCCGCCAATGCGCTGTCGAGTGCTTCGAATGTCAGGTCCATCCTGTCCTCCATGGCTTCCGTGCCACGAGGTAGCGTCATCGTGGGACAGGTCGCGACCCGATCCTTGCGCAAAATCCGCGCGGGGGCGGCACCGGGGGTCAGAGGTCCTTCATCGCCAGCCGGATATAGCGGTTCTCGCCCCGCTTAAGCACCCAGTCGCCCACCCGCCGCGCGAGGTCCGGCCGCGCGCGCGCCACCGCGCGTTCAAAAAGCTCGCGCTGGTAGCGGGGGAAGTCGCGGCGCGCGCGCAGGAGCCGGTAGAACTCCGCTTCCGTCAGCGATCCGGCAAGGGCCTTCAGCATGACCTCGGAAAGGATGCCCATCTGGAGAAGCGATGAGCCGAGCCGGTGGCCCATCAGCGGCGTGCGCAGGAGCGTGACATTCGCACCGGTGAACCGCCGCGCATGGGCGGCGTCGAGCGGCTCGTAGGGATCATAGAGGATCGTCACCCGTCCCGCCGCCCGCGAGGCCTGCGCCGCATCGCCGTACTTGCCGGAAAAATCCTTGTCCCAGACGGTCTTGTAGCGCGTTTCCCATGGCACGACGGTCTTGTCGAGCGTCGATTGCGGGCTGATCGCCACCACCTCCGCCCCTGGGCAGGCGGCGGAGAAGGCCGCGGCCGCATAGCCCCCCATCGAGGCGCCGTAGAAGACCACGCGGCCGAAACGCCCGAAGAATCCTTCCCGCGCGAGCCGGTCGAATTCCCCCATCGCCCAGTAGTCGCGGTACCAGGTCCAGCCTGCCGCCATGACGCCCAGCACCGACCAGCCCTGCTTCTCGATGAACTCGAAGCCCCAGGGCCGGCGGTCGGCGCGCTTGGTCATGGCGATGTCGAGGTTGTCGAAGGTAACGACCAGCACCGACGGGTCGCGCGGGACGTAGAGGAAGGAGTGGATGCCGTTGTCCGTATAGAAGCCGAACGGGCCGGCGAGACGCCGCGCGATCGCGGCCCAGTCGCCGTCCTCCGCGGGTGCGCCGGTGGCGGCCGAGGCGGAGGGGCGGAACACCGCCCGCGTCACGGCACTCCCGCCCGGTGCGTGGGCCGCAAGCGTCTCGCAGGTGCCGTAACCGTTCAGGAAGGGATAGCTGCCCGACCCCTTGCGGATGTCGGTCAGCATCACGCTGTCGGCATGCATCCCGCCCTCGATCAGCGGCGCGAGGTGGCGCACCTTCCAGGCGTCGCCGAAGCACCCGAAATTGGCGATCACGTCCCAGGGCCGGATCTCCTCGGCCGAGCCCACGCGCGTCACCGCGTCGCTCGGCACGCCCGCGCTTTCAAGCGCGGCCATGTAGGGCGCGACCCAGGTCGAGGGCGCATCGGAGAAGGCACCGGACTTCACCATGTCGACAAGGAAGATGCGGGCGCCGTGGCGGTCATGGAGCGCGCGGGCGAGGTCGAGCGCCCCGCCCCCCACGTCCGCGAAGCTTTCCACCCGGATGGGCCCCAGCGCGAGGATCGCCTCGGCCGTCGCTTCGTCCACCGCGGCGCGCGCGCTCATTCGCCGTCCTCGTCGTCATCCGCCCCGGCGCCAAGGCCGCGGATCGGGGCGGCGGCGGGGTCAATCCCGTGCTTTCGCAGGAGCTGGCCGACAAGGCTCTTCGGTCGCGGCACGCCGCCCATGGCCTGCGCGATGCGCGCCCGCATCCGCCTGCCGTAGAAATGGATCGAATAGGTCTCTTCGGTCACATAGTCCGACCAGTCGAGACCGGGGCGGAGCATCAGCCGGCGGTCCCGGTATTCGAAGGGATAGAGTGCGACGCGCGGCAGCGCGTGGCTTATCTCCCCCGTCTTCTTCAGGAAATGCGTCAGCGCGTGGGGGCCCCAGACGCCCCAGGGCATCTCGCCCGCGGGAACCGGAGTCCCGGCTGCCTTCTTCGCCTCCAGTTCGCGCCGGTAGGCCTCGCCGTACCATTCCGGGATGGCGTATTCGTCGGAAGTGAAATCGAGAAGAAGGCCCAGCGCCTCGCTGTCCTTGGGCAGGCCGAGAACGCCGCCATTCACCCCCTCCTCGCTTTCCCAGGCAAAGAAGTGGCCGGTCTCGCTTCGGAACGGCTTCACGCAATAGGCATCCGTGTCGGCCCAGATCGTGCGGTCGCCCTTCGCCATGAGGTGATAGCGGAAGAGATCCGAATGCAGCGCCGGGCTGCCGGTGCGGCCGTGGCGCAAGAAGCCGTCCTGGGGCAGGATCGTGCGCGCGTCGGCGATCTCCACCCCTTCGGGCACGTTCGGGATCGGTTCGTAGGCATAAAGCCGGATCGCGTGGCCCGCGTCCACGAAGGACTTCAGGCATAGCTGTTCGAGAAAGCTCAAGGCCCCGCCGATCCAGAGCGCCGCGATCTGATAGTCCTGTGCCACTGCCGCCTCGCCGCCGTTCTCTGCCGGGGTTTCGCGCGAGAGTGGCCGAAATCGGCCCCTTTGCCAACTGCCCACGGGGCAAGCGCAGCGTCTGCGGCGTTTGCCTGCTGCCCCCGCGCGTGGTATCGAACCCCAAGACCGGCCCGAACGGCAGAGCAGGCATGACCGATCCTCCCCCGAGCGTGGTGATCCGCCGGCGGCTCGCCGCCGGGTCCGCCGGTGGCCTGCCGCTTCTCGATGCGGTGCTCTGCCCCGATGCCGGAAGCGGTGCCACCATACGTGTCTTCACCCGCGCCGGCGTCAACGCCACCGCCTTCGACCCTGCCCCGCGCGCAGGCTGTGCCGGCATCCGCGAACTGCGCGAGGTCGCCGGCGCCGTCATGGCGGTGGCCGAGGCAGCACCCCTCTGCCTCGCGCTCGCGACAGGCGGCGTGGCGGAGATCGCGGCGGCCGAGGCGGAATGGGACCTTCTCGCCGGGCGCGACTGCCTCTTCGGCGCGCGGCTCGAGGAGAACGCGGAGACGGTGGCCGACTGGCTTCGCTACCACGCCCGCGCCCATGGCGCGACCGGGGCGCTGATCCTCAATCGCGCGCCCGACGACAGCCCCTCTGGCAGCCATGCGGACTTCGCCGAGCGGCTCGGGGCGCTCATCGCGCCCCTGCCGGGCCTTGTCGTGGTGATTCTCGAAAGCCCGGTGCCGCTCGGCAAAGCGGGCCTCGGACCGGAAAGCCATGTCTTCCTTGCGCCCGACGCGCCGGGCAAGGACCGCATGGAGCGCCCCGACCCCGACCCCTGGCGCGCGCCCCTGGGCGAGGGGCTGATCCACGAGGTCGCCAAGTGGCGCTTCCTCGCCAGGGCGCGCGCCGTCCTCTGCCTCGACGTCACCGACCTCCTGGCCGAGCGGAAGGGCGGGCCCTCGGCCTTCGACCTCTGCCGGCGGGCGCAGGGCGGGGTCGTTCTCCTGGTCGGGCGCCGCATCTACCCCTGGCGGGTCCGGCCGGGCGCGCCCGAGGCCTTCGGCGACCACATCTGCCGACCCTTCGACGCCCGCCGTGGCATCGCCCGCTGGGGCGTGGCACCGGACCGCGCCGGGCTCGACAATACCTGGCGCACGCTCCGTGTCGCCTACGCCCGGCCCGACGCCGACAAGACAGTGGCTTTCTGGCGGGCGATGGCGATCCGGGTGCCGGGCCGGAAGCCGGCCGAGCTTGCGCCCAAGACCTCGCTCGTCGAGGACCCCGCGCTCCTCGACCTCGCCCGCCGCCATTTCGGCGCAGACCCCGTCCGCCCGCCGGTGTCGGAGCCGCGCGCGGCACCCGCCGCCGGGACGACGCGCACCTGCATCGTCACCACGATGAAGAACGAAGGCCCCTTCATCCTCGAATGGCTGGCCTATCACCGCGCCATCGGTGTCACGGATTTCCTCGTCTACACCAACGACTGCACCGACGGCACCGACGCCATGCTCGACCTTCTTCAGGAAAAGGGCCTCGTCCAGCACCGTGCGAACCCCTTCCGAGCCATGCCCGGGCTGATGCCCCAGCACGCCGCCCTTCAGGCCGCCGAAAGCGAGGCGGTGCTGCGGCGTGCCTCCTGGGCGATCTGCATGGACGTGGACGAGTTCATCAACGTCAAGCTTGGCGACGGTACGCTCGGGGCACTTTACGCCGCAATGGGCGAGGCCAACATGATCTCGCTGACCTGGCGGCTTTTCGGCAATGCCGATGTCCACGAATACCGTGACCGCTTCGTCACCGAGCAGTTCCCGCTCTGCGCGCCCGAACTCATCCGCAAGCCGCACCAGGCCTGGGGGTTCAAGACGCTCTTCCGCACCATCGACATCTACAGGAAGCTCGGCGTGCACCGGCCGAAGGGGCTGAAGCCCGACCTCTGGGCCGAGGTGCGCTGGATCAACGGATCCGGCAGGCCCATGCCGGAAAGCATGTATCGCAACGGCTGGCGGTCGAGCCTTGCGACCTACGGCTACGACTGGGTCCAGCTCAACCACTACGCGGTGCGCTCGGCCGAAAGCTTCCTCGTGAAGCGCGACCGTGGCCGGGTGAACCATGTCGACCGCGACCAGGGCCTCAACTACTGGTTCCGCATGAACCACAATGCCGGGGAAGACCTTTCGATCCGCCGGATGGTCCCGGCCGCGCGGGCCGAGTTCGACCGGCTCATGGCGGACCCGGAAATCCGCGTCGCGCATGAGGGTGCCGTCGCTGCGCACCGGGCCAAGATCGCCGAGTTGAAGGCCCGGCCCGACTACGCTGCCTTCTACGCCGAACTCACCGGCGAGCGGATGGAAAAGCTGTCGCGGATGCTTTCGGTCTTCGGCTCCGCCGTCTTCACCGCCGGACCCGGCGTGGTGCCCGCCGACCTCCACCGGCGCACCCTGCCGCCGGGCTTCTTCTTCACCGTGGAGCCCCCCGCCGATGCCGCGCACTGACCCCCGCATCCTCGCCATCCTGACGGTGAAGAACGAGGGCGCCTTCCTCCTCGACTGGCTCGCCCACCACCGCGCGGCGGGGTTCACCGACTTCCTTGTCCTCTCGAACGATTGCGACGACGGCACCGACCGCATGCTCGACCGGCTTTCCGACCTCGGCTGGCTGACCCATGTCAGCAACGACAGCCCGCACGGCAAGGGTCCGCAGTGGACGGCCCTCGCCCTTGCCGACGCGCATCCGCTGAAGGCGGCGGCCGACTGGGTCCTCGTGCTCGACATCGACGAATTCGTGAACGTCCACGCGGGCGACCGGACGGTGCAGGCGCTCCTCGCCGCGCTGCCCGAGGCGACGGCGATCCCGCTCACCTGGCGGCTTTTCGGCAATTGCGGTCTGCGCGCCTACGAGGACCGGCCGGTGACGGAGCAGTTCCTGCGCGCCGCTCCCGCCGTCATGGGCTGGCCCTGGCGGGCGGCGATGTTCAAGACGCTTTTCCGCAACGACGGCAGCTACGGCAAGCTCGGCGTCCACCGCCCGCGTCAGCCCGATCCGGATCGGCTCGGCCGGCAGCGCTGGTTCGACGGCTCCGGGCGGGAGCTTCGCCGCGCCTTCCACACCGGCCGGGTCTTTTCCGACTACGGGCAGGACAACTACCGGCTCGTGCAGATCAACCACTACGCGCTCGGCGCGATGGAAAGCTATGTGCTGAAATGCGACCGCGGCCGGGCGAACCGCGACGCATCGGCGACGGACCTGTCCTACTGGGTGGAACGCAACCTCTGCGCCGAGGAGGACCGTTCGATCCTCGAACTCTCCGAACGGACCCGGCCCATCCGCGCAGAGCTTGCCGCCGACCCTGTGCTCGGCCCGCTCCACGAAGATGCCGTCGCCTGGCGGCACCGGCGATTCGAGACGCTGATGGAAGCGGAGGACTGGAGGGGACTGTTGGGGCGCTTGATGATGACAGGGCCGAGCCGTGTCCTCTCGCCGGAAGAGCATGGAATCATGGCCGCTTACGCCATCCGGCCGCGTGCGGAAACAGAGCGCGACAGCGGCGCGGGATAGGCAGACCGCCGGAAACAGTCCATCGAAAAATCTCCAATGTTTTCAAGAGTGACCATTCAGCCAACTTGCGCGCTCAGGTGCGCCCGCCGCAGATTGGTGGACGGGAAGTGTACGGGTGCGTGGGGCAATGCAGGACAACGAGGCGAAGACCGCTGATCCGCGGTCTCTGTCCGATGCGGACTGGTTCGCCAGACTAGAGGAGATCGGCGACGAGGCGGGCTACTTCCAGTGGCTCGGCCGGAACCACGCCGCCTTCTTCCTCGACGAAAGCCCGACCCTGATCGTCACTTTCGAGACCGTCGCCTCGATCCGCCAGGGTCAGCCGGGGCAGCTTCCCCTCGGCTACCATGTCGCCAAGGGGCGCGGCTGGTCGCATCTCTGCCTCATCGCGCGCACCGAAACCTGGTACCGCGACCCGGCCGTCTTCGCCTATTTCGACCGGCTCGTGGACGATGCCTTCTTCGAGGACTTCGACCGCGTCGTCTTCTGGGGCAACGGCATGGCGGGCTATGCCGCCGCGGCCTTCTCGGTCACCGCCCCGGACGCGACGGTCATCCTCGGCGCGCCGCAGGCGACGCTCGACCCGCGCATCGCCGGCTGGGATCCCCGCTACTCGGAAATGCGGCGGACCTGCTTCACCGACCGCTACGGCTTCGCCCCGGACATGACCGAGGGCGCGGGGCCGGTCTACGTGATCTTCGACCCCGAACAGAACCTGGACGCGATGCACGCGGCGCTCTTTGCCCGGCCTCACGTCACGCTCCTGCCCTGCCGCAATCTCGGCCGCGACGTGGGCGAGGCGCTGGACCACATGCGCATCCTGCCGTCCGTCCTCGCCGCCGCAGCCACCGGGGCGTTCGACGAACGGCTCTTCCGGACCTTCTACCGGGCGCGGCGCAACTACCGGCCCTACCTGCGCAACCTTCTTGCCCGGCTCGATCAGGACGGGCGGGCGCTTCTCGCCGCGCTTCTCTGCCGGAACGTGATCGGCCGGCTCGACGCCCCGAAGTTCAAGACGCGGCTCGAACAGCTGGAAAGCCAGCTCGCCGCGGCGGGCGAAAGGCTGCCGCCGCTCCATCCCCGCTAGCAGCGGTAGGCCACCGCGTGTAGCTCGTAGACATCGGCGCCCGGGGTGACCGGGTCGAAGACGACCGTGTTGGCGCCGGCATCGCGTGCGTCGGCCATGATCGTGTTGCGGGCGTATTTCACGCCCTGATCGGCAAGCACGCCATAGACGCCGGGCGACATGCGGATGTCGCTGACATAGTGGCAGGCAGCCACCTCCGCCGCCGTCGCCTCGCGCACGCCACCGACACCGACGAAACCGGGGTCCTGGGTGCAGGCCGCCAGAGCGGCCGCCATCACCGCGCCAAGTGCAATCCGTCTCATTCTCCGCCCGAGGTTGCCTCATCCTGTGGCGGCGAGTCTGCGCGCAGCGCACCGGCGATGCAAGGCCACCCAGACCGGACCCGCCCCGATCGGCGTCATTCCCCTCAGACGACCGCCCGGCGGTAGAGGTGCCAGGTCGCATGGCCGAGAACCGGCATGACAACCGCCAACCCGACGAGAAGCGGCAACGACCCGATGACGAGACCGACGGCGACGACGAGCCCCCAGAGCGCGATGGTCGCCGGATTCTCGCGCGCCACGCGCACCGACGTCACCACCGCCACCGGAAGCCCGACCGGCCGATCGAGCAGAAGCGGGAACGACACCGCGCTGGTCATGAGGACGAGGCATGCGAAGAGAAAGCCGACCGGCAGGCCGACGGCCATCATCGACCAGCCCTCGGGCGTCGTCAGCACCGCCGTGAGGAACGGCCCCGCCGAGGTCGGGGCAGCGGCGCCCATCGTCGCCTGCGAGATCAGGTGCGCGGTCAGGATCCAGAGGACGAAAAGCACGAGGTGGCCAAGCGCCAGCGCCAGGATGGCCCCGAACCGCGGCGAACGGAGGACGCCGAAGGCATCCCCCCAACCGACCGGTTCGCCCGCCTCGCGCCGCCGGCTCATCTCGTAGAGCCCGACCGCCGCCGCGGGGCCAACGAGCGCGAAGCCCGCAAGGAGCGGGAAAGCGAGTGGCAGAAGGTCGCGGTGGAAGGCAAGCCAGACGAGGCAGGCTCCCGCGATCGGATAGATCAGCGCCGCGACGATGACATCCGACCGCAGCGCCGCGAAGTCCGCGATGCCGAGGCGCAGCGCGGCCCGCAGGTCCGCCACCCCGATCCGGCGCACCTCGGGAACGCCCGACCCCTCGCTGCCCAGTTCCCGCGCGGCCGCGCCGATGTCGTGCCCCGCCGCGCCCAGCATCCTGACGCCCCAGGACAGGGGATTGCCGATGGTGGTGGCCATGATGATGCTCCTCCCGCTCAGCCGGACCTCCGGCGCGAAAGGGGCTGCCCGGCGTCCTGCCGGGCCTGGGTCCCCGTCGTGCCGATGAAACACGATAGCACGGATGCGGAGGGACGGCCGACACGTTTCGGCGAGGAATCGGCCGCGTCTCAGCCGCCGCCGCGCTCGAAGGCCGGATCGACCGGCACTTGCAGGGCGGTGGCGAGCGCGTTGGTCTGGCTCGCCATCGCGATCACGGCGAGAAGCTCGCCGTGCTGGGCGTCGGTCATGCCCTTCGCCCGCGCCGCGGCGGTGTGGGAATGGATGCAGTATCCGCAGCCATTCGCCACCGAGACGGCGACGTAGATCAACTCCTTCGTCAGGGGGTCGAGCGCACCGGGCGCCATCACCGCCTGCAGCCGCTCCCACGTCGCCTTCAGGAGCGCCGGGTCATGGGCGAGCGCGCGCCAGAAATTGTTGACGAAGTTGGTCTGCCGCTTCGCCCTGATGTCGTCGAAGACGGCGCGGGCCTCGGGCCCCGCCGCCGCGTCGGTCACGACCGGAACCACCGCCATCAGACGACCGCGATGATCCGCGCCGGCCCGCCGGTGCCGGTCTTGTGCTTCGGCGCGCCGATGAAGATGGTGGCTCCCCTGGCCGGCAACTGGTCGAGATTGGCGATGTTCTCGATGCCGAAGCGCCCGCCGGGCAGCCACGAGAAATGCACCGCGAAATCGGCCGAATTTCCGGGGTCGAGCGACAGCGTGTCGACCGCGATCGAGGCCGCGCCCAGTTCGGCGAGGTAGTCCGTCGCCTCCTTCGAGAAGCCCGGGAAGGCGAAGGCGCCCTCGGCCGTGTTGCGGAAAGACGGATCGCCGACCTTCGCCGCCCAGCCCGAATGCATCGCCACGCAGGCGCCCGCCGGGATGTCGCCATTGGCGGAAATCCAGGCGTCGACGTCTTCCCGCATCACCATCGCGTTGGCGTCCTCGGCCGCCTTCGCGGTCAGGTCAAGCACGCAGAGCGGCGCCACGAGGTTCTCCACCGCCAGGTCGGCGACCGACGCCCCGTCCTTCGAGAAGTGCAAGGGCGCGTCGATGTGGGTGCCGGTGTGTTCGTAGATGGTCAGCTTCCAGAGCTGGTAGCCCGACTTGTCGATGTTCACCGCTTCCTCGAAGAGGATGCCGGGATTGCCGTCGAAGGTCGGGAAGCTCCCGTCATAGGCGTGGGTCAGGTCCACCGCCCTTCCGCTCGCCTGCGCCAGCGCCGCCCGCGCCGAGCCCATCCCGGCCGCCGCACCGGCCAGCCCCACCGCCGCCGCGCCCCGGAAGAGGTCGCGCCGCGACAGCATGGATTTCCGCACACCCTCGATCACGCAGGCATGACACATCGCTTTTCCTCCTTTTTCATGCCCCGGTCTTTGCATCCGGGTGCCGGCGCGAGCCTAGCAGAGCCGCCCGCCGCCTGCGCGGGAATTTTTCGCCCTCGCCCGCGCCAGGCGATGGAAAGCCGGCGTGGAACACGCTAGGGCAGGACCATGACCCGGATCACCCTTCGCCGCCCCGACGACATGCACCTGCATCTGCGCGACGGCGCGATGCTTCAGGCCGTGCTGCCGGAAAGCGCCCGCCACTTCGCCCGCGCCATCGTCATGCCGAACCTCGTGCCGCCGGTCGTGACGGGCGCCGAGGCGGCGGCCTACCGCGACCGCATCACGGCCGCCGTGCCCGAGGGCTTCGCGTTCGAACCCCTGATGACGCTCTACCTCACCGAGGCGACCGATCCCGCCGACGTTGCCGCCGCGGCGGCGTCGGGCCTCGTGAAGGCGGTCAAGCTCTACCCCGCCGGCGCCACGACCAACTCGCAGTCGGGGGTCCGCGATTTCGACAAGGTGCGCGGCGTTCTCGAAAGGATGGCCGCAATCGGCCTGCCGCTCTGCGTCCACGGCGAGGTGACCGACCCCTCCGTTGACATTTTCGACCGCGAGGCGATCTTCATCGACCGCGTTCTCGAACCGATCCGGCGCGCCACCCCCGGCCTGCGCGTGGTGATGGAGCACATCACCACGAAGGAGGGCGTGGACTATGTCCGGTCGCAGGGCGACGACATGGCCGGAACGATCACCACGCATCACCTGATCATCAACCGCAACCACATCCTCGCCGGCGGCATCCGCCCGCATTACTACTGCCTGCCCGTGGCCAAGCGCGAACATCACCGACTGGCGCTCCGCGCCGCCGCAACGCGGGGCGGCGGGCGCTTCTTCCTCGGCACCGATTCAGCGCCTCACCCCGACCATCTGAAGGAACATGCCTGCGGCTGCGCAGGCTGCTTCACCGCGACCAACACCATGGCGATCCTCGCCCATGTCTTCGAGGAGGAGGCCGCGCTCGACCGGCTGGAAGCCTTCACCTCGCTCGACGGCGCGGCCTTCTACGGGTTCGCGCCGAACCAGGGCACGATCACGCTGGAGAAGCGCGACACCCCCGCCCGCTGGCCCGAAAAGATCGACACCGGCGCCGGCCCGGTGACGGTCTTCGACCCCGGCTTTCCGGTCCATTGGGAGGTTGTCGATTGATCTTTCAGTGTGGCCGAAATACTCCCGCCGGAGGCTCCCGCGGCCGATGCCGGACGCTCCGCGGGGAGTATTCGGACCACAGTGAAACGAGAAAGGCAGCGCCATGATCCCCAGTGCCTTCCCCCCGAAAGAAGAGATCGCCCGCCTGACCGCGCGGATGCTGCTGGAGATCGAGGCGGTGCATTTCAATGCAGCCGAGCCCTTCACCTTGGCCTCGGGGCTCCCCTCGCCGACCTATATCGACTGCCGCAAGCTCATCAGTTTCCCGCGCATCCGCTCCACGCTGATGGATTTCCTCGCCGGCACGGTGATGCGCGAGGCCGGGTTCGAGGCCTTCGACAACGTCGCGGGCGGCGAGACGGCGGGCATCCCCTTCGCCGCGCTCGTGGCCGAGCGTCTGGCGCTGCCGATGACCTATGTCCGCAAGAAGCCCAAGGGTTACGGCCGCAACGCCCGAATCGAGGGGACGATGGGCGAGGGCCAGCGGGTGCTCCTGGTGGAAGACCTGACGACCGACGGCGGCTCGAAGCTGAGCTTCGTGGACGCGATCCGCGACACCGGGGCGACCTGTGCCCATACGGCGGTTATCTTCTACTACGGCATCTTCCCCGAGACGGTCGAGACGCTCGGCCGGCATGGCGTGAAGCTGCATTACCTCTGCACCTGGTGGGACGTGCTGGCAGAGGCGCGCGAATCGGAAGCCTTCGACCGCGCGACCCTGGACGAGGTCGAAGCCTTCCTGACCTCTCCGCGCCCCTGGCAGGCGGCGCGGGCCGGAAGCTGACGCCGCGTCGGCGGGACGCAGCCGCAACCGCAGGACGAACCGCCAGCCAGAGATTGACAGCGGCACGGATGATTCCCCATCATCTTGTGGTTCCGCGCTTATCCACCGCTCATCCACAGCGATATACAATTTGCGCCGGCGAGCCGGATGGCGCATATCCCATCGCCGACGACGGGGGACAGAATGACAGAAGTTGCGACGGTCCGGGCGGTCACGGTTGGCCCGGAAAAGGAGACGATTCCGCACAGCATCGAGGCCGAGCAGCAGCTTCTCGGCGCGATTCTGACCAACAACGACATCTACGACCGGATCGCGGCGCTGGTGAAGGCCGAGCATTTCTTCGAGCCCGTGCACCAGCGCATCTTCGAGATCGCGGTGGCGCGGATCCAGCGCAACGCGCTTGCATCGCCGGTGACGCTCAAGAGCTACCTTGAGGATGACGAGGGGCTCAAGGGGCTTGGTGGGCCGGCCTATCTCGCCCGGATCGCCGGCGCCGCCATCTCGGCCTATGCGGCGCGCGACTACGCGCAGATGATCTATGAACTCGCCGTGCGGCGGGAGCTCATGCGGCTCGGCCAGGACATTACCGACCGCGCCCGACGGGTCGCGGTGGACAGCGATCCCAAGGAGCAGATCATCGAGGCCGAGCAACGGCTCTACACGCTGGCCGAACAGGGCACCGCGGAAAAGGGCTTCGTCTCGTTCCTGAAGGCCACGACGGAGGCGGTGCAGACCGCGCTTGCCGCCTACCAGCGCGACGGGGCGCTTTCGGGCATCTCGACCGGGTTCGTCGACATGGACAAGAAACTCGGCGGGCTGCACCCCTCCGACCTCCTTATCCTCGCCGGCCGCCCCTCGATGGGCAAGACCTCGCTCGCCACCAACATCGCGTTCAACATCGCGAGGACCTACAAGCGCGGCACGCGTCCGGACGGCACCGAAGGCGCGGTCAACGGCGGCGTGGTGGGCTTCTTCTCGCTCGAGATGTCGGCCGAACAGCTCGCCACCCGGGTCCTCTCCGAAGCCTCCGAGGTCCCGTCGGAGCAGTTGCGCCGGGGCGACATGACCGAAGCCGAGTTCCGCCGCTTCGTCGAGGCCGCGAAGGCGCTGGAAACCTGTCCCCTCTATATCGACGACACGCCCGCCCTGCCGATCTCCCAGGTCGCCGCGCGCTGTCGCAGGATGAAGCGGACGCACGGACTCGACGTCGTCTTCGTCGACTACCTCCAGCTTCTGCGCGGCACCGGCAAGGGCGACAACAGGGTCCAGGAGATCGCGGAGATCTCCATGGGGCTCAAGGCCCTGGCGAAGGAACTCTCGATACCCGTCGTGGCGCTTTCGCAGTTGTCCCGCCAGGTCGAGAGCCGCGACGACAAGCGCCCGCAACTTTCCGACCTGCGCGAGTCGGGCTCGATCGAGCAGGACGCCGACGTGGTGATGTTCGTGTTCCGCGAGGAATACTACCGCGAGCGCGAGAAACCGGGCGATCACGACCTCGAAGCCATGGCCAAGTGGCAGGAGGTCATGGAGCAGGTCCACGGGCGCGCCGAGGTGATCATCGGCAAGCAGCGCCACGGGCCGATCGGGACGGTGGAACTCAGCTTCGAGGGCCGCTTCACCCGCTTCGGCAATCTCGTGAGACCCTGGCAGCAAGGGCAGGATGGGTTCTGACCCGCGCGCGCGCACACCCCGCGCGAAAGTGACTGGACAGCCGCCGCCGCGCGCCGGACGCTTCGCTCATGCGCGTCGTTTTCGTCTTGCTGACTGCCCTTGCCGTGCTGGCCTCCGCCGGGCGGGCCGAGGAGGTCGACCTGGAGCTCCTGCTCCTGGTCGACGTCTCCCGCTCGATGTCTCCGGCCGAACTGGAAATCCAGCGCCGTGGCTATGCCGAGGCGCTGAAGAGCGACGCGGTGGCGACCGCGCTCGGGCGGACGATGACGGGGCGGATCGCGCTGGCTTACGTCGAATGGGCCGGCGAACATCGCCAGACGGTGGTGCGTGACTGGACGCTGGTCGCGGGGCGCGAGGACCTCGGCGCCTTCGCCGCGACGCTTCTCGAAGCCCGCACGGTCACGCAAAGCCGAACCTCCATCGCCTCGGCGCTGCGCGCGGGCGCCTTCCTGATCGGCGCGAACGAGTTCGATGGGCTCCGCCGCGTCATTGACATCTCGGGCGACGGTCCCAACAATCAGGGCGGTCTCGTGACCCTCGCCCGCGACGGGGTCCTCGCCGAGGGCATCACGATCAACGGCCTGCCGCTGATGACCCATGACGGGCGGGGTGCCATCTGGCGGCTCGACGACCTCGACACCTACTACGCCCGTTGCGTCATCGGCGGGCCCGGCGCCTTCGTCCTGCCGGTGACCGACTGGCGCGACTTCACCGCCGCCGTCACCCGCAAGCTCGTGCTCGAGATCGCCGGCGCGCCGTCCGAGCGGCTGATCCGCATCGAGGCCGCGGCGCCTTACGACTGCGAGATCGGCGAGAAGATCTGGCAGCGGAACCGGAACTTCCGCGACATTCCCTGAGCGTCTGCAAAGCGCTTGCCTCCGCCCTGCGTGCCTGCCAAAAGACCGGCCATGGCGCAGGCAGTCCTCACCATCGACCTCGACGCGGTCACCGCCAACTGGCGCGCGCTCGCGGCCCTTGGCCATGCCGAGGCAGGCGCGGTGGTGAAGGCCGATGCCTACGGCCTGGGCGCGGACCGCGTCGCCCGCGCGCTTGCCCGCGCCGGCGCGCGGCGCTTCTTCGTCGCCGAGGCCGCCGAAGGCGCCCGCCTGCGCGAGGCGCTGGGCCCGGAGCCGGAAATCCTTGTCTTCACCGGCCACATGGCGGGCGATGCCGAGGCGCTGGCAGCGGCGCGGCTCGTTCCGATGCTCAACTCGCCCGAACAGGTGCGCCGGCATCTCGACGCCCTGCCGGGCCATCCGTTCGGCGTGCAGCTCGATACCGGCATGAACCGCCTGGGGATGGAGGACACCGACTGGCGCGCGCTCGCCCCCGGCCTTCTCGCCAGCGGGCCGAGGGTCCTCATGTCGCACCTCGCCTGCGCCGACGAACCGGATCATCCGATGAATGCGGCGCAGCTTCGGACCTTCCGCCGCATGACCGGCGGCACGGGTGTGCCCCGCTCCTTCGCGGCGACGGGCGGGATCCTTCTCGGGCCGGAATATCACTTCGAAGTCACCCGCCCGGGCGTCGGCCTCTACGGCGGCGCCCCCTTTGCCGAGGCCCGCCCCGTGGTGCGGCTGTCGCTTCCGGTGGTGCAGGTCCGCGACGTGGCGCCCGGCGAAACCGCGGGCTACGGCAACGCCTGGACCGCAACCCGCCCCTCGCGCGTCGCCACCCTCTCCTCCGGCTACGCCGACGGCCTCTTCCGCTCGATGTCGGGGCGCGCATCCGTCTTCGCAGGCGACACCGCCTGCCCGCTCGTCGGCCGCGTCTCCATGGACCTGATGGCGGCCGATGTGACCGATCTCGACGAGGTGCCCGAAGCCCTCGACATCCTCGGCGCGCACCAGGGCGTCGACGCCCTCGCCACCGCCGCCGGCACCATCGGCTACGAGGTCCTGACCGCGCTCGGCGCCCGCTACGCGCGGCGCTACAACGAGGCGGCGGCATGAGCATTCTCGCCCCGGTCGCGGCGATCGGCCGCCTCGTGCTCGGCGGGCTCGCCACGCTCGGGCGGCTCGCGCTCTTCGGGGTGGAAGCCGTGAGCCACCTCTTCCGCCCCCCCTTCTACCCGAAGGAGTTCCTTCACGCGCTGATGCAGATCGGCTGGTTCAGCCTGCCGGTCGTCGGCATGACGGCGCTTTTCACCGGCGGGGCGCTCGCCTTGCAGATCTACGCGGGCGGCGCGCGCTTTTCGGCCGAAAGTGTCGTGCCCTCCATCGTCGCCATCGGCATGGTGCGCGAACTCGGGCCCGTTCTCGGCGGGCTGATGGTCGCGGCGCGCGTCGCCTCCTCCATCGCCGCCGAGATCGGCACGATGAAGGTGACCGAGCAGATCGACGCGCTGGTGACGCTGTCCACCCACCCGATGAAGTACCTCACCGTGCCGCGCGTCCTTGCCGCCACCCTTGCGGTGCCCGTGCTCGTCGCCGTGGGCGACTCGATCGGCATCTTCGGCGGCTACCTCGTCGGGGTGAACCGGCTCGGATTCAACCCGGCGACCTATCTCAAGAACACCCGCGAATTCCTCGAATGGTCCGACATCGCATCGGGCCTCTGGAAGGGCGCGGCCTTCGGCTTCATCGTCGCCTTGATGGGCTGCTTCTACGGGATGCATTCGGGCCGCGGCGCGCAGGGCGTCGGCCGGGCCACCAAGTCTGCCGTGGTCGCCGCCTCGGTCCTCATCCTCGCCACCAACTACATCCTGACGGAGGTCTTCTTCTCCGCATGATCACGCTCACGGACGTTCACAAGGCCTTCGGGTCGAACCGCGTGCTAAGGGGGGTCAACCTGACCATCCCCTCGGGCGAAAGCATGGTGATCATCGGTGGCTCCGGAACGGGAAAATCCGTTCTTCTCAAGTGTATCCTCGGGCTTGTTCACGCTGACACCGGCTCCATCACGCTCGACGGCGAGGATGTCGAAACCGCCTCGCGCGACACCTTCCTCGCGCGATTCGGGATGCTCTTCCAGGGGGGCGCGCTCTTCGATTCGCTGCCGGTCTGGCAGAACGTCGCCTTCCGGCTCCTGCGCGGTTCCCTGAAGCGACCGAAGGACGAGGCCCGCGCCATCGCCATCGAGAAGCTGCGCCGCGTCGGTCTGAAACCCGAGACGGCGGACCTCTTCCCGGCAGAGCTCTCGGGCGGGATGCAGAAGCGCGTGGGCCTGGCCCGTGCCATCGCCGCCGAGCCCGAGATCATCTTCTTCGACGAGCCCACGACCGGCCTCGACCCGATCATGGCCGGCGTCATCAACCAGCTCATCCGCGAGATCGTGACCGAGATGGGTGCGACCGCGATGACCATCACCCACGACATGTCCTCCGTCCGCGCCATCGCCGACCGCGTGGCGATGCTCCATGACGGCGTCATCCAATGGACCGGACCCGTCACGGAAATGGACGCGACGGCGGATCCTTACGTCCAGCAGTTCATCCACGGCCGGGCCGAGGGGCCGATCGAGGCCGTGCGCTGAATGGTGCCGACTGGCGGCGCCGGGACGGACACAGTTCCGCCCGATTGCGCCGCCAAAATTGACTTCCTGCCCCGCAAGGCCCTAGGGTCGGCACATCTGGATGGGGCTGGAGGCGAGACATGGCTTCGGCTCAGGGCGTCTGGCCCGCATTTCTTCTGCTCGCTGCCCTGTTCGTGGTTCCGCCGGCGGTCAGCCTGGGAGCGGCCCTGCGTCGGGTCGGATCGTTGCGCCGCCGCGGCCTGCAACCCTCGCCATGGCTTCAGGCCGGCGCGGCTTTCTCCGTCGCGACGATCGCCATCAACACCCTGGTCCTTGCCGTGACACTCTGGCGGGCGGGCGACGGTGGCCTCACGCTCGGTCGCGGCCATGTGCTGGCTGCGGTCCTCGCCTGGGTCTCTTTCTGGATCTGGATCGCGATGCTGATCTTCCTGCGCCGGCGGCGTCAGCATGCCACCTACTGAGGCTCTTGGTGCGTAGAGGGTGCCAGTGTAGAAGCGCGGCCATGCTGCGCGCTGCCAACCTCTCGCTTCTCCTGCTCTTTCCGGTCTCGTGGTTCGCGCCGCTCCTCCGGGCCGGGCTCCTGCCCTTCTTCGATCTCGACGAGGTTTCCGTCGTCACCGGGCTTCAGGCGCTCTGGGAAAAGGACGTGGCGCTCGCCCTTCTGGTCACCTTCCTCGCCATCTTCGCCCCCTATCTCAAGACCATCGGCCTCGCCCTGGTGCAGTTCCGCCTCGCCTCGCCACGCCTTCTTGGCGCGCTGCACCTGCTCGGCCGGCTCGCCATGGCCGATGTCTTCCTCATCGCGCTCTACATCGTCATCGCAAAGGGCGTGGGCGTCGGCCGGGTGGAGACCGCCTGGGGCCTCTACCTCTTTACCGGCTGCGTGCTGGCGAGCCTCGCCATCTCGCACCTCACGGATCGCGCCCGCAGGCCGGTTTCAGCCCGCTGACGCCTGCTTTCCCGCCGCGAATTCCCCTGCCGCGCGCGCATCCCCCGCGGCGGGGCGGCCCCCTCACCCCTTGCCGGCCTGCGCGCCTTCGGGCAGGAAGGGCGCATGGCGAAACCTGCCCCCTCCTCGTTCACCTGCACGGCATGCGGCGCCAGCCACAAGAAATGGGCGGGACGCTGCGAAGCCTGCGGCGCCTGGAACTCCATCGTCGAGGAGGCGCCCCTGTCCGACGGGCCCGCCAGCCGCACCCTCGGGGCCGCCAAGGGCCGGATGGTCGCGCTGACGACGCTCGCCACGGAGGAGGCGCCGCCCCCGCGCGCCGCGTCGGGACTTGACGAACTCGACCGCGTCCTCGGCGGCGGGCTGGTCCCGGCCTCGGCGATCCTCGTCGGCGGCGACCCCGGCATCGGCAAGTCCACCCTGCTCTTGCAGGCCGCCGCAAGTTTCGCCCGCAAGGGCTTGTCCTGCCTCTATGTTTCCGGCGAGGAGGCCGCGGCACAGGTGCGGATGCGGGCCGAACGGCTCGGCCTCTCGGATGCGCCCGTCCGGCTTGCGGCCGAGACCAACCTGCGCGACATCCTGACGACGCTCGACGCCACCCGCCCCGACCTCGCGATCATCGATTCGATCCAGACGATGTGGGCCGACCATGTGGAGGCCGCGCCTGGCTCGGTCTCGCAGGTCCGCTCGGCGGCCCACGAACTGGTCAGTTTCGCCAAGCGCCGCGGCACGGCCGTCGTGCTCGTCGGCCACGTCACCAAGGAAGGCCAGATCGCCGGCCCCCGTGTGGTCGAGCACATGGTCGATACGGTCCTCTACTTCGAGGGGGAGCGCGGCCACCAGTTCCGCATCCTGCGGGCGGTGAAGAACCGCTTCGGCCCGGCCGACGAGATCGGCGTCTTCGAGATGACCGGCGGCGGCCTCGCCGAGGTCGCCAATCCGTCGGCGCTCTTTCTCTCCGAACGCGGCCAGGCGACGCCCGGATCGGCCGTTTTCGCCGGGATCGAGGGCACCCGGCCGGTGCTGACCGAAATCCAGGCTCTCGTCGCGCCCTCGCCGCTCGGCACGCCGCGCCGCACCGTGGTCGGGCTCGATGCCGGCCGCCTCTCCACCATCCTCGCCGTTCTGGAGTCCCGCTGCGGCATCCCCTTCGCCGGGCTCGACGTCTTCCTGAACGTCGCGGGCGGGATGCGCGTCTCGGAACCCGCGGCCGATCTCGCGGTGGCGGCGGCCCTTCTGTCCGCGCGCGAGGACGTGGCGCTGCCCGCCGACATGGTCGTCTTCGGCGAAATCAGCCTGTCGGGCGCCCTGCGCCCCGTCGGTCAGGCGGAAAACAGGTTGAAAGAGGCGCAAAAACTTGGTTTCTCACAGGCGGTCGCTCCGGAACGGTCGAGGATCGAGACCGGCGACGGGATGCGGGTGCGCCAGATGCCCGATCTCACCACGTTTGTCGGCGAGATGTTCGCCGCGGGCTGAGAACGAGGAGCGAGGGCATGGAAGGCTTTACCATCGTCGATGCAGTTGTGGCCGTCATCATCCTGATGTCGGCGATCCTGGCCTACAGCCGCGGGTTCGTGCGCGAGGTACTCGCCATCGCCGGCTGGGTTGCCGCGGCCGTGCTCGCCTTCATCTTCGCGCCGCAGGCCGAGCCGCTGGTCAAGCAGATCCCGGTTCTCGACAAGTTCCTGGGTGACAGCTGCGAACTGTCGATCATCGCCGCCTTCGCCGGAGTCTTCGCGCTCTCCCTCATCGTCATGTCGATCTTCACGCCGGTCTTCGCCTCGGCCGTCCAGCGCTCGGCCCTCGGCGGGATCGACCAGGGGCTCGGCTTCCTCTTCGGCGTCCTCAGGGGCATCCTTCTCGTTGCGGTCGCCTTCGTCGTCTATTCGCGCGTGCTTTCGGGCTCGACCGTGCCGGTGGTGGACAACTCGCAGTCGGCCAAGATCTTCGCCTCGCTCGAACAGCGTCTGAACCAGGAGGTGCCGCAGGATGCGCCGGGCTGGATTCTCGCGCGTTACCAGGAACTTGTCGGCGACTGCGGCGCGCCGACCCAGACGGCGCCGGCCACCGGCACCGAGGATGCCGCGACGGACGGAACAGGCGCCAAGACCATCACGCCCCCCTCGAACTGACCGAGTTCGCGGCATCCCTTCGTGACGCGGGCGTGACATGCGGCGCGGTTGCCCCTAAATGAGGGGCGACTCCCTGCCCGGATTCGGAGACAGCGCGATGCGCCGACACCTCGCCCACCCCTTCGACGATGACAAGCTGAAGGAAGAATGCGGTGTCTTCGGCGTCATCGGCGTGAATGACGCGGCAAACTTCGTGGCGCTCGGCCTTCACGCACTCCAGCACCGCGGCCAGGAGGCAGGCGGCATCGTCAGCTATGACGCGGCCGAAGGCTTCAACAACGCCAAGCGTTTCGGCTATGTCCGCGACAACTTCACCAAGGCCGACGTCATGGCGACGCTGCCCGGCAGCCTCGCCATCGGCCATGTGCGCTATTCGACCGCCGGCTCGAAGGGCGCCACGGCAATCCGCGACGTGCAGCCCTTCTTCGGCGAATTCGCCATCGGCGGCTGTGCCATCGCCCACAACGGCAACCTGACGAACGCCGCCCAGCTCCGCCAGCAACTGATCGAGCGGGGCGCCATCTTCCAGTCCTCGTCGGACAGCGAATGCATCATCCACCTCATGGCGAGGTCGATGCAGAAGACGCTTGCCGAGCGGATCAAGGACGCGCTTCGGGCGGTGGAGGGCGCCTTTTCCGTCATCGCCATGACGCGGACCAAGCTCATCGGCGTACGCGATCCGCTTGGCGTGCGCCCGCTCGTTCTCGGCAAGGTCGGCGACGGCTTTGCCCTCTCGTCCGAGACCTGCGCGCTCGACATCATCGGCGCAGAGTTCGTCCGCGAGGTCGAGCCCGGCGAGATGGTGGTGATCGAACATGGCAAGATCGCCTCGTCGCGCCCCTTCGCGCCGTCGAAATCGCGCTTCTGCATCTTCGAGCATGTCTATTTCTCGCGACCCGACTCGATCCTCGGCGGCCGCTCGGTCTACGAGACGCGCCGCCAGATCGGCGTGGAGCTTGCGCGGGAGGCGCCGGTGGATGCCGATCTGGTCTGCCCTGTCCCCGACTCGGGCACGCCCGCGGCGATCGGCTACGCGGCCGAGTCGGGCATCCCATTCGGCCTCGGCATAACCCGCAACCAGTACATGGGCCGCACCTTCATCGAGCCGACCGAGCAGATCCGCAACATGGGCGTGCGGCTCAAGCTGAACGTGAACCGGGCGCTGATCCGCGGCAAGCGGGTGATCCTCGTGGACGATTCGGTCGTCCGTGGCACGACGAGCCGCAAGATCAAGGACATGATCATGGAGGCCGGCGCGGCCGAGGTGCATTTCCGCATCGCCTCCCCTCCGACCGCATGGCCCTGCTTTTACGGCGTCGACACGCCCGACCGCGACAAGCTCCTCGCCGCCACCATGTCGGAGGACGAGATGCGCGACTGGATCGGCGTCACGAGCCTGAAATTCGTCTCGCTCGACGGGCTCTACCGCGCCGTGGGCGAGGCCGCGGGCCGCGACGGCACCTGCCCGCAATACTGCGACGCCTGCTTCTCGGGCGACTACCCGGTGGCGCCGGCGGACCAGATCGCAAAAGGTTTCGAGATGAAGGCGGCGGAGTGAGCGGCACCGGCCCGATCCGCTACCGTCCCCACCATTTCCTCTGTTCGCTGGGCTTCGAGGGCAAGGGCTATTCCGACTCCTTCACGGCGAACATGGACGCGATCGTCATGGGGCGGCTGCGGGCGACAGGCGGCGATACGACGGTGATCGTGGTGACGGGAGCGACCGACGACATCTGCGCCCCCTGCCCCAAGCGCCGGGGACGGCTTTGCACCAACGAGGCGAAGATCAGGGTTCTCGACCGCGCCCATGCCGCCGCGCTCGATCTTCAACCGCGCGAAGTGCTGACCTGGGGCGAGGCCAAGGCACGGATCCGCGACAACGTGCCGCCGGGGCGCCTGAAGACACTCTGCGCGGGGTGCGAATGGGAACCCTACGGCATGTGCGAGGCCGCACTTGGCCGGCTTCACGCCGAGGAAGGTTGAGCAAAGCAAAACGCCGCGCCCCTTGGGGCGCGGCGTCCGGTCCCTTGCTGACCCGATCGGGATCAGGCCCTGCGCGACTTCAGCGCCGCCCAGCCGCCGGAAACGACAAGCGCCGCGATCACCGCCTTGACGGCATCGCCGAGAAGGAAGGGCGCCATGTACCAAGTCCAGACCGAGGCGAAGCTGTCCGCACCCCACTTCGCGGTGTCGAGGCCGACGAGGTCCGCCAGCACCATCGCCCAGGCGACCCCCGGCACGTAGAGGAGCGCCGAGGCGGCCATCGCCACCAGCGCGGTCGCGACCACGCCCTTCACGCCGCGGTCGGCGGCGAAGCCCGCGATCCAGGCCATCCCGACGAAGCCCAGGAGGAAGCCGGCCGTCGGCCCCGCGAAGGCAAGCCCGTTGCCGCCGTTCGCGAAGACCGGCAGCCCCATCGCGCCTTCGGCGAGATAGGCAACGACGGTCAGCGCGCCCATCCGCGCACCGAAGGCCAGCCCGACCAGCAGCACCGCCAGCGTCTGCAGCGTCATCGGCACCGGGATCATCGGCACCGAGATCTGCGCGGCGAGCGCGATGAAGGCCGAGCCGGCGACAACCATGAGTGCACGGACCGGCAGGGATTGCGAGGGCACGAGGGCCTTGGACAAGGTCATCTGGCGTTCCTTCCTCTGTCAGATTTCGCGCAATCTCTCCGCGGTGCGGCGTCCTGTCAATCACTTCCGTGAGATCTGCCCCTTGCGCGGGCCCCTCTACGGTGCAAAAGGGGCGCCATGACCGCGCCATCCGCCTCCCGCCTCGCCCTCGTCACCGGCGCCTCCCGTGGCCTCGGCTTCGCGCTGGCCGCAGCACTCGGGGCACGAGGCTGGCATGTCCTCGCCGCCGCCCGCACCGTTGGCGGGCTCGAGGAACTCGACGACCGGATCAAGGCCGCGGGCGGGACCGCGACGCTGGCACCCCTGAACGTGACCGACGCGGGCGCCATGGAACACCTCGCGGGCTCCATCGGTGCGCGCTGGGGCGGGCTCGGGCTCTGGGTCCATGCCGCGATCCATGCCGCGCCGCTGTCACCGGCCTCGCAGATCGACGCGAAGGAGATGGAGAAGTCCATCGCGACGAACCTCCGCGCGACGGCGACGCTGATCCCGCTTCTCGAACCGCTCCTGCGCACCACGGGCGGCACGGCGTTCTTTCCCGACGATCCGCGCGCGGGCGGGAAGTTCTTCGGCGCCTATGGCGCGACCAAGGCCGCGCAGATCGCCCTCGCCCGCAGCTGGCAGGCAGAGGCCGCGAAGATCGGCCCCCGCGTGCTGATCGAGACTCCGCGCCCCATGGCCACCGCGACGCGCG
This sequence comes from Paracoccaceae bacterium, assembly GCA_020637675.1. Classification (GTDB taxonomy): domain Bacteria; phylum Pseudomonadota; class Alphaproteobacteria; order Rhodobacterales; family Rhodobacteraceae; genus Albidovulum. The sequence goes on along the minus strand of JACKKD010000002.1, from coordinate 671,574 downwards.
CCCGCTTCTTCCCCGGCGAGGACCGCGCCCCCCTCGCCGACATCCACGAGGAGGCCGCCCGGCTTCTCGACGGCGTCCTCGCCGGGGTTTGAACCCGCGCGCCCGGAGGCTGGCCGGGATGCGTCCGCCGGAGGCTATCCCCGTCCCGCCGCACCGACCGGGAGCGCTTTACGCCCCCGCCTCGGTCGTTTAATCAGGTGCCCAGAAGCAGCAGACGGCCCGGAATGCGCATCCTCATCACCAACGACGACGGCATCAACGCACCGGGGCTCGAAGTCCTGACCGCCATCGCCGAGGAAATCTCCGGGCCCGGGGGCGAGGTCTGGACGGTCGCGCCAGCCTTCGAGCAGTCGGGCGTCGCGCATTGCATCAGCTACACCCACCCGATGATGATCCTGAAGCTCGGCCCCCGCCGCTACGCGGCAGAGGGCAGCCCGGCCGACTGCGTGCTCGCCGGGCTCTACGACGTGTTTCGGGGCGACCGGCCGGATCTCGTCCTCTCGGGCGTCAACCGCGGCAACAACGCGGCCGAAAACGTGCTCTACTCCGGCACCGTCGGCGGCGCGATGGAGGCGGCACTCCAGGGCCTGCCGGCCATCGCCCTCAGCCAGTTCATGGGCCCCCTGACCGAGGATCTGGAAACGCCCTTCGAGGCCGCGCGCGACCATGGCGTAGCGGTGGTCCGGGCGCTTCTGGACAAGGGCCTGTGGGACCGGGGCGACTACCGGCTCTTCTACAACGTCAATTTCCCGCCTGTCCCCGCCACCGGAGTGAAGGGCATGCGGGTCGCCGCCCAGGGCTACCGGACCGACACGTTCTTCGGGGTTGAGCCGCATGTCTCGCCCGCCGGCAAGAAATTCCTCTGGATCACCGGCGGACCGCAGCACATGCCCACCGCCCCCGGCACCGACGTGGCCGTCAACCTCGACGGCTACATCTCGATCACGCCGATGCGGGCGGACCTGACCGCCCACGACGTGCTCTCGGACCTCGGGGCGCGGTTCGGATGACCGAGGCCGCCGAGCGGAAGATGCGCTTTCTCTACGCGCTCCGCTCCAAGGGGGTCACCGACGCCCGCGTCCTGACGGCAATGGAAAAGATCGACCGTGGCGCCTTCGTCACCGGGCTTTTCGCCGACCGCGCCTACGAGGACATGCCGCTGCCGATCGCCTGCGGCCAGACGATCAGCCAGCCGTCGGTCGTCGGGCTGATGACCCAGGCGCTTGAGGTCGGCCCGCGCGACAAGGTCCTGGAGGTCGGCACCGGCTCGGGCTACCAGGCCGCCATCCTCTCGCTCCTGGCGCGGCGGGTCTACACGATCGACCGCCACCGCCGTCTCGTGCACGAGGCCGAAGGCGTCTTCCGCAGGCTGGGCCTGACGAACATCACCGCCATCGCCGCCGACGGCAGCCACGGTCTGCCCGACCAGGCGCCCTTCGACCGGATCATCGTCACCGCCGCGGCCGAGGACCCGCCGGGGCCCCTATTGGCTCAGTTGCGCGAAGACGGTATCATGGTTCTGCCGGTGGGGCAGTCGGATACGGTGCAGAGCCTGATCAAGGTCACGCGCCGCGCTCACGGGTACGATTACGACGAACTGAGACCGGTGCGCTTCGTGCCACTGGTGGAGGGTCTGGCGCAGGACTGAACTCCGCGCGCCCGGCCGAGCGAGACCAAGGACCCGGCCAACAGGGTCCAGCGACGTGAGGAGACGAGCATGACCCCTTCCCGCCCGACCCGGCACCGCCCCCTGCTCCGCGCCAGCCTCGCGGGGATGAGCCTCCTCGCGCTCGCCGCCTGCGATGCCGGCGGCGGGTTCGACGCCGACCTGAGGAACTTCGGCCGCTCGGGTCTCGACACCACGGCGGCCGCCAGCCAGGCCACGGCCGCACGGCCGGCAGCCGACGCGCGCGGCATCATCTCCTATCCGGGCTATCAGGTTGCCGTCGCCCGGCGGGGCGACACGGTGGAAAGCGTGGCCGCGCGCATCGGCCTGCCCGCCGGGGAACTTGCGAGCTACAACGCCGTCTCGCCCGGCGCCGTGCTGCGGGACGGCGAGGTGCTTGCCCTGCCCCGACGTGTTGCCGAACCCGCCGGAGTGACGGGTACGCCGCTTGCCACCGGCGCAGCCGGCGGCAGGATCGACGTGGCCACCATCGCCTCGGGCGCGATAGACCGGGCCAGCGCCCCGGGCGCCGCCCCGGCCCCTGCGCAACCTGCCTCGGTCGCGGCGGGCGCCGTGACCATCGGCAACACCGAGCCGATCCGCCACCGCGTGATGCGGGGCGAGACCGCCTATTCGATCGCGCGGCTCTACAACGTGAACGTCAAGGCCCTGGCCGACTGGAACGGCCTCGGCCCCGACCTCGCCGTGCGCGAGGGCCAGACACTGCTTGTCCCCGTCGCCGCGGCAAGGAGCGCATCGCAGGAGGTCATCACGGCACCGGGCGAGGGTTCGCCCACGCCGACGCCTCCCTCGGCCGCCACGCCGCTGCCGGCGGAGAAGACGAAACCCGCGGCAGAGCCGGTGAAGACTCCGCCCGCCCCCAATCTCGGCACGCAGAAGACCGCCGCCTCGGGAACCGCGAAGCTGGCCATGCCGGTCGCGGGCAAGATCATCCGCGGCTACCAGAAGAAGAAGAACGAGGGCATCGACATCGCTGCCGCGGCCGGAACCGCGGTGGCTGCGGCGGGCGACGGGACCGTGGCCGCGATCACCAAGGACACCGACCAGGTGCCGATCCTCGTGATCCGGCACGACGGCAACCTGCTCACGGTCTATGCCAATATCGACGGTATCAGCGTGGCCAAGGGCGACCGGGTGAAGCGCGGCCAGCCGATCGCCAGGATCCGCTCCTCCGATCCCGCCTTTCTGCACTTCGAGGTGCGCCAGGGCTTCGACAGCGTCGATCCCGTCCCCTACCTGCAGTAGCGGGCGCGCGCTACGGGCGGCGCTGGCGCGAGGAGCGGCAGCGCCGTGTCAGAGGCGGACGCCCCGGCGCCCGGCGAGATCGCAGAAGAACTGCCACGCCACGCGGCCCGACCGCGCGCCGCGCGTCGCCTGCCATTCGATCGCCTCGGCCCGCAGGGTCGGCTCGTCGATCTCCAGCCCGTGGCTGGTGCAGTAGCCGCGGATCATCTCCAGGTAGTCATCCTGGCTGCAGGGGTGGAAGCCGAGCCAGAGGCCGAAGCGGTCGGAGAGAGAGACCTTCTCTTCCACCGCCTCGGAGGGATTGATCGCGCTCGACCGCTCGTTCTCGATCATGTCGCGCGGCATCAGGTGGCGCCGGTTCGAGGTGGCATAGAAGACGACATTCTCCGGCCGCCCCTCGATGCCGCCGTCGAGGACCGCCTTCAACGCCTTGTAGTGCTGGTCGTCGTGGCTGAACGACAGGTCGTCGCAGAAGAGGATGAAGCGGTGGTCCTTCGCCGCACGCAGCAGCGTCAGGAGCCGCCCGATCGAGGGCAGGTCCTCGCGACTGAGCTCGACGATCTTCAGGTCGGTGCCCTGGGCGCGGACCGCGGCGTGGACCGCCTTCACGAGCGAGGATTTCCCCATCCCGCGCGCGCCCCAGAGAAGCGCGTTGTTGGCAGGCAGGCCGCGTGCGAACTGCGCCGTGTTGGCCATGAGCGTGTCGCGCGACCGGTCGATGCCGACAAGCAGCGGCAAGTCCACCCGCGCGACCTCTGCCACGGGCAGCAAGCGGTCCGGGTCGGCGTGCCAGACAAAGGCTTCGGCGGAGAAATCGGGCGCGGCATGGGGCGCCGGAGCGAGCCGCTCCAGCGCCTCGGCGATCCGGGTCAGGAGAGCACCGGTCATCCCGTCTTGCCCTCGCCCGCGGCGGCGGGAGCGTCTTCGGCGGCTTCCTCCTCCTCCTCGAACCAGAGCCCCTCGGCGCGAAGCCGCGCCTCGCGTGCCTTCTCCACCCGCCGCACAAGCAGGATCGAGACTTCGTAAAGGCCGTAGACCACTGTGAAGAGCACGAGCTGGCTCACCACGTCGGGCGGGGTGGCGATGGCGGCGACGACGAGGATGCCCACGACCGCGTAGCGGCGCACTGCGGCCAGACCCACGCTGGAAACGAGCCCGGCCTTGCCCATGAGCGTCAGCAGCACCGGCAACTGGAAGCAGAGGCCGAAGGCGAAGATGAACTTGATCGTGAGCGCGAGATATTCCTCGATCGAGCCGACGAAGCCGATGCCGAGCGTGGTTGCCGCGTCGGCCACGGCCTCGCCATCGGCGGGCACGGCTGCGGTCTTCTGAAAGCCGAGGAAGAAATCGAAGGCAAGCGGCAGGATGGCGTAGTAGGCGAATGCCGCGCCGAGAAGGAACATCGCCGGCGAGGCGATGAGGAAGGGCAGGAAGGCCGATTTCTCGGACTTGTAGAGGCCGGGGGCAACGAACCGCCACATCTGGTAGCCGATGAAGGGGAAGGACAGCGCAAAGCCGCCGAGGAACGAGATGCGGATGGCCACGAAGAAGCCTTCCTGCAACTTGATCATCGACAGCGTGCAGTCCTGCCCGCGTTCGGCGAGCGCGGCACAGATCGGCCGGGTGAGGAACTCGAAGATCGGATCGGTAACGGTGAAACAGGCCACCATCGCCACGATGAAAGCCAGAAGCGACCACATGATGCGCGAGCGGAGCTCGGTCAGGTGCTCGATCAGGGGGGCGGTGCTGTCGTCGATGTGATCTTCGGGGCGGCTCATGCCTCACCCTTCTTCTTGCGCGGCTTCGCGGCAGGTTTGGCAGCCGGAGTCGCCGCCGCGGCCGGTGCGGCCTTTGCCACCGGGTCGGCCGCGGGCTTCGTTCGCCGCACCGCCTTGAGGCGGGGCGTCGGCGCGGCCGGGGCCGCCTCCGGGGCGGCAGCCGCAGCCGGGGTCGCCGCCGCGGCGGCGTCGCTCGCCGGTTTCACCGCCGCCGCGCGGGCCGCGGCTTCGGCAGCGCGTTTCTCGGCCAGGGCCTGCGTCGCCGGTCCCTTCGGCGTGGCCGCGCCCTTGGCAGGGTTCCACTGCTCGAACTTCGTCGCCGCCTTGTCGAGCGCGTCGAGGCCCAGCGCGTTCTTCGAGGTCATCTTGCGCAGGTCGTCCGCCGTCTCCTTCACGCCTGACTCGCGCGCCGCATCGTCCATGGCGCGCTGGAACTCGCGTCCCATTGCCCGCGCCTTGGCGGTGAACCGCCCGAGCGTACGGAACATGACGGGCAGGTCCTTCGGCCCGACCACGATCAGCGCCACGACGCCGATGACCAGAAGCTCGCTCCAGCCGATGTCCAGCATGTCTCTTCGCGCCCCGCAGGTCCCGCCCTACTCAGGCCTTGTCCTTGTCCGGTGTCACGTCGCGGGCCTGGTCCGCCGAGGCCTTCTCGATCTCTTCGGAACCGTCCTTCACGCCCTTCTTGAAGGCCGTGATGCCCTTGCCGACCTCGCCCATGAGCGACGAGACCTTGCCGCGCCCGAAGAGGACGAGGATCACGACGGCGATCAGAAGCAGGCCGGGAATGCCGATGTTGTTGAGCATGTGCGTCTCCTTTGAGCGCGGTTCGCGCCCTTGCATCGCCCGAAGATGGGCCTCTCGCGCCAAAGGGTCAAACCGTTCCGCCGCCGCTTCGGTCGCGAAACCGCTTGTCCGGGGGCCGCAACTGACAGTAATCTGTCAGTTGACCCCGGTATAGCCTCGATGCGCCGCTCCGAACGTCTCTTCGACCTCGTGCAACACCTCCGCGACGGCAAGCTGCACCGCGCCGCCGACCTTGCGGCACGACTCGGTGTCTCCACCCGCACGGTGTGGCGCGACATGGATGCGCTGGCGGCCTCGGGCCTGCCGATCGTGGGGGCGCGGGGCGTCGGCTACCAGTTCCGCGATCCGACCGTCCTGCCGCCGATGACGCTGACGCGCGACGAATTCGAGGCGCTGAGGCTCGGCGTGACGCTGGCCGCCGGTGCGGCAGACCCGACGATCGCGCGGGCCGCCGCCTCGGTCCGGGCCAAGATCGGCGCGGTCGCGCCGGCCCGCCCGGACGACCCCGGTGCCGACAGCTTCGTCTTCGCGAGCGCGGAGGCCGCGCGCGCCGCCCCCCACCTCGGCCTCATCCGCCGCGCGATCCGCGATCACCTGACCCTCACCCTCGGCTATCCCGGCGCGGACCGGGCGGAACTGGTCCGCCGCGTGCGTCCCCTCCACCTCGATTTCTGGGGGCGCGCCTGGCTCCTCACGGCGTGGTGCGATCTTTCCAACGACTTCAGGCAGTTCCGGGTCGATCTTGCGACGCGGATAGAACATGACGGCGGCGCCTTCCTGCCCGAACCGGGGAAGACCGCCGAGGATTACCTCGCCCGCTTCGCCACTGCCTGAGATCAACCGCGGCGCGGGAAGACGAAACAGCGGTCGCGACGGATCATCAGCCACATCACCGTGCCCGGCTTCGGAAGGAAGACGGCCGGGACCGTCGCCTTGAGGATCTGCCCGCCCTCCTCCATGCGGAACTCCACGAGGCTTTCGCGCCCCATGAACCGCGCCCGGGCGACCGTGGCGCGCGCCGCGGTTCCGTCGGCCGGCGTCGGGTTCGGCCCCCGGCCGGCGCGGTCGAAGTCGATCTTCAGATGCTGGGGCCGGATCACGATCTCGACCTCGGTCCCGTCCGAAACGCCGGGGGCGAGGAACTCTCCGAAGGGCGTCTGCGTCAGCGCGCCCTGAACCGTCGCCGTAAGGATGTTGATATCCGAAAAGAAAGCCGCCGCCTCGCGGTCCACGGGGGCGTTGTAGATGTTGTAGGGTGCGCCCCGCTGCACGATCCGGCCCCGGCGCATCAGCGCGATCTCGTCGGCCATGCGCATCGCCTCGTGCGGCTCGTGGGTGACGAGAAGGACGGCCGTGCCCTCCTCCTTCAGGAGCGCGAGCGTGTCGTCGCGGATCCCGTCGCGGAGCCGTTCGTCGAGGCCGGAGAAGGGCTCGTCCATCAGGAGGATGCGCGGACTGGGCGCGAGTGCACGGGCGAGTGCCACGCGCTGCTGCTCGCCGCCCGAGAGTTCGTGCGGGTATTTCGGGCCGAAACCGGACAGCGAGACGCGTTCCAGAAGCGCATCGACCCGCCCTCTGGTGTCGCTGCCGCGGGGAAGGCCGAAGGCGACATTCTCGGCCACGGAGAGATGCGGGAAGAGCGCGAAGTCCTGGAACATCAGGCCGATGTGGCGCCGCTCCGGCGGCACGCGGAAGACCGTGTCGCAAACGAGGCGCCCGTCCACATGGATCGTGCCCTCATCCTGCATGTCCACGCCGGCGATGATGCGCAGCGTGGTCGACTTGCCGCAGCCGGACGGGCCGAGCAGGCAGGTGACCTGCCCCGGCTCGATCGTCAGGGAGACGTCGTCCACGACGCTCCGGCCGTCGAAGCGACGGACGAGGTTGCGGACCTCGAGGCGCGGCGGCGCGATGTTCGGCGGCATGATCGTCAAGGGCACCCCTTCCCCGAGCGAAACTCTCGGGTTTCAGCCCGGATAGCAGTCCGGGCGGAAGGCCGCAAGCAGGTCGGACATCGGCCCCGGCGCCCCGATTGACCGCTGCTCCGGAGGATCTTCCGGCGGAACGTCGATCAAAGCGTGGAATTCGTTGCACCGCCGTCGAGCAGGATGTTCTGGCCGACGATGAACCCCGCGTGCATCGAGCAGAGGAACGTGCACATCGCGCCGAATTCCCCGGCGGTGCCGTAGCGGCGGGCGGGGATCGTCGCCGTGCGGGCCGCACGGGCGGCCTCCAGCGTGATGCCCTGTGCCGCCGCCACGCCACGGTCGAGCGCGTCGGCCCGGTCGGTCGCGTGGATGCCGGGCAGCAGGTTGTTGATGGTGACGCCATGCGGCGCCACCTGGCGGGCGGTTCCGGCGACATAACCGGTGAGTCCGGCGCGGGCGGCGTTGGAAAGGCCGAGCTGGGCGATCGGCGCCTTCACCGACTGCGAGGTGATGTTGACCACCCGGCCCCAGCCGCGCTGCATCATCCCCGGAAGGAGCGCTGTCATCAGCGCGATGGGCGTCAGCATGTTGGCATCGAGCGCTCGGAGGAAATCCTCCCGGCCCCAGTCCGACCAGAGGCCGGGCGGCGGGCCGCCGGCGTTGGTGACGAGGATATCGACGGACCCTGCCGCCGCGAGAGCCTCTGCCCTGCCCGCCTCGCTGGTGATATCGGCCACGACCTCCGTCACGGCGACGCGATGCGCCGCACGGATCGCCGCCGCCGCCTCGGCGAGCGGTCCGGCACTGCGGGCGTTGAGGACAAGGTCCACCCCCGCCGCCGCCAGCGCTTCGGCGCAGCCGCGCCCGAGCCCCTTCGATCCGGCGCAGACGAGCGCCCGTTTGCCGCGGATGCCGAGATCCATGCTTGCCTCCCTGTTTCTCCGCGACAGGATAGCCGATCCCGGCGGCAGGGCCAGCCCGCGCCGGATGCGACCCGCGTTGACGCAAGGGCCGCGGCTTTGCTAAGCCCGGTGGGCGCGCCAGACCATGCAGGCCGCGCGCAGCCGAAGGACAGGGAATGCCCGAGCACCCGACCGCCCTGCCCGCCCAGGCGGCGCATGCCTATCCGGCGCGCGCCCTCAGCGTCGCCGGCGGGGCGAACATCGGCGATCCGATCGCGGCGGCGGAACTGGTGGAGCCGGGGGATGTCTACCGGCTTGCCGGCGACGCGCGGCCGGTGCGGCTGATGCTGCGTCCGGCCGACTGCGGTCGCGCCCAGGTGCTGGCCGAGGGGACGGGCGTCGGCCGGGCCGGCGACCGGATCGCGCTCCTGTCGCTCCTCACCCTGATGTCGCCCGACGGCGACCGGGTCGAGGTGCTGGTCGTCCGGCACGAGGCGACGCAGGAAATTTACGCGGTGCCGCTGTCGCCGCTCGCGCCCAGGATGGACTACACGCTGATCGACGCGCGCGAGGACGTCGAGGGCATCCGCGTCGCCGACCTTGTCTGCGTGGCCTTCGCGGCCGGGACGATGATCACCCTGCCGGGCGGCGCCCAGCGGCCGATCGAGGCGCTGGAACCGGGCGACCGTGTCCTGACGCGCGACCACGGCGCACAGGAGGTCCGGTGGATCGGCAAGGCCACCCTGCGCGCCAGGGGCGCATTTGCACCCGTCGTCATCGCCGCCGGCACCCTCGGCAACCATTCCGACCTGATCGTCAGCCCGCACCACCGCATCTTTGTCTACCAGCGCGGCCCCCGCCGGATCGGCGAGACGGCGGAGCTTCTGGTGCAGGCCAAGCATCTTGTGGACGGCGAACGCGTGACGCGGCGCGAAGGCGGATATGTCGACTACTACAGCCTCGTCTTCGACCGGCACGAGATCGTCTATGCCGAGGGCATCCCCGCCGAGAGCCTGATGGTGTCCGAGGCGACAGTGAACCTCTTGCCGCCCGATCTGGCGGAGAAGGTGCGGGCGCGCTTTCCCGGCCTGAGCCAGAGCCAGCACTTCGGCACCGAAGCGGGTCGGGACCTGCTCGACGAGGCAGCGCGCGAGGCGCTCTTCCGCCGGCCGGGCAGCGACTGATCCCGGCTTGCGGCGGATTGCCACCCGGCCTTGCGCCTCCGGTCGGATAGCCCACCTCTGAAGGGGTTGACGAAGGGAGAACCGGATGAAGAACCTCATAGTGGCCACCGATCTTTCGGAACGCGGCGACCGTGCCCTGCAGCGGGCCTTCCTTCTCGCGAGCCGGGTTGGCGCGGGCCTCATCATCGTCACCGTGGTCGACGACAGCCTGCCCGACAGCATCGCGGAGACGATGGCGCGGGCGGCCGAGACCGAGCTTGCGCGCATCGCAAAGGCGCATCCGCTCGCCGCGACCGTGCCGCACGAAATCCGCGTGGTGCGCGGCGACCCGGCGCTCGCCATCGCCGCGCTGGCGGCGGCCGAGCGGACTGATCTCCTCATCCTTGGCGTGCACCGCGACCGCGCCCTGGCGGACTTCTTCCGCGAGACGACGATGGAGCGGATCGTGCGGCAGGTCGCCTGTCCGGTCCTTCTGGTGCGCCGGCCGGCCGTCTCCCCCTACGGGACGGTCGTCGCCGCCGTCGATTTCTCGCCCGCCTCGGCCGCCGCGCTCCGCAAGGCCGCCGAGTTTGCCCCGGAGGCGCGGCTCGCCGCGGTCCATGCGATCCATGTGCCCTATCGCGGCCTGATGCCCGCCGATGCGGTGGGCTCCTTCCTCGGTGAGGCGGAGACGGCGGAGGCCGGCTGGCGCCGGGCGGAGTCCCTGCCGGAAGCGCTCGGCAAGGTGGCGCTTCTGGAAGGCGCGATCGGCACGGTGCTGACCGATGCCGTCCGCACCGAGGGCGCCGACCTGGTCGCCGTCGGCGCCCATGCGCGCAGCGGCCTGCACAACGCCCTCATCGGCAGTTTCGCCGCGCGGATGATCCGCGACGCGCCCTGCGATCTTCTCATCGCGCGGCCGGCCTGAGCGCGGCCCCGGACACCGCAGATTGCGCAGGGGCACTGGCACGGCTATATCGCCGCCATGCTTGACGCCGCCCCGAACCGCCCCGCCCTGCCGCCGGAAATCGCCCGGCGGCGCACCTTCGCCATCATCTCGCATCCCGATGCGGGCAAGACCACGCTGACCGAGAAGTTCCTTCTTTTCGGCGGCGCCATCCAGATGGCGGGGCAGGTCCGCGCCAAGGGCGAGGCGCGGCGCACAAGGTCGGACTTCATGAAGCTGGAGCAGGAGCGCGGCATCTCGGTCTCCGCCTCGGCCATGTCCTTCGATTTCGGCCGCTATCGCTTCAATCTGGTGGACACGCCGGGCCACAGCGATTTTTCCGAAGATACCTACCGCACGCTGACCGCGGTCGATGCCGCGATCATGGTGATCGACGGCGCGAAGGGCGTCGAAAGCCAGACCCGCAAGCTTTTCGAGGTCTGCCGCCTGCGCGACCTGCCGATCCTGACCTTCTGCAACAAGATGGACCGAGAGGCGCGCGACACGTTCGAGATCATCGACGAGATCCAGGAAAACCTCGCCATCGACGTCACCCCGGCGTCGTGGCCGATCGGCATGGGCCGCGACTTCCTCGGCTGCTACGACATATTGCACGACCGACTGGAACTGATGGACCGCGCCGACCGCAACCGGGTGGCGGAATCGATCAAGATCGAAGGACTCGACGATCCCAAGCTGGCCGAGCACGTGCCCGCCGATCTTCTCAGGAAGCTCCGCGAAGAACTTGAAATGGCGCGCGAACTCCTGCCCGCCTTCGACCGCAGGTCGTTCCTGGAAGGCCACCTGACGCCGATCTGGTTCGGCTCCGCCATCAACTCCTTCGGGGTCAAGGAGCTCATGTCCGGCATCGGCGAATACGGACCCGAGCCTCAGCCGCAGACCGCCGCCGAACGCCAGATCGCACCCGAGGAGGGCAAGGTCGCGGGATTCGTCTTCAAGGTGCAGGCCAACATGGACCCCAAGCACCGCGACCGCGTGGCCTTCGTCCGCCTCGCCTCGGGCCATTTCGAACGCGGCATGAAGCTGCTGCATGTCCGCACCAGGAAACCGATGGCGATCTCGAACCCCGTCCTCTTCCTCGCCGCCGACCGGGAACTGGCCGAGGAGGCCTGGGCGGGCGACATCATCGGCATCCCGAACCATGGGCAATTGCGCATCGGCGACGCGCTGACCGAGGGCGAGGCGCTGCGCTTCACCGGCATCCCCTCCTTCGCGCCGGAGCTTCTCCAGACGGTGCGCGCGGGCGACCCGATGAAGGCCAAGCATCTCGAAAAGGCACTGATGCAGTTCGCCGAGGAAGGGGCCGCCAAGGTCTTCAAGCCGGGCATCGGCTCGGGCTTCATCGTCGGCGTGGTGGGCCCCTTGCAGTTCGACGTGCTGGCGAGCCGGATCGAGCAGGAATACCAGTTGCCGGTGCGCTTCGAGCCGACGCAGTTCACCTCCGCCCGCTGGGTGACGGGGCCGAAGCCGGACGTCGAGAAGTTCGTCGCCGCCAACAAGGGCCATATCGCCCACGACCACGACGGCGACATCGTCTATCTCACGCGGCTCCAGTGGGACATCGACCGCATCGTGCGCGACCATCCCGCGCTGAAGCTTTCGGCGACCAAAGAAATGATGGTCTGACGCGCTCCCCCAGGGCCCCAGTCGCCGGCGCCCGGATTTTCACGGCTTATTGACCGCTGACCTCGCAGCTTTCATGGTCAGGTGACGAACGGACAGGCTGCGGGGTATGCCGTTGAACCGTTTGACCGAAGCGATGGGCCGGGCGCTTGCCCGCTACCTTCAGACGCCCACCGGCCGATACCGCTCCTATGCGGTCACGCCGCTGCCGCTGCTTCGGGCCTGCCTGCGCCCGGCCGACATCCTCCTTGTCGAAGGCGATACGCGCATTTCCGCGGCGATCAAGTATCTCACCACCTCGACCTGGTCCCACGCCGCCTTCTATGTCGGCGACCCTGACGGCTGCGACCTGATCGAGGCGGACCTCGAACGGGGCGTGCGCTACGTCTCGCTCGAACACTATGCCCATCTCAACACCCGCGTCTGCCGCCCGGTCGGCATCGATGGGACCGACCTCGACCGGGTCGTCGCTTACATGCGCGCCTCGATCGGACGGAGTTACGATCTCAGGAACGTCATCGACCTTGCCCGCTATCTCCTGCCCGAACCCCCCGTTCCGCGCCGATGGCGGCGGCGGATGATCGCCCTCGGCTCAGGCGATCCGACACGCGCGATCTGCTCGACGCTGATCGCCCAGGCCTTCCAGATCGTGCGCTATCCGATCCTGCCGGAGATCAAGGTCGATCCCGACGACCCCGTCCGCCGCGAAATCCTGCACATTCGCGACCACTCGCTCTTTGCGCCCCGGGATTTCGACCTTTCGCCCTATTTCGCCAACGTGAAGCCCACGATCGAACGCGGCTTCGATTACCAGGCGCTGCACTGGTACGACGGCGGACCCGGCGCGGAAGGGGTCAGCCGACCGTCACCTCCATCGTGATCTCGGCCCTGAGAAGCTTCGAGATCGGGCAGCCCGCCTTCGCCTTCTCGGCAAGGTCCCGGATCTTCGCCTCGGGCGCGTCAGCCTTCACCTTCGTCACCAGGTGCGCCTTCTTCACCGTCGGCCCGCCCTCGGTCGTCGGGTCGAGCGAAATGGTGGAGGTCGTCTCGATCGCCTCGGGCGTGATCCCCTCGCCGCCCATCAGCGCCGCGAGGAACATCGAGTAGCAGCCCGCATGGGCCGCGCCGATCAGTTCCTCGGGGTTCGCGCCCGGCTTGCCGCCAAAGCGGGTCGCATGGGTGTAGGGCAGCCCGGTGAAGGCGCCCGACTGCGCGGTGAGCGTGCCGCCGCCCTCCTTCAGGCTGCCCTTCCAGACGGCCGATGCAAATTTCTCGATCATGGCGTTTCCTCCTGTCCTGAACTTGCCATCGTCGCACAACGCGGGCTCGGGGCAAGGGGCGCTATGCGCCCGAGAAGGTCATCTCGACCGGAACCGCGGCCCCGGAGGTGACCTCTGCCATCTCCGCCCGGCGCGTCCGCCAGTCGCGCCAGCGGCGGCGGAGCGTCCGGGCCGGGGTCTCGGGGCGTTCGGGGCGGATGTCGGACGCGAAGGTGGAAATGTCGTGCAGGACCGGCGCCGGGCAGACGAATCCGGGGCGGAGAAGGTCGAAGCCCATCCCGGCCGAGCGGCCGAAGAGCAGGTGATCGACCGGCACCGTCAGCGCCGGGAATCGGGACAGGAGCGCTCCCGCCCCCCGTGCCGTCAGCACATATCCGCAACTGCCGAGAAACCCGCTCCGCAGCCGGTGGAGCGTCGTGCCCGCCGGACCCGCGCCGAGCGCCTGGCCGAGGGGGTGCCGCCGGCTCCGCTCGGCCCCCGGCCAGAATTCGAGCTTGAGCACCCCCATGGCGTGATCCCGCATGAGCCGCGCAACCCCGTCCTCCGCGAAGGCGGGGAAGGTCGCGGCAAGCAGGGCGTCGTCCTCCAGCACCACCGCCGCCTCGGCGGCGCCCCCCGCGATTTCGTCCCAGAGCCGGCGGTGGGAAAGCGTGCAGGCCATGTCCCCTGGCGTCGCCGGATAGGCGCGCGACAAGGGTCCGGAACCGAAGGCGGCCCGAAGCGCGTCGGCCGCGATCGCGCGCCGGTCGAGCGCCTCGACCCTGGTCCAGCCAAGGCCGAACCCGTCGAGCGTGGCGCCGATCCGGGCGAGCCGCCCGGTCTCCCGCGCAAGGTTGACGACATGGACGTGCAGCATCGCAGTCTTTCCGGTTCCCCGGCGGGAGACTAGGCAAGGCCGGGGCGGGCGTCGATGGCAAAGCCAGTCCCCGTCACCGATTTCAGCCCCAGATTGTCTCTCATCGGGCGAATCTCTTTATGGCAGAAATGTGGCGCCAGCGGCCTGAACCGGGCCCCCGTGTGCTGCCTGGGGCCGGCGCCGGGCGCCTCGCGGGGCGTCAATCGGTCAGGTTTGGGGCAGCTTCGCGGCAGAATGCGCGGAAACCCGCCGTGATCGTCGCCATACCGAAACTGATTCTTCCGCTGCACGGCATTCTGTTTCCGTTGCGCCAACAGCCGTCTCCAATGCCCCAAAAATGTCTCATTTTCCCAAAGAATTAGAGTGCCAGCCGCAACAAAGGAGCTGCCATGTTCAAACCCACCTTCAAAGCGCTGGCCGTGGCAGCGGCAACGGTCACGGCGGGGCTCGGCGCAATGCCGACCCAGGCCGCGACCATCAACCTCGTCGCCGACAGCGGATGGACCCGCTTTTCCTACGGCGACGTCGGCACCACGGCCGGACGGAGCTTCAGCTTCACCCTGGCGGCCAATGCCATCCTCACCCTCGTGGATGGCTTCTTCGCGGGGGACCAGTTCGAAGTCTTCAACAACGGCACTTCGTTCGGGGCCACGTCGGCCCCGGTGACCCCGTCCCCGAACACGGGCATGAACTTCGACGCTGCGCTTGCCAGCGGGCAGCACAGCTTCGGCGCGTTCAACCTCGGTCCAGGGACGTATCTGATCTCGATGAACGTGCTCGCACGCTCGCCGGGAACCGGCAACCATCTCGGGGCGATCCGTCTCGACATGGCGGCCGTGCCCGTGCCCGCCGGAGGGGCTTTGCTTCTCTCAGGGCTCGGGGTGGTGGCGCTTCTGCGTCGCCGTCGCCGGTAGGGTTCCCCCCCAGGTCCCCTGCCGGAACTTGTACCCGTAGTACCCACACCTGAACACCCACCCAAACACCCAAGCCCAAGGCGCCGCCCGTCTCCCCCAGGACGGGCGGCGCCGCCTTTCCGGGCCACCCTCCGGCGGCTGATTGACCTTCGCCGCGTTTTGCGTTAGGGCGAAGCGCCCGCATCCGGCGGGCGAACGCCGGGGCGCCCGGAAGTTGCGTCCCTTCACCCTTGCGGCCCGATGCCGCAACGACTGGACGCTGATGACAAAATTCTCCGACCTGAAGCTGGACCCGCGGGTCCTTCAAGCCATTGCCGAAGCCGGCTATGAAATCCCCACGCCGATCCAGGCTGGCGCCATTCCACCCGCCCTCGAAGGCAAGGACGTTCTCGGCATCGCCCAGACCGGCACCGGCAAGACGGCCAGTTTCACGCTGCCGATGATCACGCTGCTTGGCCGCGGCCGCGCCCGCGCACGGATGCCGCGCAGCCTCGTCCTCGCCCCCACGCGGGAACTCGCCGCCCAGGTGGCCGAGAACTTCGACATCTACGCCAAGCATACCAAGCTGACCAAGGCGCTCCTGATCGGCGGCGTGTCGTTCGGCGAGCAGGACAAGCTGATCGACCGTGGCGTCGATGTGCTGATCGCCACGCCGGGCCGGCTGCTCGACCATTTCGAGCGCGGCAAGCTCCTTCTCACCGGCGTGCAGATCATGGTGGTGGACGAGGCCGACCGGATGCTCGACATGGGCTTCATCCCGGATATCGAGCGGATCTTCTCGCTCACGCCCTTCACGCGGCAGACGCTCTTCTACTCCGCCACCATGGCGCCGGAGATCGAGCGCATCACCAACGCCTTCCTGCATTCGCCGGCGCGGATCGAGGTTGCGCGTCAGGCGACGGCTTCCGAGACCATCGAACAGCGGCTGATCGAGCTTTCGCCGACCCGCAAGGACCAGACGGCGAAGCAGAAGCGCGAGCTTCTGCGGGCAGTCATCAATGCGGAAGGCGAGGCCTGCACCAACGCCATCCTCTTCTGCAACCGCAAGTCCGAAGTCGACATCCTCGCGAAGTCGCTGAAGGCGCACGGCTTCGATGCCGCGCCGATCCACGGCGACCTCGACCAGAGCCAGCGGACAAAGACGCTCGACGGCTTCCGCGACGGTTCGCTACGCTTCCTCGTGGCCTCCGACGTGGCGGCGCGCGGGCTCGACATCCCGGCGGTGAGTCACGTCTTCAACTTCGACGTGCCCTCCCATGCCGAGGATTACGTGCACCGGATCGGCCGTACGGGCCGCGCCGGCCGCAAGGGCGTGGCGGTGACGCTGGCGACGCCAGCCGACAAGAAATACCTCGACGCGATCGAGAGCCTCGTGAAGACGCCGCTGCCCCGCGCCCCGCTGCCCGAAGGCTTCGCGCTCAGCGAGGCAGCGCAGCGCCCGCCGCGGGCGGACGAGGAGCGCAAGGCCCGGCCGCGCCGGGACCGCGAGGAGGCGCGCAGCCGCGAAGACCGGCGCGAGCGCCCGATCAAGGCGCATGGGCACGAAGCGCCGCTCGCCCCGCTCGACGTGCCGGCGCCGCGGACCGAACCCGCGCCGGAGAGGCCCGCGCGTGGCGCCGGGGACGGCCCCAGGCAGGAGCGCACGACCGAGCAGAGGCCAAAGCGCGAACGTGGACCCGATCGTGACCGTCGCGGCGCCCGGAGCGAGGGCCGGGGCGAGGAAAGACGCGACCGCGACCAGGGCTCGCCCGTCGTCGGCATGGGCGATCACGTGCCCGATTTTCTCTTGCGCGGCTTCAAGCCGGAAAAGGTCTGACCTCACCGGCAGGACCGTCTGCGGCGAAGGGACAGGGCGGCCGGCGGGGCCGCTCGTCCGCCCGGCTCACTCTGCGACGAGCCGGCTTGTAACCACCGTCACCTCGGGCTTCTTGCCGATCTCTTCGACCGTGACCTGCCGCACGATCTTGCGGATCGCCTCCTCCACCTTGTCGTCGTCCTTCAGGACGCGGTCGCCCGCACTGTCGAGGAATTCGTTGAGCTCGCGCTCCACCGCCTCGGCCAGCGGCGTGCCGGAGCGGGTCCTTTCGACGAGGCCCATCGTCTCCACCCATGCCTCGCCGAGCGGCTGGTCGTCCTCGTCGAGGATCACCGTGACCAGCACGTGGCCGTTCAGCGCCATGCGGATGCGGTCGCGCACGACCCCGTCCATCGCCCCCATCAGCACGCTGCCGTCGAGGTAGGTCCGCCCCGCCTCCACATATTCGACCACTTCCGGCTCGGCTCCCGTCAGGTCCACCATTGTGCCGTTGACCGCAAGCTCGGCCGCGATCCCCTTGGCCAGACCGATCTGGCAGTGTTCGCGCAGGTGCCGGTGTTCGCCGTGCATCGGCAGCAGTATCTTCGGGCGCAAGAGTTCGTGCACCGCTTCGAGGTCCGGGCGGTTGGCGTGGCCCGAGACGTGGTAGAGCCCGCCGCGGTCGTCGATCACATCGACACCCATCTCGGAATAGGCGTTCATCACCCGGATCACGTCGCGCTCGTTGCCGGGGATCGTCTTGGAGGAGAAGAGGAAGGTGTCGCCCTCCTTCATCTCCAGCCCGAGATACTTGCCGCGGGCAAGCTGGGCAGAGGCCGCACGGCGCTCGCCCTGGCTTCCGGTGACGATCAGCATGAGGTTCTGGCGCGTCACATCGACCGCCTCCTCGGGCTGGATGATCGCCGGGAAGTCGGTCAGGACGCCGGTTTCCACCGCCGCCGTGATCATCCGCTTCATCGCCCGCCCGAGAAGGCAGATCGACCGGCCCGCGTCGCGCCCCGCCTCGGCCAGCGTCTTCAGCCGGGCGACGTTGGAGGCGAAGGTGGTGGCGACGACCATGCCGCGCTGCGCGGCGATGAGCTCCGAAAGGGGCTTGGCCAGCGAGGCCTCCGACCGCCCCGGATGCGGCGAGAAGACGTTGGTGGAATCGCAGGTGAGAACCTTGACCCCCTTTCCCTCCTTCGCGATGCGGTGCCACTCCTCGGGGTCGAAGGGCTCGCCCACGACGGGCGTCCCGTCGAGCTTGAAGTCGGCCGAATGGACGATCCGCCCCGCCGGCGTGTCGATGATGAGAGAGGCGCTTTCGGGGATCGAGTGGCTGACGGGGACGAACTGGACCCGGAACGGCCCCGCCTGCACGACCTCGGGCCGCGGCTTGACCACGCGGATGACGTCGAGGGGCTGGCCCTGTTCTTCCATCTTCAGGGTTGCGATGGCGGCGGTGAAGGGGCGGGCGTAGACCGGCGCCTTGATCCGGGGCCAGAGATGGCCGAGGGCGCCGACATGGTCCTCGTGCGCGTGGGTGATGAAGATCGCCTCCACCCGGCTTGCGTTCTCTGCCAGCCAAGCGATGTCGGGCATGATGAGGTCGACGCCCGGCGTCTCGTCCATGTTCGGGAAGGTCACGCCGAGATCGACGACGATCAGCCGCTCGGCCCCCTCGGGGCCATAGCCGAAGACGTAGCAGTTCATGCCGATTTCGCCGGCCCCGCCAAGCGGCAGGTAGATCAGGCGGTCCTTCTTGGTCATCCCGTCGCAAGTCCCTTGTTGTAGCGGTGGATGAGCACGAGCCCATGCATGGTCAGGTCGTCCTCGACGCTGTCGAATATCTCTGTGCCCTGACCGAAGAGCGGCGCGAGACCGCCGGTGGCGATCACCTTCATCGGCCGCGCACGTTCCGCCCGGATCTGCCGCACGATGCCTTCGACAAGCCCAACATACCCCCAGTAGATGCCGGCCTGCATGCAGGCAACCGTATTCGTGCCGATGACCTTCTGCGGTTTCGTGACATCGACGTGCGGCAGTGCGGCGGCGGCCATGTGGAGCGCTTCAAGGCTGAGGTTCACTCCGGGCGCGATCACCCCGCCGATATAGGCGCCGTCGGTGTCGGCAACGTCGAAGGTCGTCGCGGTGCCGAAATCGACGATGATGAGGTCCCCGCCGTGCCGGTCGAAGCCCGCGACGACATTGACGAGACGGTCGGGGCCGACGGTCGTGCCCTGATCGACCCGCGGCGCCACCGGCAGCGCGCATTCGGGCTTGCCGACGACGAGCGGGCGGCAGTTGAAGTAGCGGTCGCAAAGGACGCGGAGGTTGAAGACCACCCGCGGCACGGTGGAGGAGATCACGACGTCGTCGATCTCCACCGGCACCTTGTGATGCTCCATCAAGGTGGAGAACCAGACGAAATACTGGTCGGCCGTGCGCTGATGCTCGGTCGAGGTCCTGAGCGTGCACCGGAACCTCTCGCCGTCCCAGACGGAAAAGACGGTATTGGTGTTGCCGCAGTCGATGCAGAGGAGCATGGGGTCCCTCCCTCAGAAATAGACGTCGGCCGCCGGGATCGCGCGGCGGCCCTGCGGCGTCGCGAGCACGAGCGCTCCGCTCTCGTCGACGGTCTCGAACGTGCCCTCGATGGTCTCGGCCATGGTCCGCGCCGTGAGCCGCTGGCCGAGCCGCGCGGCCCGGGCGAGCCAGGCTGTGCGGATCGGGGCGAACCCCCAGGCTTCAAGCTGCGCGTCCCATCGGGCGAAGGCCGGGGCGATGAGGTCGAGGAGCGTCTCGGGCGCGAGCCTGACGCCGGTCTCGCCCATCACCGACACGGGCCGCGTGCTGCCGGGTTCCAGCGCATCGGGTGGCGGCGCCGCGATCAGGTTGACGCCGATGCCGACCGCAAGGTGGCTGACGGCCCCCCCCTGCCCCGCACTTTCCAGAAGGATGCCCGCCACCTTGCCGCCGTTCAGGAGCACGTCGTTCGGCCACTTGAGCGAGAGCGTCGCCCCCGGCCCGACCGCCCGATCCAGCGCCTCGGCGAGGGCGAGCGCCGCCACGAAGCTCCGCTGCGCGGCCGTGGCCGGATCGGCCGGGGGTCGCATCATGAGGGTGGCGAAGAAATTGCCCTCGGGCGAAATCCAGGCCCGGCCCCGCCGTCCGCGCGCCGCGGTCTGGCGCCGGGCGAGTATCCACGCCGGCTGCGTCAGGTGCGGCGCGAGGCGCAGCGCCTCGGAATTGGTGCTGTCCACCTCCGCGAGGACGTGGCGCGCCACGCCTTCCGGCCAGACCGGAGGCCGGTCCGTCCGCTCAGCGGACAAGAACTTCGGCCGCCAGAGCCGCGGCGCCCTCGATGCCGAGAAGGTTCACGACGCCCGCGACCATGACGATGGCCGAAGCCATCAGCAACACCCACTGCGCCGGCACCATCCGCGTCTCCAGCCCGTCGGTCTCGGCGCCGAAGTACATGAAGTAGACGATGCGCAGGTAGTAGAAGGCGCCGATCACCGAGGCGACCGCGCCGGCGACCGCGAGGAGCACCATGTCGGCGTTCACGGCGGCCAGCAGCACGCCATACTTCGCGAAGAACCCGAGCATCGGCGGCACGCCCGCGAGCGAGAAGAGAAGGACGAGCATGGCGAGCGCCTTGATCGGTTCCTTCTTCGCATAGAGGTTCAGCGTATCGATGTCGGTCGCCGGGGCGCCGTCCTTCTCCATCGACAGGATGAAGGCGAAGGTGCCGACGTTCATCACGACATAGACCGCCATGTAGATCAGCATCGCCTTGACGCCCGCCTCGGTCCCCGCGGCGAGACCCATGAGCGCGAAACCCATGTGGGCGATGGAGGAATAGGCCATCAGCCGCTTGATGTTCCGCTGCCCGATCGCGGCGATCGCGCCCACGAACATCGACAGCGCCGAGATGACCGCGATCACCTGGCTCCAGTCCGCCACGGCAGCACCGAACGCGTCGAACACGAGCCGGGCGAAGAGCGCCATCGCGGCCATCTTGGGGGCGGTGGCGAAGAAGGCCGTGACCGGTGTCGGCGAGCCTTCGTAGACGTCGGGCGTCCACATGTGGAAGGGCACGGCCGAGACCTTGAAGGCAAGGCCGGTGATCATCAGCACGAGACCGAAGAGAAGCCCGACCGAGACGTGCCCGCCCTGGATCGTCTCGATGATCCCCGAAAAGAGCGTGGTGCCGGTGAAACCGTAGGTGAGCGAGGCGCCGTAGAGCAGGAGCCCCGAGGAGAGCGAGCCGAGCACGAAGTACTTGAGCCCGGCTTCCGTCGATTTCACGCTGTCGCGGCGGAAGGCCGCGAGGATGTAGAGCGAGAGCGACTGCAGTTCGAGCCCCATGTAGAGCGACATGAGATCGCCGGCCGAGACCATGATCATCATGCCCGCGACGGCAAGCGCCACCACGAGCGGGAATTCGAACCGGCCGAGTCCGCGCCGCGCCATGTAGTCCGCGCTCATGGCAAGGACGGCGGCCGCGCCGAGAAGCACCGTCACCTTGGCAAAGCGCGCGAAGGCATCGTCCACGAACATGCCGCCGAAGGCGATGGTCTCGCCCGGGGCCGACAGGCCGATCCAGGCGGCGAGGCCGGTGAATACCGCGACCGTGGCCCATGTGAGCGTGCCGGCCAGTTCGTCCTTGCCGGTGTAGACCGCGCCGAGAAGCGCGGCCATGGCGTAAAGGACCAGGACCACTTCGGGAAGGATGGCGGAGAAATCGGCGGAGATCATCGCGATGCGTCCTCAGTGGCTGGCCAGTTGCACGCCCGTGTCGGCGGGCACGGCGGCGTGGTATTCGGTGACAAGCGCCGCGACCGAGGGCCCGGTGACGTCGGTCACGAGGCTCGGGTAGATGCCCAGGAGCAGGGTCATCGCGACGAGCGGCGCGAAGATCGCCTTTTCCCGCGTGCTCATGTCGGAGATGGTCTTCAGGCTTTCCTTGATGAGATCGCCGAAGACCACCCTGCGGTAGAGCCAGAGCGCATAGGCCGCGCTGAGGATGACGCCCGTCGCTGCGACGGCGGCGACCCAGGTGTTGACCTGGAAGATGCCCATCAGCGTCAGGAATTCGCCCACGAAGCCGGAGGTGCCCGGCAGGCCGACGTTCGCCATGGTGAAGAACATGAAGATCAGCGCGTAGGACGGCATCCGGTTCACGAGGCCGCCGTAGGCGTCGATCTCGCGCGTGTGCATCCGGTCGTAGATCACGCCGACGCAGAGGAAGAGCGCGCCCGAGATGAAGCCGTGGCTCAGCATCTGGAAGATGGCGCCGTCGACGCCCTGCTGGTTCGCCGCGAAGATGCCCATGGTCACGTAGCCCATGTGGGCGACCGAGGAATAGGCGATCAGCTTCTTCATGTCCGACTGCGCCAGCGCCACCAGCGAGGTGTAGACGATGGCGATGGCCGACATCCAGAAGATGAGACCGGCAAGCAGGTCGGAGGCGACCGGGAACATCGGCAGGCTGAAGCGCAGGAAGCCGTAACCGCCCATCTTCAGGAGGATCGCCGCCAGAACCACCGACCCCGCCGTCGGCGCCTGCACGTGTGCGTCCGGCAGCCAGGTGTGGACCGGCCACATCGGCATCTTCACCGCGAAGGAGGCAAAGAAGGCGAGCCAGAGGAGCGTCTGCATCCCGCCCACGATGTGGAAGCCGAAGAGGTTCAGCGTCTCGGACGCGAACTGGTGGTTCAGAAGCGTCGGAATATCCGTGGTGCCCGCGTCCACGTACATCGCGATCATCGCGACCAGCATCAGGACCGAGCCGAGGAAGGTGTAGAGGAAGAACTTGAAGGCCGCGTAGATCCGCTCCTTGCCGCCCCAGATGCCGATGATCAGGAACATCGGGATCAGACCCGCCTCGAAGAAGAGGTAGAAGAGGACGAGGTCGAGCGCCACGAAGACGCCGATCATCAGCCCTTCGAGCACCAGGAAGGCGACCATGTATTCCTTCACCCGGGACGAGACCTGCCAGGTGGAGAGGATCGTGATCGGCATCAGGAACGTGGTCAGCAGGACGAAGAGCACGGAAATCCCGTCCACGCCAACCTTGTATTTGAGGCCCATGATCCATTCCCGCTCTTCCACGAACTGGAAGCCGGTGTCGGCGGGATCGAACCCCGGGAGGAGGAAGAGCGAGACGAGGAAGGTGACCGTCGTCGCGATGAGCGCGAGCCACTTGGCGTTCGCCTGCGCCGCCGGATCGTCGCCCTTGAGGAAGAGCGCGAGGATCGCCGCCGCGACGAGGGGCAGGAAGGTGATGATGGAAAGAAGGTTTTCCATTAGTGCGCGCCCCCAGAGATCGTCATCCAGGTCAGGAGCACGGCGATGCCGATGACCATGGCGAAGGCATAGGTGAAGATGTAGCCGGACTGGGCGCGGCTCACGATCCGGGTCAGCATGGGCACGAAGCCCATCGCCACGCCGTTGATCGTGCCGTCGATCACGTCGCCGTCCCCCTTCTTCCAGAGGAAGCCGCCAAGCCACTTCGCCGGGCGGACGAAGATCGCGTCGTAGATCTCGTCGAAGTACCACTTGTTGAGAAGGAAGCGGTAGAGGATCGGCTGCTGCGCCGCCAGCCTGCCGGGGATCGACGGGTCCCTGACGTAGAAGACCCAGGCCGTGACGAAGCCGATCAGCATGGCGACGAAGGGCGAGACCTTGACCCAGGCGGGGGCATGGTGGGCGTCGTCCAGAACCTTGCTGGACGCCTCGGACATGAGGATCGCGCCCTGTGGGGCATGGCCCTCTGCCGGGGCGGCCTCGGTCGCGGCAGCGTGGTCATCCGCCGCAGGCGCTGCCTCCGTCGTGGCGGCAGGTGCCGCCTCGGTCGTCGCGGCGTGGTCGCCTGCGCCTTCGGCCGGGGTCGCGTGTTCCGGCATGGCAAAGAACGTGACCATCGAGGCATGATCGCCAAAGAAGGGCTTGTACCAGAGCATTCCCGCGAAGATCGCGCCAACCGCGAGTACGCCGAGCGGCACGGTCATCGTGGCCGGGCTCTCATGCGCGTGCTCGTGCGCGTGGTGATCGCCGCGTTCATGCCCATAGAAGGTCAGGAACATCAGCCGCCAGGAATAGAAGCTGGTGAAGAGCGCCGCCACCACGAGGGCGACAAAGGCGAAGCCGTTGCCGGAGGCGAAGGCGCTCTCGATGATCGCGTCCTTCGACAGGAACCCGGCGAAGCCGATGGCGGTCAGCGGGATGCCGACGCCGGTTATGGCAAGCGTGCCGATCATCATCGCCCAGAAGGTCAGGGGGATCTTCTTGCGCAGTCCGCCGTAGTTCCGCATGTCCTGCTCGTGGTGCATCGCGTGGATGACCGACCCGGCGCCGAGAAACAGCATGGCCTTGAAGAAGGCATGGGTGAAAAGGTGGAACATCGCCGCCGAATAGATGCCGGCACCCGCCGCCACGAACATGTAGCCGAGCTGCGAACAGGTCGAATAGGCGATGACGCGCTTGATGTCGTTCTGCACGAGGCCCACCGTCGCCGCGAAGAAGGCGGTGGCCGCGCCGATGTACATCACGAAGGACTTCGCCTCTGGCGCGTATTCGAACAAGGGCGACATCCGGCAGACGAGGAAGACCCCCGCCGTCACCATGGTCGCCGCGTGGATGAGCGCGGAGACCGGGGTCGGGCCCTCCATCGCGTCCGGGAGCCAGGTGTGGAGGAAAAGCTGCGCCGACTTGCCCATCGCGCCGACGAAGAGGAGGAAGGCGAGAAGGTTCGCCGCGTTCCAGTCGGTCCAGAGGAAGCTGAGCTGCGTCTCGGCGAGCGCGGGGCCGGCGGCGAAGACGTCATCCATGCTGATCGAGTCGACCAGGTAGAAGAGCCCGAAGATGCCGAGCGCGAAGCCGAAGTCGCCCACGCGGTTGACGACGAAGGCCTTGATCGCGGCGGCGTTGGCGGAAGCTTTCCGGTAGTAGAAGCCGATCAGGAGGTAGGAGGCGACGCCCACGCCCTCCCATCCGAAGAACATCTGGACGAGGTTGTCCGCCGTCACCAGCGCCAGCATCGCGAAGGTGAAGAACGAGAGATAGGCGAAGAAACGGGGCTTGTAGCTTTCGCCCTCGCGCCAGTTCTCGTCATGGGCCATGTAGCCCCAGGAATAGAGGTGGACAAGCGCCGAGACCGTCGTGACCACGATCAGCATGATCGCCGTCAGCCGGTCGAGACGGATCGACCAGGCGGTGTCGAGCGTGCCCGAGCGGATGAAGTCGAGGATGTGGATGTGCTGGGTGGTGCCGTCGAAGCCGAGGAAGACGATCCACGACAGGAGCATCGACAGGAAGAGAAGCCCCGTCGTCACCACAAGCGCGCCCGTCTCGCCGATCATGCGCCAGCCGAAGCCGCCGATGATCGCTCCGACGAGCGGGGCAAAGAGGATGATCGTTTCCATTTGCCCTTACCCTTTCATCACGTTGACGTCTTCGACGTCGATGGTGCCGCGGTTGCGGAAGAAGCAGACGAGGATCGCGAGCCCGATCGCGGCCTCGGCGGCGGCGACCGTCAGCACGAACATCGTGAAGACCTGGCCCACGAGGTCGCCGAGATGGGCCGAGAAGGCGACGAAGTTGATGTTGACCGCGAGCAGCATGAGCTCGATCGACATCAGGATGACGATGACGTTCTTCCGGTTCAGGAAGATGCCGAAGATGCCGATCACGAACAAAGCGGCGGCAACGCCAAGGTAATGTGTCAGTCCGATCATTCGCGTCCCTCCGGGTCTTCGGCCCCGTTGCGTCTTTCTGTCTGTCACCCCCGCGACAGCGGGGGCCTTGTATCATCTGTCCGGCCGGGCCGGACTGCCACGGATCAGGTCCGGGGCTGCCTTCCGCCTAGAGTCCCTGCCCCGGCTTCACGTCCTTCAACTCCATCGCCTTCGCGGGATCGCGCCACATCTGCTGGAGCACGTTCTGGCGCTTGACGTCCTTGCGGTGACGGAGCGTCAGGACAATGGCCCCGATCATCGCCACCAATAGGATCAGCCCGGCCAACTGGAAGAGGAGGATGTACTTGTCGTAGATCAGCAGGCCCAGCGCGGCGGTGTTCGTCACGCCCTCGGGCGTCACCGCGGCGCGCATGGATTCGGCCGTCTCGGCCGGGGCCCAGGCGCCGAAGGCGATGCCGAGCTGCATCAGGATCACCACGCCGATCAGAAGCCCCAAGGGCATGTAGCGCGCCATCTCGCCCTTGAGCTCCGCGAAATCGACGTCGAGCATCATCACGACGAAGAGAAAGAGCACCGCGACCGCGCCGACATAGACGATCATCAGGAGCATCGCCACGAACTCGGCCCCGAGAAGCACGAAGAGCCCGGCCGAGGAGAGGAAGGCGAGGATCAGCCAGAGCACCGAGTGCACCGGGTTCTTCGCCAGAACCACCATGAGCCCCGCCGCCACCGCCGAGATGGCGAAGAGGTAGAAGGCGAACACCATGACACTCATGCGTCATCTCCTGTCTTGTCACCGACCTCGTCGAAGACGGCCTGCGCGATCTCCAGCGCCTTCGTCATCGCCGGCAAGCCGCCGAACATGCTCATCTGATAGATCACTTCCGCAATCTCGCGCTTGGTGGCGCCGGCTTCCAGCGCGTGGCGGATCGTCAGCCGCATCTGCGGCTCCGCCTGCGCGCCAAGGACCGTCAGCGCCGCCACGGTGACCAGAAGCCGTGTCTTGGCGTCCAGCCCCTCGCGGTTGAAGGTCTTGCCGAACCACATCTCCATCATGTCCTTGGAGAGCGTGGGCCACATCTTGTCGAACCCGGCGACCGAGAAATTCTCCAGCGCAGGGTTGAAGGTGCGGGCCATTTCCTGGCCCTGCTCCATCATCTGCTGGAAGAGTTTTCCGAAGGCGTCGGTCATCTGTAAGGCGCGTCCAGTTCCAGGTTGCGGGCGATCTCGGCTTCCCAGCGCTCACCGTTGGCGAGGAGTTTGGCCTTGTCGTAGAACAGCTCCTCCCGCGTCTCGGTGGCGAATTCGAAGTTCGGGCCCTCGACGATGGCATCGACCGGGCAGGCCTCCTGGCAGAAGCCGCAATAGATGCACTTGGTCATGTCGATGTCGTAGCGCGTGGTGCGGCGGCTGCCGTCCTCGCGCGGCTCGGCGTCGATGGTGATCGCCTGCGCCGGGCAGATCGCCTCGCAAAGCTTGCAGGCGATGCAGCGTTCCTCGCCGTTGGGATAGCGGCGCAGTGCATGTTCGCCCCGGAACCGGGGCGACAGCGGCCCCTTCTCGTGCGGGTAGTTCAGCGTCGCCTTCGGTGCGAAGAAGTACTTCATCCCGAGGCCGAAGCCCTTCAGGAAATCGACGAGCAGGAAGTATTTTGCGGCGCGGGTGTAGTCGACCGAACTCATTGCAGGACCCCTTGCGCGTTGGCAGCCGTTTTGGACCCGCGGTCAGCCCATTTGACCGCGTAGTCGCTCTGCAGGACCGGGGCGGCGCGGTCCGCATCCTCGGTCTTGCGAATTTCGTAGTAGAGATAGACGCGGCCCTCCGGAAGGCGCCCGTTCAGCCTCAGCCGCACGCCGCGGTCCGCCGGGTCGGGGAAGACCACGGCGGGTTTCGTCGGGTCCTTGGGCAGGCCGACGCAGGTCAGCACCTCGCAACCTCGCGCGCGCCGCCAGTAGGTCCAGACGAGTTCGGGGTTGAACTGGTAAAGCCCGTGGCCTGCCCAGCCGTTGAGCCCGTTGGCCGAGACGAAGACGCCGCCCGGCGCAAGCATCCGGAAGACATTGTCGAGCGCCTGGGGCACGTTGAACACATGTTCGATCGTGCCGCCGTCGAAGATGAAGTCGAACTGGCCGGCAAGTCCGGGCTCGAGAGGCTCGTTCAGGTCCTGAAGGATCGTCGCGCCTTCGTAGTCGGAAAAATCCGCCGCCTCCATGTCGCCGAAGCCCAGCTTGCGAAACATCGTCTCGCTGAACCCGTCATCCTGCAGAAGCTCGAACCGGCTCATGTCGAGGCCGGCGCGCTTCAACGCCTCGGAATACCGGCGCGCATGGGCCCGCTCGATCTTAAGCCCCTGCCGGCCGAGCATCACCGCCCGCTTCGGCGAGAGGCCCTGACCGGACAGGGTCACGAGACGTTCGAAGAGGACGCAGTCGATCCCCATCAGGCTCAGCCCCCCACCGCCCAGCGCGCCCAGAAGCCGCCGAGCACTTCGAATTTCGCGAGGAAGGAGACGATCACCACCCAGCCGATCGACAGGGGCAGGAACACCTTCCAGCCGATCCGCATGAGCTGGTCGTAGCGATAGCGCGGCACGATCGCCTTCACCATCGCGAAGAGGAAGAAGAACACCCACATCTTGCCGACCATCCACCACCAGCCGTCCGGCAGGAACGGGATGGGCGAGAGCCAGCCGCCGAAGAAGAGGATCGAGATGAGCGCGCACATCAGGAAGATCGCGATGTATTCGCCCGCCATGAAGAGAAGGTAGGGGGTCGATGAATACTCGACCATGAAGCCCGCGACGAGTTCGGATTCCGCTTCCGGCAAGTCGAAGGGCGGGCGGTTGGTCTCGGCCAGCGCGCTCACGAAGAACAGCACCACCATCGGCAGGTGCGGCAGCCAGAACCAGTTGAAGAGACCGTAGGAGCCTTCCTGCGCCGCGACGATGGCCGAGAAGTTCATGCTTCCCGCCGAGATGATGACGCCGATGATGATGAGGCCGAGCGAGACCTCGTAGGAAATCATCTGCGCGGCGGAGCGGAGCGAGCCCAGGAA
This sequence comes from Paracoccaceae bacterium, assembly GCA_020637675.1. GTDB lineage: Bacteria > Pseudomonadota > Alphaproteobacteria > Rhodobacterales > Rhodobacteraceae > Albidovulum. Next base: position 642,870 of record JACKKD010000002.1, on the reverse strand, counting down.
AGGGTATTTCGAGTTCGACGCCCAGCCGCCCATGATCACGCCGTAGACCTCGAGCGAGGAGACGGCGAAGACGAAGAGAACGGCGACGTTGATGTCGGCCAGGACCCAGCCCGGATGGAAAGGAATGACCGCCCAGGCGAGGATGGCGAGCACGAAGCTGAGCATCGGCGCGAGGAAGAAGACGAACTTGTCGGCGCCCGCGGGCACGACGATTTCCTTCACGACGTACTTCAGCGCGTCGGCCACCGACTGCAAGAGGCCGAACGCGCCGACCACGTTCGGGCCCCTGCGCATCTGCACGGCCGCCCAGATCTTCCGGTCGCCGTAGACGAGGAACAGAAGCGACAGCATCACGAAGGCGATGATGCCGAGACCCTGCGCAAGGATCAGGAGGAAGGTGCCCAGTGGTGTTGCCAGAAATTCCGCCATGTCCGTCCCTCTGACCTTCCTTCTCAGACCGTCGGTATGCCGCGTTCGGCACAGTCGGCGACCGTCACTTCGGCATCGATCGTCCGCATGCCCCTGGGCAGCGCCGGCGAGACGCTGTAAACAGCATCCGCGCTCCAAACGCCACCCTCTTCCTTCAGGTAGACCCGCACTTTCCGTGCGAATCCCGCCTGTTTTTCCAGCGCATAGGCGGCCGCGACACAGGTCGCGTAGTCCTCCGCCTCGGCGCCCGTCCTCGCACCCGTTACGGCGGCGAGAAAGCCCACGAGATCGCCGCCCATGCCGACCGGGTCGGTGGCCTCGTAGACGCGTGGGCTTGCCGCACAGGCCGAGAGGGCGGTCAGAAGACCGCCTGTCAGGGCCGTGAGGGGCAGCGCCCGCGCCATCGTCACTCCGCCGCCATCGGCTTTTCGGCCCGCGCGCGGGCCATGGCGGAAAGCTCGGCCATCACCGCCGAGGCGCGGGCGATCGGGTTCGTCAGGTAGAAGTCCCTGACCGCGTTCACGAAATCGGCCTTCGCCGGCGCCGCCAGCGGCAGCGGCTGCCAGGCGTTCTCCGCCACATCGTCGATCCGGCCGAGGTGCGGATGCGCCGCGACCAGCGCCTTGCGCAAGCCGGCCAGCGAGTCCCAGGGCAGGGGCGCGCCCAGCTCGGCCGAAAGCGCGCGCAGGATCGCCCAGTTCTCTTTCGCCTCGCCGGGTGCAAAGCCCGCGCGCATGGCGAGTTGCGGGCGGCCTTCGGTGTTGACGAAGAGGCCGTTCTCCTCGGTGTAGGCCGCCGCCGGCAGGATGATGTCCGCCCGGTGCGCGCCACGGTCGCCGTGGCTGCCCTGGTAGATCACGAAGGGTCCGGCGGCGATCTCCACCTCGTCGGCGCCGAGGTTGTAGATCACCTCCGCGCCTTCGATGGCCGCGGCAAGCCCGCCGCCGGTGACCGCGCCGACATCCATCGCGCCGACGCGGGCTGCGGCGGTGTGCAGGATCAGGAGCTTCGACTTCGACCGCGCGCAGATCTCCATCGCCGTCGCCAGCACCGCCGCGCCGTCAGCCTCGCGAAGCGCCCCCTGCCCCACGATCACCAGCGACGGCGCATCGAGAACATCGCCGTGGTCCCGCTCGAGGATCGCCTGAAGTGCAGCACGGTCGGTCCCGGCGTGGTGATAGGGATAGGTCAGATCGACCGCCGCCCCCACAAGACCGACGAGCGCACCATTGGCCCAGGCCTTGCGGATGCGCGCGTTCAGCACCGGCGCCTCGTCACGCGGGTTGGTCCCGACGAGCAGGATGTACTTCGCTGCGTCGATATCCGCGATCCGCGCCGTGCCGACATAGGCGGAGCGGTTGCCCGCCGGCAGCTTCGCGCCGTCGGTGCGGCATTCCACCTTGCCCCCGAGACCCTCGATGAGTTGCCTGAGACTGAACGCCGCCTCGACCGGGGCGAGATCGCCGACGAGGCCGGCGACCTTCTTGCCCTTCATCGCCTTCGCGGCAGCGGCGAGCGCTTCGGGCCAGCTTGCCTTTCTCAGCTTGCCGCCCTCGCGGATGTAGGGCGTGTCGAGCCGCTGGCGCCTGAGTCCGTCCCAGATGAAGCGGGTCTTGTCGCTGATCCACTCCTCGTTCACGCCGTCGTGGTTCCTCGGCAGGATGCGCATGACCTCGCGGCCCTTTGTGTCCACGCGGATGTTCGACCCCAGCGCGTCCATCACGTCGATCGACTCGGTCTTGGTCAGTTCCCAGGGCCGGGCGGTGAAGGCATAGGGTTTCGAGGTCAGGGCGCCGACCGGGCAGAGGTCGATGATGTTGCCCTGCAGGTTCGAATCCATGACCGCCCTCAGCGCGGCGCCGACCGCGTGTTCGGGATCGGCGGCGTCGATCGGCAGCATCTCGTTGCCGTAGGTGGTCACCCGCGTGTCCTCGCCGCGCCCGAGCGTGCCCATGTCGGTCAGCCCCGCCACCTCGGTGGTGAAGCGGATGCAGCGGGTGCAATAGATGCAGCGGGTCATGCAGGTCTCGATCAGCGGCCCGATGTCGAGATCGGGCAGCGCGCGCTTCGGCTCGCGGTAGCGGCTGAAATCGACGCCGTAGGCCATCGCCTGGTCCTGCAGGTCGCATTCGCCGCCCTGGTCGCAGATCGGGCAGTCGAGCGGGTGGTTGATCAGCAGGAACTCCATCACCCCCTCGCGGGCCTTCTTCACCATCGGCGAATTGGTCTTCACCACCGACGGTTCGCCGTTCGGCCCCGGCCGCAAATCCTTCACCTGCATCGCGCAGGAGGCGGCGGGCTTCGGCGGGCCGCCCACCACCTCGACCAGGCACATCCGGCAGTTGCCGGCGATCGACAGGCGCTCGTGGTAGCAGAAGCGCGGGATCTCGATCCCAGCCTGTTCGCAGGCCTGAATGAGCGTGAGGCTCGGATCGACCTCGACTTCGGTATCGTCGATGATGATCTTGCGCAGATCGGCCATGTCTCTTGTCCTTTACGTCCCGCGCGAGGGTCGGCCCCGCGCGCCTGTTACTTCTCGTAGATCAGCGAGCCCGCGATGGAGCCTGCCGCGAATTCCCTGCGCCCGAGGTCGCAGAAGGCCTGTACATTGCCGTTCGTCGCGCCATTGGCGGCGAGATAGTCCTCGGCCCTGGCGTAGATCGCCTTCTTCTCGGCCTTGTCCTTGAGGAAGCGGTCGATCTCGTCGCTCGCATAGCCCTGGTCCTGCGCCCAGCCCTTCAGCGCGAAGGCCTGCTGGAACGCGTAGAGAAGGCGCGCGCCGATCTCGTCGGGGCAGGTCTTGCGGATGCGGTCCGCGACCCGCGCCGCGACGAGCCGGTCGGTGACATAGGTGTTCTGGCCGAGCGGCTGGAGCGCGGAGGCCCCGGCGCCGGTGACGACGAGGGTGGCCAGCGACAGCGGCAGGGCGAAATGCTTGATGGGGTTCATCTTCCTCTGTCCTTCCGGGGCGGAATGCCCACGGACCCGATGAACCCGGCGCGCGGCGCGATATGCAATAACCCCGCTCATTCCGCCGCCATTCCCGCGCAATTCCGCTCACGCCAGAGCGTCGCCTCCTCCAGATGCGCCCAGCCGAAGGCGTGGTCCGTGTCGCCGTGACGCTTCAAGTGGTCGAGCCGCGCAAGCGCCTCGTCGAGCGTCGGCCGGTGGCCTGCGGGCACCCACCACATGACGAAATGTATCTCGCCCAACACTTCGAACCACTCGCGGCGCCGGTCGTAGAACTGCTTGTGGACGGTGTTCCAGACGAAGGTCTCGAGGCTTTTCACATCCTCCCAGACGGTCAGGTTCGAGACATATTGCGGATCGCCGCCGATCTTGGTTTCGGTATTCCCCGTCCGCGGTTCGCCGGAACCCTCCATCATCCAGACGAAGCCCGGCATGCGCTTGCCCAGGCCGTTGACCCGGTCGAGAGCCGCCATGAACTCCGCCACGCGCGGATCGTCCGTGGGCGCGATCAGCCGCCCGACGTTCAGTTCGGCGAGGTGGTATTGCGTAGTCATTGCACCGCCTTAGGCCAGCGCTTGAAAGCGATCCAGAGCGAAACCAGTGTCGCAACAACTGCCCCAGGCAACTGGACGATAAAGCCCACCATGGACAGGCTGTCAAAACTGGGAGCCATCTTAAGACCGGTGACAAACATGGAGGCGCTGAGAAGGAAGGGAATAATGAATGCCAGACCGAGCAGAGCGACAATCCGAACGAGTCCGGCTTTGTGGCCTGTACGGACCAATACCCGGATCATGGCCAGGAAGCTCCCGCCCACGCATACCCCCGGTATCCACATCAACTCCATCACCTATGGCCCCCTACTCCGCCGCCATCGCACCCATGCGGCCCGACTTCCGCGCCTTGATGCGGTCCTCGATCTCTTCGCGGTAATGCCGGATGAGGCCCTGGATCGGCCAGGCGGCGGCATCGCCGAGCGCGCAGATCGTGTGGCCCTCGACCTGCTTGGTGACCGACAGCAGCATGTCGATCTCCTCGATCTCGGCCTCGCCGCGCACCAGCCGCTCCATCACCCGCATCATCCAGCCGGTGCCCTCGCGGCAGGGCGTGCACTGGCCGCAACTTTCGTGCTTGAAGAACTTCGAGAGCCGCCAGACGGCCTTGATCACGTCGGTGGACTGGTCCATCACGATCATGCAGGCGGTGCCGAACGAGCTTTTCAGCTCGCGCATCCCGTCGTAGTCCATGATCGCGTCCTCGCAGAACTTCGCGGGCAGGATCGGGCAGGAGGCGCCGCCGGGAATCACCGCCTTGAGGTTCTTCCAGCCGCCGCGCACGCCGCCGCCATGCTTCTCGATCAGCTCCTTCATGCTGATCGACATCGATTCCTCGATCACGCAGGGCGTATTCACGTGCCCCGACATGGCGAAGAGCTTGACACCGGTGTTGTTCGGCCGCCCGAAGGAGGCATACCAGGCCGCCCCCCGGCGCAGGATCGTCGGCACCACCGCGATCGATTCCACGTTGTTCACCGTGGTCGGGCAGCCATAAAGGCCCGAACCCGCCGGGAACGGCGGCTTCATCCGCGGCATCCCCTTCTTGCCCTCGAGGCTTTCCAGAAGTGCTGTCTCCTCGCCGCAGATGTAGGCGCCGGCGCCGTGGTGGAGATAGAGGTCGAAGTCGTAGCCCGAGCCGCAGGCGTTCTTGCCGATCAGCCCCGCGTCATAGGCCTCGTCGATGGCGGCCTGCAGCGCCTCGCGCTCGCGGATGTATTCGCCGCGGATGTAAATGTAGGCGGCATGGGCCCCCATGGCAAAGGAGGCGATGAGGCAGCCCTCGACCAGCGTTTGCGGGTCATGCCGCATGATCTCGCGGTCCTTGCAGGTCGCGGGTTCGGATTCGTCGGCATTCACCACGAGATAGGCGGGCCGGCCGTCGGACTGCTTCGGCATGAAGGACCACTTGAGCCCGGTCGGGAAGCCTGCGCCACCCCGGCCGCGCAGCCCGCTCGCCTTCACCTGCTCCACGATCCAGTCGCGCCCGTTGGCGAGTATGCCCGCGGTCCCGTCCCAGTGCCCGCGCTTTTTGGCGCCGGCAAGCGACCGGTCGTGCATCCCGTAGAGGTTGGTAAAGATCCGGTCCTGATCCTTCAGCATTCTCGTTCCTCAATTCCCCCGGGGGCGCTTCTGCCGCCGCCAGATTCGCCAGGTTACGACCAGCGCCCAGATGAACGCGGCCAGCGCGGCCAGGTCGAACAGGAAGACGTATCGGGTGTCCCACCCTGCCCGTCCGCCCAGCCATTGCGCCCCGAGCCACAGGATCATGGTCGCCGCGATCACCACCGCCACCTGGCGGGCCTCGCGGGCAAGTGCCATGTCCCTCTGTTCGGGTCGCCTCATTCCATCCTCAGTACACGCCGCCCTTCTTCACGCGCTGCGAAAACTCCGTCGTGCCACCTGCGGCAAGCACCTTCGCCTGCTTGACCCATTCGTCGCGGGTGATCCGCCCGCGGAACCCCACGAGCAACTCGTCCACATGCGCGATGTCCTTCGCCTTCCACGAGGCGATCTGGTCGAAATGCCAGATGCCGACCTCGTTGAGCAGCGTTTCAAGCTTCGGGCCGATGCCCTTGATCTGCTTCAGGTCGTCGGCCCGGCCGCCGCGCGGGGCGGAAAGCATCTCGGGCGCCGGCGCCGGCGGCTCGTCCTTCGACTTGGCGAGCGCGGCGTCGAGACCGGCCGAGGAGGCGCGCTTGCGCCGGGCGGGCTGCACGGCGATGGCCGGGGCGGGCGCGACCGGTTCCGGCGCGGCGACCAGCCGGGTGGCGGGCTGGGCCGAGACGAAGGCCGGCGGTACGGACGGCTTCGGAGCTTCGGCCTTGCGTTCCGGCTGGGGCGCGGGCGCGCTGGCCGGTTCCACGACAGGGCTCGGCTCCGGGACAGGGCTCGGTTCCGGGGCGGGCCTGGGTTCGCGTTCAGCCGCAGGTGCCGCGGTCTTTGCCGGCCGTGAACAGAAGGCCCATACCAGGACGACGCCCAGCACAACGGCGAAGACGAGGCCGATCACAAGCGCCTTCAGGACGCCGTAGTGGGCGACAAAGAGCAGCATGAGCGCCACGAGCGCCCCCCCGGCCAGTGCGACCAGCCAAGAATTCCGGCGGCATTCCGCCCCTGCTGACTCCGACATACCCTTCACTCCCGGACAGACTGTCTTCAGTAGACGTCACCCTTCCTCACGCGCCTTGAGAATTCCGTCTCGCCGCCCGCGGCGAGAAGCCTGGCCTGCTCCACCCAGCCGTCACGGCTGGCGCGGCCCTTGAAGCCTTCGATGTTGTCGTCGACCCAGGCGAGTTCCTCGGCCGTCCACTGGGCGACCTGGTCGAAATGGAAGAAACCGAGGCTGTGGAGAAGCGCCTCGAGCTTCGGGCCCACGCCCTTGATCTGCTTCAGATCGTCCGCCCCGCCCTTGCGGGGTGCCTTGAGCGCGCGCGGCTTCTTCGCCCTGGCTGGCGCAGGCTCCGCCTCCGCCGGCTTGCCCTTCGAGGTGGCGGGCGCCTCCTGGACGGTCACGCCGGTCGCGTCGGCGGCAACGCCCTTCGCGGGCTTGGGCTCCCGCGCCTTGCCCTTCGCCGGGGTCGCCGGCGCGGCCTTGCCCGTCCATGGCGTGAGGATCGGAACCTCGGTTCCGTCGATCCGTTTCACCGTGTCCTTCAGGTCCACCGCCCGCTGGACCGAGGCGTTATACTGCGTCCTTCCGCTCTCGAACTCCTTCAGACTCGTGAGGCCCGTCAGCGGCTCGGAGGAATAGCGCCCGTTCTGCGGCCCCGGCACCGGCACCTTGCCGGCGGCGAGTTCATCCAGGATCGCGGCGAAGCGTTCGGCGGTCAGGTCCTCGTAATAGTCCTTGCCGATCTGCACCATCGGCGCATTGGCGCAGGAGCCGAGGCATTCGACCTCTTCCCAGGAGAACTTGCCATCGGCCGAAAGGGTGAATGGCTGCGCGGCGATCTTCTCGCGGCAGACCTCGATCAGTTCGCCTGCCCCGCAGATCATGCAGGACGTGGTGCCGCAGATCTGGACATGGGCAACGGTTCCAACGGGTTGCAGCTGGAACATGAAGTAGAAGGTGGCAACTTCCAGCGCCCGGATATGTGCCATGCCGAGCATGTCGGCGACATGTTCTATGGCCGGTTTCGTCAGCCAGCCCTCCTGCTCCTGCGCCCGCCAGAGAAGCGGGATGATGGCGCTGGCTTGACGGCCCTCGGGATACTTGGTGATCTGGCCCTTCGCCCAGGCGAGGTTCGCGGGCGTGAATTCAAACCTGTCCGGCTGTACCGGTGCGAGACGACGCAGCATCAGCGGTCAACCTCTCCGAAAACGATATCCATGGTGCCGATGATCGCGGCGACGTCCGCGAGCAGATGGCCCTTGGCCATCCAGTCGATCGACTGCAGGTGCAGATAGCCCGGCGCGCGGAGCTTGGCGCGATAGGGCTTGTTGGTGCCGTCGGCCACAAGGTAGACGCCGAATTCGCCCTTCGGCGCCTCGACGGCGGCATAGACCTCGCCCGCCGGGACGTGGAAGCCCTCGGTATAGAGCTTGAAGTGGTGGATGAGGGCCTCCATCGACCGCTTCATCTCGCCCCTCGGCGGCGGCGTGATCTTGCCCCGGGCGAGCACGTCGCCCTGCCCCTCGGGCGCCCTCAGCTTGGCAATCGCCTGATGGATGATCTTGGTCGACTCCCGCATCTCGGCCATCCGGCAGAGGTAGCGGTCGTAGCAGTCGCCGTTCTTCCCGACCGGCACCTTGAAGTCGAACTCGTCATAGCATTCGTAGGGCTGGGCACGGCGCAGGTCCCAGGCCATGCCGGAGCCCCTGACCATGACCCCGGAATAGCCCCAGGTCAGCGCGTCTTCCTCATGCACGATGCCGATATCGGCGTTGCGCTGCTTGAAGATCCGGTTCTCCGTCAGGAGCGTGTCGAGATCGTCGATCACCTTCGGGAACTCATGCGCCCATTGCTCGATGTCGTCGAGCAGCGCCGGCGGCAGGTCCTGATGCACCCCGCCGGGGCGGAAATAGGCGGCGTGAAGCCGCGCCCCGCAGGCCCGCTCGTAGAAGACCATCAGCTTCTCGCGCTCCTCGAAGCCCCAGAGCGGCGGCGTGAGGGCGCCGACGTCCATCGCCTGGGTGGTGACGTTGAGGAGGTGGTTCAGGACGCGCCCGATCTCGGAGTAGAGCACCCGGATCAGCGAGGCCCGGCGCGGCACAGCGACGCCCGTCAGCTTCTCGATGGCGAGACACCAGGCATGTTCCTGATTCATCGGCGCGACATAGTCGAGCCGGTCGAGATAGGGCAGGTTCTGCAGGTAGGTGCGGCTTTCCATCAGCTTCTCGGTGCCCCGGTGCAGGAGTCCGATATGCGGGTCGCAGCGCTCCACCACCTCGCCGTCGAGTTCCAGCACAAGCCGCAGGACGCCGTGTGCCGCAGGGTGTTGCGGGCCGAAGTTGATGTTGAAGTTGCGGATCTTCTGCTCGCCGGTCAGGGCGTCGTCGTGGCCTCTGGAGCCGTCCATCATTTCGCCCCCTGTTTCTCGTCGCCCGGCAGGATGTACTGCGCGCCCTCCCAAGGCGACATGAAGTCGAACTGGCGGTAGTCCTGCACCAGCTTCACCGGCTCGTAGACGACGCGCTTCAGCGCCTCGTCATAGCGCACCTCTGTGTAGCCCGTGGTGGGGAAGTCCTTCCTCAGCGGGTGGCCGCGGAAGCCGTAGTCGGTGAGGATGCGACGCAGGTCCGGGTGGCCGGAGAAAAGGATGCCGAACATGTCGTAGACCTCGCGCTCGAACCAGTTCGCCGCGGGGTGGACCGCGGTGATCGAGGGCACCATGTCCTCCTCCCGCGCGGCAACCTTCACCCGGATGCGGGCGTTCTGGTACATCGAGAGGAAGTGGTAGACGACGTCGAAGCGGGCCGGCCGCTCGGGATGGTCGACGGCGGTGATGTCGACGAGAGTCGAGAACCGGCAGCTGCGGTCGGCGCGCAGGAACTCGACGAAATCCGGCAGGCCCGCCAGCGTCGCGGTCACGTTCAGCTCGCCGAAGGCGATATCGGTCGCAAGGACCTCGGCGGGCCGCTTAAGCTCGATATGGGCGGCCAGTTCCCGAAGGGCTTCGGACATGTCACTCTCCTCAGCGCACGAGTGTGCCGGTGCGGCGGATCTTCCGCTGCAGTTGCAGGATGCCGTAAAGCAGCGCCTCGGCCGTCGGCGGGCAGCCCGGCACGTAGATGTCGACCGGCACGATGCGGTCGCAGCCGCGCACGACGGAATAGCTGTAGTGGTAATAGCCGCCGCCGTTTGCGCAGGAGCCCATGGAGATGACGTAGCGCGGCTCGGGCATCTGGTCGTAGACCTTGCGGAGCGCGGGCGCCATCTTGTTCGTGAGCGTGCCGGCGACGATCATCAGGTCGGATTGGCGCGGGCTTGCGCGCGGCGCCGTGCCGAAGCGCTCGAGGTCGTAGCGCGGCATCGAGGAATGCATCATCTCGACGGCGCAGCAGGCAAGCCCGAAGGTCATCCAGTGCAGGGAGCCGTTGCGCGCCCAGTTGATGATGTCTTCGGTCGTGGTCAGCAGGAAGCCCTTGTCCTGCAACTCGCGGTTCAGGACCCCGGTCGCCACCTCGCGGTCGGCACCGGCGGTATTGGACCCGGTCATCACGCCCATTCCATCGCCCCCTTCTTCCACTCGTAGGCAAAGCCGATCGTCAGCACGGCGAGAAAGACCATCATCGACCAGAACCCGACCGTCGAAATGTCCTTGAATGCCACCGCCCAGGGGAAGAGGAACGCCACTTCGAGGTCGAAGATGATGAAGAGGATCGAGACGAGGTAGAAGCGCACGTCGAACTTCATCCGCGCGTCGTCGAAGGCGTTGAAGCCGCATTCATAGGCCGAGACCTTCTCGGGGTCCGGGTTGCGGACCGCGATGATCACCGCGGCGAGGATGAGGACGAGGCCAAGCGCCACCGCCATGCCTAGGAAAATCAGGATCGGGAGGTATTCGCGGGGGAGGATGTCCAACTGCCTGCTCCTACGTCTGGCCCCCGGTCGGGCGGCCCAAGGTCTGCCCAGGGTCTGCCCGGGGTTCGCTTCCGCCCGTTTACTCCCCCGCCCGGAAAGGGTCAACCAAAGCCGAGGCGGAAACCGCGGCGCAAATCAACGTATTCTCGGATCCGAGGGCGGTTAGCGGAAACGCCCTGTGGTGCGATGCCGCAATGCGGCAACAATGTCGCATTCAACGTTTCCAGGCCGGCGCGCGGCGCTCGAAGAAGGCGGCGATTCCCTCCACCGCCTCGGGACTTTCCCAGCGGCGGACGAGCGCCCCGATGGTCTCGGCGATCACGCCTTCGTCGATCCGCGGCCCGAGCCTGCGGGCGAGCGCCTTCGCCTCGGCCACCGCTCCGGGCGCGCAGGCGAGATAGGGCGCGACCTCGGCCTCGACGGCGGCGTCGAGTTCCGCCGCCGGCACGGCGCGGGCAAGAAGGCCCAGTGCCAGCGCCTCGGCCGCGCCGAAGAGACGCGCCGACATGAATACCCGCCGCGCCATCGCCTCGCCCATGCGCGCGAGGACATAGGGACCGATCGTCGCGGGGATGAGGCCGAGCCGCGTCTCGGTGAAGCCGAAGCGCGCCTGATCCACCCCGATGACGGTGTCGCAGACGGCCATGAGCCCCAAGCCCCCGCCGAAGGCGTTGCCCTGGACACGGCCGATGACCGGCTTCGGGCAGGTGTTGAGCGCGCTCAGCATCGTGGCGAGCCGCGTCGCCTCGCGCGCCCGGTTGGCGCCGTCGGCGGCGATCTGCTCCTTCATCCAGCCGAGGTCGGCCCCGGCGCAGAAGCTTTCGCCGGCGCCCGCGAGCACGATGACCCGCACCGCCGGATCGCGGCCGAGGCGGCCGGCGGCCTCGGTCAGCTCGCCGATCATCGCGCCCGAAAGCGCATTGTGCTTCTCTGCCCGGTCGAGCGTGAGCGTCGTCACGCCCCGGTCGTCGCAATCCACCCTGATCGTCTCGAACATCATGCCCCCCGCATCGCGCGTGCCATGGCCGCAGCTGCACCGATCCGCGCCGCGTCCAGACCGGTTTCGTAGCCCCGTGCGGCCAGATGCGCCGCGACCCGCTCCGTCGCCACGTTCCCGGCCGCCCCCGGCGCATAGGGGCAGCCGCCGAGCCCCGCCACCGCCGCGTCGAAGACCCTGAGCCCGCGGGCGAGCGCGGCGTCGATATTGTCCAGCGCGCGGCCCGCCGTATCGTGGAAATGCCCGGCGAGGCGGCTGGCCGGCAGTTCGGCGAGAACCGCCGTCAGCATCGCGTCCACCGTCTCCGGCCGGCCCTGACCGATCGTGTCGCCGAGGCTGATCTCGAAACAGCCCATGTCGCGGAGGGATGCGGCGACGCGGGCGACCGCAGCGGGCGCCACCTTCCCGTCGTAGGGACAGTCGGTCACGACCGAGACGTAGCCCCGGACGGGAATGCCGTCGGCCCGTGCCGCCGCGGCCACGGGGCGGAACCGGTCGAGGCTTTCCTCGATCGTGCAGTTGAGGTTGGCCCTGGAGAAGCCTTCGGAAGCCGAGGCGAAGATCGCCACCTCGTCCGCACGCGCGGCCCTTGCGGCCTCGTAGCCCTTCATGTTCGGCGTCAGCGCCGCGTAGCGCACCCCGGGCGCGCGGTTGATCCCGGCCAGGACCTCGGCACCGTCGGCCATCTGCGGCACCCACTTCGGGCTGACGAAGCTCGCCACCTCGATCCGCCGGAAACCGCACAGGCTCAGGGCATCGACGAGCACAATCTTTTCCGCCGTCGGTATGATCCGCTTTTCGTTCTGCAGCCCGTCGCGCGGGCCCATCTCGACGATCTCGACGAACTCAGCCATCCCATGCCTCGTAGAAGTCGCGCTTGTAGAGGAGGTCGGAGCCCTCGGGCGGCAGCGACCGCAGGAAGGCGGGTCGGGAACTGGCGCGCGCGTACCAGTCGGTGAGCGCCGGGAATGCCTCTGTCGGCGCGAAGTGCCGCGCCATGTAGAGGGCCTGGCCGGCGCCGACATCCGCCGCCGTAAAACCGCTACCGACCAGCCAGTCGCGCCCCGCGAGCCGGCCTTCGAGCGCGGCGTAGCACTTCTCCAGCCGCTTGGCCTCCAGCCGCATGACCACCGGGCTGCGCATGGCGTCGTCGTAGAGGACGATGTGCTGCTGCGTAAGCGCGGCAGTGTGCTGGCTGACCGTCTCGGCGAAATGCACCCAGACGAGCCAGTCGGCACGATCCGGATGGCCGGGCTCCCGGCCGAGGCCGGATTGCGGGAAGCGCTCGCAGAGGTATTCGGTTATCGCCCCCGTCTCCCACAGCACCCGACCGTCGATCTCGAGCGCGGGGACACGCCCGGCCGGATTGAGCGCGAGGTAGTCCGGTGCGCGAAGCGACCTGTCGAACGGATGGACGACCACCTCGAAGGGAACGCCGATTTCATGCAGCAGCCAGAGCGTGCGCATCGAGCGGGTCTGGTGGCAGTGGTGCAGGCGGATCATGCCTCCTCCTCCAGCCGGACGAGTGCCGCCCCCGCCTCGACCTGTGCGCCGGCCGCCACGAGCACTTCGGCGACGATGCCGTCGCGCGCGGCGGTCAGCGTGTGCTCCATCTTCATCGCCTCCAGCACGGCGAGCCGGTCGCCCGCCTTCACCCGTTGCCCCGCCTTCGCGAAGACCGCCTTCACGAGGCCCGGCATCGGCGAAAGCGTCAGCCCCCCGCCCGCCGCATCGGCCTCGCGGTCGAGCGGGTCCACCAGGTGGAAATGATGCGCGCCGCGGCCGAAGATGCTGACAAGACCCGGCGTCACCACGATCCGCGCGCCAGAGGGATGACCATCGACCCACCATTGGCCGCCGCGAAGGAAGCACTCCGCAGTCTCGCCAGCGATACTCACCCGCGCCCGGTCAGGCGCCATGACCTCGACGACCGCCTCGACACCCTCGAGAGGGACCGTCCGGCGAAGCGGTTGCCACAGGGTGAAGCCCGCCAGCGCGCCTCCCCGGTCGGCCAGCCCCGCCGCGCCGAGAGCGGCGAGCGCCTTCACGGTCATGTCCGCCGGGGCCACATCGGTCAGCGCGTCGAGATCGCGGGCGATGAGCCCGGTATCCACATCGCCCGCCGCGAATCCCTCATGCCGCGAGAGCGCCGCGAGGAAGGCGAGGTTGGTGACCGAGCCCGCGACTTCGGTCGCGTCGAGCGCCGCGGAAAGCTGCCTGAGCGCGATGGCGCGCGTCGGACCGTGCACGATGATCTTGGCGATCATCGGATCGTACCACGGGCTGATCGTGTCGCCGGGGCGCACGCCGGTCTCTGCCCGCGCGCCTTCCGGGAATTTCAGGTGGGAAAGCGTCCCGGTCGCGGGCAGGAAGCCCGCCGGCACGTCCTCGGCATAAAGCCGCGCCTCGAAGGCGTGGCCGGTGAGACGGATTTCGTCTTGCGTCGCGGGGAGCGGTTCACCCGAGGCGACGCGAAGCTGCCATTCGACAAGGTCGATGCCGGTCACCGCCTCGGTCACCGGATGTTCGACCTGAAGCCTTGTGTTCATCTCCATGAACCAGAAGCGGTCGGGGCGCAGGCCGTCCGAGGCGTCGACGATGAACTCCACCGTTCCCGCGCCGGAATAGCCGATCGCCTCGGCGGCGCGCACTGCCGCCTGGCCCATCGCGGCGCGCATCTCAGCCGTCATGCCGGGGGCAGGCGCCTCCTCGATCACCTTCTGATGGCGGCGCTGGAGCGAGCAGTCGCGCTCGTAGAGATGAACGGCGCGGGTCCCGTCGCCAAATACCTGCACTTCGATATGACGCGGCTTCTGGACGTATTTCTCGATCAGCACGGCGGGATTGCCGAAGGCGGTCCGCGCCTCGGATTGCGCGCTTTCGAGCTTTTCCGCGAACTCCTCCGGTCGCTCCACAAGGCGCATCCCCTTGCCACCGCCGCCCGCGACGGCCTTGATGAGGACCGGGTAGCCGACCGTCTCGGCCGCGCCCGCCAGATGTTCGGGGTCCTGGTTCGCGCCGTGATAGCCGGGCACGACCGGCACCCCCGCCTTTTCCATCAGCGCCTTGGCGGCGTCCTTGAGGCCCATCGCGCGGATCGCTTTCGCAGACGGGCCGATGAAGACGAGACCCGCCGCCGCGACCGCATCGACGAAATCGGGGTTCTCGGACAGGAAGCCGTAGCCGGGATGGATCGCCTCCGCGCCGGTCGCCTGCGCCGCCGCGATGATGGCCTCCGCCATCAGGTAGCTGTCCTTAGGGGCCGGACCGCCGATATGGACGGCCTCGTCCGCCATCGCCACATGCCGGGCCGAGGCGTCCGCGTCGGAATAGACCGCGACCGTCGCCACACCGAGCCTGCGGCAGGTGTCGATGACGCGGGCGGCGATCTCGCCGCGGTTGGCGATCAGGATCTTGTGGAACACTGTGTCATCCTTCCGTCAGCGCCGGGGGTTTCACACCCCCGGACCCCCGTGGGGTATTTGGACAATGAAGAAGCGAAGATCGGCGATCCGCATATCTCATCGCGCCAGATCCTCGATCAGCCGGAACCGCTCGCAAACCAGTTCCATCTCCGCGCTCCACCCGCCATTCCGTTCGAAATAGGCGCGGTGCCCCGCCTGCCAGCCTTCGAGGCAGTGATCCTCGCCCTCGGCCAGCGCGAAATCCGCGTCCACGTCGCAGAAGCGTCGGACCGTGACCTCGACGGTCTCGATGACGAGCGCGGGCGCGCCGTCCCAGTCGAGCGCGATGTCGCGGCGGCCGGCAACGGGCAGCGGCTCGCCCTCGGCGTGGTAGTCGCGCAGCGCGCCGCAGGTGGCGCGTTTGCGGCCGTCCCGAACCAGGCCGAGGAGCCGGTCGCAAAGTGCGCGGCTGTCGCCGAAGGTGAAGGTCTCGGCGCCGGGGTAGCGGGCCTTGAGGGCTGCGAGGCGATCGGCCGTCATGCGCACCAGCCTTCGCGCTTGCCGCCGGCGTAAGGACGCGCGAGCCCGGCGGCGATCATGTCCGGCGCGACATCGGCACCGTCGAGGCTGAGCGTGACGAGGCGGCGGCCGTAGCGGTCGGTCTGTTCGCCCGCCTCGGCGATATGGGCGGCGGCAAGCAGCGACAGGTTCAGCCGCGCGGTCGCGCCGAGGCCCTTGCCGAGTTCGCCCAGGCATTGCGGCGAAAATATCTCGGGCGTGTCGAGGCCGAGGAGGCGGGCCGTCACGACGCCTTCGCCGGGGCAGAAAAGCTTGACCGTGTCGCCATCGACGACAAGGACGACCGCGCAGCCGTCATGCGGCTTCAGCATCCCGTTGGCGAAGGACAGGGCAGGCAGGCCGATCCCGAGCGCGAGGGACGCGCCCATCCCGAGCCGCAGCACCCGGTCGAGGGGGGAGCGGCGGCGCATCGTCACATCCGGAACACGCCGAAGCGCGTCGCTTCGATGGGCGCGCTGAGCGCGGCCGAGAGCGAGAGCGCCAGCACCTCGCGCGATTTGCGCGGGTCGATGATGCCGTCGTCCCAGAGCCGGGCGGAGGCGTAGAGGGGATGCGACTGTTCCTCGAACATCTCGATGGTCGGGCGCTTGAACTCGGCCTCCTCCTCCGCGCTCCAGGCGCCGCCCGCCCGCTCGATCCCGTCGCGCTTGACGGTGGCGAGGACGCCCGCCGCCTGTTCGCCGCCCATCACCGAGATGCGGGAATTGGGCCAGGTCCAGAGGAACCGGGGCGAATAGGCGCGGCCCGCCATGCCGTAATTGCCCGCGCCGAAGGAACCGCCGACCAGCATGGTGATCTTCGGCACCGAGGTCGTCGCCACCGCCGTCACCATCTTCGCCCCGTGCCGGGCGATGCCCTCGTTCTCGTATTTCCGGCCGACCATGAAGCCGGTGATGTTCTGGAGGAAGACCAGCGGGATCGACCGCTGGCTGCACAGCTCGATGAAATGCGCGCCCTTGACGGCACTTTCGCTGAAGAGGACGCCGTTGTTGGCGACGATGCCCACCGGGCAGCCCATGACATGGGCGAAGCCCGTCACCAAAGTCTCGCCGAAGCGCGGCTTGAACTCGTCGAACCAGGAGCCGTCGACGATCCGGGCGATGACCTCGCGGATGTCGTAGGGGGTGCGCAGGTCGGCGGGCACGATGCCGAATATCTCGTCGGGGTCATAGGCCGGGTCTTCCGGACTTTGCCAGACCACGGTCTCGGGCTTGCGCCGGTTCAGGCCGCCGATCGCGCGGCGGGCGAGCGCGAGGGCGTGGGCGTCGTCCTCGGCCAGGTAGTCGGCAACGCCGGAAAGCCGGGTATGGACATCGCCGCCGCCGAGGTCCTCGGCGCTGACCACCTCGCCGGTCGCGGCCTTGACCAGGGGCGGGCCGGCGAGGAAGATCGTCCCCTGATCGCGGACGATGATCGAGACATCGGACATCGCGGGCACGTAGGCGCCGCCCGCCGTGCACGATCCCATGACGACGGCGATCTGGGGGATGCCCTTCGCGCTCATCTGCGCCTGGTTGTAGAAGATGCGCCCGAAATGGTCGCGGTCGGGGAAGACCTCGTCCTGGTTCGGCAGGTTGGCGCCGCCGGAGTCGACGAGATAGACGCAAGGCAGGCGGTTCTCGCCGGCGATCTCCTGGGCGCGGAGGTGCTTCTTCACCGTCATCGGGTAATAGGTGCCGCCCTTCACGGTGGCGTCGTTGGCGACCACCATGACCTCCTGCCCGTGGACGCGCCCGATCCCGGCGATGAGGCCGGCGCAGGGGGCATCGCCGCCATACATGCCGTGCGCCGCCGTCGCGCCGATCTCGAGGAAGGGCGAACCGGCATCGAGCAGGTTCGCCACCCGTTCGCGCGGCGGCAGCTTGCCGCGCGCGACATGCCGCTCGCGCGCCTTGTCGCCGCCACCCGCAGCGGCGAGCGCTGCCGCCCCGGCGATACGGGCCAGCAGCGACTCATGCGCGGCGCGATTGGCGCGGAACGTGTCGGAGGTGGGCAGGACGGAGGAGGTCAGTCGCATGATCTGATCCCGAAACTTCTATGCGTTGCGTGAAGGGCGGCGCCCGCACCGGGGCTGAGACGGGACCGTCGCGCCAGTGGCGCGGCGAACGCCCGTCGAACGGTCGGGCGCTGCCCGGGGTTTCCCCCGGTGGTGCGCATGACCCGCCTCACCCCATCCTCCCCATCAGCTCGCGCCCGATCAGCATCCGGCGGATCTCGCTCGTCCCGGCGCCGATCTCCATCAGCTTGGCGTCGCGGAAGATGCGGCTGACCGCACTTTCGTTCATGAAACCCATGCCGCCCATCGCCTGCACCGCCTGATGGGCGACCGTCATCGCCTCTTCGGACGCATAGAGCACGCAGGCGGCCGCGTCCTGGCGCGTGACCTCGCCGCGGTCGCAGGAGCGCGCCACCTCGTAGACATAGGCGCGGGCGGAATTCATCTTGGTGTACATGTCCGCGATCTTGCCCTGCATCAGCTGGAACGACCCGATCGGCTGGCCGAACTGCTTGCGCTGCGCGAGGTAAGGCATCACCTCGTCCATGCAGGCGGCCATGATGCCGGTGCCGATGCCCGACAGCACCACCCGTTCGTAATCGAGCCCGGACATCAGGACGCGGACGCCCTTGCCTTCCTGCCCGAGCACGTTCTCGAACGGCACCTCGACATCCTCGAAGACCAGCTCGGCAGTGTTCGAGCCGCGCATGCCGAGCTTGTCGAAATGTTTCGAGGTCGAGAAACCCTTGAAGCTCTTCTCGACGATGAAGGCGGTGATGCCCTTCGATCCGGCCTCGGGGTCGGTCTTGGCGTAGACCACCAGCGTATCGGCATCCGGCCCGTTGGTGATCCAGAACTTGGTGCCGTTCAGGACGTAGTAACCGTTCCGCTTTTCGGCTTTCAGCTTCATCGACACGACGTCGGACCCCGCACCCGCCTCCGACATGGCCAGCGCGCCGACATGCTCGCCCGAAATCAGGCCGGGCAGATACTTGTGCTTCTGCGCCTCGCTGCCGTTCAGCTTGATCTGGTTGACGCAGAGATTGGAATGCGCCCCGTAGGACAGCGAGACCGAGGCCGAGGCCCGCGCAATCTCCTCGGTCGCGATGACATGGGCGAGATAGGACATCCCCGCGCCGCCATATTCCTCGGGCACGGTGATGCCGAGAAGGCCGAGATCGCCCATTTCCTTCCAGAGCGCGGCGGGAAATTCGTTCGTCCGGTCGACCTCCGCCGCGAGCGGCTTCACGCGGTCTTGCGCCCAGCGGTGGACCATGTCGTGCAGCGCCTCGACCTCATCGCCGAGATGGAACTTCATCGACGCGGTGAACATTCCGGTCCCTCCCGAGGAAATGAACGTGTGTTCAATTCATACGGCCAAGCCGCGAGTCGGGTCAAGCCGCTTTCGGCGGAACCGGTGGCGGCGGAAAGACCGTTATGGCATTTTCCCGCTGCCCAACCGAAAGGATCGTCCCATGTTTCCGCGTCTTGCCCTCGCCCTTGTTGCCGCCCTGCCCGCCACCGCCGAAGCGGAGGTGGTCGGCAAGGTCGGGGTTGACTGGGTCGGCAACGACATCATGATCGAGGCGATCCCCGATCCCAAGGTGCAGGGCGTGACCTGCCACGTCGCCTATTTCGACCGCTCGGTGCTCGACCGGCTGAGCCAGGGCAACTGGTTCGAGGACCCATCCTGGTCGGCGCTCGACTGCCGTCAGACGGGTCCGATCACGGTGGGCAACGTCGACCGGAGCGCGGATGGGGAGAACATCTTCTCCGAGCGCACTTCGCTGATCTTCAAGTCGCTGCGGGTGACGCGGATCCTCGACCAAAGGAACAATACGCTGATCTACCTCGCCCATGCGAGCGAACTGACGCAAGGGTCGGGCAAGATGTCGATCTCGACCGTGCCGCTTTACGACGCCGGGAAATGACGGCGTTCAGTCGGCTTGCGGCATTTCGACCGGCGCCTGCACGTCGCCCTGATGCACCGTCGAGACCTCCTCGCGTAAGATGCGCGCGATGAGGGCGGCGTCGTCCGTGGTGAAGGTCAGCGGCAGGCGCATGTCGACGAGGCCGGCGAGGATGCGGTCGGTCCTTGGCAGGTCCTGCGGCTTCGCGTAGCGCCAGGAGTCGTGGCGCGAGGTGAAGCCCTGCGGTTCTTTTGCGCCGAACCATTTG
The DNA here is from genome assembly GCA_020637675.1 of Paracoccaceae bacterium. Taxonomy (GTDB): domain Bacteria; phylum Pseudomonadota; class Alphaproteobacteria; order Rhodobacterales; family Rhodobacteraceae; genus Albidovulum. The sequence goes on along the minus strand of JACKKD010000002.1, from coordinate 623,237 downwards.
AGTTCCACCCCGCGCGCAGCTGCGCGGGCGAGCACGGCGCGGACCTTGGCTTCGGGCCAGTCCGGCAGCAGGAACTGGAAGGACGAGGCGACATACTGCTCGCCGTCGGGCCGGTCGATCAGGGTCAGGCCGGGTGTCGACCGCAGCCCCGCCTCGACCGTCCGGTAGAGCGCGTTCCAGCGCGCGCACTGGCGCGGCAGGTCGGCAAGTTGCGGGCGCAGGATCGCGGCGCGCAGGTTGTCCATCCGGCCGGAGACGTTCGGGGTGACGTATTTCACCGCCTCGAACGCCTCCGGCGGCGGGGCGGCGCGGTGGCGCGGGTAGAGCATGTAGCTGCCCGAGAGGATGATCGCCTTCGCCATGAGGTCCGCGTCGTCCGAGACGATGAGCCCGCCCTCGCCCGAGTTCATGTGCTTGTAGGTCTGGGTCGAATAGCAGCCCATGACCCCGTGCCGGCCCGAGGGCACGCCCTTCCAGGCGGCCCCCATCGTATGCGCGCAATCCTCGATCACCGGCAGATCAGCCTTGTCGCAGACCGCCATCAGCCGGTCCATGTCGCAGATATGGCCGCGCATGTGGGACAGAAGCAGCGCCTTCGCGCCCGGCGCCTTGCCAGCGAGGTCGTCCATGTCGATGGTCAGCGCCCCGGTCGTCTCGACGAAGACCGGCTCGGCCCCGAGCGCCGCGATGGCGCCCGGCACCGGGGCGAGCGTGAAGGCATTGGTCAGCACCCGGTCACCCGGCCCGATCCCCAGGGCGCGCAGCGCGCAGCCGAGCGCGTAGCCCCCCGAGGCCACTGCAAGGCAGTATTTCGCGCCGGTGAAGGCGGCGAATTCCTCCTCGAGGAGCGCCGTTTCCGCGATCTCGCCCTCGGCCGTGTTGTAGCGGTGAAGCCGCCCGTGCCGCAGGACGTTCAGCGCCGCCGCGATCCCGGCCTCGGGGATCGGTTCCTGCTGGGTGAAGCTGCCGGTGAAGGTCTCGGGCTCGCCGCGCTCTCTCATGCTTCCCCCAGCGTCCGCAGGGCCAGCGCCGGCAGGTCGTCGAACCGTTCGAGGAGCGCTTCCGGCGAAAGCCGCGCCACCCCCCGCCCCTCGGGTCCGAAGGTGACGAGGGCCACCGGGACGCCGGCCGCCTCGGCCGTCCGGCGGTCGGTCTCCGTGTCGCCGATCAGCATGGACCGCGAGACGGCTCCGCCCGCGCGTTCGACCGAGGCGCGGTAGGGCGCCGGATCGGGCTTGCGGACGGGCAGCGTGTCGGCGCCGACGAGCGAGCCGAAAAGGTGGCGCACCCCCAGCCGGTCGAGCAGGATCGCGGCCAGCCGCTCGGGCTTGTTGGTGCAGATGCCGGTGACGAAACCGGCCTGCCGCAGCGCCTCCACCGCCGAGACGGCGCCGGGATAAAGCGTCGTCTCGCGGTCGATGGCCGCCTCGTAGAAGGACAGGAGGCGCGGGTATTCGCGGTCCACCGAGGCCTCGCCGGGGGCGCCCAGCCGCGAAAAACCCAGTCGCAGCATCGCGCGACCGCCGTGGAAGGCGGTCAAGGCATCGTCGACCGGATCGAGCAGGTCGCGGTGGCCGAGGTCGCGGAAACAGGCGTTCGCCGCCGCGATGAGATCGGCCGAGGTATCGGCGAGGGTACCGTCCAGATCGAAGATCACCGTGCGCATGCGGCAGAGAACCCGTGCAAAGTTTCTATTGTAACCTGCCGTAAGGATGATTGATGCTCACCCTCTTCCCGGCCCACGGGCCCTTGGTTAAAACGGGCCGACGTTCGAGGAAAGCATATTCATGGCCACAGCGCTCATCATTCTTGCCGCGGGACAGGGCACGCGGATGAATTCGGACCGTCCCAAGGTCCTGCACGAGGTCGCGGGCGCACCGCTTCTGGTTCACGCGATGATCGCCGGGGCGAGCGTCACTCCCGAGCGCACCATCGTCGTCACCGGCCACGGCGCCGACGCGGTCTCGGCCGCCGCCCGCGCCCATGACGAGACGGTGGAAATCGCCCATCAGGCCGAACAGCGCGGCACCGGGCACGCGGTCGCCGAGGCGCTGCCGCTGCTCGACGGGTTCGAAGGGCGGGTGATCGTGCTCTTCGGCGATACGCCCTTCATCCGGCCCGGCACGCTGGGGGCGATGCTCGCAGCATCCGCGGACGTCGTCGTTCTGGGCTTCGAGGCCGCCGATCCGGCCCGCTACGGGCGGCTCGTCACCCATGGCGGGCAACTCTACGGCATCGTCGAATGGAAGGACGCGAACGAGGACCAGCGGTCGATCACGCTGTGCAACAGCGGCGTCATCGCGGCAGAGGCGGCGCTGTTGCGCCGGCTCGTGGCCGGACTGGACGACAGGAACGCCGCGGGCGAGCTCTACCTGACCGACATCGTCGCCGCCGCGCGCGCCGCAGGACTGACGGCCGAGGTCGTCACCTGCTCCGAGGCCGAGACCCTTGGCGTGAACACGCGCGCCGACCTCGCCGCAGCCGAACGCATCTTCCAGGCACGCAAGCGCGCCGAGATGATGGAGGACGGCGTGACCCTGACGGCACCCGAGACAGTGTTCTTCGCCTTCGACACCGTGGTCGGGCGCGAGACGGTGATCGGGCCGAACGTCTTCTTCGGCCCCGGCGTGACCGTGGAATCGGAGGCCGAGATCCTTCCCTTCTGCCATCTCGAAGGCTGCCACATCTCGCGCGGTGCGCGTGTCGGGCCCTTCGCCCGGCTGCGTCCCGGCGCGGAACTGGCCGAGGATGTCCATGTCGGCAACTTCGTCGAGATCAAGAACGCGATCCTCGACGAGGGCGTCAAGGTCGGCCACCTCAGCTACCTCGGCGACGCCCATGTGGGCGCCCGCGCGAACATCGGTGCGGGCACGATCACCTGCAACTACGACGGCGTGATGAAGCACCGCACCGAGATCGGCGAACGCGCCTTCATCGGCTCGGACACCATGCTGGTGGCGCCGGTGCGGGTTGGCGCGCGGGCGATGACGGGGTCGGGCTCTGTCATCACCGAGGACGTGCCCGACGATGCCGTCGCGATCGGCCGCGCGCGGCAGGTGCTGAAACCGGGATTGTCGGCGAAATTGTTCGAAAAGTTGAAGGTCATCAAGGCCAGCAAGCGGAAAGAGACCGAATAATGTGCGGGATTGTCGGGGTGCTCGGGCACCATGAGGTCGCGCCGATCCTCGTCGAGGCGTTGAAGCGGCTGGAATACCGCGGCTACGATTCCGCCGGGATCGCGACGGTGAACCATGGCCGGCTCGATCGCCGGCGCGCGGTCGGCAAGCTCGTCAACCTCTCGGACCTCCTCGTGCACGATCCCCTGCCCGGCAAGGCCGGCATCGGGCATACCCGCTGGGCCACGCACGGCGCGGCGACCGTGGTCAACGCCCACCCGCACCGGTCCGGCCCCGTCGCCGTCGTCCACAACGGCATCATCGAGAACTTCCGCGAACTGCGTTCCGAACTCGCCGCCAGGGGACTGACCTGCGAGACCGAAACCGACACCGAGACGGTCGTGATGCTGACGCGATCCTACATCGACGCGGGGATGGCGCCGCGCGCGGCTGCGGTCGCGGCGCTGAAGCGGCTCGAGGGAGCCTTCGCGCTTCTCTTCCTCTTCGATGGCGAGGAAAACCTGATGGTCGCGGCGCGCAAGGGTTCGCCGCTCGCCATCGGCTATGGCGAGGGCGAGATGTTCGTCGGCTCCGACGCGATCGCCCTTGCCCCCATGACCGACCGGATCACCTACCTCGACGAGGGCGACTACGCCTTCGTCACCCGCGAGGGGGTGGAAATCCACGACGCTGCCGGACGGCACGCCAACCGCGAGGTTATGCGCATCCAGCTTGACCAGGCCCGCATCGAGAAGGCCGGTTTCAAGCATTTCATGGCCAAGGAGATCGCGGAACAGCCCGTGGTCCTTGCCGACGCGGTGAAACACTACACGGCCGGGGGTAGGCTGAACCTGCCACAGGGCCTCGACTTCGGCGGGCTCGACCGGCTGACACTCGTGGCCTGCGGCACGGCCTCCTATGCCTGCCTCACCGCGAAATACTGGTTCGAGAGCCTCGCCGGCCTGCCCTGCGAGGTCGATATCGGATCGGAGTTCCGCTACCGCGAACCGCCGCTGCCCGAAAACTCCTACGCGATCTTCGTCAGCCAGTCCGGCGAGACTGCGGATACGCTGGCGGCCTTGCGCTATGCTGCCGGAAAGGTGGCGAAGGTCCTCGCCATCGTCAATGTTCCCACCTCCTCCATCGCGCGCGAGGCGGACGTGGCGCTGCCGATCCTCGCCGGCGTCGAGGTGGGCGTCGCCTCGACCAAGGCCTTCACCTGCCAGCTTCACGTGCTTCTGCTGCTCGCGCTTCAGGCGGCGCGGCAGCGGGGCCGGATCGACGACGAGGCTCTGACGCGGCACCTCGCCGATCTCGCCGCGCTGCCGGGTCTGATGAACCAGGCGCTGTCGCGCGAACCGTCCATCGCCGTGGCGGCCGCGGCCGTCGCCGAGGCGCAGGACGTCCTCTTCCTCGGCCGCGGCGCGATGTTCCCGCTGGCACTGGAAGGCGCGCTGAAGCTGAAGGAAATCAGCTATATACACGCCGAAGGCTATGCGTCGGGCGAATTGAAGCACGGCCCCATCGCGCTCATCGACAAGACCGTGCCGGTGATCGTTCTGGCGCCGCGCGACCGGCTCTTCGACAAGACCGTGTCGAACATGCAGGAGGTGATGGCGCGGCACGGCAAGGTCGTGCTTGTCACCGACCCGGCCGGGGCGAAGGAGGCGGGCGAGGGCACCTGGAAGGTCCTGACCATGCCCGAGGCGCCCGCGCTTCTCGCCCCGATCCTCTACGCGATCCCCGCGCAGCTTCTGGCCTATCACGCGGCCATCGCCAAGGGGACGGACGTCGACCAGCCGCGCAACCTGGCGAAATCGGTGACGGTGGAGTGAGCGTGACGCCGGAATCCGCGCTGGCGGACCTGCGGGCGCTGGCCGATCCCGGGCGGGCGGTGGGCGCGGCGGCCTATCACAAGGCTGCGCGGGAATACCTGGGCGTGCCGGTGCCGGCGATCACCGATCTGGCGAAGGGCTGGCGCGCGGCGCTTGATGTCCCCGGTCGCGTGGCGCTCGCCGCGGCGCTCTGGGACACCGACATTCACGAGGCGCGGATCGCCGCCGCCAAGCTTTTGACGCAGGCGCGCATCCGCGACGACGAGGCGGCCTGGCGGCTCATCGCTTCCTGGGTGCCGGACTTCGACGGCTGGGCCATCGCCGACCATGCCTGCGACGCCGGCGCGCGGCGGCTTGTGGCCGATCCCTCGCGCCTCGACGAGGTGGAGGTCTGGACCCGCGCGCCGCACCTCTGGACGCGTCGCGCCGCGCTGGTCATCACCCTGCCCTGGACGAAGCAGAACCATCCCACGGCCGCCGACCTCGCCGCCCGCGACCGGGTGCTTGGCTGGGCGGCTGCCTATGCGGACGACCGCGACTGGTTCATCCAGAAAGCCGTCGCCTGGTGGCTGCGCGATCTTTCGAAGCACGACGCCGACCGCGCCCGCGCCTTCCTCGCCGACCATGGCGCCCGGCTGAAGCCCTTCGCGCGGAAGGAGGCCGGGAAATACCTCTGAGCCCTTGCGACCACGTGGGGCGCCCTGCGCCCCTTGCCGGTCCGCCCGTCGGGGCTTACCTTGTCCCCATGACACCGCTCATCGATCCCTTCGCCCGCCCGATAACCTATCTGCGTGTCTCCGCCACGGACCGCTGCGACTTCCGCTGCACCTATTGCATGGCCGAGCACATGCAGTTCCTTCCGAAGAAGGACCTCCTGACACTGGAGGAACTGGACCGGCTCTGTTCCACCTTCATCCGGCTTGGCGTGGAGAAGTTGAGAATCACCGGGGGCGAGCCGCTGGTCCGGCGCGACATACTGACCTTCTTCCGCTCGATCTCGCGACACCTCGAAAGCGGCGCGCTGAAGGAACTGACGCTGACGACGAACGGCTCCCAGCTTGCGCGCTACGCCGGCGATCTCGCTGCTCTCGGGGTACGGCGCGTCAACGTCTCGCTCGACACGCTCGATGCCGCGAAATTCACCGCGATCACCCGCTGGGGGCGGCTCGATCAGGTCATGGAGGGTATCCGTGCGGCCAAGGCGGCGGGGCTGAGGGTCAAGATCAACACCGTGGCGCTGAAGGGCTTCAACGAGGACGAGTTGTTCCCGCTTCTCGACTGGTGCGCCGGCGAGGGCCACGACCTGACCTTCATCGAGGTCATGCCGATGGGCGAGATGGGCGAGGAGATGCGGCTCGACCAGTACTGGCCCCTGAAGGACCTCCGGGCGCGGCTCGCCGAGCGCTTCACCCTCACCGACCTCGCCGAGCGCACCGGCGGCCCCGCCCGCTACGTGCGGATCGAGGCGACGGGCCAGAAGGTCGGCTTCATCACCCCCCTCACCCACAATTTCTGCGAAAGCTGCAACCGCGTGCGGGTGACCTGCACGGGCGAGCTTTACATGTGCCTCGGGCAGGAGGACATGGCCGATCTGCGCGCGCCGCTTCGCGCCAGCGAGGGCGACGAGCTTCTGGAAGAGGCGATCCGCGCGGCCATCGCGCACAAGCCGAAGGGCCACGACTTCGACTATTCCCGCCAGAAGGTCGCGGGCCAGGTCTCGCGCCACATGAGCCACACCGGGGGCTGAGGATGCCCGACCTCGCCCGGTTCCACGATGCGCAGGCGAAAAACTTCGCCACCGCGCTTTCCGAATTGCGCTCCGGGCGCAAGGTCAGCCACTGGATGTGGTTCATCTTTCCGCAACTGAAGGCGCTCGGCCGTTCGGCGACGGCGCTCCACTATGGCATCGCCGACCTCTCCGAAGCGCACGCCTATCTCGCCGACCCCGTGCTCCGTGAGCGGCTCGACGCCTGCGCCGACGCCATCCTGGCCCATGCGGAAGAGGCGGCGGAGACGATCCTCGGCCCCGTGGACGCGCTGAAGCTCCGCTCCTCGGCCACGCTTTTCGCGCTTGCGGGCGTCGGTACCGAAACCGGCGCGCGGATGCGACGGGTGCTGGACGTCTTCTATGGCGGGGAGCCCTGTGCGCTCACGCCCGGGCTCCTCGCGCGAGAGACGGCGTCAGGCTAGGCGGCGTCCCCTACCCCCGCCCCCGCCTTCACGCGGCGGGCATCCGTGCCTCGACCATCCCGGCATACCAGCTTGCCCCGAAGGGGATCGCGTTGTCGTCGAAGTTGTAGGCCGGATGGTGCACCATCGCGGTGTCGCCATTGCCGAGAAAGATGTAGGCGCCCGGCCGTTCGTTCAGCATGAAGCTGAAATCCTCGGCCCCCATGAGCGGCGCCGTGTCGGTATCGACCCTCCCCGAGACCGAGCGCGCGACCTCGGCGGCAAAGCCGGTATTCTCGGGCGCGTTCATCGTCACCGGATAGCCGCGACGGTACTCGATCGAGGCCGTGGCGCCGAAGGCGAGTGCGGTCGCCTCGCAGATCGCCTTCACCCGCGTCTCGACGAAATCCTGCACGCCGTGGTCCATCGTCCGCACGGTGCCCTTCAGGTGCACCGTCTGCGGAATCACGTTGTAGGCCTCGCTTTCGGTGCGGAAGGTGCAGACCGAAACCACGACCTGCTTCAGGGGATCGACATTGCGGCTGGCGATCGACTGGAGCGCGATGACGATATGCGCCGCCACAAGCGTCGTGTCGATGCAGTCATGGGGCTTTGCGGCATGACCGCCCTTGCCGGTCACGACCACGTCGAACTGATCGGCCGCCGCCATCATCGCGCCCTCGCGGATCGCAAAGGTGCCGACCGGGATTCCGGGCATGTTGTGCATCCCGTAGACCTCCTGGATGCCGAAACGGTCCATCATCCCGTCCGCCACCATCTCGCGCCCGCCACCGCCGCCTTCTTCGGCGGGCTGGAAGATCACCACCGCTGTGCCGTCGAAGTTGCGCGTCTCGGTGAGGTATTTCGCCGCGCCGAGGAGCATCGCGGTATGGCCATCATGGCCGCAGGCGTGCATCTTGCCCTGCGCCTTCGAGGCATAGGGCAGCCCCGTCTGCTCGATGATCGGCAGCGCGTCCATGTCCGCCCTGAGCCCGACTACCCGGGCCCTGGTATCTGTCCGGCCCCGGATCACGCCGACGACGCCGGTCTGGCCGATCCCCTCGACAACCTCGTCGCAGCCGAAGCCGCGCAACAGGTCAGCAACCTTTCCGGCGGTGCGATGGACCTCGAACAGCAATTCGGGGTTCTCGTGGAAATCGCGGCGCCAGGCGGTGATTTCGGGCAGGAGTTCGGCGAAGCGGTTCTTGACGGGCATGGATCGGTCATTCCTGTGAGTGATGGCGGGCGCAACGGCGCATCCGCGGTGGATCGTCGGCCAAACGGCACGGCTCTGCAAGGGGGCTCAGGCCCGGTCGCTGAGGCCGTACCAGGTGTAGGCGAGCGGCAGGACCAGCCGCCGGAGCGCGCCGAAGGGAAAGCGCGCGGGCGGGCGGGACATCAGCGCCGGGGCCTGCGCCTGTCCTGTGGCGAGCCGCGCCAGCAACCGGCCCGACCAGGTGCCGAGCGCGACGCCGTTGCCGTGCCAGGCAAAGCCGGCCCAGGCGTTCGGCCAGTCGCCGATCAGCCCGACATAGGGCGTGAGCGGCCGCGTGAGGCAGACGAAACCCGACCAGAAATGCGGGGTTTCCACCGTTGCCCAGGCCGGAAACATCGTCTCGAAGTCGGCCCGCGCACGGGCACGCATGGCGTCCTGCGCGGCGGGGCTCGCGCTCGTGCCGCCGCGCAGGCCGAAGAGGAACCGGCGGTTCGGCATCAGCCGGAAGTAGTGGAGAAGCTTGCGCGTGTCGTAGGACATGGTCTGCGACGACCAGCCCTGCGCAGCGATCTCCCCCTCAGTCAGTTCGCGGGTGACGAGGATCGCCGACTGCGCCGGCAGATAGCGCCCGGCCATCCAGTCGGGCACGTCCTCCGACGAATAGCCGTTCGTCACGACGATGAGCTTCTTCGCCCTGAGCCGCCCGCGCGCGGTGCGGAGCACGTAATCCACCCCCTCCCGCGCGATACCCTCGACGGGTGAATTCTCGTAGATGCGCACACCTTCGGCCCTGGCGGCCCGCCCGAGGCCGAGGACGTATTTCAGCGGGTTGAGCGCGAAGCCAAGCTCCATCCTCAGCCCGCCGTGAAACGCCGTGCCCCCCATTCCGATCGCGGCAAGTTCGGAGGGCCCGAAAAGCTCTGCCTTCACGCCATAGTCGCGGGGAATCTCGACGACGTCGTCCTTCAGTATCTCGAATTCGCGCGCCGAATGGGCCAACGCCATCTCGCCTTCGTGGGAATGGGCGTCGGCGTCGATCCCGTAGCGGGCTAGGATCTCGCGCACTGCGTCGGGCGTTTCCTTCTGGACGCCATGCCACTCGTCCAGCCCCGCCTGTCCGAAGCGGCGGCGGAGGGTGGCAGCGCTGGCCTTGGTGCCGCCGATGGAGGCAAAGCCGCCGTTGCGGCCGGATGCGCCCCAGCCGATCCCCTCGGCCTCCACCACCGCCACGTCGGCGCCCGCGTCGCGCGCCAGATGAAGCGCGGCCGAAAGGCCGGTGAAGCCCGCGCCGAGGATCGCGACCTCGGCCCGGATCTCGCCCTCCACGGCCGCGCCGCGCGGCGGGCGCGGGATGGTCGTGTCCCAATAGCACCGCTCCACCGGGCCCTGGGTATAGGCGTGGGGTTCGTAGATGCGCCGCATCGTGCCCCCTCACGTCGTCCGGACCGCGGCCTGCTCCTCGGCCCGCTGCCGCGCGATCGACCGCTTGGACAAGAGCGAGGCGGTGACCACCCCCACCGTGACGATGCCGATCATGATCGTCGAGAGCGCGTTGATCTCGGGGCTGACGCCGAGGCGCACCGAGGAGAATATCTTCATCGGCAGCGTTGTGGACGAGGGACCGGCGGCGAAGGAGGCGATCACCAGATCGTCGAGCGACAGCGTGAAGGCGAGAAGCCAGCCCGAGATCACCGCCGGTGCGATGATCGGCAGGGTGACCGAGCGGAAGGCATCGAAGGGCGTGCATCCGAGGTCGAGCGCGGCCTCTTCCAGCGACTTGTCGAAAGTGACGAGGCGGGAGGAGACGACCACCGAGACGAAGCACATGGTGAAGGTCGTGTGCGCCAGAACGATCGTGGTCACGCCCCGGTCGAGCCCGATGGAGATGAACAGGAGAAGCATGGCGAGGCCGGTGATGACCTCGGGCATGACGATGGGCGCATAGACCATGCCGGAGAAGAGCGTCCGTCCCGTGAACCGCCCTGCCCGCACCAGCACGTAGGCCGCCATCGTGCCGAGGATCGTCGCGAGGGTGGAGGACAGCACCGCCACCTTCAGCGTGACCCAGGCCGCATCGAGGAACGCCTGGTTGGTCAGAAGCTCGCCATACCACCTTGTCGAGAATCCCGCCCAGACGGTGACGAGTTTCGACGCGTTGAAGGAGAAGATGACGAGGATCACCATCGGCAGGTAGAGGAACGCGAATCCGAGCGTGAGCGAGGTCGCGTTGAACCAGGAAAAGCGGCGGTTCACAGCCCGGCCTCCCTCTGCTTCTGTTCGTTGCGCTGGAAGAGAATGATCGGAACGATGAGGAGGAGGAGGAGCACCACCGCCACCGCAGACGCCACGGGCCAGTCGCGGTTGGCGAAGAACTCGTCATAGAGCGTCTTGCCGATCATCAGCGTTTCGTTGCCGCCAAGGATCGAGGGGATGACGAATTCGCCGAGCGCGGGGATGAAGACGAGGAAGCATCCGGCGATGACGCCGGGCCGCGACAGCGGGAAGGTGACGAGCCAGAATGCCTGGATTCTGGTGCAGCCGAGGTCCTCCGCCGCCTCGATCAGCGAGATGTCGAGCTTTTCGAGCGCCGCGTAGATCGGCAGGATCATGAACGGCAGGTAGGCATAGACGATGCCGATGTAGACCGCCGTGTTGGTGTTCAGGATGGTCAGCGGTTGGCTGGTGATGCCCGTCCACATCAGGAACTGGTTGAGGAAGCCCTCGCCCGAGAGGATGCCGATCCAGGCGTAGATGCGGATCAGGAACGAGGTCCAGAAAGGCAGGATCACCAGCATCATCAGCGTCGGACGCCATTCGTCCGGCGCCTGCGCCATGCCGTAGGCGATCGGATATGCGACGAGGAGCGTGATGGCCGTTGAGATCGCCGCGATCTTCAGGCTGGAGAGGTAGGCCTTGATGTAGAGCGCGTCCGAGGCGAGGAAAGTGAAGTTCTCGAAATCGAGCCCGTCGAGGAACTCCCGAATGCCCGCCCAGCCCTGCGAAAGGTCGAGCGTCGGCGTGTAGGGCGGGATCGAGATCGCATAGTCCGAGAGGGCGATCTTGAATACGATCCCGAAGGGGATGAGGAAGAAGAAAAGGAGCCATGCGTAGGGCGTGGCGATCAGGAAGAGCCGGCGCAGGTTCATGGCCCCTCCCCCTCAGTGCAGCAAGAGGACGCCGGCCGTGTCCGTGAAGGACAGGAAAACCGGATCGTCCCATGTGATGTCGCGCCGCGCGATCCGCCGTTCGTTGGCGACCTGCGCCTTGATCATGCGTCCGCCGGCGACCTCCACCTTGTAGGTGGAGATATTGCCGAGGTAGGCGATATCGCTCACCTTGCCCTCGATCACGTTCGCCCGGCCCTCGGGACGCTCGCGCGCGATGGCGACCTTCTCGGGCCGGATCGCGAAGAAGACCTTGGTGCCCTGGTCGATCCGCTCGGTCGAGGATGCGATGATCTCGGGCTGGCCCTCGGCCCAGGCAATCGCATACTTGTCGTCGCCTTTGCGGGTCGCCCGGCCCTCCACGATGTTCACATCCCCGATGAAGTCCGCCACGTAAACCGAGTTCGGAGTTTCGTAAATCCGGCCGGGCGTGTCGACCTGGATCATCTTACCGTGGTCCATGACGGCCACGCGGGAGGCCACCGTCATCGCCTCTTCCTGGTCGTGGGTCACGATCACGAAGGTGGTGCCGGTCTTTTCCTGGATGTCCATCAGCTCGAACTGCGTCTCCTGCCTGAGCTTCTTGTCGAGCGCGCCCAAGGGTTCGTCCAGCAGGAGAAGCTTCGGCGCCTTGGCGAGCGAGCGGGCAAGCGCCACACGCTGGCGCTGGCCGCCGGAAATCTGGTGCGGCTTGCGCTTGGCAAACTTCTCGAGCCGGGTGAGGCGCAGCATCTCCTCCACCCGGGCGGGAATCTTCTCCTTCGGCATGGCGGACCGCTTCAGCCCGAAGGCGATGTTGTCCCAGACCGTGAGATGCGGGAAGAGCGCGTAGCTCTGGAACATCATGTTTGTTTCCCGCTTGTTCGGCGGGATCGGTGCCTGATCCACCCCGTCAAGCAGGATCTTGCCTTCCGTCGGCGTCTCGAATCCCCCGAGCATCCGCATCAGCGTGGTCTTGCCGCAGCCCGAGGGCCCGAGCAGCGCGAAGAACTCGCGCCGGAAGATGTCGAGCGTGACGTCGTCGATCGCGACGAACTCGCCGAATCTCTTCGTCACGTTCCGGAATTGGATCAGCGGCTTCTGGTCGGGGTCGAGCCAGGGGGCGAAGACAGGCCGGTTGGCTGGTTGCGCCATGATGTTCCCTCGTCATGTGAAACGCCCCGCGCCGTGGGGCGCGGGGCGAAGGGCGTCCGGTCTCAGGTGCCGGACTTGATCTTGGTCCAGAGCCGCGTCACGTCGCGGTTGACCTTCGGGTCCCAGGGCGAGGTGGTGTAGAGGTTCGCGGTCGTTTCCTCGTCCGGATAGATCGCCGTGTCGCCGATCACGTCCTCGTTCAGGAACTCCTGCGAGGCCTTGTTGCCGTTCGCATAATAGACGTAGTTCGACGCGGCGGCCGCGTTGTGGGCGTCCATGATGAAGTTCAGGAACTTGTGCGCGGCGTCCGGGTTCGGCGCATCGGCCGGGATCGCCATCTGGTCGAACCACATCAGCGCGCCTTCCTTCGGGATGTGATACTCGATCTCCGCCCCGTTGTTGGCTTCCGCCGCGCGGTCGCGCGCCTGCAGGATGTCGCCCGACCAGCCGAAAGCCATGCAGATGTCGCCGTTGGCGAGAGCGTTGATATATTCCGACGAATGGAACTTCAGGATGTAGGGCGCGATCGCGGTCAGCACCGGCTCCACCTTGGCGATGGTCTCCATGTCCTGCGCGTCCGGGTCCTCGCCGATGTATTTGAGCGCGGCCGGGATGATCTCGGTCGGCGCGTCGAGCACGTGCACGCCGCAGGTCGCGAGCTTCTCCATGTTCGCGGGATCGAAAAGGAGCGCGAGCGAGTTGACCGGCGCGTCCTCGCCAAGCACTTCCCTGACCTTGCCCACGTTGATGCCGATGCCGGTCGTGCCCCACATGTAGTTGATGGAGTACTCGTTGTCGGGGTCGTACTTCGCAGTCCGCTCCTGGATCACGTCCCACATGTTGGCGAGGTTCGGCAGCTTCGACTTGTCGAGTTTCTGGAACGCGCCGGCCTGGATCTGCCGCTGCAGGAACGAGCCGCTGGGGACGACGACGTCATAACCCGAGGCCCCGGCGAGCATCTTCGTCTCGAGGATCTCGTTCGAATCGAACACGTCGTAGACGAGCTTGATGCCGGTCTCCTCTTCGAACTTCGCCAGCAGCGTCTCGTCGATGTAGTCGGACCAGTTGTAGACATGGACCTCTTCGGCGCCGGCAACACCCGCCGCCAACAGTGCGGCCGCAGCCACCATGGTTTTCCGGAATCTCATAGTACCTCCTTGGTAGGCTGGAGTGGCCAGCCAGACGGTTTCAACGGTCCGATCGCGGCCGCCTGTTGTTGTTCGGTCATTTTGATCAAATTTTGCGACTCATTTCAACATGGCTTTTCCGCGGCGCGCAATCTATTATGAAGATACGGATTTTCGCGCCTCCCCTGTCAAGGAACGGGAATGAAAAACCTTCGTGAGAGAGACGAGTCGCCCAGAAAAGTTCCAACCCATGAAATCACGTACTGCCGTCTCCGTGACATGATTCTCTTCGGCCAGCTGGCCCCCGGACAGCCCGTCACGATTCAGGGCCTGACCGCGATCCTGGATGCCGGCATGACACCCGTGCGCGAGGCGATCCGCAAGCTGACGGCAGAGGGTGCGCTGGAGCTCCAGGGCAACCGCCGCGTCTCGGTTCCCCAGCTGACCGGCTCGCAGCTCGACGAGATCGCCTTCGCGCGCCTCACCATCGAGCCGAAGCTCGCCCACATGGCGGCGAGACGGCTGGAAACGAAGGACATCAACGAACTGGCGCAGATCGACGCCGACATCGACCAGGCCATCGCCACGGGCGACGTTCAGCGCTACCTGCTGGGCAACTACCGCTTTCACGTCACGCTCTACGAACGCGCGGGCGCGCCGATCCTCCTGTCGATCGTGCATTCGCTCTGGCTCCGCTTCGGGCCTTCGCTGCGCGTCGTCTGCGGCCGCTACGGCACCTCGAACCTGCCCGACCGCCACACCGAGGCGCTTGCCGCGATGCGGGCGGGCGATGCCGAGGCGCTGGCGCGGGCGCTGAGGGAAGACATCGAGCAGGGAATCGATCAGGTCCGGCTCTCGCTCCCTGCGTGAAAAATTTGATCAAATTCGGTTGACAGGAAATCTTTTGATCATATCCTGAGGGCGAGTCACGGCCTGCCCGCCTCGCCCGCGCCCTCGCGGCCAGGATCGCGTCAGGACCGTTCCCGAAAAGCCCGACCGGCCCGAACGACGCGAGAGAGCCCATGACGCAGATCACCAACCACCTGCCGACGAAAGAGCTTCAGGCGCTCGACGCCGCCCACCACATGCATCCCTTCACCGAAGGCGCCGCGCTGGCGCGGAAGGGCGCCCGGATCATCACCCGGGCGAAGGGCGTCTACCTCACGGACAGCGAAGGCCACCAGATCCTCGACGGCATGGCGGGCCTCTGGTGCGTGAACGTCGGCTACGGCCGCAAGGACCTCGCCGATGTCGCCGCGCGCCAGATCGAGGAGCTCTGCTACTACAACACCTTCTTCCAGACTTCGCACGTCCCCGCCATCGCTCTCGCGGCCGAGATCGCCAAGCTTGCGCCGGGCGACCTGAACCACGTCTTCTACGCCGGATCGGGGTCGGAGGCGAACGACACCAACATCCGCCTTGTCCGCCGCTACTGGGACGTGAAGGGCAAGCCGGAAAAGAAGGTCATCATCAGCCGCAAGAACGCCTACCACGGCTCCACAATGGGCGGCGCCTCGCTGGGCGGCATGTCGCCGATGCACGCGCAGGGCGGCCTGCCGATCCCCGACATCGTGCATGTCGGCCAGCCGCACTGGTGGGCGGAGGGCGGCGACATGACGCCCGAAGACTTCGGCCTGATGCGCGCCCGCGAGCTTGAGGCGAAGATCGAGGAACTCGGCGCCGACCGCGTTGCCGCCTTCATCGGCGAGCCGATCCAGGGCGCGGGCGGGGTCATCGTGCCGCCCGCGACCTACTGGCCGGAGATCCAGCGGATCTGCGACAAATACGGCATCCTGCTCATCGCCGACGAGGTCATCACCGGCTTCGGCCGGACCGGCAACTGGTTCGGCAGCCAGACCATGGGCATCCGGCCCCACATCATGACCATCGCCAAGGGTCTATCGTCCGGCTACGCGCCGATCGGCGGCTCGATCATCTGCGACGAGGTCCACGACACGGTCGCCGGCTCGGGCGACGACTTCAACCACGGCTACACCTATTCCGGCCATCCCGTCGCCGCCGCCGTGGCGCTGAAGAATCTCGAAGTGTTGCAGGAGGAAAGGATCCTGGATCACGTGAAGAAGGTCGCCCACCCCTACCTGATGGAACGCTGGCAGGCGCTCGCCGACCATCCGCTCGTGGGAGAGGCGAAACTCGTCGGCCTCATGGGCTCCATCGCGCTCACACCCGACAAGGCCACCCGGGCGAAGTTCGCCTCCGAGGCCGGCACGGTCGGCCTGCGCTGCCGCGAGCGCTGCTTCGCCAACAACCTCGTGATGCGCCACGTCGGCGACCGCATGATCATCTCCCCGCCTCTCGTGATCACGCCGTCCGAGATCGACGTGCTGATCGAACGGGCCACGAAGTCGCTTGACGAATGCTATGCGGGCCTGAAGTCCGACGGGCTTCTCGTCGCGGCTTGACGGGGGCCGCCCGATGGCCCGCCTCGACGTCCTGACGGCCAACGACCGGGCCGGGGAATATCCCCGGTCCTGGTATGCCGAGACGGCGGCGCCCCTTCCCCCGTTTCCGGCGGCGGCGGGCGATCTTGCCTGCGACGTCTGCATCGTCGGCGCGGGCTTCACCGGCCTCTCCGCCGCGCTGCATCTGGCCGGGCGCGGCTATGACGTCGTCCTCCTCGACGCCCATCGCGTCGGCTGGGGCGCCTCTGGGCGCAACGGCGGCCAGGTCGGCACGGGCCAGCGGCTCGACCAGGACGCGCTGGAAAAGGCCGTGGGCAAGGGCCACGCCCGCGCGCTCTGGGACCTCGCGCAGGAGGCGGTGGCGCTGACCCGTGCCCTTGCCAACCGCCACGCGCCCGAAGCCGGCTGGGCCGACGGCATCATCCACGCCTGCCATCGCCCGCGCCACGTCCCGCATGCCCGGGCCTACGCCGAGAGGATGGCGCGCGACTACGGCTACGACCTGATCCGCCCCCTGGATCGGGAGGAGTTGCGCAGCCTCGTCGGCTCGCCCGCCTATCACGGCGGCGACATCGACATGGGCGGCGGCCACCTCCACCCCCTGCGCTACGCGCTCGGGCTCGCCCGCGCGGCGGCGGCGGCGGGCGTGCGCATCCACGAACATTCCACCGTCCGCCGGATCGGGGACAGCGATCCCGCCCTCGTGGAGACCGCCGCCGCGCGCATCACCGCGCGCCACGTCCTGCTCGCCTGCAACGGCTACCTCGGCCACCTCGAGGCCCGGACCGCGGCCCGCGTCATGCCGATCAACAACTTCATCGTCGCGACCGAGCCCCTCTCGCCCGAGGCCCGCAAGGCCGTGCTCAGCGCCGACCACGCCGTCGCCGACAGCAAGTTCGTCATCAACTACTTCCGCTTCTCCGAGGACAACCGCCTTCTCTTCGGCGGCGGCGAAAGCTACGGCTACCGCTTTCCCGACATCGCGCGGCTCGTCCGCAAGCCGATGGTGGAGATCTTCCCGCAGCTTCGGGATGCGAAGATCACCCATGCCTGGGGCGGCACGCTCGGCATCACGCTGAACCGGATGCCACATTTCGAGCGGCTGAAGGGCAACATCCTGACCGCGTCCGGCTATTCCGGCCACGGCGTGGCGCTCGCCACGCTCGGCGGCCAACTCGCGGCCGAAGCCATCGCGGGCCAGGCGGAACGCTTCGACCTCATGGCGCGGGTTCCCACCCGCCCCTTCCCCGGCGGCGTCGCGCTGCGCTGGCCGCTGCTGGTCCTCGCCATGGCCTGGTTCTCGCTCCGCGACCGGCTCTAGGCCGGCGCGCCCCGGCGCGCTTCGACAACGAAGGCGCTCAGAGCGCGGGGCCGAGCTCGATCCTCGAGCCGTCGGAAAACCGCGCGAGCCGGAACCGCGCGAGATCGTGGCCGGGCGCGAGTCCCGCGACGAGGTCGGCGACGACCCGGCCCACACCCGGCCCGATGCCGAAGCCGTGGCCCGACATGCCGGTGGCGATCGTCAGCCCCGGCAGCGCGGCCGCGTGGTCGATCACCGGCACCACATCGGGCATGGTGTCGATCATCCCGGCCCAGGCGGTGCGGATCGCGGGTTTGCCGAGAGCCGGGAATGCCGCCGCGAATCGCGTCCTGAGCCGTTCGATCTCGGCGCGGTTCGGGGCGGGGTCGAGCACGCGCACGCGCTCGAAAGGGCTCTCGCCGTCCGGCGACCAGCGCCGCGGGGTTCCCCAGGCATCGGGATAGTGCTTCGGCGCGGCGGGCAGGAAGCGGGTACCCGAAAGATCGCTGAGGATCTGGGCCCGGAACGCCCAGAGGTTGCGGAATGCGTCGGGTCCGATGAAGAATTCGTGGAAATGGCCGGGGGCGAGCGTGTAGCCGCCGTCCGCCCGCCGGCGGATGGCGAAATGGCTGTCGGCGGCAGCACCGGTCCAGACCTCCGGCAGCGGCTCGGTGGCGGCGACGGTGGCGCGGACCGAAAGCTGCGGCAAGCCGATCCCCTGCGCCCGCGCAAGGAGCGCGGACCAGGCGCCGCCCGCCAGAACCACCCGGTCGGCGCGGATGCGCCCGCGTTCGGTGAGGACGCCCGCAATCCGCCCGCCGGCGATGTCGAGCGCGCGCACGGCGCAGTCCTCGCGGATCGCCACGCCCTGCGCCGCAAGCGCCGTGGCGATGCGCGGCACCGCGATCCAGGGTTCGGCACGGGCGTCGGACGCGGTCCAGATGCCGCCGAGCCAGCCGGCGGCGTTCGGCAGGATCGCCGCGACCTCGCTCGCGGTTACCATCCGCGTGTCGAGCCCGTGTGCCCTGGCATGGACCATCCAGCCTTCGTAACGGGCGAGATCGGCCGGCTTGTTGGCGAGGTAGAGCACTCCGGTCTGGCGGAAGCCGAGGTCGGCGCCCGCCTCCGCGGAAAGACCCTTCCAGATCGCCATCGCCTCGATCATGATCGGCAGTTCGGCCGGGTCCCGCCCCTGCTGGCGGACCCAGCCCCAGTTGCGGCTCGACTGTTCTCCGGCGATGCGGCCCTTCTCGCAGAGGACCACCTTCACCCCGCGCCGGGCGAGGAACCAGGCGGTCATCACCCCGATCACGCCGCCGCCGATGACGACGACATCGGCCGCCTCGGGCAGCGGCCCGGTGAAGGTGGCGGGGTTGTCCGCGCGGATGGGGAAGGTCATGCCGCCAGCCCCCCGACAAGGGCCTGCATGAAGCGCCAGCCGGCCTCGAACTCCGCCACCTCGATGTATTCGTCCGCCTGATGCGCCTGGACGATGTCGCCCGGCCCGCAGACCACCGTGGAATAGCCCGCCTTCTGGAAGTGCCCGGCCTCGGTGCCGTAGCTCACGACATGGGAGCCGTTGTCGCCGGTGATCGCCCGCGCGAGCGCCTCGGCCGCGCCGCCTTCCTCCGGCACCAGCGGCGGCACGTCGAAGACACGGGTGAGCGTGACGCCCGCCTCGGGCCGGACGGCCTTCATCCCGGCCTCGACCTCCGCCACCTTCGCCTGATAGGCCCGCGCCCAGTCCTCTGCGGCCTCGCCCGGAACGACGCGGAAATCGAGTCCGAAGGTGCAGTGTTCGGCGGTGATGTTGTGCGCGGTGCCGCCGCTGATCTGGCCCACATGCACGGTGGTCCAGGGCGGATCGAAGACCGCGGCGAGCGCAGAGGGCACGGCGGCGCGGTTGGTGGCGTTGCGCGCGTTCGCCCAGTCGATAAGCTTCGCCGCCTCCATGATCGCGTTCACGCCGGTATGCATCATCGAGGAATGCACGGGGAATCCCTTCACCTCGGTCCGGAACATGAGCCCGCCCTTGTGCCCCGTGACGGCCTGCATGCGCGACGGCTCGCCCACGATGACGGCCGCAGCCCTCGGTGCCCGCGCGGCAAGTTCCGCGACCATGGGCACGCATCCCACACAGCCCAGTTCCTCGTCGATCGAGAGCGCGATCTGCAAGGGCCGTTTCGCGCCCGAGTTCAGCGCGAGCGGCACGGCGGCGAGCGCAAGCGCGACGAAGCCCTTCATGTCGCAGGTGCCTCGGCCATAGAGGCGCCCGTCCTTCTCGGTCACCGTCCAGGGATCGGTCGTCCAGGACTGGCCCTCGACCGGCACCACGTCGGAATGGCCCGACAGGATCACCCCGCCGGGGACGTCGGGTCCGACCGAGCACCAGAGGTTCGCCTTCGTCCGCTCGGCGTTCCAGACCCGATGCGCCGTGACACCGTGGTCCTTCAGATAATCCTCGACCCAGTCGACGAGCGGCAGGTTCGTGTCGCGGCTCACGGTAGGAAAGGCCACCAGCCGGTCGAGAATCCTGCGCGCCTCGGATAGTGTTGCCATCGCCGTCTCCTCGCCGTCTCCTCGCCGTCGCCGGGACCGTGACGGGCCGGAGGGGAATGGTCAAGGCCCGGGCACTCTGCCCGACCCCGCCGGCATTCCGCCCGAGATGACGCGCCGGACCACGGCAGAATTGGTTGTTGCCGGACGGGTGAAAATGGCTAACACTTCGACCAAACAACCGGCGCAGACCGGGCACAAGAATTACAAAAAGACCGACTGGGAGTCGTAAATGCCCGATGGGGCCTCGCCCGTCCTTGATGTCAAGGGCCTGAAGACCGTATTCAGGACACGCGGCGGCGAGGTTCACGCCGTCAATTCCGTCAGCTTCGACCTGAAACCCGGAGAGCTTCTCGGCGTCGTCGGCGAGAGCGGTTCGGGCAAGTCGGTGACGATGATGTCGCTGATCGGTCTCCTGCCGTCGCCGCCCGCCGACGTGCGCGCGGGCGAGGTCCTGTTCGGCGGAACCGACCTCCTGAGATGTCCGCAGGACCATCTGCGCGCCGTGCGCGGCGGCGAGATCGGCTTCATCTTCCAGGACCCGATGACTTCGCTCAACCCGGTCTTCACCGTCGGCTTCCAGATCATGGAGCCCTTGCGCAAGCACATGGGGATGGACAAGGCGGCAGCACGAAAGCGGGCGCAGGAGCTTCTGGAGCTTGTCGGCATCCCGGACGCGCGGCGCCGGCTCGACGACTTTCCCCACCAGTTCTCGGGCGGGATGCGCCAGCGGGTGATGATCGCCATCGCGCTCGCCTGCGACCCGAAGGTGCTGATCGCCGACGAGCCGACGACCGCGCTCGACGTGACGATCCAGGCACAGATCCTCGAACTGGTGCGGGAACTGCGCCGCAAGCTCGGCATGGCGATCGTCTGGATCACCCACGACCTCGGGGTGATCGCCGGGATCGCCGACCGCGTGATCGTGATGTACGGCGGCCAGATCGTCGAACAGGCACCGGTGAAGGACCTTTTCCACCGCCCGCGCCACCCCTATACCCGCGCGCTTCTCAAGACGATCCCCTCCGTACGCGGGGAGCGGGAGGCGAAGCTCAACGTCATCGAGGGCCAGCCGCCGATCCTGATCGCCGCCCCCACGGCCTGCTCCTTCCGCGCGCGCTGCCCGCATGCCTTCGATCGCTGCGCTCGCGAGAACCCCGCCCGCCGGCCGGTCGGCCCCGGACATGACGTCGCCTGTTTCTGGGACCCCGCGCCGGAGGCCTCCGATGCTTGACGCGCCTGCCCGCCGAAAGCTCGTCGAGGTCCGGGGTCTCCGGAAGTATTTCCCGATCACCGCCGGCCTCCTCCGCCGCAAGATCGGCGACGTGAAGGCGGTCGACAACGTCAGCTTCGACATCTTCGAGGGCGAAACCCTCGGGCTCGTTGGCGAGTCCGGCTGCGGCAAGTCCACCTGCGGCCGGGTGATCCTCAGGCTCTACGACCCCACCGCCGGCTCGATCCGGATCGAGGGCCGCGAGATCGCCGATGCGCCCCAGTCTGACCTCAGAGAACTCCGCCCGACGATGCAGATGGTCTTCCAGGACCCGCAGGCGAGCCTCAACCCGCGCATGACGGTCGCGGCAATCATCGGCGAACCGCTCGACGAACACACGACACTCTCGAAGGCCGAGAAGCTGGCGCGGATCTACGAGCTGATGGATGCGGTCGGTCTCAACCGCAATTACGCCAACCGCTACCCGCACGAGTTCTCGGGCGGCCAGCGCCAGCGCATCGGCATCGCCCGGGCGCTCGCGCTCAACCCGAAGTTCGTCGTCTGCGACGAACCGATCGCGGCGCTCGACGTGTCGATCCAGGCGCAGGTCGTGAACCTGCTCGAAGAACTTCAGGACCGGCTGGGCCTGACCTATCTCTTCATCAGTCACGACCTGTCGATGGTCCGTCATATCGCCGACCGGGTGGCAGTAATGTATCTCGGCCAGATCGCCGAGCTTGCCCCCCGCGACGATCTCTACCTCAAGCCGTTGCACCCCTATACCCAGGCGCTGCTCTCCGCCGTCCCGGAACCCGACCCGGAACTTGAGGCGCACCGCCGCCGGATCATCCTGACCGGCGACGTGCCCTCGCCCGCCAATCCGCCGAAGGGCTGCAACTTCTGCACCCGCTGCCCGAAGGTGATGGACATCTGCAGGCAGGTGGAGCCCGCCTTCCGCGAGGTGGAGCCGGGGCGCTTTGCCGCCTGCCACCTCTATTCCGAAACGAACGAGACCGCCGGACCAACGGCGGCGGCCGAGGCCAGAAAGAGCATCCAACAAGGAGTATGACATGAGACTGAAATCAGCCCTCTTGGGCGCAGCTGCCGGGATCGCGCTGGCCCCCGCGGCCTTCGCCGAACGCGGTGCCGACGGCCATCTGAACATCATCTACTGGCAGGCGCCGTCGATCCTGAACCCCTACCTGTCGTCCGGCACGAAGGACGTGGAATCCTCGTCGATGATCCTCGAGCCGCTCGCCGGCTTCAACGAGAAGGGCGAGCTTTTCGCCCGCCTCGCCGAGGATGTGCCGACGCTTGCCAACGGCGGGGTGTCGGAGGACCTGACGACGATCACCTGGAAGCTGAAGCCCGGACTGGTGTGGTCCGACGGCACGCCCGTGACCTCGGCCGACGTGGTCTTTTCCTACGAATACTGCACCCACCCCGAGGGCGGCTGCAGCCAGGCCGCGCGCTACGAGGGCATCCAGTCTGTCGAGGCGCTGGACGACATGACGGTGAAGGTGACCTTCACGGCGCCCAAGCCCAACCCCTACAACGCCTTCGTCGGCTCCACCTCGCCGATCATCCAGAAGGCCCAGTTCGCCAACTGCCTCGGCGCGGCGGCACAGCAGTGCACCGACGCGAACTTCGGTCCCATCGGCACCGGCCCCTTCAAGGTGACCGAGTTCAAGCCGAACGACGTGATCTCGATGGAAGCCAACCCGAACTACCGCGACCCGGCGAAGCCGGCCTTCGCGACCGTGACCTTCAAGGGTGGCGGCGACGCGGCGGCGGCGGGCCGTGCCGTCCTCGAGACCGGCGAGTTCGACTATGCCTGGAACCTGCAGCTTGCGCCCGACGTGCTTGCGGGCATGGAAGCCGCCGGCAAGGGCAAGGTCATCAACGCCTTCGGTACGCTCGTCGAGCGGATCGAGATGAACATGACCGATCCCTCGCCGAGCCTTGCCGAGGGCGAGCGTTCGACCGTGAAGCACCCGCACCCGATCCTCTCGGACATCAGGGTGCGCAAGGCCCTTTCCATGGCGATCGACCGCAATCTGCTCGTCGAGGTCGGCTATGGCTCGGCCGGGCGGCCGACCTGCAACCTGGTGCCCGCGCCCGAGATGTTCGCATCCGACAACACCGAATGCCTCTCCCAGGACGTCGAGGGGGCGAAGGCGCTGCTGGAGGAAGCCGGCTGGACCGACTCGGACGGCGATGGCATCCGCGACAAGGACGGCAAGAAGCTGTCGCTGCTCTACCAGACCTCAACCAACGCCGTGCGCCAGGACTTCCAGGCGCTGGTCAAGCAGTGGTGGACCGAAATCGGTGTCGAGACCGAGTTGAAGAACGTCGACGCCTCGGTCTTCTTCGGCGGCGATCCGGGCTCGCCCGACACGTTCCAGAAGTTCTATGCCGACGTGGAGATGTACGCCAACAACTTCGACGGGACCGATCCCGAACCCTATCTGTCGCAGTACCTCTGCGACAAGATCCCGGGCCCGGACAACGGCTGGCAGGGCGAGAACATCAACCGCTTCTGCGACCCGGCCTACGACACGCTCGTCGCCGAACTCGCCAGGACCGGCGAGATCGAGAAGCGCGCCGAGATCGCCAAGAAGCTCAACGAGATGCTGACCAAGGACAGCTATGTCGTCGTGCCGCTGGTCGACCGTGGCCGCAACTCGGCGCATTCCAACACGCTCGGCGGCGTCGTCCTGAACACCTGGGACAGCGAGCTGTGGAACACTTCGGACTGGTTCCGGGTCAAGTGATCTGATCCTCCCCGTATCGCGGCGGGGCGGGCCTTCCGGCCCGCCCCGTTCTGCCATCCGAAACCGCTGAACCGAGACGCCGATGCTCACCTACACGATCCGACGCCTGCTGATCGCGATCCCGACGCTTCTGTTCATCAGTCTCGTCATCTTCCTGATCCTGGAAATGGCTCCCGGCGACCCCCTCGCCGACCAGCCGCTGACGGTGCCGCCGGAGGTGCGCGAGAAGATGCGCGCCGCGCTTGGCCTCGACCAGCCGGCGTGGGTGCGCTACCTCCTCTGGCTGAAGCAGTTCTTCTGGACCGAGCCGCTGCATCTCGTCGACAGCCTCTTCGGCACCGCCTTCGCCGACCCGACCGGCCGCATCGTCTCCTGGCAGTTCCGGGCGCCGGCGATGGACATCATCTGGCAGCGCCTGCCGCAGACGCTCTGGGTCGTCGGACTTGCCTATGTCGTCGGCGTTGTCATCGCGGTGCCGATCGGCATCATTTCGGCCTACCGGCAGTATTCCTGGTTCGACAACCTCGGCACCTTCGTCTCGATGGTCGGCTTCTCCGTCCCCACGTTCTTCACCGGCGTCGTCCTGATCATCGTCTTCGCGGTGAACCTGCACTGGTTCCCCTCGATCTACGACACCACGCTGAAGGTCACGGACTGGGAGAGCTTCCTGAAGCAGGCGCGGCAGATGGTCATGCCGGTGACCGTGCTCGCGCTTTTCAACGCGAGCCAGATCAGCCGCTTCATGCGCGCCTCGATGCTCGACAACCTGCAGCAGGACTACGTCCGCACCGCCCGCGCCAAGGGCATGAGCGAGAAGGTCGTCGTGCTGCGACACGTCCTGCGCAACTCGCTCATCCCGGTGGTGACGGTCATCGCCCTCGGCATCCCCACGATCTTCGGCGGCGCGATCATCACCGAGCAGGTGTTCAAGGTGAACGGGCTCGGCCAGCTCCTGATCACCGCGATCTATGCCAACGACCTGCCGATGGTGCAGACGCTGACCTTCATCTTCGCGGCGCTGACCGTGCTCTTCAACCTGATCGCCGACGTGCTCTACGGCGTCCTTGACCCGAGGATCCGCTATGACTGAGGCAAGTGGCGCCCGCGTCGAGGCCGCCGTCCGCCCGCCCCGCAACCAGTGGTGGGATGTCTGGGACCAGTTCAAGACCCACAAGGGTGCGCTCGTCGGGCTGGTGATCTTCGGCGCGATCCTCTTCGCCGTGCTGCTCGGCCCCTTCCTGTGGCGGCTCGATCCGACCTATGTCGATCCCAACCCCGTCAACATGCTGAAGCTCAGGAACCAGGGGCCGAGCCTCGCGCATCCCTTCGGCACCGACCAGCTCGGCCGCGACATGCTGGCGCGGATCATGGCGGGCGGGCGCGTGTCGATCGCCGTCGGCCTCACCGCGATGGCGCTGTCGCTCTTCCTCGGGACGCTGATCGGTGTCGTCGCGGGCTTCTTCAAGCGGGCGGACGGGTTCCTGATGTCGATGACCGACCTCTTCCTGTCGCTGCCGCTCCTGCCGCTTCTGCTCCTCATGGTGACGCTCTTCCGCGAACCGCTGAGCCAGGCGCTCGGGACCGAGACGGGGATATTCCTCCTCATCGTCACGGCGATCGGGGTGACGAGCTGGATGCACGCGGCGCGGATCGTCCGGGGCGAGGTGCTGACGCTGAAGGAGCGGGAATTCGTGCTGGCCGCGCGCTCGATCGGCACACCGTCGCGCCGGCTGGTGCTGCGCCACATCCTGCCCAACGTCATGAGCCCGATCATGGTTTCCGCCACGCTGGGCATCGCCAACGCGATCATCACCGAAAGCGCGCTTTCGTTCCTCGGGCTCGGCTTTCCGCCGGACTTCCCGACCTGGGGGCGCATCCTCTTCGACGCCGTGGACCAGATGCAGCTCTACCCGCTCAGGGTCGTCCTGCCCGGGGTGGCAATCTCGCTCACCGTGCTCTCGGTCAACTACATCGGCGATGGCCTGCGCGACGCGCTCGACCCGCGCATCCGCGGGCGGTGAGCATGGCCGAGCCGCCGGGAGCGCGCTGCCCTCCCTGACCCTGCCGGAGCATTTCCGGACAGAAAGGGTGTCAGTGCATCGCCTTGCGGATGCGGCGGATCATGAACCAGACGGCGAGGACGACGACGGGCACGAGCGCCGCGGTCAGCGCCGACTTGGACCAGTGGAACGCCTCGGCAAGGGGCAGCAGGAGGTAGCCCGCGAGGCTAACAGCATAGTAGCTGATCGCGACGACCGAGAGGCCCTCCACCGTGTGCTGCAGCCGGAGCGCGATGTCGGCGCGACGGTCCATGCTTTCCAGGAGCTTCTGGTTCTGGGCCGAGCGCTCCACATCGACGCGGGTGCGCAGAAGTTCCCCCGCACGCACCGCGCGGCCCGCCATCTGTTCCAGCCGTCGCTCGGCGGATTTCACCGTGCGCATCGCGGGGTCGTAGCGGCGCATCATGAATTCGCCGAAGGTCTGGCGGCCGTCGAAGCGCGTCTCGCGCAGCACCTGCACGCGCTGGTTGACGAGCGCCTCGTAGGCCACCGTCGCGCCGAAGCGGAAGGTGTGGCGCGTGGCCAGCGCCTCCAGTTCGGCCGAGATGCCGAGGAGAGTGTCGAGCGTCGCCTCGGCGTGGCTGCCCTTGTGCGAGAGCGCGGTGACAAGGCCGGAGAGCTCGGGGTCGAGGGCGTTGAGCCGCGCCGTGAGTTCGCGTGCCCGGCCAAGGCCGAGCATCGACATGGCCCGGTAGGTCTCGATCTCGCAAAGGCGCTGGACGATGCGGCCCACCCGGCGCGCGCCGGTGCCGGGCCGGATGAAGACCGCGAAACGCATGTGGCCGGCCGGGTCGATCTGGAAATCGCCTGCGATGATGGCCGCCTCGTCGAGGACCCACGAGCACGCGAGGCTTTCGGCCACGAACCAGGCGTCGAGACTCTCGCGGACCCGGTCGAGGTCGTCGGGAAGAGGCTCGATCCGGACCAGGCAGGCGGCGATGCGTTTTCCGGGCGCTGAGGCCATCCAGTCCGGCGGGAAGACCTCCGCGTCGGCCGGGTCGAAGGGGCGCGCGCCGATGCCGCGGCCGAAGGCCGAATAGGTCACGAATTCGGTGTGGCTTTCCCACTTGAGGTCATGCCGGCCGATCCGCGCGCCGTGATGGGTTGCCTCATTTGGCGGATGCGCTGCGCCGTGCCGGTCGAGAAGCGCCAGAAGATGCGCCCGGTCGGCGGCTCGGTCGCGGTTGTGCGCGTCGAGAGGCTGTTTCACCGCGACGTAGACGGCATGGCCGGGCACGGAAAGCGACGGGAACGGCCGGGCATGCAGCTCGTTCACCAGGGGAAAGCGAAGGGGATGGTCGTCGATCATCAGAAAGGCCCGGGAAATCCGGAACAGGTTAGCCAAGCGCCGGAGCAAAGATCAGGCGCGGCGTGACCGGACCGGCGCACACGGCGGTATACTGGTATTTCTGCAACGCCGTCAGCCGCGCAAGGAGGGCAGGACGCAGACGAGACCGAACGCCAGGAGTGCTGCGGCGCCCGCGGCGCCAAAGGCCACGGCCGAGCCTCCCGCGGCCCAGAGCAGGCCCGCCGCCCCGTTGGCGGCAAGCGTGGCGAGACCGGCCGCGAGGTTGAAGACGCCGAAGGCCGTCCCCCGGAGCGCCGCCGGCGCGGTGTCGGCCACGGCCGCCGAAAGCAGCCCCTGGCTCAGCCCCATGTGAAGCCCCCAGAGGGCGATGCCGATCACCGTGACCGACAGCCCCTCGGCCATGGCGAGGAGGCCGAGTGCCAGCGCGAGAGCCGCGATGGAGACGCCAAGCAGCCCGCCGCGGCCCAGCCTGTCGGAGAGCGCACCGGCGGGCCAGGCCGTGGCGGCATAGACCACATTCAGGATCACGAGCACGAGGGGCACATAGGCCGCGCCCACCCCGACGTCGGCCGCCTTGAGGATCAGGAAGGCCTCGGACAGCCTCGCAAATGCCATCACCGCGCCGACCGCGACCACAGACCAGAAGGCCGCGGGCAGGCTGGAAACGGTCCGTCCGTCGAGACCGGCACGCGGTGCCGCGACTTCGTGGCGCGCGGGTTCGCGCACGCCACCGACGAGGATCGCCAAGGCCACGGCTGCGGGCAGGATGGCGAGCGCGAAGACAAGCCGGATGTCGCCCCCCGTCAGCGCCATGAGCGCGATGGCGAGCAGCGGGCCGGTGAAGGCCCCCACCGTGTCCATCGACTGCCTGAGCCCGTAGGCCGCGCCGCGTGCCGCCTCCGGCACGAGCTCGGCGACGAGCGCGTCGCGCGGGGCGCCCCGGATGCCCTTGCCGATCCGGTCGGTCACGCGGGCCGCAAGCACGACCCCCGGGCTGCCGGCCAGCGCGAAGACGGGTTTCGTCAGCGCGGCCAGCCCGTAGCCAAGGACGAGGAGCGGCTTCCTGCGCCCCAGCCGGTCCGAAAGCGCGCCCGAGAACACCTTGACGATCTGCGCCACGGCCTCGCCCAGCCCCTCGACGAGGCCGACAAGCACCACGGAGGCCCCGAGCGTGCCGGTGAGAAAGACCGGCAGGAGCCCGTGGATCATCTCGGACGAGATGTCCATGAAGAGGCTGACGAAGCCGAGCGCCACGACGCCGCGGGGAAGGTTTGCGCGCATCGGGCAACCTTTCGGACAGGACTGAGAGGCCGTTGCATGGGAAGTCATAGTCCCCTCGCCGCGCCTGTGCCAGCGCGTCCGGTACAGGGCGCGAGCGACCGCGCCGCCGGCCCGGGCATGTCACGGACCGGCGGCCCTTCGCCTTGGCCGTGCCTCAGGACAGATGGCGGGCGAAGAAATCCATCGTGCGCGACCAGGCGAGTTCCGCCGCCGCGGCATCGTAGCGGGGCGTCGTGTCGTTGTGAAAGCCGTGGTTCACGCCCTCGTAGATGAAGGCCTCGTAGCTCTTGCCGGCCGCCGTCAGGGCGTCTTCGTAGGCCGGCCAGCCGGCGTTGATCCGCTCGTCGAGCCCGGCGTAGTGCAGCATCAGCGGCGCCTCGATCTTCGCCACGTCCTCGACCGCCGGCTGGCGACCATAGAACGGGACCGAGGCCGCGAGGTCGGGGTAGGCGACGGCGAGCGCGTTGCAGACCCCGCCGCCATAGCAGAAGCCCACCGCGCCGACCTTTCCGGTGGAGCCCTCGTGCCCGCGCAGGAATTCGTAGGCGGCGAAGAAATCGGCCATCAGCCTGGCCGGGTCGAGGCTCGCCTGCATCTCGCGCCCCTGATCGTCGTTGCCGGGGTATCCCCCGAGCGGTGAGAGCCCGTCCGGCCCGAAGGCGAGGTAGCCCGCCTTGGCCACCCTCCGCACGACATCGGCGATGTAGGGATTGAGCCCGCGGTTCTCGTGGATCACGAGTACGGCCGCGAGCTTCCCGGTGGCGCCCGAGGGCCTCGCCATCAGCCCCGTCACGCGGCCGTTGCCCTCGGGGCTCATGTATTCCGCGGTCATGGTCTCGATCGCGGGATCATCCGGCGCGACCTGCTGGGCAAGCGCGTAATTGGGCTGGAGCTGTTCGAGGATCATCGCCCCGGTCACGCCCGCGGCGGCGAACTTGCCCGCGCGCTCGATGAACTCGCGTTTCGACATCCTGCCGTGCACATAGCCATCGAAAATCTCGAGAATGCGGGAATCGAAGTCCTTCGCGCTCTTGCGCGGGGTCGGCTTGCCTTCAGGGTTCACGGCGGTTCCTCCTGCGTCTGCGCGGCAAGGATAGCGCGGAGTGTTGGCGGCACCCGGACAAAAGAAAGTGACCCCGCCCTTCCGGACGGGGTCACGTCACTGTCGCAGGCTGCGCGGTCGCTCAGTCGAGCATCGGCAGGAGGCTGTCCACGCTCTTCTTCGCGTCGCCGTAGAACATCCGGGTGTTCTCCTTGTAGAACAAGGGGTTCTCGATCCCGGAATAGCCGGTGCCCTGACCGCGCTTGGAGACGAAGACCTGTTTCGCCTTCCAGACCTCCAGGACCGGCATCCCCGCGATGGGGGAGTTCGGGTCCTCCTGTGCGGCAGGGTTCACGATGTCGTTCGAGCCGATGACGATGGCGACGTCGGTCGAGGGGAAGTCGTCGTTGATCTCGTCCATCTCGAGGACAATGTCGTAGGGCACCTTGGCCTCGGCCAGAAGCACGTTCATGTGGCCGGGCAGACGGCCCGCCACGGGATGGATGCCGAAGCGAACCTCTTTCCCCCTGGCGCGCAGCTTGCGGGTGAGTTCCGCCACCGACTGCTGCGCCTGCGCCACCGCCATGCCGTAGCCCGGCACGATGATCACCGAGTCGGCGTCGTTCAAGGCCGCCGCCACGCCCTCGGCGTCGATGGCGATCTGCTCGCCCGCGATCTCCATCGCCGGGCCCGTGGTGTTGCCGAAGCCGCCGAGGATGACGCTGACGAAACTGCGGTTCATCGCCTTGCACATGATGTAGGAGAGAATCGCACCCGAGGAGCCGACCAGCGCGCCGACGACGATGAGGAGGTCGTTCGAGAGCGAGAAGCCGATCGCCGCCGCCGCCCAGCCCGAGTAGCTGTTCAGCATCGAGACGACGACCGGCATGTCGGCCCCGCCGATGCCCATGATCAGGTGATAGCCGATGAAGAGCGCGGCCAGCGTCATCAGGATCAGCGGCAGGAAGCCGCCGCTGTTGAAGTACCAGATCAGGCAGATCGCCGAGAGCGCCGCGGCCCCGGCGTTCAGCATGTGCCCGCCCGGCAGTTTTTCCGCCTTCGACGTCACCTTGCCCGCGAGCTTGCCGAAGGCGATGACCGAGCCGGTGAAGGTCACCGCGCCGATGAAGACGCCGAGGAAAAGCTCGATGCGCAGGATGTTGACCTCGACCGGGCTCTTGTGGGCGAGGACCGCCGCGAAGCCGGTGGCCGCCTCGCGCGCGGCCGTATCCATCGCCAGCACACGGCCAAGCTCGAAATGCGCGTTGAAGCCGACAAAGACCGCCGCCAGACCAACGAGCGAGTGCATCGCGGCCACAAGCTGCGGCATCTCGGTCATCTGGACGCGCTGCGCGACGATCCAGCCGATGACGCCGCCGCCAAGGACCAGAAGGACCGAGAGCGGCCAGAGGCCTGCCCCCGGCCCCGCCAGCGTCGCCAGCACGGCGAGCGCCATGCCGACGATGCCGTACCAGACCGCGCGCTTGGCGCTTTCCTGCCCGGAAAGCCCGCCGAGCGAGAGGATGAAGAGGACTGCCGCAACAACGTAGGCGGCCGTGGTGAATCCGTAGTCCATCGCGCCCGTCTCCTTACGACTTCTGGAACATGGCGAGCATGCGCCGGGTGACCATGAAGCCACCGAAGATGTTGATCCCGGCCATGAAGACCGAAAGCGCCGCGAGCAGGATCACGAGGAACGAGCCCGATCCGATCTGCAACAGTGCGCCGAGGATGATGATCGACGAAATCGCGTTCGTCACCGCCATCAGTGGAGTGTGCAGCGAATGCGAGACGTTCCAGATCACCTGGAAGCCGACGAAGACCGAGAGCACGAAGACGATGAAGTGCTGCATGAAGCTCGCCGGGGCGAAAAGCCCTGCGAGCAGGATCAGCGCCCCGCCGACGCCAAGCAGCGTCACCTGGCTCCGGGTCTGCGCCTTGAAGGCCGCCACCTCGGCCGCGCGCCTCTCCTCCGGTGTCAGTTCCTTCGGCTTCTCCTTCGGCTTCTGTGCGGCGATCGCCTGGATCTTCGGCGGCGGCGGCGGGAAGGTGACCGCGCCCGCATGGGTCACGGTCGCGCCGCGGATCACGTCGTCGTCCATGTTCTGGTTGACGACACCGTCCTTGGCCGGCGTCAGGTCCGTCATCATGTGGCGGACGTTGGTCGAATAGAGCGTCGAGGCCTGGGCGGCCATGCGCGAGGGGAAATCGGTATAGCCGACGATGGTCACGCCGTTCGGCGTCACGATCTTCTCGTCCTTCACCGTCAGTTCGCAGTTGCCGCCGCGCTCGGCGGCAAGGTCGACGATGACCGAGCCGGGCTTCATCGCCTCGACCATGTCCTTCGTCCAGAGGACCGGCGCATCGCGGCCGGGAATCAGCGCGGTGGAGATGACGATGTCCATCTCGGGCGCCAGCTCGCGGAACTTCTTCAGCTGCGCCTCGCGGAACTCCGGCGACGAGGGCGCGGCATAGCCGCCGGTCGCCGCCCCGTCGGTCTGCTCGGCGAAGTCGAGATAGACGAATTCCGCGCCCATCGATTCGATCTGCTCGGCCACTTCTGGGCGCACGTCGAAGGCGTAGGTGATCGCGCCGAGGCTCGTCGATGTGCCGATGGCGGCCAGCCCCGCGACACCCGCGCCGATGATCAGGACCTTGGCCGGGGGCACCTTGCCCGCCGCCGTCACCTGGCCGGTGAAGAAGCGGCCGAAGTTGTTGCCCGCCTCGATCACCGCGCGGTAGCCGGCGATGTTCGCCATCGACGACAGCGCGTCCATCTTCTGCGCCCGGCTGATGCGCGGCACCATGTCCATGGCGATGACGGTCGCGCCCTGCTTGTTGGCAAGCTCCAGAAGCTCTTTGTTCTGAGCGGGATAGAAGAACGAGATCAGCGTCTGCCCGGCGCCGAGCCGCTTCGTCTCGGCCTCGGTCGGGGGGCGCACCTTGGCGACGACATCCACCTCCTTGAAGAGCGCGGCCGCCGTCTTGACGACCTTGACACCCGCGGCCTCGTAGGCCGCATCGGAAAACCCGGCCTTTGCCCCCGCGCCCGTCTCGATGAAGCATTCATGCCCCAGCTTCTGCAGCTGAAGGGCGGAGTCCGGTGTCATCGCGACGCGGTTCTCGCCCTCAAAGATCTCCTTCGGTGCCCCGATCTTCACTGTCTCTCCTTTCCGGAATGTCCCCCGCGCGGTCGCCCGCGTGTTCCGTCATGTCAGTGCCTTGGCGGAAACTGTTACTCTGCAACGCGGCGTCGCCACAACAGGCAATCGCAGAGCGCCGCGCCGGCCTGCGCCCGGCCTGCGCGAGGTCATAGCCATCGCCGGACACGCGCTGTGTATTCGAGGTATTCGTCGCCGAAGCGCCGGCTCAGCCGCGCCTCCTCGTCGAGGATGAAGCGCTTCTGGATCACGATGGCGAAGACGGCGACGAGCGGCAGCGCGATGAGCGCGTCCCAGGCGATGTAGAGGCCGGCGAGCAGGATCGCGTCGGCGAGGTAGATCGGGTTGCGGCTGAGGCGGAAGACCCCGCCATGGACAAAGGCGTCGGGGTCGCGGCGGGGGATGACGCTCGTCCGTGCGATCAGCATCTGGCCCGCGGCCACGATCATGAGCGCGAGGCCGGCGAAGATCAGGGCGGCGCCGAGGATGTCGTTCACGGGCGTCACGACGGGCACGACGCGCCCGATCGCGCCCCCGAGGGCGGCAAATCCGGCCAGCCAGACCGGCGGAAAGTCGATTTCCTTGGCCATCGGGATCCCCAGAGAAAGTTTCGCGCGACCCTAGTGTGGAGGACATGCGGAGTTCAAGTGCGCCGCCCGCTTCGCCGGCGACGTATCCCTCGGGTGTGATCGGGGCGCACGGCACCAGAGGACGCGCGAAATTCCTCTGGCCGGCGGCAGTACAAGTCTCCAAGATCGTGGAAAACCGATGGGGAAGACCGATGCCGACCGATTTCGTCGCCACCCGCGCCGCCTTCGCCCTGCCCGAGGGCGTGATCTACCTCGACGGCAACTCGCTCGGGCCGCTGCCGAGGGCCGCTGCCGCGCGTGTCGCGGAATGCGTCACGAAGGAGTGGGGCGAAATGCTCATCACCGCCTGGAACCGGGCGAGATGGATGGACCTTCCGCGCCGGCTCGGCGACCGCATCGGGCGTCTGATCGGGGCGGAACCCGGCACGGTCGTCCTCGGCGACACGCTGTCGATCAAGGTCTACCAGGCACTCGCCTCCGCGCTAGACCTGCGCCCGGACCGCCGGGTGATCCTGTCGGACACCGGCAACTTCCCCTCGGACCTCTACATGGCCGACGGCCTTGTACGCACGCTCGGGCAGGGCTACGAACTGCGCACCGTCGCCCCCGAGGCGGTCGAGGCGGCGATCACCCCCGACCTTGCCGTCCTGATGCTGACCGAGGTCGACTACCGCACCGGACGCCGGCACGACATGAAGCGGCTGATCGAGAAAGCCCATGCGGCCGGCGCGCTCGTCGTCTGGGACCTTGCCCATTCGGCCGGCGCGGTGGAGGTGGACCTGGCCGGCTGCCGCGCCGATTTCGCCGTGGGCTGCACCTACAAGTACCTGAACTCCGGCCCCGGCGGTCCGGCCTTCATCTACATCGCGCCGCGGCTGGCCGCGCAGGTGCGCCCGGCGCTTTCCGGCTGGCTGGGTCACGAGGCGCCCTTTGCCTTCGACCTCGACTACCGACCCGGCGCGGGCATCGAGCGGATGCGCGTGGGCACCCCGCCGATCCTGCAGATGGCGGCGCTCGAGGCCTCGATGGACATCTGGGACCGGGTGGACATGGCCGATGTCCGCGCCCGGTCGATCGACCTCAGCGAGGCGTTCCTGACCGGGGTCGAGGCCGCCTGCCCCGCCCTGACGCTCGCCTCGCCCCGCGACCCCGCGGCGCGCGGCAGCCAGGTCAGCTTCCGCCACCCCGAGGGCTACGCGATCATGCAGGCGCTGATCGCCCACGGCGTCATCGGCGACTTCCGCGCCCCGGACATCCTGCGCTTCGGCTTCACGCCGCTCTACACCACGATGGCGGACGTGAAGCGCGCGGTGGCGATCCTGAAGCGGGTCATGGACGAGCAGCTGTGGGACCGGGCGGAGTTCAGGGCCCGCGCGAAGGTGACATGATGCAAGTCCGCGCCTATCGCCCGGAAGACCGGACCGCGAAGGCGCTGGTCTTCTACCGCGCCGTCCGCGAAGGCGCGGCATCCTTCTACGACGCGGCACAGCGCGCCGCCTGGGCGCCCGCGCCCGAGCCGGACTGGGACGAACCGGACCCGCAGATGGACCAGTGGTGCTGGGTGGCCGAGGACGACAGGGGCATGACCGGCTTCATGTCACTGGATCGCGAAGGCTATCTCGACATGGCCTTCGTCCTGCCGGAGGTCATGGGCAAGGGCGTCGCGCAGGCGCTTTACGGCGCGCTTCTCGACCATGCCCGGGCCGAGGGGCTGTCGCGCCTGACCGTCCGCGCCAGCCATCTTGCCCGCCGCTTCTTCGAGAAGCAGGGCTGGCGGCTCGACGCGGCCGAGAATTACGCGGCCGACGGGCAGATTTACGAGACGTTCCTGATGTCGCTCGACCTCGGGTCACGGCCATGAAACCCGAAACCCGCCGCATCGAACCGCGGCTGGCGCGCCCCGGCGCCTGGGCGGGGCTGTGGCGCAGGATCGGCAGGACCGCAGTCATTGCGGCGGAAAGCCTTTAGGATCGGACCCTGACGGGGCGCCTTCCAGCACCTTTCCACGGAGACCACCATGACCACCTATGACCCCTCGGCCGAAGGCGCGCAGATGTCCTTCGACGGCCGCATGAGCTATGGCGACTACCTGAAACTCGACGCGCTCCTGACCGCGCAGGCGCCGCTCAGCGACGCGCAGGACGAGATGCTGTTCATCATCCAGCACCAGACCTCCGAACTCTGGATGAAACTCGCGCTCGGCGAACTCGCCGCCGCCCGCGCCGCGATGGCGCGGGACGCGCTGCAACCGGCCTTCAAGATGCTCGCCCGCGTCGCCCGCATCATGGAGCAGCTGAATTCCGCCTGGGACGTGCTGCGCACCATGACGCCCGCCGACTACACCCGGTTTCGCGCCGCCCTCGGCCAGTCCTCGGGCTTCCAGTCCTGGCAGTACCGGCTGATCGAATATGCCGCAGGCAACCGCAACGCGGCGATGCTGCGCCCGCACGCCCACCGGCCCGACATCCTCGCGAAACTGGAGGCCGAGCTCGCCCGTCCCTCGCTCTACGACGAGGCGCTTCGGGTGGCCGCCCGCGCGGGCCTTGCCGTGCCGGAGGCGGTGCTGAAGCGCGACTTCCGCCAACCCTGGGCAGAAGACGAAGGGGTCATGAAGGTCTGGACCGTCGTCTACCGTGCACCCGAGGAGCACTGGGCGCTTTACGAACTGGCCGAAAAGCTCGTCGATTTCGAGGACTACTTCCGCCGTTGGCGCTTCAACCACGTCACCACCGTCGAGCGCGTGATCGGGCTGAAACGCGGGACCGGCGGAACCGGCGGGGTGCCCTACCTGCGCAGGATGCTCGAGGTGGAACTGTTTCCGGAACTTTGGCGGGTGCGCACCGCGCTCTGACCGCGCCGCGAACGCGGGCGGCGCCTCTGGCAGGGCGCGCCGTCAGGCGATCCGCACCCGTTCGGTCCCCGGTTGCCGCGACACGGCCCATCGCGCGGCGGCCTCGCCGAAGGCCCGGAACAGGGGCCGCGACACAGGATCGGTCGCGGCGTTCCACTCCGGATGCCACTGCACCGCGAGCGTGAATCCTGCCGCGCCCTCGACGAAAAGCGCCTCGGGCGTGCCGTCCTCCGCCCAGCCGTCGATCACGATCCGCTTGCCGGGCTGCTTGATCCCCTGCCCGTGAAGCGAGTTCGTCATCACCTCGGCCGCGCCGAAAAGCCGCGCAAAGGGACCACCCTCGGAGAACCGCACCCGGTGGCGCAGCGCGAATTTCTCCTCGATCGTGCCCTCGGGCGGCATCCTGTGGTTCATCCGGCCCGGAAGGTCGCGGATCTCGGGATGGAGCGTGCCGCCGAGCGCCACGTTCACTTCCTGAAAGCCGCGGCAGATGCCGAGGAAGGGCTGGCCCCGCTCGACACAGGCGCGCACCAAGGGCAGCGTGATCGCATCGCGGCAGCGGTCGAAGGCGCCATGCGCCTCGGTCTCCTCCTCGCCGTATTCCGACGGATGGACGTTCGGCCGCCCGCCGGTCAGGAGGAACCCGTGGCAGGCGTCGAGAAGCTCCTCGACGCTGACGAAGCGCGGGTCCGACGGGATCAAGAGCGGCATGCAGCCCGCCACCTGCGCCACCGCGGCGGAGTTCATCGTGCCGCCGGCATGGACGGGATACTCGTCGTTGATGAGGTTCATGTTGCCGATGATGCCGACGATTGGCCGGGTCATGCGCATATCCGTCGTTTCCTTCCGCGAAGGATAGGCCGCGCCGGCGCGGAGGAAAAGCCCCGCGCCGCGCACAGGGCCCTCTGCGCCGGCGCAGAGGTCAGGGCCGGCGACGATGCCCGGAAATCCGGCGGATCGTGCCCCGCTTCGGAAAGGTCCGGTCTGCCTTCCTGGCTGGCGCAGGAACCTCACGGGGGCCGAGGGCGGTGCGCCCTCAGTGCGCCGCCTTCACCTCGGCCCGGCGGCGGTGCAGGACCGGCTCGGTGTAGCCGGAAGGCTGTTCGCGGCCGAGGAAGACAAGGTCGCAGGCCGCCTGGAACGCGGTGCCCTGAAAGCCCGGCGCCATCGCCCGGTAGGCGGGGTCGCCCGCGTTCTGCCGGTCCACGACAGCGGCCATCCTGCGCAGGACGTCCATCACCTCGTCGCGGGACACCACGCCGTGATGCAGCCAGTTGGCGATGTGCTGGGCGCTGATCCGGCAGGTGGCACGGTCCTCCATCAGGCCAACGTCGTTGATGTCGGGCACCTTGGAGCAGCCGACGCCCTGGTCGACCCAGCGCACGACATAGCCGAGGATGCCTTGCGCGTTGTTCTCCACCTCGCGGCGGATCTGGTCGGGCGTCCACTTGCGGAAGGCTGCGAGCGGAATGTCGAGAAGCGTGTCCACATGCGCGCGCCGCCCGCCCTTCTTCAGCCGCGCCTGCACCGCGAAGACATCGACCCTGTGGTAGTGCAGGGCATGGAGTGTGGCCGCCGTGGGCGAGGGCACCCAGGCGCAGTTCGCGCCCGCGCGCGGGTGGGCGATCTTCTCATCCAGCATCGCGGCCATCATGTCGGGCATGGCCCACATGCCCTTGCCGATCTGCGCCTTGCCGGAAAGCCCGCATTCGAGCCCGATGTCCACATTCTGTGCCTCGTAGGCGTTGATCCAGGCCTTGCGCTTGATGAAGTCCTTGCGGCTGAAGGGGCCGGCCTCCATCGATGTATGGATCTCGTCCCCGGTGCGGTCGAGAAAGCCCGTGTTGATGAAGCAGACCCGGTCCTTGGCGGCGCGGATGCATTCCTTCAGATTGACCGAGGTGCGCCGCTCCTCGTCCATGATGCCGATCTTCACGGTATTGCGGGCAAGGCCCAGCGCCGCCTCGACCCGGGTGAATATCTCGTCGGTGAAGGCGACCTCCTCCGGCCCGTGCATCTTGGGCTTCACGACATAGACCGAGCCCTTGACGGAGTTCCGCACACCGCCGGTCTTCCCGATGTCGTGCATCGCGATGGCCACCGTGACCATGGCGTCCATCAGCCCCTCGAAGACCTCGGCGCCCGCGGCGTCGAGGATCGCCGGGTTGGTCATCAGATGGCCGACATTGCGCACAAGCATCAGCGCCCTGCCCTTGACGCTGATCTGCGACCCGTCGGGCGCGGAGTAGACGCGGTCGGGGTTCAGCCGCCGGGTCATCGTCCGGCCGCCCTTCTCGAACGTGTCCTGAAGGTCGCCCTTCATCAGGCCGAGCCAGTTGCCATAGGCCTCGACCTTGTCCTCGGCGTCGACGCAGGCGACGGAATCCTCGCAGTCCATGATCGCCGAGACGGCGCTTTCCATCTGCACGTCGGCAAGTCCGGCCTGATCCCGCGCACCGATGAAATGCGCCCGGTCGAACACCAGCTCGACGTGGAGCCCGTGGTTGCAAAGAAGCACCGCGTCCGGTGCCTTGGGATTGCCGCGGTAGCCCACGAACTTCTCGGGCTGGACGAGAGGCATGTCGTCGACGAGAAGCACGCCCTCCCTGACATGATAGCGCCGCACGTCGGCGTGGCTCGCGCCCTGGATCGGGAAAGCCTCGTCGAGAAAGACACGCGCCCGCGCCACGACCCGCGCCCCCCGACCCTTCTCGTAGCCGCCCTTCGGCGGCAGGGAGCCCATCGCGTCGGTGCCGTAGAGGCAGTCGTAAAGACTGCCCCAGCGGGCGTTCGCGGCGTTGAGCGCATAGCGCGCGTTCGTCACCGGCACGACGAGCTGCGGGCCCGGAACGGTCGCGATCTCGGGATCGGTGTTTTCGGTGCCGATCTCGAACGCGGGGCCTTCGGGCAGGAGGTAGCCGATCTCGCTGAGGAAGGCCTTGTAGGCTTCGTGGTCATGCGGCCGGCCGCGGTGGGCGACATGCCAGGCGTCGATCTTCGCCTGAAGGTCGTCCCGTTTCGCCAGAAGCGCCCGATTCTTCGGCGCAAGGTCGCGGACGATCCCGGCGAGGCCCTCCCAGAACACCGCGGGGGCGACGCCCGTCCCCGGCAACGCGCGTTCCTCGATGAAGGCGGCGAGTTCCGTCGCGACCTTCAGTCCGTTCCGTTCGACCCGCATCACCTGTCCTCCCGGTCCCCGCGCTCGGCACTCTGATCGCAAGGCCTAGCGAAAGGCGGGCGGCGCGGCAACGCTTGCGGGCCCGCGTCTTGATGGCAAATCCGAAAGGACCATTCGGATTTGAAAGTAAGCCAATTGACTAACTTTGGCTTGCGCGACTCGCCCTTTCGGAATAGTTAGGAACATACCTAAGCGATGAAGGCCCGATGAACCTCTCCCCCGGCCAGCTCGACACCCTCTTCCAGGCGCTCGGCGATCCGACGCGGCGGGCGATGCTGGAACGGCTGGCGCGGGGTCCGGCGACGGTCACGGAACTGGCGGCGCCCTTCGACATGGCGCTGCCCTCGTTCCTCGGCCATGTCCAGAGGCTGGAGGCCGCGGGCCTCGTCACCACCGCGAAGACGGGGCGCATCCGCACCGTCACCCTCGTTCCGGGGGCCTTCACCCCGGTGCGAAGCTGGCTCGACGACCAGCGCGCCCTCTGGGAGGGGCGCCTCGACCGGCTGGACGACTATGTAACCCGACTGATGAAGGAACGCGCAGATGGACCTCGATCCAAAGACTGACCTCAGTTTCACCCGCACCCTGGCGGTGCCGCGCCGCCTCGTCTGGGAATGCTGGACCTCGCCCGAGCATATCCCGCATTTCTTCGTGCCGCGCCCGCACCGGGTGACCGCCTGCGACCTCGACCTGCGCGTCGGCGGGCGCTTCAACACCACCTTCGAGGTCGAAGGCAACCTGATGGAGAACCACGGCGTCTATCTGGAGGTGGTGCCGCAGGAACGGCTGGTCTTCACCGACGCCTACCGCGAGGGGTGGAAACCCGCGCCCGACCCGTTCATGACCGCGCTGCTGCTCCTCTCGGATACGGCCGACGGCGGCACCACCTATACCGCCATCGCCCGCCACCGCTCGGCCGAGACGGCCGAACAGCACAAGGCGATGGGCTTTTTCGACGGCTGGGGCACGGTGGTGGATCAACTGGAGGAATATGCCCGGGGGCTGATGAAATGACCGGGGCCCCCGAAGATCGCACCATGATGCTGGAACGGGTGATCGCCGCCCCCGTCGCGGCGGTCTGGGCGGCCTGGAGCGACCCGGCCGCACTGCCCAGATGGTGGGGTCCCGATGGTTTTTCCTGCCGGACGAAGCGGATCGACCTCAGGGCGGGGGGCGAATGGGTCTTCGACATGATCGGCCCGGATGGCACCGTCTGGCCCAACCACCACCGCTACAGCCGCTTCGACCCGGTGGGCGGCATCGCCTACACGCTCCTTTGGGGCGAGGACGGACCGAAGCACGCCGACGCCTCGGCGCGGTTCGAGGATATCGATGGCAGGACCAGGGTCACGCTTTCGATGACCTTCGTCACCGCCGAGGAATACGAGACCGCAAAGGGCTTCGGGGCGGTGGAACTGGGGCTACAGACGCTCGGCAAGCTTGCCGCCCATATCGGCGCGGCCTGAGCGGTTGCGGTTGGCGGGCGGAGGACCTAACCTCTGCCCCCTAACCGGCCCGAAGCCCCCCCCCGAGAGCCCCGATGAAAGACGCCGCGCCCCAGCCGACCCTGCTTGCCGATTATGCCCCCTACCCGTTCACCGTGACCGGCGTCGACCTGACCTTCCGGCTTTCGCCCGCGGCCACCCGCGTCTTGTCGCGGGTCGCCTTCGCACCCAACCCGGCGCGGCCGGGGCGGCACGACCTGCGCCTTGACGGCGAAAGGCTCGCGCTCCTCTCGGCGCGGATCGACGGTCGCGCCGTGACGCCCGCCGAGGACGCGGCCGGCCTGACCGTCGCGGCCGACGACCTGCCCGAGGGCCCCTTCACCTGGGAGGCGGAGGTGGAGATCGACCCCGTCGCCAATACCGCCCTCGAAGGGCTCTACATGTCGGGCGGCATGTTCTGCACCCAGTGCGAGGCGGAGGGCTTCCGCAAGATCACCTTCTACCCCGACCGGCCCGACGTGATGGCGCCCTTCAAGGTCCGCATCGAGAGCGGCCTGCCGGTGCTTCTGTCGAACGGCAATCCGACCGGCGCCGGCAAGGGCTGGGCGGAATGGACCGACCCCTGGCCGAAGCCCGCCTACCTCTTCGCGCTGGTCGCGGGCGATCTCGTCGCGGTGCGCGACGGCTTCACCACCCGTTCCGGCCGCAAGGTCGACCTGGCCATCTGGGTCCGCAAGGGCGACGAGGACCGCTGCGCCTATGCGATGGACAGCCTCAGGCGGTCGATGAAATGGGACGAGGACGCCTATGGCCGCGAATACGACCTCGACGTCTTCAACATCGTCGCCGTCGATGACTTCAACATGGGCGCGATGGAGAACAAGGGGCTGAACATCTTCAACTCCAAGCTCGTCCTCGCCAGCCCCGAGACCGCGACCGACGCCGATTTCGAGCGCATCGAGGGCGTCATCGCGCATGAATATTTCCACAACTGGACCGGCAACCGCATCACCTGCCGCGA
Source organism: Paracoccaceae bacterium (assembly GCA_020637675.1). GTDB lineage: Bacteria > Pseudomonadota > Alphaproteobacteria > Rhodobacterales > Rhodobacteraceae > Albidovulum. Next base: position 581,272 of record JACKKD010000002.1, on the reverse strand, counting down.
CTGGTTCCAGCTTTGCCTGAAGGAAGGGCTGACGGTCTTTCGCGACCAGGAGTTCACCAAGGACATGCGTTCGGCGCCGGTGAAGCGGATCGAGGACGTGCTGACCCTGCGCGCCCGCCAGTTCCGCGAGGATATGGGGCCGCTCGCCCATCCGGTCCGGCCGGAAAGCTATATCGAGATCAACAATTTCTACACCGCCACGGTTTACGAGAAGGGCGCCGAGGTCATCGGCATGCTGAAGCGCCTTGTCGGCGATGACGGCTACCGCCGCGCCCTCGACCTCTATTTCGACCGCCACGACGGCGAGGCGGCGACGATCGAGGACTGGCTGAAGGTCTTCGAGGATGCGACGGGGCGCGATCTTGGCCAGTTCAAGCGCTGGTACACCGACGCCGGCACGCCGCGCCTTTCGGTGTCCGAGGCCTGGTCGCCGGGGAAGGAGGGCGGCACCTACACGCTCACCTTCCACCAGAAGACGCCGCCCACCCCCGGGCAGGACGTGAAGCCCGCCCGCGTCATCCCGATCGCCGTGGGACTTCTCAATCCCAACGGCGACGAGGTGGTGCCGACCGGGATTCTGGAGATGACCGAGGTGACGCAGAGCTTCCGCTGGGAAGGGCTCGCCACGCGCCCCGTCCCGTCGATCCTGCGCGGCTTTTCCGCCCCCGTGGTGCTCGACCGGGAGGTCGACGCGAAGGAACGCGCCTTCCTCCTGGCCCATGACACCGACCCTTTCAACCGCTGGGAGGCGGGCCGGGCCCTGGCCAAGGATGCGCTGGCGCGAATGATCTGCCAGGCGGCGGAGCCCTCGCACGCGCTCATCGACGGGCTTGGCGCGGTGCTGGCCGACGACGGCCTGGACCCCGCCTTCCGGGCGCTCTGCCTTGCCCTGCCGTCCGAGGACGACCTCGCGCAGACGCTCCACGACGCGGGAGCGGTGCCCGACCCCGACCGCATCCACGCCGAACGGCTCAGGCTCGAGGCCGCCATCGCCCGGCGGCTCGAACCCGCGCTGGAGCGTGTCTACGCAGCGATGGCCACGCCCGGCGCCTTCTCGCCCGATGCCGCCTCCGCCGGGCGCCGCGCGCTCCGGCTCGCCTGCCTCGCGCTCCTCAGCCGGATCGACGGCGGCGAGCGGGCGGCGGTGCTCTTCGAGACGGCCGGCAACATGACCGAAAGCGCCGGCGCGCTGGCGAGCCTCATCGCCGCCGGCCGCGCCGAAGGCGCGCTTGCGGCCTTCCACGACCGCTGGAAGGGCAACCGGCTCGTCATCGACAAGTGGTTCGCGCTGCAACCCGCGCTCTGCGCGCCGGAGGCGGCGGCCGGAGTGGCCGAGAGGCTTTCCCGGCACCCGGATTTCGACTGGAAGAACCCCAACCGCTTCCGCGCGCTTCTGGGCGGGCTTTCGGCCAACCACGCTGGGTTCCATGCGGCTTCGGGCGCTTCCTACCGCTTCTGCGCCGACTGGCTCCTGCGGCTCGACCCGGTGAACCCGCAGACCGCCGCACGGATTTCCACCGCCTTCCAGAGCTGGGCGCGATACGACGACGGCCGCAAGGCGCGCGTCCGGGCGGAGCTTGACCGGATCCTCGCCACGCCCGGTCTCAGCCGCGATCTGACGGAAATGGCGGGCCGCATCCGGGGCGCCGATGCGTAGGGCGGCACTCGTCACCGGCGCCTCGGACGGGATCGGCCGGGCGGTCGCGCAGGAGCTTGCCGGCGCCGGGTGGGACGTGGCCGTCCACTACAACCGGAACCGCGCCGGCGCCGACCTGACGGCGAGAGGTGTCGCCGAGGCCGGCGGGCGGGCCGTGATCCTTCAGGCCGATCTTTCGGTTCCGGTCGGCGCGATGCGGCTCATGTCGGAGTACGGCGCGGCCTTCGGCCGGATGGACGCGCTGGTCAACAACGCCGGCATCGTCGACCGTGCCGCGCGGGTGGAGGAGATGACCGCGGAGCGGCTGACGCGGATGTTCGCCGTCAACCTCACCGCGCCGTTTCTCCTCGCCGGCCACGCCGCGCGGCGCATGTCCACCCGCCATGGCGGCTCGGGGGGCGTGATTGTCAATGTCTCCTCGATTGCGGCCCGGCTCGGTTCGGGCGGGCAGTATGTGGACTATGCCGCCTCAAAGGCCGGGCTCGACGCGCTGACGAAGGGGCTTGCCGACGAGGTTGCGGCCGAGGGCGTGCGCGTCGTCTCGGTCCGCCCCGGCCTCGTCGACACCGCAATCCACGGCAAGGGCGGCGAGCCCGACCGCGCCATCCGGCTTGCCGACCGCATCCCGATGCGCCGCGCCGGCACGGCCCGGGAAATCGCGCGGACAATCCTGTGGCTGCTCTCCGGGGACGCCTCCTACATCACCGGCACGACGATCGACGTCTCGGGCGGGCGCTGAGGCCGCGCGAATCGCGCCTCGCGCGGAAACAGCGCGCCGGCGCGCCGCCAATCGGCCGCGCGCGTCGCCATCGTTTCGCCGGTGTCGCCAGAAGCCGGAGAACCGTCGAAGGTATTTCCCATCGGGCCGGCAGGGGCCTAAGCTTGCGACGGGTGTATCTGTTTGGGGGCGTGCGTTCCATGAATGTGGAAGCGTTCGGCCGTCTGCGCCAGGCCCGCAGGCCTGGCATGTATCTCGCGCTCGGGATCGCGATGGCGGCCGTCTATCTCAGTCTGACGCTGGAAATGAACCGGCTCGCTCCTGCGCTGGCCGTCATCTGGCTCGGCCTCGTGCTCGCGCGGCTTGTCCGCAATCCTGGGCGCGGCTTCCGGCTCGGGCAGGACCGGATCGACTGGTTCACCGAGAGGGGCCGGCAGAGTGCGCGGCTCGACGACCTGCAAAGCGTACGGATCGGGCGGAGCCCCGAGGGGCAGACGGTCTGCGTCCTCTGCCTTGCAGATGGCCGCACCGCCCCGCTTTCGGGCGTGGGGCAGATGGACGAGCGCGACCTCATGCGCGAATTCGGCCGACGAGGCATCCGCATCATCGCCTGACGGCGGCCGTCAGCCCTTGCAGTAGGGCTGGCCGCTGGTCCAGGCGGCGATGTCTGCCCGCTTGGACCCGACCCGCATCGGCGCCCAGTCGCGCGCGATCCCGCGCCAGCCGTCACCGTCCGAGACGATGGCCCCGTCGCGGCCGACCTGTGCTGCCGCGATCTTCACGGCGCAGGCCAGGTTGGCGCTGCCATCGGTGAGGCCCTTGCCGTCGGGAACGGCACAACCGTAGTTGCGCGCCGTTCCGGGCGCGATCTGCATGAGCCCGATCCACTGGCCGCCGCCACCCCTTGCCTGCGGATTCCAGGTGCTTTCGTGCTTGGCCAGAGCCGAGAAGAGACCGGCCCAGAAGGCACGCCGCTCCGGCATCGAGGCTTCTTCATACTTGGGGCAGAACTGGTCCACGTCCGCCGGCACCGTCGAGGCGAGCACCGCGCCCTCCGCCGTCAGCGCCTTGAGGGTCGCCGCCGTCCATTCCTCCGCCTCGGGCCGATGGTCCCAGCGCATGACGGGCAGGAACGCGGCCTGACCCACCTCCGGCTGCGTGGCCTCCACACAGGCCGAGGGCAACAGCAGAAGGAATATCCCGGCGAAGCGGAAACGCGAAAACGCCATCGGTCTGGCCTTGGGTGACACCGGCGCCCCGTGCCGGCGGCGTGACCCTCGGGCAAAACACGCCCAGAAGGCAACCGGCGGATTTTCGTATCGGCGGAACCCCGCCACCGCCGCGCGCCCGGCTGCGCATGATTTCGCGCGCCCGCGCCGGCCCGGCCTGCTTGTCTCGACCGCCTCGCTCCCGTAGAAAGCGGTCCGGATATGGAAGGACGCCCCATGCTCGACCTCGCCTACGAAGCCCCGAAACCGAAGGTGATCACCGGCGCGAAAGCGGACTGGGAACTGGTGATCGGCCTCGAGGTCCATGCCCAGGTCGCGTCCAGGGCCAAGCTTTTCTCCGGTGCCTCCACCGAATTCGGGGCGGAGCCGAATTCCAACGTCGCCTTCGTCGATGCGGCGATGCCGGGAATGCTGCCTGTCATCAACGAGTTCTGCGTGGAACAGGCGGTGCGCACGGGGCTTGGCCTGAGGGCGGCGATCAACCTGCGATCCGCCTTCGACCGCAAGAACTACTTCTACCCCGACCTGCCGCAGGGCTACCAGATCAGCCAGCTCTACCACCCGATCGTGGGCGAGGGCGAAATCCTCGTGGTGATGGCGCCGGGGATCGCGCGCCGCGTCAGGATCGAGCGGATCCATCTGGAACAGGACGCGGGCAAGTCGATCCACGACCTCGACCCCATGATGTCCTTCGTCGATCTCAACCGCACCGGCGTCGCGCTGATGGAGATCGTCTCGCGCCCGGACATGCGGGGGCCGGAGGAAGCCGCCGCCTATGTAGCGAAGCTGCGCCAGATACTGCGCTACCTCGGCACCTGCGACGGCAACATGCAGAACGGCAACCTGCGCGCCGACGTCAACGTCTCGATCTGCCGGCCGGGCGACTATGAGAGATACCAGGCGACGGGCGACCATTCGGTTCTGGGAACCCGCTGCGAGATCAAGAACATGAACTCGATGCGCTTCATCCAGGCCGCCATCGAATTCGAGGCGCGCCGCCAGATCGCCATCGTCGAGGATGGCGGCAAGGTCGTGCAGGAGACCCGCCTCTACGACCCCGACAAGGGCGAGACGCGGTCGATGCGCTCGAAGGAAGAGGCGCACGACTACCGCTACTTCCCCTGCCCCGACCTTCTGCCTCTGGAGATCGAAAAGGCATGGGTGGACGCCATCGCGGCCGCCATGCCGGAACTGCCCGATGCCAAGCGCGCGCGCTTCGTCGCCGACTACGGCATGACCGAATATGACGCGGGCGTGCTGACCGCCGAGGCCGAGAATGCCGCCTTCTTCGAGGCGGTGGCGAGGGGCCGCGACGGCAAGCAGGCGGCGAACTGGGTCATCAACGAGCTTTTCGGCCGGCTCAACAAGGAGGGGCTGACGGTGGAGACCTCGCCCGTCTCCGCCACGCAGCTTGGCGGTGTGCTCGACCTCGTCGCCTCGGGCGAGATTTCCGGCAAGATGGCCAAGGACCTTTTCGAGCTTCTCTGGACGACCGAGCGCGGCGCCGAGCCCGCAGAGGTTGCCGCCAAGCACGGGATGAAGCAGGTCACCGACCTTTCCGCGATCGAGGCGGCAGTGGAGGAGATCATCGCCCAGAACCCCGTGCAGGTCGAGAAGGCCAAGGCGAACCCCAAGCTCGCCGGCTGGTTCGTGGGCCAGGTGCTGAAAGCGACCGGCGGCAAGGCCAATCCGGCCGCGGTGAACGAGCTCGTCGCCAAGAAACTCGGCCTCTGACGCGCCGGCCTGCCGCGAGCGCACCCCCGCCGGCCTTCGGGCACCCCGCCCTTGCCCGGCGGAAGCGCATCCGCTATGGGGCTCAGGTCCCGCGCTGCCAGACGAGGCTCAGATGCAGACGTACGAGTACAAGGTGGTTCCCGCCCCCGCCCGCAGCGAGAAGGTGCGCGGGGCCAAGACGCCTGCCGACCGCTTCGCGCAGACGCTCGCCACGGTGATGAACGACCTGGCGCGCGACGGATGGGAATATGTCCGTGCCGATACGCTGCCATCCGAGGAGCGCACCGGGTTGACGAAGCGGACGACGGTCTATCATTCGGTGCTGGTGTTCCGCCGCGCCACCGCTGCCGCGGGCGAAAGCGAGGCTCCGCGCCGGCTGCTGACGGCCGACGCGCCCGCCGGCAAGGCCCCGGCGGTCCAGATCGAGACGGGCGGCGCAGCCCCGGCCGTCCAGATCGAGAACGGCGGCGCCGCCCCGAAACTCGGCGCGGCGCTGCCCGAAGCCAGGCAGGACGCCTAGCCGCCGATGTCGAGAGACAGCGCGTGGATCCGCCCGACGAGGTCAGGCCCCAGCGCGGCATGAACGGCACGGTGCCGCTCCACCCGACCCATCGCGGCGAAGGCAGGCGCGCGGATGGTCACGCGGAAGTGGCTTTCGCCGCCCTCCCGGTATCCGGCGTGGCCGCGGTGACGTTCGCTGTCGTCCACGACCTCCAGTTCCGCTGGCGCGAAGACTGCCGTGAGCCTTGCGCGGATTTCCTCGGTCACCGTCATTTTTTCACCTCCGCCCCTTCAAAGCGCCCCAAAATCCCCTACACTCTGGCCCCCGAGTCGAAAAAGTCCACGCCTGAGGCGACAGCATGAGCAGAGCAGACCCCTTCGGTTTCGACATATCCGCCGCGTCCGACAAGAAGAAGCGGGCGAAGGGCAAGCGCGGCATGTCGGGCGCCTTCGAGACCTCGACGCGGGCCTGCGATCATGCCGGCTGCGCCGCGGCGGGCCAATACCGCGCGCCGAAATCTCCCGACCATCTCGACGAATATTTCTGGTTCTGCCGCGACCATGTGCGCGAATACAATCTGAAATGGAACTTCTTCCAGGGCCAGACCGACGAGGACTTCCAGAAATTTCTCGACAAGGACCGGCTCTGGGGGCGCGAGACCAAGCCCTTCGGCCGCAGGGCCGTGGAGGACCGCGCCTGGTCGCGGCTCGGCATCGAGGACCCGATGGAACTTCTCGGCGCGAACGCCACGCAGAACCCCGGCCGCGCGGTCGGCCGGAAACTGCCGCCGACCGAACGCCGCGCGCTCGACATCCTCGAGGCGAAGGACAGCTGGACGAAGGTGGAGATCCGGCGCCAGTACAAGAGCCTCGTCAAGGACCTCCACCCCGACATGAACGGCGGCGACCGGTCCGACGAAGACCGGCTGCAGGAAGTCGTCTGGGCCTGGGACCAGATCAAGGACAGCCGGAACTTCCGGGAGTGAACGGGCGGCGGCAGATTCCGCCACCAAGATGCCTCACCTGTCGTCGAGCGTTTTCAGGAAGGCGACAAGGTCGGCTTCCTCGGCCGCGGTGAGCTTCAGATCGCCAAGCTCGTCCTTGTTCATCGTCGCCTCGAACTCCGGCGCGGGCCAGCAGTTTCCGGCCAATGCCTCGGCCTCCGACGCCAAGGGATCGGCACAGCGTGGCAGCACGTCACGGGTGTTGTAGAAGTGGACGACGCCTTCGAGTGTCTTGAAGTAGCCGTTGTGCATGTAGGCCTTCGGCGCGTTCGGCGAGAGACGTTTGTCGAGGTTGCGCAGGGTCGGCACCTGCTGCGCGCCCATCACGTCCTCCGCGTAGGCGGCGTAGACCGGGTCCGTCCTGAGGAACTCCCCCAGGCCCGGATCGACATAGTCCGCCCCCTGCGGATTGTCGCGGTTGCGCGGCACGCCGATATTGTCGAACGTCCAGTCGGTGAAGACGGCCCGCTGTTCCCGTCCCGTCGGCGCCAGCACGTGGCAGGCGGCGCAATTGCCCTTGTCCTCGTCCTCGAAGACCTCGAAGCCGCGCCGTTCCTGTTCGCTCAGGGTGCCGGTACCGGCGACCCAGGCGTCGAAGCGCGACGAGAACGGGTTCATCTCGTCGGTCGCCTCGTAAGTCGCGATGGAGATGGCGATGCGATCGAAGGCGCCGTCGATCCTGGCGGCGAGCGCCTCGTCGCCGATGTCGATCTTCGCGTCCGGATCGTTGCACAGGCCGGTGATCTCGGCCGGGATTTCGACGGCGGCGTCGGCGCCCCAGACATCGGTGTAGCCGACTGGATAGGCGAAGGGGTCGACAGGATCCAGCACCCGCGCCACGACGCAGGCCGCATGGGGCAGTCCCATCTCGACCGGATTGAGGAACGGCCCCTGCGCCTGGTCGGCCGTGACCGAACCGAGCTTCTTGCCCGTCGCGCGCCCGTCGAGGAAGGCGCCGCCGACAATGGTCACACCGTCATCGTCGATGTGATGCAGGATCGGCGAAAAGGTCGCATAGGCTGCGGAGGGCGGCTTGCGATTGCCGAAGCGGCCCGCAACCGACCCTTGGACAACCGCGCCGGCGGCGTTGAACTCGTCGAAGGGGCTGGTGAATCCCGTATCCGGGTCATGGCAGGAGGCGCAGGCCTGGTTGCGGTTGACCGACAGGTTGGTGTCGAAGAAAAGCGACTTTCCCAGCTGTTCGATTGGCGAAAGCTCGGCCGCGAGCGACGGCATGGCCAGCAAGGGCAATAGCCCGGTGGCCATCCACACATGTTTCATACCTGAACCCCATTTCCCGAGTTAAACTGTCGGGGATAAAATCAAACACGACAGATTAAGTCAACAATTAGATCGCATCGCGTCGCGACCAGAGGCCCGCGGACAAGCTCCGCACAAACCAAAATCGCAGACAAACTCGCCATGGCATGAAAACCACTGCGATCAAATGCAACGCATTGTTTGTAATTGATATTCTTTCCGCGCGCCGCAAGCCTCCGCGCGGTCGCGGCCGTCAAGGCCCCGGCAAGTGGGGAAGCGAAGTCAGCTCGGGCGGAAGACCAGCGCCAGCCCGTTCATGCAGTAGCGCTTGCCGGTCGGCGCCGGCCCGTCATCGAAGACATGCCCGAGATGGCCGCCGCAACGGCGGCAGTGGACCTCGGTCCGACGGCCGAGGAGGCTCCAGTCGCCCTTGGTCCCGACCGCGCCCGGCAGCGGCTTCCAGAAGGACGGCCAGCCGGTGCCGCTGTCGTACTTCGCATCGGAGGCGAAAAGCGGCAGGTCACAGCCGGCGCAGAAGAAGGTACCGGCGCGCTTTTCCTCGTTGAGGGGGCTCGTGAACGGCCGCTCGGTGTCCGCTTCGCGCAGGACGGCGAATTGCGCCGGAGTCAGGAGCGCCCGCCATTCCGCCTCCGTCCGGACGATCTCGAAGGGTTCGGCTGCACCTGCCCGCCCGGCGGCGGCCAGCGTGGCGAGGCTGGCAGCGGCGCTCATCAGTTTGCGGCGCGATATCATGGCGGTCCTCCCCGTTGCCTGTCGTGCTTGATGCCAGAGTTTCGCGCGCCCGGCGGTAAAAGTTGCGTGCGTGGCGGGGTGGCCCGTTCCGCCGCGCCCCGCGCGCGGCGCGGCGTCGAAAACGCGCGCCCCGGGGTCGCCCGCTGCCCTTGCACGCCCCGCCGATATGATCCATCAATCGAGAACTTCCTGCCGGGCCCAGCCCGGCCCTGAGTCAAGGCGGACGGAATGTTGGACCAGCAGGCTAGACCCACCGAAGAGATCTCCGTGCGCGAGGTCTTTGGCATCGACACCGAGATGAAGGTGAAGGGCTTCGCCGAGCGCGGCGACCGCGTGCCTGATATCGATCCGACCTACAAGTTCGACCCGGACACCACGCTCGCCATCCTCGCGGGCTTCGCCTACAACCGCCGGGTGATGATCCAGGGCTATCACGGCACCGGCAAATCGACGCATATCGAGCAGGTCGCCGCAAATCTCAAATGGCCCTGCGTGCGGGTGAACCTCGACAGCCATATCAGCCGGATCGACCTCATCGGCAAGGACGCGATCAAGCTCAGGGACGGCAAGCAGGTGACCGAGTTCCACGAGGGCATCCTGCCCTGGGCGCTCCGCAATCCCGTCGCCATCGTCTTCGACGAATACGACGCCGGCCGCGCCGACGTGATGTTCGTGATCCAGCGCGTCCTGGAGCATGACGGCAAGCTGACGCTTCTCGACCAGAACGAGATCATCACGCCGCACCCCTCGTTCCGGCTCTTCGCCACATCGAACACCGTGGGCCTTGGCGACACCACCGGGCTTTACCACGGCGTCCAGCAGATCAACCAGGCGCAGATGGACCGCTGGAGCCTTGTGGCGACGCTGAACTACCTTTCCCATGACGCCGAAACCGCGATCGTCCTGGCCAAGAACCCGCATTACAACACCGAGAAGGGCCGCAAGCACATCAGCCAGATGGTGACCGTCGCCGACCTGACACGGACCGCCTTCATGAACGGCGACCTCTCCACCGTGATGAGCCCCCGGACCGTCATCAACTGGGCCCAGAACGCCGAGATCTTCCGCAACATCGGCTATGCCTTCCGGCTCACCTTCCTCAACAAGTGCGACGAGCTCGAGCGGCAGACCGTGGCCGAGTTCTACCAGCGCTGCTTTGACGAGGAACTCCCCGAAAGCGCGGCGAGCCAGAGCATCAGGTGATGACGCACGCCGCTGGCCTTCATATCGGCCTGATCGGCGGGATCGGCGTTGCGGCGACGGTGGTCTACTACCAGCGGCTTACGGCCGAGGTGGCGCGGCGGGGGGGTGCGATGGACCTCACCATCGCCCACACGCCCGACATCAACGTGCTGATCCGCAACAACCTTGCCGACCGGCGTGCCGAACAGGCGGCGGAGTATGCGCCGCTGATCGACCGGCTGAAGGCGGCGGGCTGCGACTGCGCGGCGATCACCTCGCTCGGCGGGCATTTCTGCTTTGCCGAGACGGCGGCCCTCTCCTCCCTCCCCCTCGTTTCGGCGGTTGCGCCGCTCGACGATTTCTTCGTCCGGGAAGGCATCGGGCGTATCGGGCTTCTCGGCACGCGGGTGGTGATGCGGACGAAGCTCTACGGCCAGCTTGCCCGCACCGAGGCCGTGGCGCTCGAGGACGAGATCGAGGTTATCGGCCAGGCCTATCAGGAGATGGCCGTGGCGGGGCACTGCACACCCGAGCAGCGCGCGCTCTTCCGCGACGCGGGCCGGCGGATGGTTGAGGAGTCGGGCGCCGAGGCGATCGTGCTGGGCGGCACCGACCTCGGCCTTGCCTTTGACGGCCCGGACCCGGGGTATAAGGTGATCGATGCGCTCGACGTCCATGTCGCGGTCCTTGCGGACCTTGCGACCGGGCGCAGGAGACTTGAAGAAGTGGCGGCCAGGACATGACCAAACTTTCCGACAACCCCGCGGATCCGTTCAAGAAGGCGCTCGCCGAGGCCACCAAGACCATGGCCGACGACCCCGAGCTGACGGTCACCTATTCCGTCGACCCGCCGGGCATGGCGGGCGAGACGATGCGCCTGCCGCAGGTCAGCCGCCGGATGACTCGCGACGAGGTGCTGATCGCGCGCGGCACGGCCGATGCCTTCGCGCTGCGCCACCGTTACCACAATGCGAAGGTCGCCGCGAAGTACATGCCGCAGGGCCAGATGGCGCGCGACCTCTACGAGGCGATGGAGACGGCGCGCTGCGAGGCCGTGGGCGCCCGCGACATGCCCGGCACGCTCGGCAACATCGACGCCAAGATCGGGGCCGAGGCCGACCGGCGCGGCTACGGCCAGATTCGCCAGGCGCAGGACGCGCCCCTGGCGCAGGCCGCCGGCTATCTCGTGCGACACCTCGCGACCGGCCGCAGGCTGCCGGCCGGCGCCCAGAACGTGATGGACCTCTGGCAGCCCTTCATGGAGCAACAGGCGGGCGGCACGTTCGATCACGTGAAGGATGTGCTTGCCGACCAGGCCGCGTTCGCCCGCCTCGCCCGGCAGGTCATCAGGGACCTCGGCTACGGCGACCAGCTCGGCGACGACCCGGACTTGGAGGACGAGAGCGAGGGCGACGACGCCGCCTCCGAGCAGGAAGAGGAAAGCCCCGACAGCGAGGAAGGCGAGGAGCAGTCGGAGGATGCCGATGCCTCCCCCGAGCAGTCGCAGGAGGAGCAGGACGACACCTCGCAGGCCGAGGTGTCGATGGACGAACTGGCCGACATGGAGGAGGGCGAGGAGTCCGAGATGCCCGAGGGAGAGGCCCCGCTGGAGCCGCCCCCGCCCCCGCCGCATTCCGACGCCGACCCGAACTATACCGTCTATGCCACGGATTTCGATGAGGAGATCAAGGCCGAGGATCTGGCCGAACCGGCGGAGCTCGAGCGCCTGCGCGCCTATCTCGACCAGCAGCTCGAACCCCTGAAGGGCGCGGTCAGCCGGCTTGCCAACAAGCTTCAGCGCCGCCTTCAGGCGCAGCAGAACCGTTCGTGGGAATTCGACCGCGAGGAAGGCATCCTCGATGCCGGCCGGCTTGCCCGCGTCGTCGCAAACCCGACCACACCGCTGTCCTTCAAGGTCGAAAAGGACATGGAGTTCCGCGATACCGTAGTGACGCTCCTCCTCGACAACTCCGGCTCGATGCGCGGCCGGCCGATCTCCATCGCCGCGATCTGCGCCGACGTCCTCGCCCGCACGCTCGAACGCTGCCAGGTGAAGGCGGAGATCCTCGGCTTCACCACGCGGGCCTGGAAGGGCGGGCAGAGCCGCGAGAAATGGCTCGCCGCCGGGCGGCCGCAACAGCCCGGACGGCTGAACGACCTTCGCCACATCATCTACAAGTCGGCCGACGCGCCCTGGCGGCGGACGCGGCCGAACCTTGGGCTGATGATGAAGGAGGGGCTCCTGAAGGAGAACATCGACGGCGAGGCGCTGGAATGGGCGCACCGGCGGATGCTCGGCCGGCCCGAGCAGCGCAAGATCCTGATGGTCATCTCGGACGGCGCGCCGGTCGACGATTCCACCCTGTCGGTCAACCCCGCGAACTTCCTCGAAAAGCACCTCCGCGACGTGATCGCCATGGTGGAGCGCCGCAAGGCCGTGGAACTCATCGCCATCGGCATCGGCCATGACGTGACGCGCTACTACCAGCGGGCAGTGACGATCACCGATGTCGAACAGCTCGCGGGCGCGATGACGGAACAGCTCGCCAGTCTCTTCGACAGCGATCCGCGGGCAAGGGCGCGGTTCCTCGGCCTCCGCAAGGCCGGCTGAGGGCCGTCACGCTGCCGGTGGGCCTTCGGCCGCGAGCACTGCGCGGACCATGACCTTCACGGCGTCCTCCTGCGACAGCCCGGCTTCGCCGACGAGAGTGCTCCAGCCCGGAAAGCTCAGGGCCAGCCGCAGCGCGGCGAGGCCGAGCGGGCCGCAGTTGCCCCCCAGCACCTCCGCATAGGCGGCGACCACCGGCCCCCGCCGCAGCTCGACAATCTCGCGCGTCGGCGCGTGGCTCTGCGCATCTCGCGTGACGCAAGACATGAGCCCGGCGTTGCGCCCGTACCAGGCATAGACCTCCGAAAGCGCGGTCCGGAGCCGTTCCTCGCGGTCCTCGATCGCGCGCCAGGGCTCGGCCTCGGGCATCGGATCACGCTCGGCCGCCAGGCCGGAACAGGCCATCAACAGGCTGCGCTCGTCCGGGAAGTGCTTGTAGAACGTGTGCCGCTGCACCCCTGCCCGCTCGGCGATCATCGTCACCGTCGTCTGGGCGGGGCCGACCGTGCCGTGAAGGTCAACCGCCGCCTCGACGATGCGCTGGCGGGTCTGCGCCTGCTGCTCGGCGCGTTTTCCCAATGCATAGGTCCGCTTCATATTCATTACACTATCATGTGCATTCAATATTGACAACCAGTGACATTTGAATGCACATGAGCGCGCAACCAATTTGAACACGCCTCGGGCGCGGTGTGATTTGCAGGACCGGTTCCAAATTTTTTCGTGTTGCCGTGCCCCGGCGGAGCCGTCCCGACGACCCGCCATCCCGCGTTTTTCCGATTGCTTGCTCGTTACCGGTCAGACTGTCCTCTATTTCATAGGAGATTGAAAATGCACATGAAAAATACCGTTATGATCACCGCGACCGTTGCCGCCTTCGCCATCTTCCCGGCCCAGGCCGGAGAGACCGCCACCCCCGCACCCGGCGAACCCACGCTTCAGGAGGTGCGCGAGGCCACGCTTCGCTTCGCCGACGTGAACGTGGCCCTTGCCGAGGGCTACATCCGCGACCCCGGCGACCATTGCGAGGTCGCGACGATGATGGGCCGGCCGGAGGCGGAGGGCGCGATGGGCATCCACTATTTCCGCCCCGACCTTCTCGGCATCTCGGCACCGCCCAATCCGCGCGTCGACGGCAACGGAACCCACACCGACTTCCGCCAGCCGGCCGTCCTGCTCTACGAACCGCAGGAGGACGGGTCGCTCGCGCTCATCGGGGTGGAGAACCTCGTCTTCAAGGCCGCGTGGGAGGCTGCGGGCAATACCGAGCCGCCGCGCTTCCACGGCGTCCCATACGACCGGATGGAGGACGACCCCTCGACGGCGCTCGACGAGGCGCACAACTTCGCGCCGCATTACGACCGCCACGTCTGGGTGCACCGCGACAATCCCAACGGGGTCTTCGCCCCGTTCAACCCGATGGCCACCTGCGCACACCACCAGGGACATGCCGACCACGCGTCGAACTGACCGCCGGCCCGCGCCGTCCGTCGGGGTGGCGCGGGCCCCGTCCCCGGAAATCCGTTTACCTGCGTGGTCTTGCTCGGCTAAACCGGTCGGGCGGCGGCGTTTCCGGCCGCCGGAAAAGGCGAGACCCGGCATGTTCCAGAGCTTCGAGACCACCTCCCGCCCGGATCAGGGGCCGCCGCGGCTCGCGGCGCTCAGGGAGGAACTGGCCCGCATGGGGCTCGACGGGTTCATCGTGCCGCGCGCCGATGCCCATCAGGGCGAATACGTGGCGTCCGCCGACCGTCGGCTCGGGTGGCTCACCGGCTTCACCGGATCGGCCGGTTTCGCCATCGTTCTGCCCGGGCTCGCCGGCGTCTTCGTGGACGGGCGCTATCGCACGCAGGTGAAGGCGGAGGTGGATCTTGCGGCCTTCACGCCGGTGAACTGGCCCGAGACGAAGCCCGCCGAATGGCTCCGCCGCGAAATGCCGCAGGGCGGGCGCGTCGGATTCGATCCCTGGCTCCACACCGCGAAGGAGATCGCTGACCTTCGCTCCGCGCTCGACGGCAGCGGGGTGGAGCTTTGCCCCGCCGCGAACCCGGTAGACCGCATATGGACCGACCGCCCCGCTCCGCCGCTCGGTCCCGTGCGCATCCAGCCCCTGGAATTCGCGGGCGAAACGGCGGCCGACAAGCGCGTGCGGATCGGTGCCGAATTGGCGAAGACAGGCCAGTCGGCGGCGGTGCTGACGTTGCCCGACTCGATCTCGTGGCTTCTCAACATCCGCGGCAGCGACATCGAGCGGAATCCCGTCGTGCAGGCCTTCGCAGTCCTGCGCCACAGCGGACAGGTGACGCTCTTCATCGCGCCCGAAAAGCTTTCGGACGCGGTGCGCGACCACCTCGGCCCCGACGTCACCCTCCGTCCCCCCACCGCCTTCGTCCCGGCGCTCCGGACCCTCAAGGGTCCCGTCCGGGTGGACGACCGCACCGCTCCTCTCGCCGTCGCGCGCGAACTCGAAGAGGCGGGCATCGCCGTCCAGGCGGCGCCTGACCCCTGCCTCCTGCCGAAAGCGACGAAGAACCCCGCCGAGATCGCGGGGATGGAAGCCGCACATCTCAGGGACGGCGCGGCGATGGTCGAGTTCCTCGCCTGGCTCGACGCCGAGGCGCCGAAGGGCGGACTGACGGAGATCGACGTGGTGCAGCGGCTCGAAGGTTTCCGCCGCGCGACGAACGCGCTTCAGGAGATCAGCTTCGAGACGATCTGCGGCACCGGACCCAACGGCGCGGTGATCCACTACCGCGTGACGCGCGCGACGAACCGGCCGCTCCGTCCCGGCGAGGTCGTCGTGATCGACTCGGGCGGCCAGTACCTCGACGGCACCACCGACATCACCCGCACGGTTGCCGTGGGCGACACGGTGGACCCCGACGCGAGGGCTGCCTTCACCCGCGTGCTTCAGGGGATGATCGCCATCTCGCAGCTGAGGTGGCCGAAGGGGATCGCGGGGGCGCATCTCGACAGCATCGCCCGCCAGGCGCTCTGGCTCGCCGGGCAGGATTACGACCACGGCACCGGCCATGGCGTCGGCTGCTACCTTTCCGTCCACGAAGGGCCGCAGCGGCTGTCGCGCACCGGCGACGTGCCCTTCGAGCCGGGCATGATCCTCTCGAACGAGCCCGGCTACTACCGTGAAGGCGCCTTCGGCATAAGGATCGAGAACCTCATCCTCGTGGAGGAGGCGCCGCCCCTGCCCGGCGGCGATACGCACCGGCAGATGCTGCGGTTCCGCAACCTGACCTGGGCGCCGATCGACCGCCGGCTGATCGACGCCGCGGCGCTGACCCCGGCCGAACGCGGCTGGCTCGACGCCTACCACGCCGAAGTCTCGGCGCGGATCGGTCCGCGCGTTTCCGACGCAGCGCGCGCCTGGCTCGCGGCGGCGACGGCGCCCGTCTGACACATTCCCTTTGCCTTCCGCGGCGATACTTGCCGAACCGAGCAGAAGGAAAGAAACGATGCCGACCCGCCTCGAGATTCACCCCGCAGAGGGGGCCTGGGTCATCCGCGCCGGCGGCGCGGTGATCGGCGAGACCTCGCGCGCCCTGGAAGTGACGGAGGGCGGCTATCCTCCTGTCCTCTACATCCCGCGCGAGGACATCGCCATGGCGCTCCTCGACGAAAGCCGCACCCGCACTGCCTGCCCCCACAAGGGCGAGGCGCGCTATTTCACGCTGGTGACGAAAAGCGGTCCGGTCCCCGATGTCGCCTGGAGCTACGAAACGCCCGCCAACGGCGCGGGGGCACTGACCGGCCACATCGCGTTCTACGCCGACAAGGTGACGCTCGAACGGATCTGAAACCGTCCGTCGTGCGTCCCCCGCGCCGCGCCGCTGCGTGTCAGCGGTGTTCCTCGGCCGCCGTCTCGGCAAGCGCGCGTGCGTAGGCTCTGAGCACGTCGGTCTGGAATACGGCGCCCGCGAGCACGGGCGCCCCGCCGTCGCCCGGCCGCGTGACCGGAATGAAATCGGCGCCGGTTTCCTCGAACAACCTCAGCGCCGTTTCCAGCACCTGGACCTCGCCGAGAACGAGGCCCCTCTCCATCATGGCCCGGCAGGCATCCTCTGGCGCGGCGGCGGGATGTTCCATGGACCGCAGAATCTCTGCGAGCCGGATCGTCGTGCCGAGGTAGACCTGCGGCCCCGCGGCAAGCTGGATGCCCCGCCGCGCGAGCTGCGTGAGGAAGAAGGACCGTTCCACCAGCCGCGAGGCAAGCGCGGTCGAGATCGAAACGGCCGTCATGACGGCAATGCCGGTTTCCCAGTCGCCTGTCAGTTCGAAGACGATGAGCGTCGTCGAGATCGGCGCGCCGAAAACGGCGGCGGCCACCGCACCCATGCCGGCGAGCGCGTAGATCGTCGCTCCACCGGAGACCGCAGGTGCGAAACCGGTGGCGATTATCCCGAATGCGAGCCCGGTGAGGGAGCCGACGACGAGCGCGGGCGAGAACATGCCGCCGCCCATCCGGCCACCCATCGTGATCGCGACGGCGATGATCTTGACCACCGTGTAGACGATGGCGGCGCCAAGCCCGATGCGTCCCGTCAGTGCGGCCGAGGTGGTCTCGTAGCCGACGCCGATGATGTGGGGGAAGGGAATGGCGATCGCGCCCAGGAGCGCCCCGGCCAGCGTCGGCCGCAGCCAGCGCGGAATGCCAGTCGCACTCTGGATCCGGTCTCCCAGGTCGTCCGCGCGGAGGACCGCGCGCATCAGCGCGACGGCGACGAGGCCGGAAATAGTTCCGAGCAGGAGAAAGGCCGGGAGTTCGCCGTAGAAGGACAGACCGCCCCCGTCCCGCAGGTGGAACTCCGTGATGTCGCCGTAATGCAGACGGTTGATGACCGTCCCTGCGACCGATGCGATGGCGATGGGCGCGAAGGACCGCAGGGCGAAATGGCGCAGGACCACCTCTTGCGCGAAGATCGCTCCGGCAATGGGCGCGTTGAAGCTGGCCGAGACTGCCGCTGCCACCGCGCAGCCCAGAAGGTCGCGCCCGGTGATGCCGTCAGCGCCGATCCGGTCGGACACCCAGGACGAGATGATGGCGGCAAGGTGGACTACCGGGCCCTCGCGCCCCGACGACCCGCCCGAGCCGAGCGTGATCAGCGAGGCGGCGGCCGAAGCGAGCCCCGCCCGGCCCTCGACGCGCCCGCGATCGAGCGCCGCGCCCCCGATCACGTCGGCAACGGCGCGCACCCGCGCATCGGGGGTGAAGCGGTCGAGAATCAGGCCGACGACCAGTCCGCCGAGGATCGGAATGGCAAGCACCCACCACCACGGCAGGCGGCCCGCGACCGTCGCGAGCATCATGTCGTCGGTGCCGTAGAGCACGGTTTGCAGGGTCGTGATGCCGAGACGGAACCCGAGGGCCGCCGTCCCGGCCGCAAGCCCGACGGCAAGCGCGATCGCCCAGAAACGGACCCCGCCCAGATCGCTCCAACGCATCGTCGAGGGTTCCTTCCGATCCGGTCCGGCGCTTGGGGAGGGTGCGCGCCTGTCTGTGGTCTCGTCGCGTTCCGTCACCCGGCAGATTTCCGCGGGACGTGACCTTGCCGGGCTTCCCCGGGCTGCCCGCTTCGCCTAGGGTCGCCGCGCCACCAGCCCGAGGACCGAAATGCCCCATGACGCGGCGCTCGCCGAACTCGCCTCCTTCTTAGGGGATCGCCTGTCGCGCTCCAAGGCCGAACGCGCCGCCCACGGGCAGAGCGAGGCCTGGTTTCCCGAAGCCCCGCCCGACGCCGTCGCCTATCCGGAGACGACGGAGGAGGTCGCGCGGATCGTCGCGACCAGCGCGCGACACGGCTGCCCGGTGACGGCCTGGGGCACCGGAACCGCGCTCGAAGGCCATGCGCTCGCCATCCGGGGCGGCGTCTCGCTCGACCTCGGCCGGATGAACCGGGTGCTCGCCATCCGCGCCGAGGACATGCAGGCCGTGGTCCAGCCGGGCGTCACCCGCGAGGCGCTCAATGCCGAACTGCGCGCCACGGGCCTCATGTTCCCGGTCGACCCCGGAGCCAATGCCTCGCTCGGCGGCATGGCCGCCACCCGCGCCTCGGGCACCACGGCGGTCCGCTACGGGACGATGCGGGACAACGTGATGGCGCTTGAGGTCGTCCTCGCCGACGGCCGGGTGATCCGCACCGGCTCGGGCGCGAGGAAGTCCTCGGCGGGGTACGACCTGACCGGCCTCTTCGTCGGCTCGGAAGGCACGCTCGGCATCATCACCGAACTGACGCTCCGCCTTCACGGCCAGCCCGAGGCGATCTCGGCCGCCGTCTGTGCCTTCGACGACTTCGAAGCGGCGGTGCAGACCGTCATCGCCACGATCCAGATGGGCATTCCCATGGCGCGGATCGAGTTCGTCGACGAGACCACCGCCGCGATCTTCAACAAGGCGAACGGCACGGCGCTGCCGGAAAAGCCGCAGCTCATGGTCGAGTTCCACGGCTCGGAGAGCTCGGTCGAGGAAGACGCGCGCCGCTTCGGCGAGGTCGTGGCCGAGATGGGCGGCGGGCATTTCGACTGGGCGACCACGCCCGAGGCCCGCACCGCGCTGTGGAGGATGCGCCACGGCGCCTATCGCGCCTCCATCGCCTTCCGTCCCGGCTCCATCGGACTCGTCACCGACATGTGCGTGCCGATCTCGCGGCTGGCAGAGGCGGTGCGGGAGACCCGCGCCGACATCGCCGCGTCGGGGATCCCGGGCCCGATCGTCGGCCATGTCGGCGACGGCAATTTCCACGCCGTCCTCCTGATCGAGCGCGGCAACGCGGCCGAACTGAAGACCGCCAAGGCGTTCGCCCGCCGCATGGCCGAACGCGCGCTGCGGCTCGGCGGCACCATCACCGGGGAACATGGCGTGGGCATGGGCAAGAAGGACCTGATGGCGCTGGAGCATGGCGACGCCTGGGAGGTCATGGCGCGGATCAAGCGCGCGCTCGACCCCGATGGCATCCTCAACCCCGGCAAGGTCGTGGAGGTGAACCAGTGACCCTGCCCGACCCCGCGCTCTTCGCCCGCGCCTTCGCCGACGCCTGGGCGGCGCGCGATGCCCGCGCCATGGCCGCACTCTTTGCCGGGGACGCCGACTTCCTCACCCTGACGGGGCATTGGGCCGAGGGCCGGAAGGCGATCGCGGAGGCGGTGGCGGGCGAGATGGCCGGTGCCTTCGCACGGGCGAAGCTGGTGACGGGGCGGACGAAGGCGCGGACGCTGGCGCCCGGCGTCGCGCACGTGATGCAGCGCTACGTGCTCTCGGGGATCCTCAATGCCGACGGGACGGACGCGGGGCGCGTCGGCGCGATCCTCGCGGCGGTGCTGGTCGAGGGACCGGAAGGCTGGCAGGTCGCGGCGGCGCAGTTCACGGCCGAAGGATAGAGCGCGAAGGGCAGTGCGCCTCAGCCCTCCAGCTTCGTCAGGTCCGCTACGGAAAGGCAGATCGTGCGGATGCGGCTGAGCAGGTTCAGCCGGTTGCGGCGGACGACCTGATTGTCGGTATTCACCTGCACCGCCTCGAAGAAGGCGTCGATGGGCGCGCGGAGCGCGGCCATCGCCGACATGGCGGCGGCGAAGTCCTCGGCCTGCATCGCCGGGGCGATGGCGGATTCGGCGGCGTCGAGCGCGGCGAAGAGTGTGCGTTCGGTCTCGTCCTCGGCGAATTTCGGGTCGGCGCCGAAGGAGTATTCGACGCCGTCCTTTTCCTCGGCCTGGGTCAGGATGTTGTTGGCGCGCTTGAAGCCCTGGAGGAGGTTCTCGCCGTCATCGGTCTTGAGGAAGGCCGCGAGCGCCTCGGCGCGTTTGACGAGGAGGGTGAGGTCGTCGTTCCCCGGCATGGCGAGGCAGGCGTCGATGACATCGTGGCGGATGCCCTGATCGCGGAGATGGACCTTGAGGCGGTCGTGGAAGAAGGCGAGGAGGTCGGCAAGGCGAAGAAGCGAACGCTCAATCTCGTCATCTGTCAGCGAACGCTGCTTAGCTTTCTCGTGCGCTCTTCCGATTGCCGCGTATGCCCGGTCGGCTGCTTGCTGCGGAAACCCCGCGTCGATTAGATCGTTCAGCTTGTCGATCTGCCGGTTGGTGTTCTCAAGCAACGGGAGTTCTGCGAAGCTTGAATTGGCGGGGATTAATACGTCATCCATCAACGCAAGACGGATGGCATTCCCCAACACCAACCTAATCACCCCCAACGCCGCCCGTCTCAGCGCGAACGGGTCCTTGCTCCCGGTCGGCTTCTCGTCGATCGCCCAGAACCCGGTCAGCGTGTCGATCTTGTCGGCGAGCGCGACGACGACCGAAACCGGCTCGGTCGGCACGTCGTCGGAGGGGCCGAGCGGCTGGTAATGCGCCTTGCAGGCATTGGCCACGGCGTCGGGCAGGCCGGCGGCGCGGGCGTAATAGACCCCCATCGTGCCCTGAAGCTCCGGGAACTCACCCACCATCGCGGATTGCAGGTCGGCCTTGGCGATCCGCGCGGCTTCGGCGGCAAGGTCGGGCTTGGCGCCGACCAGCGGCGCGATCTCGCGAGCAAGCGCCTCGATCCGGTCGATGCGGTCCTTCTGGCTCCCGAGCTTGTTGTGGAAGGTCACATTGGCCAGCCCCTCGGCCATGCCCTCCATCCCCTCCTGAGCAACCGTCCGCAGGTCGTTCTCCCAGAAGAACTTGGCATCCGAGAGCCGCGCCGAGAGCACCTTCTGGTTGCCCTTGAGGATCGTCGCACCGTGGTCGGCCGCCTCGGTGTTCGCCACGGTCACGAAGCCCTCGATCCGGCCGGTCTTCGGGTTCCTGGCCGAGAAGAACTTCTGATGTTCGCGCATCGAGGTCTGCAGCACCTCGGGCGGCAGGCCGAGAAACTCCGCGCCGATCCGGCCCAGCAGCACCACGGGCCATTCGACAAGCCCCGCGACCTCGGCCAGCAGGCCCTTGTCCTCGACCACCTCAAGCCCGGCGGCGAAGGCGGCATTCTGGGCGTCGTGCCAGATGTGCTCGGCGCGCTCGGCCGGGTCGAGCATGACGAAGGCGCGCTTCAGCTTCGCCGCGTAATCCTCGAACCCGGTTACGGAAAACGCATCCGGCGCGAGGAAACGGTGGCCGCGCGTGACGTTGCCCGCGCGGATGCCGTCCACGTCGAGCGGCACCACCTCGGCCCCGTGCTCGTCGCTCAGCACACAGAGGATCGAATGCAGGGGCCGCACCCAGCGCAGGCTCCCCGCCCCCCAGCGCATCGACTTCGGCCAGGGAAAATTGCGGATCGTCGCCTCAAGCACCTCGGCCACGATCGCCCTCGCGCTCCGCCCCGGCCGCTCGATCACGGCGAACCAGGTCTTGCCCTTGGCCCCCTCGCGCACCTCGAGCTGCTCCAGCATCATCCCGGTCGAACGGAGGAAGCCCTGCACCGCGGCGTCGGGCGCGCCCACGGCGGGGCCCTTGCGTTCCTCGCGCACGGGCCTGCTTTCGGCCGTCAACCCCTCCAGTGCCAGCGTGAGCCGGCGTGGGGTCGAAAGCGCGTGCGCCCCGGAATAGGTCAGCCCCGCCTCGACGAGCCCGTCGGTGACGAGCCGCTTCAGGTCCTCCCGCGCCCGTCCCTGCATCCGCGCCGGGATTTCCTCGGAGAAGAGTTCAATCAGAAGATCGGGCATTCACTTCTCCAGCGTTTCGTTCGGCTGATGCCAGGCAAAGGCCCGGCCGTCGGGGTAGACGGCGACGACCCGGTCCACGCCGGGGTGAATGTTCTTCTCGGACAGGAAGGCGAGCGCCGTTCCCGTCTCAAGATCGGCGCCCAGAGCCTTGGCATCGAAGCAGGAAAACCAGTTCGGCCCGATCAGCGGCGTGGGCGTTTCGTAGGCAACGTAGGTTTCGCTCAACATCGCGAGCGTCATCGGGGTGCGGAAACAGCCGCGGAAGCGCAGGGGCGAGCTGTCCGCGTCGATCCCCTCGAACCCCTCCGCCAGCATCGGCTCCACCGCGCCCGAAAGGTCGGTCAGACGGATGACCGCCTCGGCCGAGGCCGGCTCCACCGTCCGGTAATAGGCATATTCCTGCAGGTAGTAGATCGCCGCGCCGGCGACGAGTGCGGTCAGCACGATGAACCCCGCGACGAGCTTGCCATTCACGAAGCCACCCCGCCACCGGCCTCGGTCGCCACGAAGGCATCGGCGCATTGCTTCGCCAGCCCGCGGACGCGGCCGATATAGGCCTGCCGTTCGGTCACCGAGATCACGCCGCGCGCGTCGAGCAGGTTGAAGAGATGGCTCGCCTTGATGCACTGGTCGTAGGCCGGATGCGCCATGACGATCCTGCGCCCCGCCTTGTCCTCGGCCGGGGCGGCCAGGATGCGTTCGCATTCCGCCTCGGCGTCCTCGAAATGCTTGAGAAGCATCTCGGTATCGGCCTGGTCGAAGTTCCAGCGGGAATACTCCTGTTCTGTCTGGCGGAAGATGTCGCCGTAGCTCAGCGGAATGGGCGATTGCGGGTCGTTGAAGGGCATGTCCATGACATGGTCGATGCCAAGGACATACATGGCGAGCCGTTCGAGCCCGTAGGTCAGTTCGCCCGAGACCGGGTGGCAGTCATGGCCGCCGACCTGCTGGAAATAGGTGAACTGGCTGACCTCCATCCCGTCGCACCAGACCTCCCAGCCGAGGCCCCAGGCGCCGAGGGTGGGGCTTTCCCAGTCGTCCTCGACGAAGCGGATGTCGTGGAGCGAGGCGTCGATGCCGATGGCAGCGAGCGAGCCGAGATACAAGTCCTGCAAATCCGGCGGCGAGGGTTTGATCAGCACCTGGTACTGATAGTAGTGCTGGAGGCGGTTGGGGTTCTCGCCATAGCGCCCGTCGGTCGGGCGGCGCGAGGGCTGGACATAGGCCGCCGCCCAGGGCTTCGACCCCAGGGCCCGCAGCGTCGTCGCCGGATGGAAGGTGCCGGCGCCGACCTCCATGTCATAGGGTTGCAGCACCGCGCAGCCCTTCGAAGCCCAGTAGCTCTGCAGCCTCAGGATGATCTCCTGGAAGGAACGGGGGGCGGTCGGGGTCATCATCTGCCTCGGGCGGGGGAAAGCGCGTTCTCAATAGGCAACAGGCCGGTGGCGGTCAATCGGCCGGCGGGCGATTGTGACGTGACGCCGCCCGCCGTCCTGCTAGGTTCGGCGACGGATTCGCGCCCATAAGAAACGTCGGAAGGGTTTTCACGCATGCGTTTTGCCACGGTCCTGTTCGGTCTCCTCCTCGCGCTGCTGCCGCTCAGGGCCGTGGCACAGGATCAGGTCTGGCTGCAGATCGAGGCGCAACCGACGCTGGCGGAGGGCGAGGAACGGGCGCGGGCCTATGCCGGCGTCTTCCCCAACGTCGCGGGCTTTGCCATGACCACGGGCTGGTACGCGATCGTGCTCGGGCCCTTCACAAGGGCGGATGGCGAACAGCAACTGCGTGTGCTGAAGGGCGAAAGGCTCATCCCGGCGGACAGCTACATCGCCTTCGGCAACCGCTTCACGCGCCAGTTCTGGCCGGTCGCGGGGGCAGCCGCAGCGGCGCAGCCCTTGCCGGAGGGCGTGACCGACGCCGAGCCCGCCACGGAGCCGACCCCGGAGGTCGCCGTGGCGGTGCCCGACCCGGCGCTTCCCGACGAGACGCCGGCCGAGGCGCGCCGGTCGGAGGCCGCGCTTTCGGCCGACGAGCGGCGCGAGCTGCAGGCGGCCCTGCAATGGGACGGATTCTACGCGGGCGCCATCGACGGGGCCTTCGGCGCCGGCACCCGCCGCTCCATGGCCACCTGGCAGGGGGCGAAGGGGCACGAGGAAACGGGCGTGCTGACCACCGCCCAGCGCGCCGAACTCCTGGAGCACTTCCGCGCCGAACAGGCCGCGCTCGGCCTTGAGGTGCTGACCGAGACCGAGGCGGGGATCGAGGTCCCCTACCCCTCCGCGCTGGTGGAATTCGACCATTACGAGCCGCCCTTCGTGCATTTCCGCGAAAAGGCGGGCTCGGGCTTCCGGATGCTCCTGATCAGCCAGCCGGGCGACCAGACGCGGCTTGCCGGACTCTACGACCTGATGCAGTCGCTGGAAATCGTCCCGGTGGAAGGCGAACGGCAACTCGGGCGCACGGGTTTCACCATCGCCGGGCGGAACGCGGGGCTCGAAAGCTTTACCGACGTGCGGCTTTCGGGGGGGTTGATCAAGGGCTACACGCTGGTCTGGACGCCGGAAGGCGCCGACCGCGCCCGGCGCGTGGTCGAGGCGATGAAGGCGGGGTTCCGGCCCATCGGCGACCGCGCGCTCGCCGAAGGGCTCGGCCAGCCCCTTGCCGTGGGCCGCGCCGACCTCGTCTCGGGGCTCGCCGTGCGGCGTCCGGCACTGTCGCGCTCCGGCTTCTGGCTCGACTCCGGGGGCCTTGCCGCGACCACGTCGGAAGCCGTTGCGGACTGCGCGCAGGTGACGCTCGACGGCGGGCACCCGGCGGATGTCGTCCTGAACGATGCGGCCACCGGCCTTGCGGTGCTGCGGCCCGAGCAGCCGCTCGCCCCTCGCGCCCACGCCCGGATCTCGGCCGCTGCACCGCGCATCGGCGCGGACATCGCCATCCCCGGCTACCCCTACGAGGATGCGCTCGACACGGCCGTGATGACCTTCGGCACGCTCGCCGACGCGCGCGGTCTCGACGGCGAGGAAGGTCGCTACAGGCTTGGCACCGCTACCCGTGCGGGCGATGCGGGTGGCGCGGTGCTTGACGGCTCGGGCGCGGTCGTCGGCATGCTCCTGCCCCGCGACACCTCCGGCGCCAGGGTCCTGCCCGAGGACGTTGGCCTTGCCCTGTCCGCGCCCGCGCTCGCTGACACGCTCGCAAGCGCCGGGCTCCTTCCGCCGGAGGGGACCGAACCGCCTTCGGGCCAGCTCGCGCCCGAGGATCTGACGGCGCTTGGGCGCGACCTTGCCGTCCTCGTCTCCTGCTGGCGCTGAGCGCGCGGGTCAGACCCGCCAGAAGCGCGGCAGGAAGAGGACGAGCACGACCAGAAGTTCGAGCCGCCCGAGCAGCATCGCGCCGGTGAGTATCCACTTCGCCGTGTCGTTGATCGGCGCGAAGTTCCCGGCCGGGCCGATGATGTCGCCGAGACCCGGCCCGATGTTGGCGATGGCGGTTGCCGCGCCCGAGATCGCGGTGACGAAGTCGAGCCCGGTCATCGACAGTGCGACCGCAACGAGGCCCAGGGTGACGATGAAGACCCCGAGGAAGGCCATGACCGAGAAGAGCACCTCTTCGGTGACCGGCTGCCCCTCGTAGCGCGGGGCGAACATGCCGTGCGGGGAGTGGATGCGGCGGATCTGAGCCCGGATGGCGGCGGCGAGGAGCTGGTAGCGGAAGATCTTCACCGAACAGCAGGTCGAGCCGGCGCAGCCGCCGATGAGCCCGATGAAGAAGAAGAGCACGACGGGGAACGGCCCCCAGAGCTGGTAGTCGACGCTCGCGTAGCCGGTGCCGGTGATGATCGAGGTGACGTTGAAGAGCGCCTCGCGCAGTGCGTGTTCGAGGTTGTCGTCGTTGGCGAGCACCCGGTAGGCCGCGATCATCGCCACGAGCGCGGCGATGGTCCAGAGAAAGGCCCGCACCTGCGCATCGCGCAGGAGCGGCCGGGTGGAGCCCGCGAGCATCTGGACGTAGCGGACGAAAGGGAGGCTCGCGAGGACCATGAACACCGCCGCGAGATATTCCGGTGCGCCCTGGTACGGCCCGAACGAGGCGTCCGAGGTGGAAAAGCCCCCCGTCGACATCGTCGTCAGCGCGTGGTTCACCGCGTCGAAGCCGCCCATGCCCACCCCGCCGTAGGCCACCGCGCAGGCAACGGTCAGCGCGACGTAGATGGCCCCGATCCGGGCCGCGATCTCGGCCGCGCGGGGCAGCACCTTGCCGCCGGTCTCGAAGGCCTCCGACCGGAAGATCTGCATGCCACCGACGCGCAGTTCCGGCAGGAAGACCATGGCCACGATGATGATGCCGATGCCGCCGAACCATTGCAGCATGGACCGCCAGAGGAGGAGGCCCCGCGGCAGGTACTCGAGCCCGGTGAAGACCGTGGCGCCGGTGGTCGTCATCCCCGACATGGACTCGAAGACCGCGTCCACGGTGCGTGCACCGGTCGCGCCGAAAATGAAGGGCAGCGCCCCGTAAAGGGGCAGCACGACCCAGACGCCGGTGGCGAGCAGAAAGGTCTGCTGCAGGCTCAGACGTTCCGCGACGCCGTTCGCACAGGCGAGCGCCAGAAGCCCGCCGCTGGCCGAGGTGACGATCGCGCTTTGCAGGAAGGCGCGCCAATGGGCGTCACCGGCGGCATAGTCCATCGCCATCGGCAGCGCCATCGTCGCCCCGAGGACTGCGGACAGCAGGCCGATGACATATCCGACGGGACGCAGGTCGAGCATGGGGCGAGCCTTCGCGGCCCGGGCGCTCTCTGTCAAGCATGCCCCGTGCGACCGCGCCTCAATCCCGCCAGAACCGCGGCAACAGGATCACCAGGACCGAGAGAAGCGAGAGCCGCCCCATGATCATGGCGAGGATCATCAGCGCCTTGGCCACGTCGGGAAACTCGACGAAGGTGCCGGTCGGCAGGACCATCGGCCCGTAGCCGTAGCCGATGTTACCGATCGAGGTCCAGGAGGCGAAGAGCGCGGATTCGAAATCCACGCCGGTCTCCACGATCAGGAGCGCGATGATCCCGAAGGTGATGATGTAGGCGCCAAGGTAGAGCACGATGGCGTCCATCGTGTCGACGTCCACGGCGCGGCCGGCATAGCGCACCGGCGCGAGCCGGTGGGGCGCGTGGATGCGCCGGATCTGCGCGCCCAGTGCGCCGAACAGCACCTGTACGCGAAAGACCGACAGGCCCGCGGCGCTCGATCCCGAACAGGCGCCGATCACGCCCATCCAGAGCGCGACCACCGCCGGGAAGCCGCCCCAGACGGGAAAGTCCCCGGTCCCGAAGCCGGTCGAGGACATGATCGAGACGAGGTTGAAGAGCGCCTCGCGGAAGGCGGGCTCCAGCCCCTGATCGCTCGTTGCCACGCGCCATGCCACGACGGAGCCGACCCCGGCCATGACCCAGCCGAGATAGCCGCGCACCTGCGGGTCACGCCAGAGCGGACGTGCCGATCCGCGCAGAAGCTGGACGTAACGGATGTAGGGCAGGCTGCCGAGCAGCATGAATACCGCCCCGGCATAGAGGATCGGGGCCGAATACCCGGTGAAGGATGCCGCACGGGGCGAGAAGCCGCCGGTGGCGATGGTGGCGAGGGCATGGGTCACCGCCTCGAACGGCTCCATGCCGACCATCGCGTAGACCGCCATGCAGAGAGCGGTCAGCAGGGCATAGACAAGGAAGAGGTCGCGCGCGATGTCGGTGGCGCGGGGCAGGACCTTGCCGAAGGTGTCGAAGCCCTCGGTGCGGAAGAACTGCATGCCGCCGACCCGCATCACCGGCAGGAAGATCATCGCGATGAAGGCGATGCCGAGTCCGCCGAGCCAGTTGAGCATCCCGCGCCAGAGCGTGACGCCGGGCGGCAGGTCGTCCACCGCCAGAAAGACCGAGGAACCGGTCGTGGTGATGCCCGACACGGCCTCGAAATAGGCGTCGATGAAACGCGCGCCCGGGGCACCGAGCATGAAGGGCAGCGCCCCGAACACCGGAACGAGGAACCATATCCCGAGCGTCAGCAGGAAGGCCTGGCGGATCGACAGGCTCTCGCCAGCGCTGTTCCGGCAGGCGACAGCGGTCAGCCAGCCGGTCATGATCGCGAAGAGCGACGCTGCCGTGAATGCCGGAGCGTTGCCGTCGCCCAGCGCGCCGTCAAGCACGATGGGCGCGACCATCGTCACCCCGAGCGCGGCTATGACGAGACCGATCACATATCCGACGGGGCGCAGGTCGACCATGATGGCGGAGGGTTGGCCGCAGCCCGCGGCGCTGTCAAGCGCCCAGACAGGGTGTCGGTCGGGCAGGATGCGGGCCGCGCGGCGCAAACGCCTGCAATCGTCGCCTCCGTCCGCCCGCTGCCGCGAGGGCGACGATCAGCCCGGACGGTGCAGCGTCGAGAAGAGCTTCGGGTCGATACTTTCGGCCACGAAGGTCGGTCCCTCGGTCAGGACCGACACCGCGTCATGCGAATGCAGACTCTCCTGGTGGCTCGCGACCACGCGGAAATCGCCCACCCTCGGCTCTGCCAGAAGCCGCTCGGCGAAGCTGCGCGCCGCGTCCTCCACGAAGATCGGGTTCGCGGCGTTCAGTTCGGCGAAGGCCTGTTCGTCCTCGCGCTTCACCATCACCTGCGTCTCCGTCGGAACCGCCGCCCGCGCGAGGTCGATGAGATCCTCGTACCACAGGCGCCTCGGCCCCTCCTCCACCACCGAAATCCGCGCGACGGAGCGCTGCGAATGCGGCGTGGCGAGTTGGCTGCGGGTCGCCCGCGCATGTTCGGACAGTTCCAGCGAGCAGGGGCAGGTCGAGGAATAGACGTAGTCGAGATGGGTGATCCGCTTCTGCCGCCCGTCGCGTTCCATCAGTTCCAGGGCGATGTCGTAGTACTGCCAGCCTTCGAGCCCGGAGCGCAGCGACCGGACCTTTGCCGGGAACGAGAAGCGCATCATCAGCCGCGCATCCACGCTGTCGTGGTCCTTCTTGTAGTCGTCGAGCACGGCCGCCAGCACGGCGAAGGAGAAGGTCCGCTCGGCATGGGCATAGAAGGACCGCATGATGCGGCTCATGTTGATGCCCTTCTTCTCGCCGATGAGGCTCACCGTGCCGGTGACGGAGGTCTCGAGCGTCAGGTCGGAGCCGTCGCGGGTGTGAAAGCGGATCGGCAGGCGGAAGTTCGAGATGCCGACATGCTGGATCTGCGCCTTCGCGCCGACGATCAGGCTGGACGGGCCGTTCTGCAGATCGGGCAGCGTGGCGCGATAGGCGGCGTCGGCGGCGAAGTCCGCGGGGTAGACGCGCGACAGGTCGGGATAGTTCGTGAGCTTGCCCTCCGGCAGGAGCCGGGCGATGGCGGGATCAAGCCGCGCGACCTCCACCGGGTCGGCCGCCGCCGCCCACTCGCGCAGCACGGAAAGCGCCTCGGCGGCGTCCTTGGCGTCCGGCGTCTCGCCGATCTTCCGGATGAAGTTCATCGCGCCCTCCTGCGGTGCCGGCAGCAATGCCCATTATGTGGGCGCGCCACCGTCCATGTCCAACGATACGCGCTCAAATACGTTCCAGACGCGACACCGGATCACACCGCGCGCCATTCACGCGGCGTCAAGCGCGGCCATCACGTCGGCGATCAGGTCGCCCGTGTCCTCGATGCCGAGCGAGAAGCGGACAAGACCCGGCGTGATCCCCAGAAGCGCCTTCTGCTCCACCGGCAGCCGCTGGTGCGTGGTCGTCGCGGGATGGGTCGCGATCGACTTCGCGTCGCCGAGGTTGTTGGATATCTTCGCGATCCGGAGGGCGTTGAGGAACCGGAAGGCCGCCGGCTGGCCGCCGGCGAGGTCGAAGGTCACGACCGTGCCGCCTGCGCCCATCTGCTCCATCGCGACGCGGTGCTGCGGATGGTCCTTCAGCCCCGGGTAGATCACGCGCGCAAGCTTCGGGTTCCCCGCCAGCGCCTCGGCCATCGCCTGCGCGCTGGCCGCCTGCTGGCGCACCCGCAGGTCCAGCGTCTCCAGGCCCTTCAGCATCACCCAGGCGTTGAACGGGCTGAGCGCGCCACCCGTATGCTTGAGGTAGGGCTCCAGCACCTTGCGGATATAGTGCTTCGTGCCGCAGACGACGCCGCCCAGGCAGCGGCCGGACCCGTCGATGTGCTTGGTCGCGGAATAGACGATGACATCGGCCCCGAGCGCGACCGCCTTCGAGAAGGTCGGCGTTGCAAAGACATTGTCGACAATCACCGTCGCACCGACGGCGTGGGCGATCTCGGCCACCGACTTCACGTCGATGACCTCCAGCGTCGGGTTCGACACGCTTTCGAGGAAGACGGCCTTCGTCCCCTCGCGCAGCGCCGCCCGCCACTGGCCGAGGTCGGTGCCGTCGACCAACGTCACCGCCACGCCGAAGCGTGCCAGGAGATCGAGGACATAGAGGCAGGAACCGAAGAGCGCCCGGGCCGCCACGACATGATCGCCCGCCTTCAGCAGCGCGGTCAGCGCACCGTTGACCGCCGCCATCCCGGAGGCGGTCGCAAAGGCGTCCTCGGTGCCCTCGATGGCCGCCATGCGGTCCTCGAACATGCGCACGGTCGGGTTGCCGTAGCGGGCATAGATGAACTCGTCCGGACCCGCCTCGATGAACCGCGCCTCGGCCTGCTCCGCGCTGTCGTAGACGAATCCCTGGGTCAGGAAGATCGCCTCCGACATCTCGCCGTACTGGCTCCGGCGCGCGCCCGCATGCACCAGTTTCGTCGCGGTCTTCCAGTCGTCCATCATGCCCTCCGGCAACAAAAAACCCCCACCGGCAAGGGGTGGGGGCGCGCGGGCCTCCGACCTCTTTAGCGGCTTGTTTAACGTGGCCCGCAATCCGGTGAACAAAGCGCCACACGGTCGCGATACCGCGAAGACCGTGGCACGTCAACCACGTCGCGAAACCGAATCCTGCCCGTCACGCGAGCGTCGTATGCGCGCGTCAGGATGCAGCCACAACATCTTGTGGAGGCGGGAATGACGCTCCTGCATGTCAATGCCGAAGGCTGCCTCTGGCGGATGCGCGACCCCGGGGGGCCGGATCTCGCCGCCCGGCTCGACCGGCTGCCGCCCGGCAGGCCGGTTCCGATCCTGATCCACGGATTCCGCTACGCCCCTTCCGTGCCGGGGCGCGATCCGCACGAGACGATCCTCTCGCTTGCCGAGACGCTGCCGGACGGCGACCTGCCCTGGCCGCGCCACCTCGGCCTGACCGGCGGCGGGCCGGACCTCGGCATCGCGTTCGGCTGGCGCGGATACGGCAGCTTCTGGCACGCCCGCGCCGAGGCGCGGCGCGCGGGTCTGGCGCTCGCCGCACTGGTCGCGCGCATCCGCGCCGTGTCACCCGGGCGGCGGGTGACGGTGCTCGCCCACAGTCTCGGCGCGCGGGTCGTCCTCTCGGCGCTACCCGCGACCACGCCCGGCGCCATCGACCGCACGGTCCTCCTCTTCCCGGCCATCCTGCGCTCGGAGCTGGAGGCGGCGCTCGCCAGCCGCGGCGCGGTCGCCACCGAGATCATCAATGTGACGAGCCGCGAAAACCGCCTCTTCGACCTCGTCGCCACCTTCCTCGCCTCGGGCGGCCTCGACCGGCCCGCAGGGGCCGGCCATGCCGTCCGCCACGCCGGATGGGCCGACGTGCGGCTCGACTGCACCGAGGCGCTGGCCCACCTCAACCTCCTCGGCTTCGCCATCGGCGGGCCGGAACGGCGCATCTGCCACTGGTCCTCCTACATGCGGCCCGGCGTCTTCGCGCTTTACCGCGCGCTCATCGCCGAGACCGAGGCGCTTCCGCTCGACCGGCTCCTCCCGCGCATTGCCGCGGCGCCTGCGCCCGCGGCGGACTGGGTCGAGCCTTGCGGACCGGCGGAATTTGCGGTGAACTGACCCTCCCTGATGCGGAGGTCCCCATGCGCCCCTTCGGTGCCGTCATCGCGGCGCTTCTGCTCGCCGCCTGCGTGACGGCCGGCCCCGCCGCCACCCCGGTGGGATCGGTCAAGGTCCTGACCGAGAGCTATCCGGTCGAGGCGCTTGCCAACGGCACCTGGCGCGCCCGCGTGAACGGCGCGGTCGTCCCCTGTGCCAAACCCGATGCGACGGCCTGCTACTGGTCCGTGCGCCATCACCTTCTGGCGCAGGAACTTCTCGACGATCTCGGCTGACCTTCCTGTGCATCCGCGCAGGTTGCCGCGGCCCGTCCGGCGACACAGATTGCCGGAATGCCGCAGAAAGGATCCGCCATGCACGCGCCCGTCGAACTCTACTACTGGCCCACGCCCAACGGCTGGAAAATTTCCGTGGCGCTCGAGGAGATGGGCCTGCCCTACACGCTGAACCTCGTGAACATCGGCGCCGGCGAACAATTCCACCCCGAGTTCCTGAAGATCGCGCCGAACAACCGGATGCCCGCCATCGTCGATCCCGAAGGCCCCGACGGCGTCCCCATCGCCATCTTCGAATCGGGCGCGATCCTGCAGTACCTCGCCCGCAAGACCGGCCTCTTCCACGGCGCGACGGAACGCGAGCGGGTGGCGGTGGACCAGTGGCTCTTCTGGCAGGTCGGCGGCGTCGGCCCGATGGCGGGCCAGGCGCACCACTTCCTGAAATATGCGCCCGCGCTCGAGCCGCCGCAGGACCTGCCCTATGCCAAGGACCGCTACCGGCGCGAGGTGGCGCGGCTCTACGGCGTGCTCGACCGCCAGCTTGGCCGCAACCGCTTTGTCGCAGGCGACTTCTACTCGATCGCGGACATGGCGATCTGGGGATGGGCCTCGCTCTGGGAGGGCCAGCAACAGACGCTCGACGACAAGCCCCACATGGCGCGCTGGCTCGACGAGGTCGGCGCGCGCCCGGCCGTCATCCGCGGCCGCGCCGTCGCGGCGGACCGGCGCGCGAACCTCCAGACCGACCGCCGCGCGCAGGAACTCCTCTTCCAGCGCTGAGGCTTCACTCGCCCGGCCGGTTGCGGCGGTCTTCGGCCACCTCGTAGCGCTTGAAGACGCCGCCCTGAGTCAGGAAGAAGAGGAAGATCGCGGCCGTCAGGCCGAAGGTCTTGAAATTGACCCAGGCTTCGTCGGACATCGTCCGCCAGATCACCTCATTCAGCACCGCGAGCCCCGCGAAGAAGGCGGCAAGGCGGCGGGTCAGGATTATCCAGCCCTCGTGTTCAAGCGGCATCACCTCGTCCATCACGAGGGCGAGGTAGCTCTTGCCCTTCAGGAGGCCGAAGCCGAGCAGCCCGGCAAAGAGGAGGTAGATGAGCGTCGGCTTCATCTTGAAGAAGCGCTCGTCGTTGAACCAGACCGAAAGCCCGCCGAAGACCACCACGAGGACGAGCGTCGCCACCTGCATCGGCGAGAGCCGCCCGGTGAGCCGCCAGAGGATGAGGGTCGTCACGATCATCAGCGGCACGAATCCCGCCGTCGCCAGGATGAAACCGCCATACTCCGCCCCGCCGAGGGTGACGGTATGGTCCTTCAGCCGCGTGAAGGCCACGAAGAAGGCGATGACGGGACCGAGTTCGAGCCCGATCTTCAGCCAAGGGTTGATCTTCCTGCCCGCCATGCCTCTCACCCCGCCAGTTTCACCGTGACCGCGCCCGCCGCGATCAACGCCATCAGCCCGAGCCGCCGCGGCCCCACACGCTCGCCCAGCACCGCCCAGGCGATGAGGGCGGCGAAGACGACCGAGGTTTCCCTGAGCACCGCCGCCTCGCCCACCCGGCCGATCCGCGTCGCCAGGAGAATCGCGCCGAAGCTCGCATAGGCGACAAAGGCGCCGGTGACGCCCCGCTTCAGCAAGGGCACGACCTCGGACGCCGGCAGTCGCCGCCAGCGGCGCCACATATAGACCGGCATCGCAATGCCGTCGATGAGGAAGAACCAGGCGAGGAAGGTGAAGGGATCGGCCGTCGCGCGGATGCCGTAGGCGTCGTAGGTGGTGTAGAGGGCGACAAATGCCCCCGTGACCACGGCCCAGAGAAGCGCCGGCACCATGGTCTCGCGCTCCGCGGTGACGGTGCGCAGGTTGTAGGCCGCGAGCCCGAATATCCCCGTCGTGAGCACCGCGACGCCGGCCCACTGGCCAGGGGTGAAATGCTCGCCGAAGATCAGCCCCGCACCGATCACCGCGAAGAAGGGCCCGGTGCCGCGAACCACCGGATAGACCACGCCATAGGCGCCGCGGCTGTAGGTCATGGCCTGCGCGACCTTGTAGGCGGTGTGGATGACGAAGGCGCCGGCAAAGATCGGCCACATGTGCGGCTCGGGCCAGGGCACGACGAGGAGCGCGAAGGGGGCTGCCATGGTGGCATAGGAGGCATCGATGGCCGCGCGGGAAAGCCAGGGATCGTGACGCCCCTTCTGCAACGCGCCGAAGAGCGCGTGCAGGAAGGCGGCCATCAGCGCCAGCCCCATCGCCACCTGCCGTCCGGCATCGGTGCCTTCGAGCGAGAGGAGCCAGGCGGTCATCGGCGGGCACGGGCCGGGGTCGCCACCCGGCCTCCGGAGCATCTTCGGCTGAAGGAAGGCAGCAGCGGCAAGGGAATCAGTCGGAAAGACCCACGAGCGCGCGGGCGAAGTCCTCGGGGTCGAAAGGGGCAAGGTCGTCGATCTTCTCGCCGACGCCGATGGCGTGGATCGGCAGGCCGAACTTGTCGGCCAGCGCCACGAGGACGCCGCCCTTGGCGGTCCCGTCGAGCTTGGTCATCACGAGACCCGAGACATCGGCGATCCTGCGGAAGATCTCGACCTGCGACAGCGCGTTCTGACCCGTCGTGGCGTCGAGCACCAGAAGCGTGTTGTGTGGCGCATCCGGGTCCTTCTTGCGGATGACGCGCACGATCTTCGCCAGTTCCTCCATCAGGTCCTGGCGGTTCTGCAGGCGACCCGCGGTGTCGATCATCAGAAGGTCCGCGCCCTCTGCCTGCGCGCGGGTCATCGCGTCGAAGGCGAGGCTCGCGGGATCGGAGCCTTCGGGCGCGGTCATCACCGGCACGCCGGCGCGGTCGCCCCAGACCTGGAGCTGCTCGACCGCGGCCGCGCGGAACGTGTCGCCCGCCGCGATCACCACCTTCTTGCCGGCAGCGCGGAACTGGCTCGCGAGCTTGCCGATCGTCGTGGTCTTGCCCGAGCCGTTGACCCCGACGACAAGGACGACCTGCGGCTTCTTGGGATAGAGCGGCAGGGGCCGCGCCACAGGCTCCATGATCCGCGCGATCTCGGCGGCGAGGAGGCCCTTGATCTCGGCCACCGAGAGCTTGCGGCCCATCCGCCCCTCGGCGAGGTTGGCAGCGACGCGGAGCGCGGTGTCGACGCCCATGTCGGCCTGGATGAGAAGCTCCTCGAGGCTCTCGAGCATCGCGTCGTCGAGCACGCGGCGCGGTTCCGCCAGCGCTGCGCCGCCCGGTGTCGCACGCCGAAAGAGCCGGCCGAGGAACCCCGGCCGGTCGGCAAGGGGCGCGTCGGAAACGGCCATGTACTCGCCGGGGATCTCCATCGGCCCGGTGTCGGGCATCTCGTAGGGCGCGGGCTCGGGCATTTCGTCGGGGGCGAAGGGCGCCTCCTGCGGGGGCTCTGGCGCAGGTTCGGGGCCCGGCGCCGGAACCTCGGGCGGCTGCGGCGGCGGTGCCGGTTCCTCCCCGGGGCCGGGCACGATCTCGGGCGCGGGTTCCGGGGCCGGCTCCGGCACGGGCTCCGGCACGGGGCGCGGCTCGGGGGCGGGCGTCGGCTCGGCCGGTCGCGGCACCGGTGTCGGTTCCGGCGTCGGATTCGGCTCGGGCTGCGACTCGGGGGCGGCCCCCTCGGCCACGATCGCCTCCAGCCCCTCCTCGATCTTCGAGGAGGATTTCAGAAGCCGGTCCTTGAGTTTCCTGAAAAACGACATCGGCGCTCCGGGCGGTTTGGGCTTTCCCTCACCTAGTCCTTTCGGTCCGCCGATGGAAGGGTCAGGGCGGCGCCGTCCCCCAGAGGATGAGCGCCTGGCCCGTCCAGTAGGCGGCCCAGAGCCCGGGGACGGCGATCCGCTTCGCCCGCCCCTCGGTCAGCACGAAGAGTTCGAGCGCGAGGAGGAGGTCGGACAGAAGGAAGAGGAGCGCGCCCGCGCGGGCGAGGCCGCGCCCCTCGGGCAGCGTGAGCGCGGCGAGCGCCATCAGCGTGATGACGGCGACATAACCCCGGACCGGCCAGCGGAGCGCCCCGGTGCGCGGGGCGAGCCAGGCTTCCGTCGAAAGGGCGAGGACGAGAAGCGCCACCGTCGGCAGAAGGGGAGGCCAGGCGCCGGGGACGAGGAACTCCGCCGCATAGGCGAGATGGCCGGCGGCGAAGGCGGCCATGCCGGCGAGGAAGACCCGCGTGCCCGGGCGCGACAGGAAAAGGTCGCCGAGCGCGCCGAGCACGAGGCCGAGCGCGATGAGCCCCGGGGCCCCTGCCGCGACCGCGCCCAGCGCCAGGGCCGCGACCGATCCCGTCTTCACCGCGCTTTTCGCCGCCGAGGGCACGGCCCCGGCGAAGCGGGCGCCGTAGAGGACCGCGAGCACACCCCCGAGTGCGGTCAATGCCTGTGCCGGATCCATCTCTCCTCCGCCTGCCCCCGGAATGGGCATGTTCCGGCGCGCGGCGTCAACTCCCGCCAGGTCGCGCAGGGCCCGTGATTGCGGTTGCCGTGCCAAGATTTTGCCTTGAATATCCCCTAATCTTTCCGCGAGCCCCCCCCCGTGAGGCGCTCGCGGATGCAGGACCGGAGGTTGGACGTGAGCACGAACGGCCATCGCGACGACGACGCCACGATGCGCGCGGTCTTCGAGGCGCTCGATGGCGGGCGCACGGGGCCGGCCGGCGCCGCGCCCGCCCCGGACGGCTCGCAGCCGCGTCCGGCCCCGCATCTGCGCGTGGTCGCGCCCGAACCGGACATCGCGCCGGCCGAGGCGGGGACCAGCGAAGCCGTTGGCGCGCCGCTGCCGAAACGCCCGCGCGCCAAGGGAGCGGACCGCCCCCGCCGTCCGGCCACCATACCGGCGCCCGCAGGTGCGCCCTCAAGTGCGCCCGCAGGTGCGCCCGCCGCGGATGCACCCCCCGGCGCGCCAGTCGAGGCTGCGGCGCAGGCCGAGGCCGTGCGCGCCATCATCGGCGAGGAACCGGCCGTCGGGGACACGCCGGCCCGCCCGGTGCCGGCGAGGCTCCGCGCCGAATGGGCGCGCTGGCGCCCGCTCCGGCCCTTCCTCGTGGCCACGCTGGCGCCGGTGCCCTTCCTTCTGCTCGCCGGGGCGGCGGGCGGGATCTTCAGCCTTCTCGCGCTCCTCTGGATGACCGGGGTCCTCTATGCGATCGACGAGGTCCTGAAGCGCCGCGGCGTGGAGGGACCGGAGCCCCTCCATTCGGAGATGGCCGACCGGCTCTCGCTCCTGCTCGCGGGGCTTCATTTCGCACTTCTCCTCTTCGCGGTCTGGGTGCTGTCGGGCGCGACCGGGCTCGGGCCCGTTTCCTGGATCGCCACCTTCCTCGCCTTCGGCCTCTGGTTCGGTCAGGTCTCCAACTCGAACGCGCACGAACTCATCCACCGCACCGATTCCCGGCTCTTCCGCACCGGCATGTGGGTCTACATCTCGCTTCTCTTCGGGCATCACACCTCGGCGCACCGGCTGGTGCATCACCGCTTCGTGGCGACGGCCGACGACCCCAGCACCGCGGCCGACGGCGAGGGTTTCTGGTCCTTCGCGGCGCGCGCCTGGCCCGGCGCCCTGATCGCGGGCTACGAGATGGAGCAGCACAGGTGCGAGAAACGCAAGGCGGGGGGCGTGCGGGGCATGAACCCCTATACCGTTTATGCGGCGGGGGCGACGGCCTTCATCGCCCTCATGCTCACGCTCTTCGGCTTCGACGGGCTTGTGGCCTACCTCCTGCTCTGCGGCCACGCCCAGCTGCAGCTTCTGCTCTCGGACTACGTCCAGCACTACGGGCTCGAGCGGCGCAAGCTGCCATCGGGCGCGCTGGAGCCGGCCGGGCTCCAGCATTCCTGGGACGCGCCGCATGCCTTCTCGGGGCTCCTGATGCTGAACGCGCCCCGCCACGCCGACCACCACGCCCATCCGGGGCGGCCATGGCCGGAACTCAGGCTCTCGCCGCAGGGCCGCGCGCCCTTGCTGCCCTATTCGCTGCCGGTGATGGCGACGATCGCCCTGGTGCCGCCGGTCTGGCACCGCGTCATGGATCGAAGGGTGGCGAGACTCCGCAAGGCCGCGTGAACCGGCGCTGGCGGCGGTCCCGGCCTTCTGTCATGCTGGCCCGTGCCATGCGACGGATTGCCCTCCTACTCCTCTTCGCCGCCACCCTGCCGGTGCGGGCGGCGGAACCCGACCGGCCGATGACGGCGGCCGAATTCGACGCCGCGACGGTCGGACGGACGCTCTACTACAATTCCGGGGGCCTCCCCTACGGCGCCGAACAGTATCTGCCGGGCCGGCGCGTCGTCTGGGCCTTTCTCGGCGACGACTGCCGCAAGGGCGAGTGGTACGAGGAGGACGGCTTCATCTGCTTTGTCTACGACGACACGCCCGAGCCGCAGTGCTGGACCTTCTTCGCCGCGCAGGGCGGGCTGACGGCGCGGTTCCGGGGCGATCCCCTCGGCCAGCCGCTGGTGGCGGTGGAGGAAAGCCCCGAACCGATGGAATGCCTGGGCCCGAACCTCGGGGTCTGAGAGCGGGTCGCCGCGCCCGACCGGCAGGAGCGGGGGCTGCCTGCCCCCGCGCCCCCGGGGGGTATTTCAGCCAAGAAGAACGAGGGGGTCAGAAGAGGCTGCCCTGGTCGCCGCCCGGCCGCGCGCGCTTCGGTCGCGCCGGGCCGCCGTTCAGGACCGGCAGGCGGCCGTCGGCGAATTCGACCTCCAGCGCGGGATGGATCTCGGCGGCGGCCTTCGTGGTGACGACGGCGCCCCCGGCGCGCACCACCGCGTAGCCGCGCCGCAGCGTCTCGGTATAGCCGAGCGTCGCCCGCGTGCGGTCGAGACTCGCCAGCCGGTCGGCGAGCGTGTCGAGCCGGGCGCGCTCCGCCTGGGCGAGGCGTCGGGCTAGGCCATCGAGGTCCGCGCGCGCGCGCGCGCTGTCACGGGCCGCGTCGCGGGCGACGCGGGCGACAGCCGGGGCGAGGCGATCTGCAAGACCCGTCAGATGGCGCCGCTCGCCGGCGACCAGGCCGGCCAGCGCGCCGGCGCCCGCCTGGCCCGCGAGCCTGTTGAACTCCGCCCGCTTGCGGGTGATCGCCGCGGAAAGGCCCGGGGCGAGGCGATCGGCAAGGCCGGTCGCGTGGCGCCGCTCGGCCGCGATGCGGCCCGCGAGGAGGCCCGCGTGGATCTTGCCCGAGAACATGTTGAACGCCGCGCGCTTGCGGGTGATGGCGGCCGAGAGGCCGGGCGACAGGCGGTCGGACCAGAGGTCGAACCGCTGGCGCGCGGGGTCGAGCAGCGTCTCGGGCCGGCCGAGCGCACGCGCAAGATCGGTGAGCCGCTGGCGGCGGCGGTCGAGCGCCTGGCCGGTGGCGCGGGCAAGGCGTGCGCCCGCTTCGGCCGTCCAGGCGAGAAGCTCCATCCTGACCGGCACCGCCATTTCCGCCGCCGCCGTGGGCGTGGGCGCGCGGCGGTCGGCAGCATGGTCGATGAGCGTCGTGTCGGTCTCGTGCCCGACGGCGGAGATGAGCGGGATCGCGCTCGCCGCCGCGGCGCGGACCACGGCCTCCTCGTTGAAGCCCCAGAGATCCTCGATCGAGCCGCCGCCGCGCGCGACGATGATCAGGTCCGGCCGCGGGACCGGGCCGCCCTCGGGAAGCGCGTTGAAGCCCCGGATGGCGGCGGCGACCTCGGGGGCGCATTTCTCGCCCTGCACCGCCACCGGCCAGATGAGCACCCGGCGCGGGAACCGGTCGCGCAGGCGGTGGAGGATGTCCCGGATCACAGCGCCCGAGGGCGAGGTGACGACGCCGATGACCTCCGGCAGGAAGGGGAGCGGCTTCTTCCGCGCCTCGGCAAAGAGCCCCTCGGCCGCCAGCATCGCCTTGCGCTTCTCGAGCATGAGCATGAGAGCACCCAAGCCCGCGGGCGCGATGTCCTCGACGATGAGCTGGTATTTCGACTGGCCGGGGAAGGTGGTGAGCCGGCCGGTGGCGACGACCTCCATCCCCTCCTCGGGCTTAACGGTCAGCCGTGCGGCCTGGCCCTTCCAGGCGATCGCGGCGATGACCGCGCGGTCGTCCTTGAGGTCGAAGTAGAGATGGCCCGAAGCAGGCCGCGCGACGCGGCCGATCTCTCCGCGCACGCGGACATGGCCGAATTCGCCCTCGATGACGCGCCTGATCGCGCCCGAAAGCTCCGAGACGGTGAATTCGGGGGCATTGCCCCCCTGTTCCGCGCCGGCGTCGTCCTCGAAGATGTCCATGGCGTCCTTGTCTCGGCTCTCCGCCGACCTTAGAACGCGCGGGACGCGAGGCCAAGCGGGGGCGCCATGAACATTCTCATTCTCGGCGGCGGGGGCCGCGAACACGCGCTCGCCTGGGCGGTGAAGCAGAACCCGAAATGCGACCGGCTCATCGTCGCGCCGGGCAATGCAGGGATCGCCATGGTCGCCGAATGCGCCGACCTCGACATTCTCGACGGCGCGGCGGTCGTGACCTTCGCCGAGGGGAACGCCGTCGATTTCGTCATCGTCGGGCCCGAGGCGCCGCTGGCTGCCGGGGTGGCCGATGCGCTGAGGGCAGCAGGCGTGGCGGTCTTCGGGCCCTCGGCGGCGGCGGCGCGGCTGGAAGCCTCGAAGGCCTTCACCAAGGAGATCTGCGACGCCTGCGGCGCGCCGACGGCAGGCTACGCCCGCTTCACCGACCGCGCGGCGGCCGAGGACTACGTCCGCTCCCGGGGCGCGCCGATCGTGGTCAAGGCCGACGGGCTCGCGGCCGGCAAGGGCGTCGTCGTGGCGATGACGGAGGCGGAGGCGCTCGCCGCCATCGCCGACATGTTCGGCGGCAGTCTCGGCGCCGCCGGGGCCGAGGTGGTGATCGAGGAATTCATGGAGGGCGAGGAAGCCTCGCTCTTCGTGCTCTGCGACGGCGTCGATGTGCTGCCCGTCGGGACCGCGCAGGACCACAAGCGCGTCGGCGAAGGCGACACCGGCCCGAACACCGGCGGCATGGGCGCCTATTCGCCGGCACCGGTCCTGACGGATGCGGTCCTCGCCCAGGCGATGGAAGAGATCGTGAAGCCCACGGTGGCCGAGATGGCGCGGCGGGGCACGCCCTTCCAGGGCGTGCTCTACGCCGGCCTCATGATCCGCGACGGCCGTGCCCGG
Organism: Paracoccaceae bacterium; assembly: GCA_020637675.1. Classification (GTDB taxonomy): domain Bacteria; phylum Pseudomonadota; class Alphaproteobacteria; order Rhodobacterales; family Rhodobacteraceae; genus Albidovulum. Next base: position 539,595 of record JACKKD010000002.1, on the reverse strand, counting down.
CTCGTCGAATACAACGTCCGCTTCGGCGACCCGGAGGCCCAGGTGCTGATGATGCGGCTTGGAGCACAGGCCTTCGACCTCATCCAGGCCTGTGCCGAGGGGCGGTTGGCGGACATCGCGGTGAACTGGGCCGCGGATCACGCGCTGACGGTGGTGATGGCGGCGAACGGCTATCCGGGCAGCCATGCGAAGGGCTCGCAGATCCGCGGGCTGGAGGAACTGCCCGAGGATTCCGCCCACATGGTCTTCCATGCCGGGACGGCCGAGCGCGACGGATCGGTCATCGCCGCGGGCGGGCGGGTGCTGAACGTCACCGCGCGGGGGGCCTCGCTGCACGAGGCGCGGGACGGGGCCTATGCGATGGTCGACCGCATCGACTGGCCGGGCGGGTTCTGCCGGCGCGACATCGGCTGGCGGGCGCTTTGAGGGTCCGCCCCGCCGCGCGGGGGGCATTTCGGCAGCGAGGAAACCGGGCTAGTCGCAGCCCTTGAGGCGGCGGAAACTCCCGGCGCCGCGGTAGGGGCCGAGGTCGCGGCTGGAGAGCGCGCCCTGCGACAGGGTGGTGGCGACGACGCGGGTCCAGTCCGCGTCGGCCGTCAGGATCGTCGCGCGGCCGTCGCAGGTGGCGATGCGGCCCTGGATGAACGGCTCGCCGAAGCGGTGGTTGGTCAGGCCCTGCGCCCCGGCCACCGGCACGAGGCGGTCGCCCTCCAGCCGCACGATCCTCAGCACCTTTCCAAGGTGGGGCGTCTCGACATAGGCGATCTCGACGCGCCCGTCGCCGTCGAGGTCGGCCGCAGCGATCGGGGCGAGCCAGCGGTGGCGGCGGCCGAGGAAGCCGGTCGCGGCAAGACGGCCGTTCCGGGTCCAGATCGCGAGGCGCGAGCCTTCGGCGTGGCTCGACTCGACCACCAGCGCCTCGCTGTCGCCGTCGCCGTCGGCATCGACAAGGCGCGGCGCGGTGTCCTCGAACACGATCTCGCTGTCGTTCTGATAGAAGCGCGATTTGCCGTCGTCGCCGTGGATGACCAGCATCGCCCATTCGTGGCCGGCGCCAAGGGCGTCATGGCCGTAGCGCGTGGAGGGCACCGCATATTCGGCGGCGCGCACCCCGTCGGCGGAGGCGACGCCCGGAGTGGTCGCGATGGCGCCGAGCAGAACCGCCAGCGCCCGGCGCCGCATCAGATCTGCTTTTCGGGCATGAAGACGCGGAGCCCGTCGAGCGCCTCCGTCACCTTGATCTGGCAGGTGAGCCGCGAGCGGACCGGATCGGGCTCGTAGGCGAAGTCGAGCATGTCCTCCTCCATAGGGTCCTTCTTCGGGAGCTTCCCGACCCAGGCGGGATCGACATAGACATGGCAGGTCGAGCAGGCGCAGGCGCCGCCGCAATCGGCTTCGATGCCCGGAATGCCGTTGTCGCGCGCGCCTTCCATCACGGTCAGCCCGCTCGGCACGTCGACGACATGTTCCTTGCCGCCAAATTCCACGTAGGTGATCTTCGCCATCTTCCTCGTCTTTCCGGATTCAACGCCGTGTCCCGCGCCGACATAGGCGAAATCCGGCGCTTTTGCCAGTACCCTGCCCTCTTGCCCGCCGGTCGGAATGTTCTACATTCGTTCTCATGCTGACCGACTTCCACCCGCTCGACGACTGGCCGCGCCCGCCCGCGGCCCTCCCCCATGTCCGGCTCCGCGATCCGCCCTCGGGCGCGCGGGTGACGGTGGCGGGGCTGGTGCTGGTGCGCCAGCGGCCGGGAACCGCGAAGGGGGTCGTCTTCGTCACGCTCGAGGACGAGACGGGGGTGGCCAATGTGGTGATCTGGCAGAAGGTCTTCCAGCGCTTCCGCCGCGCCGTCGTGGCCGGACGGCTCCTGCGTGTCACCGGGCGGCTCCAGCGCGACAACGAGGTGGTGCATGTCGTGGCCGAGGTGATCGAGGACATCTCCGACCTGCTCGACACGTTGCTCGCGCCCGACAGCGACCGCCGCCTCGCCCCCGCGCCGGCGCGGGCGGACGAGGGGCCGTGAGGGGGGCAAGGGGGCTGAGGCTGCCAAAGGTCGGGACGGCGGCGGCCGCCGGCGCGGCCCCTGCGCGGACGCTCTGCGCCGATCGCCCGCCGCAGAAAGGGCGCCCGGAGGCGCCCCTTCCTGTCCGTTCCTGCCGGCCCTATTCGACCGAGAGCGCCACGAAGCGCGGATCGGCGCCGCGGCGGATGAGGAGGAGGAGCGATTTTCGCCCGGCGTCCTTCGCCTCGGCGATCCGCGCCTCGAGGTCGGCGATGGTCGCCACCTTCTGCTGGCCCGCCTCGGTAATGACATCGCCGGCGCGCAGGCCCTTCTCGTAGGCCTCGCCTGCCTGGTCGAGATCGGTGATGACGAGCCCCTCGACCTCCGGCCCGACGCCGAGTTCGCCGCGCGTCTCGTCGGTGAGGACACCGAGCGTCATCCCCATCAGTTCCTTGCTCACCGGGGCCTCGGGCGTTCCCGGCGCGGCCCCTGACTCGGGGCCCTCGCCTTCCGCCGTCTCGCGCCGGCCGAGCGTGACGAGAAGCGTCTGGGTCTTGCCCTCGCGCAGGACGACGACGCGCACGGCACGGCCGACGTCGGCATCGGCGACGCGGCGGACGAGCTCGCGCGTGTCGGTGACGGGCGCCCCGTCGAAGGAGGTGATGACGTCGCCCGACTGGATGCCGCCGTCCTTGGCCGGCCCCTCGGGCACGTCGGTGACAAGGGCGCCCTTCGCCTCCGCGAGGCCCATGGCCTCGGCCACGTCCGGGGTCACGTCCTGGATGCGCACGCCGAGCCAGCCGCGCCGGGTCTCGCCGAACTCCTTCAGCTGGCCGACGACCTTGGCCACCACGTTAGAGGCCATGGAGAAGCCAATGCCGATGGAGCCGCCGTTGGGCGAGAGAATCGCCGTGTTCACACCCACGACCTCGCCGTTCATGTTGAAAAGCGGACCACCGGAGTTGCCGCGGTTGATCGCGGCGTCGGTCTGGATGAAGTCGTCGTAGGTACCCGAAAGCTCGCGGTTGCGGGCGGAGACGATCCCGGCCGAGACCGAGAAGCCCTGGCCGAGCGGGTTGCCCACAGCCAGCACCCAGTCGCCGACCCGCATCAGGTCGGAGTTGCCGAAGCTGACGAAGGGCAAGGGCTGGTCGCTCTTGACCTTCAGAAGCGCGATGTCGGTCTTGGGGTCGGTGCCGACGAGTTCGGCGTCGAGGGTGGCGCCCGAGTAGAACTCCACCGAGATCTCGTCGGCGCCTTCGATGACGTGGTTGTTGGTGACGATGTAGCCGTCTTCCGAGACGACGAAGCCCGAGCCCAGCGCGTTCGACCGCTGCGGGCCCTGCGGGCCGCCGAAGTCCTTGAAGAAGTCCTCGAAGGGCGAGCCCTCCGGCACGACGGGCTGGCCATCGACGGGTGCGGCAACCGTGGTCGTGGTCGTGATGTTCACGACCGCCGGGCTCACCTCCTGGGAAAGGTCGGCGAAGCTCTCGGGCGCCGCACGGGCGCCGGCGTCGTGCGCCATCCCCAGCGCCAGCGCGAGCCCGAAGGCCGCGGCCCAGAAGAGACCCATCAGGGCGCCCGGCCGGACCGCCGGGGCTTCCATCATGATTGCCTCAGAACGCACGCCAAACTCCCTCCATGATCGCGGCAAGGCCGGCAGAGCGCCGCCGGCCGGTTGCCCCATCCTTCAACCAGGCATGGCCGCCCGCAAGTCCAAGCAGAAACCCGGTCGTCAACTCCGCGTGATGGCGCGGGACCGCAGGACGGCACGGGCGAGGCCACCGCGATTGTCTCAGCCTCCGAGTCCGGTCGCAAGCCAAATGAGCGCGAGCCCCAGCGCCATCGCGCCGAGGCCGAGATTGCGGCGGGTTTCCACCGGCATCCGGCGGATGAGATCGAGAAGCTCGTCGATGCGCGAAGGGGCCAGTGCAAGCACCAACCCCTCCAGCGACAGAACCAGCCCGACGGCAAGAAGGAGAAGCGCGAAGCCTCCCATCGCTCAGGGCTGCGCCGGTGCCACCGGGGTCGCCGGGGCGGCCGGGGCGGCGGGCGATCCGCGGGTCGTCGACTTCAGGTAGTCGAAGAACTCGCTGTCGGGCGAGATCACCATCGTCGAATTGCCTGCCTTCAGCGCCTCGCGGTAGGCGGCGAGCGAACGGTAGAAGTCGAAGAACTCCGGGTCGGCCCCGTAGGCCTCGGCGAAGACCGCGTTGCGGGTGGCATCCGCCTCGCCGCGGATGATGTCGGCCTGGCGCTGCGCGTCGGAGACAAGCTCCACCCTGGTGCGGTCGGCCTGCGCCCTGACCCGCTGCGCCGCCTCGTTGCCGCGCGCGACCTCGTCGGCGGCCTCACGCTCGCGTTCCGCCCGCATCCGGGCGAAGGTCGCGTCGAGGTTCTGCTCGGGCAGGTCGGTGCGCTTGATCCGGACGTCGATGATCTCGACGCCGAGCGAGTTGGCCTCGTTGCGTGACGCATCGCGGATTCGCGCTGCCAGCGATGCCCGGTCGGCCGAAAGGATCTCGGAAGAGGTGACGGAACCGAGGACCTCGCGCGTCTGGGCGCGCAGGATCGTGTCGATCCGCTGTTCGGCCAGAGTCACGCCAGAGGCGCCGACTGCCTGACGGAAGCGCTGGGCATCGCTGATGCGGAAGCGCGCGAAGGCATCCACGACCAGCCGCCGGTCGTCGAGCGGCGTGATCTCAAGGGGATCGATGTCGCGGCCGAGGATGCGGTCGTCATAGCGCACGACCTCCTGGATGACCGGAAGCTTGAAGTAGAGCCCCGGCTCCTCGTGTACGGCCTTGATCTGGCCGAACTGGAGGACAAGCGCCTTTTCGCGTTCGTCGACGATGAAGATCGACGACAGCGCGGCCGCCACGGCGATCACGATTACGGGAAGGATGAGGGTCGTGCGGTTCATCAGTTGCTCCCCCCGGTCGCGGGCTTACGGCCGAGTTCGTTGAGCGGAAGGTATGGCACAACGCCCTGCCCCGCCCGTTCGTCGAGGATCACCTTGTCAACCTGTCCGAGGACCGATTCCAGTGTTTCGAGGTAGAGCCGCTTGCGCGTGACCTCGGGCGCCTTCTGGTATTCGACGAGAACCGAGGTGAATCGGCTCGCCTCGCCCTGGGCCTGGTTCACCACCTGCGCGCGGTAGGCCTCGGCCTCTTCCAGAAGCTGTGCGGCCTGGCCGCGGGCCCCGGCCAGCACCGTGTTGGCATAGGCATCGGCTTCCTTCTGGAGCCGGTCGCGCTGCTGCTCGGCCGACTGGACGTTCTTGAACGCCTCGATCACCTCGCGCGGCGGATCGGCGCGGTCGAAGTTGACGCGCACGACGTTCAGCCCGGAATCGTAGCTGTCGAGCGTGGTCTGGATCAGGTCCTTCAGCCGTTCGGCGATCGCGCCCCGGTCGCGGTTCAGGATCGGCGCCAGCAGCGACTGCGCGATGATCTCGCGCATCGAGGCCTCGGCGACCGCGTTGATCGTCAGCTCCGGGTCGCGCAGGTTGAAGAGGTACTTCGTCGGGTCCGAGATGTTCCAGACCACCTGAAAGTCGATGTCGACGATATTCTCGTCGCCCGTCAGCATCAGCCCGCTGTCCGAGCCGCCACGGCCAACGCCGATGTCCTCGGTCCGTTCCGGCGTCACCGCCACGACGTTCGCGGTGACGATCGGCCAGGGTGCGAAGTTGAGCCCCGGCTGCCCGATCGAGGAGAACTTGCCGAGGAACAGCTCGACCGACTGCTCTTCGGGCCGGACCGTATAGAACGACGCGAAGGCCCATAGGCCCACCGCCGCCAGCGCGCCAAGCCCCAGCGTGCCGCGGGTGATCTGCGGCCCCTGTCCGCGCCCTCCGCCGCCTGCCGGCCCGCGCGGCCCGCCGCCGCGCCCGCCCATCAGGACGCGCAACTGGTCGGCGCCCTTGCGGACGATCTCCTCGACGTCGGGTAGCTGCGGACCCTCACCCGGCCTGCGGCCACCGCGTCCTCCCGGCCGGTCCTTGTCGTCGTCGCCGTCCGATCCGCCCCCGCCCCAGGGACCTCCGCTGCCAGCCATCGGCTTCCTCTCTTCTTATTCAAACCGTCGTGTTCTCCACCCAACTGGGCGTTCTCTGTCGAAAACTCAAGCCGTCCTGACCGGCTTGCGCAAGGTCACCAGCTCTTCCGCCATCACCGGATGCACCGCGACCGTGCGGTCGAAGTCCTCTTTCGTGGCCCCCATCCGGAGCGCGATCGCGGCAAGCTGGATCATCTCGCCCGCCTGGGGCGCGACGATGTGGCAGCCGAGCACCCTGCGGTTTTCGGCCGAGACCACGAGCTTCATCATCGCCCGCTCCGGCCGCCCGGCGAAGGCCGATCGCATCGGCCGGAACGCGGTCGCATATATCTCGATCGGGCCAAGATCGCGCGCCTCCTCCTCGGTCAGCCCGACCGTTCCGAACTCCGGCTGGGTGAAGACGGCAGAGGGCACCAGAGTGTGGTCGGCCTTCGTCGGACGCGCGCCGAAGACCGTGTCTGCAAAGGCGTGGCCCTCGCGGATGGCGACCGGCGTGAGGTTGATCCGGTCGGTCACGTCGCCCACGGCATAGATCGAAGGCACCGCCGTCTGCGACCATTCGTCCACCACCACCTCGCCCCTACGGCCGAGCCTGACGCCGGTCGCCTCGAGCCCGAGGCCCTCGGTATTCGGCACCCGCCCGGTGGCGTAGATGACCGCCTCGTGGACCGTCTCGTGCCCGTTGGTCGCGGTGACGCGGGTGCCGCCCGCCACCCGCTCCAACTCCATCACGTCGCAGCCGACATGCAGGTCGATGCCGGCCTCGCGCATGTGCTCGGCGATATGGCCCCGCGCCTCGCCGTCGAAGCCGCGCAGGATCTGCTCGCCCCGGTAGAACTGCGTGACCTTCACGCCCATCCCGTTGAGGATGCAGGCGAATTCACAAGCGATGAAGCCACCGCCGACGATCAGGGCGCTTTCCGGCAGCCTGTCGAGCTTGAAGATGTCGTTGGAGGTCAGCGCCCCTGCGGCCGCCGCGATGCCCGGCAGGAAAGGCCGCCCGCCAGTCGCGACGAGGATGTGCCGCGCCGTCACCGTCGCGCCGTCCGCCAGCCGCAGGGTGTGGGCGTCCTCCACCGTCGCGCGGGTATCGAAGACTGTCACGCCGGCCGTGTCGAGGCCCGCGCGATAGGCGCGCTCGAGCCGGTCGAGTTCCGCGTCGAGCCGGCCCCGGAACACCCGCCAGTCGAATTCGCCCGGGGTCACGTCCCAGCCATAGGCGCGCGCCTCGCCGAAGGTGTCGGCGAAGGACGATGCGAAGACCATCAGCTTCTTCGGTACGCAGCCGCGGATGACGCAGGTCCCGCCCATGCGGTCTTCCTCGGCCAGCGCGACTTTCGCGCCATGCTCGCCCGCCGCGATCCGCGCCGCGCGCACCCCGCCCGAGCCGCCGCCGATGACGAAGAGATCGTAGTCGAAGGCCATCCGTCCCCTCTCCTGCCCGTGCCGCTGCCGGCCCGGCCTTGCCGGCTCAGCGGCCGAGATCGGTGAAGACGTTTTCGGTTTCCGCAATCTCGATCCGCCCGCGTTCGACCGTGCCGGTCGTGATGTCCCTGATCTCGACCCGGCCGTCGCCATGGCCGATGATGACCCGGTCACAGATATCTACGAATAGCCCGTTTTCAACCACGCCCGGCACCTGGTTGAGCGCGAGCGCGAGTTGGCGCGCGTTGCCGATCCTGCCGAGGTGAAGGTCGAGGATGCGGTTGCCCTCGTCCGTCGTATAGGGCCGGTCGCCGTCCATGCGCAGCGTGATCTCGCGGCCGAGCACGTCGAGCGCGGCGAGCATCTCGCCGATCAGCGCCTTCGAGGTCTGCCAGCCGAAGCCGATGACCTCGACCGGCAGGGGAAACGCCCCGAGCCGGGCGACCTCCTTGCCGGTATCGGCAATGACGATCATCTGGTCCGAGGCGGTGGCGACGATCTTTTCCTGAAGGAGCGCCCCGCCGCCGCCCTTGATGAGGTTCAATTCGCCGTCGAACTCGTCGGTCCCGTCGATCGTCAGATCGAGCCAGCGCGCCTCGTCGAGCGTGACGACCTCGATTCCCTCGGCCCGCGCCAGCGCCGCGGTGCGGCTCGATGTCGGCACGCCGGATATCCTGAGGCCCTCCTGCCGCACACGCTCGCCCAGGAGCCGCACCATCCAGGCGGCCGTCGACCCGGTGCCGAGCCCGACGCGCATCCCGCTCTCGACGAAATCCACGGCCTTCTTCGCGGCGACGAACTTCGCCCGTTCGACGGGGGACAGGTCAGCGGCCATCACTCTCTCCGTTTCGGTCCTGGCCCGGTTATAAGGAACCCATGGCCCGGGCGCGAGCGGCAAATCGCACATCGCGGGAAGGGACCCGGCCCGGCCTCCCGCGCGCTTTTCTCCCCGGGAGGTCGTATTTCGCACGGCGCGCGGGCCGCGCCGGGCCGATAACGGCGCGGACAGGACCCGCGCGCATGTACATTCTCCACTACGCCCCCGACAACGCCTCGCTCATCGTGCGCCTCGCGCTCGAGGAGATCGGGCTTGCCTACGAGACACGGCTGGTCGACCGCCGCACCCGCGCCCAGGACACGCCCGCCTACCGCCGGCTAAATCCCGCCGGGCTGATCCCGGCGCTCGAGACGCCCGAGGGGACGCTCTTCGAGACCGGGGCGATCCTCCTCTGGCTTTCCGAATGCCACGGCGCGCTTGCCCCGGCCCCCGGCTCGAAGGGACGAGGCGACTTCCTGAAGTGGCTCTTCTTCACCTCGAACACGTTGCACGCCGACATGCGGACGCTCTTCTACGCCGACCGCTACGCCGGATCGGAGGCGGCGCTCCCCGCCTTCTCCGCCGCCACCCGCGTGCGTATCGCCGGCCACCTCGCGCTCGTCGACGCGATGGCCGCCGGCCGCCCCGCCTGGTGCCGCCCCGACGCGCCCTCGGTCCTCACCTGCTACCTCGCGCCGCTGATGCGCTGGCTCGCGCTTTATCCCGAGGACGGCGCGGGCTGGTTCGACCTCGCCGCCTTCCCCGCCCTTCACAGCCTCGCCGCGGCGATGGAAGCGCGACGCTCCGCGCTGGCCGCGGCCCTTGCGGAAGGGCTCGGGCCCACCATCTTCACGAGACCCTCCTACGCGACCCCTCCCGAGGGCAGCGCCACCTGAAAGGACCAACGATGTTCCTCTCCGTCTTCGACATGTTCAAGGTGGGCGTGGGCCCGTCCTCCTCGCACACGATGGGGCCGATGGTGGCGGGCGCGCGCTTCCTCGAGACCTTGCGCGCCTCGCCCTTCCACCCCGCGGGCCTGCGCGCCTCGCTGCACGGCTCGCTCGCCTTCACCGGCAAGGGCCATGCCACCGACCGCGCGACGATCCTCGGGCTCGCCGGCTTTCTGCCCGACAGCTACGATCACGAGAAGGCCGAGGCGGCGATGGCGGCCATCGCGGAGTCCGGCACCGTTACCCCCCCGGGCCTGCCCACGCTGGCCTTCCGGCCCGACACCGACCTCGTCTTCGACTACCGCGAGCGGCTGCCCGGCCATTCCAACGGCATGATCCTGATGGCGACCGACGCCGAGGGCGACGTGATCCTGCAGGAGACCTACTACTCCATCGGCGGCGGCTTCGTGGTGACCGCGGCCGAGCTTGCGGCGGCGGACAAGACGGCCGCGGCCCCCTCCGGCGTCCCCTATCCGTTCGAGACCGCGGCCGAGATGCTCTCGATGGCCGCGGCCTCGGGCAAGTCCATCGCCGAGATGAAGCGCGCCAACGAACGCCATTTCCGCAGCGTGGGCGAGATCGACGCCGGGATTGCCCGGCTCTGGCAGGTGATGGACGGCTGCATCGAGCGCGGCCTGAAGGGCGAGGGCATCCTTCCCGGCGGGCTGAAGGTGCGCCGCCGCGCCAAGGCGATCCACGAGGCGCTGCTGGCCGAACGCGGTCTGAACCTCGTGCCGCCGCACACGATCAACGACTGGATCAGCCTCTACGCGCTTGCCGTGAACGAGGAGAACGCGGTGGGCGGCCAGGTCGTCACCGCGCCGACGAACGGGGCGGCGGGCGTTCTGCCGGCGGTGCTGCGCTACTGGCTCGACCATGTTCCCGGCGCCTCGCCCACGCGGATCGGGGAATTCCTGCTCACCGCCTCGGCCATCGGCGGGCTGTGCAAGCACAACGCCTCGATCTCGGGCGCCGAGGGCGGGTGCCAGGCCGAGATGGGCAGCGCCGCCGCGATGGCCGCGGCCGGGCTCTGCGCCGTCCTTGGCGGCACGCCCGAGCAGGTGGAGAACGCCGCCGAGATCGCGCTGGAACATCACCTCGGCATGACCTGCGACCCGGTGAAGGGCCTCGTCCAGGTGCCCTGCATCGAAAGGAACGCGCTCGGCGCGATCAAGGCCGTCTCGGCCGCCTCGCTCGCGCTCAGGGGTGACGGCCAGCACTTCGTGCCGCTCGATGCCGCGATCGAGACGATGCGCCAGACCGGGCACGACATGCACGAGAAGTACAAGGAAACCTCGCTTGGCGGGCTCGCGGTGAACGTCCCGAACTGCTGATCCGGGGGTCCGAGATCACGCGGAAAATCTCGGCACCGGAGCCGCACCGCCGCCGGAAAACCGGCACCCACGGGCGCACGGGGTCGCTTTCGGAATGGACGCGGCACAGCCCTCCCTGTAGCCGGGGGTCATGACCCGGACCGACCGCATTCTGCCCGGCGTGGCGCTGATGATCGCCTTCTGCATCGTCGCGCCCCTGATCGACGTGGCCTCCAAGCTCGCCGGCGCGGGCGTGCCCGTGGGCGTCATCGTGTTCGGCCGCGGCGTCGTGCAGGCGGCACTGATGGCGCCCGTGGTCCTGCTCATGGGCCTGTCTTTCGGCCTCGGCCGGCGCGCCTTCCGCCTTCTCGCCCTGCGCGCCTTCTTCCTCGTCGCCTCGACCTACTGCTTCGTGGCGGCCCTCCGCGTCATGCCCATCGCCGACGCGCTCGCCATCGTCTTCGTGGAGCCCTTCGTGATCCTCCTCATCGGTCGCTTCGCGCTTGGCGAGGAGGTCGGCCCCCGACGGCTCGCCGCCTCCGTGGTGGGCTTCGTGGGCTCGCTTCTGGTCATCCAGCCGTCCTTCGCGGCCTTCGGCGCGGTGGCGCTCCTGCCCCTCGGCACTGCCGTCAGCTTCGCCTTCTACATGCTCGTCACCCGCACGCTTTCGGCCAGCGTCCATCCGGTGCCGATGCAGTTCCATACCGCACTTCTCGCCGCGCTGATCTGCGTGCCGCTCCTCGCGCTCGGCACCGCGGTCGGCGAACCCTCGACCACCTTCGCGCTGCCGCAGGGCATCTTCTGGCTCTGGGTTTTCTGTGTCGGCCTCGCCTCGGCGGTCAGCCACATGGCGATCACCTATGCCCTCGCCTTCGCCCCTTCCTCGACGCTCGCCCCGCTCCATTACCTCGAGATCGTGACGGCGGTGGTCCTCGGCTATCTCGTCTTCGGCGACCTGCCGAACGCGCTGACGGTCGCCGGCATCGCCATAATCGTCGCTTCCGGGCTCTACATCATCCACCGCGAAAGGGTGACGGCCCGCACCCGCGGGCTCACCACGGAACTGCCTGCCTGAGCCCTTCGATCGCCGCCAGAAGGGCGGCGCGGGGCAGGATCACCAGCATCCCCGGCCTGGCAAAGGCCATATCGACGGGTCCCTCGGCCTGGTTGGAGGTGCCGATCCGGCCATCCGGGCGGAAGTCGAGCCCCTCGATCGGCCACCTCAGTCCCGTCGCGCGCCCCGCGACCGCCGCCATCGGGAAGAGCGAGACACGCGTGCCGGCCGTGAGGTCGAGCGCGATCCGGCGCGGCGCGGCGAAGGCCGCGTCGCGCGCCGTCAGGATCAGGCAGCGCCGCCCGGGGTGGCGCACGAGCGCATTCCACGCGGCAAGCGTGTGATCGGCGCGGGGCCCCGCGAAGCCCAGCCCCAGGATATAGGGCGCCTCGATCCGCATCAGGCATTTCTCGAAGTCGGTCGTTTCCTGCTCGGCCACATGGAGGAACCGTGCAGCGGGCACCGCGGCGCGGGTCCGCGCGCTCACCGAATCGAGATCGCCGATCACGCGATGGGGAACATGCCCCGCACTGACCGCCACATTGGCGCCACCATCAGCCGCTACAAGGCAGGGCGCGAGTTGCAGCGCCGCGGCCAGCGCGCCCCGGGCGAGGCTCCCCGCGCCCACCAGTGTCACTGGCGACGAGGATTGGACAATATCGGTTATCATGGCAGGATTGATGGCGATTAAGGCGCAATAACACAATGTCGGCCAGAAAAAATCCTTCAATTCACCCGGTTTTGTCCACGCTGACGCGCTAGTTCGGAGCCAGCCTCATCGGGCAGGCAATAGAAAGAAGGCGAGCATCCCATGGTCGGTGCAAGCAAGATCCTGACGGTTTCCTACGGCACGTTCTCGTGCACGCTGGAAGGTTTCGACGATCCCTTCAACACGATGCGGGCGATCGCGGAATACTTCCGGGATCTCGCCGCCGAGGACCGCTTCTTTGGCGCGACGCCTCCCACACCCGACGCCGACATGCTCCACCGCATCGCCGAGCGCGAGAACCAGCGCCGTGTCGAGGCCCGCGTGAGCGATCATGGCATTGTCCTGCGCGCCAGGGATGAGGCCGTCGCCGCGCCCGCCGCTCCGCTGGCCGAAGTGGCCCGCGCCCCGGTGGCGGAACCTGCGCCCGTTGCCCCGTCGGTCTCGACCTCCGCCGCGGCCCTCGCCACGGCGGCCGCCGAGCCCGCCGCTGCCCCCGAATCCGACTACGACGACCTCACCGAGGAGACCATGGACGCCGCGGAGGCCGAGGTCTTCGCCCGCGTCACCGCGCCTGCCGCCGAGACAACCGCCCCCCTGACCGTCGAACCGGCGGCCGAAGCCGCGATCGACGACATGGGCGATGTCGCCGCAAAACTCTCGCGCATCCGGGCGGTGATCGCCGCGGCCCAGGCCGCGAAGGCCGCCCCCGTCCCGGCCGCCGACGAAACCGTCTTCGAGGACGCGCAGGACATGGCGCCGACTGCCTTCGAGGAGGAGGCCGTTGCCGAGGCAGAGTTCGACTCCGCCGCGACGGTGGACGACGATTTCGGCTTCGAACTGGAACTCGACGATTTCCCGGTCTCGCGTCCGGCCGCGCCGGTGGTGCCCGAGGCCGCCGCCGAACCCGAGTTCGACGCGGATACGGCCGACGAGGCGGTCGCGGAAACCGAAGCAGAAGACGAAGAAGAACCCGTGACCGGGGCGTCCGAGCCTGGCGAGCCCGCCGAATGGGAGGTCGAGCCGGAGGTTGCCGAACGCGCCGCCGAGGTCGAAGCGGCCGCCGTGCCGGAAGAGATCGAGGACCTGACCGGCGAGGAGACGGCGGCCGAGGCCGAGCCCGCCGAAGCGCTGCTCTCCGATGAGGACTTCGACGACGACGACTACGCCGCGCTTGCCGTCGCGACGCTGATGGGTGCCGATGGCGGGATCGCGGCCGATGCCGCGACGGCGCCGGAAGCGGCAGGCGATGTCGTCGCCGAGGACGACGCCCGGCTCGACGCGCTCGACCTCGCCGGCTGGCGCGTGGAGGCGGACGAGGAAGACGAGAGCGCCGAGGACGAGGCCGAAGCGGAGTTTGAGGGCGACGAGGACGACGAGGACTTCGTCGCGGACGCTGCGGAAGAACCCGCCGCCCGCCCGCAGGCGGCCGGACCCGCCGAACGCCGGCCCGGCTTCTTCGAGCGCGCCCGCGCCCGCGTCATCAACATCCGCCGTGGCGCCGAGCCGGAGGCAGCGACCGTCGAGGCGGTCGATGACCCGGCGGCCGAGGCAAGTGCTCCTGTCACCGCCGGAACGGAGGCCCATGCCGCAGCGGAAGTCGCGGCTGACGAGGATCCTCTCATCCTCGCCACCCCCGAGGCACCAGCCGAAGACACCGACGCCGCGGAGGAGGTCGAGCACGCCGCGATCTTCGCCGCGCTGACCGAAGACGAGGATGGCGAGGAGCGCTTCGAGGAAGACCTCGCGGAGGCGCCGGAGGAAGCCGCGGCGGTCGAGACCGACGATGCCGCAGACGCGGAGCCGGAAGAGGACCACGCGGCGATCCTCGCAGAGATCGGCGCTGCCATCGCCGCCTCGCACGACGAGACGGAGGACGACGAGGCCCTGTCGCGCGATCTCGCGGCGATGGCTCGCGACGCCCGCCGCGACTCTCACGAGGGCCGCACGATCCTCGAGGACCACGCCGGCGATGGCGACGCCTCGGTCGAACGGCTCATGGAAGAGGCGAAGTCGAAACTCGAAGGCGACGAAAGCCGCCGCCGCTTCTCGGCCATCGCGCATCTGAAGGCAGCGGTCGCCGCGACCGTGGCCGACCGCAAGCTGAAGCCGCAGGCGATGCCGACCGATCAGGCCGCCCCGGAGGAGGACATCGACCGCTACCGCGACGATCTGTCGAAGGCGGTCCGTCCGCGCCGCCCGGTGGCCGAAGGCACGCCGGCAACGCGCCGTCCCGCACTCAGCGACCGGCCCGCGCCGCTGGTGCTCGTCTCCGAGCAGCGCGTGGACGTTCCGGCCGACGAGGTCCGGCACGCCGCCGCCGTCCGCCCGCGCCGGATCGGCGCCGCGGCCCTGTCGATTTCCGAGGTCGAGGAGGATTTCGACGACGAGTCGCCGCTCTCGCCCGAAGAGGCCAGGAGCTTCGCCGAGTTCGCCGACCGCCTCGGCGCGACGGACCTTGCCGAGCTTCTCGAAGCCGCGGCCGCCTATACCGCAACGGTCGAGGGCCTGCCGCATTTCTCGCGCCCGCATCTCCTGAAGAAGATCGCCAACTTCGCCGAGGAGGAGGAATTCAGCCGCGAGGATGGCCTGCGCTCCTTCGGGATGCTGCTCCGCCAGGGCAAGATCCAGAAGATCAGCCGCGGCCAGTTCACCATCACCGAGTCGTCGCGCTTCATGGAACAGGCGCGCCGGGTGGCGCACTGAACCGGCACCCTCGGGAACCCGCGTGTCAGGCGGAGCGGTCCCCGGACCGCTCCATTTCCGTTTCCGGATCGGGCTTGCCGATGCCTCGGAAGACGAAGCGGAAGGGCAGCGCCCAGAGGAAGCCGAGGATCACATAGACGGCAAGCTCGGCCAAGACTGGCAGCCGCCCGAAGCGGTCGTTGATCAAGCCCGTCAGCGTCACCGCCGCAACGATATAGGCGGGCAGCCCAACCACAAGGATCAGGGCCGACAGGCGGCGGCGGGTGCGGTAGGACAGAGCCATTGGCCCGCGCTCAGTCGGCGAAGGGATCGGTGACGAGGATCGTGTCGTCGCGCTCGGGGCTTGTCGAGAGCATTGCCACCGGGCACTGGATCAGTTCCTCGATCCGGCGGACATACTTCACCGCCGCGCCGGGAAGGTCGGCCCAGCTCCGCGCGCCCTCGGTCGACTGGCTCCAGCCCTCCACCTCCTCGTAGACAGGCGTGCAGCGCGCCTGTGCATCGGCGGCGGTCGGCAGGTAGTCGAGCGTCCGCCCGTCAAGCTTGTAGCCGGTGCAGATCCGGATCGTCTCGAACCCGTCGAGCACGTCGAGCTTCGTGAGCGCGATGCCGTTGATGCCGGAAATGGCGCAGGTCTGGCGCACGAGGACCGCGTCGAACCAGCCGCAGCGGCGCTTGCGCCCGGTAACGGTACCGAACTCGCGGCCACGCTCGCCAAGCCTTTCGCCGTCCGCATCCTTCAGTTCGGTCGGGAAAGGCCCCTCGCCGACACGGGTCGTGTAAGCCTTGACGATGCCGAGGACAAAGCCGATGGCGCCCGGCCCGAGGCCGACGCCGGTCGCCGCCTGCCCGGCGATGACGTTCGAGGAGGTGACATAGGGATAGGTGCCGAAATCGATGTCGAGAAGCGAGCCCTGGGCGCCCTCGAAGAGGATGCGCTTGCCGGCACGGCGCGCCTCGTTCATCACCTTCCAGACCGGGGCGGCGTATTTCAGGATTTCGGGCGCGATCGCGTTCAGCTTCGCCAGAAGCGCCGCCCGGTCGATCGGGGCAAGCCCGAGGCCCGAACGCAGGGCGTTGTGGTGGACGAGCGCGCGGTCGACGCGCAGTTCCAGCGTCGCGGGATCGGCAAGGTCGGCCACGCGGATCACCCGGCGCCCCACCTTGTCCTCGTAGGCCGGGCCGATGCCGCGCCCGGTGGTGCCGATCTTGGCCACGCTCGCCTGCGCCTCCCGCGCGCGGTCGAGCTCGCCGTGATAGGGCAGGATCAGGGGCGTGTTCTCGGCGATCATCAGTGTCTCGGGGCTGATCTTAACCCCCTTCTCGCGGATCGCCGCGATTTCCGAGACCAGATGCCAAGGGTCGAGCACCACGCCGTTGCCTATGACGCTGAGCTTTCCGCCACGCACCACGCCCGAGGGCAGTGCGTTGAGCTTGTAGACCTCGCCGCCCACGACGAGCGTATGGCCCGCGTTGTGGCCACCCTGAAAGCGCGCGATCACGTCGGCGCGTTCCGAAAGCCAGTCGACGATCTTGCCCTTGCCCTCGTCGCCCCACTGGGCGCCCACCACAACGACATTGGCCATCGCTCACTCTCCTGATCCGGCAAACGGGCAGACGTATAGCGATGCCGGCGAGCCGACGGAACCCCAATCTTGGCGCCCCGGCCCCCGGCCCCCGGCCCGGCCCCCGGCCCCCGGCCCCGGCGCCGGGCTGCGTCGACCATTGACGCAGGTCAACGCCACGCGGCGGAAGCGGGCGCATGATATATCATGATGGGTTCGTGCCGCCGGACACCGTCCGGCGCGCGGGGGCCGCGGGGAGTCTCAGTCGGAGGTCTCAGCATGGCATTTGTTCGCGACATTCTCGACGCCAAGGGCCGCGACATCCACAGCGTCGGCCCCGAAGACATGGTGCTCGCCGCACTCCGGCTCATGGCGGAGCGCGACATCGGCGCGGTTCTGGTGACGGAGGGGGACCGGCTCGTCGGCATCTTCACGGAGCGGCTCTACGCCCGAGAGGTCTTCCTGAAGGGCCGCGCCTCGCCCGGCACGCGGGTCAGCGAGGTGATGGAGCGCGACGTGATCACGGTCTCGCCCGACGAGACGGTGGACCTTTGCATGGCGCTGATGACCGAGCACCGCATCCGGCACCTTCCGGTCATGGCCGGAGGGCGCCTTGTCGGCATGATCTCCATCGGCGACCTGATGAAGCGCATCATCGAGGACCGGGAATTCGACATCGGCCAACTCGTCGACTACGTCGCCCGGTAGCGGTCCGCGGCGGAGCGGAGCCGGGTCCGGAGCCGCCATGACTGAGGGGGTTGCGGCGCGGGGCGCATCGCCCTAGATAGGCGCGTCGGCACGTGACAAAGGCCCCGTTCATGGAAAACGTCCTCCTCACCGTCCATCTGATCATCGCCCTGATGATGATCGGCGTGGTGCTCCTGCAGCGTTCGGAAGGCGGCGGGCTTCTCTCCGGCGGGGGCGCCTTCTCGGCGCGGGGCGCGGCGAACGCCCTGACCAGGCTCACCTGGATTCTCGCGGCCGCCTTCATCGCCACATCGATCACGCTGACGATCCTCGCCGCCGAGAAGTCGAAGGGCGGTTCGGTCCTCGACACCGCGGGCGAGGCACCCGCCGATGCGCCGGCCGCGCCGTCGACCCCGGCGCTGCCCGTGGGCGATCTCCTGCCGCCGCCGTCCGCGGATGCACCGGTCACGCCGCCTTCCGCCGACGCCCCGGCCGCACCGCCGCCAGCCAACTGAGCCACCACAACGCTTTGCCCGCTCGGCTTCGCCGGGCACAACCCTTTGCGGTCCGGTTGCGGGGGGATCGCGAATCTGTTACTGCTTGACTCCCGTGATGCCGTGTCCTTGCGCGATGCGGCCAACCCAGAAACCTGAGGCACTCACGGGGAGTTCACCGCATGGCGCGCTACGTTTTCATCACCGGCGGGGTGGTCTCTTCGCTTGGCAAGGGCCTCGCCTCGGCGGCCCTCGGCGCGCTTCTCCAGGCACGCGGGTTTTCCGTCCGGCTGCGCAAGCTCGATCCCTACCTCAATGTCGATCCCGGCACCATGTCGCCCTTCGAGCATGGCGAGGTCTTCGTGACCGATGATGGGGCGGAAACCGACCTCGACCTCGGCCACTACGAGCGCTTCACCGGGGTCCATGCCCGCAAGACCGACAGCATCTCCTCGGGCCGCATCTATTCCAACGTGCTGGAGAAGGAGCGCCGCGGCGACTACCTCGGCAAGACGATCCAGGTCATTCCCCACGTCACCAACGAGATCAAGGACTTCATCGCCATCGGCGACGACGAGGTCGATTTCATGCTCTGCGAGATCGGCGGCACCGTGGGCGACATCGAGGGCCTTCCCTTCTTCGAGGCGATCCGGCAGTTCAGCCAGGACCGGCCGCGCGGCCAGTGCATCTTCATGCACCTGACGCTCCTGCCCTACCTCGCGGCGAGCGGAGAGCTGAAGACCAAGCCGACGCAGCACTCGGTCAAGGAGCTTCGCTCCATCGGCCTGCAGCCCGACGTGCTCGTCTGTCGCTCCGAACACCCGATCCCGGAGAAGGAGCGGGCGAAGATCGCACTTTTCTGCAACGTCCGCCCCGACAGCGTGATCCCGGCCTACGACCTCAATTCGATCTACGAGGCCCCCCTCGCCTACCACCGCGCCGGGCTCGACCAGGCGGTGCTCGACGCCTTCGGGATCAGCCCCGCGCCGAAGCCGAACCTCGACCGCTGGGAGGACGTGATGGACCGCCTCACCCATGCCGAGGGCGAGGTGCGGGTGGCCATCGTCGGCAAGTACACCCAGCTCGAGGACGCCTACAAGTCGATCGCCGAGGCGCTGACCCACGGCGGCATGGCGAACCGGACGCGGGTCAAGGCGGAGTGGATCGACGCCGAGATCTTCGAGCGCGAGGACCCCGCGCCCTGGCTGGAGAATTTCCACGCAATCCTCGTCCCCGGCGGCTTCGGCGAGCGCGGGACCGAGGGCAAGATCAAGGCCGCCCAGTTCGCCCGCGAAAAGCAGATCCCCTATCTCGGCATCTGCCTCGGGATGCAGATGGCGGTGATCGAGGCGGCGCGGAACCTCGCCGGCCTGACCCGCGCGGGATCGGAGGAATTCGACCACGAGAAGGGCGAGAAGCGGTTCGAGCCCGTCGTCTATCACCTGAAGGAATGGGTGCAGGGCAACCACATGGTCAGCCGCAAGGCCAGCGACGACAAGGGCGGCACAATGCGGCTCGGCGCCTATACCGCGCATCTGAAGGCCGGCTCGAAGGTCGCCGGGGTCTATGGCGCAACCGAGATCGAGGAACGCCACCGCCACCGCTACGAGGTGGACATCAAGTACCGCGAGAAACTCGAGGCCTGCGGCCTGATCTTCTCCGGCATGTCGCCCGACGGGCGACTGCCGGAGATCGTCGAGTGGCAGGACCACCCCTGGTTCATCGGCGTGCAGTTCCACCCCGAGCTGAAATCCAAACCCTTCGCGCCCCATCCCTTGTTTGCGGATTTCGTGCGGGCGGCGAAGGAGGTGGAAAGGCTGGTGTGAGGGGGGCTGTTCTTTACTTCACGTGTGCCTTTATGGCCCCCTCAATCAGTTCTGAATGCTGAAAGATGTCACTTACGCTTGCGATTGGAAATTTTGTTTCCTGCTTCTCTGCATTGAATATGCCCACATACTTCGTTGACTTTGAGTTCAGGTAGAGGCGGCAGACGGGCTTTCTGTTATTGTCGTCAACAATGATGCTGCAATAGGATTTTGCGTCCCTCATCACAATTCGCTCAATCGGGAGCACACGCGCACCAATTGCTTTCACGATGTAGAAAGCTTGTATCTCCTCGTCGGTCGTCACCACATCCCCCTTTTCGTCCTCACCAGAGGCAGGTGTGGTATCCTTGTTTTCAGGCGCCCCCGGACGAAACGCAATATTCAGCTTGTCCTGTATGCGACTCCGAATTACCTCGTCGAATGCCTTCGGAACGATCGGCCTTATCTGCTCGAGAACGGATTTCGTGATTGATCCGTCAACAATCTGGCGAGCAATAAGACGAACGAATTCGTCTGATGGATTGGCCAGTTGAGCTCTAAGAAATTCAGCCGCCGATTTGACGAATTTCAAATTGCTGGCGGTCTCCAATATCTCTTCAATATTGTAAGAAACTTTCTGAAATCTTGCTAGATCCTTTACCTGTGAATCATCAAAAGATTGAAGATCGAAGACAAAGAACGGTTTCTTATCCATCTTGTTTTTCTCATCAGTATCTGAGAAAAACCAAATCTCACGACCGTTGGTCAAAATTGCCAACCTAGCGTCGGCCACGGCAAAATAGCGGAATAGTTGAGAATACTGCGCCGATCCGAGAGGCAATGAAATTGGTTTTACCTCAATTAGGATGGCGGTCTTGCCATCAATCTTCAATGCAAAATCAATCTTCTCGCCCTTCTTTGTTCCAACATCCGCAACGAACTCCGGAGTGACTTCATTCAAGTTGAAAACATCAAAACCAAGAGCTTGAATGAGTGGAAGAACGACCGCCGTCTTGGTCGCCTCTTCCGTCAGGGCATGCTCCGAAGCATGCTTGGACCGTTGAGCCAAGTCCTTGACCTTTTGCGCAAAATCCATCGAACACCCCGTGGTTGTAGTGTGCACGAATACTGGCCGAGAAACGTGTGTGAAATCAAGCTAGCCGTTGGATACGGCTGTGGACGGCATTTTCGGACCTCCGGAAGTTGCTCCTTGCCCGATTTGTCCCGCGACAAGTCGAGGCATTGCCTCGACGGCCGCGCCTGCCACCCGGCCCGCCCACGGGGCGGGCGTTCTTCGGGGCAAAGGTCCACAGGACCTTTGCTGATCCCTCATCACCCCCCGGCAGGCGCGTTACCGCGCGCTCCCGGGCCGCCCGACACGGTCGGGCGTTCGTCCGGGAAACGGTCCACTGGACCGTTTCTGATCCGGTCTCACCCCAGGCAGCCGCGCCCCGATTTCCGGACGCACGGTGCCAGCGGAGAACCCCTTGCCCTCCGGCTTGCACCTCCGGGCAATCGGACCGGGTGACGTGCCACTGGCACGTCCCTTTCCGGTCCTCTGACCGCAGCGAAACCCCACCCGAAGCAGCCGCCTCCACTTTATGCGCCAGTCCTGCGCCCGCCTCCGGACCTCGCCGACCAAGCGCTTCCCTCCCCCCTCGTGGGGGAGGGAGAGGGAGGGGGCCGCGCGGCCACTCCACACCCACCTCACCCCCTTGTCACCCAAACGTCACGGACCCATGCTCCAACCGGCCAACCCACGCCACGGAGCACCCGATGACCGCCCCCGACGACACCCACCCCTCGCAGGACTGGCTCGAGGCGGAACTCGCCGACACGCTCGACGAGGATTTCGAGCTGGAACTGGAGGACGCGGTCCTCTCGCTCGAGATCAAGCGCATCTACAAGACCCGCCACCCCGACACGATCGACCGCCACACCTATTTCCAAAGCCTGATCCGGCTGCAATCGGAACTCATCAAGCTTCAGGACTGGGTCCAGCACACCCGGCAAAAGGTCGTGGTGATCTTCGAGGGGCGCGACTCGGCGGGCAAGGGCGGCGTCATCAAGCGGATCAGCCAGAGGCTCAACCCCCGCGTCGTGCGGGTGGTGGCGCTGCCCGCGCCCTCGGACCGCGAGAAGACGCAGTGGTACTTCCAGCGCTACGTCCCCCACCTGCCGGCGGGGGGCGAGATCGTGCTCTTCGACCGGTCCTGGTACAACCGGGCCGGGGTGGAGCGGGTAATGGGCTTCGCCTCGGAGACGCAGGTGGAGGAGTTCTTCCACGACGTGCCGGAGTTCGAGCGGATGCTGGTGCGGTGTAAGCGGCGGCTCCAACCCATTGAATTGATGTATTCCTGACGCGTGACGGGCCTGCGAGAAGGTCTGCGTGAGCAGATGGAGATTTGTCATGGCGGATGGTGGTGACGGGTTTATTGGGCGTTGCGCGATTGTCGAGCCGCGGCGGCGGGGCAAGCGGCGCTGGTCGAATGAGATGAAGGCGCGGATTGTTGCCGAAAGCCTCCAGCCAGGCGCCCGGGTCGTCGATGTGGCGGCGCGCTATGACATCCTGCCGCATCATTTGTCGGATTGGCGCCGCCATGCCCGGCAGGGTCGGCTGGCTCTGCCGGGTGAGCTGATGGACGTGCTGAGCGGATCAACAAGGCCGAAGGTGGCGGAGCCTGCCTTTGTGCCGCTGTCCATTCTGCCCGAGCCCGTGGATCAGCCTGTGCCTTTGACGGTCGAGGTCGCACAGGGTGGCATCGGGGTGATGACGATTGAGGTCGGGCCTGATCTGCGGCTGTGTATTCCTGGTGATGTTGCGGTGGAGCGTGCAGCGGCCTTGGTGCGCGCTCTGCGCGGGGCGGCATGATTGTCGCGGGGCAGCGGTTGCCGATCCTGATCGCGACCCGGCCGGTGGATTTCCGGTGTGGACATAATGCTCTGGCACTGATCGTGCAGACGGAACTGAAGCTTGATCCGCATTCCGGCGTGACGGTTGTGTTCCGATCAAAACGCGGGGACAGGTTGAAGATCCTGGTCTGGGACGGCACCGGCATGGTGCTGATCTACAAGGTCCTGGAGGAAGGCAGCTTCGCCTGGCCGAAGGTTCAGGACGGCACGATGCGGCTGTCCCGGGCGCAATTCGAGGCTCTGTTCGAAGGTCTGGATTGGCGGCGGATGGTTGCACAACGGGTGCTCCCACCGACTGCGGCGGGTTGACTCACCGGGTCGATTTTGGCGTTGTTTTATTGGGCTTTCTGTCCCGGATCGGGTAGAAATGCGCATGTCGCAGCCGCTTGATCTCAGCCAGTTCCCCGACCTGCCGCCCGAGGTAGTGAAGGCCTTTGCCGCCCAAAAGGCGGCGCTGGAAGCCGCGCGGTTTGAGGCGAGGGTCGAACGTGCGGCGCGCCAGCACGAACAGGCGGTGGTGGCCGAAAAGGAAGCCTTCATTACCGAGTTGAAGGCGCTGATCGAGAAGCTGGAAGGTCAGGTCCAGGACTACCGGCGCACGAAGTTCGGGCCGAAATCCGAGAAGCTGGGCCCGGCGCAGCTCGAGCTGGCGCTGGAAGATCTGGAAACCGCCATCGCCGAGACGCAGGCGCAGATCGCCGATCTCGAGGACAGGATGGCGGCCAGCGAACCGGACCCCGAGAAGCGCAACCCACGTGCGCCCCGCAAGGCCCGGACCCTGCCCGAAAGCCTGCCGCGCGTCGAGCGGGTGGTCGAGCCCGACAGCATCGTGTGCCCCTGCGGCTGCGGCGACATGGTGCGGATCGGCGAAGACCGCACCGAGCGGCTGGACTACATCCCGGCGCGCTATCAGGTCATCGTCACGGTGCGCCCCCGATATGCCTGCCCCAAGGGGCGCACCGGCGTCGTGCAAGCCAAGGCGCCTGCACATCTGCTGGAGGGCAGCTGGCCGACCGAGACGCTGCTGGCCCAGATTGCCGTCTCCAAGCATTCCGAGCACATGCCGCTGAACCGGCAGGCCGTGGTGATGGCGCGGCATGGGGTGCCGATCGACCGGTCTGTTCTCGCCGACTGGATGGGCCGGACGGGTGCCCTGATTGCCCCCGTGGTTGACCATATGGCAAAACGGCTGATGACCGACAGCACAAGGCTTTACGTCGATGAAACAAGCGCTCCGGTGCTGGACCCGGGCAAGGGAAAGACGAAGACCGGCTACCTCTGGGCGGTGCTGCGCGACGACAGGGGCTGGGGTGGCACCGCGCCGCCGGGCGTGGTGTTCCACTATCGGCCTGGCCGGAAAGGCGAATATGCCGCCGAAATCCTGCACGGCTTCAACGGCACGATCCAAGTTGATGCCTATGGCGGCTATACCCATCTGGCCACGCCGAAACGCCCGGGCGGCGATCCGCTGCGGCTGGCTTTTTGCTGGGCGCATGGCCGGCGCAAGCTGATCAAGGCTAAACCGAAGAAGGGATCACCCATCGTGGACGAGGCGCTGCTGCGCATCGCTGCCCTCTACAAGATCGAGGATGCCATCCGCGGGTTCGACCCGGATCACCGCCGAACTGTCCGGCAGGACCTGTCGCGCCCGCTGGTCGATGAGTTCTTCGCCTGGCTGGCGGCCCAAGCCGCCCGCGTCTCGCGCAAATCCGACCTTGGCGAGGCCATGGCCTATATGCTGAAACGACAGGACGGCTTCCGGCTGTTCCTGGAGGATGGGCGCATCGATATCGACTCCAACCTCGTGGAAAACGCCATCCGCAGCCCGGCCATGAACCGCCGTAACGCGCTCTTTGCCGGCCACGACGAGGGCGGCCGCAATTGGGCCCGCTTCGCCAGTCTGATCGGCACATGCAAAATGAACGGCCTCGAGCCCTATGCCTATCTGCGCGATCTGTTCACGAAGCTGGCCAACGGCCACCTCGCCCGCGACATCGACGATCTGATGCCGTGGGCCTAGGCCCAGTGCTGTGACCAGCAGGCCATCGGCTCATAAGGACCTCGTCTCGTAGTCCCTGACAAGCTACCGACAGCCCGCCGCTTCATCCCATAGCGGCACCCCGCAAGCGGAAACTCAATGGGGCGTGGCCGCCGCTTACGGTGCGGTCGGGCATCCGGGTCGTCAAATACTGGTTCTCGATCACCGACGAGGAACAGCAGATGCGCTTTCTCATGCGCATCCACGACCCGATGAAGCAGTGGAAACTGTCGCCGATGGATCTCCAGTCCCGCGTCCGCTGGGAACAGTACACCAAGGCCAAGGAAGAGATGCTCCACCGCACCAACATCCCCGAGGCGCCGTGGTACATCGTCGAGGGCAACGACAAGAAGCGGGCGCGGCTGAACTGCATCGACCACCTCCTCGGCCTCTTCCCCTACGAGCAGGTCCCGCACGAGGAGATCACACTTCCCGACCGCGTCTTCAACCCGGACTACGAACGCGCGATCCTGCCGCCCGAGCTTTACGTCCCGCGAAAGTATTGACGCCGCGCGGGGCCTGCCGGGACGGAAGATCGACGCGATCCCCACGCGCGCGGGACGGATGCGGGACGGGCTTTGCACATCCCCGCCGGAGGGCTTATATCGCCTGTCATGATCGCGCGCCTGCTCAACTCGCTCCTCGCCCCCGCCCCCGGCCGCCTGCCGGAACCCGACGCGCGGCTCGCGCTCGCCGCGCTTCTGGTGCGCCTTGCGCGGGCGGACGAGCATTACGAGGAGTCCGAGCGGCTCAGGATCGACCGCGTGGTTGCGAGCCGCTACGGGCTGTCGTACTTCGAGGCCGCGAAGATCCGCGCCGAGGCCGAGGTTCTGGAGGCCGAGGCACCCGACACCGTGCGCTTCACCCGCGCGCTGAAGGACGCGGTTCCGCACGAGGACCGGGTGAGCCTGATCGAGGCGATGTGGCAGGTCGCGCTGGCCGACGAGGCGCGCGACGAACGCGAGGACGCGCTCATCCGGGTGACGGCCGACCTTCTCGGCGTCAGCGACCGGGACCGCGCCATCGCTCGGCAAACCGTTGAGAACGCGAAGAAATGATCGCGAGCCTCGCGATGTACGACTGGCCGCAGGTCCGGGCGGAGCATGACCGGTTCTGGTCGCTCATCCGCGCCGCGCTGGCGGAGGAAGGGATCGCGGCGCCGCCGGCCCTGACCCGCGACGAAAGCCTCTGGACCCTCTGGGAAAGCCCCGACCTGCTTCTCGGCCAGACCTGCGGAATGCCCTACCGGACACGCCTCCACGGCCGGGTCGCGCTTGTCGGCACGCCGGACCATGGGCTCCCCGGCGCCGCGCCGGGCTGGTATTACTCCGTCTTCGTCGCGCGGGCGGACGATCCCGGCGAGGCGCATGACTTCATCGACCGGACGCTCGCCTTCAACGGCCAGGACAGCCAGTCGGGCTGGGCCGCGCCGCAGAACGAGATGGCCCGGCGCGGCCTCAGGTTCACCCACACCCGCCACACCGGCGCCCACCGGGACAGCGCCCGCGCGGTCGCCGAGGGCCGCGCCGACATCGCCGCCATCGACGCCGTGAGCTGGCGGCTCATCGAGGCGCACCACCCCGAGGTCGCCACCCGCCTCCGGGTGGTCGGCCACACCCGGCCGACACCCGGCCTCCCGCTCATCACCGCGGCCGGCCGCGATCCGGCGCCGCTTGCCCGCGCGACTGCCGCCGCGATCGCCGCTATCGCGCCCGCCGACCGCGCCGCCCTAGGCCTCAGGGGCCTCGTCACCATCGCGGCGGAGGCCTATCTCGCCGTGCCGACACCGCCGCCGCCTTCGCAGGATGTGCCGGTCAACTAGGCATTCCGCCCGCCATTTCTGCCCTGTCCGCGCAAAAAGCGCATTGTAAAACGGCAAAATATCCGCCCTATTCGGGGTCCGGGGGGACACTGCCACATGACCGACGCCGACACGCCCGTGATCGAAGTCCGGGACCTTCACAAGGCCTACGGGGCGCTCGAAGTGCTGAAGGGCGTTTCGCTCGCCGCGCGGCGCGGCCAGGTCGTCTCGCTGATCGGGTCGTCGGGCTCGGGCAAGTCGACGCTCCTGCGCTGCTGCAACCTCCTGGAGGACAGCCAGCAGGGCGACGTGATCTTCAAGGGCGAGAAGGTCCTCTGGCAGGGCGAGGGGCTTGGCCGCCACCCGGCGGACAAGGCCCAGGTCATCCGCATCCGAACCAATCTCTCGATGGTCTTCCAGCAGTTCAACCTCTGGTCCCACCTCACGGTTCTGCAGAACGTGATGGAGGCGCCCGTCACGGTGCTGAAGCGCGACCGCGCCGAGGTGGAGGCCGCGGCGCGGCGCTACCTCGACAAGGTCGGCATCGGCGACAAGTGCGACGCCTTTCCGGCGCAGCTTTCGGGCGGCCAGCAGCAGCGCGCGGCCATCGCCCGCGCGCTCTGCATGGAGCCGACCGCGCTCCTCTTCGACGAACCGACCTCGGCCCTGGACCCCGAGTTGCAGCAGGAGGTCGTGAAGGTCATCAAGGCTCTGGCCGAAGAGCATCGCACGATGATCCTCGTCACCCACGACATGCGGCTTGCGGCCGATGTGTCCGATCATGTTATCTTCCTGCATCTCGGCCGGATCGAGGAGGAAGGGCCGCCGGCCCGGCTCTTCGGCAGTCCGAAGACAGAACGCCTGCAACAGTTCCTGAGCGCGACCGTTGCGGCCTGACCGATCCAAGCAGCTCAAATCAACGGGAGTAACCGCATGAAGACCTTCATCCTTTCCGTCGCCGCGCTGGCTCTGAGCGCCGGCCTCGCCGCGGCGCAGACCGTTCGCCTCGGAACCGAGGGCGCCTATCCTCCCTACAACTTCATCAACGACAAGGGCGAGGTCGACGGCTTCGAGCGCGAGATGGGCGACGAGCTCTGCAAGCGCGCCGAGTTGACCTGCGAATGGGTGACGAACGAGTGGGATTCGATCATCCCCAACCTGGTGTCGGGCAACTACGACGTGATCATCGCCGGAATGTCGATCACCGATGAACGCGACAAGGTCATCGACTTCACGCAGGAATACATCCCGCCGGCGGCCTCGCTCTATGTCGGGCTTTCCGCCGACGCCAACATCAAGGGCATCGTCGCCGCGCAGACCGCGACGATCCAGGCCGCCTATGTTGCCGAGTCCGGTGCGACGCTGCTCGAGTACCCGACGCCGGACGAGACCATCGCGGCCGTTCGCAACGGCGAGGCCGATGTCGTCCTTGCCGACAAGGATTACCTCCTGCCGGCCGTCAACGAATCCAACGGCCAGCTTGTGGTCGTGGATCAGGTGCAGATCGGCGGCGGTGTCGGCATGGGCGTGCGCGAAAGCGATACCGAGCTGAAGGCCAAGCTCGACGCGGCCATCACCTCGATGAAGGAAGACGGGACGCTGAACACGATGATCAAGAAGTGGTTCGGCGAAGAAGCGCTCGTGTTCTGACGGAAAAGGGGCGGGCCGGCGACGGCCCGCCTCCGCACTCCGATGTTCGCGTTCTGCGCCGATCCGAAGTCGATCGAAGGGCTGCAATGGCTCCTGTGCTACCTGACCTCGGGCAAGCACATGCTGTTCTACGGCTCCTTCGGCACCGTGCTCCTCCTGCTGGCGATCACCGCCCCGGTCGCGCTTGCCTTCGGCTTCGGCGGCGCGGTGGCGGCACGCTCCTCCTTCCTGCCGCTCAGCCTTCTCGGCAAGGCCTACACCTCGATGGTGCGTGGCGTGCCGGACATCATCTTCTTCCTCTTCGTGCCGATCGCGCTCGACCAGGGGTTCGAGTACCTCCGGCACAAGGTGAAATGCCCCGACTGGGACAAGCCGATCTGGCAGGGCAACGACTTCATCGTCTGCCCCGAGGCGAAGCTGCCGCTCTCGACCAGCCCGCAGTCGGTGCATGAGGTCTATGGCTTCTCGCTTGCCGTGCTCGCCTTTGCCGTCGTCTTCGGCGCCTTCGCGGCGAACGTGCTCTATGGCGCCATGCGGGCGGTGCCGCGCGCGCAGATGGAGACGGCCGAAGCCTACGGCATGTCGCAGCGGCAGGCCTTCTGGCGCATCCTCGTGCCGCAGATGTGGGTTTACGCGCTGCCGGGCCTGTCGAACCTCTGGATGATCCTGATCAAGGCCACGCCGCTCCTGTTCCTGCTCGGGGTCGAGGATATCGTCTACTGGGCGCGGGAGCTTGGCGGATCGAAGACGCAGGCCTTCGAGTATCCCCATCCAGACTGGCGCGTCTGGTATTTCCTTGTGCTTCTGGCCTTCTACCTCGGCATGACCAGGATTTCGGAGGGCGTTCTCGGCCGGGTGACGGCGCGGCTCAGCCGCGGGCAGGCGACGCTCGGCGGCGAGATGCAGCGAAAGGCCGCACGATGAGCTGCGTCCAGACGATCCATGACTACGCGCTCCGCTCGATCGGTATCGGCGAGCGGCTGCTGCCAAAGGGCGAGATGACGCTCTGCGAGCATTTCACGCTGATCGGTTCGGGTCTCATCTGGAACATCTACTACGGTGCGCTCGCGCTTCTGATCGGATTCTTCCTTGCCAACGCGCTGGCGGTGGCCAAGGCGAGCGCGAACCCCTGGGCCCGGAAGCCGGCCGAATGGTTCATCTTCGTCTTCCGTGGTTCGCCGCTCTTCATCCAGTTCTTCCTCGCCTACGAAGCCTTCGTGCTGATCCCCCGGATGGGCTGGGACATCCCTCTGGGATTCATGACGGTCACGGTCGAGACCTCGTGGCTGTCGAAGGCCTGGCTCGGCGCGCTGATCGTGCTCTGCCTCAACACGGCCGCCTATTCCGGCGAAATCTTCTATGGCGCGTTGCGCTCGATCCCGAAGGGCGACATCGAGGCCGCCGACGCCTACGGCATGTCGGGCTGGTCGCGGTTCCGGCGGATCATGTGGCCGACGATGCTCAGGCTCGCCTGGCCCGCCTATACCAACGAGGCGATCTTCCTTTTCCACGCCACCACGCTGGTCTATTTCTCGGGCTTTCCGGCCTTCCAGCAGAAGGGCGACGCGCTCTACTATGCCACTTATTTCGCCTCGCTGACATTCAACCCCTTCGTCGCCTACCCGGTCATCGCCGTCTACTTCATCCTTCTCACCGTCACGGTCATCGCGACCTTCGGGCTGATCGGCCGGCGGCTCAACCGGCACCTGCCGCAGTCGTCGCGCCCGAGATTCCGCTTGCGTCCACAGATCATCCGGTAGTAGGCTACTTTTGATCAAATTCTTCGGGCGGAGGCGCCCGCCTTTTTCGGCCGGTTTGCCGAGGTGCGCGCCAATCGGGGAAGTTTTGATCATAAACAGCTAAGGCCCAAGGGCATGGGCCGATGCTGCCAGGCGGACTTCGCGGTCCCGGCCCATGGCGGTTTCGGACCCCGGCACTCCGGCCGATCAGGTGAATGATGAAGAACTGGCTCAGAAAACACCCCGAGGTGCGCACGATCCGTGTGGCCGCGGCCGACCTCAACGGTCAGCCTCGCGGCAAGCGCGTGCCCGTCCGCTTTGCCGATGCGGTGGTGACGAACGGCACGCGCTATCCGATGTCGGTCTTGAACCTCGACATCTGGGGCGAGGACATCGAGGACAGCCCGCTGGTGTTCGACAGCGGCGATGCCGACGGCATCCTCAAGCCGACCGAACGCGGCTTCATGCCGATGCCCTGGCTCGACGCGCCGACCGCGCTCCTGCCGATATGGATGTTCCGCGAGAACGGCCAGCCCTACGAGGGCGACCCGCGCCATGTGCTCGCTCGCATCGTGGAGCGCTACCGCGAGCTCGGGCTCACGCCGGTCTGCGCGATGGAACTGGAATTCTACCTGATCGACGACAGCGGCCGGAAGCTGCAGGTGCCGCCCTCGCCGCGGTCGGGCAAGCGCCGCAAGGCAGCCGAGATCATGTCGATCCGCGCGCTCGATGCCTTCGACACCTTCTTCACGGATCTCTACGACGCTTGCGAGGCGATGGACATTCCCGCCGACACGGCGATCTCGGAATCCGGCCTTGGCCAGTTCGAGATCAACCTGATGCACACCGACGATGCGCTGCGCGCGGCCGATGATGCCTGGCTCTTCAAGATGCTGCTGAAGGGGCTCGCCCGCCGCCACGGCTTCGCGGCGAGCTTCATGGCCAAGCCCTACCCGGACTATTCCGGCAACGGGTTGCACACCCATTTCTCGATCCTCGACCGCGACGGCCGCAACATCTTCGACAACGGCGGGCCGGAAGGGACGGAAAGGCTGCGCAACGCCGTCGCCGGCTGTCTTGCCGCGATGCACGACCTCACGCTGATCTTCGCGCCGCACGCCAACAGCTACGAGAGGCTCATCCCCGAAGCCCATGCGCCGAACCAGATCTGCTGGGCCTACGAGAACCGCACCTCGGCGATCCGCATCCCATCGGGCAACCCCGTGGCGCGGCGGATCGAGCATCGGGTGGCGGGGGGCGACGTGAACCCCTACCTCATGCTCGCAGCGATCCTCGGCGCCGCGCTCATCGGTATCGAGGAGAGGCTGACACCCCCCGCCCCGATCACCGGCAACGCCTATGCGCTCGACCTGCCGCTCCTGCCCGACACCTGGGCCGCTGCGATAGACGTCTTCGAGAAGAGCGCGACGGTGCGGCGGATATTCCCCGAGGAACTGATCCGCAACCTCGTCATGACCAAGCGGCAGGAGCTGCGCTACATGGACGAACTCTCGCCCGAGGAGCAGACCGAAATCTACCTCGACACGGTGTGACCCCACCGCCGCCCCCTTGCGCCGCGACGGGGGCGGGCATTACCTTCGCCTGAGACCGCCAGGAACATTCATGCGTATCGGCATCCTCCAGACCGGCCAGTCGCCCGACGCGCTTCGCGCGGACATGGGCGACTATCCCGACATGTTCGCCCGCCTCCTCGCTGACCGGGGGTTCGAGTTCCGTGCCTGGCATGTGGAGGCGATGGAATTCCCGAAGGACGTGCACGAATGCGACGGCTGGCTGATCACCGGCTCGCGCCACGGCGCCTACGAAGACCATGCGTTCATCCGGCCGCTGGAGGACTTCATCCGCCGCGCCTACGCCGAAAAGGTTCCGATGGTCGGCATCTGTTTCGGCCACCAGATCATCGCCCAGGCCCTGGGCGGCCGCGTCGAACGCTTCGACAAGGGCTGGGCGGTGGGCCCGACCGACTACGATTTCGACGGCGAGACGATCACCATGAACGCCTGGCACCGCGACCAGGTGACGGAGCGCCCGCCGATGGCCGAACCCGTTGCCTCCAACGAGTTCTGCGAGAATGCGGCGCTCGTCTACGGCGACCGCGCCTTCACCGTGCAGGCGCATCCCGAGTTCACGGACGACTTCATCGACGGGTTGATGCGGACCCGCGGCAAGGGTCTCGTTCCCGACGAGGTCATGGCCGCGGCCTCCGGACGTCTCGGCCAGCCCAATTCCTCGGCCGCGATCGCCGACCGGATCGCGGATTTCTTCAAGCAAACCCGCAACTCATAACAGTGTGATTCATGTCCGACTGGACCCAGAAACTGCCGGAAGCCGCGCAGGAATACATTTCCGGCCGCCGGCTGGACGAGGTCGAATGCCTCGTCGCAGACCTCGCCGGCGTGGCCAAGGGCAAGGCAATGCCCGCCTCCAAGTTCGCCAAGCAGAAGTTCTTCCACCTGCCGAACTCGATCTTCGCGCAGACCATCACCGGCGACTATGCCGACATGCCGGGGGGCGACGAGTTCACCGAGCCCGACATGATCCTCGTGCCGGATTTCACCACCGCGCAGGCGGTGCCGTGGACCGCCGATGTAACGCTGCAGGTCATCCATGACGTGAACGACCAGCAGGGCAACCCGGTGCCGATGGCGCCGCGGAACGTGCTGAAGCGCGTGCTCGACCTCTACGCGGCGCAGGGCTGGCGCCCGATCATCGCGCCCGAGATGGAGTTCTACATCGTCGCCCGCAACATCGACCCCAACCAGCCGGTGATCCCGCCCATCGGCCGCTCCGGCCGGCGGGTGATGGCGAACCAGGCCTACTCGATGTCAGCCGTGGACGAATACGGCCGGGTCATCGACGACATCTACGACTTCGCCGAGGCGCAGGGGATCGAGATCGACGGCATCGTGCAGGAGGGCGGCGCGGGCCAGGTGGAACTGAACCTGAGCCATGGCGACCCGGTGGTGCTGGCCGACGAAGTCTTCTACTTCAAGCGGCTGATCCGCGAGGCGGCGCTGCGGCACGACAGTTTCGCCACCTTCATGGCCAAGCCCATCGAGGGCGAACCGGGATCGGCCATGCACATCCACCAGTCCGTGGTGGACATCAAGACCGGCAACAACATCTTCACCACCGCCAAGGGCGGCGAGACCCCTGCCTTCCTGCACTACATCGCCGGGATGCAGACCTACCTGCCGGCGGTGGTGGCGCTGATGGCGCCCTACGTCAATTCCTACCGCCGCTACGTGCCGGACTTCGCCGCCCCGATCAACCTGGAATGGGGCCGCGACAACCGCACGACGGGGCTGCGCGTCCCGATTTCCGACCCGAAGGCGCGGCGGATCGAGAACCGGCTGCCGGGCATGGACTGCAACCCCTACCTCGGCATCGCCGCCTCGCTCGTCT
Organism: Paracoccaceae bacterium; assembly: GCA_020637675.1. Classification (GTDB taxonomy): domain Bacteria; phylum Pseudomonadota; class Alphaproteobacteria; order Rhodobacterales; family Rhodobacteraceae; genus Albidovulum. The sequence continues at coordinate 506,442 of JACKKD010000002.1, read as the reverse complement.
GCGGCTATCTCGGGCTGATGGAAAAGAAGATGCCGCGCCCCGAGAAGACCGGCAACGCCTATATCGACGCTGACGAATTGCCGACCACGCTCGGCGACGCGCTCGACCTCTTTTCGGAGAGCGCGCCGGTGCGCGAGGCGCTGACGCCGGAGTTCTGCGGCATTTACGAAGCTGTCAAACGCAACGAATACAAGGAGTTCCTGCAGGTCATCAGCCCGTGGGAGAGGGAGCACCTCCTTCTCAACGTCTGACCGCCGGACCGGCGGAGGGTGGCCAAGGGCAAGGGCCGGCCGCCCCAGCGATGTCGAAAGGACTGGCGTATCTCGCCGCCCTGAAGTAGCTGTGCGCAGACGAGACCAGAGGGGATATCGGGATGTCCACCGACGCCGTTGCGAAGCGCATCCAGCCCGTGCGGCCCGCGCCGAATGTCTATGACGCCGAGCCGATCCCGGAGGCCGCGCGCGCCGAGATCGACCGCCTCCTCGCCTCGGGCGACCTCTTTCGCTACACCGCGCCCGAAGGCGCGCCGGTCGCGCGGCTGGAGGCGGAGTTCGCCGAATACATGGGTGTGCGCTATGCGCTCGCCGTATCCTCCTGCTCGGCCGCACTCTTCCTCGCGCTCCGCGCGCTCGACCTTCAGCCGGGCGCCAAGGTTCTTGTCCCCGCCTTCACCTTCGCGGCCGTGCCCTCCGCCGTCGTCCATGCCAATTGCGTGCCCGTCCTCGTCGAGGTCGGCGAGGATCTCAGGATCGACATGGCGGATTTCCGCGCCAAGCTCGCCGACGGCGCGCAGGCCGCGCTCATCAGCCACATGCGCGGCCACACCTCGGACATGGACGCGATCATGGCGGCCTGCGACGCCCTCGGCGTTCCGGTGATCGAGGACGCGGCGCATTCGCTCGGCACGCGCTGGGACGGGCGCAAGATCGGCACCATTGGCAAGATCGGCTGCTTCTCGTTCCAGTCCTACAAGCTGGTCAACGCCGGCGAAGGCGGCATGTTCATCACCGACGACCCGGAGATCGCGGCCCGCGCCGTGATCATGTCGGGCGCCTACGAACACAACTGGAAGAAACATCCCGGACTGCAGAACAGCTTCCATCTCTGGCAGAACAAGCTGCCGCTCTACAACATGCGGATGCAGAACCTGTCCGCCGCGGTGATCCGGCCGCAGATCCCGCTCATCGAGGACCGGGTCGCCTCCGGTCGTGCGAACCACGATTACGTCGCCGCGCGGCTCGGCGCCTCGCCCTGGATGGCGGTTCCGCCGGCCCTGGCGAAGGAGGAACGCGCGCCGGATTCGCTTCAGTTCCTTCTCCGCGGCTTCGACAGCGACGAGGAAGCGCGCGCCTTCCAGGCGGCGGCCGACCGGCGCGGCGTCTCGGTGCAGGTCTTCGGCCTGTCGCGCGACAACGCGCGGGCCTTTTGGAACTGGCAGTTCCTGGGCGACCTGCCCGAACTGCCGAAGACCCGGGCGATGCTGATGCGTGCCGGCGATCTGCGCCTTCCGGCGCGGCTGAAACGCGGCGATCTCGACTTCATCGCCGATGCGCTTCTGGCCGCCGCGGCCGAGGTCAAGGACGGCTGAGCCCGCCGCCCCCGCCGGGGTCAGAGTTTCGACAGCTTGGTCTGAAGTTCGGCCAGTTGCTTGCGAATCTGCGCGAGATCGTCGGAATCTCCGGCCTTGCCCTTCGCCTTGCCCTTCGCCCGGCCATCCTTCTCTTCCTCGTCGTCCTCGCGCGCAGGGCCGGACGAACCCGCAAAACCGCCCATGATCGACTTCAGGAAGGCCTGCTGCTGGCGCTGCATCTCGGCGAACCCCGGCATCGAGGCCATCGGGTTCGGGAAGGTGGCAAGGTTTTCCATCAGCTTCGACTGGCCCTCGCGCAGCATCTCGAAAGAGGCCGCGAGGAATTGCGGCACCACGCTCTGCGCGCTGGTCGTGTAGCTGCGCACGAGATCGGTCAGCACATCGACCGGCAGAACGTTCTCGCCCCGGCTTTCGTGCTCGGCGATGATCTGCAGGAGATACTGCCGGGTGAGGTCGTCGCCCGTCTTCAGGTCAACGATCTGCACCTCGCGCCCCTCACGGATGAACGAGGCTATGTCTTCGAGCGTCACATAGTCGCTGGTTTCGGTGTTGTAGAGCCGACGGCTCGCATACCGCTTGATCAGAAGCGGCTTGGCATCCTCTGCCATCTTGTTCTCTCCCCGCGACGTATTGGCGTCGCGGCGAGATTACGCCGCACGGCGGAAAACACAACAAAAAGAAAGGCGGGCACAGGGTGCCCGCCAGGTCGGCCTAGCCTACAGGGAGGAAAAGGCTGGCGTCAGATCACTTCACCGAAGCGGCGGCAGCGGCTTTCTTCGCCACCGAGGTCACTTCCGCCTGGGCTTTCTTGACGGCCGCAGCGGCGTCTTCCGAAAGGTCCTTGCCGGCGGCGAGCATCAGCTCGACGGTTTCCATCTGGGCCTTCTTCGCAACTTCGGCGAAGGCGGCGAGGTTTTCAGCGGCCATCTCGGCGGCGGCAGCGGCGAAGTCCGACACGGCCTTCGTATAGTCCGCCGGCTCTTCCTTGACCTTCGTCAGCGCGCCGACCTTGGAGAGCGTCTCCTTGGTCCACTTCGCCGAGATCTCGCTCGACTTCTCGGCGGCCTCGAGGGCGACCTTCGCGACTCTCTCGCCAAGTGCGGCCGAGCTCTTGAACGAGTCCTGGAACGCTTTCTGGTCGAAGGGGAACTTCGCTGCCATGTCCTGCATGACCTTGGTGAAATCCTGAGCTTTCTGCATGTCTGTATCTCCTGGGGGGTGCGCGGCCCGCCGCGCGTTTCCTGATGGGGAGGAGATACATGCTGCAGTGCAGAAAATCAACCCCTCATTGCTGCATCGCAGAAATTTTTGTCGCTGAATTAATCCGGCTCAGGCGCCGGGCGTCTCGACGACGTAGGTTCCCGGGGCCGGCGCCAGCACGGGATGCGCCGCATCGCCCGGCACGCGGGCGGGAACGAGCTTGCCCGAGCGTTTCTCAAGCCAGCCCACCCATGCCGGCCACCAGCTCCCCCGGTGGTGCTCGGCCGTGGCCTTCCAGGCCTCGTCGTCCGCTTCCATCGCGCCGGCGTTGGTGTAGTAGCCGTACTTGCCCTTCGCCGGCGGATTGACGATGCCGGCTATGTGCCCGGATTCGGCAAGGATAAAGGTCTTGTCCGTCGCGCCGAATGCACGGATGCCGGCATAGGACGCCCGCCACGGCGCGATGTGGTCGGTTTCGCAGGCAATGGCACACACCGGCACGCGGACATCCTGGATGGAGACCGATTCGCCGCAGATATCGAAGGTTCCCGCGGCGAAGCGGTTGGCCTGGCAGAGGCCGCGCAGATACTCCATCGCCATCCGCGCCGGCAGGTTGGTGCCGTCGCCGTTCCAGTAGAGAAGATCGAAGGCGGGCGGCCGCTCACCCATCATGTAGCTCTTGATTGCCGGGCCGTAGATGAGGTCGTTCGAGCGCAGGAACGAGAAGGTCCGCCCCATGAAGAACTTGTCCAGATAGCCCTTCTTCGCCACCTCGCGTTCGATCCCGTCGACGAAATCGTCGTTCAGGAAGACGCCGATCTCGCCGGGGTCGGCGAAATCGGTGAGCGTGGTGAAGAAGGTCGCGGACCCGACCGCCCGGTCGCCCCGCTTCGCCATCAGCGCGAGCGTCAGCGCCAGCGTGGTTCCCGCGATGCAGTAACCCACGGCGTTGATCCGGTCCTGGCCGGTGATCGCCTTCACCTCGCGGATCGCGGTCAGGTAGCCCTCCTCCACATACTCGTCCATGCCGACACCGGCATAGGCCGCATCCGGGTTCTTCCAGCTCACGACAAAGAGCGTGTAGCCCTGGTCGATCACCCACTTGATCAGGCTGTTCGCAGGCTTGAGATCGAGGATGTAGAACTTGTTGATCCAGGGCGGAAAGATCAGAAGCGGCCGCTCGCGCACCGTCTCGGTCGTCGCCTTGTACTGGATGAGTTCCAGCATCCGATTGCGAAAGACGACCGATCCTTCGGTGGTGCCGATGTTCTCGCCCACCGTGAAGGCGTCGCGGTCGGCGAGCGTCACCAGAAGCTCGCCGCGATGAAGCTCGATGTCGCGCACGAGGTTCTCGAGCCCCCTGACGAGGCTCTCGCCCTCGGTCTCAAGCGCACGTTCCAGCGCGTCGGGATTGGTGGCGAGGAAGTTCGTCGGCGCCATCATGTCGATGATCTGGCGGGTGAAGAACTCGATCCGCCGCCGTTCGAGCGGCGTCACGTCCTGAAGCTCTGCCACCGCGCTTTCCAGCGCCTCGACGTTGAAGAGATACTGCTGCTTGAGGAAGTTGAAGTACGGGTGCGTATTCCAGAGCGGGTTCGCGAAGCGGCGGTCCTTCGGGCTCTCGTCGGCAGGCGGCTGAAGCTTGCCCTGAGCCAGCGCATGCTGCGCCTCGACATAGTGCCTGAGCGCTTTTCCCCAGTAGCTGACCTGCTGCTCGATCAGCTTGCCGGGGTTCTCGAGCATCTGCGTCCAGTAGGCCGCCGCAGCCTTGGCGAAGAACTCGGGACCGGGCGCCTCCACCTCCGGGTTCGGGGCGCCCCTGTGCGAAAGCGCCTGTACCAGACGCTGCGTCAATTCCTCGATCCGGGCGATATTGGCGTTCAGCTTGTCGATGTTCGCGGGCGGCTCTTCAGGGCTTTCCGGCCCGCTCGCAACATCTGTTGTCATACTTACAATTCCCCCGTAACATTGTTGCGGTGCAGCATTCACAGGATACCGCCGCCCGGGTCCCGTGCAAAGTGTGGAATGGAGACCGGTCGATTGAGGGGTTCGGGAAACGCGATGAAGGGCATGGCCACTTACGACCTCATGGAGACCGTGCGGAACACGAACGAATGGCTCGGCGCCTCGGCCCGTGCCTTCGCCTCCTACCCGGTCTGGGGTCTCGTGCCGCATCCGATGTTCAAGGTCATGTCGGCCTGGGGCCGCATCACCGAACGCAGCTTCGCGCGCATGGTGATCAAGCCCGACTGGGGGATCCGCACCATCGTCGGCTCGGATGACCGCGACCATCTGGTCGAGGTGGAGACCGTCATCTCGCGCCCCTTCGGCGACCTCATCCACTTCCGCGTTCTCGGGCGCGAGCCGATGCCGCGCCGGGTGCTGCTCGTCGCGCCGATGTCGGGCCACTATTCCACGCTCGTCCGTTCCACCGTCGTCAGCCTGCTGCCCGACTGCGACGTCTACGTGACGGACTGGGTGAACGCGCGCGACATTCCCGTGTCGGCCGGCAAGTTCGACATCGAGGACTACACGCTCTACCTCGTCGATTTCATGCGGGCCCTCGGCCCGGAAACCAATGTCGTCGCCGTCTGCCAGCCGGTGCCCCTGACGCTCGCAGCCACCGCGTATCTGGCCGAGGAGGACCCCGAGGCACAGCCGCGGACGCTCACGCTCATCGGCGGTCCGGTCGATCCCGACGCGGCGCCGACCGAAGTCACTGACTTCGGCCGCCGCCTGACGATGGGCCAGATCGAGCACCTCGCCATCCAGCGCGTTGGCTTCAAGTATGCCGGCGCCGGGCGGCTCGTCTATCCGGGGCTTCTCCAGCTCGCCTCCTTCATCTCGATGAACCTCGATCGCCACGCCCAGGCCTTCTCCGACCAGATCGTCCGGGCGGCGAATGGCGAGGCCTCCGAACGCGACGCGCACAACCGCTTCTACGACGAGTATCTCTCGGTCATGGACATGACCGCGGAATTCTACCTTTCCACCGTCGAACGCATCTTCAAGAACCGCGAGATCGCCACCAACAGCTTCGAGGTCGCCGGCAAGCGCGTCGACTTCGGCAAGATCACCGATGTCGCCGTGAAGGTCGTCGAAGGCGAGGAGGACGACATCTCCGCGCCCGGCCAGTGCCTCGCGGCGCTCAGGCTCTGCACCGGCCTGCCCGAGGCGAAGAAGGCCAAGCATCTCGAACCGGGCGCCGGCCACTACGGCATCTTCGCCGGCAAGTCCTGGCGCAAGAACATCCGGCCGCTGGTGCTCAACTTCATCGACGCTAACGCCGGGACCGCGCGCCCCGCCCGCGCCGGGTCCAGCAAGACGCCGCTGCGCGCGGTCTGAGCCGTCTCAACCCCCGCGAGGCAGGTTCCTGGCCCAGCGAAGGATCTCCTCCGTCACGGGGGCGGTCATCGAGGGGCTGAGCACGTCGCCCGCGATCACGTGGGACAAGGGGTCATCGCCTGCCCCGACCACGAGGGGCCGCAGCGTCACCGGCCCGCCCCACCGCGCGGCGACACGCGCCGTGGCCTTGGGCGAGACCACGCGGTCCGCCTCGGCAAGGAGGAAGAGCGCGGGCAGCGTCACGGTAGCGTAGTCCTGCCCCGCCGCATGTTTCGCCACCGCGGCCAGCGGCAGCAGCGCCTCGGTCGGGTAGCAGGCCGTCCAGTAGCGCGCATGGGCCGCGCTCCCCGTCGTAAAGCAGCGCTCCCGTCCCGCGACCGCCGCCACCCAGCCCCTTGCGAAGGGCCAGGTCAGAAGTGCCGCCGCCGGGCTCCGGATGCCGAAGTTCGGCGAGACGAAGACGACGGCGTCCATCCGCGCCGCAAGGTCCCGCTGCACCGCCGCCTCGGCGGCGAGCGTCCCGCCGGTGGAGCTCGCGATCACCAGGACCCTTGCGCCGATCCTCTTGCCGATGGCCAGCGCCTCGGCCACGTCGATCATCCAGTCGTTCACGCTCGGCCCGGCGAAGCGCGCGGGCCCGACGCCATGGCCTGCGAACCGCGTGTAGTAGAGATTTGCCCCCAGCGCCGCGGCGACGCGATCCGGCACCGGCCTGATCTCCTCGGCTGTGGCGGAAAATCCGTGCAGATAGACCACCGCCCAGTCGGTCTGCGCCCCCGGCTCCCCCGCCCAGACGATGCGCTTCTCTGCCCCCGGCACGATTCCGCCCACGGTGGCCTCGCGCGTCGCCAGATAGGCGTCGAGATCGGCCGGCAGCCGCGCGGCGTCGAAATCGGGCTCGAGGTCGAGCGGTTCGCGCGGTCCGACCGCGAAGACGAGCGCGACGGCGATGCCGAGGAGGAGTACAATCCCGCCGAATATCCGCCCGCGCCTAGGCATCGCCCGGGCACCGCTGAAGAACCTCGCCCACCGAAGCCTCGATCAGCCGCAGGCAATCCGGCGTCGAGAACCGGTGATCGGCCCCCCGGACCAGAGTCAGACGGATGTCGGGCCCCTCGGCATGGTGGAGCAGCCGCAGCGCCACTTCGACGGTCACATCCGTGTCGCCGGTGCCCTGCAGCATCCTGACCGGCATCGGCAGCGGCAGGGGCGACCGCAGCACAAGGCGCTGCCGCCCCTCCTCGATCAGCCGGCGGGTGATGATGTAGGGCTCATCGGCGTAGTCCGAGGGCTGCGCCACATGCCCGTTTTCCATCAGCGCCCACCGCTCTTCCGCCGTGAACCCGATCCACATGTCTTCGGTGAAATCCGGCGCGGCCGCCACCGTCACCAGCCCCGCGACCTTCGCCGGATGGTCCCGCGCCAGAAGCAGCGCGATCCAGCCCCCCATCGACGAGCCGACCAGAACCTGCGGCCCGTCGGTGAGCGCCATGACCGCCGCCCGCGCATCCTCCAGCCAGGCGCCGATCGAACCGTCGAGGAAGTCGCCCGAGGACGATCCGTGGCCGGAATAATCGAAGCGCAGGAAGGCCCGCCCCTCGGCTCGTGCCCAGTGCTCCAGCGCCAGCGCCTTCGTCCCCTCCTTGTCCGACCGGAAGCCGCCGAGGAACACGACGCCCGGCCCCTTGCCTTGGGTCCGGTCATGGGCGATCCGCCGTCCCTGCGGCGTCTCGAGATAGTCGCTCATGCCGCTCCCCCCTTTTCGCTGTGGCACAAATACTCCCGGGGGTCCGGGGGTGGAACCCCCGGCTTGCCCGTTGACTTCCCCCGGCCATTCCCCGATATGAAAAACCCGACATACCCGCAACCGGGCGTTCCGTAGGCGCCAAACCGACGAGGAGCATGGCCGATGAGCCAGATTTCCCTGACATTCCCCGATGGCAACAAGCGTGACTACGCCAGGGGCGTGACCCCCGCCGAGGTCGCGCAATCCATCGCCACTTCGCTTGGCAAGGCCGCGATCTCGGCCTCCGTCGACGGCAGGCACTGGGACCTCCAGTGGCCGATCGAGGCGGACGCCGCCATCGCCATCCATACGATGAAGGACGACGCGCAGGCGCTCGAACTCATCCGCCACGACTTCGCCCATGTCATGGCCCGCGCCGTCCAGAAGCTCTGGCCCGAGGTCAAGGTCACAATCGGCCCGGTGGTGGAAAACGGCTGGTACTACGACTTCGACCGCGACGAGCCCTTCACGCCCGAAGACCTCGGGCTGATCGAGAAGGAGATGAAGGCGATCATCAACGAGCGCGATCCGGTCCGCACCGAGGTCTGGGACCGCGCCCGTGCCATCGACCACTATGTCCGGAAGAACGAACCCTTCAAGGTCGAACTGATCGAGGCGATCCCCGGCGACGAGCCGCTGCGCATGTATTGGCACGGCCACTGGCAGGATCTCTGCCGGGGCCCGCACCTCCAGCACACCGGCCAGCTTCCGGCGGATGCCTTCAAGCTGATGTCGGTCGCCGGCGCCTACTGGCGGGGCGATCACCGCAACAAGCAGTTGCAGCGCATCTACGGCGTCGCCTTCAAGAACCGCGATGACCTCAAGGCCTATCTGACGATGCTGGAAGAGGCCGCGAAGCGCGACCACAGGAAGCTCGGCCGCGAGATGGAGCTGTTCCACCTTCAGGAAGAAGCGCCGGGCATGGTCTTCTGGCACCCGAACGGCTGGACGATCTACCGCGCGCTCGAGGATTACATGCGCCGCCGGTTGCGGAAAGCGGGCTACAAGGAAATCAGGACCCCGCAGGTCGTGGACCGCATCCTGTGGGAAAAGTCGGGCCACTGGGAGGCCTACCGCGAGAACATGTTCATCGTCGAGGTGGACGAGGAAGGGGCGAAGGAAAAGCGCGTCAACGCGCTGAAGCCGATGAACTGCCCCTGCCATGTGCAGGTCTACAACCAGGGCCTGAAATCCTACCGCGACCTGCCGCTGCGCCTGGCCGAGTTCGGATCGTGCCACCGCTACGAATCCTCCGGCTCCATGCACGGGCTGATGCGCGTGCGCGGCTTCACCCAGGACGACGCCCATATCTTCTGCACCGAGGACCAGATCGAGGCGGAATGCGCCAACTTCATCGGGCTTCTGTCGTCGATCTACCGCGATCTCGGCTTCGCCAAGTTCGACGTGAAGCTCTCGACCCGGCCCGAGGTGCGGGTAGGCTCGGATGCGGTCTGGGACAAGGCCGAGGCCGCTCTGGAGAACGCGGTCCGCAAGGTCACCAACGATTTCGAGATCGACCCCGGCGAAGGCGCCTTCTACGGGCCGAAGCTCGACTTCAAGCTCACCGATGCGATCGGGCGGGAATGGCAGTGCGGCACCTTCCAGGCCGACTTCAACCTGCCCGTCCGGCTCGGCGCCGAATATGTCGGCGAGGACGGCGCCAAGCATCGTCCGGTGATGCTGCACCGCGCCATCCTCGGGAGTTTCGAACGGTTCATCGGCATCCTGATCGAGAACTATGCCGGCCGGATGCCCTTCTGGCTTGCGCCGCGGCAGATCGTCGTCGCCTCGATCGTCTCGGATGCCGACGACTACGTGGCCGAGGTCGTGGCGAGGCTGACCGCCGCTGGGCTTCGGGCGGAGGCCGACACGCGGAACGAGAAGATCAACTACAAGGTCCGCGAACACTCGGTCGGAAAAGTCCCCGTGATCCTCGCCATCGGCATGAAGGAGGTCGAGGAGCGGAGTGTTTCAATCCGCCGCCTCGGTGAAACGCGGACCGAAACCCGGGCGCTGGCGGATGCAGTCGCAGCATTCGCTGCCGAGGCCGCGCCGCCGGACCTCCGCTAGCCTTTTATCATGGGTTTTCGGCCGTCGCCGCGCCGCAGCGCCCGCGCGAGCTTGCCTGCGTTCAGACGGGCGCTGCGGCATGCAGGGGTTCACGGCCGCGTGGGCCACAGGTTCGTGAGTGGATCGTGACGCACCCTGCCCGCTAGCTTGGCTCCGTCGAACCAACGACGATCGAAACCAAGCAAGGGAACCAGTCATGTCGCATTCCATGAAGACGCTCGCGGTCGCAACCTCGCTCGCCACCGCGCTCGCGGCGCATCTCGCGGTGCCGGCCGCCGCCCAGGAAGCCAAGGATAAGTGCTTCGGCGTGGCGCTCGCCGGCCAGAACGACTGCGCCGCCGGCCCCGGCACGACCTGCGCCGGCACCTCCAAGGTGGACTATCAGGGCAATTCCTGGAAACTCGTGCCCGCCGGCACCTGCACCACGATGGAACTGCCGGACGGCCGGATGGGCTCGCTCGAGGCGCTCGACCGCGACCTGCCGCAGGGCTGATCCGCCACGCGGCCTTCCCGGCCCCACCGGGGAGGCCCCAAGGCCTAAAAGGGGGACGAGATGTTCGACCGGACCGCGATGAACGGACTGCCCCCCTACCCGGGTGTCGGCTACAAGCCGCAGCATTTTTCGAACATCCTCGCCGAGACTTTCCCGGTCGGCTGGTTGGAAATCCATGCAGAAAACTACATGGGAGCCGGCGGCCGGCCGATCGCGCAACTTCGTGCCCTGGCGGAACGCTTCCCGCTCTCGGTGCACGGTGTCGGCCTCTCCATCGGCGGCGAAGGTCCGCTGGACCGCGACCATCTCGGCCGGCTCCGCCATCTCTGCGGCTGGCTGAAGCCGGCGAGCTTTTCGGAACACCTCGCCTGGTCCACGCACGATGCGGCCTTCCTGAACGACCTCCTGCCCCTGCCCTATACCGAGGCGACGCTGGCGCGCGTCGCCGAACATATCGACGAGGTGCAGGAGGCACTCGGCCGCAGGATGCTCCTGGAAAACCCCTCGGTCTATCTCGACTTCGCCGAAACCAGCATCGCCGAGATCGACTTCCTGACCGAGGTTGCGGCGCGCACGGGCTGCGGGCTTCTGCTCGACGTCAACAACGTCTTCGTCTCCTGCACAAACCGCCGGACGGACCCTTGCGACTATATCGAGCGTTTCCCCCATGACCTCGTCGGCGAAATCCACCTCGGCGGCCATGACGAAGACAGGGACGACACGGGCGCCGCCCTTCTCATCGACGCGCATGGCTCGGAAGTGACCGATCCGGTCTGGCAGCTCTACGCGCAGACAATTCGCAAGGCGGGACCCCGACCGACGCTCATCGAATGGGACAACGACGTGCCCGACTGGCCCGTCCTTGCCGCCGAGGCCACCCGCGCCGCCCGCATCCTCGACCGGGTGACGGCATGAGTCAGGCAGAGTTCCGTGCCGCCCTCCTCGACCCCGCCCGGCTGGCGCCCCCGGGCCTGACCGCCCCCGATGGCCGCCCCGCCGGGCGCCGCTTCGACGTCTACCGCAACAACGTCACCGTCTCGCTCACCGAGGCGCTGAGGCAGGCCTTTCCGGCCTTGCGCAAGCTCGTGGGCGAGGACTTCTTCGCCGCCATGGCGCGCGAGCATCTGCGCGCCCATCCGCCCGCCTCGCCGGTCCTGATGTTCTACGGCGGAGCGATGCCGGCCTTCCTCGAAACCTTTCCTCCCGTCGCCCATCTGCCCTACCTCGCGGATGTCGCCCGACTGGAACTGGCGCTGCGCGAAAGCTACCACGCCGCCGACGCCGACGCGGTGGCGCCCGGGACACTCCAGTCGCTTGCGCCGGAGCGGTTCCTCGCCGCCCGGCTTACCCTCGCGCCGACCCTCCGCCTCCTCAGGTCGCGCTGGCCGGTCCATGCGATCTGGTCCGCCAACATGCGCGGCACCGCCGTGCCGACGTCGGTCGAGGCGCAGGACGTGCTGATCCTTCGCCCGGAGTTCGACCCCGAGCCCGTGGTCCTTCCCGCGGGCGCCGCGCCATTCGTCGCGGCCCTTCGCGCCGGCAGGACCGTCGCCGAGGCGCTCGACGCCGCCCCCGCCTTCGACCTCACCGCTACACTCGGCCTCCTGATCGGCGGCAACGCAATCACGGGCCTCTCGACCGGAGACTGACGATCATGCTCGCGCTCTACGACCGCCTTGCCGGCGGGTTGTCCCGATTGGCGCCCGCGCTCGTGCCCAGCCTCGCCCGGGCGACCTTCGCCGCGGTGCTCCTCGTATATTTCTGGTCCTCGGCGGCGACGAAGCTCGGCCCCGGCCCCCTCGGCTTCCTGATGCCCTCCGACGGCGCCTACGTGCAGATCTTCCCAAGGGCGATGGAGGCCGCCGGCTACGATTCCTCGCAGCTCGGCCTCTTTCACTGGGCCGTTGCGACGGCCGGCACGATGGCCGAACTGTTTCTGCCGCTCCTTATCGTTGTCGGGCTCTTCACGCGCCTCGCCGCGCTCGGCATGATCGGCTTCGTCTTCGTCCAGAGCCTCACCGATGTTCTCGGCCACGGCGTCGCCGGCGACGACCTCGGTCGCTGGTTCGACGCGGCGTCCGGTGCGCTCGTTCTCGACCAGCGCACGCTATGGGCCTTCCTCCTCCTGGCGCTCGCCCTCCACGGCGCGGGGCCGGTTTCGCTCGACCGGGTCCTTACCCGGAAGCGCCATGCACCGTTTCCGCAAAATCCTTGATTTTTGCCTGAAATCCCGCATCATTTCGCCGGCGTGAACGCAGACTTTCCTACCGCTCCCTTCCTCGGGGCAGCCGGAAGAACCGAAAGACCTGGCTGCACGGCCCCAGGCAATGTCGCCTCGGGGAGACCTAATAGGGAGTAGACGGATGGCCACGGGCACCGTGAAATGGTTCAACACGACGAAGGGCTATGGTTTCATCGCGCCCGATGATGGCGGCAAGGATGTGTTCGTGCACATCTCCGCAGTCGAACGGGCGGGGCTGAAGACGCTCTCGGACAACCAGAAGGTTGCCTACGAGATGCAGTCCGGCCGGGACGGCCGTGCATCGGCGTCCGACCTCAAGCTCCTCTGAGCATCGCGGATCTCGATCATTCCGCCCCGCCCGGCCGACCGGGCGGGGCTTTTCATTTCAGCAACGCCGCCTGCGTGGCCGACCCCCAGCCGATATGCAGCGCACCACCATCCGCGCGGATCACGGGCCGTTTCATCTGCGTCGGATGGGCGGCAAGCAGGACGGTGGCCGCCCCCGACCGCGCTTCTGCGTCGAGACCCCGCCAGGTCGCCGAGGAGCGGTTGAGGATCGCGTCCCCGAAAGCGGCAACGAATTCGTCCCGCTCGCCGGGGGCAAGCGGCTCGGCGCGAATGTCTCGGAAGCTGACCTCATGCCCCGCCGCCGTCAGCGCCGCGCGGGCCTTGCGGCAGGTGTCGCAGTTCGTGATTCCATAGACGATCATGCCGGTCTTCCCCAGGATGCGGTCCCCTTGGTAGCGCTCCCCGCCGGGGCTCAGCAACCTCGGCGGAATCCCGCTGCGGCGGGTGCCTTATTTCGGCCACATAGGCGGGAATCCGTCCATCGTCGGCAAGAATCCGAGATGAACCCGCGACGGACGTTCGGGCTTCCTTGACCCCGCCGGTGTTGCGATTTAGCACCATGTCATTGCTTTCGAGTTCTCCCTCCGGGGATCCTTACCCACAACGAATCATGGCCGCGCGCCCCGCCCTCACGGTGCGCGCAAGGGGGGCATATGACCGTGAACGAGGAACTGGTCGACCGGTTGTCGACCGAGGTCGGACGCCGGCTGAGCGACAAGGCACGGGCCGGCCGGCGGCGTGCGCTGGCGCGGATTTCACGCTGCTGCGTCACCGTGACGGACGACGGAAGGACCACGCGCGAGGTCTGGTTCGACCAGACGCCGACGCTGGGCCAGCTCGTCGCGCGGCTCGGGCCGGAGTGCTACGTCGTGTCCATCGCGATGAAGCGCCGGCCGCTGCGCGAACGCATCCGGCTCGCACTCGCCGCCGAATGAGGCACGGGCAGTTGCCCTACTCCGGCCATGATCGGCGCTGGAACTCAGGACAATGACTGGGCTGGCGGGGCATTGTCCCGCAGGCCCACCGCGCGAGCGGCTTCTTCCACCACAAACTTGCCACAATTCGCCCCGAGCGGGACTGTTGCAACAGGCGCCTCCGGGGCGCTCGTGATTCGGTGTCTGCGAGGTTTGGCCATGGTCGGGGCGACGGATTTCATCGGACTCGTGCGCGCCCGTGCCGGAACGGCAACAGAGCGCCAGAAGACGACCGCCTGGCCGGCCGCGGGACGGATCGCCGTTCTTGTCACCCGTGACGGCACCCGCTCCGAAGAATTGCTGTTCGAGCGTCCGCCGACGCTTGCCGACCTCATCGCCCGCGCGGGCGAGGGCGCCTATCTGCTCGGCATCGGCGTGACGGAGACACTTCAGCACGCCGCGGAATAGGCCGAGGCCCGGACCGGAGGCCGACAAAGATCGGCTCGCGGTCGCACGGCGGACGGACAGCCGAGGGGTCGTCCCGACTGGACGAGAAAGAACAGTTAAGCGCTGACAAGGCGGGGCGCCTGCCGCCGCGCATCCCGGCCGGGGCAGCACGTTTCGGCTCCCGCGCTCAACCGAAGAGGAAATCCCCCGCGTCGATCAGCGCCGCGTCCACGCCCTCGAGGACCACCGCGACATTTGCGAACCGAACGAGCGTGTCGAGGCCCTGGTCGATGACCGTCATCGCCGAGAAACCCGCCGCTCCGGCGGCAATGCGGATGAGGTCGAGGCCATCCTCGAAGTCGAGAAGCCGGTCGCTGCCATCGCCGGTGGCGAAGATGAACTGTTCGGCCCCGTCGCCGCCGGTCAGACAATCCGCTCCGGTTCCGCCGCGGATCAGGTCGGTGCCGTCGCTTCCTGTGAGCGTGTCGCGGCCGGCCCCACCGTCGAGCAGGTTGTCCTCTCCGCCAATGGCGGTCAGCGCATCGTTGCCCGCCCCGCCATGGAGTTCGCTGAAGCCCCCGCTGCCGGCGGCGGCGATGGCCGTCAGCACGTCGTTCCCGAAACCGCCGTCGAGAAGATTGTGCGCCGAGCCGCGGAAGGCGGGATCGCCGTAGTCGTCCTCCAGGTGATAGTAGTTGGCATCGGCGAAGGCCGTCAGGATGTCGTGCCCGGCACCGCCGATAAGCGTGTTCTCGATCACCGAGTAGGCGTCAAGATATGCGCCGGACGTGGCGCTGGCCGAGAGCATGTCATCGCCCGATCCGCCATCGAGGAAGTTGGTTGCGACGGCGCTGCATTCTGCCAGCGCCAGCATCGTGGCCGTCAGGCTGTCGTTGCCGCTGCCGCCGCTGAGTTGGGATGTCAGCGTGCTGGCGTAGTTCTCACCATCCAGCGAGGAGAAATTGTCGACGATGAGCGTGTCATGCCCCGCACCACCGACGAGCGTGTTGCGGCCCTCCGGCGCGCCGGAGTTCGAGTCGACATAGGTGCTCGCCCACAACACGTCGTTGCCCGCGCCCCCGTCGATGTGTTGCTCGCCAGTTGGCTGCCGTTCGAGAAGACCGTGGCGCTTGCCCTGACATGATCGTCACCCGCACCCGCCCGGATCTCGTTGATCGCGGTGCTCTCGTTGCCGAAGAAGTCGCCTCCGACCGCATAGGCGGTAATGGCGTCGTTGCCACTGCCGCCGTCGATCGTGTTGACGACGACGCTGTCCAGAAGACCGTTCGAGACGGACGAGACGTCGATCACGTCAGACCCTGACCCGCCGTCGACATGCATCGACATCCGCACGGGGGAGTCGAAGGAGAAGAACGTGGCGTCCACCGTGATCCTGTCCTCCCCCGATCCACCGTCCACCCAGACGTTCGCCTCGAAGAGGGGAACGGGCACACCGTCGGTCAGGTCCAGAAAGACCTCGACCCGGTCGTGGCCCGCGCCGCCGAAAAGCGCGGTGTTGTTGAAGAGGCTCGACAGAGTGTCGCGCCCGGCCCGCCCGAAGAGGGACTGGCCTTCCGCCGTCGCTGCGAGAGTGTCGTTGCCGGGCGTTCCGAAGACGGGAACAAGGGCCGGGAGGTTCGGCGTCGTCTGTGCGGACATGATAGCCTCCGAAAAAATGATTGAAGGTCTCCGTCGGTCGAAAAATGGTTCGCGCGAATTCATCCATGACGATAGTCCGTGTCATGAATTGCATCAATGGGTTGTTCGCTCGGGGCCGCGAGCCGCGGGGGCGCGTGCCGGCACGGCTGGCCGGCCCGGGTCGATCGCAACCCGATGCCAGCCCGAGGCTGGAAATGAAAAAGGCGGGGCCATGGCCCCGCCTTCCTTACGGTTCCTGGCGTCCCGCCTCAGGCGAGCGCGAGGTTCGTCGCCGATTCACGGCCGTCGCGGCCGGCCTCGATGTCGAAGGTGACCTTCTGGCCGTCCTTCAGTTCGCGGATGCCCGCGCGCTCGACGGCGGAGATATGGACGAACACGTCCTTCTTGCCACCATCGGGAGCGATGAAGCCGAAGCCCTTCGTCGCATTGAACCACTTCACGGAGCCCGTAGCCATCGTGATGTCTCCTTTCATCTGCCGCCCACGGAATGCGGCGGCCCGGCGCAGTCAGTCCTATCGATAAACTGAGGCCGAAGACGGAGACAGTGGTCGAAAGTGGTAACGTCGCGGCAGTTGATATAGCCGAAAAACCACCTCGTCACAAGGCCCGGTGCAGAAATCTTCCCGCACCGGGTCCACCGGGTCAGTTCGCGCCGAGCTTCTTGATACGGCCCTCGACCCCGGTCGTGACCTTGCCGGACCGGGCGATGTAGTCGATCACGTCGTTTGCCATGAGGTTGCCGTTGCCCGCGTTCACGATGACCTTGCCGCCGCCGAGTGCCGAATAGCCGTCGCCGCCCGACAGCATGTAGTCGTTGGTCGCCACCGTGTAGACCTTGTCCGGATCGAGCGGCTGGTCGCCCACCATCACCTCGGAGACGCGCGACCCCGCAGGGGCCGAGGCGTCGAAGGCGAAGCTCATCCCCGAAACCTGCGGGAAGCGGCCCGCGCCCTTCTCGACCTGGCTCACCCCGTTTTCCAGCGCGGCAAGGATCTGGCTGCCCGGAAGCTCGGTCAGCACGGTGACGTTGCCGAAGGGAAGCTCGGTCAGGATGTCGCGGCGCGTCAGCACGGCGCCGGGATCGTAGGTCCGGTCGGCACGGATGCCGCCGCCGTTGGTGAAGCCGATATCGGCCCCGGTCGCCGCGCGCATGGCGTCTGCGATCACGTTGCCCATTGCCGATTCCTCGGCCCTGACCACGTTCCTGCGGCTGTCGAGCGGCACCTCGGTCGTGCCGATCTCGACGTTCAGGCTTTCGTCGAGCTTCTTCTGGAACTCATCAACCATCGCCTGCGTCTCGGGGTCCGGCGTGATCGTTGCGGTGTCGATGAAGCGGAACGAAGGCACCCAGTCGATCGTGCGCTTTCCGTCCTTGTCGGCGCCGATCTCGACCGTCAGGTCGACGGGCGAGAGGAAGCGCGCGTCCATCGAGGTTTCGACGTAGACGGTCACGCCGTCATAGGCCGTGGCGTAGGAGTGGTCGTCACCCGACAGGATCACGTCGAAGGCGTGGGAGGCGATGAGCTTGCGGTCGTTCGTCATGTCGGTCTGCACCACGCCCACGACGATGTCGGCGCCATCCTCGCGCGCCTGCTTCGCGGCGGCGACGGCGGTGTCCACCGTCGGCAGGAACTTGAGGTCGCCCGCGCTTGCCACCTCTGGCGTGGTGTCCTGCGCCACGGGGACCAGCGCGACCTTGAGCCCGCCCACATCCTTCACCATGACGCCGCCCAGGCCCTCGATGGGCGAGCCGTCGGCATTGGTGATGTTGATCGCGGCCCAGGGATATTTCGACGCCTTCATCTTCTCGAAGAAGTTCTCCGGCCCGAAGTCGAATTCATGGTTGCCGGGGACGGCAAGGTCGAAGGGCACGAGGTTCGTCAGGTCGATCGTGTTCTGCCCCTTGTCGAAGCCGGAAAGGAGCGAGGGCGAAAGCATGTCGCCGTCGAAGAGATAGAGCGTGTTCGGATTCGCCGCGCGCTCGGCCTTGGCAACGGCATTCAGCCGGGCGAAGCCGCCGCGGCCGTCCTCTTCGGCGAAGGCGTAGGCATCGCCGACGCCCAGAAGGGTGAGCTTCACTGTCTCGGCAAGAACAGGACCCGCGGCAAGCGAAAGCGCGGTCGCGGAGAGAAGCGTCGCGGCGAGGCGACGGACGGGCGTGATCATGATCTCAATCTCCCTATGGCGCGAATATGGCACTACATTGCGGCCGGGCGGCGCGCCTGTCAAAGTTCCTCGCGGCCTCGCCCCCACGTTTCTCGCGTTCACACATGACGGCAGGGTGAAACGTCCCGGCCATTGACCGCGGGGCGGGCGCGAGGCATGAGGTCGCCATGCTGATCTACAAGATCTTCCGCCGATCCGAGTGGGACGCCTTCCGCGGCGCGGGCGAAACCGACGGCGCGCCGGTGGATCTTGCCGACGGATACATCCATCTCTCGACCGCCGCGCAGGTGGCCGAGACGGCGGCCCGGCATTTCGCCGAGGAAAGCGATCTCGTCATCGTCGCCGTCGCCCCGGATCAACTCGGATCGGCTCTCAGGTGGGAACCCTCGCGCGGCGGCGCGCTCTTTCCACACCTCTACCGCCGCCTTCACCTTGCGGACGTGGTCTGGGACAAGTCGCTTCCCCTCGGCGCGACGGGCCACATCTTCCCCGAGGGGCTGCTGTGACGCCGCTCGAACGCGCGGGCCTTTGCACGCTGCACCGGCTCGACCCCGAGCTTGCGCACGGGCTCTCGCTCAAGGCGCTCCGGTTCGGCCTCGTGCCGCTTCCCGGCCCCGTGACCTCGGCGAGGCTAAGGACCCGCCTCGCCGGGCTCGACCTGCCCAATCCCGTCGGCCTCGCCGCCGGCTACGACAAGAACGCCGAAGCCGTGGGCGCGCTCACCCGTGCGGGGTTCGGATTCGTCGAGGTGGGCGCGGCCACGCCCCTGCCGCAGCCCGGCAACCCCAAACCCCGGCTCTTCCGCCTGCCCGAGGATCGCGCCGTCATCAACCGCTTCGGCTTCAACAACGACGGCGCCGAGGCCATCGCCGCACGCCTCGCGCGGGCCGACCGGCGGGTGCCCGTGGGCCTCAACCTCGGCGCCAACAAGACCTCCGCCGACCGCGCCGCCGATTTCGCCCGCGTCCTCGCGCTGGCCGGGCCGCACGTCGATTTTGCCACTGTCAACGTCTCCTCGCCGAACACCGAGCGGCTCCGCGACCTGCAGGGCAAGGCGGCGCTTTCGGCGCTGCTCTCGGGCGTGATGGAGACGCGGGGAGCCCTCGCCCGGCCGGTCCCGGTCTTTCTCAAGATCGCGCCCGACCTTGCGGAGGCCGAACTGGCCGACGTGGCCGAGGTCGCGCTCGCCTCGGGCATCGACGCGGTAATCGCAACCAATACAACGCTCGCCCGCGACGGGCTGAAGAGCCGCCACGCGGGCGAGGCAGGCGGCCTTTCCGGCGTGCCGCTCTTCGAGCGTTCGACAAGGGTCCTCGCCCGGCTCCATCACCTGACGGAGGGCCGCATTCCGCTCATCGGCGCGGGCGGCATCGCCTCGGCCGCGGACGCCTGGGCGAAGATCCGCGCCGGCGCCTCGGCCGTGCAACTCTATTCGGCGCTGGTTTTCCAGGGACTTTCGCTCGTTTCCGACATCGCCCGCGGGCTCGACGCCCTGGCAGCGCGGGAGGGATTCGCGACCCTGGCGGACGCGGTCGGCAGCGGAAGGGGGGACTGGCTCTGACGACGATCTGGCACAATCCCCACTGCTCGAAATCGCGCGCGGCGCTCGCGCTTCTCGAAGCGCGCGGCATCGCGCCGGAGGTGCGGCTCTACCTCCAGGACCCGCCCGCGGAAGCAGAACTCCGCGCCGCCCTCGCGGCGCTCGGTCGCCCCGCCCGCGACCTTGTCCGCAGGGGTGAACCTGTCTTCCGCGACCTCGGGCTCGCAACCGCAGACGAGGACACTCTGGTGGCCGCCATGGCCGCGCACCCCGTGCTCATCGAGCGCCCGCTCGTACTGCACCGGGGCCGCGCCGCGCTCGGTCGCCCGCCCGAGGCCGTGCTCGCCCTCTTCTGACCTCAACCTGTCCCGAAATGCCCTGGGGAGTGTCCCGCGCCGGCAAGGGCGGGTGTTGGCGCGCTATGCCGCCACCGCCTCCGCGCGCGGGTATCGCAGCGCCATCGTCGCTCCGCGCGCGACGTTGAGCACCATGAGGGAGGCCCAGAGCCCGTGGTTGCCGATCGCGCCGGGCAGGATCAGAAGCGCCACGAGATAGATCGCGACCGAGACGACCATCGCGTTGCGCATCTCGCGGCTCAACGTCGCACCGATGAAGATGCCGTCGAACATCCAGCTTGCGATTCCGATCACGGGCGCGAGCGCCACCCAGGGCAGGTATTCCCGCGCCGCCGCCCTCACCTCGGGCTCGGTCGCCATCAGGTCGATGAGCAAGGGGCCCGCAATCCAGAAGACGAGGCAGAGAAGAACCGCGCCGGCCCCGCCCCACTGGCTCGCAATCACCGAGGCGCGTCGGACCGCAACGGGTCGTCGTGCCCCCACGGCCTGGCCCACCAGCGTCTCGGCGGCGAAGGCAAAGCCGTCGAGCCCGTAGGCGGTGATTTCGAGGAACTGCAACAGGACCTGGTTGGCCGCGAGCGTGACGTCGCCGAAATGCGCGCCCCAGAAGACGAAGGTGGTGAAGGCCCCCTGCAGGAGGACCGAGCGCACCATGATGTCGCCATTCACCCGCATCATCCGCGCCAACCGGACCCGGTCGAAGACCCGCGCCCAGTCCCGCCACTGACCGCCCGCGAAGCCACCCCGGCAAAGCCAGAGGCCGAAGGCGAGACCCGTCCACTCCGCGATCAGCGTCGCCACGGCGACACCCGCCACGCCCCAGCCGAGCCCGAGCACGAAGAGGAGGTCGAGCGCGATGTTGAGCCCGTTCATCCAGAGCTGGAGCGCCAGCACCCCGCGCGTCCGTTCCACCGCGATGAGCCAACCGGTCACGGCATAGAGCGCGATGGTCGCGGGCGCCCCCCAGATGCGGATGGCGAGATAGGCGCGGGTCAGGGCTTCCACCTCGGTCGAGGCCGGGGCGAGCGCGAAGGCGGCGCGGAAGAGGAGCCCCTGCGCGAGGATGAAGACCGCGCCCGCCGCCCCGCCGATCATCAGCGCCCGCATCAGGATCGCGCCCGTCTCGGCGGGATCGCGGGCGCCATGCGCCTGGGCGACGAGGCCCGATGTCCCCATGCGCAGGAAGCCGAAGATCCAGTAGACCGAGGCGAGGATCACCGCCCCCATCCCCACCGCGCCGATCGGCGCCGCCTGCCCCAACTGGCCGACGACGCCCGTATCCACGGCGCCGAGAAGCGGCACCGTCGCATTCGAAAGGACGATGGGCGCCGCGATCCTCAGGACGCGGGCATGGGTGATCTCAGCCATCGCCGCCCGCATCGAGCGGCCAACCGCGTTCGGGCATCAGGAAGTGCCCCGTACCTTGCGCGAAGAGCCGCGACCGGTTGTCCTGCCAGGCCTCGACATGGACGCTGGCATAGCGTCGGCCCGACCGGTTGATCCGCGCCCGCGCGTAGGCGTCGCGCGGCAGGCCGGAGCGGAGGTAATCGACCGTCAGGTCGATGGTCTTCGGCAGGCGCGGGAGGTGCCCGGGCGCGAGGCTCAGGGGGTCGAGCCGACCGCTCTCCATCTCTTCCCAGGTCTGTGCCCAGGCCAGTTCGATGATCGCGGTGACCTCCAGGAAGGCCGCCGTCACCCCGCCGTGAAGCGCGGGCAGCAGCGGGTTGCCGATGTGCTTTTCGTCATAGGGCAGGATCGCCGTCAGCTCATCGCCCCGGCGGTCGAACTCGATGCCAAGAAAGCGGATGTAGGGCACGCCATGCACAAGCGCGGCCAGTGCCGCGTCGCGGCGCTCCTTCACCACCTGCACCGGTTCGGGTTTAGGCCGCCGGGTCATTTCCGCGCCTCCGGCCGCTCCAGGGTGAATGCGCCGGTCGCGGCGGCGACGGGGCGGCCCTCTTCGCCGTCATGGGCGGTGGCGCGGACGAAGGCGACCGAGCGGGTGACATGATAGCATTCCGCCCGCGCGGTGATCCGCGCGCCGGGCGTCGCTGGCCGCATGTAGTCGATCCTGAGGTCGAGCGTCGCGGTGCCGACCGCGCCGGTCGGGTGGCTCATCACCGCCGCCCCGCCGCAGGTGTCCATCAGGGCCGAGACCGCGCCGCCGTGGATGACGCCGGTCTGCGGGTCGCCGACGAGCCGGGCGTCCCATGGCATCGAGATCACCGCCACGCCGTCGCCGATCTCGTCCAGCACCAGCCCGAGCGCGCGCGAATGCGGGATCGCCTCGATGAACTGTCGTGCGGCGGTCCGCTTGCGTTCCTTCATCTTCCCGGCTCCTCTCTCGGTCTGAGCCAATCTGCCAGTTGACACAGCCGCCGCAAGGGCCAATATTGTCCATTATAGCCTTGGCTTCACCTTATGCAGCAATGTAACTCATGCCGATGGATTCATCCGCTTCCCTCGCGTCCCTGCCGCTCGTCGCCCGTCTCGGTCCGTTCCGGCCCCGTCGACTTGCGCTTGCCGGGTCCCTTGTGGCGCTGGCGCTCGCGCCTGGGGAGCTTGGCGCACTGACGCGCGGACTAATGCAGGATGCCTTCGTCCAGGTCTCCGCCTTCGTCGCCGCGACGCTTCTGCTGTTCTACGGGCTCGAACGGCTCTTTCGCTTCGACCTCGGGATTGCGATGGGACAGGCGCGGGCGTTCCAGGTGCCGATAGCGGCCTTCCTCGGTGCGACGCCGGGTTGCGGCGGTGCGGTCGTGGTGGTGGCAGCCTATGCCTCGGGCAAGGTCAGCTTCGGTGCGGTCGTCGCCGCACTGACCGCGACGATGGGGGACGCGGCCTTCCTGCTCCTTGCCACCCGGCCGGACGCGGCGCTGGTACTCCTGCCGCTGCAGTTCGCCGTGGGCATCCTGACCGGCTGGCTCATCGACCGCTTCGTGAATGTGGACTACCGGCCGCAGGGGGGCGCCTGCGAGATCGCGCCGCGGATCGGCACCACGCGGATGCGCGACTACGCCTTCCTTGCCGCCGCCATTCCCGGCCTGATCGTCGGGGCCGCGCAGATCGTCTCGGTGGACCTGACCCACATGCTGGGGGTTCCCGTCACCGCGATCGCGCTCGCCGGCGCCCTCCTCGGCCTCGCCATCTGGGCTGTCTCGCCCGTCACCGCGATGACAAACCCGGGCGATGCGCCGGTGACACGGATGGCCGAGGAAACCTCGTTCATCTCGGTCTGGGTGATCCTTGCCTACCTCGCCTACGACTATGCCGCGGTCTATGCCGGGCTCGACCTGAAGGCGATGTTCCAGGCCATCGCCCCGGTCCTGCCGCTCGTCGCGGCGGCGATCGGCTTCGTTCCGGGCTGCGGGCCCCAGGTCCTCGTCGCGACGCTCTACGTGCACGGCACGATACCCTTCTCGTCCCTCGTCGCCAACGCGATCTCGAACGACGGCGACGCGCTTTTCCCTGCCATCGCGCTTGCCCCGCGCGCGGCGATCATGGCGACGGCCTTCTCGACGATCCCGGCACTGATCGTCGCCTACGCGTTTCATTTCGTTGCCCCGGGCTTTATGAACTAGCGCAGCGGTAAGCGAGTTGTCTCGGACAGCGCCTGCGAATAGGCTTGACCCGGGAGGCCCGGGATGGCGGACGAACTCATCTCGTTCAGGGACATGTGCGCACGTTTCGACGTGACGCCCCGCACCTTGCGCTATTACGAGTACATCGAGCTTCTATCGCCCGTGAAGGAAGGCCGCGCCCGTTACTATGGCCCGCGCGAGATCGCGCGGATGACTCTGATCCTGCGCGGGCGCCGCTTCGGCTTCAGCCTCGAGGAGATCCGCCAATGGCTCCTCCTCTATGCCCAGAAGGGCACCCGCGAGCAGTATCAGGTCTGGATCCAGCTCGCCAACCGGCAACTGGCGGAGCTGGAACGTCAGCGCGCCGAGCTTGACGCGACCATCGCCGACCTGACGGCGCTGCGCGACCGGACGGCCGATTCGCTGAAGGATTGACCCGTCCAGCGGCTCGGCGGCTGCGGAAAGCGCCGCGTCGGCGGCGCACATAAGTTTCGTGTCTCCGCAGGCGCGTTTCACGGACATTACGTCACCGATTTCGTGACGCTACGTTACACTGACGTGCACGTAAACTTCCCTTGTAAGGTCGCGGCAGACTTCCGATCTGCCCGGCCATGACGCAACGGCAACTCATGGAAGGGCCATTGATGAGCGATGACCTGATGACGATTCGAGAGATGTGCGACGCCTTCGAAGTGACGCCCCGCACGCTCCGGTTCTACGAGGCCAAGGAACTCCTGTTTCCGATCCGGGACGGGCAGAAACGCCTCTTCACCCGTCGCGACCGCGGCCGGCTGAAACTGATCCTGCGCGGCAAGCGCTTCGGCTTCAGCCTCGAAGACATCCGCCAGCTTCTCGACCTCTACGATCTCGACGACCAGAAAAACATGCAGCTGACGCGAACGCTGGAAATGGCCGAGCGGCGCAAGTCGGAGATGCAATCCCAGCGCGATGAGATCGACGCGACGATCGCCGAGCTTGAAGAGCAGATCGCACTCGGCCGCAAGATGCTGGCCGAACAGAAGACCCACGCAGCCTGACACGACCCGAGGGAGGAGACCCGACCATGCCGAGCTACGCCGCGCCGATCCGTGACATGCAGTTCGTCCTCGACGAAGTGCTGGAAGTGTCGAAAAGCGACGTGCCCGGCTATGGCGTGCTGGAACCCGACTTCACCTCGGCGATCCTCGACGAGGCTGGCAAGATCGCCCGCGACGTGCTGGCGCCGCTGAACGCCGCGGGGGACCGCGAAGGTTGCCGGCTTGAAAACGGCGTGGTCTACACCCCGACGGGCTTCGGGGACGCGTTCCAGGCGATCAAGGACGGCGGCTGGAACGGACTCGACCTGCCGGAGGAATACGGCGGGCAGAACCTGCCCTACATCATGGGCACCGCGGTCGGCGAGATCTTCGTCTCGGCCAACATGGCCTTCAACATGTACCAGGGCCTGACCCACGGCGCCATCTCGGCGATCCTCGCCCACGGCACGGAGGCGCAGAAGGCGACCTACCTGCCGAAGATGGTGGCGCTCGACTGGACCGGCACGATGAACCTGACCGAGCCCCACTGCGGTACGGACCTCGGGCTCCTGCGCACGAAGGCCGAGCCGCAGGCGGATGGCAGCTACCGGATCACCGGCCAGAAGATCTTCATCTCGGCCGGCGATCACGACCTTGCGGAAAACGTCATCCATCTCGTCCTCGCCAAGGCGCCGGGCGGCGGCGAGGGCACCAAGGGGATATCTCTCTTCATCGTGCCGAAGTTCATGGTGAACGCGGATGGCACCCTCGGCGCCCGCAACGCGGTCTCGGTCGGCAAGATCGAGGAAAAGATGGGCATCCACGGCAACGCCACTTGCGTGATGAACTACGACGGCGCGACGGGCTATCTGCTCGGCGAGCTGCACAAGGGCATGCGCAACATGTTCACGATGATGAACGAGGCGCGGCTCGGCGTCGGCCTCCAGGGCTATGCCGTGGCAGTGGCCGCCTACCAGAACGCGCTCGCCTATGCCAAGGACCGGCTTCAGGGCCGGGCCGTCACGGGCGCGGAGAACCCGTCGGGGCCCGCCGATCCCCTGATCGTCCACCCCGACATCCGGCGCAACCTGATGGATCAGAAGAGCTTCCTCGAAGGTGCACGCGCCTTCACCTTCTGGGGCGCCTCGCTCATCGACCGCGCCCACCGCGCGGGCGACGCAGCCGCCGAGGGGATGGTCTCGCTCCTCACCCCGGTCATCAAGGGATTCCTCACCGACAAGGGCTTCGAGACGGCGGTCAACGCCCAGCAGGTCTATGGCGGGCATGGCTATATCGAGGAACAGGGCATGTCGCAGTTCGCCCGCGACGCCCGGATCACGATGATCTACGAAGGCGCCAACGGGGTTCAGGCGCTCGACCTCGTCGGCCGCAAGCTGGCGCAGGACGGCGGCAAGCACGTCATGGCCTTCTTCGAGATGGTGAAGGGCTTCTTGAAGGAGAACGAGGGCGAGGAGCGGCTGAAGACGGAGTTCCTCGATCCCCTGAAGGCGGCGTCGAAGGACCTGCAGGCGGCAGGCATGTTCTTCATGCAGAACGGCATGAAGAATCCCAACGCGGCCCTCGCTGGCTCCTACGACTTCATGCATCTCTTCGGGCTGACATGCCTCGGCCTGATGTGGGCGCGCATGGCGAAAGCGGCGCTTGCGGCGCTCGATTCCGGCAGTTCCGACGCAGCGTTCTACGAGACGAAGCTGGCGACGGGGCGCTACTACATGGCGCGGCATCTGCCGATGACGGCGACTCACCTTGCCCGCATCCAATCAGGTGCCGACCTCGTGATGGCGCTGCCGCCCGAGGCGTTCTAAGCTTCCGCGGAGGAACCACGCACGGTTCGTCCCCGCAGCGAGCGGGGGACCCTGACCGGAGGAAAGATGCCGAAACGCCTGCGCCTTACCCGCCGTTTTCCCGTCGCACTGACGAACGACGCCTATCGCGCGCTCGCCCGCTTCGCGGAAGAGGCGGGCGTCAGCACCGACGAGGCGCTGACCTTCCTCTTCGAGCATTTCGGTTCGGTCGTGGACCGTGACAACCTCACCCACCGGCTGAGGCTCTTCAAGGCAGAGCTCGAGGATCGCAAGGCGTGATTGTGGAGTGGGCAGAATTGAGCATTTGCGTCAGCAAGATCCAGAAGACGCACCCCGGACCTGACGCCGGCCCTCGAACGCGGGGTGCTTCTCGTCAGGCCCGGAGCGGTTTCTCCTGGGGCGGTCATCGGCGCTCCTGCCTGTACCGCGAGTTCGATCGTGACCGGACAAGATTAACAAATCCTTGTTCTTCTTGGCCGGAATACCCCGCAGCGGTCGCGATCGGTGCGCCATCGGTTCGAGTGACGGTGGCGGCGGGGCGCGCAGGCCCTGCTCCGACAGTCAGCCACGGGAGGGCGGCATGACGGCGCGGCTCCACTGCTTCGGCGAAAGCGGCAATGCCTACAAGGCGGCGCCGACGCTGACACTGGCCGGCTACGACTGGGAACCGGTCTTTGTCGACTTCTTCAACGGCGCCACCCGCACGGCGGAGTTCCGCAGGCTCAACGTCATGGGCGAGGTGCCGGTACTCGAGGATGGCGGAGCGGTCATCAGCCAGTCCGGCGCGATCATGTACCATGTCGCGCGCAGGACCGGACGGCTTTGCGGCGAGCCCGGCGCGGCCGATGAGGTGCTGCGCTGGGTGCTCTGGGACAATCACAAGATGTCCTCCCAGGCCGGCACCGTGCGGTTCCTAATGAACTTCCTGCCCGAGGACAAGCGCCCGAAGGAAGTCATCGCCTTCCTGCAGGCGCGGCTTCGCAACGCGGTCCACACGCTCGAGAGCCACCTTCAGGACCGCGACTGGATCGTCGGGGCGGGCCCCACGATCGCCGATCTCTCCTGCTGCGGCTATCTCTACTATCCCGAACCCTTCGGCTTCACCCGCGCCGAGTGGCCGAACATCGACCGCTGGCTCGGGCGCATCGCCGCCCTTCCCGGCTGGAAACATCCCTATGACCTGATGCCCGGCAATCCGTCCGACCGGGCCCGAGTGGAGGAGACCCCCCGATGAAATGGATGCTGATTGCCATCGTCTACACCGTGACGATGGAGAACGTGCGGCACGAAGTGCATGTCGAGAAACAGGAATTCGCCACCGAGGCGCTCTGCGAAGCGGCCCGCACGAAGATGGAAGAGCAGCTGAAGACCCGGGTGATCACCACCAAGACAAGCTGCGTTCAGATCGCCGAGTGATCCGGAGACAACCATGACCGAGGCCTATATCTACGACGCCGTCCGTTCCCCGCGCGGCCGCGGCCGCCCGGACGGGAGCCTGCACGAGGTGACCTCGGTCGCGCTGTCGGCCAGGGTTCTGAACGCGGTGAAGGAACGCAACAACCTATCCGGCCAGGCGGTCGAGGACGTGATCTGGGGCAACGTGACCCAGGTCGGCGAACAGGGCGGCTGCCTCGCCCGCTCCGCCGTCCTGCTCTCCGACCTCGACGAGCGCGTCCCCGGCCTCGCCATCAACCGCTTCTGCGCATCCGGCATGGAGGCGGTGAACCTTGCGGCGAACCAGGTCAGGGGCGGCGCCGGTCAGGCCTATATCGCCGGCGGGGTCGAGATGATGGGTCGCGTCGCGATGGGATCGGACGGGGCGGCGATCGCGGTCGACCCGAGCCTCGCCATGAAGACCTACTTCGTGCCGCAGGGCATTTCGGCCGACATCATCGCGACCGAGTACGGCTTTTCGCGCGACGACGCCGACGCGCTTGCAGTGGAATCACAAAAGCGCGCCGCAAAGGCCTGGGAAGAAAAGCGTTTCTCGAAATCCATCGTGACCATACGCGACCAGAACGGGCTGCCGATCCTCGACCGCGACGAATACATGCGCCCCGGCACCGACATGCAGACGCTCGGCGCGCTGAAACCCTCGTTCAAGGACATGGGCGAGGTGATGCCGGGCTTCGACAAGGTCGCGCTGATGAAGTACCCGCACCTTGAGAAGATCAACCACATCCACCATGCCGGGAACTCCTCCGGCATCGTGGACGGAGCGGCCGCCGTCCTCATCGGCAACAAGGAGTTCGGCGAAAAATGGGGCCTGAAGCCCCGCGCCCGCATCCGCGCGACGGCCAAGATCGGCACCGATCCGACGATCATGCTGACCGGCCCGGTGCCGGTGACCGAGAAGATCCTGAAGGACAGCGGCATGGCGATCTCCGACATCGACCTCTTCGAGGTCAACGAGGCCTTCGCGAGCGTCGTCCTGCGCTTCATGCAGGCCTTCGATGTCTCGCGCGACAAGGTGAACGTCAATGGCGGCGCCATCGCGATGGGCCATCCGCTTGGCGCCACCGGCGCCATCATCATCGGCACACTGCTGGATGAGCTGGAGCGCACCGGCAAGGGCACCGGGCTTGCCACGCTCTGCATCGCCTCCGGCATGGGTGCCGCCACGATCATCGAGAGGGTGTGATGCCCGTCATCGACCAGACGAAATGCCCGTTGAAGACCGCGTCCATCTACCCCGAGCCCTATGCGTCCGAAATGAAGGGCCGGTCGTCCCTCCGTCTCGGCGACGCGGGCGGGCTGACGCAGTTCGGCGCAAACCTGGTGATCCTCGAACCCGGCGCGAAATCCAGCCTGCGCCACTGGCACCGGAACGAGGACGAGTTCGTCATGGTGACCGAGGGCGAATGCACGCTCGTCCAGGACGACGGCGCGACGGTGATGCGCCCGGGCGATTGCGCCGCCTTCCCGGCCGGCGACACGAACGGGCATCACTTCCTCAACCGCACCGACCGCGTGGCGAAGTTCCTCGTCGTCGGAACACGGGCGAAGCACGAGGTCGCGACCTATTCCGACGTGGACTTGATGGTCGAGATGAAGGACGGCAAGGCGACCTTCACCTACAGGGACGGCACGCCCTGGGAGGGTCCGCGGTGATCCTGCGCAAGGGCACCTCGCGGACCCAGGAGGCGACGCCGGAACAGGCGGCGCGGCTCGGTCACTACCGCGCCGAGCTTCTTTCCGACACCGGCGGCCTGACCCAGTTCGGCGCCTTCGTCGAGACGCTCGCGCCCGGCGCCTTCTCCTCGGACCGCCACTGGCACGAGGCGGAGGACGAGTTCCTCTACATGCTGGCGGGCGAGGCCACGGTAATCGAGGACGACGGCGCGCATGTGCTGCACCCCAGCGACGTGGCCTCATGGCCCGCGGGCGTGGCGAACGGGCACCACGTCCACAACCGCTCCGCCGCGCCCTGCAGCTACCTGATCGTCGGAACCCGCGCCGCCTCCGACCGCGTCCATTATTCCGACGTCGACAAGCTCTACGTCCGCGACAAGGGACGGGTCTTGCGAACCCGCCGGGACGGGAGCCCGCTCCCATGACGAAGCAGCATCCCGATGTCGGGGCAATGGTCGATCCGCTCGACATCTACCAGACGATGCTCGACTTCGTCTCGGACGCGGTCCTGCGCGGCGACGTGGAGCAATACCTGTCCGCCATCGCCCTGCCCTACACCATCCACACCGAGGCAAAGCGCTTCGACCTGACCGGCGCGGACGATCTCAGGGCAACGCTCATCTGCGTGTCGGGCGGCTTCCGTCGGCAAGGCATTACCGACTATCTCCGGCTCAGCCGCGAGGCGCGCTACGTGACCCGCCGACGGATCGAGGGGATCCACTACACCCATATCATGCGCGGCATCGAGCGTATCGCGCCGCCCTATGCCGCGAGCCAGACGCTCGTCTTCGACGGCTCCGTCTGGCGGTTTTGCGAGGCGCGCTATGCAATCCTCAACGACGCGCTGCCGATAGTCTTCCCGGAGGCCGGACGCAACCCTGACCGGCTTCCCTTCCATCCGTCCGAGGCCAGCCGCCCGGGCTGAGGCCGCCGACTTCACAGACCCATCCGGCGGGCGCCGGAACGCCAGCCCGCCGATCCGCCGAGGGAGATACGAGATGACTGACTTCACCTATTCCGTCGATGCCGATGGCGTCGCCACGATCGCCTGGGACGTGCCGGGCAAGTCCATGAACGTGATGAGCCGCGAAGGTTTCGCCCTCGTGTCCGACATGGTGGACCGCGCGCTTTCGGACCCTGCGGTGAGGGGAATCGTCGTCACGAGCGGAAAGAAGGACTTCGCCGGCGGCATGGACCTGAACGTGCTGGCCTCGATCCGCGAGGAGGCCGGCGGGAACCCGGCGCAGGGACTCTTCGACTTCACCATGTCGGGGCACCATATCCTGCGAAAGCTGGAACGCGCGGGGATGGACCCGAAGACCCTGAAGGGCGGCAAGCCGGTCGCCTGCGCGATACCGGGGACCTGCGCCGGGATCGGGACGGAGATCGCGCTCGCCTGCCACCGCCGGATCATGGCGGACAATCCGAAGGCGAAGATCGGCCTGCCGGAGATCCTCGTCGGCCTCTTTCCCGGGGGCGGCGGCACCACGCGCTATTCGCGCATGGTCGGCGCCATGGCGGCGGCGCCGGTGCTTCTCGAAGGCAAGATGCTGGAGCCGAAGGCGGCGAAGGCGGCCGGGCTCATCGACGAGGTCGTGGCGCCCGACCAGCTCCTCGCCCGCGCCAGGGAATGGGTGCTGTCGGCCACCGATGCCGACATCGTCAAGCCCTGGGACCAGAAGGGCTGGAAGATGCCCGGCGGCGCCCCCTATCACCCGGCGGGCTTCATGACCTTCGTCGGGGCCAATGCCATGGTGCACGGCAAGACGCAGGGCGTCTATCCGGCGGCGAAGGCGCTCCTCTCGGCGGTCTATGAAGGCGCGCTTGTGCCCTTCGACACCGCGCTGACGATCGAGGCGCGCTGGTTCACCTCGGTCCTCATGAACCCGTCGTCCTCGGCGATGATCCGCTCGCTCTTCCTCAACAAGGAGGCGCTGGAGAAGGGCGCGAACCGGCCGAAGGTCGCCGACCAGACCGTGCGGAAACTGGGTGTCCTCGGGGCCGGCATGATGGGTGCCGGCATCGCCTACGTGGCGGCGAACGCCGGGATCGAGGTCGTCCTGATCGACGCCACCCAGGAGGCCGCCGACAGGGGCAAGTCCCATTCCGAGGGACTTCTCGACAAGGGGATGAAGCGCGGCAAGGTGACGGCCGGGAAGAAGGCGGAGGTGCTCGGCAGGATCACCGCGACGACCGACTACGCCGCGCTCTCGGGCTCGGACCTCATCGTCGAGGCCGTCTTCGAGGACATGAAGGTGAAGGCCGAGGTGACGGCCAAGGCGGAGGCGGTCCTGCCGGAGGGCGCGATCTTCGCCACCAATACCTCCACCCTCCCGATCAGTGAACTGGCCCGCGCCTCAGGGCACCCTGCGCAGTTCATTGGCATCCATTTCTTCAGTCCGGTCGACAAGATGATGCTGGTGGAAATCATCCGGGGGCACGAGACCGGCGACGTGGCGGTGGCCAAGGCGCTCGACTTCGTGCGCCAGATCAGGAAGACGCCGATCGTCGTCAACGACGCGCGGTTCTTCTACGCCAACCGCTGCATTATCCCCTATATCAACGAGGGCATACGAATGGTCGCCGAGGGCGTGGAGCCGGCGCTCGTCGAGAACGCGGCGCGACTTCTCGGGTTCCCGGTCGGACCCTTGCAACTGGTGGACGAGACCTCGATCGACCTCGGCGTGAAGATCGCCAAGGCGACGAAATCGGCGATGGGGGCCGCCTACCCGGACGCGGCCGTCGACACGGTTCTGTTCGCGATGGCCGACCGCGGACGGCTCGGCCGCAAGGCCAACGCGGGCTTCTACGCCTACGATGAAAAGGGCGGGCGACTCGGCCTCTGGGAGGGCCTTGCAGAGCTCTGGCCGGTGGTGGCGATCCAGCCGGACCTGACGGAAGTGCAGCACCGGCTGATGATGGTGCAGGTGCTGGAGGCGGTTCGCGCGCTGGAGGAAGGCGTGCTCACCGACGTCCGCGAAGGCGATGTCGGCGCGATCCTCGGCTGGGGCTTTGCGCCCTGGTCGGGCGGACCCTTCTCCTGGCTCGACATGATCGGTGCGGGGAAGGCACTGGAGATTTGCGAGGGCCTTGCCGCAAAGGGCGCGCGGTTTGCCCCGCCCGCGCTCCTGCGCGAGATGGCGGCGAAGGAGCAGAGCTTCTACGGACGGTTCGGAGCCGGCGGGAGAGCGGCCTGACGAAACCGGGGCCGGGGGCCTCGCGCCCCCTGGACCCGCGCGGGCCATTTCCGCAACGAAGACGACTAGCCGGGATCGAAACGGTAGCCGAAGCGGGCGATGTCCGCGGCGCAGATCGCGGCAACAGTGGCGGCGCCTGCGTCCGTGTAGTACGGGCGCCAGTCGCGTGCGCGTTCGGACGCATTGGCCAAGGGCAGGACCGGCAGGCGGAAGCCGAGATGGGCTTCGAGCGGTGCCGCGTCCTCGGCGAGGTGTTCGAGCCTGAGGAAGAGGTCGCAGCGTTCCCGCCCCGCGCCGTCGGTCACATAGCTTGCGTAGGGATGCGCGGCGATGGATGCCTGCGTCGCGGGGGCCGCAAGGAAGCCCGTGAAGTCCGTCTTGCGTGCGAGCGCCACCGCCGGATGGGCGAAAGTCTGGGCGCGGAGCCAGTGGTAATAGCTCACCATCCGGTTCCAGGGGTTGCGGACGAGGGTGAAGGTGAAGAAGGCCGCAATATCTTCGTCGCTCGCGAGCCCGCGGATATCGGCGAGGGTCGCGTGTTTCCAGAGCCGCCCCGCCGCCTTCGCACCCCTGATCCGGTGCCGCCGCGCGCGTCCCTTCGGCGTGTCCGCCAGGATCACGTCGTCGCGCATGGCGCGCCCCTCGAGCGCGAGCGTCAGGGCCGTGCCGCCGGTCTTGGGGATGTGGATGAAGATGTACCGGCGTCCGCGCGACAGGATCACGGTCGCCCCCTAGCGGCCGCGCAGCGCGATGATGAACCCGGCCGCGAAGATCAGGAGGATGCCGGCGACGGCCAGCGGGCCGAGCGTCTCTCCCCAGAGCGCCCAGGTCCAGAAGGCCGAAGCCGGCAGGATCACGTATTCGAAGATGGCGACCCGCCCCGCGTCTGCGATCTGGTAGGCGCGGATCATCATGCCGACACCGAGAAGCGATCCCGCCGCCTGCACGAAGGTCCAGAAGAGGAAGCGCCCCGTGGGCCAGGCCGGCCCGCGCAGGACGAACCCCTCCACCCCGGAAGGCACCGCGGGCTGCCAGAACGCGAGGATCGCCATGCCGATCAGCCCGAAGGTGCCGAGTGCAAGAAAGAAGCCCGCGAGCATCACCTCGGCGCGTTCGCCCGCGCACCAGGTTCTGGTGGCGATGTTGCCGAGCGCGTAGAGCACTCCGGCGACGACCGGCAGCACGGTCGCCAGGCCAAGATCGCCGCCCTGCCCTGGCTTCAGAACCAGGATCACGCCGAGAAAACCCACCGCGACCGCGAGGATGCGGAACGGCCCGATCCGCTGCCCATAGGCGAAGCGCGAGATGAGGAGCGTGAAGATCGGCGCCGTGAACAGGCCCGCCGCCACGGTCGCGACCGGCAGGAAGGCGAGGCAGCCGAAGTAGATCATCATCGCCATCCCGTGCACCGCGCTGCGCAGCGCGACTGCGCCGGGACGCGCCGGCCGCAGCCTGAGCCCGAAGAACGGCGCAAGGACCAACAGGATCGCGATCGCCATCACCATCCGCACTGCATGGAACTGCCAGAGCCCGGCATCCTCGGCGATCACCCGCACGAAGTTGTCGGTGAAACCGATGACCATGGCATAGACGAATATCAGCCCCGCCGCGACAAGCGTGCGGCTTTCCCGGGCGGGGTCGGCAAGGGTCGTCATCCGGTCTCCGTGTCTTGCTTGCTCAAACCCATAAAGCCGGGCAAGCATGAAACTGCGCGTCCGTTAGCGACGTGGCGAGACGGGGAGGAGACCATGGGCTGGCTGGCCGACGAAACGGGGCTGGAGAAGAACCGCGCGAACTTCGTGGCGCTGACGCCCCTGTCGCATCTTGGCCGCGCGGCCGACCACTTCGCCGGTGAGACGGCCGTGGTCTATGGCAGTATGCGCCGCAGCTATGCGGAGTACCATGCGCGGGTAAGCCGGCTCGCCTCGGCACTTGCGCTGCGGCGGGTGAGACCGGGCGACGTGGTGGCGACGATCCTGCCCAACATCCCCGCACAGGCCGAAGCGCACTTCGGCGTGCCCGCCGCCGGCGCGATCCTCAACACGATCAACATCCGGCTCGATGCCGATACGGTGCGCTACATCCTCGATCACGGGCAGGCAAAGGTCGTGCTGGTGGACACGGCCTTCCTGCCGCTCGCCGAAGCGGCGGTCAAGGCGATGACCGGCCCCGCACCGGAGATCATCGAGGTGGCCGACCCCGAGGCGGGGATCACCGCCACGGGCCGGTACCTCGAATACGAGGACCTCCTCGCCGGGGGCGATCCGGGCGCGCCATGGGTCCTGCCCGAGGACGAATGGGAATCGATCGCGCTCAACTACACGTCGGGCACCACGGGTCGGCCGAAGGGTGTCGTTTATCACCACCGCGGCGCCCACCTGATGACCATGGGCACGGTGGTGAGCTGGCGCATGGTTCTGCGCCCGGTGTACCTGACCATCGTGCCGCTCTTCCACTGCAACGGCTGGTGCCACACCTGGATGATCCCGCTTCTCGGCGGGACGCTCGTCTGCTGCCGCGACATTACCGCCAGGAACATCTACGCTGCCATTGCCGACGAGGGGGTGACGCATTTCGGCGGCGCGCCGATCGTCCTCAATGCGATCATCAACGCAAAGGCGGAGGAACGCCGCGCCTTCGACCACGTGGTCGAGGTCTTCACCGCCGGCGCACCGCCGCCGGCCGCGACGCTCGCCGCGATCGAGCCGCTCGGCTTCAACGTCACCCAGGTCTACGGCCTCACCGAAACCTTCGGTCATGTCACCGAATGTCTCTGGAAGCCGGAATGGGATGGCGTGGAAGGCGAGGCGCGCGCCGCCTTGAAGGCGCGGACCGGGGTCGCGATGCCGATGATGGAGGCCGCGACCGTCCACGACGACACCGGCGTCGAGGTGCCGCGCGACACCCGGCATCTCGGCGAGGTCGTGCTGCGCGGCAATTCGGTGATGAAGGGCTATTACCGCAACCCGGAGGCCACCGCCGAGGCGTTCCGCGACGGCTGGTTCCATTCCGGCGACATCGCCTATCTCACCGAGGACGGCTACATCAAGATCACCGACCGCGCGAAGGACATCATCATCTCGGGCGGCGAGAACGTCTCCTCGGTGGAGGTGGAGGGCGTGCTCATGCACCACCCCGCCGTGCTCCTCTGCGCCGTCGTGGCCAAGCCGGACGAGAAATGGGGCGAGGTGCCATGCGCCTTCGTCGAACTGAAGGAGGGGCAGACGGCGACGGAGGCCGACCTGATCGCCTTCGCCCGCGCCCGGCTTGCCGGCTTCAAGACGCCGAAGCACGTCGTCTTTACCGAACTGCCGAAGACCTCCACCGGCAAGATCCAGAAGTTCGAACTGCGTGCGGTGGCCAAGCTGATGTAGCGCCTGCGCGCATTGTCCGGGGGGGCGGCATCGGCTATCCTGCCCGCCAATCGAGGCAGCGAGCAGGCCCGCCCGCCGATGACGGCGCTTCAGGAATACCAGCGGCTGGAATGCACCGGCCTGTGGCGCGACGGACCCGAGGCGCAGCGGCGCGAGGTCATCGTCTCCTTCGGCGACGCCACGCTGGTGATTTCCGAGACGCGGAGCGGACGCGCGCTGGCGCACTGGTCGCTGCCAGCGACCGTGCGCCTTCCCGGGCCTGCGCTGCCGGCCCGCTTTGCCCCCGCCATGGATGCCGAGGAGGAGCTGGAGATCGACGACGAGGCGATGGTCGCCGCCATCGCCAAGGTCCATCAGCTGATCGAGGCGCGGCGGCCGCATCCGGGGCGCCTGCGACGGGCACTTCTCGGCGGCGCGCTCGCGGCCGTGGCCGGTGCCCTGGTCTTCTTGATGCCGGACGCACTTGTCCGCCACACCGCAGCCTCCCTGCCCTTCGCAAAGCGGCAGGAGATCGGCCGCGCCGTCCTGGCCGACCTCGCGCGGCTGGCCGGCACGCCCTGCGCGAGCCCCGAGGGGCAGGAGGCGCTGGCGCGGCTGCACGAACGGCTCCTCGGCCCCGCGGGGGAAATCTTCGTCGTGCCCGACGGCATCGCCCGCTCCCTCGTCCTGCCGGGGGGGATCATCGTGCTGGGCAGGGCGCTGGTCGAAGGCGCCGACACGCCCGAGGTCGCGGCGGGCGAGGTGCTGGCGGCCGACCTCGCGGCGGCGGTGGAAGACCCGCTCGTCACCGTGCTTCGCCATGCCGGACTGCGCGCGACCTTCACGCTTCTCACCACGGGCGACCTGCCTCAGGGCGCCGTCGCCGGGGCGGGCGAGACGCTTCTCGGCGGCGAAAGGCCGATGGTGGCGGAGCAGGCACTGATCGACCGGTTCGCGGCGGCAGGTGTCGCCTCGTCGCCCTATGCCTATGCGCTCGACCCCTCCGGCGAAAGCGTACTGACGCTGATCGAGGCGGATCCTCTGCGCGGCAGGTCACCCGAGCGGCCGGTCCTCGACGACACCGACTGGGTCGCGCTTCAGGGCGTCTGCGCCGGATGACCGCTCAACCGCGGATATAGGCGTCCCGGTAGCCGGCCGTGCGGACGCTCGCGAGCGCCGCCTGAAGCTCCGCGGCCGAGGCGAAGGGCCCCGCCATGATCGCCTTCACCGCGCGGCCGCCGTTCCGTCCGGTCGAACTCGCCACGGGAAGGCCAACGGACCTCAACCGCGCGATGGCCCTGGCCGCGTTCGCCGGCTCGGCGAAGACGCCCACCTGAACATAGCCGCCCTGACCGGCCGGCGCCTGTCGTGCCGCGGCCCCGGTGGAGGCAATCTCGCCGCGCTGCCAGACGACCTTGTAGGCGCCCTTGTCGGCCTTCAGGGCCCGCTCGGTTTCCGCGGTCGTGGCCGCGCCCGGGACGACCCTGACGCCCGGAACCCCGAGGGCGTTCAACCAGGCGACCGGCTCCGCCGGAGCCTCCGCCGCGCACTGGGTCACCCGCTGGCCGTCGCTGAGAAGGTAGCGTTGCGCCGCGGCGACCCGCTCCAGACAGAGCGTTGCGGCCCGATCGATCGCGCCGGCGCGCACGAGACGAAGCTCGCGCGGCTTTGCGGCGGAAGATTTCGGAGCAGAGGGCGCCGATACCGCCGCCTTCGCCGGCGCGGGCCTAGACGCCGGGGCTGCAATCAGGGCCGGCGCCGACGTGGCGGCAGGCGCGGATTCGGCGGCCGCAGGTTCGGCGGGGGCCTCCGGCTCGGCCGGGACCGACTGTCCTGCCTTCACCGCCGCCGCGGCCTCCAGCATCCCCGGCGGGAAGGTCGGCTCGTAGCCGCAGACGAGCTTGCGGTCGCG
Source organism: Paracoccaceae bacterium (assembly GCA_020637675.1). Lineage (GTDB taxonomy): Bacteria > Pseudomonadota > Alphaproteobacteria > Rhodobacterales > Rhodobacteraceae > Albidovulum. Next base: position 468,268 of record JACKKD010000002.1, on the reverse strand, counting down.
GTTCACCCGCGGCACCCATGTGGTCTGTCCGCCCACCCCGGCGCGGATGAAGACGCAGCCGGCACTGTCCACATACTGGTTTCCGGTGAAGCCCGCAGGCGGCGGCTCCCTCGGCCCGTCCACCTTTGTCAGCGACTGCGCCCCCGCCGGGAGCCCCGCCATCGCAGCCGCAAGAATCGCGGCCGACACCGACTTGAATACCTGCATCTTCCGCCCCGTTTCTCGTTCGGGGCAGAATGCCAAAGCCAGGCGCATCCGTAAAGCGAAAACGGCCTATTTTGTGCCGAACATGCGGTCGCCCGCATCCCCTAGCCCAGGGACAATATATCCATGGTCATTCAGGCAGTCGTCCACAGCGGCTGTGACGATGGGCACGTCGGGGTGCGCCTCCTTCATCCGCGCCACACCCTCGGGCGCGGCCAGAAGACACATGAAGCGGATGTTCCTGGCCCCTGATTTCTTGAGAAGTTCCACCGCCGCCGCCGAGGAGTTGCCGGTCGCCAGCATCGGGTCGAGGGCGATCACCAGCCGGTTCTCCAGTTCCGAAGGCACCTTGTAGTAGTACTGCACCGGCTGCAGCGTCTCGGGGTCGCGGTAGAGCCCGACGAAGCCGACCCGCGCCGCCGGAATGAGTTCCAGCACCCCGTCGAGCAAGCCGTTGCCGGCCCGGAGGATCGAAATGAGTGCGAGCTTCTTGCCGTCGATCACCGGGGCGTCCATGGCGCACAGGGGCGTCTCGATGTGCTTTGTCGTCATCTCCATCTCGCGGGTGATCTCGTAGGCCAGAAGCTGGCTGATTTCGCGCAGGAGGCGGCGGAAGGAATTGGTCGAGGTGTCCTTTTCCCTCATCAGCGTCAGCTTGTGCTGCACCAGCGGATGTTTGACGACGGTCAGATGCTCAAGCATGCGCTTTCTCCAGTATTTTCAGAAGCTTCTTGCGTGTTTCCTCAGTGCAGAACGCAGCTTCCGCCGAGGTGCGCGCGATCACGCCGAAGACGCCGTCGTCCCAGTCGAAAGCCTCGGCCAGCAGAGCGTATTCGCGTTCCATCGTGGTGTGGAAGAAGGGCGGGTCGTCGGTCGAGACCGTAACCTTCACGCCCCTCTCCCTCAGGCGGTGGATCGGATGGGCGCGGAAGGACGGGTAAAGCCCGAGCGCCACGTTGGAGCCGGGGCAGACCTCCAGCACGGTGCCCCGCTCCGCAATCTCATCGACGAGCGCGAGGTCCTCGATGGCGCGCACGCCATGGCCGATCCGCTCGACGCGGAGGTCGCGGATCGCGTCGCGCACGCTTTGCGGCCCGCCCCACTCGCCGGCGTGGCAGGTAAGCCTGAGCCCGGCTTCGCGTGCCGCATCAAAGGCCCAGGAGAAGTCTTTGGGATTGCCGGACTTTTCGTCCCCGGCAAGGCCGAAGCCGACAAGCCAGTCTCCGGCCGTCTCGACGGCGCAGATCGCCGTCTCCCGCGCCTTCTCCGGTCCGAAATGGCGGATCGGCGTGACGATCCCGCGCATCACGATACCTTCCTGCCGCTCGGCCTCTTCCGCCGCCTCGCGGATCGCGGCAAGATAGTCGCGCCAGGCCGAAAGATCGCGCCCGCCGCAGAAATCGGGGCTGAGGAAGGCTTCGGTATAGATCACGCCCGATGCCGCGCTTTCCGCCAGCACGGCGCGGGTCAGCCGTCTGTAGTCGCCGGGCGTGGTCAGGACCGAGGTCGCGGCTTCGTAGACCTTCAGGAAGTGCCAGAAGTCGGTGAAGGCGTAACCGCCACGCTCATCGAACACCCGGCCGATGTCGATGTGCCTTTCCGCGGCCAGCCCGCGGATGAAGGCAGGCGGCGCCGCGCCTTCGAGGTGCAGGTGCAGCTCCACCTTGGGCAGCATCAGAGGAACGACCTCCCAGGTCCTTCCGGCGCCACGCCGAGATGCGCTGCGACCGAGGCCCCCACGTCGGCGAAAGCCACCTGGCCGATGGGTCTTGCTCCTCGCCCCCATCCGACCACCGGCGCCCGTTCACGGGTATGATCGGTCCCCACCCATGTCGGATCGTTGCCATGGTCGGCGGTGAAGAGCGCGAGGTCGCCGGGACGGAGCAGGGCGAGGAACCCGCCGACCTTCCCGTCGAACCATTCGAGCGCGCTGGCATAGCCCGACACGTCACGGCGGTGGCCATAGAGCGTGTCGAACTCGACGAAGTTGGCGAAGGTGAGCGATCCGTCCTCCGCCTCCTCGGCCGCGGCCATCAGATGATCGAAGAGCACGGCATCCGGCCCCTTCTTCACGTCGTCGATCCCGCGCATGGAGAAGATGTCGCCGATCTTGCCGATGGCGTGGACCTTTCGTGCCGCCGCGTGCACCCGGTCGCAAAGCGTCGGCGCGGGCGGCGCGATGGCGTAGTCGTGGCGGTTCGCGGTGCGCCTGAAGTTGCCGCAATCGCCCACGAAGGGCCGCGCGATCACCCGCCCCACGCGCATCGCGTGCAACGTGGGTGCAACGTCCTGGCAGAGCTTCAGGAGGCGGTCGAGCCCGAAGGTCTCCTCATGCGCGGCGATCTGAAAGACGCTGTCCGCCGAGGTGTAGCAGATCGGCCAGCCGGTCCGCATGTGCTCGGCGCAATGTTCCTCGATGATCGGCACGCCCGAGGCATGGCAGTTGCCGAGCGTGCCGCCGGTGCCGGCGCGCCGCGCGACCTCGTCCATCAGCGCCTGCGGAAAGGCGGGGTGCGTGTCCGGGAAATAGTGCCACTCCCAGGGCACCGGCACGCCGGCAAGTTCCCAGTGACCCGACGGCGTGTCCTTGCCGCGCGACACCTCGGTCGCCGCGCCCCAAAGGCCCGAGGGTTCGGTGCCAAATCCCGGCATCGCGGCGCCGGAGGCAAGGCGCACGGCCGCGCCGAGACCCAGCGCGCCGAGGTTCGGCATCTTCAGGGGGCCGCTGCGCCCCTCCTCCGCCCGGCCCGCCGCGCAAGCCTCGGCGATATGGCCGAGCGTGTTGGCGCCGGTGTCGGGCGTATCGCCATTGAAGAACTCGCCCGCGTCGGGCGCGCCGCCCGCGCCGGCGCTGTCCAGCACGACCAGGAAGGCGCGCGGCATCAGCCGATCCTTTCGTGGATCAGCGCGGGCTCCTCCGGTTCCTCCCCTGAGAGGCGGATCGCGGCGAGAACCTCGGCGACGGCCCGATCCGCCTCGGCCGCGCTCGCCGCATGGACGCGGGCGATCGCCTCGCCCTTCTCGACCGGCTCGCCGAGCGGCAGGATATCGGAAAGGCCGACGGAGGGATTGATCCGGTCGCCGCCCTTCAGCCGGCCGCCGCCGAGATGGACGACGGCATGGCCGAGCGCCTCGGTGTCGATCCGGGCGACGAAGCCTGTGCGGGCCGCCGTCACGTCGCGCACGACGCGCGCCGCCGGAAGCCGGTCGGGATAACGTTCGACAAAGTCGGTCGGCCCGCCGAGGGCCGCGACCATGCGGCCGAAGCATTCCGCCGCCCGACCCGATTCCAGCGCCTCCTCGACCGCGTCGGCCCCCTCGCCCGCGTCGCCGGCAAGCCCCGCGAGCGCCAGCGCCTCGCCGCCGAGCGCCACTGTCACGTCCCAGAGCGCCTGGTTCACCGCCACGCCCGTCATCGTCTCCATCGCCTCGATCACCTCGAGCGCGTTGCCGGCGGTGGAGGCGAGCGGCTGGTCCATGTCGGTGATGAGCGCCGCCGTCCGGCAGCCCGCCCCGTTCGCCGTGTCGACGAGCGCATGCGCCAGCGCGCGGGCGTCCTCCATCGTCTTCATGAAGGCGCCCGAGCCGACCTTGACGTCGAGGATCAGCACCTCGAGCCCCGCCGCGAGCTTCTTCGAGAGGATGGATGCGGTGATGAGGTCGATCGATTCCACCGTGCCGGTGACGTCCCGGATCGCATAGAGCCGCCGGTCGGCCGGGGCGACGTCGGCCGTCGCCCCGACGATTGCGCAGCCGACATCGGCGACAAGGCGGCGAAGGTCCTCCACCGTCACGTCCGCGCGGTAGCCGGGAATCGCCTCCAGCTTGTCGAGCGTGCCGCCGGTATGGCCGAGCCCGCGGCCGGAGATCATCGGCACATAGGCGCCGCAGGCCGCGAGCGCGGGCGCGAGGAGGATCGAAGTGCTGTCGCCGATGCCGCCCGTCGAATGCTTGTCGACGACCGGCCCCGGCAGGTTCCAGTCGAGCACGCTGCCGGAATCGCGCATGGCAAGCGTCCAGGCCACCCGCTCCGCGTCGCTGAGGCGGTTGAGCAGAACGGCCATCGCGAAGGCGCCCGCCTGGGCGTCGGTCACCTCGCCCGAGGCGAGACCGCGCGCGAACCATGTCGCCGCCTCGGCCGGCAGACCCTTCCGGTCTCGCACGCCCGCGATGATCTGGCGGGCGTCCATCTCAGCGCCGCTCCATATGCGCCGCCTCGAACCGCCCGGGCAGGAGATCGCCCACGGTCGTGTCGAGCCGCTTGCCGTCGGTGGTGGCAAGCGTCACCGGCGTGTCGTGGCGGCCGAACTCCGCGAGTTTCTGGCGGCAGCCGCCGCAGGGCGGCACCGGGGCGGGGCTGTCGGCGATGACGGCGACCTCGATGATCTCGGACTCTCCGGCCGCGACCATCGCGGCGATGGCGCCCGCCTCGGCGCAGGTGCCCTCGGGATAGGCCACGTTCTCCACGTTGCAGCCCGCATAGATGCGGCCCGACCGGCCGCGCACGGCGGCACCGACCTTGAAATGCGAATAAGGAACATAGGCGTTTTCCCGGACCGCGCGCGCGGCATCGATGAGCGACATGTCACTCTCCCTCCTGGGCGCCGAGACTGCGCCCGCGGGCGCGGCGATGCAAGATCAACCGCCCGTTTCCGTGGCAAAACGCCCCGGCAGCGCGACCTCGAGAACCTCCACGTCGTCGCTCGGGTCTGCCCAGCGCGTGCGCATCCCCGGCGGGATGACGAAGGCATCTCCGGGCGACAGGCGGAACGGTTCCTTCCCCTCGCCCTCAAGCGTCATCCCGCCCTCCATGACGAAACCGAACAGGATGTCTGCATCGTGGCGCGCCCAGGCCGGCCTGCCTTGGCCCTTGCGAACAACCTGCACCCCGGCCACGTCCTTCGTGTTCGCGGAAATGGTGGTATCGCGGCAGATGTAGCCCGGCAGGCGGAAGGGCATCCAGTCTGCCCCCCTGGCGACGTTGTGGACGAAGCGTTGCCCCTGCCATTCGCGCTCGGGGCGCAGCCGGGCCGTGGGCAACACCATCTCGTGGTCGATCTCGGTCACATGCTCGGCCGGCACGCCGATCTCGATCACCTCGATCCCGTCGGAGGCTTCGAGCACGCGGTGGCGAATCTCGGGCGGCTGAATGAAGCAGTCGCCGGCGGCAAGCCGGATCGGCCCGCCCTGGTCCTCGTAGACCACATCGACCCAGCCGCGGTAGCAGAAGATGAGCTGGAAGCCGACCTTGTGGAAATGCACCATGTCCGGCACCGGGCCGCCATCGGGTATGCGAATATGGCTCGCGATGACCGCGCCCCCAAGGCGCGAGGGTATGAGGTCGCGGTACTGCATCCCGGCCCGGCCGATGACCCAGGGCGCCTGGTCGGCCAGCCGGCGAACGACGAACGCGTGTTCCGTCGCGGGCAGGACGAGCGGCGGGTTCAGTTCGTCTATCGTCACCCGCGTACCGCCGGGCGAGGTCAGGTCGCGTTTCCCGCCGGCGACGGTATCGGGCGCCGCAGCATGAAGGCGCAGGTGGCCCGGTGTTCCCGACGCGTCCTGGTCGAGCCTGAGCCTGAGCCCATGCCCGGAGAGGACTGCGACCGCGGGATTGTCGGCGGGGTAGATCATGTCGAGCCGGAAGCCGAGCGTTCTGGTGAAGAACGGCAGGTCCTGGCGCAGGCTCTCTGTCGGCAGCACGATTTCGGCGCGAATTTCGGACATTCCCCCTCCCCGGCGTGGTATCAGGAGAGTGTGGGGGCGTCGGCGGATTTGCAAGCGCCAGCGCCACGGCCGAAGGGACTACCGCACGAGCGGAATTTAGTTTAAGGCTAAACCAGTTACTGGGAGGGCTGGAATGGACGAAGCGAGGCAGGAGAACGCGCGCCAGGCGGCGCTCGACTATCATGAGTTCCCGAAGCCCGGAAAGCTCGAGATCCGCGCCACCAAGCCCATGGCGAACGGCCGCGACCTTTCCCGCGCCTACTCCCCCGGCGTCGCCGAGGCCTGCCTGGAGATCAAGGCCGCTCCGGCGACGGCAAGCCGGTTCACCGCACGCGGCAATCTCGTCGCCGTGGTCACCAACGGCACCGCCGTCCTCGGCCTTGGCAACATCGGCGCGCTTGCCGCCAAGCCGGTGATGGAGGGCAAGGCCGTCCTGTTCAAGAAATTCGCCGATATCGACTGTTTCGACATCGAGTTGAACGAGTCCGACCCCGAGCGGCTCGCGGATATCGTCTGCGCGCTGGAGCCGACCTTTGGCGCGATCAACCTCGAGGACATCAAGGCGCCCGACTGTTTCGTCGTCGAGAAGATCTGCCGCGAACGAATGAACATCCCGGTCTTTCACGACGACCAGCACGGCACGGCGATCGTCGTCGGCGCCGCGGCGACCAATGCGCTCCACGTCACAGGCAAGCGGTTCGGGGATATCAAGGTCGTGTCCACCGGCGGCGGCGCGGCCGGAATCGCCTGCCTCGACATGCTGCTGAAACTCGGCGTGAAGCGCGAGAACGTCTGGCTCTGCGACCTCGAAGGGCTCGTCTATCACGGCCGCACGGCGCAGATGACGCCACAGAAGGCGGCCTATGCGCAAGGTACCGTGCCGGCGACGCTCGACGAGGTGATCGAAGGCGCCGACCTCTTCCTCGGGCTCTCCGGTCCTGGCGTCCTGACCCCTGCCATGGTGGCGAAGATGGCGCCCCGCCCCATCGTCTTCGCACTCGCCAACCCCACGCCGGAGATCCTGCCCGACGCCGTGCGCGGCGTGGCGCCGGAGGCGATCATCGCCACCGGCCGGTCCGACTTCCCCAACCAGGTCAACAACGTCCTCTGCTTTCCCTTCATCTTCCGCGGTGCGCTCGACGTGGGCGCCACCACGATCAACGACGAGATGGAACTGGCCTGCATCGATGGCATTGCCGCGCTCGCTCGCGCGACGACCTCTGCCGAAGCCGCGGCCGCCTACCGCGGCGAGAAGCTGACCTTCGGGCCCGACTACCTGATCCCGAAGCCCTTCGACCCCCGGCTGATCGGCACGGTCGCCACGGCGGTGGCAAAGGCGGCGATGGAAACCGGCGTGGCCACACGGCCGATCGAGGACCTCGAAGCCTACAAGCGCAAGCTCGACGGCTCGGTCTTCCGGTCCGCCCTTCTCATGCGCCCGGTGTTCGAGGCGGCGCGCTCGGCCATGCGCAAGATCGTATTCGCCGAAGGCGAGGACGAACGGGTCCTGCGCGCGGCCAATGCGATGCTGGAGGAGACGACCGACCGGCCGATCCTCATCGGCCGGCCCGAGGTGATCGAGCGGCGCTGCGAACGCGCCGGCCTGCCGATCCGTCCGGGCCGTGACTTCGAGATCGTGAACCCCGAAAACGACCCCCGCTACCGCGACTACTGGGGCAGCTACCACGAACTCATGGCCCGCCAGGGCGTCACGCCCGATCTCGCCCGCGCGATCCTCAGGACCAACACCACCGCCATCGGCGCCATCGCCGTCCACCGCGGCGATGCCGACAGCCTGATCTGCGGCACGTTCGGCCAATATCTCTGGCACCTGAACTACATCCGCCAGGTGCTCGCGCGGGGCGGCCTTGCCCCGCACGGCGCGCTCAGCCTGATGATCCAGGAAAACGGGCCGCTCTTCATCGCCGACACCCATGTGAACGCCGTTCCCACGCCCGAACAGATCGCCACTACCGCGATCGGCGCGGCGCGCCACGCCCGGCGCTTCGGCATCACGCCGAAGGTCGCGCTCTGCTCGCAGTCGAACTTCGGCAGCATGGCGAGCGATTCCGGCCAGCGCACCCGCGCGGCGATGGAGATTCTCGACGCGCGCGAGGCGGATTTCATGTTCGAGGGCGAGATGTCCACCGATGCGGCGCTCGACCCGGACCTGCGCGAACGGATATTCCCAGGCAGCAGGCTTCAAGGTGCGGCGAACATCCTCGTCTTCGCCTACGCCGATGCCGCGAATGCCGCGCGCAACATGCTGAAGATGCGCGCCAACGGGCTCGAGGTCGGGCCGATCCTGATGGGGATGGGCAACAAGGCCCATATCGTCACGCCCTCGATCACCCCGCGCGGGCTTCTGAACGTCTCGGCCATCGCCGGCACGCCGGTGTCGCACTACGGCTGAGCCGCGAATCTCCCCGTGGAGGCTCTGCAAATTCCGGCGAAGCGAGGGGATGTGTTGCAAAGCAGCCCCTGACTTTGCCGCACGGCGCGTAGTCTACCTGGCTTTGCAAATATCGCCGGCCCGTCGGTGCCCGATTCTGCAAATTCTTTCGTCCTCGGGCGGGCTGTGACCGGTAACGCGCTTGCCGCACGCGTCCGCACTTCGTAACAGATATCCCACGGTTCGGAGGAGGACACGATGGCATACAAGGACGTCTATGACGGCTGGAAGGCCGACCCCGAGGCTTTCTGGATGCAGGCGGCTGAGGCGATCGACTGGGTGAAGGCGCCCACGAGGGCGCTCTTAGCCGACAAGGCGCCGCTCTACGAGTGGTTCTGCGATGCCCGCGTGAACACCTGCTGGAACGCGGTGGACCGCCACGTGGAAGCCGGGCGCGGCGATCAGCTCGCCATCATCCACGACAGCCCGATCACCCATTCCACCAAGGGCATCACCTACCGCGAACTGCGCGACCGCGTTGCGTCGCTCGCCGGGGCGCTTCGCGCCAAGGGCATCGAAAAGGGCGACCGCGTCATCATCTACATGCCGATGGTGCCCGAGGCGCTCGAGGCGATGCTCGCCTGCGCGCGGCTCGGCGCGATCCATTCCGTCGTCTTCGGCGGCTTTGCCGCGCACGAGCTTGCCGTCCGGATCGACGACGCAACGCCAAAGGCAATCATCGCCGCCTCCTGCGGGCTCGAACCGGGACGCGTCGTGCACTACAAGCCGCTGCTCGACGCGGCCATCGACCAGGCCAGGCACAAGCCCGATTTCTGCGTCATCTTCCAGCGCGAGCAGGAGGTGGCTAAGCTGATCGAGGGCCGCGATTTCGCCTGGCACACGTTCCAGTTCGGCGTCGAGCCGGCCGACTGCGTGCCGGTCGAGGGCAACCACCCGGCCTACATCCTCTACACCTCGGGTACCACCGGGGCGCCCAAGGGCGTGGTGCGGCCGACGGCAGGGCACCTCGTCGCGCTGAACTGGTCGATGAGGAACCTCTACAACGTCGGCGCGGGCGATGTCTTCTGGGCAGCCTCGGACGTGGGCTGGGTCGTCGGCCACAGCTACATCTGCTACGGGCCGCTCATTGCCGGATGCACGACCATCGTCTTCGAGGGCAAGCCGGTCGGCACGCCCGATGCCGGCACCTTCTGGCGGGTGATCCAGAACCACAAGGTGAAGTCCTTCTTCACCGCGCCGACGGCCCTTCGCGCGATCAAGCGCGAGGATCCGGAGGGCGAGCTCATCGGCGACTACAACCTGCGCAGCCTGCAGGCGCTCTTCCTCGCCGGCGAGCGGGCCGATCCCGACACGATCAAGTGGGCCCAGCGCCATCTGCGCGTGCCGGTGATCGACCACTGGTGGCAGACCGAGACCGGCTGGGCCATCGCCGGCAACCCGCTCGGGATCGAGGAGCTTCCGGTCAAGGTGGGCTCCCCCTCCGTTGCCATGCCGGGCTATGACGTGCAGGTGCTCGACGAGGGCGGCCACCCGGTTGCGCCCGGCACGCTCGGCGCCATCGCGGTGAAGCTGCCGCTGCCTCCGGGCACGCTTCCGACGCTCTGGAACGCCGAGGAGCGGTTCAGGAAGTCCTATCTCAACAGCTTCCCGGGCTACTACGAGACGGGCGACGCGGGCTACGTCGACGAGGACGGCTACCTTTACATCATGGCCCGCACCGATGACGTCATCAACGTCGCCGGACACCGGCTTTCGACCGGCGCGATGGAGGAGGTGCTCGCCTCCCACAAGGATGTCGCCGAATGCGCCGTCATCGGCGTGGCCGACGAGCTGAAGGGCCAGATGCCCATGGGCTTCCTCTGCCTCAACAAGGGCAGCAACCGGCCGCACGACGACGTGGTGAAGGAGTGCGTGAAGCTCGTGCGCGACCGGATCGGCCCAGTGGCGGCCTTCAAGCTCGCCTGCGTGGTGGACCGGCTGCCGAAAACCCGGTCGGGCAAGATCCTGCGCGCCACGATGGTGAAGATCGCCGACGGCGAGCCCTGGAAGATGCCCGCCACGATCGACGACCCGGCGATTCTCGACGAAATCGCGGGGGCCTTGAAGACGCTCGGCTATCCGGCTGCGCGGTAGGAATGCAACAATGCCGATGGTGCCTGCGGATTGGTTCCGCAGGCACATGGACCTGACGTTTCAGACAGGTTGGCGCGACCCTTGACGTCGCGTAAAACCTCAGCACCATGCAACCGCAACTTGTATTTCCAGCCGCGCGGCGCTCCAATCCGGACACGGAGGGAGAGTGTGAGTAGCGACCGTTCCCAGGCGAGTTCCCGGCCCGTGCCCGATCTCGATGCCGGCAAGATGACGCTGCTCGGCCACGATCTGCGCGCGGCCGTGTCCGACATCATCGGCGGGTTGCGGCTCATCGACCTCGCCAGCGTCGACGAGCCGACGCGGCTGCAACTCGAACGCGTGCGCGCGTCGGGAGAAATCCTCGCGCGGCTGCTCGAACAGGGTCTGGCACAGATTCTCGGCGAGGACGATTATGCCGCGACCCACCCGGCGAACCTGCAGATGCCGCGGTTCCTCTACGACATCGAGATGCGCTGGTCGGGCCGGGCGAGCGAGAAGGGTCTCGGCTTCCAGATGACGGTGGCCGAAGACGTGCCGGCCGTCCTCACCCTCGACCGGATCGCGCTGGAACGCGTGCTGTCGAACCTCCTGTCGAATGCGATCAAGTATACCGACGCGGGCACCGTAACGCTCGACGTGACGATGGCTGCGTCGGGCGCGCTCAGGCTCACGGTCACCGACGAGGGGCCGGGGTTCTCATCCGAGGCGCTGGCCCGGCTCTTCGAGTTCCAGGGCCGGCCCGAGGGCACATGCAAGCCCGGCGAGGGGCTCGGGATGCACATTACCCGCCACATGGCGGGCCAACTCGGCGGCACGATCAGCGTCGAGAACCTCGCCGCCAGACCCGGCGCACGCGTGACGCTCGACCTGCCGCCGGAAACCTGGACCATCGCCGCTCCCGATCAGGCGGTGGAACTGCCCGATCTCAGCCGCACCAAGGTCCTTGTGGCGGAGGACAACCCGACGAACCAGACCATCATCAGCCACATGCTGGCCCGGATGGGCGCGCAATACGAGATTGCCGACGACGGCGTCGAGGCGCTGCGCTGGCTGGAACGCGAAAGCTTCGACCTCGCGCTCATCGACATCGAGATGCCGCGCATGAACGGCATCGACGTCATCCGGACGCTGCGTGCCAACGGCAACTGCCACCGGCGCCCGCACATGCCGGTCATCGCCATCACCGCCTATGTGCTCCGCGCCAACCGCGATGCGATCTATGCCGCCGGCGCGGATGCGATCCTTGCAAAGCCGCTGGCCGGGCTCGACACCTTCGGGCTCGCCATCGCCAATGCCCTCGGACGGCGACAGAACGCGGAGGTCGGCGCCATGGCCACGGCCGGGGCGGATCACACGTTCGACCGCTCCACCTTCGACCGTCTGATCGAGGTCGCGGGACCGGACTCGGCGCTCGAGCTTCTCGACCGGCTCGCGGCAGACCTCGGGAAATGCGAGCGCAGCCTCGGCGCCGGACTCGGCGACCAGGATTCCCTGGCGGTGCGCGCGGAAACGCATGTGCTCATCGCCCTGGCCGGAGCGGTCGGGGCAGTGCGGCTCCAGACGCTCGCCGAGGTGCTCAATGCGGCGGCGCACCGGCACGACCCCTCGGCCTTCGATCGCTTCGGCGCCGAGGCGATGAGCCAGCTCGACCGGCTGATCCGCTTCGTGACCGAGGAACGCGCGCGGCGCGGAGAGGCCGCATGACCTCGCCACCGCTGCTTCTGATCGAGGACACGCCGTCCCTGCAGCTCGTCTATCAGTCGGTCCTCCGTTCCGCCGGCCACACCGTGCGCTGCGCCGACGATGCGGCTTCCGGTCTCGCCGCGTTCCGCACGCTCGCACCTCCGGTCGTGCTTCTCGACCTGATGTTGCCCGACCGCGACGGACTCGACCTCATGGGCGAATTGCTGACGCTGCGCCCGGAAACGCGCGTCATCGTCATCACCGCCAACGGCTCGATCAACAAGGCCGTCGCGGCGATGCGGGCGGGGGCCCACGAGTTTCTCGTCAAGCCCTTCGACGAACAGCGCTTCCTCGCCGCGATCGACAATGCGCTCGCCGACACCCGGCGCGGCGGCGCGGCGGCGCCGCCCCCGCGTGCGGCACAGGCGCCGGGCGACTTCATCGGCTCGTCCGCGCCGATGGCCGAGGTCTACGCCAAGATCCGTTCCGTCGCCCGCTCCATGGCGACGGTCTTCATCACCGGCGAAAGCGGTACCGGCAAGGAGCTTTGCGCCCAGGCGGTACACGATCTGTCGAATCGCGCCGGCGCGCCCTTCGTGCCGCTCAACTGCGGGGCCATCCCGACGGAACTGCTGGAATCCGAGGTCTTCGGCCATGTGAAGGGGGCCTTCACCGGGGCTATTGCCGACAAGCCCGGCGCGGCGGCGGCAGCCGACGGCGGCACGCTCTTTCTCGACGAGATCTGCGAGTTGGACCTGAACCTTCAGACCAAGCTCCTGCGGTTCCTGCAAACATCCACGATCCAGCCCGTCGGCGCCACCCGTTCGCGCAAGGTCAATGTCCGCATCGTCTGCGCGACGAACCGCGATCCCTTGCAGGAGGTCCGCCGTGGCCGCTTCCGGGAGGACCTCTACTACCGGCTCCACGTCGTCCCGATCCACATGCCGCCCCTGCGCGACCGCAGCGCGGACGTGGTGACGCTCGCCGAGGCCGCGCTCGCGCGCTTCGCCCGGGAGGAGGGGCGGCAGTTCCAGAGCCTCGACCCCGATGTGAAGGCGCTCTTCCAGCGGCTCGGCTGGCCGGGCAACGTCCGCCAGCTTCTCAACGTCATGCGCCATGTCGTCGTGCTCAACGACGGGCCGGCCGTGACCCGTGCGATGCTGCCCGCCGAACTCCTTTCCGGTCCGGAAGCGCCCCGGCGCACCGCCCCAGTGCCGCAGAAGTCGGACCTTCCCCTCGACGGGCTCATCGGCCGCACCCTGGCCGAGATCGAGCGGCTGGTGATCGAGGAGACGATCCTCCGCCACGACGGCTCCGTGCCGAAGGCGGCGCGGATGCTCGATGTCTCGCCCTCGACGCTCTACCGAAAGATGGAAGCCTGGAAGACCAGGGCCTGACCCATCACACGAATTGCTCGCGCGTCAGCCGCTCCTCGAGCCCATGGCCCGGATCGAAGAGGATGCGGTGGCGGATCGACGTTTCGGAACGGATCTCGACCGAAACCACGTCCCGCACCGACTTACCGTCGGCATCCGCCATCACCGGGCGCTTGGCAGCCTCCAGAACGTCGAAGCGCACATGCGCCGACTTCGGCAGGATCGCGCCCCGCCAGCGGCGCGGACGGAAGGCGGCCATCGGCGTCAGCGCAAGCACCTCGGCGCCGATGGGCAGGATCGGCCCATGGGCCGAATAGTTGTAGGCCGTCGATCCGGCCGGCGTTGAGACCAGCGCCCCGTCGCAGACGAGCTCCTCCATCCGCACCTTGCCGTCGATGGTGATCTTCAGCTTCGCCGCCTGGGGACCGGCCCGCAGGAGGGAGACCTCGTTGATCGCGAGTGCCTCGTGCACCCGGCCATCGGTCGTGACCGCCCGCATGGCAAGCGGGTTGATGACCTCTTCCGCGGCCGCTTCGAGGCGCTCGATCAGCCCCTCCTCGGCGTATTCGTTCATGAGAAAGCCGATGGTGCCGCAGTTCATGCCGTAGACCGGCAGGTTCCGGGCCTGCGTGCCGTGCAGCGTGTTCAGCATGAAGCCGTCGCCGCCCAGCGCCACGATCACCCCGGCCTCGTCGAGCGGCACGGCCCCGTAGGCGGCGCCGAGCTTGACGAGCGCCTCCTGCGCGATCTCGCTGTCGCTCGCCAGAAACGCGATCTTGCTTGCCGCCCGCACCGCACTCCTCCGGCTGCCCGGCCCTTTGTCCCTCGCGCCGCGCGCCTTGACAAGCCCGTCACGCGTGCTGCGGAAGGGACGAAAATGCGTCGAACGGAGGAACCTGCTTCGCGCAGATGCGAATTCCTGTCGCATTCTTCCTTTCCGCAGGCCCCCCGCTCGGCTAAAGAGCCTAACGCACGTCCGGCCTCAGGAGATCGCTCATGTCCGCCACCCGCGATACCGGGTTCTTCACCGAAAGCCTCGCCTCGCGCGACCCCGAAGTCTTCAAGTCCGTCAGCGACGAGCTTGGACGCCAGCGCGACGAGATCGAACTCATCGCATCCGAGAACATCGTCTCGCTCGCGGTGCTGCAGGCGCAGGGCTCGGTCATGACGAACAAGTACGCCGAGGGCTACCCCGGCAAGCGCTACTACGGCGGCTGCCAGTTCGTCGACGTGGCCGAGACGCTGGCGATCGAGCGGGCGAAAAAGCTCTTTGGCTGCGCCTACGCCAACGTCCAGCCCAACTCCGGCAGCCAGATGAACCAGGCGGTGTTCCTCGCACTCCTGAAACCCGGCGAAACCTTCATGGGACTCGACCTCAACTCCGGCGGCCACCTGACCCACGGCTCGCCGGTGAACATGTCTGGCAAGTGGTTCAACGTCGTCTCCTACGGCGTGCGCCAGCAGGATCAGCGCCTCGACATGGATGCGGTCCGCGAAAAGGCGCGCGCGGCGAAGCCGAAGCTGATCATCGCCGGCGGCACCGCCTATTCGCGCGTCTGGGACTGGGCCGCGTTCCGCGAGATCGCCGACGAGGTGGGAGCCTATCTCATGGTCGACATGGCCCATATCGCCGGCCTCGTCGCCGGTGGCCAGCATCCCTCGCCCCTTCCTCATGCCCATGTCGTCACCACGACCACGCACAAGTCCCTGCGCGGCCCGCGCGGCGGCATGATCCTGACGAACGACGAGGACATCGCCAAGAAGGTGAACGCCGCCGTCTTTCCCGGCCTTCAGGGCGGGCCGCTCATGCACGTCATCGCCGCGAAAGCGGTGGCCTTCGGCGAGGCGCTGCGCCCGGAGTTCCAGTCCTATGCCGCGCAGATCGTCAAGAACGCCAGGGCCATGGCCGACGAACTGATGAAGGGCGGCATCGACATCGTCTCGGGCGGGACCGACAACCACCTGATGCTCGCCGACCTGCGGCCCAAGAAGGTGACCGGCAAGGCGACCGAGGCGGCCCTTGGCCGCGCCCACATCACCTGCAACAAGAACGGTGTTCCCTTCGACCCGGAGAAGCCTTTCGTGACCTCCGGCATCCGTCTCGGCACGCCTGCGGGCACCACCCGCGGGTTCGCGGAGCCCGAGTTTCGCCAGATCGCCCGGCTCATCGTCGAGGTGGTGGACGGGCTTGCCGCGAACGGCGACGAGGGCAATGCTGCGGCCGAGGCCAAGGTCCGCGCCGAGGTCAAGGCGCTCTGCGCCCGCTTCCCGCTCTATCCGGGCATGTGAGACGTCCCGCGCCGGACGCCGGATGCCTCCGGTGGCCGGTGCCATTCGCCCGCGCGGTCAGATGAAGCCGCGCCAGAGCAGGAGCGCCAGTACCAGCACCGCCGTCGCGGCGATGCCGGTGGCAAAGCCAGTCAGTATTTCCAGCACGATCGCCCTGCGCCGGGCCGAGCGGCCGAGCGGCTTGAGGTATCGAACGCAGGCATCGTAGGCGTCGGCGACGCGCTGGTGATCGAGCTGCATCTGCAGCCGCGGCACCGCCGCCTGTTCGGCCGACCGCGCCAGGAACTCCGCCTCGCGCCGCACCTTGCGGGGCAGGAACCGGCCACCGCGGCGGAGCTTGTCGCCAAGCCCCTGGCCGCGGACGCGCAGCCGCGCCTCCATCAGTTCGGCCACCCGGCCTGCCATCTGCTGAACACTGACGCCGCTCATGATACCCCCGCCAACCGAGGATACTGCGGCGCGGCGCCTGTCGCAACGTCACTGGAAGCCCGCGCGTGGCCACGCTAGACAGGCGCATGCTCAGCCATACCGACATCGGCGCGGCCGGCCGCCTGCCGCCCCTTCTCATCGTCCACGGCCTCTTCGGGTCCGCCCGGAACTGGGGGGCCATCGCCAAACGCCTTTCGGACGACCGCCGCGTCGTCAGCGTGGACATGCGCAACCACGGCTCCAGCTTCCGGGCCGAGAGCCAGTCCTATCCCGACATGGCCGGCGACCTCGCCGAAGTCATCGAGACCCTCGGCGCACCGATGGACGTGCTCGGCCATTCGATGGGCGGCAAGGCGGCGATGCAACTGGCGCTGACGCACGGCGAACTGATCGACCGGCTCGTCGTCGCCGACATCGCCCCCGTGGCCTACGGCCACAGCCAGTCCCACCTCGTCCGCGCCATGCGCGGGCTCGACCTCCGGGACCTTTCCGCAAGGTCCGAGGCCGACCGCCGCCTTGCCGCGGCCGTCGGGGACGCAGGGGTGCGGGCCTTCCTTCTCCAGTCGCTCGACCTCAAGGCCGACACGCCCGTCTGGCGGCTGAACCTCGACGTGCTGGAGCGCGAGATGGACAGGATCACCGGCTGGCCCGGCACCGAGGGACGCTTCGAGGGACCGGCGCTCTTTCTCGCCGGAGCCCTGTCCGACTATGTCCGGCCGGAACACAGGGAGAGGATCAAGCACCTCTTTCCAAACGCGAAATTCGCCAGGATTCCCGGCGCGGGGCACTGGCTACATGCCGAACGCCCGCGGGAGTTCGAGGCGGCGCTGCGAACCTTCCTGGAACGCCCCTCAGGCGGCTGACAGGTTCTTCGCGACAATCCAGGCGACCGGGACAGCGACCAGAAACCCGGCAATGGCGGCGACGATGATGCTCTTGAAATCGAAGAGATTCATCGTCAGTGCCGCGACGATGGCTGAGCCCGCGAGCGTGGCTCCGGCGAGCGTGTAGATGATGAGGAAGAGACGGAACATCGGCGTGATCCTTCGCATCGCGCGCGTTTTCCGTTTCCTTATATAGGGTTACGGGAGGTCTTGCCTTGATCTGGATCATTCCCGGCAGTCGAGCGCGAACCTTGCGACGCCGGTGTCGCCGGGAATCTTCGTCGTCATGGAGTTGGGGATGACGCGGCAGCCCGTCGCCGCCTCCGCCGCCTCGGACATGAGCGCCGGGACGCGGGCGCGGGCGGCTCGGGAGAGATAGCCCATCCGCACCACCTCCACCTCGCTGCCGGTTTGAAAGACAACGAAATCGAGGCCCCCGCGCGAAACCTCCGAGCGGACGGACCCGAACATGTCGGGGGCGGGCGTGGCGCCGCAGGCGGCGAGGAGAAGGAGGGCGGGAACCAAGCGCATGGCGCGATCCTCGGCGGTCGGGGTTAACGGGACGTTAACGCCGCTCGGCGTTCAACCCGCGTCGGTTTCCGGCAGGTTTTCCGTCGAGCATCCGTCGCGACAGCGCCACGCCGCCGGCACGGGCCCACGCTCGGAACCCCGGTCTTGAAAGCGGCGTTGGGTCGCGACACTATCGACACGACGCATGACCCGGAGTTGCCCATGATCCGCCTGACCCTCCCCCTCCTCGCACTCCTGATGCTCGCCGCCTGCGAGACGGTGAAGGGTGCGGGCCGCGACCTGCAATCGGCCGGCGCGGCCATCAGCACCGAGGCGGCCGAGGCGCAATCGTCGATGTGACGGGACCGGCTCAGCCGCCGGTGCGCCGCGCCGCAGCCACGGCCGAGGTGCCGATCACGGCGCCGGGCGTGCCCGAGGGCACGAAAAGCGCCGCCGGAACCTCGGGGCGAAACGCCTTCTTCGGGTTCTGCCCTGCCCAGAGCGCATAGGCGCAGACCACCACGGCCACGATAAAGAGAAGCCGATCCATCCGAAACCTCCCCTCCGAGAGACTGCTTCCGGGCGGGGAGTATGGCGGCCGAATGGGGCGGTTTTTGGACGGGGCGTCCGGCGCGGGACAATCCGGCCCGCGCCGGGCGTGGCCCTTCAGGTCGGCCCCCCGGTTCGGGCCCTTCAGCTCGGTGCGGCGTATTTCATCGCGATGGCGCCCGCGGCATTTTGCGCCTCGAGGAACTCGGCCGAGGTGAAGCACTGCACGGTCTTTAGGCCCGTAACCGCACCGGATGCGCCGGCGACCATCAGCGCCGCCAGCATCTTGGTCATGTCGCTAGACGTGACCCGCATGATGAAATCGGTCTCGCCGGTGGTCAGGAAATAGCTCTCGAGCTTGCCGCCGGCCGCCGCGATCAGGGCCGCTGTCGCCTTTTCGCGGTCGCTCGGATGGGCGATCATGCCCTTCATCGCGGCGGACGTGTAGCTGCCGGTGACGATGTATTGTGCCATTTCAAGGTCCCTTCCTGGCAGGCGCACGATCCCCGGCCCGCGGAAGTGCAGGCCGATCCCCGGAGCCCCACCCGAGGCGGAGTGTAGCATGGAACCGGACGGCGGGGGAGGCTGCTGCCGGGACGGCGCGCTCAGGGGGTGACCGGCTCGGCCAGAAGGCCCGCGACGATGCCGTCGAGCACGCATTCGGCCTCGGCCGGGTCGAAATCGGTGCCGTAGCGCTTGCGCACACCCATGTCGGAGAGAAGATGGTAGCGCGCCGCCGTCACCCCGTGCCGGGCGAGGCAGTTCTTCACGCAGGCGAGCGCGCAACCGTCGAGCGCGACGATCGGGCGGCCGGATTTGGCGATGCGAACGAGCTTCGGCACGTCGCCGCCGACCCCGGCGATGCAGGACATCTCTGCCAGCCCCCGGCGGTCGAGCTGGATGGCGACATGGTTGGCCATCTGCGCGGCGCTGGAACAGCCCGAGCAGGAATAGACGAGCGGCAGGTCGGCGCGCGATGCCATCTGGGGCCCCTCCGGGTCGCATCGGGTCTTCGGACCTTTTGCCGCAGCGGCGGCATGGCGTCGACGGCGCGGATTGTCGCGGGGCAGCGGGGGCCGGCACCACGCCGGACGCCGCCGCCCTCTCCCTTCCCCCCCAGGGGGGGGCGGAACGCGCGTTGCGGCCGGTTGGGTGGTGATGCAGTCATCCGGCGCGTTTCCGTCCCAGGGCACAGTAAATGTCACGGGCGGGCGCTCGGCGTCGGGCGCGGGGGCGCCCGTTGCAAAGAGGGCGCCCATCGCCCAGACTTCCCCGCGCCCTTCGCAAAGGAGTCCCCCAATGCCCACCGTCACCGCCGGCTGCCTCTGCGGCGCGGTCCGGCTCACCGCAACGGGCGCGCCCTGGCGCGTCGGCCTCTGCCATTGCCTCGACTGCCGCAAGCACCACGGCGCGCTCTTCCACGCCTCGGCCATCTTCCCCGACACCGCAGTGAGCGTGACCGGCGAGACGCGCGCGTTCCGGGGCCGGCACTTCTGCCCGCTCTGCGGCTCGCCCGTCTTCGGCCGTTCGGGCGACGAGGTGGAGGTGAACCTCGGCAGCCTCGACGCGCCCGACCGGTTCACGCCCACCTACGAGCTATGGACCGTCCGCCGCGAAGGCTGGCTGCCGCCCTTCCCGCTCCGCCACAGCTACAGGCACAACCGCGAGAACACGGGCCGGACGGAGGACTAGGCGGCGGTCCGACGGCGGCGTCAAGCGTTCGGCGTCTCAGCGCTGAAGGGTCTGCAGGTAGTTGGCGAGGGCAACAAGGTTCGCCGGGGTCGGCGTCGCCACCCCGTCGCCCGCGTCATAGAGGACGACCGGGCCCTCCTGCAGCACGACCCCAAGTTCCGGCATGACCGAGGCCCGGTCGCCACGGCGGGTATAGCCGTCGATCACCGACATGACCCGCGTCGTCGGGAACGTGCCGCCGTTGCGCGCGGCGATCCCGGTGAGGTCGGCGGGCGCACGATCGAGCCCTGCGGCGGCCGGCCCGTCCCCCCGCCCCGAGGCACCGTGGCACGAGAGGCAGTAGTCCTGGTAGAGCGCCCGGCCCGAGACCTGGCGCTCAGGTGCGCAGGCGGCAAGCGCCAGCGCAGCGAGAAGGACGGTGCCTGTCCGGGTCATTCCTGCCTCCCTGGGTGTTTCCTGCACTTTGCCCGCCGCCGCCGGGGGCCGCAACCCGGTCATTCCGCGACCTGAATCGCGGCGAGGTAGTCCGTCAGCGCCAGCACCCGCGCCGAGGTGATCACGGGCGTCCCGTCCGGCGCATCTGCGGCCGCGGTATCCTCGGCGAAGAGCGCGCCGAAGAGCGGCATCGGCCCGCCGTGCCCCCTGAGCCCGGTGCGCCCGTCGATCAGGTGCACGACCTTCAGCCAGGGGAATTCGCCCCCGTTCCGCGCCGCGATCCTGGTAAGATCCGGCACCGGGATGCTGATGAGGTCGGCCATCGGCCCGTCGCCCTTCGCCTCTGCCCCGTGACAGGCGGCGCAGGCCCCTGCGAAGGTCGTCCGGCCGAGTTCCAAGTCTGCGGCGGCGGCATGAGACGCTGCGAGCGTGAAGAGCGACAGGGCAAGAGCGGCGGTTTTCGGCATCTTCGGTCTCCATTTGCGCTGCGATCCTCCGCCGGAACGGGGCGTGGCGCCTTGATCCGGATCAGAGGCGCGGGTCACGGGTTCGGCCCCGCGTCGAGCCGCACCACCCGGTCCATCCGTGCCGCGAGTTCCAGATTGTGCGTGGCGATCAGCGCGGCAAGTCCTGTCCCGCGGACAAGCTCCATGAGCACGCCGAACACCTGATCGGCGGTCGCGGGGTCAAGGTTCCCCGTCGGCTCGTCCGCCAGAAGGAGCTTCGGCGCATTGGCGAGCGCGCGGCAGAACGCCACCCGCTGCTGTTCGCCGCCCGAGAGCGCGGCCGGACGGTGGTCCGCCCGCCCGGCAACGCCGACGCGGGCCAGAAGCTCCCGTCCGCGCGCCTCCGCCGCGGCCTTCGGCACGGCATTTGCAAGCTGCGGCAGGACGGTGTTTTCAAGCGCCGTGAACTCCGGCAGGAGGTGGTGGAACTGGTAGACGAAGCCCACCTCGCCCCGCCGCGCCTCGGTCCGCACCCGGTCCGGGAGGCCGGTCATCTGCCGCCCGGCGATGGTGACCGTGCCTTCGTCGGCAGTGTCGAGCAGTCCCGCGATATGGAGAAGCGTGGACTTCCCCGCGCCGGAGGGCGCCACCAGCGCCACCACCTCGCCCCGCGCCACCGTGAGGTCGAGCCCCGAAAGCACCCGCACCTCGCCCGGCGTGCCCTTCAGGTAGGCTTTCGAGATGCCGCGAAGTTCCAGCACCGGCTCACTCATAACGCAGCGCCTCGACAGGGTTCATGCGTGCCGCGCGGCGGGCGGGGAAGATCGTGACGGCGAAGGACAGGACCAGCGACAGCGCCACCGCCCGGCCTACGTCCCAGGCCCTGAGTTCGGCGGGCAGCCGGTAGATGCCGCGGATCGAGGGGTCCCACGCCCCCCCGCCCGTCAGCCAGTTCACGAACGACATGATGCCGTCGATGTTCCAGGCGATGAGACAGCCGAGGATCACGCCCGCAATCGTGCCGAGAACCCCCGTGAAGGCCCCGCAAAGGAAGAACACGCGCAGCACCGAGCCCTCCGTCAGGCCCATCGTCCTCAGGATGCCGATGTCGCGGCCCTTGTTCTTGACCAGCATCACCAGACCCGAGGTGATGTTCATTGCGGCGATCAGGACGAGAACGGAAAGGATCACGAACATCACGTCGTCCTCGATCTTCAGCGCATTCAGGAAGGCGCCGGAGGAATCCCGCCAGGTCCAGAGAAGCGTCCCCTCGCCGCCGGTTTCGAGCAGAGGCAGAGTGTAGTCGTCGATCGCTTCGGGGTCTGCCACGAAGACCTCGATCTCGTCCGCCCCCGCCTCGCGGTTGAAGAAGCTCTGCGCCTCGGCATAGGGCATGTAGATGCGGGTGCGGTCGATATCCCATCGCCCGGCGGTGAAGACATAGACCACCTCGTAGGCATTCACGCGGGGGCTCGTGCCGAAGGCGGTCTTGGCGCCGCTCGGCTGGATCAGCTTCACCCTGTCGCCGACGCCGAGCCCGAGTTCGCGGGCGATGCCCGAACCGATCGCGATTCCCTCGCCGAAGCGGTCGATATCGCCGAGCGATTCCTCCGACCCGGCCACGCGCGGGATCGCCTTCAGGTCTTCGGGCGCGATGCCGTAGACCTCGGCGACGTTCGACCGCTCGTTCGCCGTGACCATCGCCTGGCCACGGATCACCGGCGCGGCGCGGGTAACGCCGGGAATGGTGCGGATGTCGGTGGCGAGCTTGCCCGCATTCACGATCGCCCGCGTCGCCACGCCGTTCTCGTCGAGGTAGGTCGCCCGCGAGACCGCGACATGGGCGTTGGCGCCGAGGATCGTGTCCACGAATTCCGCCCGGAACCCGGCACGGACCGCCATCGTGGCGACAAGCGCCATCACGCCGAGCGTGATGCCGAGGAGGCTGATCCAGGTCATAACGCTGACGCCGCCCTCGGCGCGGCGGGCGCGGAGATAGCGCCAGGCAATCATGAATTCGAAGGGGGAAAAGGGCGCGGTCCGGCCTGCCACGTCTGCTCCTGTTCTGGTTGGCGCGACATTGCGCCGGCGCCTGCGGCGGGTCAAGCCGATGGCCGGCACGCGACGGTCAGCCCGCGATCTTCCGCAGGACCAGACGCGCGGCGTCGAGCGGCGCCTCGCCACCGAACATCCTGACGCCGGCCCAGACACCCTCGATCAGCAGGAAGACCGCCTCGGCAGTCTGCCTCGGCAGGGCGAGACCCTGCGCCCGCGCCCGCCGTTCGAGCTCGTCAAGCACCCGCCGCTTCGCCTCGGCCGCCGCCACATGTGCGGGGTGGCCGGGGTCGGAGAACTCGGCCGCGGTAACCTGAAACGTGCAGCCAAGGCAGCCGTCTGCGGCCGCCAGCGCGATCATCGCCTCGGCATAGGCCAGAAGCGGCCGGGGGCCGTCGTCCTGCGGCGCCGCCGCCGCGGTCAGCGCCTCGGCCCGCTTTACCCAGGCCACGATCAGGTCGTCCTTCGACGGAAAGTGCTTGTAGAACGTGGCCTTCGCCACCCCCGCCTCGGCGATCACCCGGTCCACGCCGACCGCACGGAAGCCCTCGCGGTAAAACAGCGGCCCGGCGGTACTGAGGATGCGCTCGCGTGCCGGCGGCGCCGAGTCCGCCATCTGGGCGCCAGCAAGGGCGGAGTCGCTTGACATGTAGACAGACCTGTCTGTATTCCTCGTCCGCGGATAGACGGACCTGTCTGCCCATACCATGTGGAGGCTACCATGAAAATAGCGATGCTCGGCGGCGGGATGGTCGGACAGACGCTGGCCGGCAAACTGCTCTCGAACGGCCACGAGGTGACCATCGGTATCCGCTCGGCCGCCGCCGCGGAACTGTCAAAGCCGCGGAACTTCGCCGACACGCTGAAGGACTGGCAGGCGCGGACCGGCGGCCACGTCGCGACCTTCGCCGAAGCGGCGGCCGGGGCGGAGCTTGTCTTCAACGCCACCAGCGGCCTCGTCTCGCTTGCCGCGCTCGCGGCCGCCGGTGCGGAGAACCTCGCCGGCAAGATGCTGATCGACGTGGCCAACCCGCTCGATTTCTCCCACGGCATGCCGCCGTTCCTGCCGGCGGCGCTGAGCGAGCGGACCTCGCTCGGCGAGGAGATCCAGAAGGCCTTCCCCGCGGCCCTGGTGGTGAAGGCGTTCAACACCATCTCGGCCCCGGTGATGGTGCAGCCCGCGCTCGTGCCGGGGGTGGAGCTTCTCATCGCCGGCAATTCGGCGGAGGCCAAGGCGCGGGTCGCGGCGCTGGCCCGCGACGAGTTCGGCTGGGCCGGCGTGGTCGATCTCGGTGACATCGCAGGCGCGCGCGGCACCGAGCACCTGATGCCGCTCTGGCTCCGGCTCTTCCTTCAGGGAAACTCGCCCCTCGTCGCGCTCAAGGTGATCCGCGGCTGAGCCCCCCGGGGAAACTCAGCGCCCCGCGTAGATCGCCGCGATCCGGTCCACCGCCGCCTCGGGGCTCATCTCCTCGCTCTCGCCGGTGCGGCGCGAGGTCAGTTCGACCTTGCCCGCCGCCAGCCCGCGCGGCCCGACGGTGATCCGCCAGGGCAGGCCGATCAGGTCCATGGTGGCGAACTTCGCCCCCGCCCGCTCGTCCCGGTCGTCGTAGAGCGCCTCCAGCCCCTTCGCCTTCAGCGCCGCATAGAGCGCGCCGCAGGCCGCATCCGCCGCCCCGTCGCCCTGCTTGAGGTTGACGATGCCGACAGGGAAGGGCGTGACGCCCTCGGGCCAGATGATGCCCTTTTCGTCGTGGTTGGCCTCGATGATCGCGCCGAGAAGGCGGCTGACGCCGATCCCGTGGGAGCCCATGTGGACCGGCACGCGAGCACCCTCGGGCGTGACCACCGTCGCCCCCATCGGCTCGGAATACTTGGTGCCGAAGTAGAATATCTGCCCCACCTCGATGCCCCGACCGACCTTGCGGTGCGCCTCCGGGATCGCCTCGAAGAGCGCCGGGTCATGCGTCTCGTCGGTGCGCGCATAGAGCGAGGTGAATTCGGCGCAGACCCCGGCGACCTCGTTCCAGTCGTCGTAATCGACTTCGCGGGTGCCGAGCTTCAGCTGTGTCACCCGGTCGTCGTAGAAGACCTCGCTCTCGCCCGTGGAGGCGAGCACCAGGAATTCGTGCGTGTTGTCGCCGCCGATCGGCCCCGAGGCCGCGCGCATCGGGATCGCCGTCAGGCCCATCCGCTCGTAGGTCCTGAGGTAGCTCACCATGTGGCGGTTGTAGGCGTGCAGCGCGGCGTCCTTCGTCAGGTCGAAGTTGTAGCCGTCCTTCATCAGGAACTCGCGCCCCCGCATGACCCCGAAGCGCGGGCGGATCTCGTCGCGGAACTTCCACTGGATGTGGTAGAGCGTCATCGGCAGCGACTTGTAGCTTTCGACATGGGCGCGGAAGATGTCGGTGATCATCTCCTCGTTCGTGGGACCGTAGAGCATGTCGCGCTCGTGCCGGTCGCGGATGCGCAGCATCTCCTGCCCGTAGTCGTCGTAGCGACCGGATTCGCGCCAGAGATCGGCGGGCTGAAGCGTCGGCATCAGAAGCGGGATATGTCCGGCGCGCTGCTGTTCCTGGTGCACGATCTCCTCGATCCGGCGCAGCACCTTGTAGCCCATCGGCAGCCAGGAATAGATGCCCGCCGCCTGCTGCTTGATCATTCCCGCGCGCAGCATGTAGCGGTGCGAGACGATCTGCGCCTCGGCGGGGTTTTCCTTCAGTACGGGGAGGAAATAGCGGGAAAGGCGCATCTGGTCGCGGTCCTCGGATTGGCGTCGCCCCCGGATATGCGAAAGCCCGGCCTCAGGCAAGCCGCGGCCGTGATCCGGCGGCGCCCCGTTCCGGGGCAAACCCTTCCCCTCGCGCCCGTGCCGGGCGCTCGCGACGCCTCCGGCGGGAGTATTTTCCCCACATTGAAAGGAGGGGGCTTTCATTGTGGCGCAAATACTCCCCGCGGAGCGGGCCCGATGGGCCCCGCAAAAGCCCGGGCGTGAAGGATCGCGTGGCGCCCGGCAGGGGCGCCGCCGGCGGATCAGCCGTCGAGGAGCGCGCGGGCGGCGGCGCGGGCCGCGTCGGTGACGTTCTCGCCAGCCAGCATCCGGGCGATCTCGTCCACCCGTTCCGCCGGAGCGAGCGCCGTGACGGTGGAACTTGTCCTGCCATCTTCCACGCGCTTTTCCACGCGCCAGTGGTGGGCGCCCCGCGCGGCGACCTGCGGCGAATGGGTGACGACAAGGATCTGCGCCCCCTCCGCCAGCCGTTCGAGCCTGCGTCCGACGGCGTCGGCCGTGGCGCCGCCCACGCCGCGGTCGATCTCGTCGAAGATCATGGTCACCGGCGAACCGCCCCGTGCGAGGCAGACCTTGAGCGCGAGGAGGAAGCGCGACAGCTCGCCCCCCGAGGCGATCCGGTTCAGCGGCCCTGCCGGCGCACCCGGGTTCGTGGCGACAGTGAACGCCACCTGGTCGGCCCCCTCGGGGCCGGGATCTGCCGGCGTGATCCCCGTGACGAAATGCGCCCGCTCCATCTTCAGCGGAGCAAGCTCGCCGAGGATGGCCGCGTCGAGCCGGGCGGCGGCCGCCGTTCGCGCTGCCGTGAGCCGCGCCGCCTCGGCCGCGTAGCGCGACTCCGCCTCTGCCTGCCGCGCCCGAAGCGACTTGAGGTCCGCCGCACCGCTGTCGAGCAGGCCGAGCTTCGCCCGCATCTCGCTCGTGAAGGCGCCGAGGTCATCGGCCGCCACCCCGTGCTTGCGCGCCGCCGCGCGGATCGCGAAGAGCCGCTCCTCAACGGCTTCGAGCTCGCGCGGGTCGTGGTCGAGCCCTTCGAGCGCGCGCTCGACACCCTGGCTCGCCTCGCCCAGTTCGGTCAGTGCCCGTCCAAGCGCCGCGAGCGGCGCGTCGAGCATCCCCTCCGCCCTCGGCGCGGCCACGTCGAGCCAGCGGACCGCATTGCCCATGAGCCCCTCGGCCCCCTCCGGTCCGAGTGCCTGGTAGGCGCGGGCGACATCCTCACGGATGCGCGCGGCCGCCTGCATCAGCCGCCGTCGCATGTCGAGTTCCGCCTCCTCGCCCGGCCGGGGGTCGAGCCGGTCGTGTTCCGCGACCACATGGCGCAGGTAATCCTCCTCCGCCCGCATCGCTTCCAGTCGGGCCTCGGCCTCGCCCAGCGCCCGCGCGGCGGCGGCGCGGGCCGCCCATGCGGCTCGGACCGCGCCGAGATCGGCGCCGGCGAAGGCGTCGAGAAGCTGGCGGTGGCCGCGCGGGTTCAGGAGTCCCCGGTCATCCTGCTGGCCGTGAAGCTCGACCAGCGTGTCTGCGAGGGCGCGCAGCACCTCGGCCCCCGCCCTGCGGTCGTTGACGAATGCGGTCTTGCGGCCATCGGCGGCGGCGATGCGCCTCAGCACCAGTTCGTCGTCCAGGGGAAGCCCGGCCTCCGCCAGCACTTCTCGCGCGGGATGATCCGCGGGCAGGTCGAAGACCGCCGTCACCTCGCCCTGCCCCGCGCCCGCGCGCACCAGTTCCGACCGACCGCGCCAACCGAGGACGAAACCGAGACAGTCGAGAAGGATCGACTTGCCCGCCCCTGTCTCGCCGGTCAGCACGTTGAGCCCCGGCCGGAACTGCAGCTCCAGCCTGTCGATGATCAGCATGTCGCGGATGTCGAGCGACCTCAGCATCCTCGCCCCCCGGGGTAGGGTCCGCCTCAGCGCGACCTCACAGCCATTCGCCCCGGATCACCTGGCGGTAGACCTTGGCGAGCCAGCTGTCGCCCCGGGCCTTCGGCTCCAGTCCCTTCGACGTCAGCAGCTGGTAGCTGTCCTGATACCACTCCGTCGACTGGAAGTTGTGACCAAGGATCGCGCCCGCCGTCTGCGCCTCGTCGGTGAAGCCGAGCGAGAGATAGCTTTCCACCAGCCGGTGCAGCGCCTCGGGCGTGTGGCTCGTGGTCTGGAAGTTCTCGACCACGACGCGGAAGCGGTTGATCGCGGCGGTATAGTGCTTGCGCTTGAGGTAGTAGCGCCCGATCTCCATTTCCTTCGCCGCGAGATGGTCGAAGGCGAGGTCGAACTTCAGGATCGAGGACTTGGCGTAGTCGCTGTCGGGATATTCCTCGATCACCGCCCGAAGCGCCTGCAGCGCCTGGTAGGTCAGGCCCTGGTCGCGCCCCACCTCGTCGATCTGGTCGTAGTAGGACAGCGCGAGGAGGTATTTCGCATAGGCTGCGTCCTCCTCTGCGGGATAGGTATCTATGTAGCGCTGCGCGGTGGCGCGGCTCTCTTCGTAATTGCGATCCTTGTGATAGGCGAAGGCCTGCATGATCAGCGCACGCTTGGCCCATTCGGAATAGGGGTAGAGCCGTTCAACCTCGGCGAAATACTTCACCGCGTCCTCGCCCTTGCGCGAGGTCTCAAGCTGGTACTCGCCAAGCTTGTAGATCGCCTCGGCGTCGAGCTGCGTGAGATCGGGCTCGCGGTTGCCGCCGCCGCAGGACACGAGAAACGCCACGAGCGCGAGGCTGCCCAACAGACGCGCCGCTTTCCCGCCCCGAGCCATGCCTGCCTACCCACTTCCTGCTTCACGTTTTTCCGCCCCGGAGAAGCCCCCGGGGCAGCGGTTCGCCTCGTCCTAGCACAGAAAAATCCGGGGCGCAAAACGCCTTTCGCACCCGCCCCGCGCTCAGGCGACGGCGGGAATATCGTCGCGGTTGACGCCCGTTCCGGGCAGGAGCCGGCGGCGCGCGGCATCGCATTCGATCAGCCGGTAGGCCGTGGGATCGGCAAAGAGCGCGCGCAAGAGGCGGTTGGTCATCGCATGGCCCGCGCGGTTGCCGGTGTACCGGCCGAGGATCGGCGCCCCGGCAAGCGCAAGATCGCCCAGCGCGTCGAGCATCTTGTGGCGCACCGGCTCGTCGGCGCGGCGCAGCCCCCCGGGCGACAGCACCCTGTCGCCGTCGAAGACGACGGCGTTCTCGCCCGGATTGCCGCCAAGAGCGAGACCCTGCGCCAGCATCGCCTCCACGTCCGCCTGGCGGCAGAAGGTCCGGCAGTCGGAAAGCTCGCGCAGGAAGGCGCCGTTGGCCATCGACAGCCGCTTCCGCTGGTGGCCGATCGCGGCATCGGCGAAGTCGATCTCGAAGTCGATCTCCAGCGTCTCCGCAGGCTCCAGCCGCGCCAGGGCCGGCCCCTCGCGGACTTCGACCGGCTTCAGGATTTCGAAGCAGCGCAGCGGCGCGGCGAGATCGCGCACCCCACGGGCGAGGAAGGCCGCCGCGAAGGGCGCCGAGGAGCCGTCGAGAATCGGCACTTCCGGCCCGTCGATCTCGATCAGAGCGTTGTGGATGCCGCAGCCCGACAGCGCCGCCATAAGATGCTCGATGGTGGAGACCTTCACGCCCTGGGCGTTGCTGACCTCGGTGCAGAGCTTCGCATTCTCCACCGCCGACCAGTGCGCCTGCACCATCGGGTCGCGGCCGATCACGTCGGTGCGGCGGAACCAGATGCCGTACTCGGCCGATGCGGGAAGCACCGTCATGCGGGCCCGGAGCCCGGAATGAAGGCCCGTCCCGCTGAAGGTTACCGCCGATCTGATCGTCGTCTGCACGCTTGCCTCGTTTCCCGACAGGGGGATCCTTTCGTCAGCGTTGAGGTAATCGCGGCCCCGGGCAAGCTCAACTCACTCTTTGCAACGGAATGTAACATTGGGACGAATGGGCGGTAACAGCGCGCCACGGCGCAGGTGCATGTCCGCCAATTCCCTGATCCCAAATGGAAAAGGGCCGGATCGCTCCGGCCCTTCAAGTCGATGTGCGCTTCCTTCAGTTGGCCTGGCGGCGCAGGAAGGCCGGAATCTCGATCCGCTCCTGATCGGGGTCGAGATCGGGTTCCTCCTCGTAGGCGGCCGAAACGCGGGGCTGCGCGCGCAAGGCCGGGGCCGTCCGCTCCGGCTCGGGCGCGCCGTGCCCGGCCATCCGGTTGAGAAGCGTGTTGATGCCGAAGCGCGGTTTTTCCGCGGCCGGTGCTGCGGCGGGCCGGGCGGCCGCTTGCGGCGCCGGCTGGGAGGCCGCGCGGGCCTGGGCGGCCGGCTGCCGGTTCACCGCCGCCTGAAGCCGCGCCATGGCCTCGGGCGTGGGCGTGCCGGGCGCGCGCGGACGCGGCGCGACGAAACCTTGCGCCTCGTCCTCCACATGCAGGCTCGCCGCCTGGCCGGGCTTCGGCGCCGGGGCCGGGCGATAGGCGGGGGGCGGCAGGTCGTCGCCAGCGAGGTCGGCGTTGAAGAGGTTGCGCTCCTCGTCGTCGTGCGGCTCGATGGCCGAGGCGACGGGCGCCGGCTCCTCGGCGACCGTCTGCGCGGCGGGACGGGCCGGCTGCGCGGCCGGCTTCGCCTCCAGCACCATCGCCGGCTGCAGGGGCTCGGCAAGCCGGCGGCGCGGCGCCGGGACCTCGGCCTTGGCCGGGGCCGCGTCGATGCCGGTCGCCACGACCGAGACGCGCATCATGCCTTCCATCGCATCGTCGAGCGTCGAGCCGACGATGATGTTGGCATCGGGGTCCACTTCCTCGCGGATGCGGTTCGCGGCCTCGTCGAGTTCGAAGAGCGTAAGGTCGGTGCCGCCGGTGACGTTGATGAGAACGCCCTTCGCGCCCCTCAGGCTGATTTCGTCCAGAAGCGGGTTGGCGATCGCCTTCTCGGCGGCCTGGATCGCGCGGCTCTCGCCGCTCGCCTCGCCGGTGCCCATCATGGCCTTGCCCATCTCGTCCATCACCGCGCGCACGTCGGCGAAGTCGAGGTTTATGAGGCCGGGACGAACCATCAGGTCGGTCACGCCCTTGACGCCCTGGTAGAGCACGTCGTCGGCCAGCGCGAAGGCTTCGGTGAAGGTGGTCTTCTCGTTGGCCAGCCGGAAGAGGTTCTGGTTCGGGATGATGATCAGCGTATCGACGACCCTCTGCAGCGCCTCGATGCCCTCCTCGGCCTGGCGCATCCGCTTCGAGCCCTCGAACTGGAAGGGCTTGGTGACGACGCCGACGGTCAGAACGCCAAGCTCGCGCGCAGCCTGGGCGATGATCGGCGCCGCGCCGGTGCCCGTGCCGCCGCCCATGCCGGCGGTGATGAAGCACATGTGCGCCCCGGCGAGGTGATCGACGATCTCCTCGATCGTCTCCTCGGCGGCGGCGGCTCCGACGGTCGGCCGGGCCCCCGCACCAAGGCCCTCGGTCACCTTCACACCCATCTGGATGCGCGCCGGCGCGTGGCTCTGGGCCAGCGCCTGGGCGTCGGTGTTCGCGACCACGAACTCCACCCCGTCGAGCTGCTTCTCGATCATGTTGTTGACGGCATTGCCGCCGGCACCACCCACCCCGAACACGGTAATCCGCGGCTTCAGGTCCTCCCGCTCCGTCATCGTCAAATTCAATGCCATTGTTTCCGCCTGTCGTGTCCCCGGCCCAATGTCGGCCACCTTTTCCGCATTGCCGCGATTTTACTGAGACTTTTCTTCAAGGTCACGCGAAAAACTCGAAAACACCACAAAATCTGGGGGGTTCCTGATGCCTCTCAGCGGCATTTCGCCGACCTCTCAAGATCGTGTGGTTACCAGTTGTCTTTAAACCATTTCATAGCCCGCCGGAGCGACCGCGCCGGGTAGCGTTCTGCCGGAATCTCGAAGTCCCACCACTCGTCCTGCGGGTGGGCGGCAAAGAGACAAAGACCGACGGTTGAGGAAAACGCCGCCCCCGTCGCCGCCTGCGGCAGGCCCTGGACCCTGAGCGGACGCCCGAGTCGCACGTTCTGGCCGAGGATTCGCGCGGCGAGCCCTTCGAGCCCCGGAATCTGGCTCGCCCCCCCGGTCAGCACGATCTGCTGGCTTGGCAACTGCTCGAAGCCGGCTGCGTCGAGAATGCCGCGCACCTCCTCCAGTATCTCCTCAACCCGCGGCCGCATGATGCCGATGAGTTCCGTGCGCGAGACCTTGCGCCGGTCCTTGTCCCAGTCGCCGCAATCGGCGCCGATCTCGATCATCTCGCGGTCGTCCATGCCGGTGGCCTGCACGCCGCCGTGGATCGTCTTGATCCGCTCGGCGGTGGCCAGAGGCACCCGGAGCCCCTTCGAGATGTCCGAGGTGACATGATCCCCGCCCATGCGGACGCTCTCGGCGAAGATCATGTGCTTCTTGATGAAGATGGAGATGCCGGTGGCGCCGCCGCCCATGTCGATGCAGGCCGCCCCCAGTTCCTGTTCGTCCTCGACAAGGCTCGCGAGGCCCGAGACATAGGCAGAGGAGGCGAGCCCCGCGATCTCCAGATCGCAGCGGCGGATGCAGTAGATGAGGTTCTGCACCGCGGCCGTGTCGATCGTCAGCAGGTGCATGTCGGCCGCCAGCCGGTTGCCCACGTGCCCGCGGGGATCGCCAAGGCCGGACCGGTGGTCGATGGCGAAGTTCACCGGATGGGCATGGAGCGCCTCGCGCCCCGGACCGTAGTCGGGCACCTCGCAGGCGGCGAGGACGCGCGCCACGTCCTGCTCGCTCACCTGCCCGTCGCTGAGCTCGATCTCTCCGGCGAGCCCGTAGCTTCTGGGATGGGCGCCGGCGAAACAGGCGATGACATGGTCGACGCGCGTCTGCGCCATCTTCTGCGCGGCCTGCACCGCCGTCCTGATCGCGCGCTCGGTCTCGGCCATCGCGTCGACCTCGCCGAAGCGCACCCCGCGCGAGCGGGTGGTGGCCGCGCCGATCACCCGGAACTGCGACTGGCCGGCAAGCGCCCCGAGCCCGTCGTCGGCCCCCTCCGCGGCGTTCTCGAACTTCAGGACGAGGCAGGCGATCTTCGACGTGCCGACGTCGAGCACGGCAACCACCCCCCGTTGCAGCGCCGCGCGCCGCATGTTCCGCATCGCCCGCTGGGACTGATAGAGATCGGTCATGGTCCGGATACCTTCATCTCACCCTCGGTTTCACCCGTCGCCGGCGGCGCAAGCCGGAGCGTCGGGCGCATCTCGTTGCGCAGGTCCACGGCCGTGAGGTCGCGGCCCAGCATGTCCTCGGCCTGGTCGAGCGCGATGACGCGCTGGATCGCCGTCACCGGATCGGCCTCGGGCAGCAAGATCCGCTGCTGGCGGTCCAGCACGACGTCCCAGCGCCGCTCGCCCATGCGGACAAGCCCGCGCAGGCGGGCTTGGATCGGCTCGGCCGCGGCGAGGATCGCCAGCGCCTCGGGTACGGCCTGCCCGGCGCCGTCGCCGGCGATCACCGGCAGGTCGGGGCGCGCGCTCCGGTCGAGCAGGGTTGCCACCCGGTGCCCGGTCGCATCAAGCATTTCGAGCGTGCCGCCCCGCCGCCAGAGCACCGCCGGCACCCTCTCCGTCACCTTCACTTCGAGCACGCCGCCCTTGCGGATGCGCAGCTCGGCCCCCGCCACCGCGTCGATCTGCGCAATTGTCGCCCTGAGGGCCTCGAGGTCGATGCGGAACGACGAAGCCGGCAGCGTCACCGGCAGCATGCCGCGGATCGCGTTCGCCACCGGCTCAGAGGCGCCGTCGATCGCCATCAGGCTCACCATGAACTCCGGCCGGTTTTCCACGCTCTCGCGCAGCTCGGCGAGCCGCAGCTGCATCGCCGCCCGCCGCCCGGCGTCGCCGAGCCACCCCGCCGTCACCGCGAGGACCAGGGCCGCGGGCAACCCGACCCGCACCGCCTTGCGGAATCCGGGCGTCAGCCAGAGCCGCTCCACCCGGTAGGCCAGCCGCGAAGGGGCCGGGTCGCGCTTGTCGCGCCGCAGTTCGTCGCGGTAGCGTCCCGCCGCTCCGCCCCGCCTGCCGAGCATCGCCCCTAGCGCCCGCATGACGCATCCTCCACGATCCAGCGGCAGAGATCGGCAAAACCGATCCCCTCGGCCCGCGCCTGTTCGGGGGAAAGCGAGGTCGGCGTCATCCCCGGCTGGGTGTTGGTCTCGAGGATAAAGAGCCCTGCGAGCCCCCGCGCCTCGTCCCAGCGGAAGTCGCTCCGGCTCAGGCCGCGGCAGCCGAGCGCCCGGTGCGCCCGCAGCGCGTAGTCCCGCGCCGCCTCGGAAATCTCGGCCGGTATTTCCGCCGGGCAGACGTGGCGGGAGCCGCCCGGCGCATATTTCGCGTGATAGTCGTACCAGCCGGCGGTGACGATCTCGGTCACGCACATCGCCCGCTCGCCCAGCACCGAACAGGTCAGTTCCCGCCCTGGCACATACTCCTCGACCATCGCCACCTCGGGCATCTCGTCACCGAGCCGCGGCGGCGAATTGGCATCCTTCGAGACGATGTAGACGCCGACGGACGAGCCCTCGGCATTCGGCTTCACAACGTAGGGCGGCGGCATCACATGCCGGGCCATGACCTCGGCCTTGGGCGCGATCACGCTTTCGGCGACCGGAAGCCCCGCCGAACGGAACGCCGCCTTGGCACGGGTCTTGTCCATGGCGAGGGCCGAGGCGAGCACGCCGGAATGCGTATAAGGAATGGACAGCCACTCCAGCATGCCCTGTACGCAGCCATCCTCGCCCCAGCGGCCGTGCAGCGCGTTGAAGCAGACATCCGGGGCAATCGCGGCAAGGCGCGAGGCGAGGTCGCGGCCGGCATCGACCTCGACCACCTCGTATCCCGCCTCCCGCAGCGCGGCCGCGCACTCGCGCCCGCTGACAAGCGACACCTCCCGCTCTGCGGAAGCGCCGCCCATCAACACCGCAACCTTGGGGGCTGTCCTGCTCGACCTGCCCGCCAAATCCGCCTCGTTCCGGCCCTTTTGCGGGCCTTCGTTCTTTATGCTTGCGCGCCTGCCACGGGTGCTTTTTCACCCACGCGCATGATTTCCCACTCTAGCGTCAAACCGCTGGATTCGAAAACCCTTTTTCTGACCTCCTCGCCAAGCTCCTCAAGTTCCGCCGCCGTCGCGCCGCCGATGTTGGTCAGGAAGTTCGGGTGTTTCTCGCTCATCACGGCCCCGCCGCGCCGGAAGCCCCTGAGCCCTGCGTCGTCGATCAGCTTCCAGGCCTTCAGGTCGTGGACGTCATCCGCCCGCCCGGTCGAGGAGAAGCCGCCCGGGTTGCGGAAGGTCGATCCGGCCGTCCGGTCCTTCACCGGCTGGGTGGCGTCGCGCCGGGCGAGTTGCTCGGCCATCTTCGCCTCCAGCGCCGCCGGGTCGCCCTTCGGCCCCTCGAAGGTGGCCTCGACGATCACCGCCCCCTCGGGCAGCAGGGACGACCGGTATGCGAAGCCCATCTCCCGCGGTCCGAGGCTGCGGACCGTCCCGTCGCGCAGCACGACCCGCGCCGTGACGAGGTGATCGGCCGTGTAGCTGCCGTAGCAGCCCGCGTTCATCCGCACCGCGCCGCCCACGGCGCCGGGAATGGTGCGGAGGTAGGTCAGGTCCACACCCGCCTCCGCCGCCTTCCGCGCAACATGCGCGTCGAGCGCCGCAGCACCGGCGGTGACGCGGTTGCCTTCGACGGCGATGCCATTGAACCCGCGCCCGAGCCGGACCACCACGCCCCGGATGCCGCCGTCGCGCACGATGAGGTTGGAGCCGACACCCATCGGGAAGACCGGGACGGCAGGGTCGAGCCGCGCGAGGAAGGCGGCAAGGTCAGCCTCGTCCGCCGGCTGGAAAAGCCAGTCCGCCGGCCCGCCGACGCGCAGCCAGGTCAGATCGGCCAGGGGCCGGCCGGGGGTGAGCGTGCCGCGGACGGCAGGAAGGATGCGCGTCATGGGGCTTGGGTAGATCAGCACGCGGAAAGCCGCAAGTGAGACAGTCACGCCCTGGATCGACGGACGGCGGTTCCGCAGGGCGGGACAATCCCCGGCCGCCCGCGTGTCATTCTTCTTCGCCGCCCTCGCCGCCCCGCGTCCGCCGCCGCGCCCGCGACGGCCCGCATTTCCTCGGCCGAACGCGGCGACGGGGGCGACGCCCGGCGCGCCTCGCTCCCCCCCCTCGTGGGAGAGGGTCGGGGAGGGGGTCGCGTCCGGTCGCTGGCGCGACGGGAAGACGTGCAGCGTCCCCCCTCCCCGCTCACACATCCGGCGCCCCCCCCCTGAGCGCCCCGGTCCTCTTCGTTCGCGGCGCGCGCGAACAAGTCCGCCCGCCTGAGCGGCATCCGCTCCGCGCGGTCGCGAACTTTCATCTGAGCGAAGAAAGTCGCCACAGTTTTGTCGGTGTGGTTCTCCCTCAAAAGACTGAGGAAATTGTCGTGCTATCTCTTGAATGGGGGCTTCGAAGAAGTCGGATGAAAACCTTCAGCCTGAGCAAGGAATTCTTCGAGCCTCTCCTTGGTTTCTTGAGGATCAAATTCAACGCCGGAACTCATTTCTCACCCCCAAACCCCCTCGAACTCCCGCCACTCGCCCTTGCTCATGCCGGACGTCTCCTGCGTCACCGCCTCCCCGGCCAGCCGCCGTTTCAACACCTCCACCGCCTTGCCCGAGAGGTTCACGCCACCCAACCGGTAGTCCTCGAAGGCGGCGTAGGCCAGGGGCACCCAGTCCCGGGCGATGCCGCACATCACCTCGGCATAGGCCCTGATCTCGTATTGGGCGTGGGCGTCGGCCCTGAGGCGCAGGAAGTGGAACAGGTTGTGCAGGTCGATCTTCCAGTACCACTGCGTGTAGACGTTCGCCGGCAGGTTCATCCGGGCGAGTTCCCGCGCCAGCCCCTTCTGGCCCTCCTGGCTCAGCATGTCCTCGTAGTGGTCATAGGCCCGCATCGCGTCCTCGCGCAGGATGTCGAGGACCCGGGCGGCCTCTGCGCCCTCAAGGAGTTCGCCCCGTCCCTGGTTGTTCACCGTCGACTGCGCGGCGAGGTGCTCGGGCGCGGGGATGTAGAATTCGCGGTCGAGGATCGAGTAGCGCGCGGAATATTCGTTCACGTTGGCGGTGCGGTGGCGGATCCACTGGCGGGCGACGAAGACCGGCAGCTTGACGTGGAACTTGACCTCGCACATCTCGAAGGGGGTAGAGTGCCAGTGCCGCATCAGGTAGCGGATCAGCCCCTCGTCGTTCGTGACCGCCTTGGTGCCGCGCCCGTAGGAGACGCGGGCGGCCTGGGTGATCGCCGCGTCGTCGCCCATGTAGTCGATGACGCGGACGAGTCCGTGGTCGAGCACCTCGTGGGCGACGTAGAGGTGCTTTTCCATGCCTTCGGAGGTCGCGCGGAGCGTCCGGCGCGCGTGGCTGCGGGCCTCGGCGATCTCGGCCTTCTGTTCAGGCGTCAGCGTCATGGGGAGTCCTCCGGTGTCACGAATCGTATCCACTATATCTATGGGCGGGCGGAGTGATAACCACGATGGGCGGTGGTCATTCCGAAATTTGATGGAAGGGAACCCCAGCGAGGGCCGGGCGGCCTTGGCGGCGGGGGGGCGGGCCTGCTAGGCTTCGGCGAAAACCGACGGAAGGGAGGCGCAGGATGGCACTGAAGTACCTGCACACGATGGTGCGCGTGAAGGACCTGGAGAAGTCGATGGCCTTCTACCGGCTCCTCGGACTGGAGGAGACACGGCGCTATGAAAGCCGCGAGGGGCGGTTCACGCTCGTCTTCATGGCGCCGGCCGGCCAACCCGAGTGCCCGGTCGAACTGACCTACAACTGGGACGGCGACACGGGCCTGCCCTCCGACAGCCGCCACTTCGGCCACCTCGCCTACGAGGTCGACGACATCTACGCCATCTGCGCCCATCTCCAGGAGAACGGCGTCACGATCAACCGGCCGCCGCGCGACGGGCATATGGCCTTCGTCCGCTCGCCCGACAACATCTCGATCGAGCTTCTGCAGAAAGGTCAGGCGAAGGCGCCGGAGGAGCCGTGGGCAAGCATGGGCAATACCGGGCACTGGTAGGCCTTCTCGCGCTTCTGGCAGCCGGCCCTGCGGCGGCGGAGTGCCGGTTGGCGCTCTTGCTCGCGCTCGACATCTCGGCCTCCGTGGACGAGCGCGAGGACGCTCTCCAGCGCGGTGGCCTCGCCCGCGCGCTTCTTGCGCCCGCGGTGCAGGACGCCTTCCTCGCCGACCCCGACCGCCCCGTCTGGCTCGGCGTCTACGAGTGGAGCGGCAAGTTCGCGCAGGCCGGGCTCCTGCCCTGGCTCGAGATCGCCTCGGCCGAGGACCTCTCGCTCGCCGCCGCCGCCATCGCAGGCAGCGAACGAAGCCGCGACGACATGCCGACGGCCCTCGGCAATGCGCTCGGGCACGCGGCCACGCTCTTCCGCGACGGGCCGGACTGCGAGGCACGCACGCTCGACGTCGCGGGCGACGGACGCAACAACGACGGTTTCCCGCCCGCCTCGGCCTACCGTGCCTTCGGCTTCGACGGGATCACGGTGAACGGGCTTGCCGTAGCCGTCGGCGAGGCCGGGGTGGCGGACTACTACCGCGCCGAGGTCATCCACGGCCCCGGCGCCTTCGTGATCGTGGCCGAGAATTTCCGCGACTATGAACGCGCCATGCGGGCGAAGCTCCTGCGCGAACTGCAGGGGCCCGTTATCGGCTGGCTCGCTCCCGGCGGGCGGGAATGATCCGCGCGGCGTTCATTCTTATTGCCCTCGCGCCGGCACCGGCCGGGGCGGCCTGCCGGCTCGCTCTCGCGCTCGGGATCGACGTCTCGCGCTCGGTCGATGCGCGCGACTACGCGATCCAGAAGGAAGGCCTGATCGCCGCGCTTGCCGACCCGGTGATCGTCGCCGCCTTCCTCAAGCCCGAGGACCGCGTCGCCTTCGCGGTCTACGAGTGGTCGGGCCAGGCGCATCAGGACGTAATCGTGGACTGGACGATGGTAGCGGCGCCGTCCGACCTCGAAGGCATCCGCGCCGCCGTCGCCGGCCATGTGCGCGAACAGGATTTCCTGCCGACCGGCCTAGGCGCCGCCCTCGCCTTCGGACGCGATCTCATGGCGCAGGCCCCCGACTGCCTTGCCGAAACGCTCGACATTTCCGGCGACGGGCGCTCGAACGACGGGCGGATGCCCGAGGTGGTCTACGCGGCGGAGGATTTCGGCGAACTGCTTGTGAATGGCCTTCCGATCGGCGGGCACGAGGCGGACATCGCGATCTACTACCGCACCCGGGTGATCCGCGGCCAGGGCGCCTTCGTGGAGGTCGCGCGCACCCAGGACGACTTCCCCCGGGCGATCCGGCGGAAGCTGGAAAAGGAGCTGACCGAACAGCTGATCGGGCGGGCGGGGGACGGCTGGTCTTTGCTGCGCGTCGCGCGGCGCGGCCGCGCGGCACCGTCTCAACCGACGATCTTCCAGTAGGAATCCTTCCGGGTCACCA
This sequence comes from Paracoccaceae bacterium, assembly GCA_020637675.1. Classification (GTDB taxonomy): domain Bacteria; phylum Pseudomonadota; class Alphaproteobacteria; order Rhodobacterales; family Rhodobacteraceae; genus Albidovulum. Next base: position 429,161 of record JACKKD010000002.1, on the reverse strand, counting down.
AACCGTCGCGGAACGTGTAGAAGTCGCATCCCCGTACCCGAACCCGGGTGCCGGCCACGGTCGTGCCGGTCAGCAGCCATTTCGACATGCCGGTGTCGCCAGACGCGAAATGCTCGACCTCGCCATAGTGAACGTCCGGCGTGGTCTCGAAACGGGTCATCAGCCCCCGCCGCACCTCCTCGCGGCCGATGTACCGGGTTCCGTGCGGATCGGGCCCGCGGGGAAGGTCGAGGCTGCAGTCTTGTGCGAAGAAGGCCATGATCGCGTCGATGTCATGGGCATTGAACGCATCGGCCAGCCGGTTCAGCGCCGCAAGGATGGATGTTTCGTCAGCCATGCAAGTGACCCCATCGGTCGCCTGACCTCAATTCGAACATACACCATGCCTGCGACCGACGGTACGCAAACCACGGGCGATCCTAATAGATGTAGCGGATCTGGTCCGTCCAGAACCGCTCCAGCCGCCGGAGGAGTGCGTTCACGTCGTCGCTGGCGCCGAAGCCTATGGCGCCGCGGGTCTCCAGAAGCTCCGCATGGCGGCGGAAGAGGGCCGCGACCGCCTCGCGCACCGCCCGGCCCTTCCCCGTCAGCCGGACCCGAACCGAGCGCCGGTCGGCCTCGCTGCGCTCATGGTGCATGTAGCCCATCTCGACGAGCTTCTTGAGGTTGTAGCTGACGTTCGAGCCCTGGTAGTAGCCGCGCGTCTTCAACTCACCCGCGGACACCTCGTTCTCGCCGACGTTGAAGAGGAGAAGCGCCTGGACCGCGTTGATCTCGATCTGGCCCAGCCGCTCGAACTCGTCCTTGATCACGTCGAGCAGAAGCCGGTGCAGTCGTTCGACGAGGCCGAGCGTTTCAAGATAACCGGCGTGGCCGCCCCCGCGCGGACGCTCTTCGACGATTGCGTGCAGGCTCATCTCTCTCTCCGCCGTCTGCTCCTTGCCGGGCAGACTGGGCGGAAAGGGGAAAATTTCGGTTAAGCCCGAACAGCGCCGCGCGATCAGGCGGCCCGGCCGGCCCGTGCAAAGGCGGCGATCTCGGCGACGAGGGCGCCGAACCGCGCCGGCACAGGGGCCGCGCCGGTGATCCAGGGATAGAGGTCCTGGTCGTTCTCCGCGAGAAGCGCATCGTATAGATCGAGCGTAGCGCCCTCCATAGCCGCGAGCCGCGCCTCGGCGAAGGGGCCGAGGATCAGGTCCATCTCCTTCGTGCCCCGCCGCCAGGACCGCATCGTCATGCGCTTCAGCCGGGTCTCTCGCGTCTCGCTCATGCCGCCTCCCGCGCCAGCGCCAGCCTGAGCCGTGCCTCCAGCCGGCCAAGCCGCTCGCTCAGCGACCCGATGCCTGCGCGCACCTCGCGCATCTCGGCCAGGAGTTCGACTGCGCCCTCCGGCAGTTCGGGCCGCGCGTCGGGCGGAACCACGCCGGCGCCCTCGCCGGTCAGAAGCCAGATGAGCGAGACGTTGAGCATCCCGGCCAGCATTTGCACCCGGTTGGCGCGCGGCTCCATCATGTCGTTTTCCCACGCCTGCACGGTCTTAAGCCGCACGCCCAGCCGCTGGGCCAGATCGCAGCTCGAAAGACCGGCAGCCTCGCGCGCGGCCGTAAGCCGGTCGCCGAATGTGGCGGTCTCGTCGCTGTACCAGTTTGCGGTCACTGGGGTTGCGTCCTTGGTCATAGCCTCTCCTTTCCGATGTCGCTTGAACGGGACGGGCGGCCACCTTAAGACATGGCTCCGGCAATTTCAAACCGGAGCCCCCGATCATGGCCTTCCTCTCCGACACGCTTGCGCGCGTCAAACCGTCGCCCACGATCGCGGTGACCAACAAGGCACGGGAATTGAAGGCAGAGGGCCGCGACATCATCGGCCTTGGCGCCGGCGAGCCTGACTTCGACACGCCCGACAACATCAAGGCCGCCGCCAAGCGCGCCATCGACGAGGGCAAGACGAAATACACCGCCGTCGACGGCATCCCCGAACTGAAGGACGCGATCTGCGGCAAGTTCGCGCGCGAGAACGGCCTGAGCTACAAGCCCAACCAGATCACCGTCGGCACCGGCGGCAAGCAGACGCTCTACAACGCGCTGATGGCGACGCTCAATCCCGGCGACGAGGTCATCATCCCGGCGCCCTACTGGGTCAGCTATCCCGACATGGTGCTGCTGGCCGGTGGGACGCCCGTCGCCGTCGAATGCGGCATCGAGTCGAACTTCAAGCTGACGCCGGAACAACTTGAAGCGGCGATCACGCCGCAGACCAAGTGGTTCATCTTCAACTCTCCTTCCAATCCCACCGGCGCGGGCTATTCGCGCAAGGAACTCAAGGCGTTGACGGACGTTCTTCTGAGGCATCCCCAGGTCTGGATCATGTCGGACGACATGTACGAGCACCTCGTCTTCGACGATTTCGAATTCGTCTCTCCCGCGCAGGTCGAACCCCGGCTCTACGACCGGACGCTGACCTGCAACGGCGTCTCCAAGGCCTATGCGATGACCGGCTGGCGGATCGGCTATGCGGCCGGTCCGGTCGAACTCATCAAGGCGATGGGCACCGTGCAGTCGCAATCCACGTCCAACCCCTGCTCCATCGCGCAATATGCCGCCGTCGAGGCGCTGAACGGGCCGCAGGACTTTCTCGCCGAGAACAAGAAGACCTTCCAGCGCCGCCGCGACCTCGTCGTCTCGATGCTGAACCAGGCCAAGGGCATCAAGTGCCCGCGCCCGGAAGGCGCCTTCTATGTCTATCCCGACATCTCGGCTCTCATCGGCAAGACGTCGGCGGGCGGCGCGAAGATCGGCAACGACGAGGATTTCGCCACAGCACTTCTGGAGGAAACCGGCGTCGCCGTCGTCTTCGGCGCGGCCTTCGGGGTATCGCCCAACTTCCGCGTCAGCTACGCTACGTCCGACGCGGCGCTGGAAGAGGCCTGCCGGCGGATCCAGACGTTCTGCGCGGAACTGCGCTGAGGGGCGACATGCCAGGCGACCTGCCGGACTATTACTTCCGCATCCGCGAGAACGGCGCCGCGGTCTTCCGCGTGGACACGGAAAACCGCCAGCGCCGGATCGAGTTGGACCAGATCGCCGTCGTCAACGTGAAGAACGGCGAGATCAAGCCCCACGGCGACCGCGCCCTTTCGGACGCCGACCTTGCGACGATCCGCGACTGGTTGGCGGCGCGGACCGATCTTCTCGCCCGGCGCGACATCGACGACATCCACCGCGCGGTGGACTACCTGAACCTGACCGCACACTGGGCGCAGTCGAAGGCCACTGACGCGCAGCTCGACGAGGTGACGGACGCGCTGCTTCTCGCCATGCATGACCTGCGCTCCGTGCTGGTCCGGCGCAAGGCCGACCGGCTGATGAAGGCCGCAGGCGAGAGCTGAGGCACCGCCTCACGCGGCCGTCCGGGCCCCGTCCTCGGCGATCCACCCGCCAAGCCATGGCCCCCGCCAGAACCGCGCCATGAGCAGCGTGCCGGCGAAGACGAGCCCGATCACGAGGCCGAGCCAGACGCCGACCCCGCCGAGCCCGAGGTGGAACGCCAGCACGTAGCTCGCTGGAATACCGATGAGCCAGTAGCCGACGGAGGCGATGACCATGGGCCACCGCGTGTCATGCACCCCGCGCAGGAGGCCGAGCGCCATGACCTGCGCAGCATCGGCAAGCTGGAAGAGCGCGGCGACCGCGAGAAGCGTGGCGCCATAGGCCAGGATGGCCGGCGTTTCGGGGTTGGTCGGGTCGAGGAAGAGGCCGACGAGGACCTCGGGCGCCGCGAGGAACCCCGCGACAACGGCCCCCGCCGCGACGATGACGAGCGCGATCGCCACGATCGCCCCGTCGCGGAGACCGCGCCGGTCGCGGGTTCCGACTGCCCTTCCCGCGCGCACGGTGGCGGCATTGGCCAGGCCGAGATAGACCATGAACGAGATCGCGCCGAGTTGCAGAGCGATCCCGTGGGCGGCGAGTTCCTTCGTGCCGATCCAGCCCATCATCAGGGCCGCCGTCTCGAACATCCCCGCCTCGAAGAGCCCGGTCATCCCGATCGGCCAGCCGAGCCGCCAGACCTGTACGAAGGCGGGCCAGTCGGGGCGCCAGAAACGGACGAAAAGCCGGAAACGCGAGAGCGCCGGGTCGAAGCCCGCGACCGCGGCAAGAAGGGCAAAGGTCAGGACCTGGGTCGCCACGCTCGCCACGGCCGCACCCCGGACGCCGAGTTCGGGCGCGCCCCAGTTGCCGAAGATGAGGGCCCAGTTCAGCGCCGCGTTCAGCGCCGCGCCGGCGAGAGTCGCCCAGAGGACCACCCCGGCCCGCTCGACCGAGGACAGGAAGCTCTTCATCGCCATGATGAGCAGCGCCGGCACCATGCCTGCCCCCGCGACCCTGAGATAGTCCTGCGACAGCGCCGCCACCTCCGGCGCCTGGCCGAGCGCGATGAGCAGGGTCCCCGACCACCAGAGCGCGGGATAAACCGCGGTGCCGTAGAGAATCGAGAGCCACAGCGCCATCCTCGTGTCGCGCCGCACCTGAGTTTCGTCGCCGCGACCGAGCGCGACCGCGACCATCGGCATCACCGCCTGCGCGAAGCCCGAGCCGAGGATGAAGAAGATGAAGAAGGTCGCGCCACCGAGAACGACGGCGGCAAGCTCGGTCACGCCGTACCAGCCGACCATCACCGTGTCGGTGACATGCAGCGCGATCTGGGCCAGATGCGACCCTGCAAGCGGCAGGCCAAGCGCCAGCACCGCCTTCATATGCGCCGGAAATGACGTCCGATCCTCCCTCATCCCCGAGCCTTACGCCCGGGCGCGCCCAAGGTCCAGCCCGGCCGGCCAGTGGAACCGGGCGCGCCGAACGGCCACCGAGGGCAGCAAAAGGCGCGCCTCGAACAGCGTCCCATCGCCGTAAGGCGCTCGCACGAAACCGGCGCGGAACGCGATCTTGCGCATCGCGGCGTTCCCCGGCAGCAAGAAGAGCGTGATCTCCTCGGCGCCCCGACGGCGCGCCTCGCGGATCGCCCGATGCACGAGCGCGGCGCCGATTCCCCGCCTCTGCCAGCCGTCCTCGACGGAAACCGAGATCTCCGCCGCGGCGCGCGGGCCGTGGAGCAGGTGGACTTCCGCCATGCCGCGCGTCATGCCGTCGACCCGCGCCTCGACGACTGCAGCGGGATCGGTCCGGGCGGCGTGCCGGGCCAGCGCCTCGTCCGACATCCAGACGAAGAACCGGTTCCGCCGCGACTCGGGCGAAAGCCGCATCAGGTGCGCCAGAAGCCGATTGCGCCAGTCCTCGGGGACGGGCTGCGGAACCTTCAGTTCCAGACCTTCGTGCCTCGATGCCCGCATCGTGCCACCCGCCTTTTTCTGCGATTGCATTGCCGCAACGCAGAAACAAGATGGCATCGGATCGCGAATTTTCCTACACCGGATCTCGGCTCATTGCGCAGCCGAGCCATGCGCTCTGCGAAAACCGGGGAAGTATCGTTTCAAGGCAAGACGATAGGGGCCGTTGCCGCGGCCCGGACCCCAGGCATGACGTCACGTCAGTTGGCCCACTCCAGTCCCGGCACGGACCCGTTCACCGCGCGGGGACGCGCGTGCCGGCGTACCGATGGACTTTGCAGCCGCCTCCCCATGGTTCACGCGCCGCAGGTTCGGGTGGAGCGACGCGCCGAGGATATGCTCGGCGCCGTGGACCACATGGCTCGCCCGTCCGACAATGAGCGGATCGGGGGCTTGCACCACATCGAAATCCTTCTCGGGATAGTCGAGCGACGCAAGGAAATGCCGCATGCAGTTCAGCCGCGCGCGCTTCTTGTCGTCCGACTTCACGATGATCCAGGGCGCGTCGGCGGTATCGGTGTAGAAGAACATCGCCTCCTTTGCCTCGGTATAGTCGTCCCATTTGTCGAGCGACGCCATGTCGATGGGCGAGAGCTTCCACATCTTCAGCGGATCGGTCTCACGCGCAAGGAAACGCCGCCGCTGCTCCTCCCGCGTGACCGAGAACCAGTACTTGTAGAGCCGGATGCCCGAACGGACCAGCATCCGCTCCATCTCCGGCGCCTGACGCATGAATTCGAGGTATTCGGTCGGCGAGCAGAACCCCATGACCCGTTCCACCCCGGCGCGGTTGTACCAGGATCGGTCGTAGAAGACCATTTCGCCGCTTGTCGGCAGATGCTCGATATAGCGCTGGAAGAACCATTGGCCCTTCTCCAGGTCCGAGGGCTTGTTGAGGGCGACGACACGGGCAAAGCGCGGGTTCAGATGCTCCATGAAGCGCTTGATCGTGCCACCCTTGCCGGCGGCATCGCGGCCCTCGAAGAGGATGATGAACTTCTGCCCCGTCTCCTGCGCCCAGATCTGGACCTTCAGAAGCTCTGCCTGCAACTTCGCCTTCTCGGCCTCGTAGGCGCGGATGCCCATCTTCTGCGAATAGGGATAGGTCCCGGTCTCGAAGGCGTGGCGGATCGCGTCGGCATCGACGACAGGAAAGGCCTTCGGTCCCGCCTTTCCGGCCGGCGCCGCGGGCTCGGTCGCCGCCACCGGCGGACCTCCCACCGGTGCAGCCGGGGCTGCCGGCACCTCCACAGCGCTCGCCTCGATCGTCGCCCCCGCCACCAGCTCCGACATCCTGTCCCTCCGGGCCTGTCAAAAAACTGTCATAGTATGCCACCGGACAACTTTCCGCGCCTTGACCCGTGTCAAATCCGCGCCCTACGCACTCAGGAAACCAGGGAGGGCAGCGCCCGGCTCCTATTGATCTGCGTCAGCCGCCGCGCCAAGCTGCCGGCGACGATGGGATGGCCCCAAGGGCGGCCTCGTGCCATCGGCATTGAAATGGAACCGGAGACATCCATGCTGACCATCTACGGCGTCTATCGCAGCCGCGCCTCGCGCAATTTCTGGCTCCTCGCCGAGCTCGGGATGGAGTTCGAGCATGTCCCGGTGATCCAGGCCTACCGTCTGCCCGACCCGGCTGCGGAGGATGCGCCCTTCCACACCCAGTCGCCGGGTTTCCTGTCGATCAGCCCGGCCGGCGCCGTTCCGGTGCTGCGCGACGGCGATTTCGTGCTTTCGGAATCGCTCGCCATGAACCTCTACATCGCGCGCAAGGCGGGCGGCCCACTCGCGCCGGCCGACGAGCGCGAAAACGCGCTGATGGAACAATGGGCGCTCTACGGCGCCACGGCGATCGAGGCCCACGCGCTCGCCGTCCTCTACGCCCATGCCGAGGGCCGGGCGAAGACGCCCGAGGGCGAGGCCGAGATCGCCGCCGAGGTCGCGCGCCTCCGCCGCCCGCTCGGCGTCGTGAACTCCCACCTGCGCGAACATGGCCACATGGTCGGCGGCCGCTTCACCGTGGCCGACATCAACATGGCCGAGATCCTGCGCTATGCCCAGGCAGAGCCCGGCCTCATCGCGGGATACCCGGAGATCGACGCCTGGCTCTCAGGCTGCCAGGCCCGGCCGGCCTTCAAGGCGATGTGGGACAAGCGGCTCGCCGAACCGGCATGAGGTCGCTCAGGCGCCTTCCAGGTAGCGGGCGGCGCAGGTCACCGGGAAGCTCACCGAGCGCGCGATGAAGCAGACCGCGTGGATGCGGCCGTGGAGCGCATCGGCCGCGGCAAGGTCCGTACACTTCGCCACCGTGATCTCGGGCCGAAGTTCCGCCGAAAGGAATTGCCCCGCACCCGACGGCAGGCTCTCGCCCCGCCCGAAGGGCCGGTCGCGGTAGCCGGTCACGACAATGCCCGCGTCGCTCGCATAATGGAGGTACCAGAGCATGTGGCAGGCCGAGAGCGCCGAGAGGAGGAGGTCCTCCGGGTTCATCTTCGTCGGGTCTCCGCCCAGCGCGGGATCGTTCGAGCAATGCACGACCTCCTTGCCGGCAACCGCGATGTCCCAGGTCCGGTCATAGCTGCGATAGCCCCGCGTCCCCTCGCCCCGGTTGCCGGTCCAGACGATCTCGCTCGTGAAGTCGTGTCCCATCCCTTCTCTCCTCAGCCGTCCGCCAGGGGCTTCCGCGCCACGAAGTCGATGAGCGCCGAGCGCCCGGAATGGCCGCGCCCTTCGTCCACTTCGGCATCGAAGTCCTCGGCCCTGAGCACGTCGTAACCCGCAAACGCCTGCCGCAGCAGCGGCAGCGTGTACATGTTCTCCACAAAGGGCGGCCCGCCGGTGCCATAGCCGACCTGCCGCGGCGCATAGCCGTGGAGGAGGAGAATCCCGCCGGGCTTGAGCGCCCTGTCGATCCGGGTGAAGAGGCGCGATCGCTCCTCGGGTCCGACGAACTGGATGAAGATGCCCGCCACAACGTCGAAGACCCGCGCCCAGTCCCAGCCGTCGAGGTCGGCGAGGTGGTAGTCCACGACCACCCCACGCGCGGCGGCGAGCTTGCGCGCCTTGGCGAGCGCATTCGGCGCGGGGTCGAAGGCCGCCACCGTCAGCCCCTGTTCCGCCAGCCAGACGGAATTGCGCCCCTCGCCGTCGGCAATCGCCAGCGCCGTCGCCCCCGGCCTGAGCCACTCGGCTGCGCGGTGAAGGAAGGCCGCCGGCTCCGTCCCGAAGAGATAGTCGTCGCCTGCGTAGCGTTCGTTCCACATGAACCATCTCCTGTGCGGCCATCCGCCGCCACCCCAATATTTCGCGGCTGCGACGCCCGGCGCAACCCCCTCCCGTCTTGCTCCCACCCCGCCCGCATGGTCTAATCCCCGGCCAACCAGAACCAGAGCAGAGCCATGGCCGACGACCTCCTTTCCGCCCGCGCCGACGACTACAACGCCGCATCCATCGAGGTGCTGGAGGGGCTGGAGCCCGTTCGCAAGCGGCCCGGCATGTATATCGGCGGCACCGACGAGCGCGCACTCCACCACCTTGTCGCGGAAATCCTCGACAACTCGATGGACGAGGCGGTCGCGGGTTTCGCAACCCGTATCGAGGTGGAACTGCACGACGACTACGCCGTTACCGTCCGCGACAACGGCCGCGGCATCCCGGTGGACCCGCACCCGAAGTTCCCCAGGAAGAGTGCGCTCGAGGTCATCCTCTGCACGCTCCACGCCGGTGGCAAGTTCTCCGGCACGGCCTACGAGACCTCGGGCGGCCTTCACGGGGTCGGCGCCTCGGTCGTGAACGCGCTCTCGGACTCCATGGTGGTCGAGGTCGCCCGCGGCAAGGAACTCTACGAACAGCGCTTCTCGCGCGGCAACCCCCTCGGTCCGGTGAAGAAGGTGGGCGCCGCACCGAACCGCCGCGGCACCTCCGTCACCTTCCACGCCGACGAGGAGATCTTCGGCCACCACCGCTTCAAGCCGGCGCGGCTTCTGAAGATGGTCCGTTCCAAGGCCTACCTCTTCTCCGGGGTAGAGATCCGCTGGAAATCCGCCATCGACGATGGCGAGACCCCGCCTGAGGCCACATTCCACTTCCCCGGCGGCCTTGCCGACTACCTCAGCGAGACCCTCGCCGGCGCCTCGACCTACGCCGACCGCCCCTTCGCCGGCAAGGTGGGCTTTCAGGACAAGTTCGGCGAGCCCGGCTCCGTCGAATGGGCGATCAACTGGACGCCCGCGCGCGACGGCTTCATCCAGTCCTACTGCAACACCGTGCCCACGCCCGAGGGCGGCACGCACGAGGCCGGGTTCTGGGCCGCGATCCTGAAGGGCGTCCGCGCCTATGGCGAGCTTGTCGGCAACCGGAAGTCCGCCCAGATCACCCGCGAGGACCTTCTGACCGGGGGCTGCGCGCTCGTCTCCTGCTTCATCAGGGAGCCGCAGTTCGTCGGCCAGACCAAGGATCGCCTCTCGACCGAAGCCGCTGCGCGGATGACCGAAGGCGCGGTGCGCGACCATTTCGACAACTGGCTCGCCGCCGATACGAAATCCGCCGGCGCCATCCTCGACTTCCTCGTGCTGCGCTCAGAGGAGCGGCTGCGCCGCCGGCAGGAGAAGGAGACGGCGCGCAAGACCGCGACGAAGAAGCTGCGCCTGCCCGGCAAGCTCGTCGACTGTTCCAGCCAGACCCGCGAGGGGACGGAGCTTTTCATCGTCGAGGGCGACTCGGCCGGGGGCTCGGCCAAGATGGCGCGCGAGCGGACCACCCAGGCGCTCCTGCCCTTGCGCGGCAAGATCCTGAACGTCCTTGGCGCCGCCTCGTCGAAGCTCGGCACCAACCAGGAGATCAACGACCTCGCCCAGGCGCTCGGCGTCGGGCTCGGCACGAAATTCCGGATCGACGACCTGCGCTACGAGAAGATCATCATCATGACCGACGCCGACGTCGACGGCGCGCATATCGCCTCGCTCCTGATGACCTTCTTCTTCACCCAGATGCGGCCGCTGATCGACCGGGGCCACCTCTACCTCGCCTGCCCGCCGCTCTACCGGCTGACGCAGGGCGCGAAGCGGCTCTACGTCGCCGACGACGCCGAGAAGGAGGCGTGGCTGGCCAGGGGCCTCGGGGGCAAGGGCAAGATCGACGTCCAGCGCTTCAAGGGCCTTGGAGAGATGGACGCCAAGGACCTCAAGGACACCACGATGAACCCCGAGACGCGCAAGCTGATCCGGGTCAGCATCGACGAGGACGAACCCGGCGAGACCTCCGACCTCGTGGAGCGGCTGATGGGCAAGAAGCCGGAGCTTCGGTTCCAGTACATCTCCGAGAACGCGCGGTTCGTGGAGGAACTGGATGTTTGAGGGGTGAGCCGCCCCGCGCCGGGAAGGGAAGTGCCTTACGGGCCGGCGCCTACCATCGCTGGGGGGGGGTGTGACATCTGGTGGGCTGATGGCCGGTCCCTGCGAGATATGGTTGATCGGCGCGGCAATCCGCGCTATGGATCGGTCACAGGTGCTACGGACGCGGAAAAGTAACCCTGACGGGAACGGGACCCCCATCGCCGGCGGGTCCCGTTTCTTTTGCGGGGGCGCTGAATCAGAAAAGGCGCCAGGTGCTCGGACGCGGTCCTTGCACGGGTCTTGCGACCCCCCTGACGCCTTCCTGACGGGTCCACCCGTTTCCGGGCCTTCCCATCCAGAGGCCCTTGCGAACCCCTGTTGCCACGGCAGCCCGAAGACCCCTCCGCAGCCGCCCCGACCCTTTCCCCGCTGGTGCGCCAGGTCCGAGACCCGTCACGTTCGCGCTCGTCCGTGCGCTTTCGGGGTTCCGAACCGGGCTTGCACCCGGCCTTCCCGCCCGCAGCCGCCCGGAGGCCGTTGCGCCCGTCCGGTGTCTCGCGATCCGGTGCGGTAAGGAAAGGTTGGCCGGGGAGAGGTGAGTCGCGCAAGGGAATATGACGGCGCCCGGAAAGATTCCGGGGGATAAAACATTGATTTTCCTTGTGGATATCTTGTGGAGAAGTCGGATTGGGTAGCGATTGGGCCGGGTTGCGGGGAAGTGAAGGCGGCGCGGTGGCGTAGGGTGCGGGCCGTCGAGGACCGTCCGCCGAAGTTCTAGATGGACGATTCGGCAGGTCCGCTGGCCGGAGCCGCAAGCCGGATCGGCAAGGGGCTTCCTCGCTGGCGCCTTACGTCTCGGTAAACTCGGGACGCGGCCTGCCGGGGGCGAGGCGGATAACGAAGGCGTCCAGTGGACGCCTTCCCCTCGAAAAACGCCGCCCGCGTCGGGCGGGCCGGAGCGCGCGGGAAACGCGCCTGCCGTGGGGGTGATAAGGGTGGGGCAAAGGTCCGTGACCTTGCCCCGAAGACGCCAGCACCGTGGGCGGCAGGGTGAGCGCGGCCCGACTTGTCGCCTGGGACAAGTCGGGCGGGCGGGTGGGGTCTCGGTGTAAGGTCGGGTCGACCCTGTCCTACGGCTACTGCTCTCATTACCCACTCTACCATCCACAGAGATATACAATTTGTTCAATCCGAACTGCGCTGTTATCCTGCATATAACTGGTGAAAATCGTTGCCGCATCGCGAGTAATCGAAAGTTGGCTCCCAAGCAAGGCAACCTGCCGCTTGAAGTGCGGGCGCTCGCAACTAGCGTCGCGATTTGGGATTTCCATCCGAAGATTGTTTTTACGCCTTGCCATATCGAGAGGCATGTTGACAACAAGCGCTCGAGTGGCTATGCAAGAGCTACCCTCCGACAGACGGATACGTTGAATCATAGCCACGTTTTCTGAGCGAAGAGTAGAACAACATGCCGCGCCATCACGCACCGAGTACTCTGGGCGCGAAGTGGATTGTGACCTAATCAATGTTTGTGGACTCGGAACTTTCGTTGGGGCCAGGCTGCCTGAACCTATACTGTTTGATTGCATTAATTGGGGATTTCGCCGCCTCGAATGGTCCTTCACGGGACCAAAGCGTGACGATATCCACAAGGACTTTGCAGGCTTGTGTGGAGACCTTCAGTTCTCTGGCGACGCCTATGAAGATGGAAGGGCGATGAGACTCTTCGGTATCATCTACGTCAGCGACCCTTACTCATCTCGACCGCGAACAAAATGAAAAAAGGAGGTAACGCTTCTCGCGACCGTCCTTCCCAACTCGCATTGGGCGACCGTCCGTGAACAGAACCTCCGAGAACATAGATGTTCGCTCACAGCGAAAGAGTCAATAACCTACAGGACGGTTCAACAGATTTTGGCCCCCCTCACCCATCCATCTTCAACGCCGAAATAAACGCCTCCTGCGGAATCTCCACCTTCCCGAACTGCCGCATCTTCTTCTTGCCGGCCTTCTGCTTCTCCAAGAGCTTGCGCTTCCGCGTCGCGTCGCCGCCGTAGCACTTGGCGGTCACGTCCTTCCGCAAGGCCGACAGAGTCTCCCGCGCGATCACCCGGCCGCCGATGGCCGCCTGGATCGGGATCTTGAACATGTGGCGGGGGATCAGGTCCTTCAGCTTTTCCACCATCGCCCGGCCACGCGCCTCGGCCCGGTCGCGGTGGACCATGATGGAGAGCGCGTCCACGGGCTCGTCGTTGACGAGGATCTGCATCTTCACGAGGAAATCCTCGCGGTAGCCGATCATCTGGTAGTCGAAGCTCGCATAGCCCTTGGTCACGCTCTTCAGCCGGTCGTAGAAGTCGAAGACGACCTCGGCCAAGGGCAGGTCATAGACGACCATGGCGCGGGAACCGGCATAGGTCAGATCCATCTGGATGCCGCGGCGGTCCTGGCAGAGTTTCAGCACATCGCCGAGATAGTCGTCGGGGACCATGATCGTCGCCTTGATGCGCGGCTCCTCGATATGGTCGACATAGGTCAGGTCGGGCATGTCGGCGGGGTTGTGCAGCTCGCGCACCTCGCCGTCCTTCATGTGGAGCTTGAAGACGACCGACGGCGCGGTGGTGATGAGGTCGAGGTCGTATTCCCGTTCCAGCCGGTCGCGGACGACCTCGAGGTGGAGAAGCCCGAGGAAGCCCATGCGGAAGCCGAAGCCGAGGGCGGCGGAGGTCTCCATCTCGTAGGTGAAACTCGCGTCGTTCAGCGCCAGCTTCTCGATGGCGTCGCGCAAAGCCTCGAAATCGTTGGCATCGACCGGGAAGAGGCCGCAGAAGACCACCGGCTGCGCCGGCTTGAAGCCCGGCAGCGCCTTGGCGCAGGGCTTCCTCTCATGGGTGATCGTGTCGCCGACGCGGGTGTCGCGGACCTGCTTGATCGAGGCGGTGAAGACGCCGATCTCCCCCGGCCCCAGTTCGGCGATGTCGACCATCTGCGGCTTCAGCACGGCGAGCTTGTCGATGCCGTAGATCGCGCCCGTCTGCATCATCTTGATGCGGTCGCCCCTGGCGACGCGGCCGTCCATCACGCGGATCATGACGACGACGCCGAGGTAGGGGTCGTACCAGCTGTCGACGAGCATCGCCTTCAGGGGCGCCTGCGCATCGCCCTTCGGCGCCGGCAGGCGGTGGACGATGGCCTCCAGCACGTCGGGAATGCCGACGCCGGTCTTGGCCGAGATCGGGATGGCCTGGCTGGCGTCGATGCCGATGACGTCCTCGACCTCCGCCTTCACGCGCTCAGGGTCCGAGGCGGGCAGGTCGATCTTGTTCAGGACCGGGACAAGCTCGTGGTCGGCGTCGATCGCCTGGTAGGCGTTGGCGAGCGTCTGCGCCTCCACCCCCTGCGTCGCGTCGACGACGAGGAGCGAACCCTCGACCGCGCGCATGGAACGGCTGACCTCGTAGGCGAAGTCGACGTGGCCGGGCGTGTCGATGAGGTTCAGCACATAGGTCTTGCCGTCCTTCGCGGGATACTCGATGCGGACGGTGTTGGCCTTGATGGTGATGCCGCGCTCGCGCTCGATGTCCATCGAGTCGAGAAGCTGGGCCTTCATGTCCCGTTCGGCGACGGTCCCGGTCATCTGGATGAGCCGGTCGGCAAGGGTCGACTTGCCGTGGTCGATATGGGCCACGATGGAGAAGTTACGGATCTGGGCGAGCTCGGTCATGATTGCGGGGATATGCGCGGGAACGGGCGGGCGGTCAATGGGGGACCGGGTTGCCCTGGCCACCGGGACCGCCCCATCTTCCGGCGCCCGTGCCGGGAAATCGCGGGGTCGAGACGCGATGTCCCGAACCCTCGCTCGGCGCGGACGATCTTCATGGACGCTTCCATGCTAGGATGGTCCGAGACTGCCCGAAGGGAGGCCGCCATGAAGGAGATCGCCTATAGGGTGCGGGCCACCGGCAGGGTTCAGGGCGTGGCCTACCGCGCCTGGGCGCAGGGCCAGTCCCGGGCGCTCGGCCTCAGGGGCTGGGTCCGGAACCGCGGCGACGGCTCGGTCGAGGCGCTGATCGCGGGGCCCGAGGCGGCGGTGGAGGCGATGGTGACAGCGATGGGCGAAGGCCCCGGCGCCGCGCGTGTCACGGACGTCTGGACCGAGCCCGCCGACCCCGCCGCGGTGCCTGCCGGCTTTGCCGTCCGCGCCTGAGCGCGCCGGGTCACGGACGCACTGGCCCGGAAGCACTGGCCCCGACACACCGGGACTTTTCGCACCGGGACTTGACGCGGCCGCACTTGACGCGCTGGCCCCGCCGTCCGATCTAGGGACCAGAGCCAGCGGAGGCCCCCATGAAATTCTCCATCCCCGACATGACCTGCGGCCACTGCAAGGCGGTGGTCGAACGCACCATCATCGACCTCGACAGCAACGCAAGCGTCGTCGTGAACCTCGGCGCCCACACCGCCGAGGTCAAGACGACGGTTCCCGCCGAGGCCATCATCGGCGCGCTGAAGACCGAAGGCTACAGCGCCGAGCGGATCGGCTAGGCTCAGGTCGTCCCCAAACGTGCCACGAGCCGGTCGGCGCCCTCTTCGATGAGGTCAAGCGCGGCATCGAAGTCACGTGTGTACCAGGGGTCCGGCACCTCCCCCTGCCCGAGATAGAGCCGAAGCTCGGCGGTGCCCGCGGCGGGCCGCAGCGCCGCGAGGTCGGCGAGGTTCGACCGGTCCATCGCGAAGACGAGGTCGAAGGCGGCAAGATCGGCGAGTGTTACCTGCCGGGCGCGCAACGCCGAGAGGTCGTAGCCACGCCGGGCCGCAGCGGCGATCATCGGCCCGTATGGCGGCTCGCCGACGTGCCAGCCGATCGTCCCCGCGCTGTCGGTGGCCAAGGCAAGCCCGGCAGCCCGCGACCGGGAAGCGAAGACGGCCTCGGCCGCCGGCGAGCGGCAGATGTTGCCGAGACAGACGAAGAGGATACGCTGCATGTCGGGGCCTCCTGCCCCGCCCATTGCAGACGGAGCCCCCGGTGTCAAAGCCCCGCGCCATCACGATCCTGACCGGCGCCGGGATCTCGGCCGAAAGCGGGCTCGGCACCTTCCGCGATCCGGGCGGGCTCTGGTCGCGCTACGACTGGCGCGATCTGGCCACGCCGGAGGGGTTCGCCCGCGATCCCGGCTTCGTGCTCGACTTCTACAACTGGCGGCGCGAGAGGGTGCGGACGGCACGGCCGAACGCAGCCCACCTTGCGCTCGCGCGGCTCGCGCGGGAGGGTGAAGCCGCCGTGACGCTTGTCACCCAGAACGTCGACGATCTGCACGAACGTGCGGGAAGCCCCGAAGTCATCCACATGCACGGAACCCACCTGACTGCACGCTGCGCGGCCTGTGGCCACCGCTGGCCCGCGCCTGCCGTCATGGCGCCCGCCGACCCCTGCCTGGCCTGCGGCCGGCCGGCGACACGTCCCGATGTCGTCTGGTTCGGCGAAACGCCCCATCACATGGGGCGGATCGCCCGGGCACTTCAGGCGACCGACCTCTTCGTCGCCATCGGCACATCGGGCACCGTCTACCCCGCTGCCGGCTTCGCCGCCGCTGCGCGGACGGCCGGCGCCAGCACACTGGAACTGAACCTCGAACCCGGGCGGAACGCAGGAGTCTTCGATGCCGCACGGCACGGCCCGGCAAGCGAGATCGTGCCCGAATGGGTCGCAGAGGTCCTCGCCGAGCGCTGAAGTTCGTCTTCGCCGGAATGTCCCCGGGGGAACCCACCGCAGCCCGCGCGGCGATCGGGGCAGCGCGCGGTCCAGAGCCTTGCAACTCGCCCAAGGAGCATGATGATCCGATCGCGCTCGGCAAGGACAGGTGCCTCGCGAAGGTTACCGGGCGCGACCGAGGAGGCTATTCGGATCCAACCACGGTCGCCCGCATCGTCGCAGGGCGCCACGCCGTGAGCGCTGGTGCAGGAGGCCGGCGGGGCTGATTGCGACAGGCTTCGCACGGTTGCGCTCTTCCCCGGTCGGGCGGGGGAAGAGCGAGGGATACGGGGCGGCACGCCGGGGAACGCGCGCCGCGCCGCGGGCGCCGGATCGGGCGGTTCAGCGCGTGCTGTCCACCGGCACGTCCAGTTCCACCACGCCAGCCTTCTCGAAGGTGAGCGTGACGTGCACGGTCGTCCCGTCGGCGGGACGCTCCGTCAGCCCCATGAACATCACATGGTCGCCGCCGCGCTGGAGCGCGTGGGTGGCGCCTGCCGGGATCGGAAAGCCTTCGGGCACATGGACCATCTGCATCGTCCCGTCGGTACCCTGCTTGTGGGTGTGGAGTTCCACCTTGGCCGCGATATCCGAGGCGGCCGCGACCAGACGGTCGTCCTCCGCGCCGGTGTTCTCGATCAACATGAACGCGGCGCCGGCCATGGCGCCGGGCATGAAGCGGGCATAGGCGTCGGTGACGGCGATCGTGTCGGCGGCGAGCGCGGGCAGCGCCCAGAGCGCGGCGGTGGCGGCAAGTGCGGTCTTGAGGGGGTTCATCTCTGTCTCCTTGAGGTTGTCGGTCTGAACGGGGGATCAGGCGGCAACCGGAGGGCCGCGTGCACGCCAAGCGGCACGCGGCGCGAAGGAGAGGAAATGCGCCCGCACGGGGGCCAGCGCCTCGCCGGCGCTTTCCGGACGGGCGATGGAAGGAAGCGTGATCCGGAACGCACCAAGGAGCGCAGCCGCCAGATCGGGGCAGAGGTGGCTATCGCCGGTCGGGTTTCCGTCGGCGTCGAGCGCGACCTGAACGATTCCGCCCCCCGAGCAAAGCACAACGGCCTGCCCGCCGGCCACGGCCTGACCGCGCGCTGACGCCGCCGCGACGCCCATCGCCGTGACGGCGACGGCGAGGACGACGGCAACGAAATGCTGGACCGGTCCGCGGCGCATGGTCCGTTCATAGGCCCGTGCGGGCACGATGGGAAGGGCCCCGCTCCGCGCGCAATGGTCGCGCCCCGTCGCCGGCCGCAAACGCAAGGGCCCCGCCGAGGCGGGGCCCTGCGAGATGGCGGTATCGGATCGGCTCAGGCCGCGGCGCGGGCCTTCGCGATGTCCTTCTTGATCTTCAGAGCGCGGCCCGACAGCTCGTCGTCCTTCGCCTTGGCGAGGAAGGCGTCGAGCCCGCCGCGGTGGTCCACCGAGCGCAGCGCGGCCGCCGAGATCCGCAGCGTGAACGACTGGCCGAGCACGTCTGAGATGAGCGTGACATCGTTCAGGTTCGGCAGGAAGCGGCGCCGCGTCTTGTTGTTCGCGTGGCTCACGTTGTTGCCCGTCATCGGGCCCTTGCCGGTCAGTTCGCAGACGCGGGACATTGGGTTCTTCCTTCACAGCTTGGGCTTTGGCCCGGCGTTCCGATAAAGCGAAGGCACGCCGCCTGAGCGGGGGCCCGAATTCCGTCCGCGCCGTCTAATGCCATTGCCGGGCGGCGTCAAGCGATTCATCCGGCCTGCCCAGCGCTCCTTCCGCGCGGCTGCTCGCGCGGAGGCGCCGACCCGTGGCGCCTTCGGCCCGCCATCGCCGCGCGGGGTCGCGGGCGACCATAACGGCCGCGCGACCTGATCGCCACTGGACAGGGCGCCCCTGCGCGGCCATGCTCCCGCCCCATGCCCCACGATCATTCCGATCACGATCATCCGCATACGCTTCTGCCCTCCGATCCGGCGCTGAGGGTAAAGGCGCTGGAGACGATCCTCGTCGCCAAGGGCCTCGTCGATCCCTCGGCGATGGAGGCGATCCTCGACACCTACGAGCACAAGGTCGGGCCCCATCTCGGCGCCGCCGTCGTGGCGCGGGCCTGGACCGATCCGGCATTCCGCGCACGGCTCGTCGCCGACGCGACCGCCGCCGTGGCCGAACTGGGCATCTCGGGCCGGCAGGGCGAGCATGTCGTGGCCGTGGAAAACACGCCCGAGACGCACAACATGGTCGTCTGCACGCTCTGCTCCTGCTACCCGTGGCCGCTCCTTGGAATTCCGCCCGGCTGG
Organism: Paracoccaceae bacterium; assembly: GCA_020637675.1. GTDB lineage: Bacteria > Pseudomonadota > Alphaproteobacteria > Rhodobacterales > Rhodobacteraceae > Albidovulum. The sequence goes on along the minus strand of JACKKD010000002.1, from coordinate 410,465 downwards.
TACAAGTCCGACGCCTACCGCGCCCGCGCGGTGCGGGAGCCGCGCAAGGTGCTGGCGGAGTTCGGCGTGACACTGCCCGAGGGGCAGAAGGTTCGGGTCTGGGATTCGACGGCCGAGGTGCGTTACCTTGTCGTCCCGATGCGACCCGAGGGCACCGAGGGGATGGACGCGGTGGCGCTCGCGGCCCTCGTCACCCGCGACTCGATGATCGGCACCGGCCTGCCCGGGCCGCCGCGATGACCCGCGTCCACGACATGGGCGGGCGCTGGGGCGACGGAGCAGTGGTGCCAGAGCCGCAGGGCATCGTGCCCGTGGGCGCCGACTGGCAGCGCAAGGCGCTGGCGCTGACGCTCGCGGCCGGGGGGCTCGGCCAGTGGTCGATCGACACCTCGCGCCATGCCCGCGAAAGCCTCGCGCCAAAGGACTATATGCGGTTTTCCTATTACGAGAAATGGATTGCCGCGCTCGCCGATCTGCTCGTGGCGCGCGGCCTCGTCAGCGAGGCGGAGCTGAGTTCGGGCAAGGCCGCCCCTGCCCCTCCGCATCCGAGGCTCTTCCGCGCCGCGGCGGTCGGACCCGCGCTCGCGCGCGGCACGCCCTACGCCCGGCCGGGCGCGGCCCCCGCCTTCGCCGCCGGCGACCGGGTGCGCACACGACTGCCGTCGCGCAATTCACATGTGCCGGGCGGGCACACCCGGCTGCCCGCCTACGCGGCGGGTCATGTCGGACAGATCGAGCTGGTGCACGGTCCCCATGTGTTTCCCGACACCAATGCCCACGGACTCGGCGAACGCCCGGAGCCGCTCTACACCGTTGCATTTTCCGCCGAGGACCTCTGGGGCGAGGCCGAGACGCAGGACGACGAGGTGACGCTCGATCTCTGGGAAAGCTATCTGGAGCCGGCATGACCGCGCCCGCGCCCTCCCGCTTCGACGAACCCTGGCAGGCGCAGCTTTTCGCGCTGACCGTGGCGCTGAACGAGGCAGGGCATTTCGGCTGGCCGGACTGGACGCAGGCCTTCGGCGCCACCCTGAAGCGCCGGGGCACCGAGCGGCCGCAGGACGGCAACGCAGACTACTATGCGGCCTGGCTGGAGACGCTGGAGGGCTTCCTCGACGCGACGGGGCACGCGCCGAAGGCGGAGGCGGCGCGGACGAAGGCGGCCTGGGAGGCAGCCTATCTTGTCACGCCGCATGGGCAGCCGGTCCGGCTCAAGGGCTAATCCAGCCGAAAGACCTTGTCGCGCCCCGTCGCGCCCCGCAGGAGCGTCAGGCGCGACTTCGCCACGCCGAGAGCCTTGGCAAGAAGCGTCACCACCGCCGCCGTCGCCTTGCCGCCCTCGGGCACGACGGTCACGTAGACGCGGATCGTGCCCGCCTCGATCACGACGGCATTGCGCGAGGCCTTCGGCGTCACGCGGACGGCGATTTCGGCGCCGGGGCGGGCGAGGTGCGAAAGATCGCTCATGACCCCGACCCTAGCGCGGCCCGGCGCGCCCGGCCAGCCTTGCGCCTGCGGTCCGGATCGGCATGATCGCGGCGCAGGAAACAGGAGAACGGTCATGACCACGCCGAACCCCGCCGCGATGGAATTCTTCCTCACCCGTCGCTCGCGTCCGCCGAAGCTCCTGCGAGCGCCGGTGCCGACAGAGGCGGAACTCATGCCGATCCTGACGGCGGCGGCGCGGGTGCCCGACCACGGCAAGCTCGAACCCTGGCGGTTCCTCGTGCTGGCAAAGCCTGCGCTCGGCCGGCTCGCGGCGCTGGCCCGGGCGCGGGGCGCCGCGCTGGGGCTTGAGCCCGACCGGATCGAGAAGGGCGTGGCGCAATTCGCCGATGCCGACCTCATCGTTGCCGTCGTCATGGTGCCGCGCCCGACGGACAAGATCCCCGAACTGGAACAGGTGCTCTCGGCCGGCGCGGTCTGCCTGACGCTCCTGAATGCGGCGCTGGCCTCGGGCTGGGACGCCTGCTGGCTTACCGGCTGGCACGTCCACGATGCCACCTTCGCCCGCGAGGCGCTCGGCCTTGCCGCAGGCGAGCGGGTGGCGGGGCTGATCCATATCGGCACCGCGACCTCCATCCCGCCCGACCGGCCGCGACCGGACGTTGCGGCGATCACCTCCTGGATCCGGGACTGAGGCGGTGATCCTCGGCGACTTCCTGAAGGCCATCGGACAGATCCACGACCGGCGGTTCCTCAAGGTGCTCGGTCTCGGTGTACTTCTTGCGCTCGCGCTTCTCGCCGGGGCCTACGCGGTGGTGGCCACGCTGATCGGCTGGGTCGTGCCCGACACCTTCACCCTGCCCTGGATCGGCGAGATCGCCTGGGTGGAAAACCTCCTGAGCTGGGGCTCGCTTCTCCTGATGCTCGTGCTTTCGGTCTTCCTGATGGTGCCCGTGGCCTCGGCCTTCACCGGGCTCTTTCTCGAGGACGTGGCCGAGGCGGTGGAGGCGCGGCACTACCGGGGCCTGCCCCCCGCCCGCCCCGTGGCGCTGACGGAGGCGGTGGCCGACAGCCTGCGCTTCCTGGGGGTGATCCTCGCCGCCAATGCGTTGGCGCTGGTGCTCTACCTCCTTTCCGGGCCCTTCGCGCCCCTCGTCTTCTGGGCCCTGAACGGCTACCTGCTCGGGCGCGAGTATTTCCAGATGGCGGCGATGCGGCGGCTCGGGCGGGCGGGGGCCGCGGCCCTGCGCCGGCGCCACAGCGGGCAGATCTTCGTCGCGGGGCTCCTGATGGCCGCGCCGCTCACGCTGCCCTTCGTGAATCTCGTCGTCCCGGTCCTCGGCGCTGCGACCTTCACGCATATGTTCCACCGGCTGAACGGCGATCCGGGGCAGCGGGATGACCAAAAAAGAACCGCGGCGCCGGGGCGCCGCGGTCAGCAGATCGGTCGGAACGGCCCGGATCAGGCGGCGCGGGAAAGCAGGACGTCGTCCACCTTCTTCTGGGCGCCGGCCTCGTCGACGCCGGCCACGGCCGCCACCTCGCGGGTCAGACGGTCGAGCGCCGCCTCGTAAAGCTGGCGCTCCGAATAGGACTGCTCGCGCTGATCGTCGGTGCGGTGCAGGTCGCGCACGACCTCGGCGATGGCCATGAGATCGCCGGAGTTGATCTTCTGCTCATATTCCTGCGCGCGGCGCGACCACATCGCGCGCTTGACCTTGGCCTTGCCCTTCAGCGTCTCGAGCGCCTTGGTCACGAGGTCGGGCGAGGAGAGCTGGCGCATGCCGATCTCGGTGGCCTTGTGCGTGGGCACGCGCAGCGTCATCTTGTCCTTCTCGAAGGTGATGACGAACAGCTCGAGCTTGAACCCGGCGATTTCCTGTTCCTCGACCGCCATGATCCGGCCCACGCCATGCGCGGGATACACGACGAAGTCGTTCGGGCGGAAATCGTTCTTCTTTGTTTTGCTCATGTCGTGGTGCATCCTCGCATCCGGCCTCCGTGCGCCAACGCCACAGAAACGCGCGGGGGCCGAAAAGCCCCCGTTGCCGCATTTTCGATGTCGCCCAGTACCCCCGTGGCTGCCGAGTGAAGCAACCTCACGCGCAGAGTTCCTCGTCGTTTGTGACAGAAATATAGCAAAAACTGCCCCCATTTTAAAGGGCTGCAACGCGGCAAGTCGGCCATGCGCCTGCGGCATCATCGCCCGAATCGGCCCCTTTGGCGCGATTTTTCGCTTGCGACGCTCCGCGCGGACCGATTCGCGTCAGCGGCGCGAATCGCCCCGGGCCGGCTTTATCAGTCCCCGGTACCCGGCGCTTCGGAGAAATACTTGTCGAGCTTGCCCGTCTCGCCGTCGCGCGCCTCCGCCTCGGGCAAGGGATCCTTGCGTTGGGTGATGACCGGCCACTTCTCGGAATAGGTCCGGTTGAACTCCACCCATTTCTCCATCGCGGGCTCGGTGTCAGGCCGGATCGCGTCGGCCGGGCACTCCGGCTCGCAGACGCCGCAGTCGATGCATTCGTCCGGGTGAATCACCAGCATGTTCTCGCCTTCGTAGAAGCAGTCCACCGGGCAGACTTCGACGCAGTCGGTGTATTTGCAGGCGATGCAGTTGTCGGTGACGACATAGGTCATGGCACGGGGTCCGGACTTCCGAAAGGCAGAGGACTCCTAGCCCCAAGGCGCGCGGCATGCAAGACGGCCGGGGTGGGAAAGACCGCCGCAGGTGCGCGGCCGCGGGCCCCGCGAACGTCAGTCCTCTGCGGCAGCGGCAGGCGGAACGGAGGTCTTCGGGACAGCCGGCGGCGCGAGATCGTCGTAGAGCCCGCGCGCCTCGGGCGCGGGGCCGCGGCGGCTGCCGCAGGCGAGGATGCGGACGACGCGGACCTGCCCGCCCTGCGGGAAGGTCAGGACGTCGCCCGGACCGACGGCATGGCCGGGCTTTGCCATCCTCGCGCCGTTTAGCCGCAGGCGGCCGGCCGATACCACCTCTGCCGCGAGGCTGCGGGTCTTGCAGAACCGCGCCTGCCAGAGCCACTTGTCGATGCGGATGCGCTCGCCTTCGGCCAAACCGGCCTCAGATCTTGTCTTTCAGCGCGAGAAGCGCGGCGAAGGGGTTGTCGGGGTCGATGCGGTCCGACTTCGGAGGGCGCGATTCGAAGGATCGGGGGCGCTCGTCCTCGCGCCGCGGCTTGCCGCCCGGCTTGCCCTGCGGCTTGCCTTGGGGCTTTCCCCCGCGTGGCCGGTCGCCGCGCTCGCCCCGGGATTGGTCGGCCCGGTCGCGCCGCTCGCCCTGCGGCCGACCGTCCCGACGCTCGGCACCCTCGCGGGGCCGCCCCTCACCAGACTGGCCTTCACGGGGCTGGCCTTCACGGGGCTGGCCTTCACGGGGCTGGCCTTCGGGGCGGCGGCCGCGATTCGGCCGCTCGCCGCGGTTTCCGCGTGGCCGCGGCGCCCAGGTGAAGGTATAGTACACCTCCATCTCGGTGACGGTCTGAAGCGCCGCCTCCTCCTCGGTGATCGGATTGACGACCTCGCCCTCGGCCACCGGGGCCGAGACCGGTTCTGCCCGCACCTTCTCGCGTTCGGCCCTCTCGCCCTTGTAGCCGAGCCCGCTCATGAGGTCGGCAAACTGTTCCAGCGTCATGCCGGTAATCGACAGCATGTCGGGCGTTGCCTCGAATCCCGCGCGGCTGTCCTGCGTGCGCAGGATGTCGGAGAGCCTTTCCAGCATGTCGATGCGGATGGCCCGCGCGCCGGCCGGGTGGTAGCCCGAAAGTGTGTAGTAGCCGCCCGGCACACCCTCGATGTTCGGCACAGTGACAAGGCCCGGCGGCGGGCTTTCGGGGAACTCGTCGAGCCCCGCGAAGAGCGACCAGAGCACGAGACGGAGCCGCGTCGGCGCGGGTTTCAGCAACGCGGGCTGGAAGATCGTGTACTGGCCGAAGCGAACGCCGTGCTTCCTGAGCGCGCCGCGCATGTCCTGGTCGAGCGCCTTGACCTCGTCGGCGACGCCCTCGCGCGGCAGGACGCCCATCGCCTCGGTAAGACGGAAGGCGAAGCCGCGGGCGAGACCGGCGAGCGTCTCGTCGCGGGAAAGGTTCAGGAGCGGCTCGAAGAGCGTTGCCACCTTGCGGTCGATGAAGTGCTGGAGCCGGCGGCGGACCTTTTCGGCCACGTCGAAGCCAGCCTCTTCGTCGACGAAGGCCGCGACCTGCGGTTTCAGCGCCTCGGGGCCCTTCACGAGCTTGCCGACCGCGTGGGTGCCCCACATCAGCCCGCCCTGCTCGGTGAAGTCGAACTCGGTGTCCGGCGCGTTGTAGAAACGGTCCGCGCGGAGGTGGAATTCGGGCTTCAGCGCCTCGTAGGCCGCCTGCTTCACCGTCCTTGCCTCGTCGGGCGAGCCAGTGCCGTCCTGGTGGAAGCGGAACCCTTCGAGACGGCCGACGAATTCGCCCTCGACCGTCACCTCGCCCTTGTCGTTCACCTCGGCCACGAGGCCCTCCTTCTGTTTGAGCCGGCGGAGGAGCACACTCGTCCGCCGGTCCACAAATCGCTGTGTCAGCGCGGCATGGAGCGCGTCCGACAGGCGGTCTTCTACCGCGCGCGTCTCGTCGCGCCAATGGCTTTCGTCTTTCACCCAGCGGTCGCGCTGCGCGACATAGGTCCAGGTCCGGATATAGGCGAGCCGCTTCGACAACGTGTCGATATCGCCTTGCGTCTTGTCGATGCGGCGGATCTGCGCCGAAAGCCAGTCGTCGGGGACATGTCCTTCCTGGAGGAAGCCGAAGATGCGGGCGAGAAGGCTCGCGTGTTCCTGGGCCGAGATGCCCTGGAAGTCCGGCACCCGGCACACGTCCCACAAAAGGCGCAGGTCACGCGGATGGGCGAGCCGGTCGCGGACGGGGGGCAGCTCTGACAGCGTCTTGAGCGCGCGGAGGTCGTCGGCCTCGCGCCCGCGCTGAAGCCATTCGCTGGCGGGTGACGCCTCCAGCGAGGCGATAAGCCGGTCGGCCGACCCGAAGTCGAGCGCGGAGGCGCGCCAATTCAGCCGCCGGATCGGCGCGAAGCGGTGGTTCTCGATGGCCTCGATCACCTCGGGATCGAGCGGCCCCGCCTCGCCCGTCACGCCGAAGGTGCCGGGCGCGGTGTGGCGGCCGGCGCGGCCGGCAATCTGGGCAAGCTCGTGGGGGAAGAGGGACCGCATCCGCCAGCCGTCGAACTTCGCTGTGGCGGAGAAGCCGACATGGCCAATGTCGAGGTTGAGGCCCATGCCGATGGCGTCGGTCGCGACAAGGTAGTCGACCTCGCCCTCCTGGTACATCGCCACCTGCGCGTTGCGCGTCCGGGGGGAAAGCGCCCCCATCACGACGGCGGCGCCGCCCTTCTGGCGGCGGATCAGCTCGGCGATGGCATAGACGTTTTCAACCGAAAACCCGACTATGGCGGAGCGTGCAGGCATCCTGCTTAGCTTTTTCGAACCCGAGTAGCTCAAGGTCGAGAAGCGTTCGCGCTTCAGGAACTGCACCCCCGGCACCAGCGCCGCGATGGCGCCCCGCATCGTGTCGGAGCCGAGGAGGAGCGTCTCGTGGAGCCCCCGCGCGTTCAGGAGCCGGTCGGTGAAGACATGGCCGCGCTCGGGGTCGGCGCAGAGCTGGATTTCGTCCACCGCGAGGAAGTCGCAGCCGATGTCGGTGGGCATCGCCTCCACCGTGCAGACCCAGTACTGCGCCCGCGCGCCGACGATCCGTTCCTCGCCCGTCACGAGCGCCGCGACCGAGGGACCGCGGGCGGCCACGATCCGGTCGTAGACCTCGCGCGCGAGCAGTCGCAACGGCAGGCCGATGACACCCGTGCGGTGCGCGAGCATCCGTTCGATCGCGTAATGGGTCTTGCCCGTGTTCGTCGGTCCGAGGACCGCAGTGATCCTCGCGCCCGCGTTCATGCGCCTGCTCCTCGGGTCGCCGTTGCGGCGGCCTGCCCGTCTGCCCGCCCTAGAGTGACATGCCGGAGGTCTTCTTCTCCAGCCGGTCGAGCGCCTGATGTAGGGTGTCCTGGTGCGGATGTATAGCCAGCGCGGCGCGATAGGCCTTGATCGCCGCCTCGTCGCGGCCGAGTTGCTCGAGAATCATGCCAAGCCCAGCGAGCGCGCCGAAATGATGGGGGTTCAGGCTCAGCGTCCGGGCGATATCGGTCATGGAGGGGCCGAACTGCCCGGCCATGTAGAAGGCGGTGGCGCGCGCGTTCCAGCCTTCGGCGAAATCCGGCGCATGGTCGGTCAGGGCCGTCAGATGCTCGATCGCCGCGGCAAGGTCGCCCGCCTCCATCGCGTCGCGCCCGCGCTTCAGGAGAAGGTCCATCGAGGGCGAGCCCGATTTCGACCATTCGCGCAGGATGTCGGCCTGCGTCCGCTGCCAGTTCTCGTTCGCAGGGTCGGCAAGCTCGGCATAGAGCCTGTCGAGCGGCTCGGCCGCGGCGGCGGGCCCGCCCCCGGGCAGACCGAGCGATAACGCTGCGGCACAGACGAGGAAAAACGCGCGGAAGGGAGTGGCGATGCGGTCCATTACAGGGCAGAGTGTAGCCGAAATGGCGGACCCGCGCGAGGGCCGCAGCGGTCACATTTGGAGGAACGCATGAGCGATGTGGTTAACGCGGCCGTCGCCGCGCTGAGCGAGAAACTGTCCGGCGGCCTGCCCGGAACCGCGAAATTCGTGATCGCGGGCGAGGGCGCGCTGATGGTCGACGGTTCCGGCGTGCGCGCGGGTGACGAGGAGGCCGACGTGACCATCACCGCCGACCGCGAGACCTTCGAGGGACTCATGTCGGGCGACGTTAACCCGACCGCCGCCTTCATGCAGGGCAAGCTTTCGATTGACGGCGACATGGGTCTTGCGATGCAGCTTGGCGCCGCTCTCGGCTGAGGATGAAGCCGGCTCCCTTCTACGCCGATGTGGCCGAGGCGCCCGGCGGCGAGACCTGCGCCTGGCTCGACACGTCGGACGGGGTGCGGGTTCGTGCCGCCTGCTGGCGGGGGGGCACGAAGGGAACCGTTCTCCTGTTCCCCGGCCGCACCGAATACGTCGAGAAATATGGCCCTGCGGCCGGCGAGTTCGCCATGCGCGGCTATGCGATGGCGACGATCGACTGGCGCGGCCAGGGAATCGCCGACCGGCTCATCGAAGAACCCGCGCCCGGGCATGTCGAACGCTTTGCCGATTATCAGCGAGACGTGGCGGCGCTTGTCGCCTTCCTGCGCGCCGAGGCCCTGCCCGAACCCTGGTTCGTCGTCGGTCATTCGATGGGCGGCTGCATCGGGCTGAGGTCGATTCACGACGGGCTGCCGGTCCGCGCCGCGACCTTCTCGGCGCCGATGTGGGGCATCCGGATGCATCCCGCGCTGCGCCCCGCCGCCTGGGCGCTTGCGACGCTGGGCCCCATGGTCGGACTCGGCGACCGGCTGGTGCCCTCGACGTCGCCCATGACCTACGTGCTGGAGGCGCCGTTCGAGGGGAACCTCCTGACCCGCGACCGGGAAATGTTCGAGTTCATGCAGCGCCAACTGACCGCCCATCCCGACCTTGCCATCGGCGGGCCGACACTCACCTGGCTGCGCGAGGCGCTGCGCGAGTGCCGCGATCTGCGCGCCATGGCCTCCCCTGCCCTGCCCTGCCTCACAGTCCTCGGAATCGAGGAGCGGATCGTGAACATACCGGCCATCGAGGACCGTATGGCGCGCTGGCCCGGAGCGAGGTTCGACCGCGTTGCGGGCGCCGAGCACGAACTGATGATGGAGACGCCGGCGGTCCGGACGCGGTTCTATGACGTGGCCGCCGCGTTCTTCGACGCGCACCGGGGCTGAAGCCCGGCCGTCGGATCAGATCCGGATCTTCAGGAAGCTTTCCCTCAGCGCCTTTGACCAGGCCTTGCTGATGCGGGTGAAATCGGCGTCCCCCGCCTCGAACCGCCGGGTGTGGCCGACCCGGCATTCGCCGGCCCGGATCACCGCGAGGTCGAGCGGCATCCCGACCGAGAGGTTGGACCTGAGCGTCGAATCCATCGACAGGAGCACGGCCTTCTGCGCGTCGTCGAGCGAGGTCGAGGGGCGCACCACCCGGTCGAGGATCGGCTTGCCGTATTTGTGCTCGCCGATCTGCAGGAACGGCGTGTCCTCGGTCGCCTCGATGAAGTTGCCCTCGGGGTAGACGAGGAACATCCGCATCGCCCCGTCCTTGCGCTGGCCCGCGACGATGAGCGAGGCCGAGGCCCCCTGCCGCATCGTGGCAAGCTTGTCGTCCACCGACCGGCGCACGCGGCCGAGCGTTTCTCCCACCACCTCGGCGACCTTCAGGAGCGTCGGGGCGAGCATGATCGAGGTTTCGGGCGCCGCCTCGGGGTCGTCGATCGCCTCGCGCAACTGGGCAATGGTCGTCTGGGTGATCGACAGGCTCCCGGCCGCAAGGATCACGATCACCCGCTCGCCGGGATCCTCGAATGTGAACATCTTGCGGTAGGTCGCGATGTTGTCGAGTCCGGCATTGGTGCGCGTGTCCGACAAGAGCACCATGCCGTCATTCAGCAAGAGCCCGACGCAATAGGTCATGTCCCGTCCCCGATCCCCCGGCGCGCCGACACTATTGCTGCCCCTGGGCGACCGCAACCGACACGTCGAGCGTCTCGCGCCCCGGGCCCCGCGCGATTCCGCGGATCGGGGCGGCGTCGCGGGCATCGAGGCCGGAGCCGAGGCGGATGTAGCGGTCGTCCGGGCAGGTGCGGTTCGCCGGGTCGAAGCCGATCCAGCCGAGCCCGGCAACCCAGAGTTCCGCCCAGGCGTGAGCGGCCTCGTGCGGCGTGCCGTCCCCGGCTGCGAAAAGATAGCCGGAGGCATAGCGCGCCGGCATCCCAAGTGTACGCGCGGCGGCGATGAGCGCGTGGGCGTGATCCTGGCAGACGCCTTCGCCGAGCGCCATTGCTTCGGCCGCGGTCGTATGCGCCTCTGTGGCGCCGGGACGGTAGGCGATGGCCTCGGCGACGAGCCGCGACAGCGCATGCGCCCGGGCAAGCGGTTCGGCCGTCTCTGCCGCCGCGGTCTCCGCAAGCCCGGTCAGTGCGGCGTCGGCGCGGGTGGCCGGCGTCTCGCGGAGGTAGACGGCCGGGTTCACCGCCTCGCGGTGGCCGGTCAAGAGCCCGGCGAGGTCCGACGTGTCGACCGTACCGGTGACGCTGACGGTCACTTGGTCGGCCGGGCCGCGCACCGACCAGCTTTCGATCCAGTCTCCGGCCCCGTCGCGGAAGCCCGCGCCCTTCTGGCCGCCCTCGACGGCGACGGTCCAGTCGATCACCCGTTGCCCGTCGAAGACCGAAGGCGTCAGGCGCAGGCTCTGCACCGCCACGCGGATCGGCGCGTCGTAGCTGTAGGTCGTGCGGTGCGCGACGGTGAGGATCATCGCATCTCTCCGCTGAGGTAGCTGTCGTGCACGATCGCGGACAGCGCGGCGGTCCGGCGGATGAAGCGGCTGAGGAATTCGTGCAGACCCTCGGCGAAGACCGCCTCGATGGTGAGCCGCGCAAGTTCGTCGCGAAGCGCGTCGGCCGCGTCCTGCGCCGCCGTGAGCCGGCCATAGGCCACCGCGAGGTTGTCGAGATGCACCGCCGCGCCGACCACGGACGTGGTGAGGGAGCGCGGGCACTGGCGGTTGAGGACGAGGAAGTCGGCGACCTTCGCGGCGGTTATGTCGCCGCCATAGGCCCAGTGGAAGGCGCGATGGGCCGAGAGCGCCCTTAGGAGCGTCGTCCACTGGTAGCTGTCGAGCCCGGTGCCGACATAGTCCGCGCGCGGCAGAAGCACGTAATACTTCACGTCGAGAAGCCGCGCGGTGTTGTCCGCCCGTTCCAGCCGGTAGCCGAGGCCGAGGAAATCGTAGCCGTCGTTCCTCAGAAGCGTCGTGTCGATGGCGCCGCGCACCTGGGCGGCGTGGCGCATGGTCCATTCGGTCAGCTCGCCCAGTTCCACCCCGCCGCGCGGGCGCCGCTCGATACGGCGGAGTTCCTGGAAGGCGGTGTTGAGCGCGTCCCAGACCTGCGAGGTAAGCGCGGTGCGGACGATCCGGCCGTTTTCGCGTGCCCGTTCCAGGCAGGAGGCGATGGAGGAAGGATTGTCGCGGTCGAAGAAGAGATAGCTTTCGATGTTGCGCTGCACCGGGTCGCCATACTTGGCCGCAAAGCCTTCTGCCGTGCCGGAGGCGTGGAGGAGCGATTCCCATTCGTTGCGGTAGCCGTGCCCCGCCGAAGGCAGGAGCGCGATCCGCGCCCCGACCTCCAGGAGCCGCGCCATCGTCTCGGCCCGCTCCATGTAGCGGCCGATCCAGAACAGGTTCTCCGCGGTCCGGCTCAGCATTCCGTCACTCCGCCAGCACCCAGGTATCCTTCACGCCGCCGCCCTGCGAGGAATTGACGACGAGCGAGCCTTCGGTCAACGCCACCCGCGTCAGCCCGCCGGGCACGAGTTCGATCGTCTCGCCGACGAGGCAGTAGGGCCGCAGGTCGACATGCCGGGGCGCGATCCCCTCGGCCACGAAGGACGGGCAGGTCGAGAGCGCGAGCGTGGGCTGGGCGATGTAGTTCGCGGGATCGGCGAGGATCTTCTGGCGGAAGACCTCGATCTGCCCGGCGGTCGATTTCGGACCGACGAGCATCCCGTAGCCGCCCGAACCATGCACCTCCTTCACGACGAGGTCGGAAAGATGCGTGAGGACGTGCTTAAGGTCCTCAGGCTTTGCGCATTGCCAGGTCGGCACGTTCTGCAGGATCGGTTCCTCGCCGAGGTAGAAGCGCACCATCTCGGGCACATAGGTATAGACCGCCTTGTCGTCGGAAACGCCCGCGCCCGGGGCGGACGCGATGGTAACGCCGCCCGACCGGTAGACATCCATCAGCCCCGGCACGCCCAGCATGGAGTCTGGCCGGAAGCAGAGAGGGTCGAGGAAGGCGTCATCGATCCGGCGGTAGATCACGTCGACCCGCTTCGGCCCCTCGGTCGTGCGCATCCAGCACAGGCCGCCCTCGACGAAGAGGTCGGGTCCCTCCACCAGTTCCACGCCCATCAGGTCGGCGAGGAACGAATGCTCGTAATAGGCGGAGTTGTAGTGGCCGGGGGTCAGGATGACCACAGTGGGCTCTCGGTCGCAGCGCGCGGGCGCGACCGATGCCAGCGTGCGGCGCAGAAGCTCCGAGTAGGCCTCCACCGGCTCGATCCGGTTCTCGCGAAAGAGTGCGGGAAACATCCGCATCATGATCTCGCGCGTCTCCAGCATGTAGCTGACGCCCGAAGGTGTGCGGCAGTTGTCCTCCAGCACGAAGAAATCCTCGGGTCCGGTGCGGACGATGTCGATGCCGACGATGTGGGAAAACACGCCCTTCGGTGGCACGAAGCCCGCCATCGCCTTTTCGTAGGCCTCGTTGCCGTAAACGAGATGGGCGGGGATGCGACCCGCGCGCAATATCTCGCCGCGCCCGTAGACATCGACCAGAAAGGCGTTGAGCGCCCGCGCCCGTTGCTTGATGCCGCGTTCGAGCCGGCGCCATTCGCCTTGCGTGAAGACGCGGGGGAACATGTCGAAGGGGATGAGCCGGTCGGGATCGCCACCCTCGCCATAGACCGCGAAGGTGATGCCGATGCGGCGGAAGAGTGCCTCTGCCTCCGCCTGCTTCATTTGCCGCAGCTCGGCGGGCATGGCGCGGGTCCAGTCCTCGAGACGGGCATAGGGCGCACGGACGGCCGAGCCGTCGAACATCTCGTTGAAGTACGCCGGCCCCATCCAATGCCCCTTCGCTCCCCGTGCTCAAAGCTTAGTCACCGATTCCCGCCATGGGAAGCCGGACACCGGGTTCGGACGGAACCGGACGCGGGACCTGCCTGTTTTTTCGGCGCCGCGCAGATTGCGGTGGTCGCGCGCGGCGGGAGGGCTAGAGTCGGCACCATGACGCGCGGGCCCGTATTGAGCTTCACCGACCGCGGCCTCTACTGCGCCGCCGGCGACTTCTTCATCGACCCCTGGCGCCCGGTGGCGCGGGCGCTGATCACCCATGCGCATTCCGACCATGCGAGGGCGGGACATGGCGCCTATCTCTGCACGCCCGCGACCGCGCCGATCCTGCAACTGCGGCTCGGGGACCTGCGGGTGGAAACCTTGCCCTATGGCCGGACACTCGCCATCGGCGGCGCCAGCGTCAGCTTCCACCCGGCCGGCCACGTCCCCGGCTCGGCGCAGATCCGCGTCGAAGTCGGGGGCGAGGCCTGGGTCGTCTCGGGCGACTACAAGACCGAGGCCGACGGCCTCTCCGACCCGTTCGAGCCGGTCCGCTGCCACACCTTCGTCAGCGAATGCACCTTCGGCCTGCCGGTCTTCCGCTGGGCGCCGCAGGCGGCGGTCATGCGCGATATCAACGCCTGGTGGCGGGCCAATGCGGCGGCGGGCCGTGCCTCGGTCCTGGGGGCCTACGCGCTCGGCAAGGCGCAACGCATCCTGGCGCGTCTCGACCCCGACATCGGCCCGATCCTGACCCACGGCGCGGTCGAGAACGTGAACGAAGCGCTGCGGTCCGCCGGGGTGGCGCTGCCCGCAACGCTGCGCGTGACGCCGGAGACTGGCCCCGCCCCCCATCCCGGCGCCTTCGTGCTCGCCCCGCCAGCGGCCCTCGGCACGCCCTGGGCGCAGCGCTTCGGCCCGGCGGCAGAGGCCTTCGCCTCGGGCTGGATGCGGCTTCGGGGTGTGCGGCGGCGGCGCGGGCTTGCCACGGGGTTCATCCTCTCCGACCACGCAGACTGGGACGGGCTCAACGCCGCCATCGCCGCAACGGGGGCGCAAAGGGTGTTCGTCACCCATGGCTATACCGCCGCGTTCCGCCGCTGGCTGGAGGAGGCGGGCTACGAGGCCGGCATCGTGGCGACGGAGTTCCAGGGCGAGGACGCGGACGCGACGGCGGCGGAGACGCCTGCCGAGGTCACGGAATGAAGCGCTTCGCCGCCCTTTTCGCCGCGCTCGACGGCACCACGGCGACGAACGCGAAGGTCGCAGCACTCGCCGCCTACTTCCGCACCGCGCCCGAGGCGGACCGGCTCTGGACCATCGCACTCCTCTCCGGGCGGCGGCCGCGGCGGAGCGTGACGGCAACCGAACTCAGGGAATGGGCGGCCGAGGCGGCGGGCCTTCCCCCGTGGCTCTTCGAGGAATGCTATCCGGTCGTCGGCGACCTTGCCGAAACGATCGCCCTGGTCCTGCCCGAACCCACAGGCGCGAACGACCGGACGCTGGCGGACTGGATCGGGTTCATCCGCGCCCGGTCAGGGCGGCCGGCGGCGGAGCGCAAGGCCGCGATCCTCGACGCCTGGGCGGGTCTGCCGCGCGAGGAACGGTTCCTCTTCAACAAGCTCATTACCGGCGGCTTCCGCGTGGGGGTCAGCCAGAAGCTCATGACCCGCGCACTGGCGCAGGCGACCGGGATCGACGAGGCGGAACTTGCCCACCGGCTGATGGGGGCCTGGACGCCCGAAACGGTAAGTTACCACACGCTCCTGCAGGCCAACGAAGGGGCGGGCGAACTGACCCGCCCCTATCCCTTCTTCCTCGCCCATCCGCTTGAAGACGGGCCGGAAGGCCTGGGCGATCCTGCCGAATGGTTCGCCGAATGGAAATGGGACGGCATCCGCGGCCAGCTCGTCTTCCGCGGCGGCGAGCTTGCGCTCTGGTCGCGCGGCGAGGAACTCGTCACTGACCGTTTCCCCGAATTCGCCCGGACGCGGGACTGGCTTACGGAGGGCACCGTGATCGACGGCGAGGTGATGGCCTGGGGCGGCGACCTCCCCCTGCCCTTCGCCGAGCTGCAAAAGCGGATCGGGCGCAAGACCGTGCCACGGAAGCTCCTGGCGGAGGCGCCGGCGATGCTTGTGGCCTACGACCTTCTCGAAGCGGAAGGCCGGGATCTGCGGGCGGAGCCCTTCGCGGCCCGTCGCGCGCGACTTCAGGCGATGACCGCGATCCTGCCGGCGGAGGCGCCGATCCGGCTTTCGCCCGAAGTCCCCTTCGCCGACTGGACGGCACTTTCGACGGCCCGCGCCGGGGCCAGGGCCGCCCGCGCCGAAGGGCTGATGCTGAAGCGCCGCGCCTCGGCCTACGGGGTCGGGCGCAAACGCGGCGACTGGTGGAAGTGGAAGGTCGATCCGATGACGGTCGATGCGGTCATGGTCTATGCCCAGGCCGGCCACGGGCGGCGCGCGACGCTTTACACCGACTTCACCTTCGCGGTGAGCGACGGGAATGACTTCGTGCCCTTCGCCAAGGCCTACTCCGGCCTTACCGACGCCGAGTTCGCCGAGATCACGCGCTGGGTTCGCGCAAATACACTCGAACGCTTCGGGCCGGTCAGGCGGGTGCCGCCGGAACTGGTGTTCGAAATCGCCTTCGAAGGCATCCGGCCCTCGCCTCGCCACAGGTCGGGGATCGCGCTCAGGTTCCCGCGCATCCTGCGCTGGCGGCGCGACAAGCCGGTGGCGGAAATCGACACGCTCGACAGCCTCAGGGCGCTCATGGCGGCGCAGTGCTGACGCCCGCACGCCTGCGGCGCGCGCAATAGCGCCCCCCCGTGAACGCGGGGACGGGTTGCCAACCCGCCGGCAGGATGCCTAAGTCGGGGCCAGCCACGACACGAGGTCCGCCATGACGATCCGCCTGCCCCGCCCCGTCTTCGACGCCGACGCTTCCGCGGGGGGTCTCGGCAAGCTGCCGGACTGGAACCTGGGCGACCTCTATGCCGCGCCCGACGCACCTGAGGTGGCGCGTGACATGGCCGAACTGGTAACGGCCTGCGCCGCCTTCGCGGCCGACTACGAGGGCAAGCTCGCCACGCTCGATGCCTCGGGAATGCTCGACTGCATACGCCGTCACGAACGGATCGAGGCGCTGGCGGGCCGGGTCATGTCCTATGCCGGCCTGCGCTACTACCAGAACACGGTCGACGCGATGCGTGCGAAGTTCCTGTCGGACTGCCAGGACAAGGTGACGGAGTACACCACGCCGCTGGTTTTTTTCTCCTTGGAGTTCAACCGGATCGAAGACGACGCTTACACGGCGCTCTTCTCCGCGAACGATGCGATCGCCCGCTACAAGCCGGTTTTCGACCGGATGCGGGCGATGAAGCCCTACCAGCTTTCGGACGAGCTGGAGCGGTTCCTTCACGACCAGTCCACGGTGGGCGCCTCGGCCTGGAACAAGCTCTTCGACGAGACGATGGCCGGGCTGTCGATCACCGTCGCGGGCGAGGCGGAGCCGATGAGCCTGGAGGCGGTGCTCAATCTTCTCTCGGAACCCGAGAGACCCCGGCGGGAAGCGGCGGCGCGGGCGCTTGCGGAGGTCTTCGGCAATAATATCAAGCTTTTCTCGCGCGTTCATAACACACTGGCGAAGGAGAAGGAGATCGAGGATCGGTGGCGCAAGATGCCCACGCCGCAAACCGCGCGTCACCTCTCGAACGATGTCGAGCCCGAGGTGGTCGCGGCGCTCAGGAACGCCGTCGTCGCCGCCTACCCGAAACTCAGCCACCGCTACTACCGGCTGAAGGCGAAGTGGATGGGCCTCGGCAAGCTGCAGGTCTGGGACCGGAACGCGCCGCTGCCGATGGAGGAAAAGAAAACCGTGGGCTGGGAGGATGCGCGCGAGACGGTGCTTGCGGCCTATGCGAGCTTCGCCCCGGAAATGGCCGATCTTGCCAAGCCTTTCTTCGAGAAGGGCTGGATCGATGCCGGCGTGAAGCCGGGCAAGGCGCCGGGCGCCTTCGCCCATCCGACGGTGACGGAGGTCCATCCCTACGTGATGCTCAACTACCTCGGCAAGCCGCGCGACGTGATGACCCTCGCCCACGAACTCGGCCACGGCGTCCACCAGGTCCTGGCCGCGCCGCAGGGCGAGATGCTCAGCCAGACGCCGCTCACGCTCGCCGAGACCGCCAGCGTCTTCGGCGAGATGCTGACCTTCCGCAAGCTCCTCGCACAGGCCGCGACGCCCGCGGAACGCAAGATCCTGCTCGCGGGCAAGGTCGAGGACATGATCAACACCGTGGTGCGCCAGATCGCCTTCTACGATTTCGAATGCAAGCTGCATGCCGCCCGGCGGGCGGGCGAGCTCACGCCTGAGGACATCGGGACGCTCTGGATGAGCGTGCAGGGCGAGAGCCTGGGCGATGCGTTCGAGTTCATGGAAGGATACGAGAGCTTCTGGGCCTACATCCCGCATTTTGTCCATTCGCCCTTCTACGTCTATGCCTATGCCTTCGGCGACGGGCTCGTGAACGCTCTCTATGCCCTTTACGAGGAGGGTCTGCCGGGGTTCGAGGATAAGTACTTCGAGATGCTGAAGGCGGGCGGTTCGAAGCACCACAGGGAGCTTCTGGCACCCTTCGGCCTCGACGCCTCCGACCCGGCCTTCTGGGACAAGGGGCTGTCGATGATCGCGTCCATGATCGACGAACTGGAAGCGATGGAGGCCTGACCTGATCGGCGGTGCTGTGCCGTTCCGGGCACGGTCGACGGGCCTTTTTCGGTTTTGCTGCACGAAATAGCGCAAATTCGCCGCAGGCTTTGCTACTTTGTGCCGATTTCCGGCGCTAAGGAGCCGATCTCGGACATGTGCCGGCCGAGGATGAGTGAGGGCCCGTGATACGGGCGATGCGAGTGCGAGGATGAGCCCCTTCCCTTCAGCCGCGACACGCCGTGCAGGCGTCGTGCGCGCCCGTCGCATCAGGCGGGCGGCGTCCTGTCGTGCCAGACCGGATAGGCGCCCCGTACGTGACCTGCGGGAGCAAAACGGATAATGGCCAACATCACCGGCACCAATGCCAACAACACGCTGAACGGCACGAACAACGCCGACACCATCAACGGGCTAAGCGGCAGCGACACGATCAACGCCCGCGGCGGCAACGACAATGTCGTCGCCGGCCCCGCGACGCAGGTCAATTCGCCCCAGTTCCTGAACTGGTCGGCGGCGGGCAGCGATGAATCCTCCATTGCCGGCGGCTTTACGCAGAACACCGGCGGGGTCAACGTCACTGTCAGCTATACCGATGACGGCGGCGGCACCGGCTTCACGGTGGAATCGTCGGATACGCAGTACCGGGCGACGGGCGAGCCGTTCAGCACCACCTCGGCTGCAAGTCTTGCGGGCACCGGCCTCGGACCGACATCGACCGTGGGCGTCAGCTTCGCCGGTGTCGCCGGGGGTGGGTTCCAGAACGAGGTGACCAACGTCAGCTTCCGCATCAACGACATCGATGCGAGCGGCTGGCAGGATATCGTCACGATCAACGCCTACGATGCTGCCGGCAACCTCGTGCCGGTGACGATCACGCCCGCCGGCAACGACACGGTTTCCGGCAACACGATCACCGCCGGCCCGACGAGCGACACGACCTCCTCGGCAGCGGGTTCGGCGCTGATCACCATCGCCGGTCCGGTCGCCCGTTTCGAGATCATCTATGAGAACGGCGGCACTTCCGGCCAGCTTCTCAACATCACCAACGTCCACTTCGAAGCCCAGCCGCTCGACAATGACACGGTTTTCGGCGGCAACGGCAACGACACGATCGACGGCGGCTGGGGCAACGATTCGCTTCTCGGCGAGGCCGGCAACGATTCCATCCTTGGCGGACTTGGCAACGACACGGTGGACAGCGGCACCGAGGCCGACTTCATCGACGGCGGCGACGGAAACGATTCGCTTTTCGGCGGCACCGGCGCCTTCAACGACACGATCCAGGGCGGTGCCGGCAACGACACCATCGACGGCGGCGACGGAAACGACTCGCTTCTCGGCGGCGCCGGCAGCGACTCGATCCTCGGAGGGCTTGGCGCCGACTATGTCGACGGCGGCACCGAGGCCGACTTCATCGACGGCGGCGACGGCAACGACTCCCTCTTCGGCGGTGCCGGAACCTTCAACGACACGATCATCGGCGGCGCCGGCAACGACACAATCGACGGCGGTGCGGGCGCCGACACGCTGACGGGCGGGGCCAACGACGACCGGTTCATCGGCATTACCGCAGGCGATGTCGTGGATGGCTCGGAGGATGCCGGCAACACGGACACCGACGTGCTCGACCTTTTCGGCTCGGGCTGGACCAAGGCCAACACCAACATCATCTTCAGCGATCCCAGCCACGAGAACGGCACGGTCCAGTTCCTCGACGTGAACGGCACTGTCATCGGCACGATGACCTTCTCGAACATCGAGACGATCGTGCCCTGCTTCACGCCAGGAACGCTGATCGACACCGACCGCGGGTCGCTGCCGGTGGAGGCGCTGCGGCCGGGCGACCGGGTGCTGACCATGGACCATGGCTACCAGCCGGTCCGCTGGACCGGGCACCGCAACGTGACGGCGGAGGAACTGCTCCGCGCGCCGCAGCTTCGGCCGATCCTGATCAGCCGCGACACCTTCGGGCCCGGCCTGCCGGAGCGCGACCTCAGGGTCTCACCGCAGCACCGGCTGCTCCTTTCCGGTGCCCGGGCCGAACTCGTCTCGGGCGAGACCGAGGTGCTGGCGCCGGCCGTCCACCTCCTCGGCCTGCCGGGCGTGGTTCAGGATGCGGCAGCGGCAGGGGTGCGCTACATCCACATTCTCTTCGACCAGCACGAAATCGTTCGGTCGGACGGGCTCTGGACGGAAAGCTTCCAGCCCGCGCGGGCGATGCTCTCGGGCATGGACGGGGCCGCGCTCACCGAGCTTCTCACGCTCTTTCCGAGGCTGGGCGGGGCCGATCACGAGGACTATCCTTGCGCAAGATCGACGATCAAACGGCACGAGGCGCGACTGATCCTCGCCTCCTGACGCGGGGACTCCGATGTGGCTTGTCTGGCGTATCGTGCTCTTCCTCGCGGTTCTGGCCGCCACGGGCGTCTTTCTCTTCGGGCCGGGAATCGTCGAAGGGCGGATGAACCCGGTCGCCGCGCATGACGCCTGGCCGGTCACGCCTGCGGCAGAAGCGATGCACGCACGCCTGGTCATCGGCGACTTGCACGCGGATTCGCTCCTCTGGGACCGCGACCTGACCCGGCGTGCGGCGCGCGGGCAGGTCGATCTGCCCCGGCTCATCGCGGGAAATGTCGCGCTGCAGGTCTTCTCCACCGTGACGAAAAGCCCGTCCGGCCTGAATTTCGAGAAGAACGCGGCCACGGCGCCGGATGACATCACCCGGCTCTTCATCGGCCAGTTGCGACCGTTCCGGAGTTGGCTCGACCTGACCGAACGGGCGCTGGAACAGGCGCGGCAGCTTGCCCTCGCAGAGGAGAAGGTGCCGGAGATGCTCAAGATCGTCCGCAGCCGCGCCGACCTCGACGCCGTTCTTGCGCGACGGGAGGCAGGCGAGCACGTGGTGGGCGGCCTTCTCGGCGCAGAGGGGGGCCACGCGCTTGGCGGCGATCTGGCCAATCTAGACCGGCTTTACGCGGCTGGCTTCCGGCTCATCGGACTCACCCATTTCTTCGACAACGAGCTTGGCGCCTCGCTTCACGGCGAGGCGGGCGCAGGCGGCGGGCTCACCGACTTCGGCCGCGCCGCGGTGGCGAAGATGGTGGAAAAGGGCATGATCATCGACCTTGCCCATGCCGCCCCCGAGGTCGTGCGCGAGGTTCTCGATACCGTGCGCGTGCCGGTGGTGATCAGCCACACCGGCATCCGGAGCCAGTGCGAGACGGTCAGGAACGTGCCCGACGACCTCCTCCGCCGTGTGGCAGAGGGCGGCGGCCTCGTCGGCATCGCCTTCTGGGAGGAGGTGACCTGCAATGCGACGCCCGCAGGCATCGCCGCAGCGATCCACGCCGCGATCGGCGTGGTGGGCGAGGATCACGTGGCGCTCGGCTCGGATTTCGACGGGGCGATCCCGACAACCTTCGATGCTTCGGAACTGGCGGCGCTGACCCAGGCACTGATCGACCGGGGCCTGGAGGAGCCGGTGATCGCCAAGGTCATGGGTGGCAACATGGTGCGCTTCCTGCAGGCCGCGCTGCCGCCCGGCTGACGGTCAGACCTTGATCAGCCCCTCGAAGTGCCTGGGCAGGTCGATCACGGGGATATTCATGAGGTCCTTCGCCAGGTCACCCGCCAAAGCCGCCGCAGCGGGCCCGGCGATGAGCTTGCGCAACACGCCGAGCATCTTCGGCGCGGCGGCGACGACCAGCCGGTCGGCTTTCGCCTGCCCCCACTCCTGAGCGAGGGCCTCGGCCACGTGACGGGCAAACCGCTCCCGGCGCTGCACTTCCAGCGTCTCGTGCGGATCGACCCCCTGGCGCGGCGCGCCGGCGGGGCCGGTCTGGCGGACGGGCCGGTCCTGGTATTCGATCTGCAGATCGGGGAACTGAGCGGTCGAGAGCCCCGCAAGTTCCTTCAGCCCGGTGCCCGGGCCCTCGTTGATCAAAAAGCGCGCCTCGGCGTCATCGGCCATCAGGACAAGCGTGCGGTCGGGCTTCATCGCAGGTCTCCCTTCGTCGTGCCGGATCAGTCTGGCGCAACTGGCCCCGGTTGTCGCTGACTTGCGTCAAGTTTGCGCAAGCGCCTTGTCGGCGGCGAAGACCCGGTCGATCATCGCCTGGGTGCCCTTCGCGTCTTCCAGCGTCCAGGGATAGGCCGCGCCCTCGCGGAGCGTCCGGCCGAAGGCCTCAACCTGATTACGGTATTGCCGGGCGCCCGGGAAGCGCTCGGCATGGTCCGGCTTGCCGGGGCGGAACATATGGAGCTGCGCCTCGCCGAAGAGCCCGGCGTTGAAGGGCGCGCTGAGGCGCAGGACGCCGGCTTCGCCCTGGAACACCACCTCCTGCCGCGGCGGCAGGCGCATCGAGGTCATGGCGTGGTAGCTGAACCGGCTCCCCGGCCCCTCCCCCGGCCCCTCCCCCGGCCCCTCCCCGGGCCCCTTCCGCGGCCGTTCCATGTCGGCCAGGACCTGGGCGAAGACATCGACGCCATTCTCGCGGGTGATGCGCGCGCGAAGGGCGACAGGCTCCGCGCCCGTGACCCAGCGCACCGAGCCGTAGGCGTAGACGCCGATATCGGGAATGGAACCGCCACCGGTTTCGGGGCGGTTGCGGATATTGGCCGGATCGGCGCGGTTGTCGTAACTGAAATGCGCGTCGGCGTGGAGCAGGCGGCCGATGGCGCCTTCGGCCACGAGCGCCTTCGCCCGCTGCCACTGCGGGTGGTGGACGATCATGTAGGCCTCGGTCACGAGAAGCCCGGAGGCATCACGCGCGGCGATGAGCGCGTCGACCTCGCCCGCCGCCATGGCGATGGGCTTCTCGGTCAGGACATGCTTGCCGGCGGCGATGGCCTTCAGCGTCCATTCGACATGAAGCGTGTTCGGCAGCGGGATATAGACCGCCTCCACCTCCGGGTCCGCCAGGAGCGCCTCGTAGCTGCCATGCACCTTGAGGTCGGGGCAGAAGGCGCGAAACCCCTCGGCCTTGTCGGCGTGCGTTGTGGCGAGCGCATGCAGCCGCGCGCCCTCGGCCTCGTGGATCGCGCGGGCCATGTGCTGGCGGGCGAAGTTGGCCGCGCCGAGAACTCCCCAGTTGACCGGTTTCATCGCGATCTCCCCCACTGCCCGCCGGTTCATGGGTAGCCGCGTGGCGGCGCGGGAGCAATGGGCGGCGGCTTGATCCCGATCATGGCGTGGCGCGGGCGGTCCATGCATGGGGCGGAAGAGGAGGGCACGGAATGAACCGGCGCAGCATCATCGGTCTGGGCCTCGCTGCCGCCACGGCAACGATGGCGGCGGTGCCGGTGCCACTGGCCTTCCACGTCGCGCTGGCCGAGGCACGGGCGCGCACCGCCGCCCCGGCGGCGCTGGCGGCCACCCGATTCGGCCCCGTCCAGTGGGCGGAGGCAGGCGACGGCCCGCCGGTCCTCATGCTTCACGGCACGGGCGGCGGTTTCGACCAGGGGCTTCACTTCTGCCGGAGGCTCGCGGCAGCCGGATGGCGGGTTATCGCGCCCTCGCGCTTCGGCTATCTCGGCACGGCCATGCCCGCCGCCGCCTCGCCCGCCGTCGAGGCCGACGCCATGGCGGACTTGCTCGACACTCTCGGAATCGGGCGGCTTCCCGTCATGGGCGGATCGGCCGGGGCGATTCCGGCGATCGAGTTCGCGATCCGCCATCCCGACCGCTGCGCCGCGCTGGTGGCAATCGTGCCGGCGGCCCACGCGCCGGGCCGGCCGCCGATGCGACCGGGCGCGCTCGGCGCTGCGGTCATGCGCCATGCGCTCCGGTCGGATTTCCTCTTCTGGGCGGGAATGGAACTGGCCGAGGACACGATGATCCGCACGCTTCTCGCCACCGATCCCGCGCTGGTCCACGCCGCCTCCTCCGAAGAGCAGGCGCGCGCCCGCGAAATCCTCCACGCGATCCTGCCGGTGAGCGCGCGGGCCGAGGGGCTTCTCTATGACGCGCGCCGGGCCGGCGATCCGCCAGAACAGGCGCTTGACCGGATCGCCGCGCCGACGCTCGCCCTGGCCTGCGAGGACGATCTCTTCCTCACCCACGACGCGGCGCGCCACATCGCCCGGACGGTGCGGCACGCCGAACTGGTCAGCTTCCCGACTGGCGGGCACATCTGGATCGGCCACGACGCTGAGGTCTTCGCCGCGATCGACGCCTTCCTGCGGCGGCGCGCCTGAGGCTCAGGCGGGGACGAGCATCCCCTTGTCCTTGGCGAGCTTGCGCATCTCGTTCTGCAGCTTCTCGAAGGCGCGGACCTCGATCTGGCGGATGCGCTCGCGGCTGACGCCGTACTGCTCCGACAGGTCTTCGAGCGTCACCGGGTCGTCGCGGAGCCGGCGCTGCATGAGAACGTCCTTCTCGCGGTCATTCAGGACCGCCATTGCCTTTTCCAGAAGCTCGCGCCGCACCCCGAGCTCGTCCTTCTCGGCGAAGTCCGTCGCCTGGTCTGCGTCCTCGTCCTCCAGCCAGTCCTGCCACTGCGCGGCACCCTCGCCGTCCGACCCGATCGTGGCGTTCAGCGAGGCGTCGGCACCGGCGAGGCGGCGGTTCATGTCGATGACCTCGTCCACGCTCACGTTGAGGTCGTGAGCGATCTTCGCGACATGCTCGGGCGTGAGGTCGCCCTCCTCCAGCGCGCCGATGCGGCTCTTCGCCTTCCTGAGGTTGAAGAAGAGCTTTTTCTGCGCCGAGGTGGTGCCAAGCTTCACAAGGCTCCAGGATCTGAGGATGTATTCCTGGATCGAGGCGCGGATCCACCACATCGCGTAGGTCGCAAGGCGGAAGCCCCTCTCGGGATCAAAGCGTTTCACCGCCTGCATCAGCCCGACGTTTGCCTCCGAGATGACCTCGGCCTGCGGCAGACCATAGCCGCGGTAGCCCATGGCGATCTTGGCGGCGAGACGCAGGTGCGAGGTGACGAGGCGGTGGGCGGCGGCGCTGTCCTGGTGATCCACCCAGGCCTTCGCCAGCATGTATTCCTCTTCCGGCTCCAGAAGCGGGAACTTGCGGATTTCCTGGAGGTAGCGGTTCAGCCCCTGTTCGGGGCTCGGCGCGGGAAGATTGGCATAGCTCGTCATTCCTGACCCTTTCTGTCGGCCGGGGACCCGTTATCTACGCGCCCCGACGCCTTCGCACAAGGGCGAAGGCCTGCACGTCGCATTCTAACGACGAATGGAGATACGTCCGTCGCGGTTCCGCGGATGTTTCATGCCCTCACGTCCTTGTCAGAAGACGCGACCGTCACCCGACATCAGAGCAGCGGGCCCATCGTCGCGAAGAGGTTGTTGGTCGCCCTTACGGCCAAGGACCAGCTCTGTCCGTGGTTGCGGTCGAGGATAGCGGCCTTGTCGAGCCAGGCGAGTTGGCGGGAACGGACAGCCCCGGTCGTCTCCTCGCAGACGAAGATCAGGCCGTTCTCGTAGTTCAGCTCGAAGCTGCGACGGTCCATGTTGGCCGAGCCCACACAGGTGGCGATGCCGTCCACCGTCAGCGTCTTGGCATGCAGAAGCCCCGGGCCGAACTCGGCCAGCCGGACGCCCGCGCGGAGCAGGTCCGCGTAATAGCTGCGGCTGGCGCGGGCGACGAAGACGCTGTCGTTCCGCGCGGGCAGGATCATCGTCACCTTCACGCCCCGTTGCGCGGCCGAGCAGATCGCCCGGTGGAGCGTGTCGTCGGGCACGTAGTAGGGCGTGGTGATGATCGCCTCCTCCTCCGCCGCCGCCAGGAGAAGCGCGAAGAGGTCGGACACGGCGCGGTTGTCGATGGTCGGGCCGGTGCCGACGGCGACCGCAGGGAACCCGCCGGAAAGCGGCGGCACGCCCGCGTCGAGCAGCCCGGCGATGTCCTCCTCGCTATGGGTCATCCAGTCGATCGCGAAGAGATGCTGGAACTGGCGTACCACCGGCCCCTCGACCCTGAGCATGATGTCGATCCAGGGGGCGTATTTCCGCTTGGGCAGGAAGGCCGCGTCGGCGCAGTTCTGGCTGCCGCAGTAGCCCACGCGTCCGTCGATCACGACGATCTTGCGGTGGTTCCTGAGATCGATGCGGGCGAAGAAGATATGCGCCGGCAGCCAGCGCATCTTGAAGGTGATCGCGGTCCGCACGCCGGCCGCGGCAAGACCCTTCCAGCGGTCCGACCGGGCGAGCGCCCGCGAGCCGACGCCGTCGATCAGCAGCCGGCAGACGACCCCGCGGGCGGCCGCGCGCTCCACCGCCTCGATGACGCGTGTGCCGCTTGCGTCCTCGAGCCAGATGTAGAACAGCAGGTGGACGTGGTTCCGTGCGGCGTCGATGTCGGCGACAAGCGCGTCGATGGCCGCCGCCTCGTCGGCCGGAATCGTTGCCCGGTTGCCGCCCACCGGCACGAAGCCGTTGACGGAGGCGGCGCGGCGGAAGACAGGGCGAAGGGTCACGGGCACGGCCGGCGCGGACTCCCCCGGAACGGCGAGGCGTGGCGCCCCGAGCCGGGCCGTGACGTCCGTCATCCGGCGACGGGTGCGCGCGCCGATGTTCACCTCGCCGAAGAGGAAGTAGAGCACAACGCCCAGGATCGGCAGGCCCGCGATCAGGAGGAGCCACGCCGCCCGTGCCGCAGGCTGACGATCGCGCCGGGTCAGCGCACGGAGCGCGGTCATGAGCTGAAGCGCGAGATGGAGGAGGACGCCGAAGCTGAGGGTCACCGGGAAGCCTTTGCGCAAGACCGGGGATCAGGACCTGAGGCGTGCCAGGAGCCCCGCGAAATCTTCCGGCAGATCGGCGGTGAAGCGCAAGTCCTCTCCGCTCACCGGATGGACGAAGCCGAGCGTCGCCGCGTGGAGCGCCTGGCGCGGGAAGGCGGCCACGGCCGCCGCCGCCTCCGGTCCCAGGGCGGTGGCAGAGGGCTTGCGCCGTCCGCCATAGGTCGGATCACCGACAAGCCCGTGGCCCGAGTGGGCCATGTGGACGCGGATCTGGTGCGTCCGCCCGGTCTCGAGCCAGCAGTCGACGAGAGCCAGCGCCGGCGGCGCCCCGAAGGTCTCCACCACGCGCGCGCGCGTCACCGCGTGGCGACCGCCGTGGAAAAGCACGGCCTGGCGCTGGCGGTCGGTCTTGTGGCGGGCAAGCTGGGTGGTGATCTTCAGGATGCCCCCCGGCTCGAAGCTCACCCCCTTCACACCGCCAAGGCGCGGGTCGCTCCGGTCCGGCACGCCATGGACGAGGGCGAGGTAGTGCCTTTCCACGGTATGTTTCTCGAACTGGCGCGCAAGGCCATGGTGCGCGCGGTCGCTCTTGGCAACCACCAGGACGCCCGAGGTATCCTTGTCGATCCGGTGGACGATGCCCGGCCGCTTCTCGCCTCCCACGCCGGAAAGCGTGTCACCGCAGTGATGCAGGAGCGCGTTGACGAGCGTGCCGTCGCGCGAGCCCGGCGCGGGGTGGACGACCATGCCGGCAGGCTTGTCGACGACGATGAGGTCGGCGTCCTCCCACAGGATCTTCAGCGGGATCGCCTCGGCCTTCGTCGCCACCTCCTCGGCCGGGCCGAGGGCGATGGCATAGGTCTCGCCCTCCGCGACCTTCGCCTTGGGGTCGGCGACGGGCACGCCGGCCTTCGTCACCGCACCCTCGGCCAGAAGCCGGGCGAGGCGCGAGCGCGACAGCGACGCTTCCGCTGGCACATCGCGGGCGAGCGCCTTA
Organism: Paracoccaceae bacterium; assembly: GCA_020637675.1. Lineage (GTDB taxonomy): Bacteria > Pseudomonadota > Alphaproteobacteria > Rhodobacterales > Rhodobacteraceae > Albidovulum. The sequence goes on along the minus strand of JACKKD010000002.1, from coordinate 382,800 downwards.
TCAAGGCGGTCGGGCGGGTTGGACCCGATCTCGACCGAAAGGATGCGGCCCTTGGCCTCCGACATCGACGACGCTCCGCACGGAAACGGCGCCGCTCCGCCGCCGGAACTGCGCTTCCTGAAACTCCTCGTCACCGCCCTTGCCGGGACGATGATTGCCGGACTGATAACGATCATCGTGCTCCTTGTCATCCGCCTGCCGTCGGTCACCGCGGTCCGCCCCAACCTGCCCGAACATGTCGTGCTTCCCGATGGGCTCACCGCCGAGGCGGTGACCTTCGGCCGCGGCTGGATCGCCGTCGTCACCGACACCGAGGAGATCCTCATTCTCGACGCCGAAACGGGTGCGCTGCGGCAGCGCGTGGCGATCGGCGGGACGTGACCCGGTGAGCCCGGACGGCACCCCGGCACGCGCCGCGCTTTGGCGACACCCGGCGGGCGTGTTCTTCGCCCTCGCCGCGGCCCTCGCGACGGCGCTGCCCTGGGTCTGGCTCCTGCCGCTCGACGATCCGCGGCTGGCGCATGTCCGCCTCGGCATCTTCGGCTTCGGCGGCGCGGCGGTCGCGGGTTACGTGCTGACCGCCCAGCGGGCCTGGACGGGCCGCGATGCGCCGCTCCCCGCCTGGCTCCTCGGCACCCTGGCGCTCGCGGCGCGGATCGCCGCGCTGCGCTGGCCGGAGGCGGCGCTTGCCCCCGCCCTGCCGCTGGTGCCCGTCGCCGGTTCCGTGCTCTGGCCCGTGGTCATGGCGCGACGGTGGGCACGCCTGCCGCTCGCCGCGGCGCCGATCGCCCTTGTCCTCGCCGAGGTGGCGCTGATCCGCGACCACATACCGGCCGGCGCGCTGCCGCTCGCCATGGCGGCCCTTATCCTTGCCGTCGGGGGGCGCGCGGTGCCAGCCTTCCTTGCCTCCGAACCCGGCCGGGTGCCGGGCACGACGGCGACCGGTCCACTGTGGCCCGGTCTCTGCCTCGCCGGGGCCGCGATGGTTCCGGCAGCGGTACCCTCGGCCATCGCGCTCGCGCTCGCGGCGCTCTGGGTCCTGACGCGCGTCCGGGGCCTCTGGCAGGCGGGCGCGGCGAACCTGATGCTGGCCCTCGCCTACGCGGCCCTTGCCCCAGCTCTCGCCGGCCTCGCCCTCGGCCGCTTGGGCGCGCTGCCGCCGGCGGCGGCGGAACATCTCGTCACGATGGCGGCCATGGGGTCGATGGTCCTCGCCTTTGCCGCCCGCGCGACCATGGGACGGACGGACGGCGGACCGCTGCGGCCGCACCCGCTCCACCGGATGGCCTTCGCGGCGCTCTTCGCGGCGGCCCTCGTGCGGACAGCGGCAGAGGCGGCCGGCGACCCGGCACCCTGGATCGCGCTCTCCGGCGCCCTCTGGTCGGGCGCCTGGCTCACCTTCCTTGGCGTGCATCTCCCCGCGCTGGCCAGACCGGCGCCGTTCCCGGTCCTGAGCGCGTCGCGCAAGGCGTGAGTTCCGGGGGATGGTACCGCCTCCCCGGCTCGAACGGGGGACCCCCAGATCCACAATCTGGTGCTCTAACCAACTGAGCTAAGGCGGCACTCGGGGGGCATTTAGCGCCGCGCCCCCCCAAATGCAAGGGCGAGAATCCTCCTTCCGGCCGCCGTCTGAGGACGCGCTCCTACCTCCGGTCGACCGCGGGCGCGCGCCGGGCCGAGGGGGGAAGAGCCGGACCCCGGTCAGGATCGGCCGGGCTGGCCACGTCCGCGCGTCTGGGCGCAGTTGAGGGCCCGCGTCGCGTCGATCGCGCCCCCCCTTCCCCAGGGATCGCGAGCCTGGCCAGAGGGGCTCGCTGGCGGCCTCGATCGCTCGCTTGTGTCAATCAAGCATCATGCCGGCTTGTCCCCAGCACCGGTCCGCGCTAGCCCGGTCCGGAAGGAACGGGAGGCGAGCCATGGGCATAGACAAGGAAAGCGACATCGCGGCCAACCTGCAGATCGGTCCCACCTCGCTCGGTATGGTGCGGATCTATGTGGAGGCGGAGGGCGTCGAACTCCCGCTCGATTTCGAGCCGGAAGAGGCCGAGGAGATCGCCGAGGAGCTCATCGCGGCGGCCGAAGCCGCGCGCGCCATGGGCGGCGCCGGCGGCAAGGCAGGCAAAGCCACGGGCGGCGCTAAAGGAAAACCCCGGAAAGGCTGATGGCGGGATCGCGCGCGGCCTGCAGTCTCAGCGCGGCATGGCGGGCGAACTTGTGCAGCATGACCTTGCGCCGCGCCCCTGCGAGCGGTGTCTCGGGCGACATGCGGACGATCTCGGCATCATAGCCGTCGGCGAGGATGAGCCCGGTGTCAGGCGGCAGCAGATCGACCGGGAATTCGGCATCTACGGCCCAGAAGAAGCGGTCCGACCATTCGAGGTAGTTCCGCCACTTGCGGTCCGAGGTGAAGTCGGCGCGGCCCGACTTGCACTCGACGATCCAGACCTCCCCCTTCGGGCCGAGCGCCATCACGTCGACGCGGAGGCCCGGTGCCGGCACCAGTTCCTCGACCGTGGCGAAGCCGTGGTGGAGGAGGTGCCGGCAGACGCCGCGGGCCAGAAGCTGGCCGGGCATCAGCGAGAGCTCGGACGACGGGGCGGAAACGGGCATGGGCGGACTATGAACATTGTGTGAACATTTGTCCAGCCCATGCCGGTCAGCAGGGCAGCGCGCGGGCGCCGCGCACCGGTCCGAACGCCGTGAGCGCAAGGTTGACAAGGAACGTGAGCATCGCCGCCGCCGTCAGGAGCGAGCCGACGATGGCCATTCCCGGGTTGCCGCCCGTCACGGAAAGCGCGATGCCCGGCACCATCAGCCAGACCCCGAGCGTCGCCAAGCCGAAATGCAGCCGCGCGAGGAAGCGGTGGGCCGCCGAAGGCGTGACGTGGTAGAAGACGCCCATCAGCGACATAGTGACGAAGCCGAGAAGGTTGAGGTGCGCGTGGGCCGGGGCGAGCGTGAAGTCGTGCGCCGTGCCCATCCAGATGCCGAGCGCCATGCCGCCCATGCCGTAAATTGCGCCCGAGGCGAAGAAGAGGAGGCCAATGCCTTTCATGATGATGACTTTCCGAAAATGACGCCGGGTCGGACCCCGGCGGCGGGCAGGTAACACGACCGTTTGCGCACAAACAGTCAGGGAATCCTGACCATGCGCGTTCGGTCCGCTCCGCCCTTGCGGTCGCACCCCGCCGGTCCTAGATTGGTCAGTGGCGGGTTCTGCCCTTCGCGTGAGAGGCCCTTTTCCAGTGGCCGATAATCTCTTCCGAGGGAGCTGGCTCTGCCGGGACCGTGGTCCCGGTATCTGGCGCCCACCTGGTCAAGCCAGGCTCTCGGGAAAAACACGCTTCCACGGTTGCCGCGGTTCCCGCCGCCCCCTCAGCCCGACAGACCCGTGAGCGATCAGTCGCGGCGCTGCGCCCTGCGCGTGCCGACGGTGGCATGGGCGAGCGCGGGCACCGCCGGCCCGACCGGCATTCTCCTGCCGCGCCCGCCGTCGCCGCCCTTGTCCTCCATCCGCATGATCACGATGCCGAACTGGACGCCGGCGAAGACGATGCCGTTGAAGACGAAGAGCATCAGGCCCGCGACCCAGCCCATCGGCGAGGTGGAGACGAGGTGCCAGAGGTTCGCCACGTTGAGCCCCAGAAGCGCGCCGACGAAGACCGCTGAAAGCGCGAACCCGATGAGCACGTTGCGGATGTAGAGACGGACAAGATCGGGCATGGGCGGCTCCTCGGTTGGGCAAAGAATAGGGGCGCAGAGGAGCCGCCGCCAGTGTCGAAGCGTCGCAGCCGCGCGATCGGCGGCGCCTTGCTCAGAACGCCTCGGGCCGCGCCTCGCGCGCCATGTGGTCGAGCACGGCGTTGACGAACTTCGGCTCCCGCCCGTCGGGGAAGAAGGCGCGGGCGACATCGACGAATTCGGTGATGACGACCTTGGGCGGGGTGGCGGGATCGAGCAGCTCGGCCCCTGCCGCCCGGAAAAGCGCCCTGAGGACCGGGTCGATCCGGTCGATCGGCCATTTCGCCACCAGCGCGCGGTCGGTCATCTGGTCGATCTTCGCCTGCCAGTTGACCGCCTCGCCCACCAGCCGGCGGAAGAGATCGGGATCGCCCTCGGACATCTCGTCCTCGTCGTAGATCGCGCCGAAGCGGTGCGTCTCGAATTCGCGCGCGACCTTCTCGGCGGTCTGGCCCGCGGCCTCCATCTGGAAGAGCGCCTGCACGGCGTAGAGCCGGGCGGCCGAACGCATCCGGCGGTGTTCGGCCGCCGAGGGCTTGCGGTCTCCGGTCATGGCCTCTCCGTGCCTCCGGCGGCGCTGGCGATGCGGAACTCCTCGCCCGCGGGCTTGAAGCCGATCCCCTTCGTCTGGCGCGCCCATTTGCGGGAAAGTGCGACGAGGTGCAGCGCCGCCGCCGCCGCGCCACCCCCCTTGTCCTGGCCCGCGGGCTCGGCGCGCACGACGGCCTGGTCGCGGTTTTCGACCGTCAGGATGCCGTTGCCGATGCAGGCGCCGTTCAATCCCAGAAGCGTCAGGCCGCGCGAACTGTCGTTGCAGACCGTGTCGTAATGCGTCGTCTCGCCCCGGATGACGCAGCCGAGCGCCACGAAACCGTCGTAGTCGGCCATGCGGAAGGCCATGCCTATCGCCGGCGCGATTTCCAGCGCACCCGGCACCTCCACCAGATCGGCTGCGGCGCCGGCCCTCGCGGCCACGGCCCGCGCCCCGGCGACGAGATTGTCGGCGATGTCCCGGTAATAGGGCGCGACGACGATCAGCAGTTTCACCGGCTTGTCGAAGACCGGCAGCGGCAGCGTGTAATGGGCTTCGGATCCGGCCATGGGTCAGCCTTTCGTAATGGGCCGCGTGCCAGCGATGTGGAGGTCGTAGGCATCGAGCCCGAGATAGCGGGTGAGCGGCGAATCTGTCAGCAGGATCAGTTGTTTAAGGCCCATAGAGGAGAGGATCTGCGCACCGAGCCCGGTCTGCTTGACCGTACGCGGCCCGTCGTCCTCGTCCTCGGCCAGAAGCTTGGCCTGCGGATCGCGGAAGAGACAGACCACGCCCCGCCCCTCCTCGGCGATGATCTTCATGGCGCGCGCCAGTTCTCCCTCCGGCGCGGGACCGAGCGCCAGCACGTCTTCCAGCACGTTCAGCGCATGGGTGCGCACGAGAACCGGCTGGCGCGTGGTGATGTCGCCCTTGGTCAGCACGACATGCTCGGTTCCCTCGGTCACGTCGGTGAAGATGCGCATCGTCCAGTCGCCGCCATGGGCCGAGGTGACGGTTTTCCTCAGCGTCTCGCGCACGAGGTTGTCATGGCGACGGCGGTAGGCGATGAGATCGGTGATCGTGCCGATCCTGAGCCCGTGCCGCTGCGCGAAGCCGACGAGGTCGGGCAGCCGCGCCATCGTGCCGTCCTCGTTCATGATCTCGCAGATCACTCCGGCGGGGTTGAGGCCGGCGAGCCGCGCGATGTCGGTCGCGGCCTCGGTATGGCCGGCGCGGACGAGCACGCCACCGTCCCGCGCCCGCAGGGGGAAGATGTGGCCGGGCGTCGCGATGTCGGCCGGCCCCTTCGTCGGGTCGATCGCCACGGCGACGGTCAGCGCCCGGTCATGGGCCGAGATGCCGGTGGACACCCCCTCGCGCGCCTCGATCGAGACGGTGAAGGCCGTCTCGTGACGCGAGGAGTTCTTGGTCGACATCAGCGAGAGGCCGAGCGCGTCGATCCGCTGCGAGGTGAGCGTGAGGCAGATGAGACCGCGCCCGTGGGTCGCCATGAAGTTGATCGCATTGGGCGTGCACATTTGCGCGGGGATCACGAGGTCGCCCTCGTTCTCGCGGTCCTCCTCGTCGATCAGGATGAACATGCGCCCGTTGCGCGCCTCGTCGATGATCTCCTCGGTGGGAGAGATGGCGCGTGTCAGATCGTCGAGAGGATCGGTCATGGCTGCGGTTCCGGCTTGTTCCTGCCCGCGATAGCCCAAGCGGCCGGGGTTTGCCAGTGCGGAGGCGCTGTTCAGCCCCGAACAGTGCCGGGGCGGCCGAAGTAGCGGTCGCCGGGCAGGAACCCCGCCAGCCGCGCCGCGCCGACCCACTCGCGTTCCAGCGCGGTTTCCCCGACCAGGAGCACCCGGTCAGCGGGTGCGCGGATCTCGGCCAGAAGGACGGCGAGTGCGGCGCGCGTCTCGCCCCAGCCGTCCTTAAGTCCCGGCGCGCGGGCCGCGGCGTCGACCGCGACGCCCTGCCCCTCAAGGGCCCGACGGATGCGCCCGGGGTCGAGCGGCGGTTGCGTCGCCACGAGCCGTCGGATGTGGCGCAGGCCCGCAAGCTTTTCGGCATCCCCGGCCGCCAGCCGGTCGCCGTCACGCAGGAGGCGGAGCGCGTTGGTCGAGAAAAGGAAGGCCACGAGGTCATGCCCCGTCGTCGCGCGCACGCCGGCATAGGTTCGGTAGTCGAGGCCGATTTCGGCGGCGCGCCGTACCTGAAGGCGCACGATCTCGATGGGCAGCTTCGGCAGAAGCGCCGCACGCGCAGCCTGCCAGCAATACCGCCGCCAGGCGGAGGCGGGCTCCACCGTCGGGCCGCCGTTGTGTCCCCGGCCGGCGCCCGCCCGTGTCATGCCCCGGACCAGTCCCTGAGCCGCGCGACATAACGTGCGAGCGTGTCGATCTCGATATTGACCCGGTCGCCGACCCTGGCCTCGCCCCAGGTCGTCACCGCCTTGGTGTGGGGGATGATGTTCACGCCGAACTCCGCCCCGGCGACCTCGTTCACCGTGAGTGAGGTGCCGTTCAGCGCGACCGACCCCTTGGGCGCGATGAACCCGGCGAGCGCCACGGGCGCGCAGAAGGTGAAGCGGGTGCTGTCGCCTTCGTCGCGCATGGCCGCGATCTCGGCCACGCCATCGACATGGCCGGACACGATGTGGCCGCCCAGTTCGTCGCCCACCTTCAGCGCACGTTCGAGGTTGAGCCGCTTGCCCGCATGCCAGCCGCCGAGGTTGGTCTTGGACACCGTCTCGGCCGATATCTGCACGTCGAACCAGCCGCGCGGATGCTCGCCAACGGCGACCACCGTCAGGCAGACCCCGTCGCAGGCGATGGAGGCGCCGATGTCGATCCCGGCCACGGGAAAATGCGTGGCGATTCGCGCGCGAAGATCGCCCGCCTGATCGAGCGCGAGAACCTCGCCCACGTCAGTGATGATCCCGGTGAACATAGCGGACCTCCTCTTTCCACCTGCCTACCCCCGGCCGCGCGACGTCGCAAGGGCGCGCGCCGCCCCTGCCACAGTCCTGCCAAAGCGATGCGATATGGCGCGATGGCACGTGACAACCCCCGCACGGCAAGCCACAAGGAGCTGTGGGGATGGAGGAAAGTGAAGGACACCGAGGGACATGGCCGGACGACACGCCGGGTCCTGATGCTTCAGGGTCCGCACGGACCGTTCTTCCGCAAGCTTGGCGCGATGCTCGAAACCGCCGGCGCCGAGGTCTGGCGTGTCGGTTTCAACAGGGGCGACGAGGTCTTCTGGGGCCGCGAGGGATATCTTCCCTACACCGGCCAGCCGGAGGACTGGCCGGCCGCCTGCGCCGACCACCTCGACCGGCTCGCGATCACCGACCTTGTGCTCTACGGCGACGCCCGCCCGATCCACGCCGAGGCGATCCGCGAGGCGAAGGCCCGCGGCATCACCGTGCATGTCTTCGAGGAAGGCTATCTCAGGCCTTACTGGGCGACCTACGAGCGCGGCGGATCGAACGGACACTCCCGGCTGATGACGCTTTCGGTGGCGGGGATGCGCGCGGCGCTGGCGCGGTCGGAGATGGAGATGCCGAAGGCCCCCGCGCACTGGGGCGACATGCGCGAGCACATCTTCTATGGCGCGCTCTATCACTTCCTCGTGCTCGCGTTCAACCGCGGCTACGCCGGGTTCCGACCGCACCGCGGCGTGAGCGTGACGGAGGAGTTCCGCCTCTACCTTCGCCGGCTCCTCCTCATGCCGGTGCACCGGCTGGAACGGCGGCTGGCGACCTGGCGCATCCGCCGCGGCGCCTTTCCGTACCACCTCGTGCTTCTGCAGCTCGAACACGACGCGAGCTTCCGGACCCATTCCGACTTCGGGTCGATGACCGAGTTCATCACGCTCTGCCTCGACGGCTTCGCGGCCGGCGCGGCCCCGCACCACCACCTCGTCTTCAAGGCCCATCCCCTGGAGGACGGGCGCGCCAACATCGGCGGAGCGGTGCGCGACGGCGCGCGCCGCCTGGGGATCGGACACCGCGTCCACCTTGTCCGCGGCGGCAAGCTTGCGCGGCTCCTTGACGGGGCGCGGAGCGCGGTGACGGTCAATTCGACCGCCGGCCAGCAGGTACTCTGGCGCGGTCTGCCGCTGCGCGCCTTCGGCCGCGCCGTCTACGCCAAGCCCGAATTCGTCTCCTCCCAGACGCTGCCGGAGTTCTTCGCCGATCCGCAGCGGCCCGACCAGCGCGCCTACCGCGACTACCGCCATTATCTCTTGGAAACCTCGCAGGTCCCCGGCGGATTCTACTCCGCGCAGGGGCGCCGATTCCTCCTCCGCCAGGTCGTCGACATGATCCTCGCGCCGCGCGATCCCTACGACGCGCTGGTCGAGGGCAAAGCGGCAGCACGGCAACAGTTGGCGCGCTCGCAATAGTACCGCTGGAAAAGCCACTGCGGTTTCATTAGGCTCGGTCCGGACTTGAGGCAGTTTCCCGTCAAGAGGAGCCTGAGCGTGAGGATGTATTCGACCCGCTGGGCGCGTGGGGCGGCACTATTGGCCGTTGCGGCGCTTCTGGCGTCTTGCGGTCTGCCACGCTCGGGTCCCAGCAAGCGCGAAATCTACAAGAGTTCCGTCGAACAGTCGGGAGACGCATTCATCGTCAGCGTCGATGCCGAGGTCGCCCGAGCGGCGTCGGTCGTGCCGCCCCTCGGCTTCACCAACGGCTTCTTGGGAGCAGGCGTCGTCGGTTCGGACGATATCCGCCCGGGCGACGTGCTGAACCTGTCGGTCTGGGAAAACGTCGACAACGGACTTCTCGCCGCTCAGGGGTTGAACTCGACCACGCTGCAACAGGTGCAGGTGGACGGCGACGGCTACATCTTCGTGCCCTACGCAGGCCGGATCAAGGCCGCGGGCAACACGCCCGAGGCGCTGAGACGGGTCATTACCGGCAAGCTCGAAAGCCAGACGCCCGACCCGCAGGTCACGGTGTCGCGGCTCGCCGGCGACGGAGCGACCGTCTCGGTCATGGGGGGCGTCGGCGCCCAGGGCGTCTATCCGATCGAGCGGCCGACGCGTACGCTCGCGGCGATGATCGCCAGGGCCGGCGGCGTGGTGATCCAGCCCGAGATCGCCCAGATCACCATCACCCGCGGCACGCATACGAGCACGGTCTGGCTGACCGATCTCTACGACGATCCGCGCTACGACATCGCGCTCAGACCGGGCGACATCATCCTCGTCGAGAAAGACCAGCGCGCCTTCACCGCGCTTGGCGCAACGGGTGGGCAGCACCGCGTGCAGTTCGAGACGCAGGAGCTTTCGGCGGTCGAGGCCATCGCCCAGGTCGGAGGCCTCTCGACCAACTTCGCCGACCCGACCGGCGTCTTCGTCCTGCGCGAGGAGGCCCCCGAGATCGCCAACGCGGTGCTTGGCCGCGGCGATCTGGCGGGACCGGTCCGCATGGCCTATGTGCTCGACCTGACCGAGCCATCGGGCATCTTCAACGCGCGCGACTTCATGATCCGCGACGACGACACGATCTATGTCACCGAGGCGCCCTACGTCCAGTGGCACAAGACGCTCGCCGCACTGACGGGCGCGGCCAATTCCGCCCGATCGGTGTCGAACGTCGCCGACTGATGCCCGCGGGCGCCGCCGATGCCGCCGCGGCCGAGGCTTCCCGGCGGCTGTTCGTGTTCTCCGGCGGCTTCCTGACCGAACCGCGCATCCGTCGCATCCTCACCCTTGCCGGCTACGACCTCCGGCTCGGCAAGCCTGCGGGCGCCGCGGACCGCGTCGGTGTCTGGGGCCGGAGCCCCACCGCACCCCGTGGCGAGGCCGTCTCGGAATGGACGGAGACGCCCGTGGTGCGGGTGGAGGACGCCTTCCTCCGTTCTGTCCGGCCGGGCCGCGATGGCGGCGGTCCGCCGCTCGGCCTTCTGATCGACGATCTCGGCGTGCATTTCGACTCCTCCCACCCCTCGCGGCTGGAACGCATCCTGGCCACCGCCCCTCTGGACGACGGCGCGGTCCTTGCCCGCGCCCGCGACGGGATCGAGCGGTTGCGCGCCGCGCACCTGTCGAAATACAACGCCTTCGACCCGGCCCTGCCAGTGCCGGCGCCGGGCTATGTGCTGGTGATCGACCAGACCCAGGGCGATGCCTCGATCGAATGGGGCGGCGCCTCCGCCTCCACCTTCCGCGAGATGCTGGTCTTCGCGCAGGAGGAACACCCGGGTGCCCGCGTCGTCATCAAGTCCCATCCCGAGACCGCTGCCGGCAAGCGGCCGGGGCACTACAACGAGGGCCATGCGCACGGCCGGATCACGCTGCTTGATGCGCCCGTCTCGCCCTGGCGGCTGATGGAAGGGGCCGTCGGGGTCTATACCGTCTCCTCCCAGTTGGGGTTCGAGGCGATCCTCGCCGGCCATCGCCCCCGCGTCTTCGGCCAGCCGTTCTACGCGGGCTGGGGCCTGACCGCCGACGAGAACCCGGTGGCCCGGCGTGAACGCCGGCTGACCCGGGCCCAGCTCTTCGCCGCCGCGATGATCCTCGCGCCCACCTGGTACGATGCCTGCCGCGACCGGCTCTGTTCCTTCGAGGAGGCCGTGGACCAGCTCGAGGCCGAGGTGCGGGCCTTCCGCGAGGACCGGCGAGGCCATGTCGCGGTGGGGATGCGGCTCTGGAAGCGGCCACACTTGCAGAAAGTCTTCGGGCGGGAACGCCCGCTCGTGTTCGAGGAAGACCCCGGACGTGCGGTGGCCAGGGCGCGGACCGAGGGGCGCGGGCTCCTCCTCTGGGGCGCGGCGGAAGCGGGGCCGCTCGCCACCTTCGCGGGGGACATCCCGCTGGCCCGGGTCGAGGACGGGTTCCTCCGCTCGCGCGGCCTCGGGGCCGAGCTTGTCCCGCCCCTTTCGCTCGTCGCCGATCCCGTCGGCATCTACTACGACCCTGCCGGCGAGAGCCAACTGGAGCGGCTGGTCACAGCCGGCCCGCCGCCCGGCGGCGAGGGGCGGGCGGAGCGGCTGATGGCGCGGATCGTCCGGGCGGGGCTTACGAAATACAACCTCGAGGCCGAGGCGCTGCCCGAGCTTCCGCAGGGGCGTCGCATCCTCGTGCCGGGACAGGTGGAGGACGACGCGTCGATCCGCCTCGGCGCGGGGCGGGAACACACGAATCTCGCGCTCCTCGAGCGGGTTCGGGCCGAGAACCCCGACGCCGTGGTGATCTACAAGCCCCATCCCGACGTGGAGGCGGGGCTCAGGCCGGGCGCAGCGCCGCTGAAGGCGGCCGAGCGGCTTTCCGACGCCATCGTCCGCCGCGTCAGCCCCGCGACGCTGATCGAGCATGTCGACGAGGTCTGGACGATCACCTCGACCCTCGGTTTCGAGGCGCTGATGCGGGGCAGGCCCGTGACCTGCCTCGGGATGCCCTTCTACGCCGGATGGGGACTCACGCGCGATCTCTTCCCCGAGCCGCCCCGCCGCCGGGCGCGGCCGACGCTCGCGGCCTTCGTCCATGCCGCGCTCATCGCCTATCCGCGCTACCTCGACCCGGTGACGGGCCTGCCCTGCCCGCCGGAGGTCGTCGTGGAGCGGCTGGCGCGTCACGACCTGCCTGCGGCCGGCCGCGTCAATCGGCTTCTGGCGAAGCTCCAGGGGGTTTTCGCCAGCCACCCGTGGCTCTGGCGGTAGCGACAGGCGCGTTCGGCGGGGGTACTTGCGCCGCGCTGCGGATGCGACCGCTCAGTCGCGCACCCAGAGGCTCAGCGTATCGCCGCCGATCCGGTCGACGCGGGTCAGCCGGAACCGCGGCGCGGCCGAGAGCTCATCGAGCCCGAGCGGGCCCAGCGCCGGCCAGCCGTCGCCGCCGAGCGCGAGGCCGGCGGTGAAGAGCGCGATCTCGTCCACCACTCCGGCGCGCAGAAGCGAGGCCGAGAACTGGCCGCCGCCCTCGACGAGGACACGGGTCAGCCCCGCCTCGCCCAGCGCGACGAGGATGGCGCGGGGGTCGAGCCGGCTGCCCTTCTCCGTCACCTTGAAGAGCCGCGCCCCGGCGCGCGCCCATTCCGCCCGGTCCGGCGCCGGGGCCGAGGGCCCGTGGACGAGCCAGAGCGGGACCTCGCGCGCGCTCCGCCCCAGTGCGCCCCCGACGTCGAGGTCGAGGCTGCGCGCGGCGACGACGCGCACCGGCTGGTGGGCAACGCCGAGGCCGCGCACGGTCAGCATGGGATCGTCGGCGCGCGCGGTGCCGGCGCCGACCATCACCGCGTCGTGGGCCGCGCGCATCGCATGCACACGCGTCCGCGCCGCGGGCCCGGTGATCCAGCGGCTTTCGCCCGCGGCGGTGGCGATCCGGCCATCGAGGCTTTGCGCCAGCTTCAGCGTGACCATCGGCCGGCCCTTGAGGACGCGGCTGAGGAAGCCCTTCTGCAACGCCTGCGCCTCGGCCGCCATCACGCCCTCGGCGACCTCGATCCCGGCGGCGCGCAGGATCGCATGGCCGCGCCCCGAGACGCGCGGATCGGGATCCGCGGTCGCGGTCACGACACGCGCGACGCCGGCAGCGACAAGGGCGTCGGCGCAGGGCGGCGTCTGCCCGTGATGGGCGCAGGGCTCCAGCGTCACGTAGGCGGTGGCGCCCTGCGCTGCGGCGCCCGCCATCGCCAGGGCCACCGTCTCCGCATGGGGGCGGCCGCCCGGCCCTGTGGTGCCACGGCCGACGACGCGGCCGCCCGCGACGATCACGCAGCCCACCGCCGGATTCGGCCAGACCCGGCCGAGCCCGCGCCGGGCAAGACCGAGGGCGTGGGCCATCTGGCGGCGGTCGTCTTCGGCCGTCACTCTTCCGGTGCGCCCGTGGGGCGCAGTTCCGAGACGAACTTGTCGAAGTCGTCGGCCGCCTGGAAGTTCTTGTAGACGCTTGCGAAGCGGACATAGGCTACGGTGTCGATCCGGGCGAGGCTCTCCATCACGATCTCGCCGATGGTCTTCGACGGGATGTCGGTCTCGCCCAGAGATTCGAGCCTGCGGACGATCCCGGAGATCATCTGGTCGATGCGCTCGGGGTCGATCGGTCGCTTCTGCATGGCGATGCGGATCGAGCGTTCGAGCTTGTCGCGGTCGAAGTCCTCGCGCTTGCCGGAGGACTTGATCACCACGAGATCGCGCAGCTGGACCCGCTCGTAGGTCGTGAACCGCCCGCCGCAGGCCGGGCAGAACCTTCGCCGCCGGATCGCTACATGATCCTCGGCGGGTCGGCTATCCTTCACCTGCGTATCGACATTTCCGCAAAACGGGCAGCGCATTCCCTTCCCCTCGGTCCGAATTTCCGGTTATCCACAGGCACTATAGGCAGCCCTCTAGGATTTGGGTAGGGGGCATTTGCCGCCACCAGATAACGGCGGGAACAGGCGGGGAAAATAGGTCACATTCTCCCCTTATGGTTGCACGCCGGATGCGGCAGTTTCCCACCCGGTCCGGCCCGGGGCGCACCGCCAAAAAGACCCCGGCCGGCCGGCCGCCGTCACGGACCGTCCAGTGGAACGCCTCGCGCGGGGGGTGTCGCGGACGTCTTTGGCCACCACAGGCGGCCAGGGGACCCGGCGACCGGTTTCGGCCGGCGCCGGGCACCCCGCCTTCATCTTGCGTCGCGGCGATAAAGCACCCAGCCCCGCCCCTCTCCGACGATCCCCGCACCCGCGATCGCTTCCGCCGCCGCCTTCGGCGCATGGCAGAAGACGACGAGATCGAAGCCCGAGGCAAAGAGCGCCCGCACCTGCGCCGTGCCGGCAAGCCCCGGGGACGCCGCCTCGCGCGCATCCGAGGCGGCGATGGCAGCGGCGAGGGGACCCGCGATGCGCAAGGGCTGCTGGGTGGGATCGGCGAAGGTCGGAACAGCGATCCCCCGTTCAAGACCGAGGAGGAACGACAGCGGCTTGCAGGCGCGCTGCGCATCGCGGCCCTGGCTTTCGGCGGCGAAGGCAGGCGCCGCGAGCAGGCGTCCGGGCAGGTGCTCCGTCGCCCTGAGGAACCCGCGATAGCTCTCCCCCGCCCCGGTCCAGACGACTGTGACCATCAGGAGATGGAGCGGCAGGAGCACCGAAAGCGCCCGCGCAATCGCCACACCGCCCCCTAGCGAGGGAACGAGTCCGCCCGCAAGCACGGCGAGCAGGACGAGAGGCAGCCGCTCCGGCAGGTGGCCGACGCCGAAAAGACCCGGCGGCACCGCGACCGCGAGCAGGGCCGCGAGAACAGCCACGAAGCGGAGTCGACGGTCGAGGCGGAGCCGGCCGGTGGCCAGGCCGAAGCCGAGCAGCCCCCAGAGCGCGAGGCCGAAGAGCCGGTCGGCGACGGGCCAGCCGCTTTCGGCCACACGGAGCGTCCCGTCGAGCCGAAGCCGAACCTCGTCGAGAATCCGCTCGCCAAAGGTGCCGTCCCGCAGGTGTGCAGCGAGGTTGCCCGCCGCCGCGGTCACGCCGCCCTCGCCCCCGGCGGTCGCGCTTGCGAGGAAGAGAAGGACGGGCAGTGCCGCGACGGCAGAAAGCCGGAACAGGCGCCTGGGCAGCTTCCGCAGCCCGGGCCGGCCGCCATCGGCCGCCTGCGCCACTTCGACGGCCGCGAGGCTGAGACCCCAGAGCGCAAAGACGAATCCGTGGGTGAGGAAGATCGCTACGCCGGCAGCGACCGCGAAGGCAAGTTGGCGGGCCGGCGCGCCGACCAGCGCGATCCAGACGCCCAGGGAAGCGAGCGCAAGGCCGAGCCCCAGAAGGAAATTCGCGAAACCCCAGCCGAGGATGAAGCTGTGGGCGAGGATGCCTGCGAGAACGACGGACAGCGGGGTCACGCGCCCGTGGAGGCAGCGCGCGAGCACGAGCACACCGGCGAAAGGCGCGGCGATGGCGACCAGCGCGACGATCCGGGCCGCGACCAGCGCGGGCAGGACCCGGAAGAGCGCTGCACCGAGAAGGTCGAGGCCGAGATTGGGAAGCAAGCTCCACGCGGTCCGATAGTTTTCGGCCAGCCAGGGGTCGCGTCCCGCGTCGGCAAGGATCGCGTAGCGGAAGGCGTGGGCGTAGAAGTCGATCAGCGGCAGGACCGGTGCCGTGAAGGCCGGCACGAGGCAGAGCGCCATCACCAGCCAGGCCCGCGTATCCGTCCGTGGCAGCAACCGAACCGACACGACGGCTTGCGTATCCATGACCCGACCGCACCCCTACCCGACTCGTACCCTCGGCGGAGCCGCGGACAGGTCAGACCGCGCGCCAAGGGGCAAACCCGATCCTTCGCTGCAAGACCCTCGCGGGGCGCGGATTTTCGCGGCATCCCGCCACCCCGCCCCGGCAGGATGCGCGGCTTTCCGCCGAGGTCAGCGGCGCCGCGCGCCCCGCAGCCGGTGATAGACCCGCCGCGCCTCCTGGTAGAGCAGGTTGCGGCGCGGGAAGTCCGGCTTGCGGCCCTTGCGGTCGTGGACCGAGAACTCGACCGTTTCCCTCCAGTCGAGCGTCTCGATCATGCGGTAGCCGAGGCCGAGCCGCCAGGCGAGGTACGGGAATGAGATCTGGTCGCGGCGGGAAAAGCGCAGGACATGCTCGAACCAACGTTCGCCGAAGCGCGCCAGCGCGGGGGCGTTGTGACGGCGCAGGAGGAAATGCCCCTCGATCAGTCCGGCGTGCGCCGGCATCCCCTCCGTGCGGTAGGTCCGCTCCCGCTCCTTCAGGATCCTGTAGTCGTCGAGGCCGTTCTCCCAGGCCGTCTGCAACTCGTCGTAGACGCAGTCGCGGCGGAAATGCCGGAAGGCGTAGAAGTCGGCCTCCGCCTCGGCCCGGCAGGCGGCGAGCACGTCCATCGGGTCGCGGCGCAGCCGCGACTTGTTGTCGAGCCAGATCGACCATTCCGCATCCGGGAAATGGAGGTGCGGGCGCAGCTTGGCCCGGCGCGACGCACGCGCGGGGTCGAGGCCGTCGAGCGGATCGTGGACGATATCGACGCCGGGCAGGCGAAGGTCCTCCCGGTCGGTGAAGAGCACGCGCCGGCAGGAGTGAAATCCGCCGAAGACTCCGCCATTGAAGGGATCGGCCGTACCGTAGTGGGCAGAATAGAGGACGAGTGACATCGGCGCGCCCGCGTGGTTCCAGTGCCGACTATAGCCGGGCGGCGGGCCGATGGCAGGGGGCATCACGCCGAGGCGGCGCGCGCGATCCTGCGGTAGCCCGCCTCGCCCCACCAGAAGCCGTCGGAAAGGCCGACCTCCATGCCCAGCGCCTCGAGCCGCGCCGTCGCCTCGTCGGGCCCGATGCGCCCGTCGGCGAGGTCGCGGTAGATCCGGGCGATTGCCACCATGTCCTGCTGTTGCGGCCCGAGCCTGAGCGCGGTGACGCCGAGGGCGGCCATCTCCGGCACCGCCTCGGCCAGGTTCAGATAGCTCCGCGACATGGTCTGGATGCCGTTCACCGTCAGGAACCCCTTGCCGTCGAGCGTGTCGAGCGGCATGCCGTCGGGGTCCTCCTCGCAGACGAAAAGGCAGTTGTCCTTGGTCCGGCCGTGCGCCCGCGCGTGGTAGCAGCGCGCCGAGAGCGCCAGCGAGGCGCGGCCGAAGACCTGCACCTCAACGCCCGCGCCCAGGGTCCGCGCCCGGTCGCACAGCACCGCGACCGCCGCTCGCGGCAGTTCCGCGGGCAGCGCGAAATGGGTGGCCCCGCGCGCGGCGAGGAAGGCCATCGTCTCTTCGTTGTAGACGTTCATGTAGGGCCCGACCCGATGCGGCTTGCCCATCAGATGCAGAAGTGCCGCGGCGTTGTTGGCCTCGACCTCGCGCCCGTCCTCGCCCTGGCAGAGCCCCTCGGTCGCCTTCCGTTCGCGCTTCAGCATGATCTCGGCAAGCGAGGAAAAGACGACGCGCTTGCCCGCCTCTTCCAGCCTGTCCGCGATATCGGGCAGGTCGGCTTCGAAGAAGGGCGCGCGCTTGGAGCAGATGACCTCGCCGAGATAGACGGTGTCGACAGGCGCCTCGTCGGCGATCCGCGCATAGAAGTCCCGCCGCGCCTCCGCCGACCAGTGGAACGGGATCGGGCCGAGTGTAAGTTCCATCTTCACCGCCATGTCTTGGTCTTGAAGGCGCCTTGCGTTTCCTTCTGCCCCTCGGTCAGGGCAAGAAGGTTCGCCAGTTCCGGCGGCCGCCCCGCGCGGATCGCGTCCACCGCGGCGCGGAAGGCCGAGACCACCTGGCGCACGTAGGCGCGCGACCGCTGGCGGCCCTCGATCTTGAAGGCATGGACGCCGGCGGCCATGAGATCTGGCAGAAGCTGCGACAGGTTGAGGCTGATCGGCTCCTCGAAGGCATAATATCCCTCCGGCCGGCACGGCGCGCGATAGCGGCCCTTGCAGATCGTCGGGTAGCCGGCGGTTTCCTCCGGGGCGAAGCGGTCGATCGTGAAGGCGCCAAGCCTTGTCGTCATCGACCCGTCGGCCTCGCGGCGGTATTCGACGTCGTTGGCGGGCGAGCAGACTCCGTCCATGTTCGTCGAGAGCCCCGTCGCGTAGTTCGTGAGCGAGCAGCGCCCCTCGACCATCAGGCCATGGTTGCCGAAGATGAAGGTCTCGATCTCGCAGGGAATCTCGGCCGCAAGCGCACGGATCTCCGGCACCGTCAGGATGCGCGGCAGGACGACACGCCTGATGTCGAACGCCTCGACATAGTAGCGGATCGCCTCCGGGCTCGACGCGGCGGCCTGCACCGACAGGTGCAGGCGCTGGCCGGGATGGCTGCGGCGCACCCACTCCGCGACACCCATGTCGGCGACGATCATCGCATCGACGCCGTACCGCGCGCCGAGGTCAGCGGCCTCCTGCCAGAGCGGGAATTTCCCTGCAGGCGGGAAGGTGTTGAGTGCCAGAAGCACCTTGGCACCCCGCGCATGGGCATAGGCGACGCCTTCGGCCATCTCGTCGGGGGTGAAGTTCAGCCCCGGGAAGTTCCGCGCATTGGTGGCGTTCTGAAAGCCGCAATAGACCGCGTCGGCGCCGGCATCGACGGCGGTCCTGAGCGCGGCCGGCGTACCGGCCGGACAGACAAGCTCCGCCGTGGTCATGCCCGTGCCTCCCGGGCCCGCGCACGTTCGCCGGCGCGCCTCAGCATGGCGAGCGTGGCCCGTCCCGGTGGCCCGAACATCGCCGCGACACGCTCCGCCACCGAGCCGTCGATGTCGTCGAGCGCGTTTCGCAGGGACACCACCGCCTCGGTATTGCCTTCGATCACCAACGCGCGGGAAAAGAACAGCGCGTCTCCGTCGAGATCGGCGTCGATCAGTTCCAGAAGGTCCAGGAACCGCCCCGAGATATGCGCGACATGGGCCGGCAGCGCGCGGCGCGACACGGCGCGCAGAAGCGGACGGTCGCGATCCGGCACGAGGTGCAGGGCGAAGGGAAGATTGACCGGGTCGATGATGAAGCTCGCCCCCACCCAGGGGCCGAGGCGGTTGAACATCGACGGATTTTCCGCAGCGATCCGCCGCACGATCCGCGCAAAGATCGGCTGCAACGGGAAGAGAGGCAGCGGAGGCAATATCGGGCGGGCGGCGCGGCCGGAATCGGGGGTGCTCATGGACCGTCGCTTAGCACCATTGCCGCCCGTTTCACTTGACTAAGATCAACTCTGGCAAGGGTGCGGGCGCCCCCCGTTCCGCCCTGTTTCCGGTCGGATCAGCGCCGGTTGATCCCGTTCTCGCAGAAGGATTGCGCGAATCCCGCCGACACGCCGGCACCCCGCGGCCAGAGAAGCGCGAGGCCCGAGGCGGATGCGGCCTGATCGGCCCGGAGCGTGAAGCGCACCCCCTCGCCCGACCGCCGCGGCGGCTCGGAGGCGCGATAGACCTTCGCAGTGACCGGCAGCCGCAGCGCCCGCACCGCATAGTCGCCCGCCGCGCACCAGAAGTCGGCCGGGCCGGACTTGCCGCGCCAGGGGATAACGAAGGCATCCGGCCCCTCCGGCCGGACGATCAACCCGTTCTCGGCCGTGAAGGCCGCGGCCGGGGTGGCAAGCGAGAGCGCCGCGAGCAGCGCAAGGGCAAGGGATCTCATGAAACCTCCGGGGTCTATGCGGGCCGGGCCACGCGGGCTTGGTCGCATCATAGCGCGGCAGGGGAGCGTCCGGCAGGCCCTGCCGATCACGCTGGCGCGACCAGTCAGCGGTAACCGATGGCGTCGGCGAACTCCACGATGACGTTGTTCCAGCTGCTGAGCACATAGGCGAGGTTTTCACGGGTCAGCCCGCCCTCGGTGAGCACGACATGATCGATGTAGATCCGGTCCGGCTCCTGCCCGAGGAAGGCGCGGCCGAAGATGTGCTCCTGGTTCCAAGTGTCGGCCATCGCGACCGGAACGTCTTCATCGAGCGTGAAGGAGGCCAGAAACGCCATCAACTTGCAGTCGCGGCCGCCGGTGCAGAAATAGAAATCGACCTCGAAGTTCAGGCCCTGCGTCGCGCTGCCGATATAGGCCTGGCCGTCGGCCTCGTACGCAAGTTCCGCGCGGTAGCCGTTTCCCTGCATCACCGCCGCGACGACCCCGGGGTCGCCGGCATCGAGCGTCTCGGCGGCGGTGTGGCCAGCCGGCACGCAAAGCCCGCCGACCGCGGCCAGACCGAGGACGCGCGGCCATACCCACGGTCCGGACCTCGCCGGCAATTCCGATCCTGACACGACGTCCCTCCCTCCGAACCCTGCACCGAATGATTCCATATCAGCAGCGTGCATTTCGGTACTTGACCTGCGTCAGTCCCGCCGGGCGGCGGGAATAGCGCGATTCCGGCGGATTCCGGCGTGCGCCCCGCCGCCATTCCGGGCAGACTGGGTCCGGGCAGGCGAGGCCCCGGGGCAAGGGAGGACAGAATGGGCGGCGATGACGAGGACGAGCGGCGCGACTATGCCTCACCTCCCTGTTTCCTGCACGAACTCGACCCCTCCTTCGCCGGGATCGCCGACGCCGCGACCGAGCGCGACGTGGCGCGCTGGCGCAAGGCCGAGCGCGAGCGGCTGATCGCGCGCCGCCAGGCGGTGCCGGTCGCCGCGCGGACGGGCGCGGACGCGGAGATCGCGGCGGAACTCGACCGGCGGCTCGGGCCGGTCGCAGGTCGGACCGTCGCGCTCTACTGGCCCTTCCGCGGCGAACCCGACCTGAGACGCTGGGCCGCGGCGACCCGCGCGGCCGGCGCGCGCACCTGCCTTCCGGTCGTCGTCCGAAAGGCAGCGCCGCTCGTCTTCCGGCTTTGGACCGGGGAGGAGACGCTCGAACGCGGCGTCTGGAACATTCCGATCCCGCCGGACACTTCCCCCGAGGTCGTGCCCGACATCGTGATCGCGCCCGTCGTCGGCTTCGACGCGGCAAACTACCGCCTCGGCTATGGCGGAGGCTTCTACGACCGCACGCTCGCCCGGCTCCGCGCCGCCGGGCGCGGCCCGCGGACCATCGGCGTCGGCTTCTCCTTCCAGAAGCTCCCGACGATCTTCCCGCAGCCCTACGACATCGCCCTGGACGAAAGCATCCTGGTGGAGATCTGACGTGCTGGGGCGGGCCACCCCGCCCCTTCCCGGCCGTCGCGACCCACGGATAACCAGAACTCATGAGAGGACGGCGTTTTTCTCATGCCACAACCCCGCGCGGTTCGGTCTACTCTGCCCCGATGATGCTTGTGACGGAGGCAAGTCCGTGTCCGATATTGCTGTGCCGGAATCGATGGAGGCTGCCGCTCCGCGCGGCCGCAAGCCGGGTGGAGGGCGCGAGGCGCGCCGGCGCGACCGGGCAGGACCGCAGGCCGGGCCGCGCGTGCCCTATATCGTCCGGGGCATTCCGACCTACGACGTGCTGGGCGAAGAGAACCTGCAGAAGATCGAGGCCGCCGCCGACCGCATCCTCGCCGAGACGGGGATCGATTTCCGCGATGATCCCGAGGCGCTGGAGCTCTGGCGCCGCGCCGGTGCCGAGGTGCAGGACGTTCGGGTGAAGTTCCCGCCGGGGATGCTGCGCGAGATCGTGAAGACGGCGCCGGCCGAATTCACCCAGGCCGCGCGCAACCCCGCCAATTCGGTGCGGATCGGCGGCCGGAATGTCGTCTTCGCCCCCGCCTACGGGTCGCCCTTCGTGATGGACCTCGACCGCGGCCGCCGCTTCGGCACGCTTCAGGACTTCGAGAACTTCATCAAGCTCGCGCAGTCCTCGCCCTGGTTCCACCATTCCGGCGGCACAATCTGCGAACCGACCGACGTGCCGGTGAACAAGCGCCACCTCGACATGGTCTATGCCCATGTCCGCTATTCCGACCGCGCCTTCCTCGGCTCGGTCACCGCCGCCGACCGGGCGGCCGACAGCGTCGAGATGGCGCGGATCCTCTTCGGGGCGGAGTTCGCCGACAGCAACTGCGTCATCATGGGCAACTTCAACGTCAACTCGCCGCTCGTCTGGGACGGCACGATGACGAAGGGCATGCGCGAATATGCGCGCGCCGGCCAGGGGACCGTGCTCGTCCCCTTCATCCTCGGCGGCGCCATGGGGCCGGTGACGAGCGCCGGCGCCATCGCGCAGTCGCTGGCCGAGACGCTCGCGGGCTGCGCCCTGACGCAACTCGAACGGCCCGGCGCGCCGGTCGTGTTCGGCAACTTCCTCTCCTCGATTAGCCTGCGGTCCGGGAGCCCCACCTTCGGCACGCCGGAGCCCGCGATCGGCAGCATGGTCATCGGCCAGCTCGCCCGCCGGCTGAACCTGCCGCTGCGCTGCTCGGGCAACTTCACCACCTCGAAGCTGCCGGACGCGCAGGCGATGATGGAGGGCACGATGTCGATGCTCGCCGCCGTCCACTGCGGGGCCAACTACATCCTCCATTCGGCGGGCTTTCTCGACGGGCTTCTCTCCATGTCCTACGAGAAGTTCATGCTCGATGCCGACCTCTGCGGCGCGCTTCATTCCTACCTGAAGGGCGTCGAGGTGGATGACGACCAGCTTGCCGTCGATGCCTTCGCCGAGGTCGGCCCCGGCAGTCACTTCTTCGGCTGCGCGCATACCATGGCCCATTACGAGACCGCATTCTGGGACAGCGAGCTTTCCGACAACGAGCCCTTCGAGAAATGGGAGGCGAACGGCTCATCTGACGCCGCCACGCGCGCCAACCGGCTCTGGAAGAAGCGCCTGGCGGAATACGAGCCGCCGCCGCTCGACGAGGGCATCGACGAGGCGCTGCGCGACTTCGTCGACCGCCGCAAGGCCGCGGTCCCCGACATGTGGTATTGACCATGGCCAGTATCGGCATCCTCGGCGGGACCGGCTGGCTGGGCCGGGCGCTCGGCCGCGACGGAATAAGCGTTGCGCGTTTCGGACCGGGCGCCCGTCAGGCCGGCCCCGCACCCGGACCGAAGCGCCCCCGGAACCGCGCGATCTCGCGCGGCTCGGGCGCACGGCCGGTGTAGATCTCGACATAGGTCGGAATTCGGGACAGCCGCATCTCCAGCGTTTCCTCGACCTGCATCGAGATATAGCCGATCTGCACCAGGTAGACGGTGCGCGCCCGAACATCGGCATCCGCAGGCCGGTGGCCCCAGCGTTCCAGCATCCGTGCCAGGGCTTCCAGCCGCTGCCCGTCGGCCGCGGTGACACGGGCGAGGATGGCGGGATCCTTGAGGCCCCAGCCGCGCATCGCGAACTCAAGCTTCGCGTCGAAGGTCTCGGGTCTTAGGAAGCAGGCGATGACATTCAGCATCGCCTCCGTCTCGGTCTCGGCGTATTCCCGCGTCGCGGCGACAAGCGGGGCGGTCGTCCGCGCCTCCCACATGTCGGCGAGCGCTGCCAGAAGGTCGTCGCGGTTCTCGAAGAACCAGTAGAAGCTGGTGCGCGACAGCCTCAGTTCTTCCGCGAGCGCCATGACCTTCACCGCGTCGATCCCCTCGCGGACCAGCGCGCCGTAAGCGGCCTCCAGCCACCCCTCGCGCGATCCGCGCCAGCCCGTCCCGGTCTTTTCGTCGCCTGCCATGGCGGTCAGGCTAGGCTGATCGCCACGGCTCCGCAAGAAAATGTTCCGGCATGACCGTAATCTTGACAGTCATGAACATTTTTGGTGAACTGCGCGAGGAATGACAGGGAGTCCCCGCATGTCGAACGATCCGCTCCTCCAGCCCTACCGGCTGAAGCACCTGACGCTGCGCAATCGCATCATGATCACCAGCCACGAACCGGCCTACCCCGAGGACGGGATGCCGAAGGGCCGTTACCGCGCCTACCACGTGGAGCGCGCCAAGGCCGGCGTGGCGCTGACGATGACGGCGGGCTCCGCCTCGGTTTCGCGCGACAGCCCGCCGGTGTTCAACAACATCCTCGCCTGGAAGGACGAGGTCGTGGGCTGGATGAAGAAGCTCACCGACGAATGCCACGACCACGGCGCGGCGGTGATGATCCAGCTCACCCATCTTGGCCGGCGCACACGCTGGGACAAGGGGGACTGGCTGCCTGTGCTTGCCCCGAGCCACGAGCG
Source organism: Paracoccaceae bacterium (assembly GCA_020637675.1). GTDB lineage: Bacteria > Pseudomonadota > Alphaproteobacteria > Rhodobacterales > Rhodobacteraceae > Albidovulum. Next base: position 359,036 of record JACKKD010000002.1, on the reverse strand, counting down.
CGAGGCGGCGCACCGGGCCTTCCCGAAGCGGATCGAGGACTGGGATATCGCCCGCATCGTCGGGGACTTCGCCGATGCCGCCGAACGGATGAAGGCGGCCGGCCTCGACGGGATCGAGCTGGAAGCCTACGGCCACCTCCTGGAACAGTTCTGGTCGCCCCTGACCAACGATCTTGAAGCACCCTGGGGCGGCAGCCTCGACAACCGCCTGCGGTTCATCTTCGACGTTCTGCGCGCGATCCGTGCCCGTTGCGGGAAGGATTTCATCGTCGGAGTGCGCTACACCGGCGATCAGGACCTGCCCGGCGGCATGACCAGGGAAGAAGGGATGGAGGTCAGCCACAGGCTGAAGAACTCCGGACTCGTGGATTTCCTCAACGTCGTGAAGGGGCACATCGACACCGATCCGGGTCTGACCGACGTCATTCCGATCCAGGGCATGCGGAATGCCCCGCACCTCGACTTCGCCGGCGAAATCAGGGCCGCGACCGGCTTTCCCACCTTCCACGCGGCGAAGATTCCGGACGTGGCGACCGCGCGCCATGCCATCGCCTCGGGAAAGCTCGACATGGTCGGCATGACCCGCGCGCACATCGCGGACCCGCATCTTGTGCGCAAGGTCATCGAAGGGCGCGAGGACGACATCCGCCCCTGCGTCGGCGCGAACTACTGCCTCGACCGGATCTACCAGGGCGGGATCGCGCTCTGCATGCACAACCCCGCGACGGGGCGGGAAGAGACGATGCCGCACACGATCCCCGCCGCGCCCGCGAAGAAGCGTGTGACGATCGTCGGCGCCGGCCCGGCCGGGGTCGAGGCGGCGCGCGTCGCGGCCGAGCGCGGGCACGCGGTCACGGTCTTCGAGGCCGGCGACCAGCCGGGCGGGCAGATCCGCCTGACCGCGCGGGACGAACGCCGGCGCGAGATGATCTCGATCATCTCCTGGCGGATGGCACAGTGCGAGAAGAAGGGCGTCGGCTTCCGCTTCAACAGCTACGCCGACGCCGATGCGGTGCTGGCGACCGATCCCGACGAGGTGATCGTCGCCACCGGGGGGCTGCCCCACGCCGAGGTGCTGGCGGGGGGCAACGACCTCGTCCATACCGCCTGGGACATCCTCTCGGGCGACGTGAAGCCGGGGCAGAACGTGCTCATCTTCGACGACGCGGGCGACCATGCGGCGCTGCAGGCCGCCGATCTCATCTCCGCCACCGGCGCGGCGGTGGAGATCGTGACGCCCGACCGCAGCTTCGCGCCCGAGGTCATGGCGATGAACCTCGTGCCCTACATGCGCAACCTGCAGAAGCGGGACACGACCTTCACCGTCACCTGGCGGCTTCTCTCGGTGGCGCGCGAAGGCAACCGGCTCCGCGCCACGCTCGGCAGCGACTACGGCGCGTTCCGGCGCGAGCGTGTCGTCGATCAGGTCGTCGTCAACCACGGCACCCGCCCGCTGGACGAGCTCTATTTCGAGCTGAAACCGCTGTCGAAGAACCTCGGCGAGGTGGACTACGAGGCGCTTTCCACCGGCGGCGTGCAGGACGTTCTGCGAAATCCCGACGGCCGCTTCCGTCTCTTCCGCATCGGTGACGCGGTGGCCGCGCGCAATACCCACGCGGCGATCTACGATGCCCTCAGGCTCGTCAAGGACCTCTAGGGCCGGCGCCTTCGCCGCGGCCTCGCAGGGGGCGCGGGGGCGCCTCTGCCCCCCGACCGATCCCGATCGGCCCCGGCGGTGCAGCCGGTGCGGGTTCTTCCTCTGCCCGCGCCGGAACGGCAGGAACTTCCCGGCGGAAAATCCCTATCTCGAACGACATCATTCCCGTATGGGCGCGGTTCTCGATCGCGCCGGCGTTCGCGGGAGCCATGGAGCGGAAGAACCGGTGAAACGCGCTCTTGCCCGCGGGAGGAATACTCGACCGACAGATAACTTCAGATTATGGACAGGTCATCCATAGAGGAGACCGTCGATGCCATCCCTGCGCCGCAGCATCCCGTCGATGAACGCGCTGGCCACCTTCGAGGCAGCGGCGCGGCACGGCAGCTTCACCCAGGCGGCGGCCGAACTCGGCGTGACCCAGGCAGCGGTCAGCCGGCAGATCAAGCTCCTCGAGGACGATCTCAACACCCCGCTCTTCGTCCGCGCACACCGGCGCGTCACGCTCACGGCCGGCGGCGCGGCCCTTGCTGGGGCGGTCTCGGGGGCGTTCGCCAGCATGGCGGAGATGATCGAGACGATCCGCCAGCCGCATCCGGCCAATACCGTGACCATCGGTGCCACGCTGGCCTTCAGCCACTTCTGGATCCTGCCGCGCCTGTCGGAGTTCCGCGCCGCGCATCCCGAGATCAAGCTCAAGCTCGTCGCCGACGACAGCGCCATCGATCTCAGGCGCGACCGGCTCGATGCGGTGATCCGGTTCGGGAAGGCGCCCTTCCCGGATGGCCGCAGCCTCGCGAGCCATTCCGACGAGGTCTTTCCCGTCTGCAGCCCGAAGCTCCTCGACCGGCTCGGACTCGACCCGAAGGCGGTCGACCTCCATCAGCTGCCGCTCATCGCTTCCGACACGGTGAACCCGAGCTGGCTGACCTGGCGGACCTGGGCCCGGGCCGCCGGACTCGGTGCCGCGCTCGGCCGGGCCCCGGAGCTGAGCCGGCTGCGCTTCAACCACTACACCGACACGATCGAGGCGGCAGTGAACGGCGAGGGCGTCGCGCTCGGCTGGTCCACGCTGCTGGCGGGCCACCTGGCGGAGGGACGGCTGGTCCGGCTCGGCGCGGGAAGTGTTGTCACCGAAGAGCAGTACCACGTCGTCGTTCCCGCCGGGCGGGAGCGTTCGGCGGCAACGGAGGTCTTTCTCGACTGGATCGTCGGAAAGTTCGGGCCCGCGGAGCCTTCGCACCCCCGGTGAGGGCGATGCCGGCAGCGGTTTGAGAGGGTGGCGGCACCACCGGACCGCAAGCTGCGGCGGTCCGTTTCCTCTCCCGGCGACGCTCCCCGCCCCCGGAACGCTCCTGAAATCCGGTTGACCGGGCTATCTCCCTGTCGGGACGGAAAACCGACGCGAAACCGAAGGTTGCGGGGTGCGGTTCGCGCCGGTCAGTCCTCGCCGGTCAGTCCGCCGCGCGACGCCGCAGCCAGCGCCAGAGATAGATCAGCGGCCAGCGCAGGATCGAGGCGCCGGCGGCGAGCACCATCAGGCCGGTCCAAGGGCCGTTCTCGTAGGTCACCCAGCCGAGAATCGGAATTCCGGCGGCGATCAGCCCGTAGGCCGCGCGCCAGTGGCGATCACGGGAGGGCAGCATCGCGATCAGCGTCGCGGTGACGGCCCAGAGGCAGGCGGCGAGGATCGAGCCGCTCATCGCGCCTGGTCTTTCCCCAGAAGGCGTTTTGCGAAATATCCCAAGGGCTTGCGGAACATCGAGACGAAGGCCGCCAGCGCGGCCACACCGATCCAGGGGCTCACGGCGCGCGAGAGCCAGACGATCAGCAGCAGCGCTGACGCAACGAGCGGCAGGCCGACAATCCGCTGGAACCGCATCGGCAGGAAGGCCACGGCGGTCGCCGCGACAACCCAGAGACAGGCCGCGACAATGGGCGCCGTCACCGGTTCACCCCTTTCCGGCCAGGCGGGCCGGCAGGGCGTTGGCCCAGGCGGATATGGTGCCCGCACCGAGGCAGACCACCATGTCTCCGGGCCGCGCCTGTTCCCGGACCAGTCGTTCGAGATCGGCTTCGCTGAGGATCGCGCGGGCGTGGCGGTGGCCGTGGGCGATCAGCCCGGCGACGAGGTCATCGCGCGAGGCACCGGGGATCGGGTCCTCGCCGGCGGCATAGACCTCGGCAATGGCGACCACGTCGGCTTCGTTGAAGCAGGTGCAGAAGTCGTCGAAAAGACTGGACAATCTTGTGTAACGATGAGGCTGGTGGACGGCGATCACGCGGCCCCCCGGATTGGAGGCGATGGCTTGCCGCGCCGCTTTCAGCACGGCCGCGATCTCCACCGGGTGATGGCCGTAGTCGTCGATGATCGTCACCCCGCCGAGCACTTCGCCGACCTTGGTGAAACGCCGGTTGACGCCCGCGAAGCCCGCCAGCGCCTCGCGGATCTCCGACCGCTTCATCCCGAGGTGGCGGGCCACGGCGACTGCGGCGAGGGCGTTGGAGACGTTGTGGTCGCCCGGCATCGGCAGGGTGCAGCCTTCGATTTTCGAACCTTCGCCTTCCCCCTGAAGAAGCACGTCGAAATGCGCCTTGCCATCTTCGAACGTCAGGTTCACGGCGCGCACGTCGGCCTGGGCGTTGAAGCCGAAGGTGATGACGCGGCGGTCGGTCACCTTTCCGACCAGCGCCTGCACCTCGGGATGGTCGGTGCAGCAGACCGCGACACCGTAGAAGGGGATGTTGGAGACGAAGTCAAGAAAGCCCTTCCTGAGGTTCTCGATCGTGCCCCAGTGCTCCATGTGCTCGGGGTCGATGTTGGTGACGATGGCGATGGTGGCGGGCAGGCGGTTGAAGGAGCCGTCCGACTCGTCGGCCTCCACCACCATCCACTCGCCGGCGCCGGCGCGGGCATTGGAGCCATAGGCATGGATGATGCCGCCGTTGATCACCGTCGGGTCGAACCCGCCCTTGTCGAGGAGCGTCGCCACCATGGTCGTGGTTGTCGTCTTGCCGTGGGTTCCCGCGATGGCGACGTTGGAACGGAGCCGCATGAGTTCGGCCAGCATCTCGGCCCGGCGCACCACTGGCAGGCCGCGCCGCCGCGCCTCCTCCAGCTCCGGGTTGCCCTTCCTGATCGCCGAAGAGACCACTACCACGGCGGCCTCGCCCACGTTTTCGGCCCTCTGCCCCTCGAAGAAGGTCGCGCCCAGCTTCACCAGACGGTCGGTGATCTTCGAGGCCTTCGCGTCCGAGCCCTGCACGGCATAGCCGAGCGTCATCAGCACCTCGGCGATCCCCGACATGCCGATGCCGCCGATGCCGACGAAATGGATGGGCCCGAGTTCCCCGGGAAGCTTGGTTGCGGCGGCAGCGTTCATGGCACCTCTTTCGCGTCTTCGGTCAGGGCTTCGACGAGTTGCACCAGGCGTTCCGTCGCATCCGGGATCCCGTAGGAGAGTGCAGCATGTGCCATGCGTACCGCTCCTGGGGGGTTATCCAGGACCGCGGCGACATGGCCCGCGAGCGTGGCGGCGTCAAGCCGGGATTCGGGGATGAGGATCGCTGCCTCTGCGGCAACGAGCCCGCGCGCGTTGGCGGTCTGGTGGTCGCCCGCCGCCGCCGCGAAGGGGACGAGGATCGACGGCCGGCCCACGACCGAGATGTCGGCGACCGAGGAGGCGCCGGAACGCGAGATCACAAGCTGCGCCTCGGTCAGCCGCCGCGGCACATCGGCGAAGAAGGGCTCCACCTCGGCGCGGATGCCGGCTGCGGCATAGGCGGCGATCACGCGCTCCATGTCCTCGGGGCGGGCCTGGTGGGCGACGCGGAGATTGGCGCGGAGCGCCTCCGGCAGGAGCGCGAGCGCGGCGGGCACCACGTCGGAGAGGATGCGCGCGCCCTGGCTGCCGCCGATCACGAGGACGCTCATCGGATAGTCGCCCGGCGGGATATAGGGCGCGCCCGCGCGTTCGAGCACGGCCGCGCGCACAGGGTTTCCGGTGTGACGGCCCTCCACCCCTTCGGGCAGGTCGGTGGGCCAGGTGCCGCAGGCGATGAGGCGGACGCGGGGGGCGAAGGCGCGGTTGACCTTGCCGAGGACGCCGTTCTGTTCGTGGATCATGCGCGGGAGCTTCAGGAGCACCGCTGCGCCGAGCGCCGGGATCGACGGGTAGCCGCCGAAGCCCACGACGACCGCCGGCCGGTCGCGGCGCATCGCCATGCAGGTCCCCGCGATGCCCACCGCGATGCGCAGGGGCGCCAGCGCCTTCGCCGCGATACCGCCCCGCGCGAAGGTGGCCGAGACGACCTCCTCGATGGTCACTGCCCTCGGGAAGCCGCCCGCATAGCGCGCGCCCCGCGCGTCGGTCGAAAGCTTCACCCGCCAGCCCTTCGCCACCATCGCCTCGGCCAGCGCCTGAGCGGGAAACATGTGCCCGCCGGTGCCGCCCGCGGCGATGAGAAGAAGGGGCGCGGCCATCAGCGGCCCCGCTTCAAGAGCACGTCCTCGATACGCCCCTGGGGCCGGCTGCGGGTCAGCGCCAGGAGCATGCCCATGGCTATGCCCGAGGCGATGACAGACGACCCGCCGTAGCTCACGAAGGGGAGCGTCATGCCCTTCGCCGGCAGAAGCCGGACCGCGACACCCATGTTGATGAGCGCCTGCACACCGAAGGCGCAGGCAAGCCCGGTGCCGGCGATGCGGATGAAGGGATCGCGCTCCTTCAGAAGGCGGAAGAGCGACCGCGCCGTGATCGCGGTGTAAAGTGCGATGATGAGAAGGACGAGGACAAGGCCATACTCCTCTGCCGCGACGGCGATGATGAAGTCCGTATGAGCGTCGGGCAGCGACCATTTCACCGTCCCCTCGCCCACGCCGACGCCGAAGAATCCGCCTTCCTGGATCGCGTTGGTCGCATAGCCGATCTGGGTGCGCGGATCGACTTCGGCGGCAAGGAAGCCGTCGATGCGGCGCGCGAAGTGTTCCGATGCGTCATAGGCGAAAAGCCCGCCCGCGACGACGAGCCCGCCGACGACCGACAGCAGCAGGATCGGCGCACCGGCCACGAAATACATCACGCCCCAGGCGAAGAGGATGAGGCAGGCCTGACCGAAATCAGGCTGGAGGGCGAGGAAGAGGACGATGCCGAGCGCGAGGACGAAGCTGTAGAGCCGGCCTGGCGGGCCGTTGATCTCCATCGCCGCTGCAATGAGCCAGCCGGCCATGATGACGAAGCCGGGCTTGAGGAATTCCGAGGGCTGGAACGACCCGAAGCCGAGCGAATACCAGCGCACGGCGCCCTTGCCGAAGTCGGTGCCGAAAAGCGGCAGGAGGATGAGTGCCACGAAGGCACAGAAGAAGCCGACGACGCCGATCCGTCGCACCGCTTCGGGCGAGAGCATGGAGATGACGCACATCGCCGCGAGCGCGACGCCGCCGAACATGGTCTGGCGCGCGACGTAGTAATAAGGGTCGAGCCCGTTCTTCTCGGCCAGAGGCACCGAGGCCGCGAGCGCGAGCAGAAGCCCGATCCCGAAGAGGATGAGAACGAAGGTGAGCGACCATTTGTCGATCGTCCGCCACCAGCGGGGAAGCACCGGCTCGCCCGCCCGGGCGGGCACGGTGCCATAAACCATCTCCGTCATGGGATACCGCCTTCACTGCCTCACGTTGCCCGTTTTCCGGGTCTGGCAGGAAGCCTAGCGCGGAACCGGCGCGGGCGCCAGAGCAAGTTGGTCCGCCCTTGGCTCAGCCGCCCATCAGGGCGGCCCTCCGCGCCAGAGCCGAGGGCGGCCAGTACCGGGTGCGGTCGTAGTATTCCGGCACCGCGGGGACACCCTCGGGGATCACGTACCAGGGCGCTTTCGTCTCGGTGAAGATGTGGATGTCGGGCGGGCATGAGGCAGGGTCGTCGAGCGTGCCCACCCGCACGAAGGCGATCTTGCGCCCTGCTCCGGCGTAGTGCGACCAGAGCGCCACGCAGCAGTCCGGACAGCGCAGGATGGCCTGGCCCCTGCCCGAGGCCGAAGGGGTCAGCACCTCCACGGGGTCGTCGGCGAGGATCTCGATCCGGCCGGTCTCGATCATCGCGTTGATCGCGTGCGGCCCGCCGGTCTCGCGCTGGCACCAGGTGCAGTGGCAGGCGTGGACGAAGAGCGGCCGGTCGGTGAGCCGGAAGCGGATGCGTCCGCAGGTGCAGTGGCCTTCCATGGTCTCCTCCCGCGCCCGATACCGGCTGCCGTGCCTCACCCCGGCAGAAGCCAGACCGCGAGCAAGGGCGTCGCGCCCGAGCGCATCGCGTGCCGGATTCCCGGCGGGTTGTAGATCAGCCCGTGCGGGCCGGGGTCGGTCCAGTCCATCCGCGCATTCCACCACTCGCCCGGCGTCAGGGCAAGATAGACCTCTTCCGGCGGATGGTCGTGATCGGGATAGGTGAGGTCCGGTGCCATCAGTGACACGCCGATGTGCAGGTCCTGCCGGTCCTCGAGACCGCCGGGCCCGATCACGGTAGCGTTGGCGTGGCTTTCGGGAAAACGGCCATCCGCCCCTGCCGCTGATGCGCGAGGCTTCCAGCCGAGCCGCGGGGCAAGCGCGCCGAACGCCTCGGCAACCCTGCGTCGGGCCGGCGGCCGGTCCAGTGCGAGTGCCATAGGCAGGACATCGCAGACCGGGGGCCAGGCGGGATCGACCGCCACTGACTTCCCGGCGCTGTGGCGGCACCGGTCGAAGACCCGCGCCGCGGCCCGCCGCGCGTCGGACGCGGGGGGCGCGTCGGCCATCACCGCGGTTTCGAGCACGTCGAGAAAGCCCGCGATGGCGGGATCGCGGTGACCGTGCGCGCCTGGCATCGTCATGTCCCCTCCTGTCGCGCCTGGCCCTGAAGCGCCCGGACCCGTTCCGTGAAATCCTCGCCCCGCTTCTCGAAGTTCGGGTATTGGTCGAAGGAGGCGGCCGCCGGTGCGAGGAGCACGGTCTCCCCCGCCTCCGCCTCCTCGGCGGCGCGCGCCACGGCTCGTTCCATCGTCTCGCAGATCTCGTGCGGCGTGTCGCCCAGTTCCAGCGCGAAGTCCCGCGCGGAATGGCCGATGAGATAGGCCTTCACCACGGCGCCGAGGAAGGGCCTGAGGCCGGCAACGCCGCCCTCCTTGCCGAGACCGCCGGCAATCCAGCGGATCTTCGCGAAGGCCTGCAGCGCCTTCGCCGCGCTGTCCACGTTGGTGGCCTTCGAGTCGTTCACGAAACGCACGCCGTTCCGTTCGGCAACGAACTGGCTTCGGTGCGGCAGCCCCTCGAAGGAATGGAACGCCTGCTCGACGAGCTTCGGCGCCACGCCAAGGGTGCGGGAAGCCGCATAGGCCGCGCAGGCGTTCTGGTGGTTATGGGCGCCGGGCAGGCCCCTGATCTCGCGCAGGTCGATGGACGCCACCTGCCGGCCCTTGCGCCATTCGGCAAGAAACCCCTTGCGCGCGAAGACCGACCAGCCCTCGCCGTCGAGCTTCTGCCCGGAGGAGATGCGGATCACCCGGTCGTCCGCCGCCCCCTCGGCCATCTGGTTGGCAAGAAAGCGCCCCTCCGTCTCGTCGACGCCGATCACGGCGCGGTCGGGCCCCCCTTCGGCGAAGAGCCGGCGCTTGGCGGCGAAATAGCCGCCGAGACCGCCGTGCCGGTCGAGATGGTCGGGCGAGAGGTTGGTGAAGACCGCGATGTCGGGCGTCAGCGCGCGGGCAAGCTCGGTCTGGTATGAGGACAACTCCAGCACCACCACCTCGCCCTCCTGCCCGGGGTCGAGGTCAAGGACGCCGCGGCCGATGTTGCCGGCCATCTGCGTCGGCCGGCCCGCGACCTTCAGGACGTGGTGGATGAGCGCCGTCGTGGTGGACTTGCCGTTCGATCCGGTGACGGCGACGACCTTGGGCGCCACCGCCATCTCGTCCCATCCCGGCGTCGCGAAGGAGCGGAAGAAGAGCCCGATGTCATTGTCGACCGGAACGCCCGCGGCAATCGCCCGCGCGATCAGCCGGTTCGGCTCCGGATAGAGGTGCGGGATGCCGGGCGAGACGACGAGGCTCGCGACCCCTTCCCAGGCGTCGGCACGCGTGAGGTCGGTGAGGGTGAATCCCGCCGCCTCGGCCTTGGCCCTCGCCTCGGGCGCATCGTCCCAGAGGCAGGGAACGGCGCCGCCGGCGGCGAGCGCCGCCGCGGTGGCGAGCCCCGACCGGCCGAGCCCCAGCACGGCGACCTTGCGGCCTTCGAAACCCTGCACCGGAATCATGACGCGGCCCTTCCCCTCGTGCCCCAACGACAATGCCGCGCGCCCTTGCCGCCTGCAAGCCGGGGCGCTCCGGAAGGCGTCCCTGTGCCGGCGCCCGCCACAATCCCGCTCGGATTGGGTCGCGTTCACGCTTGATTCAGATGTCAGACCGATCGTCGGGGAAAACCCTGGGGGTTTGGATGCTCGCTCTTGTCGGACAGAGGCTTCGCGCGGCGCGGCGCCTGATCCTTTTCGCCACGCTCATGGCCTTCGCGGCCGGCGTCATCGGCTTCCTGCGGCACGACATCACCGTTCACGGCGTGCCGCTGCCGCTTTTTACCGGTCTCGTCACCGCGCTCGTCGTCGGCACGGCCGCCACGGTGACCAGCGTCCTCCTGCCGGCGCTCGCCGCCTTTGTCGAGGCGACCGCAATCGCGCGTCTGGCCGCGGCTGTCGCGGCCTTCGGCCACCCGGAGTTCGGCGCGGCCATGCAGCACTCGCCCCTTCTGGCCGCAACGGTGGTCGTGGGCGGCGCGCTGGTCATCCGCAGGCTCACCGCCCACCCCGCGGCAAGGGAATGGTCAGTCATCGCGTTTCTTCCCTCGCGCCACATCGCCGCCTGACGGATCGGCGGAGCCCGGTCGCCACCGCCGGCGCACGATTTCCGCGGTGCCGAGCAGCAGGGCGGCCAGCGACAGCGCGATCACGATGTGATGGTGTGTCTCGATCCGGCCGAAGACCCGCTCGACCGCATGGCCCGCGCCGAATCCGAGCGCGGTCACGGCATGGGCCCAGACAAGACAGCCGACCAGGTCGAGCGCGAAAAACCGTGCGGGCGGGATGGCCGCCGCACCGAGCGTCAATGCGCCCACCGTCTTGAGCCCGTAGAGGAACCGGAACGACAGGCAGAGGCGGTCGGGATGCGCCCGGACCCAACCCGCGACCTTGCGCGTACCGGGTTTTTCCAGGACACCGCGCGCGCGGGGAAAACGGGCCAGATGCCGGCCGATGTGGAAGATCGCCTGATCGACGCAGAGCGCGCCGAGCGCCGCGGCCAGCGCCGCCGCCTCGAACGGGAAGAAGCCCCGGTGCGCCAGAACGCCCCCCATGAAGGCCACGCCCTCGCCTTCCAGGAAGCTGCCCGCCGCGATTGCCGGCAGGCCCCAGTCCGCAAGCACCTGCTCCAGCGCCATCCGCCCCTCCCCGTTCGGGCGCAGGATGATGGCAGCGGCGGCGGGCGGCAAGCCCTGCGCCGGGCTCAGCGCAGCTTCAGCGTGGCAAGCCCGATGAGCGCGAGGATGAGCGAGATGATCCAGAAGCGGATCACGATCTGCGGCTCGGCCCAGCCCTTCTTCTCGAAGTGGTGGTGGATCGGCGCCATCAGGAAGACGCGCTTGCCGGTCCGCTTGAAATAGGCCACCTGGATGATGACGCTGAGCGCCTCCACCACGAAGAGGCCGCCGACGATGGCGAGCACGATCTCGTGCTTCGTGGCCACCGCGATGGCGCCCAGTGCCCCGCCGAGCGCGAGCGAGCCCGTGTCGCCCATGAAGACCGCGGCCGGCGGCGCGTTGTACCAGAGGAACCCGAGCCCGCCGCCGATCAATGCGGCGGTAAAGACCAGGATCTCGCCGGTGCCGGGGACGTAGTGGACCCCGAGGTATTCGGTGAAGTCGATCCGGCCCACGGCATAGGCGATGACGCCAAGCGTGCCGGCCGCGATCATCACCGGCATGATGGCGAGCCCGTCGAGTCCGTCGGTCAGGTTCACCGCATTCGCGGCCCCGACGATCACCACCATGGCGAAGGGCACGAAGAACCATCCAAGGTTCAGCAGCGTGTTCTTGAAGACCGGGAAGGCGAGCTGGTTCGCCAACTCGGCCGGGTGGACATAGGCCGCCATGCCGCCTGCGAAGGCCGCGATCAGCAGGCCGAGGAGCATCCGCATACGCGACGACACGCCCCTGGAATTCTGCTTCGTCACCTTGGCGTAGTCGTCGGCAAAGCCGATGAGGCCAAAGCCGTAGGTCACGAAGAGGACGATCCAGACGTAGGGATTGTCGAGCCGCGCCCAGAGCAGCGTCGAGACGAGTATCGCCGAAAGGATCAGGAGCCCCCCCATCGTCGGCGTGCCGGCCTTGGCGAAATGCGTCTGCGGTCCGTCGTCGCGGATCGGCTGGCCCTTGCCCTGCCGCCGCCGCAGCAGGTCGATCAGCGGGCGGCCGAAGAGGAAGCCGAAGAGAAGCGCGGTGAAGAAGGCTGCACCGGCCCGGAAGGTGATGTAGCGGAAGAGGTTGAAGACGTCCCCTCCCTCGGCCAGCCCGGACAACCAGTACAGCATTACTCACTCCCCCGCGCTTCGGCCGCGCCCGGTTGCCCGAGTTTCCTCAGGGCGTCAACCACCAGGCTGACCTTCGATCCCTTGGAGCCCTTCACGAGCAGAACATCGCCGGCATCGGCGATCTGGTGCGCCCGCGCCGCGAGGTCGGCCGCCGTTTCGTGCCACTCGCCCCGCTTCGCCCGCGGCAGCCGGTCCCAAAGCGCGTGCATCCGGGGGCCGACGCAGTGGACGAGATGGATGCTGTCCATCGCCGGGTGGTCGGCGATCGCGCGGTGCAACTCCGCCTCGGTCGGGCCAAGCTCCAGCATGTCGCCGAGCACGGCAATGCGGCGCCCGCCCTTGATCCGGCCGATCCCGTCGCGGGGTTGCGCCGCGCCGAGCACGTCGAGTGCCGCGCTCATGGACGCGGGGTTGGCATTGAAGGCGTCGTCGATCAGGTCGAAGGCCAGCGCCTCGTCCACGATGTCCATGTGGATGCGTTCGCGCTGCCCCCGGCCCTGCGGCGGGCGCCAGCGGCCGATGTCGATGGCCGCGACCGCCGGGTCGGCGCCGACCGCCTCGGCCACCGCGAGAACGCCAAGGGCGTTCATGGCGAAATGCCGCCCCGGGGTCTGCACCTTGAAGAGCATGGCGGCGCCGTGGCGCAGGGCGCGCACGATGGTCGTGTCTTCGGCAAGCGTGACGTCGGTGATCCGGTAGTCGTCGCCGGCCTCGGCCCCGAAGCGCAGCGTCCGGCCGGCGCGGGCCGCCGCCTCGGCGAGGATCGGCGTCACGGAAAGGCCGGACGGAATCACCGCGATGCCACCCGGCTCCAGCCCCTGAAAGATCGCGGCCTTCTCGCGGGCGATGCCCTCGATGTCCTCGAACGCCTCGAGGTGTGCCGGCGCGACGGTGGTGATCATCGCCACATGGGGCCGGGCGAGACGGGAGAGCGGCGCGATCTCGCCGGGGTGGTTCATGCCGATCTCGACCACGGCGAAATCGGCGTCCACGGGCATCCGCGCCAGCGTCACGGGCACGCCCCAGTGGTTGTTGAAGCTCGCCTCGGCCGCGTGGACCCGGCCCTGCCCCGCAAGAACGGCGCGCAGCATCTCCTTGGTGGAGGTCTTGCCGACCGAGCCGGTCACCGCGATCACCTTTGCCGTCGTCCGCGCCCGGCCCGCCGCCCCGAGCGCCGAAAGCGCGGCGAGCACATCGGGCACGACCAGCAAGGGATCGGCCTCGGAACAGCCCTCCGGAATGCGCGCGACCAGCGCGGCGGCAGCCCCCTTGTCGAGTGCGGCGCGGACGAAATCGTGGCCGTCGCGCGCGTCCTTCAGCGCGACGAAGACGTCGCCCGGCGCAAGTGTCCGCGTGTCGATGGACACTCCGGTCGCATCGAAGGGTCGCGTGACCCGTCCTCCGGTGGCGCGCGCCGCGTCCGCCGAGGTCCAGAGCGCGCTCATATCCGCCCCTCCAGCGCCGCGACCGCGACAGAGGCCTGTTCCGCGTCGTCGAAGGGATAGATGTCGTTGCCGACGATCTGGCCGGTTTCGTGCCCCTTGCCGGCGATGAGAAGCGCGTCGCCCGGCCCGAGCGCATCGACGCCGCGCAGGATCGCCTCGGCCCGGTCGCCGACCTCGGTCGCCTCGGGGCAGCCGGCCATCACCTCGGCGCGGATCGCTGCCGGGTCCTCGGACCTGGGATTGTCGTCGGTCACGAAAACGACATCGGCGTGTTTCGCCGCCACCTCGCCCATCAGGGGGCGCTTCAGCCGGTCGCGGTCGCCACCCGCGCCGAAGACGACGACGATGCGGCCCAGGACATGCGGGCGAAGCGACTGGAGCGCCGAGGCGAGCGCGCCGGGCTTGTGGGAATAGTCGACGAAGACGGTCGCGCCGTTGTCGCGCTTGGCCGCAAGTTCCATCCGTCCGCGCACCGTGGTCAGGCCGGGCAGCGCCGCGATCACCGCCTCGGGCGCATCGCCTGCGGCCATTGCAAGGCCGGCCGCCGCCAGGACGTTTTCGGCCTGGAAGCCGCCGATGAGGGCGAGGCGCACGAGGTGCGGACGCCCGCCCTGGGTGAAGCGCAGATCCTGCCCGGTGGCGTCGAAGCGCTGCGCGGCGATCCTGAGATCGGCCGCCGGATCGTGCCCGACGGTCATAATCCGCTGGCCCCGGCTGCGGGCGATCGTCAGCACCTCGCGCCCGCGCGGGTCGTCGATGTTGATGACGGCGGTCCCTTCCTCGGGCAGGACGCGCGAGAAAAGCCCCGCCTTCGCCGCGAAGTACTCGTCGAAGCTCGCATGGTAGTCGAGGTGATCCTGGCTGAAGTTCGTGAAGGCCGCAGCCTTCAGCCGCACCCCGTCGAGCCGGCCCTGGTCGAGCCCGTGGGACGAGGCCTCCATCGCCGCATGGGTGACGCCGGCCTCGGCCATGTCGCGAAGCACGCGGTGGAGCGTGATCGGTTCGGGCGTGGTGTGCGCAAGCGGCGCGGTGAAGTCGCCGAGCACGCCCATCGTCCCGAGGTTCGCCGCCCGGTGGTCGAGCGCCTGCCAGATCTGGCGGGTGAAGGTGGCCACGGACGTCTTGCCGGAGGTTCCGGTGACGGCGACCACGGTTTCCGGCTGGCGGCCGAACCAGAGCGCCGCCGTGTAGGCAAGCACCTGGCGCGGATCTTCCACCACGATCAGCGCGGCGGTCGAGGCGGCGAGTTCGGCCTTCGCTATCTCGGCGCCCTCGCGGTCGGTCAGGATCGCGGCGGCCTCCATCCGCAGCGCGTACTGGATGAACTCGCCCCCGTGCATCCGGGTGCCCGGCAGCGCGGCGAAGAGATGGCCGGGTTTCACCTGCCGGCTGTCGACCGAGAGACCGGTAACGGTCGCCTCCCGCCCGCCCTGGGCGCGCAGGCCCAGTTCGGAGAGCGATCTCACTGTCTCTGCCATGGTCTGCCCCGCTTCCGTCGTCAGTTGGAGACGCGTATTACCCCGGCCTCGGCGACAGGTTCAAGCGCGGGCCTCAGCCCCAGAAGCGGCGCGGCACGGCGGATGATCTCGGCGCCGACCGGCACGGCGGTCCAGCCCGCGGTGCGGCGCGGCTCGGTGCCCGAGGTTTCGACCGGTTCGTCGAGCGAGACCACGAGGACGTATTTCGGGTCAGACATGGGGAAGGCTGCGGCGAAGGTCGCCACCACCTTGTCCTTGTAGTAGCCCCCGCCCGTGGGCTTCGGCTTGTCGGCCGTCCCGGTCTTGCCGCCGACCTCGTAGCCGGGAACATTTCCGAAGGTCGCGGTGCCGCGGACGACCACCTGGCGCAGCAGGTCGCGGATGATCGCCGAGGTCGCTTCGCTGATCACCCGGGGCCCGGGCTCGACCTCGGTCCGTTTCAGGAGCGTGGGCGCGACGCGGGTACCACCGTTGACCATCGTCGCATAGGCCGCCGCGAGGTGCAGCGGGCTCGCCGCGACACCGTGGCCGTAGGACACGGTCAGAGTGGTGATCTCGGGCCATTTCGCAGGCTTCAGCGGCTTCGCGCCCGGTGCCTCCACAAGCTCGACGGGCGTCGGGTCGAAGAGGCCGAGCTTGCCGAGGAACTCCTGCTGGCGGGTGCCGCCGATCATCTGGGCGACATGCGCGGTACCGATGTTCGAGGATTTCACGATCACGTCGGTGACGGACAGTTGCGGACCGTAGTTGTGGAAGTCGCGGATGCGGAACTTGCCCCAGACCATCGGTCCCTTCGTCTCCACCATCGTCTCGGGGGTGACGAGACCAAGGTCGAGCGCCTGGCCGACGGCGAATATCTTGAAGGTCGAGCCGAGTTCGTAGACCCCCTGGACTGCCCGGTTGAACAGCGGATTGTCGGACGGGTCGCCCTTCGTCGCCGGCGCGGGCCGGGTGTTCGGGTCGAAATCCGGCAGCGAGGCCAGGGCGACGATCTCGCCCGTCCTCGCGTCCATGAGGATGGCCGCGGCACCCTTTGCGTTCATCAGCTTCATGCCGCCGGCGAGCACGTCCTCGACCGTGGACTGGATCGTGAGGTCGAGCGAGAGTTGCAAGGGCGCGCCGCCGTTCGCCGGGTCGCGGAGCCAGCGGTCGAAGGTCTTTTCCACGCCCGCTGTGCCCACGACCTCGGCCGAGGAGACGCCCTCGCGCCCGAAGCTCGCGCCGCCGAGGACATGCGCCGCGATCGCGCCATTCGGATAGAGCCGCATCTCGCGCGGGCCGAAGAGGAGACCGGGATCGCCGATCTCGTGCACAAGCTGCATCTGCTCGGGCGATATCTTCTTCTTCAGCCACAGGAACTTGCGGGTGCCGGCGAAATCCCTGGCCAGGCGTTCCGCGTCGAGATCGGGGAAAATCTGCGCCAGTTTCCGCGCACTGCCCGCCGGGTCCACCATCTGCTGCGGTTGGGCATAGAGCGAGTGCGTCACGAGGTTCGTGGCGAGAATGCGCCCCTGGCGGTCCGTGATGTCGGCCCGCTGCGCGATGATCGCCGTTCCCGCGCCCGCCGTTGCCGGCTCCGCCGGATCGGTGGAGGCGAGGACGCCCATCCGGAAACCGACCGCGCCGAACCCGACGATGAAGGCCAGACCGAGGACGAGAAGCCGCCCTTCCGCCCGAACACGCGCGCTGTCGCGCATGGCTTCGTGGCGGATGCGGATGTTCTCGCGCTCGATCACATCGGGGTTCTCGCCCTTGGCGCGGGCCGAGAGGATGCGGGCGAGCGGGCGGAGCGGCGTGCGGATCATGGGGCGTTTCCATTGAGCGCGATCGTGTCGACGGGCTCGGTGATCGGCGGCAGCGCGATCGCCGGATAGCTTACGGCCGCGACCGAGCCGAACTGGCGCGGCTCGAAGGGGAGAAGGCCGAGGCGTTCGAAATTCAGCTCGGCAAGCTCCCGCAGCCGGTCGGGGCGGTTCAGATAGGCCCACTCGGCGTTGAGCACGCTGAGAGCCTCGCGCAACTCGCCGATCTCGGCCTGAAGGCGGCGCACCTCGGCCAGTTCGCCCTGCGTCCGGTAATTCTCCCGGTAGGCCCAGAACCCGAGAGCCATGACCGCGAAGGCCGAAAGGACGAGGAGGAGGCTGCGCATCACCGGTGATCCTTCTGCGCGGGTTTCGGAAGGCCGAGGGCGGCGCGGGGCGCCTCCCCGGCGGGCGCGTCGGTGCGCATCCCGACGCGGAGCTTGGCGGAGCGGGCGCGGGGGTTCGCGGCGATTTCGGCCTCGTCCGGGGCGACGGCGCGGCGCGTGAGCATGCGGAACGCGGGCACCACCTGCGCGCGTTCGGGGGCATGGCGGCTGCCCTGCCCCTCGGCGCCCGAGCGAAGCTGGAAGAACCGTTTCACGATGCGGTCCTCGAGCGAGTGAAACGTGACAACGGCGAGCCGGCCGCCGGGCTTCAGCGCCCGCTCGGCGGCGGCGAGGCCCTCGGCAAGCTGACCGAATTCGTCGTTCACTGCGATGCGGATCGCCTGGAAGCTGCGGGTGGCGGGATGGCTCTGCCCCGGTTTCTGGCGCGGCAGGCAGCGCTCGATGACGGCGGCGAGTTGCAGCGTCCGTGTGAAGGGCCGCGCTGCGACGATGGCGCGGGCGATCCGCCGCGCGGCGCGCTCCTCGCCGTAGTGGAAAAGGATGTCGGCGATCTCGGCCTCGCCGCCGGTGTTCACGAGGTCGGCCGCCGTCGGGCCTTCGTCGCCCATGCGCATGTCGAGGGGGCCGTCCTTCTGGAAGGAAAAGCCCCGCTCGGCCTGGTCGATCTGCATCGATGATACGCCGAGGTCGAGAACGACGCCATCGACCGGCCCGCCGGCGAAGCGCTCGAGGTCGGAAAACGTGCCCTGTGCCAGCGTCAGCCGGTCGCCGTAGCCGCCGGCCCAGCCCTCTGCCATGCGCAAGACGGAAGGATCCCGGTCGATGCCGATGACCCGGTCCGCGCCGGCCTCCAGAAGCCCGCGCGCATAGCCGCCGGCGCCGAAGGTGCCATCGACCCAGAGGCCGGCGACCGGCGCGACGGCCGCGAGAAGCGGGCCGAGAAGAACGGGGACGTGGGGGGCGGGATCGGTCCGGCGGGCGGCGGCAGCGGCCATGGCTCAGCCCTTCGGCGGGAGCGGCGGCAGGAGGCTTCGCGGGTCGAAGTCCTCGGGATACTGGTCGGCGAGCCGCGCGCTGCGGCGGGCAGCCTTCGCCGCGTAGGTCTCGGGGTTCCAGATGCGGAAATAGTCACCGGCCGAGATGAAGAAGGCCTCGCCCTTCAGCCCGATCTTCTCACGCAGCTTCTGCGGGATGGTCAGGCGTCCGTCGTCGTCGATCTGCGCCTCGATCGACTGGCCGTACATCATCTCCTCGACCCGCAGGCGGTCCGGCGAGCCGCGCTGCATCAGCGCGATCTGCTGGTCCATCTCGTGGATGGCCGCCATCGAGAAGACCTCGAGCCAGTCCTGGCTCTCGGGTCCGTAGACGATGACGATGTTGGGGCGGAGCCCTTCGGTCCAGTCGGGGTCGGATACCTCGATCACGCGGCGGAACGGGGCCGGAATGGAGACGCGACCCTTCGCGTCCACCTTGAATGTATCCGATCCTCTGAACCTGCGTGCCAAGGGCCCGCGCTCCTTGCCTGTCCCCTCCCCCGGGTGTCACCGCCGTCAGACCAGGCCCGGAAAGACAACGGCGGATCGGGCTGCTGCCACTGCCCGATCCGCCGCCCTCGTCCCATCACTGGGGTGTCCGACTGCGCTGCCACCTGGGGGGATGTCTGCTCGCGTGCGCGCCGGATCTCTTGGTTCGATGAAAGCGGGTGCCTGTATGAAACCTGACTTTCGCCTTTTGGGTCTTGATGCCCGTTTAAGCCCGTCCTCATCGGTGAGTTAGGGATGCCATGGGATTTTGTGGGAATCAACAGGAAACTGCGCCACCAACTACACAACGGATGGTGTCAGACCCCATCCTGCGACAGGATATTGGATCGCTGGAGATCAGCTTTGTCCAATTGTTGATAATTTTTTGACATCAACAACAACATATTGATGCAATACCGCACCACGCATCAGTTCCATGAATTCCCGGAAAAATAACTTCAACGCAAGAATCCGATCGGAAATCTCGACGGAATCGGCCGGAATCCGGCGCAGTCGCGCCCCGGTGACCCCGCATGATTCGGTTTTCAGGCGAATCTGGCCGCCGCGTCCCACGCATTCCCATGCGGGGACCCGCAGGTCATGCCCGGTACCATGAAATCCCGGAAAGCGACCGTCAGGCCATGCCGTCGGCTATCAGTCGCCGGGCAAGCCGGCCGTAGGCCTCGGCCACCGGCCCCTCCCCGGTGGCGGCCGGCGTTCCGGCGTCGCCCGCGATCCGCACGTCGAGGCTGAGCGGCAGTTCACCGAGGAACGGCACACCGATCGTCGCCGCCTCGGCAGCAACGCCGCCATGGCCGAAGATATGCGCCTCGTGCCCGCAGTTGGGGCAGACATAGCTCGACATGTTCTCGATCAGCCCGAGGACGGGGACCTTCAGCTTCTCGAACATGTTGATCGCGCGGCGCGCGTCGATCAGCGCGACGTCCTGCGGCGTGGAGACGATGAGCGCGCCCGTCACCGGCACCTTCTGGGCGAGCGAGAGTTGGACGTCGCCCGTGCCCGGCGGCAGATCGACGATCAGCACGTCGAGATCGCCCCACTCCACCTGGCCGAGGAGTTGCTGGAGCGCGCCCATCAGCATCGGGCCGCGCCAGATCACCGCCTCCCCCTCCTTCAGCATTAGGCCGATCGACATCATCGTGACGCCATGGGCCCGGAGCGGGATGATCGTCTTGCCGTCAGGCGAGGCGGGGCGCTGCGAGACGCCCATCATCCGGGCCTGCGAGGGCCCATGGATGTCGGCGTCGAGCAGACCGACCTTGCGGCCCGCTCGCGCCAGTGCGACGGCGAGGTTCGACGCCACGGTCGACTTGCCGACGCCGCCCTTGCCCGAGCCCACGGCGAGAATGCGCCGGACCCCCGCGATGGGCTGCGGCCCGGCCTGCGGCGTCGGGTGCCCGCCGATCTTCAGGCTCGGCGCGGGTTTCGCCGCCGGCCCGTGCGCGGTCAGCACGATCGAGGTTCCGGTCACGCCGGGGATCGCCCGCACGGCCGCCTCGGCGGCGTCGCGCAGGCCGGCCAGAGCGCGCGCCTCGGCGGCATCGGCAGCCTCTATGACGAAGCGCACCATGCCCCCCTCCACGTCGAGCGCGCGCACAAGGTCGCGCGACAGGAGCGTGCCGCCGTCCGGCAGAGAGATACGGGAAAGGCAGTCAAGCACCGCGTCGCGCGTCACGCTCATCAGGGGCATCCTCCATTCGATCTGCCCAAGGATTGGACGCTTTGCCGGAAAGAGCAACAGCCCGCGATCATCGTGGCGACCGTCGCGGCAAGTTGCCGCTACGTAACGGAAATTTCATCGGCGGGGTCATGCATTCGCTGCATGGCAGCATTGATCTCTGCGGGTATTGTGCATCCGCAGCATAAGACGCATCTTCTTCCCAACGGCACCGAGATGCGGTGCCACAGATGAGACGAAGGTGACGAAAATGGCTTACGTGAGTGGTGTGCGTGGCGCGAACGGCGGTCTTGCGGACCGTATGGTGGACATGGTGCGCGAGCTTGGCGAGAAGTGGCGGCGCTACGGTGTCTACCGCGAGACTGTCCGTCAACTCAACGTGCTGAGCGATCGCGATCTGGCCGACCTCGGCATCCACCGGTCGGAGATCGTGTCGATCGCGACTGACGCCGCCTACGGCGCCTGACGAGTTTACTTCCTGGGGTCCTCCTCCTCCCTCGGACCCCGGAAATCCGCGGCGGCACCTTCCTCCTCCCTGGTGCCGCCGCGCCAGATCGGGCCGAAAGGCCCATGTAGACGCGACGGACCCGTCTCCTCCTCCCTCGGGTCTGGCGTAGTGAAGTGCGGCGGTGGCCTCCTCCTCCCTGCCACCGCCGCATCTTCACCAACGATCGGCGGCCCCTCCTCCTCCCTCGGGCCGCTGTGTGAAGTCGGCGGCATCCCCTCCTCCTCCCTGGGATGCCGCCGGTCTTCGAACCGGTTTCGCAGGCTCCCCCCTCCTCCCTGGGGCCGCGAAAGACCGAAAGCGGCGTCCCTCCTCCCGGGGCGCCGCTTTTTTCTTGCGTGAGCGAAGGCGGGTCCGGTGCAGGACCAATCCATGCAGCCCGCTTGCTGCCGAGGCGCGCCGGCCTGGGCGCCGGCGGCGGAAGCTCCATCCTCTAGCGAAAGATCAGAAGGGGATGTCGTCCGCACCCCCGGCCGCGACAACATAGCCTGCGACGACATGTTTCGTGCCGGCCTTGTCAAAGGCCACGCGCAGCTTCTCGCCCTCGATCATCTCGACGGTGCCGTAGCCGAACTTCTGGTGGAAGACGCGGTCGCCCGGATCGAAAGCCGGAACCGCATCGAGGTCGATCACGACGTGTCGCGCCTCGCGCGGCTGGCTGACGGGGCGGCTTCCGGCGCGGTCCTGCATCCGCTTCCAGCCGGGCGAGTTGTATACATCGGCGCGCGCGGCGCGGTCCTCGATGTTCGATGCCCCGAAACCCTGCGCAGCGGCCCCGTAGCCGCCGCCGTAGAGGCCGGGCGGGGTCAGGATGTCCACGTGATCGGACGGCAGTTCGTCGATGAAGCGCGAGGGCATCTGGCTTTGCCACTGGCCATAGACGCGGCGGTTGCCGGCGAAGGAGATGGTGCAAAGCTCCTCGGCCCGGGTGATGCCGACATAGGCCAGCCGCCGCTCCTCCTCCAGCCCCTTCAGCCCGCTTTCGTCCATCGACCGCTGCGAGGGGAAAAGCCCGTCCTCCCAGCCGGGCAGGAAGACCACCGGAAACTCCAGCCCCTTGGCGGCATGAAGCGTCATGATGGTGATCTTCTCCTCCGCGTCCTCGCTGTCATTGTCCATGATCAGCGCCACATGCTCGAGGAAGCCCTGCAGGTTGTCGAAGGATTCCAGCGCCTTGACGAGTTCCTTGAGGTTTTCGAGCCGCCCCGGCGCCTCGGGCGTCTTGTCGGCCTGCCACATCCCGGTGTAGCCGGATTCGTCGAGGATCGTCTCGGCCAGCCGGACGTGATCATGGTCGGGCACCTGCGCCGCCTTGTGCCAGCGATCGACCGCCTCCACGAGGACGCGCAGCGCGCCGCCGCCCTTGCCGCCGATCCGGCCCGAGGCGACGCAATACCGCGCGCCTTCCAGAAGGCTCACCCCGTCCTCGCGTGCCTGGCGCTGTATGGTCTGCACCGCCTTGTCGCCAAGGCCCCGTTTCGGCGTGTTGACCACCCGCTCGAACGCCAGATCGTCCTCGGGCGAGACGGCGAGGCGGAAATAAGCCATCGCGTCGCGAATCTCCATCCGCTCATAGAATCGCGGGCCGCCGACTACCCGATAGGGCAGGCCGATGGTCAGGAAGCGGTCCTCGAAGGCGCGCATCTGGTGGCTGGCGCGGACGAGGATGGCCTGATCGTCCAGGCTGCGCGGCTCCATACCCCGCGTGCCGCGCTGGATCGCCTCGGCCTCCTCCCCGATCCAGCGTGCCTCCTCCTCGCCGTCCCAATGGCCGATGAGGCGGACCTTCTCGCCGCCCGTCGCCTCGGTCCAGAGCGTCTTGCCGAGCCGCCCGGCATTGACCGATATCAGGCGCGAGGCGGCGGCGAGGATGTGTTCGGTGGAGCGGTAGTTCTGTTCCAGCCGGATCACCTGAGCGCCGGGAAAGTCCTTCTCGAAGCGCAGGATGTTGCCGACCTCGGCCCCGCGCCAGCCGTAGATCGACTGGTCGTCGTCACCGACGCAGCAGATGTTGCGGTGTCTGGCGGCCAGGAGACGCAGCCAGAGATACTGGGCGACGTTGGTGTCCTGATATTCGTCGACGAGGATGTACTTGAACCAGCGTTGATACTGCTCCAGCACGTCGGCGTGTTTCTGGAAGATCGTCACGACATGGAGAAGGAGGTCGCCGAAATCGCAGGCGTTCAGCGCCAGCAGCCGCTGCTGGTAGGCGGCGTAAAGTTCCGTCCCCATGTTGTTGAAATGGCTGGCCTCCGAGGCCGGCACCTGTTCCGGCCCCCATGCGCGATTCTTCCAGTGGTCGATAAGCCCGGCGAGTTGTCGGGCGGGCCAGCGCTTTTCGTCGATATTCGCCGCCGCGATGACCTGCTTCATCAGCCTAATCTGGTCGTCGGTGTCGAGGATGGTGAAGTTCGATTTGAGGCCGACAAGCTCCGCGTGCCGCCGCAATATCTTCACGCAGAGGGAATGGAAGGTGCCCATCCACGGCAGCCCCTCGACTGGCCCGCCGATCAGCCGACCGACCCTCTCCTTCATCTCGCGCGCGGCCTTGTTGGTGAAGGTCACGGCGAGAATCTCGTTCGGCCGCGCCATGCCCCTTGCCAGAAGATGCGCGATCCGCGCGGTGAGCGCCCGGGTCTTTCCCGTCCCCGCCCCCGCCAGCATCAACACCGGCCCTTCCAGCGCCTCGACCGCCTGCCTTTGGGCGGGGTTCAGCCCGTCGAGATAGGGCGCGGGCCGCGCCGCCAACGCGCGGGCGGAGAGGGATGCGCCTTCGAAGGCGTCGGCTTCGTCGAAACGGGTCATGGGTGGCAATCTAGCCGCATCGCGTGGCGAATTAAAGTCGAGTTCACACTCTGTTCCCTCCCTCGTGCTGGACAAGCAGTCGGGCCTTGTCGACAAGGCGGGACATGGACCTGCATCAGCGTTACCCGGCGATTTCAGACCTTAAGGCCCGCGCGCGGTCGCGCATCCCGCTTTTCGTCTGGGAATACCTCGACAGCGCCACCGGGACGGAGGCGACGCAGCGGCGCAACCGTGCGAAACTGGACGCGGTCCTGTTCCGCCCCTCGATCCTGCACGGCGAGTTCACGCCCGACCTGTCCACCACGCTCTTCGGCCAGACCTTTCCCCTGCCCTTCGGCGTTTCGCCCGTGGGGATGTCGGGCCTGATCTGGCCGGATGCCGAACGGCTTGTCGCGGCTGCGGCGAACAAGGCCGGCCTGCCCTATGCGCTCTCCACCGTGGCGAGCCAGACACCGGAGTTCGTGGCCCCGGTCCTCGGAAAGCATGGCTGGTTCCAGATGTATCCGCCGCGCGATCCGGATATCCGCAAGGACATGCTGAGACGGGCGAAGGATGCGGGCTTTTCCGCTCTCATCCTCACCGTGGACGTCCCGGTGGCGAGCCGCCGCGAACGGCAGACGCGATCCGGCCTGACCCAGCCGCCGAAGCTCACCCCGCGCCTCCTTGCGCAGGTGATGCTGCGGCCCGCCTGGGGGCTTGGCACGCTCGGGATGGGGATGCCGCGCATGCGGCTGATGGACAGCTACGCCGACACGTCGGTCAAGACCTCCTCCACCGCCCATGTCGGCTACCTTCTCCGGACATCGCCCGACTGGGACTATGTCAAGGCGCTGCGCGACGCGTGGCAGGGGCCGTTGGTCATCAAGGGCGTCCTGCGCCCGGATGACGCCGCCCGCCTGCAGGACGAGGGCGCGGACGCGATCTGGGTCTCGAACCATGCGGGCCGGCAGTTCGACGCCGCGCCGGCGACGATCGAGGCGCTGCCCGCCGTCCGCGCGGCAACGACGCTGCCGGTCATCTTCGACAGCGGGATCGAGGGCGGGCTCGACATCCTGCGCGCCGTTGCCCTCGGGGCCGATTTCGTCATGCTCGGCCGTGCCTGGCACTACGCGCTCGGCGCACTCGGCGCGGCGGGGCCGGCGCATCTCATCGACATTCTTGCCAAGGACATGGCCGCGAACATGGGACAGATCGGCGCCCGTCGGCTCGCCGACCTTGCGGCTTGCCTGCTGCCGGCGGGCTGACCGTCGGACGCGCATGTCGCATTCTGCCCCCACACTTCGCCCCTGTGCCTGCGCCGGCCCGACCGGGGCATATGCAGAACGCAACGTTACCGAAATCTGACCGGGGGCGGATTCGGGGGATTGCGCCGCGCTGCGGCGTGCCTATTGTGCCCGCCCGTGCGACGGGCGTGCGACCGTGGAGGGACCTATGGCCGATTTCCGCAAGATTCTCGTGGCGAACCGGGGCGAAATCGCAATCCGCGTGATGCGGGCGGCGACCGAACTCGGCAAGCGGACCGTCGCGGTCTATGCCGAGGAAGACAAGCTGAGCCTCCACCGGTTCAAGGCGGACGAGGCCTACCGGATCGGCGCGGGGCTGGGTCCGGTCCAGGCCTATCTCTCCATCCCCGAGATCATCCGCGTGGCCAGGGAGTGCGGCGCGGACGCGATCCACCCGGGCTACGGGCTTTTGAGCGAAAACCCCGACTTCGTCGAGGCCTGCGACGCGGCCGGCATCACCTTCATCGGCCCCAGGGCGGCGACGATGCGCGCGCTCGGCGACAAGGCGAGCGCCCGGCGCGTGGCTATCGCGGCCGGCGTGCCGGTGATCCCGGCGACCGAAGTGCTCGGCGACGATTTCGACGCGATCAAGCGCGATGCGGCGGCCATCGGCTACCCCCTGATGCTCAAGGCGTCCTGGGGCGGCGGCGGCCGGGGCATGCGACCGATCAACGGGCCGGACGAGGTTGTCGAGAAGGTCCGCGAGGGACGGCGCGAGGCCGAGGCCGCGTTCGGCAACGGCGAGGGTTACCTCGAGAAGATGATCCTGCGCGCCCGCCATGTCGAGGTGCAGATCCTCGGCGACAAGCACGGGTCGATCTACCACCTCTACGAACGCGACTGCACCGTTCAGCGACGCAACCAGAAGGTTGTCGAGCGCGCGCCGGCGCCCTACCTTTCGGACGCCCAGCGCGCCGAGATCTGCGAACTCGGCCGGCGCATCTGCGCCCATGTCGGCTACGAATGCGCGGGCACGGTCGAGTTCCTGATGGATATGGACACCGGGGCCTTCTACTTCATCGAGGTGAACCCCCGCGTCCAGGTCGAGCATACCGTGACCGAGGAGGTGACGGGTATCGACATCGTCCAGGCCCAGATCAAGATCGCCGAGGGCCGGACACTCGCCGAAGCCACGGGCGTGGCCGATCAGGACGACATCCATCTGCGCGGCCACGCCCTCCAGTGCCGGGTCACCACCGAAGACCCGCAGAACAGCTTCATCCCCGATTACGGCCGGATAACCGCCTACCGGTCGGCCACCGGGATGGGCATCCGGCTCGACGGCGGCACCGCCTATGCGGGGGGCGTGATCACCCGCTACTACGACTCGCTTCTCGTCAAGGTCACGGCCTGGGCGCCGACGCCCGGGCAGGCGATCGCGCGGATGGACAGGGCGCTGAGGGAGTTCCGCATCCGCGGCGTCTCCACCAACATCGACTTCGTGATCAACCTCTTGAAGCACCCGACCTTCCTCGGCAACACCTACACGACGAAATTCATCGACACGACGCCCGACCTCTTCGCCTTCCGCAAGCGCCGCGACCGGGCGACGAAGATCCTGACCTACATCGCCGACATCACCGTGAACGGCCACCCGGAGACCGCCGGGCGGCCGAAGCCGCCGGCCGAGGCGCGCGCGCCGAAGCCGCCGGCGCTCCGCGCGGCGCCCGCCCCCGGCACGCGGAACCTTCTGGAAGAGAAGGGCCCGCAGGCGGTGGCGGACTGGATGGCGGCGCAGAAGAAGCTCCTCCTGACCGACACGACGATGCGCGACGGCCACCAGTCGCTCCTGGCGACGCGGATGCGCTCGATCGACATGATCCGGGTCGCGCCGGCCTACGCGGCGAACCTGCCGCAGCTCTTCAGCGTCGAGTGCTGGGGCGGCGCGACCTTCGACGTCGCCTACCGCTTCCTGCAGGAATGCCCCTGGCAGCGCCTGCGCGACCTGCGCCGGGCGATGCCGAACCTGATGACGCAGATGCTTCTGCGCGCCTCGAACGGCGTGGGCTACACCAACTATCCCGACAACGTCGTGCGCGAGTTCGTCCGACAGGCGGCGACCACGGGCATCGACGTGTTCCGCGTCTTCGACAGCCTGAACTGGGTCGAGAACATGCGCGTCGCCATGGACGCGGTGATCGACCAGAACAAGGTCTGCGAGGCCGCAATCTGCTACACCGGCGACATCCTGAATCCCGACCGGGCGAAATACGACCTCAAGTACTATGTGAGCATGGGCAAGTCCCTGCGCCAGGCGGGCGCCCACGTACTCGGGCTGAAGGACATGGCGGGGCTGCTGAAACCGGCTGCGGCCCGGGTCCTCTTCAGGGCGCTGAAGGAAGAGGTGGGCCTGCCGATCCACTTCCACACCCATGACACCTCCGGCATCGCCGGCGCGACGATCCTCGCCGCCGCCGATGCGGGCGTCGCCGCCGTCGATGCCGCGATGGACGCCTTCTCGGGCGGAACCTCGCAGCCCTGCCTCGGCTCCGTCGTCGAGGCGCTCGCCCACACTGAGCGGGATACCGGGCTCGACATCGCGGCCATCCGCCAGATCTCGAACTACTGGGAAGGCGTGCGCCACCAGTACCGCGCCTTCGAGTCCGGGCTCGAGGCACCGGCGTCAGAGGTCTACCTGCACGAGATGCCGGGCGGCCAGTTCACCAACCTCAAGGCGCAGGCCCGCTCGCTGGGTCTCGAGGACCGCTGGCACGAGGTGGCGCAGGCCTATGCCGACGCCAACCGGATGTTCGGCGACATCGTCAAGGTCACGCCCTCGTCGAAGGTCGTCGGCGACATGGCGCTGATGATGGTGGCGCAAGGGCTGACGCGTGCCGAGGTGGAGGACCCCGCGGTCGACGTCGCCTTCCCCGAATCCGTGGCGGACATGCTGAAGGGAAATCTCGGCCAGCCGCCTGGCGGTTTCCCCGAGGCCATCGTGGCGAAGGTGCTGAAGGGCGAGAAGCCGAACACCGAACGGCCCGGCAAGCACCTGCCGCCCGTCGATCTGGAAGCGACGCGCGCCCAGGTCTCGAAGGACCTCATGGGCTTCAGGATCGACGACGAGGACCTGAACGGCTATCTCATGTATCCCAAGGTCTTCCTCGACTACATGGGCCGGCACCGCATCTACGGCCCGGTGCGCACCCTGCCGACGAAGACCTTCTTCTACGGCATGGAGCCTGGCGAGGAGATCTCGGCCGAGATCGACCCCGGCAAGACGCTGGAAATCCGGCTCCAGGCCGTCGGCGAGACCGACGACCAGGGCGAGGTGAAGGTCTTCTTCGAACTGAACGGCCAGCCCCGCGTCATCCGCATACCGAACCGCCTGGCGAAGGCCCAGACCGCCGCGCGGCCGAAGGCCGCAGAGGGCAATCCGCATCACATCGGTGCGCCGATGCCGGGCTCGGTCGCCTCTGTCGCCGTGACGCCGGGGCAGAAAGTCCACGCTGGCGACCTTCTCCTCACCATCGAGGCGATGAAGATGGAAACCGGCCTTCATGCCGACCGGCCCGCGACCGTGAAGGCGATCCACGTCCACGCCGGCAGCCAGATCGACGCCAAGGACCTCTTGATCGAATTGGAATGATCCCTGACCGCGTGCCGGGGCCCGGATTCGCGGTTTGTTAGCGCGCCGGTGACTAGCCTCGCCCCGGGGAAATGAAGGGGTGGTCCATGACACGACCGGCACCGGTCCCGGCGGAGGATGCCGTGCGGGCCGCATTTGAGTCCTTCCTGGTGGAGGATGTGATCCTGACGCTCGGCAATCTGCGCGGCTCGCTCCTGTGGCTGGGCGAGGGGTCCGCCATCGAGCGTATCTGCATCGACCGGCTCGACCGCCAGCTCGGGCTGCTGGAGGATCGCGCGCACCGGATGGCTCGCCTGCTCCGCGACGAGGAATCGGCGCCCGAGCCTGCCAATCTCTGCGCCGCGCCCCCGG
Source organism: Paracoccaceae bacterium (assembly GCA_020637675.1). Lineage (GTDB taxonomy): Bacteria > Pseudomonadota > Alphaproteobacteria > Rhodobacterales > Rhodobacteraceae > Albidovulum. The sequence goes on along the minus strand of JACKKD010000002.1, from coordinate 329,956 downwards.
CCGGCGCCGTTATCCCGTCATGCGGCGAAATCGAGGCCCGAATCCTCGGCGGATTCGCCGGTCGCGGCGAAGAAACCCCCGCCGCCGTCTTTCGAAGCCGCCGGCCATGACGGGCGGCGCGGGCGGGAGTCTGCCGGCCCCCGCCGGACTTCCCGGCCACAGGCTATCAGGCGGCCCGCGCAATGCCGGCGGTGGTCATCGCGCCCGTAGCGATCAGCGCCAGCATCGACTGCGCCCGGTCCTCGCCGAGTATCTCGAAGTGATCCGGGCGGACCGAAGCCGGCCGCTCCTCGGCGTCCCCCGCCGCGCAGTGAATGAGCGCGCCGGAGTTGACATAGACGATCTCCTCGGAGGCAAAGCGCAGGGTCAGAACCTCGGCGCGGCGGAAAAGCCGCCGGCGGGTGATCCCGAAGTGACCGACGAGAGCCGCGGCCGGGACCAATGCGCCACCAGTCCCGAGGACCTCCTCGGCCACTGCCGAAGCGATGAAGACGCACTGGCCCGGCAGCAGGCTGAACTCCGCGCAGGTGTCGAGAGCGCCGCCCGGCACATGGATCACCTCGACCTCGGCCGCGGGCCACAGGTGCTGGCGCTCCACCCGCGCGACCGGGCTGAACCCTCCGTCCCAGGTGGCCACGCGCATCCCGCGCATCAGACGCTCCACCGGGCGCCAGCCGGCCTCTGTTTCGACGAGGCTGCCGGCGAGAAGGCCCGGGGCACAGGCATCGGGCGCGAGGTTCAGCCCGGTGAGCGACAGCGCGACCTTCTCGGCGGCGCGGAAGGTGGTGGCATTCTGCATGAACATGGGGCTTGTCCTTTCCGATCTGGGCGCCCTTGCGGCGCGGGCCCTGCCTGACAGGCGATGACCCCATATCGCAGCCGGAATTCGCCCTTATTCTGACATGATCGCGACCAACTTGCGGCACTATTTCGCCCCGATCCTTAATTGAGGCCTGCCAGACCCGTTTGGACGCCGATCCACCTGCTATTAGGATTCGGGTAACCATTTTTCCAATCAACAACAGGGCGTTACACTGTGCAGATCAACTTATGGGCGAATCGCCCGCGGCGCCTCCTACGGCACAACGCGCCCCCTGCAGGCTCCGCCCTCGCCGGCCACGACCGCGGCGACGCCCCGCCCGCGCGGACTGCCAAGATTCTGCAGGCCGTGCCGATTTTCCCCCTTGCAGCCGCCCGTGAGACTTTATAAATCCCCCTTCACCCAAGGATGCGGGCGTAGCTCAGGGGTAGAGCATAACCTTGCCAAGGTTAGGGTCGTGAGTTCGAATCTCATCGCCCGCTCCAATATCTCGCCATCGGCGATCGGACGGGGCCACCTTCGGGTGGCCCTTTCGCGTTCTTCGGCAGCGATGTGACAGCGGCCGATTTTCGCGGCGCCACGCTGGAACTGGACCGGCCCGCCGCCTATAACGCGGCCGAAGCGAAGGGGCGGAGCGATGCGCAAGGCGACGATCACGCGGAAGACGGCGGAAACCGAAATCGCGGTCGAGATCGATCTCGACGGAACCGGCAGCTATGCGAACCAGACGGGCGTGGGGTTCTTCGACCATATGCTCGACCAGCTCGCGCGCCATTCGCTGATCGACCTCAAGGTCACCGCGAAGGGCGACCTGCACATCGACGATCACCACACGGTCGAGGATACCGGCATCGCACTCGGCCAGGCGCTGGCAAAGGCGCTCGGCGACAAGCGCGGCATCCGCCGCTACGGCCACTTCGCGCTTGCCATGGACGACGCGCAGGTGGCCTGCGCGCTCGACCTGTCCGGGCGGCCCTACCTCGTCTGGAACCTCGATTTCCCGACCGCGAAGATCGGCCGCTTCGATACCGAACTCGTGCGGGAGTTCTTCCAGTCGCTTTCCACCCATGGGGGCATCACGCTCCATGTGGACAAGGTCCACGGCGTGAACAGCCACCACCTCGCCGAGGCCGCGTTCAAGGCCGTGGCCAAGGCGCTTCGCATGGCGTTGGAACCCGATCCCCGCTCTGAGGGCAGCCTGCCCTCGACCAAGGGGGCGCTGTGAGCCTCACGGTCATCGTCGACTACGAGTCCGGCAACCTCCACTCGGCCGAGAAGGCCTTCCAGCGGATGGCGGCCGAGACCGGCGCGGGTGCCGTCCTCGTCTCCTCGCGGCCCGAGGACGTGGCGCGGGCCGACCGGATCGTCCTGCCCGGCGACGGAGCTTTCCCGGCATGCCGGGCGGCGTTGTCAGGCGCCACGGAACTCTTCGAGGCGATGGAGGAGGCGGTGACGCTGCGCGCCCGCCCCTTCCTCGGCATCTGCGTCGGGATGCAGATGCTGGCCACGCGCGGGCTCGAATATCGCGAAACGCCGGGCTTCGACTGGATCGGCGGCGATGTGGTGCGCATCGATCCCGCCGACCGGCGGCTGAAGGTGCCGCACATGGGCTGGAACGACCTCGTGATTGACCGGCCGCACCCTGTGCTCGCCGGGATCGGGACCGGCGATCATGCCTATTTCGTCCACTCCTACCACTTCCGCGTCGCGGACCCCGGCCACCTCGTCGCGCATTGCGACTATGGCGGGCCGATCACGGCCATCGTGGGCAGGGACAACATCCTCGGCACCCAGTTTCACCCGGAGAAGAGCCAGGCCGTCGGCCTCAGGCTGATCGCCAACTTCCTCGGCTGGGCGCCCTGAGGCGTCACTTCACGCGGGTCCAGTTCTGGCCAAGGCAGATCGGCCCGATGCAGCCCGACACCTTCAGCCGGTTGCCCGAAAGCGCCATCTTCGACTTGTAGGTCTTGCCGTTCGACGGGCGCCAAATCTTGCCGTTGCCATAGCTTCCGTCCCCGGTCGGCTGCATGTCCCAGACGATCTGCTTGCCGAGGTTCTCGCTCTGCCGTGGCGAGCCGTCGTCGTTGAACGCGGCAGAGATCACGCCGCAGAGCCTCTCGCCGCAGGGTGAAATCGTGATCTGGGCATAGGCGCCGTCATCCGGCTCGGTCTGCCAGACACCCTCCACCGGATCGGCCATGGCCATGCCCGCCGTCAGGATGAAAGCCGCCGCGATCGTCAGATTCCTCATGTCCGATGTCCTCCCTGACACTCCCGAAGATCATCGGAGAACTGCCCCGTCGCGTCCAGAGTGACGTGACGTTGGACGCCTTTGCATTCGGCCCGCTCATGTGGCAAGAGGCGGCACGAACAAGGAAGGCGCAATGATCCTCTACCCGGCCATCGACCTCAAGGACGGCCAGTGCGTGCGGTTGCTGCACGGCGAGATGGACAAGGCCACCGTCTTCGGCGACGACCCCGCCGCGCAGGCGGCGAAGTTCGAGGCGGCAGGCTGCGAATGGCTGCACCTCGTCGACCTGAACGGCGCCTTCGCGGGTGCTCCGGTGAACGCCGCGGCCGTCGAGGCGATCCTCGCCCGCGTCAGGGTTCCCGCCCAACTCGGCGGCGGCATCCGCGACATGGCGACGATCGAGGCGTGGCTGGCGAAGGGCCTCGCGCGTGTCATCCTCGGCACCGTCGCGGTGGAAAACCCCGCCCTCGTGCGCGAGGCCGCCGCCGCCTTCCCCGGCAAGGTTGCCGTTGGGATCGACGCGCGCAATGGCAAGGTGGCGACCAAGGGCTGGGCCGAGGAGACCGACATCCTCGTCACCGATCTCGCGAAAAGCTTCGAGGATGCCGGCGTCGCCGCGATCATCTACACCGACATCCTGCGCGACGGCGCGATGAAGGGGCCGAACATCGCCGCGACCGAGGCGCTCGCGCGAGCGGTATCGGTACCCGTGATCGCGTCCGGCGGCGTCTCCTCGCTCGCCGACCTCGTGGCGCTCCGCGACACCGGCGTCATCGCCGGCGCGATCTCGGGCCGGGCGCTCTACGACGGGGCGATCGAGCTCAGGCAGGCGCTGGAAGTCCTCTCCGGCTGAGTTTCTTCGTTGCCCGGATAGCCCGGGAGGGCAGCGCCCTCCTGGCAGCAACCTGGCAAGTCGATTGGCTCTTCCGATCATCCCCAAGGCATCGGTTCATCGACACTCACTTGGCCGAAGACATTCTCGCGGTGCCAGCGCAGGTTTTCCGGGTGGGGATGGTCCCGCCAATCCGCAGGCAAACACATCTTGCCGTCGGGCACGATAAGACGGTCAACCACCTCGTGCGGCACCTTGTTGCGCGACACAAGAATCGAGTGGTCGTCAGCGACAGACAGGAGTCCTCGGTCGAACATCCAGTGCAACGTTCCCGAAAGCGCTGGCAGTCCCGCAGCGACAATCGCCTCAAACTCGTGGTCCGGCAATCGGCGCACCGCCGACTGTTGCACCCCACCGGATTTTTGGGCGCCCGTCGGGATGGGCGAGTGCGGTCTCAAACGGGCGGCCGTCGCGCAGGCGCTCCACAGGCTTGTCGAACTCGATATAGCTTCCTGGCTCGATCCGGGCGAGAAACCGTCCTTCTACCCCCGGCTTCGCGACAACGTCCCTAATCTTTGCCGCCGCAAAATATCCGCGCGTACCGGCCTTTACAGGCTCGTAATAGACTACCCAATCGCCCCTGCCCTCCTGCATCGCGGAAAGGTAACTGCGTGGGAAATCGTAGACCCGGTCCGGCTCGTCGTCATAGATCGAATCCGTCCGATGCAATAGAACGAGTTTTGCCATACCGCCAGGAAAGCTTGTCCGAGGTATTTGGCAAGCCCAAACCGATCGTGCCGAGCAGTTCTCCTCCATCAGGCGCCAGCTCCGACGCTTGCCTTTCCTTCCGTCGCGCGGCATTGAAACGGAATGCTCAAGACCCGCATCATCCCCTGCCTCGACGTGGCCGATGGCCGCGTGGTCAAGGGCGTGAATTTCGTCAACCTGATCGACGCTGGCGACCCCGTAGAAGCGGCCAAGGCCTATGACGCGGCTGGCGCGGACGAGCTTTGTTTTCTCGACATCCACGCCACGCATGAAAACCGCGGCACGATGTATGACCTCGTCACCCGCACGGCCGAACAGTGCTACATCCCGCTGACCGTCGGCGGCGGGGTGCGCAGCCATGAGGATGTGCGCGCCCTCCTCCTCGCCGGGGCCGACAAGGTCAGCTTCAACTCCGCCGCCGTCGCCGATCCCGGCGTGGTGGCCGAAGCCGCCGACCGTTTCGGCAGCCAATGCATCGTCGTCGCCATCGACGCCAAGACGGTTGAACCGGGCCGGTGGGAGATTTTCACCCACGGCGGCCGCAAGCCCACCGGCATCGACGCGGTGGAGTTCGCGAGGACGGTCGCGGCCAAGGGCGCGGGTGAGATCCTCCTGACCTCGATGGACCGCGACGGCACGCGGGCTGGTTTCAACATCCCCCTCACCCGCGCCGTCGCCGACGCGGTGGACGTTCCCGTGATCGCCTCCGGCGGCGTCGGCACGCTCGACCATCTCGTCGAGGGCGTCACGGAGGGGCACGCCGTCGCCGTTCTGGCCGCCTCGATCTTCCACTTCGGCACCTACACGATCCGCGAGGCGAAGCAACACATGGCTGCGGCCGGCATCCCCGTGAGGCTGACATGAACCCGATCCAGAGGCTCGCCGCCACCATCGCCGCCCGCAAGGGTGCCGATCCCGACACCTCCTGGACCGCGAAACTCCTCGCCAAGGGGCCCGAGAAATGCGCCGAGAAGTTCGGCGAGGAGGCCGTCGAGGCGATCATCGAGGCGGTCAGGGGCGACCGCGCGCGGCTCACCGCCGAGGCCGCGGACGTGCTCTACCACCTCCTCGTCATGCTCGCGGCGCGCGATGTGACGCTCGCAGAGGTGGAGGCGGAACTTGCCCGCCGGGAAGGCATCTCGGGGCTCGCCGAGAAGGCAGCGCGGGGCTGAGAGCGGCCGGGAACGTGTCGTCGTCCGGGCCCGCGGCCGCCCGCGCTTCCCGCCGAGGGGCCGCCCCCCTGCCGGCGGCGGCCGCGTCTCAGAGCTTCGCGGATATCACGCCGGTCGCGAAACCGCCCATCCTGAGTTCGCCGAAAAGCCGCTGGTACTCGATCTTCGGGCACCGGTTCTGCACCACCCTCATGCCCGCGGCCTCCGCCCGCGCCGCGGCGTCCGGGTGCTGCACGCCGATCTGCATCCAGATCGTCCGGAGGTCCGGCAACTCGCGCAGCGCCTCCTCGACGATCTCGGGCACGGCGTCTGAACGCCGGAAGATGTCCACCATGTCCACACGCGCGTCCTTCGGGATCGAGGCGAGGTCGGCGTGGACCCGCTGGCCGAGGATCTCCTCCCCGGCATGGCCGGGATTGACCGGGATCACCCGGAAGCGCTTCAGCAGGAGATAGCGGGCGACGTAGAAGGATGGCCGAACCGGATTCGGCGAGACCCCCACGACGGCGATCACGCGGGTGGTTCTGAGGATGTCGCGGAGCGTATCGTCGGAAATCGCATTCATGTGCGGAAACCTGACAGAAAAAGGCGCCCGAACCAAGGGCCGGGCGCCAGTGCGGAACGAGGGACAGTGAATTGAAGCGCGGGTGTTCCGAACCCGTGCTTCGCTATTCTGATTTAGAACTGTGACGGCAAGGTGAAAGGCCCACGCCCAATTTTGTGATCACTTTTTGTTCATAACCTCCGGCCAGTGCAGATCCGCCAGCGCGACATTGCCGTCGATGTCCTCCTCCCAGATCGCCCTGACCTCGGTCGAATAGGTCAGATAGAGCCGCCCGCCGGCCACAGCAAAGGCTTCGGGCGCGGTCGGCGAGATCGCGCCCTTCGTCATCGCATAGGCGCAGTAGCCGCCGTATTGAGGCGCATAGGCCTGAGGGTTCATCTCGAACGCTTCCTGCGACTCGGCGCTCGCGAAATACCAGGTGGCGCCGCGCCACATCAACGCATGGTCGGGGCTGCCCTTCACCGGCTTGCCGGTGGTGAAATAGGCCACGGGATCGTACCCCTGGAGGGCGACCCCGCCGGGCGCATAGATTTCCGGCTCGCGCGCCAGTGCGGGCCGCAGGATGGTCCCCGCAACCGGGATCATGAGCGCAACGGCAAGGAGGCTGCGGCGAGTGAGCGTCATGTGGCGTCCTTTCCGGCGAAACCCCGACACGGTGTCCGGCATCGCGGGCAAAGATGCCACCGCCGCCCCGGCGGTGAAAGGGGCCTCCCGCAACCGTGATGAAGCGTGCGCGGGTGCGAGCGCTCAGTCAGCCGCCGCCGCGTAGAGCGCGACCGCCGCCGCGTTCGAGACGTTGAGCGAGCCGAAGCCGCCGGCGCAGGGAATCCGCACCAGTCGGTCGCAGGTCTCGCGCGTCTTCTCACGCAGCCCCGGCCCCTCGGCGCCGAGGACCAGCGCGACGGGCCGATCGCCGCGCTCCGCCATGGCCTCGGCAAGGGTCAGCTTGCCCGCCCCGTCGAGGCCGAGAAGAACATAGCCCATGTCCCGCAGGCGCTCCATCGCCTCGGAAAGGTTGCCGACGCGGAGATAGGGCTGGCGCTCCAGTGCGCCGCTCGCAGTCTTGGCGAGCGCGCCCGTCTCGGGCGCGGAATGGCGGGCGGGTGCGATGACGGCGCGCGCCCCGAAGACCTCGGCCGAGCGCAGGATGGCGCCCACGTTGTGCGGATCGGTCACCCGGTCGAGCAGGACGACCAGCGCGCGGCCTTCGCCCCCCGCACAGACCGCGTCAAGAGACCCCCAGGCGAGCGGCTTCACCTCGAGCGCCGCGCCCTGGTGAACGCTCTCCGGACCAAGCGGCACATGCGCGTCGAACTTCCGGGGATCGACGATCTCGGGCAGGATCGCGCCCGCCGCCAGCGCCTCGCCCAGCCGGTCGGCGGCATTCTTGGTGAGCACGAGCCGCAGCTTCTCCCGCCGCGGATTCATCAGCGCATCGCGCACCGCATGAAGTCCGAAGAGCCACACCGTCTCGGCCGCCGCAGCGCGCCGCGCGCGCTCCTTCTCGATCACCCAGGCGGGTTTCTTCATCGTCCCGATCTCCGTCCCGAAGGGGCGCGAGAATGCGCCGGCGCGCGCGAGAGAACAAGCCCCGGCGCCCGGGATTTTCGTCCTTGACGCCCCTTGCCGCCGTGCGTATTGACCGCGCCAGTGGGCGACGTGCTGCAAGGTGCGGCAGCGGACTGTAACTCCGCCGAGGAGACTCATGCCTGGTTCGATTCCAGGGTCGCCCACCATCTCCGGTCACAACGCGATGGACGGAATGCCTTTTTCGGGGCAGGTCCGCCGGCCGTTTGGCAGCGTCGAAACCAACGAGGTGACGGAAACGGTGATGGCCACCGGCGCGACCGCCTCCCGCCCGGGACCCCGGTCGTTCTTCATCGCGGGTTCTCGGTCGTCCCCGCGCCAAGCGCGAGGATAACGCGGGCCGTCCGCCAGTCAGCAACAGGGCGCCCGTATCGCCCGCACAGTTCCACCACCCGCCGCACCAGCGTGGCGTTGGAGGGCGCGAGCCGGTCGCGGTCGAGCCGCACGTTGTCCTCGAGCCCCGTCCGGGCATGGCCGCCCAACGCTATCGCCCACTCGTTCAGCACGATCTGGTTCGCCCCGATCCCGGCGGCGCACCAGGGCGCGTCCTCGCCGAAAAGCCGTCTGACCGTGCGGATGTAGTAGTCGAAGACATCGCGGTCGGCGGGCATGGCGTTCTTCACGCCCATGACGAACTGGACATAAGGCCGGTCCCTGATCTGACCCGCCTGCCACATCTGGTGCGCCTTGAGGATGTGGGAGAGATCGAAGGCCTCGATCTCGGGCTTCACGCCGTATTCCAGCATCTCGGCGGCCAGCCAGTCGACGAGGTCGGGCGGGTTCTCGTAGACCCGGGTCGGGAAGTTGTTCGAGCCGACGGCGAGGCTGGCCATGTCCGGCCTGAGCGGCAGCATCCCGCCCCGCGCCTGCCCGGCGCCGGAACGCCCGCCGGTCGAGAGCTGGACGATCATGCCGGGGCAGTGCTGCCGAAGTCCCTCCACCAGCCGGGCGAACCGCTCGGGGTCGGAGGTCGGCCGGCCCTCGTCGTCGCGGACGTGGCAATGGGCGATGGCGGCGCCCGCCTCGAACGCTTCCTGCGTGCTTTCGACCTGTTCGGAGACCGAGATCGGCACGGCGGGGTTGTCGGCCTTCGTCGGCAGACTGCCGGTGATAGCCACGCAGATGATGCAGGGGGTCGTCATGACGCGCTCCCGGCTGACTTCTCGGTCGATCAGGCGGCCCCGTCGGCCGCAACCGGCACCCTCCCCGGCGCCGCTGCGAGGAATGGACGGAAACCCTCTGGATGCCCGCTCGTCGCGACATGCCCGAGTTCGTCCATGATCGCAAGGTCGGCGCCCCCGTCCGCGCCAAATGGGCGCAGCCACTCCGCCCGACGGGAGTTGCCGTCCGCACCTAGCCCCTGTCCAGTACCTCGACCGCGAGGATCGTCGGCAGGTGGCGGGCGATCTCGTCCCAGCTCTCGCCCTCGTCCCGGCTGGCGAAGACCGAGCCGGAGTTGGTCCCGAAGTAGAGCCCGGCGGGATCGCGTGCATCGCCGGCCATGGCCTGGCGCAGGACAGTGAAGTAACAGCCCTTCTGCGGCAGCCCCTCGCGCAGGTCCTTCCATGTCCTTCCCCCGTCGCGCGACCGCCAGACCGCCGCCGCCGCGCCGGGAGGGAAGCGGCCCTGGGTGTCGCCGTTCAGGGGCAGCGTCCAGAGCGTATCGGGGTCGCGCGGATGCACGCGGATCGGGAATCCGAAGGTGGAGGGCAGGCCGGCGGTAACATCCTCCCAGCTCCGCCCGCCGTCCGGGGATCGCCAGACGCCGTGGTGATTCTGCTGGTAGAGCACGTCGGCGGTGCCCGCCGCGCGCACCATGTTGTGCACACAATGCCCGGTCTCGCCGTCCCTCGGCGCGGCTGGATGGTCGTGCCCCTCGCAGGCGGCGGCATTGGCGAGCCGGTTGCGCCGCTCCCAGTTCGCGCCGCCGTCCTCGCTGGCGAAGACGCCGGCGGCCGAGATGCCGACCCAGAGCTTTGCGGGGTTCGCAGGGTCGCAGACGATGGTGTGCAGGACCAGCCCCGCCGCGCCGGGGTTCCAGCCTGCGGCCGAGGGATGGTCGGTCAGGCTTTCGACGCGCGCCCAGGTGACGCCGCCGTCGCGGCTGGCGACGAGGCCCGCGGGCTTCGTGCCGGCATAGAGCGTGCCGCCAGCTAGGCCAAGCGACCAGACCTGGCTCATGAGCCCGTCGAAGGGCGTCGCCGCAGCCGCCCAGCCGACCATCGCGGCGAGGTCTGGGTCCCTCGCGGCCCAGTCGTCGATGGTACCGCGGCTCAGCCGCGCCACATCCCAGGTCTCCCCGCCATCGGAGGAGCGCCAGACCCCCGCCCCCTGCCAGTCGCCGCCGCCGCCGGCCCAGATCGTGCCGCTCTCGGGGTCGCCGATGACGTGGTTGATCGGCCAGCCGCCGCAGAACGGCCCCGCGACGTTCCACTCTGCCCGACCCTTGCCGCCGGACAGCAGAAATGCCCCCTTCGTCGTGCCGACGAGAAGGGTCAGACCCTCGTTGCTCATGCGAGCCTCCCTGTTGCGCGGGAAGGAGCATAGCACGGGCTGCATCGTCTACGCAGCGCCCTCAGCCGAAGCGCGGCTGGCTCAGGAGGTAGCGGTCGAGGATAGGCAGCGCGGCGGCCCCGATGGCGCGGGCATTGCGGCCGACGCTCGCCTCTGCGATCACCGGGGCGCCAATTCCCTGCGTGTCGAGCCCGGCCACCGCGACGCGGGTCCGCTCGACGACGCGCCGGCGCACATCGGGCGGGCAATTCGCCTCGATCAGGATGCGCTCGAAATCGATCACGGCCGAGACGGCGACCACGCCAATGGCAAGATGACGCGCGGTGTGTTCGATCCAGTCGTCAAGCGCAGGCCCGAACGTCGCCCAATCCGTCCCGGGGTCCCAGATCGCGGCCGGATCGATTCCCGCCTCGGCCAGCCGCCGCTCCAGGAGGAAGATCGACGCATGGTCGATGAGTTGGCGCGGCACCCCGAGCCCCGATGCGACGGGAATAGAGCCGAAGGCGCCGGCATTGCCGGTGCGCCCGGTGTAGACGGTGTCGTTCAGAACCACGCCGCCGCCGATAAAGGAGCCGATGAAGAAATAGGCGTAGTCGGCGAACTCGCGGCCGCGGCCGAAGACATGCTCGGCGGTGCAGGCGGCGGTCGCGTCGTTGCGCAGGATCACCGGCAGCCCCGTCACGGCGCCGACCCGCTCCTCCGTGTCGAAGTCCCGCCAGGCCTGCATCTCTTCCTTTGGGGCGTTCACGATGTCGAGCCAGTTCCAGAGCTCGAAGGGAGCGGCCACGCCGATCCCGGCGAGCCGCGCGCCCCTGAGTGCGCCCAGCGGTGCGGTCACCTTCGGCAGGTTATCCTCCAGAAACCGCATCACCGCGCCGGGCGTCGGATAGGCATAGGTGCGCTTGGCCACCGCGCGGATCGCGCCGGTGACGTCGATCAGCACCAGGTCGGCGCTCTTCCGGCCGATGTTGAGCCCGAGCGAGAGCACCCCGTCGGGATTGAGGGCCATCGGGATCGAGGGTTTTCCCACCCTGCCCCGGATCGGCTCCCCCCGGATCAGGAGGCCGTCCTTTTCCAGCGCGCGGATGATGGTGGAAACGGTCTGCGCCGAGACGTTGGCGCGGCGGGCGATATCGGCGGACGGCAACGCGCCGTGGCGCTGGATCAGCGACAGGACGAGGCGCTCGTTGTGATCGCGCACGCCCGAGGGCGTCGCGCCCCCCATCGGATCGCGGATCAGAATGGCATCCATGTTTTCCGCCATATCGCCTGTCGCCATGGCGTCAAGTCTGGTCTCACCTTATTAATAAATCAAGTTGATTTATTTATTGACACCCCGCGCCGAGTCGGGGCACAACCGACGGCGGGGACAGGCAGACGCGGCCTGTCCGGGATGCCCGGGCCGCGCAGGAGCGCGAGGCCCTTCGTCAGGGAGGACGACATGAAGAGACTCTTCGCCAGCGCCGCCGCGGCCGCGCTTCTCATCGGCGGCGCCACGGCCGCCTCGGCCGACAGCGCCTGCCTCATCACCAAGACCGACACCAACCCCTTCTTCGTGAAGATGAAGGAAGGCGCGACCGCGAAGGCGACCGAGCTCGGTATCGAACTGAAAACCTATGCCGGCAAGATCGACGGCGATCACGAAAGCCAGGTCGCGGCCATCGAGGCCTGCGTGGCCGACGGCGCGAAGGGCATCCTGCTCACGGCCTCCGACACCAAGGCGATCGTCGATTCCGTCACGGCCGCACGGGATGCCGGCGTGCTCGTGATCGCGCTCGACACGCCCCTGGACCCGGTCGACGCGGCGGACGCGACCTTCGCCACCGACAATTTCGCCGCCGGCCTCCTCATCGGCCAATGGGCGAAGGCGACGATGGGCGACGCGGCCGCGGACGCCAAGATCGCGCTCCTCGACCTCGCCATCTCGCAGCCCTCGGTGGACGTCCTGCGCGACCAGGGCTTCCTTCAGGGCTTCGGCGTGGATCTCGGCGATCCGAACAAATGGGGCGACGAGACCGACCCGCGCATCGTCGGGCACGAGGTCACGGCCGGCAACGAGGAAGGCGGCCTGACGGCGATGGAGGCGCTCCTGGCCAAGGACCCGGACGTCAACGTCGTCTACACGATCAACGAACCCTCGGCCGCGGGCGCCTACGAGGCCCTTAAGGCCGTGGGCAAGGAAGGCTCCACCCTCATCGTCTCCGTCGACGGCGGATGCCCGGGCGTGCAGAACGTGAAGGACGGGATCATCGGCGCCACCTCGCAGCAGTATCCGCTGTTGATGGCCTCGAAGGGCATCGAGGCGATCGCCGCCTATATCAAGGACGGCTCCAAGCCCGCGCCGACCGAGGGCAAGGACTTCTTCGACACCGGCGTCGCGCTGATCACCGACAAGCCGGCGGAAGGCGTGGAGTCGATTGACACGGTCAAGGGCATGGAGCTCTGCTGGGGCTGATCGGCCGCGTCGTTACCCGGGTGTCGGTAACCAGTGAGGGGGCGGCCCGCGCCGCCCTTTTTCCTGGCGAAGAGGACTGGACGCAAGGAGGGGCACTATGGCTGCGGATCAAAGGGCGGGAACCGCCTTCGAGGAGGGGCTGAAGGGCGCCTCCGAGAAGGTGGCCGAGTTCCACGAGCAGGAAGGCGCGCTGAAGCGGATGCAGCACTGGCTGCACCAGACACCGTCGGCGGTTCCGATGATCGTGCTGGCCGTCGCGGTTGTCGTCTTCGCGCTCCTGTCCGAGAACTTCTTCAAGGCGACGACGATCTCGACGATCCTTCAGCAGATCGCCATCGTCGGCATCCTCGGATGTGCCCAGAGTCTCGTGATCCTGACGGCGGGCATCGATCTGTCGGTGGGCGCCATCGCCGTCTTCTCCTCGGTGCTGATGGGTCAGCTCTCGTTCCGCTACGGCCTGCCCGCGCCACTCGCCATCGCGCTCGGCCTCGCACTCGGCACGTCGATGGGGGCGATGAACGGCTTCCTGATCTCGCGGCTGAGGTTGCCGCCCTTCATCGTGACGCTCGGCACCTGGCAGATCCTGCTCGCTTCAAACTTCATCTTCTCGGCGAACGAGACCATCCGCAGCCAGGACATTGCCGCGAACGCGCCCGCGCTCCAGTTCTGGGGCCGCGCCATCCAGCCCGGCGGCGTGAAGGTGCTCTACGCCGTGTTCCTGATGATCGCGCTCGTCCTGGTCATGTCCTATGTGCTGCGCCACACCGCCTGGGGCCGCCACGTCTATGCGGTGGGCGACGACGCCGAGGCGGCGAAACTCGCCGGTGTGCAGACCGATCGGGTGATCCTCCAGGTCTACGCGCTCGCCGGGTTCTTCTGCGCCGTCGCCGGCTGGGTTATGATCGGCCGCTTCGGCTCGGTCTCGCCCACCGCCTCCACCGGCCAGCTTGGAAACATCCAGTCGATCACCGCCGTGGTGATCGGGGGGATCAGCCTCTTCGGCGGGCGCGGCTCGATCCTCGGCATGTTCTTCGGGGCGCTGATCGTGGGCGTCTTCGAGATGGGCCTGCGCCTTGTCGGCACCGACCCGCAATGGACCTTCTTCCTCATCGGTGCGCTGATCATCTTCGCCGTAGCCGTGGATCAGTGGATCAGAAAGGTGGCCGCGTGATGGACCCGATTCTCAAAGCCCGCAATCTCGTCAAGCGCTACGGCAAGGTCGTCGCCCTCGACCAGTGCGACTTCGACCTCTACCCCGGCGAGATTCTCGCCGTGATCGGCGACAACGGCGCCGGCAAGTCGACCCTGATCAAGGCGATCTCCGGCGCCGTGGTGCCGGATGAGGGGGACATCTGGCTGGAGGGCCGCAAGGTCGCCTTCTCGACCCCGCTCGAAGCGCGCGGCGCCGGGATCGAGACCGTCTACCAGACGCTTGCCATGTCGCCCGCACTCTCGATCGCCGACAACATGTTCATGGGGCGCGAGCTCAGGCGGCCGGGGATCATGGGCCATGTCTTCCGCAAGCTCGACCGCCCGGCGATGGAGAAGTTCGCGCGGGAGAAACTGAACGAGCTTGGCCTGATGACGATCCAGAACATAAACCAGGCGGTGGAGACGCTCTCGGGCGGTCAGCGGCAGGGCGTGGCGGTGGCGCGCGCCGCCGCCTTCGGCTCGAAGGTGGTGATCCTCGACGAGCCCACGGCCGCGCTCGGCGTGAAGGAAAGCCGCAGGGTACTCGAACTCATCCGCGACGTGCGGGCGCGGGGCCTGCCCGTCATCCTGATCAGCCACAACATGCCGCATGTCTTCGAGGTGGCCGACCGCATCCACATCCACCGCCTCGGCCGCAGGCTCTGCGTGATCCGGCCGGGAGATTTCACCATGTCGGATGCCGTGGCCTTCATGACCGGCGCCAAGGAGGCGCCGGAGGACGCCGCCGCCTGAACGGATCAGGCGAAGCGGTGCCTGAGCCGGCGCGGCACCGCCTCGATCACATGCCAGACGAAGGCGGCATAGGCGATGGATATGACCGCGGCCGCGGCGATGAAGAGCGCGGCGTTGCCCTCGAACCAGCCGTACTTTTCCAGAATGCGGATGATCACGTAGTGGGCGAGGTAGATCGAGTAGGAATAAAGCCCGATCGTCCTGACCCAGCCAAGATTCAAGGGCCGGAAGAGCCAGTAGTCGGGCCGCGTGACCGCGTAGTGGAAGACCACCATCAGCGCGAGACCCTGCACCGTGTAGCGAAGCGTTGACCGGAACGTCATGTCGCGTGCGAGGATGGAGAGGGCGAGCACCGCGAGCGCCCCGAAGACGAGGAACGTGAGCCGTCGGTTGTCGGCCGGCAGAACCCGCCGCGCCGTCCCGTTCCGCTCCATGAGCGCCAGAAGACAGCCGTAGAGGATCGAGTCGAACCGCGTGTCGGTTGAGATGTAGATCGTCCACTGGGTGTCGAGCAGGACCTGCCAGCGGAAGTAGCGCCAGGCGACGATAACGACGAGCAGTGCGACGATGTGGGGAAGCCGCACCTTCCCGTGGGTGAAGAGCAGGAAGATGAGCGGGAAGATGAGGTAGAAGTGCTCCTCCACCGACAGGGACCAGAGCGGCTGCAGTCCGACGACGACGGACCCGCCATCGGGGAAGGCCGCGAGGTAGTAGTTGTGGAAATAGAGAAGCTGGCTGAGGATCGCGAGCGGGTCGAATTTGCCGTCCGCGAAACCGAGCCAGACGAGCAGGTAGCCCAGTCCGAGCGTGAAGAAGAGCGGCGGCGAGAGCCTCAGGAAACGGCGGACATAGAATTTGCCGATGTGGATGCCGCCGGTGTCGCGCCATTCCCGCAGGAAGAGCGTGGTGATCAGGAACCCTGACAGGAAGAAGAAGATCGTCACGCCGAAACCGCCAGCGATGGCGTCGGAAAGCCCGGCATGCGCGAAGAAGACGATCGCCACCGACACCGCCCGGATGCCGTCGAGCGAAGGGATCGCCCCGCGCGCGAGGGTGGGCGGCAGGCTCCCTGCCTCCGGCGCGGCCGCCTCGGCCGTCCTTGTGACGTCGCCCCGCATCATTTCCGAACCTGGCACACCCATAACGAACCCTTCGCCCCGCGCCCCTCAGTCACGGCCCGCCCCGGTCCCGACCGCCACCCCCGCCCGCGTGACCGGCCGCGACTCGAGCCGCCGCCCGAACTGCAGCATCGGCCCCTCGAACCAGCGGAACGAGACGACCGCGGCGGCGTAGCTCAGAGCGAGGCAGAGCGCGGCATTGACCCAGAAGGGCAGCCCGCCGACGCCAAGCGCGCGCTCGGCCATGAGTTGCGCCTCGAGCACCATGAAGTGAAAGAGATAGATGAAGTAGGAATAAAATCCCACCCGCGCATATCCGGTGGCGAGGAGCCCGCGGTAGCCCCTGAGCCAGGCCTCCGATACCGCGATGGCCAGCAGGGTCAGGCAGGTGACGAGCGTGTAAAGGAAGGTCGGCGCGAAGGCGCCGCCAAGCATCCTCGCCCCGAGCGCGATCAGTGTCAGCACGGCGATCGGGCCGATGACCGGCATCCCCCGGCCCATCGCCCAGGCAAGAACGCCACCCATGGCGATGGAATCGAGCCGGGTCAGCGGGAAGTGATAGATCCCTCCGTGGCCCACCGTGTTGAAGTAGAACCTCAGGCCCAATGAGAAGAGGCTCAGGAAAACGAGGAAGGCGGGCAGCGACCGGCGCGCGACCAGCGCGGCAAGGCCGATGACGATGTAGGAGAACTCCTCGACCGAGAGCGACCAGGTGATGGTGTAGGGCACCGTCTCGACCCCGTCGAAGAAGATGAACCAGCCGGTCATGAACGTGTAGGGAATCCAGATCCGGTCAATGATCCCCGGTTCCTGGCCGAGCACCTTGGCTGCGAGGAAATAGATCGTCACAGCCGCCATGTAGAGCGGCACGATCCGGAAAAACCGCCTGAGGAAGAAGGTACGGATCGAACCGGCATCGGCGTGCCGGATGAGGAAGGAGGTGATGAGATAGCCGCTCAAGGGAAAGAAGATGTCGACGCCGAGTGTGCCCCAGGCGCGGAACAATGCGGCGACCGGGTCGAGGGCGGCATCGGGATAGCGCGTCGCCACGTGGAAGACGACGACCATGACGATGGCTGTCGCCCGGATGCAGTCGAGCGGCACCGACCGTTTCGAGATGAATTCCGATTTTACGCTCATGCCGCAGGCCCGCCGCTCATGCCCGGCGCCCCGCCGCGCGCGGCACAAGCCCCGGCGCGACCGGTCGCTGCCGGGAGGGGCCGAAGCGTGAATACTGCGGCCCGCGTCGCGGCTCCGCCTCGGACTCGGACTCGGGCGGCTCCTCGCCGGTCTCGACCTCGGTGTCCAGCATCCACAGGCCGGCACCAAAGAAGAAGAACATGAACGAGGCGATCTCGCTCCAGACGAAGACCGTGCCGAGCGTCAGCGTGGCGCTGATCATGGAGATGACCCAGGCAGTTCTCACCCGGTCGAGCGTGCTGCCCTTGGGAAAATCGCGCTTGGCGACAGCGACGATGGCGAGGATGAACGCGAGGAACTGCGAAAAGAAGGTGGGGAATCCGAAGGCCACGGCAAGGCCGAGCCAGTAGTTGTCGAGACTGCCTGTCATCCAGGGCGGCAGGTTCCAGGGTCGCTTGAAGATGCCGAAGACCGGCGTCACCATAACCTGGTCGATGCCATAGTCGAGAAGGATGCGCCGTGCGTTTGCCGTTCCGGGGTTAAACGCCAGCTTCGTGATGATGTAGTAAAGCGCCGGGCCATTCGACGCTATCTCGAGCACGACGTAGAGCCCGAGGCTGAGCCAGACCAGCGTCATCCACGGCCGCTCGTTCTTGCGCATCACGTAAAGCCACATGATCAGCAGGAACTGGATGATCATCGACAGGAACGGGCCGCTCGAGAGCGAGAAGAAGGTAGTGAGCGCGAGCACGGCGGTCTGCGCCCACAGCCGGAAGTTGCCCATCTGGTTCTTCATCGCGAGGAAGAAGAGCGCGACCGAAAGGGAGCAGAAGAAGCCGTAGTGGATGGGGTGGACGAACACGAACTGCACCCGATCGAGCCCCATCCGGCGCGGGTACTGTACATCCCGGTTCGACGTGAAACCCGGGATCATCTCGACGATCTTCGGTATCGTGAGATGCCCCGTCAGCGTCTCGTAGACGATGAAGGGAAGGCTGAGCGTCAGGACGAGGGCAAAGAACCGGACGAAGCCGAGGAACTGGTCGAGGTCGCGGATCGCCGCCCGCCCCGCAAGATAGCCGCCGAGCAGGATGACCGTATTGACGCCGGTGTAGGTGATCGCGGTGCTGGCCGAAGCGTTCACGAAGACGCTCAGCGTGAACCAGGACATGTGAAAGAGGATGAGCCAGTCGACATAGGTAATGCGCCCGTAGTTCCTGCCCAGCAGCTTCAAGAGCAGCAATGGGATCATCAGGAGGAACAGGAGCCGCGACGGCGTCATCAGCAGCGTTCCGATATTGAAGAACGCCGGAATCAGGAGCGCGACGAAGACGATGAGCGCGAAGAACGGCATGCGCTGCGCGGCCCGCCCCGCGCCATCGGGGCGAACGACCACCTGCCCATCCCGCATCAGGACAGCGCCCCGCTGCGAAGGGAGTGTTCTCACGCCTGCCACGCAAGCCCTCCTGTTCCTGCCTCGCGTTTTGCGGAAACGACGGGCATTTCGCAAGGAAAGAAGTGGATCCGGCACCTCCTGGCGACAATCCCTGCCGAAGGCGGCAGAATTGCGGCGCAGGCGGCACTGGCGCGTGTCGAATGCCCGTGTCGCAGGGCACGACAAGGACCGCGTGTGACCCGGGGCCTCCGTCCTGCGAAAGGATGAGACTGCGGGGGCGCGTCCCCCGCCGCACCGCCGGCCCGGCAGATGCCGCCCCGGACCGCCGCTTGGATGATGGTCGCGGGCGCCCGGGCGGCGCGCCCGTTACTGATCCAGGAAGCTCCGCAGCTTCCTCGACCTCGACGGATGCTTCAGCTTCCTGAGCGCCTTGGCCTCGATCTGCCGGATGCGTTCCCGCGTCACGCTGAACTGCTGGCCGACTTCCTCAAGCGTGTGGTCGGTGTTCATGCCGATCCCGAAGCGCATCCTCAGGACCCGCTCCTCGCGCGGCGTCAGGGACGCGAGCACGCGGGTCGTCGTCTCCTTCAGGTTCTCCTGAATCGCCGAGTCGAGCGGCAGGATTGCGTTCTTGTCCTCGATGAAGTCGCCAAGCTGGCTGTCCTCCTCGTCGCCGATCGGCGTCTCGAGCGAAATCGGTTCCTTGGCGATCTTCATCACCTTGCGGACCTTCTCGAGCGGCATCTGCAGCTTCTCGGCCAGTTCCTCGGGCGTCGGTTCCCGCCCGATCTCGTGCAGCATCTGGCGCCCCGTCCGCACCAGCTTGTTGATCGTCTCGATCATGTGGACGGGGATCCGGATCGTGCGGGCCTGGTCGGCGATCGACCGGGTGATCGCCTGCCGGATCCACCAGGTCGCGTAAGTGCTGAACTTGTAGCCGCGGCGGTACTCGAACTTGTCCACGGCCTTCATCAGGCCGATATTGCCTTCCTGAATGAGATCAAGGAATTGCAGGCCACGGTTGGTGTATTTCTTGGCAATCGAAATTACCAGACGCAGGTTCGCTTCGACCATTTCCTTCTTGGCCTGCCGGGCTTCCTTCTCGCCCTTCTGGACCTGGTTGACGATGCGGCGGAACTCCTGGATGTCGACGCCGACATACTGGCCGACCTGGGCCATGTCGGCGCGCAGATCCTCCACCTTGTCCTGGCTCTTCTCGACCAGGGCCTGCCAGCCGCGACCCGATTTCGCCGCCATCCGGTCGAGCCAGGTCGGGTCGAGCTCGTAGCCGCGGTATTCGTCGATGAACTCGCGGCGGTTGATGCGCGCCGCGTCGGCGAGCTTCACCATCGCCGAGTCGATCTGCATGATCTTGCGATTGATGCCGTAGAGCTGGTCGATCAGCGCCTCGATCCGGTTGTTGTGCAGGTGAAGCTCGTTCACCAGCACCACGATCTCGGATCTGAGCTTCTGATAGGCGGTCTCGTCGGCCACCGTGAAGGTGCCGTCCTCGTTCAGCGTGGCCGACATCCGCTGGTCCTGCATTTCGGCCAGCCGGGAATAGTCGCGCGCGATGTTCTCGAGGATTTCCAGCACGCGCGGCTTCAGTGCGGCTTCCATCGCCGCGAGCGACATGTTGGAGGCCTCGTCGTCCTCGTCCTCGTCCTCGGCCCGCATGATCGGGTTGCCATCGGCGTCAAGCTCGGGCTCCGCTTCGTCGCCTTCGGCCTTGCGGGGGGCAGCTTCCCCCCCGTCGACGACGGGAGCCTCGATGTCGCCCTCCTCGTCGAGCGAGCGGCCGAAGGTCGCCTCCAGGTCGATCACGTCGCGCAGGAGGATATCCTCGTTCAGAAGCTCGTCGCGCCAGATCGTGATGGCCTGGAAGGTCAGCGGGCTTTCGCAGAGCCCGGCGATCATCGTGTTGCGGCCGGCCTCGATGCGCTTCGCGATGGCGATTTCGCCCTCGCGCGACAGAAGCTCCACCGTCCCCATCTCGCGCAGGTACATCCGCACCGGGTCGTCGGTCCGGTCGAGCGTCTCGCCCGCCGAGGTGGCGATTGCGACCTCGCGCGAGGTCGATGCCTCCACCACGGCGCCCGCGGCACTCTCGCCTTCCTCGGCCTCCTCCTCCTCGATGACGTTGATGCCCATCTCGGAGAGCATCGACATCACGTCCTCGATCTGCTCGGAGGAAACCTGTTCGGGCGGAAGGGCGGAGTTGAGCTGGTCGTAGGTGATGTAGCCGCGCTCGCGCGCGTCGGCGATCATCCGCTTGACCGCGGCCTGCGACATGTCGAGCGTGTGCTCGCTGTCGTCGGCTTCCGGCTTCTGCTCGTCGGTATCCTTGGCGGCCATCGGGGCTCCTTCCTGGCGGGCGACTCGGGCGCGGGGCGAATCGGCTCGACCGTCTTAGCGAATCACGGCGGCGAATCACAGAGGCGGCGGCCCCGCGTTCGCGGCCTTCAGGGTTTCTTCTTCTCCCAGACGGCCGCGTCGATGAGCCGCTGAAGCCCGGCCGAGAGAGCACCGCGATCCTCGCCCATGTCGCTGTCGTCGTCGAGTTTCGACCGCTCCGCCCGGTGCCGTGCCTCGGCCGCCTGGCTCAGCCGCCATGTCAGGCCCTCGTCGGCAAGCCCGGCGAGATCCTCCATCGCCTCGGCCACCTCGGCCTCCATGCCGCGTCTGGCTTCCAGCTTGGCGAGTTCCTCGGCAAGGCACATCTCGGCAAAGTCGTAATCGTCCGCATTGCGCACCGGGGGGGCGATGCGCACATGGGTCAGCGCGAAGAGCTTTTCAAGCTCGGCGCCGGCTACGCGCGCCACTCTTTCCCGCAAGGAACCGGGATCGCCGTCATGCGCGGCCGAGAGAACCGCATTGCGCAGGCGCTCGTGGCTCGCGTCCCGCAGGTGAAGCGTTTCGAACTCGCTCTCGAAGCGGGTGACACAGGCCGGATGCGTGATCGCGATGGCGAGAATCATCGCCTCGCGCAGATAGTCCTCGACGTCTCCGACCCGGGCGGCGGCGAGGAGCGAGGCCCGCGTGCCCGGCAGGGGCTCGGCCGGGGCACCGGAACGGAACCGGTGCGCGCCCCCCTCCGTCCGCCGCGCCGCCCGTCCCTGCGGCAGAGACCGGCCGGCCGCGAAAAGTTCCCAGCGCAGCCGCTTGATCTCATCGCCGTAATGCGCGCGGATCGAGGGGTCGGCAATGCGCCGGATCGCCTCGCGCAGGATCTTGTCGAGCGCCGCCTTCCGTTCGGGACTGTCGAAGACACGGCTCTCGGTCTCGCGCCGCCAGAGCAGGTTCACCATCGGTTCGGCCCCGTCGATGGCTGCCGCCATCGCCTCGCGACCGCGGCTGCGGATGAGATCGTCGGGGTCGAGACCCTCGGGCAGGATGACGAAGCGCAGGCCCTGCCCCGCCTTGAGCAGGGGCAGCGCAAGATCCACCAGCCGCGTGGCCGCGCGGATGCCCGCGGTGTCGCCGTCGAGCATGATCAGGGGTTCGGGGTGAATGCGCCAGAGAAGCTGAAGCTGGTCTTCCGTGATCGCGGTGCCGAGCGGGGCCACGGCCGCCTCGAAGCCGGCGCCCACGAGCGCGATCACGTCCATGTAGCCCTCCGCCACGACAAGCCGCTGGCCCTTCCCGGCCGCCTCGCGCGCGGGCCCGTGGTTGTAGAGCGTGCGCCCCTTGTCGAAGAGCTCGGTTTCGGGCGAATTGAGGTACTTCGCGCTGTCGGCGGGGTCCATGGCCCGGCCGCCAAAGGCGATGCAGCGGCCGCGCGCATCGCGGATCGGAAACATGATGCGGTTTCGGAAGACATCGTAGGGCGCCTTGCCCTTCGTGCTGGCCTTCGCCAGTCCGGCGTCGAGGATGAGATCGTCGGCAATGCCCTTGGCCTTCAGATGGTCCCAGAGCCCCTGCCATCCTTCCGGCGCAAAGCCGATCTCGAACCGATCCTGCGCCGTCTCGGACAGCTTGCGCCGCGCCAGGTAGTCGCGCGCCGCCGCCCCGGCCGAGGTTCTGAGCTGCAGCCGGTAGTGGCGGACGGCCTCCTCCATGACCTTCGCAAGCTCGCCGCGCCGGTCGGCGCGCTCGGCCGCCTTCGGATCGGCCGCGGGCATCGCCATCCCGGCCGCGCGCGCCAGCGTCTCGACCGCCTCCATGAAGGGCATGGCCTCGGCTTCCCGCAGAAAGCTCAGCGCATCGCCCTTCGCGTGGCAGCCGAAGCAGTAGTAATAGCCCTTGCGGTCATCGACATGGAAGGACGCAGTCTTTTCCTGATGGAACGGGCACGGCGCCCAGAAGTCGCCCTTGGCCTGGTTCGACTTGCGCTGGTCCCACGTCACCTTGCGGCCGACGACGTGACTCAGCGTCGTCCGGGCACGAAGCTCGTCGAGGAAACCGGGGGGCAGACTCATCGGCCGAATATCGGCCCTTCGATCGCCGCGAGCAAGGGGCCGTAGGCCCGCTCCGCCGCGGTCAGCCGAGCGCCGCGCGGGCGCAGAGCGCCTTCATCGCCACCGCAAGTTCATGGACGGCCGACCCGGCCATGGAACGGAAGACCATGATCTGGAACGCCTGCGGACCCTCGCGCATCAGCACCATCATCATATGGTTGAGTCCGCTCCGGGCCACCGCGCCTTCGGGAAAGGCCGCAACCCGAAGATCGAGAGGCACGAGGCGCGCCAGCACGGCCTCGGCCCCCGGGCCCTGAAGCCGCATCCGCGCCCAGCCGTCCGACTGGTCGGTCAGCGCGGCAAGTCCCGCCAGCCCCTCGGGCGCGGCCGCGACAAGGAACGCCTGGCCGCGACCGGTCCAGAGGCAGGCGGCCTCGCCGGCGCGGACCGACTGGCCGGGGCCGGGCCAGCCGAGCCCGAGCTTCTTCAGCGCCGTCCCCACTGCCTTCTCCTTGCCGGCAAAGGGCGCGACGGAGGTCACGGGGGCGAAGGGCAGCTCGCTCAGCCCGACCTCGGGCAGGATAACCGGCAGCAGCCCCTCGCAGGCGGAGGTCTCGATGAGCCTAGGCACGGGCGCGCCCTCCCTCGGGGTCGAAGAATACCGGATGCGTCACCTCGCACAGGACCTCCGCCTTGCGCAGGTGGTCCACGAGCTTCACCCGGCCGCCGATCCGCGCCCGACCGTCCTTCAGGAAGGCCAGCGCGAGGTAGCTGCGCAGCGTGGGCGACCAGCAGACCGAGGTGACATAACCTCGGTCGTTTGACGAGACCGCCGCCGTCCCCTCGTCGAAGAGATGCGCGCCCGCGGCAATGGCGCGCCCGGCCGGAATCGGCCTGAGGCCCACGAGCTGCTCGCGCTCCGGCCCCGTCAGTCCGGGCCGCTGGCTCGCGGCCTTTCCGATGCAATCCTTCTTGGCGCTCACCATCCCCTGCAGTCCGATGTCGAAGGCGGTCACCCGACCGTGGATCTCTGCATGTGTGATGAAACCCTTCTCGATCCTGAGGACATTGAGCGCCTCCATCCCGTAGGCCCCGCCGCCGAGGCTTTCCGCCCGCGCCACGATATCCCGCCAGAGCGCCGCGCCGAAACGCGCGGGCACCGCGATCTCGTATCCCGCCTCGCCGGAGAAGGAGATGCGGAATAGCCGCGCCTCCACTTCCATCACGCGGACCGGCCCGCAGGAGAGGAAGGGAAAGGCTTCGCAGTCGATCGGCGCTTCCAGGACCGAATTGAGCAGCTCGCGCGCCAGCGGGCCAGCCACGGCGAACTGCGCCCAGCTCTCGGTGACCGAGATCATCCGAACGTCCCAGTCCGGGCAATGCGCCTGGTGGACGAAGTCGAGGTGCCGCATGACCTGTCCCGCCGCGGCGGTCGTCGTGGTCATCAGGTAGTGGCCCTCGCCGAGGCAGGCGGTGGTGCCGTCGTCCATCACCATGCCGTCCTCGCGCAGCATGAGGCCGTAGCGGACCCGCCCCGGCTTCAGCGTCGAGAAGGTGTTGGTGTAGACGCGGTCGAGGAAGCGGGCGGCATCCTTTCCCTGGATGTCGATCTTGCCGAGCGTGGAGACGTCGGCCACGCCGACCCGTTCCCGCACCATCCTGACCTCGCGGTCGCAGGATTCGCGCCAGGTCGCCTCGCCCGGTCGCGGGAAATAGGCGGCGCGATACCAGAGCCCGGCCTCGATCATCGGCGCGCCGCGATCCCGCGCGGCGCCATCGGAAGTCGTGCGCCGTTGGGGCGCGAACCCCCGGCCCTGCCCGCCCGCGCCCATCGCGGCGATGGAGACGGGCGTGAAGGGCGGTCGGAAGGTCGTCGTCCCGGTCTCGGGGATTGCCCGGCCGGTCGCGTCGGCAAGGATGGCCAGCGCCGCGACGTTGGAGTTCTTTCCCTGGTCCGGCGCCATGCCCTGCGTCGTGTAGCGCTTCATGTGCTCGACGCTGCGGTAGTTCTCCTGCGCGGCAAGCCGCACGTCCTTCGTCGTCACGTCATTGGCGAAGTCGAGCCAGGCGCGGTGCTTCGGCTCCGGCACTTCCCAGTACGCACGGATGCGCACGCCCGCATCCTCGGCCTGCGGCAGATCCGTCGGCGGCGGCCGACGTCCCAGATGCTCCAGTGCCGCCTCGGCCGCCCCGACGCCCTCCGCGAGGCAGGCGTGGGTCGAGAAGGCGCCGTTCGCGGCCCCGGCGGCGGTGAGCCCCGGAACCATGCCGGCGCGGGGCACGAAGGCCGCGAGGTCCTCGCGCCAGTCGGGCCGGCCGTTCATGTGGCAGGCGAGGTGCAGCGCCGGGTTCCAGCCGCCCGAAACCGCGAGGCAGTCGCTGACGATGCGCGAGACCTTGCCCTCGCGGTCGGCGATCACAACCTCGCGCAGGCCCCGCCGGCCGGCCGTGTCGATGACGCGGCAGCCGGCATGGACGGGGAAGTCGCCCGGCACGGCGACATCCTCGCGCACGTCGACAAGCGCCGCGATGCGAACGCCTGCCGCAGAGAGGTCGCGCGCCGTGCGGTGGGCGTAGTCGTTGTTGCCGAAGACCGTGACCGACTTGCCGGCCGCGACACCCCAGCGGTTGAGGTATCCGCGCACCGCGCCCGCGGTCATGATCCCCGGCCGGTCGTTGTTGGCAAAGGCGATCTGGCGTTCGTGCGCCCCCGAGGCGAGCACGGCGCGCCTCGCCACGATCCGCCAGAAGCATTCGCGCGGCAGGTCGCCCGAGGGGTTGGCAACATGCAGGCCCACCCGTTCCAGGGCGCCGTAGGTGCCGCCGTCATAGGCGCCGGTCACCGTGGTGCGGGGCATCAGGCGGACATTCGGAAGCGCGGAAAGCTCGGCCAGCACCTCGGCCGCCCAGTCCGCGCCGGGACGGCCCGCGATCTGGTGCGACTCGAGCAGGAGCCGTCCGCCCATGCGGCTGTCCTCCTCCGCGAGGATCACGTCGGCACCAGCACGCCCCGCCACGAGGGCGGCCATGAGGCCCGCGGGACCCGAGCCGATGACGAGAATGTCGCAGAAGGCCCAGGCCTTCTCGTAGGCCTCGTCGCTCGACTTCCCCGACAGCGCGCCGAGCCCCGCCGCGCGACGGATCAGCGGCTCGTAGAGGCTTTCCCAAAGGGCTTTCGGCCACATGAAGGTCTTGTAGTAGAAACCTGCGCCGAAGAAGGGCGCGAAGAGGTCGTTGCACTCCATGAGGTCGAGCCCGATCGACGGCCAGGCGTTCTGCCCGCGCGCCTCTAGCCCGGCATGAATTTCCTGCACCGTGGCGCGCACATTGGGCACCTGGCGGGCGCCCCGTCCCAGGGTGACGAGCGCATTCGGTTCCTCCGACCCGGTCGTCATCACGCCGCGCGGCCGGTGGTACTTGAACGACCGGCCGAAGATGCGGATGCCCGAGGCGAGGAGCGCGGAGGCCAGAGTGTCACCGCGAAAGCCGGTGTAGTCGCGGCCGTCGAAGCGGAAGCCCACAGTCTCCGACCGGTCGATGAGTCCCTTGCCGGCGATCCTCATGCCCGCCGTCCCCTTCCCTTCGGCGCCGCAGGGGGCTCGCGCTCCGCCACGAGGCGCGTGGCGGTGACCGCGTGGCTCACCGTGTCGCGCGTGACCTCGATCCAGGCCGAACAGCCAAGCTCGTGGTACCAGAGGTCGCGCGTCTCGCCGGCCGGGTTGTCCCGCAGGTGGAGGTAGTCGTCCCAGGCTTCCGGCCCGGCATCCGCCTCCGGCCGGTCGGCATAGACGGCGGCGCCGTAGTAGGTGAACTCGCGCCGGTCGCGTTCGCCGCAAAGGGGGCAGGTCAGGCGCATGGTCGGTCTCCCCTGGCGCGGCCCACCTCCCGCCCCATCCCTCCCAACGCGGGGGAAGGAAGCGCCGATTGCGCCGTCTCGCGCAGCGCGGCACCCTCCCCCTGGTGGGGAGGGATGGGGTGGGGGGATCGGTCCGGGCACATCATCTCAGTGCAAATTGTGCTGGCTGCCGGTGCCTTCCTCGTCGAGGAGGTGCCCGGTCAGGAAACGGTCGAGGCGGAAGCGGCGCGCGACGGCGTGGCTTTCTCCGGTGGCCATCAGATGCGCCATGCACCAGCCCGAGGCGGGCACGGCCTTGAAGCCGCCGTAGTTCCAGCCGCAGTCGATGTAGAGCCCGCCGACATCGGTCCGGTCGATGATCGGCGAGCCGTCGGGTGTCATGTCCATGATCCCGCCCCAGGACCTGAGCACCTTCGCCTTGCCGATCATCGGCATCAGCGTCATGCCCGCCTCCATCACATGCTCCACCATCGGAAGGTTGCCCCGCGCGGCATAGGAGGCATAGAAGTCGAGGTCGCCGCCGAAGACGAGCCCGCCCTTGTCGCTCTGCGAGATGTAGAAATGCCCCATGCCGAAGCTTACCACATGGTCGATCACGGGCTTCAGCCCCTCGGTCACGAAGGCCTGGAGTATATGGCTCTCGATCGGCAGCCGCATCCCGGCCATCGCCGCGACCTGGCCCGACCGCCCCGCGACGACGATCCCTACCTTCTTCGCCCGGATCGCCCCGCGCGTGGTCCGGACGCCGCGCACCCGGCCGCCCTCGATGTCGATCCCGGTCACCTCGCAGTTCTGGACCAGGTCCACGCCCCGCCGGTCCGCGCCCCGCGCATAGCCCCAGGCGACCGCGTCGTGCCGCGCGGTGCCGCCGCGTGGGTGGTAGAGCCCGCCGTAGATCGGAAAGCGCGTCTGCTCGAAGTCGAGGTAGGGCAGATGGCGGCGCACCCCTTCGCGGTCCAGGAGGATCGCGTCGTCGCCCTGGTTGACCATCGCGTTGCCGCGCCGCGCGAAGGCGTCGCGTTGGCCGTCGGAATGGAAGAGGTTGATGAGCCCGCGCTGCGAATGCATCACGTTGTAGTTCAGCTCCGCCTCCAGCCCCTCCCAGAGCTTCAGCGAGTGGGAATAGAATTCCTGGTTGCCGGGCAGGAAGTAGTTGGCGCGCACGATGGTCGTATTGCGACCGACGTTGCCGCCGCCGAGGTAACCCTTCTCGAGGACCGCGATATTGGTGATGCCGTGGTTCTTCGCCAGGTAGTAGGCGGTTGAAAGCCCGTGCCCGCCGCCGCCGATGATGACGACCTCGTATTCGTCCTTCGGCGCGGGATCGCGCCAGGCGGGGCCCCAGCCCCTGTTGCCCGAGAGCCCCTCGCGGATGACCCTGAGCCCCGAATAGCGCATCGTCCCCTCCGTTCACGGATCGCCCTGCCCCGCCGGCAGTGAAACGGCCCCGCCGGCAGATTTCAACGCCCGAGCGGGCTTGCCGCGCCTTTCCGCGACAGAATGTGTCGCTGGACGGCCGAAGACGAAAAAACCCGGCCGGTTGGACGGCCGGCCGGGCGGCTGCCGCATCGCGATGAGGGAAGGTCCCCGCCCAGGCGGTATCGGGACGGATGATCTCGGCGCGCGAGACGGCGAAGTCCCGAGCCTGCGCTTCCGTGACGAAGCGGTTTACCGACAGATTCCGCTCGGCGTCATGCCCCGCGCGACAGCCGGGCCGACCTTGCGTCGTCACTGGCCCGGGGTGCTACTCGGCCCAGTCCCAGGGTCGCGTGAACTCGCCAAGCTTGTGCCTGAGCGCGTCCTCGTCGACTGGACCCGTGCGTTCGATTCGTGCGACGAGCCCGCGCTTCCGGTCCTCGACGACCTCGCGCACCCGCACGGCAAGGCCCGCCTCGGCCAGCGCGGCATCGTAGACACGCCGGATCGCGAGCTTCCGCAGGTCGGGCTTGAAGATCTTTCCCACCGCCGTTTTCGGCAGTTCGGGCAGTATCTCGACATGCTTCGGCACCGCGGCGCGTTCGTGGATATGGGTCCGGGCATACTCCATCAGGTCCTCGACCGTCACCTCTGCACCCTTCACGAGTTCGACGTAGGCGCAAGGCAGCTCGCCTGCGAAGGCATCGGGCTGGCCGATGGCGCCGACGAAGGCGACTGCGGGGTGGCCCATCAGCGCCTCCTCGATCTCGGCCGGGTCGATGTTGTGGCCGCCGCGGATGATCAGGTCCTTCGCCCGGCCGGTGATCCAGAGATAGCCGTCCGCGTCGATCCGGCCGAGATCGCCGGTCCTCAGGTAGCGGCCCTCGGCAAAGAGGTCGCGGTTCTTGTCCACTTCGGTGTAGGTGGAGCCCTCGAAGACGCCGGGGTTGGAGACACAGATCTCGCCCACCTCGTCCACGGCGCATTCCTTCCGGACGCCGCCGTTGCCGTCAGTGTGCAGGATTCGGACATTGCAATAGGGCAAGGGCACGCCGACCGATCCGACCTTCTTCTTGCCGTCCACCGGATTGCAGGAGACCAGGCAGGTGGCCTCGGTCAGGCCGTAGCCCTCGGCGATCTGCACGCCGGTCGCCTTCTCGAATCGGTTGTAAAGCTCGAGCGGCAGGGGTGCGGAGCCCGAGATCGCGATCTTGAGCGAGGAGACATCGGCATCGACCGGGCGCTGCATCAGCGCTGCAATGGCGGTGGGCACCGTGATCAGGAAGGACACGCGCCAGCGCTCGATCAGCTTCCAGAAGTTGTCGAAGACGCCATCGCCCCGATAGCCCGCAGGCGTCGGCATGACCATGTGCGCGCCGCTCGCGATCACCGACATCAGGACCGGATAGGCTGCGAAGACGTGAAAGAGCGGCAACGGGCAGATCAGCACGTCGGTCTCGTCGAAGAGAAGCCGGCCGCCCAGCCAACCGTTGTAGATCATGCCGGAATACTTGTGCTGCGCGACCTTCGGCATACCGGTCGTGCCGCCCGTGTGGAAGTAGGCCGCGACCCGGTCGCCCGCGCTGTCGGCGAAGCTCAGCCGGTCGGCGGGCTGGCGCGCGCATTCGGCGGCGAAGTCCCGCACGCGGGCCTTGTGCAGGGCGGGATTCTTCGGCCGGACGAAGGGCACGATCCAGGATTTCGGCGGCCCGAGGTAGCGATTCAGATCGACTTCCAGCACCGTCTGGACGTTCGGGGCCAGCGCCACGGCGGCGGCGGCCTTTTGCGGAACATCGGTCTTCGGGAAGGCCTTCAGCGTCACCAGCACCTTTGCCTTCGTCTCGCGCAGGATGGCAGCGATCTGCTCGGGATCGAGGAGGGGGTTGATCGGGTTCACGATGCCCGCGACGGCCCCGCCAAGCAGCACCGCCGCCGTCTCGAGGGTGTTGGGAAGGAGGTAGGCGACGGTATCCCCTTCGCCGACACCCAGGCTGCGGAAGAGGTTCGCGGCCTGCGTGATCCGGCCGAGGAACGTGTTCCAGGTCCATGTCTCGGCCCTCGACTTCGGGTCCGAGAGCAGCTGGAAGCTGATCGCCGGACGGGCGCCGTGGGCGTCGCGCGTGCGGCTCAGGAACTGGTAGATCGTGACCGGAAGGTCGCGCTCCGCATATGGCAGTTCGCGCTCGACGGCATCACGGTCGGCGACCCCTGAAAACTTCCCCATGAACTCCTCCCCTCGCCCGCTCCGCCGGGCTTCTCATTGGGTCGAAGGATGGGGGCAAACCGGGCAGCGGGCAAGAGTGACGCTTGGTCCCGACCGGGCCGGGACGCCGCGTCACGGATGCCGGCCGGTCGGGGCAGGATCACTTCTGCGGGATGCGCAGCACCTGGCCGGGATAGATCTTGTCGGGGTGCTTCAGCATCGGCTTGTTCGCCTCGAAGATCTCCATGTACCGGTTGGCGTTGCCGAGCGTCTTCTTGGCGATGGCCGACAGCGTGTCGCCCTTGGCGACGGTATGGAACACGGCCGCCGTGGTATCCTCGTCGTGGCTCGTCTCCACCTTGGCCACGCCTGCGACGTTGCCCACGGCGAGGATGACCTTTTCCTTCATCTCGGGGCTCACGGCCTTGCCCGCGACCTTGACCGTGTCGCCCTCGACCTTGAGGTCGAGCCCGGACGCGTCGAGGCCAAGATCCTCGATCTCCTTCTTCAGCGCCGCTTCCGGCGCCTCGGCCGCCTCAGCCGCGCCGCCGCCGAGAAGCTTCTTTCCTGCGTCCTTGACGAAACTCCAGACACCCATGGTCGTCTCCAATACTACCTGACTCGAGATGGCGCGAGGAACACCTCGCCCCCGGTCGGACTATCGGCCGCGGTGCCGCGCGAGGCAACCCGCAACGCTACGGAACCATTGCCGCGCTGCTGGCACCTGCCGGGATCACGCCGCCCCGGCCCCTTCGGTGAACTGGAGCCGTGCGAGGCGGGCGTAGAGCCCGTCCTCGGCCACGAGGTCGTCGTGGGTGCCGCTCGCCACGATCTTGCCCGCGTCGAAGACGACGATGCGGTGGGCCTTCTTCACCGTGGCGAGCCGGTGCGCCACGATCAATGTCGTGCGGCCCCTGGCAAGTTCGTCCACCGCGCGCTGCACCGCGCGTTCGCTTTCGGCATCGAGCGCCGAGGTCGCCTCGTCAAGAAGGAGGATCGGCGCGTCCCGCAGGATCGCGCGGGCGATGGCGATGCGCTGCTTCTGCCCGCCCGAGAGCATCACGCCACGCTCGCCGAGAAAGCTCGCATACCCTTCGGGAAGCGCCGAGATGAACTCGTGCGCGGCCGCGGCGCGGGCAGCGGCCTCCACCTCGGCGTCGGTGGCATCCGGCCTGCCGTAGCGGATGTTCTCGCGCGCCGAGGCGGCGAAGATCACCGGATCCTGCGGCACCAGCGCAATGGCGCGTCGGAAGTCGGACCGCGCCATGTCCGAGAGCGCCACGCCATCGATGGTGATGCGCCCCCGGTCGGGGTCGTAGAAGCGCAGGAGAAGCTGGATCACCGTCGTCTTGCCCGCACCCGAGGGACCGACGAGCGCCACAGTCTCGCCGGGCCGGACGTGCAGGTCCACGCCTTCCAGCGCGGACTGGTCCGGCCGAGTCGGGTAGTGGAAGGTCACGTCGTCGAAGACGATCTCCCCCGTCGCTGGCCGCGGCAGGGCGACCGGCTCCGCCGGGTCGCGCACGCTGTCGGCGGCGGCGAGAAGCTCCACGAGCCGCTCCGTCGCCCCCGCCGCCCGCTGCAACTCGCCCCAGATTTCCGAAAGCGCCGCAACCGAACCCGCTGCCATGACCGCGTAGATGACGAACTGAACAAGCTCGCCCGGGCTCATCGCGCCCGCCCGCACGTCGCGCGCACCGATCCAGAGCACGCCGACCACGCCGGCGAAGACGAGGAAGATGACGATGACGGTCATCGCCGCCCGGGTGCGGATGCGCGCGCGCGCGGAGTCGAAGCTTTCCTCCGTCACCCGCGCGAAGTCGGCGCGTGTGGCCGTCTCGTGGGTGAATGCCTGCACCGTCTGCACCGCCGAAAGCGCCTCGGACGCCGCGCCTGAGGAGGCGGCGATCCAGTCCTGGTTCTCGCGGCTGAGCCGCCTCAGCCGCCGCCCCTGCGTGATGATCGGCACGATCACCGCCGGGACGATGAGGAAGACGAGCCCCGTGAGCTTGGCCGAGGTCAGGAGCATCATCACCATGGCGCCGAGAAGGATCAGGAGATTCCTGAGCGCGACCGATACGGAAGAGCCGATCACCGACAGGATCAGCGTCGTGTCGGTGCTGATCCGGCTGACGACCTCGCCGGTCATGATGCGTTCGTAGAAGGCCGGGCTCATCCCGATCACGCGGTCGAAGACCGCCTTGCGGATATCGGCCACCACGCGCTCGCCCAGCCGGGTGACGAGGTAGTAGCGCGCCCCGGTACCGAGCGCGAGCAGCGCGGCAATGACCATGGCACCGGCGAAATAGCTGTCGAGCAGGGCCGCGCCGGAATTGAAGCCGTCGATGACCCGGCGTACCGCCACCGGCAGCAGAAGCGAGATCGAGGCCGTGAGGACGAGCGCCGCGCCCGCCATGACGACGAGCCCGCGATAGGGCGCGAGAAAGGGCCTGAGCCCGCCGAGCGCACCCACCCGCTTCGCGGCAGCCCTGTCCTCCGCCGTCATGTCCCGTCGCGCCATGCCCATCCTCCCGGTGGCTGGGGTTCTGCGCCGGGGTTTAGGGGCAGGCGCGCCCCGGGGCAAGGGCGCCAACGCCGCAGGCGCTGTCGCCGCAGCGCGGCAGGAAGCCGCCGGGCGCCTCCCCCGTCCGTCGCCCGGGTTGCGGCCGGGGCGGGCTTGCGGCTAGGCTGGAACCGACGCCCCGCCCCGGCGCAACGGAGACGGAGGACATGGTGACGACCCATTCGGCCGAGAACGCCCGCGACCTTCAGTCGCTGCTCCGCAAGGCGGGGCCGCGTGACACGATCGAACTCAACGGCCAGTTCGGTGAGGTGCGGCTCGCGGGTATACGGCCGGAGGCAACGGTGACGCTCCGGGCCGCCAAGCCCGGCGCGGCGCATTTCGAGAAGCTCATCCTCGGCGACTGCGCCAACATCGCCTTCGCGGGGCTGACGATGTGGCCGCTCGCGCCGGTGCCGCGCGTCGACCGCAAACTCTATCTGATCCACGCCTATCCCGACTGCGCCGGCATCGAGGTCTCCGACACGCTCTTCCGCGGCCGCGCCGACAGCGACAACCACGCCAAATGGACGCTCGCCGACTGGACCGAGGCGAAGATCGGTGCGGCGCTCCTGCGAGGGCCGAACAGCGTCATCCGCAACAACGCCGCCATCGGCGTGAACTTCGGCTACGGTGTCAGCGGCAAGAACTCCGAGATATTCGGCAACCTCATCTTCGGCTTTTCCGGCGATGCCTTCCGCGCCACCGAGGACAACTGCGTCGTCATCGGCAATCGCGCCACCGACGCGATGCAGGTCGACAAGAACCACTCCGACGCCTTCCAGGCCTTCAAGACCTCCGGGCTGCTCAATGGCCTCGTCGTCAAGGACAACGTGCTTGTGGAATGGACGGTCCGGCCCGACAATCCCTTGCGCGCGAAGATGCAGGGGATCAGCTTCCATGGCGGACCCTATGCCAACGTGATCGTCCGCGACAACAAGGTCGCGACCACAAGCCCGAATGGCATTCACCTGAACCAGGTGAACAATTTCGAGGTCACCGGCAACCGTGTGCGCAATGCCGACGGCCAGCGCGGACGGATCCCGCGGATATGGATCGACCACTGTTCGGGAAACATGTTGCTCGCCGACAACGAGGCGGAGAACTACACGCTCCAGCGCGGCCTCGGCGGGCCGAGGAATCGCGAGCCGGACTATTCCGTGCGCTTCTGAGGGGCTGTCGAAGCGCGGGATTTCCTGGAGCGGGTAGCGGGAATCGAACCCGCACCTGGAGCTTGGAAGGCTCTCATGATACCATTTCACCATACCCGCCCGGGGTGAGGCTGACCTAGGCCAGCACGGGCCCGAGGTCAAGATGCCGATGACGCAGACACGGTCGGCGGAGCGAGAGGTTCCCGCACTCTCGTATGCTCCTTGCTTCCCCGGAAGCCCGCATGTGTCCTTCGCCTCGCCCGCTGCCGCCGGGGCGCCGAAAGGCATTCGGCGCCCTACTTCCGGGCGAACCCGGCCGCCCCCGTGAGCCGAGGAGCCGCCCGGGAGCCTGTGTCGCGCCCTTGGGCATTACATGGGGGGCCAGGGACAGGCATGCTGCCACGACCGCGACCCCGCCCGTTGCGGGGAGCATGACGCAACCACGCAATACCCCGCCGGCCGCCCATCCCCGGCCCGTTCCGCTGCACCGCCGGGAACGCGGCTTGACACGGATCAAGGCCGCGCCCGCGCAGCCGGAGAGAATGCGCCGATGACGTCGGCGCGCGGGAAGACAGGCAGCGAACCGTCCGCCGCCGAGAAGGTCGCGGCGGTCGAGGCGTTGCTGCGCAATGGCACCGACGTGCCGGTGGAGATCCGCGAGACGAGCATGGCTTGGGTCTTCCTCACCCCAGCCGTCGTCTACAAGATGAAGAAACCGGTCCGCCGCAACTCGATCAACTTCACCCGTCTGGACCTGCGGCACGATGCCTGCGCCGAAGAAGTCAGGCTGAACCGCCGGCTTGCGGCGGACGTATATCTCGGCCTCTCGCGGCTCACGCGGGAGCGGGACGGGACCTTCTCGCTCGGCGGCACGGGCGTGACCACGGAATGGCTCGTCCGGATGCGGCGGCTCGCGGACGAACGCTTTCTCGACCGGCGGCTCGCGGCCGGAAGCACGTCGGAAGCGGACATCGACGCGATCGCGGAGCGCCTCGCCCGGTTCCATCGGACCTGCCCCGCCGAGCATCCCACGGCCGGAAGCTACCTCGGCCGCTACCGCGAGACGATCGCGGAAACGCGCGCCCTGCTCAGCGAGGCACCCTTCATCGAGGCGGCGCCGAGGCTGGCGCGCCTGACCACGCTGCTTGCGCGCGTGCTCGACCGGGAACCGGCGCTGCTGCGGCGGCGGCTCGACACGGGACACGTGGTCGAGGGCCATGGGGACCTCCGTCCCGAGCACGTCTGGCTCGGTCCGCCCATCCGGGTCATCGACTGCCTCGAACTGGCGCGGCTGTTCCGGCTTCTCGACCCGTTCGAGGAATACGCGACGCTCGCCGCGGAATGCGCGGCGCTCGGCGCCGACTGGGTCGGCCCGAGACTGCGCGCGGCGGCGCACGAGCACCTCGACGACGACCCCGGCGACCGGCTCTGGGCCTTCTACACGGCGTACCGGGCGACGTTTCGTGCACGGCAGGCGCTGGCGCATCTCCTCGACCCCGCGCCAAGGACCCCCGGGAAGTGGCGGCCGCAGGCCGAACGCTACCTCGCGGAAGCCGAGCGTGTCGCCCCTATCCTGGAAACGCCAGAAGTTCCGTGATCGAACCGTTGGAATGAAGGCACCCGATCGCCTCGGCGACGAGCGGCACCGCGCTGACCACCTCCACCCGCCGCGCTGGGAGGTCGGGCGGAAGGCGGCGCGCGGGAACCGTGTCGGTCACCAGCCACCGGTCGACGGAGGGATCGCTAACCGCCCCTTCGGCGCCCCCGGTGAAAAGACCGTGAGCCGCGACGGCCACGACCTCGGCCGCGCCCCTGTCCTTCAGCGCCCGCGCCGCCCGCACCATGGTGCCGCCGGACGCCACCATGTCATCGAAGACGATCGCCACGGCGCCGCCGATGTCGCCCACGAGATGCGTGCCGCTGACCACGCCCGCGCTGCGCCGCTTTTCCATGAACGCCGAACCGACCTCGCGCCCGAGGGTTGCCTCCAGCATCTCGCGGAAGAGCTGCGCCCGCTTTACGCCGCCCGCGTCCGGCGACACCACCGTTACCGCCCGCCCGCCGAACTGCGGGGCGAGATGGCGCGCGAAAAGCGCATGGGTGTCGAGATGCCAGGCAGGACAGCGGAAGGCGTTCTGAAAAGCCGCGAGGTTGTGGACCTCGACCGTCACGACGGCATCGGTGCCTGCGGCCTCGATCAGGCGCGCGACCGTCCGTGTCGCCACCGGGTCGCGTGCCTTGGTCTGGCGGTCCTTGCGCGAATAGGCAAGGTAGGGCGTCACTGCCGTCACCCGCGCCGCGCCGTCATCCTTCAGCGTCGCCAGAAAGAGCAGGAGCCGCACCAGCCTGTCGTTGACACTCTGTCCGCCGCCGCCCTCGAGACCCTGGATCACGTAGGCATCCCGACCGCGCACGCTGACCAGCGGACGCGCCTTGTGTTCGCCATCGTCGAACTCCCGCAGTTCGAGCGGCTGAAGCCGCGTCTTCAGGTGCTGGGCAACGCGGTCGCCGAAGGACCGCGCCGCGTCGAGTGCGAAGAGCTGCATGGCTCTCTCCTCCCGGGGTTGGCGCCGCGGACAGGATGCCCCATCGCGGCCCGGACCGCCCTTGATCCCGATCATGTTGCACGCCCGAAATCCCTTTCGATCGTCCGGCGGCTCTGATGATGTGACCACTCCCCGACGGCATCGATGTGCCATGGCAGGTCTGCACTGATCCACTAAGGCGGACGGTCACATCATCAGAGCCGTCGTCGGCCTGTCGTAACCCTCCGGCCTGACCGCACTGCCGCGTGCTGAGAGTGCCGGATAGTGTCCACCATCGATAGTGGACACTGTGGTGATGGCGTGGCGCGTCGGACGAAGCGGCTCTGGACGGACGAGGAGAAGCGGTCGATCTGTTTCCAGACGGCTGCGCCTGGCGTTTCGGTGGCGCAGGTGGCGCATCGCTACGCGGTGAACGCCAAACTGATCTTCAAGTGGCTGCGCGATCCCCGGTTTGCGCCGGACCCTGCCTCGGCTCTGCCCGCGTCAGAGGAGGCGCGCTTTCTGCCCGTGGAGATTGTCGCGGAGACGAGGTCTGCCCCGGCAGCACCTGCCGCCGAGAACCAGATCGAGATCGACCTGGCCGGGGGTCACCGGATGCGGATCAGCGGCGGCTATGATCCCGAGGCGCTGGCGCGGCTTATCCGGGGGCTTTCGGTGTGATCCCGGTTCCAGCCAACACTCGGGTCGGCAGTATCCCAGCGCATGGTGTAGTAGGAGGCCGCCCGCGGAGCCCTTGGCGTAGCGCGAGCCGCGCGGCCGTGGGTGACGCTGGCGGTCATCGCCGATCTTCGGAGAAGGTTCGGGTTGCAGGACCTGGAACCGACAACAACGGAGACGACGATGACCGAAGAGAGAATGGCGCTGATCGAACTGGTTGAGAGTGAGGGGCGGTCGCGCCGTCGGTCCGAGCGCCGCCCCGAACGCCGATGGCGACCTCGTGCGCGAGATGCTGGCCTTCGCGGCCGAGCGGATCATGGAGGCCGAGGTCGAGGTGCGGACGGGCGCGACCAAGCGCGCGCGCACGCCGATGCGGGATGTCCAGCGCAACGGATACCGCGACCGGGATTGGGATACCCGTGCCGGGCGGATCGCGCTGGAGATCCCGAAGCTCCGGAAGGGCAGCTATTTCCCCAGTTTCCTGGAGCCGCGCCGGACGGCCGAGAAGGCCCTGGTGGCGGTGATCCAGGAAGCCTACGTCCAGGGTGTCTCGACGCGCTCGGTCGACGATCTGGTCAAGGCCATGGGCGCGGGCGGCATGTCCAAGAGCCAGGTCAGCCGCCTCTGCGCCGAGATCGACGAGCGGGTGAACGCCTTCCGGAGCCTGCACGTCGCGACGCGCAGCCACACGCGCCACTGAGATGGTGCGCGCGAGGGCGCGAACGATCTTTCGGCTGGTACGGATCGAATTGGCAGGACCGGCTGCCACCTTCACTCGCATTCAGGCTGTCGAGGCCCTGACGGCCGGTCACGCCGCGACGGCGGCCGCCAGCCCGGCGCCGGGGAAGCTGTCGCAAAGACGTTCCACCTCCTGCCGCGTCGCCAGAAGGCAGGCCGCCGTCGAAAGGGCGTCGGCCACCGCGGCCGTCGGGGCCGTCACGCTGACCGCCTGCCAGAGCGGACGGGCCGGCCGGCCGCTGAGCGGGTCGAGGATGTGGCTCGTCCGCCCGTCGCCGCCGAAGGTCATGCCGAGCGGCGCAGATGTCGCAAGCGCACGGCGGCGCAGGCCGACCTCGCTGCCATCCGGCAAGCGAACCGGCCAGCCCCCCTGCGCGGGACCTTCAAGCGCGGCCATCTCGCCGGTGTCGATCAGGGCCTCGGTCAGGCCGCGGGCGGCGAGGAACGCGGCCACGCGGTCGGCAATGTAGCCTTGCGCGATGCCGTTGAGCGTGAGCGTCGAACCCGGCTCCAGCGAGATCCTGTCGGGCGAGAGGCGGACGCGGCCCCAGCCGGTGCGCGCCAGTGCCGCCCGGCGCTCTTCCTCGGTCAGCGGCGCCCCCCGCTCGCGCGCGGTGGCCTCGGCCCGCCAGAGCGTCTGCACCGTCGGATCGAAGCGCCCTCCGCTCGCGACGTGGACCGCGCCCGCGACTGTCAGGCATTCGAGAAGCTCGAAGGGAGGCCCGTCGAGTGCGCCTTCGGAGTTCAGCCGGACGAGATCAGAGTCGGGCAGATAAAGGCTGAAGATACGCTCGAGGCGGCGAACCTCTTCCATCGCAGCACCCGCCAGGATCGGCGCGTCGGGGTGCGCAAGGCGCAAGGTGACGCGCGCGCCGAGCGCGATCCCGGTCTCGACATGGACCGGGACGGCCCGTGCCGCTCCCGGCACCAGCGAGACTGCGGCGGCAATGGACAGAAAGCGGCGGCGGTTCAACATCTCATCCTCCGGCACGTTCGGAAAGCGCCTTCAGCCGGCGCGTAAAATCGGTATCATCGGCGATCGCTTCCGCCTCGGGCGCGATCACGGCGGCGTCGGGGATGGCATCGAGGCCCATGATCGAGCCGCCGTTCCGGAGCGCGAACGCGGTCGCGTCCTCCATCCGCGCGAAGGGCACGAATTCCGGCGCGCCCATCCCACCCGCAAGTCTCGATCCGACGACGAAATGCGCGGTCTTCGCGTCGATCCAGTTATCGGCCCCCGGCTCGGCCCAGGTGGCCCCGGAAGCGCCCATGTCGTTGACCCAGATCGCGAGGATCGGATGGCTCTGTTCGGGAAGCCGGGCATAGGTCACGGCGTCCCGCACCTGGCTGAAGAAGAGCGGCGTGCCGGGAAGCCCCTCCAGGTGCACCTGGGCCTTCGGGCCCTCGTGCTCCAGAAGGTTCATCTGGCAGAAATGCCCCACCGCATCCGCCGTCAGGGCGACCGGGTCCGTAGCCTGCGCGGCCTCCTCTCGGCAGGCGGACAGGAGAAGAGCGAAAAGGAGCGCGCGTTTCATGGGCTGACCCTCCGGAAGGCGAGAACGGCGAGCGACATTGCGGCCACGGGCCAGAGCAGGACGGGAAGGACCGACTGCCAGACGGGGATGACCGAAGCCGCCCCGCCCACGCCGGCCGACACGCCGCTCGCCCCCGAGGCCGCGAGGTTGAACAGGCGGAACGCATCGGCGGGGTTGGCCAGAAGTGCCACCGGGAAGGCCTCGGTGGTGAACCAGCCGCCATTGTCGGCCACGACGGCCGCCAGAAGCGCGAGATCGTAGAGCACCACGAGACCGAGCCAGAGACCGACCGCCATGCCCGCCGCCCCCGAGGGCCGCCGCGCCAGCGCGGAGACCGCATAGCCGGCGCCGAGGAAGGTCGCGCCCAGAGCCACCGAAGACCAGCCGAGCCGCCAGAGCGCCGGCAGTCCCGCAACCGATCGGTCGTCGAAGGCGAAGGTCACGGCGGCCGCCAGCCCGTAGCCCGACGCGACCGCCAGCGCGAGGATCGCGACATGCGCGAGGCACTTGCCCAGAAGGACCTCGGCGCGCGACACCGGATAGGTCAGAAGAAGCGGCAGCGTCCCGCGCTCCACCTCGCCCGCCACGGCGTCGAAACTCATCAGGAGAGCGAGGAGCGGCACCAGATAGACCGCGAGCGAGGTGAGCGAGGCGACCGTGACCGAAAGCCGGTCCGCCCCGAGTCCCCCCGAGGGCGCCGAGCCCGCGAGCGACAGAACGAGCGAAAACACGGCCATCAGAACGAGCGCGATGGCGACCCAGCGGTTCCTGAGCGCGATGCGGAATTCGCCGTCGGCGGTGGCGAGGATGCGTGTCATTGGCCGTGCCTCCCGCTGAAATGGCTGTAGATGTCCTCAAGGCTTGGCGGCAGCACCTCCAGATCGGCGACCTTGGTGCCGAGTCCGGCAATGCGGCCGAAGACTGCGAGCTTTTCGGACTGAGAGCAGGTCAGGTGCAGAAGGCCGCCGACCTCGATCGCGCCGGGAAGGCTGGCCGCGATCTCGGAGGCATAGCCGTTGCGCGGCGTGACATTCAGAGCGACCGGCAGATCGGCGCTGCGGCGGAGGTCGGCGAGGCTGCCTTCCGCAACCTTCCGCCCCTCCGACAGGATCAGGATGCGGTCGGTCCGTGCCTCGACCTCGGTCAGGGCGTGGCTGCTGAGGAGGATCGAGGCGCCATCGGCCGCCAGCGCGTCGAGCAGTGCGTAGAAATCGCGCCGCGACACCGGGTCGAGGCCGCTCGTCGGTTCGTCGAGCACCAGCAGGCGCGGATGGCCGATGAGGGCCTGCGCGAGGCCCACCCGCTGTCGCATTCCCTTCGAATAGGTGCCGATCCGGCGTTTGGCGGCGGCATGGAGGCCCACGCGCTCCAAGAGCGGAAGGGCCTGGCGCGGATTCTCGCCGCGGAGCCTGAGGTAGAGGCGAAGCTGCTCCTCGCCCGTCAGCGCGGGGTGGAACGCCGCGTTCTCCGGCAGATAGGCCACCTGCCGCCGAGCCTCGCGCGAGCCGGGCGCCGCGCCGCAGACCTCTACCCGCCCCTCGCTCGCCGGGATGAGACCGAGGATGATCTTCATCATGGTGGATTTGCCGGCGCCGTTGTGGCCGAGCAGTGCCACCCGTTCGCCCGCGGCGACGGAGACGCTCACGTCCGTGAGGGCGGCAACATCCTCGAACCGCTTAGTGAGACGCGAGATCGTCAAGGTCGAAGTCATCGGTCGTGCCTTTCTCCCAGCGCCCCGCCACGGCGGCTTCGGCCTCGGCGGCGGCGTCGGGAACGGAAATCGTCAGGGGTTGCATCAGCGGGTGGCTATCCGTCACGCCCCCGGGCAGCATCGCGGGGAAGGAGGATTGCGACCAGCGGATCAACTGCACGGCGGGCGAACCCGTAAGCAGGCGCGCCGCCGGCTGCGACCACAGGATGTGGTCCATCAGGTCGTTGGGACGGAACACGCCATCGGCGATGCCGTCGCCGTTCAGATCGTAGGAGACATGGTCGGACCAGTAGTTGCCGCGCCCCTCGAAGCTCCACTCGACATGCTTGGTGCCGACGTATTTCACCTGCTCGCGGTTGCCGAGGAAAGCATTTCCGGTCAGCACGTTGCGTTCGGACCCAGCGGTGAAGTGGATGCCGATCTCGCAGCCCTCGAAACGGTTGTCGAAGATGAGGTTCTTGTGCGCGTTGTAGATGAAGAGGCACTTTGCCGGCCCGCCACGGACAAGGTTCCCCGACACGTCTCCGCTATTGGCATAGTTTAGCATGACGCCGTTGGAGCGATCCCCGAGGCTCAGGTTATCCTCCACGACGACTCGATCGGAAAACATGATGGCAAAGCCGAGGTGATTGCCGATGCTGACATTGCCCACAACCTCGGAATTGTTGGTGTACATGTAGTGCACCGCGAAACGCAGGTCGCGAAAGGTGTTGTTCCTGAACACGTTGTCGCGTGAGGCATTGGCAAATATGCCGTCGCGACCCCACCGGACCGAGTTTCCCTCGACGACGGCGCCGGGGCTGTTCCAGACATAGATGCCGTTCCCGCGGTCGTTCATCTTCGGGTTCTGGGTGCCTTCGATCGTATTGCCGGCGACCCGCGCATCGCGACCGCCGTGGATGTCGATGCCGTGAAGGTTCCCGATGACGCGGTTGTCCTCCACCACGGCGCGGTCGGCGCCCTTGAGGATCTTGATCCCGGCGTCGAGCGACTGGCCGTCCATGCCGGATCCGGTAACGGTCAGCCCACGCACGGTAACGTCCGGGGCCGCTATGGTGACGACCGTGCCGCCACCCTGTGCGTCGATCACCGAAGCGGTCGAACCGGCCAGGGTCAGGGGCTTGTCGATCATCACCGCGCCGGGGAAATCCCCCGGGGCGAGGACGAGGACATCGCCGGGGTTGGCCCCGGCGATGGCGTTTGCAAGAGCGCCCGGCCCGGGCACGACCGACACTTCCGCTGCCTGGACGGACAGCGCAAGGAGCAGGCCAAGGATCAGGGCCGGGAGCCGTATCATGGCGTCAGGCGTCCCGCGGCTCGACGAACATCCGGCCGCGCATCTCCATGTGAAGCGCATGGCAGAACCACTGGCAGTAGTACCAGAAGACGCCGGGTTGCGCCGCAGTGAAGGTGACCGAGGAGGTCGCCTGCGGGCCGATTTCCATGGCGACGCCATGGTTGCCCATGGTGAAGCCGTGGGTCAGGTCGTCGATGTCGTCAAGGTTGGTGACGGTAACCGTCACTTCGTCGCCTTGCTTCACGGTGAAGCTTTCCAGCGCGAACTGCGGCGCCTGGCTGGACATGTAGACCCGCACCTTGTTGCCGTCGCGGATCACCGTGTCCTGGTAGTCGTCCAGGTTCACGCCGTCGGCTTCGGCCTGCTTGCGCGTCTCGGCCCACATCTGGTCCTGCCGGTTCCAGACGCTGAGCGGGTTGACCTTGGACGCATGGACAATGATCGAGTCATGCGGCTCGGCAAAGGTCGGGCCATCGTGGACCAGCGTCAGCTTGTCGCCCTCGATCAGGAACACCTGTTCGTTTTCGGGCTTCAGCGGGCCAACGTTCAGGAAGCGGTCCTTCGAGAACTTGTTCATCGTGATGTAGAATTTCGCCGAAGCGTCAAGGGTTTCCCCTTCGGCAGTAGAGTTGTGGCCAGGCTGGTAGTGCACGTCCTGCTTGGTGACGATGGGATCGACCGCCTCGCCCGCAAAGGCGCGCACGGCCTTCTCGATATCCCAGACCACCACCTGGCTGTCGAGAAAGAGCGTGGTATAGGCACGGCCCTGTCCGTCAAAGCAGGTATGCAGCGGGCCAAGGCCCAGCTCGGGTTCCGCCACCACGGCCGACCGGGGATCGGCGCCGTTGTAGAAGACGTCGTCCAGCTTGCGCACGTCGATCACCGAGACGGTCGGCGACAGCTTGCCACCGATGCAGAGGTGGATCTTGTCGGGCGCCATGTTGCAGCCGTGCGGGTTGTTCGGGATCGGGATGTAACGGGTGTAGTTCTTGTTCTGGCCCTTGCGCCCGTCGATCACCTTGACCCCGTTCAGCTCCTGGAAGTCGCCGTCGGCGATTCCCTTCTCGATCTCGGCGATGTTGAAGACGACGACATGGTCCATGTCCGCTGCCGTCATGTCCGCAAGCGTCATGCCCATTTCCGAGTTGTAGGAGGTCGAGAAGGCATACTTGCCGTCATAGTCGGCATCGGTGTTGTCGAGGTTGCCGGTCACCATCACCTGCCAGGCGATGGTCATGTCGTCGGCGTTGATGGCGGTGTAGAAGTTCACGTATTGCGACGGATCGTCGAGCACCTTGCCGTCGTTGACCATCGGCGCCTCGTCCTCGCCATTGGCGAAGACATAGTTGGTGCGCGGCCATTTCTGCGGCCGCAGCCCGTGGATCGCCTTGGCGTTCGGGATCTCGATGATCTTGTCGCACTTCATCACGTCGCAGCGCACCCGGGCGACGCGGGTATTCGCCTTGTCGTTCATGAACAGGAACCGGCCGTCATACTTGCCTTCGTTGAAGGACATGTGGACGTGGTGCAGGTCACCGTTCTGCGGGTATTCGTGGCCATTGGCGGCCAGATACTTCTTGGTCTTTTCGGTCAGGCCCTCGGTGAGGATCTTCTTCGACTCGTTGGTGATCCCCCAGCCGGTGGCAGAGCAGCGGTTGAACACCGGCACCCGCATCAGTTCGCGCATCGAGGGGATGCCGAGGATGCGCAGCTCGCCGGTCTGGCCCGACGACCAGAAACCGTAGTATTCGTCGAGCTGCCCCGGTGCGACGGTCACCGCGTCAGCGGCCCGTGCCGCGGTGGTGCCCGCGACGGTGGCGGCGCCGATCGCGCCACCGGTCAGCGCCGCACGCCCGCCGACAACGCCGGCAAGGGCCGCGCCTCCGGCGGTGGCGCCGAGAAGGCCGCGGCGCGTGATCTTGGTGGAAACTCCCTCAGACATGATCTGTCCTTTCATTCAGCGGGTTGAGATTGTGGCGAGTTCGGATGGCCGGTCAGGTTGCGCGGCACTGCCGTGCCCACGGCGTCGCGGCGCTTCATCTTCTTGATGACGACCGGGCAGATGGTCTTCGACTGGTAGAGAACCTGGCAGTGCAGGCAGTCCACGCATTCGTTCGGGTTGATCTCCCCCGTGGGGTGGATCGCCTGAACGGGGCATTGGTTGGCACAGGTCTGGCAGGGATGGCCGCATTCGCGGTAGCGCTTCAGCCAGTCGAACATGCGCAGCCGCGCAGGGATCGCCAGCGCCGCACCCAGCGGGCAGAGATAGCGGCAATAGAACCGCTCCACGAAAAGCCCGGCCGCCAGAAGTGCCAGCGCATAGGCGACGAAGGGCCAGGCGCGGACGAACTTCAG
This sequence comes from Paracoccaceae bacterium, assembly GCA_020637675.1. Classification (GTDB taxonomy): domain Bacteria; phylum Pseudomonadota; class Alphaproteobacteria; order Rhodobacterales; family Rhodobacteraceae; genus Albidovulum. The sequence goes on along the minus strand of JACKKD010000002.1, from coordinate 284,972 downwards.
CACGATCGCGGTTTTGAAGGGCTCCACCTCGGCCAGATGCTCGGCCTGTTCGATGGACATGAGCGAGATGCCGAAGAGCCCTAGGAACAGGATGTACTTGATCGGCCAGAGACGCTCGTGCAGGCCCCAGGGCAGCGTCCATTGCGGCACATGCAGAGCACGGGCGATGCGGTTGGTGATCTCCTGCAAGGCCCCGAACGGGCAGAGCCAGCCGCAGTAGGCCCCCCGCCCCCAGAAGAGCATCGCGGCCGCCACCGCAAACCAGAGGATGAAGGTCAGAGGATCAAGAAGGAAGGCCTGCCATGAGAAGCCAGAGATGAGTGCGCCGAAGAGCGCCATCAGGTTCACGACCGAAAGCTGCGCATTCGCATACCAGCCGAGAAAGACGAGCGTCACGGTCAGGAAGGTCATCCGGAACCAGAAGAACGCGCGGGCGTTCCGCGTGGCGAAGGTCTGGAAGAAGAACACCAGTGTCAGCACCGCCAGCATCGCCGCGGTCACCACGATGGAGGACTTCTTGTCCAGCCAGATGCGCTTCCAGAGCGCCTGATGCGCCGCAGCCTCGTCCCGCGATGCGACATCGGCGACAGCAGTGTCCGCCTCCGTCGCCTCGACCGGAGCCCGGGCGACTGCGCGCAGGTATTTCTCCGGCAGCTGGTAGCCAAGGTCAAAGGTGGTGAAGAGCTTTTCGATCGGCCCCACCTCGCGATGGACGAGAAGCTGGATGCGGAAGGGCTTGGCGGGGTCGAAACCGGTGTCCGCCGGAATCTTGAAAAGGTCGGCCTCGGTGAAGGCTGGCGCCCCCTCTGCGGCGAGTGAAACGATGCGCTTGTGCATCCGGTCGCGGAACCGCACCGACACGTCGTCCTGAATCAGCACGATGCGGTCGAAGATACCGCCCCGCACATAGCCCGAGCCCTTGAAGCTGTAGAGACCGCGCCCGGCCACGGCGATGGCATGGTCCCCGGGCGCAAGCCAGGCGGCGACATTCTTGGCCTCCGCCTCCCCGAGAAGCGCCCGGGCGATTGCCGGGTGGGAGACGAGCGCCGCCTGCATCTCGATGAAGGTGGTATCTGCCGGCTCGGTGAGGGCGCGGGCATCGGACCGCGGGTCACCGAGTGCGGCGAAGGCCGCGTTGACCTGGCCGACGTCAAGCGAAAGCCGTCGCAGCGTACCGTCGCCTTCGAGCGTCATCCAGTCGTTGGCTGCCTTGGCGTCGGGGTTGAGCTCGAACTGCGGCTCATGGCTCGCCGCGTCGGGTGAGAGCCCGCCAAGGCCGAGGGCCCGGGCGACCTTCAGTCCCGCCCGGACGACGGAGTCGTCGATCACCATGACCGTGACGGTCGCGCCCGAGATGATATCGAGGTCATGCGCCGTGCCGCCGGACTTGGCTTCTGCCACGAGGTCGAGCCCGGCGTAACCGGCGGCAAGTGCCTGCATCTTCGAATCGGGAATGCCGATAAGGACGATGGGCTCGGAATGCTTCACGAGCTTCACGCCGATGACTTTCGCGTCGGCATCGACCGCGACCATCGTATGGATCGGCTTGCCGGAGTATCCCGTGGTCGAGACGAAATCGGAAGTCACGAAGGCCCAGCCGACCGTCTCCTCTCCCTTCAGGACGGGCGCGACGGGCTGATCCGCGCGCACGGGACCATAGCCGTCCGCCCCTGGCACGAGGGCATCGGCGGGAACCTCCGAAAGGTATTTGGAGAGCACCGTTTCCGCGCGAAGCGGCAGGGCGAGAAACAGGCCGAGCGCGAGCGACAGGAGAACGGCGGGGAGGAACTTCATCGGGCAACCTCGTTGTTCGCCCGACGGTCTTGCGCAAGGACGGATGGCCCCCTCGTCATGCCGGCCGCAGCGGCCGCAAGGAAGGTCCATTCCGCCGCTCGAGGCGGGGGTCCCCGCGTCTGTGGGCGTGGCATGAATCGGATGACGACGAGTTGCGTCGTCCAGTCGGGTTCGAAGCTCGCGTAATCCGCGGCCGGCTGCGGAACGACGGCCGGCCGGGCCGGATCGCCGGACGAACAGGCAAGGCAGGCAAGGCACTTGCCGCAATCATGGGGTGATTTGGCCGGAGTCCCCTCGGGGGTCATTCGAATCGTTTCCGGCCCGTTCTCGCCGCAGATCACGATCTCCGACACACCCGTGGCCATCCCGGCCATAGCCGGCGTGACGGCGCCGTAAAGGCACAGCGCCAGCAGGTTCAGAAGGACCAGGAGGGACCGGATCGCACGCTTCATGCCGCCCCCATGACGTATAACGCCCCACCGATCCTTGATCGAAATCAATCCTGTGACACCATTTCGTCCGGATGGACGCGTCATGGATTGCCTGCCGACCGCCGAGCGTGCATCAATCCCAGCGCGCCGCGGCGACAGCCGAAGGACCGCGGCGCTCCGGTCGCACCGGAATGTCCCGAGGTGTCCGATGACCTCCACAACCCTATCCTCTGGCGAGCCTTTCGGCTCCTGGCTCGACGACCCCTTGCACCGCGCGTTCCTTGCCCGGGAGGCGCTGCGCCAGTTCGCGTTCTTCCGCGCCAGCCCGCGCGAATCCGGCGGATTCCACCTGCTTGATCGCGATGGCAGCCCCCGCGGGGGGAGTATCGAGGAACTGCACACGACGACCCGGCTCGTCCACTCCTACGCCCTCGGAAAACTCGCCGGCGTTCGCGGATCGGAGGACATCATCGACCGGGGAATCTCCTGTCTCTGGCGGCGCCACCGCGACAGAGAGCACGGCGGATATGTCTGGGCATTCGACGGCAACCGGGTGCATGACGGCCGCAAGCTCGCCTACGGCCATGTCTTCGTCCTCCTTGCCGCAGCGGGCGCAAGATTGGCGAGTCATCCCGATGCCGAACGGCTGATCGTTGATGTCGAGACTATACTCGACAGACATTTTTGGGAAGACAGGCCCGGACTTTTCGCCGACGAATGGACGCGCGACTGGACATCGTTGTCCGGCTACCGCGGCATGAACGCGAACATGCACGCGGTGGAGGCGCTGCTCGCCGCCTTCGAGGCGACCGGGCATCCGCGATGGCTTGAGCGCGCCGGCAGGATCCTCGACTTCTTCCTGAACCGCATCGCCCCGGCCGAGGGCTGGCGCGTGCCGGAGCATTACACTGCCGACTGGCTGATCGACCGCGACTACCGCGGCGACCCGATGTTCCGCCCGGCCGGCACCACGCCGGGCCATTCCTTCGAATTCGCTCGTCTCTTGTTGCAGTACTGGGACCTGCGCGGTCGGCCCGCAGACGGGGCGCCGGATGTCGCGCGGCGCCTGGTCGAACGCGCCCTTGCCGACGGCTGGGACACCGAGCGCGGCGGCATCGTGTACACGCTCGGGCACGACGGACGGCCGGCAGTCCGGGCGCGCTACTGGTGGCCGGTGACGGAAGCGCTCGGCGCGGTTGCGGCCCTGATCAAGCTCCAACGGAACCCGGCCGACGAGGTCTGGTACCGCCGGCTCTGGCGCTTCGCCGAAGCGCATTTCATCGACGCCGAGCGCGGCGGCTGGCATCCGGAAATCGACAACGAGGGGCGCCCCGCCGAAACCCTGTTCCGCGGCAAGCCGGACCTCTACCATTCGGTGCAGGCCGCACTCTTCCCGCTCGCGCCGGGGCTGTCGCGGATGGCGATGGCGCTGCCTCTGCTCGATTCGGTCGCGGAAGCGGCACGCTGAGCCCGCGCCCTCAGCCGCGCCTCGGCTCGCGCTTGTCCTCCGGCAGGTGCATGCCGGAGATGAAGAGCGTGCAGCGGCCCCGTCCGAGGCGCTTGGAGGCATAGAGCGCCGCGTCGGCGTCGCTCAGCATCGCGTCGGCGTCCGGGACTGCATAGTGGGAGGAAATCGTGGCGCCGATAGAGCCGGAAATGTGGCAGGGCCGGCCGGCACAGTCCATCGGTGCCTCGAGCCCCGCGATGATCCGCCGGGCCACGGCGTCGATCCGCCCTGCGTCCACCTGGCCGGGCAGGATCAATACGAACTCGTCGCCCCCGACGCGCGCGACGGTGTCGTGCTTGCGTGTCTCCGTGCGCAGCACCTCGGCCACGCGAACCAGCACGAAATCGCCCGCCGCATGGCCGAAAGTGTCGTTGACCTGCTTGAAGAGATCGAGGTCGAGGTGAAGCAGCGCGAAGCCGCGCCGACCGCAGGCGGCCGCCTCGATTGCCCGGGCGAGTGCCGCGTCGAGCGCGCGGCGATTCGCCAGCCCGGTCAATGCGTCAGTCATGGCCTGCGTCTCGGCGGCGCTGCGGGCCGCGCGGAGGCGGCAGTTGAGCGCGGCAAGCTCGTCCGTGACAGCCGCCTTGGCCTCGGTCAGATAGAGAAGTTCGACGGTAAGATCGGTCGGCGCGAAATCCGCACTGGTAAGCCGATGATCGCGCACCGCCTCGGCGACGGCGATACCGAAGGAGAGGTTGACCAGGATTCCTCGATCATCCCCGAGACCCACGAGATGGCCGCGAAACGGGGTGCGCGCGCCATGGCGCAGCCGCAGCTGCAGCCTCTGGCCCGCGAGCCGGCGCACCTCCTCCACCGTTGCGGCGGAACGGGGCCGGGTCAGTTCGAACCGGTCGAGAAATCGCGCCCCCTCGATCGGCTCGGGGCCGCAGACCTTGGCAAGTGTCGGACCCGCCGCCCTGATCCGTCCGTCTGGCGCGATCCAGAGGAACATGGGCATCAGCCGGCCGAGATCCGCGGCGGCGAGTACAACCGGGTCATGCGGCCGGACCCTGTCCATCATCGCGTCTCCGGCAGGGCGAGATCGAAGTCGCGCCCGGCGGCGAAGAAGCTATCGAGAAGTTCGATCCCCACGGTTTCGACCTCGCCGGAAACCTCTCCCGGCTCGATGAGCGCGAGCGCGCCGTAGTCGTCCGCCATGGCACGCAGGATGCCGGCGAAGACGGCGCCGAACCCCGGTTGAGTGCCGGCACAGCATAGCCGGTAGCGCGAGGGTCCGATCCCTTCGAGCGCAAGTTCGGGAAGGTGGAGGTCGGCCACGGCAAGGCGCACCCGGTCGGGCAGTTCGTCGAGCGAATGCAGGAAATCCTCGTAACTCTCACCGCCGAAGCGGAGCAGGCGGCGCAGAGGTTCGAGCCCGACGAGGTATATCCCCAAGTCTTCCAGCAAGGCCTCCCGCGGCTTGTCGAGACGGCGCATGGCGGCGGAGAGAACGGCATCGGTGACGGCATCGTCGTAGAGTTCCAGGGCCTCGAACCCCTGGGGATCGAGCCCGGCGTCGACGGCCACGCCGGCCCATATCCCAGGGCCGTAGGTGTCCCGCAGGAAACACTCGATGGAACGGTTGACAAGACCGTGCATGGGCACTCCTTCACGCTGAAAGGCTACGCGAAGGGTCGTTAAGAAAGGCCGAAGCGCTGCAATTGCTCAGAAATCGGTGGGCGCGCCACCCTCTTCCTTCCGGCGGGCGACGAAGGCGCGAAGCTCCTCCCTCACGGCGTCGTCCATCGGCGGTGCCTCGAACTCCGCGAGGATCGCCTTGGCAATCCGGTGCGAACGCTCGGCGGTCCAGACCGCGCCGTCGATCTGCCAGGCCTCGAAATTGCGCCAGTCGGAAGCGAAGGGCGCATAGAAGGCGGTGCTGTAGCGGTCCTGAGTGTGCTGGCAGCCGAAGTAATGTCCTTCCGGACCCACCTCGGCGATGGTCTCCAGCGCGATGTCCTCCGGCCCGGTGGCCCAGACCCGCGGCTCCATGTAGCGCTGCAGCATCTGCACCATCTCGCAGTCCATCACGAATTTCTCCGGGCTGGCGATCAGCCCGCCTTCGAGCCAGCCGGCGGCGTGGTAGACCATGTTTGTGCCCGACTGCATCGCCGCCCAGAGGGAGTTCGACGTCTCCCACATCGACTGGCCGTCGGGCACATTGGCCGCGCAGACGCCGGAGGAGCGCAGGGGCAGACCGTAGAACCGCGCCAGCTGCCCGGTCATCTGGGTGGCGCGCATGTATTCGGGCGTGCCGAAGGCCGGGGCACCGGACTTCATGTCGACGTTGGACGTGAAGGTGCCGATCATCGCGGGCGATCCAGGCGCGGCGTATTGCAGGAGCGCGATCGCGCTGAGCGCCTCGGCGATGGAGAGCGTCACCGCGCCCGCCATCGTCACCGGCGCCATCGCGCCCGCGAGCGTGAAGGGCGTCACGACGACCAACTGCCCGGCGCGCGCCAGCCTCAGCGCCCCGTCGATCATCGGGAAGTCGTGCTTCAGGGGCGAGACGGAGTTGATGTTGGTGAACATCCGGGGCCTTGCCCGGAAGTCCTGGTGGCTGAGCCCGCCGGCGATCCGCACCATCTCCATCGCGTCCTCGACGCGTTCCTTTCCCAGCGAGTAGGCGTGGCAGACCTTGTCGGTGAGGGTGAGCTTTTCATAGAGGCAGTCGAGGTGGCGGACGGAGGGGTGGACATCCACCGGCTCCACCGGATAGCCGCCGGCGAAATGGATGCAGTTGAAATACTGCGTCAGCTTGATGAAGTCGCGGAAGCCTTCCATGAACCCCGGCACCTTGCCCCGGGCAAGGTCCCAGTAGTTCGGCGGCGAGGAGACGTTGCCGAAATAGATCTCGCGCCCGCCGAAGGTCAGCGTCCGGTCCGGGTTGCGCGGCGTGACGGTGAAGCGGCGCGGCGCCCGGCCGATCATTTCCATCACGAAATCCTCGTCCATCCGGACGGTCTCGCCCTCCACCCGCACCCCGGCCTGACGGAAGAGCGCCAGCGCCTCCTCGTTCAGGAAGCGGATGCCGATGTCCTTGAGGATGCGCATGGCGCCCTTGTGGATGGACTGCACGCCCGCCTCGTCGAGGGGCTCGATGGGCCGGTCCGGGTTCACGGGGATGCGCCAGGGCATCTGCTCGATCGCACGCACGCCGGCACGCTCGGCATGGCCGGCCCGCCCCCCTGCCCGCCTGCGTTTCTGTTCGCTTCCCATCGCCGCCCTCCGTTGCCGGTCGCCCAAGCATGGGGCGCGATCCGCGCGCTTCGCCGTCTGCTGCGACAGGAATGCGTCGTTTTTGAACCGCCAACGCTGCGCGACCGCAGACTTAGGCGGCGTCGCGGGCGGCAATCCAGTCCGGCAGATGGCCGATGTCGGGCAGCACCGCGTCGGCGACGGATGCGAGTTCCGCGGCTTCCGCCACGCCGGTGAGCACTGCGACGGTCGGCATTCCGGCGGCACGGCCGGCCAGGAGGTCGTGCCGGCTGTCACCGATCATCGCGATGCTGGCGGGGGGCAGCCCCATGGCGCGGGCGAAGGCCAGTAGCGGCCCCGGTTGCGGTTTGGCGCCATGACCGCTGTCGAAGCCGGCGATGAAATCGAAATGGCGCTCCACCCCAGCCCAGGCGAGATGCGCGCGCGCCGGTTCCTCGCCGTCGTTGGTGACAAGCCCGATCTTCAGCCCCATGGCGCGGAATCGCTCGAAGAGCGGCGGCAGCGGTACCGCAGGTACCAGTTCCGCCTCGGCCGAGAGCGCGTTCATCCGCGCGACGAGGGCGTCCGGCGCCATCCCGGGAAGATGCGGCAGCAGGAGCGCCGCGATCTCGGGCACGGGATGGGCGATCACGGCACTGTCGCTGGCGAAGGCGCCCGTCGCAATATCGTAGCCGACCGCACGGCCGAGGACCTCGGGCGCCACTCCCGCCTCTTCCGCGAGATTGACGAGCAGGCGGCGCGACCACGCACCCCAGGTCGCACGGAAGTCAAAGAGCGTGCCGTCCTTGTCGAATAGAAGCCCGCGGATTGCCGACATTCCCGTCCCCATTCTTGCGCGCCCGGTCCCGGCCACCCGAGCCTTGGCGGCGCGACCTTCGCCGCTTTGGAGACCGGGCGCAATGGGTCAGGTCCAGTGCCTCTCGGCCCCGCCTGGCAGCGCCTGACGGGCCGCCAGAGGATCGGTGTAGGCGTAGCCTGCGGCGTCGCAGAAGGCGACGATCCAGGCGTCATCCATCAGCAGGAAGTCGAGCATCGAGACGAGGAAATCCGGCTCGGCTGCCCGGTCGCGAAGGTCCCCGGCCGAGGTCCCGGTCGCGCCGAGGAAGACCGGCAGCAGTTCGTCGTTCCCCACGAGCCAGGCCAGCGCGTTGAGCGCCAGCGTTTCGGCAAATTCCGGCCCCGCAGGCCCGCTCTTACGCATTCGTTACCTTCGCGGAAAGCATTTCTTAACCATTGCAAACGAAAGATGAGTGGAAGGATCGGTGAAGTAAAGCGAACGGAGGCCCGCCCGTGGCCGGCAAGATTCTCATTGTGGACGACGTCGCGACTAACCGCATCGTGCTGAAGGTGAAGCTCGCCGCCGCCTATTACGAGACCGTGCAGGCGGCAAGCGGCCGCGAGGCGCTGGCGCTCGCACGGTCGCTGCGGCCCGATCTGGTGCTTCTCGACGTGGAACTCCCTGACATGGACGGAATCACCGTCTGCGAAGCGCTGAAGGCAGACCCCACGACGCGCGACATCCCGGTGGTGATGATCACCGCCTTCCGCGACAGCGCCCGAAAGATGGAGGCGCTGAGGGCCGGCGCCGAGGAGGTATTCTGGAAACCGATCGACGAGATGGTGCTGCTCGCGCGGCTCAGAAGCCTGCTCCGGGCGCGCGAGACGGCCGAACAGCTCGGACTGCGCGACAGCACCTACCGGGAACTCGGGTTCGCCGAGGCCGCAAAGGAATTCGCGGGCCAGGCGCTCGTCGGGCTCGTCGCCGGGCGGGCCGAGACGGCGCTCGCGTGGAAGCGGGAGTTGCAGGGCCATCTCGACGACCGAGTCCTTGTTCTCGACCGGGAAACGGCGCTCGGCACTTTCGCCGGCGGCAGGGTGCCGGATGTCTTCGTGGTCGCCGCCGATCTCGGCCGGGCCGGCGACGGGCTCAGGCTCATGTCGGAACTGCGCTCGCGCGCGGCGACGCGCTATTCCTCGGTCTGCGTCATGCTGCCCGCGCAGGGACGGGAAGTGGCGGCCGTGGCGCTCGACCTCGGCGCGGCCGACCTGATCGAGGAGCGTGCCGATCCGGCGGAAATGGCGCACCGGATCACCACCCAGATCGCGCGCAAGCGGCAGTCCGACCGGCTGCGCGCGTCGGTCGCAGACGGGCTTCGTCAGGCCATGACCGATCCGCTCACGGGCCTCCACAACCGCCGCTATGCACTGCCGCATCTGGCGCGCATCGCCGAGCGCGCGGAGATAACCGGGCGGCAGTTCGCGGTCATGCTGCTCGACCTCGACCGCTTCAAGGCCATCAACGACACGCTCGGCCACGCCGCCGGCGACGCAGTACTGGTCGAGGTGGCCAAGCGGCTCAGGTCGAACCTGCGGGCGGTGGACCTCATCGCGCGCATCGGCGGCGAGGAGTTTCTCGTGGCGCTGCCCGACACCACGCTCGAGGCCGCGCGGGCGACTGCCGAGCGGCTTCGCCGCGTGGTCGGCGAACGGCCGGTCCGGCTGAAGGACGGCGGCGGCGTTTCGGTGACGATATCCATCGGGCTTGCCCTCGGCGGACGCGGCGCCCGAGGGGTGGAGGAGCTGATCGGCCTCGCCGACACGGCACTTCTCGATTCCAAGGCCGAGGGGCGGAACCAGGTCACGATCTGCCGCTCCGCGGCCTGAACGGCCGAAGGGGCGCAATCGCCTCCGCGCGGGGGCTCACTCCCCCTTCCGGCCGCGGTCCAGCATGCGTTCGATACGGTCGGCCAACGCCCCCCGAGCCTCGGGCGTCATCTGCCCCAGCCGTTCGAGGAAGAGCCGCCGGCCCAGAGCGAAGCGCTCCTCAGCCCGCGCCCCCTGGCGCAGCAGAAGCGCCTCGACCGCCGCCGCATCCCAGGGATCGGCCCGGAGTGCCGCGGCGAGTTGCGCCGCGTCCTCGGCCGCAGTTCGGCGCCGCATTCCGACATCGGGCGCGGCGGCCATGAACGCATCGCGCAGCGCCATGCGATCCTCGCGTGTCAGGGCCTCGGTGAAGGGGCCGAAACCGACGTCACGCACCTCGCGGTGGTGGCGCAGGCCCGCGCCGAGGACCGCAGCGGCGACAAAGAGGTTCACGCCCAGCGACAAGACAAGCGCCCAGGTCTTCCACCGCCCGCCCGGAACGGTCGGCGCGGGAACGGTGGCCTTCGGCGTTTCCGGTTCCGCCATGGTCAGCCCTCCCATCCCGGCAGAAGCGGGATCGTGTCGCCGCCCGGCAGGAGTTCCGTGGCGCCGACGGACGCCCCCGCCCCGACCAGCCCCGCAAGCGGACCCGTCTCGCCGAGCCCGGCATAACCGAACCAGAGACCGGCGACGGTCGCGGTTGCAAGCCCGCCGAGCGCACCCCAGCCGGCCTGGGCGCCAAGCCAGCGGAGCAGGCCGGCGCGCGCCGGTGCGACGCGCGCCGGGTCTCGCGACGCGGTCCGGACCGGCATTGCATCTTCCGCATCCGCGATGATGCGGGCCAGAAGTGCCTCCGACGGCACCGCCGCGGCACGACGCGCCGCGGCGAAGAAGTCTTCCAGCTGATCGTCGTCCCGGTCCATCTCAATCCCCGTCATATCCCAGTTCCTCCCGCCGCCCCGCAAGTCTCTGCGCCAGTCCCCGCTTGCCGCGCGCGACCAGGCTTTCCACCGCCTCGACGCCCACGCCCATGATCTCGGCGATCTCGGGGTTGGCGAGCCCTTCGAGATGGCGCAGCACGACGGCCTCGCGCTGCCGGTCGGGCAGGGCCATGAGCGCCGCTTCGAGTGCTGCCGCGCGTTCGGCCTCGATCAGCCCCGCGACCGCCCCCGGCTGCCCGTCCTCGGGCTCCGGCCCGTCGTCAAGCGGCACGGTCCGGCGTCGCCTGAGCCGGTCTGTCGCCAGGTTCATCACCACCCGGTAGAGCCAGGTGGAGACCTTCGCCCCTCCCGCCTGCCATCCCGGCGCGGCGCGCCAGAGCCTCAGCATCGCCTCCTGCGCCAGATCCTCCGCCTCGGCGGCGTCGCCCAGCATCCGCTGGCCGACACGCAGGGCGAGGGGTGTGAGGCGCAGCGCCAGTATCCGTGCGGCAGCACCGTCGCCCCGACCATAGAGGGCCAGGAGCGCATCGTCGGACCGTGGGTCGTCGAGGTCGAGCGGCATGGGCATGAGGTCATGGCTAGACCGGAACGACCGGCGCCGCAAACCCCAAGCGCGGGGATGCAGGCGCCGCACCGCCGATCCGGACCCCGGCCGCGGGCCGGGGCCCGTCGCCGTTACTGACCGGCCCCGTCGTTCGTGGTGCCGCCCTGCGTACGACACGGTCCCATGCCGTAGCCCTGTCCCATGCCATAGCCCCGGTCGTCATCACCGAACCAGCCGCCCTGGCCCATCCCTTGGCCCTGCATCCCTTGGCCCTGCATCCCGTGACCCCGCATTCCGTGGCCCCGCATTTCCTGGCCCCGCTGGCCGTTTCCGCCTCGACCCATCATGCCCCCCATGCGGTCGCGCATGGCCTGAAGCTCGGCCTCGGTCACCGCGCCGTCGCCGTCGGCGTCAGCCCGGTCGAAGAGACGCCCGGCCATCGGCGGGGCGATCAGTTCCTCGACCGAAAGCTTGCCATCACCGTCGACGTCCTGCGCCTCGACCCGCTCCTTGGCCATGGCCTCGATCCGCGCCTGCATCCGGACGGTCATCTTCGCGGCGAGTTCCGCCGCGCTGATCATCTTGTCGCCGTCGGAGTCGATTCCGGCGAGGTTCGACTGCCGGTAGGCGGTGAGTTCGTCGCGGGTGATCTTGCCGTCAGAATCCTTGTCGGCGCCGGCGAAGTCGAAGTCCGCCCAGGGAGCGCCGCCGATTCCTCCGTCCATCATGCCGCCCCGCATGCCGCCCCGGTCGAAGGCCGAGAGCACAGTGGGCGTCGCAAGGGCCGCAGCCCCGGCGGTGAGCGCGAGCACGGCGAGAAGCGATCTGGAAACCATGTCGAAGTCCTTTCTTTCGCGGTTCAAGTCTTCCGGGCCCGCCTCCACGACCGGCCTCTGATGCTCTCACGCAAGAAGCGGGAGGTTCCGTCGCGGCGATCGCGTACCCCCTGCTGAGGCGACCGCCGCACGCCGAAGCTGCGGGCTTTCGCCGCGTGCCCGGCGATGCTACACGGCGCTCATCCGCCCAGGAGACGCCCGATGACCGACGCAGCCCTCGACCGCCACGACGACCGCCCGGCCCGCCCGGCGATGCTGCGCGGGTTTCTCCGCCGCTGTCCGGCCTGCGGCAAGGGCGCGATGTTCCGGGGATACCTCAAGGTCCGCGACGCCTGCCCGGCCTGCGGCGAAGAACTTCGCCACCACAGGGCGGACGACGGGCCGGCCTATCTCACGATCCTCATCGTCGGACACCTCATGGCGCCCCTGATCATGTGGGCCTTTGTCGTGTGGCGACCCGACCCCATCGTGCTCTCGACCGTGTTCGCGACCGGTTGCGTGGCCCTGTCGCTCTTCCTCCTGCCGCGACTCAAGGGCGTGATCGTCGCCATCCAGTGGGCGAAGCGGATGCATGGCTTCGGCGCACGGACTGCCCTCGGCGGGCTGGATGACTGAGGCCGCGTCGGAACCCCGCGTCCGGGATGCCGCCACGGTGCTGCTGGTGCGCCGCGGGCCGGCAGGTCCGTCGATCCTGATGGGCCAGCGCGGCGCGGGCGCGGCCTTCATGCCGAACAAGTATGTCTTTCCCGGCGGCGCGGTCGATGCGGGCGACGCGGGCGTGGCGCTGGCGTCCTCCCTGCGGCCGGGATGCCTCGCACGGCTCGACCAGTCGGCTCCGGCGGGGCTCGGTCCGGCGCTCGCCGTGGCGGCGATCCGCGAACTCTGGGAAGAGACCGGCCTTGCCCTCGGCGTTCCGGGCGCCTGGCCCGGTGACGTGCCCCCCGACTGGGAGGGCTTCGCCGCCCTCGGGCTGAGGCCGGCGGCAGCAGCGCTTACCTTCGTCTTCCGTGCGATCACGCCACCCGGCCGGCCGCGACGCTTCGACGCGCGATTCTTCGTCGCCGACGCCGCCGCGCTTCCGGGCGACCCCGACGACTTCTCGCGCGCGGCGGACGAGCTGTCGCATCTGCACTGGGTGCCGCTCGCCGAGGCCCGGCGCCTCAACCTGCCCTTCATCACCGAAGTCGTCCTCGGCGAAGTGGGCGCCCTTGTCGCCCGGGGCGGCGCGCCCGAGGCGGTTCCCTTCTTCGACAACTCGGGGACCGAGCCGCTCTTCCGCCGGCTCGTCTGACCCCGGCCCCGGCTCAGCCGAGGCCCATGACGATCGCCACGACGGAGAGGATGACCAGGGCGATCCCCGCCGCCTCGCGCAGATGCAGCCGTTCGTGAAAGACGAGCGCGGAGGCGAGGAGCGTGAAGACGATCTCCACCTGTCCGAGCGCGCGGACATAGGCCGCGTTCTGGAGCGCGAAGGCCGCGAACCAGCCGAGCGAACCAAGGCCGCCCGTCAGGCCGACGAGCGCGGTCCGCCGCCAGCGGGCGAGAACGCGCCCGATCTCGCCCGGCTCGCGCCAGCGCAGCCAGGCGGCCATGAGCATGGTCTGGATCACCGTCGCCGCGGCGAGCGCAAGCAGAGCGCGCAGGAGGAACGGCAAAGGCTGAAGCGCGAGCGTCGCGCCGCGGTAGCCGATGGCGGACAGGCCGAAGAGTGCGCCGGCCAGAACGCCGTAGAGCGCCGGGCGTCCCAAGACGCGCGCCCCCGCCACGGGCGCCTTCGAGAGGAGGAGGACACCCGTGAAGCCCGTCACGATCGCGGCCCAGCCGAAGGGGCTCACCCGCTCGCCCAGCATCAGGGCGGAGAAGGCGGCGACCTGCACCGTCTCGGTCTTGGTGAAGGCCACACCGACCGCGAAGTTGCGAAGCGCGAAGAGCGCGACCGTGAGGAAAGTGGCCACGATCTGGCAGATGGCCCCGAGCGTCACATAGGCCCAGAAGCCCGGTCCCGGCTCGGGCGGCCGGGCGCCGGTCAGCAGAAGCGCCGTCGCGGCGAGGCCGCAGGCGATCGGCGCTGCAAATAGGAAGCGCGAAAAGGTCGCGCCGCCGGTCGACAGCCCGGCGCCCCTCAGCTGTTTTTGCAGCATGAATCGCACCGTCTGAAGCGCGGCGGCCGCCAGCGTGAAGAGGACCCAGAGGCTCATGCGCCCCTTCTGTCACGCGCCGGGGCCAAGCGGAAGCTCAGTTGCCGGGTCGGAGCGGGTGCGGCACCGGGTCCTTCGGCCTGACGAAGTAGCGACGGAATATCTCGCCGTAGGAGCGGTAGCTGTAACCGTGGTTGCGGGCGAGAAACGCCTCGCGCTCGGCTGAATAGAGCGCGGGAAGCTGGTACCAGGCGACGCGCGGGCGCGAATGATGCACGATGTGCAGGTTGTTGTTGAGGAAGAGGAAGCCAAGCACCCCGCCGCGTTCCACCACCACCGTCCGGCCCGGCGCTTCTTCATGCGCTCGGTGTTCGAGGAAGGTGCGGATCTTCAGCAGCGACATCCCGAGATAGGCCGAGAGGATGTAGCCCCAGAGCGGGATCGGCGCGGCCGCGATCCAGAGCCCGACGAGGCCGAGCCCCGCAAGATGCAGCGCCCAGTCGCGGGCGATCCGTCGGTCGCCACGGCGGATCGCCCGGGCGTCGTCGCGCAGGATCGCGACGATGGAAAGCGCGGGGCCGATCGCCATGCGCCCGAGAAGGGTGTTGTTGAACCGCAGAAGCCGCTGCCGCCAGCGCGGCAGCCCCGCCCAGACCTTCGGATCGAGGAAATTCGACTCCGGATCGTCGTAGGGATCGGTCAGCCGCTCGTCACGATGATGCGCAAGGTGCAGGTCACGGAAGCGGCCGTAGGGGAAGAAGAGCCCGACGGGAAGGAAGACGAGGGCCTCGTTCAGCCTGCGGGACCGGAACGGGTGACCATGCAGCACCTCGTGCTGGATCGACGAATGGAGTGTCACCGCCAGCGTCAGGACCACGAGTGCGAGGGGCAGCCACAGTGTCGCCGCCCAGGTCGTGGCCGCCGCCCAGAGCGCATAGCAGGCCGCGACGAGGAGGAGCGTCGGCCATTCGACGGTGTCCGCGCCCCTAGCCATGGGACCGCTCCCGCCGGCCCCATCGCACCTGCGCCCAGAACCGTTCATAAGCGACATAGGCCACGAAGCCCACGACCGTATTGGCCACCGCCATCGCGCCGCCCAGCGCGACCGATCCCGTCATCGCAAGCCCGATGAGGCTCATCGTCAGGAGGCCGAGGAGGTTCCAAAGAACCGCCTTCAGCATCGTCCGCTGTCGTGTGTCCATTGTCCGTACCTTTCCCCGGCCCCCAGTGAACCCTGACGTGGCCGAATTGCGAATTCCGAATATGATTAACATTTCTCATCATTCGTGTATTTTATCATCGTATGAAAGGTATTGTGGACAAGCGCGACCGCGCCGGCCTTTTCCGCGACCGGCTGGCGCGCGCCATGGCCGAGAAGGGCGTGACGCAGAGCGGGCTCGCGCGCGATGCGGGCGTGGACCGCTCGACCATCTCGCAGCTCCTGTCCGGGGAGGGCGCGCGGCTGCCGAACGCGCAGCTCGTCGCGGAATGCGCCGCCGCGCTCGCTGTCTCCGCCGACTGGCTGCTCGGCCTCACCGAACGGCCGGAGCGGCTTGCGGAACTCCTCGCCACCTCGCTCACGATGACCGAGGCGCCGCGCGCGCTCATCGACGAGACGATCTTCGGCTGGCACCAGGAGGCGGCGGGCTACAAGATCCGCCATGTTCCGGCGACGCTGCCCGACATGCTGAAGACCCGCGCGATGCTGCGCTGGGAGTACGAGCCCCAGCTCGGCCGGACCGCCGAACAGGCCATCGGCGCGTCCGAGGACCGGCTCGCCTGGATGGCGCGGTCGGGATCGGACTACGAGATGGCGGTGGCGCTTCATGAGCTCGAAGCCTTCGCCCGGGCCGAGGGCTACTACCGCGGCCTGCCCGCGGCGATCCGGGCCGAGCAGATCGCGCGGCTCAGGGACCTTTATCGCCAGCTCTACCCGAGCCTGCGCATCTACGCCTTCGACGCCCGGCGCGTCTTTTCGGCGCCTGTCACGGTCTTCGGGCCTCTCCTCGCCGTCCTCTACCTCGGCCGGCATTACATCGCGTTCCGCGACAGCGCGCGGGTGGCGGGCTTTGCCCAGCACTTCGATTGGCTCGTGCGCGAGGCCGAAGTCGGCGCGCGGGACTTCCCGGTGCTGCTCGATCGGCTGGCGGCCGAGCAGGGGCTTTGAGCGGCACGCAGGGCGTTGCCAAAGCCCGGACGCCGAAGCACACTTTGCGACACCCATCCGCCATCGGATACTGCAGATGTACATCCCCCCGCACTACCAGGAACTCGACGCGGCCGAGATCGCGGCGGTCATGGAGGCCGCGCCCCTCGGCTGCATCGTCGCCGAGACGCCCGAGGGCCTGGTCGCAAACCACATCCCGCTCCTTGCCGCCGAAGCCGGCATGCTCATCGGCCATGTGGCGCTGGCCAACGACATGCACAGGCTGATCGCCGACGGTCAGGAAGTGCTCGCGATCTTCCGGGGCGAGGACGCCTATGTCTCGCCGAACTTCTACCCTTCCAAGCCCGAGCACCACCGCCACGTACCGACCTGGAACTACCAGGCCGTCCATGTCTACGGCGCGATATCCTTCCAGCACGACGACCATGCAAAGCGCGCCGCGGTGGGTCTCCTGACGCGCCTCCACGAGCGGCGGGTGAACGGCGGAAGGGCATGGCGGATGGCCGATGCCCCGGCCGATTACATGGAGAAGATGCTTGCCAGCATCGTCGCCTTCCGCATTTCGGTGCACCGGACACTCGCCAAGTCGAAGCTCAGCCAGAACCGCGACGAGCGTGACCACCAGGGCGCTGTGGACGGGCTGAGCGCCACCGGACATCCGGGGATGGCAGAGCGCATGGCGCGCCGCAGGACGGCGCACACCTGAAGGCGCGGTCAGATCGCGCGCAGCCCGGCCGGGTCGTAGCCGTTGAACTGCAGCACGCGCCGCGCCGCCTCCATGAGGTCCGGCCGGACCGTGGGCGTGCGCGACATCACCCGCGCGAAGCGCCCCGAGGGCGTCCCGACGACCGCGACGCGGTAGTCTGCATCGACCCAGAGCACCCAGAGCTCCTCACCCCCCCGGGTGATGCGGCCCGGTCCGGTCACCCTCGCCTCGGACGCAAAGGCGCGCGCGCCGCGCGGGCCGCAGGCGGTCCCGGTGACGCGGTAGGCGGCTGGACCTGTCGGCACCCAGGTCTCGGCAAGCGGGCCGCAGCGCGCCTCATCGCCATAGGTCGCCGCAACGTGCCAGACATCGGCGAAACGGGCGGCGTCAAAGCTCGCGTTAGAGGAGATCGGTGCCTCGGTGTTGCGCAGGCCGACCTCCTGGGGGGCCGGACTGCAGGCGGTCAGGGTGGCCATCAGGGCCAGCAAGGACAGAGGACGCATCGACGGGGCTCCGGGTCAGGGCCGTTCCACCCTCGTCGCGGGGGCTTCGGGATGCAAGCTCGGCTTGTGCGACGCCGTTTGGCAGAATACGAAACGCTTGATGAAAAACGAACGGACCATCTTCGCGCCCGACCCGGCGCCGCTCTCGGTCGGCATCCTCGTGATGGCCGACACCAACGCGCTTTCGCTCGCGGCCTCGGTCGATCCGATGCGCGCTGCCAACCGACGGGCGGGGCGGGCGCTCTTCATCTGGCGGTTTT
Organism: Paracoccaceae bacterium; assembly: GCA_020637675.1. GTDB lineage: Bacteria > Pseudomonadota > Alphaproteobacteria > Rhodobacterales > Rhodobacteraceae > Albidovulum. The sequence goes on along the minus strand of JACKKD010000002.1, from coordinate 267,283 downwards.
ACTCTGCCCAAGGTGGATCCGTTCCGCTCACGGCCGGGTTCGACGTGGCGACGGAACCGCTGGATGACCGGGCGGCGATGGACGTGCTGATGATCGTGGCGGGGTTCCGGCTCATGGAACAGGCGACGCCGGCGCTCCTCGCCCGCCTCCGCCGGCTTGCGCCGCGCCTGCGCGCCATGGTGGGGATCGACGGCGGAAGCTGGTTCCTTGCCCTCGCCGGCCTCCTCGACGGCCGCGCGGCGACGGTTCACTGGGAAGACCTCGAGACCTTTGGCGACCGCTTTCCCCGCATCGACGTTAGGCGGGACCGCTACGTCGTCTCGGGGCCGATGGTGACGACCGGGGGAGCGGCGCCCTGTCTCGACATGATGCTCGACCTCATCCGGGCGCGCCATGGCGCGGAACTCGCGCTGCGCGTCGCGGGCGCCTTCCTCTACGAACCCGTGCATGGACCGGCGGTGCCACAGCAGGCTGTGCCCGCCGCCCGCCTTGCCCGCGCCGACCCCGCGCTCGGTGCGGCAATCGCGATCATGGAGCGCGCGATCGAGGACCCGCCCGCGGTGGCCGAGATCGCGCGACGGGTCGAACTCTCGCCGCGGCGGCTCGAGATGCTCTTTGCCGATCACCTCGGCACCAGCCCGGGCCGGTTCTTCCGCGACCTGAGGCTCGACGAGGCGCGGCGGATGGTGACAGACACCCGCCTGCCGCTGCAGGAAATCGCCCTTAGGACGGGTTTCGCCGGGCAGGCCGCCTTCGCCCGCGCCTTCCGTGCCCGTTTCGCCAGAACGGCGTCGGCGGTCAGGCGCGGTCAGTAGGGCATCGGGTGTGCCCTGTGCGCCACAGCGATCTGCGCGAGAACCTCGTGGGGCAACGTCAGATCGACCGCCTTCAGCACGTTCTCAAGCTGCGGCACCGTCGTCGCGCCGACGATCGGCACGACGGGAAAGGGCCGTGTCAGGGTCCAGGCCACCGCCATCTGCGCCGGGTCCAGACCTGCCCCGGCCGCGATGTCGAGGTAGGCGGCGACCGCCCCCCAGACCCGTGGGGTGATGCGGCCGCCGAGACCCGGATTGGCCGCCCGGCGCGACCCCGGAGGAGCGACGTCGCCCTGATACTTTCCGGTCAGCAGTCCCGCGGCAAGCGGCGAGAAGGCCAGAAGCGCAATCCGCTCGTTGTGGCCAAGCTCCGCAAGGTCCGTGTCGTGGTGCCGGCAGAGCAGCGAGTACTCGTTCTGCAGCGACACGGGCCGCGGTCCGTGCCCGGCTTCGGCCAGGGCGATCCATTGCGCCATGCCCCAGGCGCTTTCGTTCGACAGCCCGAAGGCCCCGATCTTGCCCTCCGTCTTCAGCGCGGCAAGTGTCTCCAGGCACTCAACCATGTTGGCACGGATCGCCGCGCGGTCCTGCCCGCGCGGGTCGAAGGACCAGTTCTGGCGGAACATGTAGCTGCCGCGGTTCGGCCAGTGGAACTGGTAGAGGTCCACATGATCCGTCCTGAGACGCCTGAGCGAACCTTCCAGCGCCCCGCGGATCGAAGCTGCGTCGATGACCTCGCCCGCATCGCGCGCGACGGACCCTTCGCCCGCGATCTTCGTCGCGATCACCCAGTCCGCGCGCCGGCCGCCGCGCGCAATCCAGTTGCCGATGATCTCCTCGGTTCGGCCGACGGTTTCCTTGCGCACCGGATTCACCGGATACATCTCGGCCGTATCCATGAAGGTCACGCCCGCCGCCGCGGCGCGGTCGATCTGGGCATGCGCCTCCGCCTCCGGCGTCTGGTTGCCCCAGGTCATCGTGCCGAGGCACAGCGCAGATACCGCCGGGCCGCCGGCGCCGAGAACCACCTGTCTCACATCATGCTCCCATCGTTCGCGCCCCCAGAGTATTTGGCGAAGGGACCAAGGCAAGGGCCGGCCATCGGCACGTTCACGCGGATATGAAGGCCGACTGCGCGGCAGCCGTGTATGTTTCGCGTCGAGTGCGTCTCGGCCGGAACGGCGACGGGCCGCGGAGTCTTGCATCATGTACCGACGGAGCCTTCTTCTCTTCCTTGTCGCGGCGGGGACCCTTCAGGCAACCGGGGCCGAGGCGGCTGCGGTGCGCTATGCGCTTGACGCCGGGCGATCGAGCGTCACCTTCGAGACGGATTTCGGCCCGGACAGGATCACCGGAAGCATGCCGGTCACGCTGGCCGACCTTGCCATCGACTTCGACCGCCTGGCGAATTCGCACATCAGCGTGACACTTGACGCCACGCGATCGCAGGCGAGCTTTCCTTTCGCAGCCCAGGCGCTCATGGGACCGAAGGTTCTCGACGTGCGCGCCTTCCCGACAATTGCTTTCAAAAGCACGTCCGTCCGCCGCAAGGGCGATGACGCGCTGATCGACGGCGCGCTGACGATCCGGGGCGTAACGAAGCCCGTGACGCTCCTCGCCACGATCTTCCGCCAGACGGGGACGGAGCCGGGGGACCTCTCGCGGCTCACCATCCGCCTCGTCGGGGCGGTTCAGCGCAGCGCGTTCGGCGCGACGGGATGGCCCGACTTGGTCGGCGACGAGGTGCGGATCGAGATCTTCGCGCGGATCGACCGTGACGCGTGACGCGGACACCGCGCCGGATGCGGCGCGTGGCTTTGGCCGCATGACGCGCGTCCTGCACTGGGCCATGGCGGCGGGCACCCTCGGCACCGCCGGGCTTGGCGCCTATGTCGCGCGGATGGAGGTCGGGCTGGGCAATCTCTGGCTTTTCGGCCTGCACAAGACGATCGGGATCAGTCTCCTTGCCCTGGCGCTTCTTCGCATCGGCTGGCACCGCCTCGCTCCGCCGCCCGGACCCCTGCCCGGCCCGCCGGAATGGCAGATGCGGCTCGCGCATGGAACGCACCGGGCGCTTTATGTCCTCATGTGCGCCGTGCCGGTCAGCGGCTGGGCCTATGGGTCCGCCACCGGCATCGACACGGTGATCTTCGGCCGCGTCACGGTTCCGCCGATCGCGCCCGTCTCGCCGGACTGGGAGGCGGCGCTCGTCGTCCTCCACCGGTCGCTCGCCTGGATGTTCCTCGCGTTGGTGGCGCTGCATGTCGCCGGGGCGCTGGAGCGGGCGGTCCTCCGCCATGACGGCACGCTCCGCCGCATGCTGGCGGGGGCCCCCGGCGCCGGCGCCGGCATGGTCGGACCGATACCGAAAGCGGGGGATGCGGGCAGCGGAAGGTCGCCGCCTTCAAACCGGAATTGAGAACAATAAGGGAACATTGTAGTCTTTCCCCATGACGACTCAAGACCTCGCCCGGCTCATCCGGCAGAGCGACGTGCCAGGGCGCGGCGCCCTGCCTTTCCTCGGCGCGCTTACGCTCGCCCGGGCGCGGGTGCATGAATTCTGCGGCTCCGCCCGGCGCACGCTCGCGCTCATGGCGGCAAGGGGGACGAAGGGGCCGGTCCTCTGGATCCGTCCCGGCTGGATGCCGGAGCGGCTCTTTCCCGAAGGCGTGGTCGCGTTCATCGAACCGGGCCGGCTTCTCTTCGCCACCCCGCGCCGCCCCGAGGACCTCCTGTGGTGCGTCGAGGAGGCGCTCAGATGCGCGGCAACGCCGCTTGTCGTCGCCGAACTGCCGGAGCCACCGGGGTTGACCCCGGTGCGCCGGCTCCAGCTTGCGGCCGAGACCGGCGCGCGCGAGGGGCATCAGGTGCCGACAGGGCTTATCCTGACGCCCGGCGAGGGCGGCGCGCAGGGCGTGGAGAGCCGCTGGCGCCTCGCGCCCCGCCATCGTTCCGGGCAGAGCGGATGGCAGCTCGACCTTCTCAGGGCGCGGAGCGGGCCGCCGGCGTGCTGGAACCTCCGGGCCAGCGCCGGGCTGGAGACGGACCGCCGGGCCGAGGAGGCGGGAGGAGACGGACGACGGGCCGGCTTCACCCTCGCGCGGATGCCCGCCACGGCGGAAACCGGCCCCGGCGAGGCGAAAGCGCGTGATGCGGTGGCGCGGCAGCAGCGGTAGACTTCCCCCTCAGCCACCGCCGCCGGCCAGAAGGAAAGCCCATGCGCCGCAGACTCTTCCTGGCGACGATCCTGGCCATCGTGATCGCCCCTCCGGCGGTCGCCGCCCCTATCCCCTATGCCTACGACCCCGAAGGCTCCGCCGTCACCGCCGAGGTCGACTACGGCCCGGTCGTGGTCCGCGCCCGCCTGCCCGTCGCCGAGGCCGATCTTGCCATCGACTTCGAGAAGGTCGCCAAAAGCCGCTTCGCGGTGACGCTGCGCGCCGACCGGGCGCGATCAAACATCCCGTTCGCGGCGCGCGCGATCATGGGCGAAAGCGTGCTCGACGCGGCCGATCATCCCGAGATCCGGTTCGAAAGCACGCGCGTGGCCAGCGCGGGTCAGGGGCGCGTCGCGGTCACCGGGCGCGCCACGATCCGCGGCGTGACGCGCGAGGTGACGCTCGACGCCGTGCTCTACCGGCCGCCAGGAAGCGACCCGGGCGCGCGCGACGACCTGACGGTCCTGATCACCGGCACGATCAGCCGCGCGGCCTTCGGCGCCTCCGGCCATGCCGGCAGCGTCGGCGATACGGTCCGGCTCAGGATCCTCCTGCACGTCCGCCGCGCCGGCTGACGGCCCACGATCCCGCGGAGGCGCCCGAGAGGCGCCAAACGACCCGCACCGGATCACCGGGCGGGCTGCTCCCGCCTTCTGTCCGCATGTACTCCCCACCCAAGGGGGGGGCCGACGAACGGGACGTCCGCGTCGGGTGGCCGTCTCAGGCGGCGAAACCGCGCGGGAAATCGTCCGCCCGCGTCGATTGGCTCTGGGCAAGCGCACGCCCGGGGGACATGGTGGCCGAAGCAGAAGCCATGACCGATGCGCCTCCTCCTCTCCTTCGCGGCCCTCTTCCTCTCGATCATCTTCCTCCAGCTCGGGACCGGCGGGGTGGCGCCGCTCGACGCGCTCTCCGGCGTGGCGCTCGGGTTCTCGCGGGCTGAGATCGGGCTGCTCGGCTCGGCGCATTTCTTCGGCTTCTTCATCGGCTGCTGGTGGGCGCCGCGACTCGTCGGCACGGTCGGACATTCGCGCGCCTTCGCGGCCTTCACCGCGGCCGGCACGATCGGGATCCTCGCCCACATGATGATGGTCGATCCGATCGCCTGGGCGGGGCTGCGCATTCTTTCGGGCCTCTGCGTCGCCGGTTGCTACACGGTGATCGAGGCCTGGTTGCAGGACCGCGCCACGAACGCGGTGCGCGGGCGCGCGATGGGGACATACCGGATCGTCGACACGCTCGGATCGCTCGGCGCGCAGCTCGTCATCGGCGTGCTCGCGCCTGCGGCCTATTTCTCCTACAACCTCCTTGCCATCCTCTGCTGCGCCGCCCTCCTTCCCGTGACCATAAGCCGGGCCGAACAGCCCGCGATGCCCCCCGCGCCACGGCTCCGGCCCGGTCTCGCATGGTCGCGCTCGCCGCTCGCTTCGATGGGTGTCGTGGTGTCGGGCATAACGACGGCGGCCTTCCGCATGGTGGGCCCGATCTATGGCATCGAGGTCGGGCTTTCGGCCGATCGGATCGCGCTCTTCCTGGCCGCCTTCGTGGTCGGCGGCGCGCTGGTGCAACTCCCGATAGGCTGGCTCGCCGACCGCTTCGACCGGCGCCACGTCCTGATCGGCATCTCCGTGGCGGCCGCGGCGTCCTGCGCGCTGACCGTCGCTGTCTCGGGCCTCGGCACAGTGCCGGTCTTTGTCGCCGCTGCCGCCTTCGGCGCGGCCACGCTGCCGGTCTATTCCATCGCGACCGCCCATGCCCACGACTTCGCCGAAAGCAGCGAGCGGGTGGAGCTTTCGGCGGCGCTCATGTTCCTCTATGCGATCGGCGCGATCGCCTCGCCGCTCCTGGCCTCGGCGCTGATCGAGGGTTACGGGCCGTCAGCCATGTTCGCCTTCATCGCCGCCGCGCATGTGGCCCTCGTGGCCTTCGGGCTCGTCCGGATGCGCGCGCGGCCCGCCCCGGCGGACCGGACGCTCTATGTCTACACCCCGCGCACGTCGTTCCTGATCGGACGGTTGCTGCGCCGGCCACGCGGGGGCGACCGCTAGCCGCACTTCCCCTCCCGAGTCCGTGGACCCATGTGGACATGAGAAGACGATTCTCAAGGAGGACACGATGGACATCACCTTTCATGGCAAGACCGCCATCGTCACCGGCGCAGGCTCAGGGATCGGCGCAGCCATCGCGCGCGACCTCGCGGCATCCGGCGCCACGGTCGTCGTTTCAGACCTCGACCTCGCCAGGGCCGAGGCGGTGGCGGCAGAGTTGGGCGGCAATGCGGTCGCGCATGCCTGCGACGTGGCCGACCCGGCAGCGGTGGAGAGGATGGTGGCCTTCGCCGTCGGGAGAACGGGCGGGCTCCATCTTCTCGTCAACAACGCCGGCATCGGCGGGCCGCTCGAACCGACCGGGGCCTACCCCATCGACGGTTGGCGGAAGGTGATCGACGTCAACCTGAACGGCGTCTTCCACGGCCATCGCTACGGCATCCCGGCAATGGAGAAGTCCGGCGGCGGCGCCATTGTCAACGTCTCCTCGATCCTCGGGTCCGTCGGCTTCGCCAATGCCGTTGCCTATACCGCCGCCAAGCACGGCGTCCTCGGGCTCACCAAGGTCGCGGCGATGGAATACGCGGCGAAGGGCATCCGGGTGAACGCCATCGGCCCTGCCTTCATCGCGACGCCCTTGCTCGACAACCTTCCGCCGGCTGCGAAGGATCAACTGATCGCTGCGCACCCGATCGGCCGCCTCGGCCGGCCCGAGGAGGTCGCGGCGCTGACGCTCTTCCTGCTTTCGGACCGGGCAAGCTTCGTCACCGGGTCCTACCACCTCGTCGACGGCGCCTACACCGCCCAGTGACGCCGCGCGGGCCGGGGGGGAAACCTCTGGCCCTTGCCGCGCCAAGCCGTTAAATCACCGCCGGAAGCGGACGGAAAGGCGCAGGCATGGCCCGGATTCTGATCACCTCGGCGATCCCCTACATCAACGGGATCAAGCACCTTGGGAACCTCGTCGGCTCGCAGCTTCCGGCCGACCTCTACGCCCGCTATGCCCGCGCCCGTGGCCATGAAGTCATGTTCATCTGCGCCACCGACGAACACGGCACCCCGGCCGAACTCGCCGCCGCCAAGGCGGGAATGCCGGTCGCCGACTATTGCGCCCAGATGCACGAGGTGCAAAAGAACCTGGCCGCCGGCTTCCGCCTTTCGTTCGACCATTTCGGGCGTTCCTCGTCGGGACGGAACCACCGGCTGACCCAGCATTTCGCGAAGCGGCTCGGCGAGAACGGGTTCATCGAGGAAGTCGCCGAACGGCAGGTCTTCTCCGTCGCCGACAACCGCTTCCTGCCCGACCGCTACATCGAGGGCACATGCCCCAACTGCGGCTACGACAAGGCCCGCGGCGACCAGTGCGAAAACTGCACCAAGCAGCTCGACCCGACCGACCTCATCAATCCGCGCTCGGCCATCTCCGGCTCGACCGAACTGGAAGTGCGCGAGACCAGGCACCTCTATCTCAAGCAGAAATCGCTGAAGGGCGAGATATCCGACTGGATCGACAGCAAGACCGACTGGCCGATCCTGACGACCTCGATCGCGCGGAAGTGGCTCAACGATGGCGAGGGACTGCAGGACCGCGGCATCACCCGCGACCTCTCCTGGGGCGTGCCGGTGCAGTTCGACGGCGCGCCGTGGCAGGGCATGGAGGGCAAGGTCTTCTACGTCTGGTTCGACGCCCCCATCGAGTACATCGCCGCCACCGCCGAATGGGCGGATGACGCGGAATATCCGGATTCTGCATGGGAACGCTGGTGGCGAACCGACAGGGGGGCCGAGGATGTGCGCTATGTGCAATTCATGGGCAAGGACAACGTGCCCTTCCACACCCTTTCCTTCCCTGCCACGATCATGGGCAGCCGCGAGCCGTGGAAGCTCGTCGACTACATCAAGAGCTTCAACTACCTGAACTACGACGGCGGCCAGTTCTCCACCTCCCAGGGCCGCGGCGTGTTCATGGATCAGGCGCTTTCGATCCTGCCTTCGGACTACTGGCGCTGGTGGCTCCTCTCGCACGCGCCCGAAAGCGCCGACAGCGAATTCACGTGGGAGAATTTCCAGGTCTCGGTCAACAAGGACCTCGCCGACGTTCTCGGCAACTTCGTCTCCCGCATCACCAAGTTCTGCCGCTCGAAATACGGCGAGGCGGTGCCCGCGGGCGGCCAGACCGGCGAGCGCGCGGCGGCGCTGATCGCGGAACTGGAGGGCCGCGTCCGCGCCTACGAAGGCCACATGGAGGCGATGGAGATCCGCAAGGCCGCGACGGAACTCCGCGCCATCTGGGTCGCCGGCAACGAATACCTGCAATCTGCCGCGCCCTGGACCGTCTTCAAGGACGACCCCGATCGTGCCGCCGCAATGGTCCGCCTCGGGCTCAACCTCATCCGTCTCTACGCGATCCTTTCGGAGCCCTTCATCCCCGACGCCGCGGCCAAGATGCTCGCGGCGATGAAGTGCGACGACAAGACCTGGCCCGGACCCGTCGCCGAGGCGCTGACGGTCCTGAAGCCGGGGCACCCGTTCGAGACACCCGAGGTCCTCTTCGCGAAGATCGCCGACGAGGAGCGGGAGGAGTGGCAGAATCGGTTCTCCGGGGTGCGGACCTAGGCCCGCGCCGGGCTGGGGCGGACTCGCCCGCGGCCACGCGACGCGCCAGCGGGCTGCCGCAGAGGCCGGCTCAGAACTGGCGGTCCACGATCATCACCTCGCGGTCGCTGATCGTGCGGACAACCGCGGGATTGTCCTGAACGAAACAGGCCAGGTCCTCGCAGCCCGCGAGCACGGCCCCCGCCGAGGATCAGGAGCGCGGCCCTGAGACCCGCCCGCACACCATTCCTCCCCGCTTGCCGTTCGCCCTGCCCGGAGCTTCGTTGCGGCAGGGCTGGGCGAACGGGCGCGCGGCGGCAGCGGGGGACCGCACTTCCGGCTTGCCGACCGGGTTAGCCCGGCCCCGGGTTGCGCTCCGGGCGTTCGCCGGGGAAACTCTCCGCTGGGGGCTGTTCAAAAGCCCCATATCTCTGATTCACCTTCCTTATCGGTGGTCGAGAGGCAGCGATGCTGGGCGGCGGGGTCAGCGTCCACGCACGTGGTGTAGTTTAAACGCCGCTGGCGGTGTGATCCCGGGTGGCCATCGAGGTGGAGTTTGGCGACTTCAACCACGGACCTTACGGAGAATGAGCCATTGTCCGCCATTGGTCCGGGGACAATGGCGAACGATGACCAGGACGAACATGGACCTGCCCGAGCTGCTGGCCAGGCACGATCGGGGAGACTTCCTGCGCGGCATTGCCGAAGCCGTCCTGCAGCTGATCATGGAGGCCGATGTCGACGGCCGTCATGAACGCAGCGGCGAACGCAAGACCTGGCGGAACGGGGATCGAGACCGCGCTCTCGATCCCCGTCTGGGCACGCTGAACCTGCGGGTGCCGAAGCTCCGGCAGAGGAGCTACTTCCCGGGCTTCCTCGAGGCCCGAGAGACCTCGGAGCAGGCGCTGGTGGCCGTGATCCAGGGTGAGCGGGCGAACGCCACCGGTCCGAGAGAGTCCGCGAACGGGATCGGGGGCGTCTCGACCCGCCGCGTCGACGAGCTGGTGCAGGCGCCGGGGCTGCGCGGTATCTCGAAGAGCACCGTATCGAAGCTGTGCAAGGAATGAGCCATGGTGCGCCACTGGTTCAAGAACCATGGCGAATGACGAGCGCGTAGGCGAATTCCTGAACCGCCCGCTGACCGGCGAGTGGCCCCATCTCTGGCTGGACGCCACCTACCTCAAGGTGCGCCAGGGCGGTCGGATCGTGCCAGTCGCAGCCATAATCGCCGTCGCGGCCAATACCGAGGGCCGCCGCGAAATCATCGGCCTCGGCATCGGGCCCTCGGAAGCTGAGACCTTCCGGACCGAGTTCCTGCGCTCGCTGAAAGCCCGCAGCCCTGGCGGGGTCAGGCTGGTGATCAGCGACGCCCACACCGGACTCAAGGCCGCCATCGCCCGGGTATTCAAGGCAACCTGGCAGCGGTGTCGCGTTCACTGGATGCGCAACGCGCTGGCCCATGTCTCCCGCGGCCAGCACACCGTCATCGCCGCCGCGATCCCCCAGGCCTTCGACCAGCCCGACCGCGCCCATGCCGGGGAAACCTGGCGCAAGGTCGCCGAGCCGCTCCGTCCGCGCTGGCCCAAGCTCGCGGACCTGATGGATGCAAGCGAGCATGGCGTGCTGGCCTATATGTCCTTCCCCCGCCAGCACCGGACCAAGCTGCACAGCACGGATGAGATCGAGCGTCTGAACAAGGAGGTCAAGACCGCGAGCCGCTACATGATGGTCGAGGCCTTCGCCCAGATCGACAAGGAGGAGATCGACCCCATTCTCAGCATAACCGCGAAAGCCGCCTGATCATGCCCTCAGGCCATCCGGGATCCTACACCAGCTTGACGGACGCGACCCGTGCAATAGAGTCCCGCGGCATGGTGTAGGAGCGCCGGCCCCCGGAGATGTCCACCTTTTTCAGTTGGCCACGGCGGGCAGCCTGACGGCGGGATTTTCGGTTACGCCGGCGAGCGTTTGACGGCTCATATATCGCCGCGGAGCCGCCCACTCATCGTTGGTTTTCGAGCATTAGACGCCATGATCGCGGTGTTAACTGACTGGGTCTCTGGCCTCGGCCGCGGCATTCTCCGTTCGAGGGTTGCTCCTGACTGGCTGACACCAGCAAGCTCCACGTCCAGCCTTACCAATTGAGGTTGCGGCAAGCGAATACCGCAGAAGAAGCACCAGCGCCTTGCGTAACTCATTATGACTTGATTCCGCGCACTGTGCGTACAGCCAATCCCCTAGTACCCGCTCCCCCCAGCCGCACGCCTCCTCGGCGCGCGATCCCGACGCCCGCGGGGAGGGCCTTCAGTGTGCCTCGTCCTCGAGGTGCAGCTTCATGTCGATCAGCACCTTCTGGATCGCCAGCGTCTCGTTCAGCAGCCGCTTGGCCTCGTTGATCGTGATGCGCCCGTCCTGGATCGACTGGTTGTACTCGGCCATCAGCATGGCGAACCGCTGGCTCAGCACCACGACGTCGGAGTTGACGCCGCCCGGCCCGCCGTTCTTGCGCTCCTGGTCGTAGCTGAGCGTGATGCCCCTGAGGTCCGCGAGCGCGGCGGTGACATGCGGGAAGCGTGCCGCGGCCTCGAGCGCGGCGACCACGTCGATCGGCATGAAGCGGTCGGTGTGCTCGGCATCGGCGGAATAATAGCGCCCGAGCGTCGCCTTCGACTTCCCGCAAAGCCCGGCGGCGGCTTCGATGCCGACGTCCTTCACCAAGGCTTCCGTGTGCTTTTTCAGATAGTTGTCGACCTTGCTCGTCACTCTGAATACATCCCTCTGCCCCGGTAGCCGGGGGAAATCGTCCCTGCCATTCCCCTTACTGTCTCGGCGCCGCTTTGTCATTTGTAAACCGTCCCTGCATGTGTGGGGGACGGGTGCGAGTGCCGGCGACCCGAGGCCGGAGGGAGTTGGGTTCGTCGCGCCTTTGGCGATCGGGAAGGCCAAAGCCGGCCCGTCCGGCAGCAGCGCGGCGACCCTTGCCTGACGTGACGAGTGACCGTCCGGACCGGGCCTCGCCCCGCGCCGGGGTGGTAACGGGTGGGAAGACCGGCCGGGGGGATCGCAAGGGTGGGTTCCCCCGGCTGCCGCTTGCGGACCCCGTGGCGGCGCGGCTATCAGGGCGCATGGCCAAGCTCTATTTCCACTATTCGACCATGAACGCCGGCAAGTCGACGCTGCTCCTGCAGGCGTCGTACAACTACCGCGAACGCGGCATGGCGACCCTTCTCCTGACCGCGCGCCTCGACGACCGCGCCGGTTCCGGCCGCATCGCGAGCCGGATCGGAATCGGCGAGCCGGCAGACACCTACGACGCCGGAACCGACCTCTTCGCCGTGATCGCGGCGCGGCTTGTCGAGGGCACGGTGGCCTGCGTCTTCCTCGACGAGGCGCAGTTCCTCACCCGCGATCAGGTCTGGCAGCTTGCCCACGCCGTGGACGATCTCGGCGTGCCGGTCATGTGCTACGGGCTCCGCGTCGATTTCCGGGGCGAGCTTTTCCCCGGCTCGGCCGCGCTTCTCGCGCTCGCCGACGAGATGCGCGAGGTCAGAACGATCTGCCACTGCGGCAGGAAGGCGACGATGGTGGTCCGGCGCGGCTCGGACGGCCGTGCTCTGCGCGAGGGGGCGCAGGTGCAGATCGGCGGAAACGAGACCTATGTCTCGCTCTGCCGCCGCCACTGGCGCGAAGAGGTGGGCGACCGCGCGACCTGAGCGCGCGGCCCCCGGCGGCTCAGTAGAGCCGCCCGCCGAGCGGCACCTCCTGACCCGGCCCGATCAGCACAACCTCGCCATCCTCGTCCGGCACGCCGAGCACCAGCACCTCGGACATCACCTTGCCGATCTGCCGGGGCGGGAAGTTCACCACGGCGAGCACCTGGCGGCCGATCAGGCCCTCGGGCGTATAGTGCCGGGTGATCTGCGCAGAGGACCGTTTCTCGCCGATCTCGGGACCGAAATCGACCCAGAGCTTGAAGGCGGGCTTGCGCGCCTCTGGAAATGGTTCGGCCCGCGTGATCCGGCCGACGCGCACATCGACTTTCAGGAATTCGTCGAAGCTGATGGTCATTTTCCCAGTTCCCGGCCCCGTTCCGCCGCCGCATGGACGGCTTCCTTCAGAAGCGCCGGGAAGCCCCGGTCCTCGTCCATCAGCACCTTCAGCGCCGCCGCCGTCGTGCCGCCGGGCGAGGTCACGTTGACACGGAGTTGCGACGGTCCCTCCTCCGCCGCCTCGGCCAGCGCCCCCGCACCTGCGACCGTGGCCTTCGCGAGCCGCATGGCGAGCGCCTCCGGCAGCCCCTCCGCCGCGCCCGCGGCGGCGAGCGCCTCGATCAGGTGAAAGACATAGGCCGGGCCCGAGCCCGATACCGCGGTGACCGCGTCCATCTGGTGTTCGCCCTCCAGCCGGACGACCTGCCCTACGGCCAAGAGCAGTGCCTCGGCCAGCGCCAGATGCGCCTCGGTCGCCCGCGCGTTGCCGCAGATCGCGGTGATTCCGCGACCGATGGCGGCCGGCGTATTGGGCATGGCGCGCACGATCGGCGTCGTCGCCCCGAGCGTCGCTTCGTAGCTGGCAATCGTCGTTCCCGCCGCGACCGAGAGGAAGAGCGTCCCTCCACCGCCGAACCCGGCAAGCCCCGGCAGCGCCGCGGCCATCATCTGCGGCTTGACGGCGATGAGCACGATGGCAGGGCCGGGCGGAAGCGGGCCGTCCAGATGCACGCCCTGCGCCCTGAGCCAATCCGAAGGATGGGGTTCGCGTACCCATACGCTCTGTGCCGGCAGCCCGCCCTTGAGCCAGCCCGCCAGCATTGCCGAACCCATCTTGCCGCAGCCCAGAAGCACCAGCCCCCGGTCCCGCAGATCGCCCATGTCCATTGTCGCCTCCATCTTCGCGCGGGCGAAGATGACCGATACGTCGGCCGAGGGAAACCCCGTCCGACGCCTCCGTCAGGCGCGACCGTAGGCGCGGCCCATGGCCACGTCCAATGCCTTTTCGGGCCTGTCGTCGCCCCAGCAGACGAGCTGGAAGGCCGGGTAGAAGCGCTCGGCCGCCGTCACCGCGTCGGAGATCATCCGGTCGATCTGTTCGGGCCCGGCGATGTGTCCCCCGGCGAGGCCAAGCCCGTAGCGCCAGACCATCAGCCGCTGCTCGCGCCAGAAGGCGAAGGCGCCGCACCAGACCATGTCGTTGGTGCGGTTCAGCGTCTCGTAGAGCGCGGGCAGCCGTTCCTCGGGCGGGTCCATCTCGAAGGTGCAGATGAGCCGGAGCGTCTCGTCATAGCCCGACCAGGCGAGCGTGATCGAATAGGTCCGCCACTGGCCCTCGACCGCCATGGCGATCTGGTCGTCGGTCACCCGGTCGAAGTGCCATTCGTGGTGTTCGGCGAGCGTCTCGACGATGTCGATGGGGTGCAGGTCGTCGCTGTCGAGGAAGCTGTCGGTAACTGCCATGCCCGGCCTCTGTCCTTCTGGCCCCAGGCAGGCCGCAGCCTACAAGGGGCTGGGTGAGCTACAAGGTCCGGCGCTTGCCCGACGCCGCCCTACCCCATATGGTGTAGGCAGATCCCGGGCCTGTAAAGCGAAATCTTGGGCCCCGGCGGGCCGGGAACGCAATTCCCTGTGGACAGATCAACCGGTGGCGGTCAATCGGCGGGCGCCTCACGGGCCGGTCAGTCCTTGGACTTGCCGCCGCGCCCGGTGTTCGGAAGGGGTGCCGCCGCTTCCAGCGCGGCGAGCCGCGCCTTCAGCGCCTCGTTTTCCTCGCGCGCCTTCTGCGCCATGGCGCGCACCGCCTCGAATTCCTCGCGCGTCACGAAATCGCGGTCGGCGAGCCAGCGGTCCATCCAGGACTTCATCGCCGTCTCGGCCTCGGTCCGGGCGCCCTGCGCCACGCCCATCGCGCTGGTCATGAGTTTCGACATGTCGTCGAAGAACTTGTTCGGACCGCTCATCGCGCGCCTCCATTCCGGCCGTTGCCCTCGCCGCCTATATGCGCGGCGCGAGGCGAAAGCTCAAGGTTGACTCTGTCGCGGGCAAAGGCTCTGAGAGGCGGCAAAGGAGTGACGATGCAGGCCGCGATCCCCTTCCCCGACATTTCCTCCGAAGTCTTCTCGATCGAGCTTTTCGGCGCCCATCTGGCGCTCCGGTGGTATGCGCTGGCCTATCTCGCGGGGCTCTTCGGGGGCCTCCTCGTGATCCGGCGCCTCCTGCGCCGGCCTGCGCTCTGGCCGGGGAACGTGGCCCCGATGGCACCCGAGCGCGCCGACGACCTGCTGACCGCGATCATCCTCGGCGTGATCCTCGGCGGGCGGCTCGGCTTCGTGCTCTTCTACCAGCCGCTCTACTACCTCGCGCATCCCCTTGAGATCGTGAAGGTCTGGGAAGGCGGGATGTCGTTCCACGGCGGGTTCCTCGGCGTCCTCGTCGCCGGGCTCTGGTTCGCCCGCAGAAACGGCGTCCCGGCGATGCAGCTTTCCGACGCCATGGCGCTCGTCGCGCCAATCGGGCTTTTCTTCGGCCGGATCGCCAACTTCGTGAACGCCGAGCTCTGGGGGCGGCCGACGGACCTGCCCTGGGGCGTGATCTTCCCGGGCCTGGATGCGCAGGACTGCCCAGGAATCATCCCCGGCCTCTGCGCCCGCCACCCTAGCCAGCTTTACGAGGCCGGGCTCGAGGGGCTCGCGCTCGGCCTTCTCCTCTGGCTCCTCGTCCGAAGGGGCGCGCTGAAACGGCCGGGGATTGTCACCGGCGTCTTCCTCATGGGCTACGGTGCCGCCCGCTTCGCGGTGGAGTTCGTGCGCCAGGCCGACGCGCAGTTCATCACCCCTGACAACCCGCTCGGCCATGCCCTGCAAGTCGGCGGCTTCGGCCTCTCCATGGGCCAGATCCTGTCCTTGCCGATGATCCTCGCGGGGCTCTGGTTCATCGGCAAGGCGCGGCGGGCATGACGCCCCTCGGCCGTCTGCTCGCCCGTCGCATCGCACTCGATGGGCCGATTCCGCTGTCGGACTACATGGCCGAATGCCTCCTGAACCCGTCGCACGGCTACTACGCGACGCGCGACCCCTTCGGCGCGGCAGGCGACTTCACGACCGCGCCCGAGATCAGCCAGATGTTCGGCGAGCTTGTCGGCCTCTGCCTCGCCCAGTGCTGGCTCGACCAGGGCCGCCCCGAGCCGTTCGCTCTGGCAGAGGTGGGGCCGGGGCGGGGCACGCTGATGGCCGACATGCTGCGCGCGATGCGCTCGGTGCCCGGAATGCTCGCGGCCGCAAAGGTCCATCTCGTCGAAGCCTCGCCCGCGCTCCGTGCCCGCCAGGCGAGGGCCCTGACAGGCTTGGCGCCGGAGTGGCACGACCGGGTCGAGGGTCTGCCCGATCTGCCGCTTTTCCTTGTAGCCAACGAATTCTTCGACGCCCTGCCGATCCGCCAGTTCGAACGCCGGGGCACGGGCTGGGCCGAGCGGATGGTGACCTTGCGCGCCGACCGCCTCGCCCCCGGCCTCGGCCCGGTGACGCCCTACCCCGCGCTCAGCCATCGCGTAGCCGAAACCTGCGAAGGCGACGTGGTGGAGACCTGTCCGGCCGCCGCTGCAATCGCCGGCGAGATCGGCCGGCGCGTCGCCCGGCGCGGCGGCGCGGCGCTGGTCGTCGACTACGGCGGCTGGCGCTCGCTCGGCGACACGTTCCAGGCGCTGAAGGGCCATGCGCCCGCCGATCCCTTCGCAGAGCCCGGCGAGGCCGACCTGACGGCGCATGTGGATTTCCAGGCTCTCGCGCTTGCCTTCGCGGCCGAGGGCGCGGCCGTCACCGCCATGACCCCGCAGGGGGTCTTCCTCGAACGGCTGGGAATCGCAGCCCGCGCGGAGGTCCTCGCCCGAGGGCTGGCAGGGGAGCCGCTTCGCACCCACCTCGCCGCGCATCGCCGCTTGACCCATCCCGACGAAATGGGACAGTTATTCAAGGTGATTGCCGCCTACCCCCAGGGTGAAGCCCCGCCGCCAGGACTGGACCCCGCCGGATGACGCTGGAAATCCTGACCCACGACGCCCTCGTCCCGCTCCGGCACGGGTTCTTCACCCGCCGCGGGGGCGCGTCCTCCGGCATCTTCACCGGACTCAACTGCGGGCCCGGCTCCTCGGACCTGCGCGAGGCGGTGGCGATCAACCGCGAGCGGGTGGCCGAGGCGCTGGGGCTGACACCGCGCGCGCTCGTCGGCGTGCATCAGGTCCATTCGCCCGATGTGGTCACGGTGACGGAACCGTTTGACGCACCGGTCAGGGCAGACGCCATGGTGACGACCGTGCCCGGCCTTGCGCTGACGGTGCTGACGGCGGACTGCCAGCCGGTCCTCTTCGCCGATACCGTCGCCGGCGTGATCGGTGCGGCACATGCCGGCTGGCGCGGCACGCTCGCCGGTGTGCTCGAGGCCACGCTCGACGCGATGGAGGTGCTCGGCGCGCGCCGGGACGAGACGGTGGCGATCATCGGGCCGACGATCAGCCAGCGCGCCTATGAGGTCGGACCGGAATTCCTCGACGCCTTTCTGGACGAGGACCCGAGCTACGCGCGCTTTTTCGCCGGCGGCAATGGCGACCGGGCACATTTCGACCTGCCCGCCTTCGGGCTTCATCGCCTGCGCGAAGCGGGCGTGGGCCTTGCCGAATGGACCCGCCACTGCACCTATTCCGACCCGGACCGGTTCTTTTCCTTCCGCCGCTCGGTCCACCGCCACGAGGCCGACTACGGCCGGCTGATTTCGGCGATCCGGCTCTAGCGTCTGTGCCTGGGCGTCTCGCAACCTGTTGATCCCGTTTGCGTCTCTTCCTTTCCGCCCGCCGGGAGAGCCATCGCATCTGCCCTGAAATCACCCGACTTGCCGCCCAATCCTTGCCGCAATGCCCGCTAGAATGGGCCCGTCCGATCACAGAGTCGGAACCTTCAAAGGCCCGCAAGAGGCCATGATCGAGGCAAGGAGCAGTCAGATGAAGCCGGTACGCCGCTGGATGAAATCGGTCCTGGTGGAAAGCGCGAAGCCCGGGGTCACCCTACCCTGGCAGCGTGGCGCCCGCCCAACCGCCATCCGCCGTCCGAAACCCCAGCGCGCGCCCGGCCTGCCCGCCCGCAGCTGACGTCCTTCGCCTCTCCCCTGCGACGCGCGCACTGGCCCCAAGGCCCCGCGCGTCCCGCCACTGGCGGACCGGCTGCCCCCCCCCGAGGCCGGTCCGCCGGACTTCCCCCAGGGGGACTCCTGTCCGGCCCGGAGGCCCCCTGATTCGGCACCCCGACCACCACGGAAAACTTCCCAATGCGTTAACGCCGCCGCCTTGTCGCTTGCTGCGGGACAAAGCGGGGCCCGCGACCCGCGATTGTCCGGCACCAGCTTCAAATCATCGCCAGCCTTTGACAGATGGCCGGGAAGTCCGCAGATTGTCTCCCATAGTCTATCTGCATTTAAGGGGTGGGGGCTCCGCAGATGTGTTAGACCGAAAGGCTGTTCGCGTGTCGTACCCTCATGTGCCCATTGGCCGTCTGTCGACGGATGTTTTCAATTCCCCCGTTCCGCATTCCCGGACCCTTCCCCAACCCGCCCCTGCCGATCCCGGGCCGCTGCGCAGCACGCCGCTGACCCGGCGTTACGAGATCGCCTATCTCGACGCCGAGGGGCGTTTCGAAACCTGCACCCGGCTCGCTCCGGCTATCCCGGAGTTCGAGGAGGCATTTTCCGCCTTCGCGCGGGGCACCGTGATCGCGACGACCGAAGGCCCCGTGGCAGTCGAGGACCTCGTCCCGGGGATGGAGGCGCTGACCGCCGAGGGTCGCGCCGAACGCATCACGTGGATCGGCTCGATGACGCTCTTTCCCCAGCGGGCGATGCCGGGCATGCCGCGCTCGACGCTCACGCGGATCACGGCGGATGCCTTCGGCGTCGGCAGGCCGATGCCCGACCTCGTGCTCGGCCCCCGTGCCCGCATCCTTGTCCGCGACGCGCGCTGCCGCTTCGCCACCGGCGTCGAGGCGGCCTATGCGCCTGCCTGTGCCTTCGCCGACGGCGTGTCCATCATCGAGGTTTCGCCGGTGGCGGCGCTTTCGGTCTTCCACATTGTGCTGGAACGCCAGGGCTCGATCCGCGCCGCCGGGCTCGAGATCGAAAGCTTCCATCCGGGCGCGCGCATGTCCGACGGGTTCGATCCGCAGGTTGCGCAGGTCTTTCTGACGCTCTTCCCGCACATGCGCTCCATCGCCGACTTCGGCGCCCTCGCCCATCCGCGGATGACCGCGGCCGAGGTGGAGGCGGCACTGCACGCCTGAGACGCGGCGCGGCGCTCTGGGACCCGGCCTCAGGCGCTGCGCCCCAGCCTCGCTTCGAGCACCTCGAAGGGCACGCCCGGCTTGTCCTTGGCGCAACGAATGACGAGGCTCGTCTTCACGCTCGCCACGTTCGGCGCCGAAGTGAGGTCTTCCGTCAGGAAGGTCTGGAAGGTCGAAAGATCGGGCGCCACGCATTTCAGGATGAAGTCGATCTCGCCGTTGAGCATGTGGCATTCGCGGACCAGCGGCCAGTTCCGGCAACGGGTCTCGAAGGCGGACAGGTCGGCCTCGGCCTGGCTGTGGAGACCGACCATTGCAAAGACCTGCACCTCGAACCCAAGCTCGCGCGGGTTGACGTCGGCGTGGTAGCCACGGATATAGCCGGCCTCCTCGAGGGTGCGGACGCGGCGCAGGCACGGCGGGGCCGAGATGCCGACCCGGCGGGCAAGCTCGACATTGGTCATGCGGCCGTCGTCCTGCAACTCGGCAAGGATCTTGCGGTCGATCTCGTCGAGTCTGTTGGCGGCCATCTTGCGTCTCCCGAATTTGCGCGGAACTTATCCGGCGGACCCGGCGCGCGCAATATTATTTCAGATTCACGCAAGATTTTGGCCCGAAGATTCCGCGAGCCCCCCCGCCTGCTGCCGGGTCGGCAGAGCCGCGCGCCCGGCGCCGGCGCCGCATCCCTCAGCCTCGCCCTTTCCTCGGCGTGGAAGCCCGACTATATCGCCCCTGTGACGGCAAGGGGGATCGGCCATGGGCGAGACGCGGCATACAAAGGTTCTGATCATCGGCTCCGGCCCGGCCGGCTATACCGCTGCGGTCTATTCGGCCCGTGCGATGCTGAACCCGGTCCTCGTCCAGGGCATCCAGCCCGGTGGCCAGCTCACCATCACCACCGAGGTCGAGAACTGGCCCGGCGACACCGAGGTGCAGGGGCCCGACCTGATGGTGCGGATGGAGGAACACGCCCGCGCCATGGGCGCCGAGGTGATCTCCGACCACATCTCCACGCTCGACCTCTCGAAGCGGCCCTTCACCGCAGAGAGCGACTCCGGCACGATCTATACGGCGGATGCGGTCATCCTCGCCACCGGCGCGCAGGCGAAGTGGCTGGGAATCCCGTCGGAGGAGAAATTCAAGGGCTTCGGTGTTTCGGCATGCGCCACCTGTGACGGGTTCTTCTATCGCGGCAAGGAAGTGGTGGTGATCGGCGGCGGCAACACGGCGGTCGAAGAGGCACTGTTCCTGACCAATTTCGCGTCGAAGGTGACCGTGGTCCACCGCCGCGACAGCTTCCGCGCCGAGAAGATCATGCAGGACCGGCTGTTCAGGAACCCGAAGATCGAGGTCCTCTGGAACCATACGGTCGAGGAAATCCTCGGCACCGAGGCGCCCCTGGGCGTCACCGGCGTGCGGGTGAGGAACGTGCAGAGCGGCGCAGAAAGCATCCTGCCCTGCGACGGCTTCTTCGTGGCGATCGGCCATGCGCCGGCCTCCGAACTCGTGAAGGACCAGGTGGAGCTTCACAACGGCGGCTACGTGAAGGTGCGGCCGGGAACGACCGAGACCTCGATCCCGGGCGTTTTCGCGGCGGGCGACCTGACAGACCATGTGTACCGCCAGGCCGTGACCTCTGCGGGAATGGGCTGCATGGCAGCACTCGACGCCGAACGCTGGCTGGCGGCGGCCGAGCAACCGGCGGCCGCGGCGGCGGAATAGCCCGAGGGCGCGGCGTCGCCTATGCGGCCCGCGCCGGTCGCACCCGGCTCAACGGGCCGAGGTTCAGCCAGGCCGGCAGGGCATCGCGCGCCGCGCGGCTGCCCAGCGCCTCGAGCCTGCCCTCGGCGAGTGCGCGGGCAAGGGGCAGGTCACCCCGGTAGACCCGGATGAAATCCTTAACCGTCGCGGACAGGTAAAGGTCGGTCTCGCCGCCCGGATCGTCGACGCAGAGCTGGCAACGGCCATCCTCGTTCAGGTACCACCAGACTGCCTTGTGCTGCGGCTGATCGGTGAATTCGATCCTGACGACGGCGCGACGGCCGAAGGCATCGGCGCGCGCGCTCCGTTCGATCCCCCAGAGAAGCAGGTCCACGTCGGCCTCGCCTGCGGCAAGCTCACGCCGTGCCCAGCGCTGTCCCCAGACACCCATCGCCTCGATGATCGGGGTGAATTCGGCACCCGCCTCGGTCAGGTGGTAACCCTGCGTGCGCCCCCGGCCGCGACGCTCCAGTATCCCCTCGCGCTGCAACTCTCGCAGCCGTTGCGACAGCAGCGTCGGCGACATCATCGGGACGCCACGCTGGATCTCCGAGAAGCGGTGTGCGCCCCAACTGATGTTCCGCAGGATAAGCGCATTCCACCGTGGACAGAAGATCTCGGCCGCCTTGGCGACGGGGCAGAATTGTCCGTAGCGACGCATGTTGCCTCCTGCTCCGGGGACGATAGGCGCGACCGACAAAGGCATTCTACTCCAGAATCCGGACTATCGGGTAGCGCAGCGCGAAGGGAGGATTTTGGGGGCAGGAGAGGAGGACCCCATGACAGACCTTGACAGAACCGGTGCCGGTCAGGTCACCCCGTCCGCCGCCGAGGTCTATGACCGCGCATTCGTCCCGGCCCTCTTCGGCCCCTTCGCGGCGATGCTCGTGGAGGCGATGGACCTGAAGCCGGGCGAGCGGATTCTGGACGTGGCCTGCGGAACCGGCGCCGTTGCCCTGGCGGCAGAGCGGCGCTGCGGCCCGGGCAGCCCCATCGCCGCAGTGGACATCAATCCCGGCATGCTCGCCGTGGCGCGCCGCAAGTCATCCGCGATCGCCTGGCGGGAAGCCGCAGCCGAGGCGCTTCCCTTCGGCGACCATGTGTTCGACGCGACCCTCTGCCAGTTCGCGCTGATGTTCCTTGCGGACCGGACCCGCGCCTTGCGCGAAATGGCCCGGGTGACGCGGCCCGGCGGGCGGATCGGCCTGACCGTGTTCGAAAGTGTCGGCGACTCGCCAGCCTATGATCGCCTCGTCCCGCTCGTCGGCGAGATCGTCGGCCCGGCAGCGGCGGAGGCGCTGGCCGCGCCCTTCTGCCTTGGCGGGCCGGCGGCCGTCACCCGGGAGCTCGCGGCCACCGGCCTTGCGGCGGATGAGGTTCGCCCCTTCATGGGAACGGTGCGCCACCCCTCTCTCGACGCCTGGCTCGATACCGAGATCGGCGGCTGGACCCTCGCCGAGATGGTCTCCAGGGACGCGCTCGCGCGGCTCAAGACGGCGGCGCGGACCGTGCTCCGGGACCACATCCGCCCCGATGGCCGGGTTGCCTTCCCCGCGGCGGCGCGCCTCGTGATCGTTCGCCGCTGAGCGCGCCCCGCGCTACGGCACGGCGTCGCCAGTTTCCGCCGGGCTGGCGACAATGCCTGCCCTGCCCCGGGATTTCCTGCGATGGCCCCGGGGTCGCGCCGCCTTTCGGCGGCCGCGACTTGAATTCTGCCGCATTTCGGGGCTATCCGCGCGCGGGACGGCGGCACGTCGACCGCCAAGCCAAGCCAGAGGTCAGATTGCCGATGTCGCTGCCGAATCTTGCTCCGATCCCGGAACTTTATGTCTCCTACGACTCCGCCCAGAAGCTGAAGCACGAGGCCGGGGATCTTCCGTCCTGGGACCTGAGCCCCCGCCAGATCTGCGATCTTGAGCTTCTGATGAACGGCGGGTTCCATCCGCTGAAGGGATTCCTGACCGAGGCGGACTATGACTGCGTCGTGGACACGATGCGCACGGCCTCGGGCGCGCTCTGGCCGATCCCGGTCACGCTCGACGTCAGCGCGAAGTTCGCCGAGGGGGTCGAGCCCGGCCAGGACATCGCGCTCCGCGATCAGGAAGGCGTGATCCTCGCCATCCTCTCGGTCACCGACAAATGGGTGCCGGACAAGGTGCGCGAGGCGGAAAGGGTGTTCGGCGCCAACGATCTCGCCCATCCGGGGGTGAATTACCTGCACCATGTCGCGGGTCCGGTCTATCTCGGCGGGCCGGTGACGGGAATCCAGCCGCCCGTCCACTACGACTTCAGGGGCCGCCGCGACACGCCCAACGAACTGCGCGCCTACTTCCGCAAGCTCGGCTGGCGCAAAGTCGTGGCCTTCCAGACCCGCAATCCGCTGCACCGCGCGCATCAGGAGCTGACCTTCCGCGCCGCGCGCGAGGCGCAGGCGAACCTCCTGATCCATCCGGTCGTCGGCATGACGAAGCCCGGCGATGTCGATCACTTCACCCGCGTGCGTTGCTACGAGGCAGTCCTCGACAAGTATCCGTCGGCGACCACGACGATGAGCCTTCTCAACCTCGCCATGCGCATGGCCGGCCCGCGCGAGGCGGTGTGGCACGGGCTCATCCGCAGGAACCACGGCTGCACCCATTTCATCGTCGGCCGCGACCACGCCGGCCCCGGCAAGAACAGCCGAGGCAAGGACTTCTATGGCCACTACGAGGCGCAGGAGCTCTTCAAGAAGCACGAGGCGGAGATCGGGATCGAGATGGTCGACTTCAAGCACATGGTCTATGTGCAGGAAAAAGCGCAGTATTTCCCCGCAAACGAAGTGCCTGACGGTGGGACCGTACTGGATATCTCGGGCACCGAACTCCGCCGTCGCCTGCGCGAGGGGCTGGATATCCCCGACTGGTTCAGCTTCCCCGAGGTCGTGGCAGAGTTGCGCCGGACGTCGCCGCCCCGGTCGAAACAGGGCTTCACGGTGTTCTTCACCGGCCTTTCGGGCTCGGGCAAGTCCACCATCGCGAATGCGCTCATGGTCAAGCTGATGGAGATGGGCGGGCGCCCGGTGACGCTCCTGGACGGCGATGTGGTGCGCAAGCACCTCTCCTCGGAACTCGGCTTCTCGAAGGAGCACCGCGACATCAACATCCGCCGCATCGGCTACGTCGCGTCCGAAATCACCAAGAACGGCGGCATCGCAATCTGCGCGCCGATCGCGCCCTATACCGCGACGCGCCGGGCGGTGCGCGAAATGGTCGAGGCCTTCGGCGCCTTCATCGAGGTGCACGTCGCCACCAGCGTCGAGGAATGCGAACGGCGCGACCGCAAGGGGCTCTACAAGCTCGCGCGCGAGGGCAAGATCAAGGAATTCACCGGCATCTCCGACCCCTACGAGGTGCCCGAGAACCCGGAGCTTCGCGTCGAGACCGAGAATGCCGAGGTGGACAACTGCGCCCATCAGGTGATCCTCAAGCTGGAACAGATGGGCCTGATCCGCGCCTGACCGCCGGAATACCCCACGGCGCCCGACCCATCCCGGCCGGGCGTTTGGTCTTTACTTCGGACCCCAAGCGCGTATATGGGCCGGGCCTTTCGGAACGGAGCGGAACGGTGGCACACAAGGTCTTCATCGATGGGGATGTCGGCACGACGGGTCTGCAGATCCGCGAGCGACTGGAACGTCGCGAAGACGTCTCGCTCGTCCGCATCGACCCTGCGCTGAGGAAGGATATTCCCGCCCGCCTTGCCGCCTTTGCCGAGGCCGAGGTGGCGATCCTCTGCCTGCCCGATGCGGCGGCGAAGGAGATCGTCGCGGTCTCGGACGACGCCGGCCTCGCGACACGGATCATCGACGCCTCCACCGCCCACCGCACCCATCCCGACTGGTGCTTCGGCTTCGCCGAGATGGCGTCCGGCCAGCGCGACGCGATCCGCACCGCGGCGCGGCTGACGAATCCCGGCTGCTGGTCCACCTGTGCCATCGCGCTGATCCGCCCGCTGGTCGATGCCGGCTTGATCGACCCCGCGCATCCCCCGGCCATCTCTGGCGTCTCCGGCTATTCCGGGGGCGGCAACGCGATGATCGAGGAGTTCGAATCCGGCGCCGTGCAGGGTTCGTTCCTCTATGGCGCGGCGCAGGGTCACAAGCACCTGCCCGAGATCACCCGCTACGCCCGCCTCGCGCGTCCGCCAGTCTTCGTGCCCTCCGTCGGGCAATATGCGCAGGGCATGGCCGTCGCGGTGCACCTTGAACTCGGCACCGGGGGGATCGCCCGCGCCGAGGAGGCGCTGCGGGCGCATTATGCGGGCGAGTCCTTCGTGGCGGTGGTCCCCGCCGAAGCCCACGAACCGCGCGTCTGGCCGCAGGCGCTCAATGGTACCAACCGGATGGAACTTTCGGTCCACGGCAACCGCGACACCGGGTCGGCGGTCCTGATCGCAGTGCTCGACAACCTCGGCAAGGGCGCATCGGGTGCGGCGGTGCAGAACCTGAACCTGATGCTCGGCCTCAACGAGGGCGCAGCGCTCTGAGCGCGCGGCAAACGCGGGGACCCCGGCGTGCCGCCGGGATCCCCTTTCGGTCTCAGTGGGTGTTCTAACCCGTGCGCTTCATGCGGTCCATCAAGCCGTCCTTCAGAACGAACTGATGGTAGAGCGCCCCAACGACATGCAGGATCACCAGTGCGATGCCAAGGTTGAACGTCACTTCGTGGACCTCGCCCGCCGCATCGACGCCACCGAACCAGGCCATGAGGCCCGAGACGGGGATCAGCAGCAAGAGCGCGTAGAGCCCCAGATGGGTAAGTTTGGCGATCAGGTCCGTTACGGGATGTCCGCCGGCAGGCAGGTCGGGCGCGCCGCGGGTCAGCCGTATCGCCACCCTGACGAGCGCAAGGACGAGGATCGCCACCCCGATCCAGACGTGCGCGGCGGCCGTCGTGCCGAAGGCATCCCGACCCTCGTGAATCGCGTACCACGCGGCCTTCATCTTGTCGCTACTGACATAGCTCACCCCCAGCAGGAGGAGGATACCCCAGTGAAGCGCGATCTGCGTGCGGCTGTATCCGGTCACATTCGTCATCTTTCCCTCGTGTCTTGCCAGAACGGCGGCCCCTCTTGCCGCCGATGAATCACACGCAGTTGCAAGGGCTTTCCGTCGCCGGTCAATGCAACCGCAGTTGCGGACGGCGTGTCAGTGCACGCTCACCGGCGCCATGTCGTTCTGCCGCGCGAGGATGAAGGCCAGCCTGCGGTCCTTGACGAGCGCGAGGCGCTCGCCGCCGGCGTCGTGCAGGGCATAGAGGGTATCGAGCCCCATCGCCTGCGCCCGGATCTCCTCCGGCAGGTCGGCCACGGCGACCTCGCGCACATACACGATGCGCTCGCCGGTCTCCGGCCCGAAATCGTATCTCGTATCCATGCCCGTTTCTCCTTACCCCTTGGTGATGCGGATCGTCTGCACCACCTTCTCCGGCACCGCCCGGACGAGGTCGATGTGGAGAAGCCCGTTTTCCAGCCGGGCGCCATCGACCTCGACGCCCTCGGCAAGCACGAAGCTGCGCTGGAAGGCGCGGGCGGCGATGCCCCTGTGCAGGAAGATGCGGCCTTCGTCCGCGTCCTCCGCCTGGCGGCCGCGGATCATCAGCTGGCGGTCCTCCACCGTGATCGCGATGTCGCCGTCGCGGAATCCGGCCACCGCGAGCGTAATGCGGAAGCCGTGTTCGGACGACTGCTCGATGTTGAAGGGAGGATAGCCGTCGTTCCCGCTTTTCGCGGTGCGTTCGACGAGCCTTTCGAGCTGATCGAAGCCCAGCAGGAAGGGATGGGCGGCGAAGGTCAGTTTCGTCATCTCAG
The DNA here is from genome assembly GCA_020637675.1 of Paracoccaceae bacterium. Classification (GTDB taxonomy): domain Bacteria; phylum Pseudomonadota; class Alphaproteobacteria; order Rhodobacterales; family Rhodobacteraceae; genus Albidovulum. The sequence continues at coordinate 240,690 of JACKKD010000002.1, read as the reverse complement.
GCCATGTCCTCGGCATCAAGCGACATTGCGTCAAGGCCCCCGTCCGGGCGGCCCTTGCGGAGAATATGGAGCGTCGACTGCATCCCGACAAGACGGGGCACGTGAAAAGCTTCCCGCATTCACGGGGACTTGCTATCCTTCGCCACCACCGGAACATCCGACTCATGGCCAGCGACGAGATGAACGCCCATCTGGAAATGGACCCGACAGAAGTCCTGCGCGTCAAACTCGAAGTGTTGCGGCAGGAGCACCGCGACCTCGACGAGGCAATCCACCTCATGGAAGCCTCGGGGCGGTCCGACCAGCTCACGCTCCGGCGACTGAAGAAGCAGAAGCTGCGCCTCAAGGATCAGATCGCGCGGATCGAGGACATCCTCACACCCGACATCATCGCCTGACGCCGCCTTGCGCCGGGGGGCCTGCCGGCTATAGTGCGCGCGCATTTGCAGCGCGCGCGGAGGCGGCATGAGCGTGAAGGTCGGCATCATCATGGGGTCGCAGTCCGACTGGCCCACGATGCAGGAGGCGGCGGCGGTTCTCGACGAACTCGGCGTGGCCTACGAGGCGAAGATCGTCTCGGCCCACCGCACGCCGGACCGGCTCTGGGCCTACGGCCGCTCGGCGGTGGAGCGGGGTCTTCACGTCATCATCGCCGGCGCCGGCGGCGCCGCACATCTGCCCGGGATGATGGCCTCGAAGACCCGGGTGCCGGTGATCGGCGTGCCGGTTCAGACGAAGGCGCTTGCGGGCGTGGACAGCCTCTATTCCATCGTCCAGATGCCTAAGGGCTACCCCGTCGCGACCATGGCCATCGGCGCGGCCGGTGCGGCAAATGCGGGCCTGATGGCCGCGGGCATCCTCGCGCTGTCCGACCCCGCGCTCGCCACCAGGCTCGACGCCTGGCGAGGCGCCCTGTCCGCCTCGATCCCCGAAGAGCCGCAGGATGACTGAGCCGCTGCCCCCCGGCTCCACCATCGGCATCCTCGGCGGCGGCCAGCTTGGCCGGATGCTGTCGGTCGCCGCGGCCCGGCTCGGCTACCGGACGCACATCTTCGAACCGGCGGCAAATCCGCCCGCGGGCGACGTCGCCCACGCGGTCGCGACTGCACCCTACGAGGACCACGAGGCGCTCGCCAGCTTCGCCCGTGCAGTCGATGTCGTCACCTACGAATTCGAGAACGTCCCCACCTCGGCGCTCGACGCCCTGGAGGCGCTGCGCCCGATCCACCCGAACCGCCGCGCGCTGGCGGTAAGCCAGGACCGGCTCACCGAAAAGACCTTCCTGAGCGGCATCGGGCTTCTGACCGCGCCGTTCGCGGCGGTGGGGGGGGCCGCCGACCTCGACCGCGCCATCGCGGCCATCGGCTGCCCGGCGATCCTGAAGACCCGCCGGCTCGGCTACGACGGCAAGGGCCAGGTGCGGCTCGCGTCCGCCTCCGATGCCGCGGCGGCGCTCGCGGCGATGGCGGGCGCGCCGGCAATCCTCGAAGGCTTCGTGGCCTTCAGCCACGAGGTCTCCGTCATCGCCGCGCGGGGCCGCGACGGCGCGGTGGCCGCCTATGATCCCGGGGAGAACGTCCACCGCGAGGGCATCCTGCGCACCACGACTGTGCCCGCCCGGCTGACCGAGGCGCAGCGGACCGACGCGGTGCTTCTGGCCGCGCGCATCCTCACCGCGCTCGACTACGTCGGCGTCATGGGGGTGGAGCTTTTCGTGACCCCGGCGGGCCTCGTCGTGAACGAGATCGCGCCCCGCGTCCACAACTCCGGCCACTGGACGCAGAACGGTTGTGCGGTGGACCAGTTCGAGCAGCACATCCGCGCGGTCGCCGGCTGGCCGCTGGGCGACGGCAGCCGCTTCGCCGACGTGGTGATGGAGAACCTGATCGGCGACGACATCCGGGACGTGCCGGCCATCGCCCGCGAGAAGGATGCAGCACTCCACCTCTACGGCAAGGCCGAGGCGCGCGAAGGCCGCAAGATGGGCCATGTGAACCGGATCGTCCGGCGGACCTAGACCGCGGCCGCCTACGGCAACACCCGCCGCACGGCCTCCAGATAGGTCAGGCCGTGGTCGAACCGGCCATGGGCGAGGAATTCCAGCACCTCGGCCACGACGAGCGGGTTGTTCATAAGGAAGGTATGCGTCACCGGCAGCACGATATGGTCGCGCATCCCGCCGATGCGCGTGCTCGCGACGCTGACCTTGCCATCGTCGGCGCCCTCGATCACAGCCGAGTAGATCGGGTTGAGCGAGCGGTCGCCCGCGATCACGCCGAGGTCGAACTGGACCGCCGGCAGCGTGTTGGGCGTGGCATCGGGCCCGGTGCCAAGCTCAAGCCCCGCCGGGCCGTTCAGCCAGCGGAAGGGGCCGAGGTCGCCGAAGGCGTCCACCAGTTCGGACCCGTGGTTGGGCGGCGCCAGCATCACCACGCGCCCCATGGCCTCGGGCCGGTTTTCGGCGAGCCACGCGCGGGCGAGGATGCCGCCCATCGAATGGGTGACGAAATGCAGGGTCTCCCCCGCCCCACAGCGGGCGACCTGGGGCCCGACGTGGTCGCGCACGAGTGCCTCGATCCCCGCCGCGGTCGAGGGATAGCCGTCGTTGACGACCGTGTATCCGGCGCGGAGGAGCGCGGACTCCATCAGGAAGAACGAGGCCTCGCTGCGCGCGAGCCCATGGAGGAGGACGACGCAGTCGGCGCGCGCCGCAGGCGCGGCGGCGAAGAGGCAAAGCACAAGGAGCGTTCTCAACATGGCCAAGACATAGGCAGGCCGCGCGCCGCAGGCGAGTCCCTTGTCCTTCGTCCGCCGCTTCGTCACTCTGGCCGCATGAAACCCCGTTCGCCCCGCCTGGCCACCCGCGCGATCATCGTCGAGGATGGCCGCCTTCTCCTGGTCAACGCCTATCCGGGCAACCGCTCGGACCTCTGGGGCGCGCCGGGCGGCGGAGCCGAGCCGGGCTACTCGCTGCCCGACAACCTCCGCCGCGAGGTGCACGAGGAATGCGGCCTCGAGGTGGAGGTCGGGCCGCTCGCGCTCGTCAACGAGTTCCACGACCCGAAATCCGGCTACCATCAGGTCGACCTTTTCTTCCGCTGCCGGGTCATGCGCGGCGCGCTCGACCCCGCCTGGCGCGATCCCGCCGGCATCGTCCATACCTGCCGGTTCTTCGCCCCGGCGGAACTGTCGGCGATCCGGCTGAAGCCGGACAGCCTGCCCCGGATCGCCTTCGCGCCCGGCGCGCCGGTATTCTACGACCCCTTGGAGGAGATCGTGCCATGAGCCGCGCCTTCGTGAAGGAGGACGGGCCGGATACCGAACCCCTGCCCGACCTGCCGCTGTCGCCGCATCCGAATTACGTGACGCCGCGCGGCCTGCAGGCGCTGCGCGAGCGGCTGGCTGCGACCCAGGCCGAGCTTCTGCGGCTGAAGGCGCGGGCAGACCGGCTGGACCGGCTGCCGGAAAAGGCCGCCGAACGCGACATCCGCTATGTCGAGGCTCGGCTCGCCTCGGCGATCCCCGTGGATCCGGCCACCCAGCCGCAGGGCGAGGTCGCCTTCGCCACCTGCGTCACGGTCGCCGACGAGGAGGGCCGCGAGACCGCCTACGAGATCGTCGGCGAGGACGAGGCGGACGCGACCCGGAACCGGATCGCGCCGCAGTCGCCGCTCGCCCGCGCGTTGCTCGGCGCGCGCGTGGGCGATTGGGTGGAGTGGCGCCGGCCGGCCGGAACGGTGGCGCTGGAGGTGATCGCCATCGCGCCCCTGCCATGCTGATCCGCGCGCTCGATCCCGGAACCGACGTTCCGCTTGTCGAGGCACTCTATGCCGAGGCGGCGGACTACTGGCTGCTGGCCGACCGGGCGCCCCCCGACCGCGCGAAGGCCGAGGCCTTCTTCACCGACACCCCGCCGGGTGCCGATGCCGCCCGGTCCCACCGGCTCGGGCTCTTCGTCGAGGGGCGGCTTTCCGGCGTGGCGGAACTGTCCTTCGGCTTTCCCGAGCCTGCCGATGCCTATCTCGGACTGATGATCCTCGCGCCGCGGCTGCGCGGGAAGGGGTACGGGGCGCGGTTCCTCGCCCATCTCGAGGCGCTCGCCCGGCAGATGGGCGGGCCACGGCTCTGTCTGGGAGTGCTGGAGGCCAACCCGCGCGGTCGGGCGTTCTGGCAGCGCGAGGGCTTCGTCGCGACCGGGGTCACGCGCCACGACGCCGGGACCGGACATGACATCCGCCGCTTCGTCAAGCCGCTCTGACCGCGGGATCAGGCGCGCCGCGGCATCGTCGCGAGCGCGACCCCCCCGAGGACGAGCGCGGAGGCGATGACGAACCGGAGCGTCAGCGCCTCGCCGAGGAACGCCATGCCGCCGGCAAGCGCGATCACCGGCACGGTGAGCTGCGCCACCCCGCCCCGCGCCGCGCCTAGGTCGGGCAGGACCGCATACCAGAGCGCGTAGCCGAGACCCGATGTCAGCGCCCCGGAGACGACGGCGAGAAAGAGCCCCGCGGCCCCGGCCGTCGGCGCCGCCGCGCCGGGCAGGAGCGCCAGCGCAAGCCCCCCGACCGGCACGGCGAGGAGGAAGTTCCACGCCGTCGCGCCGAGAGGGTCGCGCGTGCCACGGGCGGAGAGCGAATAGACGCCCCAGCCGACCCCTGCCGCGGCCATCAGCGCCGCGTGGGTAGGGTGTTCCGCCGCTTCGGACCCCGGCGAGAGAAGGTAGGCGAGGCCGAGGAAGGCGACCGCCGCACCGATCCAGCGCCGCGCGGGAACGGCCTCGCGCGAGACGAACGCACCCGCGAACATCGTGATCTGCACCATCCCGAAGAGGACGAGCGCCCCGGTGCCGGCGTCGAGCCCGCCATAGGCGAGCGAGAAGCCGAAGAGGTAGACGAGAAGTGCCCCCGCCCCCGCGACCCTGCCCCGCCACCCCGGCCACATCGCCTGCCCGGTGCGGCCGCGCCGGAGCAGGATCAGGATGCCGAGCATCCCCGCACCCGCCACCAGCCGCACGACGGCGAACTCCACGGCGCCGATGTTGCCGCCGCCCACCGCCGCCCGGTTCAGGACGGAGTTCGCGGCGAAGGCCGTCATCGTCAGGGCGGTAAGCAGGAAGAGACGCATCAGGGTTCCCCGGTGCACTGATGCTTCGCCGCGTCCGTGGGTCGCGCCGGGCAAGGGCGATGCCCGGGTCGGGCGCCACGGCTCGTGCCGCAGGCCGGAGACACGTCAGCCTGCCCCGTGCCGGGCAGCCTTGAACGGCAGAATCCCGTCAATGTCAGCGTTGTCTTCCTTGGGAAACCAATGATCCATGGTGCGGATCAGGCGCGGGTCGCCGGACAGGAACAGGCGCCCCTCCTCGATCTCGCGGGCAATCGACGTGCGGCCCAGCATGATCGCGGCCATCGAGACGGTCGTCGTCTCGACGTACAGATCGACGTCCGCCCCGGGATCGGAGGCGCAGAGTTCGATCTCCGCCCCGGGCTGCGCCACCAGCCAGTAGCAATCGTAGTCCGAGACGACGCCGGCGAAATGGAAACGGATGACCACGCGGCGCGGCGGCAACTCCGCGACGTTCACATAGCGCCGTGCCCCCCACATCATGGCCGACAGGTTGGGCTCGCCAACCGCGATTTCCGCCTCGATGTTGCGCTGCGCCCATTGCGCCAGCGCACTCAGCGCCGGCTCGAGCTCGATCGCCTTGGCGGTGCGGAAATAATCGACGCTCCCGCTGGCGTGGTCCTCGACCCGCTCGACCGGCCCCGCGTCCTCCATCTCCTTCAGCCGCCGCGACAGCAGCGAGGGCGAGATATGGCCGACGCCCCTGCGGATGTCGTTGAAGCGGCTGGAACCGGCCCACATCTCGCACAGGATCTGCATGGTCCAGCGGGGCTCCAGATGCTCGCAGGCCTTCGAGATCGGGCAGATGATACCGTAGGGCTTGCCAGGCATGCGCGCCGCCTCCCGCAAGCAGTGTAGGCACGGCCGGTGCCCCGATCCAGTCCACATTCTGTATCGGGTTCGATCCAGTCGCGTGACTGGCCGGATAACTCGGCGCGGCCGCACGATCGGCACCGGAGCAAGCCGCTCATGGAGGCTTCGCGATGCACCGCCGTCGTACATCCAATGCCCCGCGATCCGCCAGCCAACTGCCCCCTTTCGGAGGCGCCGGCTGGCTCGTGTCCGTCCTGAGCGAGCCGGGACGCGGGCCGGCCATCCGACCAGAACCGGACCTGCGTTCGGCCGCGTCGCCCGCGGGCATCGTCCCGCCCGGTGACGGCACCGACTTGGCGCCTCCGCAAAGGCTTGCCGTCCGGGCCGCAAGCTGGCTGGCCACCGTCCTCCGGACCCGGTGCGCCGGCGGATAGTGCCACGTAGCGGCCGAGGGCGGTCGGGCACGTCCGGCATCGCACGGATCGACGGGAGCGGGGCCGCGCGGTTCGCACCGAAGAATTCCCACGGCAGAGGCTGTCAGAGCGGCGCCCGCGCTTTCTGCCGCAGCATCAGCACCCCTTCGGCCCGGCTGTAGTCGCTCAGATGCAGCCAGCGGTTCATCGTCCGCGCGAGCAGCGCGTCGCCGCTGAGAAACAGGGACCCGGCTTCCTTTTCGCGCGCAATCGTGGTGCGGCCGAGGATGATCGAGGTCAGCGACAGGACGCCGGACTCCACGAAGAGATCGACATCGAGCTTTGGGTCCGAACAGCACAACTCGATCTCGGCGTCGGGCGACGCAATCATCCAGTAGGTATCGTACTCCGAGGCTGCATCAGGGAAATGGAACCGCATCACGACCCGGCGCCGGGGCAGTGCGTCCCGGACGATCCACCGGCGCATCTTCCACATCAGGGAAGACAGGTTCGGCTCGCAGATCGCCACCTCTGCCTCGATGTTGCGCTGCGCCCAGACGGCGAGCGCATTCATCGCGGGTTCGAGGTCGATGGCACTGTCCGTGCGGATATAGTCGACCACCCCCGTCGCCCGGTCCTCGATCCGCTCGATCAGTCCCTTGGCCTCCATCTCCTTGAGCCGGCGGGAGAGAAGGCCGGGAGAGATGTTGCCGATCCCACGGCGGATATCGTTGAACCGGCTGGCTCCGGCCCACATCTCGGACAGGATCTGGAGCGTCCAGCGCGGCTCCAGATACGCGCAGGCGTGGGTTATCGGGCAGATGATGCCGTAAGGCTTCCGCGCCATGGAGCGCCTCCCTTGCTTGCCCGAGGGTAAGCGTGCCGCCCTCGCACGGTCCAGTTCACAATGTGTATCGGCGGCGCTTCCTTCCGGGCACTACGGCTCCGGGCCATGCGGCTGGCATCCTCCGATCGCAATCGACACCCCAACGGAGGCGACGATCATGGAACAGGTGCTGACGGTGGCGCATATCGGCGCCGCAAAGGCGGGCCGCACCTTCGGAATCCTCGACCGGCTGGCACGGCGGATCTCCGTCGTGATCTCCCGCAGCCGTTCGCGGCGCGGAATCATGCGGCTTTCAGACAGGGATCTTCGCGACATCGGGGTCATGCGCACAAACCTCGGACCGGCTGCGGGGTTCGGCGGTTCGCGCGACCTCTCAGAAAGGCTGGCGCGGCAGTCCGGTAGCCGCTCGGGCACCTGGTGACGCCGTGCGGAAGGGCCAGACAAGAAAGGGGCGCCGCAGGGCGCCCCTTTCCGTCGTTCCTGTGGAACGGATGGCTTACATCATGCCGTCCATGCCGCCCATGCCGCCCGGCATGCCGCCGCCGGCAGCGCCCTTCGGCTCGGGCTTGTCGGCGACCATCGCTTCCGTCGTGATGAGGAGGCCGGCGACCGAGGCCGCGTCTTCCAGAGCGGTCCGGGTCACCTTCGCGGGGTCGATGACGCCAAACTTGAACATGTCGCCATACTCTTCGGTCTGGGCGTTGAAGCCGAAGTTCTTGTCCTTCGACTCGCGGATCTTGCCCGCAACCACCGCACCGTCCACGCCCGCGTTCTCGGCGATCTGGCGCAGCGGCGCCTCGAGCGCGCGCTTGACGATCGCGATGCCGGCTTCCTGGTCGCTGTTGGCGCCCTTGACGCTGTCGAGCGCCTTGGCGGCCTGCACGAGGGCCACGCCGCCACCGACGACGATGCCTTCCTGAACGGCCGCGCGGGTTGCGTTCAGTGCGTCATCGACGCGGTCCTTGCGCTCCTTCACCTCGACCTCGGTCATGCCGCCGACGCGGATGACGGCGACGCCACCGGCGAGTTTCGCGACCCGCTCCTGCAGCTTCTCGCGATCGTAGTCGGAGGTGGTTTCCTCGATCTGGGTGCGGATCTGCGAAACCCGTGCCTCGATCTCGGCCTTGTCGCCGGCGCCGTCGATGACGGTGGTGTCATCCTTCTTGATGATGACCTTCTTGGCACGGCCGAGCATGTCGAGACCGACGTTCTCGAGCTTCATGCCGAGGTCTTCGGAGATCACCTGGCCGCCCGTGAGGATCGCGATGTCCTGCAGCATGGCCTTGCGGCGGTCGCCGAAGCCCGGGGCCTTGACGGCAGCGATCTTCAGACCGCCACGCAGCTTGTTGACCACGAGGGTCGCCAGAGCCTCGCCTTCCACGTCCTCGGCCACGATGACCAGCGGACGCTGCGACTGGATGACAGCCTCCAGCAGCGGGACCATCGGCTGCAGGGAGGAGAGCTTCTTCTCGTGCAGGAGGATGTAGGCGTCTTCCAGCTCGGCGGTCATCTTGTCGGCGTTGGTCACGAAGTAGGGCGAGAGATAGCCACGGTCGAACTGCATGCCTTCGACGACCTCGGTCTCGGTCTCGAGGCCCTTGTTCTCCTCGACGGTGATGACACCCTCGTTGCCGACCTTCTGCATCGCGTCGGCGATCTGGCGGCCGATTTCGGCCTCGCCGTTGGCCGAGATGGTGCCGACCTGCGCCACTTCGGCCGAATCGGCGACCTTGCGGGCCGCGCCCTTGATGTGCTCGACGGCCTTGTGCACCGCGAGGTCGATGCCGCGCTTGAGGTCCATCGGGTTCATGCCGGCGGCAACCGCCTTCAGGCCCTCGCGGACGATCGCCTGGGCGAGAACCGTCGCGGTGGTGGTGCCGTCGCCGGCCTCGTCATTGGTGCGGGAAGCGACTTCCTTCACCATCTGCGCGCCCATGTTCTCGAACTTGTCGGAAAGCTCGATCTCCTTGGCGACGGTGACGCCGTCCTTGGTGATGCGCGGGGCACCGAACGATTTGTCGAGAACGACGTTGCGGCCCTTCGGGCCGAGGGTCACCTTCACCGCGTCGGCGAGGATGTTGACGCCGCGCAGCATCCGGTCGCGGGCATCGGTATTGAACTTGACGTCCTTGGCAGCCATGTCGCTTGCTCCTGGTTGTCTCTGGGGTTGCGGTTCGGAAAGCGTCTCAGGCGATGATGCCGAGGATGTCGCTTTCCTTCATGATCAGCATTTCGGTGCCGTCGACGGTCACTTCCGTGCCCGACCACTTGCCGAAGAGGATCCGGTCGCCTTTCTTGACCGACGGGGCGATCAGTTCGCCCGAATCCTTGCGCGCGCCTTCGCCCACGGCGACGACTTCGCCCTCGGCGGGCTTTTCCTTCGCGCTGTCGGGGATGATCAGACCGCCCTTGGTCTTTTCTTCGCCTTCCACACGCTTGACCAGAACGCGGTCATGAAGCGGTTTGAATGCCATCTGGTAACACTCCCTTGGGTTCCAGGTTCAATGGATTAGCACTCAGCATAGGTGAGTGCTAACGGGGCGTAATTAGGCGCCGGCCCCGGCCGAGTCAACTGCCTGCGCGCGTAAAAAAGCCATGTCTTGGGCATGGGCTTGCCATCTCGGCCGGCTATCCCCAGATCGAGACCGGCGCCTTTCCGCGCCGTCAACCCGGACCCGGAGATGATCCGCAGCGCCGCCCTCTGTCTCTTCCTCGCCCTCCCCGCGGCCGCGGCGGACGCCGCCTGCGCAGGCCGGGACCTGCTGCCGACGCTCGACGGGGTCGAGCGTGCGCGGATAACCGCGGCAGTCGACGCGCTCGACCATGGCCGCGGCAACCGCTGGCGCGCGACGCGGGGCGAGGAGGTGATCCAGATCGTCGGCACCTATCACTTCGACGACCCGCGCCACGAAGCGGTCATGGACCGCCTCGCGCCTGCGATCGACGCGGCCTCGGTCGTGCTGGTCGAGGCAGGGCCGGAGGAGATGGCCGCCCTTCAGGCGGAGATGGCGCGCCGTCCCGACCGCCTCTTCTCGACCGCGGGGCCGACGCTTCCCGAGCGGCTGGAAGAGGCCGACTGGCAGGCCCTCTCGGTTGCCATGCAGGCGCGCGGTGTGCCAGCCTTCATGGCCGCGAAGATGCAGCCCTGGTACGTCGCCATGCTTCTCGGCATCCCGTCCTGCGCGATGGAGGACCTGGCCAGCGACCCCAACGGGCTCGACGCCCGCGTCATCGCCCGCGCCGCGGCCCAGGGCGTGCCGGTCCGCGCGCTCGAACCCTACGACACGGTCTTCACGCTTTTCGATTCGATGTCGGCGGCCGACCAGATCGACATGATCCGCACGACCCTCGCCATGGTCGACGCAGCAGAGGACTATGCCGCGACGCTGACCGCGGCCTATTTCGCCGAGGACGTGCGCGTGACCTGGGAACTTGGCCGCATCACCGCGAACAATCTGCCGGGCCAGACGCCTGAAAAGGTGGACGCCGACCTCGCGCGGATGGAGGAACTGCTGATGGCCCGGCGCAACCGGAGCTGGATTCCTCAGATCACCGCCGCGGCCGCGGAAGGGCCCGTCTTCGCGGCCTTCGGCGCACTGCACCTCTCGGGACAGGACGGCGTTCTGGCTCTCCTGGAGCGTGAGGGCTTCGCCCTGGAGCGCCTGCCCTTCTGATCGGGACCGGAGGGAGCGCGCCCCGTGACAAGTTATGCTGCAGCGCCTATAAGGCGCGCGACCTGTCACGTTCCACGGATGACGCCCATGATCAAAGTCTTCGGCCACAAGTCGCCCGACACCGATTCCACCGGCTCGCCCATCATCTGGGCCTGGTATCTGACCGAGGTGAAGGGCACGCCTGCGAAGCCCGCGCTTCTCGGCGAGCCGAATACCGAAGCGGCCTTCGTCCTGAAGCGCTGGGGGCTCCAGAAGCCCGAGATCATCGCCGACGTGGCCGCGGGCGAGGATGTGGTCATCGTCGACACCAACAACCCGGCCGAGCTTCCCGCCTCGATCAACGAGGCGAACGTGATCCAGATCATCGACCATCACCTCCTGGCCGGCGGCCTGAAGACCAGGGGCCCGATCGACATCACCGTGCGCCCGCTCGCCTGCACCGCGACGATCATGTACGACCTGATGGGCGCGGATGCCACGAGGATGCCCGAACCGATCAAATGCGCGATGCTCTCGTGCATTCTCTCGGACACGCTCGAATTCCGCTCGCCCACGACCACGGCGCATGACCGCGAGGTGGCCGAAATGCTGGCCCGTCAGCTCGGCATCTCGATCCCGGACTACGCGGCCGAGCTTTTTGCGGCGAAGTCCGACGTCTCGGCCTTCTCGGACGCCGAGCTTCTCAGGATGGATTCGAAGGAATACAGCGTCGCCGGAAAGGAACTGCGCGTCTCCGTGCTTGAGACGACCTCGCCGAAGGTGATCCTCGACCGCAAGGCGAGCCTGATGAAGTCGATGGAGACGGTCGCGAAAGAGGACGACGCGGACCAGGTCCTCCTGTTCGTCATCGACATCCTGAAGGAGGAGGCGACGCTCATCGTCCCCAACGACCTCGTGAAGCGGATGGCGGAAGCCTCCTTCGGCGCGACGGTCACCGGCGACACCGTGGTCCTGCCCGGCGTCATGAGCCGGAAGAAGCAGATCATTCCGGCGCTGAAGCTCTGATCACGCCAACGTCGTGCAACCGGGCGCCTTCGGGCGCCCGTCCCTTTTCCGCGAGGCACCATGACCCGGATCATATCGTCTCTGGCCGAGGTTCAGGCCGCCTATGACGTGCTTTACTGCGACCTCTGGGGCTGCCTGCACGATGGCCGCACCCCCTTCCCCGCCGCCGTCGCCGCGCTGCGGGGCTTCCGCGCGAAGGGCGGCCGCGTCGTCCTGATGACCAACGCGCCGCGGCCCAACCGCTTCGTCGCAGCACAGCTCGACCGCATGGCGGTGCCCCGCGACGCCTGGGACATGATCGTCTCCTCCGGCGATGCGGCGCAGGCGGGAATGTTCGCGGGCCTCGTCGGGCGCAGGGTCTATCACCTCGGCCCCGAGAAGGACGCCGGATTCTTCACCGAGATCCCCACCGAGTTCGCCGATGCGCCGGAGATCGTCCGGGTGCCGCTCGCGGAGGCCGAGGGGATCGTCTGCACCGGCCCCTTCGACGAGATGACCGAGACGCCCGAGGACTATCGCGCGACCCTTCTTTACGCCAAGGCCAAGGCGATGAAGCTTCTCTGCACCAATCCCGACATCGTCGTCGATTTCGGCGACAAGCGCATCTACTGCGCCGGCGCGCTCGCCGCGCTCTACGACGAGATGGGGGGAACGAGCCTCTATTTCGGAAAACCGCATCCGCCGATCTACGACCTCGCCCGCCGCAGGCTTGCCGCGGCCTGGGGCGAGGTGGAGCCGTCGCGCGTGCTGGCGGTGGGCGACGGCATCCGCACCGACATACAGGGCGGGCTCGCGGAGGGAACGGATACGCTCTTCGTGACCGGCGGCCTTGCGGCCGAGGAATTCGGGCCGGACATCGATCGTCCCGATCCGGCGCGTCTGGCGCGCTGGCTCGCCGCGCAGCAGATCACGCCCACCCTTGCCATCGGCCGGCTGCGCTGATCTGCGCAACATTATGACCAGCACGCAACAATGTTTCATTCGGAATATGTTTTAGGTCAATAAATTACTCTCGGACATTGCGCCGGCGCCCCGGCCGAGCTATGCTGCACCGCAACATGACCAGCCGGGAATCGCGATGATGCTCGACAACCAGCCGCGCGGGACGATCTGCATCGAGGATCTGGAGATCGGGATGACCCGCTACCTCCAGAAGACGATCACCGACCGCGACATCGAGATGTTCGCGGAAGTCTCGACCGACCGCAACCCGGTCCATCTCGACGACGAATACGCCCGCGACACGATCTTCGAGGGGCGCATCGCCCACGGGATGCTGACTGCCGGCCTCATCTCGGCGGTGATCGGCGAACAGCTTCCGGGCCACGGCACCGTCTACCTTGGCCAGTCGCTGAAGTTCATGGCGCCGGTGCGCCCCGGCGACACCGTCCACGCCGAGGTCCGCGTCATCGCCATCGACCACGCGCGGCGGCGCGTCACCCTTGAAACCCATTGCGCGGTGGGCGATACGGTCGTGCTGAAGGGCGAGGCGCTTGTGCTCGCGCCAAGTCGCAAGTTCGACTGACCGAGGCGGGCGCTCCCGCCCGACGCTATCCGACGGACGGGGGCCGATGCACATTCACCACCACTGGACCGGGATCGCGCCCGCACATCGCGGGGCGTCCGTCGCGCTGGGAAATTTCGACGGCGTCCACCTCGGCCACCAGCGCGTGATCGCTCTCGCCGCAGAGGCCGCCGCGTCCCTGGGGATCGTCACCTTCGAACCGCACCCGCGCGAGTTCTTCGCGCCCGCCGCGCCCGCCTTCCGCCTGATGAACGCGGAGGCGCGCGTGCACCGGCTGGAAAAGCTCGGGGTGGCAGAGCTCTACGAGCTGCCCTTCGACGCAGCGCTGGCCGGGATGGAGGCCGAGGCCTTCGTGGCCGAGGTGCTCGTGGCCGGGCTCGGGGTCTGCCATGTGACCGTGGGCGCCGACTTCTGCTTCGGCAAGGGCCGCAAGGGCACCACCGAAACGCTCCGGCGCGAAGGCGCGCGTCTCGGCTTCGGCGTCACCATCGCCGATCTCGTCGCGGCTGAAGGTGCCGAAATCTCCTCCACCGCGATCCGGCGGGCGCTGAGCGAGGGGCGCCCGCGCGACGCGGCGCGGATGCTCGGCCACTGGCACCGGATCGACGGACCGGTGCTCGACGGCGACAAGCGCGGCCGCGACCTCGGCTATCCGACGGCGAACATGGCGCTCGACGGGCTGCACCTGCCGAAGCTCGGCGTCTACGCGGTCAAGGTCGATGTTCTGACCGGACCCCATGCCGGAAGCTACGACGGCGCCGCAAGCCTCGGGATCCGCCCGATGTTCGAGGTGCCGCATCCGACGCTCGAAACCCATCTCCTCGACTTCTCCGGGCACCTTTACGGCGAGCATCTGTCGGTCGCGCTGGTCGATTATCTCCGGCCCGAAATCAAGTTCGACGGCCTGCCGGCACTCGTCGCGCAGATGGGCGCCGATTGCGCGCAGGCACGGGGCATCCTCGCCGCGCTCTGACCCCTTCCCTTTCGCCCGATGGCCGGGCAATGTCGGCGCCCATGAAGCACCAACCTCCGCGCGGCGGGCTCCGCCCCGAGTTCTGGAACCTGCCGCTCCGCCAGTTGACACCGGCAGAGTGGGAGGCGCTCTGCGACGGCTGCGGCAAATGCTGCCTGAACAAGCTCGAGGATGCCGACACCGGCGAAGTCGCGTTCACCCGCGTCTCCTGCCGGCTTCTTGACACCGAGAGCTGCCGCTGCGGCCAGTACGAGAACCGCAAGCGCTTCGTGCCGGAATGCGTGGTGCTGACGCCGAAGAGCATTGCCAAGGTCGCGTACTGGATGCCATCCACCTGCGCCTATCGGCTGCGCTTCGAGGGCAGGCCGCTGCCCGACTGGCACCCGCTGATCACCGGCGACCCGGACAGCGTCCACGCCGCCGGCGAGTCCGTCCGGGGCTGGGCAGTGCCGGAATTCGAAGTCCCGGAAGAGGACTGGGAAGACCACATCATCGAGGACCTGTGATGAATTTTGCCTCCGACAACACCTCCGCCGCCGCGCCCGAGATCATGCAGGCGCTCGCCGCCGCGAACAAAGGCTATGCCATGCCCTACGGCAACGACCCGGCGATGGACGAGGTCCGCACCCGCATCCGCAAAATCTTCGAGGCGCCCGAGGCGGCGGTCTATCTCGTCGCCACCGGAACGGCCGCGAACGCGCTTTCGCTCGCCATCCTCACGGACCCCTGGGGCGCGGTCTTCTGTCACCGCAACGCCCATGTCGAGGAGGACGAATGCGGCGCGCCGGAATTCTACACCGGCGGCTCCAAGCTCGTGCTGGTGGAGGGCGAGCACGCGAAGATGACGCCCGAGACGCTGCGAAAGTCGATCACCTCAACCGGCCGGAGCGGCGTCCACAACGTCCAGCGCGGCATGGTCACGATCACCAACGCTTCCGAGCACGGCACCGTCTACACCGCCGGGGAGACGGCCGCGCTCTGCGATGTGGCGAAGGGCTTCGGCCTGCCGGTTCACCTCGACGGCGCGCGGTTCGCCAACGCGGTCGTGGCCAGCGACGCGGCCCCCGCGGACCTCACATGGCGTGCGGGCGTGGATGTCCTTTCCTTCGGGGGGACCAAGAACGGCTGCATGGGGGTGGAGGCGGTGGTGATCTTCGACCCGGCCCGCGCCTGGGAATTCGAGCTTCGCCGCAAGCGCGGCGGGCATCTCTTCTCAAAGCACCGCTATCTCTCGGTGCAGATGGGGGCCTATCTCGAGGACGGACTGTGGCTCAGGCTGGCACGTCAGGCCAATGCCGCCGCGGCGCGGCTCTCCGCAGGCATCCTGACCGTTCCCGGCGCCGAGCTCGTCCATCCGACCGAGGCCAACGCCGTCTTCGCCAGTTTCCCCCGCGCCGGACACCGTCGCGCCATTGACGGCGGCGCAGCCTACTATCTCTGGCCCTTCGACCAGCCGCTGGAGGGGCCGGGGGACGAAAAGCTGAGCTGCCGCATGGTCGCGTCCTGGTCCACGACAGAGGCAGATGTGGACGGGCTCCTGTCGCTCATCCGTGGTCGAGGTTGACGTCGATCAGCCCGGCCGTTTCCGCCGGATGGGTGATCGGGAGCATGTGCGCCGCCCCGGGCACCGTCGCCACGCCCACATCCGGCAGCCACGCGGCTACCGCCTCGGCGATGGCCTCGATGATCGCGGGGGACCGGGCGCCGCGGATCAGGAGCACGGGCATGCCGAGGCTTTCGAGCGCGCCCGGCGCGAGGATATGCCCCGAATCCTCGAAGAGCGCAGGTGTGCCGGCCTCGATGAGATCGATCCGCTCCGTGATGGCGGCGCGCTCGTTCGCGGGCAGCTTGCCCCACGCGACGCCAGATCCCCAGACGCCGGTGAAGACCTCCGCCGCCCGCTCCCGGTCGCCCGCGGCGAGAGCCGCGCGGTAGCGCTCCATGACCGCGAGGTTCTCCGCCCAGGCGGCGCTTCCCCGGGCCGCGGCGAAGAGCACCGGCTCGATCAGGGTCAGCGTCCTCACGGCTTCGGGCGCGGCGATGGCAAGCCTGAGCGCCACCACCGCGCCGAAGGAATGGCCGACGAGGTCGTGCGGCCGGTCGATGAAGCTTGCCGCAATCTGCGCGGACAGGCTGAGGAAATCCCCCTCGCCCGGCCACGCGGCCGACCGGCCGTGACCGGGCAGGTCGAAGGCCGTGAGAGTGGTGCGACCAGAGAGCCTTTCGGCCACGCCCGCCCAGGCCTTCGAACTGGCGAGCGAGCAGTGGATCGCAAGGGCCGGTCGCGACCCCGCGCCGAAGACCTGCCAGAAGGTCGGGTGACCCGCGCGGATCCCGACCGGCATCAGAGCTTGCCGGACAGGTGCAGGTCGAGGTCCTCAAGCCGGTCCTGGCCCCAGAACCGCTCGTCCCCGTCGGTGATGTAGAAGGGCGACCCGAAAACGCCGCGGGCCTGGGCCTCTTCGAGGTTCGCCGCATAGGCCTCCGCGCCCGAGAGCATTCCGGTGAAGCTGAGGCTCGGGTCGAAGCCTGCGGCCTTCAGGCACTCGTTGATCACCGCGTCCTCGGCGATATCCTTCTCTTCTGCCCAGGCGGCGCGCAGGAGCGAGTGGACGAGCGCACCCATGTCGCCGCCCGCTGCCTTCCCGGCGGCAATCACCGCATAGGACGCAGGCGCCGCGTTCGTGGGCCAGAACATCGGTTTGAGGTTGATCGCCATCCCGGTCTTCGCCGCCATCCGCCGCAGTTCCTGCACGCGGTAGTCCTTGCGCCCCTGCGGCCGGTCGGCCGGGCGCGGGGTGCCGAGCCGGTCGAAGAGCGCGAGGATGTCATAGGGCTTGTAGGCTATGGTCGCGCCGTGTCGCACGGCGATTTCCTCCAGCCGCGTACCTGCGAGGTAGGTGAAGGGCGACAGAAGCGAGAAGAAATAGTCAATGCGGGCCACGCGCTCCCCCGTTCTGCGGCTTCGGCTTTCCGGGAGGCTAGCCCGGTGCTAAGCGGGGTGCAATCGCGCGTCTCGCTAGCGGCGGCTGGCTTCCGACCGGATCACCGCCTCGGCGCATTGCGTGACCGTGAGTCCGTTCATCCAGCAGCGCTGGGCCACCGACATCGGCGCCGCCCCGGGAACTCCGGCGCAGTAGTCAAGATACGAGTCTTCGCAGAATATCTCCTCGGCGGTTCTCGAATCGGGCGCCGGCGCGGCCGGCGGACTTGCCGCCACCGCCTGGTAGGCCTGCGCCACGTTGCAGGCGATGTCCGCGACCGTCGAGACCTCCTCGGGTGGCAGTTGCAGCTTCATCAGCGCGACATTCGCGGCAGTGCCAAGAAGGAAGGGGCAAGCCTGCCACAGAATCTCGACCACCAGTTCTTCCTGCGCGCGGCTGGCCGGCGCCGCGGCGGTCAGGCCGGCCGCTGCCAGCAGACAGGCAGTCCCAAGATTTCGCGCCACGCCACCTGGGTTCCCTGCCATGGGCCCGCCTCCGATCCCGTCGCCGGCAGGGCAGGCCAGAGGAATCGCCCCACCATCCGCATCATACCACGCCCCTGCCGGCGGCCGCCGGGCCGAGGCCCGGCGGGATGACGCCCGTTGGCGGGTGAACCGGGATCGGACGACCCGACCCGCTGCTTGCTCCGGGCGCGGCGTCGGTTTGCCGCAGGGCTGGCCCGGTGCCAAGCGGGGTGCTAAGCGGGGTGCAACGTCACGAATCCGTCATCATACGCCTGCCCGAGGACCCGCGCCCATGGCTTCCATGATCGAACCGAAACTCATCTCCGGCAATTCCAACCGGCCGCTCGCCCAGGCCATCGCGCGTCGCATGTCGATGCACCGGGGGATGAGCGTCGGGCTCGTCGATGCGCGGGTGGAGCGGTTCAACGACCAGGAAATCTTCGTCGAGGTCTTCGAGAACGTCCGCGGCGAGGATATGTACATCATCCAGTCCACCTCGAACCCGGCCAACGACAACCTGATGGAACTGCTGATCATGACCGACGCGCTGAAGCGATCGTCGGCAAGCCGGATCACCGCCGTCATCCCCTATTTCGGCTATGCCCGCCAGGACCGCCGCGCGAAGGCGCGCACCCCGATCTCGGCCAAGCTTGTCGCCAACCTCATCACCGAGGCCGGCGTGGACCGGGTGTTGACGCTCGATCTGCACGCCGCGCAGATCCAGGGCTTCTTCGACATTCCGGTGGACAACCTCTATGCCGCGCCGATCTTCGCGCTGGACGTGGAGCATCACTTCAAGGGCAAGCTCGACAGGCTCACCGTGGTCTCGCCCGACGTCGGCGGCGTGGCCCGCGCGCGCGAACTGGCGCAGCGCATCGGATCGGGCCTCGCCATCGTCGACAAGCGCCGCGTGAAGGCTGGCGAAGTGGCCGAGATGACCGTGATCGGCGATGTCGCGGGCCAGATCTGCGTCATCGTGGACGACATCTGCGACACCGCCGGCACGCTCTGCAAGGCCGCCGAAGTGCTGATGGCCGCGGGTGCGAAGGAGGTCCATTCCTACATCACCCACGGCGTGCTCTCCGGCCCGGCGGTCGAGCGGATCACCAATTCGGTGATGAAGAGCCTCGTCATAACGGATTCGATCGCGCCGACGGAGGCAGTCAAGCAGGCCAAGAACATCCGCATCGTCGCGACCGCGCCCATGTTCGCCCAGGCGATCATGAACATCTGGTCGGGCACATCGGTCTCGTCGCTCTTCGACGCCGAAACGCTGGGGCCCATCTACGAAGGCATGTATTCGCGCGGCTGATCTTGCGCCTTCCAACGCACCGGCCGAACAATTCAGTGTGCAATAGCGCCCAGCGGGCGTAGGCTGCGGCCGACCATGCTGGCGGAGGCGAAACGCCATGGATCCGGTGCTGCTGCGAGTCTGCCTCTACTTCATGCTCGCCTATGCCCTTTCCTGGTTCGGCATCGCCGGAAACTGGATCTGGCCATCTCCCGGCTGGCCGACGCCAATCAATCCACTGGGTCCCTTGCTAGCTGCGCCGCTACTGTTGTGGATGTTGGACGGACGCGCGGCGATGGGCGCATGGTGGCGACGGATCTCAACGGTCCGAGCGCCGATCCGGATTTACGCCCTGGCGTTCTTCGTGCCACTGGCGATCATCGGCGCCGCGGTTCTGCTTTCGCGCGCTGTCGGGACTCCTGCGGGGCCGCTTCCCGCCTATTCCGCCGGGGACTGGCTGATGGGGATTCCCCTGGTCGCGGTCTTCGGGCCTGCGCCCGAGGAGTCGGGATTTCGCGGTCTGGCCCAGCATGAATTGCAGCAGATTCTCTCGCCTTTCGCCGCGGCGCTCTGGATCGGGGCCGGGGTGGCGATCTGGCACATTCCATTGTTCCTGCTTGACGACCTGCCGCCGGTCATCTCCGTGACCCTTCTCGCCGTCAGCGTGGTCTATGCTTGGCTGTTCATCGCCGGCGGCAGCATCTGGCCATTGGTCACCCTGCATTTCGTGCAGAACTATTTCGGAGGGCAGTATTTCGGACGGATGTTCGCGCCAAAGGACAGTCATGTCTGGCTCGGTTTTCTGACGCTGTTCTATGCGATCTGGGTTGCGATACTGCTATGGAAATGTGGCCCGGCACTGGGGTTGCGACAGGGGGAAGTCCTGCCATCGTCCATTCCACGGCAACTCAAGTGAGCTTTGCCGCACCGGCATGTCACCGCCTTCTCACATGACTTGCCGACCGCGTCCATGTTCGCCCAGGCGATCATGAACATCTGGTCGGGCACATCGGTCTCATCGCTCTTCGACGCCGACATGCTGGGACCGATCTACGGGGGGATGTATTCGCGCGGCTGATCGCGCGGTTCAGCCCCCCGTACCCTCGCGCCAGCGCGCGGGCGAGACGCCGGTTTCGCGTTTGAACGCGCGGCTGAAGGCTTCCTCGGATTCATAGCCGACCTCGTGCGCGATCCGCGCGATGCCGGAATGGCGCTCGCGCAGGCGCTGCCGGGCAAGGTGCAGCCGCCAATGCGTGATGTAGCGGATGGGCGGTTTGCCCACCAGCGCGACGAAGCGGTCGGCAAATGCGCTGCGCGACAGGCCGGCGATCCCCGCCAGCGTCTCGGCCGTCCAGCCTGCAGCGGGTTCGCGGTGGATCGCCGCCAGCGCGCGCCCGATCTGGGGATCGGCCAGCCCCCTGAGCCAGCCTGGCCCCTCCGGGCCGGCCCCGGCCGCGAACTGCCGCACCGCCTCCACCAAAAGCACCTCAGAGAGCCGCGACATCACGCCCGACGACGCCAGCCGCCCCTCTGCGAGCTCGCCGGCAGCGAAACGGACCGAACTTTCGATCCACTCCCGCGCGGCCGCCGAGCGAAGGTCGAGCGTCACCAGCCGCGGCAGCATGGCAAGCACGGGGTTGCGCCGCTCGGTGCTGCCGAGAAATCCGCAGAACATGTGCGTCTCGGCCCCGCCGCCGCCATAGACGATGCGCGCGAGCCCGCCGTCCGCTGCCGGCTGGACGAGGCTGCGCGCGATCGTCGGGCTGAGGCCCGGCGCGCTCGCGACGGTATGGGTATCGTTGTGGGGAAGGATCGCGACCTCTCCCGCGCCGACCTCCACCGGGTGCTCCCCGGGCAGGATCATCGTCGCCCGCCCCTTCAGCACCACGTGGTAGAACACGAGTTGCACCGGATCGTCCAGGAGCGGCCGGCAATCGGCCGCCGTCAGTTCCGAGATGAGGCAGAAGGGTTCGGTCAGCTGGACGTCGAGAAAGACGCCGCCCGAAAGCCGGACGGAGCGCAGGACATCCGACATCGGGTCGGACATGTTCAGCCTCCTTGCTGGACGAACGGTCAGGTAATCCGGCGGCGCGGTCATTCCCCGGTGTGCGGTTCAGGCGCTAACACCCTTCACGCGGCCGACGACGCCTGTCGTCCGGGAATTTCGATCCGGACGCCCCGCCCTGTCAACCCGGCAGGAGAGGACGCCGTACCAACCCTGAAAGGACTTTGACACCATGAATGTTGACCTTGCCAAACCCGACTTTGCCGCGATCAAGGCCCGCCAGAAGGCCACCTGGGCCGCCGGCGACTATTCCGTGATCGGCACGATGCTCCAGATCGTCGGCGAAAGCCTCTGCGAGGCGGTGGACCTGCACGCCGGCGAAAGGGTGCTCGACGTCGCCGCCGGCAACGGCAACGCGACGCTCGCCGCCGCCCGCCGCTTCGGCCGCGTGACCTCGACCGACTACGTGGCGGCGCTTCTCGACCGCGGCCGGGCGCGCGCTGCGGCAGAGGGTGCCGAGGTGGAGTTCCGCGAGGCCGACGCCGAGGCCCTGCCCTTCGCGGACGCCAGCTTCGACGTCGTCCTCTCCTCCTTCGGCGTCATGTTCACGCCCGATCAGGAGACAGCCGCGCGCGAGATGATGCGGGTGGTGAAGCCCGGCGGCCGCATCGGCCTTGCCAACTGGACGCCCGAGGGCTTCATCGGCCAGCTCTTCAAGGTGATCGGCCGGCATGTGGCGCCGCCCGCGGGCGTGAAGCCGCCGTCCCTCTGGGGCACCGAGGCGCGGCTGAGGGAGCTTTTCCCCGGCCAACGTGTCTCGGTAACGCCGCGGCAGTTCCAGTTCCGCTACCGTTCGCCCGAGCACTGGCTGGAGGTGTTCCGGACCTGGTACGGGCCGACGAACCGTGCCTTCGCGGCCCTCGATGCGACCGGGCAGGCCGCGCTCGCGGACGACATCCTCGCACTTCTCGCCCGGATGAACCGCGGCGGGGCAAACACCCTCACCGTGCCGAGCGACTACGCCGAGGTCGTCATTACGAAATCGTGACCCCGACCGCGTCCGCCCCATCGCGGCGGGCGCGGTCCCCTACTCGACGTTCCAGTCTTCCTCGGCCGAAAGCTCGCCGATGGCCAGCCAGTCGGCACGGATGCGTGCCACCCGCGTGTCGGACCAGGTGCGGAAGACGATGACGAACCCCTCCGGGTTCACCATCTCGGCCGAGATGTCGGCGCGCTGGTTCGTTCGCCGGTCCATGTCCCACATCGAGATGGACACCTGGACCACCGGCACCGACCGGAACGGTTCGGCGAATTCCACCACGCGCCTGAGTTCGCGTGGCCCCTCGCCCGTCCACATCGCGCCGCCGTCCTGATAGTCGGAGAAAAGCATGACCGACCCGCGGTCCACGCCGATCAGATGGCTCGCCATTCGCCGCATCGCGCCTCCTCTCCCGCGCACCATCTAAGCGCAGAAGCCCTTATCTCCAAAGGCATTTCTGCACATCCACAGGCGACCGGCCGGGCCCTGCGCTGCCGCGGCCGGCCAAGTTTCGCCGGGCTGGAATACCGGAATACAATCAGTGCGCGAGTTGCGGTATAGTGAAGTCTCTCCGCCAGCGCGTGGTCTGGTCCATTTCGCCCGGATTCGTTGCGGAGAGGGTGGGTGTTTTCAGCAATTCCATTTCGAGGAGGATGAAGAAATGCCAGATGGTGATCTGATCTCGATCAACGATCTGCCCTGTTGTCCCGAGATTACCCGCGTGCCCTGCTGCGAAAGCCTGCGCATCTCCTACCGGCTCACCAACCGTCAGCTCGACGTGCCGGTAGAGGTCGTGATCGTGGCCGAACTCGAACGCTGCCCGGGACCGCTTTCCCTGGGCGACGTGGTCTTTTCGACGACGCTCCTGCCTGGCGAGAAGGTGCGTCTCTACACCTCGACCCGCAACAACCGCTTCACTTACGACGCGGAATCCGAGGTGAGCTACCGGCACGAACAGTCATCGGAGGAGACCTACTACATGCGGTCGATGGACCGCTATATGTCCG
This sequence comes from Paracoccaceae bacterium, assembly GCA_020637675.1. Lineage (GTDB taxonomy): Bacteria > Pseudomonadota > Alphaproteobacteria > Rhodobacterales > Rhodobacteraceae > Albidovulum. The sequence continues at coordinate 217,529 of JACKKD010000002.1, read as the reverse complement.
ACCTGACCGTTACCGACAGCGGATCGGCCTCATCCTCGTCGCACTCCGACTTCGAGACGGATGTCGACGGGTCCTATGCCTCCATCGGCTTCGCCGGCGGCGGCAGCGTCAACGTGGAAGGCGACTTCAACTCGCGCTCCGCCTCGTCCTTCATGCGCCAGTTGTCGAGCCATGCGCGCAGTTCGCATGACCGTTCCGTGCAGGCAACGCGGGCTGCCAACTCGGTCCAGATGGGCGAGGTGCAGAGCCGCAGCCACGCCGAGGGCGAAAGCGAAAGTGCCTACGAGGCCTCGACCAGGACATTCGAGAACAAGAACGAGTGCCACGCGGTGACCTACTTCGCCTATCAGCTTGTCAAGAAGCAGACGCTCCGGTTCCGCATCGTGTCGGTGCTGCGCCGGGTCGTGGACGCCGCGGCGTCGAGCGCGGTCGAGGCCCGGCCGGTTCGGCCCGCGACGGGCATCAAGGTGCTGCCGAACGGCGTGCTGGCGACGAAGACCGCACGGGTGGAGGTGGAAGCCGCAGGCCGTACGGCGGCGGCGGCGCAGCGCGCGAACATCGTGAGCGGCGTGGGCTCCATCGGCCTTGGGGGCGGGTTCGGCGGGCTTGCCGGGCTGACCGCCGTCGCCACGCCCTTCCGGCTGGCGACGAACGTGCAGCCGGTGCCGCCCGCGGTGCAGGACAAGGTGCTGAAGCAGGTCGACGACGATCTGGTGAAGGAGGGCATCCTCGCCAAGGCCGGTTCCGACGAGGTCGGCGCCCGGCTCGCGGCCGAGCTGAACTTCGAACGCACCTACTGCCTGCCGACCCAGGGCATCGTGGTGAAGGGCTGTCTCGACCGCTGCAACACCTGCGAGGAAAGCCGGCAGAAGTCGATCGCGCTCGACCTCGTGCGCAAGGACCTGGAGAACCAGCTTCTGGCCAAGCAGATCGCACTTCTGGAGAAGAGCCAGGAATACCGCTGCTGCCCGGTGGGCGAGGCGGAGCCGGAAGACGCCTGAGCGCCGTCCTGAAAACGAAAGCGGCCCCCGCGGGGGCCGCCCCTTCTTCGGTGAAGGGCTCGTGCCTTACGAGATCCCGATGTGGTCGCCCATGGCCACCATGTCGGCAAGGAGCTTCGCGGCATCGTCCACGAGGTCCTGATGTCCCGATTCCTTCGCGGCGCGGAGGTTTTCCTCCGCACGCGCGACGAAACCTTTCGCGATCGCTGGCGTCACCTCGGAGACATGCAGCGCCTCCTCGGCCAGAAGCGTCGTGCCCGCGGCCGAGATTTCGGCAAAACCGCCGGTGACGGCATAGTCGTCATTTCCGCCATCCGCCTTGACGATCCGGAGGATGCCGGGACGCAGCGTGGTGATCAGCGGCGCGTGGCCGGGCATCGCGGTCAGGTCGCCGTCGGCGCCCGGAATGCGGACCTCGCGCGCCTGGACGGAGGCGAGCCGCCGTTCAGGGCTGACGAGGTCGAACTGCATCGTATCGGCCATCTCGCCCCCCCTACGCCGCTTCCGCGGCCAGACGCTGCGCCTTGGCTTTCACTTCCTCGATGTCGCCGACCATGTAGAAGGCGGCTTCCGGGAGGTGGTCGTATTCGCCGGCGACCACCGCCTTGAACGAGGCGATGGTCTTTTCGAGAGGCACCTGGACGCCGTCCGAACCGGTGAAGACCTTGGCAACGTCGAAGGGCTGGCTGAGGAAGCGCTGGATCTTCCGGGCGCGGGCCACGGTCAGCTTGTCCTCTTCGCTGAGTTCGTCCATGCCGAGGATGGCGATAATGTCCTGCAGCGATTTGTAGCGCTGGAGAATCCCCTGCACGTCGCGGGCGACCTGGTAGTGTTCCTCGCCCACGACCGAGGGATCGAGGATCCGCGAGGTCGAGTCGAGCGGGTCCACCGCGGGGTAGATGCCAAGCTCCGAGATTGCGCGCGACAGAACCGTGGTGGCGTCGAGGTGGGCGAAGGAGGTCGCCGGCGCCGGGTCGGTCAGGTCGTCGGCCGGAACGTAGATGGCCTGCACCGAGGTGATCGAGCCCGCCTTGGTCGAGGTGATCCGCTCCTGCAGCGCGCCCATGTCGGTGGCGAGCGTGGGCTGGTAGCCCACGGCCGACGGGATACGGCCGAGAAGGGCCGACACTTCCGAACCCGCCTGGGTGAAGCGGAAGATGTTGTCGACGAAGAACAGAACGTCGGTGCCGGACTGGTCGCGGAACTGCTCGGCAAGCGTGAGGCCGGTCAGCGCGACGCGGGCGCGGGCCCCCGGGGGCTCGTTCATCTGGCCGTAGACGAGGGCCACCTGGGATTTCTCGAGGTCGTCGGGCTTGATGACGCCGGATTCGATCATCTCGTGGTAGAGGTCGTTCCCTTCACGGGTCCGCTCACCCACGCCGGCGAACACGGAGAAGCCCGAGTGCACCTTGGCGATGTTGTTGATGAGTTCCATGATGAGAACGGTCTTGCCCACGCCGGCGCCGCCGAAGAGGCCGATCTTGCCGCCCTTGGAATAGGGCGCGAGCAGGTCGATGACCTTGATGCCGGTGACGAGGATTTCCGACGAGGTCGCCTGTTCGGCGAAGGTCGGAGCCGGCTGGTGGATGGCACGCGCCTCCTTCTTCGCAACGGGGCCCTTCTCGTCCACCGGCTCACCGATGACGTTCAGGATGCGGCCGAGGGTGGAGTTGCCGACGGGCACGGTGATCGGGCCGCCGGTGTCGGTCACCTTCTCGCCGCGGACGAGACCCTCGGTCGCATCCATGGCGATGGTGCGGACGGTGTTCTCGCCGAGGTGCTGGGCAACTTCAAGGACCAGACGCTTGCCGTTGTTCAGGGTTTCGAGCGCGTTCAGAATCGCCGGAAGTTGTTCGTCGAACTGCACGTCCACGACGGCGCCGATGACCTGGGTCACGCGGCCCGTGGCGGCGGCAGCTTTCGGTGCTTTTGCCATGTGATTTCTCCGGTTCTACTCAGAGCGCCTCGGCGCCCGAAATGATTTCGATGAGTTCCTTGGTGATCGCGGCCTGGCGCGAGCGGTTGTAGACGATCGTCAGCCTGTCGATCATGTCGCCCGCGTTGCGCGTCGCGTTGTCCATCGCGCTCATCCGCGCGCCCTGTTCGGACGCACCGTTTTCCAGCAGCGCCGTGAAGATCTGGGTCGCCACGCCGCGCGGCAGGAGGTCGGCCAGGATGCCTTCCTCCGACGGCTCGTAGTCATAGAGCGCCGAAGCGCCCTCGGCCCCGCCCTCGAACGTCGCCGGAATGATCTGGCTCGCCGTCGGGACCTGGCTGATCACCGACTGGAAGCGGTTGAAGAAGATCGTCGCGACGTCGAACTCGCCGGCGTCGAAGCGCTTGATCAGATCGCGCGCGATCCCCTGGGCCACGTCGTAGCCCATCTTCTTCACCTCGGAGAGATCGACATGGCCGACGAAATGCTTGGCGTAGTCGCGCTTGAGCTGTTCGCGCCCCTTCTTGCCGACGGTCAGGATCTTCACCGTCTTGCCCATCCGCAGAAGCTCGGTCGCCCGGGCCCGTGCAAGCCGCACGATGGTGGAGTTGAAGCCGCCGCAGAGACCGCGCTCGGCCGTCATGACCACCAGAAGGTGGGTCTGGTCCGCGCCCGTCCCGGCGAGAAGCCGGGGCGCGCTGTCGGACCCGCCGACCGAGGCGGCAAGACCGGCCATGACCGCGTTCATCCGCTCCGCATAGGGGCGGGCGGCCTCGGCGGCTTCCTGGGCGCGGCGCAGCTTCGCCGCCGCGACCATCTGCATGGCCTTGGTGATCTTCCGCGTCGACTTGACGCTGGCGATCCTGTTCTTCAGGTCCTTAAGGCTGGGCATGTCCCTGTCCCCTCCCCCCGCTTACGCGAAGGTCTTGGCGAATTCGGCGATCGCAGCCCTGAGCTTGTCCTCGGCCTCGCCCTTGATCTTGGGGTCGTCCTTGGTGAGCCATTCGAGGATGTCCGTGCGGTTCGTGCGCAGGTGCTTCAGCAGCCCCGCCTCGAACCGGCCGACGTCCCTGACCGCGATGTTGTCGAGGAAGCCCTTGGTGCCGGCGAAGATGACGCAGACGATTTCCGCATTGGTCAACGGCGAGTACTGCGGTTGCTTCATCAGCTCCGTCAGGCGCGCGCCACGGTTCAGAAGCCGCTGCGTCGCCGCGTCGAGGTCGGAACCGAACTGCGCGAAGGCCGCCATCTCTCGGTACTGCGCCAGTTCCAGCTTCACCGGGCCGGCGACCGACTTCATCGCGTTGGTCTGGGCCGAGGAACCGACCCGCGACACCGACAGACCGGTGTTCACGGCCGGGCGGACGCCCTGGTAGAAGAGCTCGGTTTCAAGGAAGATCTGGCCGTCGGTGATCGAGATCACGTTGGTCGGGATATAGGCCGACACGTCGCCTGCCTGCGTCTCGATGATCGGCAGCGCCGTCAGCGACCCCGCGCCGTTATCCTTGTTCAGCTTCGCGGACCGCTCCAGTAGGCGGCTGTGCAGGTAGAAGACGTCGCCCGGATAGGCTTCGCGCCCCGGCGGACGGCGCAGCAGCAGCGACATCTGGCGGTAGGCGACGGCCTGCTTCGAAAGGTCGTCGTAGATCATCAGCGCGTGGCGGCCGTTGTCGCGGAAGAACTCGCCCATCGCGGTCGCAGAATAGGGCGCGAGGAACTGCATCGGCGCCGGATCGGACGCGGTCGCGGCGACGACGATGGAGTAGGCGAGCGCACCGGTCTCTTCCAGCTTCTTCACGAGCTGGGCAACGGTAGAACGCTTCTGCCCCACGGCGACGTAGATGCAGTAGAGCTTCTTGCTCTCGTCCGCGCCGGCGGCCTCGTTGTAGGACTTCTGGTTCAGGATCGTGTCGAGCGCGAGCGCGGTTTTGCCGGTCTGGCGGTCGCCGATGATCAGCTCGCGCTGGCCGCGGCCGATGGGGATCATGGCGTCCACCGACTTCAGGCCCGTGGCCATCGGCTCGTGCACCGATTTCCGCGGGATGATGCCGGGCGCCTTCACGTCGGCCACGGCGCGCCTCTTGGCGTTGATCGGACCCTTGCCGTCGATCGGGTTGCCGAGACCATCGACCACGCGCCCCAGAAGCTCGTCACCCACGGGCACGTCCACGATGGACTTGGTGCGCTTGACGGTGTCGCCTTCCTTGATGTCCTGGTCCGAGCCGAAGATCACGATACCGACGTTGTCGACCTCGAGGTTGAGCGCCATCCCGCGGATACCGCCGGGGAATTCGACCATCTCGCCGGCCTGGACGTTGTCGAGCCCATGCACGCGGGCAATCCCGTCACCGACCGACAGCACGCGGCCAACCTCGGCCACTTGCGCTTCCTGACCGAAGTTCTTGATCTGCTCCTTGAGGATCGCAGAGATCTCGGCTGCCTGGATTCCCATTATCCGACCTCTTTCATGACATTCTGCAACGAGGCGAGCTTCGAGCGGATCGAGGTGTCGATCATCTTCGAGCCGACCTTGACGATAAGTCCGCCGATGAGACTTTCATCCACGGTGGTGTTGAGCTTGACGGTCTTGCCGACCGTCTTCTTCAGCGATGCGGCGAGCTTTTCGGCCTGTGCCTTCGTCAGTTCGGCCGCCGCCGTCACCTCGGCGGTGACTTCGCCCTTCTCCTCGGCGATCATCTCGCCAAGCGCGGCGAGAAGCTGCGGCAGCACGAAGAGCCGGCGGTTCGCGGCCATCAGCGCGAGCGTGTTGGCGACGGTGGACGAGAGCCCCATCCTGACGGCGAGCGCCGACATGGCGCGTCCCTGCTCGTCGCGCGAGAAGACTGGCGAGGCGATGACCTCGCGGAGGTCGGCGCTGTCCTTCAGGGCCTGGGCCAGCGCAGCCACGTCGGCCTCCAGACCGGAAAGGCCCTTTGCCTCTTTCGCGAGTTCAAAAACGGCCGTGGCGTAGCGCCCGGCGATCCCTGCGGAAATCGAAGCTGGTTCGGACACGTCGACCCTTCCGATTGTTCTGTCCCCAAGCCCCCCGGTCCCGATCTTGCGGCCTGGTCGAAGGGCACCCGTGGCGTGCGCATGGGCGCCCGTCCGAGGTCGGCGCGGGTGTAGCAGAGCGGGCAATGCCTCGCAACCGCCTTGGTGAAACTATTGCACAGACGGATCTCCCGCATTTTCAGGGACTTCGGCGCTTTGTGCCGGAGAGTCGCACGCGGCTCGCCGGAAGTTTGGGCGATAACATTTACTACCGTTGCAAGAATCCCTCGCGCGGCATCGCGATTCACGCCGGCTCTGCGGTGGGTTTGGGCAGCGCTTCGAGCACGCGAAGCGGTTTTCGGACCGCCGCGGCGAGGCCCGGACGCTGCGGCGCATGGACATGTTTCGACACTTCGAGCATCAGGACACCCCCCGCGAGGACCGAGGAGACGCGGTGGCCGAACCGTTCCCACGCTGCCGCAGTCCTGAGCCAGAAGCGGCGCGACGAGGGCGGCACGAAGAGCGCCGAAATCTGGCGTTCGGCTGCGAAGGAATGGCCGCGAAGCTGCGCGTCAAGCTGGCTCATCGAATAGGGCCGGCCGAAGCCGAAGGGCGTGCGGTCCGACCGCGACCAGAGACCCGACCGGTTCGGCACGATGAAAAGGGCTCGCCCGCCGGGGCCGAGGACGCGCCAGCACTCGTCGAGGAGGGCCGCCGGGCTGTCCGAAGTCTCCAGCCCGTGCAGGACGATGAGCCGATCCACCATCCCGGTCTCGATCGGCCATTGGGTCTCCTCGCAGAGGACCGACACGTTGTCCATGCCGGCGGGCCAGGGCATCACGCCCTGCGGCCCGGGCATGAGCCCGATGACCCGCCGCGCGTCGGCAAGATAGGGGCGCAGCAAGGGCACCGCGAAGCCGAAGCCCGCGACCGTCTCGCCCTTCGCGGGCGGCCAGAGCGTGACGACCTGATCGCGGATCGCCTTCTGCGCCACGCGGCCGAGTTGCGTGCGGTAGTAGAAGTTCCGCAGGTCGAGAACGTCGAGATGCATTGCGCTGGGGCCGTCCTTCGGCAAAAGTCGGTCGTCAGCATACGGAAACGGACGCGAATTGCCATGCCGCTCGAACTCGTCACCGTCCCCTGCCTGAAGGACAACTACGCCTTCCTCGCACATGACGCGGCGACCGGGGCGACGGCAGTCGTCGATGTGCCCGAAGCCGCGCCGATCCTGAACGCTCTCGCCGAGCGCGACTGGAAGGCGAGCCACATCCTCATCACCCATCATCATGACGACCACATCGCCGGGCTGAAGGCGCTTGCGGCCGCCACGGGCGCGCGGGTGATCGGCGCCGCCGCCGACGCCCACCGCCTGCCGAAGCTCAACGAGGCCCTCCGCGAGGGCGACACGATCCGCATCGGCATGGACGAGGGAAAGGTGATCGACGTGTCGGGCCACACCGTCGGCCACGTCGCCTATCATTTTCCGGCCTCCGGGCTCGTCTTCACCGGCGACAGCCTGATGGCGCTCGGCTGCGGCCGGGTGTTCGAGGGGACGATGCCGCAGATGTGGGAAAGCCTGACGAAACTCGCGGTCCTGCCGCCTGACACTCTCGTCTGCTCGGGCCACGAATACACCCAGTCGAATGCCCGCTTCGCATTGACCGTGGAGCCGGACAATGCCGCGCTTCAGGCCCGCGCGGCGGCGGTCGCGGCGGCCCGGGCCGAGGGCCGGCCCACCGTCCCCTCGCGCCTGTCCGAGGAGCTTGCGACCAACCCCTTCCTGCGCGCGGGCCGTCCGGAGGTGAAGCGGGCGATGGCGATGGAGGCCGCGTCCGACGCCGCGGTCTTCGCCGCGATCCGGAGTGCCAAGGACCGGTTCTGAGCCCGTCCGCGGGGCCGGACCTTGACGGACGGCAGGGCGCACTCCATCTTTCCTCCCGTCGCGGGGGCATCGCGGTCCCCACTGGTTTCAACCATCCTCACGCCCGCAGCCGTAACGATCACATTTTGTGCCAAAGGCAGAGCCTTGGCCGAAATGCGCCAGAAAACACTTGAAGCTGCCCGATTTCCACCGAAGTTTAAAGGTATGAGGCGATGGTAGGCCTCGGGCCTCGTGCCCGACCTGCCGACAGGAAAGGAGCACGAAAGTGCCGTCATTCTCGAACACGCTCGAACAGGCCATCCACGCGGCGCTGGCGCTCGCCAATGCCCGGCGGCATGAACTCGCCACGCTCGAACACCTTCTCCTGGCCCTCACGGACGAACCTGATGCGGCCAAGGTCATGCGCGCCTGTTCGGTGGACATCGAGGAACTGAAGAAGACGCTTTCCGACTTCATCGACGACGACCTTTCCACCCTCGTCACCGATGTCGAGGGATCGGAGGCAGTGCCGACCGCCGCCTTCCAGCGCGTCATCCAGCGCGCCGCGATCCATGTCCAGTCCTCCGGACGGACCGAGGTCACCGGCGCCAACGTGCTCGTCGCGATCTTCGCCGAGCGCGAGTCGAATGCGGCCTATTTCCTGCAGGAACAGGACATGACCCGTTATGACGCCGTCAACTTCATCGCCCACGGCGTCGCCAAGGATCCCTCCTTCGGCGAGACCCGGCCCGTCACGGGCGCGCAGGAGCAGGAAGAGCACGGCGCGACCGAGGCGCAGGGCGAGGCAAAGGAAAGCGCCCTGGCCAAGTACTGCGTCGATCTCAACCAGAAATCGAAGAAGGGCGACATCGACCCGCTCATCGGCCGCGAGGCCGAGATCGAGCGCTGCATCCAGGTGCTCTGCCGCCGGCGAAAGAACAACCCGCTCCTCGTGGGCGACCCCGGCGTGGGCAAGACCGCCATCGCCGAGGGGCTGGCGCTCAAGATCGTGCGGAAAGAGACGCCCGACATCCTGAAGGGTGCCACCATCTTCTCGCTCGACATGGGCGCGCTTCTCGCCGGCACCCGCTACCGCGGCGATTTCGAGGAGCGGCTGAAGGCCGTCGTGAAGGAACTGGAGGACCACCCCGACGCGATCCTCTTCATCGACGAGATCCATACCGTGATCGGCGCCGGCGCCACCTCGGGCGGCGCGATGGATGCATCCAACCTGCTGAAGCCCGCGCTGCAGGGTGGCAAGCTGCGCTGCATGGGATCCACCACCTACAAGGAATTCCGCCAGCACTTCGAAAAGGACCGCGCGCTCAGCCGCCGCTTCCAGAAGATCGACGTCAACGAGCCGACGGTCGAGGACACGGTGAAGATCCTGATGGGTCTCAAGCCCTATTTCGAGAAGCACCACGACCTGCACTACACCCGCGACGCGATCAAGTCGGCGGTGGAACTGTCGGCGCGCTACATCCACGACCGCAAGCTGCCGGACAAGGCCATCGACGTCATCGACGAGGCGGGTGCTGCCCAGCATCTCGTCGCGGAATCGAAGCGCCGCAAGACCATCGGTCCCAAGGAGATCGAGGCGGTCGTCGCCAAGATCGCCCGCATCCCGCCGAAGAACGTCTCCAAGGACGATGCCGAGGTGCTGAAGGACCTGGAGCGGACGCTGAAGCGCGTGGTCTTCGGCCAGGACGCCGCCATCACTGCGCTCTCATCCGCGATCAAGCTCGCGCGTGCCGGCCTGCGGGAGCCGGAAAAGCCGATCGGCAACTACCTCTTCGCCGGCCCCACGGGCGTCGGCAAGACCGAGGTGGCCAAGCAGCTTGCCGACAGCCTCGGCGTGGAGCTTCTGCGCTTCGACATGTCGGAATACATGGAGAAGCACGCAGTCAGCCGCCTGATCGGCGCGCCGCCTGGCTATGTCGGCTTCGACCAGGGCGGGATGCTGACGGACGGCGTGGACCAGCACCCGCATTGCGTGCTCCTGCTCGACGAGATCGAGAAGGCGCACCCGGATGTCTACAACATCCTTCTGCAGGTGATGGATCACGGCAAGCTGACCGATCATAACGGCCGGCAGGTCGATTTCCGCAACGTGATCCTCATCATGACGTCGAACGCAGGTGCTGCCGACATGGCCAGGGCTGCCTTCGGTTTCGGCCGCGAACGGCGCGAGGGCGAAGATACCGCCGCGATCGAGCGGACCTTCACGCCGGAGTTCCGCAACCGTCTGGACGCGGTCATCTCCTTCGCGCCCCTGTCTCGCGAGGTGATCCTGCAGGTGGTGGACAAGTTCGTCCTCCAGCTCGAGGCGCAATTGATGGACCGCCACGTCCATATCGAGCTTTCACCCGAAGCGGCCAACTGGCTGGCGGAGAAGGGCTACGACGACAAGATGGGCGCCCGCCCCCTGGGCCGCGTCATCCAGGAGCACATCAAGAAGCCCCTGGCGGAGGAGTTGCTGTTCGGCAAGCTCACCAAGGGCGGTGTGGTGCGGGTGCGCGTGAAGGACGACGCCATCGTCCTCGATGTCGAAGAGCCCTCACGCCCGCGCCTCACCGGCTCGAAGCCTCCGCTCCTGACGGCGGACTGAACCTGGCGCGACAATTGTGGAAACGGCGCCGCGGAGGCGCCGTCTTCGCGTTTCGGGGACCTCGCCCGCTGGCCTGGATCAGGGAAGGCTCCGCCCATCGGCCGGCGTGTCCTGGCTGAAAACGTTGACCCAGCCCGACGGCGCCCTCTGCCAGACGGATGAGACATACATCGCCTCGTCGTCGGTCCGCCCGGTGCGCCGAAAGTCGGCCCGATAGGCCAGAATGGCGTGATCGGCGCCGAGGGGCAGCAGGCGTGCATCGGACAGCCGGAAGCCGGTGACCGTCGGCCCGCCGGAAAGCTGCGCGGCATGTGCATCGCGCCCGGCGAACCCGTCCGGATAGACCCCAAGGAAGTCGGCCGCCAGCGCAGCCCGGTCGGCTTCCGCATCACCCGAAACCAATGCCTGCCACACGGCTGTCTCGCAGGCGATCAATTCGGCAAGAAGCGCGGCGGGCCTTGCCACGCTCATCGCTCCGTCAGCTTCAGTTCGATCCGCCGGTTCTGCGCCCGCGCCTCGGGCGTGTCGCCTTCCGCAACCGGGCGGTATTCGCCGAACCCTGTCGCGGCCATCCTTTCCGGCGGGAACCCGAGGTCGTCCTGCATGAAGCGCACGACCGACAGCGCGCGGGCCTGCGAAAGCTCCCAGTTGTCGCGGAACTGGCCGGCGCCCGACAGCGGCACGTCGTCGGTGTGCCCGTCCACCCGGATGATCCAGTCGATTTCCGGCGGGATCACTGCGGCAACTTCCTGAAGGGTTGCGGCCACCCCGGCGATCTGGCTCTGGCCTTCGGGCGAAAGCGTGGCCGAGCCCGGCTGGAACAGCACCTCGGAGGAAAAGACGAAGCGGTCGCCGACAACCCGCACGCCCTCTCGCCCCGCCAGAACCTCGGACAGCCTGCCGAAGAATTCCGACCGGTACCGGGCAAGCTCCTTCGTCTCTTCCTTCAGCGCCTTGGCCTCGGCCTCGAGGCGGATCCGCTCCGCCTCCTCCAGTGCCGCGCGGCGCTTCTCCTCGGCCGCGACGCGGGCAAGGGCGGAGTTGAGCTGGCTGCCGAGCGCCTCGATCTGCACCTTCGCGTCGGCATCCTTCGCGGCCGAGGCGTCGAGCAATTCCTGCAACGCGCCGAGCTGGCCGCGCAGGGCCGCGACCTGTTCGTTCAGGAGCGTCACCTTGCGCGCGGCCTCGGCCGAGACCGCCTGTTCCTCCGCCAGCCGGGTGTCCGCCGTGGCGAGAAGGGCCCGTTGCCGCTCCGCCTCGCCCAGCGCCTGCTTGGACCGGGCCTCGGCTGCCAGCTTGGCCGCGAGCGCGGCGGCGAGTTCCTCCTCGATCGCCTGGCGGTCGGCGTCGGTGGCCGTGCGCGCCGCCTCGGCCGCGGCTTTCGCGGCGGCAAGTTGCTCCGCGGTGGCCGTCTCGGCCAGCAGCGCCGCCGCGAGGCGGGTGTCGAGGTCCCTCCGCGCGGCCTCGGCGGCGGCGAGAAGCGTCAGCGTCTCCTCCGCCCGCTTCCGCTCGGACTCGAGCGCCAGCGTCATCGCCGTGAGTTCGTCCTCGGCCCCCTTCAGCCGCGCGCGCAGCGCCTCGGCGGCGGCGGCCTCGGCCAGCCGCTGGGCCTCCTTTGCATCGAGCGCGCTCTCGGCCGAGGCAAGCGCGGCGGCCCCGGCCTCGCCCCGCTTGCGGAGGTCCGCGACCAGCGCCTCCAGCGCCTCCCGCCGGGCGGCAGCGAGGCGCGCCGCCTCCGCCTGGGCGTCGATCTCCTCCCGCGCCCTGGCGACGGCGAGGTTCAGCGCCTCCTCAGCCGTCGCCAGCCGGTCGCGCTCGGCCCCCAGCGCTGCGGCTTCCCCGCGCGCCGCATCGCGTTCGGCGAGAAGCGATGCCACCTGCGCCTCGAAATCGGTGATCCGCGCCTCGGCCGCGCCAAGCTCGGCCGTGCGCGCGCTAAGGCTCGCACCGAGGTTGGCGATCAGCGCCGCCTGCCGCTCCGCCTCGGCCTCGGCGGCCGAAAGCCCGGCGGTGAGGTCCGCCGTGCGGCTCCGCTCCAGCCCGAGCGCGTCGGCCAGGTCGGCGACCTGTGCCCCGAGCGCCTCAAGCTCGCTGCCTTGAGTGTTGATCTGCTCGCGCAGGACATATTGCACGACCATGAAGATGGTCACGACGAAGGTCAGGACGAGGATCAGGGTCGACAGCGCATCGACATAGCCGGGCCAGATGTTCGTCGAGAACCGCTGCCCTCCCCTGCCCTGCGACAGCGCCATCTCAGCCCCTCCGCCCCTGCTCGGCGGCCCGGCCGAGTGCGCGGACCGCGCGCGTGAGTTCGGCGAGATCGCCTCGCAGGTCGGCCATGCTTTCCTGCCGCCCCGCCGCGACCTCTTCCAGGAGCTTCAGCATCTGCACGTCGATCGAGCGGAGCCGCATCCGGCTTTCGGCGTCGCCGCCGTCGATCCGCACGTCCTGGCTGTTCCTCTCGATCAGCGCCACGAGCCGGTCCTGCGCCTCGGCGATACGGGTAAGCTGGGCGTTCGATCCCGCCTCGCTCTCCAGCCGCCGGGTCAGCGCCTCCACCGCGCCCGCCACGCCTTCGAGCCGCTCGTTCACCGCCGCGCGGCCGGCGTCGGTGCGTTCGAGGATCGTCTGCAGCGTCTCCACCTGCCCCGCCATGTGATCGAGGATGCCCGCCACCGCCTCGCCGTCGAGGGTGCTGTCGCCATCGCCCCCTGCGAAGGACAGGCGCGTGAAGGAGGTCAGCCATTCCTCCAGTTCCCGGTAGAAGCGGTTCTGGCCGTGGCCGGCGAAAAGCTCCAGGAGCCCGACGACGAGCGAACCCGCCAGCCCGAGCAGCGAGGACGAAAAGGCCGTGCCCATGCCGCCAAGTTGCCGTTCCAGCCCGGTCATCAGCTTGTCGAAGACCTGGATGCCGCTTTCCCCCTCCTGCGGGGCGAGCGCGCGGATCGTGTCGACGACGGCCGGGACGGTGGTGGCGAGGCCGTAGAACGTGCCGAGAAGGCCGAGGAAGATCAGAAGGCTTGTCAGGTAGCGGGTGAAGTCGCGCGCCTCGTCGATCCGTGTGGCGACCGATTCGAGGATCGAGCGCGCCGAGGAAGACGAGATCTGTCCGCCCTTCGGCCCGCGCGAGCGCAGGAGTGCCGCGAGCGGCGCCAGAAGGCGCGGGGCGATCGTTATCTCGTGCCCCGGCCGATGGGCGGCAAATCCCTCGATCCAGCTGACCGACCGGATCAGCTGCGCGAGCTGCCAGAAACAGGTCAGCACGCCCAGCACGAAAACACCGAGGATCATTCCATTCAGCCAGGGGTTGGCCGCGAAGATGGAGAAGATCGGCCCGTAGGCGAACCAGCCCCCGACGCCCACCAGCGCCAGCGCGAGCAGCATCATCGCCACCTGCCGCACGGGCTGCGAGAATAAGGGCTCAGCCGCGCGTATCGCCTTGTCCATCAGCCTGCCATCCCGCCCCGATCTTGCGGCCAGAATAGGGGGAGGGGCGCGGGGTCACAAGCCGTCAGAGGCAAGCCGCCGCACCCGGTCCGAGAGCCAGTCGAGGTCGGCGTCGGCGATCCCGAGTTCGTTGAGGTGGGCGGCGGTGTTCCAGAGGTAGTCGCGGTTCGGCCCCCGCCCTCCGGCCGCCCCGGTGATGATCCGCGCCTGCTCCTCGAGCGCGAGGCCGCCACAATACTGCACGTGATCGGGGTCGATGACATAGGTCACGGCCTCCACCTGCCGGCCGTCGGCGAGGTCCACGCGAAGCACCTTCTCCAGATAGGCCGAGGAAATCAGCTCGCGTTCCCGCAGGGCGGCGAGGGTTTCGTCGGCGCGGAGGGCGCTCACCGCGAAGGCGACGCCGTGGCATTCGGAGCCCTCTGCCGCGTCGAGCGCGAGGACGAGCCCCGGCCTTTCGACCGTGCCGCGATAGTGGAAGGAGCGCATGCAGAACGACCGGTGCCAGCCCGGAAGCCGGGCAAGAACCCGCTTCTCCCAGACGAATCCGGGCTCCCACATGAGCGAGCCATAGCCGAAGACCCACAATCCGTTCATGCCCGCCTGCTGGTTTCCCGCCGTTCCGGCGTTATAAAGCGGATCGTGCCGTGCGAGGGAAGGCCCCATGCGTCTGATGCTCTGGATCATTGCGGGTCTGACCGCGCTCTACTGCGGCTACTGGGCGCTGGCCGCCCGCACGATCCGAACCGGGGCCGAGGCGACGCTGGTGGCGCTGCGGGCCGAGGGGCGGGGCGATGCCGAGGCCATCGAGGTCGGGGGTTTTCCGGCACGTTTCGACGTGACGCTGACCGGCCCGCAGGCCACGAGCCCGGACGGCGCGATCCGCTGGAGCGCCGGCGCGCTCAAGTTCTACGCGCTCTCCTATCGGCCGCAGCATGTGATTGCAGTCTTTCCTGCCGAACAGCAGGTCAGGTTCGGTGGCGAGACGGTGAATGTCGCCTCGGCCGAGCTGTCGGCGAGCGCCGTCTTCGGGCTCGCGCCGGAGCTTCCGCTCGACCACGCGCAGGCCGTCGGGACCGCGGTTTCCCTTGGCTCGGACGCTGGCTGGGCGCTTGCCGCCGAAAACCTGCGGGCCGCCATCCGCAGGGCGGAGACCGCGACGGCGCATGACATCGGCATCGAGATCGCGGGGATCACGCTTTCCGGTGTGCCGGCCCGGATCGTGACTTCGGGCGAGGTGCTGCCGGCCCGGGGCGAACGGTTCTATCTCGACGCGACGGTCGCGCTCGACCGGCCGCTCGATAGGGTCGCGGCGATCGAGGGCGTGCAGGTGCGTGCGGTCGATATCCGCAGCCTGGCGCTCGACTGGGGGCCTGCGGGCATGTCGGGGCGCGGGGAGGTCGCGCTTGATTCCGACGGCTTGCCCGAGGGACGCATCGAACTCTCGTTCCGGAACTGGCGCGCCGTGCTGCGGCTCGCCACCGCGCTCGGACTGGTCAGGGCCGAAACGGCCCCGACCGTCGAACGCGCGCTTGAAGGGCTCGCCACGCTCGGCGGAAATGCCGAGGTGCTGTCGCTGCCGCTGGTCTTCGCCGGCGGACGGATGAGTCTCGGCCCGGTGCCGCTCGGCCCCGCTCCGAGGCTCTGAAGGGTCAGCGGCAATAGGCGCCGCGGCCGCGGGCGGTGTCGAGATGGAAGTGATCGTTGTGGAACCGGTCGGAGCCGGGGCCGAGCACGGTGTTGAACGGACCGCAGGCCGCCTTCCGCGCCGAGGCGAGCGTCTTGCCCGCGGCCTTCGTGCCCCAGCCCTTGAGGACCGAGATCGACGTGCCGTCCGCCAGGATGATGGCCGAGACATCGACCGCCCGGCCGCGGCCGTGCTCGCTGATCTTCGCGCCCTTCTGGTTGTTGCGCGACCGGCAGGAATAGCTCGCCGCGATCTGCAGCGCGGCGACCCCGCCGCCCTTGCGGCCGACGGCAGGCTTCACGCCGCCTTCCACCCAGTCCTTGAGCGCGCGGGCCGTGGTGCAGTCGATGCTGGCGGGTTGAGTCAGCGCCACGCCTGCAATCGAGATCACGCTGACCCCGTCCTCGAGCCCGCAGCCCTTCACCTTGCCGAGGATCGGCGGGATCGCCTTGCCGACGATCGCCGGATCGCCGCAGATGCCGCCCTTGCGGCCGGTGACGGCGCCCGTGGACTGCGGCACGCGGAAGGCGGCCTGCACGATGACTTCGGGACCACCGGCAACCGGGAGCGCCCGTCCGGGCGCGACCGCCATCGTGCGAAGCGTGCGCGGACGCGCCTCGGGACGGGGCGACTGCGCCGCGGCTGACACCGCGCCGGCGGCCGCAGACATGGCCGCCGGACGCGCCATGGGCCGCAGCGGCGCCGGAGCGTCGGGAAGAAGGAGCGCGGCCACGGATACCGCCGCGCGCGTCACCTCCGGCGCTTCCGCCGCATCGGGACGGGGCGCAGGCCGTACCTGCACCGATATCGCAAGCGCCGCGGCGTCACTGCCGGGGCGCACCTTGGGGCGGGGGCTTTCGGCGATCGGGGCGGAAAGGGCAGCGCTGCCGATCAGGACGAGAGCGAGGGCGGGAACGACCCGGCCCCTCATGCGCCCGGCGCCTTGGTCCGGCCGAAGTCCGGCGCCGCGGTGTCCTGCCCCGCCTCGATGATGCCGCGGCGTATGGCCCGCGTGCGGGTGAAATAATCGTGAAGCATCTCTCCGTCCCCCATCCGGATCGCGCGCTGGAGCATGAAAAGCTCCTCGGTGAAGCGCCCGAGAATATCGAGCGTCGCCTCC
Source organism: Paracoccaceae bacterium (assembly GCA_020637675.1). GTDB lineage: Bacteria > Pseudomonadota > Alphaproteobacteria > Rhodobacterales > Rhodobacteraceae > Albidovulum. Next base: position 200,878 of record JACKKD010000002.1, on the reverse strand, counting down.
CGGTTCGTCAAGAACACGTCGCGCCACATCGTGGGGTCGGAGGCGGCAATCCGCGTGAAGTCGCGGAAACCCGCCGCCGAATACTTGATGATCTCGCTTTCGGTCACCCGCCTGAGGTGATCGGCCACGCCCACCATCGTATAGGCGATGAGGTGCGGCGTGTGGCTGGTCACGGCAAGCACGAGGTCATGGTGGGCCGCATCCATCTCCTCGACGTTGGCGCCCATCCCCTGCCAGAGCGCGCGGAGCCGTGCGACGGCGGCAGGATCGGCCGCGCCCGGCGTGAGCAGGCACCAGCGGTTCTGAAAGAGCGTGGAGAAGCCGGACCGGGGTCCGGAATGTTCGGTCCCGGCAAGGGGGTGGCCGGGAATGAAGTGGACGCCCGGGGGCATGTGCGGCGCCACCGCCTCGATCACCGCCTGCTTCACCGAACCGACGTCGGTCACCGTCGCGCCCGGCTTCAGATGCGGCGCGATCCCGGCCGCGACCGCCCCCATAGCGCCGACCGGCACGGCAAGCACGACGAGGTCGGCGGCCTCCACCGCCTCGGCCGCGGTGGCAAAGACCGCGTCGCAGAAGCCGAGTTCGAGCGCAGCGGCGCGGGTCGCCTCGGTCTTGGCATGGCCGACGACGCTCCCCGCGAGCCCCGCCTCCTTCATCGCGTGGCCCATCGACGAGGCGATGAGGCCGAGCCCGATGAGGGCTACGCGGTCGTAGATCGGTCCGGTCATCTCTGCGCCTTGAACTGGCCGATGGCATGGGCGACCCGGCGGCAGGAAGCTTCGTCGCCGACGGTGATCCTCAGGCAATGCGGCAAGCCGTAGCCCGATACCCGCCGCACGATCAGGCCCTGGGACTGGAGAAGGGCGTCGCAGGCTGCGGCCTCGGCCTCGTCGGCGAAGCGGGCGAGGATGAAGTTCGCGGTCGATGTGTCGGAAGGCACGCCCTTCTCTGCCAGCGCCTCGGCCAGCCAGCCGCGCATCCGCGCGTTCTCGGCGCGGCAGCGGTCGACATGCTCCCGGTCGCGCACGGCGGCTTCGGCGGCTTCCATCTGCGCGGTCGAAAGGTTGAACGGCCCGCGGATGCGGTTCAGGACGTCGATGATCGCCTTCGGCCCGTAGCCCCAGCCGATCCTGAGCCCGCCAAGACCGTAGATCTTGGAGAAGGTCCGGGTCATGAACACGTTCGGCAGCCGCGTGGCAAGCTCGGCACCGCCGTCGTAGCCCTCGACGTATTCGGCATAGGCCCCGTCGAGGACGAGGATCGTCTGCGCCGGAAGCCCCCGTGCCAGCCGCTCGACCTCGGCCAGCCCGATCATCGTGCCGGTCGGGTTGTTGGGGTTGGCGAGAAAGACGAGCCGCGTAGCGGGGCCGCAGGCCGCCAGGATCGCATCCACATCTGTCGTCCGTTCGCGCTCCCTCACGGAGACCGGCGTCGCGCCCGTGGCCTGGGCATAGATGCGGTACATCAGGAACCCGTGCTCGGTGAACACGACCTCGTCTCCCGTCCCCGCATAGGCGTGGCAGAGAAGGCCGATGACCTCGTCCGAGCCGACGCCGCAGATGATCCGGGCGGGGTCGAGTCCGTGCACCTCGCCGATCGCCTGCCTCAGCCGCGCATGGTCGGTGGAGGGATAGCGGTGGAGCTGGTGGACCGCGCGGAGGTAGGCTTCCTTCGCCTTCTCCGAGGGTCCGAAGGGGTTCTCGTTCGAGCTGAGCTTCACCGCGTCGGTGATGCCCGCCACATGCGCCGCGCCGCCCTCGTAGAGCGCGATATCCATGATCCCCGGCTTGGGGCGGATCGCATCGGTCATGGCGGCACCTCCGGCAACTCGGCCCGCTTTTAGCGAGCGGTCGGGCGCAACGCCAGCGGGGATTGGCGCGGGGACGGGATTCAGGCGCGGGGCGTGGCTTCGTCCGCACCGGGTCCCGGAACGGACCGCGCCGCCACCGCCGCGGCAAGGAGCATCACCGCCGCGCCGAAGGTCGCAAGCACGGTCCCGGGAAAGAGCGGAACGAAGTCGCCGGAAAGGAGCGCGATGTGGAGGTCGCTTGGCCGGAGACACAGCGCAAGAGCCGCGATCCCGGCAAGCGCAGACGCCCCCCTGGTCGCGGCGAGTGCGGTCATCCCGACACCGATGACCACGAAATCGTAAAGGTGCAGCGGGGCGAGCGACAGCGCGATCAGAATTTCCACGGCGACGAGGTCGGCCAGCGCCCGCCCCTTCCAGGCGGCACCGCGCGCGCCGACTTGCGGCTGCATACGTGCCCTGACCGCGATCGCGGTCCCGGCCGCGAGCGTGACGATCATGGCCGCGAGATTGCCGATATCGTGGCCCGAATAGGCCCAGAGGACGTGACGGATGCCCGACATGGCGAAGGGCTGGTTCGCGTAGCTCGCACCGTCATAGCTTGCCAGGGCCGCGAGCCATTCCAGCACGACAAGCGGATCGGACGGCAGCGCAGGCAAGAGGATCAGCAGCGAGACGGCGATGGCCGGCAGGACGATCGTGCGCGCCCCGCCGCCGAGAAGAAGCGCAAGCGCGACAAGCACGCCGACCTGCGGTTTGGCGCAAAGCAGGACAAGGCCGATGACCCCGATCGCCCGGCGCTCGCGCGCAAGCCCGGCAATGAGGAGGGCCGCCCCCAGATAGACGAAGACGGAACTCTGCCCGACGAAGAGCGCGATCTGTGTGACCTCCATGATGGCCATGACCGCGAGATGCAGGCAGAAGACCGGCCCCGCACCGAGCCCCGCGCCTGCCCGCGCCGAGCCGGGGCAGGAGGTTTGCGAAAGCGCGAACGCGACCGATGCGCTCGCCAGGACCAGAGCGCAGAGAGACAGCGCCAGCCAAAGGCGCCAGGCGGAGCCGAGATCGAACGCGGCGAGCAACACAGAGGGCAGCCAATAGGTGGGCGGGTTCGCCCAGATCTCCGGCCGGTTGCCCTCTTCGATCAGTCGTCCGGCGGCCTCGCGGAAACCGGGGCCATAGGGCGACACGCCCTCGAGCCATAGCCGGCCGGCGAGCCAGTAATAGCGAAAATCGTAGCCGGGATCGCCGGCCCTCTCGATTGCGAGCGCGACGAGCTGGCCGAAGGCCAGCGCCGCGAGCGCCGCAAGCAGAACTCCGGCAAGCCGCCCGTGCCGCGAGGCGGCCCCGCGTGCCCCGGCCGGAAGGTCCGCCCCCGCCACGTTCCGGTCGTACGTCATCCTGCCGTACCCGTATCCCATGGTCCTTCGACCCCTACAGTCTCCGCCGATTATGGCCACAACTTGCGACAGTCGCGGCGATTTCGGGGTATCGGCCGCATGAGGGCAACAAAAAGGGCCGCCACGGTTTCCCGAGGCGACCCCCTGTCTTCGCGCGGCCGACGGATCAGCCGTTCTTGGCGTAGTATTCGACGACGAGGTTCGGTTCCATGTGCACGGCGTAGGGCACGTCGCCCAGCGCAGGCGTGCGCACGAAGGTCGCGGTCATCTTGGAATGGTCGGCCTCGATGTAGTCCGGCACGTCGCGCTCCGCGAGCCCCACGGCCTCGAGGACGATGGCGAGCTGGCGCGACTTGTCGCGGACGGCGACCACGTCGCCTTCCTTCACGCGGTAGGAGGCGATGTTGACGCGGCTCCCGTTCACGGTGACATGGCCGTGGTTGACGAACTGGCGCGCGGCGAAGATCGTCGGCACGAACTTGGCGCGGTAGACGACGGCGTCCAGCCGACGCTCCAGCAAGCCGATCAGGTTCTCGCCGGTGTCGCCCTTCACGCGGGCCGCATCGCCGTAGATGCGCTTGAACTGCTTCTCGGTCAGGTCGCCGTAGTAGCCCTTCAGCTTCTGCTTGGCCCTGAGCTGCGTGCCGAAGTCGGAAAGCTTCGTCTTGCGGCGCTGGCCGTGCTGGCCGGGGCCGTATTCGCGCTTGTTCACCGGGGATTTCGGACGGCCCCAGATGTTCTCGCCCATCCGGCGGTCGATCTTGTACTTGGCAGAGGTGCGTTTGGTCACCGCTGATCTCCTTCGTGTGTGCGCCGCCCGAACCGATCGGCTGGCGGCCGTGAAGGGCGTTGTCCTTTCCCTTTCGGGCGACAGGCATCCCCTTGCGGGGGCCACCAACACCAAATGAATGATCCGGGCAAAAGGCCCGGGACGGGCGGCTTATAGCCGTGGCACGGCGAGAGTCAACACGCCCCGGCGATGCGGGGCGGAAATTCCGTGCCCGGCGCGGTCAGGCCGCCCGGTGCCGAAGGATCGCCGCCTCCGGCGCCGAAAGGCTCCGCCGGGCGAAATCGCCATAGCGGAACGGGTCAGCGGCGAGCCCGTCGAAAAGTGCATGGAGCGCGGCACCGTCGGCCGGGTCGAGCGCCTCGGGATCGGCCGCCGCCGGGTGGAAGGTTTCGGCGGGCCGGCCGTTGGCGCAGATCACCTCGTGCCGGGCGGTCAGGAGGTGGATGTAGGTCACCTCGCGCAGCCCGGCCTCGGCCCGCACCTGCTGCCCGTCGATGAGGTCGCGCGCGGCGACAAGCACCTCCTCCTCGCCAAAGAGCGCACGGGCCGCCGCCCCGACGAGAAGGATGCGGTGGTCGGGGGACACGATCAGGTCGGCCTCCGGCGCCCCCCGGCCGTGCGTCCTCGCGCCAAGCGCCCCTGCGCCGATGCGCACCGGGCGGAACGCCGGAAGGGCGTTTAGCCGCGCGCCGCTCATCCTCCGCGCGCCCGTCCAGAGCACCTCCTGCGGGCCGTTGTCTCGGGTGGTGATCCGGTCGCCCGGCCGGATGTTCTCGACCGCACGTAGACCCTCGGGCGTGGCGATGCGCGTGCCCGGCGTGAAGCAGATGATACCGCCCGGAATGGCCGCATCGGGCACCGGGCGACCCGGCCGAGCCGCAACCACGGCGAGATCGACGCCGCCCGGTGGCAGCGCGCCCATGACGGCGAGGAGCCGCCCCGCCGGATCGAGGGGCATCAGCCGGTAAAGCGCAAGCCCGTCCGTCACGGCGAACCCCGCACCGCCCGCAGGCGGTTCCGCTTCTTCGGGGTGGAGGCGTCGCGTCAGGGCCGCCGGGCCGATCAGCCGGGCCACGACGCGTGCCGCACGCCGCCGGACCTCGGCCTCGCCCGCCGCCCCTGCGAGGGCGAGGACGCGGGCCGGCCCGTCCACCCTGAGCGCCTCGCCGCGCCAGCACCAGACCGATCCGATAGCGATGGCGGCCGGAGGCGCCGCAACAATGCCGTCCGTCTCAGTCTGCTCGACCGAGATCACGAAGGTGCCGCGATAGCCCGCCGCCATGCTGAAAGCCGCCCGCTCATCCTTGGCGCCTCTCCGGGGCGCCTTGGTGCGAACCTATCACCGCGGCGGGCACCGCGGAATCCGGGGGACACGGCGCGCCTAGCCGCCCGGCCTGCCTGTTGCAGAAAGGACGCGCGCGGCGGGTGCCGCGTTCCGCCCGCGATCAGCCGCGCCGGATCACGCGCATTTCGAATAGCCGCAGGACGGGCAGGTCATGCAGCCTTCGACCATCTGCATTCCCTTCTGCCCGCAGGACGGGCAAGCCGGCCCGCGCGGAGCCTCGCCCACCGCCATCGCCTGCGCCTTGGGGTCGGACTTGAGGCCGAGCCCCTCGCCGGCGAGGAAACCGATGGCGATCATGTGGCGCTCGATCACGCCCCCGATGGCGGCAAGGATCGAGGGGATGTAGCGTCCCTGCATCCAGGCGCCGCCGCGGGGGTCGAAGACGGCCTTCAACTCCTCCACCACGAAGGACACGTCGCCGCCGCGCCGGAACACCGCCGAGATCATCCGCGTCAGCGCCACAGTCCAGGCGTAATGCTCCATGTTCTTGGAGTTGATGAAGACCTCGAAGGGCCGCCGGTGACCGCCCTGCACGATGTCGTTGATGGTGATGTAGATCGCATGTTCGCTGTCGGGCCACTTCAGCTTGTAGGTCGCGCCTTCCAGCGCCTGCGGCCGGTCGAGGGGTTCCGAGAGGTAGACGACCTCGGCGCCCCGGTCGGCCTCGGGCGCCTTCTCGTCCTTCTCGCTCACCGACAGGACCGATCCCGTCACCGCGTTCGGCCGGTAGGTCGTGCAGCCCTTGCAGCCCTGGTCCCAAGCGGCCATGTAGACATCCTTGAAGGCCTCGAACCCGATCTCCTCGGGGCAGTTGATGGTCTTCGAGATGGACGAATCCACCCACTTCTGCGCCGCCGCCTGCATCCGCACATGGTCGAGCGGCGGCAGCGTCTGGGCATTGACGAAATGCTCCGGCAGGGGCTTGTCGCCAAAGCGCTCGCGCCAGAGCTGGACGGCGTAGTCGACCACCTCTTCCTCGGTGCGCGAGCCGTCCTTCTGCAGCACCTTGCGCTTGTAGGCATAGGCGAAGACCGGCTCGATCCCGCTCGACACGTTGCCGGCGTAGAGGCTGATCGTGCCCGTGGGCGCGATCGAGGTCAGGAGCGCGTTGCGAATGCCGTGTACTCGGATCGCCTCGCGCACGTCGGCATCCATCTGCATCATGTTGCCCGAGGCGAGGAATTTCTCCGCGTCGAAAAGCGGGAATGCCCCCTTCTCACTCGCGAGGTCCACCGAGGCGAGGTAGGCCGCACGGGCGATGCGGTGCATCCAGTCCTCGGTCTGCTTCGCGGCCGTCTCCGACCCGTAGCGCAGTCCCACCATCAGGAGCGCGTCCGCAAGCCCGGTGACGCCGAGCCCGATGCGCCGCTTGGCCCGCGCCTCCGCCTCCTGCTGGGCCAGCGGAAAGCGCGAGGCGTCCACGGTATTGTCCATCATCCGCACCGCGACGCGCACGAGGTCGTCGAGCGCCGCGAGGTCGAGTGCGGCACCCTTGCCGAAGGGATCCGTGACCAGGCGGGCGAGGTTGATCGAACCGAGGAGACAGGCGCCGTAGGGGGGCAGCGGCTGTTCGCCACAGGGATTGGTCGCCGCGATCGTCTCGACGTAGGACAGGTTGTTCATCGCGTTGATGCGGTCGATGAAGATCACGCCCGGCTCGGCGAAATCGTAGGTTGCCCGCATGATCCGGTTCCAGAGGTCCCGCGCCTCGACAGTCCGGAAGACCTTGCCGTCGAACACCAGATCCCAAGGCTTGGCCGCCTTCACCGCGGCCATGAAGGCGTCGGTGACGAGGACGGAGAGGTTGAACATCCTCAGCCGCGCCGCATCCTGCTTGGCCTCGATGAAGGCCTCGATGTCGGGGTGGTCGCAGCGCATCGTCGCCATCATCGCACCACGGCGGGAGCCGGCCGACATGATCGTGCGGCACATCGCATCCCAGACGTCCATGAAGGACAGGGGCCCCGAGGCATCGGCCGCCACCCCTGCCACCGGCGCCCCGCGGGGCCGGATGGTGGAGAAGTCGTAGCCGATGCCGCCGCCCTGCTGCATGGTCAGCGCCGCTTCCTTCAGGGCGTCGAAGATGCCGCCCATGCTGTCGGGTATCGTGCCCATGACGAAGCAGTTGAAAAGCGTGACCGCCCGGCCGGTGCCCGCGCCCGCAGTGATCCTGCCGGCGGGGAGGTAGCGGAAATCCTCCAGCGCGGTGTAGAACCGGTCCTCCCAGGGGCCGGGGTCCTGTTCCACCGCCGCGAGCGCGCGGGCAATGCGCCGCCAGGTGTCCTCCACCGTGCCATCCAGGGCGGCGCCGTCCTCGGCCTTGAGACGGTACTTCATGTCCCAGATCTGCTCGGCGATGGGGGCGGCGAAACGGGTCATCGGCGGCGGTCCTCACGCTTCTGGGAAGGGTGCTCAAGATACGCTCCGTGCCTGTGCCGGTCAACTTGATCTCGCGGTCGCGAAGGCTAGAATGTCCATCTCTGGGGGTGCCATGGCCGAGTCTGTCCATCTTCTGAAGCTCTGTGTCGGGGCCGAGTCGGTCGAGGACCTGATCGACTGGCACCGCACCCATCCCTCGCCCTACCCGACGGGCGAGAGGCGCCACGTCACACGTATGTGGCCGAAGCGCGAGGCCGAGGTGATCGCGGGCGGCTCGCTCTACTGGGTGATCAAGGGCGTCATCCTCTGCCGCCAGCGGATCGTCCGCCTCGAAGAGGTGCGCGGTGCGGACGGCATCCTGCGCTGCGGGATCGTGATGGACCCGGAGGTGATCCGCACCGAGGGCGCTGCGCGCCGCCCGTTCCAGGGCTGGCGCTATCTGGAGACGAAGGACGCCCCGCGCGACCTGCCCCGGGGACGGGGCACCGACAGCGCGCTGCCGCAGGAGATGGCCCTGGCGCTGGCCGAGATCGGGTTGCGCTGACCCGAAGCCGCCAGCGGGGGCCAGCCCCCGCACCCCCGGAGTATTTCGGCCAGGAAGAAGATCAGGGCGCGGCGTTCAGGCTGCGAGAATCAGATTGAGGCGGGATCGAAGCCGAGGCGGTGCCCGAGGCCGGCGAGGGTCGTGCCCACGCGCGCGCCCCAGTTCGCCGCCCGGGCGGCGTAGAGCGTCGCCTGGCTCTGATGGACCAGCCCGTCGGCGAGGACCTTCAGGTGGTTCGCCCGCAGCGTCTCGCCGGTCGAGGTGATGTCGGCGATGGCCTCGGCCGTGAGGTTCTTCACCGTGCCTTCTGTCGCACCCTGGCTGTCGACCAGCTGGTAGTCGGCGACGCCATGGGAGGTGAGGAACTCGCGCACGAGCCGATGGTACTTGGTGGCGATGCGCAGGCGGTGGCCATGCGCCCGGCGGAAGGCGGCGGCGGCGGCGTCGAGGTCGTCGAGCGTGTCGACGTCGATCCAGGCGGCCGGGACCGCGATGACGAGGTCGGCATGGCCGAAGCCGAGCGGGGCAAGCTCCGCGACCTGGCGGTCCCAGTCGGCGAGCTTGTCGCGCACGAGGTCCGATCCGGTGACGCCGAGGTGGATGCGCCCCGCCGCCAGCTCGCGCGGGATTTCGCCCGCCGAAAGGAGGACAAGTTCCAGCCCGTCCACGCCCTCCACCGCGCCGGCATATTCGCGGTCGGTCCCGGCGCGGCGGAGCGTGATGCCGCGGGTGCCGAACCAGTCGAAGGTCTGCTCCATGAGCCTGCCCTTGGAGGGGATGCCGAGCTTCAGCATCACGCTTCCCCCTTCAGGTCGGCCACGATGCCCGGACGGATCACGCCGCCCACGGCGGGGATGGAGCGGCCCTGCCCGAGAACCGTCGTCAGCGCGTCATAGCGCCCGCCCGAGGCGACCGGAGGCAGGTCCGGGTCGGCGGCATGGAAGGAAAAGACGAAGCCGTCGTAATACTCGAGCGTGGTGCGGCCGTGGCTCGCTTCGAAATCGAGGTTGTCGATATCGATCCCCTTCGCGGCGAGCGCGTCGAGGCGGGCGGCCATGCGCCCCACCGCCGGGGCGATGGCGGGCATGTCGCGCGCGCTTTCGCGCAGACGGGTCAGTGCGGCGGGGCTCTTGGCGGCGAAGTTCAAGATGTCTTCGAGCCGCGCGACCTCTTCGGCGGCGATGGGGGCGGCGGCGGCGTCTTCCTGAAGGGCCTTCAGGCGTGCCGCGATTTCGGCTTCGGAGCGCAAGCCGACGGGCGGAGCGGAGCCAGGAGGCTGGCCCGCCGCAAGCGATGCGAGAAGCCGGGCGCGCGTCTCCGGGACCGGAGTCCTGCCGCCGAAACGGTCGAGAAGCTGGGTGAAGCGGCGGGGGCGCCAGATATGCCGCAGAAGCGCGGCCTTGCGGCTTTCGAGGGTCTTCAGCCCGCGCACCGCCGCCGTCAGGATCGCGAGGTCGCCGGTGACGGCGCGGAGGTTCAGGGGCGCGATGAGATCGGCGATGAGGGCGAAGACCTCGGCATCGGCGGCGACCGGATCGGCGCGGTCGAAGACTTCGTAACCCACCTGGAAATATTCGCTTTTGCGGAAGGTCAGGTGTTCCTGCTTGCGGAAGACCTCGCCCATGTAGCAATAGCGCGCGGGCTCCGCGCCGTCCGACATGTGCATCTGCACCACCGGCACGGTGAAGTCGGGGCGCAGCATCATCTCGCCCCGCAATGGGTCGTTCGTCACATAGGCGCGGGCGCGGATATCCTCGCCGTAAAGGTCCAGCAGAACCTCGGCCGGTTGCAGGATGTCGGCCTCGACCGGCACCGCGCCTGCGGTCCGGAACGCGGCCATGAGACGCTCGGCCTCGGCGCGGGCCCCGGCCCTCTCGGCCATTCAGGCGGACCCCAAGAGGCGCTTGACCTCAGCCACGAGGCTGTCGCGCGGCACCTCCGTCTGGGCGGGCTGGCTCTTCCATTCCTCATGGCTCGCCTCGGCGGCGATCTTCGCGCCGAGGAAGAGGTCCTTCAGCTGCACGACGCCGCGCGCCGCCTCGTCCGTGCCCTGGATCACGGCGACGGGGGAGTTCCTCTTGTCGGCATACTTCAGCTGGTTGCCGAAGTTCTTCGGGTTGCCGAGATAGACCTCGGCGCGGATGCCGGCGCGGCGGAGGTCCGTCGCCATGGCCTGGTACTCGGCCATCCGGTCGCGGTCCATGACGGTCACGACGACCGGGCCGCGGGTGTCGGCCCGGATGCGCCCCTTGGCGCGCAGGGCGGCGAGGAGCCGGTCCACGCCGATGGAAACCCCGGTCGCGGGGACCGCCTGGCCGGTGAAACGCTTGACGAGGTCGTCATAGCGCCCGCCGCCGGCGACCGAGCCGAACTGGCGCTTCTGGCCCTTCTCGTCGAGGATTTCGAAGGTGAGTTCCGCCTCGAAGACCGGGCCGGTATAGTAGCCGAGGCCGCGAACGACGGAGGGGTCGATGACGATGCGGTCGGGGCCGTAGCCCTGGGCGCGAACCATGCTTATGATGTCTCGAAGCTCGTCAACGCCTTGAGAGCCTTCTAGCGACCCGCCGGTCAGCCCAGTAAGGTTACTGAGCGTGTTCCAATCGCCTTCTTCAACAAATCCATTGTCGGTCCGGATCTTTCCCTGTGCGTCTTTGACTACTCCGGTTCCCGAAACTTGGATCGCGGGAACAATGACTTGCCCGCTACCGACGACTCCCGGACCGCTGGGAGCAACAAACCTCTCGATAGCAGTTATCTGGTTTTCGTCGAGCCCCGCGCCTTTGGTGAAATCCCCGCTCTCGTCCTTGCGCCCCTCGCCCAGAAGCGCCCGCACGCCCTCCGGCCCCAACCGGTCGATCTTGTCGATGGCGCGCATGACGATGCCGCGTTCATGGGCGAACTTCTCGGGGTCATTCGGATCGAGGATGCCTGCGACCTCCATCACCCCGTTCAGCACCTTGCGGTTGTTCACCCGCACCACGTAGTCGCCGCGGGGAATGCCGACCTCTTCGAGGGCGTCGGCCAGCATCGCGCATATCTCGGCATCCGCGGCGACCGAGGCCACGCCGACCGTATCCGCATCGCATTGATAGAACTGCCGGAACCGCCCCGGCCCCGGTTTCTCGTTGCGCCAGACCGGGCCCATGGCATAGCGGCGGTAGGGCGTCGGCAGGTCGTTGCGGTATTGCGCCGCCACCCGCGCGAGGGGCGCGGTCAGGTCGTAGCGGAGCGCCAGCCAGTCGCCCTCGCGGCTCGCCCCCTCCTCGTCCTCGCGCCAGGCGAAGACGCCCGCGTTGGGGCGGTCGACGTCGGGCAGGAACTTGCCGAGCGCCTCCACCGTCTCGACGGCCGAGGTCTCAAGGGGGTCGAAGCCGTAGCGGTGATAGACCCCGGCAATGGTGTCGAGCATCGCCTTGCGCTCGGTCACTTCCGCGCCGAAATAGTCGCGGAAGCCCTTCGGCGTCTCCGCGCGCGGCCGTCCCGGTCCACCTTTCGTCTTCGCGTCCTTGGCCATCGCCAGACCCTTCACATCCATCCGCGCGCGGGTGTAACGGATGGGGGGACAGGGAACAAGCGGCTGTGTCCGCGGCCGACGACGACCGGCGGCGGCGTGTCGGTTCCGCGTCGGACAAGCGTATGGCATCCCTCCCGACAGGCGTCGGGCGGTTCGGGCGGCAGGGGGCGGAAGCGATGGACGGACGGCTGGAGCGGGCGGAGGAGGAACTCGCGCATCTCAGGCGCGCCCTCGACGACCTGTCGGACGTCGTCGCGCGGCAGGCGCGCGAGATCGAGCGGCTCGACCGGCGCGTGGCTCTGCTGATGGAGCGCGCGGCAGAGGCGGAGGCGGCGGCAGGGGGCGCCGCGCCGCTGGCCGACCAGAAGCCGCCGCACTGGTGAGGCGGCGGTGATGGGAATGGCGGTGTCAGGCTGGTGTCAGGATCGGGCCCGACAAGACCGGCACCGCCCATGACCGGCCCGCTGAGATGAGATTCCGCGTCTCCACCTTCTTCGGCACCCCGCACTGGCCCACCGTGGCGCTGACCTATGCGCTCGGCGCCTCGGGCGGTCTGGCGGCGAAGGCCGCCCATCTGCCGCTGCCGATGCTCCTCGGCTCGCTCCTCGCCGTCGGTGCGGCCGCCATCGGCGGGTTCCGGCCGATGGGTCACTTGCCGCAGGCGCCGCAGAAGCTCAGGATGATCGTCATCCCGGTCATCGGCGTCGCCATCGGCGGCTCCGCACGGCCCGAGATCCTCGCCGAGGCGGCGGCCTGGATCCCCTCGCTCGCGGCCCTCTGCCTCTTCATCCCCTTCGTCCACTACGGGGGCTACCGGCTTCTGGTGGCGACGGGGCAGACCGACCGTCGCACCGCCTTCTACGGCACCGCCCCCGGCGGGCTCGTGGAGACCGTGCAGATGGGCGAGGAGGCGGGCGCGGACATCCAGATGCTCGCCATGCTTCAGTTCCTCCGGCTCATCATCACCATCGTCTTCGTTCCCCTCGCCTTCACCTGGATGGAGGGCCATGCGGTCGGCTCCGCCGGGGGCGCTCGGGTCGCCGGCGCGGCGCTTCATGCGGCCGATGTCGGCATTCTCGCCGTCTGCGCCGTCGTGGGCGCGGTCATCGGCCTTCGCCTGAAGCTGCCGGCGGGCCATGTGCTCGGCCCGATCGTGCTGTCGGGGGCGGCCCATGTCGCGGGGCTGACGCAGGCGGTGCCGCCCGGCTGGATGATCGCCGCCGCGCAGGTGGTGATCGGCACCTCGCTCGGCGTCCGGTTCGCGGGAATGCCGAAGGGGCGCATCCTCGTCGCGCTGCGGCTCGCCCTCATGAACGCGGTCCTGACCATCGGCACCGCGGTGGGCTTCGCCTTTGCCGTCGCGCCGGTCACCGGCGAGCCGGTGCGCGCCGTCTTCCTCGCCTTCGCGCCGGGCGGACTGGTGGAGATGGGTCTGATCGCGCTCAGCCTGAAGATGTCGATCCTCTACGTGACCGCGCATCACCTGCTCAGGATCATCCTTGCGGTGAGTTTCGTGAGGGCGTTCGGGCGACGGGTGGGCTAGCCGGGAAGGCAGCCGGCGGGACCGTCAGACCTCCTCGACCATCAGCACCCCGGCCATCGCCTTGATCGCCCCCTTGATCTGCGGGTTCACGGGGAAGTCGCGCCCAGTGGAGACCTCCACCTCCTCGCCCGTGTCGCGGTTGGCGATGCAGAAGAGGATCGGGCCGCGCGATCGGATCTTCGCCTCTGCCGCGATGCGGGTGAGAAGCGCCGCGACCGAGGCCACCGCCTCCGCACCGTCGATATGGATCCTGAGCCCGACGCCGCCCGCGTCGGCCACGACGCCTTCCATCGGCGCGACGGACCGCGCGACGGGGTCGAACTGGCCCTCGTTGAAGCGCGCCTCGAGCGTCATCACCACTTGCGGCGTCTGGTCGAAAACCCGGCGGCAGGCGTCGAAATCCTCGGGGAAAAGCGCCATGCCGGCGACCTGGCCGGTCGGGTCCGAGATGTTCATGCGGAAGAAGCGGTTGCCGCGTGCGGACTTGCGTTCCTGCAGGCCAGAGACGAGGACGCCGACGCGCGCCACCGCCGCGCCGTCGCGTTCGGCCTTCTGCTGCAACTCGGCCAGCGTCAGGAGCCCCTTGCGCTTCAGCGCGGGGGCGTAATCGTCGAGCGGGTGGCCGGAGAGATAGAAGCCCACCGCCTGGTGTTCCTGCGCCAGACGGTCTGCGGGCATCCAGTCCTCGGCCTGCGGCAGGCGCGGTTCCGGCAGGTCCTCCCCCGCCTCGCCGAAGAGCGACACCTGGGCGGAGGCGCGCCCCTCGTGCACTGCGGCCGACCAGGCGACGAGCGGATCGAGCGCCGCCAGAACCCTCGCACGGTTGGGGTCGAGCACATCGAAGGCGCCCGCGCGGGCGAGCATCTCCAGCGGCCGTTTGCCGATGCGCTTGAGGTCCACCCGGCGCGCGAAGTCGAAGAGCGTGGCGAAGGGCCGCTGCCCCCGCGCCTCGGTGATGAGCCGCATCGCCTCCACTCCCACGTTCTTAAGGGCGCCGAGCGCGTAGACGATCTGGCCGTCTGCCACCGAGAAGGTCGCCGCCGACCGGTTGACGCAAGGCGCCACGATGGCGAGCCCGAGGCCGCGGCGCACCTCTTCCGCATAGATCGCGAGCTTGTCTGTCAGGTGGATGTCGCAGTTCATCACGCCCGCCATGAACTCCACCGGATGGTTGGCCTTCAGCCATGCGGTCTGGTAGCTGACGACGGCATAGGCGGCGGCATGCGACTTGTTGAAGCCGTAGTTCGCGAATTTCTCCAGCAAATCAAATACTTCTACGGCCTTCTTCCGATCGACGCCATTGTCGACAGCGCCCGCGACGAACTTCGGGCGCTCCTTGTCCATCTCCTCCTTGATCTTCTTGCCCATGGCCCTGCGCAGCAGGTCGGCGCCGCCGAGCGAGTAGCCCGCCATGACCTTGGCAATCTCCATCACCTGTTCCTGATAGACGATGATGCCTTGCGTCTCGGCGAGGATGTGGTCGATGGAAGGGTGAATACTTTCAAGCTCTTTGACACCGTTCTTCACATCGCAGTAGGTCGGGATGTTCTCCATCGGGCCGGGACGGTAGAGCGCCACGAGCGCGACGATATCCTCGATGCAGGTCGGTTTCATCCGGCGGAGCGCATCCATCATGCCGGAGCTTTCCACCTGGAACACGGCGACCGTCCTGGCACTGGCGTAGAGCCGGTAGGTCGCTGCATCGTCGAGCGGGATGGCGTTGATCTGGTCCACGGCGCCCTCGGGCGGGTCGTAGAGGCGGCGCCCGTCGGCGGCGATGTGCAGGTGCCGCCCCTGCGCCCGGATCAGGTCTGCCGCGTTCTGGATCACGGTCAGCGTCTTCAGCCCGAGGAAGTCGAACTTCACCAGCCCCGCGGCCTCGACCCATTTCATGTTGAACTGGGTCGCGGGCATGGTCGAGCGCGGGTCCTGGTAGAGCGGCACCAGCTCGTCGAGCGGCCGGTCCCCGATCACCACCCCCGCGGCATGGGTGGAGGCGTTCCGCAGGAGCCCCTCGATCTTCTGGCCATAGTCGAGAAGCCGCCGCACGACCTCCTCGGCGCGCGCGGCCTCCCTCAGCCGCGGCTCGTCCGCGAGCGCCTTCTCGATCGAGACCGGCTTCACCCCCTCGACCGGGATCAACTTCGACAGCCGGTCAACCTGGCCATAGGGCATCTGCAGGACGCGGCCCACGTCGCGGACGGCGGCCTTGGAAAGGAGCGCGCCGAAGGTGATGATCTGCGCCACCCGGTCGTGGCCGTAGCGCTCCTGCACGTAGTGGATGACCTCCTCGCGCCGGTCCATGCAGAAGTCGATGTCGAAGTCGGGCATGTTAACCCGTTCCGGGTTGAGGAACCGCTCGAACAGAAGCGAATAGCGCAGCGGATCGAGGTCGGTAATCGTCAACGCGTACGCCACGAGAGAACCCGCGCCGGAGCCCCGGCCGGGCCCCACGGGAATGGCCTTCGCCTTGGCCCACTTGATGAAGTCGGCGACGATCAGGAAGTAGCCGTGAAAGCCCATCTGCTCGATGATGCCAAGCTCGAAGTCGAGCCGGGCCTGATAGTCCCCGACAGGGACCGCATGAGGGATGACGGCGAGCCGCGCCTTCAGCCCCTCGATGGCCTGGCGGCGGAGTTCCCGCACCTCGTCCTCGGCGAAACGCGGCAGGATCGGCTTGCGCTTGGACACGGCGAAGGCACAGCGCCGCGCGATCTCCACGGTGTTTTCGACCGCCTCGGGCAGGTCGGCGAAGAGGGCCGCCATCTCCTCAGGAGATTTCAGGTAGTGCTGCGGGGTGAGGCGGCGGCGCGGTTCCTGCTGGTCGACGTAGGCCCCTTCCGCGATGCAGATCAGCGCGTCGTGCGCCTCGAACATCTCCGGCCCCGGGAAATAGACGTCGTTGGTGGCAACCAGCGGCAGGCCGAGCGCGTAGGCCATCTCGACATGCCCGCGTTCGGTCAGCCGCTCGGCCGCGGCGTAGTTCCCGCCATCGCCGGGGTGGCGCTGAAGCTCCACGTAGAGCCGTTCCGGGAAGGCGGCGGCGAGGCGCCTCAGCATCGCCTCCGCCTTGGCGCCCTGCCCGGCCTGGAGATGCCGGCCCACCGGCCCGTCGGGCCCGCCGGTGAGGCAGACGACGCCCGTCGCATGGTGCTCCAGCTCTTCCAGCGTAACATGCGGCAGCGACCCGTCGCCGCGCATGTAGAGGCGCGAGTTGAGCTTCATCAGGTTCATGTACCCGGATTCGTCCTGCGCTAGGAGAACGAGGGGCGCATAGGGCCTCGGCCTTTCGCCAGGCTGGACCGGATCGAAATCGACCGCGACCTGGCAGCCGACGATCGGCTGCACGCCCGCCCCCGTGGCCAGCACCGAGAATTCGAGCGCCGCGAACATGTTGTTCGTGTCGGTCACGGCAACCGCGGGCATCCCCATCCGGTCGCAGAGCCCGACGAGTTTCTTCACCGGCACCGCCCCTTCGAGGAGCGAGTATTCGGTGTGGACGCGGAGGTGGATGAATCGGGGAAGTCCGGACATGGGACGAGACTAGCGGAGCGGCCGGGCGGGCGAAAGCGGCTCCCCTTTCGCTCCGGATATGTTCCAGGGACCCGACCGCAGCGCCGCCCCCAACCCCCGCGTCAGGGCGCCACGTGGTAGTCGCGGATGCGGCCGCGGAAGTAGGGCTCGTAGCCCGTCCCTGGCCAGACATAGCCGACCTCGCCGTATTCCGGCAGCCGGCGCGGGCCGATCTGGCGGTAGTCTGCGAAGGTGCCGCGCCAGTCGAGCGTCGCATTCATGCCGGCGGCATCGCGTGCGGGGCGGCCCGATGCCTCCATCCCGACGATGTCGCCCGCGGCATCGAAGCGGAAGGTGACGCGGGCGGTGCCGCCTTGCGTGGCGAGCCGCACCTCGACCCGGTCGGGGCCGGTCACGCGCCAGGCGAGCTCCGGGTTGCCGAGGATCGCGTCAGGCGCCCAGGGCAGTTCCGCGAGATAGCGGAACGCCTCGCCGAGCGCGAGGTCGCGCCCCGACATCCGCGCCACGGGCACCGAGCCGAAGAGGCGCGCCTCCAGCACACCCTCGGCGCCGACATAGGCGTCGACGACCCTCAGGTGCTGCACCGGGCCGAGCGACTGGCGCGCATCCCAGAGAAAGCCCGCACGGCCGAGCGCCACGACCTGCCAGGCGACAGTGCGGGTGAAGCGGCCGCCCTTCCTGAGCCTGAGTTCGCCGTCCTGTGCGAAGGAGGCGAGGCGGAGCCCGGCACCGGGCTCGACCCCGGCGCGGCGGGCGAAATCGGCGACAAGCGACGGCAGCCGGCCCTCGAGGCTGCGCGTTGCCGGCGTGTCGTGAAGCCGTGCGGCCAGCCCGAGGATGCGCGCGCGGAACCGTGCCGCAGCCACCGTCTGCGCACCGACGAGCCCGAGCGCAGCGAGGATGAAGACGGCGGCGGCGGTTTCCATGCTGGCTCCTCCCTGGCCGCGAGGGCGCTGCAGTTGCGCCATCATAGGAGCGGCCGGGCGGTGAGCGCCAGCCTCTCGCGGGTCCCGGCGGCGGCCGCATCGCACCGGACATTCTCAGGAAAGTCCGAAAACATCTTTCGGACCCGCCCGAAAGGTTCCGCTTGCCTTGCTGCGGGCTTCGGCGCTTCATGGCGCAAGGGACGGACGCGCGAACCTGCTTTACGCCGCATCGGGCAGGCGCGCACGGGGGGGAATGCCCCCCAGGTCCGGGACGGGGAGAAGGCGGCAGGACCAGAGATGGCTGAGATCGGGTTTGTCCTCAATGGCGCACCGGTCCGTCTTTCCGCGACCTCACCGACTCGGACGCTTCTGGACTGGCTGCGCGAGGAGCGCGGGCTGACCGGCACCAAGGAGGGCTGCAACGAGGGCGATTGCGGCGCCTGCACGGTCATGGTGACAGACGAGAGTGGCACCCGCGCCCTGAATGCCTGCCTGCTTTTCCTGCCGCAGATCCATGGCAAGGCCCTGCGCACGGTCGAGGGACTCGCGGGGCCTTCGGCCGAACTGCATCCGGTTCAGGCGGCGATGGTCGCGCATCACGGCAGCCAGTGCGGATTCTGCACTCCGGGTTTCGTGATGTCGATGGCTGCGGCCCAGATCAATGGCCGGACCGACCACGATGACCTGCTCGCCGGCAACCTCTGCCGCTGCACGGGCTACGCGCCCATCATCCGCGCCGCAGAGGCGGTGGCGGGCACGCCCGCGCCCGACTGGCTGCGCGATGCGCCCGTCGCTGCCGGCCCGGCCCCCTTCGCGCCCGCATCCTCCGACGAACTGGCCGCGTGGTACGAGCGTCACCCCGACGCAGTGCTGATCGCGGGGGCGACCGACATCGGCCTCTGGGTGACCAAGCAACTCCGCGATCTGCCCGACGTCGCCTTCCTCCATGCCTGCAAGGACCTGCAGCGAATCGAGGAGGGGCCGCTGGGTTTTCGCATCGGCGCGGGCGTGACCATCGCGCGTCTTCGCGCCGCGATGACGGGTGCGCATCCCGCGTTCGCGGAATTGCTGAGGCGCTTTGCCTCCGAACAGGTGCGGCAGGCCGCGACGATCGGCGGCAACATCGCCAACGGCTCGCCCATCGGCGATGCCGCACCCGCGCTCATCGCCATGGGTGCGCGGCTCGGCCTGAGGAAGGGCAGCGCGCGGCGCGAGATCGCGCTCGAGGACTTCTTCCTCGACTACGGCCGGCAGGATCGCGCGAGGGGCGAATTCGTGGAGGTGGTGACGATTCCCGCGAGCGCCCCCGGCCTTGCCTGCTACAAACTGTCGAAAAGGTTCGATCAGGACATATCTGCCGTCTGCGGTTGCTTCAACCTGACGGTGGAAGGTTCGAGAATCGCAAGCGCGCGGATCGCTTTCGGTGGCATGGCCGGGACCCCGAGGCGCGCGTCGGCGGTGGAGGCGGCGCTTCTGGGGCGGCCCTTCGCGCGTGCCACCTTCGAAGCGGCGCTGCCCGCCTTCGCTGCGGATTTCACGCCGCTGACCGACATGCGGGCCTCGAAGGAGTACCGGCTGGAGACGGCCGCGAACATGCTTCTGCGCTATTTCCTCGAACGGACGGAGGTGCGGGTGAACGTGCTCGAGGCGGCGCCATGAGCGTTGCGAAGCCCCTGCCCCACGATTCGGCCCGGCTGCATGTGACGGGTGCAGCGCGCTACGTTGACGACCTGCCCCTGCCGGCCAGCACGCTGCATCTGGCCTTCGGCCTGTCCACCGTGGCACATGGCGACATCCTGTCGATGGACCTCTCCGAAGTCCGTGCGAGCCCCGGCGTCGTCGCGGTCTGGACCGCCGCCGACCTGCCGTTTGCCAACGACGTCTCTCCCTCCGTCCACGACGAGCCCTTGCTGGCGACGGACCGGGTGCATTACGTCGGCCAGCCGGTGTTCCTGGTCGCGGCGGAAAGCCACCTCGCGGCACGGAAGGCGGCGCGGAAGGGCAAGATCGCCTACCGCGACCTGCCGGCGATTCTCACCGTGGACGAGGCGCTGGAGGCGGAAAGCCGGTTCGAGGGCGGGCCGGTGATCTGGGCGCGGGGCAATGCCGAGGCGGCCATCGCCGCCGCGCCGCGCGTGATCGAGGGACGGCTCGAGATCGGCGGGCAGGAGCATTTCTACCTCGAGGGCCAGGCGGCGCTGGCCTTGCCGGCCGAGGGGGGCGTCACCGTCCATGCCTCAAGCCAGCATCCGACCGAGATCCAGCACAAGGTGGCCGAGGCGATCGGTGTGCCGATGAACGCCGTCAGGGTCGAGATGCGGCGGATGGGCGGCGGATTCGGCGGCAAGGAAAGCCAGGGCAATTCGCTCGCCGTCGCCTGCGCGCTGGTGGCGCGGGCCTTCGGACGGCCGGCGAAGATGCGCTACGACCGCGACGACGACATGATGATCACCGGCAAGCGCCACGATTTCCGCATCGAGTATCGCGCGGGCGTGGACGAAGGCGGCCGGATTCTCGGCATCAGGTTCCGTCACCTCGCCCGCTGCGGCTGGAGCCAGGACCTGAGCCTGCCGGTCTGCGACCGGGCCATGCTCCATGCCGACAATGCCTATCACCTGGAGCACATCCGCATCGACAGCCACCGGCTCAGGACCAACACCCAGTCCGCCACCGCCTTCCGCGGCTTCGGCGGGCCGCAGGGGATGCTCGGGATCGAGCGGGTGATGGATCACATGGCCCATGCGCTGGGGCTCGATCCGCTTCAGGTGCGGCGGGCGAATTTCTATGCGGAGGGTGCGGGAGCCTCCGGCGGGAGTATTTCGCCCACAGTGAAGGAGGGGCCGGAGGCGCCGCTGCCGCCGGGCGCGGCGGCGGGCGGGCGCCAGACCACGCCCTACCTGATGGAAGTGGAGGATTTTGTCCTGCACGGGCTGACGGCGCGGCTGGAGGAGACGAGCGGTTACGCGGCGCGAAGGGCGGCGGTGGCGGAATGGAACGCGCGGGAACCGGTGCTGAAGAAGGGGATCGCCCTCACCCCGGTGAAGTTCGGTATTTCCTTCACGCTCACCCATCTCAACCAGGCCGGCGCGCTCGTCCACGTCTACCAGGACGGGTCGATCCACCTCAATCATGGCGGGACCGAGATGGGCCAGGGGCTTCACCGCAAGGTGGCGCAGGTGGCGGCAGCGGCCTTCGGGGTGGACTCGGACGCGGTGGCGATCAGCGCGACGGACACCGGCAAGGTGCCGAACACCTCGGCAACGGCCGCCTCCTCGGGGGCGGACCTGAACGGGATGGCGGTGAAGGCGGCCTGTGACACGATCCGGTCGCGGATGGCCGAGTTCCTTGCGGAGGAACACCAGAGCGAGCCCCGCAAGGTGCATTTCGAGGAAGGTCGGGTCTTCGTTGGCGGCGCCGAGATGAGCTTCGCCGAGGCGGTGGCGCGCTGTTATCAGGGCCGCGTCAGCCTTTCCTCGACCGGGTTCTACGCGACGCCGCGGCTGAGCTGGGACCGCAAGGCCGGGCGCGGCCGGCCCTTCTTCTACTTCGCCTATGGCGCTGCGGTGAGCGAGGTCGTGATCGACACGCTGACCGGCGAGAACCGCATCCTGCGCGTGGACATCCTGCATGACGTCGGGGCGAGCCTGAATCCCGCGATCGACATCGGCCAGATCGAGGGCGGCTTCGTGCAGGGTGCAGGCTGGCTGACGACCGAGGAACTGGTCTGGGACGACAAGGGGCGGCTCAGGACCCACGCTCCCTCGACCTACAAGATCCCCGCCTGTTCCGACCGGCCGCGGGTCTTCAAAGTGGCGCTCTGGGACGGCGCCAACCGCGAAGAGACGATCTATCGGTCGAAGGCGGTGGGCGAGCCGCCGCTGATGCTGGGGATATCGGTCTTTTCGGCGCTGGCCGAAGCCTGCGCGGCCTGTGGCCCCCACTACCCCGACCTCCAGGCCCCGGCGACGCCGGAGGCGGTGCTGGCGGCGGTGAAGCGCGCGCGCGGACGGAATCGGGGGCAGACATGAGCTTCGACCGCGCAGCGCTGGCCCGGGCGATTGCCGCGCATGGCACGGTTGTGCGGGTCGTCGTCGCCGGGGTGCTGGGATCGGCCCCGCGCGAGGCGGGCGCGGCGATGCTGGTCTGGGCAGAGGGGCAGGAGGGCACGGTGGGCGGCGGCGCGCTGGAGTTCGCCGCGGCGGCACGGGCGCGCGAGGTCCTGGCGCGCGGCGGACCCGAGTGTGTCGACCGGGTGCCGTTGGGGCCGAACCTCGGCCAGTGCTGCGGCGGGGCCGTCATCCTCTTGTCGGAACTCTGGACAGCCGCGCGGCTTGCGACGCTCGGGCATGGCGCGGTGGCGGCACGCCCGCTGCCTGGCCAGGGCGGGGAGATGCCGCTCCCGGTGTCGCGGGTTCTGGCCCGGGCGCGGGCCGAAGGGGTCGCGCCATGGCCCGGCATCCTGCAGGGCTGGATGGTGGAGCCCGTCACTGCGGCAGAGCGGGAGGTCTGGGTCTGGGGTGCGGGGCATGTCGGCCGCGCGCTCGTGGCGGTTCTGGCCCCCCTGCCCGGGGTCCGGATCACCTGGGTCGATACCGATGCCGCGCGCTTCCCCGAGGATTTGCCCGAAGGTGTCGCGCAACGCATCGCGGCCGACCCCGCGACGCTCGTGGCCGAGGCCCCGGCGCAGGCAGAGCATCTGATCCTGACCTTCAGCCACGCGCTCGACCTTGCCCTCTGCCACGGGCTTCTCGGCCATGGCTTCGCCTCGGCCGGGCTGATCGGGTCGGCAACGAAGTGGGCCCGGTTCCGGTCGCGGCTGGCCGCGCTGGGGCACACGGAGGCGCAGATCGCGCGCATAAGCTGCCCGATCGGGGAGCCTGCCTTCGGCAAGCATCCGCAGGCCATCGCGGTGGGGGTGGCGGCCGGGATGCTCGCAGGGCGCGTCGCGCCGGCACGGAAAAGGGAGCGCGAAGGGTGACGCAGGGGGTTTCCGGGGAGGTGCTGCTGGACGTCGAGGGGATTGGCAAGTCCTATCCCGGCGTGCGCGCCAACGACGACGTGTCCTTCGCCATCGGCGCGGGCGAGGTCCATGCGCTTCTGGGCGAGAATGGCGCCGGCAAGTCGACGCTCGTGAAGATGATCTATGGCCTCGTCAGACCCGACGAAGGGCGCATGATCCTGCGCGG
The DNA here is from genome assembly GCA_020637675.1 of Paracoccaceae bacterium. Classification (GTDB taxonomy): domain Bacteria; phylum Pseudomonadota; class Alphaproteobacteria; order Rhodobacterales; family Rhodobacteraceae; genus Albidovulum. The sequence goes on along the minus strand of JACKKD010000002.1, from coordinate 177,907 downwards.
CGCGCCCTATGCGCCGGCCGAGCCCAGGGCGGCGCGGGCGGCGGGCGTGGCGATGGTGTTCCAGCACTTTTCCCTCTTCGAGGCGCTGAACGTCGCGGAGAACGTGGCGCTCGGCATGGACGACCCGCCGCCGATGCGGGACCTCGCCGGTCGCATCCGCGAGGTTTCGGAGGGCTACGGCCTGCCGCTCGACCCCGCGCGCCTGGTCGGCGATCTTTCGGCCGGAGAGCGGCAGCGGGTGGAGATCGTGCGCTGCCTTCTCCAGGACCCGAAGCTGCTGATCATGGACGAGCCGACCTCCGTGCTGACCCCGCAGGAGGTGGATATCCTCTTCGCGACGCTCCGCCAGCTTGCCGCCGAGGGCACGTCGATCCTCTACATCAGCCACAAGCTGGAGGAGATCCGCACGCTCTGCGACGCCGCGACGATCCTCCGCCGCGGCAAGGTCGTCGGCACCTGCGTGCCGCGCGAGGTCTCGGCGCGGGCGATGGCGGAAATGATGGTCGGGGCGAGCCTCAGCGCCCCCGCGCGCGCCACGGGCGAGCTTGGTCCCGTCGCGCTGACGGTGGAACGGCTCTCGGCCGCCTCGCCCTCTGCCTTCGGCACCAGCCTCAAGGAGGTCAGCTTCGAGGTCCGGCAGGGCGAGGTGCTCGGCATCGGGGGGGTTGCCGGCAATGGCCAGGACGAGCTTCTGGCGGCATTGTCCGGCGAGGCGCGAACGGGGCGCGAGGTGGTCCGCGTCCATGGCAAGGGCATCGGCCACCTGGGGCCGAACGAGCGGCGGCAGGCGGGGCTGTGCACGGCGCCGGAGGAGCGGCTCGGCCATGCCGCGGCGCCCGACATGAACCTGGTCGAGAACGCGCTTCTGTCCGGCTCCGTGCGCAAGGGGCTGGTGCGGCGGGGGTTTGTCGACTGGACGGGGACGCGTGCCTTCGCCGAGGCGGTCGTCCGGACCTTCGACGTGCGTACCCCCGGCACCGGGACGGCGGCGCGTGCGCTGTCAGGGGGCAACCTGCAGAAATTCGTGCTCGGCCGGGAAATCCTGCAAGAGCCGGAGATCATCGTGGTGAACCAGCCGACCTGGGGCGTGGATGCGGCCGCAGCGGCCTTCATCCGGCAGGCGCTGCTGGACCGGGCCGCCAAGGGCGCGGCCGTCGTCGTCATCAGCCAGGACATCGACGAGATCATGGAGATTGCCGATCGTTTCGCAGCACTGAACGAGGGGCGGCTGTCGGAGCCGGTGCCGGTGGCGGGGCTGACGCTGGAGCGGATCGGCCTCATGCTCGGCGGCTCGCACGGGATGCATCGGGCCGAAGCGCAGGCCGGGGAGATCCGTCATGCTGAGGCTTGAGAAGCGCCCCACCCCGTCGCGGGCCTGGGCCTGGGGGACGCCGTTCCTGGCCGTCCTCCTCACGATGATCGCGGGCGGCGCGCTCTTCGCCGCCCTCGGCAAGGACCCCGTGGCGGTCGTCAGGACGATCTTCTGGGACCCCCTCTTCGGCGAGTTCGCCTTCTACCTGCGCGGCCAGCTCCTGGTGAAGGCGGGGCCGCTCACGCTGATCGCGGTCGGGCTCGCGCTCGGGTTCCGGGCCGGCATCTGGAACATCGGGGCCGAAGGGCAGTACATCATCGGCGCGATCGTCGGCGCGAGCGTGGGGCTTGCCGTCTACCCGACGGAGAGCCGGCTCGTCTTCCCGCTGATGATCCTTGCGGGCGGCTTCGGCGGCTGGCTCTGGGCGATGATCCCGGCGATCCTGAAGACGCGGTTCAATACCAACGAGATTCTCGTCTCGCTGATGCTCGTCTATGTGGCCGAGACGATCCTGTCGAAGGCGGCGACGGGTTTCCTGCGCAACCCCGAAGGCGCCGGCTTCCCCGGAAGCCGCAACTTCTCGTCCTATCCGGCTGCGCGGAACCCCGAGCTGATCGCCGGGACGGGGATGCACTGGGGCGTCGTCGCGGCCTTCGTCGTGGTGATCGCGGCCTATGTCCTTCTCCAGCGTCACCTTCTCGGCTTCCAGATACGGCTCGCGGGCCAGGCGCCGCGTGCTGCCCGCTTCGCCGGCGTCAGCCCGAACCGGCTGGTGATCTTCTGCCTCGGCGCCTCGGGCGCTCTCGCGGGGTTTGCCGGGCTTTTCGAGGTGACCGGGCCGGCGGGGCAGATCTCCATCGACTTCAACTCGGGCTACGGCTTCACAGCGATCATCGTGGCCTTCCTCGGCCGGCTCAATCCGGTGGGCATCCTCCTCGCCGCGCTGCTGATGGCGCTGACCTATGTCGGAGGAGAGATGGCGGCGACGAACCTCGGGCTCCCGTCCGCGGCGATCCGGGTCTTCCAGGGGATGCTTCTCTTCTTCCTGCTCGCCGTGGACCTTCTTTCCAACTACCGCGTCCGGCTCGCGGGCTTCGGCAGGGAGGCAAGGTGATGGAGCTTTTCGGAATCACGCCTTCCGTCCTTCTCGCCTCGCTCATGGTGGCGGCGGTGCCGATCCTCCTGGCGGCGATCGGGGAACTCGTGGTGGAGAAGGCGGGCGTCCTCAACCTCGGGGTCGAGGGGATGATGATCATGGGGGCGATCTCGGGCTTCATCACCGCCGTCCACACCGGAAGCCCCGCGCTCGGGTTTCTCGGCGGCGCCCTCGGGGCGATGGCGCTGAGTCTCGTCTTCGCGCTCCTGACCCAGGTCTTCCTCGCCAACCAGGTGGCGACGGGCCTCGCGCTCACGCTCTTCGGGCTCGGCCTTTCCAGCCTCATGGGCCAGGGCTACAACGGCATCAAGCCGCCCCGGACCCCGGACCTGCCCTTCGGCCCGCTGGAGCAGATCCCGTTCTTCGGCCGCGTGCTCTTCAGCCATGACTGGGTGGTCTATGCCTCCGTCGCGATCGTCGCGGCGGTCTGGGCGGTGCTGAAGTATTCCCGCGCGGGCCTCATCCTCAGGGCGGTGGGCGAAAGCCACGATGCGGCGCACGCGCTCGGCTACAAGGTCGTCCGCATCCGGGTGCTCGCCATCCTCTTCGGCGCGGCGATGGCGGGGATGGGCGGGGCCTATATCTCGCTCGTGCGCGTCCCGCAGTGGACCGACGGAATCACCGCCGGGGCGGGCTGGATCGCGCTTGCCATCGTGGTCTTCGCCAGCTGGAAGCCCTGGCGGGTGCTGATCGGCGCCTGGCTTTTCGGCGGGATCACGGTGCTGCAACTCAATCTTCAGGCGGCAGGCAGCCGCATCCCGGTCGAGTACTTGTCGATGTCGCCCTATCTGGTAACCATCCTCGTGCTGGTCATCATGTCTTCCGGCCGGGGCCGCGCGAGCCTGAACGCACCCGCGAGCCTCGGCCAGAACTTCCACGCCTCGCGCTGAGGCGAAACAACCAAGGGGACCGGAACGGCCCCACCAACAGGAGAGAGGGAATGAAAAGAAGAACGCTACTGGCCACGGCCGCGATGGGACTCATCGCGCTTTCCGGCACGGCCGAGGCGCAGATGGGCAAGGTGAAGGCCTGCTTCGTCTACGTCGGACCGATCGGCGACGGCGGCTGGACCTTCCAGCACCACGAGGGCCTGAAGCAGGTCGAGGCGGAATTCGGCGACAAGGTCGAGACCGCGTATCAGGAAAGCGTGCCCGAGGGCGCGGACGCCGAGCGCGTGCTGACGCAGATGGCGCTGTCGGGCTGCAACATCATCTTCACCACCTCGTTCGGCTACATGGACGCCACGAACGCCGTGGCCGCAAAGTTTCCGGACGTGAAGTTCGAGCACGCCACCGGCTTCAAGCGCGACCACCCGAACGTCTCCACCTACAACGCCCGCTTCTACGAGGGCCGCGCGGTGCAGGGGACGATCGCCGGGCGGATGACCAAGTCGAACAAGATCGGCTACATCGCCTCCTTCCCGATCCCCGAGGTCATCATGGGGATCAACAGCTACTACATCCATGCGAAGAAGGTGAACCCGAACGTCGAGCTTTCGGTCGTCTGGGCCTATACCTGGTTCGACCCGGCCAAGGAGGCTGACGCCGCAAAGGCGCTGATCGACCAAGGCGTGGACGTGATCGCCTCGCACACCGACTCGACCGCCGTGCTGGCCGAGGCGGCAAAGACCGGGGGCAAGGTGATCGGCTTCGGCCAGGCCTCCGACATGGCCGAATACAAGCCCAGCCCCCGCGTCTCCTCGATCATCGACAACTGGGGGCCGTACTACATCAAACGGGTCGGCGCCCTGCTCGACGGGAGCTATCAGCAGGCCGACGCCTGGGAGGGGATCGCCGGCGGCGAGGTCCTCATCGGCGAGATCACCGATGCGGTGCCCGCCGAAGTCAAGGCCGAGGCCGAGGCGCTGCGCGACGCGATCGCGGCCGGCACCTACCACCCGTTCACCGGCCCCCTGAAGAAGCAGGACGGTTCCGATTGGCTGGCCGAGGGTCAGACCGCGCCGGACGGCGACCTTCTGGGCATGAACTTCTTCGTCGAGGGAATCACCGGCGAGATTCCGAAGTAGGCCCGCTTCGGCGGACCGGACGGCCCCGCCCCCACCTCGGGGCGGGGCCGTCTGCATTTGGCCCCCGGCCTGCGCCTCTTTGACACAGATCATAAACGTATTCCGAAAACTATATATGAATGCGACTCGGCAATGCGATTCTGCGGCGGGGGCCGGCGGCATTGCCCTGGGAGGACTGGCATGGCGCATATCGTAATTCTCGGGGCCGGGCTCGGCGGGTCGATCATGGCCTATGAACTGGCCGATCAGATTCGCAAGGAAGACCGCATCACCGTGGTGACCAAGGACCCGGCGTACCACTTCGTGCCCTCCAACCCCTGGGTCGCCGTGGGCTGGCGCAAGCGCGACGACATCACCGTCGATCTGGCCGAGACCATGCGGAACAAGGGGATCGCCTTCACGACCGTTGCCGCCGAAAAACTGAATCCGGAGGAAAACCGCGTCGCGCTCGTCGATGGCACGACGATCGACTACGATTACCTCATCATCGCCACCGGACCGGAACTGGCATTCGACGAGATCGAGGGCCTCGGGCCGCATGGCGGACACACCCAGTCGGTCTGCCATGTGGACCATGCCGAGAAGGCATGGGACGCCTTCGAGGACTTCTGCAAGAAGCCGGGGCCGATCATCGTCGGAGCGGTTCAGGGGGCGTCGTGCTTCGGCCCGGCCTACGAATTCACCTTCATCCTGGAAACCGAACTGCGCCGCCGCAAGATCCGCGACAAGGTGCCGATGACCTTCGTCACCTCTGAGCCCTATATCGGCCACCTCGGCCTCGACGGCGTGGGCGACACCAAGGGCCTCCTTGAGTCGGAGATGCGCGAGAAGCACGTCAAGTGGCTGACCTCGACGCGCGTCAAACGCGTCGAGCAGGGGAAGATGGTGGTCGAGGAGGTCAACGACGACGGCAGCGTGAAGGCCGAGAAGGAACTGCCCTTCGGCTTCGCGATGATGCTGCCCGCATTCCGCGGCATCAAGCCGATCATGGGGATCGAGGGGCTGGTGAACCCGCGCGGCTTCGTCATCGTCGACGAGCACCAGCAGAACCCGAAGTACCGCAACATCTTCGGGATCGGGGTCTGCGTGGCGATCCCACCGATGGGCCCGACCCCGGTGCCCTGCGGCGTGCCGAAGACCGGCTTCATGATCGAGAGCATGGTGACGGCGACCGCGCACAATCTCGGCCAGATCCTGCGCGGGCAGGAACCCGACAACGTCGGGACCTGGAACGCGGTCTGCCTCGCGGACTTCGGCGACAGCGGCGTGGCCTTCGTGGCCCAGCCGCAGATACCACCGCGGAACGTCAACTGGGCCTCCTCGGGGAAATGGGTCCACCTCGCCAAGGTCGCGTTCGAGAAGTACTTCATCCGCAAGGTCAAGAAGGGCACGAGCGAGCCCTATTACGAAAAGGCGATGATGAAGATGGTCGGCATCGACAAGCTGAAATCGGTGCAGAAGGGCTGAGCGACCGGTCGGGCGCGGGGCCGATCAGTCCGGGCCCGCCACGTCCTTGTGCACGATCACGTCGCACTGCGGATAGGCGGCAAGGATCTTCCGCCGCAGGCCGGCGCCGATGGCATGTGCCTCGCGCAGGGTCTGGTCGCCGTCGAGTTCGATATGGATATGCACGAAGATCCGGCTTCCGGCGGTCCGGGTCTTCAGGTCGTGGAAGCCGTGCACGCCGGGGAAGGTCCGCGCGATCGCGCCGATCCCCTCGATCACGGCAGGATCGGCGCGGCGGTCCATCAGCGCGTCCCAGGCATCCTTGCCGATCCGGAGCGCGCCGAGGATGAGCATCAACGCCGCGGCGAGCGCCACCACGCTGTCCACCTGGCCGATTCCGAACCGCCGCGAGACCCAGAGCGCGGCGATGGCGCCGATCGAGGGCAGAAGATCGGAGAGGTAGTGGAGCGAGTCGGCGGCGACGACCTTGCTGCCCGTCACCCGCGCCACGCGCCGCTGCCAGAGCACGAGCGCGAGGGTGAGCACAATCGAGACGGCCATCGCGACGATCCCGCCGCCCTCGCCGGCGAGTTGAGCTGGCGCGTCGCTGAGAAGCCGCGCCAGCGCGGTCCAGCCGATCACCGCCCCGGAGACCAGGATGAAGACCGATTGCGCCAGCGCGGCGAGGTCCTCGACCGATGTGTGGCCGAAAGCGTGGTCCTCGTCGGCTGGCCGGGCGGCGTAGAGAATGGCGGCGAGGCCACCAGCCGACATCATGAGGTCGAGCGCACTGTCGGCGAGCGAGGCCGCGACCGAGAGCGAGGCCGTGGTGCCGAGCGCCCAGAGCTTCAGCCCGACGAGCGTCAGCGCCACCGCCACGGAGGCGATGCCGGCCGACAGATTGAGCGAGGTCTGGTGCTGCGCCATGATCCTGAATGCCGGTTCTAGCAGGGCCGTTCGCCGGCGCAACCGTGCGCGGCGCCGCGCCTAGTCGCGGAGCTCGTCCGGCGCGACGCCCCAGAGCGCGGCCTTGGCGACCCAGCCCTTCTCCCCCCCGGCGACGACGCGGCACCAGTCGGGCTGGCATTCGCCGAGCCGGGCGATCACGCCGGCCTGGGCCTCGGCCACCACGGGCGCGGCCGGGTCGGGTCGGGACCGCAGTGCCGTGCCGTCGGCCTCGATCAGAACGGTGCGGACCCCGGAGAGGAGCGTGTAGTAGATCCACCCGCCCTGCCCCTCGTTGTCCTCCACCCGCCGCCAGTGGCCGAACTCCGCCGTGACGCGCAGGGGCATGTCGCGGTGGTGGAACACCCAGTCGATCCGGTGTTCGAGGCTCGGGCCGCGGCGCACGTTGCCCTCCGCGGCCTTGAGCGAGACGAAGCGCGGCAGGGGCATGTTCGTGACCGGTCCGCGGGTCACGGCGGTGGCAGTTGCTGCGGCCGCGGACGGAGTGTCGGCCGCCCGCAGCGCACCCGCGGCCACGACTGCGCCGGCGGCCGCGAGGAGGAGATGGCGGCAGAGCCGACGTCCGAACCCAGGTGGTTTCATGGTTTGCCTGTATTTTCTTCCGACTGCGCGGTTCGCGCCTTTCGGGACTTGTCGCCGCCCCGCTTCGACCCGTAGTTTGCCAAGTGGGACACGCCGTTGGAAGAGAGGAGATCGGCCCGATGGGATCTGAGCGTCTGAGTGTTGTCGTGACGCGACGCCTGCCCGAGGTCGTGGAGACGCGAATGCGCGAGTTGTTCGAAGTCGAACTCCGCGACCCCGATCTCCGGATGACCCGCGAGGACCTCGTCGCCGCGATAAAGCGCGCCGACGTGATCGTCCCCTGCCTGACCGATCAGATCGACGCCAACATGCTGGCGCAGGCCGGCGGGCGGCTGAAGCTCATCGCCAACTACGGCGCGGGCGTCGATCACATCGACGTCGCAAGCGCGCGCCAGCGCGGGATCCTCGTGTCGAATACCCCCGGCGTGGTGACCGAGGACACCGCCGACATGGTGATGGCACTGATCCTGGGGGTTACACGGCGGATCCCCGAGGGTCTCGCCCTGATGCAGGCCGGGGTATGGCAGGGGTGGTCGCCCATGGCCAACCTCGGCGGGCGAGTTGGCGGACGGCGGCTCGGCATCCTCGGGATGGGGCGCATCGGCACCGCAGTCGCGCGCCGCGCACAGGCTTTCGGGATGCAGATCCACTATCACAACCGCAAGCGCCTGCGCCCCGAGCAGGAGGCCGAGGTCGGCGCGACCTACTGGGAAAGCCTCGACCAGATGGTCGCGCGGATGGACGTGATCTCTGTCAACTGCCCGCACACGCCTTCCACCTTCCACCTGATGAACGCGCGCCGGCTGAAGCTGATGAAACCCACGTCGGTGATCGTCAACACCTCGCGCGGCGAGGTGATCGACGAAAACGCGATGGCGCGGATGCTGCGCGCGGGCGAGATCGCGGGGGCGGGGCTCGACGTCTACGAGCACGGCGCCGAGGTGAACCCGGACCTGCGCGCGCTGCCGAATGTCGTCCTGCTGCCGCACATGGGCTCTGCCACGATCGAGGGACGGATCGAGATGGGTGAGAAGGTGATCATCAACATCAAGACCTTCGCCGACGGGCACCGGCCGCCCGACCTCGTCGTGCCCGGGATGCTCTGATCCCATGACCGCCGGGCAGATCGGGGCGCTGCTGCTTCTTTGCGCGGGCGGGGCGGCCGTGGCCGTTCAGGCGCCGATCAACGGCGCGCTTGGCCGGTCCCTGGCCAGTCCGCTTTCGGCCGCCGCCGTGTCCTTCGGCGTGGGCTTCGCCGTCCTCCTTGCCGTGGCGCTGGCCAGCGCGGGCACCGCGCCGGCCGCGCGGCTCGCCGGGCTGCCGCTCTGGCAGGTCTCGGGCGGGCTTCTCGGCGCCTTCTATGTCTGGGCCATGATCCGCGGGATCGGCACTACCGGTGCGCTGACGGCGCTCGCGGCGATCATCCTCGGCCAAATGATCGCGGGGCTCGTCCTAGACCATCTCGGCGCCTTCGGCCTGCCCGCGCAACCCGTCTCCGCCCGACGCATCGCGGCCGTCGCGCTCGTCGCGGCCGGCCTGATGCTGTCGCGGCTCTGAACCGCGAAAACACCCGCACCGGGTCATGCTCCTGCCGCTTTTCCCGCGCATTCTGCGGGCGTGCAGGACGGCGGGGGATGCCATGTCGAAAGTTTTCCTGGGCGGCTTCGTCGTCATATCCGCGGTCGCCGTTGGGGCGGTCGATTACGTCAACCAGGCGCGGCGCGCCGGTTCCGCGCCGGGCGCCTTCGCGGCGGCCGCCTACTTCGGGACGGTGTCGGGCCGGATTACCGGCGCCGCTGCCCCGGCTGCGCCTCGCGCAGCGGTCAGTGCGACCGAGCCTCCGCCCGCGACCGTTCCCGGCGAAGCCGAGCGGCTGATCGCGCTTCGGGCGCTCGACCTCGGCGTGCAGCAGGGAAAGCTGACCGAGGGCGCCGCCGCCGTGATGCGCGCGCGGCTGATGCAGCAGCCTGCCGACACGATCCCCGCGGCGGCCGCAGCCTCGGCTCAATCTGCCACCGCGCGCGGCGCGGGCGGCATTCTCGGCCTGATCGGCGGTCTCCTGGGCGGCAAGTCCGATGGCGCGGCCCCTGACGCCAGCCGTCCGAAGCCGGAGGTCCGGGTCAACGGCCTCGGCGCAAACTGCACCGTCGCAGGCAGCATCAAGCGCTGCAGCATCGGCGGCGGCTGACCGCTCAGAGCGTCAGCACGGTAGAACCCGTGGTCGCGCGGGCCTCCAGCGCGCGATGCGCCTCGGCCACCTCGGCAAGCGGGTAGCGCCGGCCGATCTCGACCTTCACGGCGCCCGACAGGACCTTGCCGAAGAGCCGGCCCGCCATCTCCTGGCAGGTGGCGTGATCGGTGATATGCGTGAAGACCGTGGGCCGGGTGATCTTCAGCGAGCCCTTCGCGGCGAGCGTGAGGATGTCGACCGGCGGGACGGGCCCCGAGGCATTTCCGAAACTGATCATCATACCGAGCGGCCGCAGGCAGTCGAGCGAGCCGTCGAAGGTGTCGCGGCCGACCGAATCCATGACAACGTCCACGCCCCTGCCGCCGGTGATCTCGCGCGCCTGCTTCACGAAATCGCCGGACCGGTAGTTGATTGCCGCCACCGCGCCGTGGTCGAGCGCCATCCGGCACTTCTCGTCCGATCCGGCCGTGGCGATGAGGTTGATCCCCTCGGACCGCGCCCACTGGCAGGCGATGAGCCCGACGCCGCCGGCGGCGGCATGAAAGAGCACCCAGTCGCCGCGCGAGAGTGGCGTCGTCCGGTTGAAGAGGTAATCGACCGTCAGGCCCTTCAGCATCATCGCTGCGGCGGTGTCGAACGCGATGCCGTCCGGGAGCCGGCAGACCTGGGCGGCGGGCATCACCCGCGCCTCGGCATAGGCGCCGGGCGGCTGGCTGGCATAGGCGGCACGATCGCCCGGCTTCAGGTGCGCCACCCCCCCGCCCACCGCCTCGACGACGCCCGCCGCCTCCATCCCGAGGGCCGCGGGAAGAGTCATCTTGTAAAGCCCGCTACGCTGATAGACGTCGATGAAGTTGATCCCGGCCGCCATCTGCCGAATGCGGATCTGGCCCGGTCCCGGCTCGCCCACCGGGCGGTCCACGAGTTTCAGGACCTCGGGTCCGCCGTGTGCCTCGATGATGACCGTGCGTGCCATGCGCCCCTCCGCCGTGGTTTCCGGCCTCAGGTGTAGCCCTGTCCGCGGCGCGGGTCGAGACCTGCGCATGTCGTTTTTCCACCGGAACAGGTCGGGCTGACCTTTCCGGATTCCGGCCGCTCTGGCAGATAGGACATGGATCGGAATACGGGGAGTCGGCCGATGAAGACCCATGTCAAAGCCCTGGTCGTCGGCGGCGGTGCCGTCGGAACCGGGATCGCCTATCATCTGGCCAAGGCCGGCTGGGACACGATGCTCCTGGAGCGGGACGAGTTGACCTCGGGCTCGACCTGGCACGCGGCGGGCTTGCTGCCCCTCTTCAACATGTCCTACGCGACGACCCACATCCACAAGTACTCGGTCGATTTCTACAAGTCGCTCGAGGCCGAGACAGGGCTGAACGCGGGCTTCGCGGTGGTCGGCAACCTGCGCATGGCGCAGACCGACGCGCGGATGGACGAGTACATGCTTTATTCGTCGGTTGCCGAGACTGCTGGCGTCCATCACGAGTTCCTGACGCCGAAGGAAATGAAGGAGCGCTGGCCGCTCCTGCGCACCGAGGACCTCAAGGGCGCGCTCTTCCATCCGCAGGACGGCTACATCAACCCCGCCGACGTGACCCAGGCGATGGCCAAGGGCGCGCGCCAGCATGGCGTGACGATCGAGCGGAAGTGGCAGGTCGACGGGTATGAATGGACCGGTTCGGAATGGCGGGTCACCTGTTCGAAGATGGTGGAGAAGGGCGGCAACCTGGTCCCTTCCGACGAAAAGGTCGTCATCACCGCCGAGCATGTGGTGACCGCGACCGGCAACCATGCCCAGCGCACCGCCCGGCTTCTGGGCATCCGGATCCCCGCGATCCCGGTCGAGCACCAGTATATCGTTACCGAGCCCGACCCCGCGCTTCAGGCCTGGCGTGCCGCAGGAAACCCCGAGCATCCGGTGCTGCGCGACGCCGACGCCAAGTGGTATGTCCGCGAGGAGCGCGGCGGCTGGATTCTCGGCCCCTATGAGCGGGGCGCCCCCGCCCGCTTCCTCTACGACGTGCCGGAAAGCTTCCGCGCCGACCTCTTCCCGCTCGACCTCGAGCGGATCGAGGAAGAATACATGTCGATGATCCACCGCCTGCCCTCGTCCGAGACCGTGGGCCTCAAGGACGATTTCAACGGCCCGATCTGCTATACACCCGACGGCAACCCCCTCGTCGGCCCCGCGCCCGGCCTGCGCAACATGTGGCTGGCCGAGGGTTTCAGCTTCGGCATCACCGCCGCCGGCGGCACCGGCTATTACCTCGCCCAGATGATGGTCGAGGGCGAGGCCGAGATCGACATGGCGAGCCTCGACCCCAAGCGCTATGGCGGCTGGATGACGACCGAATACGCGGCGCGCAAGAACGAGGAGTGCTACGAGCACGTCTTCATCCTGCACCACCCGGATGAAGAGCGCGAAGCGGCCCGCCCGCTGCGGACCGCGCCCGCCTATGACCGCCAGAAGGCGGCGGGCGCCCAGATGGGCCAGGTGAACGGCTGGGAGCGCCCGAACTACTACGGCCCGAAGGATGCGCCTGCGTCGTTCGACCACGACTCACGCTCATTCCGGCGCGGCGCGTGGTGGCAATATGCCGTCGATGAGGCCAGGGCGATCCGTGAGACCGCCGGCCTGATCGACGCCTCGGCCTTCACCAAGCACATCGTGCGCGGACCGGGCGCGACGGCTTTCCTCGACTGGTTCACCTGCAACGCGCTGCCGAAGGTCGGGCGGATCAACCTGACCTATGCGCTGACGGATGCCGGGACCACACGGACCGAATACACGATCGTCCGCAACGGCGAGAACGACTACTATCTCGTCTCCGCCGGGGCCTGGACCGCTTATGATGCCGATTACCTGAAGAAATCCGCCGAGGACTTCATGGCGAATGGCGGCGGCCATATCGACATCCACGACGTCACCACCCAGTGGGGCGTTTTCGCCATCGCCGGGCCGAAATCGCGCGACATCCTGAAGGAGATCGTGAAGGACGCCGATCCGGCAACGGTGCTCTCGAACAAGCGCTTCCCCTGGCTGTCGGCCCGCAGGATCGAGCTTGGCATGTGCCCGGTCAACGCGATCCGCGTGGCCTATACCGGCGAGCTTGGCTGGGAACTGCATCATCCGGTCGAGATGGGGCGCTACCTCTGGGATCAGCTGGTCGAGGCGGGCGCGAAACACGGCATGAAGCTGGTCGGCGCGCGGGCGCAGAACTGGCTCAGGCAGGAGAAGAGCTATCGCGCCTTCGGGACCGAGCTTGGCCGCGACGCGACCCCGCTGGAAGCTGGGCTGCCGCGCTTCGTCGACATGTCGAAGGACTTCCGTGGCAAGGGCGCGATGGTGGCGACCGGCATCCGCGCGATGTGCGTGACGCTTCTGATCGACGGGCCGTCGGACACCGATCCCTGGGGCAAGGAGGCGCTTCTCCTGAACGGCGAGAAGATCGGGCGCCTGACCTCGGGCGGCTGGTCGGTGGCGTTCGGCAAGCAGATCGGCATGGGCTATGTCCGCCCCGATCTTGCCGCCGTCGGCACGAAGCTGAAGGTGCGGATGCTCCTGAAGGAATGGGATGCCGAAGTCGTGGAGGACAGCCCCTTCGATCCGGCCAACGTGCGCATCCGTCAGGACGGTTGAGAGGCCGTGATGCCAGGGGGGGGGCCGGATGTCGGCCCCTCGGGGCCGTCAGCCGCGGCCGAGATCGTCCACGGTCAGAAGCCCGTCGCCGTTCCGGTCGAGCGCCGAGAAGAGCTTGTCGGTCGCTTCGGTGAATTCCCGCGATGTGACCTCGCCGTCGCCGTCCAGATCGTTGAAGGGCGGCTGCATCGCCTCGCGCACCTTCGTGCCGGGGCCCTGCCCCATGCCCTTGGCCAGCCCCTGACCCTGGGCCGCATTTTCGGCGGCGAGGTGGTCGGCGATCATCGCCCATTCGGCGGGCTGCAAAAGATCATCCTCGTTCTGGTCAAACATCCCGAAGACGTCCGCGCGTTTCTGGCGCGCCTCCTCGGGTGTCACCCGGCCATCGCCGTCGCCATCCCATTGCTCGATGAAATAGGCCCCCGGAATCGCCTGCTGCGCGACCGCAGCGCCGGCCCCGACGACCACCGCCACCAGCATCGAAAGTATCCGCGTCATGGGACGCTCCTTTCCCCTGATCCCCGAGTTCATGCACGACGGAAGCCGACGTCCGTCGTGCCGCTCACCGGTTGGCCTTCGCTGCGAGTTCGTCCCAGCAGGCGAGCGCCTCGCCCGCGTACATCAGCGTCGGGCCGCCGCCCATCTGGATCGCCATGGCGAGCACGTCGCCAAGCTCTTCGCGCGTCGCGCCGGCCTTCATCAACGCCTCCACATGGAAGTTGATGCAGGGCGAGCACCGCACCGCCAGCGCCATGCCGAGCGCGACGTATTCCTTTTCCTTCAGCGAGAGCGGGCCATTGTCCTTCACCGCCTTCGAGAGCGTGGCGAAGCCCTGCGTCGCGCCGGGCACGGCCTTGTAGAGCTCGCGGAGTTCGGCGCGGGTTTCGTTGATGGCGTCAAGGTAGCTCATGGGGGCCTCCGAATTGGTCTGCCCGGGCCATGGCAGGAAATCGCGTCGGCGGCCTTGACCTTGATCAAGACATGCAACAATCGGAATGTGACGTGGCGTCAGAGGCTGCGCCGCGCCCGCCAGCGCGCCCAGTCCGCCTCGGACCCCGCGAAGGCGTTGAGATCCACCGCGCCCGACACGCCCTGCACGACGCCGGTGCCGGTGTACTGCCAGAAGCTCCAGTCCTGGCCCGGATAGGTCTTGCGCGGGTGGCCCGCGACGGAGCGGAGCCAGAATTCCTCCTGCCCGAGCCGGCGCAGGTCGTTCTCGGTGAAGAAGTCGACGGTCGTGTAGATCACCGGCCGTTGGCCCATCGCGTTGCCGACGATGCGCTGGAAGGTCGCGATCTCGGCTCGGACCGACGCCGGATCGGGCCGGGCCCGGCAGGTGCGCGAGGCGTGGTTCCACTCCACGTCGAGGACTGGCGGCAACGCACCCTGCTCGCGCGGGACATGGGCGAGGAACCAGGCCGCCTGTTCGGCCGCCGGGCGGCAGAGGTAGAAGAAGTGATAGGCGCCGCGAGGCACACCCGCCCGGGCCGCGCCCTGCCAGTTCGCCGAAAAGCTCGGATCGGTGTGATCGCCGCCCTCGGTCGCCTTGAGGAACGCGAAGGAGACACCGGAGCGCGCGACCCGGTGCCAGTCGATATCGCCCTGATAGCGCGACACGTCGATGCCGTGGACGGAGTGATGCGCCGGGGTAATGCCCCGCCAGTCGTAGGGGTCGAGGTCGCGGAACCGGTCGGGGATGCCGCGCGCGCGATCCCCCGGCCCGCTGCAGGCCGCGAGTGCGGCCAGTGTCAGCGCGATCAACCCTGCGCGGAGCGCCCGCATCCTGTCCCTCTGATTCCCGTTTTCCGGGAGTGTCTCACCGAAACCGGGCCGGCGAAAGGGCCGAGACGGTCGCGGCGTCGAGGACAGGCGGCCGGCCGGCGACAAGGTCACCGACCAGCGCGCTTGCCGCGGCCGAGGTCTGGAAGCCGTAACCGCCCTGCCCGGCGACCCAGAAGAACGACGGAACTTCCGGATCGGGGCCGATGACCAGCACCCGGTCGGGCGCGAAGGTCCTGAGACCGGCCCAGGAGGCGAGAAGCCGCGTCACCGGGGCGGTCACCATATCCTCGTAGCGGGCGAGCCCCTCGGCGAGGACCATGTCGTCGGCCCAGGCGTCGTGCGGTTCGGCCGCATCTTCCTCGGCCGGCGAGACGATGAGCGCACCGGCATCGGGCTTGGCATACCAGGTCTCGCCGGCGCCCATCAGCATCGGCCAGCGCGCCGTGTCCTGCCCGTCCGGCGCGGGCACGCGCGCCATGGAGCGGCGCAGGGGCGTGAAGCCGAGGGGGCGCACCCCGGCCATCCGCGCGACTTCGTCCGCCCAGGGACCGGCCGCATTCACGAGCAGGCCGGCGAAGTGCGCGCCTGCCGCCGTCGTGACCTGCCAGTGGCCGCCCTCGCGCAGGATACCGGTGACCCGGGCGCGGGTCAGGATCTCGGCGCCGTTGCCCCGCGCCTCGCGCGCGAAGCCCTGAATCAGGAGGTCGGTATCAATATCCCAGGCATGGTCGGCGATCGCCGCACGGCGAACGCGCGGCCCGAGTATCGGAACGATCGCCCGCGCCTCGGTGGGGGAAATCTCGTCCAGCCCGAAATTGCGGCATTCCTCTGCGAAGACCGCATCCTCGCCCTCGGCCCCCAGGAGCATGAGCCCGCGCGGCGTCAGCACGCCGGCCGCCCTGAGGCCATCGCCGCTCGCATGCGACAGGGCGATCACCGGGGCAAGTCCGTAGTTCGGCTCGTAGAGCGCGGCGGACCGCCCGGAGGCATGGTGCGCCAGATGGTCCTCGGCCTCGAGGAGCGTCACCCGCCCCAGATGCGACAGACGCGCTGCGGCGGAAACGCCGGCAATCCCGCCGCCGACGATGAGGAAATCCGATGTCATGCGCGCACTCTTGCATCGCCCGGCGGCGAAGGAAAGGTCCGCTCAGCGCCGCCGGAGCCGAAACGCGACGAGAAGGCCGAGTGCAGCGGGCAACGCGAACCCGGCCGCGGGAAGGGGCACCGGAGCCAGGTAGGGGCGCGAAACCCCGCCCCCGGCGCCGGGTCCTGGCAGCATTGTCGGCACGCCGCGCGCGGGCCAGTAGGGCGCAGGCGGCGGCGGAAGGTAGAGACTGGCGAGGTGGAGGGGCTCGGCGGGCGGCACCGGACCAGCCGCGTGGCCAAGGCACCGCGTCACCACCCAGAGATAGCCGACGCTCGACCCCACCGCGTTCGACGCACTCGTTCCGGCGACGAGGCATCCGACGCGCACGGTGGCGACTGCCGCCCTGTCGACGAAGCTCTTGCGGACCGGCGCCGGTGGAACGCTGCGGGCGACCGCGCGCGAGGAGGAGACCGTCAGGCGTGCGTCATGGATCAGGGTCTCCGGCGTGCCGGGCCCCGTGATGATCGTCGCCGCCGAAACGCCGCTGCCCGCGAGAAGGCAGAGCGCGACCGCGGACGCGATCGCCGTTGTCCGGCCAGTTCCCGCCAAGTGCCGGCTTCCCCAGGTTCCGGTGCACGCCGAACCCCATGGTCCGGTCGCACCAATTCCGGGTCAGGATCGCGGCAAATTCTGACCGAACCGTGTCTATTGCATGTGCCGGGTGGACAATTTCCGGGCAATTTTTCAGACAGGGTCCAACAGGCCCCGTCCGCGCAGCAAGGGCTCCACCCCCGGCATCCGGCCCCGGAAAGCGGTGTAGAGCCGGTCCGGCTCCGCCGATCCTCCGGCCGACAGGATGTGGCGCTCCAGCCGCCGGGCGGTTTCCGCGTCGAAGGGATCGCCCGCCTCGGTGAAGGCGTCGAAGGCATCGGCGTCCATCACCTCGGACCACATGTAGCTGTAGTAGCCCGCGGAATATCCGTCACCGGCGAAGACATGGGCGAAATGCGGCGTCGCGTGGCGCATCCGGATCGCCCGCGGCATGCCCAGCCCGTCAAGCACGGCCGCCTGCATCGCCATCGCATCGGCGGGCGCCGCGCCCTCGTGGAAGGAGAGGTCGACGAGCGCCGAGGCCACGTATTCGACCGTTGCGAAGCCCTGGTCGTAGGTGCGGGCCGCCAGAAGCCGGTCGCGCAGGTCCGCGGGCATCGGCGCGCCGGTCGTTACATGGCGCGCGTGGGTGTCGAGCACGTCCGGCACCTCCAGCCAGTGCTCGTAGAGCTGGCTCGGCAGTTCCACGAAATCCCTTGCGACGGATGTTCCGGAAATGAAGGAATAGGTCAGATCGGACAGCACCTGGTGCAGCGCATGGCCGAATTCGTGAAAGAGCGTGCGCGCGTCGTCCCAGGAGAGCAGCGCCGGGCCACCCTCTGCCGGGCGGGCGAAGTTGCAGACGTTCACCACGATCGGCCGCTGCTCGCCGCCGAGCCTGCGCTGTTCGCGCATCGCCGAGCACCAGGCGCCGGAGCGTTTCGAGGGCCGGGCGAAGTAGTCGCCGAGAAAAACGGCGATGTGGCGCCCGTCCCGCGTCACCTCCCAGGCCCGCACGTCCGTGTGGTAGAGCGGCAGATCGAGGGGGCGGAACTCCAGCCCGAAAAGCCGGTGCGCGGTGTCGAAGGCCGCGCCGATCATCGCGTCGAGCCCGAAGTAGGGCTTGAGCTCGCCCTCGTCGAGGTCGTGTTCCGCAAGCCGCCGCTTTTCGGAATAATACCGCCAGTCCCAGGGTTCGAGATCGCCGTTGATCCCGTCGGCATGCATCATCGCGGTGAGGGTCGCGGCATCGGCGAGCGCCCTTTCCCGCGCCGGCTTCCACACCCGCATCAGGAGGTCGCGGACGGTCGCGGGCGTCTTCGCCATCTCGGGCTCGAGCTTGTAGGCGGCGAAGCTCTCGTAGCCAAGGAGTCGCGCCCTCTCCTCGCGCAGCGTCAGGATCTCGGCCGCGATGGTGCGGTTGTCGGTCGCCCCACCGTTCGCGCCGCGTGCCACCCAGGCCTCGTAGGCCCGCTCCCTGATGTCGCGGCGGGGCGAGAACTGGAGGAAGGGCACGACAAGGGATCGGTTCAGCGTCAGCACATGACCCGCCAGTCCCCGCTCCGTGGCCGCGGCCCTCGCGGCGGCGGCGACGAAATCGGGCAAACCCTCCAGATCGGCGTCGGAGAGCGGCAACACCCAGTCCCGCTCCTCGGCGAGGACGTTCTGCGAAAAGGCGGTCGACAGGACCGCAAGCCGTTCCTTTATCGCGGCCATGCGCCGGCGTCCCGCCTCGTCCAGCGCCGCCCCTGCGCGGACGAACATGCGCCGGTAAAGCTCCAGCACCCGCTGCTGCTCGGCCGTGAGGGCAAGCCCCGCGCACGCCTGCCAGAGCGCATCGATGCGCGCGAAGAGTTCTGCGTTCATCGTCACCTCGGAGGAGAAGGCCGCCAGCTTCGGCGCAAGCTCCCGCTCCAGCGCCTGCCGCGCTGGCGTGGAATCCGCCCCGGAAAGGTTCCAGAAGACGCCGCCGACACGGTTCAGCGTCTCCTCCGCCAGTTCGAGCGCCTCGATCGTGTTGGCGAAGCTCGGTGCCTCGGGGTTCGCGGCGATCGCCGCGATGTTCGCCCGCGCTTCGGTCAGCGCCGCATCGAAGGCAGGCGCGAAATGCGAGTCCTCGATCCGGTCGAAGGGCGGCAGGGCGAATTCGCCGGCGAAGGGCTCAAGCAGCGGATTGGTCATCGTGGTCTCCTTTGGCCCGAAGGCTAGGCACAGGTCCGGCCGAAGGCCAGCACCCGCCGGCACCTCCCGTCCGAAAAAAGCTCCCGCCCGCGGCCGGCCCCCCGGGAAGGCCCCGATCACCCTCCGCAGACGGGACAGGACTGGCTGCGCCGAAGCGCGATCTGCCGGCTCTCGCCGTAAAGCGCGTCGTAGATCAGCATCCGGCCGCGCAGGCCCTCTCCCGCCCCGGTGATCTCCTTGATCGCCTCGACCGCCATCAGCGCGCCGATCACGCCCGGCAGCGCCCCCATCACGCCCGCCACCGCGCAGGAGGGTGCCAGCCCGTCGGCGGGACGTTCGGGGAAGATGCAGGCATAGCAGGGCGCGCCGCGCGCCGGGTCGTAGAGGCTGATCTGCCCCTCCCACTGGGTGATCGCGGCAGAGATGAGCGGCTTGCCCGCCGCCACGGCGGCCGCATTCACCATGTAGCGCGTGTCGAGATTGTCGGACCCGTCGAGGATGAGGTCGTGGTCGGCGAAGAGTACCGGCGCCTCGGCCTCCGTCAGACGGCGGTTGTAGGGTCGCACCGTGATGTAGGGATTGAGTGCCTTCATCGCCGCCTCGGCGGAGAAGACCTTCGGCATCCCGATCCGCGCATCGGTGTGGATCACCTGCCGCTGCAGGTTCGACGACGACACTGTGTCGTCGTCGATGACCCCGATCGTGCCGACGCCTGCCGCGGCAAGGTAGAGGAGCGCGGGCGAGCCGAGCCCGCCCGCCCCCACCACCAGGACCCTCGCCTCCTTCAGCCGGCGCTGGCCCATGCCGCCGACCTCGCGCAGCACGATGTGGCGCGCGTAGCGGTCAAGCTCGGCGTCGGAGAACGCTCCCTTCCCCGAGGCTTCCGGCGCGGGCATGGCCCGGTTCCGCAGCGCGAGGAGCCCGTGGCGGTAGCCGAAGGCGAGCGCCGCCACCACCCCCACCGCCCCCCAGACGCGGGCATCGCCACCCAACGCCCGGGCAAGTGCGTGGCCCTCCGGCAACACCAGATGCGCGAGAAGGGTGGCCGCCCAGAGTACCGCCAGCATCAGCGCCACCAGTCGCACCGGCAGTCTGAGGCCCCATCCGAGGGCGAGAAGCGCGAGGGCCGTCAGGAATACCGTCACCGGAACTTCACCCCCGTCCCGTGGAGCCGAAGCCGCCGGCGCCCCGCGCCGTCTCGCCGAGCGCCGCCGCCTCTGCGAACTCGGCCTGTACGACCGGCGCCACGATCATCTGTGCGATCCGCTCGCCGTGGGCGATGACGACGGGCTCCGCCCCGAGGTTGACGAGGAGCACGCCCAAGGGTCCGCGATAGTCGCTGTCGATTGTCCCGGGCGTGTTCGGGAGCGAGATCCCGTGCCGCAGCGCAAGGCCGGAGCGCGGGCGGATCTGCACTTCGAAACCCTCCGGGATCTCGATGCGGAGCCCCGTCGGCACCACTCGCCGCTCCATGGGCGCCAGCACGAGACCCGCCGCGCGGTCGCGCTCGGGAAGGTTCGCACGGATGTCCGCCCCGGCGGCACCGGCCGACGCGTAGGCAGGCAGCGCCACCTGAGGGTCGGCCCAGTCCTCGCGCAGAACCCGGATCACCGGACGCATTGATCCATCTTTCATTGTGGCCGAAATACTCCCGCCGGAGGCTCCCGGCCTAGTCGCATTAACCCAGAGCCGCGGCGATGCGCGCGGCAAGCCGCCGCGCAACCTCGTCCTTGGCGAGCCGTGGCCAGTCTTCCGCGCCCTCGCCGGTGATCAGCGTCACCGCGTTCTCCGCGCCACCCATGATCCCGGTCGCAGGCCGAACGTCGTTCGCCACGATCCAGTCGCAGCCCTTGCGCGCACGCTTGGCCCGCGCATGGGCCACCACGTCGTCGGTCTCGGCGGCAAAGCCGATGACGAGCCGCGGCCGCCCCGCCTCCATCTGCGACACGGTGGCGAGGATGTCGGGGTTTTCCGCGAACTCGAGCGCCGGGGCCCGGCCCGACCCATCCTTCTTCATCTTGGAATGGCTCGCGTTCTTCACCCGCCAGTCGGCGACGGCGGCGGCGAAGACCGCCGCCTCGGCCGGGAGCGCCGCCTCGACGGCGGCGAGCATCTCCCGCGCCGTCTCGACCGCGACGACCTCCACGCCCGAAGGCGCGGGCACGCTCGCCGGTCCGGTGACGAAGGTGACGCGCGCGCCGAGATCGCGCAGCGCGGCGGCCAGCGCCGTTCCCTGCGCCCCCGAGGAGCGGTTGGCGATATAGCGCACCGGGTCGATCGGCTCGTGCGTGGGACCCGAGGTCACGATGACATGCCGACCGGCGAGCGCCCCGCCGCCCAGCGCGGCCTCGGCCGCCGCGACGATTTCCAGGGGCTCGGCCATGCGCCCCTCGCCTGCCTCGCCGGCCTCGGCCATCTCGCCCATCGCCGGGCCGACGAAGGCGACGCCGTCGGCGGCCAGCCGGGCATGGTTGCGCCGGGTGGCTGGATGCGCCCACATCCGTGGGTTCATTGCCGGCGCCATCAGGACCTTGTGGTCGGTCGCCAGCAGCACCGCCGTGGCGAGATCGCCCGCGAACCCGTGCGCGGCCTTCGCCATCAGGTCGGCGGTCGCCGGGGCCACGACGATGAGGTCGGCCTCGCGCGCCAGCCGGATATGGCCGACGTCCTGTTCGTCCTGGCGGTCGAAGAGATCGGTGAAGACATGATCGGCCGTCAGCGCCCCGACCGAAAGCGGTGTCACGAATTCCTGTGCCGCCGCGGTCATCACCGCCCGCACCGCCGCCCCCCGCTCCCTCAGCCTTCGGATGAGGTCGAGCACCTTGTAGGCCGCGATGCCGCCGCCGATGATCAGGAGAATGCGCTTGTCCGCCAGCATGATGCCCTCGCCCGCCTCGCCAAGGATTAGGCGCGGAGTCCGTGGAAGACAAGCGGCGCGACTTTCATCACCGGCCGTGATGGCGCGGCGCACGAAGATGAACGTGACCCGCAGCGGGGCGCCGGCTAGCAAGGGAGAAAGGGAGGATGCCATGACCTATCACCTTGCCATCGGCGACCGCAGCTATTCGAGCTGGTCCCTGCGCGGCTGGCTTCTCTTCGAGAAGTTCGGCCTGCCGGTGACCTGCCACACGGGAATCCTCTACACCGACGACTTCCACCGGCTTCTCGCCGATTTCGCGCCCGCCCGGCTGGTGCCCGCGATGCGCACGCCCGAGGGCGAGGTGGTGTGGGACACGCACGCCATCGCCGAGACGCTCGCCGAACGCCACCCCCGGGCCGGACTCTGGCCCGAGGATGCCGCCGCCCGCGCCATGGCCCGATCCTTGGCGGCAGAGATGCACTCCGGTTTCACCGCGCTCAGGGGCGATTGTCCGATGAATCTGCGGCTGAGCTACGCCGACTCCGCGCCCCGGGACGAAGTTCTGGGCGACCTCGCCCGGATCGAGGACCTCTGGGCACTGGCGCGGGCCCGCTTCGGCGCGGACGGTCCCTGGCTCTTCGGCCGCTACACGGCGGCGGACGCCTTCTTCGCCCCCGTGGCCACAAGGATCGCCACCTACAATCTCCCGGTGTCCGCCGCCGCGATGGACTACGTCGCCGCACATCTCGCCGACCCCGCCTTGCGCCGCTGGCGGGCGATGGGCGCGGCGGAGGCCCTGGTCCAGCCGTCCTACGCCATGCCCTACCCCGAACGACCCTGGCCAGGCCCCGAGCCCCGGAAGGCGACGCCGGCAGGGGAACCCTCGGTCAATGCCGCCTGCCCCTATTCCGGCAAGCCCGTCACCCACTTCCTCGAACTGGACGGCCGCGTCTGGGGCTTCTGCAATGCCTTTTGCCGCGACAAGACGCTCGCCGACCCGGAAGCCTGGCCGGCATTCATGGCGTTGGCCGCGCGTTAACCCTTTCTCAACCACCTTCGCGCTAGCCGTTAACCGGGGTTAACGGGGACGGACCATGGTGGCGCGCACCTATACGGTGGCCTTCGAGGGGGTGGAGGCACGGATCGTCGAGGTCCAGTGCTCGGTCGCGGCGGGAATGCCCGCCTTCGCGGTCGTGGGCCTGCCCGACAAGGCGGTAAGCGAGGCGCGCGACCGGGTGCGCGCGGCGCTGACGGCAATGTCGATCGCGCTGCCGTCGAAACGGATCACCGTGAACCTCTCGCCCGCCGACCTGCCGAAGGAAGGCTCGCATTTCGACCTTCCGATCGCGCTCGCGTTGCTCGCCGCCATCGACATCCTGCCGCGCGAGGAGGTCGAGGGCACGGTCGCGCTCGGCGAACTCTCGCTCGACGGGCGGCTCGTGCCGGTGATCGGTGCGCTTCCGGCCGCGATGGCCGCGGCGGAGGAAGAGCGGACGCTCCTCTGTCCGAAGGCATGCGGACCCGAAGCCGCCTGGGTCGGCGCAACCCCGGTGATCGCGGCCGCGACGCTTGCCGAAGTGCTCCGGCACTTCACCGGCGCGGCGCCGATCACGCCCGCGAATCCCGGCGAGGTGCGGACCGATCCAGCCCGGCGCGACCTTCGCGACGTGAAGGGGCAGGAACGGGCGAAACGCGCGCTGGAAATCGCGGCGGCCGGGCGGCATCACCTTCTCATGGTCGGTACGCCGGGTTCGGGCAAGTCGATGCTCGCCGCCCGCATTCCCGGCATCCTGCCGCCGCTGACGGCGGCCGAGGCGCTGGAGACCTCGATGATCCACTCGCTCTCGGGGCTTCTGGACGAGGGCGGGATCAGCCGCACGCGGCCCTTCCGCGAGCCGCACCACACCGCCTCGATGGCGGCCATCGTCGGCGGCGGACGCGGCGCCAAGCCGGGCGAGATCAGCCTCGCCCACAACGGCGTCCTCTTCCTCGACGAATTCCCCGAGTTCCCCCGCACCGTCCTTGAAACCCTGCGCCAGCCGATCGAGACCGGCGAGGTCGTCGTCGCCCGCGCCAATGCCCATATCCGCTATCCGTGCCGCTTCCTTCTCGTCGCTGCCGCGAACCCCTGCAAATGCGGCTATCTCTCCGACCCCGCGCGCGCCTGCGCCAAGGTTCCGCTCTGCGGCGAGGACTACCTCGGCCGCATCTCGGGGCCGCTCATGGACCGGATCGACCTCAGGGTCGAGGTGCCGCCGGTGGCCTATACCGACCTCGACCTGCCCGAGTCGGGCGAAAGCTCGGCCGCGGTGGCCGAGCGGGTGGCCGCCGCGCGGGCGGTGCAGGCCGCGCGCTTCTCCGACCATGCGGACATGCGCGTGAACGCCGATGCCGAGGGCCGGATCCTGGAAGAGATCGCGAGCCCCGACAGCGACGGGCGGGAGCTTCTGGCGCGGGTTGCCGAACGCTTCGGCCTCTCGGCCCGGGGCTACCACCGGATCCTGCGCGTCGCACGCACCATCGCCGATCTCGCGGGATCCGCCGATGTGCGCAAGCCGCATGTGGCCGAAGCGGTGAGCTACCGGCTGAGCATGCAGGCGGGCCGCTGACCGGGCGGCCGGGCTACGCCCGCTTCGCCTCGATCGCCTCCCATATCCGCCGGGCGGCATTGGTGCCGTCGAATCGCTCGAGTTCCTGAAGTCCCGTCGGCGAGGTCACGTTGATCTCGGTCAGCCAGTCACCGATCACGTCGATGCCGACGAAGACTTGCCCCTTCTCGCGCAGGACGGGGCCGATCGCGGCACAGATCTCACGGTCGCGGTCGGTCAGCCCCACCTTCTCCGGCCGGCCGCCCACATGCATGTTCGACCGTGTCTCGCCCGCCGCCGGAATGCGGTTGATCGCGCCCACCGGCTCGCCGTCGACGAGAATCACGCGCTTGTCCCCCTTCACCACGGCCGGGACGTATTTCTGCGCGATCAGCGGTTCGCGGTTGATGCCGATGAAGAGCTCGTGCAGCGATGCGAGGTTGCGGTCGTTCGGGTCGAGCCGGAAGACACCCGCCCCGCCGTTGCCGTAGAGCGGCTTCAGGATGATGTCGCCATGCGTCGCCTTGAAGGCGCGGATCGCGGCGAGGTCGCGGGCAATGAGCGTCGGCGGCGTGAGTTGCGCAAACCGCAACACCAGAAGCTTCTCGGGGTAGTTCCTGACCCAGAAGGGATCGTTCACGACCAGAGTCTTCGGATGGATCATGTCCAGCAGATGCGTGGTGGTGATGTAGCCCATGTCGAAGGGCGGGTCCTGGCGCAGCCAGACCACGTCGAAGGTGCCGAGGTCGACCTCTGTCTCCGGCCCAAGCGTGAAGTGGTCGCCCTTCACCCGCCGCAGCTCCAGGGGCCAGCCTCGCGCCAGCACCCGGCCCTCGCGGTAGGCGAGCCGGCCCGGCGTGTAGTAGAAGAGCGAGTGGCCCCGCGCCTGCGCCTCCAGCCCGATGCGGAAGGTCGAATCGGCGTCGATGTTGACAGCCTCGACCGGGTCCATCTGGAGTGCGACCTTGAGTGCCATGCGTCCGCCCCGTCTCGTTCAGCGCCCCGATTGATGACCGAGGCGGCGGGCGGATGCAATGGCGGTTCGGCTTCAGACTCCGAAGGCGTTCTCGACGATCCCGATCCGGCCCGCGCCGTCCACGAGCGCGACTTCGAAGCTCATTTCGCTGTCCTGGCCCCGAGGTTCGCCGGCGAGGAAGGCACTGGCCGAGGCCGCGATCCGGCTCATCTGCCGGAAAGAGAGGCGTTCGGCCGCGATCGCGTGGGTCCGGGCTGCCTTCACCTCGACGAAGACCAGCCGGTCGCCCGCGCGCAGGACGAGGTCGATCTCTCCGCCCGGGCCGCGCCAGCGCCGCGCGGCCACCTGATAGCCGCGCCCGCGATAGTGCGCCTCCACCTGCGTCTCGGCGACCCGGCCCGCGTGGTGCGAGACCTGGCCCCTCAGCCGCCGTTGGCGAGCCGGAGCGCCGTCTGGTAGACCTGCCGCCGCGGCAGGCCAAGCGCTGCCGAAACCTCCGCCGCCGCATCCCGTATCGAGTGGCACTTCAACGCCTCCCTCAGCCGCGCCTCGACCTCGGCCGGGTCCGGCGCAGCCGCGCCGGCACGGTCGATCACGATGACGATCTCACCCTTCACCGACCGTTCGGCAAAGTCGCGCGCAAGTTCTTCGAGCGTGCCGCGCGACACCTCTTCGAACCGCTTCGTCAGTTCCCGGCAGACCGCCGCCTGCCGATCGTTTCCGAGACTGTCGCGCAGTTCCGTTAAGAGACCCTGAACGCGTTTGGGCGATTCGTAGAGGATGAGGGTCGCCGGAATGCCGGCAAGTTCCTCCAGCCAGCGGCGGCGCGCGCTGGCCGCGGACGGCGGGAAGCCGGCGAAGAGGAAGCGGTCCGAAGGCAGGCCCGAGACGGTCAGCGCGGCGAGTACAGCCGACGGACCCGGCGCCGAGATCACCGGATGGCCCGCGGCGATCGCCGCCCGCGCGAGCTGGTAGCCCGGATCGGCCACGAGCGGCGTGCCGGCTTCCGAGGCGTAGGCGACCGACTTGCCGGCCGCCAGCGCCGCGAGGAGCCGGGGCCGCATCTTCTCGCCGTTATGGTCGTGATAGGCCACGATCGGCCGGTCGCCGGGCTGGACCCCGTGGATATCCATCAGGTGGCGCAGGGTCCGCGTATCCTCGGCGGCGAGCACCTCGGCGGTCGCAAGAATGTCGAGCGCCCGAAGCGTGATGTCGCGCGCCGCCCCGATGGGGGTGGCAACGAAATAGAGCCCGGGGGCCAGTGCGTCCATCCGGCCGGTCACCGCCGGGCCCCCTCTCCTGCGTTTACTTCACGCGGCGGAGCGCATAGTCTCGCCGCCGTCCGGTTGCCCCCGAAATGGACCAGAGGTCCAAGCCACGAGGATCGTTTCATGTTCGCCGTTTTGAGTACCCGCCGCAAGGCGCTCGCCCGCGTCGCCCTTCTCGCCGCCACCGTCCTCGTCGCCGCCTGCGAGCCTTTGCCCTCCGGCCGGGCGCCGGCGATCGACGCCGGGGCGCCGGTTCCCGTGGCTCTCATCCTGCCGGGCGGATCGGGAAGCAGTGGCGACGAGGTCCTCGCGCGCAACCTCAAGCAGGCGGCCGATCTCGCCATTGCGGACCTTCAGGGTGTCCGGATCGACCTCAGGGTCTACAACGCCGGCTCCGACGCCGGGACCTCGGCGGCGATGGCGCGGAAGGCCGTGGACGAAGGCGCAAAGATCATCCTCGGACCGGTCTTCGCCGAAGCGGCGAACGCGGCCGGCGTCGCGGTGGCGCCTTCCGGCGTGAACGTCCTGTCGTTCTCCAACAATACCGACATCGCCGGGGGCAACGTCTTCGTGCTCGGTCCCACGTTCCAGAACACCGCCAACCGGCTTGTCCGCTACGCCGCGCGCTCCGGCAAGGGCCGCATCATGGTCGTGCACGACCAGAACCCCGCGGGCGACCTTGGCGCCCGGGCGATCTCCACCGCCGCGGCACGGTCCGGCGCGACGGTCGTCGGCACGGCGAGCTATCCCTTCTCGCAGCAGGGCGTGATCGCCGCCGCGCCGCAGATCGCCGCCGAGGCGAGGGCGGCGGGCGCGACCTCCGTCTTCTTCACCGCCGACACGGCCGGCGCGCTGCCGCTGCTGGCGCAGTTGCTGCCGGAGGCCGGGTTGAGCGGCCAGACGACGCAGTTCGTCGGCCTCACGCGCTGGGACATTCCCTCGGGCACGCTTTCGATGCCGGGCGTCCAGGGCGGCTGGTTCGCGCTGCCCGATCCGGGGCTGACGGCGCAGTTCCAGAGCCGGTTCGCGGCCGCCTATGGCGAACAGCCGCATCCGATCGCCGCGCTGGCCTACGACGGCATCGCCGCTGTCGGGGCCCTGGCGAAGAGCGGCCGGGCCGACGCCCTGAGCGCCGCCGCCCTGACCCAGGGGTCCGGCTTCGCCGGCGTCAGCGGCGTCTTCCGCCTCCTGCCGGACGGGACCAACGAACGCGGGCTCGCCGTCGCCCAGATCCAGAATGCACAGGTGGTCGTGATTGATCCTGCCCCAAGAAGCTTCTCCGGCGCGGGCTTCTGAGCCCGGGCCGGATACCGGCGCGTCGCGGACGACCTTGCCCGCGGCGATCGGCGGCCACCCGATCTTCGACAGCGACAGATTTTGCACGGGTCTCATGAGTGCCTGCGCGAAGGAGGAGGACGCGCGCGCCCGCCGCGCCCGCATCGTCGAGGCGCTGGCCGTCGCCCGGGCCGAGGCGCTGGCCGCCATCGCGGCGGAATTCGCCAGCCACCCGCGCGCGGCCTCGCTGACCGTGCGCGCCTATGCGGCACTGATGGATGCGACGGTCGAGGTCGTCTTCCGCATGGCGACGGGGCTCTTCCACCCGCTCGCCAGCCCGACCGAGGGCGAGCGCATCGCCGTGCTCGCGGTCGGGGGCTACGGCAGGGCGGAAATGGCGCCGCATTCGGACGTGGACCTTCTCTTCCTGACGCCGTGGAAGACCACGGCCTGGGCCGAGAGCGTCATCGAATCGATGCTCTACATCCTCTGGGACCTGAAGCTGAAGGTGGGCCATGCCAGCCGCACGGTGAAGGACTGCCTGAGGCTCGGGCGGGAGGATTACACGATCCGCACCGCGCTTCTTGAACGACGCTTTCTGACCGGCCATCAGCCGCTGGCGGATGACCTGCGGCGCAAGCTCCGCTCGGAGCTCTTCAAGGGCACGGAGGCGGAGTTCATCGAGGCCAAGCTGGCCGAGCGGGCGGAGCGCCACAAGCGCCAGGGTGGCCAGCGCTACGTCCTCGAGCCGAACGTGAAGGAGGGCAAGGGCGGCCTTCGCGACCTCCAGACGCTCTACTGGATCGGCAAGTACATCCACGGGGTCCGCCGGGCGGCCGACCTTGTCGAGGTTGGGCTGTTCCGGCGCGAGGAATACGCCACCTTTGCCGCGGCGGAGGATTTCCTCTGGGCGGTGCGCTGTCACCTCCACCTCATCACCGGGCGCGCCAACGACCAGTTGACCTTCGACCT
Source organism: Paracoccaceae bacterium (assembly GCA_020637675.1). Lineage (GTDB taxonomy): Bacteria > Pseudomonadota > Alphaproteobacteria > Rhodobacterales > Rhodobacteraceae > Albidovulum. Next base: position 149,008 of record JACKKD010000002.1, on the reverse strand, counting down.
CCAGGTCGAGGTCGCCTCCCGGATGGGTTATCTGGACGCCGGCGGGCGGCGCGCGGTCGAGCATTTCATGCAGGACTACTTCCGCCACGCGACCCAGGTGGGCGAGCTGACCCGTGTCTTCCTCACGGCGCTCGAAGCGCGCCATGCCAAGCGCGAGGCGATGTTCGTGGGACTTTTCCGGCGGCGTAAGAAGCTCCGCCCCGGCTACCGGCTCGACAATGGCCGGCTCAACATCGCCGACCCGACGGCGTTCCTTGCCGACAAGCTTAACCTCCTGCGGATCTTCGAGGAGGGCCTGAGGACGGGCTATCTGATCCACCCCGACGCGATGCGGCTCGTCGCGGCGAACCTCCGGCTGATCGACGAGGCCATGCGTGAGGACCCGGAGGCGGCGCGCATCTTCCTCGACCTCCTGCTCAAGCACGGCAACCCGGAACGCTCCCTGCGCCGGATGAACGAGCTTGGCGTGCTCTCGGCCTTCATCCCCGAGTTCGAGCCGATCGTGGCGATGATGCAGTTCAACGTCTACCACCACTACACGGTGGACGAGCACACGATCCAGACGATCTCCACCCTCGCCCAGATCGAGCGCAAGGAACTGATCGAGGAACTTCCCGTCTCCTCGGCAATCCTCGAATCGGGCGTGAACCGCAAGGTGCTCTACGTCGCGCTGCTCCTGCACGACATCGGCAAGGGCCGGCCCGAGGATCATTCCATCGTCGGCGCGCAGATTGCCCGGAAGGTGGCGCCGCGGCTCGGCCTTTCGCCCGAGGAATGCGAGACGGTGGAATGGCTCGTCCGTTACCACCTGACGATGTCGGACATGGCGCAGAAGCGCGACCTTTCCGACCCGCGCACCGTGCGCGACTTCGCCAAGGTGGTGAAGACCCGCAAGCGGCTCGACCTGCTGACCGTTCTCACGGTCTGCGACATCCGCGGCGTCGGACCGACGACCTGGAACAACTGGAAGGCGATGCTTCTGCGCCGGCTCCATGCCGAGACGGCACATGCGCTGGAGGGCGGGCTCGAGACCGTGAACCGCGCCAAGCGCGAGCACGAGGGCAAGCGCGCGCTGCGCGAGGCGCTGGCCGCCTGGGAGGCCAAGGACATCCGGCGCGAAGTCGCGCGCCACTACGATCCCTACTGGCAGGGGCTTTCGACCGAAACCCACGTCGTCTTCGCCAATCTCCTGCGCGACATCCCCGACGACGCGATCCGCATCGATATCAAGCCCGACCCCGACCATGATGCCACCCGCGCCTGCTTCGCGCTTGCCGACCATCCGGGCATCTTCTCGCGGCTGGCGGGTGCGCTGGCGCTCGTCGGCGCCAACGTCGTCGACGCGCGGACCTACACGTCGAAAGACGGCTACGCCACCGCGGTCTTCTGGATCCAGGACGCCGAGGGCCATCCCTACGAGGAAGAGCGGCTGCCGCGTCTCCGGTCGATGATCGAGAAGACCCTGAAGGGCGAGGTCGTGACGCGCGAGGCCCTGAAGGACCGCGACAGGATCAAGAAGCGCGAGCGCCAGTTCCAGTTCCCGACCCACATAACCTTCGACAACGAAGGCTCGGAGATCTACACGATGATCGAGGTCGATACCCGCGACCGGCCCGGCCTTCTCTACGACCTCACCCGCACCCTCGCGGCGAACAACATCTACATCGCGAGCGCGGTGATCGCGACCTACGGCGCACAGGTGGTCGACACCTTCTACGTCAAGGACATGTTCGGGCTGAAGCTGCACACGAAAGCGAAGCAGGAGAGCCTCGAGCGGAAGCTCCGCCAGGCGATCGCCGAAGGGGCGGCGCGGGCGCGCGCGGAATGAAGCCGATCCGTCTCATCCGCGGGTTCCTGACGGTCGGGGCCTGGACGCTCCTGAGCCGCGTCGCGGGATTCGCGCGCGACGTGCTGACGGCGGCCTATCTCGGCACCGGGCCGGTGGCGGAGGCCTTCCTCGTGGCCTTCACGCTCCCGAACATGTTCCGCCGCTTCTTTGCCGAGGGCGCCTTCAACACTGCCTTCGTGCCGCTCTTTTCCAAGAAGCTCGAGGCCGGCGAGGACCCGAAGGGCTTCGCCGAGGATGCGATGTCGGGCCTTGCCTTCGTCGTCCTTCTCGTCTCGGTCGTCGCCATGGTCGCGATGCCATGGCTGGTGCTCGCCATGGCGGGGGGCTTCGCGGGCGACGAGCGGCTGCCTCTGGCGGTGGAATTCGGACGCATCTGCTTTCCCTACATCCTCTTCATCTCGCTCACGGCGCTCCTCTCGGGCCTCCTGAACGCGGGGGGGCGGTTCATCGCTGCCGCCGGCGCGCCGGTGCTTCTGAACCTCATCTTCATCGCCGCCATGGTCGCGGCCGATCACCTCGGCTGGGACATGGGGCTGACGATGGCCTGGGCGACACCCGTGACCGGCCTCGCGCAGCTCGCGCTCGTCTGGATCGCGGCGGCGCGGATGGGCTTCCCGCTGCGCCTCAGGCGGCCGCGGATGACGCCGGACCTGAGGCGGCTCCTGGCCATCGCCTTCCCGGCCGTGCTCGCCGGTGGGGTGGTGCAGATCAACCTGCTCGTCGGCCGCCAGGTGGGAAGCTTCTTCGACGGCGCGATCGCCTGGCTCTCCTACGCCGACCGGCTCTACCAGCTTCCCCTCGGCGTCGTCGGCATCGCCATCGGCATCGTGCTGCTCCCGGACCTGTCGCGCCGGCTGAAGGCGGGCGACAGTTTCGGCAGCCGCTATGCCTATTCCCGCGCGACGGAGTTCGCGCTCTTCCTGACCGTGCCTGCGGGCGTGGCGCTCTGCGTCATCTCGGTGCCGCTGATCTCCGTCCTCTATGAACGCGGCGCCTTCGGCCCGGAGGACACCGGCCCGACCGCGCTCGCGCTGGCCGTCTATGGCGCGGGGCTCCCTGCCTTCGTGCTGCAGAAAGTGCTGCAGCCGCTCTATTTCGCGCGCGAGGACACGGCGACACCCTTCCGCTTCGCCGTCTGGTCGATGGTTGTGAATGCCGCCCTCGCCATCGGCCTCGCCCCGGTCATGGGCTTCGTCGCGGCCGCCCTTGGCACCACGCTCGCCGGCTGGGCGATGACGCTCCAGCTCTGGTGGGGAACGCGGGCTATGGGCGAGGCGGCGGCCTATGACGACCGGCTGCGCACCCGCCTGCCGCGCGTGATCCTCGCCTCGGCGGTCATGGGGCTTGTGCTCTGGGGGGCGAGCCAGGGTCTGTCGGAGCAGCTCTCGGCCGAGGGCCACCGCTACTGGGCGCTGGCGGCGCTGGTCCTCGCCGGCCTCGGCGTCTATGGCGCCGCCGCCTGGGGCTTCGGCGCCTTCCGCTTCGCGGACTTCCGGGGCGGGACACCCCGTCAGCGCTGACGGATCACCCGCAGGAAATGCGAGGGCCCGCCGGGCGCCACGAGGAAGGACAGGAGAAATCCCGCCCCGAACCCCGCCAGATCGGCGATCCAGTCGGGCGCGCCGCCGAAGAGCGCGCCGAAGAGAAGCTGGATCCCCAGAAGGAATCCGATCAGAGAGAATGCCCGGCCCCGGTGCGCATGGGCCGCCCCGAGCCGCGCCCAGAGGATGAAGGTGAAGGCGCCGATGAGGCCATAGGCGCCGGGATAGGCGCCGTAGAGCGCGATCCGGAGTCCGGGGACGACGGAATAGGCCAGCCCCCCGGCGACCACCGCGCCGAGGAAGACGACCGCGACCGCCCAGCCGCGGAAGACTTCGCCCACGAACTTGCCGAGCGCGAGGACGAAGACCGCGGCGAAGATCGCATGCGTCAGGTTGCCATGGACGAAGGCGTAGCTGACGAAGCGCATCAGGTAGTCAGGGCTTGCCTGCCCCGCTGCCCACATCTGGTCGAGCATCAGCGGCGACAGCGCGAAGCGCTGCAGGGCCTCCGCCCGCCATCCGATGCCGCCCTGCCCGCCGGCGAGCCCGAGGGAGCCGGCGCTGAGCACCACCTCCATCGCCACGATCGGCAGGAGGATCAGCCATACCACGGGGGGCAGCGGGTTCACGGGCGCCTCATCGAAGCCTGGCCGCATAGGGCTCTCCATGTTGACGGGACTCCCGCCCTGCGATACGCGAGCGGCACGACAAAATCCAGACGCTGACAGCCAGAGGACCGGCCATGACCGATGCGGCCAACGCAGGCTTCACTCCGCGGATATTCTCGGGCATCCAGCCCTCGGGGGGGCTGACGCTCGGCAATTACCTCGGTGCGCTGAAGCGCTTCGTGGAAAAGCAGGACGAGGGGATCGAGACAGTCTACTGCCTCGTCGATCTCCATGCGATCACCGTCTGGCAGGATCCCGACCGACTCAAGGCGCAGACGCGCGAGGCGGCGGCGGGTTTCATCGCCGCGGGCATCGACCCCCTGCGCTCGATCCTCTTCAACCAGTCCCAGGTCCCTGGCCACGCCGAGCTCGGCTGGATCCTCAACTGCGTCGCCCGGCTTGGCTGGATGAACCGGATGACCCAGTTCAAGGACAAGGCCGGCAAGAACGCCGAGGCGGCGAGCCTGGGGCTTTACGCCTATCCGGCGCTGATGGCGGCCGACATCCTCCTCTACCACGCCACGATGGTGCCGGTGGGCGAGGACCAGAAGCAGCATGTGGAGCTGACGCGCGACATCGCGGCCAAGTTCAACCACGACTTCAAGGTCGATTTCTTCCCCCTGCCCGAGCCGGTGATCGAGGGCGCCGCGACCCGCGTCATGTCCCTGCGCGACGGCACGAAGAAGATGTCGAAATCCGATCCCTCGGACGCGAGCCGGATCAACCTGACCGACGATGCCGATGCCATCGCCCAGAAGATCCGCAAGGCCAGGACGGATGCGGAACCCCTGCCCGAGACGCTCGCCGAACTGAAGGACCGGCCGGAGGCGCGCAACCTCGTGAACATCTACGCGGCCCTCGCCGGCGAGGCGCCGGAAACCGTGCTCGAACGCTTCGCCGGGCACGGCTTCGGTGCCTTCAAGCCCGCGCTCGCCGAGCTTGCGGTGGCGACGCTCTCGCCCATCTCGACCGAGATGAAGCGGCTCCTGGCCGATCCGGCCGAGATCGACCGTATCCTCGGCCAGGGCGCCGAGCGGGCCGACGCGCTGGCCCGGCCGATCCTCGCCCGGACCCAGGACATCGTCGGCATGATCCGCTCGCGGTGAGGCTGAACCCGGTGGCGCCGTCTTCGTGACCCCGTCACGGAAAGGATTCAAACCCCGGGCAGGCTGACCCCGCCCTGCGGAATCGCCATTCGCCGCCGTCCCGTCGGCCGGCGCGTGTCACGGGCGGTCCCGACGGTCGCTCCCCCGGCCGTCCGACTCCCCCCGGGGCTCGCCCTCGGGGGGATTTCTTCGGGCCCATCAGCGGTCGCGCAGCCCGCCCGCACTCAGGCCAGATTGCCTTCGTGGCAGGAGATAGCCTCTTCGATGTCGTCGAAGTAGAGCGCCCGGCCGCCATCGAGCACGAGCCCGCTCGTGCAGTACTCCCGCAATGTGGGGTTGGCGTGGGACACCATGATGAGGCCCGAATCCTTGAGCCGGCTGTTGAAAACCGCGAGCGATTTCTTGCGGAATGCCGCATCGCCGACCGCGGTGATCTCGTCCACCAGATACCAGTCGAACGCGAGTCCCATCGAGAGCCCAAACGCCAGCCGCGCCCGCATCCCCGCCGAATAGGACCGCACCGGCATCCGCATGAACTCGCCCAGCTCGGCGAAGTTCGACACATAGTCGACGAGAGCGTCGGAATCGACACCGTATATTCGCGCCACGAACCGCGTGTTCTGGGTGCCTGTCAGATCGACGGCAAAGCTGCCGGCAAAGCCCAGCGGCCAGGACACGGTCCCCTCGCGGCGGATCTCGCCGCCGTTCAGCTTGACGGTCCCGGCGATCATGCCGATGAGCGAACTCTTGCCCGCGCCGTTGCGCCCGAGCAGGCCGACCTTGGCTCCGTGCGGCAGCCGCAGGCTCAGACCATCCAGCAGGACTTTCCGCCCGCCGCCGCGGGTCGCGTAGTGCTTCACGACATTGTGGAACTCGATCATTACCGACGTGCGTCCGCCCTGCCCAGGTCAGCGTGAATCACGGATGTTGTAATAGACGATCATGGCGATGCCCCAGGCCATCGCCAGGAAGGCGGCGGCCAGTCCGATCAGCATCCAGCGCTGCGGATAGAGCGATTCCTCTGCCAGCGTCGGCGGGATATGGACCGCGAGATACCGCGCCTGACGGCGCCCCTCGGCGCGGGCCAGCGCGAGGTTGGTCAGCGCCTGCGTGTAGGCGGCGGCGGCGAACTCCAGGTCGGTGCGCAGTCCCTCGTACTCGCCGACGACATCGGCGATGTTCACACCTTCGCCGCCGATGCCGAGGTTGGTGCGTTCCTCTGCGATCCGGGCGGTGATGGCATCGATCCGTCGGGTGGCCTGCATGACGCGCTGGTCATCCTCGCTGACGTAGGTCAGCAGCATGTCGCGCTCCACGAGCGCCTGCGCCAGTTCGCTCTGCAATGCGGTCAGCACCCCGAGTTGTCCCGCGACGTCAGCCTCGGGGTCGACGATATGATACTGGGCCCGGAAGTCCGCGAGTTGCTGACGCTGTTGGCGAAGGTTTGCCTCCGCCTCGTCCAGGTCGATGGCGGCATACCGGATCGCATCGTGGCGCGCCTGTTCGGAAAGGCGATTCACGAGGGCGTTACTTCTGGCTAGGATCGCCTCGTTGATCCGGCGGGCATCCTCTGGCGTGAAAGCAACGGTCCGGATGCTTATGATGCCCGACCGGTTCTCGTAGCTCACATGGACGACGCGGTTCCAGAAATCCGTCATATCCTCGATCCGCGCATCATTGCCGAGGCTGAAGACGGGATCGAATGCCGGCTTGCGGTAGATCGCGCCCAGATCGACGTCGGCATCGACCTCCTCCACGATCGCCCGGCTGGAGATGTACTCGTGCAGGATCTCGGCGTCGTTGGCAACGCCGCCGCTGACCTGGGTGATGGCACCGAGGATTCCGGCCGCCGCCGAAGCGATTTCCTCAGACCTGATCGAGAAGGCAAGCTCCGAATGATACTGGTCCTCGGCCACCGCGAAGAGATAGGCCGACCAGAGCAAGACGGGTAGCGCCACGCAGCACAGGAAGGTAAGTCGCAGGACGCGATGGCGGGTCCGCAGGCCGCTTGCCGGCATGTCGGTCACGGTGGCACGCACCGCGCTCAGGGTAATGCGGCCCGCCCCCGGGCCGGCAGGGGCACGCGCCGCCTGGACCTGGGCCGCAGGGCCGACGGGTCGCATCACGGGCTTGGACGCGGCGGCGTCGTTCGGGGCTTGCATCTTTGCGGCGCATCCTCTGAGATTGGCGGGCTACGGCACCGCCCCGCAACGAACCTAGCGCCGCGGCGCGGCCAAGGCAAACGGCAGGACATTATCCCGGATCTATCGTCATGATGCTTGCAGAAAACCCCACCGCTCTCGGGCGGATAAGACAGCGCCTGCGCGTGCTCGCCGCGCTGATCATCCGCGAGACCAGCGCGCGATTCGGCCGGTCGTGGGGTGGCTACATCTGGGCGATCGCCGAACCCACGGGCGGGATCGTTCTGCTATCGGTCGCCTTCAGCCTGATCACGCATGTGCCCCCGCGCGGCACGAGCTTCATGTATTTCTACGCCTCGGGCTTCGTGCCCTTCATGATGTACAACTCGATCGCGAACGTGACGATGCACGCGATCCGAACGAACAAGGGGCTCCTGACCTACCCGGTGGTCGGACCGCTCGACACCGTGATCTCGCGCGCGACGCTCGAAATGATGACGCATTTCGTCGTGGCCCTGATCATCTTTCCCTCCATCGCCTGGTATGACGGCGTGCGGACCGAACTGAATCCGGGGCTGCTGGTCACAGCCTTCGTGCTCGCCTTCGCGCTCGGCACCGGGGTCGGAACACTGAACGCGGTTCTCATCGGGTTTTTCCCGACCTGGCAGAATATCTGGGGCGTCCTGACGCGGCCGCTCTTCATCGTGTCGGGCATCCTGTTCGACTTCGACACGCTGCCGACCTACCTGCGCGACATCCTCTGGTACAACCCGGTCGCCCATGTGATCGCGGAGGCGCGCTATGGCCTCTACGGCCTGGAACGCGGCGAGTTCGTGTCCTTGCCCTATGCGTTCGGTATCGCGATGGCGCTCTTTCTGGTCGGAGCCTTCCTGATCAGACAGAACGAAAGCCATCTGCTCCAGCAATGACCGCGCCGCGCACCGGCCATGTCGCGATCCTGATGGCGACGCGCAACGGCGCTGAGTTCCTGCGCGCGCAACTCGACTCCCTGGCCGCCCAGGACCACGACGACTGGTCGCTGTGGATCGGCGACGACGGCTCGACCGATGCCACGCGCGCGATCGTGGAGGCATTCGCACACTCCCATCCTCAGCGGACCGTCTCGCTGCGCGACGGGCCCCGCCGCGGCAGCATGGCGAATTTCCTGTCGCTCCTCTGCGCCCCCGACATCCGGGCGGATTTCTTCGCGCTTGCCGACCAGGACGACGTCTGGCTTCCCGTACGGCTGTCGCGGGGCCTCGCCGCCTGCGCCACAGCAGATGGCGCAGCGGTGCTTTACGGCGCCCGCACCATCGTCACCGACCGTGACCTCGCCCGGCACCGATTGTCGCCACACTTCCGCCGGCCCCCCGGCTTCCCCAACGCACTGGTGCAGAGCCTCGCCGGTGGGAACACCATGATGCTCGACGCAGCCGCCCGTGAGACCGTGATGCGCGCCGGGCGGCGCGAAGGCGCCGTCTGCCATGACTGGTGGCTCTATCAGCTTCTCAGCGGGGCCGGCGCGCGCATCGTTTACGACACGCAACCAAGCGTCCTGTACCGGCAGCACGGGGCGAATCAGATCGGCTCCAATCTCTCCGTCGCGGCGCGGATGGAGCGTGTTGCGGGCCTGTTCCACGGCCGCTATCGCGACTGGAACCAACGGAACCTCGACGAACTGCGGGCGGTCAAGGCGCTCCTCACGCCCGAGAACCGGGACCTCCTCGACCGTTTCGGGAGCCTCCGCAACCTCAGCGGCCCCGCAGCGGTGGCCGCATTGCGTGACCTCGGGCTCTACCGGCAGACGCGCGCGGGCAATCTCTCGCTCTATGGAGCCGCATTCCTCGGGCTGCTGTGACGCCGGGAGGAAGGCTGGGGCGCGCTCACTCGGCCCCGATCTGATACCACTCTGTCACCGCGGTCCGCGCACGAACGGCACCCTGTTCTCCCGCCGCGCCGACCCATTTCCGCAACGCGGCAACGAGTGCGTCTGCGTCGTCCGTTTCCACTGCCTCGCGCAGGTCGCGCAGCGCCGCGGCCAGTTCGATCTCGGACAGCCGCGGTTCGATCACCGTCATGATCTTGGGATGGACCCGCCGGCTCGGCCCTCTGCCGATGACCAGTTCCTCGTGCAGCTTTTCGCCCGGCCGCAGCCCCGTGGTGACGATCTCTATGTCGCCCTCGGGGTTAGCGCGGTCGCGCACCGTGTAGCCCGAGGCCGCGATCACGCGGCGGGCGAGATCGCGGATCGCCACCGGCGCACCCATGTCGAGCACGAAGACCTCGCCGCCCTTCGCCATACTGCCGGCGATGAGCACGAGGCGCGCGGCTTCCTGAATGCTCATGAAGTAGCGTGTGACCTCCTCATGCGTCAGGGTGACGGGGCCGCCCGCTGCCACCTGCTCCTGAAAGAGCGGGATCACCGAGCCGGAGGAGCCGAGGACATTGCCGAAGCGCACGATCGAGAAGATCGTCCGACCCGACTGGGCGGCCTGCCCCTGCACGATCAGTTCGGCCACTCGCTTGGTCGCACCCATCACGCTCGCCGGACGCACCGCCTTGTCGGAGGAGACGAGCACGAAACGCGCAACACCGGCGGCGCGCGCCTTCTGGGCCAGAACGGCGGTCGCAAGCGCGTTGTTTGCCACACCGGAGCGGGCATTGCCCTCGACGAGCGGCACATGCTTGTAGGCGGCGGCATGCAGCACGGCGTCGACGGCATGCTCGCGGAGGATCCGCTCGACGAGCACACCGTCGCCGACCGATCCGAGCACCGGCACGACTTCGGTCCCTGTCGCTTCCGTCAGCACCCGCATTTCCATCCCGGCTGAATAGAGCGCGACCTCGCTCAATTCGAAGAGAACGAGCTTGCGCGGCCGGCAGGCGACGACCTGACGGCAAAGCTCAAGCCCGATCGACCCCCCGGCACCGGTAATCATCACCACGGCGTCGCGCCACGCGTCGCACCCGCTGGACATCTCGTCGTGCAGGCCCGGGCGGTTGAGGAGCGCCGAGGGTGGTGCCGGCATGAGCTTGTCGACAAGCGCCTCGTCGCCGATGAGCTGGGCGAAGGCCGGCAGCGTCTCCACCTCGAGCCCGAGTTTCGCGAGCCGCCGAGAGAGAAGACTCTGCTTGTGCACCGACAGGGACGGCATGGCGAGGATGACACGCTGGACCCTGTATCGTTCCAGCACCCTCGGGATATGTGCGCCAGAGAAGACCGGCAGGCCCGCCACGATGAGCCCGCGCATCGTCGCGTTGTCATCCACGAAAGCCACGGGCAGGATGTCGGGCCGGTTCCGCAGGGCCGCGGCCAGCGCCATCCCGGTCCGGCCAGCGCCGTAGATCAGCACCCGCGTGACTTCGGCGCTCTGGCGGTAAATCGCCAGAAGCATGTGCAGAAGCGCGATGCGCACACCGGCAGCCAGAGTGAAGAAGACGAGCCCGAAGACGACATGGAACCCCGCCGGCAAGCCGAGCCCGCCCAGGCGCGCGATGGCCGCACTCGCTGCGCCAAGGATCGCCGCGAAGAAGGCCGTGCGCTGCGCAGCGGCCAGGTCGTAGTGCTTCAGCCGCACGTCGGCGGTGCCGAGGACCAGCGAAAGCCCGAGCGCCGCCGCGACGAGGAGTGGAACCAGCGGCCAGCTTTCGGCGAGTATGCCCTTCGGGTGCAGGGTCGAGAACTGGATGATCCCCGCAGCGACGAAGGCGAGGGCAACGCAGGCGAGATCGACGACCAGAAGCACCATGCGCTTCTGGCCCCGCGTCATCGCCAGGACGAACTTCACCATATCCCCATCGCCTCGTTCGATCTGTTCTTCTGCGCGGGTCACAACACTGCGCTTCCGCACCGTCGCTAGCAGGAACGCGGTTTTCACGGATTGTAGTATCCGCTTTGGCCGACATGGCAACAGGATATCCGCGAAACTTGGGGTATCCGAAGCGCCATCGCCGGCCACACGCGGCTTTTGGCCGAATCAGGACCTTCGGGCCACACCGGCGACCGTCCGGGCGAGGATCACGAGATCGAGACAGAGCGAACGGTGGCGCCGGTAGATGAGATCGAGCCGCGCCTTTCGCGGGATGCAGCGCCGCATATAAACGCGATTCGTTTCTTCCGGACTCGCGCATGAGGCGAGAAGATGCTCCTCGTGCCTGTAGAAAACCAGCGTGGCGAGGCCGGTGACGCCGGGCCGGCAGGCCAGAACCTCGTCGTAGAGTCCGGGGAAGGCCTCGACGTATTGTCGCAGCGGCGGGCGCGGTCCGACGAAGCTCATGTCGCCTTTCAGGATGTTGAACAGTTGCGGCAGTTCATCAAGCCGGGTGCGGCGCAGAAAGCGGCCGGGTCCGGTGATCCGCGCCATCTTGTCTCCGCCCGAAACGCCGCTGTCGCCCGTCGCCGGCCGCATTGTGCGGAACTTCCACAAGGTGAAAGGGCGACCGGGCGCGCGCATCCGTTCGGCGCCATAGAGGATGGGCCGCCCCTGCGCCACGAGAAGCGCGAGCGCAACCCCCGCCATCAGGACGCCGACCGGCACCAGGAGCAGGAGCGCGAGCGCGAGGTCGAAGAGGCGCTTCGGCAGTGTCATGGCGCCTCGCCCAGCGTGGCACGAAGATCCGCGACGATTCCCGTTGCTTCTGCCGGGGGCACGGGACCGCAGAGCGCGGCAAGCCGGGCGACATCGAGCCGCACGAGCGGGATGGCCGTAACCGGTGCCGGCCGCGGTGCCCAGGGCCGCCCCGCGGCGGCAAGCAGCGCCTCCATCGTCACGGCGCCGTCGAGGGCGACATTCAGGACCCGGGGCAGGCTGGCCCCCACGCGAACACGCGCGAAGAGGCAGGCCAGTAGGGCCGAGAGGGCGCCGGGGCCGAGGTAGCTCCGCCGCGGACCCGTTCCGTCCGCGAAGACATCGAGCACCTGAGGGCCACCTCGTGACGGCACCCCGAGAAGCGCGTCGGCCCCGGCGACATTGGCGATCCTGAGGCAGGTCGCGCGGGGCCCGGTCGGGTGGGCTGCGACCCAGGCCAGCGCCGCTTCCTCCATCGCCACCTTGCCCCGCCCGTACTCCGCGACCGGAGCCGGCATGTCATCCTCCCGCGCGCCGTCGGCACCGCCATAGACGGCGGCGCTCGAGGCGAGGAAGACGTGCGGCACGCCCCCCTCCGCCGCGGCGCGAAGCGCCGCGACGCCGAGCGCGGCATGGCTTGCGAGGTCCGCGGCGTCTTCCCCGACCCGACCCGCGAGGTTGAGGATCGCCGTCGCGCCCCGCGCCGCGGCGGCGAAGCTCCGTGGCTCCGTCAGGGGGTCGAACACCGGCCCGGCCGCGCCCGGACGGCGGCTCTGCCAGACGAGCCCGCCCTGCCCCGACCGCGCCCATGCCAGGTGGAGCAGCCCGCCTAGCCGGCCGGTCCCGCCGACCACGAGCACGGTCCCGATGTCGAATGTGCCCATGCCCCGGACCCGCAGCCCTTCCCGCCGCCTTCCTGCGACTGGTCACGGGCTTAGCATTCCGCGCCGCGCCAGGGAACCGGCGACGGCGCACGCGGCGGCGCGCGGGTTGTCCCCGCCGGGATTGTTCACCATCATGCCGCCGACTCGCCGCCACGGCCCGAACGAGGATCCGAAATGACCACCGGCAAGAACATCCGCACTTGGTTCGAGGGCCGCTGGCACGACGGCGACGTGGCGGTGATGCGTGCGGCCGACCATGGCAGCTGGCTCGGCACCACTGTCTTCGACGGCGCGCGCTGGTTCGAGGGCGTCGCCCCCGACCTCGACCGCCACATGGCCCGCGTGAACCGCTCTGCCGCGGCGCTGATGATCACGCCGACGATGACAGCCGAGAAGATGGTCGAGATCGCCTGGGAGGGGTTGGCGACCTACCCCCGGGGCTCGGCCGTCTATATCCGGCCGATGTACTGGGCACTCGACGGCGACGCGACCGGCGTCGTGCCGGAACCGGGCTCCACCGGCTTCGCGCTCTGCCTAGAAGAAATCCCGATGGCGCCTCCGGAAGCCACGACGCGGCTGACGACGACGCGCTTTCGCCGGCCGGTGATCGAAAGCTCGCTCACCAATGCCAAGGCCGGCTGCCTTTACCCGAACAATGCCCGGATGCTTATGGAAGCCCGCGCCAAAGGCTACGCCAACGCGCTCGTCGCCGACGCGCTCGGCAATGTGGCCGAGACCGCCACCGCGAACGTCTTCATGGTCAAGGACGGGGAGCTTTTCACCCCCATCGCCAACGGCACCTTCCTTTCGGGCATCACCCGCGCCCGGCACATCGAGAACGCCCTCGCCGACGGGATGGCGGTGCACGAGACGGTGCTTTCGTTCGACGACTTCCGCTCGGCCGACGAGGTGTTCCTCTCGGGCAACTTCTCCAAGGTCACGCCCGTCGTCGAATTCGACGGCACGCATTACCAGCACGGGCGGGTGACGAAGCGGATGCGCGAACTCTACTGGGACTGGGCGCATTCCCGGGGTTGAGGCCCCGTGCGTCGGGCCGCCCGCCGGATCCTCGTCGTCTGGACCCTCGCCACCTGGGCCGCGACCGCTTGGGTCCTGTCCCTCAATCCCTTCGCCACGCCCCTGGTGGAGCGGACCGCAGCGGAGGCAAGAGCCGCCTTCACGCGCGCGATCGCCATCCGGGTGACGCCGGACTGGCTCGTTCCCCGACTGCAGGCGGCGGTGGCCGACGACGCGCCCGATGACGTCGCACTCTACCTCGAAATCGCGGCCGAGCATGGCGTCGCCATCCCGCCCCTGCTCGCGGCCAGGGCCGAAACGGTCATCGCCGCGCATGTCGGCGTCATCGCGGCGACCGCCGACTGCGCCCTGTGCGCCTGGGACATCACCGACTGCCCGACGCTTGCGATGATCGGTCTTTGTGCCGTGCCGGTGGAGATGACGCCGCTAGGTGACCTCAACGCGCTCCGCCGGGGCGCCGCCGACTGGGCCTCGGGCGCGGCGGTGGACCGGCTCGACGTCGGCCTCGCCGTCGTGGGTCTTGCGGCGACCGGCGCCGTCGTCGTCTCGGGCGGAACCTCGGCCACCGCCAAGGTCGGCGCCAGCCTTTTGCGGATGGCGCGGCGCATGGGCGCCGTCTCTCCCCGGCTCCTCGGAGCATTGGCGGACGTGGTCTCGGGCCTCGTTCTGTGGGAACGGCTGCCCGACGCGCTCGTCGGCCGGGTGCCGCTCGAATCGGCGGTCGAGTCCGCGCGCTGGTCACGGCTGACCGCCATCGCCGGCGACGCCGGGCGGCTCAGCGCCAATACCTCCACCGCCGAGGCGCTCGTGCTTCTGCGCAACGCCGACACGGCCGAGGACCTCTCCCGCCTCGCGCGCGTCTCTGACGCGGCAGGCAGCGACACGCGCAAGGTGATGCGCGTGCTCGGACCCGATGCCTTCCGCCTCCTCCGCCGGGTTTCGCATCTGGCGGAGCTTGCCATCGGCCTCGTGGCCCTCGTCGCCACGCAGCTGGCCGCGCTCGCGCTCGGTCTCCTGCGCATGGTGCTGCGCAGCCTTGCGGGCACGGCGCGCCGGCCGCTTGCCTGATCGCGCGCAACCGGCGATGATCGCACCACCTGACGGGGGAAATCCATGCGCAAGTTCCTGGTCGTTCTCGACGACAGCCGCGAGTGCCTGAACGCGATGCGGTTCGCCGCCCTCCGCGCGGCGCATACCGGGGCGGGCGTTACCATCCTATCGGTCATTCCGCCCGAGGAGTTCCAGCACTGGATCGGCGTCGCCGACATCATGCGGGCAGAGGCGCGCGAACGGATCGAGGCGCACTTCGAGGTCTTCGCCAAATGGATGCGCGACCGGCAGGGGATCGAGCCGGAGCTCGTCATCCGCGAGGGCGAGCCGGTCACGGAGATCCTTGCGCTCATCCGCGAAGACCCGTCGATCGGCGTCCTCGTCCTCGGCGCGGGGACGGACAAGTCGGGCCCCGGCCCGCTCGTCACGCAGCTCTCCAAGACCTCGGGCAACCTGCCGATCCCGATCACCATCGTGCCGGGCGAGCTTTCGAAGGAACGGCTGGAAGCGATCACCTGAGCGATCCGGCGGAGACGCCTTCTGTCGTGCGAGGGCTTTCCGCCCTCGCGCTCCCGGGAGTATTCGGCCAAGAAGAAGCTCAGAGGAGAAGCGAGGCTGCGCCCTCGTGTTTCAGAAGCGCGATCTTCGTCTCCACCCCGCCCGGGGCGGAAAAGCCGCCGAGACCGGTGGCACCGAGGACCCGGTGGCAGGGCACGATGATCGGGATCGGATTGCCGCCGCAGGCCTGGCCGACCGCCTGCGCGGGCACGCCGAGCGCGCCGGCGAGGTCGCCGTAGGTGCGGGTTTCACCGAAGGGGATCGCCACCATCGCCCGCATTACCGTGCCCTGCAGACCGGGGCGGAAGGCGATGGGCAGGTCGAAGGCGCGGCGGTGGCCTGCGAAGTACTCGCCAAGCTGCCGGCAGGCTTCGGAAAGCAGCGCGCCGCCCTCATCCGCGACCTCCGCCGCGCTCCATTCCAGCCGGGCGATGGCCCCGCCGTCCTCGGTCACGACCAGCCGGCCGAGCGGTCCGGAGAAGGCCGCGCGGCGCGTCACCCCAGAACGCCGTCGCAGCGGGCGCAGGTGCCCGGATGACGATGGCTGCCGACATCGGGCAGGATCTTCCAGCAGCGCTGGCACTTCTCGCCCTCCGCCATCTCGAAGACGACGCCGACGCCCGGCACCTCGGGCAGGCGGAAGGCTTCCTGCGGTTCGGGGTCGGCCGTGAGGACGAGGGCGGAGGTGATGCAGATGTCGGCGAAATCGACCGACCTCAGCGCCGTCAGCGTCTCGGCATCCTCGACATGGACCACGGGCGCCGCTTCCAGCGAGGCGCCGATGACCTTGGCGGCGCGGCTCACCTCGAGCGCGGCGGTCACGGTGCGGCGGACGCGGCGGATCTTCTCCCACTTCTGCGCCAGGGGCTCGTCGCGCCAGTCGGCGGGCGTGGCGGGGATGTCCTCGAGGTGGACCGAGGCGTCCGCTCCGGGGAAGCGCGACAGCCACACGTCTTCCATGGTGAAGACGAGGATCGGCGCGAGCCAGGTCACGAGCCGGTGGAAGAGGAGGTCGAGGACGGTGCGCGCGGCGCGGCGGCGGAGGCTCTCAGCCGCGTCGCAGTAGAGCGCGTCCTTGCGGATGTCGAAGTAGAAGGCCGAGAGGTCCACGGTGCAGAAGGTGAAGAGCGTCTGGAAGACGCCCTGGAAGTCGTATCTGTCGTAGCCCCTGCGCACGGTATGGTCGAGTTCCGCCAGACGGTGCAGGACCCAGCGTTCCAGTTCCGGCATTTCTTCGGGGGCGACGCGCTCGGCCTCGTCGAAGCCCGCGAGGCTGCCGAGGGTGAAGCGCAGCGTGTTCCTGAGCCGGCGGTAGCTGTCCGCCGTTCCCTTAAGGATCTCCTTCCCGATCCGGAGGTCCACCGTGTAGTCCGACTGCGCCACCCAGAGGCGCAGGATGTCGGCGCCGTATTCGCCGATCACCTGCTGCGGGGCGACGGTGTTGCCCAGCGACTTGGACATCTTCATGCCCTTCTCGTCGAGCGTGAAGCCGTGGGTCAGCACCCCCTTGTAGGGCGCGCGGCCGAGCGTCGCGCAGGCCTGGAGCATGGAGGAATGGAACCAGCCGCGGTGCTGGTCGGTGCCTTCAAGGTAGAGGTCCGCGATCCCGTCCGGCGTCCCGTCCGGCCGGTCGCGCAACACGAAGGCATGGGTGGACCCAGAGTCGAACCAGACGTCGAGCACGTCGAAGACCTGGTCATAATCCTGCGGGTTCACGATGCCGGCCAGGACCTTTTCCTTGAAACCTTGCACATACCAGACATCCGCGCCATCGGCCTCGAACGCCGCGACGATGCGGGCGTTGACCTCGGCATTGCGCAGAAGGAAGTCCGCGTCGGTGGGCTTCGCGCCCTTCTTCACGAAGCAGGTGAGCGGCACGCCCCAGGCGCGCTGGCGGGAAAGCACCCAGTCGGGCCGCGCCGCGATCATCGAATGGAGGCGGTTGCGGCCGGTGGCTGGCGTCCACTGGACGAGATCGCTGATCGAGGTCAGCGCGCGGGCACGGATCGTGTCGCCATAGGTGCCCATGCCGTCGTCGAGCTTGCGGTCGATGGCGACGAACCACTGCGGCGTGTTGCGGTAGATCAGCGGCGCCTTGGAGCGCCAGCTGTGCGGGTAGGAGTGCTTGAGCTTGCCCTTGGCGAACAAGGCGCCGGCATAGGCAAGCTGCTTGATGACGCTGACGTTGGCGGGGCCTTCCTTGCCGTCGGGCAGGATGATTGCCTCGCCGCCAAAGATCGGCAGATCGGCGCGGTAGCTGCCGTCCGGTTCGACATTGTAGGTCATCGGCAGGCCGAATTTCAGGCCAAGCTGGTAGTCGTCGTCGCCATGGCTGGGCGCGGTGTGGACAAAGCCGGTGCCCGCCTCGTCGGTGACATGGTCGCCGGGGAGCATGGGGACAGTATAGTCCCACTCTCCCTGCGCCCCTTCAACGTCCATGAAGGGGTGGTCGCACCCGGCGCCATCAAGTTGCGAGTCACGGACCGCACCGAGCCTTTTGAAACCCTCCACCTTCGCGGCCGTCATCACATCCTGGGCGAGCTTGTCGGCTAGGAGAAGCTTCTCTCCAACTTTTGCAGTGCTGTTTTCGCCTGTGGATTCAACCAAATACAGCCCGTACTCGATGCTTGGATTGAATGCGACGGCTCTGTTCTGTGGGATCGTCCAAGGGGTAGTTGTCCAAATCAGAACGCTGCTTCCTAGCAGTTCACTGTTCGGTAGTTCGCACTGGTCAACCTCTGCCATGCCCGTGGCGTGTAGGCGAAACCGCACCCAGACCTGATGGCTGGTATGGTCGTGATACTCGACCTCCGCCTCCGCGAGCGCGGTCTTTTCCACCGGCGACCACATCACGGGCTTCGACCCCTGATAGAGGGTCCCGTTCATCAGGAACTTCATGAACTCCCCGGCGATCACCGCCTCGGCGTGGTAGTCCATGGTCAGGTAGGGATCGGCCCAGTTGCCGGTGACGCCGAGGCGCTTGAACTCCTCGCGCTGGACGTCGATCCAGCCTTCGGCGAACTTGCGGCATTCCTGGCGGAAGGCCACCACGTCCACGTCGTCCTTGTTCAGACCCTTCGCCCGATACTGCTCCTCGATCTTCCATTCGATCGGCAGGCCGTGGCAGTCCCAGCCGGGAACGTAGCGGCTGTCCTTGCCCATCATCTGCTGCGACCGCACCACCATGTCCTTCAGCACCTTGTTCAGCGCGTGGCCGATATGGAGGTGGCCGTTGGCATAGGGCGGGCCGTCGTGGAGGACGAAGCTTTCCCGCCCGGCCTTCTCGCGCAGGCGATCATAGATGCCGATCTTTTCCCATCGGGCGAGCCAGTCCGGCTCGCGCTGCGGCAGGCCGGCGCGCATGGGAAAGTCGGTCTCGGGCAGGAAGACGGTCGAGCGGTAGTCCGGGGCGGTCGGTTCGGGCGTATCTGCGCACATCGCGGGCGGTCCTTGGGCAATCGGTGAAGCTTGAGCGGCGCAGGGAATGCGCCCTGATCCCGGCGACTGACAGGTCAGATCGCCGGGCCGCTAATTCGCATGATCGTCGCGGAGGTGCGCTTCATGGCCCGCCTTATAGGAAACCGCAATCGGGGGGTAAAGTGGGCGCGGCAAGGTGCGGACTTGCCTCCGCTTGCGGCGTGGGGCAAGGATCGGGGCCGAAAGGAGACCCCGGTGCCCGCCCCTCCCCCGCGCTTTGCCGTGACGCCCGAGGATATCGACCGCGTGGTGGCCGAATTCTACGCCGCGATCCGGGTCCATCCCGGCCTCGGCCCGGTCTTTGCCGTCCATGTGACGGACTGGCCCGCGCACGAGGCGAAGATCGCGGGCTTCTGGCGCAACGCTATCCTGTTCGAGCGGAGTTACGACGGCAATCCCCTGGAGGCTCACCGGCGGGCCGGCAACGTGCAGCCGGGGATGTTCGACCCCTGGCTCGGTCTTTTCGACTCCGTCCTCAGGCGCAACCTCGCGCCCGAGGCGGCCGCCGCCTGGTCGGCCCTCGCCCACCGCATCGGGCGGAGCCTGCGCTATGGCGTGGTGGAAGGCTCCACGCTGCCGGGCGGGGTACCGAAGCTCGGATAGGATTTCGCCCTGCCCTGCGTCGGGGCACCCCGCCGGGAGGGCGCTGCCCTCCCGCACCGTCCCGGAGCACTTGCGGACGGAAGGGGAGGCGGTCAGCCGTCCCGGATGCCGGTGCCGCCCGAGTCCTGCCGCCCGGCCGCCCAGCGGTTGAGCCAGGCGAGACCGGCGAGCGAGAGCCCGAGCGCGAGGAAGGAGAAGACGCGGGTGAGGCCGGAAAGCCCTGAGATGTCGATCAGGAACACCTTGGCGATGGTCAGCGCGATCACCGCCATGGCCGCGCGGCGGAGCGTGGACGAGCGCCGCGCGATCGCCTGGTAGAGGAGCCCCGCGCCCACCGCCATCAGCGCCATCGTGTAGGCATAAAGCTCACCCTGCGTGACGCCGGGCACGGAGAGGTCGTCGCCGCGCATCAGCCGGCGAATCTCGAGCCCGGCATAGAGCGCGGCAAGTGCCACCCCGGCCGCCAGGAGCGCCCAGCGGATAAGCCTGTGCACATGGCCGAGCCGCGTCAGCGCGGCGAGAAGCAGCACGGCGGGCATTGCATAGGCGACGAAGAGCGTATCAAGGAGCGGCGGGCCGTAGACGCGGCCCTCCGGTCCGCCGAAGAGATTCCAGAGCGGGTTCGCCAGGGTGACGGCCAGGGCGATCCCCCCGAAGCCGATCAGGGCCGCCACGGCCGCGATGCCCCAGCGCAGCCAGCGCAAGGCCCCGCCAAGTTGCAGCCGGTAGAGCTGGACGAGCATGAGGATGAGCCAGGGGGCGGCGTTCAGCGTCAGCGCCCAGTGCGCGCCGATCCAGTCGCCGCCGCTCCGTCCGATGAGCCAGCGGCTGATGAGCACATTGGCGAAGAGCGCGGCGAAGGCCGCGAAGGCGCTTTCCAGGAAGACCCGCGCCGCGCGGCGGTCGAGCGGCGCAAGAAGGAAGAGTCCCCCCGCCATCGCCGCTGCCGCCCCGGCGTAGGAGGCGACCGCCTCCCACAGGGCAGCCTCGTCCACCGCCCAGGGGAGCCCCGGATCGACGACGAGCCGCCAGGAGAGCGCGACCACGCCGGCCTGGATGAAGAGCGCCATCTCGGGCAGGCGGAAGCGCCGGTCGAGAGCGGCCGCCGCGACGACGAGCGCGGCAAGGGCCAGCGTCAGCGCGCCCTTCGTCAGGATCAGGAAGAGTGCCAGCGCGATGAGCGAGAGCGCGGCGAGCACCATGTAGGCCGCGCGGCGCATGTCGCCGCCATCGGCGCGGGCGAAGGTGACTGCGACGCCCGCCATGAGCGCGGCGAGCGCGATGACATGGAGCGCCCAGGGATAGGCGCCGAGCACGGACGACGGCGCCCAGAAGAGCTCCAGGACAAGGGCCGCGAGCGGGGCCGCGAGCGCGGCGCCCGCCGCCCAGTGGGGCTTCAGCCGCCCCGCCCCGCCGCTTGCCCAGGCGGCGGCGAGCGACATCAGGGTGGCGAGAGCCAGGATCACGCTCGCCGTCATCGGCGCGGAGGATTCCGGCGGACGCAGGGCAATCGCCTGCGCCGCAAACTCCGCGGAGAGGGGGCCGCGGTCCAGCCCCTCCAGCCCGAGCCGGAGGAGGAAGGCGGAGGCGGGCAGAAGCGTCAGGTCTGAAAGCGCCCTCGCAGGCCCCGACCAGACGGTGAGAGCAACGGCGAGCGCCGCGGCGCAGAGATAGACCAGCAGGCTTTCGGCAGGGGTCGCCGTGTCGAGCGTGAGAAGAAGGACTGCGACGGCCAGAACCGTTCCGGCGGCAAGGAGCGTCGGGAAGCGGGGGCGATCCCCGCCCTTCTTCGCAAAAAGCTCCACGGCCATCTTGCCCGCGTGGTCTGGCATCAACCCGCGCGCCGGCACCAGAGCGGCCAGCCCCGCCACCGCCACGAGCATCAGCGCGAACCAGCCGGCCCCGCCCGTCCCCACGAGCGTGAGCCAGCCGCCGCCGATCCCCAGAACGACGGCGAGGACAGAGACCCAGGCCCAGCGGCGCATCGTGTCGACGGCAAGCCCGGTCGCCGCGATGGTGACGAAGTAGATGTAGAGCCAGTAGGGCGCTTCGCTTTGCCCGCCGACGACAAAGGGGGCCGCCGCCGCGCCGATGAGGCCCACGGCGGCCAGAAACGGGCCGGACAGCCAGCCGAGCCCGATGGCAAGAACCGCCGTCGCGACGATCCCGGCGAAGGCGGCGTTCGGTCCGATAAGGCCGTAGAGCTGCCGCGCCGCCACGATTCCGCCGAAGATCGAGACGAGCCCCGCGCCAGAGAAGGTGGAGGGCAGGTAGGCCGTCGGATCCCCCTCGCGGTCGCCCCAGCGCCGGCGCAGGGCCTCTCCGCCCGCGATGAGCGCGAGGCCGAAGAGGATCGCCGCCGCGACCCGCGCGGCCGGCGGCAGAAGGCCGTTCTCGATGCCGTATTGCACGAGGAAAAGCCCTGCGAGCGCGAGCGAGACGGCGGAGACGACGAAGACCCAGTTGGTCCTGATCCAGTCGCCAAGCGCCGAGACGCGCGGGATCGCCGGGGCGACGGGAGGCGTCGGCGCGGCGGGCGGGAGGTTTGTCCATGGACCCTCGACCGGCGCGGCCGGCTCCGGGGGCGCCGCCGCGGCGGGTGCCGCGTCTTCGGTCGTGGCGGGCACCGGCTCCGGCGGCCCGGCCGCAGGGGCGGACAGCCCGGCCGCCGGCGGTGGCGAGGCTTCCCGGAGCGCCTTGGAGAGATCGTCGAGGGCGCGGTCGCGTCCCGCCGCCTCCCGCTCCAGCACCGCGACGCGCGACTTGAGCCGCCCGACCGAGACGAGAAGCACCACCACCGCCACCGGGATCGCCACGACGACCAGCGCGGCGATCACGCCCAGAAGTTCCCAACCGTCCATCGTCCCGTCCCCGCGCCCGTGTTCCCGGCCGTCACCGGGACCATTCATAGCGCAAGTCGGCCCGCCCGGAAGTCAGGATTTCCCGTCGTCCGCCGCGCGCCCGGTGCCGAAGAGCCCGGCGAGGGCTCGGCTGACGAGCGCGGTGACGCGCGGCTTCGGCAGCACCGCGAAGGGCAAGGGCCGGCAGACCTCGATCGCGGCCACGCCCACCCGGGCCGTCAGCGCGCCGTTGACGACCCCCTCGCCGAAGCGTCGCGACAGCTTGGAGAGAAGGCCGCCGCCCGCGACCGACTGGATCAGGTCGTCGCCCACCGCAACCGCGCCAGTTGCGACGAGATGGGTGAGGACCGTGCGCAGAAGCCGCCAGCCGCCGATGGCGCCGGCGCGGCCCCCGTATATCTCTGCGATCCGGCGGATCATCCTGAGGTTCATCGTCAGCGCCGCCGCCACGTCCGCCAGCGCCAGGGGAACGAAGGCCGTCACCGTCGCCACCTGCCGCGCCGCCGCCTCGATCTCGCTCCGCGCCGCCCGGTCGAGCGGGGCCATCAGTTCCGCTTCGGCCAGCGACAGCAGCGCGTCGGCGTCGAAGACGTCGCCCCGCCGCTCCGCCAGTCGGGCCCGGCCCCAGGCGGTGTCCTCGCGCGAGCCGTAGAGCGCCACGAGCCCGTCGACGACCCGGCCCGCGGCTTTCAGGTCGCCCGACCCCGCGGCCGCAAGGGCGGCCTTGTGGACCCGATCGAGCCGTCCGAGCCGCGCCCAGGCGGCGGCCTCGCGCAGCGCGACCAGCAGCGCCGCCAGAACGAATAGCGCCGTCAGCCCGGCGGCAATCCAGCCGATCACCGGATGCGTCGCCAGAAGCCCCTCGACAAAGCGCCAGGTCGCGACGGAGGCCATGAAGCCCACGAGCGCCGCGGCGGCACCCCAGAAGAACCGCCCGAGGCGCGAGCGCGGCCGCGCCGCCAGCACCGCGAGCGTCTGCATGGCCCGCCCTTCGGGCACGGGCGCGAGGTCGGGCACGGGCGGCGCCGCGTCGGGGCCGATCGCGGCCGCCTCCTCGCGCTCGATCAGGACGGGGCCTTTGGGGTTCGTCATTCTCGCCTCACAACCTGTCGCCCAAGAGGAACTCCGCCGCTCGGTCGAGCCGGATGTGCGGCGGCCCCTCGCCCGGCTTCAGGTTCAGCCGCGCCGGCGCGAAGCTCATCACCCGGTAGTCTGCGTCGAGCCAGCCCGTCGCCCCCTGGCGCGCCGGGGAAAGGATCTCGGCCGCGTTCTGCGGCAGGTCCCCGGCATAGAACGTGGCCTCGCGCCCCGTCGCCAGAAGCCGGCCGCGCACGGCGTCGAGCACCCGGCCCTCGTGCGTCACCGTCTCCTCGACCGTGGCGCGCAGGGCCGCGATGGACATGGCGGCGGTGTCGGCGCCGGCGAAATCCGCCCGGTCCTTCGCCTCTCGGACGAGGGCCGCCATGATCGCCGTGAGGCGGGTGTGCTGGGTATGGTGCAGGTGATCGGCCTTGGTCGCGGCGAAAAGGATCCGCTCCACCCGCCGCGCGCCGAGAAGGCCCATCAGCCAGCCGACCTTGCCGGGGCGGAAGGCCGCAAGGATATCGGCCATCGCGGTGCGCATGTCCTCCACCGCGCGTGGCCCGGAATGGATCGCGCCCAGCGCGTCCACAAGCACCACCTGCCGGTCGATGCGGGCGAAATGGTCGCGGAAGAAGGGCTTCACCACCTTCTCCTTGTAGGCTTCGAAGCGCCGTTCCATCTCGCGCCAGAGCGCGCCGCGCGGGGTCGCCGTGGCCGCAGGCAGCGGCGCGAAGGTCAGGACCGGCGAGCCAGCAAGCTCCCCCGGCAGGAGGAACCGGCCCGGCGTGCAGTCCGAGTAGCCCGCCGCCCGCGCGGCGGCGAGGTAGTGCGTGAAGGTCTCGGCCAGCGCCTTCGCCACCGTCTCCTCATGCGCCGCCGCCGCGTCGACGTTCGCCAGAGCCGCGAGATAGCCCGCCGCCTCGGCACGACCCGCGATCCGCGCGAGCACGTCGCCCGCCCAGCCGGCATAGCTCCGCCCAATGAGCCCGAGGTCCAGAAGCCATTCGCCGGGATAGTCGACGATGTCGAGGTGGAGCGTTCTCGGCCCCCGGACCCCGCCCAGAATCCCCGACTCCCTGAGCCGGAACGAGAGCCTGAGTTCGCTCACCGCCCGCGTGCTCTCCGGCCAGTGCGGCTCCGGTCCCGTCAGGGCCGCCAGATGCGCCTCGTAGTCGAACCGCGGCACGGTGTCGTCGGGCTGGGGTTGCAGGAAGGCCGAAAGGATGCGCCCCTCGGCCGCCGCCCTGAGCCCCGGCATCCGCCCCCGGTCCATCAGGTTGGCGACGAGCGCCGTGATGAACACGGTCTTGCCCGCGCGACTGAGACCCGTGACGCCCAGCCGGATCGCCGGATCGGAAAAGGGCTGCGCCAGCCCCTCGATCGTACGGCCGAGCGCCCCGGTGATGTCGGATAAAGCCAAAGCCTGCCCCTCGTCTTTGTTCAAAGATAGGCCGCCCTTCGCCGCAAGGGTAGGGGCGATTGCCAAGTCCCCCGCGCGGGCGTTAAAGGGGCGGATGCCTCGCTACGCGCTCAAGGTCGAATACCATGGCGGCCCCTTCGCGGGCTGGCAGCGCCAGACCGCGCAGCCATCGGTTCAGGCGACCGTGGAGGCCGCGCTCGCCCGGCTCGAAGCGGACATCCCCTCCATCGCCGCCGCCGGCCGCACCGACGCGGGCGTCCACGCCACGGGCCAGGTCGCGCATTGCGACCTCGCCAAGGAGTGGGAGCCGTTCCGCCTGATGGAGGCGCTGAACTGGCACCTGAAGCCCGCCCCCGTCGCCATCCTAGCCGCCGCGCGCGTCGCCCCGGACTTCCACGCCCGCTTCAGTGCCAGCGAACGGCGCTATACGTATCGCCTGATCGCCCGCCGCGCGCCGCTCACGCTCGGCGCAGGCCTCGCCTGGCGGGTGCTCCGGCCACTGGACGCCGAGGCGATGCGCGAGGCTGCGGAGCACCTTGTCGGCCGTCACGACTTCACCACCTTCCGCTCCACCCTCTGCCAGTCGAAGAGCCCCCTTAAGACGCTCGACGAGATCAGGATCGAGGATGTGGAAATACCCCACGGCCGCGAATACCGGTTTCACCTGCGCGCCCGAAGCTTCCTTCACAACCAGGTCCGTTCCATCGTCGGCACGCTCGAGCGCGCCGGCGCCGGAGCGTGGTCCCCCGCCGATGTGAAAGCCGCACTTCAGGCCCGCGACCGCGCCGCCTGCGGCCCCGTCGCGCCGCCCGACGGGCTCTGCCTCACCGGCGTCTCCTACCCGGAAGACCCCTTCGGCTGAAGGTCCGCGTTGCCGAAATACGCCACCCGCCCCGGCGCCGGCGGCTCCCCTTCCCCTCGAGGGGAGGCGATGAGAGGTGGGGGCGGCGCGGCGACAGCGACAGGGGCGGGGACGGGGACGGGGACGGGCCGCCCCATCAGGCGTTCAGGTCCTTCAGGAGCCGCCCATGTTTCCTGACCTCGGCCAAAAGGTCGCCGAAGGTGACCAGCCCCTTGCCCTTCAGCATCGGCAGGAGCTTGAGGAAGGCTTCCGCCGTGGCGATCGTGTCGCCGATTGCGGTGTGGCGCGCCTCCTCCGGGATGGTGATGCCGAGCCGGTGGCTCAGCGCGTCGAGGCTGTGAACCTCGGTCTGGCCGTAGACAACGGCCGAGAGGAGCACGGTATCGAGCACGGGGTTGTCGAAGGCGCGCCCGATCTCGACCTCGCGGCGCTTCAGGAAGGCCATGTCGAAGGGTGCGTTGTGGGCGATCAGCACCGCGTCCTCCGCGAACTTGTGGAAACGGGTCACCGCCTCCACAACGCCCGGCGCATCGACAACCATCGCGTCGGAGATTCCGTGCACCTCGGTCGCCCTGGCCGGGATCGGCCGGCCGGGGTTAACCAGCATGTCGAAGACCTCGCCCGCCACGCGGCGGCCGTTCACCAGCCGCAGCCCCGCGATCTGGCAGATCTCGTCGCCCTGGTCCGGCAGGAGTCCCGTCGTCTCGCTGTCGAAGACGACGTAGGTCAGCGTTTCGAGCGGAGTCTCCGCGAGTGCGGCCGCGGCGCGCGGGCGGAACAAGAGGTCGAAGTCGTAGACCACCTGCCGGGTGATCGGCTTGATGTTGCGCGCCGCATGTCGCGCGTCACGGATCGGCAGCCGGATCGCCGGCCGCCCGGCCGCGCCCGCCGCCGTTCCGGCCTCCGGCCAGCATTCGGTCGCATGGGTGGCGAGCACCGCGCGCCCGGTGACTTCGGCGGCGGGATCGACGGGCTCGGCCAGCCAGCCCTCCAGCATCCCGATGGAAAGAGGCAGCCCCGTCCAGTCGAGGCTGAGAAGGGCACCCGCCCCCTCTTCGGCGATTTCCAGCCGGAAGTCGGCCGCGTCGCCCCTTTCCGCAAGGCGGCGGACGAGGCCGGCGAGGAGCGCCACGATCTCGAACCCGTCGCAGCGCAGGATGAGGTCGGCGGCGCGGGACACGAGCGCCTGGCCCTGCGCCTCCACCCGCGCCCCGAGCCCGTCGACGAGGTCCGCCGCCCGGGTCATCGGCAGCACCGTCCAGGCGCCGCGCGCCGCGTCGTAACGCTCGCCGAGTTCGCGCACCGTGGAGGCGAGCGCACCCACCTCCTGCAGCATGGCCGCGCCGAGGGCCCCTCCCCCGCCCGGTCCGCCCTCGCCGAGGCCGCCCCCGTCCTCGGTGGCGACGCCGATCACCGTCTGAAGATTGGCGGCCGGGCGGCGGATGCGGTCGAATATCTCCTCGAGCAGCCGGTCGCGGCCCGCGTGGACCGCGAGGTCGGTCGTCACGTCGCGCAGCGTCAGGACGTAGCCTGGCTTTCCCCCCGCGCTGTCGAGAAGCCGCATCCGGCCGGACAGCACCCGCGCGCCGTCCACCGTCGCCACCATCAGGTCCGAGACGGCATCGGCCTCGCCCGAGGCGACGAGCCGTTCGTAGGCATGGGCAAGCGGTGCGGCGCGAAGGGAGTCGAAGACCTTGCGGTCGAGCCCCGGCGCCGCGCCGGCGCCGAGGAGGTCGGTCGCGGGTCCGTTGTAGAAGACCAGCTGATGCGACGCCGAACAAAGAAGCACCCCGGCCGGCACGTCCGAGAGGAGCGCCTCCAGCCGCCCCTTCTCGGACTGGAGCCGCCCTGTCTCGCGCTCCACCGCCGCATCGAGCGCCGACCGTGTCGCGGCAAGCGTGCCGGACACTGCCGCCGCGGCGGGGCCGAGATCGCCGAGATAGCGCGCGGGTCCCGGATCGAAGGCCCCGGCGCCCTCGGCATGGGCCTGCGCCCTCAGCCCCGCGGCGATCCGGTCGAGCGCGCGGCCCACGTTCTCGTCGAAGAGGCGCCAGACCCAGGTGACGACGCCGAGAAGTCCGAGGCCCGCCGCCGCGCCCGCGAGAATGAACCCCGAAGCAACCTCCGGGTCGCCCATGCGCAGGAACGAGACCCAGAGCCCGCCCGCGATCGCCGCGACCCCACCCAGGGCGAGGGCCGCAAAGAACAGCAGGAGCCGCTGCCGGAGGCTCAGCCGTTCAAGCATTGCCTCCCGCCCCCGGTTCGAGAAGCCGGCGCACCTCCTCGCGCAACTCCTTGAGTTCGAAGGGCTTGGCGATGAACCCGTCGGCGCCGAGCGCCAGTCCCTTGCGCCGCTCGATCGCGGAGCCGCGCGCGGTCATCATCAGGATCTTCACGTCCTTCAGCTTGGGGTCCATCCGCACGTTCTGGCAGATCTCGTAGCCCGAGACCTCGGGCAGCATCACGTCGAGAAGGACGAGATCGGGCGCCGTGTCGCGGATCTTCGGCAAGGCTTCGGCGCCGTTCGCGATCCTTTCGTGGTCGTACCCCTCCCGGGTCAGCACGTAGTCGAGCGCGAGCGCGATGTTGTCCTCGTCCTCCACGATCAGGACGCGGTGTCTGAGCTTGCCTCCCTCCATGTCATCCTCCCATGCATGCCGCGCGTATCAGTGGATCTTCGGGGTCCGCCGCCCGCCATTCCGCGCCTGCGAGTGCGCCGTCGGTGCCGAAATCGCCCGCCTCGCCGAGTTCGGCCTGCCGTCCCCCGATGCAGTCGAAAGCCATGGTCATCGTTGCCGTCGGCTGCCAGCGGGCGACGAGAAAGACCGGCAGGATCACGACCCCGGGCTGCGCCTCGTGGCGCAGGGGCGCGCGCCGATCGAGCGCGATCAGGCGCGAGGCGGCGGGAA
This sequence comes from Paracoccaceae bacterium, assembly GCA_020637675.1. GTDB lineage: Bacteria > Pseudomonadota > Alphaproteobacteria > Rhodobacterales > Rhodobacteraceae > Albidovulum. The sequence continues at coordinate 120,390 of JACKKD010000002.1, read as the reverse complement.
AGACCAGCGTCCAGGGGCGATAACCGACGGTTTCGCCACCCTGCCAGACGACGGCGACGCCCTCGGGCAGGGCCTCGGCCGTCCGCCCGGCCCAGGAATATTCCGCCCAGACGGAATAGCCGAGCATGGCCACACCGGCCGCCGCCGGCATCCACCAGCTCGGCAGCCGCCAGCCGGACAGGTGCCGGATCGCGTAGACGAACGCAAAGACCGCGGCCCCGATCCCAAGAAAGGCGATCATGTGGATTACCATGACGACCTCATCCCAGCGCTGCCTTGCCGTGTCCCACCGCCGATTGCATGGTGCGCACGACCACGAAGGCATCCCGCAGGTGGCTGCGCTCGAAATCCGACAGATCCGAGGGCGAAAGGAAATTGTCCGGCGCATCGCCGGCCCGCACCCGCCGCGCCTGATGTTCGAGCCGGGTTTCGGCGATGAGGTCGTAGGCCTCCATCAGGTCGCGCCCCCCCGTTGGCGAGATCACGCCCGTCTCCGTCGCCGCCGCCAGCCGCGCCCGGGTGTTGACGGCGGTGAGCCGGCCCTGCAGCGCATAGACCCGGCCGAGGTCGGCGACAGGCACGACACCGGAATGTTTCAGGTCGATCTGGTTGCGGTGCTCGCCGGAGCGGATCGTGGCGAAGCCACGGATGAGGCCGAGGGGCGGCGTGTGCTTCAGCGAGTTGGAGACCATGTGGGCGACGAATATCGAGTTCTTCGACGCCGCCGCGAGCGTCTCGGCCTGAATGTCGGTGAAAAGCCCGGTCACCCCTCCGATCGGCCTGAGGTCGAACATGACCGAGGCGAGCATCTGCGCCTCGGGGTCGGGCTTGGCGATCCAGCCGCGGAAGTAGTCGCGCCACTTCGCCACCGGCTGGCACCAGCGCGGGTTCGTCGCCATCATGTCGCCGGGGCAGTAGATGTACCCGCAGGCGTTGAGCCCGTCGGACACGAATCTCGCGAACCGTTCGAAATAGCCCATGTCGTCGGCCGTCACCCGGTCATCCAGCATCAGGCAGTTGTCCTGGTCTGAGACGCCCGTCTGTTCCTGACGGCCCTGGCTGCCGCAGGCGAGCCAGAGATAGGGCACCGGCGGCGTGCCGAATTCGGCCTCGGCCATCGCGAGCAGGCGGCGGGTGACCGCATCCGCGATGTCGGTGACAAGCCGCGTCGTGACCTCGTGCGGGTGGTTGCCGCCGACGAGTTGCAGGAGAAGCTGCGGAATGCGCCGGGTGACGGTCGCCATCTCCTCCACCCGCTCGGCACCCGCGAGGTCACGGATGAGGACGGCCGACGACAGCGCCTGGAGCCGCGTCAGGTCGGTCTGGGTGACCATGCCGACGAAGCGGCCGTTGTCGGTGATCGGCAGATGGCCGATCTTCCGTTCCAGCATCAGGTGCAGGATGTCGGACCCGAGGGCGGTCGGCGGCAGTGTCACCGGATCGGGCGCCATCACCTCGGCCACCGGCGTCGAAGGGTCACGCCCCTCCGCGAGGACCTTGGCGGCGAGGTCGCGCGTCGTCACGACGCCGATCAGCCGCCCGTCGCCATCGGTGACGCCGAGGCTCGACACCCGGGCGTCGCGCATGATCTTTGCGACCTCCCTGACGCTCGTCATCGGGCCGCAGCCGAGCGGTTCGCGCGTGAGAAACTCCGAAACCTTGCGGGTCGTCAGGTCGTTCACCCGGGGCTCTGCCCCGCGCGACCGGTTGAAGAAGCGCTCGAACGACGGAAAGGTCGCGATCAGCCGCCGGAACTCACCCACCGGCAGCTTCAGCAGGGTCGCGTCCTCGGTCGCGCGCGCGGAGGTCACCGCGAGACCGTCGCGCATCAGCCCGCGCTCGCCGAAGGAATTGCGCCGGCCCAGAAGCGAGACCAGAACGCCGTTGCGGTCGAGGATTTCAATCGTGCCGGCCTCGATGAGGTAAAGCCCCGTCAGCGGCTCGCCCATGCCGTAGATCTCGGTTCCGGCCGGAACCTGCCTGCGGCCGAAGGAACCGGCGACGCGCGCCAGTTCGTCCTGCGGCAGTGTGTCGTAGGGATGGACCGACTCCAGGAAGGTCTGGATGGTCCGGATATCGTCGTGCACCGCCGGCCCCAGATTCAGGATAGGGGATGCGCCCCTCGAAAGGGGCGCATCCGGGTTCAGTTTCAGTGGTGCGTGGCCGCGCCCGCGCCTTTCGGGATGCGGATCGATTCCACGAGGTCCACGACTTCCTGCGGCGGCTCTTTCGTCATCGCCGAGATCACGTAGGCGACGCCGAAGTTCACCACCGCGCCGACCGTGCCGATCGACAGCGGCGAGATGCCGAAGAAATGGTTCGCCGGAACGTTCTCGTACACGTTCGTGCCAGGGATGAAGAACCAGCCGAGGTAGAGGAAGATGTAGACCGCGGTGAAGACGAGGCCCGCCAGCATGCCCGCGATCGCGCCTTCCTTGTTGATGCGCTTCGAGAAGATGCCCATCATCAGAGCTGGGAAGATCGTTGCCGCAGCCAGACCGAAGGCAAGCGCCACCACCTGTGCGGCGAAGCCCGGCGGGTTGAGGCCGAGGTAGGTCGCCACCACGATGGCAAACGCCATCGAGATGCGTGCCGCCAGAAGCTCGCCCTTTTCCGAGATGTTCGGGTTGATCGAGCCCTTGATGAGGTCGTGGCTGATGGCCGAGGAGATGGCCAGCAGCAGACCTGCGGCGGTCGAGAGCGCGGCGGCGAGACCGCCGGCGGCGACAAGCGCGATCACCCAGCCCGGAAGCCTGGCGATCTCGGGGTTGGCGAGCACCATGATGTCGTTGTCGATCTTGGTGACTTCGTTGCCGGCCCAGCCGCGTTCCGTGGCAATGGCCGCCACGGCCTCGTTCTTGTCGTTATAGTACTGGATCTTGCCGTCGCCGTTCAGGTCCTCGAACTGAAGAAGTCCGGTGGCCTTCCAGGTGTTGATCCAGGACAGGTTCGGGTCGGAGTTGATCGCCTCGAGGCTGAGCGCATCGCCGTCAAGCGCGTTCCCGGCAACGGCGTTCGGCCAGAACGTCGTGGTCAGGTTGAGCCGCGCCATCGCACCTACGGCCGGAGCCACGGTGTAGAGAAGCGCGATGAACACCAGCGCCCAGCCGGCAGAGGAGCGCGCGTCGGCGACCCTCGGGACGGTGAAGAAGCGGATGATCACGTGCGGCAGACCCGCGGTGCCGATCATGAGCGACATGGTGAAGAGGATCATGTTGAACATGTTGGAGGTGTCGGCGGTATAGGCGGTGAAGCCGAGTTCCGTCACAACCTGATCGAGCTTCTGCAGCATCGAGACGTCGCCGCCCTGCGGTACGTAGCTGCCGATGAGACCCAATTGCGGCAGGAAACTGCCGGTCAGGTTCAGCGAGATGAAGATCGCCGGGATCGTGTATGCGATGATCAGAACGACATACTGCGCCACCTGGGTGTAGGTGATGCCCTTCATGCCGCCGAGCACGGCGTAGGCGAAGACGATCGCCGCACCGATGTAGAGGCCCATGTCGGTCGACACTTCGAGGAAGCGCGAGAAGGTCACGCCGACGCCCCGCATCTGGCCGATAACGTAGGTCACCGAGATGACGATGAGGCAGACGACGGCGACAAGGCGCGCTGTGCCCGAGTAGAAGCGGTCGCCGATGAATTCCGGCACCGTGAACTTGCCGAACTTCCTGAGGTAGGGCGCGAGAAGCAGCGCCAGAAGCACGTAGCCGCCGGTCCAGCCCATGAGGAACGCCGACTGCGTGTAGCCGCCCGCCGGGGCGAGCGCGATGATCCCGGCCATCGAGATGAACGAAGCCGCCGACATCCAGTCCGCGCCCGTCGCCATGCCGTTCATGATCGGGTTGACGCCGCGTCCTGCGGCATAGAACTCAGCGGTCGAGCCCGCGCGGGCCCAGATCGCGATCCCGATGTAGAGGGCGAATGTCAGGCCCACCACGATCAGGTTGAGGGTAAACTGATCCATCTGTCCCCTGCCCCCTTATTCTTCCACGCCGTGTTCGCGGTCCAGCTTGTTCATCTTCGCCGCGTAGGCGAAAATCAGGACCAGGAACACGTAGATCGATCCGTTCTGGGCCATCCAGAACCCGAGGTCGGCGCCGCCGACCGAAATCCCCTTCAGCGCGGGCCGCAGAATGATGCCCATCCCGAAGGAGCAGATGAACCAGATGGCAAGCGAGATAAGGATGACCCTTACGTTCGCCTGCCAATAGGCGTGTGACGATGATTTGTCTGCCATATTGGCGTCTCCCCTAGGTTTCCTCCCACCCGCGCCCCGTGCGTCGGGGCGCCGGCCTTTCTATCCCGCCTTTCGCGCGACGATCGCGGCGAGCCCTTCGGCGATCGCGTCGATGGAGCCCATCGCCGGAACCGTCTCGAGCAGGCCCATCGCCCGGTAGTGCGCGATCAGCGGGGCCGTCTGGGCGTGATAGGCCGCAAGCCTTTCGCGCACCGTCTCGGCATTGTCGTCGGCGCGGCGCTTGAAGCCCGTGCCGCCGCATTTGTCGCAGACCCCCGCCGTGGCGGGCTGCTTGAACTCGTCATGATACCCCTCGCCGCAGGCGGCGCAGGTGTAACGGCCGGCCACGCGGCCGACCATCGCCTCGTCGTCCACCTCGAGGCTGATCGCGGCGCTGACGCCGCGGCCCTCGCCGGCGAGAAGCGCGTCAAGCGCCTCCGCCTGCCCCGCGGTGCGCGGGAAGCCGTCGAGGATGACGCCCCTCGCCACGTCGGGCTGGGCCATCCGGTCCTGCAGGATCGCCAGCACGATCTCGTCCGAGACGAGTCCGCCGGCCTCCATGACCGCCTTGGCCGCGAGGCCCGCGGGCGTGCCCGCCGCCACGGCGGCGCGCAAGAGGTCACCGGTCGAAAGCTGGACGAGCCCGAAGCGTTCCTCCAGCATCCGTGCCTGGGTGCCCTTCCCCGCGCCGGGAGGCCCGAGGAGGATGATGACGGAAGGTGCGGTCATGACCTCTCCCATCGTCTCAGGCCCGGTTCATCCGGTTCTCGATGAGGTCGTCGACGACCGCGGGATCGGCCAGCGTCGAGGTGTCGCCGAGCGCGCCATAGTCGTTCTCGGCGATCTTGCGCAGGATGCGGCGCATGATCTTGCCGGAGCGCGTCTTCGGCAGGCCCGGCGCCCACTGGATGAGGTCGGGCGAGGCGATGGGGCCGATCTCCGTCCGCACCCATTTCACCAGTTCCTTGCGCAGGTCCTCGGTGGCCTCCACCCCGTTCATCAGCGTGACATACGCGTAGATGCCCTGGCCCTTGATGTCGTGCGGATAGCCGACGACGGCGGCCTCGGCGACCTGGGGATGCGCGACGAGGGCGCTTTCGACCTCGGCTGTGCCCATCCGGTGGCCCGAGACGTTGATGACGTCATCGACCCGCCCCGTGATCCAGTAATAGCCATCCTTGTCGCGCCGGCAGCCGTCGCCGGTGAAGTAGTAGCCGCGGTACTGCGCGAAGTAGGCTTCCTGGAAGCGTTCGTGATCGCCCCAGAGGGTGCGCATCTGCCCCGGCCAACTGTCGGAGATGCAAAGCACGCCCTCGCATTCCGTCTCGCCCTGGCGGACGGCAGTGGCCGGATCGAGCACCACCGGCTTGACGCCGAAGAACGGCACCGTGGCCGACCCCGGCTTGGTCGGCGTGGCCCCCGGCAGGGGCGTGATCATGTGGCCGCCGGTTTCGGTCTGCCACCAGGTATCGACGATCGGCAACCGGCCCTGTCCGACATGCTTGTCGTACCAGTTCCAGGCCTCGGGGTTGATCGGCTCGCCGACCGTGCCGAGGACACGCAAGCTCGACAGGTCGTGCTTGGCGACCCATTCCGGACCCTGCCCCATCAGCGAGCGGATCGCCGTCGGCGCGGTGTAGAACTGCGTCACCTTGTGCTTGGCGCAGACCTCCCAGAACCGGCCCGCGTCGGGATATGTCGGCACGCCTTCGAACATGACCGTGGTCGCGCCGTTCGCCAGCGGTCCGTAGACGATGTAGCTGTGGCCGGTGACCCAGCCGACATCCGCCGTGCACCAGAAGACGTCGCCGTCATGGTAGTCGAAGACGTATTGATGCGTCATCGCTGCATAGACGAGATAGCCGCCCGTCGTATGCACCACGCCCTTCGGCTTGCCGGTGGAGCCGGAGGTGTAGAGGATGAAGAGCGGGTCTTCCGCGCCCATCGGCCGCGGCGGGCATTCGGGGCTTACCATGTCCATCATGGCGAGCACATCCACGTCGCGGCCCTGGATCCACGAGGTCTGGTCGCCGGTATGCTTCACGACGAGGCAGCGCACCTTGTCCGAGCAGTGCAAGAGAGCCGCATCGGTGTTGGCCTTCAGGGGCGTCCGCCGCCCGCCGCGCGGCGCGCTGTCGGCGGTGATGACGAGCTTGGCGCCGGAATCGTTGATCCGGTTGGCGAGAGCATCGGGCGAGAAGCCGGCGAATACGATGGAATGAATGGCACCGATCCGCGCGCAGGCCAGCATCGCATAGGCGGCCTCGGGGATCATCGGCAGGTAAATGACGACGCGGTCGCCCCGCATCACGCCCTGGCTCAGCAGGACGTTGGCCATCTGGTTCACCTTGCGCGACAATTCGCGGTAGGTGATGTGCTTCGCAGGCGTCTTCGGATCGTCCGGTTCCCAGATGATCGCGGTCTGCAGCGCACGGTCCTTCAGGTGGCGGTCGATGCAGTTGACCGACGCGTTCAGGACGCCATCCTCGAACCACTTTATCGAGACCTTGCCGAACGTGAAGTCGGTGTCCTTGACGCGCGTGTAGGGCTTGATCCAGTCGAGCCGCTTGCCCTCGCGGCCCCAGAAGGCATCCGGGTCAGCGATCGATTCGGCATACATCTCGCGGTACTTGGCGGCGTCTACATGGGCCTTCTCGAAGCCCGGGGGGACCTCACGCAACTCCGACGGCTGAACCGACTGGTCCTTGGCAGCTGACATCTCGATACTCCCTTGCAGATCCGGCGCCGCGCAAGGTGACCCGCTTCGCAACGCCAAAGGCCCACGACCCCGCCCCGGGGTCAAACGCTGAAGCATTGTAGTCCATTCGTTGATTTCTGTGTAACTCTTTTTAAAGAATAGATTTTCCTGTAAATTTCTTGACATTTTCCCGGCTAATACAGTAAATCTCGGAAAATGTGGCAAGAATTTGCCGAGGGTTTTCAACTTCTTGGCATCTCATCGGCTGGTGAAGCTCAGCCCTTGCCCGTGCGGACACCACGCGATGGCGCCCGCGGCAGTCCGCGGGAGGAGTCCGCAGCCGCGTTTCCGGCCCGCGGATGTTTGCGCTCGCAACTTTCGGGCGATTCGCGGGGCGCGGACGAAATATCTGAGTCGGCGTCGAGCGAACGGAGCGATCACATGGAGAAGGGGAGAACCGATCGCAAGGGCAGCGCCGACGAAGGCATGGCGAAGCCGGGATCGGGCCCGAGGCAGTGACGATGGCGATGGCCATGTGCAAACCGTCGATGGCGCCAGTGGGCCCGAAGGGCGCACCGACCGGGAACGATACAGGCCCGGAACGCTTCAGGCCCTTGGCCCTCCCGCCACACTGTTGCCAGCCTTGGCAGATATTGTTCGGAGAAACGGGGGCTTGTCTTGCCCGCCGCCCGGTCCATGATGCGTCCGGAGGAGTCCTCCGGGCGCGGTGACGAGAGACGGCGCGCGGGCTTTCAATGAGGGTACCGAGCCAGGACAGGAGCGCCGCTTGCCAATCCCCACGGACCCGCAGCGCCTCAGTGACCCGATCCGGGAAACCGACGCCGCAGCGCGTGGCATCGCCCGCGACCTGATGCGGGGCGCGAGGAAGGCCGCGCTCGGCGTGATCGATCCGGGCACCGGGGCACCCTTCGTCAGCCGCGTCGCCTTCGGGCTAGGACCGGGCGTCGAGGCACTGACGCTCGTCTCCGACCTCTCGATCCATGCCGGCGCGCTCAGGGCCGACCCGCGCGCCTCGCTCCTGATCGGCGAGCCGGGGTCAAAGGGCGATCCTCTCACCCATCCGCGCCTGACGCTCCGCGTCACTGCCCGCTTCGTCGCGCCCGATGCGCCCGACGGCACCGGCATCCGCTCCGCCTGGCTGCGCGACCATCCCAAGGCCGCGCTCTACGTGGACTTCGCCGACTTCCATTTCGTCCGCTTCGAGATCGCCGACGGCCATCTCAACGCGGGCTTCGGGAAAGCCTATGCACTTGCTACGAATGACCTTATGGTGGACTGAAGCGGCAACCGGCAGGCGGCCGGAAATTGTGCAGTGTCAATTGGTTTGCGTTAGTTCTTGCGGCGAAGGGCGATGACCGACCGGACGACCTGGCAGGACGAAATCGAGCGCCAGCGGCGCCGGCTTGAGGCCGATCTCGTGTCGCGCCAGCTCGGAGTATTCCTCACCTGCGTCGTATTCACGTTCTTCCTGCCGTTCTGGGCGGTCTTTCTCAGCTATCTCGCCGTCGTCGGCACCGAGGTGATGCAGCGCCGGCTCATGTGCGCCTATGTCGAGGAGGCGCGGCCCGCGCGGCGCACGGCGATCCTCGCCAACGCCGCGGCCGGAATGACGGCCTACTGCCTGCCGGCGCTCTTCGTCTGGCTCGACCCGGAGCCGCTCGTGAAGTTCACGGGGGTCCTGGCGCTCGTCGGCGCGTTGCTCAGCGTCTCGGTCGTGCGATCCACGCACCTCGCCTTCGGCCTCTCCTCCGGCCTGCCGGCGGCGACCGCGCTTCTCTGGCTGCCGCTCCAGTATCTCTTTGACCCGGTTATCGATTACCGGACCGCGCTCGCTGTGGCCGCCGTCATCGTCCTGCTCGGCTACTTCGGCTCCGCGCTGGCGCAGAACCACCGGATGCAGGCCGATCTGATCGCCGCGACGGCGGAGGCAAGTGCCGCGAGCCAGGCCAAGTCAAGCTTCCTCTCGGCAATGAGTCACGAGGTCCGCACACCGCTCAACGCGATCCTCGGCCACAGCCAGCTGCTGGCAACCGAGGGCGATCCGGCGCAGGCGCGCGGACACGCGGCGGCGATCGAGACAGCCGCGCGCACGATGCGGACGATGGTGGAGGACGTGATCGACCTCGCCTCCGCGACCGAGGGGCGGATGAAGTTCCGCCCGGTGACGGCGGTCATCCGCTCCGAACTGGAGGTGATCGCGTCGCTGCCGCTGCCACTCGATGCGCCGCGGGAGCCCGAGATCACCGTGGAGATCGCGCCGGAGGTGCCGGAATTCGGCCGGTTCGACCCGATCCTCCTGCGCAAGTGCCTCACCCATCTGACCGCCGTCGTCCTGAACGGGCTTCCGGCCGGCAGCCCGGCGGCCGTGGACCTCCGCTGCGCCCTCGCGCCGGGGCGCCGCGACCGGCTCAGGCTAACGATAGCGGGGCGCCGCCCCGATCCCCTCCGCGAAGACGCCGCGGACCCGGCGGCAGAACAGTCTCTTGCGCTCACGCTCGTGCACAGCGTGGCCGAGGTTATGGGCGCCCGCGCCTCGGTGATCCGGGCGCCCGACGGCAGCCCCGTCGCGCGCATCGAGCTTCCCTTCGTCGCCATCCCCGACCCGCCCGGAACCGGCGCCGAAGCCGTCTACGGCCGGCTGCGCGCGCTCGTCGTGGACGACATCGCCACGAACCGCTTTGTCGTCGTCCAGATGCTTCGCTCCCTGCGCATCGAGGCCGAGGAGGCCGCCGGGGGCGAGGACGCGCTCAGCCGGCTGGCGGAGGGCGAGTTCGACCTCGTGCTTCTCGACATGAACATGCCGGACATGGACGGCGAGGCCACCTTCCGCGAAATCCGTGCGGCCGAAACACCCTGGGCGTCCGTCCCCGTGGTGGCGCTGACGGCAGACGCGATCGCACTGAAGCGTGACTACTATCTCGCGCTCGGGATCGACGGCTTCGTGTCGAAGCCTGTGGACCGGCGGCTGCTCTGGGCCGAGATCCTCTCGGCCGTGCCGCCGCCACCGCCCCTCTAGAGATGGGGACGGGCGGGAACTCCCGCCCGCCCGCGATCGCGGCGCCGGATGGCATCAGTCGGGGTTGTCCATGCGCACCTTGAGATGGATGCGCCCCTTGGATGCCGCCGCCCAGTTGACTGTGACGTTCTGCTTGGCGGCGCCCTGCTCCACCTCGACATAGGGCATGTCGCCGCGCCTTTCGTTCGCCGGTCCGGCGATCATCCCCTCGGCCACAAGCGATTCCACGTTCCGCGCCCAGCCGCCGAAAGGAAGGTAGGGCCCAGGGTTCACCGTCCAGACCGTCGCCGCCGTCGTCTGGTCGAACGGCAGGAACACCGGGTTGGCGATCGGCTGCGTGACGGCAGTGAAGGAATTCGCCTCCACGGTCACGTTCCGCATGCTGTTGCAGGTGAGCGGCGCAAAGGTCGTATCCACCGCGTCCACGCGGTCGATTGCCCCCTGCAACGCCTTGAACACGTTGCCCGAGATGTTGACACCCCTGAGGAAATGCCCCGGCCCGTAGGGCTTCACGACCAGAAAGGCGAACCAGGGCGCCACGTCGCTCGCGGTGAAGGTGTTGCCGGTCACGGTCAGTCCGCCAAAGGAGTACTGGTTGGCGAAGCTCGGGTCGCTCTCGTATTCGTTCGTCCACTCGATGGAGCAGTTGTCGATGTAGTTGCCGGTGATTGTCGTCTTGACGTCGGTGCCCGCGATGATCAGCCCCGGCAGCCGCAACCCGTCCACCTCGGTATCCCCCTGGAACCAGTGGTTGCCGACGATCAGGTTGCCATTGCCGCCGAGGACGGCGAAGTGACGGAACTGCTGCGCCCTACAGTCACGGATCTTGACGTCGTTGGCATTGGCGTTGAGCGCAATCGAAATTCGGTCCTGCGACCTCAGCCCGCTTTCGTCGGAGGCGAAGTTGCAGCGGTCGATCAGCATCCCCTGGCAGCCGTCGCCGATGGAGGTAATGCCGCGGTTCTTCGGCCGGGTGATGAAACAGTCGCGGAGCTGGAAGAGAGAGCCGGAGACTGGCAGCATGATCCCGCTGGCATAGCCGTTGCACTGGATCTCCACCTCCGACAGGATCATCTTCGAGAGTGCCGAGAACCCGGCGAAGTCGAGCACGTACTTGAAGCGGGTGAAGGTGTAGACCTGCGTCCCCGATGCGCCGTAGAGCGGCTGGCTGAGCGTCAGCGTACCCGCCCCGAGGTTCACCGCTGTCACATAGACCTCGCGTCCGACGCCCGTGCCGGTGACCTGCGATCCCACCGGGACGTTGGCGATGTTCACGACTCCGGACAGCACCTTCTCATTCGCCGGGTTGTAACTCGCCTGAGACGTGACGATGGTAGGTGCCCAGGCCGGGCCGTCCACGACATCGAGCTGACCGTTCCTTATGACGCGACGGGTGGCGAAACTCGTCTTGTTGTTCACCGCCGCCTGCATGTCGATCGGCGCCGTCACCTCGACCCGCCGCCCGCAGAGGTCGAGCGAATCGTGATCGACGAAGTTCAGCAGCGCCTGGAATGCCCGCTTGAAGCCCTCCTCCTCGCTGCCGAACGCCGCGGCATAGGTAGGAAGGTCGAAGCTGCGCGTCAGCGACAGGCGCCGGTTGACCGGCATCGTCACCGTGCCTTCGAACCGGGCGGGAGCCTCGAAGGTCACGTCGGCGTCCAGAAGATAGGTCCCGGCCGAGACGAGGACCGAGCGACCCGACGCGAACGCCGCGGCATCGGCCGCCTCGAAGGCGGCCGAGTCGTTGGTGACACCGTTGCCCGTCGCGCCGTAATCGCGCACATCGACCCAGTCGATCAGGTCGCGCAGGAAGACCGAGGTCACGTCCTCGATCTCGATGTCGTCGATCCGCACCACGCCGCCGTTCAGCCCGGTGAGGTCGAGCCCGAAATGCCCGAATAGCGCGGCGGTGCCCCAGCTCATGTCGACGCCGCCGCGGGCGCCGGTGCCGACGATGGCCTCCACCGTCTCGACCTTGCCATAGGCGGTGAGTTGGACGGTGGGCCCGGCCTCGACCACGCCCGCCACATGGGCATTGCCCGCGCCGCCCGCCCAGGCGGCGATGCGCACGGCGGGAAGGTTGCCGCTCATCGCCTTTACACGGGCGCGGATTCGCAGGTAGCAGCCCGGCAGGATCGGCGTGTCGCCCATGTGGCGCAACTTCACCGTACTCGTGGTCTTGATCAGTTCGAGGCAGCCCGAGAAGTCCTGGTCGGCCGGCACAAGCGCGGCATTGGGCGAACCGGCATAGGTCGGCGACCCGGGCGTGCCGTCGCCGCTCGACCAGACGTCGAGCCCCATCTCGAAGGCGGGCGGCATGAAGATCAGCCCGTCGGTGATCGCCTTATTCATTGCGGAAAACCCCTTGTCCGTTTCAGGCCCCGCCGAAGCGGCCCCCCCCTGCGCCCACGGGGGGCGGCATGGCGCCGCCCCCGGCGCCGTGGAAAGGTCCGCTCGTCCGGGATAGTGGCGGCCCACGCGGGACCCGAGGGCAGAACTACCCCGAAAGCCCTACCGTCGCCTTGCACCGGCGTACGCTGCCCGGCGCGGCGGGCCTGTCATCGCGGTGTCACAATCCGTATCTCTATTGGCGCGCGACACGCCACGCTTCGGGACAGTGACCCATGGCCTACAGCATCACCCCGAAGGACCGGTCGGCCACGAAGGCCCTGCGCCGGATCGCGCGCGAACGTCTGGAGGACTCGGTGGCACTGGTCGATGCCGACCGGATGCCGCGCGTTGCATTGATCCACGAACTGCGCAAGAACGTTAAGAAGACGCGCGCGCTCCTGCGTCTCGTCCGGCCGGGGTTCGACGCCTATGCCAGGGAGAATGCCGCGCTGCGCGATGCCGGCAGGATGCTCTCCGACCTGCGCGACGCCGACGTGCTCGCACAGAGCTTCGACAATGTGGCCACTCGCGTCTACATGCCGCCCGAGGCGCTTGCCGCGCTCCGCGACCGGGTGATCGCCGCCCCGATCGCCGCCCGCGACCCCGACGCCGTTCTGAAGGCCCATGCCGAGGCAATCGCCGAAGTCGCCGGGCGCGCCCGCAAGTGGGAGGTGGCGGAGGCGGGCTTCGAAGCCTTCGAAAAGGGGCTTGAACGATCGTGGACCGCCGCGCAGAAGGCGATGCGCGCTGCCGAGACCGAGCCTTCCGGCGAGGCGCTCCATCTCTGGCGCAAGCGCGTGAAGGACCACTGGTATCACGCGCGCATCCTGCAGCCGATCTGGCCGGAGATGATGACGCATCACATGGCCGCGGCCGAGACACTCGGCGAAACACTCGGCGACGCCCGTGACCTCGCCTATCTCGCCGAGGCGCTCGCCGCGCTGCCGGAGGCGGCCGAGATCCGCGCGGCGGCCCGGGACGAAGAGGCGCGTCTTCTCGCCGATGCCCGGGCCCTCGGCCGCCCCTTCCTCAGCGAGCCTGCCGGGGGCCTTTCCTGCCGCTGGCGCGGCTGGTGGGACATCTGGCGGGAGGCGTGAGCGTCAGGCCGCAAAACGACGCGCGTCAGGCGGCATAGGCGAGCGCACGCTCGATCAGCCGCACCGTCTCGTCGATACCGTAAAGCGCGATGAACCCGCCGAAGCGCGGACCCTGGCTCGCGCCCAACAGCACTTCGTAGAGCGCCGTGAACCAATCCCTCAGCGGTTCGAACCCATTGTCCTTGCCGACCGCGAAGACCATCGTCTGCAACGTCTCGGCGTCAAGCCCGCCGTCCCAGACCTTGAGGCGCGCGATAAGGTCCTCCATCGCCGCGCGCTCCTTGTCCGTCGGCGCGCGGAAGACGCGCGTCGGCGCGACATGGTCGTTGAAATACCGCACCGCGAACTCGGCGGCCTGATCGAGCTGCGGATTGCGTTCCGGCGTTGCATCGGGCGCGTAGCGCCTGATGAAGCCCCAGAGACCGGATTTGTCCTTCGCCCCGGCCACACTCGCAAGGTTCAGGAGCATTGCGAAGGGCACCACCATGTCCGATGCCGGCGGTGTGCCGCCATGGATGTGCCACACCGGGTTTGCGAGCTTTGCCGCCGCATCCTGCTCGGGAAACGCCCTGAGTTGCTGGTGATATTCGTCCACCGCCTTCGGGATCACGTCCCACCAGAGCCGCTTCGCCGTCTTCGGCTTCTGGTACATGAAATAGCCCAGAGACTCCGTCGAGGCATAGGTCAGCCATTCGTCGATCGTCAGCCCGTTGCCTTTCGACTTCGAGATCTTCTGGCCCTGCTCGTCGAGGAACAGCTCATAGGTGAAATGCTCGGGCTTCCGGCCGCCCAGCACCTCGCAGATGCCGTCGTAGATCGGCGTGTTGGTCGAATGATCCTTGCCATACATCTCGAAATCGACGCCGAGCGCGGCCCAGCGCGCGCCGAAATCGGGCTTCCATTGCAGCTTCACACGGCCCCCGGTGACCGGCAGCGTCCATTCCCGGCCCGTCTCGTCGTCGAAGGTGACCGTATGCTCTTTCGGGTCGACGTTCTTGATCGGCACATAGAGCACCCGCCCCGTCTCGGGGTGGATCGGCAGGAAGCAGGAATAGGTCTGCTGCCGTTCTTCCCTGAGGCTCGCCAGCATGATCTCCATGATCGCGTCATAGCGTTCGCAAGCCAGCCGCAGCGTGTCGTCGAACCGGCCGGACTTGTAGAATTCGGTTGCCGAGTAGAACTCGTATTCGAAGCCGAAGGTATCGAGGAACCGCCGCAGCATCGCATTGTTGTGGTCGCCGAAGCTCGGATACTCGCCGAAGGGGTCGGGAACGGCGGTCAGCGGCCGTTGCAGGTTGGCCTTCAGCATCTCCTGCTGCGGCACGTTCTCCGGCACCTTGCGCATCCCGTCCAAGTCGTCCGAGAAGCAGATCAGCTTCGTCGGGATGTCCGAGATGATCTCGAAGGCGCGGCGGATCATCGTCGTCCGCTGGACCTCGCCGAAGGTGCCGATATGCGGCAGGCCGGAGGGGCCATAGCCCGTCTCGAAGAGCACATAGCCCTTCTCGGGCGGCGCCTTCTCGTAACGTTTCAGCACGCGGCGCGCTTCCTCGAAAGGCCAGGCTTTGGAGTTCATGGCGGCATCGCGCAGCGAAGTCATCTCAGGTGCTTTCCGAAAGGCGGCACCCGACGTGCCGCAAGCCCCGTCCCTATTGAAAGGGGGCCGTATCGTCAATAATTTGCCCGCCGAACCAGCGAAGGACGAAACCCCGTGACCCATACGCTCCCCGCCTTCTCCGCCCAGGACGCGCTCGTCGCGATCATGGTCACGGTCTCGGTCTCCGACGAGACGATCCGCACTGCCGAACTTGTCGCCATCGAGCGGCAGGTGAACCACCTGCCGATCTTCGCGAACTATGACATGGACGCGGTGAAGGAGGTCGCCGAGACCGTCTACCGGCTGATGGAAGAGGATGACGGGCTCGACACCCTCTTTGCCATGGCGCGCGAGGCGCTGCCCGAACGGCTCTGGGAAACCGCCTACGCGCTCGCCTGCGATGTGGCCGCGGCCGACGGCACGCTCGGCCAGAGTGAACTCAGGCTGCTTGAGGAGATCCGCCACGAACTGACGATCGACCGCCTCGCCGCAGCCGCCATCGAACGCGGCGCCCGGGCGCGGCATCTGGTGCTGTGAGGCTGACGACGGCCGGCCGTCGTCTCACCCGTCCTCAAGCCCGTTCAACTTCCCGGCAAACCCATGCCGGGGCGGGTCCCCGCGCCCCGTATCCCTGTCACGCGAAGAGGTCTCCGCGGACAGGGCCGGGGATCCTGAATGCCTCCGGCCCTGGTTCACAGGAATGGAGAACACCATGTGGATTCGGCTCATCGCTTCCTGTCTTGTCTTGGGACTTGCCGCAAGGGCGCCACCGGCCCGGGCCCAGCACACTGCCTACGGATCGCATGACACGATTTCGAAGACGCCTCAGTCGCAGTATGGCGAAACCGTCACGACCCGCGGTCTGCAAAACGCGACCCGGCTTTTCGAAATCTGGCGGTCGAGCGAAACCGGAAGCTGGACGATGCTCGTCGTGCTGCCGAGCGGCACCGCCTGCGTCATGGCATCGGGGACGTTCTGGATGGAAGAAGAACCCGTGCCTCCGGGCACCAGTTCGTGATACGGCCCAGGGCCGCGAAAGGAGTGGAAGGGCTGCGCCCGTTTATTGGCGCGGCCCCTTTCCGGTCTGAACGCTGCCGGAGACGGCTCGCCCGCCCGACATCGGGGATTGCCACGGGCGCGTGCTGCGCCCATGCTGGGGAGCGCGAAGGGGACAGCGGGGCAACCACATGAAAGTCGTCGTCATGGGCGCCGGGGTGATCGGCGTCACCACCGCTTACTACCTCGTCCGCCAGGGCGCCGAAGTCACGGTGCTCGACCGCCAGCCCGGCCCGGGGATGGAGACGAGCTACGCCAACGCGGGCGAGCTCAGCTACGGCATGACCTCGCCCTGGGCCGCTCCTGGCGTGCCGACGAAGGCGCTGAAATGGCTCTTCATGAAACGCCGCCCGCTCTTCATCTGGCCGCTCATAAGCCCGCGCATGTGGCGCTGGGGGGCGGAGATGCTGACGAACTGCACCGAGGACGCGTACCGGCTCAACAAGTCGCGCATGGTCCGCATTTCCAATTATTCGCGCGACGTGCTGCCCGAGTTGATCGCCGATACCGGCATCGAATTCGACCTGCGCGAAAAGGGCACGCTCCAGCTTTTCCGCACCGAGAAGCAGCTCAAGGCGTCGAAGGCCGACCAGACGATCCTCGCCGATTTCGACAGCCCCTACGAGGTGCTGGACCGCGACGGCTGCATCGAGGTCGAACCCGCCCTCGCCCTCGTGCGCGACAAGTTCGTGGGCGGCCTGAGGCTGACTGCCGACCGCACCGGCGATTGCCGCATGTTCACCATGGCGCTGGCCGAAAAGACCGCCGCGCTTGGCGCGGAATTTCACTACGGGCAGCGCATCCGCACGATCCAGGTCAAGGGCGACAGGGTGCTGGGCGTGATGACCGAGGATCTCGGCCGGGTCGAGGGCGATGCCTATGTCTCCGCGCTCGGATCCTTCGGTCCGAAGCTCCTCGGTCCGATAGACATCCGCCTGCCGGTCTATCCGGTCAAGGGCTATTCGGTCACGCTGCCGGTCACCGACGACGCCAGGGCGCCGCAATCGACGATCATGGACGAGACCCACAAGGTCGCGATCACCCGGCTGGGCGACCGCATCCGCGTCGCCGGCACGGCCGAGATCGCGGGTTATTCCGACCGCCTCGGGCCGCATGCGACCGCGACGGTGCGCCATGTCGTCGGCGATCTCTTCCCCGAGGGCGGCGACCTGTCCCGGGCCGAGGGCTGGACCGGCCTCCGCCCGATGACGCCGGACGGCACGCCGATCCTCGGCCCGACGCCCTACCGCAACCTCTTCCTCAATACCGGCCACGGCACGCTCGGCTGGACGATGGCCTGCGGCTCGGGCCGCGCTGTCGCGGACCTCGTGATGGGCAGGAAGCCCGAAATCGACTTCGAGGGCCTCACCGCCGCCCGCTACGGGATCTGACGGTCACGCCCCGTACACCGCCGCCCAGCGCTCGATCAGCTGTTGTTGCAGACGCTTGGACCGCTTGACCCAGGCACCTACGCCGGGCGCGTTCTCCTTCTGGCTGTCGGGGATGGAATCCCGTCGAGCCACATCGCCGGTGAAGATCGCGAACGCGAGATCGGTTCCCTCCGGCGCGCGCACGTAACCCACGAGCGTAGAGACGAAGTTGAGCGTCCCTGTCTTGGCCTCGACCGTCACCGGGGATTGCTTCAGCTTCCGCCCGGCCTCGTCGCGGAAGGCGAACTCCTTCATCAGCGCCCGGATGCCCGACCTCGGCCCCAGCGCCACCAGCGCCCGCACCATTTCCTCGGGCGATATCCGCGAGGCGCCCGCAAGGCCCGAATGGTCAGCGAAGCGCGCCTTCGCCCCCGTCCTCTTGCCCAGCCAGGCCGCCATCTCGCGGGCAGACCCAACATGGCTTGCCACCCCGCGCCGGGCCGAAGCCGCCATGCCCACCGCCTCCGCCGTCATATTGGTGGAAAACTTCATCATGTCGCGGAGGATGACGGGCAACTCAGCACTCGCCCTTTCCACCAGAACCGCGCCGGCGGGCACCGCCGCGGCCACCTCCGGCGCCGGCAGCGGAATGCCCTGCGCCCGCGCAAGAGTCTGGAACACGTCGCCGGCGTAAAGCTCCGGCCGGCGCACCGGAAGCCAGCGGCTCCCGCCCTTGCCGAGCGCCTTCGTTGCGACCGTCCATTCCTCCACCTTGCCGCGCCGGTAGCTGAAGACCGGCAGATCGCGTTCGGCGAGGCTAACGCGCGCCGAATAGACCGGCGGCGCGAAGCGTTCGGCGCGGGCGTCCATGCCGACCTCGTAGCCCTTTCCGGCCCGCTTCCAGACGAAGTTCACCCGGTTGAAGTTGAGGTTGAGCCCCGACACGGCGGGGTTGTAGCCAAGCCACTCCGGTTGGCTCTCGTCGATGGCCTCAAGGTGGGGGAGCGCCCCGCCCCAGACGCGGAACCGTCCGGTGACGCCGGTGATCCCTCGCGACTTCAGTGCCGCCGCCATGTCGCCGAGATCGTCGGTCGAAAGCGTCGGATCGCCGCCACCGGCAAGGATCAGGTCGCCCTGGACCTTGCCGCCCGCGACCGGCCCCGTCGCGATCAGCCGTGTCGGAAAACGGTAGCCCGCGCCCAGGTGCTCCAGCGCATAGAGCGAAGTGATGACCTTGAGCGTCGAGGCCGGCGGCATCGGCCGGTTGCCCTGGCGCGCCTCGAGGACAAGCCCCGTCCGGGCATCGGCCACGACGTAGCCGACCTCGCCGCCAAGTTTCGCCGCCTCGATCAGGTCCTCGGCCGGCACCGCCGCAGGGCCAAGCGCGCGGACCGCAGGCCCCCCGCCCCGCGCCGGCGGGACGAGCGACCGCGCCGGGGCGTTGGCGGCCGCGGGCAGCCCGTAGCCGGCGGCGAGACCGGCCGCCATACCGCCCAGAAGATGCCGCCGTGAAATCCCTGCCATCAGAGCCTCCGCCCGCCCTTCCGAACCTTCGCGCATGGGGCGGTCCGCTTCAAGAGGTCAGCCTGCCCGCCACTCCCCCCGCGCGCGGATCGCGGTGGAGGAATGCTTCATCATCGGCACGTCGAGAAAGCACCAGACCGGCGGCCGCATCCGGGCAAGCGCGCCCGCATCGCTGGCATCGATCCGGAACCGTGCATATTCGTCCGCCGCGCGCGAGCCCCGCGCCGCCAGCCGCGCGCCGGGCCGCGCGAAAACCCCGATCGGCACGTTCGCGATGATCCAGTCCCAGTCCTGCCAGCGGTGGAACTCGGCAAGGTTGTCCGCCCCCATCAGCCAGACGAAGCGCACCCCGGGATAGATCGCCTTGAGTCGCCTCAGAGTCTCTGCCGTGTAGCGCGTGCCAAGCCGCGCCTCGATGTCAGAGATGGTAACGCGCGGATGATCCATCACGGCCCGCGCCCGCACGATCCGCTCCGCCATCGGCGCCGGGCCGCTGACCTTCAGCGGATTGCCGGGCGAGACCAGCCACCACACCCGGTCGAGCGCGAAGCGCTTCAGCGCCTCGCGGGTGATGTGGGCATGGCCCTCATGCGCAGGGTCGAACGACCCGCCGAGCAGGCCGACCGTCATGCCCCTGTACGCCAGCGGAAATCCCTGCACTTCCCATCCTCGAACCGTATCGCGCCAGACATTCCACGCTTCGCGGGCGGCGAAAAGGGACTTGCGCACTTTTCAGGGGCAATCGCGCCCCCCCTTGCATCCACGCGCGACAGGACCGACGCTCGCCCCATGACCGACGAGATCACGATAGACGAGGCCGATCCCCGGTGTGCTTCCGCACGCACCGGTCTTGCGGCCTACTATGCCGAACTTGCCCGCCGCTTTCCCGGAGGTTTCGACGTGACCCTCTCGCGCGATCCGGACGCCGCCGACATGTTACGGCCGAAAGGCACCTTCCTCATCGCCCGCCGCGGCCCGGACACCATCGCTTGCGCCGGTCTCAAGGGCCACGGGTCCTGGGGCGAGGTCAAACGCCTCTGGGTCGACCCCTCAGTGCGCGGCCATGGCCTCGCCACCCGCCTGATGAGCCGGATTGAAACCGCCGCCCGCGATATGGGCATGACAGCGCTCCGCCTCGACACCAACTCTGCCCTCCCCGAGGCCGTCGCGATGTATCGGAAGGCCGGCTGGACCGAAATCCCGCGCTTCAACGACGACCCCTACGCCCAACTCTTCTTCGAAAAGCGCCTCTAGTTGCCCCGCCCCCCGGGCTTCTGTATTCAGGCGCAAACCCGGTTTCCCGAAGGACTTCCCCGATGGCCAGCTACCAGTACGTCTATCACATGGACGGCGTCTCCAAGACCTATCCCGGCGGCAAGAAGGTGTTCGAGAACATCCGCCTGAACTTCCTGCCCGGCGTGAAGATCGGCGTCGTCGGCGTCAACGGCTCGGGCAAGTCCACGCTCCTGCGCGTCATGGCCGGCCTCGACAAGGACTTCTCGGGTGAGGCCTGGGCCGCCAAGGGCGCCACCGTCGGCTACCTGCCGCAGGAACCGCAGCTCGACCCCGCGCTCAATGTCCGCGGCAACGTCATGGAGGGCGTCAAGGCCAAGCAGGCCAAGCTCGACCGCTACAATGACCTCGCCATGAACTATTCCGACGAGACCGCGGAGGAAATGGCGAAGCTCCAGGACGAGATCGACGCCGAGAACCTCTGGGACCTCGATTCACAGATCGACGTCGCGATGGAGGCGCTGCGCTGCCCGCCCGACGACGCCGACGTCGACACCCTCTCGGGCGGCGAACGCCGGCGCGTGGCACTCTGCAAGCTCCTCCTTGAAGCGCCCGACATGCTCCTGCTCGACGAGCCCACGAACCACCTCGATGCCGAGACCATCGCCTGGCTCCAGAAGCACCTCATCGAGTACAGGGGCACGATCCTCATCGTCACCCACGACCGCTACTTCCTCGACGACATCACCGGCTGGATTCTGGAGCTGGACCGCGGCCGCGGCATTCCCTACGAGGGCAACTATTCCGCCTGGCTCGAACAGAAGGCCAAGCGCCTCGAACAGGAAGCGCGCGAGGACAAGGCGCGCCAGAAGGTGCTGGAGAAGGAACTCGAATGGATCCGCGCCGGCGCCAAGGCGCGGCAGGCCAAGCAGAAGGCCCGGATCGACCGCTACAACGAACTTGCCGACCAGTCCGAGCGCGACAAGCTTTCCCGCGCCCAGATCGTCATCCCGAACGGCCCCCGCCTTGGCGGCAAGGTGATCGAGGTCGAGGGGCTGAAGAAGCACATGGGCGACAAGCAGCTGATCGAGGACCTGTCCTTCGCGCTTCCGCCCGGCGGCATCGTCGGCGTCATCGGCCCGAACGGCGCCGGCAAGACCACGCTCTTCCGCATGCTCACCGGGCAGGAAAAGCCCGACGCCGGCACCGTCAGCTACGGCGACACGGTGAAGCTGTCCTACGTCGACCAGTCCCGCGACGCGCTGGATGCGGGCAAGACGGTGTGGGAGGAAATCTCCGGCGGCGCCGAGCAGATCGAGCTTGGCGACGTCACCGTGAACTCCCGCGCCTATTGCTCCTCGTTCAACTTCAAGGGCGGTGACCAGCAGAAGAAGGTGGGGCTCCTGTCGGGCGGCGAGCGGAACCGCGTCCACATGGCGAAGCTCCTGAAATCCGGCGGCAACGTCCTCCTCCTCGACGAACCGACCAACGACCTCGACGTGGAGACGCTGCAGGCGCTCGAAGCCGCCCTCGACGACTTCGCCGGCTGCGCCGTCATCATCTCCCACGACCGCTTCTTTCTCGACCGGCTCTGCACCCATATACTTGCCTTCGAGGGCGACGCCCATGTCGAATGGTTCGAGGGCAACTTCGAGGCCTACGAGGAAGACAAGGTCCGGCGGTTGGGGCCGGATAGCATCGAGCCGAAGCGGGTGAAGTACAAGAAGTTTACGCGGTGAGGGGCGCCTGGACGACCTTCCAATGGAAGGCCCTCAATGCCGAACGCTCTCGGCGCAAGCCGAGGGCCGTGTCAACAGGTTCATTTATTGAGCCATATCATCGATGGTGTGGATGCAGATATCGCTTCCCGAATTCATGAGTTGTGTGTCTGACAGTTCAAATCCCCCGGCTACCATCCCTGAAACAACGGCAAACGTAAGGTCACTCACGAACTGCGCTTCGCCCTCAGAGAATTGGTATTCCTTCTCAATCTCAAGCATTCCTTTTGCGAGCAAAGGCGCCAACTGAGCTGCAATGCCGTCGATGCCTTCTTGATCCGTGACATGTTGCTGATCCATTACGCGGGTGACAAACGCGGCACCCATTATGACGTGCTTGCAGGCATAGAATCTGAATTGCCAATCGCTGAGGCGATCCTTTGAGAAAGACTGTGCAGTCGCCGTAGTCGCGAGCAATAAGAGCAATATGGAAGCCGCCGTTCTGGTGAGCATACCTACTCGTCCACCTTCCGCGCGGTCAGGAATGGATTCTCACCAACTTGCAACCCGCCGTTGTCGTCTTTGACTTCAAGCAGGTTGGTCTTGCCACGCATCCCCTTTCTAAGATTGGCCGCGATGACTTCTTTCGGGTTCAAATGTCGCGCAGCAAGCTGGCATAGGATTCGATTCAGCCCCGTCCGGCCCAAGTTTCCTGGAACCAAATAGGAGCCAAGCAACCGATGCCCGTCATATTCCTCGATTTTCCAGCGCATCCGGCCTCTCCATGCCGTCCAGCAGGGACAGGATACGCCGAAACGCGCGAATCGCTCAATCGTGGTTTGACGACATTGACCTGCAATGAAGCCGTAGGGTGCGTGCTCGCACGCACCATTGCCCGACCCGAACACCATCCCCCGGCCATTGTTGGTGCGTGAAATCACGCATCCTACCCTTGCGCCAACATCGGTGCGTGAAATCACGCACCCTACCATCGCCCCGCCGCGATCTCCCGGTGGATCGACGAATACGGCCAATCCTCGGGTCGTTCGACGAATCCGTGCTTCACCGGGTTCATGTGGCAATACCGGACATGCGCGGCGTGATCCGCCTCGTCGCGGATATGGTGCTTCCAGAACCGGCGCTGCCGGATTGCCGCCTCCCGCTTGTTGTGCCGGAGGCCGGGCTGAAGCCCGGCCTGCAGTCCGAAGTAGCGCTCTCCTCGCCTCGCCATGGGCGCGCTCGCCGCGCTCGTCACCACGGTCAGGACCGGGGTCACAACGGACGCCGGAAAGGACGGGCCAGAGGCCTGAATTCAAACGGAAAAGGGCGCGTCCCCCGGACGCGCCCCTTTGCCCAGGACGGCTTGCAGCGGCCGTCGCGGGGATTACCTGCCGCCCAGCTTCGCGCGGCTGGACACGAAGGCGAAGGGAACCGAGTGACGGCTCACGGCATCGCGGCCGCAGCCGTGGCCCATGCGTGCGGCGCCGGAAATATGGGCGAGAGCGTTGGTGCGGCCAAGGCGGGCTTTCTCGACGAGATCGGTCATGGGAATGTGCCTCCAGGTGGGCGGATTGTGGTTTTTTTACGCTCGAACTCGTGACCTGAGGCCCATATTTGAGCGCAGAATTGTCGGAAACATGACGGGATTGCGCCGGAATCGCGCCGCGAACGCGCCATTTTTCCGACAACCACAGGTTGCTATGAACGATGCGCCGTCTCACCGGGCGCATCGTTAACCAACCGGAAATAAACTCCGGCCGTCCTGCCCGGACATTGCGCTATTGATTCCCGTTCCGGAGAATCGGCCCCCCGCACGATGGGCCTGCGGCACGGCGACCCATGAGGCCTCATGCCCTGCGGACGACGGCCCTCCGGCTCATATGCTCACCGGGCCGACGATCAGACCCTCCGCCACCCCCGGGGAGGCGGAGGCTTTCCGATCACTCTGCCGCCAGCGCCGGCTTGACGCTGCCGGCGGGTTTCTTGACCTCGAACTCCTCGTGGTAGGAGCGTTCGACGTTGACGTTCCAGACGTCGTTCTTCTCACCCAGGATATTGCGCGCGGCATACATCGCCGAAAGCATCGAATGGTCCTGGTTGTTGTAGCGGTGCAGACCGTTGCGGCCGACGGTCTGGAAGTTCTCGAGGCCGAGGATCCAGTCCTCGAGCACATCGAGCGCGGCACGGTATTCGCCGTCGTAGACCGGATAGGCCTTCGGCTGGCGGATGATCGCCGCGCCGATAACGTCGGAGGCCCTGGCAAGGCCGAGCTGTTCCAACTCCTGCGCGGCGAGCTTGCGCAACTCGTCGTCCGACATGGTCCAGAGACCGTCGCCCTGCTGGCAGAAGTACTCCATGCCGATCGAGGCGGTGTTCTGGTCGGGGAGCATCTCCTTCGACCAGGCGCGGAAGTTCTGGATGCGTCCGACTTTCACCTTCGGCGAATGGATGTAGATCCAGTTGTCCCTGAACGGGTCGGCATGGTCGAGAACCAGCGTCACGATCAGGAAGTCGCGGTACTTGAGCTTGTCCGCAGCCGCGACGACCTCGGGCGGCGGCGGCGGATCGAAGGCGTGGATGAGGTCGCGCAGCGCCATCGTATTGACGAAGTGCTCACCCTCGACCCGTTCCACCACCGGCTCGCGCCCGTCCTCGTGCCAATGCTTCACGTCGATGGAGGTCACGCGGTTGCCCTTGCGGTGCACGCGTACAACCTCGGAACGCAGATGCACCTCGCCGCCCCGCTCCTCCACCAGTTCCGCCGTCCGTTCCCACATCATGCCCGGGCCGAGGCGGGGATACTGGAATTCCTCGATCAGGCTCGTCGTGTCGTTCGCACCCGAGATCGCGTTCCACACCGCCTTGAAAAGAGACAGGTTCTTGATCCGCTGGGCCGCCCAGTCGGCGCGGATTTCCTTCGGACTGATGCCCCAGACCTTCTGCGTGTAGCTGCGGAAGAAGTGCATGTAGAGCCGCCCGCCGAAGCGGTTGATCACCCACTCCTCGAAGCTCTCCTCCTTCTTGTAGGGACGGACCTGCCACTTGAAATACGACAGGAGGATGCGCATCGACTCGTAGGGGCCGATGTTGACGAGCGCGTTCATCAGCTTCAGCGGGTAGTCGAAGAATTTCTCGCGGTAGTAGATGCGGCTGAGGCGCGGCACGGTGATGAAGTCGTCCTGCAGCACCTCGTGCCACATGTCTTCGACCTCCTTCACCTTCGTGAAGAAGCGGTGGCCGCCGATGTCAAACCGGTAGCCGTTGTTGGACTCGGTGCGCGAAATGCCACCGACCATCGTCCCGCCCTCGTAGACCTTCGGCTTGTGCCGTGCCGACCGTTTCTGCAACTCGTAGGCTGCGGTCAGCCCGGCAGGGCCGCCGCCGATCACCACGACGGGACAAAGCTCTTCCTTCTGCATTCCGACCACCACCGTTCCCGAAAAAATCGATCTGACTTCAAATCCACCCTACGGCGACAACTATACAGGCTGGCGTCGCAGGGACAAAACCATCTTCGCCTCAGGGCGTAACAAGCACGCCATGAACGGAACCAATCCGGCGTTTCACTGTCGCTTCGTTGCCTTTCGCACGTGCAGCGGAACCGGGACCTGTCCAGCACTCAACCATTGGTTGAAAATTGCCGACCGGACCAAAGCAAACAGAAAAACCATCCGAATCGCTCCTCCAACACTCACGATGCCGCAGCGCGGCAAACTCATATCTTCACGAAGCGGCCCGCCGGCGGCAGAATGCCGCGGGCCGCGAACACGTTGCGCGTATCGAGCAGAAGCCGGGCCGCGCGGGCAACCAGCGCATAGTCCACCAGACTGTGGTCGGTGGCCACCAGGACGGCGTCATAGCCGACCACGACCTCTTCCGTCAGCGGCACGGACCTGCGCCCCGCCAGGTCCGGGTCGTCGCGCGTCAACGGCATCACGGGGAAATAGGGATCGTGGAAGTCGCACGTCGCCCCCATCGCCTCAAGCCGCTTGAGGATTGCGAGCGCCGGACTGACACGGGTGTCCTCGACGTCCTTCTTGTAGGCAATGCCGAGGATCAGAACCCTCGCACCCGTAACCGGCACCCTGGAGTGCTTCGACAGTTCCACCGCGACGCGCCCGGCGATCATGTCGGGGGCGTTTTCGTTGTTCGTCCGCGCCAGATCGACGATCGGCATGGCCGAACCCACGTCCTTTGCCCGCCACGAAAGGTATGCCGGCGAGACCGGGATGCAGTCGCCGCCAATTCCGGGACCCGGAAAGAACGGCATGTAGCCGAAGGGTTTTGTGGCGGCTGCCTGCACGACCTCCCAAACATCGACGCCCATTGCCTCCATCGCCACCTTCATCTCGTTCACGAGCGCGATGTTCACGGTGCGGAAGCTGTTCTCGGCGAGCTTCACCGCCTCGGCCGTGGCGAGCGAGCTGACGGGCACGGTCTTCGTCACGATCTGCGAATAGAAGAGGTCGATCAGTTCGCGCGACCGGGCGTCATCGGCACCCACGACCTTCGGGATCGACCGCGTGTCGAACTTGTGGTTGCCCGGATCCTCGCGCTCGGGCGAGAAGGCAAGGAAGAAATCCTCGCCCGCACGCAGTCCGCCGCTTTCGAGAATGGGTTTGACGACCGTCGCCGTCGCGCCCGGCCAGACGGTGCTTTCCAGAACGACAAGCTGACCGGGCCGCAGCCATTCGGCGATACCTTCGGCAGCGCGGACGACATGGCTCAGGTCGGGCTCGCGCCTCGGCGACAGGGGCGTCGGCACGCAGATGAGGATCACGTCGACATCGGCAAGGGACGTCCGGTCATGCGTCGCCGCAAACCGGCCGCCGGCCACCGCGTTGCGGATCCGGTCCTCGGGAAAGTACGAGATCACGCGCTCGCCAGCGTTGATTGCGGCGACGCGGGCCTCGTTCAGGTCGAGCCCGGTCGTGGGATACCCAGCCTCGCTGATCGTCAGCGCCAGCGGCAGGCCGACA
Source organism: Paracoccaceae bacterium (assembly GCA_020637675.1). Taxonomy (GTDB): domain Bacteria; phylum Pseudomonadota; class Alphaproteobacteria; order Rhodobacterales; family Rhodobacteraceae; genus Albidovulum. Next base: position 93,450 of record JACKKD010000002.1, on the reverse strand, counting down.
TAGCCGAGCCCCACGGTGGCGATCCGAGCCTCGTGGCGGGCGATCCGGTCCTTCAGGGACGAAAACAGCGAAAAGGCATTCGTCATGGTCAAACTCGCAGCACTGCGTCCGAAGCGGCCGCAAAATAACACCGACCTCCGGTAACATGCACGTATCGGTTTAGACAGGCAAATGCCTGATGGCCAGTCCGGAATGTTGTACCTTCGGGACGGACAATCCCATCCGCCGTCCGGTTTTGGAGCCAATTGCCTGCCGTCGGGTCACTTCGGCGCGAAATGATTCTGCGTCGCGCCGCCGGCTGACCGACCGCCTGCGCGCGCGAGTGTTCGCGGCCCCGGTTCATCGGGTGCCGCACCGCAGAACTGTTTCCGGCCGTGCGCCAAGTCGGGATATCCGCATGGCCGAGGTCGGCCCTCCATGCTAGGATCGCGGCCGGATTGGATGGCGGGATTTCACGCGAGGCAATATGAAGATACTCATTACGGGCGGCGCCGGCTTCATCGGCTCGCATCTTTCCGAACGCCTCGTGGCCGAGGGTCACTCCGTCACCGCCCTTGACGATCTTTCGACCGGCCGGCGCGAGAACCTCGCGGGACTTGTCGGCAGCAACCGTTTCCGTCTTGTCGTCGGCACGATCCTCGATCCCTCGCTGGTCCAGAGCCTCGTCGACGAGGCGGACACGGTCTTCCACCTCGCCGCCGCCGTCGGCGTTAAGCTCATCATGGATGAGCCCTCGCGCTCGATCCTGACGAATATCAATGGAACCGAGAATGTGCTGAAGGCCGCGCTGAAGGACCGGAAGCTGACCTTTGTCGCCTCGACCTCGGAGGTCTATGGCAAGGCGATGAAATTTCCCTTCTCCGAGGACGACGACCTGACCATCGGGGCGACGAAGAACCTGCGCTGGTCCTACGCCTCGGCCAAGCAGCTCGACGAGTTCCTGACACTGGCATATGTCCGCGAAGTGGGTCTGCCCGCGGTGATCCTGCGCTTCTTCAACACCACCGGGCCGCGCCAGACCGGGCGCTACGGGATGGTGCTGCCGAACTTCGTGCAAGCGGCTCTCGACGGCCGCCCCCTTCTGGTGCACGGCACGGGAGAGCAGTCGCGCTGCTTCGGCCATGTCGCCGACGTGGTGGAGGCGCTGGTACGGCTGATGGCGACGCCGGCGGCGCAGGGCGAGGTCTTCAACGTTGCCAACGACCAGGAGGTGACGATCCGCGAACTCGCCGAGAAGGTCATCGAGATGACCGGGTCACCCTCTCCAATCCGGCTCGTCCCCTATTCCGACGTCTATCCCGCCGGCTTCGAGGACATGGCGCGCCGCCTGCCCGACGTGTCGAAGCTGGAACGCACGATCGGCTTTCGGCCGCACCGCCCGCTTTCCGAGATCATCGGCGACATCATCGCCGAAAAACGCGGCCTCCAGCCGGCATGACCATGAAATCCGCTTCGCGCACCGACATCCTCTGGCTCGTCCTCATCCTGGCCCTGGCGACCCTGCTGCGGCTCTGGAAACTTGACGCGCCGATGTGGCACGACGAGATCCAGACCCTCGTGACCCATGTGCACTTCCGCTGGGGCGAGATGCTGCAAAGCTACTCGATGAACCACCACTATCTGCACAACTTCGCGGTGAAGCTGTCGATTGCGGCCTTCGGGGAGGCCCCGTGGACGGTGCGGCTCCCGGCGATGCTCTTCGGAGTGGCCACGATCTGGGCGACCTGGGTGCTCGCGCGCGAGGTCGCCGGCACCGCCATCGCCCATGTCACCGCACTTCTCCTTGCGCTCAGCTACCACGAGATCTGGTTTTCCCAGAACGCGCGCGGCTACACCGGGCTTGCACTCTTCTCGACGCTCGGGCTTCTCTACTTCCTGCGCGGGATGAAGGCGCCGGAATGGCGCAACTGGATCGCCTTCGCGCTCTGTCTCGTGGGGGCCGTGTTCACCCACCTGACCGGCGCCTTCTTCTTCGTGGCGCTCGGATTTCTCTGGCTTGCCGTCGTCCTTTCGCGTGCCCTGCGCGGGACGCTGCGGGCCCCTGTCGTCCGGCTTCCCTTCCTCGGTTTCCTCATCGGCGGCCTGCTGACCATTATCGTCTACCTGCCGATCCTGCCAAGCGTGTTCCACGCGGTGTCCACGGTTTCCGAAGGCTCGGCGGTGGACCTGATGAAGGAATACCAGAACCCGGTCTGGACCGCGTTCGAGGCGATCCGGACCGGCATCGGCGACGCAGGTCCGCTCGTGCCGGTGGTGGGCGCGGCCGTGCTCGTCCTCTGCGTCCTCGGCGCGATCAGCCTGCATGGCGCGGCACCGCTCTTCGCGCCGGTGGTCGCGCTCCACATCGTCTTGACCACGGCGCTCCTCATGGCGGTTGGAATGCGGATCTGGCCCCGGTTCTTCTTCGTCGATATCGGGCTCATGATGATCCTCATCGTGGCCGGCGTGCGCCTTTCGTGCACGATCATCGGCCGCCTCGCGGGCGGAGAGCGGGTGGCCCGCGCGCTCTGGCTTCTCGGCGTCGTCCTCATGGTGCTGATCTCGGCCCTGCTTGCCAAACGCAACTACGCCTTTCCCAAGCAGGACATCGCCGGCGCCTTCGCTTTCGTCGAGAGCGCGCGCAAGCCGGGCGATCGGGCCATCGCGCTCGGCTACGCGGGACAGAACGTCGCCTATTACGGCGCGGACTGGCCGGTGGTCTATTCCGACGACGAATACCGCGCCGCGATGGAGGCCCCCGGAACCGTCTTTGTGCTCGTCGGCTTTCCCGCGAGGGTGGAGCGGGACATCCCGCAATACGCCGCCGACGCCGGGCTTCGCGCTGGATTCGACGTCTGCCAGGACAGCCCGCCTCCGGATGCCAAGCTGAAGATCGCGCGCTGCTTCCCCGGCACGCTGGGGGACGGTTATGTCCTTGTCTTCCGCCGTGACTGAGGCAGCGGATGTCGTCGTGGGTTCCGGCCCGGCGGGCGCCGCCGCCGCGACGGCGCTTCTGGCGCGCGGGCGGGCAGTCCTGATGCTCGACGGCGGCAAGGAACTGGAATCCGCGGCCGAAACCCGCCGCGCCGCGCTTGCCGCGACCGATCCTGAAGGCTGGGGGCCAGAGGTCAGGCCCGGCTGGATGGCGCCGCAGTTCGAGGGGCCTGCCGGTCAGATCCGCCGCTACGGCTCCGACTTCGCGATGGAGGCGGGGTATGCGACCTTCGCCGAGTTGCCCGGCTGGATGGGCCTTCGCGCCTCACGGGCGGCGGGCGGGCTCTCCAATCTCTGGGGCGCGGCGGTCCTGCCCTACCGGCAGGCCGACATGGCAGGCTGGCCGGTCACCGAGGCCGACTTCGCGCCGCATTACCGCGCCGTCGCCGAGTTCCTGCCGGTCGCCGGGCGCAAGGACGATCTGGCGGCGCTCTTCCCTGCCCTGCCGATGGCGGGCCGCACCCCCCTTCCCTATCCCGTGCAGGTGCAGGCGCTCCTTGCGCGCCTTGCCGCCGCCCGCGACCGGCTCGCGGCCCGGGGACTCACCGTCGGGGCCGCGCGTCAGGCTGTGCATGCAGGCTGCCGCCTCTGCGGCCTCTGCCTGCACGGCTGTCCATACGGGCTGATCTGGTCCGCGCGGGACCAGATCGCGCGTCTGCGCAAGAATCCCGCCTTCCGCTACCGCCCCGGTGCCATCGTCACCCGGTTCGAGGAAAACGCTACCGGCGTGACGCTGCACCTTGAGGGCGGCGAGGTGCTCGCGACCCCGCGCGTCTTCCTCGGGGCCGGCGTTCTCGAGACGGCGCGCATCCTCCTCGCCTCCGCCCCCGGTGCAGCCGAGCTTACGCTTCGCGACAGCCAGCACGCCTTCCTGCCCATGCTGCACCGCTGGCGCAACGCGATGCGCCCAGATCGCGGTCGCTTCCATACCCTTCCGCAAGTTTTCCTCGAACTTGACGCGCCCGACGTTTCCCCCTTCCTCGTCCATGCCCAGGTCTATTCCTGGAACGAGTTCTATTCCCGCGACCTGATCCAGAACTACGCCAGGAAACTGCCCGGCTCGGCCCCGCTCTTCACCGCGCTTGCCCGCCGGCTGATGGTGGCGCAGATCTTCCTGCATTCGGATCACTCGCACCGGATCGCCCTCACGCTTGCCCCGGACGGGCGTCTGCGGCCGAGGCTCGAGGAGAACCCCGACACGGGTCGCGTGGTCAAGGCCGCCGCCAGCCGGACCGGACGGGCGATGCGTCACGCCGGCCTCGTGCCATTGACCTTTGCCACCCGCGGAGGCGCGCCGGGATCGAGCTTCCATGTCGGGGCGAGCCTGCCGATGGCCTCCGATCCTTCGGGCGCGCAATCCGATCCTCTCGGACGACCATCCGGGCTATCGCGGCTCCATGTGGTCGACGCAAGCATCCTGCCGGCGATTCCGGCGACCACGATCACCTTTCCGGTGATGGCCAACGCACATCGCATCGCTTCCGTGGCGGGCTGAGCGGAGGGAACCCGCTCAGCGCCCTTCGAACGCACCCGCTTCGAGACGGGCGGCAAGCGTCCGGTCGCCCCGCCGATGCGCCGCCCGGGCGAAGGCCGCACCGTAGGCCGCCATCACCCGATCCTCGCGCCAGTGCATCTCGAACGCGGTCCGCGCAGCTTTCGACAAGGCCGCACGGCGCGCAGGGTCGGCCTGCACCATCTGCATCGCCGCGATCAGGTCGCACTCTGTTTCAAAGAGTGCGCCCGCGCCCGCGCGTTCCACGATCTCGGGGAACGGGCCGAGCCGTCGGGCAATGACGGGGGTGCCGAGGCGGAAGCTCTCGATCAGGATAATCCCGAAGGTCTCGTAGCAGACGGACGGAACGATCAGCGCCTCGGCCCCGCGATAGTAGGCGTCGAGCTCCTCGGGCGCCTTGCGGCCGAGGAACTGGATGTTCTTCCGCCCCGCCGCAAGCTGTCTGAGCGCTCCGGCATAGTCGCCATCGCCCAGGATCAGGAGATCGGCATCGGGGTAGCGATCCATCGCCGGGAAGACGTCCTGCAGGCCCTTGATCTTCTCCAGGCGACCGACGAACAGGAAGTACGGGCGGGGATGACCGCGGAAAGGTTCGGCGAGTTTCGGCAGGTCGGGCAGGAAGTAGGGCAGCACTTCCATCTCGTGCCGCAAGCCGAAGTCGCGATGCTTCGCGCGGCTGAACTCGCTCTTCGCGATGACGAGGTCCATATGGTCGAGCGCGCGGTCGAGAACCCCGGCATGACGCCAGAGTTGCGGAGGGCGCCTGTAGGCGATCTGGCACTTCAGGCAATGGCGCTCGTCGCAAAGCTCCCGCCCGTAGCGCCAGAGGACGTGGGTGGGACAGACCAGCCAGTGCTCATGCGCCTCGTAGATCTTCAGCGCCTCTCCGATCGGCAGAAGGCCGGGCCCGCCGATGAGCGAGGTGTTGTTGTACCACAGGATGTCGGGCCTGCGCTCGGCAATGATCGCACGGATGCGGGCGGCATGGATGACCGGGCGCCCGAGCTGCTGGGTAAGCAGGTTCGACAGGAGACCGTGCCGGGCCCTGAGCCCGATCCGCCGCACGCCGTCGGGCGGTCCTTCGGCCTGAACCTTGCCGCCAAGGATCAGGTAGCTGTCCTCGTCGTGGACGACGGTCACATCATGCCCGCGCGCCGCCAGCGCGCGCGCCATCCGCTGCACGCCGATCGCATCGCCGCCGAAGGAGTAGGGCGGATAGAACGTCGTGAACATGACGATACAGAGTGGCGTCACGCGGCGCCTCCGACGTGGTTCATCGTCACGCCCCGCCCTGACCCAGCCCCTGCCAGGGGCTTGCGACTTTCGCCTTGACCGCGCGCAGGGTGCGTCTGAGCGCCAGGTATGACGCGCCCCGCCCGCGCAGGTGAGCACGCCAGCGCGCGGGGTCGGTGAAGTAGAACATCTCCAGCCGAGGCAGATCGAAAAGGTCGTCCTGCGAACGAACCTCGCCGAGCCTCGTGCCGACCGAGGTCCGGTAGTGCGCCGAGATCCGTATGCGCATCCCTTCGTCCGAAAGCCCGTAAGGCGGCGCGAAATGCCGGACCTCGGTGCCGATGCGCTCCTCGATCTCGGTCCGGGAGCGACGAAGCTCCGCCTCCGCCTCGTCACCCGTCATGGCAGTGAGGTTCGGGTGGTGGACGGTATGGCTGCCGAAGTCGACGCCGTCCCGCGCGAGCGCCCGGATCGTGCCCCAGCCCATCAGCGCCCGCGGCGGCTCGGCGATGCCGTGCCAGCCCTCCGCCCTGCCGATGAAGGCCGTCGGAAGGTAGACGATGGGGCGGAAGCCGTGCTTCGACATGACCGGCCAGGCAGCATCGGCGAAATCCTGGAATCCGTCGTCGAAGGTGAGGATCACCGACCGTGGCGCAAGGTCACCTCGCCCGGACCGGCTCGCGACAAGGGCGTCGAGCGAGATGACCGGAACGCCCGCCTCGGCGATCGCGGCCATCTGGTCGGCAAACACAGCCGGCGCGATGGAGGTCGCTCCCCCCCGGTTCGAGATGGAGTGGTACATCAGGATATCGACGACCGGTCCCGCCACGTCAGTCCTCGACCCGGTGGCTTTCGAACTCATGCCGGTGCGCGGCCCATTTCGCGCGGTCGATGCCGCCCTCCGGGGTCAGCACCTCGGCGGCGGCATAGGCCATGGCGAAGGCGTGGTGGGTGTTGTCATGGGCGAAAAGCCCCTGCCGACCGAAGCTGAGAAACCCGTCGAGCGAGGACAGCCAGTTGTCCACCGTCTCGAAATGGCGCTGGTAGTCGATGTCGTAGACCGGATAGGCATGCGCGATCCGCCGCGTCTCGGTCCGGATCACCGGCACCGTGACGGGCAGGCCCAATTGGCCAAGCCACTCGCGGTAGTAACGCCCCAGTTCGGCGTCCGACATGTCCCACCACTTCTCGCCGGGGTCGCAGGGAAGCTCGGCGCAAAGGACCGTCCGGTCCTTCGGCCCTGCGGCAGAGTTGTAGTTCTTTGGCTCCGACATGCGGCTGATCGGAATCGAAAGCTCCGGGAAGTAGTGCGCATCGTACTCGGTGAAGCGATCGGTCCCGAGGATGAGGTAGACGAGGATCATCCCCCGGAAGCGGATGGCCTTCGCCGCTGCGATCACCTCGGGCGGCGGAGGCGGATCCATCAGCCGAACGACGGTCGTGAGCGGGATGGTGGAATAGACCTGATCGGCCGAAAGGCGACTTTCGCGGTCGCCGTCCTTCGTGACGACAGCGGTCACCCGGTTGCCCTCGCGCTCGATCCGGACGATGTCCGTCCGGAAGCGGAACGCCGCCCCCTGCGTTTCCGCCGCCGCCATCATCGCCCCGGAAATCTGCCCGAAGCCATGCTTCGGATAGAAGAACCTCCCCGTCGTCGCGCCACGGAGACCGGGCACCATGCGGACCATCTTGCCGAGGATCTTGCCCACCGAGGAGCCCGAGACGCGCCGCTCCGCCAGCGTCACGGCAAGCTTGTCGGGATCGAGCCCCCAGAGCTTCCTCACGTAGGGAAAGTAGAAGTTTTCCGAGATCGTCGGCCCGAGCCCGTCATAGAGGACGGAGGAGAAGCTGCGCGGCCCGGCGGATTTCTTGCGGAACTTCTTCAGCGCCATGTCGCCGAGGAGCGAGGCCGCAAAGGCCGGGGGCAGTTTCAGGAGCGCGTCCTGAAGCTTCAGAGGAAAGTGGATCCAGCGCCCGCCGAGCCTTATGCGCCCGTGGCGGGGCTGGAGGAGGAGGTCGGGGCCAAGGAGCGCCTTGACATCGGCCAGCACTCCGGGATCGGCGACCGGGTGGAACCTGTGCGAGCCATAGTCGCACCATATCCCGTCGATCTGGAACGAGGTCGAATTGCCGCCCGCGACCGGCGCGCGCTCCAGCACCTCGACCTCGGCCTTGCCCTTCGACAGGGCATAGGCGGCCGCGATCCCGGCCGGCCCCGCACCCAGAACCGTCACAAGCGGGCGTTGGCCCGCAGCGGCCTTTGCCGTCATTCCGAAATCTCCGTCATCGGCCGCGGCAGCGGCGGCGGGGCGGGCCGGAATCCGCCGCCCGAGGCGACGAGTACCGCCGCGCCGATGGCGCCCGCGAGGTAGAGGATGCCCTGCCAGGCGAGGCCGGACGCCACGACCTCGGGCGCGCTGGCCCCGAAGGGCAAGAGGAACGCCGCGAGCGAGCTCTCGCGCACCCCGAGCCCGCCGAGCGATATGGGCAGGGTGGCGATGATCTTGGCCATCGGCCAGGCGAAGAACCAGGCGGCGAGGGGCACATGGACGCCCACCGGCTCCGCCAGCTTCACGGACAGCCAGATGAGCACCGACTGGATCGCCGCCGAGAGGACGAGCGTGAAGAGGATGAGCCCGGGCTTCTTGCCGAGGGCCGCGAAGGCGTCGGCCACCCGGAGCGCGAGTCCCCGGGCGGGCAGACCGGGCCAGCGGCCCCAGACCATCCGCGCGACGGCGGGAAAGAGGAAGAGGCCGGCGATGGCGAGCCCGAAGACGAGGCCGCTGAGGCCGAAGGCGAGCCCGCGGCTGCCGCCCCGCCCACCGAGAAGGACAAGGCCCGAGAGCGTCAGGCAGGCAAGGCCGACGAGGTCGATCATCCGGTCACCCACCGCCGCCGCCGCCACCTTCGGTCCGTCGCGGAGCGAGACATGGGCAAGCCCCGCACGCACCGCGTCGCCCCCCGCCGCGCCGGGCAGGCACAGGTTCGCCGCGAGCCCGGCGAAATGGGCGCGCAGCGCCGTGACGAACGGGATCGCGCGGTCCATCAGGAGCCACCATTTCGTCGCCGTGGCGACGTGGCAAAGCAGGAACGCCGCCAGGACGGAGAGGAAGAGCGGCCAGCTCAGCCGGGTGAAGCCCTGAAGGATCGCCTCCTTCGGCAGGAACCAGAAGATGAGCGCAAGCGCGCTCGCCGAACCGGCCGCCCGGATCGCCCATTTCTTCAGCGCCTTGCCAGGGATCGCCACGTCAGGGCCTCAGATGCAGGCGCGAGATCATGTCGGCAATGAGGCCGAGCGACCAGATGATGAGCGCCGAGAGGAAGGCGAAGATCGTGGTCTCCGAAAGGTTGTCCATGAAGATGTCATAGACGAACTTCGTGACCCCGAGCGCCATCAGCGCGAGGCCAAGCGGGATGAACACGCGGAGCGGGTTGAAGAGGACGGTCATCCTGAGGACGAGGATGATGAAGTTGAGAAAGTCGACGGGGCGGATCTTCGACTTGCCCACGCGCTTGCCGTATTCGATCGGGGTGTAGATCATCCGCTTGCCGTTGCAGGCCATGCAGAGCGTGATCGTCGTGGTGAAGGAGAATTTCTGCGGCAGGAGCGGCACGAAGGGCACCAGCTCCGATTTGCGGAAGATTCGCAGGCCAGAGTTGAGGTCGTTCAGCTTCCGCTCGGCCAGGAACGAGGCGAAGTGGTTCAAGATGAACTTCGCCGGGCGGCGGATCATCGGCACGTTCTTCATCGCCGCCCCCCGGTCGCCTACCACCATGTCCTGGTTGCGGCACATGGCGAGCATCGGCGGCAGGTAGCGCGCAGGGTAGGTTCCGTCCGCGTCGAGAATCGCGACATATTCGTATTGGGCGTGCTTGATGCCCCGTTTCAGGCTCGCCCCGTAGCCGGTGTTGACCTGGTTCGAATCCACGACGACGCCGGTCTCTCGGGCAATCTCGAGCGTCCGGTCCTCGGACCCGTCGTCGATGACGATGATCTCGTACGGAAGCCCGAGCGGGTCCAGATGGGCGCGCACGTCCTCGATCGTGTGGCGCACCGCGCCTTCCTCGTTGTAGGCGGGAATCACGACGCTGAGCGACATGCCCTCGACCTCCGACGCGAGGCTCGCCATGGCCCCCGCCTCTGCGGTCCGATCCTTCATGTCCTTCATTCCCTTCACCGTTTTCCGTTCATGGCCGCGCGCCTCAGGGCACATGCAGCCGGTTCCTGATACCGAGCACATGGTATTCGAACAGGCACCAGACGAAGGCGGCCGCCGAATAGACGTAGTAGAACTGGTGGTAGGCGAGTGCACGCACCGCGAAGGCGGCCCCGCCGTTCCGGTAGAGGAAACGGGCGAAATCCCAGTTGAGCACCAGCGCGAGACCGGCCAGCCCCGTCACGACGGGCCAAAGGGCCAAAGCGAAGGGCAGCGCGAGAACCGAGAGGATCAAGAGCCCCGCCACCGCCGCCTTCAGCTTCTCGCCGTGGCTGGTGTTGAGATCGTTTGCCACGCCCTCGCGCGCGATCATCAGCCGAGACCACGGCAGCGCACGGCGGAAGATGTCGGTGTGGATGGCGTTCGTCGGCGTCCAGACCTTGAGGTGCTTGCCATGGAGCGTCGGGTCGAGAACGATCCGCCCTCCGGCGCGGCGGATGCGGTAGCCAAGCTCGATGTCCTCGATGGACGGGACGCGGTAGGTGTCCGTGTCGAAACCGCCGATGGCGAGGAACACATCCTTGCGGACGGCGCCGCAGCCGGCCCAGAAAGTCTGCGCATTGCGGTTTGCCTTCTGGTGATAGAACCGGTGCATGAGGTTCTTGTAGCGCGAGAACCAGGGTGCCCCGTCCGGAGCGTCGTCGTAGGAGCCGAAGACGGCCGCCACCGTCGGGTCGGCGAAAGCACGCTGGAGCTTGACCGCCCCGTCCTCCCACGCGATCACGTCGCTATCCACGAACCAAAGGATGTCACCGGCGGCGTGCTCCGCCGCAAGGTTGCGCGCCAGTCCCGGCCCGCCGTTCTCCGGCGTCGTCAGGACCCGCGCGCCAAGCTGCCGCGCGACCTCGGCCGTGGCGTCGGGCGATCGGTCGTCGACAACGAGCACCTCGCACACGTCGCCCCGCGCCTGCATCGCCATCAGCGGCTCGAGCACGCGCGGCAGGAGCGCCTCCGCCCGGAAGGCCGGCATGACCACCGATATCGCCAGCGGCGGCGTCATGCACGCGCCTCCGAAGGCACGTCGAACTGCCTCGACCGGCGTGCGAAGACGACGAGGATCGTGGCGACAAGCGGCAGGAGCCAGATCACGCGTGCCCCGTAGCGGGTCGCCGGCTGCGAGATGCCCCCGCAGACGAGCGCGTTGGCAAGGATGCCGAGAAGCACCATGATGGCCAGCGCCTTGATCTCACCCGGCACCCGTCGCGGCAAAAGAACGAGCGCGATCACCACGGCGAGCGAGGCGGCGTAGAAGACCTGGTGCCACAGCGTAACCAGCCCGAGCCAGCCGGTGTCGCGGGTGATCCGGCCGTGATCGAAGGTCGACAAGGCCAGCCCCGTCACATCGGCGTTCTGTTCCACGATGTTGTCGGTCGGGATCGTCATTTCCACCGAGACCCAGCCTGCCTGCACGAAGACGTTGCGCATGAGCGCGCGGAAGACGCCGAAGGGCTGGTCTTTCAGCACCGCGAAGAAGAATGGAACCTGATCGTCTGCGACCGCCTTCTGATCCTCAGGGGTCATCAGCCGGAACGAGCCAAGGCGGGGCGAGGTCTCGAACGTGATGTGGCTCGCGGTGATCCGGTAGGGATCGTCCGACCATTGCAGAGCCTCGTGCAGCTTGCAGGTCGGGATATGCGCGTCGGGGCAATACTTGTCGAGGTACGTCAGCCCTGGTCCGTCCTCGATCATCCGCGCGGTGATGTAGGGCTTGATCACCACCTCCGAATTCGAAACCGCCTTGGCCGCCGTCCGGAGCAGGCTCTGTTCGGTGAATCCCGCACCCACGATCATTGCGACGTAGGCGACGGGAAGCCACCACCTTTGGCGCGACAGGATGAGGGAGATCAGCGCGGCCGCGGGAATCATCACGAGGCCGATCGCGAGATGGGAAAGATGCGAGACGATGGCAAAGCAGCCGACGAGGATGGCGAGGATCACCTCCCACGGCCGCATCCCGCGTCCGAACACGGTCAGTGTCCCGAAGACCAGAATCAGGACCGGCGCGAAGGTGTCGGGCATGAGATAGGCGACGAAGAAGGGTAGCGACCCAAGACAGGCCACGATCACCGGTAGCGCGACGGCCTCGCTCACCGGCACGGGCAAACCCCATCGCCGCGCCGCCACACGCATCGGCAGCCAGACGGCGATCAGGACCGCCGCGATGTTGAGCAGCATGAGACCTTCAAGCGCATGAAAGCGCGCCAGCAGCGCGCTGGTCAGGGCATAGACGGTCGAACGCGAGCCATCGACGGTGTTCTCCGCCTCGATCTCGGTCGTATCGGGCACGCCCTCGGTGATCGCGTCGGCGGCCTTCTGCGCCCGGATCTTCTCCATCCGCGCGGACAGGGGGGATTCGCCCTTGATGCCAAGCTGGCGCAGTCCGGTGTGGCCCTGCGAAATGTAACCCACCGTGTCGAAGTAGAAGAGCGGCCGGCCGTTGATGAGGAAGACGCTGAGGCAGGCAATGACCGCAGCCGCGATCCAGAGAACCGCGCGACCCGTTCCGCCTCCGGCGCCCGTCGTGTGATAGTCAGCCATTGCCCACCCCTCCCGTCGCTTCAAGATCCTCGCGGAGCGCCGCGAAATAGGCGACCGTACGCTTCAGTCCGTCCTTCAGCCTCACTTTCGGCTCCCATTCGAGCGCGCGGCGCGCAAATGCGATGTCCGGCTGCCGCTGCGCCGGATCGTCTTGCGGCAGGGGTTTATACACCAGCTCCGACCGGGAGCCGGTGAGCTCGATCACCGCCTCCGCCAGTTCGCGGATCGACATTTCCACCGGATTGCCGATGTTCATCGGCCCGGTGATCTCGTCGCCCGTCTCCATCAGGCGGATCAAACCCTCGATCAGGTCGTCGACGAAGCAGAACGACCGAGTCTGGCTACCGTCGCCATAGATGGTGATCGGGTTGCCGGAAAGCGCCTGCATGATGAAGTTCGACACCACGCGGCCGTCCTGTGGATGCATCCGTGGCCCGTAGGTGTTGAAGATGCGCGCCACCTTGATCCGGAGCCGGTGCTGGCGGTGGTAGTCGAAAAACAGGGTCTCGGCGCAGCGCTTGCCTTCGTCATAGCAGGACCGGAAGCCGATCGGGTTCACGTTGCCCCAGTAGCTCTCGGTCTGCGGGTGCACCGTCGGGTCGCCATAGACCTCCGACGTGGACGCCTGAAGGATCTTGGCGCGCAGCCGCTTGGCGAGGCCGAGCATGTTGATCGCGCCGTGGACCGAGGTCTTCGTCGTCTGCACCGGATCGTGCTGGTAATGGATCGGCGAGGCCGGGCAGGCGAGGTTGTAGATCTCGTCCACCTCGACATAGAGCGGGAAGGTCACGTCGTGGCGCATGATCTCGAAGCGCGGATGGCCGATCAGATGCGCGACGTTGGCCCGGCGCCCGGTGAAGTAGTTGTCGATGCAGAGGACGTCGTGGCCCGCCGCGATCAGCCGCTCGCAGAGGTGGGAGCCGAGAAACCCTGCCCCGCCCGTCACCAGAATCCGCCGCGACATGACGCTCATCGACCGCCTACCTTCCCGAATACGTGCGCACCGGGCCGGCCGGGCGCGCCTGCGGCCGTGCTCCCACAGCCGTCTGACAAGATTATGGCACTGCCCGGCGGCGGGCGAGGGTTTTCGGCTCGGGGCGCGGTTCGGAGTGTCCCGGTGGCAGCGGATTTCAGCAAGGGCCGGCACGATTCCGGCATGAGGCATTCCCCGTCCAATACACCCGCCGGAAATCCCGCCCGGCCTCATCCAATTCGGTTCGTCCCGCCCGCGATGCCGGGCCGTGACCTTCCGCTTGTAGCAGTCCTGCAGGCGCTTGGCACGGATTCGCGGCGTTCCGCGCGGCGCAGTTTCCCGCATCGGCGCCAGGGTGCCCGCAGCCCCGGACTGACGACGGCCAGGCAACAATCGCACCCGCTCCGGACCGGCGCAATGGGTCATTTCCGGACCTTTTCCGACATGGCGCGTTATCTGAATGTAACCTTTCGCCCGGTCATCGGGCGGGCTATGTTCGCCGCCGCAGAAAAGGTGCGCGGACCATGCAGATCGAACAGACCCCCCTGCCCGGCGTCCTGATCCTGGCGCCCCGACGTTTCGGCGATGCGCGCGGATGGTTTTCCGAGGTCTGGAACCGCCGGACGCTCGCCGGCCACGGAATCACAACGGAGTTCGTTCAGGACAACCACTCCTGGTCGCGCGACAGCGGCACCGTGCGTGGCCTCCATTTCCAGGCACCGCCCCATGCCCAGGCCAAGCTCGTCCGCTGCGGGCGGGGGCGGGTGTTCGACGTGGCGGTCGACATCCGCAAGGGCTCGCCGACCTTCGGGAAATGGACCGGGGCGGAGCTCTCGGCCGAGAACGGCCGGCAGCTTCTGATCCCCGAGGGATTTCTCCACGGTTTCGTCACCCGCGAGCCGGAGAGCGAGCTGCTTTACAAGTGCTCGGACTACTACGATCCCGCCTGCGACGGCGCGGTGCGCTTCGACGACCCAGACCTCGGCATCGATTGGGGAATCGACCCGGTCGGGGCGATCCTGTCCGAGAAGGACCGCTCCGCCCCGCTGTTCCGCAATTTCGCCACACCCTTCCACTACGAGGCCTGACCATGAAGCTACTGGTCACAGGCGGCGCCGGTTTCATCGGCTCGGCGGTGGTGCGCGCGGCGGTGCGCGCCGGCCATGCCGTCGTCAATCTCGACAAGCTGACCTATGCCGGAAGCCTGTCGAATGTCACGGAGGTGGCAGAGAGTCCGCTCTACGCCTTCGAGCGCGCCGACATCTGCGACCGGGCGGCGGTGGACGTGATCCTTGCGCGCCACCGGCCCGACGCGATCATGCACCTTGCCGCCGAAAGTCATGTGGACCGCTCGATCGACGGTCCGGCCGCCTTCATCGAGACGAACATCACCGGCACCTACACGATGCTGGAGGCCGCACGCGCCTGCTGGACCGCCGCAGGCAGGCCCGACAGCTTCCGCTTCCACCACATCTCGACCGACGAGGTCTTCGGCTCGCTCGGTCCGACCGGCCGGTTCACCGAAGAGACGCCCTACGATCCGCGCTCGCCCTATTCGGCGTCGAAGGCCGCCTCCGACCATCTGGTGCGCGCCTGGCACGAAACCTACGGACTGCCGGTCGTGCTGACCAATTGCTCGAACAACTACGGGCCTTACCATTTTCCGGAAAAGCTGATCCCGGTGGTCATCCTCAAGGCGCTTGCGGGCGCGCCGATCCCGATCTACGGCACTGGCGACAACGTGCGCGACTGGCTTTATGTCGAGGATCACGCCGAGGCTCTCCTCCTCGTCGTACAAAAGGGCGCGGTCGGGCGGAGCTACAACATCGGCGGCGAGAACGAGGCAACGAACCTCGAGCTCGTGACCAAGATCTGCGCCATCCTCGACGAGAAGCGCCCCGGCAACGCACCATACGCCGAACAGATCGCCTTCGTCGCCGACCGCCCCGGCCACGACGCACGCTATGCGATCGACCCTTCGCGCATCCGCGAGGAGCTGGGCTGGCGGCCCTCGGTGACGCTGGACCAAGGTCTTGAAAAGACAGTGCAATGGTTCCTCGATCATGAGGACTGGTGGCGTGCGCTCCAGGATCGCGACGGCGTCGGCAAGAGGCTCGGCACGGCATGAAGGCGCTCGTCTTCGGCACCACCGGGCAACTGGGCATCGAGCTTGCCCGCACCGCCCCGCGCGGCACGCTTCTTCTCGCCTTCGGGCGGGAGGCGGCGGACCTTGCGCACCCGGAAACCTGCGCCGCCCTCGTCGCGACCACCGATGTCGACGTGGTGATCAACGCCGCCGCATATACGGCCGTGGACGCCGCCGAGACCGACCGCGAGACGGCCCATCTCGTCAACGCCGAGGCACCGGGCGCAATGGCCCGCGCCGCCGCCCGACGGGCCATCCCCTTCCTGCATGTCTCCACCGACTACGTCTTCGACGGCAGCGGCACCCGGCCCTGGCGGGAGGAGGACCCGGTCGCGCCGCTCGGCGTCTACGGCCAGACCAAGCTTGCCGGCGAACGTGCTATCATCGCCGCGGATGGGCCGCATGCGATCCTCCGAACCTCCTGGGTCTTTTCCGCCCATGGGCGCAACTTCGTGAAAACCATGCTGCGGCTCGCGGCCGAGCGCGAGACGCTCTCGGTGGTCGATGACCAGAGGGGCGGGCCCACGGCCGCAGCCGACATCGCCGTCACGCTCTGGACCGTCGCCCGCGCCTTTGCGGAAGGGCGGGGGTCAAGCGGCGTCTTCCATTACGCCGGCGCGCCGACAGTCAGCTGGGCCGGTTTCGCCGAGGCGGTGCTTGCCGCGTCGGCACTTGCCCGGCGGCCCTCGGTTAGGCGCATTGCCAGCGCCGACTACCCCACCCCCGCCCGGCGGCCGGCGAACTCCGCGCTCGATTGTGCTCGCATCCGTGCGACCTACGGCATCGAACAACCCGACTGGCGGGCAAGCCTCGCCAGAGTCATCCGCGAATTGGAGGCGACAGCATGAGCGAGACCGACCGCAAGGGCATCATCCTCGCCGGGGGATCGGGCACGCGGCTTTACCCGATCACCCATGCGGTGTCCAAGCAGATGCTGCCGCTCTACGACAAGCCGATGATCTACTATCCGCTGTCGGCGCTGATGCTTGCCCGCATCCGCGAGGTGGCTATCATCTCGACGCCGCGCGACCTGCCGCAATTCCAGGCCCTGCTCGGCGACGGCGCGGCCTGGGGGATGCGCTTCGATTACGTCGAACAGCCCACGCCCGACGGGCTCGCGCAGGCCTATCTCTTGGCCGAGGATTTCCTTGCCGGCGCGCCCTCGGCGATGGTGCTCGGCGACAACGTCTTCTTCGGAGAGGGGCTGTCGGCCAAGCTGAAGGCCGCGGACGCGCGCACCGAAGGCGGCACCGTCTTCGGCTACCGCGTGTCGGACCCGGAGCGTTACGGCGTGGTGGAATTCGATAGCGAGGGCCGCGTTCTCTCGATCGTCGAGAAGCCGGAAAAGCCGAAAAGCTCCTATGCGGTCACGGGGATCTACTTCCTTGACGCGACCGCCCCGGAGCGCGCCAGGACGATCAGGCCCTCGGCGCGTGGAGAGCTGGAGATCACCGACCTCCTGAACCTCTACCACGGCGACGGCAAACTCAGGGTCGAAACGCTCGGCCGCGGCTTTGCCTGGCTCGACACCGGCACGCACGAGAGCCTCCTTGAGGCCGCGGAGTTCATCCGCACCATCGAGGACCGGCAGAACCTGAAAGTGGGTTGCCCCGAGGAGATCGCGTTCCTGAACGGCTGGATCGACGAGGGTCAGCTCATGGCCCTCGCCCAGCCCTATCTCAAGACGCAATACGGCCGCTACCTCGCGCGCATCGCCGCCGATCCGGACCTGGCGCGGAAGGGGTGAGGGTCAGAGCTTCCCGACCTCCACCCCCGCCCCTTCCAGCGCGCCCCTGACCGCCCGCGCGATCTCCACCGCCTCGGACGTGTCGCCATGGAGGCAGATCGTGTCGATCCGGGTGGGGATGTGCCTGCCGCTCTCGGCGATGATCGCGCCCGCCTCGACCATCGCCACCATCCGCGCCGCCGCGCGGGCGGGATCGTGGATCACGGCGCCGGGCTTGCGGCGGTCCACCAGCGTCGCGCCGTCCTCATAGGCGCGGTCGGCGAAGATCTCGTGCGCCACCGCACAGCCGAGCGCCTTTGCCGCCCGTTCCTGCTCGGTCGCCGCCAGCACCATCACCACGAGGTCGGGCTGGACCCCCAGCGCCGCCTCGTAACAGACCCGCGCCATCGTTTCGTCCTCCGCCGCCATGTTGGCGAGCGCGCCGTGGAGCTTCAGATGCCTCAGCCTGCCGCCGACCGAGGCCGCCATCGCCGCCGCCGCGCCGACCTGGTAGCGGACCATGTTGGCAAGCGTCGCCTGCGGCAGTTCCATCCTGCGCCGCCCGAAGCCCTGAATGTCGGGGAAGCCCGGGTGCGCGCCGATGCCGACGCCGTTCTCGACGGCCAGTCGCATCGTCCGAGCCATGACGTCGGGATCGCCCGCGTGAAAGCCGCAGGCGACATTGGCCGAGGTCACGACCTTCAGAAGCGCCGCGTCGTCGCCCATCGGCCAGAGGCCGAAGCCCTCGCCCATGTCGGAATTGAGGTCCACCTTCGGCATCCTCAGCCCTCCTTGCGTTCAAGATCGTCGCCCGTCGTGACCCCGCCCACGAGCTGGTGCGAGAGAAGATCGGCCATCGCGGCCGGATCGCGCACCATGGGCCGGACCGCTGCCGCCAGTCTCGCCGCCTCGCCCGTCCGTGCGCGGCGCCAGTCCGCCGACGCCTCGTCGAGCCCGACGAACCGGAACCTGAGCCGCGCGCCGGGGGGCGCCTGGGCGACGATGGGCAGGTCGTCCGGCACCACCGTACCGATCCTCGGATAGCCGCCCATCGTCTGGCATTCCGGCAGAAGGACGTATGGCGTCCCATCCCCGGTCATCTGCACGTCGCCCGGCACGATGATTTCCGAAAGAACCGTAAGCTGGCCCTCGGCGCGGAAAGGCGCGCCGTCATGTGCGAGCCGCGCCCCTTGCCGGTTGGCGCGCGGGTCGCGCACGAACGCCGTCGCCTCGAACCGTGCCCGCTCGGCCTCTGAAAAGAGCGCGGTCTGGGCCGAGGCGACGATTCGGACGGTGCCACCCGCAAATCGGCCGGCCACGTCGAGCCTCAGCCCCGCTCGCCCTGGCCCGGCCGGACCGGTCGGCAGCGTGTGACCCGCGGCAACAGGGGCGCCGATCCCGGCCGTCAGATGGGCCGAACGGCTTCCCATGACCACCTCCGTGGCGAATCCGCCCGCGACATGGAGATAGCCGTAGACCCCCGCCTCGGCACCTCCGATCTCCAGCCGCTCCCCCGCCCGAAGAAGATGCGTGGCGTTCCACAGGAGGCGCCTGCCCGCCAGGGCCGCCCGCATCGGTGCGCCCGTGACGGCGATCGTCATGTCTTGCGTCGCCTCGAACACCCCGCCGAAGCCGGCCATCTCCAGCGCCGCGCAATCCGCGGCCTGCGCAAGCAGCGCCGCCCCCTCGACGAGCGCGAGGGGATCGGCCGCGCCCCCGCGTGACAGGCCGAAGGCAAGCCATCCCGGCCGGCCGAGATCCTGCACCGTCACGCCGGGACCGGCGGAGTGGACGCGGAGCCCGGTCACGCGATTGCCTCCGCAACCGCACCACCACCGGCGGGATCGGCGGCGATGAGCGCGTCGAGTTCCCTGCCCGTGACCAGCCGGAAGCGAAGCTCGTCGCCGGCCTTCAGCGGAAAGGGCTCCGCCGCACCAGGTCGGAAGGCCCGGAACCCCGTGCGCCCGGCCTGCCGCCAGCCGGTCGGCGTCGCGGTAGGGAAGATGATGAGTTGCCGCACCGCGACGACGATGGCCCCCGCCGGCGCAACGGGGGTCAGCGCGGTCTGGCGCGGGATGTCCCAGTGGCCCGGCAAGGGCCCCATGTAAGGCAGGCCCGGTGCGAAACCGATGGAGAGAACGCGGACCCGCGCCGCCGCAAGCTCTTCCGCGGCGGCCGCCGGCGAAAGCCCGGCGAGCGATGCCGCCGCGGCAAGGTCGGGGCCGTCGAAGACCGCCGGCACCGTCCAGAGCCGCCGCCCCGCCGGCAGGGGCGTGGCAGACCAGTCCCGGGCGCGAAGAAGAGCGGCGACCCGTTCCGACAGCAGGGCATGGCCGGTCGCGCCGGGATCGAACCGCAGGAAGACGGACCCGAGCGAGGACACGGTTTCCTCGACCCCCTCGGGGCGCGCCTCCTCCAGCGCCGCCCGGAAGGCGAGGGCTGCGCGATTGGCGCCGTCGTCCAGCCGCCCGGAAAAGCGCACAAGAAGCCCCGCGAGCCCCATGGGCACAATCTGGGGGTGGGCTGCGGTGGCGGTCATCGTCATGGCCGGTGCTCAGGAAAGGGGCATCGCGCAGTTGATGCCATGCCTTCCGGAAGGGCAAGGGGTCGGAACAGAGCACCGTTTACGCGCGGGGCAAGATGCGATATTGAACTTTACCGTTCAGTCAACAGATAATGACCACGACGAACAGTGGCGTGGGCGGCGCCGTGCCGTTCCTGGGCGCCCCGCACGTGGAAACCGGGATTTCAGCACGATGGCTTCGCGCATCAAGGGCCACAGGATTTGGGCCGTTCTCGTTCTTCTGGCAGCGGCCCTCTGGGTCGGGACCGGCGAGTTTTCTTCCGTCGGCAGCGAGGAGGCGCATGCCTCCCAGGCAAAACCCGGCGCGCCGACACCGGGCGCCGAGCCCGCGAAGTCGGCCCTGCGCACCGTCGCCGCCGTCACGCCGGTCTTCGAGGAGCATGCCCGGGAACTGCGCATCTCGGGTGTAACCGGCGCCGACAAGCGGGCCGCACTCGCCGCCAGGGCCAGCGGCGTCATCGCCGCCCTGTCCATCGCCAAGGGCGATACGGTCGAGGCCGACCAGGTCGTGATGACGGTGGAGGGCGCCGAGGTCGCGGCCGCCGTCGCCGAGGCGAGGGCGACGCTCGCCCAACGCACCCAGGAACTCGAGGTCGCCGAGAAGCTCTTCAAAAGCGGCAACACGGCCGAGTTGCAACTCATCAGGGTGCGTGCCGACAAGGCCGCGGCCGAGGCCGCGCTGAGCCAGGCCGAAGCGGCCGCCGACCGGCTGAACCTGCGCGCCCCCTTTGCCGGCCTCGTGGACAGCGTCGAGGTCGAACGCGGCGAGTGGGTGCAGACCGGCATGCCCATCGCCACCATCCTCGCGCTCGATCCGATCGTCGTGCGCGCCGAGGTGAGCGAACTCGACGTGGGCTTCGTTGCCACCGGCGACCGCGCGGCGGTGCGGCTGGTCAACGGCCAGACGATGGAAGGGACGGTTCGCCATGTGGCCCGCGACGCCTCGGCCGGCACCCGAACCTTCCCGATCGAGGTCGCGCTACCAAACCCCGACCGTGCCCTGCCCTCGGGGATGACGGCCGAGGTGAGCCTCTTTACCCGCCCTGAACGCGCCGTCACCATCCCGCGGTCGATCATCACGCTGTCGGACGAAGGCGTGATCGGACTGCGCGTCGTCGGCGCCGACAACGTCGCCCGCTTCGCCGGGGTGGAACTGATCGACGACACCGCGAGCGGCCTCGTCGTCAAGGGGGTGCCGGAAGGCGTCAGGATCATCGTCTCCGGCCAGGACCTCGTGCGCGACGGCGAGACGGTCGTGGTCAAGGACGCCGAAGCGATGGCCGGGAACTGACCGATGGGACTGGTCGAAATCGCAATCCGCAATGCGCGGCTGACGATATCCATCCTCGTTTTCCTGATGCTGGCCGGCGCCCAGGCCTATGTCACGATTCCGAAGGAGGCCGAACCGGACATCCAGATCCCGATCATCTACGTCTCGATGCACTATGAGGGCATTTCGCCCGAGGACAGCGAGCGGTTGCTGCTCCGCCCGATGGAGACGGCGCTGAAGGCCATCACCGGCGTGAAGGAGATGACGGCGACCGCCTATCAGGGCGGCGGCAACGTGCTTTTGGAGTTCCAGGCGGGCGCCGACCTCGGCAAGGCGCTCGACGATGTGCGCAGCAAGGTGTCCGAGGCCAAGCGCGACCTGCCCGACGGCACCGACGAGCCCACGGTGAACGAGGTCAACATCTCGGAGTTCCCGGTTCTCGTCGTCACGCTTTCGGGCGATGTGCCCGAACGCATCCTGACCAGGGCGGGGCGCGAATTGCGCGACAGGATCGAGGAAGTTCCAGGCGTGCTCGACGCGACGCTCCAGGGCGTACGGGACGATCTCGTCGAGGTCATCATCGACCCGGCGAAACTGTCGTCCTACGGGCTCAGGCCCGACACGCTCATCGCCGGCGTGAACGCCAACAACCGGCTCATCGCCGCGGGCGCGCTCGAGGGTGCCGAGGGGCGCTATGCGATCAAGGTGCCCTCGCTCATCGAGACGGTGGACGACGTGGCGAACCTGCCGGTAATCTCCAACGGCACAGCGACCGTCCGCGCCCGCGATCTTGCCTCGATCCGGGCCACCTACAAGGACCCCGAGACCATCACCCGGCTCGACGGGGCACCTGCGATCGCGATCGAGGTCTCCAAGCGCACCGGCGCCAACCTGATCGAGACCGTGGACCAGGTGAAGAGGGTCACGGCGGACTTCCAGAAGCTCCTGCCCGCGGGCACGGTCGTCTCGTTCAGCCAGGACAAGTCGACCGACATCCGGCAACTGCTGACCGACCTTCAGAACTCCGTCCTGACGGCGGTGATCCTCGTCTTCGTCGTCATCCTCTACGCGCTCTCTGGCCGCGCCTCTCTGCTGATCGGACTCGCTATTCCGGCCTCGTTCCTGATCGGCATCCTCGGGCTGCAGCTGGCCGGGCTTACCGTCAACATCGTCGTTCTCTTCAGCCTCATCCTCGCCGTCGGCATGCTGGTGGACGACGCGATCATCGTCACCGAATACGCCGAGCGGCGCATGGCCGAGGGTATGGACAAGCGCCAGGCCTTCGCGCTCGCCTCGCACAAGATGACCGGGCCGGTGATCGCCGCCACCGCGACGCGCGTCGCGGCCTTCTCGCCCCTGCTGTTCTGGCCCGGCATCGTCGGCGAGTTCATGAAGTACATGCCGATCACGCTGATCGCGACGCTCTCGGCCTCGCTCGTCTACGCGCTCTTCTTCGCGCCAACGCTCGGCGCGATCATCGCCAAGCCGGTGAAGGAGGAGGACCGCAGCCGCGACAGCCTCTACATGCGCTTCGTCGCCCGGGCGATCCGCCACCCCTGGCTCGTCACGTTCACGGCCGTCGCCGCGCTCGTGGCCGTTCCCTTCGCCTACGGCACGTTCGGCAAGGGGGTGGAATTCTTCCCCAACGTGGAGCCGGAGTACGGACTTCTCTATGTCCACGCCCGCGGCAACCTCTCCATCGACGAGAAGGACGCACTGGTGCGCCAGGCAGAGGAACGCATCCTCGGCTGGCCGGGGATCGAGACGGTCTATACCCGCGTCGGCAAGGGCCAGAACGCCGGCAACGAGGTCGCAGCGGACGTGGTGGGGGTGATCCAGTACGAATTCGTCGACTGGCGCGAGAGGAAGGACGCCAACGCCATCCTCGCCGACCTCAGGGTGGCGATGCAGGGCATCCCGGGCGCCGACATCGAGGTTTCGGTGCCGCAGGCCGGCCCGCCCACGGGCAAGGCGATCCAGGTGAGGCTGTCGGCCGACGACCCGGCCGGGCTCAACGACGTGGCACGCAGCGTGGCCGACCAACTGGCGAAAAACCCCGATGTGATCGACATCGACAACGGCCTGCCGCCCCCCGGCGTCGACTGGGAACTGAAGGTCGACCGTGCGGCGGCGGCCCGCTACGGGATATCGCCTAGCGCGGTGGGCGCTGTCGTGCAACTCGTGACCAACGGCCTCAAGCTCTCGGACTTCCGCCCCGCCGGCGCGGACGATGCGGTTGACATCGTGCTCCGCCTGCCGCCCGACCAGCGGACGATTTCGCATCTCGATCAGCTGAGGGTGGAGACGGCGGAGGGTCCGGTGCCCATCGCCAATTTCGTCACGCGCGTTGCGGCCCCCACGACGGGCACGCTGACCCGGATCAATGGTGCGCGGACCGTGACCGTCCAGGCCAACATCCGCGAAGGCGTGCAAGCCGACCCCATCCGCCAGGCGATCTCTGCACAGCTTGCTGCGGTGGGGCTCGACGAGAAGGGCATCCGCTTCCAGCTTGCCGGAGAGGACGAGGAGCAGGCCGAGGCGGGCGCGTTCCTGACCAAGGCCTTCGTCGCCGCGATGTTCCTGATCTTCGTGGTGCTCCTCGCCCAGTTCAACAACTTCGTTTCGGTCGGGCTGATCTTCTCGGCCGTGGTCATGTCGACGATCGGCGTCTTCCTCGGCCTGATGATCATGGGCCAGCCGTTCGGCATCGTGATGACCGGGATCGGCATCATCGCGCTCGCCGGGGTAGTGGTGAACAACAACATCGTGCTGATCGACACCTACGACACGCTCCGGCGCGAGGGCATGTCGAAGGTCGATGCGATCCTCGAAACCTGCCACGAGCGCGCGCGCCCAGTGGTGCTGACGGCGGTCACGGCCATCCTCGGCGTCTTGCCCATCGCGTTCGGCTTCAACCTCGAACTCCTCAGCCACGAGACGACCTTCGGGGCTCCTTCGACGCAATGGTGGATATCTCTGTCTTCGGCGATCGTCTTCGGGCTGGCCTTTGCGACGATCCTGACGCTGGTCGTGACGCCCTCTCTGCTGATGCTGACGTCGCGCGACCCGAAGCCCGCAGGGGCGCCCGGGCGCAAGCGCTGGTTCGGGCTGAGAAAGGCCGCGCCGAGCCCCGCCGAATAGGCTGCGCGGCGCGGCGGGCTTCAGCGCCCAAGCAGGAAGAGCAATCCGATGAGGCCGAGAACCTCGAGCACGGGAAGCACGTTCAACGCCCGGCCAAAACCGGCCCAGATGACGTGGGCGGCGTCAGGCAGCCTCTTGCACAGCCCGGGAAGGGATCGCCCTCCACGCCTGTGGCCACCTTGCGCGCCGTAGACCGGAACACTGCGCGGAATTGGCGCAACACGGGGCAACAAATATCTGCTCTTGGACTTACTGTCCATAAAAACACAATGCCTTCAAATCGTTACGTCGTCATTATGTGCAGCATTCGTGCCGGAATGAGAAGCCATCGCAGCGGAAAGTCTGCGTTTCCGCCCCGGCATCAACCCAGGACAGGGGTCTCGCGCACCCGCTATCTTGGCTTGAGTTCGATCTCGATGAAGCGCATCGGCAGGGTTCCGCCGTTGACGACGTTGTGCTCGACCCCTGCCGCGCGCTTGTAGGCTTCGCCCGCCGCCACCAAGACTTCCCGCGTGCCGCCGCCGGACTCTTCCAGTAGCATGCGGCAATCGGTGATCGCGGTGATGACGTAGTCCATCCCGTGCCGATGCCAGCCGGTCTCGGCCCCCGGCGCGAAGTCGAAGCGGGTCACGCGCACGGTCGCGTCCTCGACCAGCATCGTCGCGGTTGCCTGCGGTCTCGTCATGCCTTCCTCCCTTGCCGAATTCTCAAAGCGACTCCGCCCCGTCCAGCACGAGCGCATGACCCGTCATGAACGAGGACATGTCGGATGCGAGGTAGACGACGCTGTCGGCGATCTCCTCCGCCGTGCCCCAGCGGCCCATCGGGATGGTCCCGCCGACATAGTGTTCCAAGGCCCCACGCCCGCCCATCTGGGTCTCGAAGCCGGCGTTGAAGGGTGTATCGACGAAGCCGGGGCAGAGCGCATTGCAGCGCACCCCGTGGCGCGCATAGTCCACCGCGATCTGGCGCACCATTGCGATGACGGCGTGCTTGGTGGTGCAATAGGCGATCATCCCCCGGTCGTATTGCACGCCGGAATTCGACGACGTGACGATGATCGATCCCTGTCCCCGGGGCCTCATCACCGCCATCGCGGCGCGGGCGGCCACGAAATGCGACCGGACATTGAGCCGCCAGGAGGCATCCATTTCCGCCGCCGTCACCTCCTCGAGCCCACCGGCGATCTGGATGCCGGCATGGGAATGAAGGATGTCGAGCCGCCCGTGTCGGCGGTCCGCCGCAGTGATCGCTGCGCCGAGCGTGACGTCGTCGGTCACATCCAGGGCGAAACCCTCGGCCTGGCCTCCGATCGCGACGATCTCGGCCGCAACGGCCGTCGCACGCTCGGCGACAAGATCGGTGACGACGACCGTTGCCCCCGCCCTTGCCAGTGCAAGCGCCCCTGCCCGGCCGATCCCCGAACCGGCCCCTGTGACGAAGGCGACGCGATCGCTGAGCAGCACGCCCGCCCCCCTCACGTTTCCCGGCGGCGGCCGCGCTGAAGGATCGCCTGCGCGGCGATCAGTACGACGAGCGAGGCGGCCAGCACCATTGTCCCGATGGCGTTGATCTCGGGCGTCACTCCGCGCCGGATCGAGGAGAAGACGTAGATCGGCAGCGTCGTCTCGGACCCTGCCACGAAGAACGCGATGATGAAATCGTCAAAGCTGAAGGTGAAGGAGAGGAGGAACCCCGCGAGGATTGCCGGGGCTATCTGTGGCAGCGTTACCTGGCGGAATGTACCCCAGGGTGTGGCACCGAGGTCGGCCGATGCCTCGATAAGGCTCCGGTCCATGCCCGACACCCGGGCCCGCACGATGATGACGACAAGCGCCATGGCAAAGAGTCCGTGCGCGGCAATGAGCGTGCCTGTCCCGAGGTTGAGCTTCGGCGCCGCCCCCGCCAGCGGCCAGAGCGCCGAGAGCACCGGGTTCAGGAAGTCGAAGAGCGTCACGAGCGCAATGAGTGTGGAAATGCCGATGACGATGCCGGGCACCATCACTGCAACGTAGATGAGCGCGTCGAAGATGATCCGAGGTCGCCCGGTAACGCCCTGCAGGGCCAGCGCCGCCAGCGTTCCCGCGACCGTCGCCAGTGCGGCCGATACCGTCGCGACGGTGGCGGAGGTCTGCAGCGCCTCCATCACGAAGGGGTTCGACAGTGCCTTGCCATACCACTGGGTCGAAAAGCCCTGGAACTGCGCGGCATGGCGGCCCGCGTTGAAGGAAAAGATCGCGATCACCCCGATCGGGATGTAGAGGAAGAGGTAGACAGCGATCGCATAGGTCCGCATCGCGCCCTCACATCAACGCGACCTCGTCACGCGCACCCGCCCAGCGCCGCGTAAGGCGCATGTAGAGGGTGACGGTGACGAGCATGACGACGACCAGCGCGACCGCGACCGCCGCCCCGAACGGCCAGTTGCGCGATTGCAGGAAGAGGTCGACCAGCGCATTGCCGACGAAGAAGACCTTGCCGCCGCCGAGCATGGCGGGGATCAGGAACTCCCCCATCAAGAGGATGAAGACCAGCATGCAGCCGGTGGCGACACCCGGCATCGAGAGCGGCAGCGTCACCTGCAGGAAGCTGCGCCACGGTGGGCTGCCGAGATCCGCGGAGGCTTCGAGGAGCCGCTTGTCGAGCCGTTCGAGGCTGACATAGATCGGGAAGACCATCAGCGGCAGGTAGCCGTAGACGATGCCCGTCAGCACCGCGAAGGGTGTGTTGATCAGCCGCGGGTTGCCGAGCCCGAACGTGCTGAGGAGCTTCGGGATGCCCTGACCGCCCAGAAGGTAGATCCAGGCATAGGAGCGGATCAGGATCGAGGTCCAGAAGGGCACGATGACGAGGATGAGAAGAAGCGTCCGCCACCGCGCATCGGCCTTTATGGCAAGATAGTAGGCAAGCGGATAGGCGATGAGAAGGCAGAGGATGGTGCCCGCGGGAGCGAGCATGAGCGTGTTCTGGAACGCCGCCCAGCGCGTCCCTAGGTTGGCGAAGTTCTCGAAGGTGAAGGCGGCGGAGTAGCCCCCCGCCGCCGCTCGCTCGCCAAAGCTGAAGACGACCACGACGACGAGCGGCAGCACGAGCATGGCGAGAAGCCACGCCGTCGCCGGCGCCATCAGAAGGGTCGTCCTCAGCCTCGGCCTCATCGGCTCAGGCCGACTTGAAGCGCGCCATCAGTTCGGCGCGGTTGGGATCGGTCAGCGTCACCGCGGCGCCGAATTCGAGCGCGTCGAGGAGTTCCTGCGCCGGGTAGAGGATCGGGTCGTTGAGCACCTCGGGCGGCATCAGCGCGTCGACACGGGCGTCGGCCGTCGGATAGCCGTGGAAGAGCGATTCCCTGGCGTTCACCGCCGGGTCGAGCAGGAAGTTGATGAGCGCATAGGCCGCGTCCACATGCGGGGCGCCCTTCGGGATCGCGTAGAAGTCCGACCAGAGCTCGCCGCCCTCCTTGCCGAGGACATACTCGATCTCGGGCATGTCGCGGTTCATCTGCTTGCCGTCGCCGGTCCAGCAGATCGTCATCCAGGCGTCGCCCGATCGCATCGAGGGCTGGTAGTCCGACGAGATGGCGAAGAGGTGCGGCTTGGCCTCGATCAGCAGCTTCTCGGCATCGGCGAGTTCATTCGGGTCGATCGAGTTGAAGGAATAGCCGTAGTATTTCAACGCGTTGCCGATGGTGGTCAGCTGATAGTCATGGACCATCGTCCGGCCCGAGAACTCGGCCATGGTGATATCCCAGAACTCCTTCCATGTCGTCGGCTTCGGCAGGCTGCCGAGTTGCGAGGTGTTGACCGCAAAGCCCGTCGTGCCCCAGTTCTTCGGCACGGCATAGACGGTGCCGTCGACCGTTCCGGGGCCCGCGAAGCGCTGGTTGTAGGACGCCGCGTCGTAGTTCGGGATTTTCGCGAGATCGAGCGGCTCGATCAGGCTCTCGCCGACATAGGTGGTGATCGTGTAGTTGGTCGGCACGAAGACGTCCCAGCCCGATCCGCCGGCCTGCAGCTTGGCCAGCATCTCCTCGTTCGAGCCGAAGACGTTCACGTCCACCGCGGCCCCGGTTGCGGCCGTGAAGGCTTCGAAGTTCGCCGGGTCGTGGTAGTTGGGCCAGGTGGCCAGCACGACGCGGTCGCCGATGTTCTGTTGTGCCCAGGCAGCCCGCCGCAGGCCCGGCACGGCCGAGCCAAGGACCGAGGTCGCGAGTCCCAGCCCCGTCACGCCGAGGAAATGCCGCCGCGTGACCGAGCCCTTCTTGTAGCGCCAGAGTTCGGCCATGAATTTCTCACGAGAGATGAAGTCCTTCCGGTCCGTCATGTTCGTTCTCCCAGTTGGTCAGTCGTTCTTGAGGATCAGCGCCGCGCCATCGCGCCATCGCGCCCGTCCCGTTTCCCCCGGTTCGAAATTGCCCTCCCCCGCTTCGGCCTGACGCGAGCTGAGGACAAGGAACTGGCCCAGATCGGGGTTCCGGACCAGATATTCTGTATGTTCTCCGAGGAAGATCCGGTTGACGACCGTCACCGGAATGCCGTCTTCCCCGCGCGTCAGGCTGATCTGTTCGGGCCTGAGGCTCGCGATGGCCGCCTGTCCCGTGGCGACACCTTCGCTCGGACGGCCCACGACACGGATCCCGCCCGCGCAGTCCAGCCGCGCCGAGCCGCCCTCGACTGCGCGCACGGTGCCCTCGAAGAAGTTCGACTTGCCGACGAAATCCGCGACATAGCGGTTCTTCGGCCGGTCGTAGAGATCGCGCGGGCTGCCCACCTGCACGATCTGGCCGTCCCGCATGATGCAAATGCGGTCGGACATCGACAGCGCCTCTTCCTGGTCGTGGGTCACCAGGATGAAGGTGATGCCGAGCGTCCGCTGCAGGGTCTGCAACTCGATCTGCATGTCGTGGCGGAGCTTCTTGTCGAGCGCGGCCATCGGTTCGTCGAGCAGGAGGAGCTTCGGCTCGTTGATGATGGCGCGGGCCAGCGCCACGCGCTGCTGCTGGCCGCCCGACATCTCCCAGATCCGGCGGGGCCCGAAACCCGGCAGCCGCACGGTTTCGAGGGCCTTCGCCACGGCGGAGTCGACCTCGGCCGCCGGCGGGCGCGGACGGCGTTGGCGGAGACCGTAGGCGATGTTGTCCGCAACCGACAGATGCGGAAAGAGCGCATAGTGCTGGAACACCATGTTCACCGGGCGGCGGTGCGGCGGCAGGTCGTTCACCCTCTGGCCGTCCAGGAGGATCTCGCCCTCGGTCGGCACCTCGAACCCCGCGAGCATCCTCAGCGCGGTAGTCTTGCCGCATCCGGAAGGGCCGAGGAACGACAGGAACTCCCCGCGTCGGATCGAAAGGTCAAGGCTCCGCGCGGCCACGACGGCACCGTAGCGTTTCGTCGCCGCGCGCAATTCGGCAATGGGAGTCTCCGTTCCGTCCGCCACCCGCACCCCACTCGCGGCATATGCCCTGAATTGACCGAAAGCGTAGAAACCGGGGCCGCGCCTGTATATACCCCAAAACGCATATCACGGTCGGGAAACGCAGCGGCGATGAGCGGACACTCCCTTCTCCCCCACATCGGCGTCCTGATCGCGGCCGAGGCCACGCCGGACTTTCCGAAGCACCTCGCCGCCTTCCTCCGCGCGATCACACCCTACGACTTCACGGTCATCTTCGGCTATCGCGGGTCCTCGCAGCCCATCGACCTCTTCGACGACTTCCCCGCCGCCAAGCGCGCGGTGTTCGTGACGGACTACCAGGCCGGCCCCTATCTGCTCGACCCGTTCTACCTCGCGGCGACGCGGCCGGTCGCGCCCAGGCTCTACCGGATGCGCGACCTTGCGCCGGACCGGTTCTATCAGGGCGAATACTTCCGCAACTACTATGTCCAGACCGGGCTGGCCGAAGAGATCGGCTTCTTCGTGGACACAGGGCAGGGGGCCATGGTGGTCGTCTCGCTGATGCGGGCGTCGAAGCCGTTCTCGGCCCGCGAGTTTGCCGCGCTTGCGGAAGCCGCGCCGGTGGTGGAAGCGGCTGTCGCGCGCAATTGGCGCGGGCTCGCCGAACGGTTCGACCGCCCGGCCGCAGCTGGGAGCGAAGGGTCTACGGGGCAGATCGAGCGGACGTTCCAGCGCTTCGGAGCGAGCCAGCTGACCGAACGCGAACGCGAGGTGGCGGAGTACACGCTCAAGGGCTATTCGGCCGAGGCGCTCGGACAGGTGCTCGGGATCGCCTCGGGCACCGTCCGCATTCACCGGCGGAACATCTACGCCAAACTCGGCATCAGTTCGCAGGGCGAACTTTTCGCCCGGTTCATCGAGACCCTGGAGCGCAGCTGACGCGCCGCCGCGGCGCGGTCTGCCTCCGGGACCTCAGCCGTCCACCTCGTCCGCAACAACCGCGACGCAGTCGCCGGGCTTGACCAGTCCCGGGAAATGCCGCGCGGTGAAAAGGCCCGAACGGCGCGCCGCAACGGCGACGGGCGCGAGCCCGGTGCGGCTCGTCGGATAGATCATGGCGATCGTCTGCCCCTTCTCTACCCGGTCACCGAGATCGGCTGAGAAGCGGATGAGGCCCGCGTCCTCCGAGAACGTGAAGCAGTCGTCGTCCGGCATGTCCAGCCATTGCGTCGGCTGCGGCTCCACCGCGCCCTTCAGGACCCCGGCGGCGACGAGAAGGTTGCGGCAGCCGCGGATGGCGATCCCTGCGGTCCGGGCGCTGGCGGTGCCGCCACCGCCAAGTTCGGTGGTGACGAAAATCTTGCCCATCTCCTCGGCCGCGGTGTCGTACATGCCGACGGCGTCGATTTCGAGCATCCTGCATGAGTAGGGCGCCCCGAACGCGCGCACCAGATCGAAGGCCTGCGCCTCCTGCCGCTTGTCGGCCAGAACGTGGGCCGCGCAATAGGGCAGGAAGTCGAGCGTCTTGCCGCCGGAGTGGAAATCCAGCACCACGTCCGACATCGGCAGGAGGACCCGCTGGAAGTAGTCGGCGATCTTCTGCGTCACCGTGCCGTCGGGCCGGCCGGGGAAGCTGCGGTTCATGTTGCCGCGGTCGATGGGCGAGGTGCGGGTGCCGGCCATGAACGCGGGATAGTTCATGGCCGGGACGATGATGATGCGGCCCGTCACCTCCTCGGCACGGATCGTCGCGGCGAGATCGAAGAGCGCGATCGGCCCTTCGTATTCGTCGCCGTGATTGGCCCCGGTCAGAAGGACGGTCGGCCCCTCGCCGTTGCTGATCACGGCGAGCGGGATCATTACCGACCCCCAGGCCGCGTCGTCGCGGCTGTAGGGCAGCCGCAGGAATCCGTGGTGGACGCCCGGAGCGGCGAAATCCACCGTTGCCGTCACCGGCGATGCGATCAGTTGCTGCTGGATCAGCACGGTCTCAGTCCTTCACGAAGAGCTTGCGCGGGACATTGGCGAGGCATTCCACGCCGGTCTCGGTGATCAGGATGGATTCGGTGATCTCGAGTCCCATGTCCTCGAGCCAGAGGCCGGTCATGAAATGGAAGGTCATGCCCGGCTGCAGCACGGTCCTGTCGCCGGGGCGCAAGGACATGGTGCGCTCGCCCCAGTCCGGCGGATAGCTGACGCCGATCGAATAGCCGGTCCGGTTGTCCTTGATGATCCCGTATTTCGCCAGAATGCCGAAGAAACCCCGCGCGATGTCCTCGCAGGTGTTGCCGGGCTTCGCCGCCGCGAGGCCCGCTTCCATCCCTTCCAGCGTCGCCTTTTCTGCGTCGAGGAAGGCCTGCGTCGGCTTTCCGAGGAAGACCGTGCGCGACAGCGGCACGTGATGGCGGTGGTAGCATCCGGCGATTTCGAAGAACGTGCCCTCGCCCGTCTTCATCGGCTTGTCGTCCCAGGTCAGATGCGGGGCCGAGGCGTCGCGACCCGAGGGCAGCAGCGGCACGATTGCCGGGTAGTCGCCGCCGAACCCGTCGGCGCCCCGGATGCCTGCGTCATAGATCTCGGCGACCAGGTCGCATTTGCGCATCCCGACCTCAACCTTGTCGACGATGCGCGCATGCATCTTCTCGACGATCCGGGCGGCCCTGCGCATGTAGGCGATTTCCTGCGGCGACTTCACCGCGCGCTGCCAGTTCACGAGCGCAGTCGCATCGCTGAAGCGGGCGTCGGGCAGGTGGCGGGTGAGGCTCGCGAAGGCGGCGGCCGAGAAGTAGTAGTTGTCCATCTCCACTCCGATCCTGAGCCCGCCCCAGCCGCGGTCCTTCAGGATGCCTGAGAGGTAGTCCATCGGGTGCCGCTCGGTGCTTTGCACGTAGTGGTCGGGATAGCCGATGATGTTCTCGTGGCGCAGGTAGGCGGTCAGCTTGGCCCCGTTGGCATCCTGCCCGCGACCGAACCAGATCGGCTCGCCATGCGGGGGCACGATCACGCATTGGTGGACGTAGAACGACCAGCCGTCATAGCCGGTGAGCCAGTTCATGTTGGAAGGGTCGGCGACGATCAGGAGATCGACGCCCTTCGCCTCCATCGCGCGGCGGGTCTTGTCCAGGCGGCTCGCGTATTCCTCGCGCGTGAAGCGCAGTTGAACCTCGGTCATCAGGGTGTCCTCCTCGGGCGCTCGGGCCCTTCTCTCATCCTCAAACGGTAAAACTCTGCCCGGCACCGGCGGCGCGGGCGCGCGTCACGGCAAGGGCGGCGATGGCGGTATCCTGGATGCCGGTCCCGGTCAGGTCGGCGAGGGTGACCTGTCCAGGCGCGGTGCGCCCGGGGGCAAGCCCCGCGATGATCTGGCCGAGTTCGGGGAAGCTCAGGTCGGCCGGCACGACCCCGCCGGCGATGGCGTGGTGCAGCTCGCCGAGCACCCGGGTCTGTGTCAGCCGGTCGGCCACGTAATATGCCCGTTCCAGCAATTTGGGCGCAACTTCGTTCTTGTGCCCGGCATCCGAGCCCATCGCGGTCACGTGCTGGCCGGGCACGGCGTCATGGAGGATCGGGCGCGGCGCCGGCGTCGTCGTGACGATGATGTCGGCGCCTTCGGTCGCCTCAGCCACGGTGTCCGTGGGCCGGGCGTCAAGGCCCTGGCCGCGCAGCCTGGCGCAAAGCGCGGCCGCCCTTTCCGGGTCGCGGGCCCAGATCCGGAACGTCTTGACGGGCCGGACCAGCGCAAGCGCCCGTGCCTGCATCTCGGCTTGCATTCCGGCGCCAAGGATCGCCGCGGTCCGGCTGTCCGCACGGCTCAGGTGCCGCGCAGCCACCGCCCCGGCGGCCGCTGTGCGCACGTCCGTGAGGTAACCGTTGTCCAGAAGAAGCGCCTGCACGAGTCCGGTCTTCGCCGAGAGAACCACCATCATCCCGTTGGTCGAGGGCAGGCCGATCTCGGGGTTTCCGAAGAAGCCTGGGCTGATCTTGATGGCGAAATGGTCGATCCCCGGTACATAGGCCGTCTTCACGTCCACTTCGCCCCGATGCTCGGGAATGTCGAGCCTGAGGATCGGCGGCATCGCCACCGGCTTCGTGGCCAGCGCACGGAACGCGTCCTCAACGCAATCGATGGCATCGAGATCGAGCGGCACGAGCCGGCGCAGGTCCGCCTCGGTCAGGATGGTCACGGGGTCTCTCATCTCGTCTGATCCCCCAGCACGCGGACGAAGGTCTCGGGGGCCACATTGGCGCCGGAAAGGATGCAGACGGTGTCGGGGCCGGGGCTGACGCGGCCCGACAGGATCGCCGCATGGCCCACTGCGGCCGCACCTTCCACCGCATCGCCCGTGACCGCATGGATGTGGCGCATCGCGGCGGCGATCTCCTCCTCGGTGACGAGGATCACGTCGTCGAGAAGCGCCCGGCACATCGCGAAGGTCACACGGTTGCCAGCCCCGATGCCGCCGCCGAGGGAATCGGCGAGCGTCGGCTCTTCCTCCACCTCGACTGGCCGGCCCGCGGCGAGGCTCGCCGCCATCGCCGCTCCGCGCTCCATGCTGACGCCGATCAGCCGGGTCGCGGGCGACCGCGCCTTGACTGCGGCCGCGACACCCGAGGCCAGCCCCCCGCCCGAGAGGGGCACCAGAACGGCCGAAGGCGCCGGGCAATCGACGAGGATCTCAAGCCCGAGCGTCCCCTGCCCCGCAACGACGGCGGCGTCGTCGAAGGGCGGCACCTCGGTCAGTCCCTCTTCGGCCACGGCACGGGCGACCTCCGCCATCGCCTCGTCCTGGCTCCGCCCGACGATCCGTACTTCGGCGCCGAGGTCGCGGACCGCCTGAACCTTGTTTGCCGGGACAAGGCGCGAGAGGCAGACCACGGCCCGACCGCCCGCCGCGCCCGCGGCACGGGCGAGCGCCCGACCGTGATTGCCGGTGGAGGCGGTGACGACACCCCGCGCAACAACCTCGGGCGGCAGCGCCAGCACCGCGTTCGTGGCCCCGCGAAACTTGAATGCGCCGGTTTCCTGCCGGTATTCCTGTTTCATTCGCACGCCTGGCAGACGCGGGTCGGCCAGCATCGGCGTTCGCCGGATGAGGGTCCCAATCCGCGCCTCCGCCATCCTGATGTCGTTGATCGTGACGGGAAGGCCAGCCATCATGTCCCCAGGGGCAACGACATGAGATGGCCGGGGGCGGCCGCGCCGGTGACGCCGCAGATGCGTGCGACATTCCAGGCGGCCGCGTAGTTCGACGACAGCGCCGGGCGCCCCGTGGCGGTCTCGATCCGGTCGATGATTCCCGCAGCGCGCACGGCGGTGCAGGATACGAAGAGCGCCTCCGACGCCGGATCGGCCGCCGAGGCGGCAAGGTCCACCAGATCGTCCAGCGCGATCCGGGCCATGTCGCGGTCGTCGGTCATGTTCAGGCAGGTGACGCGGTCCAGCGCGAACCCCTCCGCTTCGAACATCGCGGCCATGGGGCGGGTGGTTTCGGGCGTGTAGGGGGTCAGGACGGAAATCCGCCGTGCCTTCATCGCCCGCAGCCCCTTCAGGGCGGCAGAAACCGGCGTGACCACGGGGCAGCCGGGCTTGCCCCGCGCGATCTGTGCGCGCACCTCGCCATCGCCGATGCAGACCGAGGCCGAGGTGCACCCGTAGACGATCGCGTCGAGCTCCTCGCCCGGAAGGATCAGCGCCGCACCGCCTGACAGATCGCCCGCCATCGCGCGCAGCGTCTCGGGCGTCACCGGATTGGCGAACGGGATGCGACTCACATAGACCGCGACCCCGGCCGGCGCGAGAATGCGGGCGAAGTCCACCTCGATCGTGTGGTCCGTGGAAAGGGCAACCAGCCCGATGCGATGCGCCACGGGGCGCGGATCAAGGCGCGGCGCGCGAGCAGGGATGCGGATGTCGGTCACGTGCCAAGCCTTCCGTAACGGCGTTCAAGCCAGCGCAGGATGACCACGGAAGCGAGGCTCATGGCGAGGAAGAAAGCGCCGACAAGCGTCATTGGCTCGATGTAGCGGTAGCTGGAGTTCGCGACCGACTTGGCCTGGTTCATCAGTTCAAGCACCGTGATCGCCGACAGGAGCGGCGTTTCCTTGAACATGGCGATCAGATAGTTCGCCAGAGCCGGGATCATCGGCGGAACCGCCTGCGGTACGACGACATGGACCCAGGTCTGACGCATCGTCAGGTTCGTGGCCCGTGCCGCCTCCCACTGACCCTTCGGCACGTTCTCGATGCCCGCCCGGTAGACCTCGGCGGTGTAGGTGGCGTAGTGCAGGCCCATGCCGATAACGCCTGCGACAAGGGGCGGCAGCAGGATGCCGGCATCGGGCAGGACATAGAAGATGAAGTAGAGCTGGACCAGAAGCGGTGTGCCGCGGATGAACTCGACGACGAAGGCGACGGGCCGCGCGACGTAGCGGTTGGCGGAACGGCGTGCGATGGCGAGTCCGAGTCCCAGCACGGCCGCGACAGCCGCCGAGAGAAGCGTGACGATCAGCGTGAGCTTCAGGCCCTGCAGCAGGGTGGGCATGATCTCGGCGACGAAGCCCCAGTCCCAGTCCATCTCAGCGCACCCCGTCGAGTCCAGCGGTCAGCCGGCGTTCGAACGCCCGGACGCCGGCCGATATCGCCAGCGCCATCAGGAAATAGAGGACGAGGATGGTGAGAAAGGGGACCAGCGTGCTGCCGGTCTGCGCGCGCACGACCTGGGCCTGGAAGGTCATGTCGGTGAGCGAGATCAGCGAGACCACGGCGGTGGCCTTCAGAAGCTCGATCGCGTTGTTGCCG
The DNA here is from genome assembly GCA_020637675.1 of Paracoccaceae bacterium. GTDB lineage: Bacteria > Pseudomonadota > Alphaproteobacteria > Rhodobacterales > Rhodobacteraceae > Albidovulum. Next base: position 56,946 of record JACKKD010000002.1, on the reverse strand, counting down.
AAGGTGGGCAGCATGAGGGGCAGCGCCTGCGGCAGGATCACATGGCGCATACGCTGGTAAGGCGTGAGGTTCAGCGCCACGGTCGCCTCCCGCTGGTCCCGCGGCACCGACAGGACGGCGCCGCGCACGACCTCGGCGCCGTAGGCACCGACGTTGAGCCCCAGCGCCAGAACACCCGCTGCCAGCGGCGACAGGCTCGCGCCCGCGAAGGGCAGGACGAAATAGACCCAGAAGAGCTGCACGAAGATCGACGTGCCGCGGAAGAACTCGATATAGGCCGTCGCCAGCCAGCGCAGCGGTCCCCAGGGCGCGATGCGGCCGAGCCCAGCGAGGAAGGCCACCACCAGCGCGAGCGCCGACCCCATCAGCGTGAGCTGCACCGTCACCAGCGCACCCTGAAGAATGAGTGTCAGATATCCGGACCACTCGGCCATGCGTGGGCAACCTTCACAAGCTGGAGGGGTGGCGCAGGATGTTCCTGCGCCACCAAAGAAACGGGTTCACTCGCCGCAGAGCTGGGCGCGGCTGGTGGACATCGCCGCCGCGGCCGAGAAGCCGTAGGGTTCGATGATGGCGGCGAATTCGCCCGATTCCTTCATCTTGGCCAGTTCCACGTCAAAGGCGTCGCGCAGGCTTGCGTCTTCCTTGCGGAAGGCCGCGCCATCGCAATAGACCGGCGCGCCGACGACCGGGGCGAACATCTCGAGGTTCGGGTCGCCCGCCTTGGCCATCAGGTCCGAGATCGACAACACCGGGAGCGAATAGACGTCGATGCGGCCGTCCTGCAGCATCTTCAGGCCGGACTGGCCGTCGGGCACGACGATCACCCGGTCCCGCGGCACGCCGGCTTCCAGTGCAAGCTTCTCCTCGGTGCCACCGCCCGGCGCGCCGATCGTCCCTTCGGGGTCGGCGGCGATGTCGGCATAGGACTTGTAGCCCTTGGGATTGCCCTTCGGCACCAGGAAAGCCTCCGCGTCGCAGAGGACCGGCTCGGAATAGGCCACGGCCTGGCAACGCTCGGGCTTCATGAAGAGACCCGCGGTGATGGCGTCATGGCGGCGGGCCTGAAGGCCCGGAATCATCGCGCCGTATTCGCTGATCGAGGCCACGACCTCCGGCACGCCGAGGCGCTTGAATATCTCGCGCGCCACGTCGGGCGCCGCGCCCGAAACCGTGCCGTCGGCGGCCACGGACGTGAAGGGCGGCTCGTTGGCGATGGCGATGCGGGCAAAGCCCTGGGCCTTCAGGTCGTCGAGCGTGTCGGCGAAGGCGGCGAACGGGGCAGCGGCGAGTGTGAGCGTAAGGAGTGTCTTTCTCATTGTCGTCCTCTCTGTCGGATGTGGAACTCAGACGCGGTGCCCTGCGGCAATGATCTTGCGCAGGAAGGCTTGTGTTCGTTCGTGCGTCGGGTGGCGGAAGATCGTTTCGGGCGGCCCCTGCTCGACGATGCGGCCCTTGTCGAAAAAGAGAACGCGGTCGGCGAATTCGTGGGCGAAGCCCATCTCGTGCGTGACGAGAAGCATCGTCATGTCGGTTTCCGCGGCGAGGCGCTTCATGACCAGAAGCACCTCCTCCACCAGCTCGGGATCGAGCGCCGATGTCACCTCGTCAAAGAGCATGATCCGCGGCTTGAGGGCCAGCGCGCGGGCAATGGCGACACGCTGCTTCTGCCCGCCCGAAAGCTGGCTCGGCATGGCTTCCGCCTTGTCGGCCAGCCCCACCATCTCCAGCAACTCCTTCGCCCGGGCCTCCGCCTTTGCCCGCGGCTCGCCCTTCGTCAGGATCGGCGCAAGCGTGATGTTGTCGAGCACCGACTTGTGCGGAAACAGGTTGAAGTGCTGGAACACCATGCCGATGTGACGGCGCATGTGGTGAAGATGCGCCTCGTCCGCCGGCACTTCGCGGCCGCCGCGCTGCATGTGGAAAAGCTGTTCGCCACAAACCTCGACATGGCCGCCCGAAATCGTCTCCAGCGTCATCAGGATGCGCAGGATGGTGGTCTTGCCGGACCCGGACGGCCCGATCAGCGCAAGCTTCTCGCCCGGCATCACGTCGAAGGACAACCCGTCGAGCACCTTCAGCGCCCCGAAGGACTTGTCCAGCCTGTCGATTCGGATGATCGGCCCGGTCACGCCATTTCCCCACCTGAGTTCGGGGGAGAATTAGCTTGACTTAATATCATGTCAATTCCAAAATAATATCATGACAATAATTTTCTGCCCGCCCATCAGATCGTCGGCAGCAGCACCTCCGGCGCGTCGGAGAGCATCGCAGCGATTGTCGATAGGCCCCGACGCAACTCCTCGATCCGGGTCGAGCCAAGCGCCACCCGAATCGCGTCCCGCCGCCCGCGCTCGATCGTCCTGAAAGCGTTTCCCGCAGCCACGGCGACCCCGCGCAGGCGCGCCTGCTCGACGAATTCCTCCTCCCTCCAGCCCTCGGTCAGGGGCAGCCAGAGATGCAGGCTCTTGCCGTGGCAGGAGGGCATCCGTTCTCCAAGCACCTCCGCGGCGAGCGCATGCCGGTCGGCCAGCGCCCGAGCCTGCCAGGCCGCCAGTTCGGCCACGGTCCCGTTGCCGACCCAGTGGCTCAGCAGGTCCGCCATGGGTGGCGTCGCCATCCAGTTCGCCACCAGATGGCGGTTTGACACGGCGGTGGCATGGCGGGGCGGCGCGTGAAGATAGGCCATGCGAAGCCCGGGGACGGTGATCTTGGTGAAACCGCAGATATGGAGCGTGCGTTCGGGCGCCAGGGCAGCGATGGCGGGCGCGCGGTCAGGGATCATCACGTTCAGGATATCGTTCTCGATGATGGCGAGATCATGCCGCCGGGCCACCTCCACCAGTTCGGCCCGCCGCTCCGCCGGCATCATCACGGCCAGCGGATTAATCACGTTCGGCTGCAGATATACGCCGCGGATCAATCCCTTGCGTGCTACCTCGTCGAGGCCGGCGGGCAACATCCCGGCGCCGTCCATCGCCACGCCCTCGAGGTGGAGCCCGAGATAGGTGCAGAGTGGCTTCAGCGTGTGATGCGTCAGCGCCTCGGCCGCAAGGCCGGACCCCGGGGGCACCACGCCCATCACGGCGGCGGTGATCGCGGGCGTCGCGCCATTGGTCACGATGATTCCCTGCGGCTCGGCCGGAATGCCCTGCCGCATCAGCCAGTCGGCCCCCGTCGCCTGGTGTTGCGGCATCACCATGTTCGGGCGGAAGGACATGGCGGAGGATGCCGCGAGGTTCTCACCCAGCCAGAGGAAACCCTCGCGCAGGCGGTCGAGATGCATCGCCTCGACCACCGGCTTCAGGATCGACAGGTCGATCACCTCGCCCGGTCGCTCGGGCAGGTAGGGTTGGCGCGCCTCGGCGCCCGGACCCAGAACGAAGGAGCCCCGACCCACCTCGCCAGTAATCAGCCCACGGCGAATCAACTCGTCATAGGCGCGGCTCACGGTCTGAACCGAGAGCCCGAGTGCATCGGCCAGCTTGCGGTGCGGCACCAGCCGCGCGCCAGCAGGCAGGGCGCCCCTTTCGATGGCGCGGGCGAACTGTTCGGCCAGCGACAGATAAGCGGGGCGCGCCAGCGCGGCAGGGTCGGGGATCCAGTTTGTCATGATTGCAAATCTGCGCAAATTCATATCAATGTGCAATTGCAGATTTGCGGGATGTCGCGATGAAACTGGACGCCATCGACCTGAGAATCCTCGACGCGGTGCAGCGGGATGGCCGGATCACCAAGCTGAGACTCGCCGAGGTGGCGGGGATTTCGCCCACACCCTGCTGGATCCGGCTCAGAAAGCTCGAACAGGCCGGGATCATCGCGGGCTACCACGCGCGCCTCGCCCCCCGCCGCATCGCGCCCTTCGCCACCGTGCTCGTCGAGGTGGCACTCGCCAACCATCGCCAGTCCGACTTCGATCGCTTCGAGCGCGCCGTGGCCGGGATGGAAGAGATCGTCTCCTGCTGGTCGGTCGGTGGCGGCGTCGATTACATGCTGAAGGTCGTGGCGAGGGACATCGACGCCTATCAACGGCTGATCGACCGGATGCTCGCAACCGAGATCGGCATCGACCGCTACGTCACCTACATCGTCACGAAGACGGTAAAGGAGGAGGATGCCCTGCCGCTGGCGCTCTTCGGGGCCGGGTAGAGAAAGTCTCTACCCAACCCGGCATTGCACTGGCATTCGGTCCATGCCGGGCGGGTAATTTGGCCCCCTTCTCTGCACGATTGCGGTCACTCTGGACAAAACCGGACAGGAGCACCCGCGATGAATGCCCAGACCCTCCAGACCAGCCACCCGGCCCTGTCGCGGCTCCGCGACCGGGCGCTTCTGCGCACGCTCGGCTACATCGGCGGACGCTGGACTGCCGCGCCTGACGCTGCCGATTTCGCGGTGACCGATCCGGCCAGCGGGGCGCTCGTCGCCCGGGTCGCCGCACTTGGCGAAGGCGGGGCCGACACGGCCATCACCGCCGCCACCGCGGCCTTTCCTGGCTGGCGCGACCGCCTGCCGCAGGACCGCGCGCGCGTCCTGCGCCGCTGGGGCGACCTGATGCTGGCAGCCGCCGACGACCTGGCGCTGATCATGACGCTGGAACAGGGCAAGCCCCTCTCCGAATCGCACGGCGAGATCGCCTATGCGGCGGAGTTCCTCGACTGGTACGCCGGCGAGGCGCCGCGGATGAACGCCGAGGGCGTGACCCCGCATCTGCGGGATGTCGAGATGGTCGTCAGGCGCGAGGCCCTGGGACCGGTCGGCGTGGCGACACCCTGGAACTTCCCCTCGGCCATGATCACCCGCAAGGTGGCCGCGGCGCTGGCCGCCGGTTGCACCTGTGTCGTCCACCCTTCGGCGGAAACGCCGCTCTCGGCGCTGGCGCTGGCGGAACTGGCCGAACGCGCCGGGCTTCCTTCCGGAGTGCTGAACGTGGTACCCGGCGATGCCGCCGCAATCGTCGGCCGGATGTGCGCGGATGACCGCCTGCGCGCCATGTCCTTCACCGGATCCACCGAAGTCGGCCGCCTGATCGCGGCGCAATGCGCGCCGACGATGAAACGGCTGGTGATGGAGCTTGGCGGGCACGCACCGCTGATCGTCTTTGCCGACGCCGATCTCGACCGCGCGGTGGAGATCGCGATGGCCGCGAAGTTCGCAACTTCCGGCCAGGATTGCCTTGCCGCCAACCGCATCTACGTGGAACGGCCGCTGCTGCCGGCCCTCACCAGGCGGCTCGCCGAACGCATCGCAAGGCTGAAGGTCGGCCCGGGACTGGAGCCGGGAACCGAGATCGGGCCCCTCATGCACGCCCGCGCCGTCGCCAAGGTGGCCGCGCAGGTCAAGGATGCCGTTGCGCGCGGCGGCCGGATCGTCACCGGCGGTGGCGTGCATCCCGACCTGCCGCTCGCCTACCTTCCCACGCTGATCGAGGGCGCCCCCGACGATGCGCTGATCCACCGCGAGGAGACCTTCGGCCCGGTTGCATCGCTCCTCCCGTTCGACACCGAAGCCGAGGTGATCGCCCGCGCGAACGATACCGACTACGGCCTCGTCGCCTACGTCGTCACCCGCGACGGGGCACGGGCGATGCGGCTGTCGCGCGCGCTCGACTTCGGCATGGTGGCCGTCAACCGGGTGAAGATCACCGGGGGGCCGGTTCCCTTCGGCGGCTGGAATCAGTCCGGGCTCGGCCGCGAAGGGTCGCGCCACGGGATGGAGGCCTTCACCGAACTGAAATATCTTTGCATCGACACCGCCGCCTGAAAGCGGGAAAGGACAAGACCATGCTCGACCGCGACAACGACCTTAACGCCTGGGACCGCGACCACTTCTTCCATCCCTCGACCCACATGGGGATGCATGCGCGCGGCGAGACGCCGCGCCGCGTCATCGCCGGAGGCGAGGGTTGCACGATCGTGGATACCAACGGCCGCCGCAGCCTCGATGCCTTCGCCGGGCTTTACTGCGTGAATGTCGGCTATGGCCGGACCGAGATCGCCGAGGCCATCGCCGAACAGGCGAGGGAACTCGCCTATTACCACGCCTATGTCGGCCACGGGACGGAGGCCTCGATCACGCTCGCCCGGATGATCATCGAACGCGCCCCGGAGCACATGAGCCGGGTCTACTTCGGCCTGTCGGGGTCGGATGCGAACGAGACCAACATCAAGCTGATCTGGTACTACAACAACATCCTCGGCCGGCCCGAGAAGAAGAAGATCATCTCGCGCTGGCGCGGCTATCATGGTTCGGGCGTGATGACCGGCTCGCTCACCGGCCTGCATCTCTTCCATAACGCCTTCGACCTGCCGCGCGCGCCGATCCTGCACACCGAGGCGCCCTATTACTTCCGCCGCGAGGATCGCAGCCAGACCGAGGAGGAGTTCAGCGCCCACTGTGCGGCAAAGCTCGAGGAGATGATCCTGGCCGAGGGGCCCGATACGGTGGCCGCCTTCATAGGCGAGCCGATCCTCGGCACCGGCGGCATCGTGCCACCGCCGAAGGGCTACTGGGAGGCGATCCAGGCGGTGCTGAAGAAATACGACATCCTGCTGGTCGCCGACGAGGTGGTGACGGGCTTCGGCCGGCTCGGCACCATGTTCGGCTCGGTCCATTACGGGATGGAGCCGGACCTGATCACCATCGCCAAGGGTCTGACCTCGGCCTATGCGCCGCTATCGGGCTCCATCGTCTCGGACCGCATGTGGCAGGTTCTGGTACAGGGCTCGGATCAGCTCGGCCCAATAGGCCACGGCTGGACCTATTCCGCCCATCCCGTCTGCGCCGCCGCCGGGGTAGCGAATCTTGAGCTGATCGACGAACTCGGGCTGGTGCAGAACGCCGGCGAAACCGGCGCCTATTTCCGTGCGGCGCTGACCGAGGCGCTGGCCGGTCATCCGAACGTCGGCGAGGTGCGGGGCGATGGCCTCATGGCGGCGGTGGAATTCGTCGAGGACCGCGACGACCGCCGCTTCTTCGACCCCGCGCGCAAGGTCGGGCCGGCCGTCGCCTCGGCGCTGCTCGACGAAGGCGTGATCGGGCGGGCCATGCCGCAGGGCGACATTCTCGGCTTCGCGCCGCCGCTCTGCATGACACCGGCCGAGGCGGATACCGTCGTCGCCGCCGCCCGCAAGGCCGTACGCGCCGTTCTGGGATGACGGCACGGTTCGCAGGAGCGGTCCCAGGACGGCCAAACGCGACTCCCATGCCGCGGGGCTTTCAGGCGTCGTGCGAAGCGGACTTCTGGTGCGCAACGTCGCGGACCAGTTCGCCCAGCGTGCGCATCTGATCGCCAAGCGGATTCGACCTGCGCCAGATCATGCCGATCTGGCGCGACGGCCGGGGCATTGCAAGCCTTTGCAAGGCAACCCGCGCCGACCGGGTCTCCACCGGCACGGCCATCTCGGGCACCAGCGTCACGCCGATGCCGGCGCTGACCATCTGCACCAGTGTCGAGAGTGATGACCCCTCCATCATGTCGCGCGGCGCAGCCTGCGACGGCGCGCAGAAAGCCAGCGCCTGGTCCCGGAAGCAATGCCCCTCTTCCAGCAGAAGAAGCCGCATCGCGCGAAGGCCATCGGCGCTCGGCACCGGATGGCCGGCTTCATCGGGCGGACGGACGAGGACGAACTCCTCCTCGAAAAGCGGCATCTCGGCGATGCCGGGCACCGCGATCGGCAGGGCGACAATGGCGGCGTCGAGACGGGCCTCGGAAAGGTCATCCAGCAGCTTCTGCGTCACCGCCTCGCGCGGGCGCAGGTCGAGCCCCGGATAGCGCGCCTGAAGTGCCGTGATGACCTCGGGCAAGAAATAGGGGGCAACAGTCGGGATGACGCCGATCCGCAGCCGGCCGAAAAGCGGGCCGGTCCGCGCGCGGACGAGATCGTCGAGTTCATTGACGGCCAGGAGGATGTCGCGGACCCGCGGCGCGAATTCCTCGCCAAGATCGGTCAGCCGGACCTGTCGCGCGCCCCGCTCCACCAGCGGAGCGCCGAGCATGTCCTCAAGGTCCCTGATCTGCATCGACAGTGCCGGTTGCGAGACCGCGCAGTCCTCTGCGGCACGGCCGAAGTGGCCGTGACGGGCAAGCGCATCGAAGTAGCGCAACTGGCGCATGGAAAGATTTTTCATAAGTTTTCCTTATCGCAAGTTTCAGAAAATGCAATTGGGAATGATCACACGCGCCTGTTAGAACGATTCCATATCGAGTTCCGCGAGGACGACGCCCCAGGGCGGTCGGTCTCTATGGCGGATAGGCGCTGCATCGGAGGAAGACATGGACGGCGATGACATCGGAAACGCGGGCAAATGCCCGGTGATGCACGGGACGCTGACGACGACGGGCGTCAGCGTGATGTCGTGGTGGCCCAATGCTCTCAACCTCGACATCCTGCACCAGCACGACAGCAAGACCGATCCGCTGAAGGGCTTCAACTACCGCGAGGAAGTGAAGAAGCTTGATGTGACAGCTTTGAAGCGCGACCTGACCGCGCTGATGACCGACAGCCAGGATTGGTGGCCGGCGGACTGGGGCCATTACGGCGGCCTGATGATCCGCATGGCCTGGCACTCCGCCGGCTCCTACCGCAGCGCCGACGGACGGGGTGGCGGCAATACCGGCAACCAGCGTTTCGCGCCGCTGAACAGCTGGCCGGACAACGGCAACCTCGACAAGGCGCGGCGCCTGCTCTGGCCGATCAAGAAGAAATACGGCAACCGCATCAGCTGGGCGGACCTGATGCTGCTTGCAGGCAACGTCGCCTATGAATCGATGGGGTTGAAGACCTATGGCTTCGCCTTTGGCCGCGAGGACGTGTGGCATCCGGAAAAGGACGTCTACTGGGGTTCCGAGAAGGAGTGGCTGAAGTCCACCCGCTATGACGCCGACGACAACCGCGAGAGCCTCTCGAACCCGCTTGCCGCGGTGGTGATGGGTCTCATCTACGTGAATCCGGAAGGCGTGAACGGCAAGCCCGACCCGCTGAGGACCGCGCAAGACATGCGCGTGACCTTCTCGCGCATGGGCATGGACGACGCCGAGACCGTCGCCCTGACGGCGGGTGGCCACACCGTCGGCAAGGCCCATGGCAATGGCTCGGCCGCGGAGCTTGGCCCCGCCCCCGAAGCTGCCGGGATCGAGGACCAGGGCTTCGGCTGGGTGAACCACACCGGCCGCGGCATCGGCAACAACACCGTGACGAGCGGCGTCGAAGGTGCCTGGACCAGCAATCCGACGCGCTGGGATGGCGGCTATTTCCAGATGCTTCTGAACCACGACTGGGAACTCCGCCGCTCGCCGGCCGGGGCGCAACAATGGGAGCCCGTGAACGCGCGGGACGACGAATTCCCGTCGGACGTGGAGCGCATGGGCGGCAAGACCCGCATCGTCATGACCGATGCGGACATGGCGCTGAAGGTCGATCCGGGCTTCCGCGCCATCTCCGAGAGATTCGCCAAGGATCAGGCCGCCTTCGACGACGCCTTCGCGCGGGCCTGGTTCAAGCTCCTGCACCGCGACATGGGTCCGAAGTCGCGCTATATCGGGCCGGAAGTGCCAGCCGAGGACCTGGTCTGGCAGGACCCGATACCGGCGGGCCGCACCGGCTACGACGTGGCGGCGGCGCGCGCCCGGATCGCCGCGCTCGGCCTGTCCATCGCCGACCGCGTTGCAACCGCCTGGGATTCGGCGCGCACCTTCCGCCAGTCGGACTATCGCGGCGGCGCCAACGGCGCGCGCATCCGCCTCGCTCCGCAGAAGGACTGGGAAGGCAACGAACCGGCCCGTCTGGCGCGTGTCCTCGCCGCGCTGGCGCCCGTCGCGGCCGCGACCGGGGCGAGCATCGCCGACATGATCGTGCTCGCCGGCAGCATGGCGGTGGAAGAGGCGGCCAAGGCCGCGGGCTTCGACATCGCCGTTGCCTTCGCGCCGGGTCGGGGCGACGCCACGGCAGAGCAGACGGACGCCGAGTCCTTCGCCGTGCTCGAACCCTTGGCCGACGGCTTCCGCAACTGGCAGAAGGCCGACTACGCCGTCAACCCGGAGGAGATGCTGCTCGACCGGGCGCAACTCATGGGCCTGACGGCGCAGGAAATGACCTGCCTGCTGGGCGGCCTGCGGGTCATGGGTGCGAACCATGGCGGGGCGAAGCACGGGGTCTTCACCGACCGCGTCGGCGCACTTACGACCGATTTCTTCACCGTCCTTACCGACATGTCCTGTCGCTGGATGCCGACCGGGTCCAACAGCTACGACATCGTCGATCGCAGGTCCGGCGCGGCGAAGTGGACGGCTACGCGCGCGGATCTCGTCTTCGGCTCGAACTCCATCCTCAGGGCCTATGCCGAGGTCTATGCGCAGGACGACAACCGCGGCAAGTTCGTCGAGGATTTCGTCGCGGCCTGGGTGAAGGTGATGAACGCAGATCGCTACGACCTGCGCGCCTGACCGGCTTCGAGGGGACAACAGGTTTCAGGGCCGCCGGCTGTGGCGGCCCTGACCGTTTCGGAAGGTCGCTCTCGTCAGGCGCACCCGGGCGCCACCACCCGCTCCCGTCAGGACGAGATGTCCACCTCGACGTCCAGGAACGGCGCATACTGCTGCGCGCCGAAGATGTCGCCGTCGCCAGCACTTCCCGACGGGCGCTCGCGCAGGATGGTGAACTTGATCGCGTACGCCGGGTCATACTCCACGAAGTCGGTCAGCCGTTCGGGCGCGACGTTGAGGATGCGACAGACGCTTTCGCGGGTGAGCGTGCCCGACCGCTTCACCATCGCGTAGGTGTCGCGCTCGCGGAATATGATGTCGAAGGTGATCTTGTCCGTACCGGCGTTCTTCGAACGGATCGTCTTGGCGAGGTCGGAGAGTTTCTTGCGGGTGTTCATGGGGCGCCTCAACCGACAATGGCGGTGTGTGTGGGGAAAAGCTCCAGCGGATTGCTGACAGCCATGGTGTGGTTGAGCGTCCAGCGATAGGCGGGGCTGGCCTGCATCACCTCGTCGAGCACGAAGGAGACGCCGCCAGCGGTGCCCTTCACGTCGGGAAGGCGGGCGTAGAACATCTGTCGCGTCCCGGTCATCGTGACCTCTTCGGCCATTTCCCGCGTGGGCGCCACGCCCTGCACCACGACGCAAAGCTCATGCCCCGGCTTGTCCTTGAGGGGCTCCATCTCGCCCATCACGCCATTGCGCCCAAAGACGCTGTAATGGAGTTCCCAGCCGTCGGGGCCGAATCGCTCCTCGGTCTGCCTGCGCGCCCAGTCGATGACAGCATCGACATTGGCGATCGTATAGGGGTCGCGGATGCCGGCCATGCCGACGAAGCGCTCGCCGACCTTGCCCGAGCCCTCCAGCTTCACCCGGAACTCCTCCGCCGGGACGAATTCCATTCCCGTAACGCGGGTCGTCTTTTCGCTGACCTGTTCGTAATGGCAATGCGTCATGTCGAGCATTCCCCCGGCCACGAATTCGTGGAACGGATTTGAGCGTTCATACATCGCGTGGCCCGCGACCGAGGCTACGGTGCAGCGCTGCCAGGGCGCCATGGCCGTCACCTCGACAGCGTCGGGCGTGATCTCGCCCATGACGGTTTCCTTGGCGCCGTAGGGTTCTGCACAGAACGAGGCACATTCCAGGACCTTGCCGAGGTAGTAGCTCTGGGCCTCGGGGAAACCCTTGTGCAGCGCGCAGGCGGCGAAGATCGCGCTGTCGGACGAGCGGCCGCCGATGATGACGTCGCAGCCTTCCTCCAGAAGCCTGACGAAGGGATGCACCCCCGCCATGGCGACCACCCGCGCGGTGGCCTCCAGTTCCGCCTCGGTCAGGTCCTCGCGCGCGTCAAGGCCGCGGATCGGCGATCCGCCGCGGATCTTCGCGCGGACCAGGTCGCGGTCCACCTCGGAATAGAACCAGCCCAGCTTGAAGGGCGGCAGGCCATGCTTTGCGGCAATGTCGCGGATGATCTGCACATACATGTCCACGCGGCTGTTGGTGCCGGTATCGCCGGCGGAACCGATCAACATCGGAACGCCGAGCCGGCGCGAGGCCAGCAGCATTTCCTCCAGGTCATGCTCTTGCCAGGCGCGCGGGCTTGCACAGCTGTCGTTGCCGAGCGGCACGGGGCCGATGTCGTCGCTGCCGGAGTCGGCGGCGATGAAGTCGGGCCGGGTCTCCACCGCGAGCCGGAAGCTTTCGGTCTTGAGGGGCGCGAAGCCCAGGTGCCCGTTGGGGCAGATGATCCGGATGGATGGCATGTCTTCCTCTCGCGCAGGGCGTGGCTTCCCTTTCGTATGCGCAAACCGTGCCAGCATCCCGGTGCGGGCGCGGGCGGTCATTCCAAGGGCATGCGTTCGCCCTGCGCGGAATCCGCGCCCATGAGTGGAAAACACGCGGTCGCGCCTCAGGCCTTGAGCAATCCGAGCTTGATCATCTGGTGGCGGAGCGCGTGCCGGGAGAGCCCCAGCGCGCTTGCGGCCTCCTGCTGGTTTCCGCCGGAGCTGGTCATCGCCCTGGCGATCAGCCCGCGCTGAAACGCTTCGGTCGCGGCGTGGTAGTCGGTGGCGTCCTGCCCGGGCGCCGGCTCGACGCGTTGCCCTCCTGCCGCGACGGTGCGCAGGATGCGGTCCGGCAGGTGGCGGGGAAGGATCTCGTCTTCCTCCTCGAGGATGAAGATGCGCTCCAGCAGGTTCTCCAGTTCCCGCACGTTTCCCGGCCAGGGGTAGCGGACGAAGATATCCTCGGTTTCGGCGGCGAGACCGCGGACGGAGCGGCCGTAGGCGCGGTTGAACCGGGCGATGAAGTGCCGCGCCAGCGTCAGCACATCGGTGCCGCGGTCGCGAAGCGCCGGCAGGTTCACCGCCACGACTTGCAGGCGGTAGTAGAGGTCCTCGCGGAAGCGGCCCGAGGTGACCTCGGTCAGCAGGACCTTGTTGGTGGCGGCGATGAAGCGCACGTCCACCTTGACCGGCTTCACCGCGCCGACGCGGCGGAATTGCTGGGTGTCGAGCAGGGTCAGCAGCTTGGCCTGAAGCGTCAGGTCCATCTCGCGGATCTCGTCCAGAAAGACGGTGCCCTGGTTGGCCGCTTCGACGAGGCCGAGCTTGCGGTCCACCGCGCCGGTGAAGGATCCCTTCTCGTGGCCGAAAAGCTCCGACTCGAGAAGACTCGCCGGCAGGGCGGCGCAATTGATGTCGACGAAGTCGCGCTGGGCGCGGTTCGATGCCTGATGGATCATCCGCGCGACGAGGCCCTTGCCTGTCCCGGTCTCGCCGTAGATCAGCACCGTGCGGGTCGGGCTGGGTCCGACCTTGTCGATCAGGCGGCGCAGCGCCTCGAGCGCGGGAGAGGTGCCGACGAGTTCGTTCCGGTAATCCGCCATGCCGCCTTTCGTGGGTCCCGCCCGTCAGCGGCAGGGCGCGATGACCTGCCAGCGGCCGAGGCAGGGGGTGCCCTCCGCGATCTCCATGCCGCCCAGCCTACACGAATAGACGACCGAGGAAATGGTCTCGGAGTCCCCTTCGCATGCAGCATGCTGACAGATCGGGACGGAATGCGTGGCCATAAGGTCCCTCGCCGCCGCGACGGTCCAGGCACGCTCAGGCAGGACGCGCGACAGGTAGTCGAAGCGGGCGTGGGAATTGCCCGCGATGCGGTCGCCGTCGGTGCCGAGCGTTTCCCCGGCCACGCCGGGGGCGGTGTAGTGGTTGGTCCGCCATGTCGCCCCCCCGTCCACGACGACCGGGTCGGTCGCGGAAAGCTCGACCGCGGCCGTCGCGCCGTTGCGGTCCGCCATAACCAGCGTACCGCCGCCGGCATGCGGAAGACTGCGGATCAGCGCCAGCGCCTCGCCGACCGAGACCGCGCGCGCCAGCAACCGGGGCAGCAGGAAGTAGCGTAGCCAGCCGACGCGGTGGCGATTGACGGATACTTGGGTGTCGGCGATGGCGAGCCCCGCGGCATTCATCCCCGACGACCACGCGGCCAGGCTGCCGAGGCTTCCGAGGCTGACGACCTGCCCGGTCGCGATATCGGGACCGGCGTGGCGCAGGATGCACTGGATTCCGAGGTGCTGGCCGGAAAAATCGCGGTTCTTGACGACGAGCGGACCGTCCGGGCCCTGCCCCACCGCCCAAGCGCTGCAACCTTCGATGAGCGCCGCCCCGCCCTTCATGTCGCGCAAGGTCCCGAGATGCAGATGGGCAAAAAGGTCGGCGTCCGCGAGCCCGAAGGCATCGGCCACGCCCAGGAGTTCGGAGAGACCCTCGGGATCATGGATTTCGTGAAAGTGGCGTTGAGCCGTCAGATAGGAACCGGCGTCACTGTCGATCAGCCCGTCGGCCCGGGCGCGTTCCACGCGCTCGACGGTTGCGCGGCGGATGGCCGCGGCGGGCGCTGTTCCCGCCTGCGCACGCCCCCGCGCATAGGCCGGGCCGGTGGCCGAAACCTCGATCATCGCGCCCCCTCCAGCAGGCTCAGCCCCTCTTCCAGCCTATGGCAGGCGGCGGAATGGCCCGGGCCGACGCCGCGCGTCTCTGGTACGAGCGTTCGGCACGCCGGGACCGCCAGCGGGCAGCGCGTGTGGAACTTGCAGCCCGGCGGCGGGTTCAGCGGCGACGGCAGGTCCCCCTGCAGGCGCACCCGTCCCCGCGCCCGTTTTGCCCCGATCTCGGGCACAGCCGACAGGAGGCTCTGGGTGTAGGGATGGCGCGGGTTGTCCAGGACTGCGGCCACCTGGCCGGTTTCCACTATATCGCCGAGATACATGACGGCGACCCGGTCCGACAGATAGCCGATGACCGAGATGTCGTGGCTGATGAACAGGTAGGTCAGACCGAGGTCACGTTTCAGTTCCAGCAGAAGCGCGATGATCTGAGCCTGGATCGAGACATCGAGCGCCGAGACGGGTTCGTCGCAGACGATGAAGTCCGGATTCGACACCAAGGCACGAGCGATCCCGATGCGCTGGCGCTGGCCGCCCGAGAACTGATGCGGGTAGCGGTCGAGTTGAGCGGCGCGCAGGCCCACGCGCTCCAGCACGCGCGCGGTGATGGCGCGCGCCTCCTCGCCCGAGGCGATGCCGTGCAGCGCGAGCGGCAAGCCGACGATCTCGGCCACGGTTCGGCGCGGATTCAGGCTGGCGTAGGGATCCTGAAAGATGATCTGCATCCTTCGGCGCATCGCCTTCAGCGCCTGCGGCGGGAGAGCCGTGACATCCGTGCCGTCAAACACGACCCGTCCACCCGTCGGTTCATGCAGGCGCAGGATCGCGCGGCCGAGCGTGGACTTGCCGCAACCCGACTCGCCGATCAGGCCGAGAATCTCGCCCCGCTCGACGGAAAGCGAAACGCCGTTGACGGCCCGCACCAGCGTGCGCCGATTGCCGGACAGGCGATCCCCCAGCGACGGCCGGCCCGCGTAGTGCTTCGACAGGTCGACGACCTCGAGCAGGCTCATGCCGGTTCCTCCAGACGAAGGCAGCGCGCCTGGCGTCCCGGCCCGGCCGGCAGCATCGGCACCTCAACGAGGCACTCGGGGCGTGCCAGGGGACAGCGGGAATGGAACCGGCATTGCGGCGGCAAGCCGACGAGATCGGGCACCTGCCCCATGATCGGCTCGATCCGATGGCCCCTCAGGGCCGGCCGGGGAATCGAGGCCAGAAGTCCCCGGGTGTAGGGGTGGCGTGGCTGGCCGATGACCGCGGACGTCGGTCCTTCCTCTACCACCTGGCCGGCATACATCACCATCACCCGGTCGCAATGTTCGGCGACGACCCCGAGGTCATGGGTGATGAGAACGACCGCCATTCCGAGGCGGGCCCGGATGTCGGAGATCAGTTCCAGGACCTGCGCCTGGATCGTCACGTCGAGGGCCGTCGTCGGTTCGTCCGTGATCAGGAGCTTCGGCCGGCAGGTGAGCGCGATCGCGATCATGATGCGCTGGCGCATGCCGCCGGAGAACTCGTGCGGATACTGCCTGAGCCGCGTGTCGGGCGACGGGATGCCGACAAGGCCGAGCATCTCGACCGACCGCTCGCGGATCGCGGCGCGGCGGGCGGCGCGGCCGGCAGGCAAGGTCTCGTCATGCGCCACCATGACCTCGGCCATCTGCTCGCCCACGGACAACGCCGGATTGAGCGCGGTGAGCGCATCCTGCATGGTCATGGCGATATCGCGGCCGCGGATCGCGCGCATCTCCTCGGGCGAAAGCTGGCGGAGGTCGCGACCGTCGAAGAAGATCGTGCCCGCGACAACCTTGCCCGGCGACCGCACCAGGCCCATGACGCTCGCGAAGGTGACCGACTTGCCGGATCCGCTTTCTCCCACCACGCCCAGACATTCCCCTCGCCTGACCTGAAGCGAGACCCCGTCCACCGCGCGCACGAGGCCCGCGCGGGTGGCGAATTCGGTGCGCAGGCTGGTGACTTCGAGGAGCACGGTCATTCGCTGAACCTCGGGTCGAAGGCATCGCGCAGGGCTTGGCTCGCCACGTTGATCGCCAGCACGAGGAGAAGGATGGCCAACCCCGGAAAGGTCGAGACCCACCAGGCTTCGAGGATGAAGGCGCGGCCGTCAGAGACCATGCTGCCCCAGCTTGCGGTGGGCGGCTGCACACCGAGCCCCAGGAACGAAAGGCTCGCCTCCAGGATGATCACATGCGCCATGCGGATGGTAGAGACCACGATGACAGGGGAAAGGATGTTCGGCAGAATCTCGCGCCACATGATGTGGCGCGGGCCGGCGCCGAGCGCCCGGGCGGCCTCGACATATTCCAGTTCCCGGACGGCAAGGGTCTCGCCACGCACGACGCGGCAGGGGATGACCCATTCCTTGTAGGCAAGCGCAAGGACGATGTTGAGAAGGCCGGGCCCCATCATGGCCATCAGGCCGATGGCAAAGATGAGGTAGGGAAAGCCAAGGAGGATGTCCACGACCCGGCTGATGACCACGTCCACCCAGCCGCGGAGGTATCCCGCCGCGAGGCCGGCAAGAATGCCGACGCCGGTCGCCAGCACGATGACGGCGGCGCCGATAAAGATCGATATCCGCGCGCCGTAGATGATGCGCGAGAGGATATCCCGGCCGAGCGCGTCGCAGCCGAGCGGAAACCTCCAGTCGCCCCCGTCCACCCAGCCCGGCGGTTGCAGCCGACGGAAGAGGTCCGTCTCGTTCGGATCCTGCGGCGCGATCAGGGGGGCGGCCACGGCCATCAGGACGAAGATCAGGATGACCGTGAGCGAAGCCATGGCCAGCCGGTTGCGGCTGAAATCGCGGAGATTGCGCCGGAAAAGCGACTCGGCGCTGGGCGCGGCGGCAAGGCTGGCGTCGGTCACAGCTTCACCCGCGGATTGAGGACGGTGTAGAGGATGTCGGCGAGGAAGTTCAGCAGCACATAGGTGACGGCGTAGAGCAGGACCGCGGCCTGGATCAGCGGGTAGTTGCGCAGGAAGATGCTTTCCACCACCAGCCGGCCGAGACCCGGCCAGCCGAACACCGTCTCCACGATCATGTTGCCGCCGAGGAGGCTGCCGGTCTCGATCGCTGCGACCGAAACGGTCGGGATCAGTGCATTCTTCAGCGCATGGCGATAGAGCACGCGGCGGCGCGGCAGGCCCTTGGCTTCGGCAAAGGTGACGTAGTCCTGCCGCATGACTTCCAGCATGGAACTGCGGGTCACGCGCATCAGGATCGCCGTCATCGGCAGGCCGAGAGTGATCGCGGGCAGGAGGAGATGGCGCAGGGCATCGCCAAAGGCGCCGATGTCACCTGCCAGAAGCGTGTCGATCAGCAGGAACCCGGTGACGGCCGCCACTTCGTTGTCATAGCCGATCCGGCCCGAGACGGGCAGGACCTGCATGTGGACGGCAAAGAGCATGATGAGCAGGATGCCGAACCAGAACCCCGGCAGCGACACGCCGAGAAGGGAGCCCACGGTCGCCATCCGGTCGAGCACCGAGTTCTTGCGGATGGCCGCCACCACGCCCAGCGGGATTGCAGTGGCCAGCGCAACGATCAGCGCCACGAGGCTCAGTTCGATCGTCGCGGGCAGGCGCTCGGCGATCACGTCGGCCACAGGGCGGCCGTGATAGAAGCTGTTGCCGAAGTCGAACTGCACCGCGTGCGCCAGGAAGATGAAGAACCGCTCCACCATCGGCCGATCGAGCCCGAGGTTGCGGCGCAGCTCGGCTTCCTGTTCCGGTGTGATCGACTGCTCGCCGACCATTATCTGCACCGGGTCGCCCGGCGTCAGCGCCATCATCACGAAGACGATCAGGCTGACGCCGAGCAGCACGGGGATCAGCTGGATGATCCGCTCCAGGAGCTTTCCCAAGCTCATCCCCGCGTCCTCCTCCAGGTTACCGGGTCAGTTCAGGCATGCGTCGTGCAGGTTGATGCGGCTGTCCGCACTCGGCTTCCAGCCCGTCACCTTCTTCGACACGCCGTAGATGTCCTGCGGCACCCAGAGGTAGATGTAGGGCTGGTCGGCGTTGATCATCATCTCTGCATCGCGATACATGCCGCGACGCTTCTCCACGTCGAGTTCCACCGCGGCCGCGTCCAGAAGCGCGTCGAGCTTGGGATTGGAATAGCCGGCCGAGTTGCCCCGGTCGTTCGTGCGGTGCGTCGGCGTGAAGATGTCGAAGGGATCGAGCGAGCCGTTACCCCAGCTGGTGAAGTACATGTCACCGGTCTTGGGTGCGCCCTTCGTGCGCCACTTGTCGGAAAGCTGCGCGCCCTCGCCCACGGCAACGGTGGTGCGGATGCCTGCCTTGGTCAGCATGGACGCGATGGCCTCCGCGGTGTCCTTGAAGGCGGCCTCGGTATCCATCGTCACGTCGATCCCGTCGGGGAAACCCGCCTCGGCCAGGAGTTGCTTGGCCTTCTCGGGGTCGAAGCCCACTTTAGGCAGCTCGCTTGCGCCGAAAGCGTCAGGCGAGAGAATGCCGTCGATCGGCGCCGCGTTTCCGGCGAGAATCTTGTCGATGATAAGGTCCTTGTCGATGGCCATGGCGGCAGCCTGGCGGACCTTCGGATCGTCGAACTGCTCTCCCTCCATGTTCATCGCGATGAAGAAGCTGCGGGTGCCGTTCACCGTCATGACCTGCGTGCCTTCGTTCGCCTCGACCTGGGCGATGGAGAAGGTGGGAAGTTCGTTGATGATGTGAACCTCGCCTGCGAGAAGCGCGGCGACGCGGCTCGCGCTTTCGGGAATGATCTTGAAGATCACCCGGTCCACGCAGGCCTTGCCCACCGGCGGGATGTCGGCCGCGCCGCCATAGTAGTCGTCGAACCGCTCCATGATGACGGCGTCACCCTTGCGCCATTCGACGAGCCTGAAGGGGCCGGTACCATTCTCGGCCGTGGCCACGCCCTCGTTGCCCATCTTCTCGACCCAGGCCTTGGAGACGATCTGCTGGTTCGGCAGCATCGCCGGCAGGATCGGCCAGGGCTCCTTCAGCGTGATGCGCACGGTGTCGGGCGCGGTCACAGTGACCGAAGCGACAGGCCCCATGAGACCCTGGCGCGGGCTCGTCACCCCCTCGCCCATGCCGTTGTCCATCACCACCCGGTCCAGCGTGAACTTCACATCCTCGGCCGTGAGGTCGCTGCCGTCGTGGAACTTGATGCCGGGGCGGATCTTGAAGTCGTACTCGGTTGCCGAGACCTGCGTCATCGATTCCGCGATCTCGGGCACGACCAGCATGTTCGCGTCCCGCGTCAGCAAACCGTCGTACATGTTCCTGATGATGGTTTCCGTCTCGCGCTTGCGGTGGTTCGCGGGGTCCAGCGTGTCGGCGTCAAGGGTGAAGCCGACGACGAGGTCCGCGGCGCCGACGGCGGCGGGAACGACGGCGGGACAGGCGGCCAGCGCGGTGGCCATCAGAAGGCGCGGCAGTGCTTTCATTCGGTATCTCCCTTTGGATCAGCCCCGGGAACGGGTGCATCTGTCCTTGTTGGTTCGGACATACTTCCTTATGCACAAGCCATGCCAGCCCATGTTGCCCGCACAGGGAACCAGCGCGAGTCATTGCGCGGGTCTCACGCAGGAATGTTTGAACCTCACGCCCGGCCCCGCTCGCCGCGCGGGGGTATCCCGGCGAGCTTGCGGTATTTGGCGACCGTCCGTCTGGCCGGTGCCGCGCCGTCGGCGAGCAGAAGCCGGGCAATCTCCGCGTCGGCCAGAGGGCGCAGGGGATCCTCGGCCGCGACGATGGCCTGCATCCTTTGCAGAACCGCCTGCACCGATGGCGGTTCCTCGGTGCGGCGCGCGGCCGGCGCGGGCGCCGAGATGAGTGCACGCAGGCCGATCGTCCGGCGCGGCAGGGCAATGGTCAGCGCCGCCGTGACGCGGCTGACAGTGCTGCGGTGAACCCCGACCGCCGCCGCGACATCGTTGATCGTCACGGCGGCGGGCGGCGTGGCCGCGTCGCGCAGATGCGCGTCCTGGCGGGCCACCATGTCGGCCGCGATCGACAGCACGGTCGCATGTCGCCGCTCCAGCGCCAGCGTCAGGGCGCGCGCCTGTCGAAATGGCTCGGGCGCCACCTCCGCCCCGGAACAGAGGCGGAGAACGGGCGTCGTCGCTTCGTTAAGTTCCAGAAGCCAGCCCGCACCATCGCGTCGCAGGATCAGGTCCGGCGGGCGCGCGATCGCCTGCGTGCCCTGCTCGAACGCGGCGCCTGGTTTCGGGTTCATGCTCCGAAGGGCGCGGACCATCGCCGCCATCTCCGCCGCTGCGCAGCCGCAGGCATCCGCAAGGGCATCCATCTTGCCCGCAGCCAGTAGCGGCAGATTCTGCAGCAGCCGCGAAAAGGCCGGCGACGCAAGACCGAGGTCGTCGGCCTGCAGGGCGAGGCACTCGGCGAGCGATCGGGCGAAGAGCCCGGCGGGCTCCGCGCCTTGGAGCTGGCGGAGCACAGCCGAGGCGCGCATCAGGCTGCAACCGGCGTCCGCCGCAACCTCGTCCACGGAAGCGCCCAGCCAGCCAGTGGGCTCCAGGGCGCGCAGAAAGGCGAGCGCGACGGGCCGGTCTTCGTCCGCCCGCACCAGAAGCGACAACTGGGCCTCGACATGGGCGACCAGACCCGGTGCCGCTGCGGCGGTGCGCTCTGGGTCGAACCCTCCCGGCGTCCCATGCTCCCGTCGATCCAGCCGCGCCCGGCCGCCCCGCGGCGCCTCGACATGGCGCACCAGTGCGGGCCATGCCCCAGGCTCGGACTTCGCGGCCACAACCTCGACGCCCGCTGTCTGAAGGTCGGCGAGCCGGGCCGACAGATCGGCATTCGAGAGCGCCAGGAACCCGATGGCCTGCCGCAGTGCCGGCGTCATCGCCAACGCACCGCGCTGCTTCATGCCCAAGCCAAGTTCCGTCATGAAGTCTCGTCCAGGCAATAAGATCCTCCGACGGCAAGCATGGCAGATCGGTCGCAGCCATGGCAACGGCAGCAGTAAATCGGATCGCTCCGGCGCGGGACCGGTGCCAGCCGGAAATGGCCGCAACCCGCGGCTGAACCCGGTCCGGAGCCGTGATCATCCGGTGACCGGGTCGGGGTCGTCAGAGAGTGAGCGTCTCGTTCGGATGGCGTTTGCCTATCGCGCCAGGGTGGAGCGGGCTGGCCGACCAGCGTCTAATCTGGTGCCAGACGCCGCACGTGGCTCGATTGCTTCGGGACGGGCAGGAGTGCCGGAAAGTGCCATTCTGGCGAAGCTCGGGCTGCAGACCATCAATCTATCGCAGCCCGGAGGCTGGCGTTCGTCAAACATGGTCCGTGAGCTTGGTGGAGCAGAGGGGGATCGAACCCCTGACCTCGTCATTGCGAACGACGCGCTCTCCCAACTGAGCTACTGCCCCGCACCGGCGCGCTATCTCGGACAAATCCGATCCGGTGTCAAGAAGCCACTTGCGGTCGGGCGCCGATTTTGCCGAACTGATCCAAGCCATTTGCGCGCAATAGGTTAGACCTCATGCCGACGCCGTCCCTCGTCTCGACAACGCTCTTCCGGCTGCGCAAGCTGTCGCGCCGGATGTGGGTTCGGACGACGGCCTTTGCACTCCTCGCCCTGGTGGCGGCCCTGTTCAGCCGCCTTGTCGCGCCGGTCCTGCCGACTTCGCTGGCCCGTGCGGTCGATGTCGATGCGGTACTCGACATCCTGGCGGTCCTGTCCTCGTCGATGCTCGCGGTCACGACCTTTTCGCTTGGCGTCGTCATGTCCACCCGCCAGGCAATCAGCAGCGGCATCACCCCGCGCGCGCATCGGTTCGTCGCCGAGGACCCGGTCACGCAGCGGGTCCTCGCCACCTTCATGGGTGCCTTCACCTATGCGCTGACGGCCCAGGTCCTGCTGCGCACGGGACTTTACGAACAGGCCTCGTCCGCAGTCATCCTCGTTGTCACGATCGCCGTCCTCGCCCTCGTCGTGACCGCCATGCTGGGCTGGATAGAACATCTGACCCGGGTCGGCAGCATTCCCGACACAGTCGCGGGTCTAGAAGCCGCGATGCGCCCGGCAATCGAGGACTGGCGCAGGCGGCCCGCGCTCGGCGCCTGCCCTGCCCCGCTCGGTGCGCCGCTTCCGGCGGAGGCGAGGACCGTCGTGCGCGCGCCACGCTCCGGCTATGTCCAGCACATCGATATCGGCGCGCTGGATGAAGCGGCCGCGACGGAGGACGGCGCACAGGTCTTTGTCGACGCGGTCATCGGCAGCTTCGTCGTGGAAGGCGATGCGCTCTGCCACCATTCCGGGCGGATCGAGGCCGAAAGGCTGCGTTCCGCCTTTACCATCGACCGGACGCGCACGTTCGAGCAGGACGTCCGGTTCGGCATCATCGTCCTGTCGGAAATTGCCCAGCGCGCGCTGTCGCCGGCGGTCAACGATCCGGGCACCGCGATATTCGTCATCGACCGGTTGACCGCCTTGTTGTCCGGCACCGGCACCGTCACCGGACCCGAACCGCCAAGCTGCCCGCGGGTCTTTCTTCCGGCGGTGACAAGCGCGGAGCTTCTGTCGGACGGTTTCGACCCGATCGCGCGCGACGGCGCCGGCATGGTCGAGGTCCACACCCGGCTTCAGCGCGCCTGTGCGGCGCTGGCGCGGCATGGGGATGCAGCGATGACCGCGGCTGCCTGCGATGCGTCGCGACGGGCCTCGGACCTGGCTGGGAAGGCCCTGCCGCTGGAGGAGGATCGCGCCCGAATCCGCGCGCTCAGCGCAGCGCTGCGCGAGGGCGCGACGACCGGCTCAGAGGTGTGAGCGGACGAAACCCTCGATCTCGGCAGCGGGCCGCGCGCCCGGAAGCCGCGCCACCTCACGCCCGCCCTTCCAGAGCACCAGAAGCGGGATTCCGCGGATGCCCAGTCGCTGCGACACGGCGGGGAAGTCCTCGGTGTTGATCTTGGCGAAACGGGCCTTGCCTTTCAGGGCCGCTGCCGCCCGGGCGAATTCGGGTGCCATCATACGACACGGCCCGCACCAGGGCGCCCAGTAATCGACCACAATCGGCAGTTCGTCGCCGCGCGTGGTCTTGTCATGGGTGGCGATGTCGAGTTCGGCGACCTTGCCTGTCACCAGCGGATCGCCGCAGGAGCCGCATCTGGGCCCTTCGCCAAGCCGCAGGATCGGGATGCGGTTCGCCTGCCCGCAGGTCTCGCAGACCAGTTTCAAGGAGTCGGACATGTCGGCCTTCCATTCACATTCGATTTAAGGAATATATCTGGAGGGAGGCTTCCGCTTTCAAGAAGCGCCCGGTCAGAGAAGATCCTCTTCCTCGCCGGTCACGTCGACCCCCAGCGCCTCGAGTCCGGCCTCGAGGTTCTCCGAAAGGTGCGGCATTCCCATCAGGTAGTCCTCGGTCGGCGTCGTGGCCTCGACCGTCGCGGTGGCCACAGCCTCGTCGAACTCCTCGGGTTCGAAGGCTCCGCGACCGACCCAGGCGATGGCGGTCAACTGCGCCTTTTCGTCGTCTGCCATCGCAGCGATGAATTCGCGCAGCTCGACCTCTGCCGCCCCCCCTTCCCGGGCAAGCAGGATCACCTGCACGACACTGGCCGGCGAAATCTCCATCATGATCGCGTTCCTTTCCCCCGATGCGGTTCGAGAAAACCATACCCGGTGACAGGCGGCCTTGTCCCGGATCAAGTCGCGCCGCAGTTGAGGGAGACGTCCCGGACCCGCCGCTCAGCCCGCGAGGAAGGGGACCGGGATGCCGAAAGCGGTGGCCAAAAGGACGAAGTTCAGCGCCAGCACGATGGCCGCGCCAAGCCCGGCGAGCAGCCGGACCGCCGGCCCTGCCACATGCTCGCCCATCAGGTCGCGGCGGACGGAGAAGATGACGAGCGCGATCATCGGCACCGGCAGCGCGATGCTGAGGATGACCTGACTCATCACCAGCGCCTCGGTCGCGTTGACGCCGGCCGCGACCACGACGAAGGCCGGCACCATCGTCACGAGCCGGCGCACCCAGATCGGCACGCGGATGTGCAGGAAGCCCTGCATGATCATCTGCCCCGCCATCGTGCCAACGACCGAGCTCGAGATTCCCGAGGCGATGAGCGAGGTCAGGAATATCGCCGCCGCGGCGGCCCCCAGAAGTGGCGTCAGCGTGTGATATGCAGTCTCGATCTCGGCCACATCGGTATGGCCCTGGTGGAAGGCAGAGGCCGCCATCATCACCATCGCCATGTTGACCATCCCCGCGACCGCCAGCGCCGCGATCACCTCGATGTTCGTGAACCGCAGGAGCTTGCGCCGCTCCGCGTCGTTCCGCACCGTGATCCGCCCCTGCGTAAGGCCGGAGTGCAGGTAGATCGCATGGGGCATCACCGTGGCACCGACAATGCCGACGGCGATCGTCAATGCCGTCGCATCAGGCAGCGCCGGGGTCGTCAGCCCCGCCACGGTCCCGGCCCAGTCCACCGGCGCGATCAGCATCTGGGCAAGGTAGCAAAGCCCGATGACGAGCACGAGGGCGCCGATCACCAGTTCCATCGGGCGGAAGCCCTGACGCTCGAAGATCAGTATGGCGTAAGTCAGGACGGCAGTGATCGCCATCCCCGCCATCAACGGCAACCCGAACAGCAGCGCGAGCCCGATGGCGCCGCCGAGGAATTCGGCAAGATCCGTCGCCATCGCGGCGACCTCGCTGACCGCCCACATGATCCAGACCACCGGCCGGGGAAAATTGTCTCGGCAGAGCTCGGCGAGATTCTTGCCGGTGACGATGCCGAGCCGGGCGGAGAGCGCCTGGAAGAGCATGGCGATGATATTTGCCAGAAGCACGACCCAGAGCAGCGAATAGGCATAACCCGCCCCCGCCTGGATGTTCGTCGCGTAATTGCCGGGGTCCATGTAGGCCACCGAGGCGATGATCGCCGGCCCGGCGAAGACGAGCGGCCGCAACCGGCCCCCGGCCTCGCCCGAAAGTATCCGGGACATCGTGTGACGGGTTCGATCGCTCAGGGTCTGCATCGAGGCCTCGGCTCGGGTGACGCGCGGAATATAGCCTGTGCTATACTGCCTTCAATAGGAAATATGAATAAGGCGTGACTATCGACCGGGCGAGATTGCGCTGGTCGCGAAGTGGAGCCACGGCTATAACGCATTCTCGACGGATCACCTCAGGATACCGATGCCCGACCGAACAGCTTCCGCGCCGAATGAGGCCGACCGCTTTGCCCGTGCCCGAGAAAAGCAGGCGGTGGCGTTGCTCGAGGATTACGTCGAGCTGATCGGCGACCTGATCGCGGAAGCAGGCGAGGCGCGTGTCGCCGACATCGCCCACCGCATGGGCGTCGCCCAGCCGACCGCAACCAAGACGGTCGGACGGCTCAAGCGCGAAGGACTCGCGACCGCGCGGCCTTACCGGGGCGTCTTCCTCACCGAGGCCGGGGCGGCGCTCGCCAACCGCGTGCGCGCCCGCCACCGCACTGTCGTCGCGCTTCTCAAGGCCGTCGGCGTGCCCGAAGCGACGGCCGAACTCGACGCCGAGGGAATCGAGCACCACGTGTCCGAAAAGACGCTCGCCGCCTTCGAGGCGTTCCTGAAGGACCGGCAGGCCTGACCTGACCCCGGCGAAATCCGGACCCAGTCGAAATGAACTGCTCGCACGTTGTCGAAAGGCGACCGCGGTGATAGCATCGCGATGGGCGCGTAGTCTGCGGGAGCAGATCACGGGTGGAAGTGTCGACAACGTTGCGATCTGTCTGTGATCGCCCGTTCATGATCCGCCCCCTTCGCAGAAAGGGAGGCATCCGCCATGGCCAACATTACGAATACGCTGTTCGACCCGCGCGAACTCGAATCCAAGGTCAAGTCGATGTACCGCGAGGTCGCACTGAACCCAGGAGGAGAGTTTCACTTCGAGATGGGCAGGGCCTTGGCTGAACGCCTTGGCTACGCCCCCGACGACCTTGACCGCATTCCGCGCGAGGCAATCGACTCCTTCGCGGGCGTCGGCCACTACTTTCACCTTGCCGATATCGCGGAGGGCGAGATCGTCGTCGATTTCGGCAGCGGTTCCGGAATGGACAGCTTCATAGCCGCGCTGAAGGTTGGCAAGACCGGCACGGTCATCGGTGTCGACATGACCGACGAGCAGTTGGCCAAGGCGAGCCGGCTGGCCGAGATCGAGGGTCTCGACCACATCACCTTCCTCAAGGGCTACATCGAGGATGCGCCGCTCCGGGACGGGACCGCCGATGCCGTGATCAGCAACGGTGTCATCAACCTTGCCCCCGACAAGGCAAAGGTGTTCCGTGAGGCCGCCCGCCTGCTGAAGCGGGGCGGACGGCTGGCCCTGTCCGACATCGTCACCGAAAGCCAGTTGCCCGAGTCGATCGTGTGCAACGCGACCCTCTGGGCGGCCTGCATTGGCGGCGCAGCACAGCAGGACAGCTATCTCGACCAGATCAAGTCGGCCGGACTGAAGGTGGTTCGCGTCCAGGATAACCCAGAATACCAGTTCATTTCGCAGAACGCCAAGGGCGCAAGCCAAAAGTACGGGGTCAAGAGCATCTCATTGCTCGCGATCAAGCCCTGATCTCTGGATCTCTCGTGTCCGGCGCCCCTCCGGTCTGCAACTTTGGCAAAGGTGGCCGCCGCGCGGATGCGATCCGTTCGCGCCCTGCATGAGGCGGCTGATCAATCGTCATAAAACGTGTGCCGCCGCGCCGGCGTGTCGAAATCGAAGTCGAAGAGGTCGATGTCGCGCGCGTACCAGTCCGCAACGATCTGGATGGTGCGCGCCTCGTAGACCTCGCGGTAGTCGAAGGACGTCCGGGCCGTCAGATTGCGTTTGCGGACCGGTTCCTTCAAGCCGAAATACCGCGCGGAATCCCTGTCGAGTTCCTCGAAACGCAACAGATCCGCTCGGACGACCCCCACCTCGTCGGTGACGTAGTCCGCCTGCGGATACCAGCCCTTGATCGCGCGATGCCAATAATACGGCTCTTGGCCGTATTCATTGCGTTCGTCGAGGAAATCCTCGAACCGCTCCGGTGCTGCGGCCGGATCGAGCTTTCCCTGCTCCGCCGCAAGTCGCGCGAAACGCCAGCGCGAGACGGTGCGCGCCCAGGGGTTGCGAAGGATCGCGACACAGGAAAGCCGTGCCGTCACCTTCGGGTCAAGGTCGCGCCAGCGGGCATGCTGGATCCCGTGATGCTCGCCCTTCGCGGCCATTGCCGCACGCACCGCCCGCACCTGGGCGCGGCTCCGGTAGAAATAGGCCTCTGCCGAAACGATGCGTCCCGAAAGTTCGGGCGCCTTGCGGATCGAGACGCCGGCATTCTTCGGAATGTGGATGAACAACCAGCGCGCGCTGCCCAGATGCCAATCGAGCATGGCCCTAAGTTCGCGAAGGTTGGTCAAGCGGGCACCCGTCTGCTGGAAGCTTCGCCCCGCCCGGACCCTCCGGCGGCGCGCGGTATCCTTCCCTTACATCACTCTCCCGGCAGCGAAAAGCGCCCGGCGCGGAGCGCACAGCACCGCGCCGGCCATCATTCAACACATAAGTTGACTGAAACAGCGCAAGTGCTATCATTCAACATTATGGTTAAATCAGAATCACCACAGCTCAGCGTCATCTTCCACGCCCTCGGCGATCCGACACGGCGCGGCATGATCCGCGACCTGGCGCAAGGCGAACGCACCGTCAGCGATCTTGCCGAGCCCTACGCGATCTCACTTGCCGCCGCCTCGAAGCACGTCAAGGCGCTGGAAGCCGCCGGCCTCATCCGGCGCGAGATCCGCTGGCGCACCCATGTCTGCCACCTCAAGCCCGAGGCGCTGGCCGCCGCGCATGAATGGCTCGACACCTACCGGCGCTTCTGGACCGAACGCCTCGACGTCCTCGAAGACCTCCTGCGGCAGGATGATGCCGCCAAACCGCCCGAACCGAAAGGAAACTCGAAATGACCCCCGCCGAAACGCTTGAAGCCTACGGCAGGCTCACCGCCCCCGACACGCTCCAGATCGAACGCCTGCTCCCCGGCCCGATCGAGCGGGTGTGGTCCTACCTGACCGAAAGCGAGAAGCGCCGCAAATGGCTCGCCTCCGGGGACATGCCGCTGACCAGGGGGGCGGAGTTCCAGATGACCTGGCACAATGACGAGTTGACGAAACCTTCCGGCACCCGTCCCGAAGGGTTCGGCGCCGAACACAGCATGACAAGCCGGATCCTCGACGTCGATCCGCCCCACCGCCTCGCCTTCACCTTCGGCACGGCAAGCGAGGTCGAGATCGCGCTTGCGCCCGTGGGCGACAAGGTGCGCCTCACGCTCACCCACCGCAAGATTCCGGATCGCGGCATGGTCCTCATGGTCGGACCGGGCTGGCACGCCCATCTCGACGTGCTTCAGGCGCAACTCGGCGGCCCGAGGACGGCGCCGTTCTGGGACATGTGGCAAAAGCTCAAGGGCGAATACGCGGCCCGCATTCCGGGCTGAGCAAAGCGTCAGTTCGAAAGTCCCGCCGGGCGAACAGGCCGGCGGGGCCGAAAATAGTGGTTTCCGTTCGATGTCGATCCGGGCTCAGCCCAGACCACTCCACCTTCGCGAACATGGCCAAGACCATGCCCGCGCGCGCGGAGCTACAGAAGAACTACGCCCGCACGACGCAAACCCTGCGGGCGCCTGACGCTACTCCGCCGCCTCTGCATAGCTCTCGACCGGCGGGCAGATGCAGACGAGGTGACGGTCGCCGTAGACGTTGTCGACACGGCCTACCGGCGGCCAGTACTTGTCCACCCGGAATGAGGCCGGCGGGAAGCAGCCCTGTTCGCGGCTGTAGGGCCGGTCCCAGGTCCCGATCAGAGCGCTCACGGTATGGGGGGCGTGCTTCAGGGGGTTGTTCTCGCGGTCGATCTCTCCGCTTTCGACGGCGGCGATTTCCTCGCGGATCGAGAGCATCGCGGTGACGAAGCGGTCGAGCTCGGCCTTGGTCTCCGACTCCGTCGGCTCCACCATCAGCGTTCCGGCCACCGGCCAGCTCATCGTAGGCGCGTGGAACCCGTTGTCGATCAACCGCTTGGCGATGTCATCCACGGTGATCCCGGCGCTGTCGGCGAAGGGCCTCGTGTCGAGGATGCATTCATGCGCGACGCGCCCGCCCTTTCCCTTGAAGAGCACGTCGTAGGCCCCTTCCAGCCGCTTTGCGATGTAGTTCGCGTTCAGGATCGCAACCTTCGTCGCCTGCGTGAGGCCCGCGCCCCCCATCATGAGGACATAGGCCCAGGAGATCGGCAGGATCGAGGCCGAACCCCAGGGCGCCGCGCTCACGGGGCCCTCCTGACCACCGGTCGCCGGATGGCCCGGCAGATGCGGCGCGAGATGCACCTTCACGCCGATCGGCCCCATGCCCGGCCCGCCCCCGCCATGGGGGATGCAGAAGGTCTTGTGGAGGTTGAGATGGCTCACGTCGCCGCCAAGGTCGCCCGGACGCACCAGTCCCACCATGGCGTTCATGTTGGCCCCGTCGATATAGACCTGGCCGCCATGCTCGTGGGTGATCGCGCAAACCTCGCGCACCGTTTCCTCGAACACGCCGTGGGTCGAGGGATAGGTGATCATGCAGGCGGCGAGGTTGCGGCCCGCAGCTTCCGCCTTGGCCCGGAAGTCGGCCACGTCGATGTCGCCATTCTCGGCCGATTTCACCACCACGACCGTCATCCCCGCCATCTGCGCCGAGGCCGGGTTGGTGCCATGCGCCGAAACCGGGATCAGGCAGATGTGGCGATGCGCCTCGCCCCTGGCCTTGTGATAGGCCTGTATCGTCAGAAGCCCCGCATACTCCCCCTGCGCGCCGGAGTTGGGCTGCAGGCTCATCGCGTCATATCCGGTGATGGTGCAGAGCTTGGCCGAGAGATCGCGGAAAAGTTCCGCGTAACCTTCTGCCTGATCGGCCGGAGCGAAGGGGTGCAGGTTCGCGAACTCGGGCCAGGTGATCGGCATCATTTCGGCCGCGGCGTTCAGCTTCATCGTGCACGACCCGAGCGGGATCATCGCCCGGTCGAGCGCGAGGTCGCGGTCGGCGAGCCGGCGCATGTAGCGCATCATTTCGGTCTCGGCCCGGTTCATGTGGAACACGGGGTGCTCGAGGTAGGACGACTGACGGTGGAGCGGATCGGGCACCCGGTACTCCGGCGTGAAATCGTCGTCCTTGCGGTCGATCCCGAATGCGCGCCAGAGCCGTTCGACCGTCTCGTTCCGCGTCGTCTCGTCGACCGAGATGCCGATCTTCGTCGCGCCGACCTTGCGCAGGTTGATCCTTTCGCGCCGCGCGGCCTTCAGGATGACCGGCTGAAGCGCGCCGACCTCGACCGTGATCGTGTCGAAGAAGGCCTTCGGCTGGACGTCATAGCCCGCGCCCTCCAGAACGCGCGCGACCCGCACCGCCTTCCGGTGGATGCGCTGCGCAATCGCCTTGAGTCCGAGGGGGCCGTGGAACACGGCGTAGAACGAGGCCATGTTGGCCAGGAGCGCCTGCGCGGTGCAGACGTTCGAGGTGGCCTTCTCGCGCCGGATGTGCTGCTCGCGGGTCTGGAGCGACAGACGGTAGGCCTTGCCGCCCTGCGCGTCGATGGAGACGCCGACGATGCGCCCGGGCATCTGCCGCTTGTGCGCGTCCTTGCAGGCCATGTAGGCGGCCGACGGCCCGCCATAGCCCATGGGCACGCCGAACCGCTGGGTCGATCCCACGGCGATGTCGGCACCCATCGCGCCCGGTTCCTTCAGAAGCGTCAGCGCAAGCGGGTCCGCGATGACGATGCCGACGGCGCCCGCCGCGTGCAGCTTGGCAATGTGGGGTGTGAAGTCGGTCAGGTGACCGCATGTGCCCGGATACTGGAAGATCGCGCCGAAGACGGCATCGGCCTTCAGCTT
The DNA here is from genome assembly GCA_020637675.1 of Paracoccaceae bacterium. Taxonomy (GTDB): domain Bacteria; phylum Pseudomonadota; class Alphaproteobacteria; order Rhodobacterales; family Rhodobacteraceae; genus Albidovulum. The sequence goes on along the minus strand of JACKKD010000002.1, from coordinate 25,583 downwards.
CGCCGGATCGCCGACGATCACCTCGATGCCAAGTGGCGCCGCGCGCACCTTCATCACCTCGATGTTCTGCGGATGGCAGTTCTCGTCCACGAAGAAGGCCGTGGCCTTCGATTTCGCCACCCGCTGCGCCATGGTCATGGCTTCCGCCGCCGCCGTCGCCTCATCGAGAAGCGAGGCATTGGCGATCTCGAGCCCCGTGAGGTCGCAGACCATCGTCTGGTAGTTCAGGAGCGCCTCCAACCGGCCCTGCGAAATCTCGGGCTGATAGGGCGTGTAGGCGGTGTACCAGGCGGGGTTTTCCAGGATGTTGCGCTGGATCGCAGGGGGCGTGACGGTGCCGTAGAACCCCTGCCCGATCATCGAGGTGAAGACCTTGTTCTTCTTCGCCACCTGCCTGAGGAACCACAGCAGTTCCCGCTCCGACTTGGGCTTGCCGAAGTCGAGCGGCTTTTCCTGGCGCAGGATCTTCGGCACCGTCTGGTCGATGAGCTCGTCGAGGTCCTTCACCCCGAGCACCTTGAACATCTCCTGCATCTCGGCCGGCGAAGGCCCGATGTGGCGGCGATTGGCAAAGTCGTATGGGCGGTAGTCGGTGGGAGTGAACGTCATCCGGAGGTTCCTTCGGTTCATTCGATGAGGGCGGCAAGCTGCGCAAGCGAGGAAGCCATGCCGGCGGCGTGGTCTTCCGGGGCGATGCCGGGCGGCACGTTCGACGCGACGATCCGCACACGCGTCGTCGCTTCGGGTTCGGGGTCGAAATGCCAGTCCATGCGCATTTCTCCCTGAAGGTTCGGGGCGTCGCTGCAAAAACGGCTGACGAAGGCAAGGTGGCAAGGCGGATCGACGGCGACGAACGCGCCCGCGATCACGTCCTCTCCCCCGCCCGACTTGCCGGGTTCTTCCGGATCGAGATAGGTCAGGACGATCTTGAAGGCGCCGCCCGGCCGGGGATCGAAGGCCTCTGTCCGGCCTTCCGTCCCCTCGGGCGGGAGCCAGCGGACCAGAAGCGCCGGGTCCGTCCAGCACCCGAACACCCGCCCAGCAGGCGCGGCGATCAGACGCTCGGCGCGGTCGGTGCGGCCCGCGGCCTCCATCACGTCACCCGATCAGGTCCTTGTAGGCGGCCTCGTCCATCAGGCCGTCGAGATTCGACGGATCGGAGAGCTTCATCTTGAAGAACCACGCCCTGCCGGTTGGGTCCTCGTTGACGAGCCCAGGGTTGTCCGCGATCTCCTGGTTGACCTCCACGATCTCTCCGTCGAGCGGCGCGCGGATGTCCGAGGCCGCCTTGACGCTCTCGATGACGCAGACCTCGTCACCGGCGGAGACCGCCTTCCCGGTATCGGGCAGTTCGACGAAGACGACGTCGCCGAGTTGTTCGGATGCGTGGTTGGTGATCCCGACGACGACAAGATCGCCCTCGGGGCGGAGCCATTCGTGATCTTCGGTATACTTCATTGCGGTCATTCCCTGCTGGTTAACGCTTGTAGCTGGTGGGGTGGAAGGGCATGGGCGCGATCACCGCCGGCAGCCGCCTGCCGCGCACGTCGCCATAGACGGTGTCGCCCTCCGCGAGGGTCGCGGGAAGATAGGCCATCGCCATCGGCGCCTCGATCGAGGGGCCGAAACCGCCCGAGGTAACGCGGCCGATAGGCGCGCCGCCGTCGCTGCCGGCGTAGATATCGGTTCCCTCGCGCATCGGTGCCCGGCCTTCGGGGAGCAGCCCCACCCGGAGGCGCGCCGGCCCTTCGGCCAGTTCCTTGAGGATGCGCCCGGAGCCCGGGAACCCGCCTTCCCGCACGCCACCGGTCCGGCGGACCTTCTGGATCGCCCAGGTGAGGCCAGCTTCGACCGGCGTCGTCGTCGTGTCGATGTCGTGGCCATAAAGGCACATCCCCGCCTCGAGCCGGAGGGAGTCCCGGGCGCCAAGACCGATCGGCGCGACCTCGTCCATCGCCAGAAGGCGCTCGGCCAGCGACAGGGCGAAGCGGTCCGGCACCGAAATCTCGAACCCGTCCTCGCCGGTGTAGCCGGAGCGGGAAATCCATAGCTCCGCGGTGTCCCACTGGCGGATCGCCACATCCATGAAGCTCAGGTCCGTGACGTCCGGCACCAACCGGGCCAGCGCCGCCTCCGCCTTCGGTCCCTGCAGCGCCAGAAGCGCGCGGCCCTCCACGAGCCCCACGTCGCAATCCGGCAGCCCGGCCTTAAGATGCGCGAGGTCCGCGGCCTTGCAGGCGGCGTTGACGACCAGGAAGACGTGATCGCCCCGGTTCGCCACCATCAGGTCGTCGAGGATGCCACCGGCGTCGTTAGTGAACATCGCGTAGCGTTGCCGGCCCTCCTTCAGCCCCAGCACATCGACCGGCACCAGACGTTCAAGCGCACGCGCAGCATCCTCGACCCGCCCGGATTTCGCGGTCAGGAGGATCTGACCCATGTGACTGACGTCGAAAAGCCCGGCCGCGTCGCGCGTGTGCAGGTGTTCCTTCAGAACGCCCATCGGATATTGCACGGGCATGTCGTAGCCCGCGAAGGGCACCATCCTGGCCCCGTGCTTCAGGTGCAGGCCATGAAGAACCGTCCGTTGCAGGTCAGCCATCGCCGCCCTCCCCTTCCTTCCGGCCGGTCCGCCGGCACGGCATCGCGCGAGGGCGGAGGTCCCGCCCGATCCGATGCCCCCTCTGTCCGTCCGCCTGAGATCGTTATCCCTTCGGCGCCCCGGATCAGGTCCGGGGTCTCTCCAGAGTTCCGTCGTCAGGATGGTCCTGGCGCCTGAGAGTTTACCGGGGCGGTTGCTCCTTCGGCACCGGCGCATGGGGCTTCCCACCGCCGGATTCTCCCGATCCTGACGCCGTTTTGGTAGCCCGGAAGGACCTCGCTCGGCAAGAGGGTATGCAATGGAATACGGCCGGACCTGGGGCACGCAACCGTCCCCTTGCGCGGCACGGCGCGTCCCGGCCATATTCCGCCATGACCGATCCTCATCCCGCTTTCTTCGGCTACGGCTCGCTGGTGAACCGGGCGACCCATGCCTACGCGCAAGCGATGCCTGCCCGTCTCGCCGGCTGGCGGCGCATCTGGCGGCACACGACGCTCAGGCCCCATCCGTTCCTCTCCGTGGAACCGGCGGCGGCGGAGATCGACGGCCTCGTCGCCGCCGTCCCCTCGGGCGACTGGGCCGCACTCGATGCACGCGAGGCTGCCTACCGTCGCCATGCCATCGACCCCGGGCGTCTCGTGCCCGCGCCGGCCTGGGCCGGGCGGGTGGAAATCTATGCGGTGGACGAGGCGAAGGTTGCATCCGCCCCCTCGGGCCCGATCCTGCTCAGCTATCTCGACACGGTGGTGCAGGGGTTCCTGTCCGAATTCGGCGAAGCGGGCGTCGCGCGCTTCTTCGCCAGCACGGCGGGCTGGACGGCGCTTCTGGACGACCGCGCCCGGCCGCTTTATCCGCGCGCCAAACGTGCCAGCGCGGCGGAACGCGCACTGGCCGACAGCCATGCAGATGCCCTCGGACTCGCACGGCTCCGCCCTTGATTTCACCGCGACCGAAATACTCGCTGGCGCGCGGGCGAACGAGCCCCCCGCCCGCGCTCAGCCCCGGGCGCGCACCTTCTGCAGAAGCGGCATCAACTCGCCCATGTCGGGCCCCGTCGCCTCGCCGGTGACGGCGAGGCGGAGCGGCATGAAGAGCGCCTTGCCCTTGCGGCCCGTCTTCTCCTTGACCGCTGCAGTCCAGTCGGCCCAGGTCGTATCCGAATACGGTGGCGCCGGCAGAAGCGCCATCGCCTGCGCGACGAACTCGGCATCCTCCGGCGCGATCGCCGGCTCCGCCCCGTCGCGGGCGAGTCGCCACCAGTGGTCGAGATCGGCGAGCGTGGTGATGTTCTGCGAGGCGACGCGCCAGAACCGTTCCGCCATCTCCTCCGGCACGCCGAGTGCGAGGATCCGGTCCTTCACCACGGCGAAGGGCAGCGCCTGGTTGCGCTGGCGTGTCAGCGGCCAGAGGTCCTCGGCGTCGAATTTCGTCGGTGCCGCGCCGAACTGCGACAGATCGAACCCGGCCGCGATCTCGTCCAGCGACATCTTCAGGTCCACCGGCTGCGAGGAGCCGAGCCGCGCCATCAGGCTCAGGAGCGCTTCCTTCGCCACGCCCTGGGCGCGCAGGTCGCGCAAGGAAAGGGTTCCGAGACGCTTGGAAAGTCCCTCGCCATGCGGCCCCGTCAGAAGCGAATGATGCGCGAAGGCAGGCGGCGTGCCGCCCATCGCCTGCATGATCTGGATCTGCGTCGCGGTGTTGGTGACGTGGTCGGCGCCGCGGACGATATGGGTGATGCCCATGTCCACGTCGTCGACGGAGGAGGCGAAGGTGTAGAGCACCTGCCCGTCGGCGCGGATCAGCACCGGGTCGGAAACCGACGCGGTGTCGATGGAGACCGGCCCCAGTATCCCGTCCACCCACTCCGTCCGCGCCTGGTCAAGCCGGAAGCGCCAGTAGCCCTCCCGCTCGGCACGGAGTTGGTCCTTCTCAGCCTCGGACAGCGCCAGCCCCGCGCGGTCATAGACCGGAGGCTTGCCCATGTTCAGCAGCTTCTTGCGCTTGAGGTCGAGCTCGACCGGCGTCTCGAAGACCTCGTAGAGTTGGCCGGAGGTCCTGAGTTCGTCTGCAACCGCGGCATAGCGGTCGAGCCTGAGGGACTGTTGCTCGATCCGGTCCCAATGAAGGCCGAGCCAGTCGAGGTCCTGCTTGATCCCGTCGATATATTCCTGCTTCGAGCGTTCCTGGTCGGTATCGTCGAGGCGCAGGACGAACGTGCCCCCCGTCTTGCGGGCGATCAGGTAGTTCATCAGTGCGGTACGCAGATTGCCCACGTGGATGTAGCCGGTGGGCGAAGGAGCGAAGCGGGTGACGGTCATGGCCAGCCTTTCACGGGGATCGGGCCTCCTCGGGCGTCTTCCTCTTTCACAGGCTGCTCGTTTTGTCCATATGAGGGGCTCGGCAAGGAGACCGGCATGAATGACTGGCTTGGGCGCACGGCGCCGGATCTGGAGACGATCGAGGCGATGGCGCGGGCGACGGTGGCAGACCTGCCCGAACGCTTTGCCGTGCCCGCGCGTGGCGTCGTGATCCGTGTGGAGGATTTCCCGCCCGAGGACATCCTCGACGACATGAACGTCGAGGACCCGTTTGAACTGACAGGCCTTTATGACGGCATCCCGACGACCGAAAAATCGGTGATGGATGTGGTGGACCGGCCCGACACGATCTGGCTCTTCCGCCGGCCGATCCTCGACGAGTGGGCCGAACGGGGCGACGTCACGCTCGGCCAGCTCGTCGCCCACGTGATGATCCACGAGCTTGCACATCACTTCGGCTGGTCCGACGAGGAAATCGCCGAGATCGACCGCTGGTGGGAGTGAGGCGGGATCGCAATTCGTCCACTGGACGGCTTCCCCGCCGAACGCCCGGGCCGCAACCCGGGGGTCCGGCACGCCCGGACGGCAACGCGGGGGCGGGCCCCCGCACGATGCCGTTGGCGACGGCCGCCCCTCCGCCTAAGCTTGCGGCCATCCTTGCGGAGAACGGCCGATGATCCATACCCTTCTCGTCCTCCTCGCCTGCCAGCTTGCCGGCGAGGCGGCGGCCCGGCTCCTCGGGCTCGCGGTGCCCGGCCCGGTGATCGGGATGCTGCTGATGCTTGGCATTCTCGTCGCGCTGCCCCGCTTCGCCGCCCTCGCCCGACCCACGGCCGAGGGCATTCTCGCCAACCTCTCCTTGCTCTTCGTTCCCGCAGGCGTCGGTGTCGTCGGCCACATCTCCACGCTTGGCACGCAGGCCGTCGCCCTGCTCGTCGCGCTCGTCGTGTCCACCGTCCTCGCCATCGCGGCTGGCGCGGGTGCCTTTGTCCTCGTCGCGCGTCTCACGGGGGCCGGGGATGACTGACCTCACGGCGTTCTGGAGCTACCTTTCGGAAGGGCCGCTCCTCTGGCTCGCACTGACGCTTCTCGCCTATGCGGCGGGCGATGCCTGTTTCCGGGCCTCGGGACGCAAGCCCTATGTCAACACCGTGCTCGTGGCGGTAGCCATACTCGCCATGATCCTCTGGGTGACCGGCACATCCTACGGGACCTATTTCGAGGGCGCGCAGTTCGTCCACTTCCTTCTCGGCCCCGCGACGGTCTCGCTTGCCCTGCCGCTTTTCGACAACCTCGGGCGCCTCCGGCGCGCGGCCCTGCCGGTCGCGGCCGGGCTCCTCGCCGGGTCGGCGACCGCCGCAGCATCCGCCGTCGCCATCGCCTGGGGGCTCGGCGTTCGGGGAGAGGCCCTCGCCTCGCTCGCGCCCAAGTCCGCGACCGCGCCGGTGGCGATCGGCATCGCCGAACGCATCGGCGGGGCGCCGACCCTGACCGCCGTGCTGGTGATCCTGACCGGCATCGCCGGCGCGGTGGTGGCAACGCCGCTCCTCAACGCCCTTCGCATCCGCGACTGGCGCGCGCGCGGGCTTGCCGTCGGCGTGGCGAGCCACGGCATCGGCACCGCGCGGGCCTTCCAGGTCAATCCGACCGCTGGCGCCTTCGCCGGACTCGGCATGGCATTGAACGCCGTCGCCACTGCCTTCATCGCGCCGCTCGTTCTGGCGCTGTTTCTCTGAAGGCGCCGGGACACGGGATCGTGAAGCACCACACCGGTGGGCCGAACGTAGTGTTAACTGCTTATCAACAGGGAGAGACGCGATGACCCAGCCTATCGGATTGACCCGCCGCCACGCCCTTCTCGCCGGAGCCTGCGCGCCCCTCGTCATGGCAAGACCTGCACCGGCCCTTGCAAGGGCCGCGCAGCAGGGCGCTGCGATACCGCAGTTCAGCCGCTTCATGCTCGGCGCCTTCGAGGTGACGACGCTTCTGGCCGCGACCCGGGCGGTCGAGAACCCCCATAGTATCTTCGGCCTGAACGCCTCCGAGGAGGAGTTCGCCGCCGCCTCGGCGGCCGCCTTCCTGCCGACCGACATGGCGCAGTTCTTCTTCACCCCGACTCTGGTCAATACCGGCGAGGTGCTGATCCTCTTCGATACGGGCACTGACGCCGCCGGGATCACCGCGGCGATGTCGGCGGCAGGATACGCGCCCGGCGATGTGGACACGGTGGTACTGACCCACATGCACCCCGACCACATCGGCGGCATGGCAACCGATGGCGCGCCGACCTTCCCCAATGCGGTCTATGTGGCCGGCGCCGTCGAGCACAACCACTGGTCCGGCGCGGAGAACGAGCTGTTCGACAAGAACGTGCGGCCCTTCGCGGACAAGACCACGATGCTTGACGATGGCGGGACGGTCGGCCCTGGAATAACCGCCGTTTCGGCCTTCGGCCACACGCCGGGCCACATGGCCTTCATGGTGGAAGACGGCGGCAAGGCGCTGGTGATCGCCGCCGATACCGCAAACCATCCCGTCTGGTCGCTCGCCCGCCCCGACTGGGACGTCAAGTTCGACGCCGACAAGCCCGCAGCCGCAGCGGCCCGGCGCAAGATCTTCGGCATGATCGCGGCCGACCGCATCCCCTTTGTCGGCTACCACATGCCGTTTCCCGCGACGGGATTCGTCGCGGCCGAGGGCGACGGCTTCCGCTATGTGCCCTCGTCCTACCAGTTCATGCTCGGCTAGCTCGCAGCCCTTGCGGAGGTGTTGATTCGCCCGCAGGCTGACGGTCGGGAGGCCCGAGATGACCCCGATCCTGACCGTCACGCTGAACCCTGCGCTCGATCTCGCCACCTCGGCGGAGGCCGTCCGCCCGGGGCCCAAGCTGCGCTGCGACGAGCCCCGCGCCGACCCGGGCGGGGGCGGCATCAACGTGTCGCGGATGATCCAGCGGCTTGGCGGGCAGGCGCGCGCCTTCGTGGCCCTTGGCGGCGCGACCGGGGTGCGGCTCTCCGGCCTGCTGGAGCGGGAGGGGATCGACTTCGTCCCTTTCCCCGGCCCCGGCGAAACGCGCGAGAGCCTCTCCGTCAGCGACCGTGCAACGGGCGGCCAATACCGGTTCGTCATGCCCGGCCCGCACTGGACGAAGATAAGGGGAGAGGCCGCAACCCGGGCCGTCGTCAGGGAGGCGGGGGCGGGCGCGCTGGTGGTTCTGTCGGGCAGCCTGCCGCCCGGGCTTGGTCACGACCTGCCCGCGACTCTCGCCGCCCGGCTGGCGCGGCATGGCGGGCGGCTCGTCCTCGATACTTCCGGGGCGGCGCTTGCGCACGCGGCGGCTTCGCAGCAGCCTGCCTTCGTCCTCAGGATGGACGAGCACGAGGCGGCGGCGCTCGCCGGCAGCCGGCTGAAGACCCGGGGCGACACGGCTGACTTCGCCGAGGCCCTGGTCCGCGGCGGCGCGGCCGAGGTCGTGGTCATCGCGCGGGGGGCCGACGGATCGGTGATGGCCACGCGAGATGCGCGCTGGTTCGCGAAGGCCGCCGACGTGCCGGTGAGAAGCAAGGTCGGCGCTGGCGACAGCTTCCTCGCCGCCTTCACGCTCGCCCTGGCACGCGGGCGAACACTGTCCCGAGGGCTTCAGGAGGGGATGGCGGCGGCGAGCGCGGCGGTAATGACCGAGGCGACGGAGCTTGCCCGCGCCTCGGACGTTCGCCGGCTGGTCGCCGCCTGTCAGGTCGGCCCGGTCTGAGCGTTTGCCCCCGTTTCAGGCGGCGATCTTCTTCGTGAACTCGACGAGACGCCTTGCCTGATGCGCCACGGCCGCGTGGCCCTTCTCGTCGAAGTCACCGGCCTTGGCGGAATAGCCGTAGGGGTTGCCGCCCGCCTCGAAGATCGACTGGTCGGTATAGCCCGGCGCCACGATGATCGCGCCCCAGTGCATCGCGGTGGTGTAAAGCGACAGGATCGTCGCCTCCTGCCCGCCGTGGGCGTTCTGCGCGCTCGTCGTCGCGGTGATGGTCTTGTTGGCAAGCCCGCCCTTCGACCAGACGCCGCCCAGCGTGTCGATGAAGGCCCGGAGCTGGCTTGCCGAGACGCCGAAGCGCGTGGGGGCGGAGATGAAGTAGCCATCGGCCCATTCCATGTCCTCGGCGGTGGCAACCGGGATGCCGGCGGTCCTGTCAGCCTGCGCCTTCCAGGCGTCCTGGCCGTTCACAACGGCTTCGGGCGCGGTCTCGGGGACGCGGCGCAGGCGCACTTCGGCGCCCGCCGCCTCGGCGGCCCTGGCGGCAGCTTCGGCGACGGCATGGTTGGTGCCGTAGGTGGAATAGAAGATGACGGCGATCTTGGGTCTGGACATCGGTCCCTCCATTGGAAACGTACGCTCCAAACATAACGCTGCAACGCAGAAACCGTTTCATGCACCGGCGAATAGGACCTGTGCCCCAGGGCACAGAACCGCCTCTCGGCTGGGCCGCACCGGCCAGTGCCGCGCAAGGTCCTCGGGACCCGCGCGGATCAGCCGTCTCAGAGCGCCCGCGTCCACGTCGTCGAGCCGGTTGAAATAGAGACATGCCTTGCCACGGCGGTGTTTGCCGGGGTCCTGCAGGATCTGGCCGAAATCGGCGTAGCCGGGCATGATCTAGATGCTGATCGCGGCCTTGCGGGGCGAGAAGCCGGTGGCGAGGGCCTCCCCCTCGCGCCCGCTGGCATAGCGATAATGATAGCGGCCATGGCCGATCATCGTCGGCCCCCACATCACGGGGCCAAAGCCGGTCGCCTCGCGGAAGATGGCGTCAAGCCGCCCTGCTTCGCCCCGCCGGCGTTCATCCTCCAGCGAGGCGATGAAGTCCGTGACCGGAACGGCGGTTGGCGCGGTCTTGCCGGCCATGCGGATATACTGCCGCCACGCCCCTCTCGCGTCCAGTCAGAACGATATCTCGGCGAGAGTCGCGCGGTGATCCGAAGGCCAGGGATCGACCGCAAGGTCGGTCCGCTGCCCCGTCTCGCCGACGATCCAGGCGTTCACGACCTCGAGCGCCGCCGCCTTCGCGAAGGCGAAGTCGATGCGGTCATGATGGTCCTCCGGGTCGGTCTCGTCACCCTGCGGAGTCCAGGTGTAGGCCGGCTTCGCCACCGGGTCCGGATGGGCCGCACGGTAGGTGTCGACGAAGCCGGCGGACTGAAGCCGCCCGGTCGTCGGCCACGCGACCTTGACGGGATGCTGACCGGCCGCGACGGCAGCCTCGGTCCAGTCGAGTCCCGAAGGTTCGTTGAAATCGCCGAAGACAAGGACGGCCGCCGCACCCTCGGCCGCCGCCATGTCGGCGAAGAGCAGGTCCATCGCCGGCCCCCGCGTCCGGTTTGCCCATTCCTGGGCCTCGGCCTCGGTCTTGATGAAGGGCGCCGGCCCGTACTCGATCCCGAGAAGCTGGTAGGGTTGATAGGGCTCGTCATCGTGATGGATGTTGAATGCCCAGACCGTGGCCCCGTTCACGTCGATCGGCACGCCGAGGTCATGTTCGCTTGCCGGCCCGATCGGATAGCGCGACAGGATCGCATTGGCCCAGAGCGCGGGGTTTGCCTGGGTCTGGTCGTAGAAATGATAGCCGAGCGCCTCGGCGATGGCCTTCGCCACCGACTCGCCCACCGCCGCGCAGTTTTCGGCGGTACAGTCCTCCGGCTCGAGCCGCGTCTCCTGCATGCCGATGATGTCTGCATTGGCAGCCTTCAGCACGGCCACCGTCTCCTCTATCCCCTTGCCCTCGTTGCCGCCCCCACCCCAGACGTTGAAGCTCATGATCCTGAGCGTCGTCTCAGCCGCCGCAGGAACGGCTGCAAGGACCCCCGCGAGAAGGCCCGGAAGAATGCGTGTCAGCATGGCTCACCCCCGTTGATGGCAGGAGGCTATCCTAGCCGCGAAACGGCGGCATGACATGGCAACGGGCGACCACGCAGGCCGGAAACGGCCATTCAGCTCTTGTCCCGCCAGCGGTTGACGATCGGGTAGCGGCGGTCGAGCCAGAAGGCCTTCTTCGTCAGCCGGGTCCCGGGCGCGGACTGGAAGCGCTTGTATTCGCTGATGTAGACGAGGTGTTCCACCTTCTTAACGACCGCCCGATCGAAGCCCGCCGCGACGACCTCGGCCACCGACTGGTCGCCCTCGATCAGCCGTTCGAGGATGGCGTCGAGCACCCGATAGGGCGGCAGGCTGTCCTCGTCCTTCTGGTTGGCGCGCAGTTCGGCCGAGGGCGCCTTGTCGATGACGCGGTCGGGGATCACCTCGCCCGCCGGACCCTTCATCCAGGGACGGTGGTTCGCGTTGCGCCAGCGGCAGGTCTCGAAAACGCGGGTCTTGTAGAGGTCCTTCAAGGGGTTGTAGCCGCCCGCCATGTCGCCGTAGATCGTCGCATAGCCCACCGCGACCTCGGACTTGTTGCCGGTGGTCAGCAGCATCTCGCCGAACTTGTTGGAGATCGCCATCAGCATCAGGCCGCGCAGGCGGGACTGGATGTTTTCCTCGGCAACCCCCGGTTTCGTTCCCTTGAAGAGATGGGCAAGGGCGCCCTCGACGGCGTCCCGCGCGCCCTCGATCGAGACGGTGTCGAGCCGGCAGCCGAGTGCCTGCGCCACCGCCTTGGCGTCCTCCAGCGAATGGACGGAGGTGAATTCCGACGGCAGCATGACGCAGCGCACGTTGTCAGGCCCGAGCGCGTCGGCGGCGATCACGGTGACGAGCGCGGAATCGACCCCGCCGGAAAGCCCGAGCAGCACCTTGCCGAACCCCGACTTGCCGCAGTAGTCGCGCAGGCTCTCGACCATCGCGCGGTAGTCCTGTTCCCATTCGTCCGGCAGCGGCACGAGTTCGGTGCGCACCGCGCGCCAGCCGTGCTCGCCGCGCTCGAAGTCCACGTGACGGATACATTCGTCGAAGGCCGGCATCTGCAGCGCGAGGTCGGCGCCGGGGTTGAGGACAAAGCTCGCACCGTCGAAGACCTGGTCGTCCTGACCGCCGACCATGTTGAGGTAGACGAGCGGCAGCCGGGTCTCGATGACGCGGGACACCATGAGGTTCACGCGCCGGTCGTACTTGTTGCGATAATATGGCGACCCGTTCGGGACAAGGAGAATCTCGGCCCCAGTCTCCGCCAGGGTCTCGGTCACGTCGTCGAACCAGGCGTCCTCGCAGATCGGCGTTCCGATCCTGACCCCGTTCACGGCATAGGGGCCACTGACGGGGGCGCTTTCAAACAGCCGCTCCTCGTCGAAGACCGTGTCGTTGGGCAGATGATGCTTCAATACCCGGGCGTGGACATTTCCGCCCTGAAGCACGAACCAGGCGTTGTAGAGGGCCCCCTGCTTGTCACGCCAGGGCCCGCCGAGGCCCAGTGCGGGGCCGTCTGCACAGTCCTCGGCAAGCCTGGCGATCCATTCCTCCGCCTCCGCCGCGAAGCCAGGCTTCATCACCAGGTCCTGCGTCTGGTAGCCGGTGATGTACATCTCGGGCAGTGCGACCATGGCCGCACCGGCGGCCTTGCCCTCGGCCCAGGCGGCGCGCGCCTTCGCCGCGTTGCCGGCAATGTCCCCGACGGTGGGGTTCAACTGTGCGAGGGTCAGGCGGAATGTACCGGCCATGCGCGTCTCCGTCTCTCGAGCGCCCCTGTCTTACCAGACCTGCGCCCGAGGGAAAGCGTCCAAGGCGCCCGGCGGGGCATCGGTTCGCGCAACGCACCGTCGTCAGGCCGCCTGTGGCTTGTCACCGAGGGGGCGCGGAATTAGGGTTCGGACCCGTGCCGCGGCGGGTGCGAGTCACGGGTCGGCGACAAGGAAGCGAGGATGGAGCGGATGGGCAGACAGGGTCTCACGGCGGCGGGACTTGCCGCGCTGGCGATCACGGCCGGGGTCGTGACCGTCCTTCCCGCCGGTCACGTCGCCGCGCAGGAGGTCGTCACCAAGGAATACGACGACGGCGGCATCTACGAGGGCACCTTCAAGGACGGCAAGCAGCACGGGCGCGGCACCTACCGGCTGCCCAACGGCTACGAGTACAGCGGCGACTGGGTGGAGGGCGAGATCCTCGGCCAGGGCACGGCACGCTACCCGAACGGCTCGGTCTACGAAGGCGCCTTCGTGAACGGCAAGCCGCAGGGCAAGGGCAAGATCACCTTTTCCGACGGCGGCACCTACGAAGGCGACTGGGTCGCCGGCGAAATCGAGGGCCGGGGCACCGCGCACTACGCCAACGGCACGACCTACACCGGCGGCTTCACCAAGGCGCTGCATCACGGCAAGGGCCGGATGGAAAGCCCCGGCGGCTACACCTACGACGGCGACTGGGTGATGGGCGTCAAGGAGGGCAAGGGAAAGATCACCTACCCGGACGGCGCGGTCTATGAGGGCGACATCCTGCGCGGCCAGCGCGCCGGACAGGGCAAGCTGACGCTCGCCGACGGGCTGACCTACGAGGGCGGCTGGACCGACGGGCAGATGAGCGGCCAAGGCAAGCTGACCCAGCCCAACCGCGACATCTACGAAGGCGGCTTCGTGATGGGCAAGCGCGAGGGCAAGGGCAAGGTCACCTACTCCAACGGCGACATCTACGAGGGCGCCTTCGTCGCGGACCAGCGCCAGGGCAAGGGCATCTTCCGCGGCACAGACGGCTACATCTACGATGGCGACTGGGCGGAGGGCCGGATCGAGGGAGCGGGCAAGGTCACCTATCCCGACGGCTCGGTCTATGAAGGTCAGTTCCTGAACGACCTCGCCAACGGCAAGGGCAAGATCACCTATGCCGACGGCTCGACCTACGAGGGCGATTGGAAGGACGGGGTCATCGAGGGCATGGGGAAGGCGGTCTATGCCAACGGGCTGGTCTACGAAGGCGCCTTCAAGGGCGGCAAGAACGACGGCGCGGGCAAGATGACCTATCCCGACGGCTACACCTACGAGGGCGACTGGAAGGACGGCAGCCGCGAAGGCAAGGGCGTCGCCCGCTATGCCGACGGCTCGGTCTATACCGGCGAGTTCGTCGCCGGGCAGCGCGACGGCCAGGGCGAGATCGTGATGCCGGACGGATTCCGCTATGTCGGAGGCTGGACGGCGGGGGAGATCGACGGGACGGGTATCGCGACCTACGCCAATGGCGACGTCTACGAAGGCATGTTCAAGGCCGGCAAGCGGCAGGGCGAGGGCGTCATGCGCTACGCTACAGGCCAGACCGCCGCCGGCGTCTGGACCGAGGGTGCGCTGACCGAGGAGAAACCGGCCACGGCCGAAGGCGCGCCGGCCGGGACGGAACCGGCGGCCCCCGTGGATGGCACCGCACCGCCGGCGGACGGCGCGACCGCGCCCGCCGACAATTGACCGCGCCGACCCGGGCCCGCCCAGGGTCCATCACAGCCGGAAAGCCTCGGCCCGGGCTCGCCCAGGGGCGGAAGGGCCGGCCTCAAGGGCAAGCCCGCAGATGACGACGGACACCACGCCGGCGCGGCACAGCGTCGAACCGGGAAACGTCGTGGAGGAAGCTGCCTTCGACACCGTCCGCGCCCGCGCCGCCGCAACGGGAGGCTTTGCGCGCGACCTGCCCGCCCATCTCCTCGCCTTCCTGCCCGCGCCGGGCCCCGCGCCCCGCGACGCCCGCCGTCTGGTCGTGACCTACGACAACCTTGCCTCGGCCCGGGAAACCGAGACCCGCGCGCCCTGGGGGCACGAGTTCCTTGCCGCGCAGGGCTGGGACGTGCTCGGCGTCATGATCAAGCGCAAGGACTGGTTCCGCCACGCGGCCCTGATCGAGGCCATGGAGGCGCTCGCTGCCGAGCGCTTCTTCGCCGGCTTCGGGGCGGTCTCGGCGTTCGGCTCCTCGATGGGCGGGTTTGGGGCACTGACCTTCGCCGGGCACTATCCCGGCGCGACGATCCTCGCCTTCGCGCCGCAGTCGACGCTCGACCCTGTCCACGCCCCCTTTGAGACGCGCTACAGATATGCCCGTCGCACCCTCCCCTGGACCGGCGGCTATGCCGACGCCGCCGAGGCGGCGGGCGCGGCGGGCCGGCTCTACCTCGCCTTCGACCCGCATCAAGCGGAGGATGCCGCCCATGCCGCGCGCCTCGCCGGGCCGAACACCATCCCGCTCAGGATGCCGCACCTCGGCCACAAGCTTCCGCCGGCGCTTCTGCGCATGGGGCAACTGAAGCCGCTTGCCCACGCCGCGCTGGAAGGCACGCTCGACATTCCGGCCTTCCACCGGATGATGCGGGCGCGTTTCGCCTCGCCTTCCTATGTCGAGGCGCTCCTCGCGCGCGCCGGCGACCGAGGACACCACCGGCTCGCGCTCCGCGCCGCCGACCGGCTCATGGCCGAGCGGCCGCACTGGAAGATCGGGCGCCAGCGCCGCGGCCTGCGCGCCGGCCTTGCGGCCGAGGCCGACCTCGCTTCCGATTGAGGCGTTTTTCCATCTTTCCTTTTCGCGCCGCCCCCCTATAGTCGCGCGCCATGACACGGAGCCTGCATATCGCCGAGACCCACCGCGCCCTTCGCGCGGCGTCGCTTCGTGGCCTCCTTCTCCTCCTTAGCCGCCTCTGAGCGTGCCTTCCGGCGCGACCGCTCAGAGGTGACCGCCGCGCCAGGCAAGCTAAGGAAAAAAAGAGAGATGAATCGATGACCGACCAGAGACCCGGAAACCGCGTGCTGATCTTCGACACCACGCTGCGCGACGGCGAACAATCGCCCGGCGCCACGATGACCCATGACGAGAAGCTGGAGATCGCCGAGCTTCTCGACGAGATGGGCGTGGACATCATCGAGGCGGGCTTCCCCATCGCCTCGGAAGGCGACTTCGAGGCCGTGAGCGACATCGCCCGGCAGACGAAGAACGCCGTGATTTGCGGCCTCGCGCGCGCCCAGAAAAAGGACATCGACCGCTGCTGGGAAGCAGTGCGCCACGCGAAGCGGCCGCGAATCCACACCTTCATCGGTACCTCGCCGCTCCACCGCGCGATCCCGAACCTGACGATGGACGAGATGGCCGAGCGGATCCACGAGACCGTGAGCCACGCCCGCAACCTCTGCGACAACGTCCAGTGGTCGCCGATGGACGCGACGCGGACCGAACACGACTATCTCTGCCGGGTGGTGGAGATCGCCATCAAGGCCGGCGCCACCACGATCAACATTCCCGACACCGTGGGATACACCGCGCCCCGCGAATCCGCCGACCTGATCCGGATGCTCGTCGAACGGGTTCCGGGCGCGGACGAGATCGTCTTCGCCACGCACTGCCACAACGACCTCGGCATGGCGACGGCGAACGCGCTCGCCGCGGTCGAGGCTGGCGCACGGCAGATCGAATGCACCATCAACGGCCTCGGCGAACGCGCCGGCAACACCGCGCTGGAAGAGGTGGTGATGGCGCTGAAGGTGCGCCACGACATCATGCCCTATACCACCGGCGTCGATACCACGAAGATCATGAACATCTCGCGACGGGTCGCCGCCGTCTCGGGCTTCCCGGTGCAGTACAACAAGGCCATCGTCGGCAAGAACGCCTTCGCCCACGAAAGCGGCATCCACCAGGACGGGATGCTGAAGAACGCCCAGACCTTCGAGATCATGCGCCCCGAGGACGTGGGGCTTTCGGCCTCCAACCTCGTCATGGGCAAGCACTCGGGACGCGCGGCGCTGCGCGACAAGCTGCGCCAGCTTGGCTACGAGCTTGCCGACAACCAGCTCAACGACGTCTTCGTGCGGTTCAAGGCGCTCGCCGACCGCAAGAAGGAGGTCTACGACGACGACCTCCTCGCGCTGATGACCGATTCGACCTCTGCCGAAGGTCAGATGCAGGTGAAGTTCCTGCGCGTGATCTGCGGCACGGAGGCGCCGCAGTCGGCCGACCTGATCCTGACGATCAACGGCGTGGACCATCAGGTGACGGCGCAGGGCGACGGCCCGGTCGACGCCACCTTCAACGCGGTGAAGAAGCTCTTCCCCCATAGCGCCCGGCTCGCGCTCTACCAGGTCCATGCGGTGACCGAAGGGACCGACGCGCAGGCCACCGTCTCGGTGCGACTCGAGGAGGGCGGCAAGATCGTCACCGGCCAGTCCTCCGACACCGATACGGTCGTCGCCAGCGCCAAGGCCTACGTCAACGCGCTGAACAATCTCGTCGTGCGGCGCGAGAAGACGAAGCCGGAGGAGGAGCTGAAGTCGGTTTCCTGACAGGTTCGGCGGGCCGAGGGCACTCCGGCCCGCCCGAATTGTTCGATTCTTCCCCTGTGGCGGAAACCCGCAGGGGCGCCCCCGGCGCCCCCTTCCGCCCCCTGCCCGCAAAGCCTATAAGGAGCCCCGGCCTGCGACGGGCGAGTCGCCGGCCCAAATCTCTTTGGGGAAACGGGAACACATCATGGCAGGCTGGGGCGGGCTATTTTCGTCGGACATGGCGATCGACCTCGGGACGGCGAACACGCTCGTATATGTCCGGGGCAAGGGGATCGTGCTGAACGAACCCTCGGTCGTCGCCTACCACGTCAAGGACGGCAAGAAGCAGGTGCTCGCCGTGGGCGAGGATGCCAAGCTGATGCTCGGCCGCACCCCCGGCTCGATCGAAGCGATCCGGCCGATGCGCGAAGGGGTCATCGCCGACTTCGACACCGCCGAGGAGATGATCAAGCACTTCATCCGGAAGGTGGCCAAGCGGGCGACCTTCTCGAAGCCGAAGATCATCGTCTGCGTGCCCCACGGCGCGACCCCGGTCGAGAAGCGGGCGATCCGCCAGTCGGTCCTTTCGGCCGGCGCGCGGCGCGCGGGACTGATCGCCGAGCCCATCGCAGCGGCCATCGGCGCCGGCATGCCGATCACCGATCCGACGGGAAGCATGGTCGTCGACATCGGCGGCGGCACAACCGAGGTGGCGGTGCTGAGCCTCGGCGACATCGTCTATGCCCGCTCGGTCCGCGTCGGCGGCGACCGGATGGACGAGGCCATCGTCAACTACCTTCGCCGCCAGCAGAACCTGCTCGTCGGCGAATCCACGGCCGAGCGCATCAAGACCTCGATCGGCACCGCGCGGATGCCCGACGACGGGCGCGGTGCCTCCATGTCCATCCGTGGCCGCGACCTTCTGAACGGCGTGCCGAAGGAGATCGAGATCAACCAGGCGCAGGTCGCCGAGGCGCTCGCCGAACCGGTCCAGCAGATCTGCGAGGCGGTGATGACCGCGCTCGAGACGACGCCGCCGGACCTTGCCGCCGACATCGTGGACCGCGGCGTGATGCTGACGGGCGGCGGCGCGCTCCTGGGCGAACTGGATCTCGCGCTGCGCGAGCAGACGGGGCTTTCGATCTCCATCGCCGACCAGTCGCTGAACTGCGTCGCCCTCGGCACCGGCAAGGCGCTGGAGTATGAAAAACAGCTCCGCCATGTAATAGACTACGACAGCTGAGCCTCCCGGGGCCCGTCACAGGGCCCCTCGGGGGCGCGGCGCCGACCGCGAGGCCGCCTGTGGCGAGAGACCGCAACGCCGATGCCGATTTCAAGGGGCCGGTGCGCCGCATCCTGATTGCGGTGCTCTTCTTTGTGCTGGCCGCGATCTTCCTGGCCTGGCGCATCGACAGCCCCCGTATCGAACGGGTCCGTGCCGCCTTCATCGACAAGGTCGTGCCGAACATGGACTGGGCCATGGCCCCGGTGACGAAGCTCGTCGGCATGGTGGAGGGCTTCCAGTCCTACGCCCGCATCTACGAGCAGAACCAGGAACTCCGCCGCGAACTGCAGCAGATGAAGTCCTGGAAGGAAGCGGCGGTCCAGCTCGAACAGCAGAATGCCAAGCTTCTGGCGCAGAACCAGGTGCGGCTCGACCCCAAGCTCACCTCCGTCTCGGGCGTCGTGATGGCCGATTCCGGATCGCCCTTCCGCCAGTCGGTACTCCTGAACGTCGGCGCCCGCGACGGCATAGTCGATGGCTGGGCGACGATGGACGGGCTTGGCCTTGTCGGTCGCATCTCGGGCGTCGGCCAGACCACGAGCCGTGTGATCCTTCTCACCGATGCCTCCAGCCGCATCCCGGTGACGATCCAGCCTTCGGGCCAGAGGGCGATGCTTGTCGGCGACAACAGCCCCGCCCCGCCCGTCGAGTTCATAGAGGCACCCGAGCAGGTGCGTCCTGGCGACCGGGTGATTTCCTCGGGCGACGGCGGCGTCTTTCCCGCCGGACTTCTCGTCGGCCAGGTGGAACTCGGGCCGGACCGGCGTCTGCGCGTCCGGCTGGCCGCGGATTACGAGCGCCTGAGCTTCCTCAGGGTCCTCAGAAGCCACCCGGCAGAACAGATCAGCGAGGCGGGCGGTCTCATCCCGCCGCCAGTGCAGCCCCTGTTGCCGCCCACCGCGGCGCCCGAGGCAGTGCCGTCGGAGGCCCCCGTACCCGGGGCGGAGGCCGGCGATGGTTGATCCGGTCACGGCCCACCGGTTGGCCTACAGGCTCCTCTTCGCGGGGGTGGCAGCACTCGTGCTCTTCGTGCGGATGCTGCCGCTCGGTGCCGTGCCCGCGCGCGTCCCGGGTCCCGACCTCATCCTCTGCGGCACCATCGCCTGGGTGCTGCGCCGGCCTGACTATGCGCCCGCCACGCTGGTTGCCGCCGTCCTGCTGATGGAGGACATTCTCGCCATGCGCCCGCCGGGCCTCTGGCCGCTCGTCGTCCTTCTGGGTACGGAGTTCCTGCGGTCCCGCGAGGCAAGTTTCCGCGACCTGCCCTTCGCGCTTGAATGGCTGGTCGCCGGGGCCCTGGTCATCGCCATCACCGTGATCAATGGCCTTGTACTCGCTACCTTCCTGGTGCCGCAGGCGCCGGCCGGGTTGACGGCGCTCCGCACCGTGGTCACCATCCTCGCCTATCCTGGCGTCGTGCTCGTCACGCATTTCGTCTTCGGCTTGCGCAAGGCGGCGCCAGGTCAGGTCGATGCCTTCGGACACCGGATATGAGACGCTCGCCCCGCGACACCCAGGAAAGCTTCCGGACGATCAGCCGGCGCGGCCTGCTGCTGGCGGGACTGCAAGGCGTGTTCGCGACCACGCTCGCGTTCCGCATGCGGTATCTCCAGCTCGACCGGACGGATCAGTTCCGCCTGCTGGCCGAAGAGAACTCGATCAAGATCCGCCTGATCCCGCCTGCGCGTGGCCTCATTCAGGACCGGTCCGGGTCAGTGATTGCCGGAAACGAGCAGAACTACCGGATCACCATCACGCCAGAGGACGCGGGCGATACCGACGCGGTGCTCGAGCGGCTGGCCCGGCTCGTGCCGCTCGCGCCCGACGATCTCGAACGAACGCGAAGGGAAATCGCCCGACGCGCGCCGACGCTGCCGATCACGGTGGCGGACCGACTCAGCTGGGAGGATTTCAGCCGCGTGGCGGTAAACGCACCAGTCCTTCCCGGGGTCACGACCGAGGTGGGCCTCTCCCGCGTCTATCCGCTTGGCCCCGACTTCGCGCACGTGCTGGGCTATGTCGGCCCGGTCAGCGACTACGACCTTTCGAAGATGGAGGACCCCGACCCTCTGCTGCAGATCCCGCGCTTCCAGATCGGCAAGCTGGGGGTGGAGGCGAAGCTGGAGGAGGCGCTGCGCGGCAAGGCCGGCACGCGGCGGATCGAGGTGAACTCCACCGGCCGGGTCATGCGCGAGATCGACCGGCGCGACGGCGATCCCGGCGCCAACGTGCGGCTGACCATCGATCACCGCCTGCAGAACTATGTGCAGGCACGCCTGGGCGAGGAGAGCGCTGCCGCCGTGGTGATCGATGTGGCCACGGGCGGGATCCTGGCCATCAACTCGGCGCCAAGCTTCGACCCGAACCTTTTCGTCCGCGGCATCTCCTCTGCCGAGTACCGGGCGCTTACGGAAAACGACCACAGACCGCTCGCCGACAAGTCCGTCCAGGGTGCCTATCCGCCGGGGTCCACGTTCAAGCTGGTCACTGCGCTCGCCGCGCTGGAGGCGGGGGTGATCTCACCGGAGGAGACCGTCTACTGCCGCGGTTTCACCGAACTCGGAAACCGCCGGTTCCATTGCTGGAAGCGGGCCGGGCACGGGCACGTCGGCATGACGCAGAGCCTCGAACAGTCCTGCGATGTCTACTACTACGAGGTCGCGCAACGCACCGGTATCGACAAGCTGGCGGCCATGGCGCGCCGGCTCGGCATCGGTGTCCGCTTCGATCTGCCGATGTCGGCCATCTCGGAAGGCCTCGCGCCCGACAAGGAGTGGAAGGCGCGCAAGTACGGCACCGGCTGGCTCATCGGCGACACTCTCAACTCCGGGATCGGCCAGGGCTTCGTGCTTGCCTCGCCGCTTCAGCTCGCGGTGATGACCGCGCGTATCGCCACGGGCAAGGCCATCATGCCGCGGCTGCTGCGGGCCATAGACGGGCAGGAACTGGCGGTGGAGCCCGCCGCCGATCTCGGCATCGACCCGGCGTGGCTGGCGCACGTCCGGAAGGGCATGTTCGACGTCACCAACTCGCGCCGCGGCACCGCCTACGGTTCGCGCATCGTCGATGACACCATGCGCATGGCCGGCAAGACGGGCACGAGCCAGGTCAGGAACATTACTGCGGCCGAGCGCGCGCGCGGCGTCGTGTCGAACGAGGACCTGCCCTGGAACCGGCGCGACCACGCGCTCTTCGTCTGCTTCGCGCCCTTCGATACGCCGCGCTATGCCGTCGCGCTGGTCGTCGAACATGGCGGCGGCGGTTCGCTCGCTGCCGCGCCGATCGCGCGCGACATCGTGCTCTACGCGATGAACGGCGGCATGCCCGCGCTGACCGCCTATCCCGAAAGCCAGCGGACGCGCATCGAATCCGAACGCGAGAAGCTCAAGATACTCGAGCCCGGCACGACCGATGCGACGAGGTCGCGCGCATGAGCTACCTCGAGTACAACGTCAAGACGGTTCCCTCCGGGCTGAGAAAGGTGCTCTACGTCAACTGGGCGCTTGTCCTTCTTCTGGCCGCGACGGCCTCGGTCGGATTTCTCATGCTCTATTCCGTCGCGGGCGGCCGGTCGGACATCTGGGCAGAGCCACAGATGAAGCGTTTCGCCGTCGGCACGGTGGTGATGCTCGCCATCGGCTTCGTGCCAATCTGGTTCTGGCGCAACATTTCGGGGCTGGCCTATTTCGGGGCGCTCGTCCTTCTCGTTGCAGTCGAGTTCTTTGGCGACATCGGCAAGGGCGCGCAGCGCTGGCTCGATCTCGGGCCACTGCGCCTCCAGCCGTCGGAAATCATGAAGATCGCGCTCGTGATGTTCCTTGCGGCCTATTACGACTGGCTCGACGTGAAGCGGACCTCGCGGCCGCTCTGGGTGCTCATCCCGGTGGTCGTGATCCTCGCGCCCACCCTCCTCGTGCTGAAGCAACCCGACCTCGGCACCGCGATCCTCCTTCTCGCGGGGGGCGGCATCGTCATGTTCGTGGCGGGCGTGAGCCTTTGGTACTTCGGCACGGTCATCGCACTGGTCGGGGCCCTCGTCTTTGCGGTGTTCGAGAGCCGGGGAACCGACTGGCAACTGATCGAGGACTACCAGTTCCGCCGGATCGACACCTTCCTCGATCCGGGGTCCGACCCGCTCGGCGCCGGCTACAACATCACCCAGGCGCAGATCGCGCTCGGCTCCGGCGGTTGGGCGGGCAAGGGATACATGCAGGGAACCCAGTCGCGGCTGAACTTCCTGCCGGAAAAGCACACCGATTTCATCTTCACCACGCTCGCCGAGGAATTCGGCTTCGTCGGCGCCTTCTCGCTTCTCGTGCTCTACATCCTCATCATCGTCTTCTGCATTTCATCGGCGCTGGCCAACCGGGACCGGTTTTCTGCTCTTCTGACCTTCGGTGTCGCCGGGACATTCTTCCTGTTCTTCACCGTCAACATGGGCATGGTGACGGGGCTCATGCCCGTCGTCGGCGTGCCGTTGCCCCTTGTCTCCTACGGGGGAACGGCCATGATCATCCTGCTCGCCGCCTTCGGGCTCGTGCAGAGCGCCCACATCCACCGCCCGAGGTAGCCCGATGCCCGTCACCGTCTATTTCGCCGCCGGCTCAGCCGCCTGGAGGGAGTATCACGACCACCTGCCGCAGGCGTTGACCGACGCGGGCGTGAAGGCCGAGATTCTCCTGGCCGCGCCCGATCCGGCGGTTGTGGACTATATCGTCTTCGCTCCCGGCGGCGACATCGAGGACTTCGCGCCCTTTGTGAACTGCAAGGCGGTCCTGAACCTATGGGCAGGCGTGGAACGGATGGTCGGCAACCGGACGCTGACCCAGCCGCTCGCCCGCATGGTCGACCCGGCGATGACGGAAAGCATGGTCGAATGGGTCGTGGGCCACACGCTCCGCCACCATCTCGGCATGGACCTGCACATCCTCCACCAGGATGGCATCTGGCGGAACGACATCAAGCCGCCGATCGCCCGTGAACGGACGGTCGCGGTCCTCGGCCTCGGCGCCCTCGGCCAGGAAGCCGGCGAGGCTCTGGCTCGGCTCAACTTCGCCGTGCTGGGCTGGAGCCGCAGCCCGAAGTCGATCGCAGGCATCGAGTGCCATTCGGGCGAGGCGGGGCTCGACACGGTGCTTTCCCGCGCAGAAATCGTGATCCTGCTGATGCCGCTCACCGCCGAAACCGAGAACCTGATGAACGCCGCCCGGCTCGCCCGGCTGCCCAGGGGCGCGGTCCTCATCAATCCCGGCCGGGGTCCGCTCATCGACGACACCGCCCTGCTCGCCGCGCTGGACACGGGCCGGGTCGGTCATGCCACGCTCGACGTTTTCCGCAACGAGCCCCTGCCGAAGGAGCACCCTTTCTGGGCGCATCCGAAGGTCACCGTCACGCCGCACATCGCGGCAAGCACGCGGCCGCTGACTGCCTCGGCCGTCATCGCCGAGAATGTCCGGCGCGGCGAGGCCGGGGAGCCGTTCCTCTATCTCGTCGACCGCGAGCGCGGGTACTGAGCCCGCGTCACCGGAGCCTCGGCGGCCTGGCCGGATCGGTTCCGGGGGCCGCGGGGCCGAGCACCTGGGCCGTCTCGACCGCCGCTGCCGGAAGGACGAAAGTGAGCGCCCGACGCGCGATGGGGCCAAGCGCCGGATCGCCGGAGCCGAGGAAGGTGACGTCGAGCGCGCCCGCCTCGATCCCCGAGAACACCAGCGCCTCGGACACCGCCTTGGCCAGCGCCGGCTCCGCCCCCCGCCGGGCATCCTCGATGACCAGGAGATGGCCCTGCCCGCCCCCCTCCCAGGTGACCGCGACGAGATGCGCCCGCGCGGCAAGCCCCGCGAGTCTGGCCAGCTTGTCGTCGAGCGCGGCGAGGAGCGCCGGCGGCACGCCGGCAGGCGGGCCATATGCCACCGGCCGCGCGACCGCTTCCACGGGCGCCTGCCCCAGCGCTCCCGCGAGCCAGCCGAGCGCATCGGCCGACAGAAGGATTGCCGAGGGGGCCACGGCGACGTTGAAGCCGAGGCCGAGCCTCTGCGCAGAAAGCAACTGCGCCACGACCCGTCCCGGCAGCGCGGCATAGGGCGCAGGACCCTCGGCGAAGGCGGCAAGGCGCGCCTCGGTATCGAAGGCGAGCGCGACGCGTCCCTCCTCCAGATCGAAGAGCGCCGGCTCGATCGTATCGCCCAAGGGTTCCTCAGTCAGAAGGAGGAAGAGTTCCGCGTCCGCAAGACGGCCGTAGAAGGCGAGCCGCGCCGCATCGTCTTCCGACGCCGCGTTCATGGCGGCGTGCAGCCGGTCGAGATCAGTTTCCATCGAGCACCTCGCGCAGCCGCTTCCGCGCCACCGGCAGAAGATCGGCCTCGAACCACGGATTGCGCCTGAGCCACGCGGTATTGCGCCAGGACGGATGAGGCAAGGGGAAGACGCGCGGCGCGTGGTCGCGCCAGCGGGCCACCGTTGCCGTGACGCCGCCCTTCACCGCCGCGGGCCCGAGATGCCAGGCCTGCGAATAGCCACCGACGAGAAACGTCACGCGGACATCCGGCAGGCTCGCCATCACCCGCGCATGCCAGGTCGCCGCACAGCGCCGGGGCGGCGGCAGGTCGGAACCCTTCGCGTCGTAGCCCGGAAAGCAAAAGGCCATCGGCACCACCGCCACCCGGTCGCGGTCGTAGAACTCCGTCTCGGACAAGCCAAGCCAGGCGCGCAGCCGGTCACCCGAAGGGTCCGCAAAGGGGCGTCCGATCCCATGCACCCGAGCGCCCGGCGCCTGCCCGGCGATCAGCACGCCGGCGCCGGGGCGGAACCAGACGACGGGGCGCGGCGCGTGCGCCGTGGCGGTTGCCGCAAATTCGGCGGCGCAGAGGCGGCAGGCAGCGATTTCGTGGTCAAGCTGTGGCGCGGCTACGATCATGACGGTGACTTACGCCCCGCACCCGGCTCACGCAACGGCACGATGCCGCGGTGCGGCGGGTTGCCCCGATTCGACCTTTCCAGTATCCAGACCGGAAGACAGGCCAGGGGGGACGGAATGTATCGGGTCTGGAACTACATCACCACCTACTCGCTCCTCCTGATCGGCGGCGCACTTCTGGCCCTGATCTGGGCCAACACGAACCCGGACAGCTATCATCACTTCGTCCACTATGTGCTCTTCGACACCTTCTTCATCGGCGAGTTGCATGAG
>JACKKD010000001.1 GCA_020637675.1 Paracoccaceae bacterium | reverse complement strand
TGCGCCTCCGTGGCGTCTATTTCGCGATGGTGACGCTTGTGCTGACCGAGGTCGCCCGGCTGACCGCCCTCGCGCTGCCGGTGACCAATGGCGCCAAGGGAATCACCTCCATTCCGCTTCCGGGCGAGCTTTCCGTCTTGGGCATGACGCTGATTCCCGACTTCGCCACGCTGGGGAACCCCAAGCTCGCGTTCTACCTCATGGCGTCGGCCCTGATGGTGCTGACCTATCTGGTGCTCTGGCGGATCGTGAATTCACGTCTCGGTCATCTCTGCCGCTCGCTCCAGCAGAACGAGGAACTGGCAGCCTCGATCGGGGTGAACACGGCGATGCTGAGGGTGCTGGCCTACTCCATCTCGTCCTTCTTCGGTGGGCTCGCCGGGGCGATCTTCGTTGCCATATCGCAGTCGATCTACCCGTCTTCGTTCGTCGTCACTGACAGCGTCAACTTCATGCTTTACTGCTTCCTCGGCGGCCTCGGCTATGTGTTCGGGCCGATGCTCGGCACGCTTCTGCTGTATTTCGGCTGGGACCTCCTGTCGGTGGCTCGGGAATACCAGTTGCTCATCTATTCGGGGACGATGATCGCGCTGATGCTGGTGTTGCCCAACGGGGTGCTCAGCCTGTTCGACCGCGGGGAGGGCCGCAGATGACCGGACCCATCCTGCAGGTCAAGGGCGTGACCAAGCGTTACGGCGGGCTGACCGCAAACAGCGCAATCAGTTTCGACGTGGCCCCGCGCGAGATACTCTCGGTGATCGGGCCCAACGGGGCGGGCAAATCCACGCTCTTCAAGCAGATTGCAGGCTTCGTGACACCGACGGCCGGCGAGATCCTGTTCAAGGGCAACCGGATCTCGGGCCTTCCGCCACACAAGGTGGCGCGGCTCGGCATTGTGCGCACCTTCCAGGAAACCACGATCTTCCGCTCGATGACCGTGCGCGAGAACGTCATCGTCGCCCATCACCTGCGCTCGAAGGCCTCGTTGCTCGGCTTCTTCCTCGGGACGCGGCAGGCCCGGTCGGACGAGGCGGATTTCGCCCGGTCCGCCGACGACATCATAGACTTTCTCGGTCTGCACCCGATCCGGACCGAGACGGCCTCGAACCTGCCGCAGGGCCATCTGAGGGCGCTCGGCATGGCGATCGGGCTTGCCACCCATCCCGGGGTGATCCTGCTGGACGAACCGTTTGCCGGAATGAATCACGACGAGACGATGCGGATGGTCGGCCTTGTCCGACGTCTGCGCGACGAGCGTGGGCTGACCGTCCTTCTGGTCGAGCATGACATGCCCGCAGTTATGCGGATATCCGACCGGATCGTCTGCATAAACTTCGGCGAGAAGATCGCCGAAGGCAGTCCCGCCGAGATCCAGGCAAACCCGCGCGTCATCGAGGCCTATCTCGGCTCCGAGGACGCCGCGATCGGGATTTGAGACATGAGCCAGACCGCCACCGCGCCTGCCGCCCCGCCGAAGATGCTGAGCTTCGAGAATGTCGAACTGTACTATGATCATGTCTATGCCCTGAAGGGCGTTTCGATAGACCTGAACGAGGGGGAGACGGTTGCCCTCATCGGCGCGAATGGCGCGGGCAAATCCTCCATACTACGGGCGGTCACCGGGCTGCGCAGGATCAAGTCCGGCCGGATCACCTACCTTGGCGAGCGTATCGACGCCACCCCGGCGGCCGAGATCGTGAGGAAGGGCATCGCGATGGTGCCGGAGGGCCGCCGGGTCTTTCCGCTGATGAGCGTGAAGGACAATCTCCTGATGGGCGCCTTCACCCGCACCGACAAGCAGGGGATCGAGCAGACCCTCGAAAGCGTCCTGACCCGCTTCCCACGCCTGAAGGAACGTTTCCACCAGCAGGCCAGCACCCTGTCGGGCGGCGAACAGCAGATGATGGTCATCGGCCGCGCCCTGATGGCCAAGCCGCGGCTGCTGCTGCTGGACGAACCGTCCCTGGGCATCGCGCCGAAGCTTGTGCAGGATATCGCGCGCGCCATCGTGGCGATCAGCCGCGACGAAGGCGTTTCGGTGCTTCTGGTCGAACAGAACAGCCGCATGGCGCTGTCGATCTCGAACCGCGCCTACGCTTTGTCCACCGGGCAGGTCGTGCTGTCGGGTGCCTCGAAGGACCTCATGCATGACGACCGGATCAAGGCTGCCTACCTTGGCGGAGAGCTCTGACATGCGGATCCTCGTCATCAATCCCAACTCCACCGCTTCGATGACCGGGAAGATCGGTGCCGCGGCGCACGCAGCGGCGAGTCCGGGGACGGAAATCCGCGCGGTCAACCCGCCCGGCGGGCCGGTTTCCATCGAAGGCTACTATGACGAGGCGATGAGCGTTCCGGGTGTCCTGCAGATCATCCGGAACACCGCGGATGCCGATGCGGTCATCATAGCCTGTTTCGACGACACGGGCCTCGACGCCGCGCGCTGCCTGACCGATCGCCCCGTGATCGGCATCGGCGAGGCCGCGTATCACTTCGCCGCGATGCTCGCCAACAAGTTCTCGGTCGTGACCACACTGGCGCGTTCGGTGCCTGCACTGGAGCATAACCTGCACCGCTACGGTCTGGCGGCGCGCTGCGCGCGTGTCCGGTCGTCGGAGGTCGCGGTACTCGACCTCGAATGCCCGGGGTCGGATGCCTGCAGCCGGATCAGTGCTGAGATCGGTAAGGCGATCGTGGAGGACCGGGCCGAGGCGATCGTGCTCGGCTGCGCCGGCATGGCGGACCTCGCGGGGCGTCTCGCGGCCGAACATGGGCTGCCAGTACTCGACGGCGTCGCCTGCGCCGTCCGACTCGCCGAAGCGATGGTCGGCCTCAACCTGCGCACGTCGCGGCTCGGCGGCTATGCCCCGCCGCCCCGGGAGAAGCTGGCGATCATCGCGTGATCGCCGCATGGAGGGAAACGGGATCGAGCGGGGACGTAGGCTCCCGGTAAGGGCGTGGTGCTTCCCGCCTGCAAGGCCCCTGCGAAAGGGTGCACCCGGCCTGGCCGGCTCAGGCCGTGACGGGCTTCAGCCGCCGCGCCGCCGCGATCGCCACGGGATCGAGCCCGGCGCCGCCCTCGTCGATGTAGGCCAGTAGCTGCGCCCGCATCCGCGGTTCCCAGAAATCTGAAAGATGCTCGGCCACCCGCTCGGCCGCGTCGGTGCCGGGCTGGCTATTGAAGAAGGCGACGATCTGGTTGGCCATGTGGACCATCTTCTCAGGCGACATCGGCGGCTCCGGTAGTGATGCGTTCAGGATGTGAGTAAAGGTCGAACCCGCCGGCGCGGGCGAAGCTCGCAAGCGTGATCCCCGCGGTCTCCGCCTGCCGGAGGGCAAGCGCGGTGGGCGCGGAGGCGGAAAGGATGACGGGGCATCCGGCGAGCGCGCATTTCTGCACAAGCTCGACCGAAAGGCGCGAGGTCATGACCACGGCCCCGCCGGACATGTCGCGCCCGACCCGCGACATCGCGCCGATGAGCTTGTCGAGCGCATTGTGCCGGCCCACATCCTCACGCACCGCGACGATGCCTTCGCCGGGGGCAAGGAAGGCCGCCGCATGGACGGCGCGGGTCTGGTCGTGGAGCGGCTGGCGCGCCCGCAAGGCGTCGGCGGCGCCGGAAAGTTCGGCCGCGGTCAACGCCGACGGCACGGACGTCACCCGCGGCAGCGCGCGCACCGCCTCGTCAAGGCTGTCGATGCCGCAGAGCCCGCAACCGACCGGCCCCGCCGCCGCGCGGCGGCGCCTGGCCAGCGCTTCGGCCCTGTCGCCGGTCAGCCACATCCGGGCCTCGATCCCCGGTCCGTGCGCGACCACCTCGGTCTCGGTGATCTCGCCTGCATGCACCACGATGCCTTCGGAAAGCGCGAAGCCCACAGCGAAGTCCTCGATGTCGGCAGGGGTCGCCATCATCACGGCCTGCGTGGTGCCGTCGAAGACGAAGGCGACCGGCACCTCCTCCGGCAAGGTCCGCGTCACGGCGCGCGTGCCGTCCGGGTGGACGGCAACGCCCTTCGCGCTGAACGTGGGCGCGAACGCCATCGCTACTCCGCCGCGGGCAGGATGCGGCGCGCGTTGGCGGCTTGCGCTGCGTAGTCCTCCTGCCAGTCCGAGGGGCCGTTCGACCGGCCCACCTGCACCGCAGTCACCTTGTATTCGGGGCAGTTCGTCGCCCAGTCGGAGAAGTCGGTGGTGACGACGTTGGCCTGCGTGTCGGGGTGGTGGAAGGTCGTGTAGACCACGCCCGGGGCAACCCGGTCCGTCACCTTCGCCCTGAGCGTTGTCTCGCCCGAACGCGAGGCAAGGCGCACCCAGTCGCCGTCGTTGATGCCGCGGTTCTCGGCATCGTGGGGGTGGATCTCCAGCCGGTCCTGATCGTGCCAGACGGTGTTTGCCGTGCGCCGTGTCTGCGCACCGACGTTGTACTGGCTGAGAATTCGGCCCGTAGTGAGCAGGAGCGGGAAGCGCGGCCCGGTCTTCTCGTCGGTGGCGAGGTACTCGGTCACGATAAAGCGGCCCTTTCCGCGCACAAAACCGTCGATGTGCATCACCGGCGTGCCCTCAGGCGACTTCTCGTTGCAGGGCCACTGGACGGAGCCCATGCGGTCGATAAGGTCATAGGTCACGCCGGCGAAGGACGGCGTGGTGGCGGCGATCTCGTCCATGATCTCGGAAGGATGCGTGTAGCTCCAGCCGGCGCCGAGCGCATTCGCCAGAAGCTGCGTCACCTCCCAGTCCTCGTAGCCGTTCTTCGGCGCCATCACCTTGCGCACCATGTTGATGCGCCGCTCTCGGCGTTGGTGAAGGTCCCGTTCTTCTCGAGGAACGAGGACCCCGGCAGGAAAACATGGGCGTAGTTCGCCGTCTCGTTCAGGAAGAGGTCGTGTACGATCACGCATTCCATCGCCGCAAGACCGGCCGAGACATGCTTGGTGTCCGGGTCCGATTGCAGGATGTCCTCGCCCTGGCAGTAGAGCCCCTTGAACGTGCCATCGACAGCGGCGTCGAGCATGTTCGGAATGCGCAGGCCCGGCTCCGATCGATCGGCACGCCCCACATCTTCTCGTAGATCGCCCGCACGTCGGCGTTCTTCACATGGCGGTAGCCCGGAAGCTCGTGCGGGAAGGACCCCATGTCGCAGGAGCCCTGCACGTTGTTCTGGCCGCGGAGCGGATTTACGCCCACGCCCTTGCGGCCGATGTTGCCGGTGAGCATCGCGGGTTGGCGATCCCCATGACGGCGGTGGTGCCCTGGCTGTGCTCCGTCACGCCGAGCCCGTAGTAGATCGACCCGTTGCCGCCTGTGGCGAAGAGCCGCGCCGCCTTGCGCAGTTCCGCCGCCGGAACGCCGGTCAGCGCCTCGGTCGCCTCGGGGCTGTGGCGCGGGTCGCGGATGAAGTCCGCATAGGTGAGATATTCGTCCCAGTCGCACCGCTCGCGGATGAAGGTCTCGTTGGCGAGTTCCTCGGTCACGATCACATGGGCCAGTGCCGAAACGACCGCCACGTTGGTGCCGGGACGGAGCTGGAGGTGATGCGCGGCCCGGACATGGGCCGACTTCACGAGGTCGATCCGGCGCGGGTCGATCACGATCAGCTTCGCGCCTGGCGCAACCGCTTCTTCATGCGGCTGGCGAAGACCGGATGCGCATCGGTCGGATTGGCGCCGATGACGATCATTACGTCGGTCTGCTCGACCGAGTCGAAGTCCTGCGTGCCGGCCGAAGTGCCGAAGGTGTTGCGCAGACCGTAGCCGGTCGGCGAATGGCAGACCCGCGCGCAGGTATCGGTGTTGTTGTTGCGGAAGACCGCGCGGGCAAGCTTCTGCACGAGGTAGGTTTCCTCGTTGGTGCAGCGCGACGGGTGATGACGCCGATCGACTTCTGGCCGTACTTCTCCTGCAACCCGCGCAGGCGCGACGCGGCGTAGCCCAGCGCCTCGTCCCACGACACCTCGCGCCAGGGATCGCTGATCTCCTCGCGGATCATCGGCTTCAGGATGCGGTCGCGGTGCGCCGCATAGCCATAGGCGAAACGGCCCCTTGACGCAGGAATGGCCCCGGTTCGCCTTGCCGTGCTTGTAGGGCACCATGCGCACCAGCTCGTCGCCGCGCATCTCGGCCTTGAAGGAACAGCCGACCCCGCAATAGGCGCAGGTGGTGACGACCGAGCGGTCCGGAAGGCCCATCTCGATCACCGATTTTTCCTGCAGGCTGCCGGTCGGGCAGACCTGCACGCAGGCGCCGCAGGATACGCAGTCGGAGGAGAGGTAGTTGTCAAGGCCGGTGCCCGCCGACATCCGGCTGTCGAAACCCCGCCCCTCGATCGTCAGTGCGAATGTGCCCTGGACTTCGCCGCAGGCGCGCACGCAGAGCGAGCAGACGATGCATTTTGCCGGGTCGTAGGTGAAGTAGGGGTTGCTGTCGTCGACCGGGCGCCAATCGGGGTTCTGGGCCCCGTCCGGAAGGCGCCGGCGGGCATGGTCCGCGACCGGCTCGTAGCGCACCTCGCGCAGGCCCACCCGCGCGGCCATCTTCTGCAACTCGCTGTCGCCGTTGGCAGCGTCGGTCAGCCCGATCGCCGGATGGTCGGAGGCGTAGAGTTCCATCACGCCCTTGCGCAGGCGGTTCACCTTGTCGGACTGGGTGTGCACGACCATGCCCGGCGCCACCGGCGTGGTGCAGGAGGCGGGCGTGCCCTTCCGCCCCTCGATCTCCACCAGGCAGAGGCGGCACGATCCGAAGGCATCGACGCTGTCGGTGGCGCAGAGCTTCGGCACCTCGATGCCGGCCTCGGCCGCCGCGCGCATGACGGACGTGCCCTCGGGCACCGTCACCTCGAACCCGTCGACGGTCAGTGTCACCGGCGCGCCCGTTCTGGCAGGCGTGCCCATGTCACGATCCGACTGGGGCGTCGTCCATGGCATGATGAAGTCCTTCATTCCGCGGCCTCCTTCCGGCGTGCGAAATCGTCCGGGAAATGCCTGAGCGCCGACATGACCGGAAATGGGGTGAATCCGCCAAGCGCGCAAAGCGACCCGTCGCGCATTGTATCACATAGATCGGTGAGAATCACCGTGGCCGCCGGATCGCCTGCGGCGATGCGGTCGATGGTCTCGACGCCGCGGACCGAACCGATGCGGCAGGGCGTGCACTTGCCGCAGCTTTCCACGGCGCAGAACTCCATCGCGAAGCGCGCCAACTTGAGCATGTCGGCCGTGTCGTCGAAGACCACAATCCCGGCATGGCCGATGAGTCCGCCCTTCTGGTCGAACTCCTCGTAGCCGAAGGGCGTGTCGAACTGCGACACGGGAATGTAGGCACCGAGGGGCCCGCCGACCTGAGCCGCCTTCACGGGCCGGCCCGAGGCGGTTCCGCCGGCGATGTCGTTGACCAGCTGGCCGAGCGGCATCCCGAAGGCGGTCTCGAAAAGGCCGCCGTGCTTCACGTTCCCGGCGATCTGGATCGGCATGGTGCCCTTCGACCGGCCGAGCCCGAAGCCCGCGTAATGCGCCGCCCCCTTCTCGAAGATCACCGGCACGGTGGCGAGGCTGAGAACGTTGTTGACGACGGTGGGGCGCCCGAAAAGCCCCTCCAGCGCCGGCAGCGGCGGCTTCGCCCGCACGATCCCGCGCTTGCCCTCGAGCGAGTTGAGAAGAGAGGTTTCCTCGCCGCAGACGTAGGCGCCCGCGCCGACCCGCACCTCCATGTCGAAGGCATGGCCAGAGCCGAGCACCGAGGGTCCGAGAAGCCCGGCGCCCCTGGCCAGCAGGATCGCCGCCTCCATCACCTCGATGGCATCGGGGTATTCCGAGCGGATGTAGACGTAACCCTTCGTCGCACCGGTGCCGATGCCGGCGATGGCCATGCCCTCGATCAGGGTGAAGGGGTCGCCCTCCATGATCATGCGGTCGGCGAAGGTGCCGCTGTCGCCCTCGTCGGCGTTGCAGACGATGTATTTCTGCGCGGACTGCGCCTCGGCCACCGTCTTCCACTTGATGCCGGTCGGAAAGCCCGCGCCGCCCCGCCCGCGCAGGCCCGAGGCAGTGACCTCGGCCACGATCCCGCCGGGCTCCATTGCAACCGCGCGGCGCAGGCCGGCAAGGCCGCCGTGCGCTTCGTAGTCGGCGAGACTGAGCGGGTCGATCAGCCCGCAGCGGGCGAAGGTGAGCCGGGTCTGGCGGGCAAAGAACGGAATGTCCTCCACCGCGCCGAGGCCTTCAAGCTTCCCGTCGAGGAGCGCCGGCACATCCGCGGCCGTGACCGGACCGTAGGCGCGCCGGCCTGTCGTCTCCTCGACCTCCACCAGAGGTTCCAGCCAGATCATGCCTCGGGTGCCGTTCCGGACGATCTGCACGTCGAGCCCGCGCTTCGCGGCCTCCGTCGCAACCGCCGACGCCACCTCGTCGGCACCGAGCGCCTTGGCGGCCGCATCGCGGGGGATGTAGATATTCATGCGCCGGCCTCCGTCAGGATTTTCGCCATCCGAGTGTCATCGACACGGCCCACAACCTTGCCGTCGACCATCGCAGCCGGCCCGCAGGCGCAAAGGCCGAGGCAATAGACCGCCTCGACGGTCACCGCCCCGTTCGCCGTGGTGCCGCCCCAGTCGAGCCCGAGCTTGCCGAGCACACGGTCCGCGAGTGCCGCGCCGCCCACCGACTGGCAGGCTTCGGCCCGGCAGAGCTTGATCACATGCCGCCCGGCCGGCGTTTCGCGGAAGTCGTGATAGAAGGTCACAACTCCGTGAACCTCGGCCTTGGTCAGGTTCAAGGCGTCCGCGATCAGGGGAATCGCCTCCTGGGGGATGTGCCCGTACGCGGCCTGAATCGCATGCAGCATCGGCAAAAGGGGGCCTTCGCCGCCCGAATGCTCGGAAATCAGCGCATGGAGATCCCGTTGGGGGGGCTCCGCGGTAGAATGGGACATGGCTGGCCTCCCGCTAGACTGGCTGCTGAATGCCTTGGTTTCGATAGGCAATCAATATCAAGTTTTCGTTGATTGATTGATCTCATCTATCAATGTGACCGCAAGGGCCAACCGCCGCGGTAACCCGTGATTAATGGTAAACCACTAGAACGGGACGTGAACAAACCGAAAGGACGCCCCATGCGTGAAGTTGTCTCCCTCGCCGCCATGTTCCTCCTGCTCGCCTTCGCCGGTCTCGAGCCGGGTCACGCGCACAGCGCCAAGACCTGCAAGGCCGGTGCCGTTTCGGAATTCTTCTCGACCGGCTGCTGATCCGATCCTGGCCTCGCCTAGATACGGCCGAGCAAAGCCTGTGTCGGCCAGGCGTCGGCGGGCAGCCCAAGCCGCGCCTGCTCCCGCTGCACCGCCTCGCGCGTCTTCTCACCGAGGATCCCGTCGATGGCGCCAACGTCGTAGCCCCTAGCGGCAAGTCTCTTCTGCAGCGTCACCATCTCCTTCGCCGAAAGCCCGGGTTCCGGGGCGCCCGCGTCATAGACCGGGGCGCCTTCCAGCCGCGTGGCGAAATAGGCGGCGGTGGTCACATAGACGAAACTCTTGTTCCAGCTGAAATAGACGCGGAAGTTCGGATAAGCGAGGAAGGCCGGTCCCTTGCGCCCCATCGGCAGGAGAACCGCGCCCCGAAGACCCCGCGCAAGCGGCGTGGACCTGCCGCGCACGCCGGCCGCCTCCCATTCCGCCACCGGGCGGGCGTGGTTCAGGCCGGTCTTCGCCCAGTCGAGGTCGTCGGGCACCGTGATCTCCTGGAGCCAGGGCTCGCCCGCCCGCCAGCCGAGGCCGTGGAGCATCTTCGCGGCACTCATCAGCGCGTCGGCGGCCGAGGTCTTCAGTTGCACATGCCCGTCGCCATCGCCGTCGACGCCGTTTCGCAGGATGTCCTCCGGCAGCATCTGCACCTGTCCGATCTCTCCGGCCCAGGCGCCTTGCGTTCGCGCCGGGTCGAAGTCGCCGCGGGCGTAGAGTTCCATCGCGGCGAAAACCTGCGGCCGGAATAGTTCGGGCCGCCGGCAGTCGTGGGCGAGTGTCACCAGTGCGTCGCGCGTGTTGAAATCCCCCTGCACCGCGCCGAAATCGGTCTCGAATGCCCAGAAGGCGAGAAGAACCCCGGGCGAAATGCCGTAGTCGCGCCCGATCCGGCGGAAGACCTCGGCGTGTTTCTTCGCCATGGACTGGCCGGTGGACAGCCGTCCCGCGCTGATGAGCGAGCGCGAGAACTCGATGAAATCCTTGCGGAACACGCCCTGCGTCCGGTCCGCCTTCAGGACGCGGCCGTCCAGCCGGGCACCGGCGAGGAAACCTTTCGCCGCCTCGGCCGGAATGCCGCGCGCGCGCGCCTCGTCGGCAAGCCCCGCGACGAAGGCGCCGAAGTCGCCGCCGCACGCGAGGGCCGGCGCCGGCAGGACGGCAAGGCCAAGGGCGAGCAGGCGGGCGAGCGGGGCGGGGCGGATCATGGGAACCTCCGGTGGAACGCCGTCGACACTAGCGCGCCCTCCGGCGGAGGCAACCGTCACGGTGCGGCCTTCCGACATTGTTGCCGGTCCGTCCGGAATGCGGTCCGCGCGGTGCCGATCTGCCACGCTGGCACCCCTGTCGGCAGCGTAAACTTGATTTTTCCCAGCAAAGGCACATGCTTGGGCCGGGGAAGAGGTGTGTGATGACGGACTTTCTGCCGAAGGACGTGCAAGACGGACTCGACGCTGCGCGCAAGCGCGACCTGAAGCGACGCTCGCGGCTCAGGGTGCTGGCGGGGGACGAGGTCTACCCGATCCTGCGGTTCTGGGGCACGGGCTTCGCGCTCGATGCCGACCAGGTGCAGCATCTGCGCGGGCTTGTGGATATCTACGACGGCGGCCGCCATCTCTGGCAGTCGTTGATCATCGCCTCCGGCGTGGAGGCGGGCGAGCTCATCTGCACGATGAAACGCTCCACGGCGGCCGAGGACAGGGCGCCGCTCGACTACGTCCGCGACGAGGACGCGCCGGTGGGCTACCTGCCGCGCGCCTGAGCGGTGTCCTTACCGAGGGGCAGGCCGACCTGCCGGCGCGCGCCCGCCCTACTGTAGGTCGGCGAAGGCGGATTGCAGCCGTTCCACCGCCTCGGCCACCCGCGCCCGCGGCGTGGCGAGGTTGAAGCGCAGGAAGCTTTCGCCACCCTTGCCGAAGGTCGCGCCGTGGTTGGCGGCAATCCCGGCGTCCTTCTCCACCCGTGCGGTGAACTCCGCAGGCGCCATTCCGGTGCCGGCGAAATCGACCCAGGCGAGGTACGTCGCCTCAAGCGCCATCGACGCCAGACCGGGGACCGCGGCGATCCCGGCATCGAAGACCTGCCGGTTGCCGTCGAGATAGGCCACCAGCGCATCGACCCAGGCTGCGCCCTCCGGCGAATAGGCTGCCGTCGCCATGTGCATTCCGAAACTGTTCGGAGAGATGCCGAACGCGTTCACCTTCGCGCCGAAGCGGGCGCGCAGGGCATCGTCGGCGATGATGACATTGCCGATATGCGCGCCCGCGATATTGAAGGTCTTGGTCGTGGCGGTCATCGTCACCAGGCGGTCGGCGATGTCGGGCGCGGCCGTGGCCATCACCCGGTGCTGTGCGCCGGGGAACACGAGGTCGTGGTGGATCTCGTCGGAGACGAGGACGAGGTCGTGCCGTTTCGCGAAATCGGCGATGGCGCGCAGTTCGTCGGCCCTCCAGACCCGGCCGCCGGGGTTGTGCGGCGAACAGAGGATCAGCATCCGTTCCGCCCCGGTCATCATCGCGTCCCAGGCCGCGATATCGAGACTGTAGCGCCCGTCCTCATTGGCGAGCGGGCATTCGACGACGCGACGGCCGGCGGCTTTGATGACGCGGGCAAAGGCGTGGTACACGGGCGTCATCAGCACCACGCCGTCGCCGGGCGCGGTGAAGGCATCGACGCAGAGACCGGTCCCGTTCACGAGGCCGTGGACGGTAAAGACCCATTTGGGTTCGACCTGCCAGCCGTGACGTTCCCGCATCCACCAGCAGATCGCACCAAGATAGGCGCGATCATCGCCGAAATAGCCGTATATGCCATGGGCGGCCATCGCTTCCACCGCCTGCTGAACGCATCCCGGCGGGCGGAAGTCCATGTCGGCGACCCACATGGACAACCCGTCCTTCGGACTGACGCCGTAGAGCGGTTCCATCATGTCCCACTTCGAGGAATGGGTTCCTGTGCGATCTATGATCTCGTCGAAATTCATGGCGTCTCCCGTGGACTTGCCCGACCCTGTTGCACTCCGAAGCCCGGCACAAGGCCGGGAGTCCGGGCTGGTCATTGATCGCCCGTCATCTTGTTCCATATCAAGTGCAAAAATCGGAATACCATCCCTAAAATGTATTCGTAAATAGAACCATGTCCATACTATTGGCCAATATATGGAGAAACGTCCCCTTCGGCAGTGTGCCGGCGTCGCCATTGCAAGATGCGAAGCCTTCGCCTAAATCGGCCCAATGACGCTGAGACCGATCCTGATCCACCCCGACCCGCGGCTGAAGAAGCACGCCGATCCCGTGACCGAGATCACGAAGGACCTGCGTGCCGCCGCGGACGACATGCTGCAGACCATGTACGACGCGCCCGGAATCGGTCTCGCGGCCCCCCAGATCGGGCTCATGTCGCGGATCATCGTCATGGACTGCGTGAAGGACAAGGACGCCGCGCCCCGGCCGATGGTGCTTCTGAACCCCGAGGTGACCTGGGCCTCGGAGGCGATGAACACCTACGAGGAGGGCTGCCTTTCCATCCCGGACCAGTACGCCGAGGTGACGCGGCCCGCCGAGGTGAAGGTGCGCTGGATGGACCTCGAGGGCAAGACGCAGGAGGAACAGTTCGCCGGCCTCTGGGCGACCTGTGTCCAGCACGAGATCGACCACCTGAACGGCCGCCTGTTCATCGACTATCTCACCGCTCTGAAGCGCCAGCTGATCACCCGCAAGATGGAGAAGCTGAAGCGCGAGCGGGCGCGGCTGTGACGGTCCGGCCCTTC
Organism: Paracoccaceae bacterium; assembly: GCA_020637675.1. Taxonomy (GTDB): domain Bacteria; phylum Pseudomonadota; class Alphaproteobacteria; order Rhodobacterales; family Rhodobacteraceae; genus Albidovulum. Next base: position 1,239,973 of record JACKKD010000001.1, on the reverse strand, counting down.
GTTCATTACCCCGACAAGCGGCTGAGGACGCCGGCCGCGCCGGTGGCCGAGGTGACCGAGACCGTCCGCATGATCTGGGACGACATGGTGGAGACGATGGACGCGATGCCGGGCGTCGGCCTTGCGGCGCCGCAGATCGGGATCATGCTGCGCCTCGCCGTGGTCGACTGTTCCGACCGGCGGGGCCAAGCGGTCAGGATGGCCAACCCCGAGGTGCTCCATGCCTCGGTGCAGATGCGCCGGCACGAGGAGGCGAGCCCGAACCTTCCCGGCGTCTCCGCGGTCGTGGAGCGGCCGCGGGCGGTCACGGTCCGCTTCCTGAACGAGACCGGCGCGGTCGAGGACCGCGATTTCGTCGGGCTCTGGGCGACCTCCGTCCAGCATCAGATCGACCACCTGAACGGAAGAATGTTCATCGACCATATGTCGCCGGTGCGGCGGCGGATGCTGGTGGCGCGCGCCGACAAGCTGCGCAAGCGCGGATAGTGGCAGGGGGCGGGCGCCCCCGGACGCTCTGGGTGGTAGTTGGGCAACGAAGGAGGGGCAAGCGATGCGCGTGATCTTCATGGGAACGCCCGAGTTTTCGGTCCCCGCCCTCCAAGCGGTCCATGCCGCGCACGAGATCGTCAGTGTCTATTCCCAGCCGCCACGCCCGGCAGGGCGCGGCAAGAAGGACCGGCCGAGCCCCGTGCAGGCGCGGGCCGAGGCGCTGGGGCTGCCGGTCCGCCATCCCGCAAGCCTGAAATCGCCCGAGGCACAGGCGGAGTTCGCGGCGCTGAAGTCCGACGTCGCTGTGGTAGTGGCCTACGGGCTGATCCTGCCGCAGCCGGTTCTCGATGCGCCGGCACGGGGGTGCCTCAACATCCATGCCTCGCTTCTGCCGCGCTGGCGTGGCGCGGCGCCGATCCACCGCGCGGTGATGGCCGGCGATGCCGAAACCGGCGTCTCGATCATGCGGATGGAGGCCGGGCTCGACACCGGACCGGTGCTGCTTTGCGCGCGCACGCCCATCGGGCCGGAGGAAACCACGGCCGAGCTGCACGACCGGCTCGCGGCGATGGGGGCTGCGGCCATCCTGGAGGCGCTCGGCCGGCTCGACCGGCTGACGCCCGTGCCACAGCCGGAGGCGGGAGTGACCTACGCGGCCAAGATCGACAAGGCGGAGGCCCGGGTGGACTGGAGCCGCCCGGCGGAGGAGGTGGACCGGCTGATCCGGGGGCTTTCGCCCTTCCCGGGCGCCTGGGTGGAGATCGGCGGCGAACGGGTGAAGCTCCTGCGGTCCCGCCTTGCCGAAGGGCGGGGCGCGCCGGGCACGGTTCTTGCAGGTTTCACCATCGCCTGCGGGTCCGGCACGGTGCAGATCACCGAGGCGCAGCGCGAGGGCAAGCGGCCGATGCCCGCGGCCGAGGTGCTGCGCGGGCTCGTCCTGCCCGAAAGGCTCGGCTGAGCGTTCCCAAAGGTCGCGCGGGGGGCCATATTGGCCATGTGGCAACCCGGAGGCGCACATGGCCATTCTCGCCCTCATCATCATCGGCGCGGCGGCGGGCTTCATCGCCACGCGGCTGATGAACCGTCAGACCGACCTGGTGACGACCATCGCCATCGGCGTGCTCGGCGCGCTCGTGGGCGGGCTGGTGCTGCGGTTCCTGCTAGCTGTCACCGGTCTCGCGGCGGGCTTCGTCGGCGCGATCCTCGGGGCCATGGCGCTCATCTGGCTATGGGAGACTTACGGGCCGAAACGCTAACGTCGGGGCGGGCGGGCGCGATAAACCGGCAGGCGCCAGCCGAAAAGGAGGCTTCCCGAACGCAGCGCGAATGTCACCGCGGCACAAAGGAGAAGCGCGGGGCCTACCGGCAGGACGGTGACGGAGACGACCGCCGCCCCCGCGCCCGCGAAGGCCGCGGTCACGTAAAGTTCGCCCTGTTTCAGGACCAGCGGCACTTCGTTGCAGACGACATCGCGCATGAGCCCGCCGAAGGCCCCCGTCGCAATTCCCATGAGGAGCGTCACGCCCCAGGGCTGGCCCGCCGCGAGCGCCACGCCGACACCGGCTGGCACCGCGACCGAGAGTGCCAGCGCGTCGAGCCAGGTGAGAACGCGCAGCCGGCTCTCGAAACGGTGCGCGGTGAAGAAGACGGTCACGGCCGCCGTCGCGGCGACGCCGATGAAGGCCGGCTCGGCCACCCAGAAGACCGGATTGCGATCGAGAATTACATCGCGGACCGTGCCGCCCCCGACGGCAGTCAGCGCCGCGACGAAGGTGAAGCCCACGATGTCGAGTTGCGCCCGGCTGGCGGCAAGCGCGCCCGTCAGCGCGAAGACAAAGACCGAGGCATAGTCGAGCGCGTCAAGCAGCGTCATCGGCCCGCGCCCGCTTCGGCTTGAAAGGCTTCATGCCGGCGCGCGCAAGCTCGTCCGCGCGTTCGTTCTCGGGATGGCCCGCATGGCCCTTGATCCATTCCCAGATCACCCGGTGGCGGTGCTGCGCCGCGTCGAGCCGCTGCCAGAGATCGACGTTCTTCACGGGCTTGCGGTCGGCGGTCTTCCAGCCGTTCCGCTTCCAGCTGTGGATCCAGGTGGTGACGCCGTTCTTCACATAGGCGCTGTCGGTGACGATGGTGATGTCGGAGGGCCGTGCAAGCGCCTCGAGCGCCGAGATCGCGGCGAGAAGCTCCATCCGGTTGTTGGTCGTCTCGGCCGCGCCACCGTTCAGTTCGCGCGTCTTGACGACCCTGTCGCCATCGCGGGCGATCATCAGCACGCCCCAGCCGCCGGGGCCGGGATTGCCGGAACAGGCACCGTCGGTAAAGGCGAAAAGCTCAGGCATCGGGTCTCCGCAGCGGTTCCGCCCCGTCTAGGGGGCGGGGCGGCGCCGGTCAACGCCTCTCAGGCGCGCTCGAGCGCCAGCCGCGCCCCGAGGGCGGCGAAGGAGGCGGCGAAGGCGCGCCGCAGCCAGGTCATGACGGCCGGCCGGCTGAGCACCGCCTCGCGCCCCGAGGCGGCAAGGACTGCGTAGCCGAGAAAGACCGCGAAGGTCATCGCGGCAAAGCCGAGGCCAAGGGCCAGGATCGCCGCAGTTCCGTCGCCGGGCGTCAGGAATTGCGGCAGGAAGGCAAGAAAGAACGTCGGGATCTTCGGATTGAGAAGGTTGAGAAGGATGCCGCGCCGCACGATCAGCCCGGCCGGCTGCGGCTCCGCCGCCTCAACGTCGAGCCCGCCGGTGCCGCGAAGCGTCCCCCATGCCATCCAGATCAGATAGGCGACGCCTGCGTATTTCACCGCCTGGAAGAGAACCGCCGATGCGTGCAGCACCGCCGCCAGCCCCGCCATCGCCACGCCCATGTGAAAGAGCGTCGCCAGAGTGCAGCCGAAGGCCGCCCAGAAGCCGCCCCTTATCCCCTGCGCAAGCGCCACCGACAGCGTGTAGACGACGCCGATCCCCGGCGCGAGGCAGACGACGAGGGTGGTCAGAAGGTATTCGGGCGACATGGCGAACCTCTCTGCCGGACGCGCGACGCTCGCCCGGGCCGGCCCTTGCTGTCAACCTGGTTCAGGCGCGGGCGCGGAGGATCACGAAGGGATCGAGGGTTCCGGCAAGCCCGCGCTCCATGCCCTCTTCCTCAGCGGTCACGGTAAAGCCGGCGCCGTCCAGAAGCCCCCGCATCTCGGCGCCGGTGACAAAGGTATAGAGACGGTCGAGCGCGTCGCGGGCCTCACCGGTACCGGTCTTCATCCCGACGTGCAGGATGCCGCCGGGCACAAGCGCCCGGTTGAGCGCGACGAGATGGCGGGGCAGGGCGCTGCGCGGCGCATGGAGGAGCGAGAAATTGGCCCAGACGCCCTCATAGGCTGCTACCGCGTCGATGTCGTCGAAACTCGCCTGCCGCGCGCCGATGGCGTGGCGGTCGTTGGCCAGCGCGACCATGCCGACGGAGGCATCGACCGGGTCGGGGCGATGGCCAGCCTCGCGCAGGAAGACCGAGGCCTGGCCCGGCCCGCAGCCGAGGTCGAGCACCCGCGCGCCCGGCGGCAGCGCCGCGATGAAGCTTTGAAGGTGGCGGTCGGGTCCACGGGTCCGGAACAGCTTCGCATAGTCGGCTGCCCTCGCATCGTAGGCCGCAAGGGTGCGCGCATCCACGCTCATGCTGGTTCCCTGAGAATTCGCGGCACCTTGAACTCGACGTCCTCGCGCGCGGTCTCGACCCGCTCCAGCGTCACCTCGTAGCGGGCGCGGAAGGCGTCGATGACCTCGTTCACCAGAACTTCGGGCGCGCTCGCCCCGGCGGTGACGCCGACTGCCTTCGCACCGTCGAGTGCCCGCCAGTCGATGTCGCTTGCGCGGCCCACAAGCTGGGCATAGCCGCAACCTGCTGCGCGTCCCACTTCGACCAGGCGCCTCGAGTTCGACGAGTTCGGCGCGCCGATCACGAGCAGCGCCTCCACCTTCGGCGCAATGACCTTCACCGCCTCCTGCCGGTTCGTCGTCGCGTAGCAGATATCTTCCTTGTGCGGACCGACGATCGCCGGGAACCGCGCCCGCAGCGCCGCAACGATGGCAGCCGTGTCATCGACCGAAAGCGTCGTCTGGGTGATGAAGGCGAGCCTTTCGGGATCGCGCGCGGCAATTCTGGCCACATCCTCGACCGTCTCCACCAGCAGCACCTCGCCCTCGGGCAACTGTCCCATGGTGCCGAGCGTCTCGGGATGGCCGGCGTGGCCGATCATCACCATCTGCAACCCGTTCTGGTGATGCCGCTCGGCCTCGATATGCACCTTGGAGACGAGGGGGCAGGTGGCATCGACGAAGGTCATTCCCCGCCGCGCCGCCTCGGCCGGCACGGCCTTCGGAACCCCGTGGGCCGAAAAGATCACCGGCCGGTCGCCGGGAACCTCGTCCAGTTCCTCGACAAAGACCGCGCCCTTCGCGCGTAAACCGTCCACGACGAAGCGGTTGTGGACGATCTCGTGGCGCACGTAGACCGGCGCCCCCCACTTCGCCAGCGCCATCTCCACGATCTTGATCGCGCGGTCCACGCCGGCGCAGAAACCGCGCGGCGCGGCGAGATAGAGCGTCAGGGGCAGCGGCATGGTCGGTCCTCTCGCGTCGCGGCGGCACGGTAATCGAACCTCCGCGCATGGACAATCGGCCGCAAGCGCGCCCTGCGCCCGCGGACCGGCCCATCACCCGGCGGCGCTAGTTGCTGCTCGCCGGCTCTTCCTCGCGTTCGACCCGCGCCTCCCGCGGGGGCCGCCCGATCACCTCGCGCAGCGCGTCGAGCTCGATGAAGTTGTCGGCCTGACGGCGCAGTTCGTCGGCGATCATCGGCGGCTGCGAGCGGATGGTGGAGACGACCGAGACGCGCACACCCTGCCGCTGCAGACTTTCGACGAGTGGCCTGAAATCGCCGTCGCCGGAAAAGAGCACGATATGGTCGAGCCGCGGCGCAAGCTCCATGGCGTCGACCGTGAGCTCGATGTCCATGTTGCCCTTGACCTTCCGGCGGCCCTGGCTGTCGGTGTATTCCTTCGCGGGCTTGGTGACCATGCAGAAGCCGTTGTAGTGAAGCCAGTCGACAAGCGGGCGGATCGGCGAGTAGTCATCGTTCTCCAGCAGCGCGGTGTAGTAGAACGCGCGCAAGAGCTTGCCCCGGCGCTCGAATTCCTGCCTGAGAAGCTTGTAGTCGATGTCGAATCCGAGCGCCTTTGCGGCTGCGTAGAGGTTCGACCCGTCGATGAACAGCGCAAGCCGTTCGTCCTTGTAGAACATCAATTGTTCCTTCCAGAAGAAATCCGTCGAAATTCCTACTTGTGTTTGGGTGGGCAAACTGAAAATTCGACGGCGGTTCGGGTGTGGTAGCAGGGACTTGGCAAATTGCCAGTGGATTTCATATCTATCCAAAGGAACAGGCTAGCAGCGATCGCCGCCGGCGGCAATTCAACTTCTCCGGCGGGCGATCCGGCCAAGACGATTGCGGCCGCCCTTGCAGACATTACGCGTGACATCGGCCCGATTGTCGCGATTTCCCGATTCTTCCGGACACCAGCCTTCCCACCGGGAAGCGGCCCGGATTTCGTCAACGCGGCCGTGATCGCTGTCACGTCGCTCGAACCTGCCGCGGCCCTCGATGCCCTGCACCGCATCGAGGCGCGGTATGGCCGGGTCCGGCAGGTGCGCTGGGGTGCGCGGACGCTCGATCTCGACCTCATCGCAATGGGAGATCGCGTGCTGCCCGACGCTGCCACGCTGCGCGAGTGGATGGACCTGCCCGCCTCGGAACAGTCAGTCCGCGCGCCCGATCGGCTGATCCTGCCCCATCCGCGGCTGCAGGACCGTGCCTTCGTGCTGATTCCCCTGGCCGAGATCGCGCCGAACTGGCGGCACCCGCTGAGCGGTCGCACCGTCGCCGGGATGGCCGCCGCGCTTGCGGAGGCCGAGAAAGCCGCCGTTTGCCCGCTCTGACGGGGATTCTTCGCTTGTCAATAGCAGACCAAGCACTTAAATAGCGGTCTCCATGCCTCCCATTCCGATTGGAGTTCCCGATGGCCCGCGTGACGGTCGAAGATTGCGTTGACAAGGTCCCGAACCGGTTCGAGCTCGTGATGCTCGCCGCGCACCGGGCGCGCGAGATTGCCTCCGGCTCTCCGATCACCGTGGACCGCGACAACGACAAGAACCCTGTCGTGTCCCTGCGCGAGATCGCCGAGGAAACCCAGGGCGCGGCCGACCTGCGCGAGCGGATGATCGAAAGCCAGCAGACCCAGATCGAGGTTGACGAGCCCGAGGACGACGCCATGGCGCTTCTCATGGGGGCCGAGGTCGACCGGCCGAGCGAGGACGACATGTCCGAGGAGAAGCTCCTCCGGGCGCTCATGGAAGCCCAGGGCCAGGGCTGAGCCCGCCAGACGAAGGCAAGCGGACCGGAATGATCGACGTCGAAGACCTGATCGCGCTGGTCCGCAACTACAACCCACGCACCAATGCCGCGCTGATCCGCCGCGCCTATGATTACGGCGCGTGCATGCACGAGGGCCAGAGCCGCCGCTCGGGCGAGCCCTACTTCACCCATCCCGTCGCCGTTGCCGCGATCCTGACAGAACAGCGGCTCGATGACGCGACGATCATCACCGCGCTCCTGCACGACACGATCGAGGACACCAAGTCCACCTGGACCGACATCGCCGCGACCTTCGGCGAAGAGATCGCCGAACTGGTGGACGGGGTCACGAAACTCACCAACCTCCAGCTCTCCTCGACCGAGACCAAGCAGTCGGAAAACTTCCGCAAGCTCTTCATGGCGATGTCGAAGGACCTGCGCGTGATCCTGGTGAAGCTCGCCGACCGGCTCCACAACATGCGCACGATCCGGTCCCTGCCGCCGGAGAAGCAGGCCCGCAAGGCGCGCGAGACGATGGACGTGTTCGCGCCGCTTGCCGGCCGCATGGGCATGCAGTGGATGCGCGAGGAACTCGAGGACCTCTCCTTCAAGGTTCTGAATCCCGAGGCGCGCGCCTCGATCATCCGGCGATTCGTGATTCTGCAGAAGGAATCGGGCGACGTGATCCCGAAGATCACTGCCGATATCCGGGCGGAACTGGAAAAGGACGGGGTCGAGGCTGACGTCTTCGGCCGCGCCAAGAAGCCCTATTCGATCTGGCGCAAGATGCAGGAAAAGCAGCTCGCCTTCTCGCGCCTCTCCGACATCTACGGGTTCCGCGTGATCTGCACCGACGAGCGCGACTGCTACCGCATCCTCGGCGCCATCCACCGGCGCTGGCGCGCGGTGCCGGGGCGGTTCAAGGACTATATCAGCCAGCCGAAGTCGAACGGGTACCGGTCGATCCACACCACCGTCTCGGGCCGCGACGGCAAGCGGGTGGAGGTGCAGATCAGGACACGCCAGATGCACGAGGTGGCCGAGGCGGGCGTGGCTGCGCACTGGTCCTACCGCGACGGCGAGCGCGCGCAGAACCCCTTTGCCGTCGATCCGGCGCGCTGGATCGCCACGTTGACCGAGCGTTTCGACACCGGGGAGGACCAGGAGGACTTCCTCGAGAACGTGAAGCTCGAGATGTATTCCGACCAGGTCTTCTGCTTCACGCCGAAGGGCGACGTTGTGCAGTTGCCGAAGGGGGCGACGCCGCTCGACTTCGCCTATGCGATTCATACCCGCATCGGCAACTCCACCGTCGGCGCGAAGGTGGACGGCATCCGCGTACCGCTCTGGACGCGGCTGAAGAACGGCCAGTCTGTCGAGATCATCACTGCCACGGGCCAGCGGCCGCAGGCGACCTGGATCGACATCGTCGTGACGGGCCGCGCCAAGGCCGCGATCCGGCGGTCGCTGCGCGAGGAGGACCGCGAGCGGTTCATCAAGCTCGGCCAGGAACTCGCCCGCGTGGCCTTCGAGCACATCGGCCGCAAGGCGACCGAAAAGGCGCTGAGGACCGCGGCCAGGACGCTCGGCCTCGCCGACGAAAAGGACGTGCTCGCCCGCCTCGGCTCGGCCGAGCTCACGGCCCGTGAGGTGATCGAGGCGATCTACCCCGAGCTTGCGACCCAGGCCTCCGTCGAAGAAGTCGATGCCCGCCGTCCCGTCGTCGGACTGACCGCCGACCAGTCCTTCCGCCGGGCCAACTGCTGCCAGCCGGTACCGGGCGAGCGGATCGTCGGCATCACCTACCGCGGCCAGGGCGTCGTCGTGCATGCCATCGACTGCCCCGCACTCGCAGAGTTCGAGGAGCAGCCGGGTCGATGGGTCGATCTGCATTGGCATTCGGGCCGCCACGCGCCGGTCTATACCGTCGGGCTCAACCTCACGATCGCCAACGATGCGGGCGTGCTGGGCCGGATCTGTACGCTGATCGGCGAGCAGAAGGCCAATATCTCCGATCTCACTTTCGTCGATCGGAAGCCGGATTTTTACCGTCTTATCATGGAAGTTGACCTGAGGGATGCCGAACATCTCCACATGGTGCTGACGGCACTGGAAGCGGAAAGCGACGTGGCGCAGGTCGAACGCTATCGCGACCTGAGCCGAAAGCCCTGAGGGGCGGGAAGGAACGGACGTGGTATTCAAGCGGCGTGATCCGCGATCCTATCTTCGCATGATTGCCGAGGTCTTCTGGCCGCGCGGCGGGTGGACCCGCGCATTCCACTATGTCAAGCATCGGATCCGGCGGCTTCCCGACGACCCCCACCGGATCGCGCGCGGCGTCGGTGCCGGGGTATTCGTCAGCTTCACGCCGTTCTTCGGGCTCCATTTCATCACCGCGGCGCTTTCCGCGAAGATCGTGCGCGGCAACATCCTGGCGTCGCTTCTCGGCACCTTCTTCGGCAACCCGATCACCTTTCCGATCATTGCCTTCTTTTCCATGAAGCTCGGCAAATGGATGCTCGGGACGCGCTTCGACGAGGCGCAGCACCAGACGCTCGCCAGCCGGTTCATGGGCGCGGCCGAAGACCTCAGGCACAACTTCTTCGCCATGTTCACGCCGGAGACCGCCCATTGGGGCAATCTCTCCTACTTCTACCACGACATCTTCGTGCCCTACCTGATCGGCGGGCTGGTCCCCGGCATCGTCGCGGGCGTGATCGCCTATTACCTGTCCGAGCCGGTGATCGCCGCCTATCAGAAGCATCGCCGCAAGAAGTTGAAGGAGCGATTCGAGAAGCTGAAGGCGAAGCTCCACGCCCGCGTCGAGGAAAAGACGGAGCGCGGCTAGCTCGAATTGTGCCGGTGACACTTCCGCCGTTCACAGCCGCCGCCCAAGCCAATACTGTCGCCCCGACCGCTTCAAGACAGGAGATCACGCATGTCCGGCACGCTGCGGCTCGGCGTAAACATCGACCATGTGGCGACCGTGCGGAACGCGCGCGGATCGGCCTATCCTGACCCGGTGCGCGCCGCCATCCTGGCGGAAGAGTCCGGGGCCGACGGTATCACCGCGCACCTGCGCGAGGATCGCCGCCACATCACCGACGACGACATCGCCCGGCTCGTGGCCACGCTGAAACGGCCGCTCAACTTCGAGATGGCAGCGACCGCCGAGATGCAGGCGATCGCGCTCCGCCACCGCCCCCATGCCGCTTGCATCGTTCCCGAAAAGCGCGAGGAACGGACGACCGAGGGCGGGCTCGATGTCGCCGCCGACATCGCCCGCCTGACAGAGTTCATCGCGCCCCTGCGCGCGGCTGGTTGCCGGGTCTCGATGTTCATCGGGCATGATCCGCGCCAGATCGAGGCCTCCGCCCGGATCGGCGCGGCGGTGGTGGAGCTTCACACCGGCCATTACTGCGACCTTCACGCCGAGGGTCGCTTCGCCGAACGGGACGCCGAGCTTGCGGCCCTCGCTGAAGGCGCCCGGCTGGCCCGTTCGCTCGGGCTCGAGGTCCACGCCGGCCACGGCCTGACCTACGACACCGTCGGCCCCGTCGCCGCCTTCCCCGAGGTGCGCGAGCTCAACATCGGCCATTTCCTGATCGGCGAGGCGATCTTCGTCGGGCTGAAGAAGGCCATCGCAGAGATGCGCCGCCAGATGGATGCGGCGCAGGCATGACGCCGGCCGACGAAAAGCGGCTGAGCAAGTTTCTCAGCCTTGTCCTGCGTCACGATCCGGGTGCGGCCGGGGTGACGCTCGACCCGGAAGGCTGGGTGGACCTGGACGCGCTCATCGTCGGGGCCGCGTCGAAGGGCAAAGGGTTTACCCGTGAGGAACTGTCGACTGTGGTCGCAAACTCCGACAAGAAACGGTTCACGATCTCGCCGGGCGGCCGGTCGATCCGTGCCGCGCAGGGCCACTCTGTCGCCGTCGATCTGTCCCTTGCGCCGGTCGTGCCGCCCGCGGTGCTGTTCCACGGCACCGCCGAGCGCAATGTGGCTTCGATTCAGACCCGGGGCCTGCACGCGGGATCGCGCCGGCACGTTCACCTTTCGCCCGACATCGAAACCGCGCTCAGGGTGGGCCGCCGCCACGGCCGCCCCGCCGTGTTCTTCGTCGATGCCGCCCGCGCTTGGACGCAGGGTCACCGGTTCTATCGGTCGGAGAACGACGTGTGGCTGACTGATCCGCTGCCGGCGATCTTTCTGGACCTGGTGGACGACGCATGATCCTCGGCATCGGCACGGACCTTGCCAATATCGACCGCATCGCCGCGACGCTCGCCCGCTTCGGCGACCGCTTCCGCAACCGTGTCTTCACAGATGTGGAGCAGAGGAAGGCTGAAGGCCGCCGCGATACCGCCGGCACCTATGCCAAGCGCTGGGCGGCGAAGGAGGCCTGTTCCAAGGCGCTCGGCACCGGATTGCGCATGGGCATCTCCTGGAAGGACATGGGCGTGTCGAATCTCCGCTCCGGCCAGCCCGTCATGCACCTGACCGGCTGGGCGGCCGAACGGCTCGCCGCGATGACCCCGCCCGGGCACGAGGCCATCGTCCACGTCACGCTGACCGACGATCACCCCTGGGCGCAGGCCTTCGTGGTGATCGAGGCGCGGCCTCGCCCCGACACAGCCGCAACTTGACTCGGCCCGGCCGCCGCCGCATGTAGCGCGGGCACAAGAGGCAGGACAGGGCAGGGCGCATCGTGGCGGCAAAGCAGGATGGTTTCGTCGAAACCGTGAAGACGATCGTCTACGCGCTCCTCATCGCCGGGGTGTTCCGGACCCTCTTCTACCAGCCGTTCTGGATCCCATCGGGCTCGATGAAGGATACGCTCCTCATCGGCGACTTCCTCTTCGTCAACAAGATGGCCTACGGCTATTCGCGCTATTCCTGCCCTTTCGCGGCCTGCCCGATCACCGGGCGCCTCTTCGGCTCGGAACCCGAGCGCGGCGACGTCGTCGTGTTTCGCCACCCCGGCACGGGCGCGGATTTCATCAAGCGGCTGATCGGCCTTCCGGGCGACACCGTGCAGGTGAAGGAAGGCCAGCTCTGGCTCAACGGCACGCCGGTGCCGCAGGAGGACGCCGGCACCTTCGAGGAGATCAAGGCACCGCAGGGGTCGCAGGGCAACATGCCGCGCTGTGCCAACGACCCCGTCGGCATCGGCGGCACCTGCGTCAAGCAGCGCTTCACCGAAACCCTGCCGAACGGCGTGCGCCACGATGTGCTCAACATCGCCAGCGTGCCGGCCGACAATACGCCGATCTACACCGTGCCCGCGGGGCACTACTTCTTCATGGGCGACAACCGCGACAACAGCCAGGACAGCCGCTTCGCGGTGAATTCGGGCGGCGTGGGGATGCTGCCGGCCGAATACCTGATTGGCCGGGCCGACCGGATCATGTTCTCCTCCGCAGGCCGCTCGCTCTTCTTCTTCTGGACCTGGCGGTCCGACCGCTTCTTCAAGGCGGTGGAGTGAGGCTTTCGGCCGACCTCCAGGCCTTCCAGGCCCGCATCGGCCACGACTTCCGCCGGCCCGAGCTTCTCCTGCGCGCGGTCACGCATTCCTCCATCGCCACGCCGGCGCGCCCGGACAACCAGCGGCTCGAATTCCTCGGCGACCGCGTCCTCGGCCTCGTCATGGCCGAAGCCCTTCTGGCTGCCGACAAGGGGGCCAGCGAGGGCCAGCTTGCGCCGCGCTTCAACGCCCTCGTCCGCAAGGAGGCCTGCGCCGCCGTCGCGCGCGAGGTGGACCTCGGCGAGGTCCTGAAGCTCGGCCGGTCGGAGATGATGTCGGGCGGGCGCCGGAAGGAGGCGCTTCTGGCCGACGCGATGGAGGCGGTGATCGCCGCCGTCCATCTCGATGCCGGTTTCGATGCCGCGAAGTCGCTGGTGCTCAGGCTCTGGGGCGGGCGCATCGGCAGTGTCGAGGCCGATGCCCGCGACGCCAAGACGGCGCTTCAGGAATGGGCGCAGGGACGCGGCCTGCCCCCGCCCGCCTATGCCGAGCTTGGCCGCGAGGGGCCCGACCACCAGCCCCGCTTCACCGTCGAGGTGCGCCTAGCCACCGGCGAGGCCGAGGTGGCCGAGGCCGGATCGAAACGCCAGGCCGAACAGGCGGCGGCCAGGGCGCTGCTGGCGCGGATGCAGGGCGACCAGAATTAATCTCGTAAACGCGGCGGCATGCGGCCCTTCTGGCGCGCGTCGCAGCGCCAGAGCTTCCTGCGAATTCCCTGCGGCTCAAGCCGGGAATACTTCCCGCGCGAGAACTTGGGCCAGTCGATCGCCATGCCGGCGGCGACCATCTCGGCCGACAGATCGCGCCCGTCCGGGAGGTAGCAGGTTGCCACGGTCCGGTCATGCGAAAGATCGCCATCGAAAACGGCCCTGATCTCTTGCCCCTTGCACAGATTGACGAGCGCCCACTTGGCCGTCCTACCATAGGGGTGGTCCATCTCCGGTGCGTCGATCCCGGCAAGCCGGATGCGCATTCCGCCAATATCCAGGGTGTCACCGTCGATAACCCAGGCCCGGCCGCGAAGCTCCGTGACCTCGACGATCCTGATGTCGGCCGACTGCCCGACTGCGACCCGGCGGCGCCAGGGACTTCCGTCCTCCAGAACCGTCGTCTCGCGCCGGATCTTCACCAATTTGGGCCGGCTCGAGCGAAAGAAGGCGCGGAGAAGTAAACGGAAAAGACCCATGGCAAGCGACGCGTTCGTTCAATTCCCTTACCATGGTCCGCCGCATCGCGATTGCCAATTGGCAAATCCCGCAACTTTCCCGTATGGGGCGGAGATCAATCATGGGATCGCTACACGACATGACCAAACGCGCAGGCTTCGTCGCCCTGATCGGAGAGCCGAACACAGGCAAATCGACGCTTCTGAACCGAATGGTCGGGGCCAAGGTCTCCATCGTCACCCACAAGGTGCAGACGACCCGCGCCCGCATCCGCGGCATCGCGATGGAGGGGGCGGCACAGATCGTCTTCGTCGATACGCCGGGCCTCTTCCGGCCGCGCCGCCGGCTCGACCGGGCGATGGTCGCCGCGGCCTGGGGGGGGGCGGTGGATGCCGATATCGTCGTCCTTCTCGTCGAGGCGCATCGCGGCCTCACCGACGGGGTGCGCGCCATCCTGGACACGCTGCGCGAGAAGCTTCCCGAAAGGACCCGCGTCGCGCTCGCCATCAACAAGATCGACCGGGTGAAGGCCGAGGCGCTCCTGGCGCTGGCGCAGGAGCTGAACGCGGCCTTCCCCTTCGAGAAGACCTTCATGATCTCGGCCGAACGCGGCCACGGGGTGGAGGACCTGAAGCGCTGGCTCGCCGCCGAAGTGCCGGAAGGCCCCTGGTTCTACCCCGAGGACCAGATCGCCGACCTGCCCATGCGCATGATCGCGGCCGAGATCACGCGCGAGAAGCTGACGCTCAGGCTCCACGAGGAACTGCCCTACCAGCTCACGGTCGAGACCGAGCACTGGCAGGAGCGCGAGGACGGATCGGCCCGCATCGACCAGGTGATCTACGTCGCCCGCGACGGCCACAAGGGCATCGTCCTCGGCAAGGGCGGCGAGACGATCAAGGCGGTCGGGCGCGACGCGCGCGTGGAGATCGCGGAGTTCCTTGGCTGCCCCGTGCATCTCTTCCTTCAGGTCAAGGTGCGCGAGAACTGGCAGGAGGAGCGCGAGCGCTATTCCGAGATGGGGCTCGACTTCAAGGATGGCGACTGACCTCACCTGCGCGCCGCGCCACGTCCGGGCCCTTGCGCGGGCGGAGCCTGCGGGAGCCTCCGGCGGGAGTATTTGCCGCCACAATGAAAGCCTGGGGGCATGACCGCGCGGCTCACCGCGGACTTCTGGGTCCGCGCCTATCTTGCACGGCTCCAGGCGGCGCATCTGCCGGCCTATGTCACCGCGCGGGGCGATCCGACGGCGGGCGCGGTCCTCGTGAAGCTCGCCACGCTCGACGGCCGGGCGCGGCTCTTTCAGCGCAGCGTCGACCTGATGACCGGCGGGCGCGCCTGGATCGTTCTCGCCGAGGGGGCCGAGGCCGAGGTGGATGCCGCCGTCGCGCGCCAGCGGCGGACGGACCCCGATCTCTGGGTGATCGAGGTCGAGAGCCGCGAGGGGCGGACCCTTCTTGACGAGGAGGGGCTTGCCGACTGACCCTCGTCCTGGTCGGCCAGCAACGCTTCCGGCGGGCTTGCGCGCCGGCCGCCGGTGGACATCGCAGGTGGCGCGGCCGATATTCGCGCCCGGAGGAAAGGCATGGACTGGCGGGACGAAGGCGCGCTTCTGGCAGTGAGGCGGCACGGCGAGAGTGCCGCCATCATCGAGGTCTTCACGCCCGGGCATGGCCGTCATGCCGGGGTCGTGCCGGGCGGCGCCTCGCGCAGGCTCGCGCCGATGCTGCAACCGGGGGTGCAACTCGACCTGACGTGGCGGGCGCGGCTCGAAGACCATATCGGCACCTTTACGGTGGAGCCGCTGCGCTCACGCGCCGCGCTTCTCGGCGATCGCGACGCGCTTGCGGCGCTGAACGCGGTCTGCGCGCTCCTTCACACCGCGCTCCCGGAACGCGAGCCGCATCCGGGGCTCTACGCCGCCACGATCGGCCTGCTCGACCGGCTGGGCGAGGGTCCGGACTGGCCGCTTGCCTATGTCCGCTGGGAACTCGGCCTTCTCGAGGACCTCGGCTACGGGCTGGACCTGTCGTCCTGCGCCGTCACGGGCGTCCGCGACGACCTCGCCTTCGTCAGCCCGAAGACCGGCCGTGCGGTGGCGCGCGGCGCGGCGGGGCCATGGGCCGACCGGCTCCTGCCGCTGCCTCCCTGCCTCCTCGGCCAGGGTCCGGCGGGTGCGGACGAACTCGCATCGGCGCTCCGGACCACGGGGCATTTCCTCGAACACCGGCTCTTTCCCGACCTCGGGTCGCGGCCGATGCCCGAGGCGCGGCGCCGCTTCGCGGCGCTCATCGCCCGCGCGGGATGAGTCCAATCCGACGCGCCCTGTCGGAATTGTCTCAGACGCCCTGCCGGGCGCCGGGCGATGTCTCGGACGAGAGGTTCCATGATCAGCCGCTACATCCCCGACTATCTGCGGCACGCGCCCACGCCGGGCGTGACCGGTTTCGCAGTTCTCGCGGGGATCGAAGCCTCGCTGAGGGGGACGCTCGTCTCGGTCTGGCCGCTCGTGATGTATCAGTCGCTGGGCGAGAACGCCGCGCGTGTCAGCCTCGTCTATTTCGCCGCCGGCATCGCCTCGCTTTCCTGGGGGCTGATGGTTCCCTGGCTCAACCGGCGCATCCCCCGGCGCTGGCTCTATACGCTTGGCGCGAGCTTCTATTTCGCAGGCGCGCTTCTGGCGATGCGGGGGGGGGCGGTGGCGACGCCGGTCGCCATGGTGCTGGCGAACTTCGCCACTGTCACCGTCTTCATCTGCACCAATGCCTACATCATGGATTTCATCGCACGCCATGAGCTTGGCCGGGTGGAGACGCAGAAACTCCTCTACAGCGGCCTGTCCTGGGCCATCGGGCCGATGGCCGGGGTGTTCCTCTGGAAGTGGTGGCCGGCGATGCCATTCCTGATGGCGATCGGCTTCGCGGTGCTCCTGCTCGCGACCTTCTGGTATCTCCGGCTCGGCAACGGAAGGCTCATCACACGTGCCCGCGCGCCGGCGCCCAACCCATTGGCCTACCTCGGCCGCTTCTTCCGCCAGCCGCGACTGATCTCGGGCTGGTCCTTCGCGGTCTTTCGCTCGTCGGGATGGTGGGTCTATGTCGTCTACCTGCCGATGTTCTGCATCGAGGCGGGGCTTGGCGACCGCGTGGCGAGCGTCGCCTTCTCCGTTTCCAACGCGCTCCTCCTTTCCGCGCCCTTCATCATGCGCTGGATGCGCGGTCGTGGGTTGCGGCGCGCGGTGCGCGCGGCCTTCGGCTGGGCGGCGCTGTGCTTCGCGCTCGCCGGATTCGGGCAGGTCTGGCCGCCGGTCGCTGTCCTGGCGCTGCTGGCAGGGTCGGTCTTTCTCGTCATGCTCGACACCTTCGGCGGCCTGCCGTTCCTGATGGCGGTGAAACCGGCCGAACGGACCGAGATGGCCGCGGTCTATTCCAGCTTCCGCGACGTTTCAGGAATCGTCACGCCGGGCGCGGCATGGCTCGTGCTGCTCGTCGCGCCGGTGGCGGGCGTGTTCGTCGCCTGTGCTGCCGGCCTCGGCGTCATGGCGACGGTGGCCGGGCGGCTGCATCCCCGTCTTGGCGCGCCGCGCGGCGCGCGTCCGCGCCCCGTCAGGTCGTGATGGCGTCCGACCGTCGGATTGGCGCGCCCGGTGCCTGCGCTCAGGCCAGCCCGCGCGCCACTAGCACCTCCGCCGCGGCGACAAGCGCTCGATCGGGCGTGATGAAGTCGATGCCGAGAAGGCTTCGCGCCTTGTCGGCCGAGACCTCTTCGCGGTAGCCGACGCCCGGCAGGGAGGCGCGGATTTCCCGGTCGAAGAGCGCGAGGAGCCTGAGGAGCGGTTTTGGCGCGGCGCGGGTCGGCATCCGCCGGTCCGGCCAGCGCCGCTTGAGGATGCGCCCCCAGTCCGTCAACCATAACGAACCCGCGGCGGCGATGAAGCGCTCGCCGGCCGTTTCCGGCATGGCGAGCGCGCGAAGATGCGCAAGGGCCACGTCGCGCACGTCGACGACGGGAAAGCCCAGCCGTGGCACCAGCGGGTCGCGCCCCTTCAGGACGCGCCGGACGAGTCCGATCGAGGTGCCGAAGTGGCTGTCGAGCGGTGGCCCGAGGATGAAGGCCGGGTTGATCGCGGTGAGCGCGAGCCCCTCGCGCCCCGCGATCTCCCAGGCCGTGCGCTCGGCCATGACCTTCGATCGCGCATAGGTGCTCGCGGGCGGGCCGTCCGCGTCGGCCCAGTCCGCCTCGGTATGGACATGCCCTTCGCGCCACCGGCCGATGACCGCGACGGTCGATGAGGTAAGGATCGCCCGGCCGACGCCGGACGCCGCCGCGGCATCAAGCGCGCCGGGTGCCCCCTACAGCGGCACGGGTCACCGCCTCCGTGTCCTTCGGCCGGGCGATCGGGAAGGGCGAGGCGGTGTGGATCAGCGCCGCGGCGCCGGCCATGGCCTCCCGCCAGCCCTCGTTCCGGGTCAGGTCGAGCGTCACGAAGGACAGACCGCGCTCGGCCCCCGCCGGCAGATGCGGCAGCACCGCCTGCCGGACCTCGGCCGCCCGTGCCGGATCGCGCAGCGATGCCCGAACCGCCCGGCCTCCGCGCAGCAGCGCGAGAACGATGTGCTTGGCCAGAAAGCCGCTGGCGCCGGTGACGAGAACCGGGGAGTCTTGTGACATCGCGCGCCTCCATCCGGGGCCAAGGATGCCACAGGCCGACCTGCCGGCCAATCCGCCCCCGCGTCAGTTCGCGCCGTCGAGAAGACGCCGCGCGATCACCTGCGCCTGAATCTCCGCCGCACCTTCGAAGATGTTGAGGATGCGCGCATCGCAGAGGATGCGGC
Organism: Paracoccaceae bacterium; assembly: GCA_020637675.1. Taxonomy (GTDB): domain Bacteria; phylum Pseudomonadota; class Alphaproteobacteria; order Rhodobacterales; family Rhodobacteraceae; genus Albidovulum. The sequence continues at coordinate 1,221,572 of JACKKD010000001.1, read as the reverse complement.
TGATCCGGTATTCCAGCGCGAACCCGTTGCCGCCGTGGATCTGCAGCGCGTTGTCTGCCGCCGCCCAGGCGACACGGGCACCGAGAAGCTTCGCCATCCCGGCTTCCAGGTCGCAGCGGTGCTCGTGGTCCTTCTGCCATGCCGAGTGGTAGGTCAGCTGCCGGGCGATCATGATTTCCACCGCCATCATGGCGAGCTTGCCGGCTACACGGGGAAACTCGATCAGGCTCTTGCCGAACTGCTTGCGGTCCTCGGCGTATTTCATGCCGGCCTCCAGCGCCGACTGTGCCACGCCGATGGCGCGGGCGGCAGTCTGGATGCGGGCGCTCTCGAAGGTCTGCATCAACTGCTTGAAGCCCTGGCCTTCGACCCCGCCAAGGAGGTTTTCGCCCTTCACCCGGAAGCCGTCGAAGCCCAGTTCGTATTCCTTCATGCCCCGGTAGCCCAGAACCCCGATCTCGCCTCCGGTCATGCCGGAGGTGGGGAAGGGGGCCTCATCCGTGCCGGGGGTCTTTTCGGCGAGGAACATCGACAGGCCGCGATAGTCTGTCGTCGCCGGGTCGGTGCGCGCCAGAAGGGTCATAACATGGGTGCGGGCGGCATGGGTGATCCAGGTCTTGTTGCCGGTAATCTCCCAGTCATCGCCAACCCTTATCGCGCGGGTGCGCAAGGAGCCGAGGTCGGAGCCCGTGTTCGGCTCCGTGAAGACGGCCGTCGGCAGGATTTCCCCGGACGCCAGTTTCGGCAGCCACTGCGCCTTCTGCTCCGGCGTGCCGCCGCAAAGGATCAGCTCGGCCGCGATCTCGCTGCGTGTCCCGAGGCTGCCGACGCCGATATAGCCGCGGCTCAGCTCCTCGGACACGACGACCATCGACGCCTTGGAAAGGCCGAGTCCGCCGAATTCCTCCGGGATCGTCAGGCCGAAGACGCCGAGTTCCGCCAGTTCGCGGATCACCTCCATCGGGATGAGTTCGTCCTTCAGGTGCCAGTCGTGCGCATGGGGCACGACGCGCGCCTCGGCGTAGCGGCGGAACTGGTCGCGGATCATCTCCAGATCGCCATCGAGGCCGGTCGCGCCGAAGGTCGCGCGCCCGTGGTTCTGGCGCATCAGCGCGACGAGGCGGGCACGCGCCGCGGGCGTGTTGCCTTTGGCGATGAGTGTCGCCGCGGCACCCTCGGGCGTCCACGAGAGCCCGAGGTCGGCCAGCCGCGCCACCTCGCCCTGGCTCATGGGAATGCCCCCGGCGATCTGGGCGAGGTATTCGCCGAAGCCGATCTGCAGGATCAGGCTCTCCATCTCGCCGAAGCTGCCCGCCTCCGCGATCCGGCCCGCCCAGGCGCGGAGCTGACGGAGCGATTCGACGTAGGTCGCGAGCCAGGAGAGCGCGTGGGCCTCGAATTGCCGCGCCTCCAGTTCCGCGCCGGAGACCTTGCCGCCGGTGTCCACGGCCCTCCGCAGACCTGCCTGCGCCCCGGCCAGAAGTGCCTTGACGGGCGACAGCGCCGCCTCGGCCAGCGAAAGAAGCTCCGGAAGGATCGCGGTCTTCGGCATTTCGGCCCCGTCATGCGCCATGAATCGGCTCCTCGTTCTGCGGTCGCACCGTCCTAGCCACTTCGCAGTTGCAGCGCAATATTAATTCGTTTCCGGCATTGCAGCGGAACGAATGTGTCGCCGGCATATTCACCCTGCCGCCTGTCCGGCGAACCGGATATGAGCGGTGGCGGGAAGGGGACGGGATGTTCGGGCTGGACCTCTGGCAGATCGGGATGGCGACGGCGGTGACGCTCGTCGCAGGCTTCGTGAAGGGCGCGGTGGGCTTCGCAATGCCGATGATCATGATGTCCGCCTTCGGCTCGTTCCTGCCGGCGGAAGTGGCCCTCGCGCTCCTGATCCTTCCGACGCTCTTCACCAACATCGCCCAGGCCTTCCGCCAGGGCTGGCGGGCCGCCTGGGAGAGCACGGTCGCCTACCGTCGCCACATTGCCATGGTCGTCGTCTTCCTCGTTCTCTCGGCGCAGTTCGTGACGGCGATTCCCCAGGCGGTGATGTACCTCCTCCTCGGCGGGCCGATCCTCCTCTTCGCCCTTTGGCAACTCGCAGGCCGCAGCCTCGCCATCCGGATCGAGCACCGGGCGCGGGTCGAGACGGTTCTGGGCGTCATCGGCGGGCTCTATGGCGGGATTTCCGGCATCTGGGGTCCGCCGCTGATCGTCTACCTGCTGTCCATCGGGGCGGGAAAGGCGGAAACCGTGCGGGTTCAGGGCGTCGTCTTCCTGATCGGGGCGGTGTCGCTGACGGTGGCGCACCTGACCTCCGGCGTGCTCAATGGCGCGACCCTGCCGCTTTCGGCGGCGATGGTCGTGCCAGCGATGATCGGTCTCTGGGCCGGGTTCCGGCTGCAGGACCGGCTCGATGCGGTGCGCTTGCGCCGCTGGACGCTGGTCCTCCTCGTGCTGACCGGGTTCAACCTGGTGCGACGGGCGCTCGCCTTCTGAATCGGAAGGGCCGCCCGAAGGCGGCCCCTTGCCTTTCCTGGACCTGTCCCGGCCTCAGCCGATCGCCGCCGCGCGCACGTCGGCGTCGATGTGGGGCACGTACTGGGCGAAGTTGTCGGCGAACATCTGGACAAGCTTCTTGGCCTGAACGTCATAGGCCGCCTCGTCCTCCCAGGTCCGCCGCGGATCGAGCAGCACGTCGGCCACGTCGGGCACCGAGACCGGCACCTCGAAGCCGAAGTTCGGGTCCTTGCGGAATTTCGCGCCAGCGAGCGATCCGTCGAGCGCCGCAGCCAGCAGGATGCGGGTGGACTTGATGGGCATCCGCGAGCCCTTGCCGAAGGCGCCGCCCGTCCAGCCGGTGTTGACGAGCCAGCAGGTCGCGCCGGTCTGCTTGATCTTCTCCTGCAGGAGCTTGCCGTAGACCTCCGGCCGGCGCGGCATGAAGGGTGCGCCGAAGCAGGTCGAGAAGGTCGGGATCGGCTCGGTCACGCCGACTTCCGTCCCCGGCGTCTTGGAGGTGAAGCCCGACAGGAAGTGATACATCGCCTGCGCCGGCGTCAGCCGCGCGATCGGCGGCAGTACGCCATAGGCATCGCAGGTCAGCATGATCACGTTCCGCGGCTGCCCGCCGAGCGACGTCTCCGAAGCGTTGGAGATGACATCGAGCGGATAGGCGCAGCGCATGTTGTCGGTGATCGAATTGTCGTGGAAGTCCAGCGCCAGCGTTTCGGCGTCGTAGACCATGTTCTCGACCACGGTGCCGAACTTGAAGCAAGTCGCGTAGATCTCCGGCTCCGCCTCGGCCGACAGGTTGATCGTCTTGGCGTAGCAGCCGCCCTCGAAGTTGAAGGTGCCCTTGTCCGACCAGCCATGCTCGTCGTCGCCGATGAGCGTGCGCGAGGGATCGGCCGAGAGCGTCGTCTTGCCCGTGCCGGACAGGCCGAAGAAGACGGCGGTATCCCCCGGATTGTCGATGGCGTGGTTGGCCGAGCAGTGCATCGCCATCACGCCCTTGCCGGGCAGGATATAGTTGAGAAGCGTGAACACCGCCTTCTTGTTCTCGCCCGCGTAGGCGGTGTTGCCGATGAGGATCAGCTTCTTCTCGAAGTTGAGCGCGATGACGGTCTCCGACCGGCAGCCGTGGCGCTCGGGGTCAGCCCTGAAGGAGGGGCAGTTGATGATCGTGAACTCGGGAACGAAGCTGTCGAGCTCCGCGCGCGCCGGTCGGCGCAGGAGGTGGCGGATGAAGAGACCGTGCCAGGCGAGTTCGGCCACCACCCGCACGTCGAGCCGGTGCTCGGGATCGGCTCCGGCGTAGAGGTCCTGAACGAAGTAGTCCTTGCCCTTCATGTGGGCGAGCATGTCGGCATGGAGGGCGTCGAACGTCGCCGGATCCATCGGCTTGTTGTTCTCCCACCAGATCGAGTCCTCTACGGACGGCGTGCGAACGACGAACTTGTCCTTGGGCGACCTCCCCGTGTGCTTGCCGGTAGAAACGAGGAACGTGCCCCCGAGGCCCAGCCTGCCCTCGTCGCGGCGGACTGCCGCTTCGATCAGCGCGGGTTCGATGAGGTTGTAATAGACGCTGCCGAGCCCCGCGATGCCCTGATCCTCCAAGCGATGCGTGGGGTTCACCCGTCCATTGGTCATGTTCATGCTCCCGTCGCCGCAGCGTGCGGCTTACCTCAGGTTCAAAGGATAACGTCCCGGAGATCCGGGACGCCGGCCACCCTCCCCGGAACGGGGGTGGTGAGGCCGCTATATCATGCGCTCAGAAGCTTGGAATAGAAGGCTTTGTTTCGGTTAGCGCCACCATCGGCGGGTTAGCGCAATCAAATTGCGCGACCGGGCGTTGAAACGTGAACGATGGGGCGCAGTGAGACAAATTAGTCAAAGCTTCGGTTTTTTCGCGCGATCTGATTCGGCCAGCGGGTCCGATTCGCACATAGCAGTTGCTTCCGGCTCGCGGAAAATGGACAATGCCGGGAAAATAAAGACAAACGAGAGCAGAACGAGGAAGCCCACATGTCGAGGATCGCACTCGTCGATGACGACCGGAACATCCTGACCTCCGTATCCATGACGCTCGAAGCGGAAGGGTACGAGGTCGAGACCTACAACGATGGCCAGGCCGCGCTCGACGCCTTCACCAAGCGCCTGCCGGACATGGCGGTGCTGGATATCAAGATGCCGCGCATGGACGGGATGGAGCTTCTGCAGCGCCTGCGCCAGAAGACCTCGATGCCGGTCATCTTCCTGACCTCGAAGGATGACGAGATCGACGAGGTGCTCGGGCTCCGGATGGGGGCGGACGACTATGTGAAGAAGCCCTTCTCGCAGCGGCTCCTGGTCGAGCGCATACGTGCGCTCCTGCGCCGGCAGGAGGCCATCGCGACGGGAGAGGTCGCGACGACCGAGGAAACCAAGGTCATGGTGCGCGGCTCGCTGACGATGGACCCCTTGCGCCATTCGGTGATGTGGAAGGGCAAGGACGTCGCGCTGACCGTCACCGAATTCCTTCTTCTGCAGGCGCTCGCCCAGCGTCCCGGCTTCGTGAAGAGCCGCGACCAGCTTATGGACGTGGCCTACGACGATCAGGTCTATGTCGACGACCGCACCATCGACAGCCATATCAAGCGGCTGAGAAAGAAGATGCGCACCGTCGACGACGATTTCTCGGCGATCGAAACCCTCTATGGTATCGGGTATCGCTACAACGAAGAATGACACTGGCGTCGAGGATCGACTTGCGCGACCGAACTGAGGCTCGCCGGGCGGATGTGGTCCTGGGCGAGGACTGGACCGCGCCGGATGGGTTCGTGGAATCCGAGCTGAAGGCCGGACGCGAGCGGCGGGGATTCATTTCCCTGAACCGCTCGCCCCTGGCGCGGAAGATCATCACCTTCAACCTGATGGCGATGATCGTACTTGTCGCGGGCGTCCTCTACCTCAACCCGTTCCGCGACAGTCTCGTCCTGCAGCGCGAAAGCGGACTTGTCGCCGAGGCGCAACTGGTGGCCGACGTGTTCGAGGCGCAGGCCCCTCAAAACGCACAGGTCAACCTCGCCACCGGCGCCGGGATCGATGCGCATGCTGTCGCGCGCGGCATCGAACTGCCCGACGGGGCAGAGCTCTACGTCTTCGACACCCAGGAAAACCTCGTGGTGTCGACCGTCGGGATGGAGCGGCCAGAGCGCGAGAGTGTGACAGGCCTGCAGCTCGATCACCGCTCCACGCTCATCACCGACATCCTCAACTCGATCTGGGAAACCATCGCGAGCCTTCTCGCGCCGCAGAGCGCCCAGAACCCCGTCCTTGGCGGAGAGCGTCTCGCGCGCGATCTGGTGCCCTCGGCGCTTGCCGGCGAAACCCAGATCCGCACCGGGCGCGACGTGGCGGGCGATGCTCTCTTCACCGTGGCAACGCCGATCCGGCACGACGGGCAGGTGATCGGCGTCGCGGCCATCACCTCGGTTGCGGGCGAGATCGACCAGCTCGTGCGGGTGGAACGCGAGCAGGTCCTGCAGATGTTCGTCATCGCGATCATCGTGTCGATCGGCCTCAGCCTCGTTCTTGCCTCGACGATCGCCAACCCGCTCTCCGACCTCGCGGCGGCGGCCGAGCTTGGCCGCGACAAGAACGCCCGAAAGATGTCGCCGAACCGCGTGCGCATCCCCGACCTGACCGCGCGCCCCGACGAGATCGGGCGGCTCTCGGGGGCCATGCGCGGCATGGTTGCGGCCCTCTACGAGCGGATCGAGTCGAACGAACAGTTCGCGGCCGACGTGGCGCACGAGATCAAGAACCCGCTCGCCTCGCTCCGCTCCGCCGTGGGTTCGCTCCGCATGATCAAGAAGGAGGAGCAGCGCGAGAAGCTTCTCGACGTGATCGACCATGACGTGCGCCGGCTCGACAGGCTGGTCAGCGACATCTCCAACGCCTCGCGGCTCGACAGCGAGCTTGTGAAGGAGGAGGAGGAAACCTTCAACCTCGTGAAGATGCTCACGAACCTCTCGGAGTATCTCGGCCATGAGGCGAAGGGAAAGGGCGTCGACTTCATCGCTGACCTGCCGCCCGAACCGATCGTGATCACCGGCCTCGAAGGCCGGCTGGCGCAGGTCTTCGTGAACCTGATCACCAACGCGATCTCGTTCTGCCAGGAAGGCGACGCGGTCAGGGTCTGGGCGCGCAAGCGCGAGAACCGCGTGCTCGTCGTGGTCGAGGATACCGGCCCCGGCATTCCCGACCAGGCGCTGACGAAGATCTTCAAGCGGTTCTATTCCGAACGGCCGCCGGGCCAGTTCGGCGAGCATTCGGGGCTCGGGCTTGCGATCTCCAAGCAGATCGTGGAGGCCCATGGCGGCGTCATCTGGGCCGAGAATATCCGCCCCACCGATGCCGACATCACCTCCGAACCGCTCGGCGCCCGCTTCGTCGTGGGCCTTCCGGTGTGAGCGCGGGGCGCGGCGAGGAGCGGCGGCCCCTCGTCCTTCATGCGAGTTGCGTCGCCTTGTCCGGCCGCGCCGTCCTGATCCTCGGGGCCGCAGGGAGCGGCAAGTCGGCGCTGGCGCTGCAACTGATGGCCTTAGGCTGCGATCTCGTCAGCGACGACCGGACGGCAGTGGTGGCCGAGGGCGCCAAGCTGATCGCGGCGGCGCCGGCGCGGATCCGCGGGCTCATCGAGGCGCGCGGCGTCGGCATCCTCGCCGCCGATGCGGTTGCCGCCGCGCGCCTCGCGCTCGTCGTCGATCTCGACCAGGCGGAGACCGACCGTCTGCCGCCCTTGCGGCGCCATGTCCTGCTCGGCGTCGCCCTGCCGCTTCTTCACAGGATCGAGAGCGCCCATTTTTCCGCGGCGATCCTGCAATATCTGAAAGCGGGTCGGGCAGAATGACGGAAACTGGGGTGCAGAGGGCGCAGGAACCGGACGGACAGGGCGGCCAGCGCGTCGTCCTCGTGACCGGCCCCTCGGGGGCGGGGCGCTCGACAACGATCCATGCGCTCGAAGATCTCGGCTACGAAGTGATCGACAACCTGCCCTTCAGTCTCATTCCGCGCCTCCTCGACGGCCCGCCGCTCTCGCGGCCCGTGGCGCTCGGTATCGACGTCAGGAACCGCGACTTCTCCGCCACCGCGCTCATCGAACTCATCGACCGGCTGACACGCATCCCGGAGGTCGCGCTGGAGGTTCTCTACCTCGACTGCAGGGCCGAGGAACTGCTGCGCCGCTACGGCGAGACGCGCCGGCGCCATCCGCTCACCGGTGTCGACACGCCGGCCGCGGGGATCGCGGCCGAGATGGATCTTCTCGCGCCGATCCGCGTGCGGGCCGACGTTCTGATCGACACCTCCGAGCTCAGTCCGCACGACCTGAAGGCGGAGATCGGGCGCTGGTTCGGGCAGGGCGCGGGCCACGGTCTTGCCGTCTCGGTCCACAGCTTTTCCTACAAGCGCGGGGTGCCGCGCGGGCTCGACATGATGTTCGACTGCCGCTTCCTGATGAATCCCCACTGGGACGCGCGCCTGCGTCCGCTCGACGGCCGCGACGCCGAGGTCGCGCACTACGTGGAGGCCGACCCGCGATTCGACGCCTTCTTCACCCGCACCCGCGACCTTCTCCTGCTCCTGCTGCCCGCCCATGTCGAGGAGGGCAAGAGCCACCTCGCCATCGGTTTCGGCTGTACCGGCGGGCAACACCGGTCGGTTGCCGTGGCGGAAAAGATGGCCAAGGCGCTTGCGGAGGCTGGCTGGCAGGTGTCTAAGAGGCACCGGGAACTGGAACGACGGGCGGGTGGGGCGCCCGGATTGGTGCAAGGTAGCGGGGCGTGATCGGAATCGTGATCGTCGCACATGGCGGTTTGGCGCGGGAGTATCTCTCCGCGGTCGAACATGTCGTGGGTCCGCAGAAGGGAATCCGCGCCATCGCGATCGAAGAGGACCACGACCGCGCCGCCAAGCAGGCTGAGATCCGCAACGCCGCCGATGCCGTCGATACCGGTGACGGCGTCGTGGTGGTGACCGACATGTTCGGCGGCTCGCCCTCCAACCTGTCGCTTTGCGCCTGCGAGAGCGATGACCGGCGCATTCTTTTCGGCGCCAACCTGCCCATGCTCATCAAACTCGCAAAATCCCGCCATCTTCCGGTGCCGGAGGCGGCGTCCTCCGCACTCGACGCGGGGCGCAAGTACATCAATAGTTACGCAGGCTCCGGACAGGGCAACCAATGACCACGCGATCCTTGAAGATCGTCAACGAAAAGGGACTCCACGCCCGCGCCTCCGCGCGTTTCGTCGAGGTGGTTGAGGCGCACGACGCCTCGGCCGAGGTCGTCCGCGACGGGATGCGGGTCTCGGGGGATTCGATCATGGGGCTCCTGATGCTCGGGGCCTCGAAGGGCACCGTGATCGACGTCACGACGAGCGGGGCCGAGGCGGAAAAGCTGGCCAATGCGCTCGAAACGCTGGTGGCGCGGCGCTTCGGCGAAGACTACTGACGTGCCGGTATTTGAAAGGGAGGGCGCCGGGATACTGCCTGACGGAGACGAGAGCGCTACTTCGGGTCGGGTGTCGCCGCCCTACGAGATGCGGCGCCTGTCCTATGCCGGCACCTTCCGCAACCCGGTGAAGGCAGGGACCATCCGCACCATCGAGTGGATGACGGGCAAGATCACGCTCCTGCGTCTCATCCGGCAGTTCGAAAGTACCGGCGTTCCCTGGGGCCAGCCGTTCTTCACCAAGGCGGTGAAGACCATGGGGATCGATATCCTCACGCCCGAAGAGCAGATCGCCCGAATCCCGGCCGAGGGGCCTCTGGTCGTTGTGGCGAACCACCCGCACGGTCTTGTGGACGGGCTCGTCATGGGCGAACTCATCGGCCGCGTGCGGACCGATTACAAGATTCTCACCCGCTCGCTGCTGACCGGAATCCCCGAGATCGAGGAGAACATGCTTCCGGTGCCCTTCCCGCACGAAGCGAACGCGCGCGAACAGAGCCTGGAGATGCGGGCGATCTGCATGGCGCACCTGAAGCGGGGCGGCGTCGTGATCCTGTTCCCGGCCGGCAAGGTGGCAACCTCGCGGAGCTACTTCGGCCCGGTGATCGAGCCCGACTGGAATCCCTTCACCGCGAAGATGGTCAGCCGCTCGGGCGCGACCGTCTTGCCGATCTACTTTCCCGGCCAGAACACGCGGCTTTACCATGTGGCCGACAAGGTCGCCGCGACCTTGCGGCAAGGCCTGCTCCTGCACGAGATATACAAGGCGCTGAACAAGCCTCAGGCTCCGGTCATCGGCCACCCGATCGGGCCCGAGGACATCCGCGCCCGCGCTGCCGACCCGCGCGCCCTTCTGGCCTGGCTCAGGCAGATGACGCTCGACCTGCGGGACTGAGGCGCCTCAGCGCGTCGGCACCGGCGTCTCGCCACGGTAGTCATAAAAGCCCCGCCCGGTCTTGCGGCCGAGCCAGCCGGCCTCGACGTACTTCGTCAGCAGCGGGCAGGGCCGGTACTTCGTATCCGCCAGGCCCTCGTGCAGGACGTTCATGATCGCAAGGCAGGTGTCGAGCCCGATGAAGTCGGCAAGCTCCAGAGGCCCCATCGGGTGATTGGCGCCGAGCTTCATCGACTCGTCGATCGACTTCACGTTGCCCACGCCTTCGTAAAGTGCATACACCGCCTCGTTGATCATCGGCATCAGGATGCGGTTGACGATGAAGGCCGGGAAATCCTCGGCCGAGGCCGCGGTCTTGCCGATGCGCTCGACGACCTTCAGCATTGCCTCATAGGTCGCCCCGTCGGTGGCAATGCCGCGGATGATCTCGACCAGTTGCATCACCGGCACCGGGTTCATGAAATGCAGGCCGATGAACCGCTCCGGCCTGTCGGTGCCCCTTGCCAGCCGGGTGATGGAAATCGACGAGGTATTGGTGGCGAGAATGGTCGAGGGCTTCAGGTGCGGCAGCACTTCCGCGAAGATCGCCTGCTTGACCGTTTCGCGCTCGGTCGCGGCTTCGATGATGAGGTCGCAGCCGCCGAGGTCCGCCAACTTCTGGGTCGTGCGGATTCGCCCGAGGGCGGCCGCCCTGTCCTCGGCCGATATCTTGCCGCGCGCGGCCTGCCGCTCCAGGTTCCGGTCAATCAGCGCAAGCGCCTTGTCGAGCGCCTCTTGTGAGACGTCGGTGAGAAGCACGTCATAACCGGCAAGCGCGAAGACATGGGCGATGCCGTTGCCCATCTGGCCCGCACCGACGATTCCGACCGAGGTGATCTCCATCTCCGACCCTTTCGCTGTTGCCGGCCTTGGCCGTCATTCTCCAGCGCGAGCAATGGCATCGCCCCGGCTCACGCGCAACCCGGAACCGGGAGCGGCGGACGGGTAAAATTGCCGCCTTATCCGTTTCGCAAGATGTCCCGCCCAGCTTGGATGCGGGTGAGTCGAAAACTGAAGGTGGGAGCCTATGGCCTACGAATATGCGGGCGAAGCAGCCCTTGACTATTTTCCCTGCCGCTACGGGCAGTCGAAGCTCCTGTTTCGAGGGCCCCGGCGCCGGCTCGAAGGGGCCTATGTGGCCGCGATCGGCGGGACGGAGACCTACGGCAAGTTCGTCCCCGATCCCTATCCGGCGCTGGTGGAGACGGCACTCGGCCTGCCGGTCGTCAACTTCGGCTGCATGAACGCCGGCGCCGATGTCTTCGCGGGCGAACCGGTCGTCATCCACGCCTGCAAGCACGCGCGGGTGACGGTGATCCAGCTCATGGGGGCGCAGAACCTCTCCAACCGTTTCTACGCCGTCCATCCGCGCCGCAACGACCGGTTCCTCCGCGCATCGACGCTGATGAAGACGATCTTCCGCGAGGTGGACTTTACCGAGTTCCACTTCACCCGCCACATGCTCTCGGTGCTGCGCGAACGCTCGGCCGAAAAGTTCGCCCTCGTCGAGGAGGAGCTGAAGGCAGCCTGGGTGGCGCGGATGCGCAACCTTCTCCAGAAGATCGACGGCCGCTGCGTGCTCCTTTGGATCGCCGGCGTCGCCGGGGCCGACCCGCAGGGGCAGGCCGACGGGCTCGGACACGAGCCGCTGTTCGTCGATGCCGGGATGGTCGCCGCGATCCGACCCCTCGCGAGCGATCTCGTCCGTGTTACGCCCTCCGCCGGGGCACTCGCAGCGGGGACCGATGGCATGTCCTTCGGCGCGCTCGACGCACCGGTGGCAGCCGCAATGCCGGGGCCGAAGGTCCACGAGGAAATCGCCTCGGCGCTCGTCCCGGCGGTGCGGCCGCTCCTCTGACGGAAAAGGCCCCGCCGGGGCGGGGCCTTTCCTCTGCGTCTTGGCGTCGGCCCGTGGCCGGCTCTCAGAGCTTGTCCTTGAGCTCCGGCACGGCGGCGAAGAGGTCGGCGACGAGGCCGTAGTCGGCGACCTGGAAGATCGGGGCCTCCTCATCCTTGTTGATGGCGACGATGACCTTGCTGTCCTTCATGCCGGCGAGGTGCTGGATCGCGCCCGAGATGCCTACGGCGACATAGAGGTCCGGCGCCACCACCTTGCCGGTCTGGCCGACCTGCCAGTCGTTCGGCGCGAAGCCACTGTCGACCGCCGCGCGGGAGGCGCCAACGGCGGCGCCAAGCTTGTCGGCCAGCGCCTCGATGATCGCGAAGTTCTCCGCGCTGCCGACGCCGCGGCCGCCCGAGACGACGATCCTCGCGCTCGTCAGTTCCGGCCGGTCGGAGGCTGCGACCTTGTCCTCGACCCATTCCGAAAGGCCCGGGTTCGCGGCGGCGGCGATGGTCTCGACCGGTGCCTTACCGCCCGTGCCCGCCGGCTCGAAGGTCGAGGTCCGGACCGAGACCACCTTGATCTTGTCCGTCGACTTCACCGTCTGGATCGCGTTGCCGGCATAGATCGGCCGCTCGAAGGTCTCGCCATCGACGACGCCCGACACATCCGAGATCACCATCACGTCGAGAAGTGCGGCCACCCGCGGCAGCACGTTCTTGGCGTCCGTCGTCGCCGGGGCGACGATGTGGCTATATCCGTCCGCGAGACCCACGACGAGCGCCGCGGTCGATTCCGCCAGCCGGTGGCCGAGCGCGGGGTCCTCGGCGCAGAGCACCTTCGTCACCCCGTCGAGCGTCGCCGCCGCGGCCGCCGCCTCCGCCGCCCGCGCGCCGGCGCACAACACCGTCACCGGCCCCATCGCCTTTGCCGCCGTCAGGGCCTTCGCCGTCGCGTCGACCGAAAGGTGCCCGTCGGTCACTTCACCCAGAAGAAGAACGGCCATCAGATCACCCCCGCTTCGTCTTTCAGTTTCTGGATCAGCTCGTCTACCGAGCCCACCTTCACCCCGGCCTTGCGGCCCGCGGGCTCGACCGTCTTCACCACCTGCAGCCGCGGCGTCACGTCCACGCCGTAGTCGGCGGCCGTCTTCTCCTCCAGCGGCTTCTTCTTCGCCTTCATGATGTTCGGCAGCGATGCATAGCGCGGCTCGTTCAGCCTGAGGTCCACCGTCACGACGGCGGGCATCTTCACCCGGATCGTCTGCAACCCGCCGTCGACCTCGCGGGTCACGACCGCATGATCGCCCGCCACCGCAAGCTCCGAAGCGAAGGTCGCCTGGCTCCAGCCGAGAAGCGCCGCCAGCATCTGCCCGGTCGCGTTCATGTCGTTGTCGATCGCCTGCTTGCCGCAGAGCACCAGCCCGGGCTTCTCCTCGTCGACCACGGCCTTGAGAAGCTTCGCGACCGCGAGCGGCTCGATGTCCTGGTGCACGTCCTGCGCCGCCTCGATCAGGATCGCCCGGTCCGCGCCCATGGCGAGCGCCGTCCTGAGCGTCTCCTGCGCCTGCTTCACGCCCACCGAGACCACCACGATCTCTTCGGCCGCACCCTTCTCCTTCAGCCGGATCGCCTCCTCGACCGCGATCTCGTCGAAGGGGTTCATCGACATCTTCACATTCGCAAGATCGACCCCGCTCCCGTCCGCCTTGACGCGAACCTTCACGTTGTAGTCGATCACCCGCTTCACAGGCACCAGGATCTTCATCTGCGGCCAAACTCCCTTGTCCGGAGGCCGGCCCCGCCGGGGCCCGCCAGTCGTTCTCGGCCCGACCCTTAGCGATTCTGGCGCGGCGACAACAGTGCAAAATCGACATGGCCTGTCGTCGGGACGCCACGTTTGCCCTGTTAGCGCCCGCAGGCTCTACCGGTTCGCGCCGGGAACCCAGAGCACGTCGGCGCGACCGTTGTCGTTGGCCACACGCGCGGCCACGAAGAACCAATCGCTCAGCCGGTTCAGGTATCGGATCGCCTCGGGGTTCACGCTTTCCCCGGCCGCGAGTTCCACCGCCAGTCGCTCCGCCCGGCGCGACACGGTGCGGGCGAGGTGGAGATGTGCAGACAACGCCGAGCCGCCGGGCAGCACGAAACTCCTCAATGGCGCCAGCGCGGCGTTCATCGCGTCGATCTCGGATTCCAGCCGCGCGACCTGCGACGCCACGACGCGCAACACCGGATAGCCAGCTTCGGCGTCCTTCTCCATCGCGGGGCGCCCGAGATCGGCGCCAAGGTCGAAGAGATCGTTCTGGATTCGCGCGAGCGCGGCATCCAGATCGCCCCCGGCATGAAGGCGCGCCATGCCGATGACGGAGTTCGTCTCGTCCACCGTGCCGTAGGCCTCGACCCGCGGGTTGTATTTCGCGACTCGCGTGCCGTCGACGAGCGCGGTTTCGCCCCGGTCGCCGGTGCGGGTGTAGATACGGTTGAGCACGACCATCAGAGGCCCCCCCGCCCGCGCAGGGCCACGAAAAGTAGGATGAGCGCGATTGCCACCGCCTGGCCGATGATCCGGTAGCGCATGATCCGGTTGGCGTGTTTCCGGTTGAAGTCGCCGCCCCTGGCGAAGCCGCCGATGCCGATCATCAGGATGACCAGCACCGCGAAGCAGGCTATCGCGGCGATGAGGAAGAGGGGATCGCGCGTCATGGGGTCCTCCTTGGTGCGATCCTTCTACTCCGCCGGACGTTCCGGCGCCAGCGCCGGGCGGATCACCCCCGCGCGATCAGCCAGTCGAGTGCGCGAGTGGGCATGAGCCGGCGGGCGAGGTTCATGAGATAGGTGGGCGTCGTGACGAAATAGCGCGGCGCCGGGTTCGCGCTTTCCAGCGCGCGGCGGAGCTTGGCCGTCACCGCGGCGGGCGGCAGTTCGAACCGGTCCGGCCCGCGCGCCTCGTAGAGCCGCTTGAGGAGGCGCGTGCGGTACTGCTCCGCCCGGGGAGAGGCCTGCCAGTCGATCCAGCGTTCGAAATGCGGGATCGAGTTCGCCCGGATTCGCGAGGTGACCGGCCCCGGTTCGATCAGGACCACCCGTATCGGTGTGTCGGCCATTTCGAGGCGGAGCACGTCGGTCAGCCCCTCCATCGCGTATTTCGTGGCCACATAGGCGCCGCGCCAGTGCAGGGGCACGAGGCCGAGGACCGAGGAGCAGTTGACGATCCTTCCATGCCCCTGCGCCCGCATCACCGGGATCACCCTGCGGATGAGTTCGTGCTGGCCGAAGAGGTTCGTCTCGAAGATCGCGCGAAGGGCGTCGGTGGGCAGGTCCTCCACCGCGCCGGGGCAGGCGAAGGCGCCGTTGTTGAAGACGGCGTCGAGCGTCCCACCGGTGCGCGTCAGCGCCTCGGCGAGTGCCCCGGCGATGCTGGCCGTATCGTTCAGGTCGAGCCGGAAGCTCTCCATCCCCTCGGCGCGGAGCCTTTCGCAATCCGCCTCCTTCCGGCAGGTGGCGAAGACGCGCCAGCCCGCCAGGGCGAGGCCGTGGGCCGCGTCATAGCCGATGCCCGAGGACGAGCCGGTGATGAGAATGCTGCGTGCCATGCGCCTCCCGCCCCGCAAACCGCCTCCGCTGGCTATGAGGTTTCGCAGGCGCTGGCAACGGCCTAGTCGCCCGAGGTCGCGAGCCCTGCCGCGACGTAGCCCGACATGCTGCCGTCCTGCGTCCCGACCCCGCGCCAGCCGCCAGCTTGGCCCGAGGCGCGGGCCATCTCGCCGCGATCCGGGGCGGCGCGTTCGGGGTAGGCTTGCGACGGACCGGCCCGCCGCGTGCGCCACGGTTCGGTTTCGGCAAGCGGGGCTACTTCGTGGATCCCGGCGCGGAAGAGCAGGATCACCGCCAGAAGGAAGATCGCGAGCCTGTACATTCGCCCCCCGGCACACCCGTCCCCGGCACACCTTGCGCTGCCCGACGGCAGGCCCCCGCTACCCACCCCCGACTGCATCGTGAAGGGGAAACGGGCGCCGGTCTTCCCCGGTGCGGGATTTCCGGCTGGACCGCAAAGCCCGCGCGAATTACACCATATCCATGACCGAAGAGCCGAACGACCACCAGATCGTCCCTGCGACCGTCTCCGAACCCTTGTCGCGCGCGATCGGCGAGCGCTACCTGACCTATGCGCTTTCCACTATCATGCACAGGGCGTTGCCGGATGCGCGCGACGGGCTGAAGCCGGTGCACCGGCGCATCCTCTATGCGATGCGCGAGTTGAAGCTTTCGCCCACCGGGGGCTTCCGCAAGTCCGCCAAGATCTCCGGCGACGTGATGGGGAACTACCACCCCCACGGCGACGCCGCGATCTACGACGCGATGGCGCGGCTCGCGCAGGACTTCAACATGCGCTATCCGCTGGTGGACGGGCAGGGCAACTACGGCAACATCGACGGCGACGGGCCGGCCGCCTCGCGCTACACCGAGGCGCGGCTCACCGCGGCTGCCGAGGCGCTGATGGAGGGGCTCGGCGAGAACGCGGTCGATTTCCGCCCGAACTACGACGGCACCCTCACCGAGCCGGAGGTCCTGCCGGCGGCCTTCCCGAACCTTCTGGCCAACGGGTCTTCGGGCATCGCGGTCGGCATGGCGACGAACGTCCCGCCGCACAACCTGCACGAACTGATCGACGCCTGCCTCCACCTCATCAAGGCCCCGAACGCCGACGACGCGGCGCTCCTAGCGCATGTGCCGGGACCGGATTTCCCGACGGGCGGCGTCATCGTCGAGCCGCGCGAGAGCATCCTCGAAGCCTACCGCACCGGGCGCGGCAGCTTCCGCACACGCGCGCGCTGGGCGGTGGAGGATCAGGGCCGCGGCGCCTGGCAGATCGTCGTGACCGAAATCCCCTTCCAGGTCCAGAAGTCCAAGCTGATCGAGCGGCTGGCCGAAATCATCGAGACGAAGAAGGTCCCGCTTCTGGCCGATGTGCGCGACGAGAGTGCCGACGACATCCGCATCGTGCTGGAGCCGCGCTCGCGCAATGTCGATCCCGAGATGCTGATGGGGATGCTCTTCCGCAACTCCGATCTGGAAACGCGCTTCTCGCTCAACATGAACGTGCTGGTCGATGGCCGCGTGCCGAAGGTCTGCTCCCTCAAGGAGGTGCTGCGCGCCTTCCTCGACCACCGGCGCGAGGTGCTGGTGCGCCGCTCGCGGCACCGGATGGAGAAGATCGACCACCGGCTGGAAGTGCTCGAAGGTTTCGTCACCGCCTTCCTGAACCTCGACCGGGTGATCGACATCATCCGCTATGACGCCGACCCGAAGGCGGCGCTGATGGCCGAGGACTGGGGCCGCAGGCAGGCCCGCGCGACTTCGGAAAAGGACTATGTCTCGCCGCTGTCGCTGCCCCATACCGAGGACGGGCTTTCCGAGGTGCAGGTCGAGGCGATCCTCAACATGCGCCTGCGCAGCTTGCGCAAGCTCGAGGAGATGGAGCTGCTGCGCGAACAGGACGCGCTAATGCGCGAACGCGCGGAGCTTGACGACCTTCTCGGCTCGGACGCGCTCCAGTGGAAGAAGATCGCAGGGGAGCTTCGGGATATCCAGAAGCAGTTCGGCAAGGACGCGCCCGGCGGCGCCCGCCGCACCGGCTTCGCCGAGGCCGCGGAGGCCGAGGAGGTGCCGCTGGAGGCGATGACGCTGCGCGAGCCGATTACGGTCATCTGTTCGAAGATGGGCTGGATCCGCGCGATGAAGGGCCACCAGCCGAAGGAGGCGGAGGTCAAGTTCCGCGACGGCGACGAGGGTCGCTTTGTGTTTCGCGCCGAGACGACCGACCGTATCCTCGTCGCCGGCTCGAACGGGCGGTTCTACACCCTTCTCGGTGCGAACCTTCCCGGCGGGCGCGGAATGGGTGAGCCGCTGCGGCTCATGGTCGACCTGCCGAATGAGGCCGAGATCGTCGATCTCATCCTCTACCGGCCGGGTCAGAAGTTCATCGTCGCCTCCACCGCGGGCGAGGGATTCGTGGTTCCCGCCGACGAGGTCGTGGCGCAGACGCGTGCGGGCAAGCAGGTGATGAACCTTTCCGGTGCGGCGCGGATGGCGATCTGCAGGCCGATCGCTGGCGATCACGTTGCGGTGGTGTCGAAGAACCGCAAGCTGCTTGCCTTCCCGCTCGACGAACTCCCGGAGATGACGCGCGGCAAGGGCGTGCGGCTGCAGAAATACGGGGTCGCGCGCGGGCGGCAGGGGGTTCTGGAGCTCGACGGAGGGCTCTCGGACCTCACCACCTTCGAGAAGGCCAGGGGTCTTTCCTGGGGCCTGCCCAACGGCAACACGCGGACCGAGGACATGGCCGACTGGATCGCGCGCCGCGCCGGCGTCGGCAAGGCCCCGCCGCACGGCTTCCCGCGCGACAACCGGTTCGGCTGAGCCCGGCGTCAGGCCGCCGCAATCTCGGCCTCGATCCAGTCGAGGATGACCGCGAGCCCTTCCTCGTAGAACCCCAGGTGGTTCTCCTTGCCGAAATACGCGCCGATCCCGAGGATCGCCGGGAAGTCGCGTTTCGCCTCGTCGGCCGGCACCGGTACGGCCGCGCTCGGCCCCTTGGCGTAGCCGAGCGCCTCGTCCACCGCGGCGCCGGTGATGAAATAGCTCAGGACGCGGAAGAGCGTCGCCGTTCGTTCTTTCGTCAGCCGGCATCCGGGCTGGTCGAACATCCGCACGCAGGCATCAAGCCACGCGAGGCCGTCGCGATGGTTCAGCCGGTGGGTCGTCAGGATCTGGGCAAAGCCCGGGTGGCGCAACGCCGTGGCGCGGTAGCGCAGGCAGAATTCGTGCAGCCGCGCGCGAAATACGAGGTCGGGTCCTGGAACCGGTGTCTCAGCCAGGCAGATCGACACCAGCGCGTCGATCAGGTGCTGTTTGGACGGGTAGTAGTGGTACAGGCTCATCGCCTGGCACTTCAGTCGGGCGGCAAGCGAGCGGAAGCTCAGCGCGTCGATGCCGCCCTCATCGACAAGCGCCATCGCCTCGGCGGCGATGCGGTCGGCGCTGAGCGCCCGGCGTTTTCGTTTGGCTGTCGTCATGGGGGCAGTTACGCGGAGCCCACCCCGGTGCACAAGGTCAAAGGGCAGGTCCGGCCCACTCGGAGGGCGGGCCGGGCCGCGCACGGGGTCGGGGGCGTCAGTTACCGCCAAGCTCGGCCTGGAAGGTGGCGAGATCGACCTGAAGGCCGTTGAAGATCGTCGACCAGTTGCGGGTCATGCCGGCGATCGCAACGGCCTCGGCAATCTCCTGATCGCTGGCGCCGGCCTGTCGGGCCGAATTGGTATCCATCCAGATGCAGTAGGTGCAGGGGATCTGCGCCGAGACGCCAAGCGAGATCAGCGCCTTGGTCTTGGGGTCGAGCGCCGTGTCGGTGGAAAACTCCAGCGCCTTGGTCTGCTGCCAGAGGCCGGGCAGCGCGCTGTCGGCGATCTGCGAAATGAATGTCGGCAGGCCGCCGAGCGTGGCCTCGATGTCGGACCTGGCGGCATCGCTCTCGGGTGAGGCGGCCGCGGGAAGGGCGAAGGCGGTCAGGGCGGCGGCGATCAGAAGGCGGGCCATGATGATCTCCTGCAAGCGGGTTTCGTCAAGCATTATCCTTACGGTGTAAGGATGGCCTAGTGTTAACCATACGCCGTAAGTCGAGTCAACAGGAATCTTACGGTGTATGGAATCAGTCGGGGCCGGCCGGGACCGAAAGGCGGCGGTAGATGTGCCCTCCGCCGCCCGCCTGGATAGCCCGGACCGGCTCAGGCCGCCCACATCCGGATAAGGTTCGACCGCGTCTTTGTCAGCGTGTCGAGCAGGGGGGTCTTGCCTTCCCGGGCAAGGAGGTCGGCGATGGCACGGTCGAGGTCGAAGAGGATCTCGCGCTGGCCGGCGTCGCGGATCCAGCTCTGGACCCAGCCGACAAGGCAGAGCCGCGTGCCGCGTGTGACCCGTTCCACCCGGTGAAGCGTCGTCGAGGGATAGAGGAGCAGCGCGCCAGGGGCGAGCCGGAAGGCCCGCTCCTCGGCCGTGTCGGCGATCACGAGCGCGCCGCCGTCGTAGCTTTCGGACTCGCTGAGGAAAAGCGTGAACGAAAGGTCCGTGCGCAGGCCCTGCATCAACGCGTCGTCGACATGCGTCCCGTAGGTCTGCCCCTCGCGGTAGCGCGACAGGATGAGGGGCGTCATCGCCCTGGGTCGCGCCGCGGCGGCAAAGACCGGATGCGCCATCAGCGCCGCCGTGACCTTGGCCCGGATCGCGTCCAGCGCGGGCGAGGCCACGGCCTGATCGTTCGCCTTTATCTCGCGCGCGATCCGGCCCGCCGTCGCGCGCCCGTCGGCGAAGTCGAGCGTCTCGGCGGCCCCGCGCAGGGCCGCCGCCTCGGGGGCGGTGAGGATGCCGTCTATGGCAAGGAACATCGGGGGCTACCTGAGCTGGTAGGCAGCGAGTTCGACCGTGGCGACGGCGGCGTGGAGCGCGGAAGCATCGCCCAGCGTCCGGCCCTCGGGCGAGACGTCGGGCAGCGCCTCCCGCGCAGTGTCGAGCGCCGCGAGCGTCTTCTCGCCGAAGGTCTTCTTGGCGGCGTCCTCTTCGCCCGCCATGTGCGCGGCCTGGTCGCGCACCGCTTCCAGGAAGCCCCAGGCATCCTGGTATTCCTGCAGTTCGGTCACGCCGCCATCCTTCACGCCGTCGCCGTATTCGTCGGCCGCCTGGCGCAGGATCGCCACCATGGCGCGGGCCCCTTCGGCATCGCTGGCATTTGCATGGCCGCGGGCCCCGGCAATCGCCTTCAGCACCTCGGCGAGCGCGGCATCGACCGCCTCGACGGGCTGACCGCTCTCGACCGCGGTGGCGAGAGCGGTCAGTTCCTCGGCGAAACCTTCGGCACCGAAATCCGCGAGGTGAAAGCTGAGCTCGTCGTAGATCTCGTCCTGGGGGTGCTTCATGTGGTGCGCGGCCTGATCAGCGAGTCCCGCGCGGTAAAGGGCGACCCCGGCGCGCAGGTGGCCCTCGATGAGGCCGAGATCCTTCAAGAGGTCGACCACCTCGTCGCCGGAGGCCTCGGTCCCTGCCTCGCCCGCTTCACCTCCCTCGCCCGCTTCGGTCCCCTGTGCGAGCCAGAGCCTCTCGGGCCCGTCCAGGGGTGTGTCGGCCGCCGCGGGGCCCGCGACGGCAAGGCCGATCGCTGTCCCGGCAAGTGTCAGCGAGACCCAGCCGCGCGGGGTCACCGGGCGGGGGCCCTTCGGGAAATCGTTCATCGGTCGTCTCCGGTCCTGTTACGCCGTCGAGGCTTAAGGCAGCCGCCTGCCGGCGTCAACGAGTATCCGACAGAAACAGTAGGAAACAAGCCGTGGCGCACGCCGGCAGGTCGTGCGGCCGATCCCCCGACCGCCGGGCTCAGGAATAGAGCGCCGGTACCCCGAGCCTTGCATGAATCCGGTTCACCTGCCCGCGGTCGAGCCCGAGCGCGCTCGCGAACCGGTTGAGGTATTCCGCCTCGTTCCGGTTGTCGAGGTCGATGGCCATGACCGACATCGTGTAGAACTGCTGCTCCAGTCCGCGCGGCACCTGGCGGGCCAGGCCCTGAACGTCGATGGGCCCGCGCAGTTCCGTCTCGACGAACCGCCGTTCGGCCGGCGACACGTCCCCGAGGTTGCCGAGGAGCTTCCGCTCTTCCGCGGCGTCGATCCGGCCATCGGACTTCGCCGCCTGGATCATTGCCTTCAGCATCAGCGCCGCTGCCGCGTCCTGGTCGCGGCTGGGCTGCACGTCGGGTTCGCCGCGATTTCCGAACGACTGGTTCAGGATCTCGCCGAAGCTGCCGCCCTGGCCCTGGGCCGGGCCGCCCGCCGCGCCGCCCGCGAGCCCGCCGAGAAGCCCGCCGAGGAGATCGCCGAGCCCGCCACCCTGGCCGCCCGTCATCTGGCCGAGCAGGTCGTCGAGCCCGCCGCCCTGCCCGCCGCCACGCGCTGGGGGAGCCGCAGTTCCCGCGCCGCCGCCAGCGTGGCCGCCGAGTTCCTCCAGGAAATCGCCAATGCCGCCGCCAGCGCCGCCAAGGACCGTGCCCCCGTCCTGCGGCGCGGTGCCACGCTGCGACCGCCCGCCGAGGACCTCGCCCATCATGTCGCCGAGCCCGCCGCCCGCCGGGGAATGCGGTCCACCGAAGGGCCCGCTGCCGCCGGCTGTCCCGCCGGTGCTGCCCGCGCCCGCCTTTTGGATCACGGCTCCCACGCCCTTGGCCACGGCGATGCCGATGGCGACCTTGGCGAGCGTTCCCATGAGACTCATGCCTTCCCCCTTTCAACTGAAACCACGGGGCCGAGCGTATGGGTGCCCGGCACTCCCGTCAGGGGGAAAATTCCGCTCCTTCAAGCCTCGGCGACATTCAGCCAGACCCCGCCCTCGGGCCTCAGCGTGAGGATGAGGACGGGCTGCGGTTCCCGTCCGGGCACGGGTGTGAAGCGAAGCCGGGCGAGGAGCGTCGCCAGGACGATCACCGCCTCCTGCAGCGCGAAGGAGGCGCCGATGCAGATGCGGGGACCGCCGCCGAACGGCAGGTAGGCGAAGC
Source organism: Paracoccaceae bacterium (assembly GCA_020637675.1). Lineage (GTDB taxonomy): Bacteria > Pseudomonadota > Alphaproteobacteria > Rhodobacterales > Rhodobacteraceae > Albidovulum. The sequence continues at coordinate 1,199,210 of JACKKD010000001.1, read as the reverse complement.
GGTCGACGGCCTTCGGATCGGCGAAGCGGTCGGGGTCGAAGCGGTGCGGGTCGGGCCAGAGGAGGTGGTTGCGGTGAAGCGCGTAGATCGGCAGCATCACCGTGTCGCCGGGCCGGACCTCGCGCCCGCAGAGGGTGTCTGGCGCGCGCGCCGTGCGCGAGAGGAAGGCGGCGGGGGGATAGAGCCTCAGCGCCTCGTCCACGATCTGACGGATGTAGGGCAGTGCGGGCAGATCCGCGACGGTGGCAGCGCGGTCGCCGAGTACGCCCCGCGCCTCGGCCCGTGCGCGGTCCTGCACACCCTGGTCGAAGGCCGCGAGGTAAAGCGCCCAGGCCAGCGTCAGGGCCGTGGTCTCGTGCCCCGCGACGATGAAGGTGAGGAGGTTGTCCCGGAGTTCGGCCGTCGTCATGCGTCGCCCGGTCTCGGGGTCCTCGCCGTCGAGGAGGAGGTCGAGAAGGTCGGGGACACCGGCATGTCCCGCCGCGCGACGCTCGGTGATCGCCTGGTCGGCCATCGCCTTCATCGACCGCATCGCCGGGCCGGAGAGTAGACGTCCCGGACGTGGCACCCAGGCCGGCGCGCCGACGATGTCGAGAAGCGAGATCCGCGCGGTGGAGGCGATGTAGGCATCGATCGCACCGTGCACCGCGGTCCGGTCGAAGGCCTTGCCGCCCGAGAAGGTGACGTCGGAGATCACGGCGAAGGTCGTGGCGACCATCTCGTCGAAGAGGTTGGCCGCGCGGCCCCGCCGTGCGGCGACCCGTTCGGCGGCGCGCTCCGCCGCGGCAGTCATCACCGGGGCGAGCGCCTGGACGTTGCGGACGGAAAATGCCGGCGCCGCCGCGCGGCGCTGCCAGTGCCAGTGCGCGCCTTCCGCGATGAAGAGACTTTCGCCGATCGCGGGGCGCAGGATCATCTTCGTCACGTCGGACTTCGGATAGTCCTCCAGCCGGTCCTTCAGGATGCGGCGGTTGGCGGCCGGGTCCATCACCATGTGCCAGCGCTTCACCGTGCGTCCCGAGACCATGGGCTGACGGGTGGCGATCTCGGGGATGAGTTCGAGGAGGTTCCGCCGCCCGGTGCGGAAGCTGTCCATGACCCCCATGGGCCGCGTCGCGAGCGGCACCTGCACCGGCTGGGATGAGGGGGCGGGCATGTCCATCGCGCACTCCGTCTGTTCCCGAATATAGCGGGTGGCCGTCCGTCGCCAAGGCCGTGCTGCCAAGGCCGTCGCCATTGCCGCGGCCCGCGCGCTCGGCTATGGCGGGGGCGAGCCCGAACCGGGGGATCCCATGCGCCTTGCCCGCCTCTTCGCCATCCTCGCCCTCAGCCTGCTGTCCGCCTGTGCCGCGGAGGACCCGAACGCGCCGCCGGAGGACTTCGGCGACTTCGCGCTCGGCTACAATGTCGTGGTGGCGAAGAATGCCCAGGCCGTCGGCCCCTCGCGCAAGGCCACCGCCGAAGAATGGGAAGGCGCGCTGAAGTCGGCGATCGGCGAAAGGCTCGCGCGTTACCAGGGCGAGAAGCTCTATCACATCGGCGTCGGTGTCGATGCCTACGCGCTCGCCGTGCCCGGCGTGCCGGTGGTGCTGAGCCCGAAATCGGTGCTCGCCATTACCGTCAACGTCTGGGATGACGCCGCCCGGCGCGCCGTCAACGCCGCGCCGAAGCAGTTCACCGTCTTCGAGGGTCTCACCGGCGACACCGTCGTCGGTTCCGGTCTGACCAAGACGCGGGAAGAGCAGATGGCGACGCTCAGCACCAATGCCGCGCGGCAGATCAATGCCTGGCTTGTCGAGAACAAGGCCTGGTTCACTCCCGAGGCCGTGGCCGCGCGGGCCAAGCTGCCGCCCCAGTCCGGGGCCGAGGTCGCGGCCATCAAGCCCTCCTCGGCGGCGGCGGCCGCACCGGTACCCGAACCGTCCAACTGACGCTTGATTTTTGCCCCTCCAGCCGATAGGCAGCGCGCGATGTTGACTTGGGGCATTCCGGCCCCCCCAGAGCATGAGGCGCCCGCGAGATGGCAAAGGCAAAGTTTGAACGGACGAAACCGCACGTGAACGTGGGGACGATCGGCCACGTTGACCACGGCAAGACGACGCTGACGGCTGCGATCACGAAGTATTTCGGCGAGTTCAAGGCGTATGACCAGATCGACGCGGCGCCGGAGGAGAAGGCGCGGGGGATCACGATCTCGACGGCGCATGTGGAGTACGAGACGGAGAAGCGTCACTACGCGCACGTCGACTGCCCCGGGCACGCGGACTATGTGAAGAACATGATCACGGGCGCGGCGCAGATGGATGGCGGGATCCTGGTCTGCGCGGCTTCGGACGGGCCGATGCCGCAGACGCGGGAGCACATCCTTCTGGCGCGTCAGGTTGGCGTTCCGGCGCTGGTCGTGTACATGAACAAGATCGACCTTGTCGACGACGAGGAGCTGATCGAGCTTGTGGAGATGGAGCTTCGGGAGCTTCTGTCGTCCTACGACTTCCCGGGCGACGACATCCCGATCATCAAGGGCTCGGCGCACCAGGCGCTGATCGGCGAGCGGCCGGAGATCGGCGAGTCGTCGATCCGGGCGCTGATGAAGGCGGTGGACGACTACATCCCGACGCCGGACCGTCCGATCGACCAGCCGTTCCTGATGCCGATCGAGGACGTGTTCTCGATCTCGGGGCGCGGCACGGTGGTGACGGGGCGCGTGGAGCGCGGCGTGATCAACGTCGGCGACGAGGTCGAGATCGTGGGCATCCGGGCGACGCAGAAGTCGACCTGCACGGGCGTGGAGATGTTCCGCAAGCTTCTCGACCGGGGCGAGGCGGGCGACAACATCGGCGCGCTGCTGCGCGGGATCGACCGTGACGCGGTGGAGCGTGGCCAGGTGCTCTGCAAGCCGGGTTCGGTGAAGCCGCACACCAACTTCGAGGCGGAGGCCTACATCCTGACGAAGGAAGAGGGCGGCCGTCACACGCCGTTCTTCGCCAACTACCGTCCGCAGTTCTACTTCCGCACGACGGACGTGACCGGGACGGTGAAGCTTCCCGAGGGCACCGAGATGGTGATGCCGGGCGACAACCTGAAGTTCGAGGTGGAACTCATCGCGCCGATCGCGATGGAGGAAAAGCTCCGCTTCGCCATCCGCGAAGGCGGCCGCACCGTCGGCGCAGGCGTCGTCTCGAAAATCCTGAAGTAAGACACGAGAGCGGATCGAACCAAGAGGTAAGGCGGCCCGTCAGGGCCGCCTTATGCATTTCCGGCAAGGCCGCGCCACCGCCGGGATCAGTTCTCGCCGATGATCTTCAAGACCTGGGCCCGCACGCCTTCATTCATTTTCTTGGAGTCGACGATGGAAATGATCTCGCGCATCTGCGCCAGCGTGAGTTTGTCCATCTCTTCGCTCGGGATGCGGAGCTCGATCAGGAAGGCCCTGAGCGTGTCCTGCACCATCTCGAATTCCGCCATGGCATGGGCGGCCGATCCGAAGCCGGCGAGCGCCGATGCGGCGGTGAGGGCGAGAATCGTGCGTTTCATGGAATGTTTCCCTTCGTGATTGGCGTTGCCGGGCGTCCGACCCGGATCGCGTGCTTGCGATGGGCTCACGCTAGCGACGGGCCGCCCGGGTCCGAACACACGTCTTTCTCCCGTAACATCACGCCCCGGCGATGGCGGGGCCGGTATTCGTGAACGTCGTCACCCGCCCGTGAGAAATGCCCTCGGGATTGTGAGAACGTGGCCGCGGAACGGGCACTCCCGCTTTCATGCGGACCGGCGCGCCGATGCACGTGTTACAGTCCTGACGCCCGCCCGGCCCCGGTCACAAGCCGGCGAGGTCACGCCTGCGCGATCGGCGCGTCCGGCGCAGGCACGGCGGCGTGAGTGCCCGGCCCGACCGCCCGGCGGGCGGCGGGAACCGTGCCCCTCGCCGACAAGTTGACGATTCGTGCGAAGCCGCCCACAATCGTGCGCTGCACAGTCATGCTGGGGAGGGCAGACCATGTGCCAGATCTTCGCAGGCCAGAATCCGGGCCGCTACGAGTCCGAAACCCGCCGCCTGAGGCTAAATGGTCAGAGCACGTCGATCCGGCTTGAGCGCGCCTTCTGGCGCATCCTCGACGAGATCGCCGCGCGCGAGGGGCTGTCGACTCCTGCCTTCATCTCGAAACTCCACTCCGAGGTGCTGGAACTGAGGGGCGAGGCGCCGAACTTCACGTCGCTCCTGCGCTGCGCCTGCACCATCCACCTCGGCGAGCTCGATCGGGACGAGGCCACCGCGCGCATCGCCGCCGAATAGGCGGAAAAACCGGCTGTAGTATCGGGTTACTACCACCCGTCTGAATTGGTCATCTAACTTTACCAAAATCGCCTGATTTTGGAGGGCATATGGCCAAGGCAATTCATTCGATGATCCGCGTGCTCGACGAGGCGCGATCGGTGGATTTCTATTCCCGCGCCTTCGGGTTCAAGATCGCCGACCGGCTCGATTTCGAGAGCTTCACGCTGATCTATCTGTCGAACGCCGAGTCGAGCTTCGAGCTTGAACTTACGGTCAACAAGGGGCGGACGGAGCCCTACAACCTCGGCGACGGCTACGGCCATCTTGCCGTCTCGGTCGCGGACGTGACGGCCGAGCACGCGCGGCTCACCGCCGCGGGTCTCGGCCCGCGCAAGCTCGTGGACTTCAGGAACGGCGACACGCTGGTGGCGCGGTTCTTCTTCATCGCGGATCCCGACGGCTACCAGATCGAGGTTCTCGAACGCGGCGGACGCTTTCTATAGGCGCCCGCCCTTGTGATCTCTAGGGAGGAGAGAATGACAAGCAACGAACGGAAGGGCCTGACCCGCCGCGCGCTTCTGGCGCGGTCGGTCGCGGCAGGGACGCTCACGGTCATCGGCGCGGGCTTCATCGCCGCACCGAACGCGGCCTGGGCGCTCGAGGTGAGCGTCATCAGCGAGCACGAGATGGCGACGCTCTTGCAGATGGCGCGCGACATCTACCCGCACGACCGGATTGCCGACCGGTTCTACGCCGTCGCCGTCAAGGGCTACGACGCCGAGGACAAGAAGGCGATGGTGGCCGAGGGCGTTGCAGCGCTCGATGCCGCGGCGAAGGCCGCGGGGCATGCCGACTACGTCTCCGTCGGCTGGGAGGAGGACCGGGTGAAGCTCCTTCAGGGGATGGAGGACAGCGCCTTCTTCCAGACCGTGCGCGGCGGGCTCGTCACCGGGCTCTACAACCAGAAGGAAGTCTGGCCGCTCTTCGGCTACGAGGGCGAGAGCTTCTCCAAGGGCGGTTACATCAACCGCGGCTTCGACGACATCAACTGGCTCTGACCGCGGGGAGGCTCACATGGTTGCGAAATTCGATCTGAACGACGACTCGGTCGTCGTGGTCATCGGCACCGGCGCCGGCGGCGGGGTGCTTTCCAACGAACTGGCGCAGAAGGGCGTCAAGGTCGTGGCGCTGGAGGCGGGTGGGCGCTACCTGCCCGAGGACTTCATCAACGACGAGTGGGAAAGCTTCGGCCAGCTCGCCTGGACCGATGCGCGCACCACAAGCGGAGACTGGCGGGTGGCCAAGGACTTCTCCGGCCTGCCGGCCTGGATCGTCAAGGCCGTCGGTGGCACCACCACCCACTGGGCGGGGGCCTCGCTGCGCATCCAGGACCACGAGTGGAAGGCGCTGACAAACTACGGCGCGGTCGAGGGGGCGAGCCTTCTCGACTGGCCGATCGACGGGGCCGAGATGGCGCCCTGGTACGAGAAGGCCGAGGCGAAGCTCGGCGTCACCCGCACCGGCGACCGCGCGGGCCTGCCCGGCAACAACAACTACAAGGTCTTCGAGAAGGGCGCGCTCGCGCTCGGCTACAAGGAGGTCCACACCGGCCGCATGGCGATCAACTCGGCCGAGTATGACGGCCGAATGGCCTGCCAGCAGACCGGCTTCTGCTTCCAGGGCTGCAAGTGGGGCGCGAAGTGGTCATCGGCATATACCGACATCCCGCGTGGGGAGGCGACCGGCAATCTCGAGGTCCGCGATCATGCCCATGTCGCCCGAATCCTGCACGACGACAGCGGCAAGGTGACGGGGGTCGAGTATTTCGACAAGGACGGCGCCCTGCAGATGCAGAAGGCGCGCATCGTCTGCGTCGCCGGCAACTCCTTCGAATCGCCTCGGCTCCTGCTGAACTCGGCGTCGAGCATGTTCCCGAACGGCCTCGCCAACTCCTCCGACCAGGTGGGCCGGAACTACATGCGCCACATGACCGGCTCGGTCTATGCGGTCTTCGACAAGCCGGTGCGGATGTGGCGGGGCACCACCATGGCCGGCATCGTCCAGGACGAGGCGCGGCACGATCCCGCGCGCGGCTTCGTCGGCGGCTACGAGCTTGAAACCCTGTCGCTCGGCATCCCGTTCATGGCGGCGTTCCTCAACCCCGGCGGCTGGGGGCGCAGCTTCACCACCGCGCTCGACGCCTACGAGAACATGGCCGGCATGTGGATCGTCGGCGAGGACATGCCGCAGGCGACGAACCGGGTGACGCTCTCCGAGACGAAGGACCAGTGGGGCCTGCCGGTGGCGAACGTCAACTTCTCGGACCATCCGAACGATGTGGCCATGCGCAACCACGCCTATGCGAGAGGAGAGGCGATCTACAAGGCGGTGGGGGCCACCCGGACCTTCCCGACGCCGCCCTATCCCTCGACCCACAACCTCGGCACCAACCGGATGTCGGAAAAGCCGGAGGACGGCGTCTGCAACAAGTGGGGCCAGACCCATGACATCGCCAACCTCTTCATCTCGGACGGCAGCCAGTTCACCTCCGGCGCGGCGGAAAACCCGACTTTGACGATCGTGGCGCTGGCGATCCGCCAGGCCGACCACATCGCCTCCGAGATGGCTGCGGGCAATCTCTGAGCAATCGCGCAACAGCTTCGGCGCGCCGGACCTGCCGGCGCGCCGTTCCCTTTGACAGAGGCTCCGTCGGCCGGCATAAGCGGCCATCCCGATGGAGGCGACGATGGACCAGCACCTTTCCTGATTCCGCATTTTCCGCGCGACCCAGAAAGGATGTCCCATGACCCGCATGCCCGACGCCGCCGCGCGTCACCCGCTCGTCTTTCCCGACGGCACCGCCCATCGCCAGATGGTCAACCTCGCCGTCGCCATCGACCATCCGAACTGGCGGATCGGCCGCAACGCCTACGCCAACGACTTCGAGCCGCCCGGGGACTGGGCGGCGCGGCTCGCCCCCTATCTCTATCCCGGCGCGCCCGAGACCCTGACCATCGGCCCCTTCTGCCAGATCGCGCACGGGGCGCGGTTCATCACCGCCTCGGCCAACCACCCGATGGACGGAATCTCGACCTATCCCTTCCCGGTCTTCGACCCCGAGGCACTGGCATCCTACCGTGACGGTTTCGCCGGCCTTCCCGACACGGTGATCGGCCCCGACTGCTGGATCGGCCACGGCGCGCTGATCCTTCCCGGCGCGCGGCTCGGGGCCGGGGTCATCGTCGGCGCCGGAGCGGTCGTCTCGGGCGAGGTGCCACCCTGTGCGATCGTCGCGGGCAACCCCGCACGGGTGATCCGCCGCCGCTTCACCGAAGCCGAGATCGAAATGCTCCTTGCCCTCGCCTGGTGGGACTGGCCCGACGATCGTCTCGCCGCCGCGATCCCCCACCTCGCCGCCGCGATCCCCCACCTCGCCGCGCGCGACATCGCCGCACTCGCGCGTGAAAAGCCCGCTTGATTTCGTCCGGCCGCTGGCTTAGGTGACAGGCCGGCCACAGGGGTATAGCTCAGCTGGTAGAGCGACGGTCTCCAAAACCGTAGGTCGCGGGTTCGAGCCCTGCTGCCCCTGCCAGGCCGGTCTCCGTTCAGGGTTGCTCGAAGTCGCGCGGCGTCTCCGCGCCCGCCTTGCGTTCGCGTATCGAGATGTAGACGGCGCTGGCAATCAGGATGCCGACGCCGACGAAGGTCCAGCCGTCGGGGAAATCGCCGAAGAACCACCAGCCCGCGACGGTCGCCATCACCATCTCGGTGTAGGCGAGCGGGGCGAGCAGCGAGGCCTCGCAGTGGTCATAGGCCCGCACGATCAGGAAATGCCCGCCCGTCGCGATCACACCAAGGAGCAGGAAGAGCCCCCATTCCACCGGCTCCGGCGCCTGCCACACCGGCCAGACCGCAAGAGTCGCGATCCCCGCGCCGAGCAGGCTGGTGTGAAAGGTCGTCACCATCGCGTGACTGCGCCCCGAGATCCGCCGCGTCATCAGCATGTAGAGCGCAAGCGAAAGCCCCGCCATCAGCGCCAGAACCATGCCCGGACTGACCGTCTGGAACCCAGGCCGGATGATGACGAGCGTGCCCAGGAACCCCGCCGCCACCGCCGCCCATCGGCGAGGTCCGACATGTTCGCCGAGCACAAGGGGCGAGAGCGCGGTGACGATCAGCGGCTGCACGAAGAAGATCGCCAGCGCATCGGCGATCGGCAGGTACTTCAGCGACCAGAAGAACGAGAACGTTGCCGCAATCAGGAAGCCCGCGCGGAAGAGGTGATAGACCGGCCGGTCCGGGACCAGAGCCGCTGCCCCGCCGATCCTGAGCACGAAGGGCAGCGTCAGGAGCGCGCCGAAGGCCATCCGCGCCCAGACCGCCTGCATCACCGGCAGCCCGCGCTGGCCGAGATGCTTGGCCACCACGTCAAGGAAGGGGAGCAGAGCCATCGCCCCGAGCATCAGCGCGACCCCGGTCAGGGTGCGGCCGCGTTCGGGCGTCGTCGGGGGCATCGCCGGGTCTCCTGCCAGGGTCTCCGCCGCTTGGTAGGCCGCCCCGTGCGCTGCGGCAAGGCCCGGGGCCGGCAGCGCCCCGGATTGCCCGCTTGCCTTTCGCCGCGTGCGTGCTGGTCAATCGGGATGCTGACCAAAAAACCGACGCGAAACGGACGGATGCGCGCCGCTTGAATTCGCCCCCGCATGGGCGTATCTCCCTCCCGTTGCAGCAAGAGCCGAAGGCGAGACAGGCATGGCCACAAACCCCCTCCAGTTCCTCCAGCAGGTCCGCTCCGAGACCGCCAAGGTCCACTGGCCGACCCGCAAGGAAGTGGTGACAACCACGATCATGGTCTTCATCATGGCGGCCCTGACCTCGGTCTTCTTCTTCCTCGTCGATCTTCTCATCCGAACCGGGCTCACGGCGATCCTCGGGATCGGCGGCTGAGGTCCATTCGGCCTTGAAATCGCACGGGAACGCTTGTAACTGAGGCGGACTTTCCCGGAACCGGCGCGCAACGATTCGGTATGCGCGCTGTTTTTGTTCGGGGGAGCGTGGGGCAACCCACTGGAATTACGGGAATTTCCGGCGGACTGTGGCCGGGTGAGCGGGGTCTGAGGCAGATGGCGAAGCGGTGGTATTCGGTGAGCGTTCTCTCGAACTTCGAGAAGAAGGTTGCCGAGCAGATCCGGCATTCCGTCGCCGAGAAGGGCCTTCAGGACGAGATCGACGAGGTCCTCGTGCCGACCGAGGAGGTCATCGAGATCCGCCGCGGCAAGAAGGTCACGTCCGAGCGACGCTTCATGCCGGGCTATGTTCTCGTGCACATGGACATGACCGACCGGGGCTATCACCTGATCACCTCGATCAACCGGGTGACAGGGTTCCTCGGTCCGCAGGGCAAGCCGATGCCGATGCGCGACGCCGAGGTGAACGGCATCCTCAAGCGCGCCGAGGAAGGCGAGGCGGCCCCGCGTAACCTGATCCGGTTCGAGATCGGCGAGCATGTGAAGGTCACCGACGGGCCGTTCGACGGCTTCTCGGGGATGGTCGAGGAAGTGGACGAACACTCCAGCCGCCTGAAGGTGACGGTATCGATCTTTGGCCGGCCGACGCCGGTCGAGCTGGAATTCACGCAGGTGCAGAAAGTCGCCTGACGTGGGAGCCGTGGGAGGCGATCCCCGATCGCGTCGGGGAGGACCGGACCACTAAACTGTGCCTTCGGGCACCAGTGACGAAGGAGCAGGCCAGATGGCCAAGAAGGTAATGGGCAGCCTCAAGCTGCAGGTGAAGGCGGGTCAAGCCAACCCGTCCCCGCCGATCGGTCCGGCGCTGGGTCAGCGCGGGATCAACATCATGGAATTCTGCAAGGCCTTCAACGCGAAGACCCAGGAGATGGAGCCGGGTTCGCCGATCCCGGTCGTCATCACCTACTACGCCGACAAGTCCTTCTCGTTCGAGATGAAGACCTCGCCGGCGTCCTTCTATCTCAAGAAGGCGGCCGGCCTGAAGCCGGTGGGCAAGCGCAACCGTCCGAAGGGGTCCACGAAGCCCGGCCGCGAGGTCGCGGGGACCGTGACCGTCGCGCAGGTGCGCCAGATCGCCGAAGCGAAGATGAAGGACCTGTCGGCCAACGACGTCGAGGCCGCGATGAAGATCATCCTCGGCTCGGCGAAGTCCTGCGGCATCGAGGTTAAGGGGTAAGCCATGACCAAGATCGCTAAACGCACCGCCGCAGCCCGCGCCGCGTTCGACGGGAAGTCGAACCTCACCGTCGAGGACGCCGTGAAGCTTATCAAGGGCGCCGCCTCGGCGAAATTCGACGAGACGGTCGAGATCGCGATGAACCTCGGCGTCGATCCGCGCCACGCCGACCAGATGGTCCGCGGCGTCGTCACGCTGCCGAACGGCACCGGCAAGACCGTTCGCGTTGCCGTCTTCGCGCGCGGCGGCAAGGCCGACGAGGCCAAGGCCGCCGGGGCCGACATCGTCGGCGCCGAAGACCTGATGGAGACGATCCAGTCCGGCAAGATCGAGTTCGACCGCTGCATCGCCACGCCGGACATGATGCCGCTCGTGGGTCGCCTGGGCAAGATCCTCGGGCCCCGAAACCTGATGCCGAACCCGAAGGTCGGGACCGTCACGATGGACGTGAAGTCGGCGGTCGAGGCAGCGAAGGGCGGAGAGGTACAGTTCAAGGTCGAGAAGGCGGGCGTCATCCACGCCGGCGTCGGCAAGGTGTCGTTCGACGAGGCAAAGCTCGCCCAGAACATCCGCGCCTTCGTCGAGGCGGTGAGCCGCGCGAAGCCCTCGGGGGCGAAGGGCACCTATCTGAAGAAGGTGTCGCTTTCCTCAACCATGGGGCCGGGCGTCAGCGTCGACCTGACGTCGGCAACCGCGCACTGAGCGCACGAGATTTGCCGGGCGCAGTTGCCCGGCGAATGACGGGGCGGAAACGCCCCGTCCTGTCCGAGACGGAGGGTGGAGGAGACTCCATAAATCCTTCCTGAGATGGGAAACGAGACTGGACTATCCGGGGCCAGGCCTCGGGCGATCCTGGCCTCGGGACCATCCGGACCCGAACCCCCGATCCCATCGGGGGCAAACTTGAGCCGGGGGGAAACCCCCACACTTGGAGTGAAACCGTGGATAGAGCCCAGAAAGAGAAAGTGGTCGAGGAACTCGGCCAGATCTTCGAAAGCTCTGGCGTTGTGGTGGTTGCCCGCTACGACGGCATGACGGTTGCTCAGATGCAGGACCTCAGGGCGGAAATGCGTTCCGTCGGCGGGTCCGTCCGCGTCGCCAAGAACAGGCTCGCCAAGATCGCCCTTGACGGCAAGCCCTGCGAAAGCATCGGCAAGCTTCTCACGGGCATGACCGTGCTGACCTATTCCGAGGATCCCGTCGCTGCGGCGAAGATCGCGGACGCCTATGCCAAGAAGAACGACAAGTTCGTGATCCTCGGCGGCGCCATGGGCAACACGGCTCTGGACCCGGCCGGCGTCAAAGCCGTCGCCTCGATGCCGTCGCGGGAGGAGCTCATCGCTTCGATCGTGGCCTGCATCGGCGCGCCGGCGGCGAACATCGCCGGGGCCATTGGCGCACCTGCTTCGAACATCGCGGGCATCCTTTCGACTCTGGAAGAGCGGGAAGCCGCGTGAGCAACCTCGTGCCTTCGTGGGGATGAAACCCGACGTTGGAACACATAGCTAGGAACGGATGAGAGAAATGGCTGATCTGAAGAAACTCGCCGAAGAGATCGTGAACCTCACGCTTCTCCAGGCCCAGGAACTGAAGCAAATCCTGAAAGACGAGTACGGCATCGAGCCCGCCGCCGGCGGCGCGGTCATGATGGCGGGCCCGGCCGCGGGCGGCGCTGCCGCCGAAGCCGCGGAAGAGAAGACCGAGTTCGACGTCGTGCTGACCGACGCGGGCGCCAACAAGATCAACGTGATCAAGGAAGTCCGCGCGATCACCGGTCTTGGCCTGAAGGAAGCCAAGGACCTCGTCGAGGCCGGCGGCAAGGTCAAGGAAGCTGCGGCGAAGGCCGAAGCCGAAGAGATCAAGAAGAAGCTCGAAGCGGCCGGCGCCAAGGTCGAGCTCAAGTGATCGGGCAGGGTGCCCCGGCACTCTGATCGCTGAAACTGGCTGGGTCAGGGCGTTTCGGCCGGGCCGCGCAGCCTGGCCTGTCTTGGAAGGGGCATCCGCGGACGGTGCCCGGGTGTCCCTTCCAAGGCGCGGTTGACGGTTCGGGAGGCATCCGGTGGGACGGGTGGCAGGCATGGAACCGAACCCCCCTGTCCAGGCAAGCGGCGCGGCCCGTGACCCCGACGGTGCCGCCCCGCGAAAAGCGACGAAAGGTGACGACGAGCATGGCGCAGGCAACCGTTGGCCAGAAGCGTATCGGATCGCAAGATACTTCGGCAAGATCCGCGAAGTCCTGGAGATGCCCAACCTGATCGAGGTGCAGAAGTCGTCCTACGACCTGTTCCTGCGGTCGGGGGACAGCGACAAGCCGCTGGATGGCGAAGGTCTCATGGGGACTTTCCAGTCCGTGTTCCCGATCAAGGACTTCAACGAGAACGCGATCCTCGAGTTCGTGAAGCTACGAGCTCGAAGCCCCCGAAGTACGATATCGACGAGTGCCAGCAGCGCGACATGACCTATTCGGCGCCGCTGAAGGTGACGCTGCGTCTGATCGTGTTCGATGTGGACCCCGACACGGGCGCGCGGTCGGTCAAGGACATCAAGGAGCAGGAAGTCTTCATGGGCGACATGCCCCTGATGACGCCGGTCGGCACCTTCATCGTCAACGGCACCGAGCGCGTGATCGTCAGCCAGATGCACCGCAGCCCGGGCGTCTTCTTCGACCATGACAAGGGCAAGACGCATTCTTCGGGCAAGCTGCTGTTCCAGTGCCGCATCATCCCCTATCGCGGCTCGTGGCTGGACTTCGAATTCGATCCCAAGGATCTGGTCTTTGCGCGCATCGACCGCCGCCGCAAGCTGCCGGTGACGACGCTGCTGCGCGCGCGCTCGGCCTGAACGACCGGGAAGGCATCATGGATGCCTTCTACAACACCGTCGACCTCAAGCTGGCGGAAGAACAAGGGCGGCTGGGTCACGCGGTTCTTCCCCGAGCGCGTGCGCGGCACCCGTCCGGCGATGGACCTGGTCGATGCTGCCACCGGCGAGGTGATCCTCAAGGCCGGCGACAAGGCGACCCCGCGTCTGGTCAAGAAATGGATCGACGATGGCAAGATCACCGATCTGCTGGTGCCGTTCGAGCACATCCTCGGCCGTTTCGCCGCCAACGACATCGTCGATGAGCAAACCGGCGCGATCTGGATCGAGGCCGGCGACGAACTGACCTGGGACACCGACAAGGATGGCGAGGTCAAGGGCGGGTCGCTGAAGGAGCTGCTGGATCAGGGCATCACCGAGATCCCGGTCCTGGACATCGACAACATCAACGTCGGCGCCTACATCCGCAACACCATGGCGGCGGACAAGAACATGAACCGTGAGCAGGCGCTCATGGACATCTACCGCGTCATGCGTCCGGGCGAGCCGCCGACCGTCGAAGCGGCCTCGGCGCTGTTCGACACGCTGTTCTTCGACCGCGAGCGTTATGACCTTTCGGCCGTCGGCCGCGTCAAGATGAACATGCGCCTCGACCTCGGCAAGCCTGACACGCAGCGCACGCTGCGCCGCGAGGATATCGTGGCCTGCGTCAAGGCGCTGGTCGAACTGCGCGACGGCAAGGGCGAGATCGACGACATCGACCACCTCGGCAACCGCCGGGTGCGGTCGGTCGGCGAGCTGATGGAAAACCAGTATCGCGTCGGCCTTCTGCGCATGGAGCGCGCGATCAAGGAGCGCATGTCCTCGGTCGAGATCGACACGGTGATGCCGCAGGACCTGATCAACGCCAAACCGGCGGCGGCCGCGGTGCGTGAATTCTTCGGCTCCTCGCAGCTCAGCCAGTTCATGGACCAGACCAACCCGCTGTCGGAAGTCACGCACAAGCGGCGCCTATCGGCCCTCGGGCCGGGCGGTCTGACGCGCGAGCGTGCGGGCTTTGAGGTGCGCGACGTTCATCCGACGCATTACGGCCGGATGTGCCCGATCGAGACGCCGGAAGGCCCGAACATCGGTCTTATCAACTCGCCTCGCGACCTTCGCGCGGGTGAACAAGTACGGCTTCATCGAGACCCCCTACCGCAAGGTGAAGGACGGTCAGGTAACCGATGACGTGCAGTACATGTCCGCTACCGAGGAAATGCGCCACACCGTCGCGCAGGCCAACGCCAACCTCGACGATGACGGCCGGTTCAAGAACGACCTGGTCTCGACCCGCAAGAGCGGCGACTTCATGCTGAACCCGCGCGAGGTGATCGATCTGATCGACGTCTCGCCGAAACAGCTGGTGTCGGTCGCTGCCTCGCTCATTCCGTTCCTGGAAAACGACGACGCCAACCGCGCGCTGATGGGCTCGAACATGATGCGTCAGGCGGTTCCGTTGCTGCAAAGCGACGCGCCGCTGGTGGGCACCGGGATCGAAGGCATCGTCGCCCGCGATTCGGGGGCCGCGATCATGGCGCGCCGCGCCGGCGTGGTGGATCAGGTGGACGCGCAGCGGATCGTTATCCGCGCGACCGAGATGCTGGAACCCGGCGAACCGGGCGTGGACATCTACCGCCTGCGCAAGTTCAAGCGATCGAACCAGTCGTCGTGCATCAACCAGCGCCCGCTGGTGAAGGTCGGCGACACCGTGACCCGCAACGCGGTCATCGCGGACGGACCGTCGACCGACATGGGGGAACTGGCGCTTGGCAAGAACGTCATCGTCGCCTTCATGCCGTGGAACGGCTACAACTACGAGGACTCGATCCTGATCTCCGAGCGTATCGTGCGCGACGACGTCTTCACCTCGATCCATATCGAGGAATACGAGGTCGCCGCCCGCGACACGAAGCTTGGGCCGGAAGAGATCACCCGCGACATCCCGAACGTCGGCGAGGAAGCGCTGCGCAACCTCGACGAGGCGGGCATCGTCTATATCGGCGCCGAAGTGGGGCCGGGCGACATTCTGGTGGGCAAGATCACGCCCAAGGGCGAAAGCCCGATGACGCCGGAGGAGAAGCTTCTGCGCGCCATCTTCGGCGAAAAGGCGTCGGACGTGCGCGACACCTCGCTGCGGCTGCCGCCGGGCGATTTCGGCACCGTCGTCGAAGTGCGCGTCTTCAACCGCCACGGCGTCGACAAGGACGAACGCGCGCTTCAGATCGAGCGCGAGGAAGTCGAGCGTCTGGCGCGCGACCGCGACGACGAACTGCCGATCCTCGAGCGCAACATCTATTCACGCCTGAAGCAGCTGATCCTGGGCAAGGTCGCGGTGAAGGGTCCGAAGGGCGTGAAGCCCAATTCGGAGATCACCGAGGAGCTGCTGGACACGCTGTCGCGTGGCCAGTGGTGGTGCAGCTCGCTCGTCGAGAAGACGAGGACGCGACGCGCAGATCAGGTCGAGGCGCTGAACGCCGCAGTTCGAGAGCGCAAAAGCGCCAGCTGACGCATCGGTTCGACGACAAGGTCGAGAAAGTGCGCCGGGGCGACGACCTGCCTCCGGGCGTGATGAAGATGGTCAAGGTCTTCCTGGCCGTGAAGCGCAAGCTTCAGCCGGGCGACAAGATGGCCGGTCGTCACGGCAACAAGGGCGTCATCTCCAAGATCGTGCCGATCGAGGACATGCCGTTCCTCGGCGACGGCACGCCGGTCGACATCGTGCTCAACCCGCTGGGCGTGCCGTCGCGCATGAACGTCGGCCAGATCCTCGAGACCCACCTGGGCTGGGCCGCGCGCGGGCCTCGGCCTCCAGATCGGCGACGATGAGGCGCTGCAGGACTACGGCGCGGTCGGCGACCTGACGCCCCCGGTGCGCGACGCGCTGAAGCATGATCTGGCGCGACGACGAGCCTATGAGAAGGAGCATCGACGACGATCTCGACGACGACGCTGCTCGAGAGCGGCGGGCAACCGTGCGCGCGCGGCGTGCCGATCGCGACGCCGGTGTTCGACGGCGCGCGCGGAGGCGACGTCGTCGACGCGCTGCTGCGGGCGGGGCTTCGACGTCTCGGGCCAGCCAGTCGCGGCTGTTCGACGGCCGCACCGGCGAGCACTTCGCCGCGCCGGTCACGGTGGGCGTGAAGTACCTGCTGAAGCTGCACCACCTGGTCGACGACAAGATCCACGCGCGCTCGACCGGCCCCTACAGCCTCGTCACCCAGCAGCCGCTGGGCGGCAAGGCGCAGTTCGGCGGCCAGCGCTTCGGCGAGATGGAGGTCTGGGCGCTGGAAGCCTATGGCGCCGCCTACACCCTGCAGGAGATGCTGACGGTGAAGTCGGACGACGTGGCGGGCCGGACCAAGGTCTACGAGTCGATCGTCAAGGGCGAGGACAATCTTCGAGGCCGGCGTGCCGGAATCGTTCAACGTGCTCGTCAAGGAAGTCCGGGGCCTGGGCCTCAACATGGAACTCCTGGATGCGGAGGAGGAGAGTGAGCGAGCGCGCCTGCCGCCCCCGCCCGATTGCGGCCGAACGCCATCCCCTCTGATCCAGAAGGAAGGATTCAAGATGAACCAGGAAATGACCACCAACCCGTTCAACCCGCTGGCGTCGCCCAAGATCTTCGACGAGATCAAGGTGTCGCTGGCGTCGCCCGGAACGGATCCTCAGCTGGTCCTACGGCGAGATCAAGAAGCCCGAGACGATCAACTACCGGACCTTCAAGCCCGAGCGTGACGGCCTCTTCTGCGCCCGCATCTTCGGGCCGATCAAGGACTACGAGTGCCTCTGCGGCAAGTACAAGCGCATGAAGTATCGCGGCGTCGTCTGCGAGAAATGCGGGGTCGAGGTGACGCTGCAGAAGGTGCGCCGCGAGCGGATGGGCCATATCGAGCTGGCCGCGCCGGTCGCCCACATCTGGTTCCTGAAGTCGCTGCCCTCCCGCATCGGCCTGATGCTCGACATGACCCTGCGCGACCTCGAGCGCATCCTCTACTTCGAGAACTACGTCGTCATCGAGCCGGGCCTCACCGACCTCCACTACGGTCAGCTGATGACCGAAGAGGAGTTCATGGACGCCCAGGACCAGTATGGCGCCGACGCCTTCACCGCCAATATCGGCGCCGAGGCGATCCGCGAGATGCTGGCCGCAATCGACCTCGAGGCGACGGCCGAGCAGCTTCGCGAGGAGCTGAAGGAAGCCACCGGTGAGCTGAAGCCGAAGAAGATCATCAAGCGGCTGAAGATCGTCGAGTCCTTCCTGGAATCCGGCAACCGCCCGGAATGGATGGTGCTGACCGTTATCCCGGTGATCCCGCCGGAACTCCGCCCGCTGGTGCCGCTGGACGGCGGCCGCTTCGCGACGTCGGACCTCAACGACCTCTACCGCCGCGTCATCAACCGTAACAACCGCCTGAAGCGGCTGATCGAGTTGCGCGCGCCCGACATCATCGTGCGCAACGAAAAGCGGATGCTGCAGGAATCGGTCGATGCGCTGTTCGACAACGGCCGCCGCGGCCGCGTCATCACCGGCAACAACAAGCGCCCGCTGAAGTCGCTGTCCGACATGCTCAAGGGCAAGCAGGGCCGCTTCCGCCAGAACCTGCTCGGCAAGCGCGTCGACTACTCCGGCCGTTCGGTCATCGTGGTCGGGCCCGGAGCTGAAGCTGCACCAGTGCGGCCTGCCGAAGAAGATGGCGTTGGAACTCTTCAAGCCGTTCATCTATTCGCGGCTTGAGGCAAAGGGCCTGTCCTCCACCGTCAAGCAGGCCAAGAAGCTGGTCGAAAAGGAGCGCCCGGAGGTCTGGGACATCCTCGACGAGGTGATCCGCGAACATCCGGTGCTGCTGAACCGCGCGCCGACGCTGCACCGTCTGGGCATCCAGGCCTTCGAGCCGATCCTGATCGAGGGCAAGGCGATCCAGCTTCACCCGCTGGTCTGCTCGGCCTTCAACGCCGACTTCGACGGCGACCAGATGGCCGTTCACGTCCCCCTCTCGCTGGAAGCCCAGCTTGAGGCGCGCGTCCTGATGATGTCCACCAACAACGTTCTGTCGCCCGCCAACGGCGCGCCGATCATCGTGCCGTCGCAGGACATGGTCCTTGGTCTTTACTACGTCTCGATGGAGCGCAAGGGCATGAAGGGCGAAGGCATGGTCTTTGCCGATGCCGACGAGGTCCAGCACGCGCTCGATTCCGGCGAGGTGCATCTGCACGCGAAGATCACCGCCGCGTGAAGGCAGATCGACGACGAGGAACGGCAACGAGGTACCGGAAGCGCTCGTTCGAGACGACGCCGGGCCGCGTCGGCTCGCGCGCTCCTGCCGCTGATCGCCAAGGCGCTGCCGTTCGAGCTGGTCAACCGGCTGCTGACCAAGAAGGAGATGCAGCGGCGTCATCGACACCGTCTACCGCGCTGCGGCCAGAAGGACACGGTGATCTTCTGCGACCAGATCATGGGCGCTGGCTTCCGCGAGGCCGACAAGGCCGGCATCTCGATCGGCAAGGACGACATGGTCATCCCGCCGAGAAGAAGCGGTCCATCGTCAACGAGGCGCGCGATCAGGTGAAGGAGTTCGAACAGCAGTACATGGACGGCCTGATCACCCAGGGCGAGAAGTACAACAAGGTCGTCGACGCCTGGTCGAAATGCTCGGACGCCGTCGCCGACGCGATGATGGGCGAGATCTCGGCCGTGCGGTCACGACGATGCCGGCGCCGAGCTCGAGCCCAACTCGGTCTACATGATGTCGCACTCCGGTGCGCGGGGTTCGCCGGCGCAGATGAAGCAGCTTGGCGGGATGCGCGGCCTGATGGCCAAGCCGTCGGGCGAGATCATCGAGACGCCGATCATCTCGAACTTCAAGGAAGGCCTGACCGTGCTCGAGTACTTCAACTCGACCCACGGCGCCCGCAAGGGTCTGGCCGACACCGCGCTGAAGACGGCGAACTCGGGCTACCTGACCCGCCGTCTGGTCGACGTGGCGCAGGACTGCATCGTGCGTTCGGACGATTGCGGCACCGACCGCTGCATCACCGCCTCGGCGGCGATCAATGACGGCGAGGTCGTCGCCTCGCTGGCCGAGCGCATCCTGGGCCGTGTCGCGGCCGAGGACGTGGTGCATCCGGCCACCGGCGAGGTCATCGTCCGCGCGGGCGAGCGATGATCGACGAGCGCGCAAGGCCGACGCGCGATCGAAGGCCGCCGGCGTCGACCGGGTGCGCATCCGCTCGGCGCTGACCTGCGAGGCCGAGGAGGGCGTCTGCGCCATGTGCTACGGCCGCGACCTGGCGCGCGGCACGCTGGTCAACATCGGCGAGGCGGTCGGCGTCATCGCCGCCCAGTCGATCGGCGAGCCGGGCACCCAGCTGACGATGCGGACCTTCCACATCGGCGGCATCGCCCGGCGCGGCGGCCAGCAGTCGCCATCGAGGCCGAGCAGGAAGGCACGGTCGAGTTCCGCAACGTCAACGTGCGTGAAGAACGCCAACGGCGAGCAGATCGTCATGGGCCGCAACATGCGAGGTCGCCATCGACGACGAGGCGGGGCAGCGAACGCGCGCGCCACAAGGTGCCCTACGGCGCCGAAGCTGCACGTCAAGGACGGCGAGACCGTCAAGCGGGGCGCCAAGCTGGCGAAGTGGGACCCCTACACCCTGCCGATCATCGCCGAGAAGGCGGGCGTGGCGAAGTTCGTCGACCTGATCGAGGGCATCACGGTCCGCGACGAGACCGACGAGGCCACCGGCATGACCCAGAAGATCGTCATCGACTGGCGCAGCGCCCGCGCGGCAGCGACCTGCGCCGCAGATCATCGTCATGGATCCGACGACGGGCGAAACCGGTGCGCCCGGCAACGACAGCGGGCAACCGGTACTCACCTATCCGATGTCGGTGGACGCCATCCTCTCGATCGAGGACGGCCAGGAGGTCAACCGGCCGGCGACGTGCTGGCGCGTATCCCGCGCGAAGGCGCCAAGACCAAGGACATCACCGGCGGTCTGCCGCGCGTGGCGGAACTGTTCGAGGCCCGTCGTCCGAAGGATCACGCCATCATCGCCGAGATCGACGGCTACGTCGCGCTTCGGCAAGGACTACAAGAACAAGCGCCGCATCACGATCGAGCCGACGACGAGACGATGCAGCCGGTCGAGTACATGGTGCCGAAGGGCAAGCACATCCCGGTGCAGGAAGGCGACTTCGTCCAGAAGGGCGACTACATCATGGACGGCAACCCGGCGCCGCACGACATCCTGCGGATCATGGGGATCGAGGCGCTGGCCGACTACCTCATCGACGAGGTGCAGGACGTCTACCGGCTGCAGGGCGTGAAGATCAACGACAAGCACATCGAGGTGATCGTCCGCCAGATGCTGCAGAAGATCGAGATCCTCGACCGGGCGACACGACGCTGCTGAAGGGCGAGCATGTCGACAAGTCCGAGTTCGACGAGGAGAACGACAAGGTCGCGGCGCGCGGCGGAACGCCTGCCACGGGCGAGCCCGTTCTGCTGGGCATCACCAAGGCTTCGCTCCAGACGCGGTCGTTCATCTCGGCGGCGTCGTTCCAGGAGACCACGCGCGTCCTCACCGAGGCCGCCGTGCAGGGACAACGCGCGCGGCGCGCTCTACATGAGCGTGGCGATGACCGCCTTCACGGCGAACGACGCCTGCATGAAGGCGGTCACGCAGGTACTGCCGCTCTACCAGGCGATGTTCCTGCGCGGCGCACTCGCCACGCTCGCGCTTCTCGCCATCGGCTGGCACATGGGGAGCCTGCGCTTCGGCATGGAGGCGAGCGACCGCAAGTGGCTTGTCCTGCGCACCCTCGGCGAGGTCGGCGGTACGCTCACTTTCCTCTCCGCGCTGCGCCATATGCCGCTCGCCAACCTCTCCGCGATCCTGCAGTTCCTGCCGCTCGCCGTCACGCTGGCGGCGGCGCTCCTCCTCAGGGAGCCGGTCGGCTGGCGGCGGTTCACGGCCATCGTCATCGGCTTCGCCGGCGTCCTCCTTATCGTGCGTCCCGGCACGGAAGGATTCGACCGCTGGGCGCTCGTCGGCATGGCATCCGTGGGCTTTGTCGTGCTGCGCGACCTGACGACACGGCGGATGTCGAGCGCGCTTCCCTCTGTCACGGTCGCCGTGACCGCAGCACTTTCGGTGACGGTCACCGGCGCCGCGCTCCTGCCCTTCGGCGGGTGGGCGGCGGTCGGCGCTGCGCAGGCGGCGCTCATCGTGATTGCGGCCGCCTGCCTCATCGCCGGCTATCTGCTCATCGTCATGGCCATGCGGGTGGGCGAGATCAGCCTCGTCGCGCCCTTCCGCTACACCGCGCTCATCGCGGCGATCGGCCTCGGCTGGGCCGCATTCGGGCAGTGGCCCGACACGCTGACGCTCGCCGGCGCCGGCATCGTGATCCTGACCGGCATCTACAGCTTCCACCGTGAACGCCGGCTGGGCCGGTCCGTCGCGATGCCCGACCGGCCACCCCTGCGCGTTCGCTGAACGCCACATTTACAACCGGCCCGGCGTGAAGTAGGACCGCCGGGCGTCAACAGGCGGACCGCAGGCCGGGAAGCAAGAGACATGGTCACCATCTCCATCGTCATTCCCGCGAAGGACGAGGCCGACAACCTCCCCCTGCTGCTGGATGGCATCGACGCGGCGCTGGCCGCGCAGGGCGGCTACGAGGTTCTCGTCGTCGACGACGGCTCGACCGATGCCACCGCAGAGGTCATCCGCGCCCGGATGCGGACGCATCCGAACCTCCGGCTCATCCGCCATGACGTCTCGGGCGGGCAGAGTGCCGCCGTCCACTCCGGCGTGCTGGCGGCGCAGGGCGGGATTGTCTGCACCCTCGACGCCGACGGCCAGAACCCGCCGTCGGAACTGCCGAAGCTCATCGCGCCGCTTTTGGCTCCGGGCGCCGGGCGGATCGGGCTCGTCGCCGGGCAACGGGTCGGTCGGCAGGACACCATTTCGAAGAAACTCGCCTCCCGGCTGGCAAACTGGGTCCGCTCCAAGGCGCTGAAGGATGGCACGCGCGACACCGGCTGCGGGCTGAAGGCGTTCCGGCGGGAGGGATTCCTGCGCCTGCCCTTCTTCAACCACATGCACCGCTACCTGCCCGCGCTCTTCGCCCGGGACGGTTGGGAGGTCGCGCATGTCGATGTCGCCCATGCGCCGCGTCATGCGGGCCGGTCGCATTACAGCAACCTCCAGCGCGGCTTCGTCGGCGCCATCGACCTTCTGGGCGTGATGTGGCTCATCCGGCGGAAGAAGAAATCCCGCGCGACGGAGGGGCAATAGGATGGATCGACTCTTCGCCATCCTCCATGTCGAAAGCCGGACGGAGTTCTGGTGGGTCGCCTTCGGGCTTTTCGGCCAGCTCATGTTCACCGGCCGCTTTCTCGTCCAGTGGATCGCTTCCGAGCGGGCGCGGAAATCCGTGATGCCGGTCGTCTTCTGGTACTTCTCGCTGGCGGGCGGGGTGATCCTTCTGGCCTATGCGATCTACCGGCGCGATCCGGTCTTCGTGCTCGGCCAGTCGCTGGGCGTCTTCATATACCTCAGGAATCTCGTCCTCATCCAACGGGAAGCGCGGGAAAACGGCCTTGGCTAGGGGCTGGATCGGCCCCGCGGCGGCCATCGTCGCATTGGCCACGGCCCTGCGTCTGGTTGCCCTCTGGTTCGACCGGACCGACCTTTTCGTCGATGAAAGCCAGTACTGGCTCTGGGGGCGGAACCTCGACCTCGGCTACTATTCCAAACCGCCGCTCATCGCCTGGGTGATCCGGGGCGTGACGGAGCTTTTCGGTTCCGACGCGGCCTTTTTCGTGCGCCTGCCGGGTGCGGTCCTCCACGGGGCGACGGCGCTTCTCCTTGGCGGAGTGGCGGCGCGGCTTACCGATGCCCGGGCTGCCCTGTGGACGGCCGTGACCTATGTAACCCTGCCGATGGCGGCGCTCGGTTCGATCCTGATCTCGACCGACACGGTGATGGCGCCCTTCCTTGCGGCGGCTCTCCTTTGCCATCTCAGGGCGGCGAAGACCGGGCGGGCGGGCGTGGCGATGCTGGCAGGCGTGCTGGCGGGCTTCGCCTTCCTCGCCAAGTACGCGGCGATCTACCTTCTCTTCGGTATCGGGCTGGCGGCCGTCTTCATGCCTGCCTTCCGCATCCCGCCCCGCGCGACCCTGGCGCTGATCGTGGCGTTTGGCGCAACCATCCTGCCGAACGTCTTGTGGAACCTCGGAAACCAGCTGACGACCGTCGCGCACACGATGGACAACGTGGGTTGGGTCCGGGGCGAAAGCTGGCTTTCCGGGCTGAACCTGGCCGGGTTGGCGGAATTCCTTCTGGCGCAGTTCGCCGTCGTCGGGCCGGTCGTCTTCGCTGCGCTTCTCTGGGGGTATGCCCGGCCCGGAGCGCCGGCGCTTCGGGCACTTGCGCTCATCTCGGCGCCGCCGCTCCTGATCGTCTCGGTCCAGGCGGCTCTCGACAAGGCCTATGCCAATTGGGCACTCGCGGCCTATTTCCCCGGGACCGTGCTGGCGGTGGGCATGCTTCGCGCCCATGCGCCACGGTTCCTGCCGGTGTCGCTGGCGGTGAACGGAGCGGTCTCGGTCCTGTTGCCCATCCTGATCATGCTTGCCCCCTGGCCGGCATGGAAGGGCGAGCCGCTGCTTGCGCGTTACCTCGGCAGGTCCGATCTCAGCCGGCAGATCATCGCCGCGGCCGAGGGGGAGGGGTTGGCGACGGTGGTTTCCGCCGACCGCGACATCCTTGCCGATCTCTTCCACACCGGCCGCGCCTCGGGCCTCGGCTTCGCGGCGCCCGCGCCGCATGGGCGCGCGCAAAACTATTATGAGCAAACCTATCCGCTCGGCCTCGGCTCCATGCCGGTCCTATTCGTCGCGACGGCTGCGCCCGACTGCGCGGCCGACCCGCCGGTTGCGCGCTTCGAAACCTCGGGCGGCGCCTACGCCGGCCGGGGCCTTGCCGCCTGGCGCATCAGCGCGGATTGCGCCAATGCCGCCCCTTGATCACCGCAAGGCCGCGATCGCGCTCGCGATCCTGACGTTCGCCGCGCTTGGCGTCTTTGTGGCCATCCCGGGGATCGACCTGACCGTCTCGGGCTGGTTCTACCGCGCTGAGGAAGGCTTCTGGCTGGCAGGAAACCCCTGGATCGAGGCGCTGCGGAACGGCATCTGGAACCTCTCCATCGCCGTATTCGCCTTCTCCATCCTCGCGCTCGGCTTCGCATTTGCAAGGAGGCCGCTTCTCGGCGTCGATGCACGCGAGGCGGGGTTCATCTTCCTTCTCTACCTCCTCGGGCCGATCCTCCTCGTCAACGGCGTGCTCAAGACCTACTGGGGCCGGGCCCGCCCGGTAGATGTGGCGGAGTTCGGCGGCCCGGCCGCCTTCACGCCGCCCTGGCTCCCGGCCGACCAGTGCGTTGCCAACTGCTCCTTCGTCTCGGGTGAAGGATCGGCGGCGACCGCGCTTCTCATCGCGTTCGTGGTCCTTGCGCCCGATGCCTGGCGGCTCCTGCCGCGCCGGGCCTTCGCGCTTTACGCGCTCGCGGGCGCAACGCTGCCTGTGGCGGGGCTCGCGCTGAGGGTCGTGACCGGGCGGCATTTCCTTTCGGATACGGTCTTTGCGGTGCTGCTCGTCCTCGCGCTCGCACTCGGTCTGCACCGGCTCCTGCTGAAGGGGCGCTGAGCGCCGAGAGCCCGTGTTGACAACCCCCGCGACTCCCCCTATACGGCCCGCACTCGGCCACGGGTGAATTGCGCGTGGACGTGTATCAGAACTGAAGTGGTCACGATCCGGGCACAAGCCCCGATCCTCTGGAATTCCACCGCGTCGCCCCCGCGCAGGGGACGAATGCGGTTTTGGTGTTTTGCGGACGCGCAAGGCACGCACATGAGCGAAAGCCCCCGGGAACGTCGCTGACGGGCGAACGTCGATCGGGTTGCAAGATAGGGCGAGAGTTAATGCCGACGATCCAACAGCTGATCCGGAAGCCCCGGGAAGCGAAGCCGCAGAAGTCCAAGTCGCAGCACCTGGAATCCTGCCCGCAGAAGCGCGGTGTCTGCACCCGCGTCTACACCACCACGCCGAAGAAGCCGAACTCGGCGATGCGGAAGGTGGCGAAGGTCCGTCTCACGAACGGCTTCGAGGTGATCAGCTACATCCCCGGCGAGAAGCACAACCTGCAGGAACACTCCGTGGTCCTGATCCGCGGCGGCCGGGTGAAGGACCTTCCGGGCGTGCGCTACCACATCCTTCGCGGTGTGCTCGATACGCAGGGCGTCAAGGACCGTCGCCAGCGTCGCTCGAAATACGGCGCGAAGCGTCCGAAGTAAGGAGATCACCAGATGTCGCGTCGTCACGCTGCCGAAAAGCGCGAAGTCCTGCCCGATGCCAAGTATGGCGACCGGGTCCTGACGAAATTCATGAACAACCTGATGGTGGACGGCAAGAAGTCGGTCGCCGAGCGCATCGTCTACAGCGCGCTCGAGCGGGTCGAAGGCCGGCTGAAGCGGTCGCCGGTGGAGTGCTTCCACGAGGCGCTCGACAACGTGAAGCCCTCGCTCGAGGTCCGCTCCCGCCGCGTCGGCGGTGCGACCTATCAGGTTCCGGTCGAGGTCCGGCCCGAGCGCCGCGAGGCGCTGGCGATCCGCTGGCTGATCACCGCCGCGAAGAACCGCAACGAGAACACGATGGAAGAGCGTCTGGCCGCCGAACTGGCCGATGCCGTCAACGGACGCGGCACCGCGGTCAAGAAACGCGAAGACACCCACAAGATGGCCGACGCCAACAAGGCGTTCAGCCATTACCGCTGGTAATCCGGCGGCAGCGAGGACGAATACGATGGCACGCGCTTATCCCCTCAACCGATACCGCAACTTCGGGATCATGGCCCACATCGACGCGGGCAAGACCACGACGACGGAGCGGATCCTCTACTACACCGGCAAGTCCCACAAAATCGGCGAAGTCCATGACGGCGCCGCAACGATGGACTGGATGGAGCAGGAGCAGGAGCGCGGCATCACCATCACCTCGGCGGCCACCACGACCTTCTGGCAGCGCCAGGAGGATTCGGGCGCCGAGGGCACGTCGGACACCAAGTACCGCTTCAACATCATCGACACGCCCGGCCACGTGGACTTCACCATCGAGGTCGAGCGTTCGCTCGCGGTTCTCGACGGCGCGATCTGCCTTCTTGACGCCAACGCCGGCGTCGAGCCGCAGACCGAGACGGTGTGGCGCCAGGCTGACCGCTACAAGGTTCCGCGGATCGTCTTCGTCAACAAGATGGACAAGATCGGCGCCGACTTCTTCAACTGCGTCAAGATGATCAAGGACCGCACCGGCGGTACCCCCTGCCCGGTCGCCCTGCCAATCGGCGCCGAGGACAAGCTGGAAGGCATCATCGACCTGATCAAGATGGAAGAGTGGGTCTGGAAGGGCGACGATCTCGGCGCGAGCTGGGTCCGTCAGCCGATCCGCAGCGACATGAAGGACATTGCCGAGGAGTGGCGCGGCAAGATGATCGAACTCGCCGTCGAGCTGGACGACGAGGCGATGGAAGCCTACCTCGAAGGCAACGAGCCGGATGCCGAAACGCTGCGCAAGCTGATCCGCAAGGGCACTCTGTCGCTGACCTTCTTCCCGGTCATGGCGGGATCGTCCTTCAAGAACAAGGGTGTTCAGCCGCTTCTGAACGCGGTCATCGACTTCCTGCCGGCGCCGGTCGACGTGCCGATGCTCAAGGGATTCTCCCCCGATGACGAGGCCGAAGAGCGCAACATCGAGCGTCCCGCCGACGATGCGGCGCCGTTCTCGGCGCTGGCCTTCAAGATCATGAACGACCCCTTCGTCGGCTCGCTCACCTTCACCCGCATCTATTCCGGTCAGCTCAAGAAGGGCGACCAGATGATGAACTCCACGAAGGGAAAGCGCGAGCGCGTCGGCCGGATGATGATGATGCACGCCATCAACCGCGAAGAAATCGACGAAGCCTTCGCGGGCGACATCATCGCGCTTGCCGGCCTGAAGGAGACGACGACGGGCGACACGCTCTGCGATCCGGCGAAGCCCGTGGTTCTCGAAACCATGACCTTCCCCGAGCCGGTGATCGAGATCGCCGTCGAGCCTAAGTCGAAGGCCGACCAGGAGAAGATGGCGCTGGCGCTGCAGCGGCTCGCCGCCGAGGACCCGTCCTTCCGGGTGGAGACCGACATCGAAAGCGGTCAGACCATCATGAAGGGCATGGGCGAACTTCACCTCGACATCCTCGTCGACCGCATGAAGCGGGAGTTCAAGGTCGAGGCGAACATCGGTGCTCCGCAGGTCGCCTACCGCGAGACGATCAGCCGCGAGGCCGAGATCGACTATACCCACAAGAAGCAGACCGGCGGCACGGGCCAGTTCGCCCGCGTGAAGCTCGTCATCACTCCGACCCAACCGGGCGAGGGCTACTCGTTCGAATCGAAGATCGTCGGAGGCGCGGTGCCCAAGGAATACATCCCGGGCGTCGAGAAGGGCATCAAGTCGGTCATGGACTCGGGTCCGCTCGCCGGCTTCCCGGTCATCGACTTCAAGGTCGCGCTGATCGACGGCGCGTTCCACGACGTCGATAGCTCGGTGCTGGCGTTCGAGATCGCGTCCCGTGCGGCGATGCGCGAGGGCCTGAAGAAGGCCGGCGCGAAGCTGCTCGAGCCGATCATGAAGGTCGAGGTCGTGACCCCGGAGGAATATACCGGCGGCATCATCGGCGACCTGACGTCGCGTCGGGGCATGGTGCAGGGCCAGGACAGCCGCGGCAACGCCAACGTGATCACGGCGATGGTCCCGCTCGCGAACATGTTCGGATACATCAACAACCTGCGCTCGATGTCCTCGGGCCGCGCGGTCTTCACGATGCTGTTCGACCATTATGACGCGGTCCCGCAGAACATCTCGGACGAGATCCAGAAGAAATACGCATGACGGTGTGGCGGGGTGAACCCCGCCCTACCCACCACCCGTAGGGCGGGGCCTGCCCTGCCACCCGAACAAGGAGGCCATCATGGCAAAGGCAAAGTTTGAACGGACGAAACCGCACGTGAACGTGGGGACGATCGGCCACGTTGACCACGGCAAGACGACGCTGACGGCTGCGATCACGAAGTATTTCGGCGAGTTCAAGGCGTATGACCAGATCGACGCG
Source organism: Paracoccaceae bacterium (assembly GCA_020637675.1). Lineage (GTDB taxonomy): Bacteria > Pseudomonadota > Alphaproteobacteria > Rhodobacterales > Rhodobacteraceae > Albidovulum. The sequence goes on along the minus strand of JACKKD010000001.1, from coordinate 1,170,654 downwards.
GCGCCGGAGGAGAAGGCGCGGGGGATCACGATCTCGACGGCGCATGTGGAGTACGAGACGGAGAAGCGTCACTACGCGCACGTCGACTGCCCCGGGCACGCGGACTATGTGAAGAACATGATCACGGGCGCGGCGCAGATGGATGGCGGGATCCTGGTCTGCGCGGCTTCGGACGGGCCGATGCCGCAGACGCGGGAGCACATCCTTCTGGCGCGTCAGGTTGGCGTTCCGGCGCTGGTCGTGTACATGAACAAGATCGACCTTGTCGACGACGAGGAGCTGATCGAGCTTGTGGAGATGGAGCTTCGGGAGCTTCTGTCGTCCTACGACTTCCCGGGCGACGACATCCCGATCATCAAGGGCTCGGCGCACCAGGCGCTGATCGGCGAGCGGCCGGAGATCGGCGAGTCGTCGATCCGGGCGCTGATGAAGGCGGTGGACGACTACATCCCGACGCCGGACCGTCCGATCGACCAGCCGTTCCTGATGCCGATCGAGGACGTGTTCTCGATCTCGGGGCGCGGCACGGTGGTGACGGGGCGCGTGGAGCGCGGCGTGATCAACGTCGGCGACGAGGTCGAGATCGTGGGCATCCGGGCGACGCAGAAGTCGACCTGCACGGGCGTGGAGATGTTCCGCAAGCTTCTCGACCGGGGCGAGGCGGGCGACAACATCGGCGCGCTGCTGCGCGGGATCGACCGTGACGCGGTGGAGCGTGGCCAGGTGCTCTGCAAGCCGGGTTCGGTGAAGCCGCACACCAACTTCGAGGCGGAGGCCTACATCCTGACGAAGGAAGAGGGCGGCCGTCACACGCCGTTCTTCGCCAACTACCGTCCGCAGTTCTACTTCCGCACGACGGACGTGACCGGGACGGTGAAGCTTCCCGAGGGCACCGAGATGGTGATGCCGGGCGACAACCTGAAGTTCGAGGTGGAACTCATCGCGCCGATCGCGATGGAGGAAAAGCTCCGCTTCGCCATCCGCGAAGGCGGCCGCACCGTCGGCGCAGGCGTCGTCTCGAAAATCCTGAAGTAAGCAAAACGGTTCGACGCAGGCGGGGCATGAGGCCCCGTCTGCCTCTCAACTGAAAGCCCCGCAAGAGGCGAGAGAAATGACTGGTCAGAATATCCGCATCCGGCTCAAGGCCTTCGACTACCGCGTGCTCGACGCCAGCACGCTGGAAATCGTGAACACTGCCAAGCGCACGGGCGCCCAGGTCCGCGGGCCGATCCCGCTGCCGAACAAGATCGAGAAATTCACGGTTCTCCGCGGTCCGCATATCGACAAGAAGTCGCGCGACCAGTGGGAAATCCGCACTCACAAGCGGCTTCTCGACATCGTCGATCCGACGCCCCAGACGGTGGACGCGCTGATGAAGCTCGACCTCGCCGCCGGCGTCGACGTCGAGATCAAGGTCTGAGGAGGGCACTGACCATGTTGCGCTCTGGTGTGATCGCAAAGAAGCTGGGCATGACCCGGCTCTTTCTTGAGGACGGCCGGCAGGTTCCGGTGACGGTTCTCCAACTCGACGGGTGCCAGGTCGTGGCGCAGCGCACGGTCGAGAAGGACGGCTATTCGGCTGTCCAGCTCGGCGCGGGTGCGGCCAAGGCCAAGCGGACCACGGCGGCGATGCGCGGACACTTCGCCAAGGCGAAGGTGGAGCCCAAGCGCAAGATCGCCGAGTTCCGCGTCAGCCCCGACAACTTGATCGGCGTGGGCGAGGAGCTGACGGCCGACCATTACTTCGCGGGCCAGTATGTCGACATCGCCGGCACCTCGATCGGCAAGGGCTTCGCCGGTGTCATGAAGCGGCACAACTTCGGCGGCCTCAGGGCCTCGCACGGCGTGTCGATCAGCCACCGCTCGCACGGTTCGACCGGCCAGTGCCAGGATCCCGGCAAGGTGTTCAAGGGCAAGAAGATGGCCGGCCATCTCGGTGCCGTGCGCGTGACCACGCAGAACCTGCAGGTCGTGCGCACCGACGCGGGCCGTGGCCTGATCATGGTCAAGGGTTCGGTTCCGGGCTCAAGGGGCGGCTGGGTGACGATCAAGGACGCGGTGAAGAAGCCGGTCCCGGAGAATGCCGTCCGCCCCGCCGGGCTGAAGTCGGCCGCCAAGCCCGCGGCTGAGGCCACCGCCGCGCCCGAAGGAGAGCAAGCATGAAACTCGATGTGATCAAGCTCGACGCCAAGAAGGCGGGCTCGATCGATCTCGATGACGAGATCTTCGGGCTGGAGCCGCGCGCGGACATCCTGCACCGTGTCGTTCGCTGGCAGCGCGCGAAGGCGCAGGCCGGCACCCACTCGGTGCTCGGCAAGTCCGACGTGAGCTACTCGACCAAGAAGATCTATCGCCAGAAGGGCACCGGCGGCGCACGCCACGGCTCCCGCAAGGCGCCGATCTTCCGTCACGGCGGCACCTACAAGGGGCCGACGCCGCGCAGCCACGCGCATGACCTGCCGAAGAAGTTCCGGGCGCTCGGCCTGAAGCACGCGCTGTCGGCGAAAGCCGGCGCCGGCCAGCTCGTGATCCTCGACAGCCTCGACATGGGCGAAGCCAAGACCAAGATCCTCGCCAAGGCGGCGAAGGAGCTTGGCTGGAAGCGCGTCCTGATCATCGACGGCGCCGAGGTGAACGCCAACTTCGCGCGCGCCGCGGCGAACATTGAAGGCATCGACGTGCTGCCCTCGATGGGCGCGAATGTCTATGACATCCTAAAGCGTGATACCCTCGTGATCACGAAGGCGGGTGTCGAAGCTCTGGAGGCCCGCCTGAAATGAGCGTGAAACCCGAACACTACGACGTCATCGTCAAGCCGGTGATCACCGAGAAGGCGACCATGGCTTCGGAAGCCGGCGCAGTTGTCTTCCAGGTGGCGAAGTCGGCCACGAAGCCCCAGATCAAGGAGGCGGTCGAGGCCGTCTTCGGCGTGAAGGTGAAGGCGGTCAACACCACCATCACCAAGGGCAAGGCGAAGAAGTTCCGCGGCCGTCCCGGCGAACGCAGCGACGTGAAGAAGGCCTACGTGACCCTCGAGGAGGGGAACACTATCGACGTGTCCTCCGGGCTCTGATAGAAGGCGCCGAATCTCGCGGCCCCGGCTTCCGGGGCCGTGGCATTTTACTGAAGTCGGGGACCTTCGGGGCCCTGTGATCCGGGGACCTTCGGGGCCCTTCAACCAAGGACCGACAGGTCCAGAGCAACGGAAGACAGAAGCATGGCACTCAAGTCGTACAAGCCGACGACGCCGGGCCAGCGCGGGCTGGTACTGATCGACCGTTCGGAGCTTTGGAAAGGTCGCCCGGTCAAGGCCCTCACCGAGGGCCTCATCAAGACCGGCGGCCGGAACAACACCGGGCGCGTCACGATGTGGCACAAGGGCGGGGGCGCCAAGCGTCTCTACCGGGTCGTGGATTTCAAGCGGCGGAAGTTCGACGTTCCGGCGACGGTCGAGCGGATCGAATACGATCCGAACCGGACTGCGTTCATCGCGCTGGTGAAATACCAGGACGGCGAGCAGGCCTACATCCTCGCGCCGCAGCGCCTCGCCGTGGGCGACAATGTCGTCGCCGGTGCCAAGACCGACGTGAAGCCGGGCAACGCGATGCCGTTTTCCGGCATGCCGATCGGCACGATCGTCCACAACGTCGAGCTGAAGCCCGGCAAGGGCGGCCAACTGGCGCGCGCCGCGGGCACCTATGCCCAGTTCGTCGGCCGCGACGGCGGCTACGCGCAGATCCGCCTGTCTTCGGGCGAGCTTCGCATGGTCCGCCAGGAGTGCATGGCAACGGTGGGCGCGGTGTCTAACGCCGACCACTCGAACCAGAACCTCGGCAAGGCCGGCCGCAAGCGTCACATGGGCGTCCGCCCGACCGTCCGCGGTGTTGCCATGAACCCGATCGACCACCCGCACGGCGGCGGCGAAGGCCGCACCTCGGGCGGCCGGCACCCGGTCACTCCGTGGGGCAAGGGCACCAAGGGCAACAAGACCCGCAAGAACAAGGCGACCGACAAGTACATCGTTCGCTCGCGCCACGCGAAGAAAGGGCGGTAATCCATGTCGCGTTCTATCTGGAAAGGCCCCTTCGTCGACAGCTACCTGCTGAAGAAGGCGGAAAAGGCGCAAGGCTCCGGCAAGTCGGAAGTCATCAAGATCTGGTCGCGCCGCTCCACCATCCTGCCGCAGTTCGTCGGCCTCACCTTCGGCGTCTACAACGGCCAGAAGCACATCCCGGTGAACGTCACCGAGGAGATGATCGGCCAGAAGTTCGGTGAATACTCGCCGACGCGGACCTACTACGGTCACGCCGCCGACAAGAAAGCCAAGAGGAAGTAAGCCATGAGCAAGGAAAAGAATCCGCGCCGCGTGGCCGACAACGAAGCCTTCGCCAAGGCGAAGATGCTGCGCACCTCGCCGCAGAAGCTGAACCTCGTCGCCGCGCTGATCCGCGGCAAGAAGGTGGAAAAGGCGCTGGCCGATCTCACCTTCTCGAAGAAGCGTATCGCCGGCGACGTGAAGAAGTGCCTTCAGTCGGCCATCGCCAACGCCGAGAACAACCACGGACTCGACGTGGACGCGCTCGTCGTGGCCGAAGCCTGGGTCGGCAAGAACATCACCCTGAAGCGCGGTCGTCCGCGGGCGCGTGGCCGGTTCGGCAAGATCATGAAACCCTTCAGCGAGCTGACCATCAAGGTGCGGCAGGTGGAAGAAACCGTCGGGGAGCAGGCGTAATGGGACAGAAGGTCAACCCGATCGGGATGCGCCTGCAGGTCAACCGGACCTGGGACAGCCGCTGGTTCGCCGACAGCAAGGACTACGGCAACCTGCTTCTTGAAGACCTCAAGATGCGCGAGTTCATCCACGACTACGCCAAGCAGGCCGGAGTCTCGAAGGTCATCATCGAGCGGCCGCACAAGAAGTGCCGCGTGACGATCCATACCGCCCGCCCCGGTGTCATCATCGGCAAGAAGGGAGCGGACATCGAGACGCTGCGCAAGAAGCTGGCAAACTTCACCGCGTCCGAGCTTCACCTCAACATCGTCGAGGTCAGGAAGCCCGAGCTTGACGCCGCGCTCGTGGCCGAGTCGATCGCCCAGCAGCTCGAGCGTCGCGTGTCGTTCCGCCGGGCGATGAAGCGCGCGGTGCAGAACGCGATGCGGATGGGTGCCCTCGGTATCCGGGTCAACGTCGCGGGCCGCCTCGGCGGCGCCGAAATCGCCCGGACCGAATGGTACCGCGAAGGGCGCGTGCCGCTGCACACGCTGCGCGCCGACATCGACTATGCGCTCGCCGAGGCCACCACGCCCTACGGGATCATCGGCGTGAAGGTCTGGATCTTCAAGGGCGAGATCATGGAACACGACCCCCAGGCCCGCGACCGCAAGGCTGCAGAGGCCCAGGACGGTCCGGCGCCGCGCGGCCCGCGCCGCGATGATCGCCGCGACGACCGTCGCGACGCCCGCTAAGGAGTACGCAACATGCTGCAACCGAAACGGACGAAGTTCCGCAAACAGCACAAGGGCCGCATCCACGGCGAGGCCAAGGGCGGCGTCAACCTCGACTTCGGCGGCTTCGGCCTGAAGGCGACCGAGCCCGAGCGCGTCACCGCGCGGCAGATCGAGGCGGCCCGCCGTGCGATCACCCGCCACATGAAGCGCCAGGGTCGCGTCTGGATCCGCGTCTTCCCGGACGTGCCGGTGTCGTCGAAGCCGACCGAGGTGCGGATGGGCAAGGGCAAGGGTTCGGTCGATTACTGGGCGGCCAAGGTGAAGCCGGGCCGCATCATGTTCGAGATCGACGGCGTCAGCGAGGTCATTGCCCGCGAGGCGCTTCGCCTTGGCGCGATGAAGCTGCCGGTCACGACCCGCATCGTGATGCGCGAGGACTGGTAGGTCCGACCGGGGGAACCCCCAGCGTTTCCGGAAAGGCGCGCCCGAACGGCGCGCCTTTTCATTTCGCGCGCTGCCGCGCGCCGGCGCGGTCTGGACCCTGGCCCTTGGCCCGAGAGAAACACAACAAAAACGTAACAGATTTGTAACGCCCTCATTGCGGGGCACCCGTTTCATTGGTTAGATCGGCGCGGGACAGTTCCATGAAACTGTCACACGATAACAATAGGACGAAATCGTCACGAAGCGGGTCTTGTGCCCAAGGGAGATGGAAATGACAACGACGAAGACGACCGCCGCGCTTACGCTGGCAGCCCTGCTCTCATCCACCGTAATGGCGAGCGCGCAGTCGCTTGCGGAGATCGAGGCAGCCGCCAAGGCGGAGGGGATGCTCACCACGATCGCATTGCCGCACAGCTGGTGCGGCTATGGCGACGTGATCGCCGGCTTCAAGGCGAAGTACCCCGAGATCCAGGTCAACGAACTGAACCCCGACGCCGGCTCCGCGGACGAGGTCGAGGCGGTGAAGGCCAACAAGGACAACACGGGCCCGCAGGCGCCTGACGTCGTCGACGTGGGTCTTGCCTTCGGTCCGTCGATGAAGGACGAGGGCCTTCTGCAGCCCTACAAGGTCTCCACCTGGGACGACATTCCCGACAGCATCAAGGATGCCGAGGGCCACTGGTACGGCGACTACTATGGCGTGATGTCCTTCATCGTGAACAAGGATCTCGTCGCCAACACGCCGGCCGACTGGGCGGACCTGCTGAAGCCGGAATACGCGGGCCAGGTTGCGCTCGCGGGTGATCCGCGTGCCTCGAACCAGGCGATTCTCGGCGTTCTGGCCGCGGGCCTCTCGACGGGCGCCGCCGCGGGCGAGGCTGCGGGCAAGGCCGGGCTTGACTACTTCGCCGAACTCAACAAGGCGGGCAACTTCGTCCCGGTCATCGGCAAGGCCGGCACCGTGGCGCAGGGCGCGACCCCGATCGTCGTCGCCTGGGACTATAACGCGCTCGCCTGGGCCGACGAACTTGCCGGCAACCCGCCGGTCGAGATCGTGGTGCCGTCGACGGGCGTGCTCGCCGGCGTCTATGTGCAGGGCATCTCGGCCTATGCGCCGCATCCGAATGCGGCGAAGCTCTGGATGGAATATCTCTATTCGGACGAAGGCCAGAACCTGTGGCTGAAGGGCTACTGCCACCCGGCGCGCTTCAATGCGATGTCGGCCGCGGGCAAGCTCGACGCCGATGCGATGGCCAAGCTGCCGCCGGCCGCCTCCTACGAGGCCGCCTACTTCCCGACGCTGGATGAGGTGAACGCCAACAAGGCCGCCGTCACCGGCGGCTGGGATGCGGTCGTGGGCGCCAACGTCCAGTAATCCCGCGCGACGCGAAAAAAACGGCCCCGGCCCGATCCGTACGGACCGGGGTCGCCAACAGGAACAAGACCACTCCAACGGGACGGACCTCGCATGGCTGCGCCTTCCCCCAAGCCAAGGCGGCAATTGCCGCTGACCTGGCTGGGCCTGATGCCCTTCGTCATCTTCGTCACGCTGTTCCTGATCCTGCCCACGATGCATATCGTCGTCGGTGCGTTCCAGGATCGCACCGGTGCATTCACGCTGCAGAACCTCCGTGACCTGAACACCGGCACGATCCCGTCGAGCTACTGGGTCTCCGTGAAGATCTCCGTCGCCTCGGCGGCGCTCGGCTGCCTGATCGGCTTCGGCATGGCGGCGGCCGTGGTCTTCGGCGCGGTGCCGCGCTGGGTGAAGTCGCCGCTGATGACCTTCTCAGGCGTCGCCTCAAACTTCGCGGGCGTGCCGCTGGCCTTCGCCTTCCTCGCGACCTTCGGGCCGGTCGGCCTCGTGACGGTCTTCATGCGCAACAACTTCGGGATCGTGCTGAGCCGAGACATCGGCTTCAACATCCTTTCGTTCTGGGGGCTGACGGTCACCTACCTCTTCTTCCAGATCCCGCTGATGATCCTGATCATCACTCCCGCGCTGGAGGGCCTGCGTCGCGAATGGCGCGAGGCGGCCGAGGTGCTCGGCGCCTCCACTGCGCAATACTGGCGGATGGTGGCGCTGCCGATCCTGTTCCCGTCTCTTCTGGGCACGTTCGCGCTCCTTTTCGCCAACGCCTTCGGCGCGGTGGCCACCGCTATCGCGCTCACCGGCTCGGCGCTGAACATCGTGCCGATCCAGCTTTTCGCGCAGATCAGGGGCGATGTGCTTGGCAACCCGAACCTCGGCTATGCCATGGCCTTCGGCATGATCGTCATCACGGCCATCGCCAACGTGCTCTACATCTGGCTGCGGATACGTGCTGAACGGTGGCTGAAATGAGCCTCTACGCCCGCCTCACCGGCTGGATCGTCCTGCTGTTCGGCCTTGGCTACTTCATCGTCCCGCTCGTCGGGCTGACCGAGTTCTCGCTGAAGGCGCGGCGTGGGGTCTACAGTTTCGACGCCTACGCCAAGATCATCGGGGACCCGGAGTTCCAGGCGACTTTCAGCTATTCGGTGGTCATGGCGCTCGTCACCATCGCCATGGGCGTGCTCATCGTCGTGCCCACGGCCTTCTGGGTCCGGCTGAAGATGCCCTGGGCGCGACCCTATGTGGAGTTCCTGACGCTTCTGCCGCTGGTCATTCCGGCCATCGTCATCGTCTTCGGCTACATACGGCTCTACAACACGTCGAGCTTCCTGCCGCTGACCGGCACGGCGACGGGTACCAACCTGCTCCTGGCCTTCGGTTACACGGTTCTGGCCCTGCCCTATATGTACCGGGCGATCGATACCGGCCTGCGGACCATCGACGTCGCCACGCTGACCGAGGCCGCGCAGAGCCTGGGCGCCGGCTGGACGACCATCCTGACCAGGGTGATCCTGCCCAACGTGCTGCCCGCCGTGCTCTCCGGCGCGTTCCTGACCTTCGCCATCGTCATCGGTGAATTCACGCTCGCCGCCTTGCTGGACCGGCCGGCCTTCGGACCCTACCTGCAACGGATCGGCGCAAACAAGCCGTACGAACCCTTCGCGCTCTCGGTGATTGCGTTCGCGATCACCTGGGCTTGCATGGGGCTGATCCAGCTTGTCACCCGGTTCTCCAAACACACGAAGGCACAGCCCTGATGTCGTATCTCGAGATTGCCCGTCTGGAAAAGTCCTTCGGTGCGAACCGCGTCGTCACGGACTTCAACCTCGGCGTCGAACAGGGGGAGTTCATCTCGCTCCTCGGCCCCTCGGGCTGCGGCAAGACCACCGTGCTGCGCATGGTCGCGGGGTTCGAGCGGCCATCGTCCGGCGCAATCCGCATCGCCGGCGAGGATGTGGTCGGCAAGCGCCCGAACCAGCGCAACATCGGCATGGTGTTCCAGGCCTACGCGCTTTTCCCGAACCTGACGGTGGCCGAGAACGTCGGCTTCGGCCTGAAGATCAAGGGCGCGCGGCGCAACGAAATCACCGCCCGCGTGACCGAGATGCTCGCGCTGATCGGCCTGCCGGACCTCGGGGGGCGCTACCCGTTCCAGCTTTCGGGCGGGCAGCAACAGCGCGTGGCACTGGCCCGCGCGCTCGCGCCGAAGCCCCGGGTGCTGCTGCTCGACGAGCCGCTGTCGGCGCTTGACGCCAAGGTCAGGGTGTCCCTTCGCAATGAAATCCGCGCGATCCAGCGCGATCTCGGCATCACCACGATCTTCGTGACCCACGACCAGGAGGAAGCGCTGTCGATCTCCGACCGGATCGTGGTGATGAATGCCGGGATCGCCGACCAGGTGGGCACACCGTTCGAGATATACAACCGCCCGACGACGCGGTTCGTGGCGAACTTCGTGGGCCAGCTGAACCTCTTCAAGGCCGACGGTACGGGCCGCATCGGCGGCGTGGCGGTGGGGCAGGGGGATTTCGCCGCCCGGCCCGAAGCCGTGCATCTCGGGCGCGCGGCGGAGGCAGACATCGTCCTGCCGGCCACGGTCGAGGAGGTGCATTTCCTCGGCTCCGTCATCCGCGTGACGGCAACGGCCGCCGGCGCGCGGATCGCGCTCGACACCTTCAACCGCCCCGACGTGCCTCCGCCGGCCGTCGGCAGCACGGTGGAACTGAGCCTCTCCTCGCGCGACCTGATCCCGCTGAAGTAGGGGCGGGTGGCGGCGCGCAGCGGTCCTGCGCGGTGTTCACCAAACTTCCGCTTGCCCACCGCCCACCTCTCCCTTATAGGGACGCATCCTGCGATTCCGGGTGACCGGGATTCGCGGGTCCATCATTGACTCCACCGAATCAAGGGTGACCCCGCAAGGGCCCTCCGGTGATGTGGGAAGGAAGAGGCGCATGAACGCCACCGAACTGAAAGCGAAGACGCCCGACCAGCTCCGCGACGAGCTGGTGGCGCTCAAGAAGGAGGCGTTCAACCTCCGCTTCCAGCAGGCCACCGGCCAGCTCGAGAACACCGCCCGCATGCGCGCCGTCCGCCGCGACGTCGCCCGCATCAAGACGGTGCTGAACGCCAAAGCCGCCGAAGCCGCGAAGTAAGAGGACCGACCCATGCCCAAACGTATCCTGCAAGGCGTCGTCACCTCGGACAAGAACGAGCAGACGATCACCGTCCTGGTCGAGCGCCGCTTCAAGCATCCGCTGCTGCAAAAGACGGTGCGGAAATCGAAGAAATACCGCGCGCATGACGCGGAGAACAAGTTCAAGGTCGGCGACACCGTCCGCATCGAGGAATGTGCGCCGATCTCGAAGACGAAGCGTTGGACCGTGGTGACGGAAGCCTGAGGCTTAACCCCACCACATCCTTCTGAACGAAACCCTGGGGCCCAAGACTGATGACGGTCCCCAAAGGTCGGGAGAAACCAAATGATCCAGATGCAGACCAATCTGGATGTCGCTGACAACTCCGGCGCGCGCCGGGTTCAGTGCATCAAGGTCCTGGGGGGTTCCCACCGCCGCTATGCCAGCGTCGGCGACATCATCGTGGTGTCGGTGAAGGAAGCCATCCCGCGCGGCCGCGTGAAGAAGGGCGACGTCCGCAAGGCCGTGGTCGTGCGCACCGCCAAGGAAGTTCGCCGCGAGGACGGAACCTCGATCCGCTTCGACCGCAACGCCGCCGTCATCCTGTCGAACCAGGGCGAACCGATCGGCACCCGCATCTTCGGGCCGGTCGTGCGCGAACTGCGCGCGAAGAACTTCATGAAGATCATCTCGCTCGCGCCGGAGGTGCTGTGATGGCTGCGAAACTCCGTAAAGGCGACAAGGTCGTCGTCCTTGCCGGCAAGGACAAGGGCAAGAAGGGCGAGATCACCTCGGTCGACCCGAAGGCCAACAAGGCCGTGGTCGATGGCGTGAACGTCGCCATCCGCCACCAGCGCCAGACCCAGACGAACCAGGGTGGTCGCCAGCCGAAGGCGATGCCGATCGACCTGTCGAACCTCGCGCTGATGGACAAGGACGGCAAGGCCACCCGTGTCGGCTTCCGCATGGAAGGGGACAAGAAGGTCCGCTTCGCCAAGACCACCGGGGAGGCGCTCTGATGCTCGACGCTCAAACCTACACCCCGCGCCTCAAGGCGCTCTACCGCTCGACGATCCGCGGCGCGCTGAAGGAAGAGTTCGGCCTGAAGAACGACATGCAGATCCCGAAGCTTGAGAAGATCGTTCTCAACATGGGCGTCGGCGAGGCCGTCAAGGACACCAAGAAGGTCAAGCAGGCCGCCGAGGAGCTGACGCTCATCGCCGGCCAGAAGGCCGTCGTCACCAAGGCGAAGAAGTCGATCGCCGGCTTCCGCGTTCGCGAGGAGATGCCGCTGGGCTGCAAGGTAACGCTGCGCGGCGACCGGATGTACGAATTTCTCGACCGCCTGATCAACGTCGCGCTTCCCCGCGTCCGCGACTTCCGCGGCGTCAAGGGCTCGTCGTTCGACGGCCGCGGCAACTACGCGATGGGCCTGAAGGAACACATCGTGTTCCCCGAGATCGACTTCGACAAGGTCGACGAGGTTCTCGGCATGGACATCATCATCTGCACCACCGCGACCAAGGACGCGGAAGCGAAGGCGCTGTTGAAGCATTTCAACATGCCCTTCACCAGCTGATCCGCGGAGGACGAACGAATGGCGAAGAAATCCATGGTGAACCGCGAAACGAAGCGCGCGAAGCTGGTCAAGCAATATGCGGCCAGGCGCGCGGCGCTGAAAGCGGTGATCGAGGACCAGGCGAAACCGATGGAAGAGCGGTTCAAGGCCTCGATGAAACTGGCGAAGCTGCCGCGCAACTCCTCGGCCACGCGGATCCACAACCGCTGCCAGCTGACGGGCCGTCCGCACGCCTACTATCGCAAGCTCAAGCTCAGCCGGATCATGCTGCGCGATCTCGCCTCGATGGGCCAGATCCCGGGCATGGTCAAGTCGAGCTGGTAAGGAGGACCGAGGAATGTCGATGAACGATCCTCTCGGCGATATGCTGACCCGCATCCGCAACGCGCAGATGCGTGGCAAATCCACCGTCCGCACGCCGGCTTCCAAGCTCCGCGCCTGGGTGCTCGACGTCCTGAAGGACGAAGGCTACATCCGCGGCTATGAGAAGGTTCAGACGGCCGAGGGCCATGCTGAGCTGGAAATCAGCCTGAAGTACTTCGAAGGCACGCCGGTGATCCGCGAGATCCAGCGCGTCTCGAAGCCGGGGCGCCGCGTCTATGCCGGCGTCAAGGACATCCCGTCGGTCCGCCAGGGCCTCGGGGTCTCCATCGTCTCGACGCCGAAGGGCGTGATGTCGGATGCAGCTGCACGGACCGCCAATGTCGGCGGCGAAGTGCTCTGCACCGTGTTCTGAGGAGGGGTCAATGTCTCGTATCGGCAAGAAACCCGTTCCCGTTCCGGCCGGCGTAAGCGCCAACATCTCGGGCCAGACCGTCGAAGTGAAGGGCCCCAAGGGAATCCTCGCCTTCACGGCGACCGACGACGTGACGATCACGCTCGCCGACGGCAGCGTTTCGGTCGTGCCGCGCGGCACCTCGAAGCGCGCGCGCCAGCAGTGGGGCATGTCGCGGTCCATGATCGAGAATCTCGTCACCGGCGTGACCAAGGGCTTCAGGAAAGAGCTTGAAATCCAGGGCGTCGGCTACCGTGCGGCGATGCAGGGCAACGTCCTGAAGCTGTCGCTCGGCTACAGCCACGAGGTCAATTTCGACGTGCCGAAGGGCGTGACGGTCACGACCCCGAAGCAGACCGAGATCGTCGTGGAAGGGATCGACCCGCAGCTCGTCGGCCAGGTCGCGGCCAACATCCGTGAATGGCGCGGCCCCGAGCCCTACAAGGGCAAGGGCATCCGCTACAAGGGCGAGTTCATCTTCCGCAAGGAAGGCAAGAAGAAGTAAGGATCGCAGAGATGGCAAACAGCAAACGGGAACTGTTCCTCAAGCGCCGCCTGCGCGTCCGGAACAAGCTTCGCAAGATAGCCGACGGGCGCGCGCGCCTTTCGGTCCACCGTTCGTCGAAGAACATCAGCGTGCAGCTGATCGACGACGTGAAGGGCGTGACGCTCGCCGCGGCCTCCTCGCTGGAGAAGGACCTCGGCGTCGTCGGCAAGAACAACGTCGAGGCGGCCAAGAAGGTTGGCGCGGCGATTGCCGAGAGGGCGAAGAAGGCCGGAGTCGAGGCGTGCTACTTCGATCGTGGCGGCTTCATCTTCCATGGCAAGATCAAGGCACTTGCCGATGCGGCGCGCGAAGGCGGGCTGAAGTTCTGACGAATGCGGGTGGCGCCCCATCAAACGGGTGCGCCGCCCCGATGATCCGGGTCCCCGATCCAGTCGGGGACACCAGGATCGGCCGTAACGGTGTGGGATACCGCGCCAGCATGCAAGGAATGCCGAATGGCAGAACGTGAACATCGCCGGGAGCGCCGCGAGCGCGAGGAAACCCCGGAATTCGCCGATCGTCTCGTCGCGATCAACCGGGTGTCGAAGACGGTGAAGGGTGGCAAGCGCTTCGGCTTCGCCGCGCTCGTGGTGGTCGGTGACCAGCGCGGCCGCGTCGGCTTCGGCAAGGGCAAGGCCAAGGAAGTGCCGGAAGCGATCCGCAAGGCGACCGAACAGGCCAAGCGCAGCCTCGTGCGCGTGCCGCTGCGCGATGGCCGCACGCTGCACCACGACATCGAGGGCCGCCATGGCGCGGGCCGCGTCGTGATGCGCACCGCCGTTCCGGGGACCGGGATCATCGCCGGTGGCCCGATGCGCGCCGTGTTCGAGATGCTGGGCGTCCAGGACGTGGTGGCCAAGTCGATGGGCTCGCAGAACCCCTACAACATGATCCGCGCCACGATCGACGGGTTGAAGCAGGAGGCGAGCCCCCGACAGGTGGCGCAGCGTCGCGGCAAGAAGGTGGCCGACATCCTGAAGAAGCCCGAAGCGGCTGAAGCCGTGGAGGCTTGAGACCAATGGCCAAGAAAACCATCGTCGTGAAGCAGATCGCCTCGCCAGCCCGCCGTCCCGCCGTGCAGGCCGCGACGCTCAAGGGCCTCGGCCTCGGCAAGATCAACCGCACCCGCGAGCTTGAGGACACGCCCTCGGTTCGCGGCATGGTCAACAAGATCCCGCATCTGGTGACCATCGTCGAAGAGCGCGGCTGAGCTTCTTGCCGGCCGCCTGCCGGGACCTGCACCTGGCCCCAAAATCCGAACGCCCCGTCCGAAAGGCCGGGGCGTTCCGCATTCGTCGCCCCAGTCCGGCTCCGTCCGCGGAATGCCGGCCGTCTCATCCCCGTTGATACCTGAATCCGGGCAGCATAGGCTCGCCTGCGGCGGGGCAGGGGTGAACGCGGGTGTTGATGCGGCTTCTCCATCTGGCCGCCCTTCTGGGGGCCGTCGCGGTAGGCGCTACGCTCTGGGCCTGGGGGCAGCCGCTCATCTCCACCAGTGGGCAGGTCCGGCTCTGGGTGAATTCGGTCTGGTCGAACGAGAATTCCCAGCAGATCGCGGATTGGTACACGCTGTCGCATGTGATCCACGGTGTTCTGATCGCGGCCGCCGGCCGGCTCGCGGGGCGCTGGCTGCGCTTCGCCCTCGCCTATGCGATCGCCATCGCGACCGGCGTAGCATGGGAGATCGCGGAGCACACGGACTGGGTGCTCGACCGGTTCAGGGGACAGACGATCTACCAGGGATACATCGGCGACAGCGTGCTGAACGCGGTCAGCGACTATCTCTTCATGCTCGCGGGCTTTGCCGCCGGGGCGTGGCTTGGCGCGGCCCGGGGGCTGATCCTGGTCCTCGGCCTCGAATCGCTCTCCGCCCTTTTCGCACGCGACAGTCTCATCCTCACGACCATCCGCGTCGTGCATCCGATCCCTGCGCTTACGGCCTGGCAGGACAGGACAAACCCCGGAACCCCTCCGGGGGCCGAGGTGCCGCGCCCGTGATCCCGGGCCCGCCGTCGGGGCGCACGACGGCCATGAACGCGGGACGATTTTGCACTACATTCGGAGCTGTGATTCCCCCGACCCGAGGAGACTGCCGCTTGCCCAACCTGGACTTCGCAATCCTCGTGCGCGAATTCGTGACGCTCTTCGTGGTGATCGACCCGGTCGGCTCCCTGCCGGTGTTCTACTTTGCCACCCGCGGTGTGCCTGAGGCGTTGCACTGGCGGTTCGCCCTTCGCGGCGTCCTTGTGGCGGGTGCGGTCCTGTTCTTCTTCCTCGTGGCAGGACAGGTCTTGCTGGAAGGCGTCGGGCTCAGGCTCGGGTCCTTCCAGATCGCCGGCGGGATCATCCTGTTCCTCTTCGCGCTCACCATGATCTTTGGCGACGCGAAGCCTGCGCGCGAGATCGAGGAGGCGGAGCGCGACCACATGGCGGGTGCGGTCTTTCCGCTGGCCATGCCGTCGATCGCCTCGCCAGGCGCGATGCTCGCGGTCGTGATCCTGACCGACAACCACCGCAACACGATTTCGGAGCAGGTGGTGACGGCGGCGCTCCTCGTGCTCGTGCTTGTCATCACCTTCGCGATCCTGCTTCTGGCCCGGCCCCTGAAGGGGATCATCGGCAACACCGGGGCGAACGTCGTCAGCCGGGTCATGGGGATCGTCCTCGCGACGGTCGCGGTCGATTCCGTACTGAACGGGTTCGAGGCGCTCGGCGTCATGGCGCTGCCGGATTCAGGGGTCTGACCGAACGGATATGCGGCGGGGCCCGTGATTCCCCCCCGGAAAGCACGACTAAAGGCCATGTCGCTTTTTCGCGGCGGCTGGCGTGCAATTCTACCGCGTGCCCGCAAGAGCACGGCGACAGGAGGAGGAAAGAATGTCCAGCCCGTATGTGGGAGGATGCGAACACCACCGTGTGCGCGCCTCTGCCGAACCCATCGACAACCACGAATGCCACTGCAACGTCTGCAAGAAGGTGACCGGCCAGCACACGACCCATGTGGCCTTCTTCAACCACGGCGACATCCGGACCGACAACGAGTCCGCGATGAAGCGCGTGCCTTTCAATGCCGATAACCCGAACGGACCCCTGGAGATCTGCCTCTGCGAGAAATGCGGGGCCGTGCTGATGCTCGACGACAAGCAGCACCGCATCCGCGTGGCGGTGCCGAATGTCATGGGCTACGACGATGCCGCCTTCCCGAAGGCCACCTACCACGCCTTCTGGGACACGACGAAGGGTTACCCCAAGCCCACCGACGGGCGCCCGGTCTACGAGGGCCTTCAGCCCAGCTTCGCCTGGCCGAAGGGCGCCTGACCTCGGGTCCGGGACCCGGAGCAGTAGCGGGGCGTCCGGCGCCGGACGCCCCGTCGTGATAGGTCGCGGCATCGGGCTTGATCGCCCGCCGCAATGGGTCTATAGGCCCCGGGTGGCACCGAAGGGTGCCCGAATCCAACAAGCAAGAAATGCCGTGTGGCCCCATCCGTCGCTGGCGGGGCATTTCCGGCTGAGGAGAAGCGACATGAAACTGAACGAACTCCGGGACAATCCCGGTGCAGCGAAGAAGTCCAAGCGCGTCGCGCGCGGTCCCGGGTCCGGCAAGGGCAAGACCGCCGGCCGCGGCATCAAGGGCCAGAAGTCCCGTTCCGGCGTGGCCATCGGCGGCTACGAAGGCGGCCAGATGCCGCTCTACCGCCGGCTGCCGAAGCGCGGCTTCAACAAGCCGAACCAGAAGAAGTTTGCCGTGGTGAACCTCGGCCAGCTGCAGAGCTTCGTCGATGCTGGCCGGCTCGACGCCAAGGACGAGATTACCGAGGACGTGCTGGTCGCGGCCGGCGTCGTCCGCCGCAAGCTCGACGGCGTCCGCGTGCTCGCCAAGGGCGAGATCAAGGCCAAGCTGAAGCTCGCCGTCACCGGCGCGTCAAAAGCCGCGGTGGAAGCCGTCGAGAAGGCCGGCGGGTCGCTTTCCGTCACGGCGGCGGCAGCGGCCGAATAAGGTGTTGTGGGCGACCCTTGCGGCGCTTACATAGGCACGAGTTTTCCAAGCGCCGCCTGACCGGAAAACGGTCCGGCGGCGCTTCCACATGAGAGAGACCGGAATGGCATCTGCTGCAGAGCAAATGGCGGCGAACATCAGCTGGGGCGCCCTCGGCAAGGCCACCGACCTTCGCCAGCGCATCTTTTTCACGCTGGGGCTGCTGATCGTCTACCGCCTTGGAACCTACATTCCGGTGCCGGGCATAGACGCGACGGCACTGCGCGAGTTCATGCAGAGCGCCTCGCAGGGGATCGGCGGCATGCTGCAGATGTTCACCGGCGGCGCACTCGGCCGCATGGGCATCTTCGCGCTCGGGATCATGCCCTACATCTCGGCCTCGATCATCGTCCAGCTTCTGACCGCGATGGTTCCCGCGCTCGATCAGCTGAAGAAGGAAGGCGAGCAGGGACGCAAGAAGATCAACCAGTACACCCGCTACGGCACAGTCGTCCTTGCGACCTTCCAGGCCTTCGGGCTGGCGAAGAGCCTCGAGGCCGGCAACCTCGCGCATGATCCCGGACTCTTCTTCCAGGCGGCGACGGTGATCACCCTCGTCGGCGGCACGATGTTCCTGATGTGGATCGGCGAGCAGATCACCGCCCGCGGAATCGGCAACGGCACCTCGCTCATCATCTTCGTCGGCATCGTCGCGAACATCCCCGGCGCGCTGGCACAGTTCTTCGAGCAGGGCAGGGTGGGCAACATCCATCCGGGCGTCATACTCGGCGTCATGGCGATGGTCGTGGGCGTGATCGCCTTCGTCGTCTTCATGGAGCGGGCGCTGAGGAAGATCCACATCCAGTACCCACGCCGCCAGGTCGGCATGAAGATCTATGACGGCTCCTCCAGCCACCTGCCGATCAAGGTGAACCCGGCGGGCGTGATCCCGGCGATCTTCGCCTCGTCGCTCCTCCTCCTGCCGACGACGATCTCGACCTTCTCGGGGGCCCAGACCGGACCGGTCATGTCCACGATCCTCGCCTACTTCGGTCCTGGCCAGCCGCTCTACCTTCTGTTCTTCACGGCGATGATCGTCTTCTTTACATATTTCTACACGGCCAACGTGACCTTCAAGTCGGATGATGTGGCCGAAAACCTGAAGAACCAGGGCGGGTTCATCCCCGGCATCCGCCCCGGTGCGAAGACGGTCGATTACCTCGACTATGTCGTCGCCCGTGTCCTCGTCGTGGGCTCGGCCTATCTGGCGGCAGTCTGCCTGTTGCCGGAAATCCTGCGCTCGCAGCTCGCGATCCCGTTCTACTTCGGCGGCACCTCGGTGCTGATCGTCGTCTCGGTCACGATGGACACGATCAACCAGATCCAGTCCCACCTTCTGGCGCACCAGTACGAGGGGCTCATCGAGAAATCGCAGCTGAGGGGCAAGAAGCGGGGCGCGACACGCAAGGCGCCTGCCCGCCGCTGAGGGGGACCGCCCATGACCAACATCATCCTGCTCGGCCCGCCTGGCGCGGGGAAGGGAACGCAGGCTCGCCGCCTGGTGGAGGAACGCGGGCTCGTCCAGCTTTCGACCGGCGACATGCTCCGGGAGGCGCGCACTTCCGGCACGGAGATGGGAAAGAAGGTCGCCGCGGTCATGGATCGGGGCGATCTTGTTACCGACGACATCGTCATCGGGCTGATCGAGGAAAAACTGAAGACCGCGCGGGCGAAGGGCTTCATCTTCGACGGCTTCCCCCGCACGCTCGCCCAGGCCGATGCGCTCGGCGCGCTTCTCAAGCGTTCGGGGCAGGAACTTGACGCGGTGATCGAGATGCGGGTTGATGACGAGGCCCTCGTCGATCGCATCTCGGGCCGCTACACCTGTGGCAACTGCGGCGAGGTTTACCACGACCGGACGAAGCCCACGGCGAAACCGGGCGTCTGCGATGTCTGCGGTTCGACCGATCTGAGGCGCCGTGCCGACGACAATGCCGAAAGCCTGAAGCAGCGGCTGATGGAATACTACAAGAAGACCTCGCCGCTCATGGGCTACTACTACGCCGCCGGCGAACTCTTCACCGTTGACGGCCTGGCCGACATCGACGCCGTGGCGAAATCCATTGCCGATGTGCTCGACCGGGCAAAGGGCGCTTGACGACCCGGGCCAAACCCACTAGGTCACGGCGTCTCTGACGAGAATCGGCTTGATTTGCCGGGCTTTGCCCTTGGCGAATCAGTCGGGCCAAACCGGCCCGGAGCCGCCCGCGGCCTCGGGTCAGAGTTGTGAAAAAAGGTTCTGGAGCTACGGAACCGCAACGAAAGGAAGACACGCGTGGCACGTATTGCTGGCGTCAACATCCCGACGGGGAAACGCGTCCCCATCGCCCTCCAGTATATTCATGGCATCGGCCCGGACATCGCGCGCAAGATCTGCGAAGCGGTGAAGATTGACGCCGCCCGCCGGGTGAACGAGCTTTCGGATTCCGAGGTGCTCGCGATCCGCGAACATATCGACGCGAACTACACGGTCGAGGGCGACCTGCGCCGTGAAGTCACGATGAACATCAAGCGGCTCATGGACCTCGGCTGCTACCGCGGCCTGCGTCACCGCAAGGGCCTGCCCGTCCGCGGCCAGCGCACCCACACCAACGCCCGCACCCGCAAGGGCCCGGCGAAAGCCATCGCCGGCAAGAAGAAGTAAGGGGAGGGTTCCGATATGGCACGCGACAAGACCCGCATGAAGCGCAAGGAGCGCAAGAACATCGCCGCCGGTGTGGCGCATGTGAACTCCTCCTTCAACAACACCAAGATCCTGATCTCGGACGTTCAGGGCAACGCCATTGCCTGGTCGTCGGCCGGCACGATGGGCTTCAAGGGCTCGCGCAAGTCCACGCCCTACGCCGCCCAGATGGCTGCCGAGGACGCTGGCCGCAAGGCGCAGGAACATGGCGTCAAGACGCTGGAAGTCGAAGTCCAGGGACCGGGCTCGGGACGCGAGTCGGCGTTGCGGGCACTGGCCTCGGTCGGGTTCAGCATCACGTCGATCCGCGATGTGACGCCGATCGCGCACAACGGCTGCCGCCCTCCGAAACGCCGCCGCGTCTGACAAAGATTACCGCCATCCGGACCCTGCCGCGAGGCACGGAGCCCGGGTGGCCTTCGCATTTTCCTCGGGCGTTCCCGGCGTCGGTCATGAGCCGGGGGCAGGTATGGAGGCAGAACGCATGATCCACAAGAATTGGGCCGATCTGATCAAGCCGCAGCAGCTTGAGGTCAAGCCGGGCAATGATCCGCAGCGGCAGGCGACGCTCATCGCCGAGCCGCTGGAGCGGGGTTTCGGGCTGACGCTCGGCAACGCGCTGCGTCGGGTACTGATGTCGTCGCTTCAGGGCGCGGCCATCACCTCGGTGCAGATCGACAATGTCCTGCACGAGTTCTCGAGCGTGGCAGGCGTGCGCGAGGACGTGACCGACATCGTCCTGAACCTCAAGGGCGTACGGCTGAAGATGGAAGTCGAGGGGCCGAAGCGGCTCTCGATCTCGGCCAAGGGCCCGGGCGTCGTCACCGCCGGCGACATTTCGGAATCGAACGGCATCGATGTCCTCAACAAGGACCACGTCATCTGCCACCTCGACGAGGGTGCGGACCTTTTCATGGAACTGACGGTGGACACCGGCAAGGGCTATGTCGCGGCCGACAAGAACCGTCCCGAGGATGCGCCCATCGGTCTCATCCCGATCGACGCGATCTATTCGCCGGTGAAGAAGGTCAGCTACGAAGTGCAGCCCACCCGCGAGGGCCAGGTGCTCGACTACGACAAGCTGACCATGAAGATCGAGACCGACGGGTCGCTGACGCCGGATGACGCGGTGGCCTATGCCGCCCGCATCCTGCAGGATCAACTCGGCATCTTCGTGAACTTCGAGGAGCCGGAAGCGGCTGGCAAGGGCGAGGCGGAAGAAGGGCTGGAGTTCAACCCGCTCCTGCTGAAGAAGGTGGACGAACTGGAGCTTTCGGTCCGGTCCGCCAACTGCCTGAAGAACGACAACATCGTCTATATCGGCGACCTGATCCAGAAGACCGAAGCCGAGATGCTGCGCACCCCGAACTTCGGCCGCAAGTCGCTGAACGAGATCAAGGAAGTGCTGTCGGGCATGGGCCTGCATCTCGGTATGGACGTCGAGAACTGGCCGCCGGAGAACATCGAGGACCTCGCGAAGCGGTTCGAGGATCAGTTCTGATTGACTTCGCGGGGGGCGTCGCCTAGACGGCCTCCGCAAATGCCCGCAGTTGCGGGGAGCGAAGGGAAGAAAAGGGTCCGGTGGACCGTTTTGACCTGAACGGGCGCAAGCCCCAAGGAGAGCGGTGCGAGGACCACGCCCGCCGGACAAAGCAAAACGCTATAGGAGTTGAAAATGCGTCACGCCCGCGGCTACCGCCGTCTGAACCGCACCCATGAGCATCGCAAGGCGCTCTGGGCCAACATGGCCGGTTCGCTCATCGAACACGAACAGATCAAGACCACCCTTCCCAAGGCGAAGGAGCTGCGTCCGATCGTGGAGAAACTCATCACGCTCGCCAAGCGCGGCGACCTGCACGCCCGCCGGCTGGCGGCCGCGCAACTGAAGCAGGACAAGCATGTCGCGCGCCTGTTCGAGATCCTCGGGCCCCGCTACAAGGAGCGGCAGGGCGGCTACGTGCGCATCCTGAAAGCCGGTTTCCGCTATGGCGACATGGCGCCGATGGCGATCGTCGAATTCGTGGACCGCGACCCGGCGGCCAAGGGCGCGGCGGACAAGGCGCGCGTCGAGGCCGAGGAAGAGGCCGAATCCTGACCGGCCCGTGCCAGTTATCCGGACTGCAGAAAAGCCCCGCCGGACAACCGGCGGGGCTCGGCATTTGAAGGGATCGCGCCTTGGGAGGCTCGTGGTGGCTTGCGCCGACCGCGGTCAGGTCGCCTCGGCCCGTGGCGGTCGCGCATCGCGACGCAATTTCTCGGCGATGCCGTCGATCATGTGCGAAAGTTGCGCGTCCGCCACTGGCGTTGCGCCCAGGAACTCGAGAAGGTCGGTCCGGGCGGAATCGGGGAGCCGCATGACTCTGGCGAAAAGGCCGGGATTGATCGTACGCAAAATGCTAACCCTCGGAAAGAAGTAGTGTTCGTCGCACAATTTACGGTTGACCATCCTGAAAGCAACTTGTCTAAAAGGACATGTCCGGAATGCCAACACTCGATCCGATCCTTCACTCGCTGTCTCTGATGGCGCCGGCAGGCTATTTCATCGGTCTGCACATCCGCTATGCCTCGCCGCTGATGCAGTTCTCGAACTACAATCAGGACTGGCTGGATCACTACACCGAGAAGGCCTACGCGCTGCGTGACCCCACGATCGCCTGGGGGTTCAGCAAGGAAGGCGCCTGCCGCTGGTCGGAGATCGACGTCCCCGATCCGTTCGGCCTTTTCACCGAGGCGAAGGCCTTCGGGCTGACCTTTGGCCTGACGGTGTCCTGCGGCCCGATCCGATCGCGGACGATTTCGAGTTTCGCGCGTTCCGACCGCGACTTCCGCGACGACGAGGTCGAGAAGATCGCGCATCTGGTACGCCGGCTCCATGACATCACGGAGCCGCCGGAAAGTCTGACGACGGCTCAAATCGAAGCACTGCGGCTGATCGCTGCGGGGGACCGCCACGCGGCAGCAGCAGCCAAACTGAACATCTCCGAAAGCGCGCTCAAGGCTCGCCTCATGTCCGCGCGGCAGAAGCTGCTCGCGCGGACGACGGCCGAGGCGATCCAGCGCGCCAAGGACTACAGGCTGATGTGATCCGATGACGGTTTCCCGCCTGCAAGCAGGGCTGTCTGGGTTTATGAAGCGGGGGGTCTACGCATGAACACGACAATCCTGTCCTTTGCCAATCTCCACAACCACGGAGAACTCTTCGCTAACCTCTTTCGGGCGCGAAAGCAGTCCTTCATCGTCGAGAAGCGGTGGAACCTGCCCGAAGCGCTCGACATGGAGTACGATCAGTACGACACACCGGCGAGCCGCTGGATCGCCATCCACGACCACACCGGACAGGTCTATGCCGGCATCCGGCTGACGCCCACGACGGCGAAGTGCGGCATCTACAGCTACATGATCCGCGATGCGCAGCGCGGGCTCCTCGCCAGCCTTCCCTCCGATCTCCTCTACGAGGAAGCGCCCGTCGATGCCAACATCTGGGAATGCACGCGCGTGTTCGTGCTGCACACCGTGCCGCAGTCGATCCGGCGGCGCGTCCACGGTTACATGGTCGATGCGATGGTGAGATCCGCCCGCGAGGTCGGCGCCACCCAGCTGATCGCCATCACGCCGGCAAACTGGCCGCGCTGGTATGGCCGCTGCGGGCTGACGGCCACGGGCGTCGGTCCGGTGATGTTCATCGACGACGGCGACTACCAGTGCGTCCAGATCGATCTTGCGGCAAAGATGCACTGAACATGCCAGCCATTCGGCGGCCGGGTACCCCGACCGGCCGCCGGGCCGCCTTTCCGGCGGCCGCGACGCGATGTAGTGTCGGGACATGTCCGACCTCTTCGACCGAGCCGCCACCGCTGCGCCCGACACCGCCCATCCGCGCCCCCTGGCCGACCGGCTGCGCCCGCGTGCGCTTGCCGAGGTCATCGGCCAGGACAAGGTGCTGTCGCCCGAGGGCCCGCTCGGCGCCATGCTTGCCGCGGGCAGCCTTTCCTCGCTCATCCTCTGGGGGCCGCCCGGCGTCGGCAAGACGACCATCGCGCGGCTTCTTGCCGATGCGACCGACCTCGCCTTCGTCCAGATCAGCGCGATCTTCACCGGCGTGCCGGACCTGAGGAAGGTCTTCGAGGCGGCGAAGCTCCGCCGCGCGCAGGGGCGCGGAACGCTCCTGTTCGTCGATGAGATCCACCGCTTCAACAAGGCCCAGCAGGACGGATTCCTGCCGCACATGGAGGATGGCACCATCGTCCTCGTGGGCGCCACCACGGAAAACCCCTCGTTCGAGCTGAACGCGGCCCTTCTCAGCCGGGCGCAGGTGATCGTCCTCGAACGCCTCTCGCCCGCCGATCTCGAGCGTCTGGCCCAGCGGGCCGAGAAGGAACTCGGCCACGCCCTGCCCCTGACGGGTGACGCCCGTGCCGCGCTGATCGAGATGGCCGACGGCGACGGCCGCGCGCTTCTCAACCTCATCGAGCAGGTCGCCGCCTGGAAACTGTCCACGCCGATCACGACGGAGGCGCTCGCAAGCCGCCTGATGCGGCGCGCGGCGAAATACGACAAGTCCGGCGACGAGCACTACAACCTCATCTCGGCCCTGCACAAATCGGTCCGCGGCTCGGACCCCGACGCGGCGCTTTACTGGTTCGCACGGATGCTCGAAGGCGGCGAGGACCCCCGTTTCCTCGCGCGCCGGCTGACCCGCATGGCGGTGGAGGACATCGGCCTTGCCGACCCGCAGGCACAGTCGCTCTGCCTTCATGCCTGGGAGGTCTACGAACGCCTCGGCAGCCCCGAGGGCGAGTTGGCGCTGGCGCAGGCGGTGACCTACCTCGCGCTCGCGCCGAAGTCGAACGCAGGCTACGTCGCCTACAAGGCCGCCCGCGATCTGGCGCGCAAGACCGGGTCGGAGCCGCCGCCGAAGCACATCCTGAACGCACCAACGCGGCTGATGAAGGATCAGGGCTACGGCGCGGGTTATGCCTACGACCATGACGCCGAGGATGCCTTCTCGGGGCAGAACTACTTCCCCGACGCGATGAAACGCCCGCTGCTTTACCAGCCGGTCGAGCGCGGCTACGAACGCGAACTGAAAAAGCGCCTCGACTGGTTCGCCAAGCTTCGCGCCGAGCGCAATCGCTGACCGCTCCAGCGTGGCCGGATCATTATTGCGCGTGACCGTGCGGTGAGGCCCGGAGGGGGTGGCCAGCGCCCTTGCCCGGTTGACTTCCCGGCGGCCGCGCGTCAGAGGAGCGCCATGGTCCAGACCCTTCTCCAGGTTGCCCTCGGCGGCGCGCTCGGCGCGTCTGCGCGCTATCTTGTCAACGTGGGCACGATGCGGCTGATCGGCCCGGGCTTCCCCTGGGCGACTGTCGTGGTGAACGTCCTCGGCTCGTTTCTCATGGGCGCGCTCGTCGTAACCCTCGCCCACAAGGACGCGACGCGGCTCGCACCCTTGCTGATGACCGGGGTTCTCGGCGGCTTCACCACCTTCTCGGCTTTCTCGCTCGATGCGCTCACGCTCTGGGAGCGGGGGCAGGCCAGCCTTGCGGCCGCCTATGTCGCAGGATCCGTCATCCTGTCCCTCGCCGGCATCTTCGCCGGGGTGGTGGCCGCGCGGGGCATCTTCGCGTGAACGGCGTCGTGACCCTGACCGTTGCCGAAGCCGAGGGCGAGGCCCGGCTCGACCGCTGGCTGAAGAAGCGCTTCCCCGAGATCACGCAAGGCCAGGTTGAAAAGCTCTGCCGCACCGGGCAGATCCGTGTCGACGGGGGCCGTGTGAAGGCCTCCACCCGCGTCATGCCGGGCCAGCAGGTCCGCGTCCCCCCGCTGCCGAAGGCGGCGCCCGCGACCGCGCCGAAACCCGAGGCCGGGATCACCGACGCCGACGCGCGGATGATCCAGGCGGCCGTCCTCTGGAAGGACGAGCACATCATCGCGCTCAACAAGCCGCCGGGCCTGCCGTCGCAGGGCGGCTCGGGGCAGGGCGGGCGCCACGTCGATGGCCTCGCCGAGGCGTTGACCTTCGGCTACAAGGATCGCCCGAAACTCGTGCACCGGCTCGACAAGGACACCTCGGGCGTCCTCCTCCTCGCCCGCACGGATCGCGTGGCCCGGGCGTTGTCCGAGGCGTTCCGCTCGCGCAGCACGCGCAAGATCTACTGGGCTGCCGTCGCCGGCGTGCCGTCGCCGAAGATGGGCACGGTCCGCTTCGGCCTCGTCAAGGCACCGGGCCACGGCCGGGGCGGCGAGGGTGAGAAGATGGTCGCCGTTCATCCGGCGAAGGTGGACGAGACCGAAGGCGCGAAGCGCGCGACCACGGACTACGCCGTCCTTGACGCGCTCGGCAGCCGCGCGGCCTGGGTGGCGCTGGTGCCGATCACGGGCCGGACTCATCAGCTTCGCGCCCACATGGCCGAGTTGGGCCATCCGATCGTCGGCGACGGCAAGTATGGCGGCTCCGGGCAGGAGAACCTCGGCGACGGCTGGGGCGCCCAGCTTGGCGGCGAGATCAGCCGCAAGCTTCACCTCCACGCCCGCTCGATCAGTTTCGACCACCCGATCAGCGGCAAGCGCATCACCCTGACCGCGCCGTTGCCGGACCACATGAAACGCACATGGAAGACGCTCGGATGGTCCGAAGCGGACGTTCCCGCCGATCCCTTCGCGGAGGAGACATGACGGCCGATCTCAGGCTCGTCGTCTTCGACGTGGACGGCACGCTGATCGACAGCCAGAACCACATCCTTGCCGCGATGGAACACGCCTTCGCCGCCATCGGCGTGACGCTGCCCGGGCGCGAGGCGGTGCTGTCGATCGTCGGCCTTTCGCTCCCGGTCGCCGTGGAGCGTCTGGTGCCGCACCTTTCCGAAGGGGCGCGCGCGGGTATCGTGGCGGCCTACAAGGAAAGCTTCGGCCAGCTCCGCGCCCGGACCGTCTCGCCGCTCTTTCCCGGCGCCGCCGAGGCACTTCGGGCGCTCCGCTCGCGGCCCGAGGTGGTTCTCGGCGTCGCCACGGGAAAGTCGCGCCGGGGCCTTTCCCATGTTCTCGATTTGCACGGCCTCGGCGGGCATTTCGTCACGACCCAGGTCGCCGACGACCATCCGTCGAAGCCGCACCCCTCGATGCTCCGCGCGGCACTGGCCGAGACGGGGACCGAGGCCGCCCGGGGCGTGATGATCGGCGACACGACGTTCGACATCGAGATGGGTCGGGCCGCCGGCATGGCGACGGTGGGCGTCGCCTGGGGCTATCATCCCGCCGCCGGGCTTGCCGCGGCCGGCGCCGACCGTGTGATCGCGCGATTCTCCGATCTCTTGCCGGTGCTCGACGATCTCTGGAGGGCGGCATGACCGGCTGGAAGGCGAAACGGTTCTGGAAGGCGGTGACGGTCGTGCAGGAGGGCGGCGGCTTCGCCGTCCGGCTCGACGCGCGGCCGGTGAAAACCCCGGCGAAACGTCCGCTCGTCCTTCCGACCCGTGCCATGGCCGAGGCGGTGGCGGCCGAGTGGGCTGCTGTCGACAACGCCATCGACCCACGGAGAATGCCCGTCACCCGCGCGGCCAATGCGGCGATCGACAAGGTGGCGACGCAGTTCGACGAGGTGGCGGCGATGATCGCGGCCTATGGCGCATCGGATCTCCTGTGCTACCGCGCCACGGCCGCCGATCCGCTCGCCCGGGCGCAGGCCGAGGCCTGGGATCCGATGCTCGCCTGGGCCGAGCGGACCTATGGCGCGCGGCTTGCAACCACCGAGGGCGTCGTGCCAATCGCGCAGCCCGCCGAGGCGGTCGCGCGACTGGCGAAGCTGGTCTTTGCCTGCTCGCCGTTTCAACTTGCCGCGCTGCACGATCTCGTCGCCCTGACCGGCTCGCTCGTGCTCGGCCTTGCCGCGACGGGCAACGGATCTGACCCTGACGACCTCTGGCGCCTGTCGCGATTCGATGAGGACTGGCAGGCCGCCCTGTGGGGCGAGGACGAGGAGGCGACCGAGGCCGCGGAGCGCAAGCGCAGGGATTTTCTCCTCGCTGTCACATTCTGGCGGCTCGCGGGCATGCCCGAGGCATAAAATTGCGCGCGACCTGACGATCCGTGCACGATCCAATCGTAAATGATCAAAATGGGCGCCGGAGCCGGCGAAGCGCGGATTGCATCCTTGACGCGAGAAGCGCATCCGGCAAGACTTCGCCTACTCGGGTCCTTGCCCGCCAGACGGGCGGAGGACCAATAAACAGCGCCAGGACCACCTGGCCTCAACCGCCGTCTGGGGAGACGGCAACTCAGGAAGAGGTAAGTATGAAGAAATCCGCATTCCTCGGGACGTTGGCCGCGACCACCGTTCTGGCTGGCTTCGCTTCGGCCGCTACGCTCGACGACGTGAAGGCCCGGGGCGAGCTCATCTGCGGCGTGAACACGGGCCTCGTCGGCTTTGCCGCTCCGGACGCGAACGGCAACTGGCAGGGCTTCGACGTGGCGGTCTGCAAGGCCGTCGCCGCCGCCGTGCTGGGCGATGCCTCGAAGGTCAAGTACGTGCCGACCACCGGCGAGACCCGGTTCACCGCGCTCGCCTCGGGCGAGATCGACCTTCTGTCGCGCAACACCACGTGGACCTTCTCGCGCGATACCGATCTCAAGTTCACCTTCGTCGGTGTCAACTACTACGACGGACAGGGGTTCATGGTCCGCAAGGACCTTGGCGTTTCCTCGGCCAAGGAACTTGATGGCGCAACCGTCTGCATCCAGACCGGCACCACCACGGAACTCAACCTGGCTGACTTCTTCAAGGTCAACAACATGACCTACCAGCCGGTTCCGATCAACACGAACGCCGAGGGCGAGCAGCAATATCTCGCCGGCGCCTGCGATGCCTACACGACCGACGCCTCGGGCCTCGCCGCGACGCGCGCCGTCTTCGCCGATCCGGAAAACCACATCATCCTGCCGGAGATCATCTCGAAGGAGCCGCTCGGTCCGCTCGTGCGGCACGGCGACGACCAGTGGGCGGACATCGTTCGCTGGACGCTCAACGCGCTGATCGCGGCGGAAGAGTATGGCGTGACCT
Source organism: Paracoccaceae bacterium (assembly GCA_020637675.1). Taxonomy (GTDB): domain Bacteria; phylum Pseudomonadota; class Alphaproteobacteria; order Rhodobacterales; family Rhodobacteraceae; genus Albidovulum. The sequence goes on along the minus strand of JACKKD010000001.1, from coordinate 1,141,578 downwards.
CGGCCAACGTCGAAGAACTGTCCAAGGGCACGAACAACCCCGAGATCAACCGTATGCTCGGCACCGAGGGCGACCTCGGCACGATGATCGGGCTTGACAAGGACTGGGCGAAGCGCGCGATTGCCGCCACCGGCAACTACGGTGAAGTCTTCGCGGCAAGCATCGGCGAATCGACCCCGATCGGCCTTGCGCGCGGCCTGAACGCGCAGTGGACGCAAGGCGGATTGCTCTACACTCCGCCGTTCCGTTGATCTGATCTTCGCCGGGGGCGCGTCCGTCAGGATGCGCCCCTTCGGTTCTCAACAGGGACAAACCGGGGCGAGGGGCATCGAGACCCCGTCAGGACTGGCGAATGCCAGCCGCGCGATCCGGTCGGGGATACGACATGACTGTTGTTACGGACGCTCCGAAGGACGCATTCCGTCCGAGCATGCTCATCTACGATACGCGCTATCGTTCGATGACCATCCAGATCGTCGTGCTGCTCCTGTTCATGGCGGGCGCCGCATGGCTTGTCGACAACATCGTCAAGAACCTGCAGACCCTCGGCAAGGACTTCAGCTTCGCTTTCCTTTGGTACCGGGCCGGGTACGACATCAATCAGACGTTGATCCCCTACACGAACGACAGCACGCATGGGCGCGCCATGTTCGTGGGGCTCGTCAACACGATTCTGGTCTCCGTCATGGGCTGCGTCTCGGCCACGATCATCGGGGTATTCGTCGGCATCCTGCGGCTGTCCAGGAACTGGCTCGTGGGCCGGATCATGACGGTCTACGTCGAGACGTTCCGCAACGTGCCGCTCCTTCTCTGGATCCTTGTGGCGCTCGCCGTCTTCACCGAAATCACGCCGGCGCCGAACCAGTTCCGCGTGACCGAACAGATGATCGCCGAGGGGACGGAGCCCGAGGCGACGATGTCGTTCTTCGACAGCATCGCCATCACCAACCGCGGCACCTACGTTCCCGCGCCGGAGGTGTCGCGTAGCCTCGGTTCGTTCACGATCCTGGACGTGCCTATCAGCCTGAACGTGCTCGCGTTCCTCGTCGCGGTGGCTATCGCCGTTTTCGGATACCGCGCCATCAAGGCCCATGCGTCGCGGGTGCAGGAGGCGACGGGTGTGCGCCCGGTGACATGGTGGAAGAGCCTTCTCATGCTCCTTGTGCCGCCGGTCGGGCTTCTCGTCGCGATGGGCTTCCATCTCAGCTATCCCGAACTCGCGGGGTTCAACTTCAAGGGAGGCATCAACGTATCGAACGCGCTGATGTCGCTCTGGCTGGCGCTGACACTCTATACCGCCGCCTTCATCGCCGAGATCGTCCGCGCCGGGATCATGGCGATCTCGAAGGGGCAGACGGAAGCCGCCTTCGCGCTCGGACTCAGACCGGGGCGCACGATGAACCTGATCATCCTGCCCCAGGCGCTGCGCGTCATCATCCCGCCCCTGATCTCGCAGTACCTGAACCTTATGAAGAACTCCTCGCTCGCCATTGCCGTCAGCTACATGGACCTGCGCGGCACGCTCGGCGGCATCACGCTCAACCAGACGGGGCGGGAACTGGAGTGCATCCTGCTGATGATGCTGATCTATCTGGCTCTGAGCCTGCTCATCTCTTCGGCGATGAACGTCTACAACAACGCCGTGAAGCTGAAGGAGCGCTGATATGTCGGGCCTTCACGCACAGACCGCTCCCTTCGTCCGCGACACGATGCTGCCGCCCGAGCCGCCGCCGGCGATGCAGTCCGGCGTGGTGAAGTGGCTCAGGGAGAACCTCTTCTCCGGCTGGCTCAATACGATCCTGACGGTGCTGGGCTTCGTTATCATCGCCCTCCTCGTCCAGAAGTTCCTGCCCTGGTTCCTGCATTCGGTCTGGGACGCGGGTTCGATCTCCGAATGCCGTGCGATCATCGAGGAACGCTGGGGGCCTGGCGCCGAGGGAGCCTGCTGGGCGGTGATCCGCGAACGCTGGCCGCAGTTCCTCTACGGCTTCTATCCGGCAGAGCTCTACTGGCGTCCCGTCCTTGCCTTCGGGCTCCTGCTCATCGCGATCGGGCCGATCCTCTTCACGCAAAGCCAGCGGGCGGCGACGAGCTTCATCACCCTCGTCGCGGCGCTGACGTTCGTGTCGATCCTCGCGCTTGGCCAGCACAACGTCCTGGCGCTCGTCTTCGTGGCGGCGCTCGTCGCGGTGCAGGTCTTCGCGCCGCGGCGGCTGATGATCTTCACGCTGCTCTATCCGGCGGTCGGCTTCTGGCTCCTCTGGGGCGGGTCGGTCTGGATACCGGTCGTCGCGGTCCTGGGCTTCGTGCTCGGGTGGCTGGCGTTCCGGTTGATCCAGCCGGCCGGGGGCTCGATCCTCGGGGCCATCGCGGCCGTGCTCGTGCCGGTCTTCTGGTGGCTCTTTGCTGCCCGGCTAGCAGCGGGGGCCCTGCAGGGCGTGGTGCCGCTCGGCATCGAGGCGGTCCGCTCCGACCGCTTCGGCGGCTTCGTGCTTGCACTGACGATCGGCGTCACCGGCATCGGCTTCTCGCTGCCGATGGGAATCGTGCTGGCGCTTGGCCGGCGGTCGGACATGCTCCTCGTGAAGACGCTCTGCGTCGGCTTCATCGAGTTCATCCGCGGCGTGCCGCTTATCACGCTCCTCTTCACCGCCTCGCTCCTGCTGAACTACTTCCTGCCGCCGGGGACGAACTTCGACATCATCCTGCGGGTCATCATCATGGTGACGCTCTTCTCGGCGGCCTATATCGCCGAGGTCATCCGGGGCGGGCTTGCGGCCCTGCCCCGCGGGCAGTACGAGGCGGCCGATGCGCTCGGGCTCGACTACTGGAAGGCGCAACGGCTGATCATCATGCCGCAGGCGCTGAAAATCTCGATCCCCGGCATCGTCTCTTCCTTCATCGGGCTTTTCAAGGACACGACGCTCGTCATCTTCGTCGGCCTGCTCGATCCCCTGAAGGGGATCACCGACGCCGTGCGCGCCTCGATCGAGTGGAAGGGCGCGTACTGGGAGCCCTACCTCTTCGTCGGCGCGATCTTCTGGATCATATGCTTCAGCATGTCGCGCTACTCCATGTATCTCGAACGCCTGCTGAAGCGCGAACATCGGTAAGGATCAATCCCATGTCTGACCCGCATGCCATCACCCGCAAGATCGACCGTCGCCACATGCAGGTGTCCGACGAGGTCGCGATCCAGATCACCAGCATGAACAAGTGGTACGGCACCTTTCATGTGCTGCGCGACATCGACATGACGGTGAACCGCGGAGAGCGGATCGTCATCTGCGGCCCCTCGGGGTCGGGCAAGTCCACGCTCATCCGCTGCATCAACCGGCTGGAGGAACACCAGTCTGGCCAGATCGTCGTCGACGGGACAGAGCTTTCCTCGGATATCAAGAACATCGACAAGGTCCGGTCGGAAGTCGGCATGGTGTTCCAGCACTTCAACCTCTTCCCCCATCTGACGATCATCGAGAACTGCACGCTCGCGCCGATCTGGGTCCGCAAGATCCCGAAGAAGGAAGCCGAGGAAACCGCGATGCACTTCCTTGAGAAGGTCAAGATCCCCGAGCAGGCGCACAAGTACCCCGGCCAGCTTTCGGGTGGCCAGCAGCAGCGCGTGGCCATCGCGCGATCGCTCTGCATGAAGCCGCGGATCATGCTCTTCGACGAGCCGACCTCGGCGCTTGATCCCGAGATGATCAAGGAAGTGCTCGACACCATGATCGAACTCGCCGAGGAAGGGATGACGATGCTCTGCGTCACCCACGAGATGGGCTTTGCCCAGGCGGTGGCGAACCGGGTGATCTTCATGGATCAGGGCCAGATCGTCGAGCAGAACGAGCCGAAGGAGTTCTTCCACAACCCGCAGTCGGACCGCACGAAGCTCTTCCTGAGCCAGATCCTCGGGCACTGAGTCTCGATCCGGCGGCCGGGGCACCGCCCCGGACAGCGAGGCGGCCCGCCCAGGGCGGCGGGGCGCGCGGAATCAGTCGCGCCCCGAAGGAACGAAGTAGTCGAGCACGCTCCCCGAAGCCGGGGTGACATCCTTCCAGTCCGCCACCTGGAAATCGACGACGAGCGTTGCGGCCGTCGGATAGCGGCGGAAGTCCGGATCGGCCGGCGCGCGCGCGGGGAGCAAGGCGGCAAATGCCGCGATGCCCGGGTTGTGGCCGATCATCATCACGCAATCGCCGGTGGCGCCGCGCAGGATGTCGAGCATCGCCTCGGGCGTGGCGTGATAGAGCGTCTCGAGATGGGCCACCCTCGGCGTCACCTCCAGCGGCGCGGCGGCGACGCGAGCCCAGGTTTCGCGCGTCCGCGCGGCAGTGGAAGAGAGGACCTCGTCGGGCTCGTAGCCGCGTGAGTGCAGCCACTCCCCAAGCTCCAGCGCCGCACGCCGCCCCCGGGCGTTCAGCGGGCGGTCGTGGTCGGCCGTCGCCGGATCGTCCCACGAGGATTTGGCATGACGCGTGAGGATCAGGCGGCGGTGGCCGGGTGGGGTCATGGGTGAAAGAGCCTCATGTGATAGGCGGATTGTTCGGGCAGCCTGCCATAGGCGTGTGAGATCGGGCAAGCGCGGCGAACGATGCAGCCGCCGGAAAGGCAATCGGCGCCGTCTGCCATGTCGAGGAAGGCATGGCAGGCGGGGACGTCGTAGCCCCGGACATCGAGCGCGCGGGCGGGGCAGGCGGACAGGCAGGGCTTCGCCGCGCAACCGTCGCAGGGTGACGCCGCGGGGGGTGCTGGCAGATCGACGCGCCCCGGCAGCGCGATGGCGCCACGGTAGGAGACCATCAGCCCCGCGCCGTCGTGGACAAGCAGCGTGACCGGCGAGGCGAAGGCGCGGCCGGACCGCAGCGCCCAGGCGTAGAACGGATGATGGGGCGGCCCGCCGAAGGGAAGGAGCGCATGGCCCCCGAATTCCCGCGCCAGCCCGCCCACGACGCGCGCCGACCAGCGGTCCAGGGGGTCGGGCGCCCCGTCCAGCCATTCAGGGGTGTTCTTGAACGTGGCCCAGAACCCCGGCTCGCGGGGACCGAGGAGGAGGAGCGTGCCGGTGTCCCCGGGAACGCCGTCGCCCGGCCCGGGGTGGAACGCGCCGAAAAGGTCAAGCGCCTCGGCGGCGGCCCGTACCGCGATCTCGTCGTAGGCGATCACTTCCGGCGCGGCTTCACGCGGGGTTCCGTCGATCGGATGATGGAGCCCGCGCCGTGGTCGGTGAAAAGCTCCAGCAGGCAGGCATTGGGCTGCCGCCCGTCGAGGATCACGGCGGCCCGCACCCCGTCTTCCACGGCGGCAAGCGCGGTCTCCACCTTCGGGATCATCCCGCCCGAGATCGTCCCGTCGGCGATCATCGCGCGCACCTCCTCGGGGGAAAGCTGGGTGACGACCTCGCCGTCCTTGTTCTTGACGCCGGAGACATCGGTGAGCAGGAGCAGCCGGTCGGCCTTGAGCGCCGCGGCGAGCGCGCCGGCGGCGGTGTCGCCGTTCACGTTGAAGGTCTCGTTCGCGTTCATGCCGGTGGCGACGGGGGCCACCACGGGGATGATGCCCGCCGCGAAAAGGTCGCGCAGAACCTGCACGTTCATCTCCACCGGGCGGCCGACGAAGCCAAGCTCCGGGTTGTCGGCCTCGCAGACCATGAGGTCGTCGTCCTTGCCGGAAAGCCCGACGGCGCGGCCGCCCTCGTCCATGATGGCCTGCACGATCCGCTTGTTGACAAGGCCCGTCAGCACCATCTCCACCACCTCGACGGTGGCCTTGTCGGTCACCCGCTTGCCGCGGACGAATTCCGACCTGATGCCGAGCCGGGCGAGGAGATCGTTGATCATCGGCCCGCCGCCATGGACGACGACCGGGTTCACGCCCACCTGCCGCATCAGCACGATATCGCGCGCGAACTCCGCCATCGCGGCCTCGTCGCCCATCGCGTTGCCGCCGAACTTCACGACGACGACGGCGCCGGCGTAGCGCTGGAGATAGGGGAGCGCCTCGGACAGGGTCCGGGCGGTGGCGATCCAGTCACGATCCATGGTCTGCTTTCTCATCGCGCGGGTCCTTCTGACGGGCCCGTGTTAGACCGTCGCGCGGGACCTGCCAAGGGCCGAGAGGCGTTGCCTTTCCCGGGCGAATGCATAGCTTGGCGCCGTAGCAGTGCGGAGGCCGGCATGGGCGAGACGAAAACCCTACTTCTGACCGGCGCGTCCCGCGGGATCGGGCACGCGACGGTGATGCGCTTTGCCCGCGAGGGCTGGCGGGTGATCACCTGCTCGCGCCATCCCTTCCCCGAGAAATGTCCCTGGGGCGGGGGACGCGAGGATCACATCGTCATCGACCTCGCCGATCCGAACAGGACCATCGAGGCCATCGAGGGCATCCGCAAGAAGCTCGGCGGCAGGCTGCATGCGCTCGTCAACAACGCCGGCATCTCGCCCAAGGGTCCGGGGGGAAGCCGGCTTTCCACGCTCGACACGGACCTCAGGACCTGGGGTCACGTGTTCCACGTCAACTTCTTCGCCTCCATCGTGCTGGCCCGCGGCCTCATGGAGGAGCTGTCGGCGGCCAAGGGTGCGGTCGTCAACGTCACCTCCATCGCGGGGAGCCGCGTGCATCCCTTCGCCGGCGCGGCCTATGCGACGTCGAAGGCGGCGCTGAAGGCACTGACGCGCGAGATGGCGCACGACTTCGGCCCCATGGGCGTGCGGGTGAACGCCATCGCGCCGGGAGAGATCGAGACCTCGATCCTTTCGCCGGGGACGGAGAAGATCGTCGAGACACTGCCCCTGCGTCGGCTCGGCCAGCCGCGCGAAGTCGCCGATGTGATCTGGTTTCTCTGCTCGGACGCCTCCTCCTATGTCACCGGGACCGAGATCGAGGTGAATGCCGGACAACACGTCTGAGGGTTTCGGCCGCTGACGCGGCCGACCCGCCGGGGAGACGCCGTCTCCCCGGACCCCTCTGGAGTATTTCTGCCACAGTGAAAGGGGCGGGCTATTCGAGCGCGGCGATGATCGCGCGGAGCGTCTCGATCCCTTCGCCCCTTTCCGACGAGGTGACGACAAGCTCCGGGTAGGCGGCAGTGTGTTTCTGGAGTGCGGCACGCACCTGGGCGAGCACCCTGTCGCGCTCCGCCGCCTGCACCTTGTCGGCCTTGGTCAGCACGGCCTGGAACGGCACGGCGGAGCGGTCGAGAAGCGTCAGGATTTCCTCGTCCACAGGCTTGATGCCGTGGCGCATGTCGATGAGGACAAAAGCGCGGCGGAGCGTGGAACGGCCGGAGAGGTAGGACTTGAGTAGCGCCTGCCATTTCGCGACCACGGAGACAGGCGCCTCGGCGAAGCCGTAGCCCGGCAGGTCGACGAGAAAGCGCCCATCCCCGGCCGCGAAGAAGTTGATCTCCTGCGTGCGCCCGGGCGTGTTCGACGCGCGCGCAAGGTTCTTTCGACCGGTGAGCGCGTTGATGAGCGAGGACTTGCCGACGTTCGAGCGGCCCGCGAAGCAGACCTCGATCCGGTCGGCGGGGGGAAGCCCGTCCATCCGGACGACACCCTTCACGAAATCCACCGGCCCGGCGAAGAGGAGCCTGCCGCGTTCGGCGGCGGCGGCGTCGGGCGCTTCGGCGAGGGGGAAGGGGAGCGTGGTCACAGGACCTCCACCCGGTCGCCCTGCGCCACCGGACCGCCTTCGACGACGGTGCAGAAGACGCCGAGGTCGGTATGGCCGTATTCCGCCTCGAGAAGCCGGAGCACGTCGATGTCGCGCGCGCCCGTCTCGGGGTTGGCGTCGGTGGCGCGGCAGCGGCCCACGCGTTCCACGACCTCCAAGGTCGTGCCGCCGAGGCGGAGACGCCGGCCGATGAGGTCGAACTCGACGAAGGGTGCCCAGCCCTCGACCCAGAGATTGGCGCGGAAGCGGCGCGGCGAAAGCGGTGCGCCTGCCCGTGCCGCAAGGTCATCGAGCGAGGCGCTTCCGATGAGCGAGACGAATGCCACGGGCTGGTCCGTGAGCGGCTGGCCGGGCGCGCGGACCAACGCGGTCGGGGCGGGGGCGTCCACGGGCCAGATCGGCCTCAGCCAGGCGATGAGCTTCGCCTGATCCGCCGGCGCGTCAGGGTCGATGTCAAGCGGCCGCAGGTCCGGGTGGTCGAGCACGAGCCGGCCGTTGGCCTGCGTCGAGGCGGTCACCGCCATCAGCGCAGGCCCGGCGCGCCCGGTGAGGAAGTTCGCCTTGGCGCCCCAGGCGCTCGCGCGTCCGTCCGCAAGGCGTGCGACCTTGGCGCGATCGTTCAGGACGGCCCATTCGCGGTCGAGGGGCAACGACTGTCCCGGGCTCAGCGTCGTCGCGCCGAGATCCTCCGCCCCGATCGACTTGATCGGGTGGCGGTAGATCCGCGCCACCACCGCGGTCATTTCGACTTTGCCTTGTCCGTCGATGCGGCGGGCTTGCGCTTGAAGCCCTGCTTGATGTTGCCGAAGAGATCCGGGCGTTTCCCGTGCATCGACATGATCGTGTACTGCTGGATGAAGGTGATCGTGTTGTTGGCGATCCAGTAGAGCACGAGGCCGGACGCGAAACTGCCGAGCATGAACATGAAGATCCACGGCATCCAGGCGAAGATCGCCTGCTGCGTGGGATCGGTCGGCGCGGGGTTCAGCTTCTGCTGAAACCACATCGAGATGCCAAGGAGGATCGGCAGAACGCCGAGCGAGAGGATGAACAGGACCGAGCCGTGTTCGGGTGTCGCCCAGGGAAGGAGCCCGAAGAGGTTCAGGATCGACGAGGGATCGGGGGCCGAAAGGTCGCGGATCCAGCCGACGAAGGGCGCATGGTAGAGCTCGATCGTGACGTAGATCACCTTGTAGAGCGAGAAGAAGATCGGAATCTGCAGGAGGATCGGCAGGCAGCCCGAGGCGGGGTTCACCTTGTTCTTCTTGTAAAGCTCCATCATCCCCTGCTGGAGCTTCTGGCGGTCTTCGCCGGCCTGCTCCTTCAGCTTCTCCATCTCGGGCTGGAGCTCCTTCATCCGCGCCATCGAGACGTAGGAGGTGCGGGCGAGCGGGAAGACCAGAAGCTTGATGATGACGGTGAGCGCGATGATGGCGAAGCCCATGTTGCCGATCGCGCCATGGAGCCAGTGCAGGAGCCGGAACATCGGCTTCGTCAGGTAGAAGTACCAACCCCAGTCGATCGAATCGACGAAGCGGTCGACCTTGGGCCGCGCCGGGTCGGTCTTGGCCCCGAGCAGGCGATCGAACCAGCCGGGGTCGTTCTGGTAGTGGTCGATCGCCTCCCATTCCTTTGCTCCGGCGAAGAGCATGGTCGTGGCCTCGGCCGTCGCGCCGGGAGCGACCTCCATCACCGAAAGGCGCGCCTCGGTCTGGTAGAGGTCGGCGCCGGGGACGTATTTGGCGACGGACGTGAAGGGCTGCCCGGCGACGGGAATGAGCGTCGTCATCCAGTACTTGTCGGTGAAGCCGATCCAGCCATTCTCGGACACGCTCTGGAGTTCAGCCGGCGCGCCCTCGTTCGGGTCGGTGTCGAGCTTGGGCAGGTTGGCGTACTTGATCTCCTGGAGCGTGCCGTCGCTCATCCGCACCACGCCTTCGTGGAGCACATAGATGCGCCGGCCTTCGGGGATGCCGTGGCGGGCCACGATCCCGTAGGGGGCGAGGCGGACGGCGGCGCCGGTGGCATTCTCGACTTGCTGCGTCACCGTGAACAGGAAGTTGTCGTCGACCGCGACGGTCCGGCGGAAGACGAGCCCCGCACCGTTGTCCCAGGCGAGTGTCACCGGTTGACCCGGCGCGAGCGTGCTGCCGCTCTCGAGCGTCCAGAGCGTCCGGGCGTCCGGCACCGCCGTCGCCGCGAGCCCGCCTGCGGGCAGCCAGCCGTAGACGGCGTAATAGGGCTTGTCGGCGCCGAGTTCGGTGCCGCCGACGGGGGCGAGAAGCCGCACGTCCGGTGCGCCGGGGTCGAGCGACACCTGGTAGTCCTTGAGCGACAGATCGTCGATCCGGCCGCCGAGGAGCGAGAGCGAGCCTTGCAGCCGCGGCGTTTCGATCTTCACCCGCGGCGCGGCCGCGAGGGCGGCCGCGGCATCAGTGGCGGCTCCATCGGAGGACGGCGCCATCCCGCTGGATCCCGGCGCGGGCGCGGTCGCAGTGCCGCCGGCAGCCGGCTGCGTGGCAGCCGGTTGCGTGGCGGCGGGCGTCTCGGGGGCGGGCTGCGGCTCGGGTGGCGGGAACAGCGTGTACCACAGGAGGATCACCAGGAACGACAGCACCGTCGCGAGAATGAGATTCTTGTTCTGATCGTCCATTTCGGACCCACCACCCGTCCTGCCGAGGTTGCGGCTGGTTCAACAGAACGGGGGGCGAAAGGTCAAGCGGTTTCGCCCGCGCGGGAAAGCGATCTGACGCCGCGACCGTGTGCGTTCAGCGCTCATCGGTCTGCCGTGCTGCCATCGGTGTCCCGGCCGCCCGCTGGATGGAGCGCGACGCCGGCTGACGGGTTCGCTTGGCCCCGGATGGGTCACGGTCCCGCGCCGGCGCCCGGCCCCGCGCCTAGCCGGTACGGCGGGCGATGCCGGGCGCGGCGTTCAGCTTGGCGCGGTGGGTCATGAGCCAGTCCTTGACCTGGTGCGCCGGCATCGGCCGGGCGATGGCGAAACCCTGCACATGCGTACAGCCGAGCTGCGCGAGATGGGCGTGCTCCCCGATCGTCTCCACGCCTTCGGCAAGCGTTTCGATCCCGAGCCTTTCCGCCATGGACAGTATCGCCGCCACCATGCGCTGCTGCGATGTGTCCGAATCGACCCGCGTGACATAGGTCCGGTCGATCTTGATCCTTCCCACCGAGAAGCGGCGGATCGAGGAGAGCGAGGCGTTGCCGGTGCCGAAATCGTCGAGGTCGACGCCGCACCCCATATTTGCCAGCGCGGTGATGTTGTGGACGATGACGTCGTTGTCGGTCTCTGCGACAACGGATTCGAGGATTTCCACGGTCAGCCTGTCGGCCGAGAGGTCGAACCGGTCGAGTTCCCACTTGAGCTTGGCGGCAAGGTTCGGGTTGCGCAGTTCGGCCGAGGAGAAGTTGACGGCGACCCGTGGCACACGGAGACCCGCCCGGTCCCAGGTGCGGAGCGCCGAGAGTGCCTGGCCGAGGATCACCTCGCCCAGGCGTTCGCCAAGCCCGGCCGCGAGGATCGCGGGCAGGAAGTCGCCCGGCGTGAGGACGCCGCGCGTCGGATGCTGCCAGCGCGCGAGCGCCTCGAACCCGGCGACATCGCCCGTGTCGGTGGAGAGTTGAGGCTGGAAATAGGCCACGACCTCTCCGGTCTCGAGCGCCGCTTCGACCTGATCGCGCAGCGCATCGCGTTCCATCGCGGCACGGCCCATATCGGCAGAATAGGCGCGGATGCCGCCGGGACCGTTCCGCCTTGCGTCTTCCTGCGCGAGTTCGGCCGCGGTCAGCACGCTGGCGCCGGTCCGTTCGGGCGCGCGACTTGTCAGGCAGAAGCCGACCGATGCACTGACGTAGACGGTCATCGCGTCCACCGAGAAGGGCTCCCCCACCGCGGCGCGGATACGGCCGGCGATCTGGATCACCGCTTCGAGGTCCATCCGCCGCGCGGGGGCGAGCGCGACGGCGAACCGTGTCGCGTCGATCCGGTGGACGACATCGCGTTCGCGCAGCACGCTGGCGATTCGCTCGCCGATGCGGACCGTGGTGCGGTCGCGGGCTTCCCGCCCATAGGTCGCGGCAAGCTGGTCATGGTCGTCAAGCCCGACGACGATGCAGGCCGAGGTCCTGCCGGTATCCTCCTGCGTCTCGCAGGCGTGATCGAGGGCGGCCGTGACGATGTGCCGAGGCTGCGTCGCGCCCGCGTTGTCGCCGGTGTCGGCGGGCGCTCTGGCGGCGGTCCGGTGCCGCGAAAGGAGCGCCATCGGCACGCCCGCCACCGCCGTGATCGCCGCGCCCTTCGGCCCGAACCAGAGGAGGGCCAGCCCAAGCGCGGGAAAGAGCGCCAGGAATTCCGGGTCGGCGATCCGGGCCGCGGTGCGGCGGAGGGCTGCGATCGGGGTTTGCCGGACCATGCGGGCCTCTTCCAACAGCGGCCGCAGGTTGCGGCCCTTCGACGGAGGCTAGGCGGCCGGGGTGACCGGGAGGTTAATCCTCGTGGGCCGTGAGGCGCGGAATATCGCTAAAATGCCCATCACCCGGCACGAGTCCGGCGAAATCGAATAGCTTCGGGTCCAGAAGGTGCGAGGGCCGGGCGTTCATCAACGCGCGGAACATCACCTGCCGCCGGCCGGGGCTGCGGGCTTCCCAACCGTCGAGGATCTGCTTGACCTGCTGTCGCTGCAGCCCCTCCTGGTTGCCGCAGAGGTCGCAGGGGATGATCGGATAGTTCATCGCTTTCGCGAATTTCTGGCAATCCGCCTCGGCCACGAAGGCGAGCGGGCGGCAGACAAGCAGGTCGCCGTCCTCGTTCAGCAGCTTCGGCGGCATCGTCGCCAGCCGCCCCCCATGAAAGAGGTTCATGAAGAAGGTCTCGAGGATGTCGTCGCGGTGGTGACCGAGGACAACGGCGGAACACCCCTCTTCCCGCGCGATGCGGTAGAGGTTGCCGCGCCGGAGCCGCGAGCAGAGCGAGCACATCGTGCCGCCCGGCGCGATCTTGTCGGTGACGATCGAATAGGTGTCGGCATATTCGATCCGGTGCTCCACCCCCATCCGCGTCAGGAATTCCGGCAGCACGGTCGCCGGAAAGCCGGGCTGACCCTGGTCGAGGTTGCAGGCGAGAAGATCGACCGGAAGAAGCCCGCGCCATTTCAGCTCGTGCAGCACGGCAAGAAGCGTGTAGCTGTCCTTTCCGCCCGAGAGGCAGACGAGCCAGCGCGCGCCCCTCTCCACCATGCCGAATACCTCGATCGCCTCGCGCACCTCGCGCACGAGCCGCTTGCGCAGCTTCCTGAACTCCGTCGTCTGCGGCGCGCCCTGGAAGAGCGGGTGGATGTCGTCGGGATCGTCAAGCATGGCGCCGCTCCGGCCTGGGTCGTGGATTGCCATAAGGACAGGTCTTTGCCATCGTCAAGCCGTTGGGCGCCAGACCGCGCGTCAGAGGGTCGTCGGACATGGCAGAGCGCGACACTACCCGGCCGGATGCGGCGCCTGCCGCGCGCTCGGGCCTCGGCCCGTGGATGGGTGTGCTCGTCTTCGGCTTCGGCACGGCGGCGGGGTTCCTTGTGGCCTTCTCGGGGCTTGCCTACCTCGAAGATGGCGCGGGGCTCATCGTGCTCGTATTCCTCTCCGCGCTCTTCGTCGTGGCACTGCTGGGCGCGATCCTCTTTCTCGCCCGCAGGCCGATCCTGCGGCGGCTCTTCGGCCATGCGGAAACGGAGATCGAGCGCCTGGCCACGCCGCTTTCAGCCATGGCCGCGCGCACGATCGAGCGCGATGCGACCGGCGCGACGGCTGCGGCGCGAGAGGTTGTGGCGCTCGCGCTCGCGCGCTACGCCTGGATCACCGCGCGACGCTGGATCATCGCATCTCTCACCGCGCTCATCGCCGCGATGGCGGCGCTTGCGGGGACCGCGCTGCTCTTCAAGCAGAACCAGCTCATTGCCGTGCAGTCCGACCTCCTGCGCGATCAGAACGCGCGGATCGCCGAACAGACGATGCTTCTCACCCAGGATGTCCAACTCGCCGAGGCCGCCCGCAATGCCGCACTCGCAGTCGAGATCACCGGCATCGCCGCCCGGCTGGGCGCGGCGCTCGACGCGGCCGAAGGCAATGGGGCGCCGGCGCCGCGGCAAGAGATTTTCAACCTGATCGATCCATCGTCGCTCGACCGGGAACTGATGCTGCGCATCACCTCGATCTCGCGTGCGACCCAGCCCTACAGGTTCCTCGATCTTGGCGTGCGGTCGCAGGATTCGGGTGACAAGACGCGCCGCGCGATGCTGCGGCGGCGGGCCGATCTGCCGAAGACCTACGCGCGGATGGCAACGGCTTTCAACTGGCCGGAAGAGGGCGCGGAGAACCGGCTCATCGATCGCCCTGCCAGCCCGGAGCGGGGGCAACTCCTGAGCGTTCTTCTCGGCGCGGGCATTCACAACCTCGAACCGCTGAATCTCGCCGGGCTCGACCTGTCCTTCGCCTACCTGCCCAACGCGGACATCGCCGTTCTGACCGGGCTCGGCGCGCGGCTGTCCTACGCCGACCTGTCCGGCAGCTACCTGACGGAGGCGGACCTCGGCGGGGCCTATCTGGAGAATGCCCGGTTCCGGGACGCGCAGTTCCGCCGGTCGAGTTTTGCCGTTGTCGGTCCGGAGCGGACGCGCGCGCCCTTCCTGCCGGAAAACTCCCCCTATTCGAGCTTCCTCGCAGGCGCGGACTTCGACGGTTCGGTGCATTTCGGCACCGATTTCGGCGGCGCGCTCCTGACGGCGGCGAGCTTTGACGGTGCGGTGCTGCTGGGTGCCCGGTTCGACGGCGCGGGCTTGGGCGCGGCGACGTTTCGCGGTGCGGTTCTGATCGGGGCAAGCTTCGCGGGAGCGGAGTTGAAATCCGCCGATCTCGACGGCGCGATCGTCTTCGGCCGTGACGTGCTGGACGAGCTTGCGCGCGCCGCCGCACCCGGAAGCTTCGTGCCCGAACGGTTCCGGGCAGAGCCGGTGACGCTCGACGACGTGATGGCGATCAATCTCGTCTACCAGAACCTCGAACGAAGCGAAGTCGAGGAAGCGGCAGGCGGCGGCGCACCTTTTCGCCTGACCCGCGTTCAGCCCTTCGAGGACTGATCCCCGCCGCCGTCGTTGTCGCATCCTCGACCCGGCACCGGATCGTACCCCGAGCCGCCCCATGGATGGCAGCGCCCGATCCGCCGGAGCGCCAGCCAGCTTCCCCGCAGCGCGCCGTGCTTCTCCAGCGCGTCGAGCGCATAGGCCGAGCAGGTCGGCTGGTAGCGGCAGGAATGTCCGACCCAGGGACTGAGGATCAGCCGGTACGCCCGCACGGGCAAGGCCACGACATGGGCGAGGGGTGTCATCCCTTGGGTCCGTGGATCCGGTCGAGCGCGCGCATGAGGTCGGCCTTCAGGTCGGCGAAATCGCGGGCCGCCGTCGCCTCGGGTCGGCCGACGAGTACATAATCCCAGCCTGGCCGGCCGTGAAGCGGCAGGATGACGCGGGCGATTTCGCGCAGGCGCCGCTTTGCGCGGTTGCGGGCCACGGCGTTGCCGAGCTTCTTCGAGCAGGTGAACCCGACCCGGATCGCTGCCGGATCGGCCGCCTCGGGCCCGCGCTGCCGCGCCTGGAGGAGGAAGCCCGGCATCCCCTGCCGGCGCCCCTGCGCGGCACGGAGGAATTCGGCGCGCTTTGTCAGCGTCAGGCAAACGGAAACCGCCGGGGGCGTGTCCGTGTCCCGGGCCATCTGGCCTTGCACGGGCGCCTCCGGCGGTGTCATGCCGTGTGCCGTCGGTCCGGCCCTCAGGCCGAGAGGACCTTGCGGCCCTTTGCGCGGCGCGCGGCCAGAACCTTGCGGCCACCCTTGGTCGCCATGCGCGCCCGGAAGCCATGGCGACGGGCGCGGACGAGGTTCGACGGTTGGTAGGTGCGCTTCATCGCGTCAACTCCGTTTTCGTGCAGCCCAAACCGGTCACGGATTCGAAGGCCGCTGTCATTCGAAGCCCGGCTATTAGACGGCTCAAGCGGGCAAGTCAACTCGCCTTGGCCCGGAAATCGGGCTTTTGCGCGCGGTCGCGTGGCGGCTTTTCGGTCGGTCGGGCCGATCTGCAGGCGAGGAGGTTTAACAGCCGGCGGCAAATGCTTATCCTTCGTGGCAGCAGGCTCGGCAAGGAGCCCCGCGCGGACGCCGCCCGCGGTCGGCAGGGATGGAACGATTGAAGCTTTTCAACACGCTTTCGGGCCGGTTCCTTCTCCTGACGATGCTCTTCGTCATGCTCGCCGAGGTGCTGATCTTCGTTCCTTCGGTCGCGCGCTTTCGCCAGGACTACATCCTGTCGCGCCTCGAACGCGCGCAGATCGCCTCGCTCGCCCTTCTGGCCACCGACGAGATGATCGACGAGAACCTCGAACGGGAATTGCTGGAGAATGCCGAGGTCTTCAACGTCGTTCTCAGGCGCGACGAGGTGCGCCAGCTTGTGCTCTCCTCGCCCATTCCCGCACCGATCTGGCGAAGCTACGACCTGCGCGCGCCCTCTGCCTTCGAACTCATCCGTGACGCGGTCGCGTGTCTTGTCGATCCGACCGACCGCACCATACGGGTGATCGGCGACCCCGTGCGGCAGGCCGGGCTCCTGATCGAGGCGACTATGAGTACGGCGCCGCTGCGGGCTGCGATGATCGACTACGGCCTTCGCATCCTCGGGCTTTCCGCGTTGATCTCGGTGGTGACGGCGACACTGCTCTTCCTCGCGGTCCGGCAGGTTCTGGTGGCACCGATCCGCCGGCTCGTGTCGCAGATGCGGCTTTACGCCGAAGCGCCCGAGGATGCCCGGCGGGTGATTGAACCCGATGCCGACGTGATCGAACTGCGCGAGGCGGAAGAGGCGCTCAGGTCGATGGAACGCCAGTTGACCGGTGCCTTGAAGCAGAAGGAACGGCTGGCGCAGTTGGGCGGCGGCGTGGCCAAGGTCAGCCATGACCTGAGGAATATCCTGACGACGGCGCAGCTTCTGGCCGACCGCATCGAGGGCAGCGACGATCCCATGGTGAAACGCTCGGCGCCGAAGCTCGTGGGCTCGATCAGCCGGGCTGTGGCGCTCTGCGAATCCACGCTTACGTTCGGCAAGGCCGACGAGCCGCCGCCGACGCTTGCGCGGTTCATGCTCGCGGGTCTCGTCCGCGACATCGTGGAGAGCGAGCGGCTCGCGTCGGGCGAGGCCGCGGTGGAGTTCTTGACCGACGTGCCCGCCTCGCTCACGATCCGCGCCGATCAGGAGCAGCTGCACCGGGTCCTGACGAACCTCGTGCGCAACGCCCGGCAGGCGATCGAGGCGACGGAGCGCCCGGGCACCATCGAGGTCGGAGCGGGCGAGGAAGAGCACGGATGGTGGATCCGGGTGGGCGACACCGGACCCGGCCTGCCGGAGCGTGCGCGCGACCATCTTTTCCAGCCGTTCCAGGGCAATGTCCGCAAGGGCGGTGCCGGTCTCGGCCTTGCCATCGCGGCCGAACTTGTCCGCGGCCATGGCGGCCGGCTGGAACTGCTGAAGACAGGTGCGGACGGGACCGAGTTCATGATCCACCTTCCGCGTGACCTCGCCGCGCCGTCGCTTGCGGCCCCGGCCTGAAGCGCACTTGCGCAGACTCGGTTTTGCCCTTGCGTTGGCCAGCCTGCCTCGCTAAATGGCTGCCCTACGCGCCCGTAGCTCAGCTGGATAGAGCACCAGACTACGAATCTGGGGGTCAGGAGTTCGAATCTCTTCGGGCGCGCCATCAGACTCCCCCGACCTGAGCGGAACCGCCCGTCATGCGTGAACGAGCCTCCCCCGCCCCGCGTAGCGGGTCCGTGCTGGGTCTCGATGTCGGCTGTTCGCCCCGGCGGCGGTCCAGTGCGATCTGCCGGCTCGACTGGGACGGGGAGTCGGTCAGCTGGCACTTTGCCCGGTTCCGGGCGGTCGAGCCTGAGCGGTCGGGGATCATCGCCGCGGTGGCCGGCGGCCGGCCCGCTCTGGCGGCCGCCCTCGACGGGCCGTTAAGGGCGGGCTTCGACGAGATCGGGCGGTACCGGATGGCGGAGCGGATGCTGACCCGCCGGCTGGGACCGCTCATCGGCAAGCCCGGGCAGTCCGGCGTGCCAGTCGGACGATTGCTGAACGCGCAGGCGAACCTCTGCGCCCGTGCCGTGCTTGCGGTGGCCGATCTTGCCTCCGCGCGGCACGACGTGGCAATTGACGCGAAGGCCGTGGCCGAGGCCTTTCCGAATTCCTTCCTCGGTCTGATGCTCGACGCGCCAGAGAAGGTCCCCGTGCGCCGGAGCAACCGCTCGGACCGCTACTTCGTTCAACTGACGCGTGACGGCACGCTCTTGCGGCTGCTTGAACACTGCCTTCCCGGCCGGCGCCCGGCGGTCGACCTTGCCACGATCACGAACCACGACGACCGCGCCGCCTTCGTCTGTGCGTTGACCGCGCTTGGCCTCGTGGCCGGTGCGTTCGTGGCCGTTGGCGACGGTGACGGCTGGATCGTCCTGCCGCCTGCGCCCTTCATCCGCCCGCGGCGGTGGGCGCTGCTGGCCGCGAATTCCGCGGAGTCGCCGGACGCGCTCCACGTGGCGGGAGGGGTGCCGCACGGGCCCGTCTGACCACGTCGCTCGGCCGTTGCACGCGCGCGTTAACGCTGCCTCAAGCCATCGTGCCCATGTTCCGCGTGTGTTGGCATTTGCCTTGGGGCCGATGCGCAGGCAGAGTCCGGCCCGCATCGCTCGCGGGGAGGTGATAGATGGAACGGTATTCGGCCCTTGTGCTGTCGATCGCGCTTGCGGTCGCGTCCGCGGTCGCGGCCACATGGCAAGGTTGGTTCCTGCTGCTGACGGCATTATTCTCCGCCTTGTCTACGCTCGGGGCCTACGATCTCCTCCAGCATCGCCATGCGATCCTCAGGAACTACCCCGTCATCGGCCACATGCGCTTTCTCTTCGAGGGTATCCGCCCCGAGATCCGCCAGTACCTGATCGAAAGCGATCAGGACGAAGAGCCGTTTTCGCGCGACGACCGCTCGCTCGTCTATCAGCGGGCGAAGGGGGTGGAGGACAAGCGGCCCTTCGGCACACGCGAGCGCGTCTATGACGCCGGCTATGAATGGCTCACGCACTCGATGGTTCCGGTGCATATCGAGAATGCCGACTTCCGCACCCGGATCGGCGGGCCGGACTGCCGCCAACCCTATGACGCCTCGATCTACAATATCTCGGCGATGAGCTTCGGCGCGCTTTCGGCCAATGCGATCCTCGCCTTGAACCGGGGGGCGAGAAAGGGCGGTTTCGCCCATGACACGGGCGAGGGCGGGATCAGCCGCTATCACCGCGAGGGCGGCGGCGACATCATCTGGGAAATCGGCTCAGGCTATTTTGGCTGCCGGACACCGGAGGGCCGGTTCGACGCGGAACGCTTCCGCGACCGGGCGGCCGATCCGCAGGTCAAGATGATCGAACTGAAGCTGAGCCAGGGCGCCAAGCCCGGCCACGGCGGCGTACTCCCGGGCGCCAAGGTCACCGCCGAGATCGCCGAGGCGCGGGGCGTTCCGCCGGGCGTCGACTGCGTCTCCCCGGCCGCGCATCCCGAATTCTCGACGCCGATCGGGCTTATGGAGTTCATCGGCCGGCTGAGGGAGCTCGCGGCGGGCAAACCCGTCGGCTTCAAGCTCTGCATCGGTCACCGGCGCGAATTCATGTGTGTCGTCAAGGCGATGCGGGAAACCGGGATCACGCCCGACTTCATCGTCATCGACGGCAAGGAGGGCGGCACGGGTGCCGCGCCGCTCGAATTCGCCAACCACATGGGGATGCCGCTGGTCGAAGGGCTGACCTTCGCCCACAACGCCCTTAGGGGGGCGGACCTGCGCGACCGTGTGAAGCTCGGTGCCTCGGGCAAGGTTGTCAGCGCTTTCGATATCGCGCGGGTCCTGGCGCTCGGCGCCGACTGGGCGAATTCCGCGCGGGGCTTCATGTTTGCCGTCGGCTGCATCCAGGCGCAGAACTGCCACACCAACCGCTGCCCCGTGGGCGTGGCGACGCAGGATCCGCTCAGGGCGCGTGCTCTCGACCCGGGCGACAAGGCGGAGCGGGTCTTCCGCTTCCACCGCAACACGCTGAAGGCTCTGGCCGAGATGACCGGCGCGGCCGGGCTTGCCCACCCGGGCGACTTGCTTCCCCACCACCTTCTCATGCGCGAAAGGGACCGCGACATGGTGACCGGCGAGGAAGTCTATCCCTATCTGCCCGAAGGTTTCCTCCTGCGCGAGGAGGAGGACCGCTTCGGCTACCTCCTGCGGTGGCGCCGGGCACGCCCCGAAAGCTTCGGGCCGGTCGGCCCCTGGGTCTGAGCACCGGCAGGTCTGGCCGGCCGGCGCCCCTCGGGGCGGCCGGCAGCGCGTCAACGCCGGCCGGCGGTGCGCGCGGTTCCCTGCGCCTGGTTGATCTGGGTCATGGCCGGCCTGCGACGATTTGGCAAAAAGCGGGAAAACCGCAAATCGCATCTTGATTTCGGTATTTACATTCACGATTATGAATATGACAACATAACGGAGGCTGTCATGTCCCTTGATCGCACCATCCTTGCCTTTGCCGGCATCATGATTCTTCTTTCCGTCGCGCTGACCCAGTGGGTCTCGCCCCATTTCGTCTGGCTGACGGTGTTCGTCGGCCTGAACCTGCTGCAGTCCGCCTTCACGGGCTTCTGCCCGGCCGCTTCGTTCTTCCGCAAGCTTGGCGTGAAACCCGGCTGCGCATTCTGAAAGGCCGCATGCCATGCGCGCGCTTCTGCTGACCTGTCTTCTCGCCGCCACGCCCGCCCTGTCTGAGACGGTCCTGCTCGCACCCGCCAGGGTGACCGAGTGGAAATCGGTCTATGGCACCGTCGAGGCGCGCGAGACGGTGCCCGCACGGGCCCGTATCGGCGGGATCGTGCAGTCGCTGTCGGTGACGGAGGGAGACATGGTGACCGCCGGTCAGGAGATCGCCATCATCCATGACGACAAGATCGCCTTCCAGATCGCTGCCCTCGATGCACAGATCGAGGCGCTGAAGGCGCAGCTGTCCACCGCGCAGGCCGACCTTGAGCGCGGCCAGGCGCTGGTAGGGCGCGGCGTCATTACGGCGCAGCGGCTCGACCAGCTGCGGACAAGCGTCGATGTGCTTTCGGGCCAGATCACCACGATCGAGGCGCAGCGCTCCATCGCCGAACAGCAGGGCGCCGAGGGCCGCGTCCTTGCGCCCGGTGACGGGCTCGTGCTGACGGTGCCGGTCACGCTCGGCGCCGTCATCATGCCGGGCGAACCTGTGGCCACCATCGGCGGCGGCGGCGTCTTCCTGCGGCTTTCGGTGCCGGAACGCCACGCCCTCGCCCTGAAGGAGGGCGCCGAAATCCGCATCACCGCACAGGGCTCTGCCTCGGTCGGGCGGATCGCGAAACTTTACCCCCAGATCAGCAACGGCCGCGTCGTCGCCGATGTGGAGGTCGAGGGGCTGGAAACCGAATTCGTCAATGCCCGCGTGCTCGTGTCGCTGCCTGTGGGCGAACGCGAGGCGCTCTTGATCCCGCGGAGCGCGGTGGCGACCCGCTCGGGGCTCGACTTCGTCCGCGTTACCGAAGCCGGCGCCGAGGTCGAGCGGGCCGTGGTCATCGGCGAAGAAGTGCCGCAGGACGATCGGGACATGGTCGAGGTGCTGAGCGGGCTTGGCGCGGGCGACGCGGTGGTCCTGCCGTGAGCGAGGTCAAGCCCCACAGCCTCGGTATCGCCGGGGGGCTCACGCGCGGCTTCATCACCTCGCCGCTGACCCCCCTCTTCCTGATGGCCGCCTTCGTCTTCGGCATCGTGGCACTTCTGGCGCTGCCGCGCGAGGAGGAGCCGCAGATATCCGTGCCGATGGTGGACATCCACGTCCAGGCCAACGGGCTGAAGGCGGAGGATGCCGCGAAACTCGTCACCGAGCCCCTGGAGACCATCGTCAAGGGCATCGACGGGGTGGAGCACGTCTATTCCCAGACCTCGGACGACCGGGTGATGGTGACGGCGCGATTCCTAGTCGGCACGCCCTCCGACAACGCGATCCTGCGCGTCCACGACAAGGTCCGCGCCAACATCGACCGCATCCCGGTGGGCGTCCCCGAACCGCAGATCGTCGGTCGCGGCATCGACGACGTGGCGATCCTGTCCTTGACGCTCGCGCCGAAGCCGGAGGCCGCCGACCGGATCACGGCGAACGATCTCACCCGCATCGCCCGCGAACTGAGGACCGAGATCGCGAAGATTCCCGACGTCGGCCTCAGCTACATCGTGGGCGAGACGAGTGAACGGCTCAGGATCGCGCCCGATCCGGAGCGGCTTGCACTCTTCGGCATGACGTTGCAGCAGCTCGCCGGCAAGGTCACCGGCGCCAACACCGCCTTCCCCACAGGATTCGTTCGCGACGAGGGGCAGCAGGTCATGCTCGTCGCCGGCGAGACGCTGAGTTCGCCGGAGGAAATCGCGAACCTCCTGTTGACGACCCGCGATGGCCGGCCGGTCTATGTTCGCGACGTCGCGGACGTGAGTTTCGCCGATGACGGCGAGGAACATCTCGTTGCCACCGTCACGAAGGGAGAGGATGGCGCCGTCACCCGCGTTCCGGCGGTGACGCTCGCCGTCGCCAAGCGCGCAGGCTCGAATGCCGTCACCGTGGCCGAGGAGATCCTGCACCGCGTCCACATGCACGAAGGCCGCCTGATCCCTGAGGACATCGCGGTCGAGATCACGCGCGACTACGGCGAAAGCGCCAACGAGAAGGCGAACGAACTGCTCTATCACCTCGCGCTCGCCACGGTCTCGATCATCGCGCTGGTCTGGGTCGCCATCGGCCGGCGCGAGGCCTTCGTCGTGGCCATCGTCATCCCTGTAACGATCCTCCTCACACTCTTCGCCTCGAACGTGATGGGCTACACGCTGAACCGCGTCTCGCTCTTCGCTCTCATCTTCTCCATCGGTATCCTCGTCGACGACGCCATCGTGGTGATCGAGAACATCGCGCGGCACTGGGCCATGGCCGACGGGCGCGACCGCAAGTCGGCCGCCATCGACGCGGTGGCCGAAGTCGGGAACCCGACCATCGTGGCCACGCTGACGGTGGTCGCAGCCCTGCTACCCATGCTCTTCGTCTCGGGGCTGATGGGGCCTTACATGTCGCCGATCCCGGCGAACGCCTCGGCGGCGATGATCTTCTCCTTCTTCGTCGCGGTCATGGTGACGCCCTGGCTGATGCTGAAGGTGGCAGGAAAGGCCGACATGTCGGCACATGGCCACAACGACGCCTATGGCGGCCATCCGGGCGGCGCGCTCGGCCGCGCCTACGCCGCCGTCGCCCGGCCGATCCTCGCCTCCAAGACGCGGAGCTGGCTCTTCATCGGCGTGGTCGTCGTGCTGACCTTCGGCTCGCTCGCGCTCTTCTACACCAAGCACGTCACGGTGAAGCTCCTGCCCTTCGACAACAAGTCGGAGCTTTCGGTGACGATAGACCTGCCCGAAGGCGCACCGGTCGAGGCGACCGACGCGGTGGCGCAGGCGGTGGCGAAGGTCGTGCTCGACCTGCCCGAGGTGCGGTCGGTCCAGACCCATGCCGGCACGGCCGCGCCCTTCAACTTCAACGGCCTCGTGCGTCACACCTATCTGCGCGCCTCCCCAGAGATGGGCGAGGTCGCGATCAACCTCCTGCCCAAGGGCGAGCGTGACCGCTCGAGCCACGAGATCGCGCTGGAGATCCGCCAGAAGATTCTCGCGCTGCCCCTGCCCGAGGGCACCGTGCTGAAGACGGTGGAACCTCCGCCGGGTCCGCCGGTGATGGCCACGCTTCTGGCTGAAATCTACGGCCCGGATCCGGACACGCGCCGCGCGGTGGCGGCCAAGGTGGAGGCGGCGTTCCGGTCCGTGCCCTTCATTGTCGACGTCGACAATTCCTACGGCGATCCCGCCCGGCGCATCCGCACCACCGTCTCGACCGACGCGGCGGAGTTCTTCCAGGTGCAGGAGGGCGACGTGCTCGACACGATCGCGATCCTCAATGGCGGCACCACGATCGGCTATTCGCACCGCGGCGAGGGTCGCCAGCCGATTCCGATCCGTATCGAGCGGCCGAAGGGGATGCGCACCTTCGACGAGCGGTTCCTGACCACGCCCCTGCCGCAGAACGTCATTCCCGGCGCGCGCGGCGTGGTGGAACTTGGCGACGTGGTGGAGGTGCGCGAGGAAACCGGGTCCTTCCCGATCTTCCGACACAACGGGCGGTCGGCCGAGATGGTGACGGCCGAGCTTGCCGGCGATTTCGAGGCGCCTCTCTACGGGATGCTCGCCGTCGCCGACGCGCTCGACGCGCAGGACTGGACTGGCCTTGCGAAACCGCAGATCCTGCTCCACGGCCAGCCCGACGACGAAACCGCGCCCTCGCTTCTCTGGGACGGGGAGTGGGAGGTGACCTGGGTCACCTTCCGTGACATGGGCGCGGCCTTCGGCGTGGCGCTTCTCGGCATCTACATCCTCGTTGTCGCGCAGTTCGGCTCGTTCAAGGTTCCGTTGGTGATCCTGACGCCGATCCCCCTGACCTTCATCGGCATCCTCCTCGGCCACTGGCTTTTCGGCGCGCCGTTCTCGGCCACGTCGATGATCGGCTTCATAGCGCTTGCCGGCATCATCGTGCGCAACTCGATCCTGCTCGTCGATTTCATCCGCCACGCGAAGACGCCCGACCGGCCGCTGACCGAGATCCTGATCGAAGCCGGCGCGATCCGCTTCAAGCCGATCCTGCTGACCGCGCTCGCGGCGATGATCGGTGCGGCGGTGATCCTCACCGACCCGATTTTCCAGGGCCTTGCGATCTCGCTCCTGTTCGGGCTCGCGTCGTCGACGCTTCTGACGGTTCTGGTGATTCCGGCTGTCTACCGCGTGTTGCGCACCTGACGGTTCCTGTCCCGGTTCCGCCGCAATCGGGCGGGGCCGGGACATTGCAGCCCGCGGATCGTTGTTGCATTCGTTGACAATCGCCACGCTTGGGGACGATTGCCCCTGCCGCGTATCCGATCAAATCGCGCAACCGTCGCGAGAACTCCGTCAAAAATCCCCGACCGCGCCGCCTTTCGGTCACGGATGTTGGGTTAACTCTTAATACCGGGGGCGGTACGAGAGAGAGGACAGTCTGATGAAATTCGCAGCCGCCATCATCGCCAGGTTCTCCCGCGGCAAGTCACAGGAGCCGGATGCCTTCGAAAAGCGCCTGCTCTCGCTGGGCACGATGCCCGCCCGCCGCAGCCGCCGTCCGCAGCCCTCGCTCTTCATCCGCGCGCCGCGGATCGCCTGAGCCGGCTCAGAACGCGACCTCGACACCCGGCAGCCGCAGTTCGCGCATCAGATCGCGCACCTCCTGACGGGCCGCCACGTTCGAGATGTTGAGCCGTTCGACGCCGACATCCTTCAAGTCAAGGAGCGTGAGGCCCCGCGGGAAAAGCTCGCGGAAGATCACCCGCTCCGAAAAGCCCGGCGCCACGCGGAAGCCGATCCGCTTCGCCAGTTGTTCGAGCGCCCCGCCCACCTTGCGCTTGTTGTGCATCTGCTGCGCCCCGAGCCGGTTTCTCAGGACGATCCAGTCGATCGGCTTCAGCCCCGCCCGGGCGCGAAGCTGGCGCGCGTGCCAGACCATTTCGGAATAGATCGAGGGTCCGATCACCCGGCTCGTGTCGGGGTCGACCCGGGCGAGAAGGTCAAAGTCGATGAAGCTGTCGTTCAGGGGCGTGATCAGCGTGTCGGCAAGCGAATGCGCCACCTGGGAAAGCCGGGTGTGCGATCCGGGACAGTCGATGATGATGAACTCCGCGTCCTTCTCCAGCCCCGCGACGGCCGCGGAGAGCCGCCGGTCATGGATGTTCTCGCCTGCGGTGAGGCTCGCCTGGTCGACCTCGGGCAGGTCACGGTAGTCCGGCGTAGGCAGGTCGAGCCCTTCCTTCCGCGCGAAGGCGCGGCGGTTCTCGATGTAGCGGGCAAAGCTCTTCTGACGGAGGTCGAGGTCGAGCGCGCCGACCTTGTGGCCCATGCGGGCAAGCGCGGTTGCGACATGCATGCAGGTCGTGGACTTGCCCGACCCGCCCTTTTCGTTGCCCACGACGATGATATGCGCCACGTCTCGTCCCCGTCCGTTGTCCCGGTGTGCCCGGAATCGAAAGGCGCGCTGTTGCCAGCGCGCCCCTACTATATGTTGTGCGCCTTGCCTTGCAAAGCGCGATAGGCTCAGAATCCGAGGCCGGCGTACTTGTTCTTGAATTTCGACACGCGGCCGCCGGTGTCCATCAGCTTGGCCGAGCCGCCGGTCCATGCGGGATGCACCGTCGGGTCGATGTCGAGCGCCAGCGAGTCGCCTTCCTTGCCCCAGGTGGAGCGGGTGCGATAGGTGGTCCCGTCGGTCATCTTGACCTCGATCATGTGGTAGTCGGGATGGATGTTCTTGCGCATGGCCCCGCTCCTCACTCGGCTTTTTCTTTGTAGTTGGTGACTTCCGCGATCCGTGCGGATTTGCCGCGACGGTCGCGCAGGTAGTAGAGCTTCGCCCGACGCACGCGGCCGCGGCGCACGACCTCGATCGAGTCGATGTTGGTCGAGTAGAGCGGGAAGACGCGCTCGACGCCCTCGCCGAAGGAAATCTTGCGGACGGTGAACGAGGCCGCCAGCGTGTTGCCGCCCTTGCGGGAAATGCAGACGCCTTCGTAGTTCTGCACGCGGCTCCGCGTGCCTTCCGTCACCTTGTAGCCGACACGCACGGTGTCGCCCGCCTTGAAGTCCGGGATGGACTTGCCGAGCGCGGCGATCTGCTCGGCCTCCAGTTCTGCGATCAGGTTCATCGCGTGGTCCTTTCCAAATGCTCGCGGTGGTCCCGCGATGGTGTTCGCGCCAGAGAGCTCCGTGTCTTCACCGGGTCCGCCATAGCGCCCGCAGGAGGTCAGGTCGTCGTTTCCTGTCGTCTGGTCCATCCGCCGCGCCCGCCCGAAGAAAGCCGGGCCATGGCCAATAGACATGCGTCCGCACGACTCACGAGAGCCCCGGACGGGCGGGGTATAGGGGGAAGGTGCGGGGCCGTCAAGCACCCTGAACTTGCAGGGAATTCCCGAAAAGCGGTTCGCCTAGTCGAGCAGCTGGCCCTCAGCCCAGAACTTGTTGACCTTGTCCCACCATGTAAGGCTGGTGGGATAAAGAAAGTGAGCAAATTGCTCTGGTGACGTTGTGCGATGTAGGTTCGCGTTCTGAACGTCCTCAATCAAACCGACTATGGCAGCCTTACGGACGTCCTCATCTCCGTCAACAATCCAGCGTTCAAGCGTCGCAGCCACTTCTTGAAGCTCGGGGATTCTGTCGTCTTCGAGCAAGGTGACAACACATCGCGCGAGTTCTGACATCATCAAATACAAAGGAACTTCGTCGCGGCTAAATCCGCAAATCTCGGTTTTGTTACCTTCTTCCGGCGTGAAATCGGCAAGCAGGCGGAACGTTACCTTTAACATCTCCTGTGTATCGATCATCAGCGCACTCTCTAGTTTTCGTACCGCTGGCGCAGGTGCACCGCCCACAAATCCGGGCGCCTCTCCCGCGTCAGACGTTCCGCTTCCGACCGTCGCCATCTCTCCACCTCGGCGTGGTTGCCCGAGGTGAGGACGGCAGGAATCTCGCGCCCCTCCCAGACGGCCGGCCGCGTGTACTGCGGATGTTCCAGCAATCCGTGGGAATGGCTTTCCTCTTCGGTGGAACTGGCGTTCCCCAGCACCCCCGGCAGCAGCCGCACCACCGCGTCGATCATCGCCTGCGCGGCGATCTCTCCCCCCGTCATCACGAAGTCCCCGAGGCTGACCTCCTCGACCGCGTAGTGGTCCAGCACCCGCTGGTCCACGCCCTCGAACCGGCCGCAGAGCAGGGTGATCCCCTCCGCCCCGGCCCAGCCTCGGGCGGTGGCCTGGTCGAAGGGCTTTCCCCGCGGGGAAAGGTAGACGACCGGCCAGAGGGCGCGGTCGGGGGGCGTGCCGATGGCGGCCTCGTCGAGCGCCTTGGCGACCACGTCGGCCCGCAGCACCATGCCGGCACCGCCGCCCGCCGGGGTATCGTCCACGTTGCGATGCCTGCCGATCCCGAAGGGGCGAAGGTCGATGGTCTGAAGCGCCCAGAGCCCCTCGGCCAGCGCCTTGCCGGTCAGGGAAAGGCCGAGCGTCCCGGGGAAGGCCTCGGGGAAAAGCGTGACGATCCGCGCCGCCCAGGCGCCCTTGACCCGCTGCGGCGCCATCAGGTCGCGCGGGCGGGGCGAGGCGGAAATGGAAAGCCGCCCGTGGGACTTGGGTTTGGCGCCGGTCATTCGCCCGTCTCCTCCGGCGGGTCGGCGACGATGCGGCCGGCGGTCAGGTCCACGGTCGGGACCACCGCCTTCGTGAACGGGAGAAGGAGTGCTGTCCTGCGTCCCGGCGCGAAGATCTCCAGGATGTCGCCCGCGCCGTGGTTGTAGATCGCCCGTACGGTGCCAAGCTGGGCGCCGCCGGTGTCGAAGACCGGAAGCCCGATCAGGTCGGCGTGGTAGAATTCGTCGTCCGGAAGGCTCGGCAGCCTTTCGCGATCGGCAAAAAGCGAGGTGCCGCGGAGCGCGTCGGCCTCCTCCTTCGTCGTGATGCCGGACAGCCGCGCGGCAAGCCCGCCCGGAATGGCGCGGGTGATCCTCACGCCGAAGCTGCGCGCGCCGTCCTCGGTGTAAAGCGGCGCGTAGGCGGCGATGGCCTCCGGCTGGGCGCAGAAGCTCTTGAGCCGCACCTCGCCCCCGACGCCGAAGGCACCCGAGATGGCACCGACACAGATCCGGTCAGGTGCCATCGGGAATCTCCGGGCATCGGGCGGCCGCGGGTGCGACCGCCGGACCAGGCTCTACCATCCGCTCCGCCTTCAGCCCGAGCCAGAACGACCCCGCGCAGAGCGCGAGGGTCACGGTCCGGCGCAGGAGGAAGCCCACCAGCATGGCGATGCCTTACTCGGCCGCCGCTTCCTCGGCCTTGGCGGATTTCGCGGCCTTCTCCTCGGCGCGCTTCTTCGCCTTGTCGCCCGGCTCGGCCTTCTTCATGTTGGCGCGGGTCGCCTTCTCCCGCACGCCAGCGGCTTCCAGCATCCGCGCGATGCGGTCGGTCGGCTGGGCGCCCTGGGCCAGCCAGTGCTGGACGCGCTCCATGTTCATCTTCACGCGGTCCTCGCTGTCCTTCGGGAGAAGCGGGTTGTAGGTGCCGAGCTTCTCGATGAAGCGGCCGTCGCGGGGCATCCGCGAGTCGGCGGCGACGATCGAGTAGTAGGGGCGCTTCTTGGAGCCCCCGCGGGCGAGGCGGATCTTCATAGCCATGTCAGTTCTCCTATCGCTGGCTCTTGAACAGGCGGGTGCCTGCTATCCTTCGGTTACTTCTGTAGTCTCTCGTGGTGCCTGATCACTTCGCTGATGACGAAGTTCAGGAATTTCCTGGCAAATTCCGGATCGAGGTCGGCTTCCTCGGCCAGCCTTTCCAGCCTTGCGATCTGCTCTGCCTCGCGCACCGGGTCGGAGGGCGGCAGGTCGTGCGTCGCCTTCAGCCGGCCCACCGACTGGGTGTGCTTGAAGCGTTCGGCGAGCGTGTAGACGAGGATCGCGTCAAGCCGGTCAATCGACTCGCGGTGTTCCTTGAGAAGCGCCGCGGCGCGGGCGGTGGCGTCGGTCATTCGGCTCTCCTCTTGCGGTTCCGGGCGTCGGCTTCCGGCCTTGCCTGCGTCGGTTTCGCGTCGGTCTTCCGTCCCGACAGCACGCGCGGGGCAGCAACCTTGCACCGGGTATTCTGGCAACGGCGAAGCGGCAGGGTCATGCGCGGCCCTCCGGGCGGTGACGGTAGACGCGGACGGGGTCCGCCATCGCGGCCTCCGCCCCGGGATCGCGCACCGCGCCCAGCCGTTCGGCGAGCGCGATGGAGCGGCCGTTGTCGTGGTCGACGTAACTGACCACTGTCGCCATGCCGAGCGTGTCGAAGGCATGGGCGCGGATCGCTTCCGCCGCTTCCCGCGCGTAGCCCTTGCCTTCCGCCGCCTCGGTCAGAACCCAGCCGATCTCCGGCTCCGGGTCGCCGTATTCCTGCCAGAGGTAGCCGAAGCCGAGCACCACCCCGCCCTCGCGCTCGATGATGGTCCAGAGGCCCATGCCACGCAGCATCCAGCCCGCGACGGCCTCGCAGAAATCGTTCCATGCCCCCTCGCGGTCGAAGGGCCCGCCGAGGCCGGCCGCGCGGCCCGACATGAAGATGCCGGCATAGGGCTGAAAATCCCCGATCAGGGGCGCGCGCAGGACGAGCCGTTCGGTGCCAAGCACGGGCACGAGATCGGACATCGCCCCGGCCTGAGCTGCCGCGGCACCGGTGGATGGCCGTTCCCACGCGTGCATCATGCGCGGACCTCCCGTCCCGGGTGGCGCCAGCGGTTCACGACCTTTGGCACATCCGTCCGGTGAGGCCCCTCGTTGCGCGCGCCAAGCCGATCGGCCACGCGTTCGGAGGCCGTGTTGGCCGGGTCGATCAGGCTCATCAGCGGGCCGAAACCCAGCGTGTCGTAGGCCCAGTCGCGCACGGCTTCCGCGGCTTCGGTCGCGTAGCCGCGGTGCTGGAAAGCGGGGTAGATCACCCAGCTTAGCTCCGGTTCGCTGCGCCAGCCGGGGTGGAAGATGCCGACCCGTCCAACCGGCGTGCCGGTCGCCGTCTCGCTTACCCAGAACGTGCCGTAACCTCGCAGCGTCCACTGCCCGGCCTGCATGGCGACGCCGACCCAGGCATCCTCGCGGTCGGTCGGTCCGCCGATAAAGCGCGCGGCGTCGGTGGTGCAGAAGTCCATGAAGGCATCGGCATGGTCATCGCGGACCGGACCGAGGGTCAGGCGGTCACTGTAGAGCGTGGGCGCGCCGGAACGGAACCTCATCCGCGCCCCCCGAGGTCATGGCGGATCACCACGTCGCCCGGGTCCACGCCGGGAAGCGTCGGGTCGATCACGCCGCCGATGCGCAGGCCGAGCGCGAGCGAACGCGCGTTCGCGGGGTCGATGATGGAGACGAGCCGGCCCCAGCCGAAGGTCGCACGCACCCAGTCGATGACGGCGCGGGCGGCCTCGGCCGCGTAGCCCTTGCCTTCGGCTTCGGGGATGACGAACCAGCCGAGTTCCGCCTCGGGGAAACCTTCGGGCTGGTAGATGCCGACCTCGCCGACATAGGCACCGGTGGCCCGGTCATCGAGGCCGAAGGCGCCGTATCCGCGCAGCGGCCAGAGCGCCACATCGGCTGCCCAGGCGCGATACCCCTCCACCCGGCCCATCGGCCCGCGTTCGAACCGCGATCGGTCGGAGGCGAAGAAGGCCGCCCAATGCTCGAAGTCCGCGAGCTTCGGCATGCGGAGCGTCAGCCGCGCCGTATGGAGCGTGGGGGCGATCACTTCTTCCGACCCATGCCGCCAAGCCCGGAAAGCCCGGCCGGCAGCTTCATCCCGCCGAGGCCACCGGGAAGACCGCCGCCCATGCCGCCAAGGCCGCCCGGCAGCTTGCCGCCCGCCATGCCCTCCTGCACGCCCTTGGCCATCGCATCGAGTTCCTCGGGGCTCATCTTCGAGGGGTCGGGCATTCCGCCCTTGCCGAACATCCCCTTCATGGCCTGCTTCAGCATCCCGCCCTTGCCCATCTTCTTCATCATGTCCGCCATCTGGCGGTGCATCTTCAGAAGCTTGTTCAGTTCGGCCACGTCGAGCCCCGCGCCCGCCGCGATCCGCTTCTTGCGGGAGGCTTGCAGCAGGTCGGGGTTGGCGCGTTCCTTCTTCGTCATCGAGTTGATGAGCGCGATCTGGCGGCGGAGAACACTGTCGTCGAAGCCGGCCTCGTCCATCTGTCTGGAGAGCTTCCCCATGCCGGGCATCATCCCCATGATTCCCTGCATGCCGCCCATCTTCAGCATCTGGTCGAGCTGCCCCTTGAGGTCGTTCATGTTGAAGAGGCCCTTCTGGAAGCGCTTCATCATCCGCTCGGCCTGCTCGGCCTCCAGCGTCTGTTGCGCCCTTTCGACGAGGGCGACGATGTCGCCCATCCCGAGGATGCGGCCCGCGACACGCTCCGGCTCGAAGGTCTCGAGCGCGTCCATCTTCTCGCCGAGGCCGACGAAGCGGATCGGCTTGCCGGTGACCGCGCGCATGGAAAGCGCCGCGCCGCCGCGACCGTCGCCGTCCATCCGCGTCAGGACGACGCCGGTGATGCCGACCTTGCCGTCGAACTCGGTTGCGACGTTCACGGCGTCCTGACCGGTGAGGCCGTCAACCACCAGAAGCGTCTCGCGCGGCCTGGCGACGTCGCGCACGGCCTGCACCTCGTCCATCAGCACTTCGTCGATGTGCAGCCGCCCGGCGGTGTCGAGCATGTAGACGTCGTAGCCGCCCAATGTCGCCTGCTGCTTGGCGCGCTTCGCGATCTGGACGGCCGTCTCGCCCTTCACGATGGACAGGGTGTCCACGCCGATCTGCTGGCCGAGGATCGCGAGTTGCTCCATCGCCGCCGGGCGGTTGGTGTCGAGGGAGGCCATGAGCACGCGCTTCTTCTCGCGGTCCTTGAGCCTCCTGGCGAGTTTCGCCGTCGTCGTCGTCTTGCCCGAGCCCTGAAGGCCCACCATCAGGATCGGCGCCGGCGGGTTGTCGATCTTGAGAGCCCCCGGGTCTTCGGCGCCCCGCAGCACGTCCACGAGCGCGTCGTGGACGATCTTGACCACCTGCTGGCCGGGGGTGACCGATTTTGTCACCGCCGCGCCGGTGGCCTTCGCCTCGACCGCCTTCACGAAGTCGCGCGCGACGGGCAAGGAGACGTCGGCCTCCAGAAGCGCCACGCGGACCTCGCGGAGCGCCGTCTTCACGTCCTCGGCCGAAAGCGCGCCCTGCTTCGTCAGCCGGTCGAAGACGCTACCGAGGCGTTCTGACAGGTTCTCGAACATCGCGGGCCCTCCTTGGCCGGTTCATCCTTGCGTCCCCGAGATAGTCACGGGGGGCGCCAAACGCAAAACGCACCCGTGGGCGCGACGCGCTGACGGATGGCGATCCCCGGTCTGGCCGGGGACCGGAAGCTCTTTCGGGCTGCCGGATTGGCCGCGCCTTACGCGCCTTGCCGCGCGGTGTCAAGGAAAAGGCCCGGGTTGCGGAACGGTCCGGGGTGCGGATACGCCCCGTTGCGAAAAGGAAAGGGCACGCGGATGACCGCGTGCCCTTGCCGTATGAGGTGACTGCTGCCGTTCAGCGGCGATCGGACCCGCCGAGGCGCAGCATGGTCCCCATGCCGGCATCGGCCGAGAAATCGCTGCGCGCAACTTCGCCCGCGTTCTGGGCGGCGTAGAACTTCTTCAGGCGCAGCGCGTCGGCGGCGGTTTCCGCCGAGGCGATCTCGCCAGCCTGGCCGACGGTGTAGACGCCCGCCGGAACGCCGGCCGAAAGCTCGAGCTGGGTGGAACTGGCGAAGGCCGGGGCGGCGATCACGACGGCGAGGGCGGAAAGCGCGAGTTTCGTTTTCATGTTCTGTCCTTTCAGTATCTGCGGGCCACAGCCCGCGTTTCGATGGAGACCGGCGTGGCCGGTGTCGCGGCGATACGAGGGAGCGTCATCGGCGCTGGCAAGGAAGAGATAGGTGTTGAACAATCCGGGAAAACGGCCAATCTACACCCTGGTGTGTTCACGAGCGCACAGTACTTCTTCGTGATCGTTTCGTGATCTATTTCGTGATTTCAAGGAGTTGCCAGATGGAGAGCTGGGACGAGGTGCGGACGGCCTATCAGGTGGCGCGCATCGGCACCGTCTCGGGCGCGGCGGAGGTGCTGGGCGTCCACCACGCCACGGTCATCCGCCACATCGACGCGCTCGAGGCCCGCCTCGGCGCAAAGCTTTTCCAGCGACATCCGCGCGGCTACACGGCGACCGAGGCGGGGCAGGAGCTTCTGAAGGTGGCGCGGGCGACCGAGGACCAGTTCGCCCATCTCGCCGCCCGTATCACCGGGACCACGACCGAGATTTCCGGCGAACTCGTCGTGACCTCGATCCCGGGGCTTTCCGAACTGGTGACGCCCGCGCTCGTCCGGCTGCAGGCCGAGCATCCGGGGCTGCGGGTCCGCTACCTCAGCGACCCGCGGCTCTTCCGGCTGGAATATGGCGAGGCGCATGTCGCCATACGTGCCGGCGGCCGGCCGCAGGACCCCGACAATGTCGTCCAGCCGCTCTGCACCCGCCGCGTCGCGCTTTATGCGAGTCCGGCCTATGTCGCCGCCCATGGCTTGCCCGAGGGCGAGGACGACCTTGGCCGGCACCGCTTCGTCGGGCCGGCCGATCCGGAGAGCCGCGCAACCTTCCACCGCTGGCTGGCCGAGCGTGTGCCCGAGGAGGCGATCACCTTCCGCACCAACGAGGCGAACGTGGCGGCCGACGCGATCCGCGCCGGCGCGGCGATCGGCTTCCTGCCGGCCATGCAAGCGCGCGCGCAGGAGGGGCTGGTCGTGGCGATGCCGAACCGCCCGGAATGGGAGACCCCGCTCTGGCTCGTCACCCATGTCGATCTGCACCGCACGCCGCGCATCCAGCTCTTTCTGAAGGCGGTGAAGGAAGACGCGAAGCGCTGCGGGATGGACTGAGACCGGTGCGCGGCGGCGGACTCCACGGGGCGCCCTTGCGCGGCCATCTGGCGATGGCGCTTTTCTCGATGCTCGTCGCCGGCTCCTTCCCGCTGGGCGCGATGATGGCGAACGCGGTCTCGCCCGTGGCCTTCACCGCGCTGCGCTTCCTGCTGTCCGGCGTGATCATCGGGGCGGCGGCGCTCCTGACGACGGGATTGCCGCGGCTGGCGGCGCGGGCGCCCTGGCGCTATGCCGTGCTCGGCAGTCTTTTCGCGGCATATTTCGTCCTGATGTTCGAGGGGCTGAAGACCGCCGCCCCTGTCTCGGCGGCGGCCGTCTTCACGCTGACGCCGGTCCTTTCGGCAGGGTTCGGCTTCCTCCTCCTCCGGCAGGTGACGACGTCGCGGATCGCGCTTGCGCTGGCCATCGGCGCGGCCGGCGCGCTCTGGATCATCTTCCGGGCCGACTGGCAGGCCATGTTCGGCTTCCGCGTGGGCCGGGGCGAGGCGGTATATTTCGCCGGCTGCGTGGCACATGCGCTTTATACCCCGATGGTGCGGAAACTGAACCGCGGCGAACATCCCCTGGTCTTCACCTTCGGCATGATCGTCGCGGGGACGGCCGTCACCACCCTCTGGGGCTGGGGCGCGATCCGCGCGACCGACTGGACCGCGCTGCCGGGGATCGTCTGGGTGACGCTTCTCTACACCTCGGTCTTCGCCTCGGCCGTCACCTTCGTCCTCCTGCAATACGCCACGCTGCGCCTGCCGGCGTCGAAGGTCATGGCATATACCTATCTGGTGCCGGCCTGGGTGATCCTGTGGGAGGTCGCGCTGGGCCAGCCATCGCCGCCGGCGCTGGTCATGGCAGGAGTGGCGCTGACGGTCCTAGCGCTGGCACTCCTCATGAAGGAGGAGCG
This sequence comes from Paracoccaceae bacterium, assembly GCA_020637675.1. Taxonomy (GTDB): domain Bacteria; phylum Pseudomonadota; class Alphaproteobacteria; order Rhodobacterales; family Rhodobacteraceae; genus Albidovulum. Next base: position 1,106,255 of record JACKKD010000001.1, on the reverse strand, counting down.
CACGGGCTGAGCCGGCGGGTGCCTGCGGCGGTGGCACTTGCCGCAAAGAAGGAGGGGGGCTCAGCCTTCCGCCTCCCCCGGGAGTTCAGCGGCGAGGAAGCGTTCGAAGGCGTCGAAATCCACCGGGTCGAACTGGCCGAAGCCCTGGATCCAGACCGTGGCCGTGCGCATCGCGTCGGGTTCGAGCTTGCACCACTTCACCCGGCCGCGCTTTTCCTGGCTGATGAGCCCGGCCTCGGCGAGGATTGCGAGGTGCTTGGAGATGGCGGCGAGCGACATGGCGAAAGGTTCGGCGACGTCGGTCACCGCCATGTCGTCCTCGAGGAGCATGGTCAGGATCGCCCGCCGCGTCGGGTCGGCGAGGGCGGCGAAGACGAGGTCGAGCGAGGAGGCGGGCCGCGGGATCATCGTCCCTTCCTGCGGCCTCGGCCCGCGATCGTCAACCGGAAGGTTGAATATGCCTGCGGGCGCTAACGGTCGGCTCCGGCGCCGGGGTAGGGTCATGGCGGCGTCGGTGGCTGCAAGAAATATGCAGTCTTTCCAGTTGTTTGTGCCCGCAAGCCTTGGCGATTTCGGCGATTGACTCGGGCACGGGCCGGCCTTAGTCATCGCGCAACTGACCGAGGGGGCCTTTCCATGTCCGGCGAGCCCGATCCCGATCGCCTGAAGGCGCTTGAGGAGAAGCTGGCGGCGGCACGGAAGGACCAGGCCCGCACCCCGCGCGGGGACGAGCATTTCTCGGCCGCGAGCCAAGGCTGGCGGATGGTGATCGAGCTGGTCGCGGGACTCGGGATCGGCTTCGGCATCGGATACGGGCTGGATACCCTCCTGGGGACCTTGCCCCTCTTCCTGGTGCTGTTCACATTGCTGGGCTTCGTGGCCGGGGTGAAGACGATGCTTCGCACCGCCAGGGAAATCCAGGACGAGAAGCAGGCGGGCAGGCCCGCCAGTGACGAAGGGGAATAGACGTGGCGACGGAAGAGCACAGCCAAGGCCTCACGTTCCATCCGATGGACCAGTTCAAGATCCAGCCGCTCTTCGGCGAGGGCCCGATCCACTGGTACACTCCCACCAACGCGACGCTGTGGATGGCGCTCACGCTTCTGGCGATCTTCGCGCTCTTCGTGCTTGGCACCCGCGGCCGGGCGATCATCCCTACGCGGTTGCAGTCGGTGGCCGAGCTCGGCTACGGCTTCGTCCACAAGATGGTCGAGGATGTCGCCGGCAAGGACGGGCTGAAGTTCTTCCCCTACATCTTCACGCTCTTCCTCTTCATCGTCTTCGCGAACTTCCTCGGCCTCGTTCCGGGTGCCTTCACGACGACCAGCCACATCGCCGTGACGGCGGTCATGGCGGTGGCGGTGTTCCTGACCGTGACCATCGTCGGCTTCGTCAAGAACGGCGCGGGTTTCCTCGGCCTCTTCTGGGTTTCCTCGGCGCCCCTGGCGCTGCGCCCGGTGCTGGCGCTGATCGAGGTGATCTCGTACTTCGTGCGGCCCGTCAGCCACTCGATCCGACTTGCCGGCAACATGATGGCCGGCCACGCGGTGATCAAGGTCTTCGCGGCCTTCGCGCCGCTCGTCCTCATCTCGGGCATCGGCATCGCGGTGACGCCGCTTTCGATCCTCGCCATCGTGGCGATGTATGCGCTCGAAATCCTCGTGGCCTTCATCCAGGCCTATGTCTTCACGATCCTGACCTGCGTCTACCTCAAGGATGCGCTGCATCCGCACCACTGACGCCGGTCTTCCACCCACGCAGAAAATCCAACCGTAAGGAGTAACGACATGGAACTCGCAGCAGCAGCGGCCCTCGGCAAATTCATCGGTGCGGGCCTTGCCTGCATCGGCATGGGCGGGTCCGCCATGGGGGTGGGCAACGTCGCGGGCAACTTCCTCGCCGGCGCACTCAGGAACCCCTCGGCCGCGGCCGGCCAGACCGCCACGCTCTTCATCGGCATCGCCTTCGCGGAAGCGCTCGGGATCTTCTCGTTCCTCGTCGCGCTCCTGCTGATGTTCGCCGTCTGAGCCTTCCCTGACCATCCTTACGGCCGGATGGGGGCAGAGCCGCGCCCATCCGGGTTGTAATCAAGGTTTCGAGGGGGCCGAGATGGCAAACACCACAACAGAGGCCGCCGGGGCCGTCACCGAAGCCGTGACCGAGGCAACCGGCCACGCCGCCGAGGCCGCAGGGCACGCCGCGCAGTCCGCTGGCATGCCGCAACTCGATTTCTCGACCTTCGGCAACCAGATCTTCTGGCTCGCCGTGGCACTCGTGCTGATCTATCTTGTGCTGTCGCGCGTGGCGCTGCCGCGGATCGGTGGCATCCTCGCCGACCGGCAGGGCAAGATCACCAGCGACATCGCCGCGGCCGAGGAGCTGAAGCAGAAGGCCGAGGCGGCCGAGAAGGCCTATAACCAGGCGCTGATCGACGCGCGGACCGAGGCGGGCAAGATCGTCGCCGAGGCGCGGGCAGAGATCCAGAAGGATCTCGACAAGGCCACCGCGAAGGCCGATGCGGAAATCGCCGCGAAGGCGGCCGAAAGTGCGAAGCGGATCGAGGAGATCCGCGCCGGAGCGGCGGAGAATGTCGCTGTCGTCGCCAAGGAAACCGCCGAGGCCATCGTCGCCGCGTTCGGCGGCAGGGCGGACGCGGGCGCCGTCGACGACGCCGTGGCAAGCAGGCTGAAGGGGTGATGCGATGAACCGGATTCTGCTTTCGACGCTTCCCGCCCTTCTGGCAAGCCCGGCCTTCGCGGCGGGCGGGCCGTTCCTCTCGCTGCGCAACACGAACTTCGTCGTGCTCGTGGCCTTCCTGATCTTCATCGGCGTCCTTCTTTACTTCAAGGTGCCGGCGCTGATCGGCGGGCTTCTGGACAAGCGCGCCGCGGGAATCAAGGCGGAGCTCGACCAGGCGCGCGCCCTGCATGACGAGGCGCGGTCCATCCTGGCCTCTTACGAGCGCAAGCATAAGGAGGTGCAGGAGCAGGCCGACCGCATCGTCGAGACCGCGAAGCGCGAGGCGCTTGCCGCGGCGGAGCAGGCGAAGGCCGATCTAAAGGCCTCCATCGCGCGGCGGCTCGCCGCCGCGGTGGATCAGATCGCCTCGGCCGAGGCGTCGGCGGTGCGGGAGGTGCGCGACCGCGCGGTGAGCGTGGCGGTTGCGGCCGCGGGCGACCTCATCGCGGCGAAGATGACCGCGGCCGAGAAGAACAAGCTGGTCGAGGCGTCGATCGGCGAGGTCGAGACGCGGCTGCACTGACCTGACCGCAAGATGCGACGCGAGACCCGGCCGCAGCGCCGGGTTTGGCATTCCCGGGGGGGCGCAACGATGGCAGTGACGATCCGGCGGCCGGTCAAGGACGACAGGGAAGCGTGGGAACGGCTCTATGAGGGCTATGCGGTGTTCTACGGTGTCGCGCAGACGCCCGAGATGCGCGCCCGCGTCTGGGGCTGGATCCTCGATCCCGCGCACGAGACCGAGGCCTTCGTGGCCGAGGACGAGGACGGCGGGCTTACGGGGCTTGCCCATTTCCGCGCGTTCGCCCGGCCGCTTTCGGCGTCGGTCGGCGGGTTTCTCGACGATCTCTTCGTGCCCCCCGAGGCGCGCGGCCGGAGCGTGGCCGATGCGCTCATCGGCGCGGTGGCGGCCGAGGGCCGGTCGCGCGGGTGGACGGTGATCCGCTGGATCACCGCCGAGGACAACTATCGCGCCCGCGCCGTCTACGACCGGTTGGCGGACCGGACGAAGTGGGTCACCTACGACGTCCGGCTCTGACTCCGGGCGCGGTGCTCAGCCCCGCAGCTTCTTCACGACCAGGCCGACGACGACCTGTACGATGAGGCCGGCGACGCCGCCGCCGACGAGGTTGCCCGCGAGCGCGGCAATGTCGGTTCCGCTGCCGAGAAGCCCGCCGATGAGCTGGCCGCCGCCGATGCCGCCGAGCGCACCGGCAATCAGGTTGCCGATGTTGCCCATGTCGGCGTCCTTGACGACCTTGCCGCCGCCGAGGCCGCCGACGGCCCCGCCGATCAATTGGGAAAGAATCTGTTCCATCGTACTGTCCCACCTTTGTTGCACGCGCGAAGATCGCCCGCGCCGAAATCGTTCGGCGGCGAACCGGCGCCTGTCAAGCTGCGATTGGCACTCCTGACGTCCTTGACGCCGCGGCATCGACGCGCCGATTCTAGCCGCGTGCGTCCTCCTGCGCGATCCTGAGCCGGGCCACAGCCTCGTTGCGCTGCGCCCTGCGGTCGTCGTCCAGCGCGCGGGCCACGTAGTCGAGGTGGTTTTCGACCGCGGCCCGTGCGGCAGCGGGGTCGCGTGCAAGCAGCGCGTCGCGGATCGCGCGATGCTGGGCGAGGAGCATGCCGCGGGTGGTCTTCTGACGGAACACGACCTGGCGGTTGTAGAAGACGCCCTGCTGCAGGAGGTCGAAGATCGACCGCATCATGTGCAGCATGATCACGTTGTGGCTGGCCTCGATGATCGCCATGTGGAACTCTGCGTCGAGCCGCGCCTCGTCGGCCGGGTCTCGCTTTTGGTGCGCGGCTTCCATCTTGGCGAAGATGGCGTCGATCACCGTCAGATCGGTGTCCGAGGCCCGTCGCGCCGCCCGCTCGGCGGCCAGCGCTTCCAGATCGCGGCGGAAGGCGAGGTAGTCGTTCACCGCCTCGTCATGACGCTCGAAGAGGCGCACCAGCGCGGGCGAGAAGGCCGAGCCGAGGACCTCGGCCACATAGATGCCCGCGCCCGCCCGGGTGGTCAGAAGCCCGGCCTCCTGCAGGTCGGCGACGGCCTCCCTCAGGCTCGGGCGCGAGACTCCGAGCCGGTCGGCGAGGTCGCGTTCGGACGGCAGCCGTTCGCCGGGACGGAGGATGCCGCGCAGGATCAACCCCTCGATCTGGCGCACGACGCTTTGCGACAGTTTCTCCGGTTCGACCTTCTGGAAGGGCATCGCAATCTCCGCAAATTGGTCAGATCATATGACCACCGGGAATATGCGACAATAAAAAAGCCGGGCCATCGGCCCGGCCTCCGCACGCATGCCGAACCCCGTCAGCCTTGCGGGATGATCAGGATTTCCACCCGGCGGTTCTGCGCCCGGCCCTCGGGCGTCAGGTTCGACGCCACCGGCAGGTCCTCGCCCCGGCCATAGGCGACGATGCGCCCGCCCGCGACGCCCGCACCGCGCAGGATCGCCGCCACGGCCATGGCCCGGCGCTGCGACAGGTCCTGGTTGTAAGCGGCCGAGCCGGTGTTGTCGGTGTGGCCCACGATCTCCACCCGTGTGTTCGGGTAGCGGTTGAGGTTGTCGGCGACCGCGTAGAGGTCATTCTGGATCGAACCCTGCACTGTCGCGCTGTCGGTGGCGAAGAGCAGGCCCTCGGGCATCACCACCCGAAGCTGGTTGCCCTCGTTGATGATGCGGATACGGCTGTCGCTGATCTCGGCCTGCAGTTCGCGCGCCTGGCGGTCGAGGTTGGAGCCGACGACCCCACCCGCGAGACCGCCGATCGCGGCGCCGACGACGGCGCGGTCGAGCTTGTCCTTGCCACCGTCGCCGGTGAGGATGCCGGCGAGCGCGCCGATCCCGGCACCCGTCAGCGCGCCTTCCTTGGTGCGCTGGTTCGGATCGGCCGAATACTGGTCGACCGGGGTGCAGGCGGCCAGTAGCACGGCCACGACGGCACCGCCGAGAAGGGTCCTGGAAAATCGCATGGAAGCTGCTCCGCTTGTTGTTTGGCTTCTGATCGGAGATTAGCCGCTGTTAGGCAATAACGCCCGATCAGAAAAGCGGTTCCGGCGACAATCCGCGCATCCTGGCAGCCGCCTCAACCGGCCTCGACGCGGGCCGATTCCCAGGCGAGCATCGCGCGTTTCACCGGCAGTCCCCAGTGATAGCCGCCGAGCCCGCCGGTCTTGCGGATGGCGCGGTGGCAGGGGATGAGCCAACTCACCGGATTGCGGCCGATGGCGGTTCCGACGGCGCGCACCGCCTGCGGATAGCCCGCCCGCCGGGCGATGTCGGTGTAGGTCGCGACATGACCGGGGGGAATGGCGATGAGCGCCTCCCAGACCTTGATCTGGAACGGGGCGCCGATGGCAAAGACGGGTGCGGGCGCGTTCGCCGAACCGAATGCGGCGAGCACCCAGGGACGGAGCGCCATGGGGTCCTCGACGAAACGCGCCTTCGGCCAGCGGCCGCGAAGGTCGGCCATGGCGGCTTCGGTCCCGGTTTCACCGGCGAAGGCGAGGCCCGAGATGCCGCGATCGGTACCCATCACGAGAGCCGGGCCGAAGGGGCTTTCGAACCAGCCCCAGCGGATCGTCAGCCCCTCCGCTCCCTTGGCGAACTCGCCGGGGCTCATCGCCTCCCAGCGAATGAAGAGGTCGTGGAGCCTCCCCGTGCCGGACAGCCCCGCCTCGTCCGCGGCGTCGAGTAGCGTGCGGCGTTCCGTGAGAAGGCGTTTTGCGTGGTCGAGCGTCAGGTACTGCTGGTAGCGCTTGGGGCTGACGCCGACCCACCGGGTGAAGACGCGCTGAAAATGCGCCGGGCTCATCGACAGCCGCTCGGCCAGGTCGTCGAGCGCGAGGGGGGCGCCGCCGGCGTCGTCGATGGCCTTCAGCGCGCGGGCGATCACGGCGTAGTGGTAGCGGTCTTCGGGACTCTGGTCGGTGGGCATGGCAGTCTCCTCAGAGACGAGACTAGGCCACGACGGCCCGGGGTGCGACCCGGATGTTGCGCTTTGCTCAGGCGGCCAGCGCGGACCTGCGCGGCCGGCAGAGGGCCAGACGTGCAACCTCATGACGCCTGAGGCAGAGCCGTGCTGTCTGTTTGTGGCCCTCACCAGCAAGCGCGAGGACCTCGGCGACGGCATCGGCGCCGAGGCCAGCCAGCCCCTCTGCCGAGGCGAAGAGGGATTCGCACCATGCCCCGTTGGCAAGGATCACCTCGTGCCGGGGCAGAAGGACATGGTGGAAAGCCTCCCCCGCCGCCGCTTCGGATGCGGAAAGGCCCCAGGGTCCGGCCAGTTGCCCCGCCGCGGCGAACGCCTCGTGCTCCCCGCTGAGCAGCGCCACCTCCGCGCCATCGACCAGAAGCCGGTGGCAGCCGGTGACGGTCAGCCTGCGATGCGGCCGGCCTTCCCCGAGCGCCCCCGCCGGCACCGTGACACGCGTCGTCGGCAACGCCGCGCCGCCCGCAAGGAACCGTCCCGTCCAGAGCACCGGCGGATATCCGTTGTCGAGCGTCAGCAGCCGGTCGCCCCGGCTGAGCCGCTCCACCGCGACCTCGCCCCGCTGCGTCGCGATCAGCGTGCCCGAGGCAAAGCAGGGAACCGAGGCGACCTGCGAATAGGTCAGCGCGGTGTTGTTCGGCGCGCTGACATTGTAGGTGCCGGTGACCGGATAGGCCGTGCCCGGCGTCAACGGGCTGGTTGAGAAAAAGCCGACGACCTTGCCGCCGATCTCGATCTGGTCGACCTCGATCACGATGCCGCCGGGCCCGGACAACGCGGAAAAGCTTTCGTCATAGACCCGGCCCGAGGCTATCACGCTGCCGCTCATCGAGGTGACGACGGCCGTCTGGTCGGCGTCGCTGCCCACCTCGTCCGCGCTGACGTCGCCGTCAAGATAGCCGTCATTGTCGTTGATGGTGACCAGAACCCGGTCTGTCTCGTGGTTGTAGGCGGATGACAGGGTGAGGGTATGCGTCGTCGCGTCGTAGGCGAGCGCCGATGGCTTGTAGGCGTAATATTCGTGGATCATCGCAGCCTGCCTTTGCTTGCCGGCAGGATGGGGAGGGTGGCCCGAAAACCTGGTTAACCGGACGCCCGCAAAATCGTTCGAATTGTCGCGACTTGCCGTGCGCCCCGGGGCATTGCATACCCGCGCCATGGACCATGCGCTCGACTACCAGACGCTCCGCGAGATATTCACCCGCTTCCACGCCGCCGAGGCGGAACCGAAGGGGGAACTTGAGCATCTGAACGCCTTCACGCTTCTCGTCGCCGTGGCGCTGTCGGCGCAGGCGACGGACGCCGGCGTGAACAAGGCCACGCGCGCGCTTTTCGCCGTCGCAGACACGCCCGAGAAGATGCTCGCCCTCGGCGAGGAGGGGCTGATCGCGCACATCAAGACCATCGGGCTTTTCCGCCAGAAGGCGAAGAACGTGATGCGGCTGTCGCAGATCCTCGTGGCGCGATACGGCGGCGAGGTGCCCTCGTCCCGCGCGGCGCTCATGACGCTGCCGGGGGTCGGGCGCAAGACGGCGAATGTCGTGCTGAACATGTGGTTCCACTTTCCCGCGCAGGCGGTCGATACCCATGTCTTCCGGGTCGCCAACCGCACCGGAATCGCGCCTGGCCGCGATGTGCTGGCGGTGGAACGCGCCATCGAGGACAACGTGCCCGTGGAGTTCCAGCGCCACGCCCACCACTGGCTGATCCTGCACGGCCGCTACATCTGCGTCGCCCGCAAGCCGAAGTGCGGCGCCTGTTTCATTCGCGATCTCTGTCCTTACGAGGAGAAGACCCAGTGACCAAGCGCTACCAGGTTGTCGGCATCGGCAACGCCATCGTGGACGTGCTGACCCAGTGCGACGACGATTTCCTCGACTGGATGGGGATCGAGAAGGGGATCATGCAGCTTGTGGACCGCGAGCGGGGCGAGACGCTCTATGCCGCGATGAAGGAGCGGACGCAGGCTCCGGGGGGCTCGGTCGGCAACACGCTGGCAGGGCTTGGCAACCTCGGCCTGAAGACCGCCTTCGTCGGTCGGGTGAAGGACGACGCGCTGGGGCGTTTCTACGCGAAGTCGCTGGAGGCGGAGGGCACCGACTTCCCCAATCCGCCGGTCGCGGCCGAACCGCTGCCGACCTCGCGTTCCATGATCTTCGTGACGCCCGATGGCGAGCGGTCGATGAACACCTATCTCGGCGCCGGCGCGGATTTCGGGCCCGACGACCTCGACGCCGGTGTCGTGAGGACGAGCGACTACCTCTTCCTCGAGGGATATCTCTTCGACAAGGACCACGGCAAGGCCGCCTTCCGCAAGGCCGCCGCCGCCTGCCACGAAGGCGGCGGCAAGGCCGGGATCGCGTTGTCCGATCCGTTCTGCGTGGACCGTCACCGCGCCGACTTCCGCCGGCTGGTGCGCGACGAGATGGACTATGTCATCGGCAACCAGCACGAATGGACTTCGCTCTACCAGACGGCCGACCTCGAAGCGGCGCTGGCCCAGGCCCACGCCGAATGCGGCACCGTCGTCTGCACCCGCTCGGGCGCCGACGTGATCCTCATCCGCGGGCAGGAGAGGGTGGAGGTGCCGGTGCACCGCGTCGTGCCGGTCGATGCCACCGGGGCCGGGGACCAGTTCGCCGCCGGTTTCCTCTATGGCCTGGCCACCGGCCAGCCTCTGGCCAAGGCGGGGCGCATGGGCTGCATCGCCGCGGCCGAGGTGATCAGCCATTTCGGCGCTCGCCCCGAGGCCGACGTCAAGGCTCTGTTCCGCTCGAATGGACTGATCTGATCCGTCGCGCCGGGTGCGTTTGCCCGACTCGTGCAACTTGTGGTAGAGTTTCAAGGTAGCGAGCCGGAGACGCGGCACGCTGCGTGACGGTATTTTTCGAAGTCATTGGAGAAAGCCATGGAAAAGTTCGTCATCCTCCGGGATGCCAGCCGGGGCATGCGCCCGGAAGCCATATACCCCAGGCCCGGACCCTTCGGCACGGCGGCGGGCCGTCTGGACCTGCCACCCGAACCGCGCGTCGAGACCGCTGATCTGTCCTCGGCCGAGCTGCGCGGGGCGGCGCGCGACCCGGAGGTCGTCGCTGTCGCGCGGGCGATGCCGATCCGGCTGATCGAGCCGCGGGGTGCCCCCACCGCCGCTTCCGCCGGGGCGCCGACCTGGGGGGTGGCGCGCGTCGGCGCCACCGCCAGCCCCTTCGACGGCGCAGGCGTGCGCGTCGCCGTGCTCGACACCGGGATCGACGCGACCCACCCGGCCTTCGCGGGCGTCAACCTGATCCAGAAGGACTTCACCGGATCGGGCAATGGCGACGGCCACGGCCATGGCACCCACTGCGCCGGCACGATCTTCGGCCGCGACGTCGGCGGCACCCGGATCGGCGTCGCGCCCGGCGTGACCGAGGCCCTGATCGGCAAGGTGCTCGGCGCCGACGGCTCTGGCGGTTCCGAGATGCTCTTTGCCGCGATGAACTGGGCCTCCGAGGAGAACGCGCGGGTGATCTCGATGTCGCTCGGATTCGACTTCCCCGGTCTTGCCGACCGGCTCGTGACGGTGAACGGCCTGCCAGTCGCGCTCGCGACCTCGATCGCGCTCGAAGCCTACCGGATGAACCTCAGGGTCTTCGACAGCCTCATGGACCTCATGCGCGCCAAGGTGGATTTCAATGGCGGCACCGTCGTCTGCGCGGCCAGCGGCAACGAAAGCGAGCGGCAGATCGCCCCCGACTTCGAGGTCAGCGCCTCGGTCCCTGCGGCGGCACTCGGCGTCGTGTCGGTCGGCGCGCTGGCCGAGGGCGCGAACGGGCTGACGGTCGCGCCCTTCTCGAATACCAATCCGGTCGTTTCTGCACCGGGCGTGGGCGTCGTCTCGGCCTGGCCGGGCGGCGGGTTGAAGTCGCTGAACGGGACGTCGATGGCCTGCCCGCATGTCGCCGGGGTGACGGCACTCTGGTGGCAGGCGCTCGGTGCGGCGAGCCTGCCCCTGACCAGCCGCGCGGTGGAGGCGCGGCTTCTGGCCAGCGCGGTGCGGACGCCCTTCGCGCCCGGCGTCGATACCGCCGACCGCGGGCAGGGCCTGGTGCAGGCGCCGACGGCCGCCGTTTCCTGACGGAACGCGGCGGGGGCGGTGTGCCCGCGCCTGCCGCGCCGCCTCATCCGGGCGCCGGACCGTCATCCGCCGGCTCGATCGCGCCCCGGCGCGCGAGCGTCCGGGCGAGGGCGGCACAAGCCAGGGCCCAGGCCCCGCCCGCCGCCCAGCCGGCGAGGACGTCGGTCGGCCAGTGGACGCCGAGGTAGACACGGCTCGCGCCGACGGCGAGCGTGACGAGGACGGCGAGAGCCACGACATAGGCGCGGAGCCGCCGTTCGCGGAAGTTCCGCGCGACGAGCGCCGCGAGGGTGAGGTAGACGACCGCCGCCATCAGCGAATGACCCGAGGGGAACGAGGCGGTGTAGACGAGCGAGCCGTGCGGCACGAGATCGGGCCGCGGCCGGTCGAAGAACGCCTTGGCCAGGTTGCTGAGTGTCACCCCGCTGCCGACGGCGGCGAGGACGTAGAGCGCCGTCCCGTGCTTGCGCTGCAGCCAGAGGAGCCCCGCCGCCGCGAGCGTGAGGAAGGTCAGGACTCCAAGGCCGCCAAGCCCGGTCACGTCGCGGGCCATTTCCTCCAGCCAGGGTGGCCCGAGCGGGTCGGCGGCATCGCCCGGGATCCGGAGCGCGAGCAGGATGGCGGTGTCGAAGGCCCGGGTCTCGCCCTCCATGACCTCTTCGGCCAGTTCGGCGAAGGCCCAGAGCGCAGCGGCGGCGAGGGCGAGGGCAACGGCAAGGCCAAGCTCGACCGCGGCGGCGCGGCGCGCGATCCGTTGGCTGAGGGTCGCAAGGCGGGTCATGGTGCCGCACCATGCCAGCCTGGCGCCGCCGGGTCTACCGCCCGAGCTTGGCGTGGACCTCGGCAAGGTCGACCTCGCCCGTGGGCACCTTGTTGGCCGGATTGTCGAAGTCGTAGCGGAAGAGCTGGAAGTCCTTGTGGTAGATTTCCCACATCAGGTGCATCGCGAGGTCGTCGAAGTAGTCCTCGACCGGATGGACCCGTTTCGGCCCGTGGCCTTCGCTTTCGTTGAAGCGCGGAATGGAAGCGAGGTCCACCTTTTGCGCCGTCTCGACATGGTCGAGCACCGTCTGCATCCCGGCGTCGAAACGCTCGGTGAAGAAGATGTGGTCATAGCTTCCGCCGTTCACGATGTAGGTGGCGATGTGGCCGGACATGGCGGACCAGTGGATGTCGGGCTCCATCGGCCGGCGCCAGCGGATCGTGTCGCGGGCAAAGAGGAGGAAGCGGCGGAAGGACCGGATCTGGTCGAACTCGAACCCGTCCTCGGGACTGCCGACCTCCACCCCGTATTTCTGGACGAGCATCGGCACGAGGTTGCCGCGATAGCGCTTGCCGTTCCTCTGGATGCCGCAGATCTTGTCGAAGAAGGACGACAGGATGCGCGTGTAGGGATTGCGGACGCAGGTGAAGGCATAGCTCCGGTGCGCCTTCACGTTGGCCTCGATCAGCGGCTGGCTGGCCTCCTGGCTCCACTTGTGCAAGCCCTCGGCCGCGTCGTGGATGTCGCCGTCGTAGAAGCGGCCGTGGTCGGAGAAGAACATGATCTGGCCGATGGTCGAGCAGGCGCATTTCGGCACCACGCGATAGACCATGCTTTCGCTTTCCGTCATCCATGTGCCGGGAAAACCCATTTCGCCCGTGTCTCCTCATCCTGTCGCGCATCGGGCATCCTGACCGCGAATTGCGGCCCAAAACGCAATGAAAAGCGGTCTTTTCAACGGCTCATAAACCGAAATCCCTCAACAATCCATTGCCGGTCGGTTAACAGGTTCCCAAATGGCAAGGATCGCCTTCATTCTTCTCTGTCACAAGGACCCCGAGGGGATCATCCGTCAGGCCGAACGGCTGACGGCCGTCGGCGACTGCATGGCGATCCACTTCGACGCCCGTGCCGGGGCGGAGGAGTTCCGCCGCATCCGCGCGGCGCTGGCCGAAAACCCCAACGTCTCCTTCGCGCGGAGGCGCGTCAAGTGTGGCTGGGGCGAGTGGAGCCTTGTCGCCGCGACGCTGGAGGCGGTGCGCGCGGCGCTCGCGGCTTTTCCGGACGCCACGCATCTCTACATGCTCTCGGGCGACTGCATGGCGATCAAGTCGGCCGAATACATCCACGCCTTCCTCGACAGGGAAGATGCCGACTACATCGAAAGCTTCGACTTCTTTACCTCGGACTGGATCAAGACCGGGATCAAGGGCGACCGGCTGGTCTACCGCCACCCGTTCAACGAACGCACGCAAAAGCGGCTCTTCTACGGGTTCTACGCCTTGCAGAAGCGTCTCGGCCTGACCCGGGCCATCCCCACCGACCTGCATGTGATGATCGGCAGCCAGTGGTGGTGCCTGCGGCGGCGCACCGTCGAATGGGTGCTCGACTTCTGCGCGCGGCGCCCCGAGGTCGTGAGGTTCTTCCGCACGACCTGGATCCCTGACGAGACCTTCTTCCAGACGATCGTCCGCCAGGTCGTGCCGGATCGGGAGATCCGGGCGCGGAGCCTGACCTTCCTGATGTTCTCCGACTACGGGATGCCCGTGACCTTCTACAACGATCACTACGACCTTCTTCTGGCGCAGGACCACCTCTTCGCCCGCAAGATCAGCGCCGAGGCGCGGGAGCTCAGGCGCCGGCTGGGCGAGCTCTACGCCGCGCGCGGCGTCGGCTTCGCCATCTCGAACGAAGGGCAGCGGCTCTACCGCTTCCTCACCGGGCGGGGACGCGAGGGTCGCCGCTTCGCCCGTCGGTTCTGGGAGCGCGAGGCGAGCCTCGGGCGGGACCGGGAGCTTCTGATCCTCGTCTGCAAGAAATGGCACGTCGCCAAGCGGCTCGCCGATCAGGCATCGGCCGCGACCGGGGTGCCGGCCGTCCACTATCTCTTCAACGAGGAGGCGACACTGCTGCCCGACCTCGGCGGGATCGAACGGCGGCTCGACAAGCGCAACCGGCACCGTCGCGCCCTCGTCCGCCTCCTCTACGACCGCTTCGGCACCGACCGGCTGCTCCTCTGCATGGACCCGGCCGATTTCGACCTCATCCGCGATTTCGACGCCGATCGGGCGACGGTCCGCATCCTCGAGATTGCCTGCGATTTCTCCGACAGCTACCTGGAGGGCCACGCGCGGCGCACGGGGCTTGCCGGGGAAGCGACGGGGCCCGATACGATGGCGCGGCTCCTGCCGACGATCCGGGCCGACATCGCCCATGAAAGCGACCGCCTCCGCGACGCGGGCTTTGCCCATTTCCAACGTATCAGTCAGGCTGCGGGCGCGGCCGAAAATGCCGTGCCATTGGCCGCGTTTCTGTCTATTCCGGTGGAAACCGCGCAAGGGATCGCGGGTGCCGACCATCTCTTTTCCGACTGAGGGACGCCATGAGCTACGTCTACGACGACACCAACATATTCGCCCGAATCCTGCGCGGCGAAATCCCGAACAAGACCGTGCTGGAGACGGACCACACGCTCGCCTTCCACGACATCGCGCCACAGGCGCCGGTACATGTCCTCGTGGTTCCCAAGGGCAAGTACGTGAACTTCGACCATTTCTCCGGCGAAGCCTCGGACGAGGAGATCGCCGATTTCGCCCGAACCGCGGCCGAGGTCTGCCGCATGACCGGCGTCAGGCCGGGCGCGGGCGGGCAGGGCTATCGCACCATCTCCAATGCCGGCACGCACGGGGTACAGGAGGTGCCGCACTACCACATGCACATCCTCGGCGGCCGGGGTCTGGGCCGGATGCTGTCCCGCGCGGAGTGAGCCGGCTTGCCCCCGACGGCCCTTTCGCTATCATGCGGCGAACGCACAGACGGAGCCCCGACGATGACAATTCCCGCCCCCGAGACCGAGGTTGTGACCACCTGGAAAGTGGCCTGCGACGGGGGTGAGGGCGCGCTTGGCCATCCCCGCGTCTGGCTGACGATTCCGCGCGACACCGGCTTCGTCGAATGCGGCTACTGCGACAAGAAATACCTGATCGACCGCGATCACGCGCACGAGGATCACTGAGGCATCCGGCGGCATCCGGCCGCCTGCGTCAGGACTTCTTCTCGGCCGCCGCCTTCATGCGCTTCAGCAACTCGGCCTTCGGCTGGGGTCGGCCGAAAGGGTTCTTCTCGCTGCCCTTCGCATTGTGCTCGGCGTGGCGGGGCGCCTTCCTGCCGGTCTTGGCCATTCCTGATTTGCCGTAGTCCATGGTGGCCTCCTGCCTCGATGCTGCGGTCAGTGCAATATCGGGAGGCGCGCGCGACCTCGCAATGGCCCCCTGTCGCCGCCGGCCCCATGGACCCCTGCAACGGACTCTGCCATACCTCGGATCGTCCGGGACGGGAAGGGAGCGCGGCCATGACATTCGGCAAGGGCAGCCACCTGCACCTGATCGACGGGTCGGCCTATATCTTCCGCGCCTATCACGCGCTGCCGCCCTTGACCCGCAAGTCGGACGGGCTGCCGATCGGCGCGGTGGCGGGGTTCTGCAACATGCTCTGGTCGCAGCTTGCCAACAACAAGGGCAGCGACGCCCCCACCCATATCGCCTGCGTCTTCGATTTTTCCTCCAAGACCTTCCGCGACGATATCTACGACAAGTACAAGGCCAACCGGCCGGAATTGCCGGAGGATCTGCGGCCGCAGTTCCCGCTGACCCGCGAGGCGACAAGGGCCTTCGGCGTCGCCTCGCTCGAGATGGAGAACTACGAGGCCGACGACATCATCGCCACCCTTGCCCGGCAGGCCCGGGAGGCCGGCGGCGAGGTCACCATCATCTCGTCGGACAAGGACCTGATGCAGCTCGTCGGCGGCGGGGTCGAGATGTTCGACGCGATGAAGCTGAAGCGGATCGGCGTCGCGGAGGTCGAGGAGAAGTTCGGCGTCACGCCCGACCGCGTGGTGGACGTCCAGGCGCTCGCCGGCGATTCGGTCGACAACGTGCCGGGCGCGCCGGGGATCGGGATCAAGACGGCGGCGCTTCTCATCAACGAATACGGCGATCTGGAGACGCTCCTGGCCCGGGCGGAGGAGATCGCGCAGCCGAAGCGGCGCGCGGCGCTGGTCGAGAATGCCGACCTCATCCGCATCTCTAAGCGGCTGGTGACACTCGACGACCACACGCCGGTCCCATGGACGCTGGACGAGCTTGCGGTGAAGCGGCCCGAGGCCGCGCCGCTGATGGAGTTCCTGTCGAAGATGGAGTTCCGCACGCTGACGAAGCGGGTGGCGGAGGCGCTGAAGGTCGAGGCGCCGGTGATCGCCGAGATGCCCGCCGCGCCCGCCGCCCCGGCGGCGGACGACACGGCGGCGCCGGTCGCGGCGGAACAGCCGCCCTTCGACCACGCGGCCTATGAATGCATCCGCGAGCGCGCGGCACTCGACCGCTGGATCGCGCTCATCCGCGAACGCGGCTACGTCGCCGTCGATACCGAGACGACGAGCCTCGACGAGATGCGGGCCGAGCTTGTCGGCATCTCGCTGTCGGTCGTGCCGGGGCGGGCCTGCTACATTCCCGTCGGGCACCGTGTCGGGGGCGGCGACCTCTTCGGCTCCGAGGCGCCCGCGCCGGGGCAGTTGCCGATGTCGGAAGTTCTGGCCGCGCTGAAACCGGTCCTTGAGGACGACGCGATCCTCAAGATCGGCCAGAACATGAAATACGACTGGAAGATATTCGCCCGCCAGGGCATCCGCGCGGCACCCATCGACGACACGATGCTGATGTCCTACGCGATGTATTCGGGCCAGCACAATCACGGCATGGACGCGCTTTCCATACGCTACCTCGGCCATCAGCCCATCGCGATCAAGACACTCCTCGGCTCGGGCAAGGGCCAGATCACCTTCGACCGGGTGGCGATCGACGACGCCGTAAGATATGCGGCCGAGGACGCTGACGTGACGCTGAGGCTCTGGCAGGCGTTCAAGCCGAACCTGCACCGCGTCCAGGTGACGACCGTCTACGAGACGCTGGAACGCCCGCTCGTTCCCGTGCTGGCCGAGATGGAGATGGCGGGCATCCGGGTCGACGGCCAGGTGCTGAGCCGCATGTCGAATGCCTTCGCGCAGAAGATGGCCGGACTCGAGGCCGAGATCCAGGAGATCGCCGGCGAGCCCTTCAACGTCGGCTCCCCGAAGCAGCTGGGCGAAATCCTCTTTGACCGGATGGGGGTCGAGGGGGGCGAGAAGGGCAAGACCGGGGCCTATGCGACGGGCGCCGATGTGCTAGAGGACATCGCGACGCTCGAGGACGTGAACCCGAAGGCCGCGCGGCTGGCCGCGACGGTGCTCGACTGGCGGCAGATCTCGAAGCTGAAGTCGACCTACACGGACGCGCTTCAGCAGGCGATCAACCCCGAGACGGGGCGGGTGCACACCTCCTACTCCATCGCCGGGGCGAATACCGGGCGGCTCGCCTCGACCGATCCGAACCTGCAGAACATCCCGGTCAGGACGGAAGAGGGCCGCCGCATCCGCGAGGCCTTCGTGGCGGGGCCGGGGTTGCGGCTCGTCAGTCTCGACTACAGCCAGATCGAGCTCAGGATCCTCGCCCATGTCGCCGACATTCCCGAGCTGAAGCAGGCTTTCCGCGAGGGGATCGACATCCATGCGCTGACGGCCTCCGAGATGTTCGGCGTGCCGCTTTCCGAGATGACGCCCGAGGTTCGCCGCCGCGCGAAGGCGATCAACTTCGGGGTGATCTACGGAATTTCGGGCTTCGGCCTCGCGCGGAACCTGCGCATCCCGCGGGCCGAGGCGCAGGGTTTCATCGACCGCTACTTCGAACGCTTCCCGGGCATCAAGACCTATATGGACGCGACCGTGGCCTTCGCCCGGGAGAAGGGCTTCGTACAGACGCTCTTCGGGCGGAAGATCCATACGCCCGAGATCAACGCCAAGGGTCCGACGGCCGGCTTCGCGCGGCGGGCCGCGATCAACGCACCGATCCAGGGGGCGGCGGCCGACATCATCCGGCGGGCGATGATCCGCATGCCGGAGGCGACCCGCGACCTGCCGGCGAAGATGCTCCTGCAGGTCCATGACGAACTGCTGTTCGAGGTCGAGTCAGGGGCGGCCGACCGGCTGATCGCCGTGGCGCGCGAGGTGATGGAGGGGGCCGCGCATCCGGCGGTGCAACTCGATGTGCCGCTGGTCGTCGATGCGGGGCAGGGCACGAACTGGGCCGAGGCGCACTGAGACGGCGGCGCGCGGGGGCGGATCGTTCCCAACCCCGGCGGCACGGCCTCCGCTGCCGATCATCGCTTCCCCGCCGAATCGGCTACCGGTCCGATCCGGGAGCGGATAATCGCTTCGGGCAAAGGCCCAGGGGGGAGGTCACGCATGATCCACGCCTACGAACTCAGCGCCGGGCGCCTGACTGCGGTGGGTGCGGACGCGGCCGGGGTCCTGTGGTGGGACCTCGTCCACCCGTCGCGGGAGGAGGAGAAGGCGCTCGAGGACCGGCTTGGCCTCGAACTGCCGACGAAGGACGAGATGCACGAGATCGAGATTTCGTCGCGGCTCTACTCCGAGGACGGCGGCCATTTCATGACCGCGCTCATCCCCGCGAATACCGACGGCGACGATCCGGTGATGGCTCCGATCACCTTCATCCTTGTCGGCCACCGGCTCGTTACCATCCGCTACACAGAGCCCAGGGCCTTCACGGCCTTTCCGCAACGCGCCGAGAAGAGCGCTCTGGGACTGGGCGATGGCGAAACGGTGCTGCTCGGGCTGTTCGAGGCCATCGTGGACCGGCTGGCAGATGTCCTTGAACGTGCGGGACGCGAGATCGACGCGATCTCGCGCGCGGTCTTCGGCAAGGGTGGCGAGGCGGCGCGCAAGAACTCCACGTACAAGACCACGCTCGAGGCGATCGGGCGCAAGGGCGATCTGACGTCGAACATCCGTGACAGCCTTGCCACGATGGAGAGGATACTGGCCTTCCTCGGGCCGAAGCTCACACCGGCCGAGAAGCCGGTGCGCGACCAGCTCAAGGCGCTGGTCGCGGACGTGCGTTCGCTTTCCGATCACTCCGAGTTCATGGCGCAGAAGATCATCTTCCTGCTCGACGCCACGCTCGGCCTGATCAACATCGAGCAGAACGCCATCATCAAGATATTCTCCGTGGCCGCCGTCGTGTTCCTGCCGCCGACGCTCGTCGCGTCGATCTACGGGATGAACTTCGCGTTCATGCCCGAACTCGGGTGGAAGTTCGGCTATCCCTTCGCGGTCTTCCTCATGGTTCTTTCGGCAGTCCTGCCGTTCATGTACTTCAAGCGCCGCGGCTGGTTGTGAGGCCCGCCGCGGCGGCGGTGACCAGGGCGCCGGCAGGCGCGAGGGCTTGACGACAGGTCCATGGCAACCAAACTGGGATGCAGGAGACGGGCTATGCCGCACGACCATCGACACCATGGCCATGAGCCGCACGAGCATTCCGGGCGCGGCGAGCGCGGGCTGGGTCTTGCCGTCGCGATAAACGTCGCCCTCACCGTGGCGCAGGTCGTCGGCGGGATCGTCTCGGGCTCTGTCGCGCTGATCGCCGACGCGGTCCACAACCTGTCGGACGCGGTCGCTCTGATCATCGCCTTCGCCGCGCGGCGGATCGCGCGGCGGCCGGCGGATGGCGCGATGTCCTTCGGCTACGCGCGCGCCGAGGTGGTGGCAGCGCTGATCAACTATACCGTGCTCGTGGTGATCTCGCTCTGGCTCGCCTCCGAGGCGTCGATGCGGCTCGTCGACCCGCCGGAGGTGGCGGGCGGCATCGTCATGGCGCTGGCGGGGCTGGCGCTGGTGATCGACCTCGGCACCGCGCTCCTGACCTGGCGGCTCGCGCGGGAAAGCACGAATATCCGCGCCGCCTTCCTCCACAACCTCGCCGATGCCGGATCGTCGGTCGCGGTGCTTCTGGGGGGCGTGCTCATCTGGCTTTTCGGCTGGCGCTGGGCGGATCCGGCGATCACGCTCCTCATCTCGGGCTGGATTCTCTGGCATGCGCTGTCCGAGATCGGGCCGGTGATCCGCATTCTCATGCTCGGCGCCCCGCCGGAGGCCGCGGCGGAGGCGGTGCGCCGGACGATCGAGACCGAAGCGGGCGTGGAGGGTGTCCATCATCTCCACGTCTGGCAGGTGGACGAACGCCGCGCCTCGGTCGAGGCACATCTGGTCCTCGCCGAAGGCGCGGACGGCGTGGAGGCGGTGCGACGGGTTAAGGCGCGCATCGCGGAGGCCTTCGGCATCCACCACGCGACCTTCGAAACCGAGACGCGCGCCTCCGGCTGCTCCGGAACAGGGTGCCGGATCGGGCAAGGCTGAGCCGGCGAGCCACGCTCGCGGGCGGCGATCCGGCTTCCCCTGCGCCGTGCCCCGCGCTATGAACGGGCCCGACCCCGGAGGCCCGACAATGCACACCCTGACCCGCCGCACCGCCCTTGTCCTTCTCGCCGCGTTCCCGGCCGCCTGTGCCCGGCGCGAGGATATGCCCGCGGCCGCCGCGGGGTCTGCCGAGGTCAACCGGCTCATCAGCCGCTACGCGCGCGCCTACGACGTGCCGGAATCGCTCGTCCACCGCGTGGTCCGGCGCGAGAGCGGCTACAACCCGGCGGCACGGAACGGCCCCTATTACGGGCTCATGCAGATCCTGCCGCAGACGGCCGCGACCATGGGCCATCGCGGCGCGCCCGACGAATTGCTGGATGCCGACACGAACCTCCGCTACGGCGTGAAATACCTTCGCGGGGCCTGGCTGGTGGCGCGCCGCAATCCCGACCGGGCCATGATGTGGTATGCGAAGGGATACTACTACGAGGCCAAGCGGATGGGGCTTCTGGAGGAAACCGGGCTGAGGGCCTGACGGCCCGGCGCCCCCTCGCACCTTCAGACCGGGATGGCCGTCGTCTGCCGCACGGTCCTGAGCGCGAAGGAGGAATGCATCTGCGCCACGCCGGGCAGCCGGGCGAGGTGCTGGCGGTGGATGCGGGCGAAATCCTCTGTGTCTTCCGCCACGACCTTCAGAAGGTAGTCCGCCGTCCCGGCCATGAGGTGACATTCGAGGATGTCGGGCACCCGCGCGACCGCCCTCTCGAAGGCGTCGAGCAGTTCATCGGCTTGGCCCGAAAGCGTGATCTCGACGAAGACCGTGGTCGGCCGGCCGAGCTTGCGGGCGTTCAGGAGCGCCACGAACCCGGCGATGTAGCCCTCTGCCTCCAGCCGCTGCACCCGCCGGTGACAGGCCGAGGGCGACAGGTTCACCCGTTCGGCCAGCTCGGCGTTTGTCACTCGACCTTCCTTCTGCAACACCGCGAGGATGCGCCGGTCCGTCGCGTCGATCTCCATGCTTGCGCAATCTCCTTCGAAGAAATGTCGCTTCTGTCGAAGAAATAGCGCACGCCCCCTGCGTATCGCCAGCCAAATCTGAAACCAATTTCGTGCTTCATCGCAGATAATGGCGCACATTTTTTCGGGAGGACCCCATGAAGATCGGATGCCCCAGGGAGATCAAGCCGCAGGAGTTCCGCGTCGGCATGACCCCGGCCGCCGCGCAGGAAGCGGTGGCCAATGGCCACGACGTCTACATCGAGACCAATGCCGGCGCCGGCGCCGGCTTCACCGACGCGGATTACACCGCGGTCGGCGCGAAGATCCTCGGCACCGCGAAGGAGGTCTTCGCGAAAGCCGACATGATCGTGAAGGTGAAGGAACCGCAGGCGGTGGAGCGCAAGATGCTGCGCGAAGGCCAGGTCCTGTTCACCTACCTGCACCTCGCGCCCGACCCGGAGCAGACGAAGGACCTGCTGGCCTCGGGCGCGACCTGCATCGCCTATGAGACGGTGACCGACCGGATGGGCGGGCTGCCGCTTCTGGCGCCGATGTCCGAGGTCGCCGGACGGCTCGCGCCGCAGGTCGGTGCCTGGACGCTCCAGAAGGCCAACGGCGGGCGCGGCGTGCTCCTCGGCGGCGTGCCGGGCGTGGCGCCGGCAAAGGTGATGGTCATCGGCGGCGGCGTCGTCGGCACCCACGCCGCCAAGATCGCCGCCGGCATGGGCGCCGACGTGACCGTGCTCGACCGTTCGATCCCGCGCCTGCGCTACCTCGACGATGTCTTCGGTGGCAGCTTCAAGACCTCCTACGCCTCGGCCGGCAACACGATCGAACTGGCCCGCCAGGCCGACATGATCATCGGCGCGGTGCTCATTCCCGGCGCGGCGGCGCCGAAGCTGATCTCGAAGGCCCAACTGAAGGAACTGAAGCCCGGCGCGGCGCTGGTCGATGTCGCCATCGACCAGGGCGGCTGCTTCGAGACCAGCCGCGCGACGACGCACCAGGACCCGATCTACGAGGTCGACGGGATCATGCACTACTGCGTGGCGAACATGCCCGGCGCGGTGGCACGGACCTCGACCATCGCGCTCGGAAACGCGACCATGCCCTTCATGATCGCGCTCGCCAACAAGGGATGGAAGCAGGCCTGCGCCGACGACCCCCATCTTCTGAACGGGCTCAACGTCCACGCCGGCAAGCTGACCTATGCCGCCGTGGGCGAGGCGCTGGGGATCGCGTCGATCCCGGCGGCGGACGCGCTGAAGCACTGAACACATCGGAAACTACGGCGGCCGCGCGGATATCCGCGCGGCCGTTCTCTTTCGGCGTGGTGGCCGGGTGTTGGGTTCAGGCCCGGCACTCCGGATGCTCGATGAGGTCGCGCGGATCGTCGCAGCCCGAACCGCCCGGCACCCGCGGCTTGCGCCGCTTGTCGATGACCGAACCATCATCGCCGACCCAGATGCCGGGAAGGCCATTGCCCGAGGCGAAGGCCGGGGCGGCGGCGGGCAGCGCGATCATGGCCGCGACTGCGATCGTCAGAAGCTTCGTCATGCTTTTCCTCCCATGTCAAAAAGCACGACCAGCGTAATCTTCCGCGACGTTCCGGCCCATTGACCAAGGTCCCGCATGCTCGCGGCCCTGTCCGAGACCGAAGTCCGCGCAGGAAACCGACCTTCGTCCTTGCCGTCCGCCCGCCGACACGACACGGGACCCCGGCCCCCTCCATGAAGCCGGGCGGCGAAACAAGGGACCGCGGCCGAAAGCAAAAGGCCCGCCGCGCGGCGGGCCTTTCCGGTGGCGTTGCGGATGATCTACTTCTTCAGCGCGTCGCGTATCTGCATCAGCACGTCGAGCTCGGTCGGGCCGGCCGGGGCGGGGGCCGCCTCTTCCTTCTTCATCGCCGCATCCTTCACGCGGTTCACCATTTTCACCAGAAGGAAGACGACGAAGGCGATGATGAGGAAGTTGATCACGGCGGTGATGAAGGAGCCGTAGGCGAAGACCGGCGCGCCGGCGTCGCGCGCCGCAGCGAGCGAGGCGAACTCGCCGTCACCGAGGTTCACGAAGAGGTTCGAGAAGTCGATCCCCCCGGTAACCACGCCGATGATCGGGTTGATGAGATCGGCCACGAGCGATGTCACGATCGCCGTGAACGCGGCGCCGATGATGATGCCCACGGCCATGTCCATGACATTGCCCTTGGCGATGAAATCCTTGAACTCTTTGATCATTTCAGTGTCCCCACTTTACTGAACCGCGGGCTCCGCTTAGATGGGCCCGCTGCGGTGTCAGGTTATCACGACATTTCATCGCGGTTGTGCCTTTTCTCCGCGACTCGCGGGATTAGCTCATAGGGGTGTTACCGCTGCCGCACAGGGGGAAAGTTTGCTGAAGCAGATCACATTTCCGGTCATGGCCAAATGGCCGCTGCGGAACCCGGACGCGATCCAGCTCTATTCGCTGACGACGCCGAACGGGGTGAAGGTTTCCATCGCGCTCGAGGAGACGGGGCTTCCGTACGATGCGCACCGGGTGGCGTTCGACAGGAACGACCAGATGAGCCCGGAGTTCCTGTCGCTCAACCCCAACAACAAGATCCCTGCGATCATCGACCCCCACGGGCCGGACGGCCAGCCGCTCGCGCTCTTCGAAAGCGGCGCGATTCTCCTCTACATCGCCGAGAAGTCCGGCCGGCTCATGCCCCAAGGCGCCGGCAAGTGGGAGGTGATCCAGTGGCTGATGTTCCAGATGGGGGGCATCGGGCCGATGTTCGGACAGGTGGGCTTCTTCCACCACTTCGCCGGGAACGAGATCGAAGACCCCCGCCCGCGCGAACGCTACTATGCCGAGGCGCGCCGCCTGCTGTCCGTTCTCGACAAGCGGATGGCGGGGCGGGAGTGGATCGCGGGCGACTACTCCATCGCAGACATCGCGATCTGCCCCTGGATCAGGAACCTCCGGGACACCTACCGCGCCGGTGCGGAGACGGGGCTGGAGGAAATGCCGAACGTCCTCGCCTGGCTCGACCGCTTCCTCGCCCGCCCCGCCGTCCAGCGCGGGCTGAAGATTCCGGCGCGCGGCTGAGGCCGCGGCCGAAGACCGGGGCGGCGTCTGCGGCGCTCAGCCGCGCAACACGCCGCCCGTGGCCTTCGCGACCTTATCGACGATCCTGGCACTCACCGCCTCGATCTCATCGTCGGTCAGGGTCTTGTCGCGCGGTTGCAGGCGAACGGTGATGGCGAGCGACTTCTTGCCCGGCCCCATCTGCGCCTCGGCCTTCTCGCCCGCGAACTGGTCGAAGACGGCGACGCTTTCGATCAGCGCCTTGTCGGCGCCCTGCGCGGCACTGACCAGCGCCAGCGCCTCCACGCCCTTGTCCACGACGAAGGCGAAATCGCGCTCCACCGCCTGAAGGTCGGAGCCGCCGAGCGCGGGCCGTGTCGCGGTCTTCGATTTCGGGAAGGGCACCGCCTCGACCCGCACGGTGAAGGCGACCGCGGGCCCCTTCACGTCCATCGCGCGCAGCACCTTCGGGTGCACCTCGCCGAAGGTGGCGAGCACGTTCGGGCCCAGCCCCATCACGCCCGACCGGCCGGGATGCCACCAGCCTGCGGCCTTGCGGCTGATCTGCACCTTCGCGGGCGCGCCCAGGGCGGAGAGCACCGCCTCGGCATCCGCCTTGGCGTCGTAAAGGTCGGCCATCCGGCGCGAGCCGTAGGGATCGCGCGGCGCCACGGCGCCGACCAGAAGCCCGGTCGCCTGGAAGGCCTGTTCCCCCGGTTCGCCGCCCGAGAACACGGGACCGACCTCGAACAACGCCATGTCCTGAAAGCCCCGCGCCTGATTGCGCTGGGCGGCCTGCAAGAGCCCCGGCAGCAGATCCGGCCGCATATGCGTCATCTCGGACGAGATCGGGTTTTCCAGCCTGACCGCCTCGGACCCGCCACCGAACAGCGCCGCTGTTGCGCCGTCAATGAAGGAATAGGTCACGCATTCGTTGTAGCCGAGCGCCGCCAGCGTCCGCCGCGCCGCCTTTTCCCGCATCTGCATCGGCGTCAGGATCGGCTTCGGCACGCCCGGTTTCGCCCGCCGCATCGGCTTGCCCTCAAGCTTCGTCAGCGAGGCGATCCGCGCCACTTCCTCGACCAGATCGGCTTCGCCGAGGATGTCCGGCCGCCATGATGGCGGATGCGCCATGTCGCCCTTGAGCGTGAAGCCCAAGGCCTCCAGCGTGGCGCGCTGCTCGCCCTCGGAGATGTCCATGCCGACGAGGCTCACCACCTTCTTCGGATCGAAGCGGTAGGTCCGCGTCGCATCGACCGGCGCGCCGGCCTCGACGATCCCGGACGCCTCGCCGCCGCAAAGGTCGAGGATGACCTGCGTCGCCAGTTCCATCCCGTCGCGGGTGAAGGCCGGGTCGATGCCGCGTTCGAAGCGGTAGCGCGCGTCGGAGTGGATCTTCAGCCGCCGCCCGGTCGCCGCCGTGGTGATCGGGTCGAACCAGGCCGCCTCGACGAAGACGTTCACGGTCTGGTCGGAGACGCCCGACACCTCGCCGCCCATGACGCCGCCAAGCCCTTCCGGCGCGGCATCATCGGCAATGACGGTGATCCCCGGCCCGAGCGCATAGGTCTTGCCGTCGAGCGCCAGAAGCGCCTCGCCCTCGCGCGCCTGCCGGACGGTGATATGCCCGTGCACCTTGTCGGCATCGAAGACATGCAAGGGCCGGTTCAGATCGAAGGTGAAGAGGTTGGTGATGTCGACGAGCGCCGAGATGGGCCTGAGGCCGATGGCCTTCAGCCGTTCCTGCAGCCAGAGCGGCGAATGCCCGTTCCTGACGCCGCGGATGTAGCGGCCGACAAAATGCGGGCAGGCCTTCTCCTTCACGTCCTCGGCCAGCGTCACGGTGATCGGGCTTTCGAAGCTGCCCTTTACCGGCGTCACGTCAAGCGGCTTCAGCCGCCCAAGGCCCCGCGCGGCAAGGTCGCGGGCCAGCCCGCGCACGCCGAGCGCATCGGGCCGGTTCGGCGTCACCTTGATATGGATCATCGGATCGACCGCGCCGGGGCGGTTCTTCGCCAGCCAGTCGGTGAACCGCTCGCCGACCTCGCCCGAGGGCAGTTCGATGATGCCGTCATGCTCGTCGGAAAGCTCCAGCTCGCGCTCGGAGGCCATCATGCCGTGGCTCTCGACGCCCCTGATCCTGCCGACACCCAGCGTCACGTCGATGCCGGGGACGTAATCGCCGGGCTTGGCAAGGACGACCGTGATCCCCGCACGCGCATTCGGCGCGCCGCAGACGATCTGCTTTTCGCCCTCGTCGGTCAGCACGCGGCAAACCCGCAGCTTGTCGGCATCGGGGTGCTGCTCGGCATGGAGGACCCTGGCGAGGGTGAACGGCCTGAGCTTCGCCGCGCGGTCCTCGACCTCCTCGACCTCGAGGCCCAGGTCGGTCAGCGCATAGGCGATCTCGTCGAGCGTGGCTTCGGTCTCGAGATGGTCTTTCAGCCAGGAGAGGGTGAATTTCATTGTGATAGTCCCATAGTAAGGCGAAGGAGAAGATAAACCGTCCCAACGAACCCGGACAACATTAGGTAAGCAACCAGCGCCGTCACTGGCTTTCCGAATTGCCTTTGAGCGAGAAACTTGACCTGCGTCGACAACGCATCCGGACAATTGACTGACAGAAGCCGAGGACTGCGTGCGTCAATGTCGATCATATCGACAATTAGAAGTTCGCGTGGTGCGAGCGAGGGTATATTGATCACAAAGTTACCGTTGCTCAGTAGCTTGCTCGAGTGATCTCTAGGTGACCAAAGGTTGTAACTAGTTAAAGGTTCACTAAAGACTATCTCAATGTTTGACGCTGCCTTCTTACCCGCATTTTGGACAAAAAACTTCTCGGTCCAGATTGAGACCGGATCACCATCTTCGAGAAGTTTGAACGAGTGGAAATTGGTGCTAGTGGAGCCCCAGATCAACTTAACCTTTGCGCGGAAAAGCCAGAGAAGGAACGCGCTGGTAAGCGTTATGATAATTGCCGAGATAAACTCGTGTAGAGGTGCTAGCTTTAGCCAAATCTCTGCAACAAGGTCACTCACCGACTCAACCCTCCGGCCACCGTCGGCATATCCAGCGCCGCGAAGCCATAGTGCCTGAGCCAGCGCAGGTCGCTCTCGAAGAACGCCCGTAAATCGGGAATCCCGTATTTCAGCATCGCCAGCCGGTCGATGCCCATGCCGAAGGCAAAGCCCTGCCATTCCGCCGGGTCCACGCCAGCGGCGGACAGCACCTTCGGATGCACCATGCCGGAGCCGAGGATTTCCATCCACGACTCCCCCTGCCCGATCTTCAACTGACCGCCCTCCCACGAACAGCGGATATCGACCTCGGCCGAAGGCTCCGTGAACGGGAAATGCGAGGCGCGGAAACGCAACTCAACAGAATCCACCTCGAAGAACGACCGGCAGAACTCCTCCAGCACCCATTTCAGGTTGGCCATCGAGATATCGCGGTCGATCGCCAGCCCCTCGACCTGATGGAACATCGGCGTGTGGGTCTGGTCCATGTCCATCCGGTAGACGCGGCCCGGCGCGATGACGCGCAAGGGCGCGCCCTGGATCTGCATCGCCCGGATCTGCACCGGCGAGGTGTGGGTCCTCAGCACATGCGGCGGGCGGCTGTCGCCTTCCTCGCGCGCCATGAAGAAGGTGTCATGCTCCTGCCGGGCGGGGTGCTCGGGCGGGATGTTGAGCGCGTCGAAGTTGAACCAGTCGCTTTCGATCTGCGGGCCCTCGGCCACGGCAAAGCCCATGTCGGCGAAGATCGCGGTGACTTCCTCGGTGACCTGGCTGACCGGATGGATCGTCCCCTGCCGCCGCGGGCGCCCCGGCAGCGTCACGTCGAGCCATTCGGCCTTGAGCCGCTCGTCCAGCGCCGCATCGGCCAGCGCCGCCTTCTTGGCGCGGAGCGCCGCGTCGATCTCGTCCTTCAGCCGGTTCAGCGCGGCACCGGCGGCCTGCCGCACCTCGGGCGCCATCTGGCCAAGCTCGCGCATCTTCAGGCTGATCTCGCCCTTCTTGCCGAGCGCCGCCAGCCGGATTTCCTCCAGCGAGGCCTCGTCGCCCGCCCCGGAAATCCCTTCCAGATACCTGCCTTTCAGCGCGTCCAATCCGTCCATCTGACCCTCCGGCCCGTTGCGGACCTTGTGCTATCCATGCCGCCCCGCCATTGCAAGGCGGCAAGAAAAAACCCCGCGGCGCCGTTCCGGCACTCGCGGGGTTCTCCTGTCCCTCGGAGAGAGGAATTACGCGAGCGCGGCCTTCGCCTTTCCGACGATGGCCTCGAACGCCGCCGGCTCATGCACGGCGAGATCGGCGAGCACCTTGCGGTCCACCTCGATCCCGGCCTTGGCGAGCGCGTTGACGAAGCGCGAATAGGTCATCTCGGCATCGACGAGGCGGACCGCCGCGTTGATACGCTGAATCCACAGCGCGCGGAAGTTGCGCTTGCGGGCCTTGCGGTCGCGGGTGGCGTACTGGTTGGCCTTGTCGACCGCCTGGGTGGCGGTGCGGAAGTTGGTCGAACGCGCGGCATAGTAGCCTTTCGCCTTCTTGATGACCTTGCGGTGACGGGCGTGGGTGACGACGCCGGATTTGACGCGAGACATGGGACTGGCTCCTCAGCGGTCGTAGGGCATGTATTTCTTGACGATCTTCGCATCCGCGTCGCTGAGGAGCATCGTCCCCGTCGCCTTGCGGATGAAGTCCGTCGAACGCTTGATCATGCCGTGACGCTTGCCCGCGACACCCGATTTGACGCGGCCCGAGGCCGTCATCTTGAACCGCTTCTTCGCGGCCGACTTGGTCTTCATCTTGGGCATTTTCATCTCCTGGTCAGACGTGAATGCGCGACTCGGCAATGCCACCTGGCCGGCCCCGCAGGGTATTCGAGTGGCGCCCTATAGCCCCGCCGGGGGCGCTTGGCAAGGGGCAAGGGCTTCGGCCGCATTCCCCGGCATCGCGCCGGTCCTTCGCCGGGCAGGTGCCGGGACGGCAGTCCCGGTCCGGTGCCGGTTCACGCACGATGGTCTGACTCCGGCGCGGATGTCGTTTTCAGACTAGCCTGCCGTCGCTCTACGGCGTAGAAGGCTTCCCGAGCCGTGGCGATGGCGTCGCCGCAGGGGCCATGCCCCATCGCTTGCGGGCCGATGCCCGCCTGAAGTCCTGTACGCCGGGACCTTTCGGGGTCTCGTGCTGCGGGCCAGACCCCATGAAGTGAGGTCTGACAATGACGGAACGTCCACAGCAGTATCGTTTTCACCAGGGCGACCGCGTCCTCCCGTTCGCCAAGTCGGAGTACGAGCAGCGGCTCGGCGGCCTCCGCGCGATCATGGACGCGCAGGGTGTCGACGCGGTCGTCTTCACCTCGATGCACAGCATCGCCTATTACTCGGGCTTCCTCTACTGCTCCTTCGGCCGGCCCTACGGCCTTGTCGTCACCGCCACGCAGGACGTGACGATCTCGGCCGGCATCGACGCCGCACAGCCCTGGCGGCGCTGCCACGGCGACAACATCACCTACACGGACTGGCAGCGTGACAACTACTGGCGCGCGATCCTGTCGGTGACGGGCCCCGGCAAGGTCATCGGATACGAGGCGGATCACCTGACGCTTCTGCAGTCGGAAAAGCTGAAGTCGTTCCTGACCCCGTCGAAGGTCGTCGACATCGCCCCGGCGACGATGAAGCAGCGGATGATGAAGTCGCCGGCCGAAATCGCGATGATCCGCGCTGGTGCCAACACCGCCGACGTCGGCGGCTATGCCATCCGCGAGGCGGTGGCGGTCGGTGCGCGCGAGATCGACATCGCCATGGCAGGCCGCGACGCGATGGAGCGCGAGATCGCCCGCCGCTTCCCCGATGCCGAGTACCGCGACACCTGGGTCTGGTTCCAGTCGGGGATCAACACCGACGGCGCCCACAACCCTGTCACCGCGCGCAAGCTGGAGGTCGGCGACATCCTCAGCCTCAACACCTTCCCGATGATCTCGGGCTACTACACGGCGCTCGAACGCACGATGTTCGTGCGCGAGGTTGACAACGCGAGCCTGAAGATCTGGGAAGCGAACGTGGCGGCCCATGAATACGGCATGAGCCTCCTGAAGCCGGGCGCGAAATGCTCGGACATCACCGCGAAGATCAACGAGTTCTTCGAGGAGCGCCAGCTTCTCCAGTACCGGACCTTCGGCTATGGCCATTCCTTCGGCG
The DNA here is from genome assembly GCA_020637675.1 of Paracoccaceae bacterium. GTDB lineage: Bacteria > Pseudomonadota > Alphaproteobacteria > Rhodobacterales > Rhodobacteraceae > Albidovulum. The sequence goes on along the minus strand of JACKKD010000001.1, from coordinate 1,075,831 downwards.
TTCTCAGCCACTACTACGGCCGCGAGGCGGGGCTGGAACTGCGCGAGGACATCGACACGGTGCTGGAGCCCGGCATGGTGATCTCGATGGAGCCGATGCTGACCATCCCGAACGGCAAGCCCGGCGCCGGCGGCTACCGCGAGCACGACATCCTCGTCATCACCGAGGACGGCAACGAGGACATCACGCACTATCCCTACGGGCCGGAGTTCAACGTGGTGGGCTGAGGCCCCCCGTCGCGAACCAGTTGCGGTGGCGTCACTCCCCCATCCGGACATGCCGGATGGGGGATCCATGTTCGCCCGAACGATTCTTCTGACCCGCGCCGCGCTTCTGCCGGACGCTCCTGCTGCGGCCGGGCCGACCCCGGCCAGACCGGTGGCCCGCCCGGTGTCGCGGGCCGCGCCGGCATCGCCAACCCGAAGACTTGTCAATCGCGCCGCTCCCGCTGCGCGCTGTGTGACCTGGCCGCCCCGTCCGTCGAGAATCCTGTGGGCGGGGCCTTGACGCCGAGGCGCCGTCGGGGTGGACATGTGCCCCAGCGCCGGACAGGAGCCGCGATGGAACGATTCTGTCGCGGTGTCGTTCGGTTGAGAGACAACAGAACGGATTGCATCCTGCCATGACCCTTCATCCGGCCCTGTCCCGGCACCTCGTTGCGGCCCGTGCCTTCGCCCTTCTCTCCGCGCTCGCGCTTGCTGCCTGCGGCGCCCCCGCCAGCCGCCCCGGTATCGACCCGGAGACCGGCGTATCCTCCATTGCGCCTGCGCCCGAGGTCGTGGCGCGCTACCAGTCCGTGCAGGACGTCGACATCACGATCCCGGCGGTCGACCCCGGTTACCTGACCGGGCAGAACCCCCGCACCGAGGTCTACTACACCGGACCTGACGCGCCGGGGACGATCGTCGTCGATCCGCACGCGCGTGTGCTCTACTACATTCTCGAAGGCGGTCGGGCGATGCGCTACGGCATCGCGGTCGGGCGCGAGGGCTACGGCTTTTCCGGCGACGCCTACGTCGGAAGGAAGCAGGCCTGGCCGAGCTGGACGCCGACGAAGAACATGATCCGGCGCGAACCGGACATCTACGGGCCGCTCTCCGGCGGCATGTCGGGCGGGCTCGAGAACCCGCTGGGCGCGCGGGCGCTCTACCTCTATCGCGGCGGGCGCGACACCTACTACCGCATCCACGGCACGAACAACGCCTCGACCATCGGCCGGGCGACCTCGGCCGGCTGCATCCGGCTATTCAACCAGGACATTCTCGACCTGTTCGAACGGGTCTCTGCGGGCACGCATGTCCATGTGCGTTCGGCAGAGGAGTCGGCGATCGCCGAGGATCCGATGGTCGAGAACGCACATGGGTTGATGGTGCCCCTGTCGTCCTTCCCCGAGGATGTCCAGGCGCAAATCCGGGCGGGCAACATTCCCTGGCCCAAGTTCGTGCCCCCGGTCGGTGTGGTCACGCCTCAGTCGGCCTTGACCGGAACCGCGGTCGCCATCGATCCGGCGACCGGGTTGCCGCTCTCGGACGCCTCGGCGGTGACCGATCCCGACGGGGTCTTCACCCAGATCAACTGAGTGCGATCAGACCCGGATCACGTAATCCTTGCGGGTGGTCTCGATCACTTCCCATGTGCCTGAGAAACCGGGCCGGAGGATGAAGCTGTCGCCGGGACCGATATGGTATTCGGTCCCCTTGTCGTCGGTGATGACCGAACGACCCGCGAGGATGCGGCAGTATTCCCATTCGTCGTAGCTGATCCGCCACTTGCCGGGGGTGGATTGCCAGATGCCGCAGTAAAGCCCGTCCCGCTCCTCGACGTTCCAGGTGGTGTGCACGGGGTCGCCCGAGATCACCCTTTCGCGCGCGGGGCGCTCGGTTTCAGGGGAGGTGGCGGCGGGCGTGAGGCGGAGGAAAGCGGGCATCGATACCTCGTTCGGGGCTGGCGGCGGGACGGCCGGAAGCGGCTGACCCCTGATACAGTCCGCGCCAGCCGCCGGAAAGAGGCGTATGATGGACGGCATTTGCAGCACGCACCCTTGTCGCCGGAGAGACGTCATGTCCGAAAGCTCACGACACGATTCCTGGCAGGCGGGCGCCAACTACGACGCCTATATGGGCCGCTGGAGCCGTCGGGTGGCGCCGCGTTTCCTCGACTGGCTGGAGGCTCCCGAAGGCGGCGACTGGCTCGATGTCGGCTGCGGGACCGGATCGCTGTCGGCGGCGATCCTCGGGCAGTCGGCGCCCCGCAGCGTGACCGGAGTGGACGCTTCAGAGGGATTCGTCGTCCATGCAGCGAGCAAGACCGACGATCCCCGTGTGCGATTCCGACGCGGCGATGCCCAGAAGCTTGACGTTCCGGCGGAAAGCTTCGACGCGGCCGTCTCCGGCCTTGTCCTGAACTTCGTGCCCGACCGTTCCGCGATGCTGCGCGAGATGGCCCGCGTTGTCCGTCCCGGCGGGCGGCTCGGCTTCTTCGTCTGGGACTATCCGGGCGGCGGCGTCCGGTTCATGCGCGAATTCTGGCGCGCCGCGAGCGCGCTCGACCCCGCCGCGCAAGATCTGACCGAGGACAAGAGGTTCCCCGACTGCACCGAGGCCCGGCTGCGCGATCTTGCGGTTAGGGTTTGGGGGATGGAGGTGGAGTCGACGGCGCTTGTCATCGACACGCGGTTTGCCGATTTCACCGATTACTGGACGCCCTTCACCCTCGGCGCCGGTCCCGCGCCGGGCTACTGCGCCGCCTTGCCGCCCGATCGCCGCGAGGCGCTGCGCCGGAAGCTGGAAAGCGACCTGCCGGCGGAACCGGACGGCGGCATCGCCCTGACCGCGCGGGCCTGGGCGGTGAAGGCGGTGAAGTCGTCCTAGCTGCCCAAGACCCGGCCGGTGCGAAGCGGTCGGTTCGGAATGCGGCGGCGAGGGTGAGGCGGAGGGAGTTGGGAATGGGGAAAGTCGTCCTTGGTCAGAGCGGCCCGTTGTAGACACCTGAAAGAAGAATTTGTGCGGCATAGAGAGAAAGCCAGAGCGCGCCCAAAAGCAGCCCGCGCACCGCGTAGTTCCGTATGCCGTAGATGATCATCGATACGGCGGCATAGGATGCGACGAGAAGCGCGGTGGTCGAGCCAAGCACTTGCAGCAGACGCCCGGCGTCCACGAGCCTGATCGGATTGAAAAGCCACAGGAGGATTGACCAACCGCCGATCGGCAGGGCGTAAAACAGCCCTACAGGCGCCAGCATTCCAAAGAGACCCATGGCAGCCAGCTTCGTCCCTGTCGGACGGAACATGAGGCGCGGACGGTGCCGGTTGAGGGTTCCGATAGCCAACAGAAGCGCGACGCCGAATCCGGTCATCAGGCAGAGAGCAATTGAGGTCCAACCGTCGGGCACGATAAGATGGCCGCGCGCCCACCATTCGCTTTGATGCAGTCTGGGCACCCAGACGCGCGAATAGAAAAGCCAGATCGCCGGGGCGATGATGGCCAAAAGAAAGAGTGTCAGTTGCGCGGTCTGACGCGGCCTTGGACGCCGCGCACTGCCTTTCTGCGGTCCGCCTGCCGGGCCCGAGCCGTCACTCAACCCAATGCACCGCCGTCAGGTCGTTGGACTGGTTCGGCGAGTTCTCCCAAAGCCCCTCGATCTTGGCATTCGCCACGCCTGTCTTGGCAAGCTGGAAGAGGTAGGCGTTGACGTAGTCCCTGGCGATCATCTCCTGCGCCTCTTTCAGGAGGTCGGAGCGCGCCGCCGGGTCGGTGGTTTCCGCCAGCTTGTCCATCAGCGCCACGAAGTCGGGCTTGCCATAACCGAAGTAGTAGTCGGGGCGGGCATAGATGTTGATGTCCATCGGCTCGGTATGGCTGACGATGGTCAGGTCGAAGTCGCGGCCCTTGAATACCTGTTCCAGCCATTGCGCCCATTCGACATTGCTGATCTCTGTCTCGATCCCGACCGCCGCCAGTTGTGCGGCGATGATCTCCCCGCCGCGCCTCGCATAGGTGGGCGGCGGCAGGGCGAGGCGCAGCTTCAGGCCCGTGATACCGGCCTCGGCCAGCAGCGCTTTCGACTTCTCGGGGTCATGGGCCGACAGCGCGGTCAGATCGAGGTAATCGGGGTTGTGCGGCGCGAAATGGGTGCCGATCGGCGTGCCGTAGCCGAACATCGCGCCGTCGATGATTTCCTGCCGGTTGATCGCATGGGCGATGGCCTCGCGCACCTTGACGTTGTCGAGCGGCGGCTTCCTGTTGTTCATCGCAAGGATCGTCTCGCCCTCGGTCGAGCCGACGATGACCTTGAAGCGCGGATCGGCTGCAAGTTGGGCCAGCGTCTCGGGCGCGGGATAGTTCGGGAAGGCATCGACATCGCCGGCCATCATCGCGGCGAAGGCGGCCGTCGGGTCGGAGATGAAGCGGAAGGTGGCTTTCGACAGCGCCACAGGCTCGCCCCAGTAGGCGTCGTTGCGCGTCAGGGTGACGTGATCGCCCTGGGCCCATTCGGCGAAGCGGAAGGGGCCGGTGCCCACCGGTTTCGTCGCGGCATCGGCCACGGACTCCGGTGCGACGATCACGGCGTCGCCCCAGGCCATGTTGAAGGGGAAGTTGCCGTCGGGCACCTTCAGCGACACCCGGACGGTCAGGGGATCGACGGCCTCGACCGCCTCGATTCCGGCAAAGAGCGCCTTCTGCGCGTTGGCGCTGTCATCGGCCCGCGCCCGGTCGAGCGTGAACTTCACGTCCTCGGCATCCATCGCGGTGCCGTCGTGGAAGGTCACGCCTTCGTGGAGGTGGAACACGTAGGTCTTCGCCCCGTCCTCCACGTCCCAGCTTGCGGCGAGCGCCGGCCGGACGGAGCCGTCGGGCCCGATGCGGGTGAGGCCCTCGAAGACATTGGCATAGACGACCTCGTCGATCGCGGCGGCGGCACCCGCCGTGGGATCGAGGTTCGGCGGCTCCAGCACCATGCCGAGGGTGATGGTGTCCTGCGCGGCAAGCGCGGGGCCGGCGACAAGGGCGAGGAGTGCGGCGGTCGTGGTAACGCGGTGGAACATCTCTCGGTCTCCCGGTTCCGCCCGGGGTGCGCCGGGCCATCCCCGGCATATTTCGCCGTTTTCGCACGCCGATCAAGCCGTTGGCTGGCGCAGAGTCTGCTGGAAACGATGCTGCGGCGCAGCTATGATGGCGCAACGACCCCGGGGGGGAGCACCGCAATGAGCGCGACGGTTGAGGGGAAGCGGCCGGTGCCGCCGGATATCCGGGCGCGGAAGGGCGGCGTGCCGCTCGTCATGCTCACCGCCTACACGACGCCGGTCGCGCGGCTCGTCGATCCGCATTGCGACATGGTTCTGGTGGGCGACAGCGTCGGCATGGTTCTGCACGGGCTGCCCTCGACCCTCGGCGTGACGATGGAGATGATGATCCTGCACGGCCGGGCGGTGGCGCGGGGGCTGTCCCGCGCCATGCTTGTCGTGGACATGCCCTTCGGCGCCTACGAGGAGGGGCCGGCGCAGGCCTTCCGCAACGCCGCGCGGCTGATGGCGGAGACCGGGGCGGCGGCGGTCAAGCTCGAAGGCGGCGCGCATATGGCCGAGACGATTGCGTTCCTCGCGGCGCGCGGGGTGCCGGTGATGGCGCATGTCGGGCTTACGCCGCAGGCGGTCAACACGCTCGGCGGCTACCGGGTGCAGGGGCGGGGCGAGGACGCGGAGCGCATCCGCGAGGACGCGGCCACCGTGGCCGGGGCGGGGGCCTTCGCCGTCGTGCTGGAAAAGGTGCCCGATGTGCTTGCGGCCGAGATCACCCGGGCCCTGCCGATCCCGACCATCGGTATCGGCGCCTCGGCGGAGTGCGACGGGCAGGTTCTGGTCGTGGACGACATGCTGGGGCTCTTCACCGCGTTCCGGCCGAAATTCGTGAAGCGCTATGCCGAACTCGGCGCCGAGGCGGACAGGGCGATCGCGGCCTATGCGGCCGATGTCAGGGCGCGGCGCTTTCCGGCTCCCGAGCATGTCTTCGGCGGGGAACCCGGCCGATGACCGAGGTGATCCGCAGCGCGGCGGCGCTTCGCGACCGGGTGGCAACCTGGAAGCGGTCGGGCATGCTTGTCGGCGTGGTGCCGACGATGGGGGCGCTGCACGACGGCCACCTGAGCCTCGCCCGCGCGGCGCGGGCGCAGTCCGACCGGGTGATCGTGACGATCTTCGTCAACCCGATGCAGTTCAACAACCCCGAAGACCTGACGAAATATCCTCGGACCGAGGCGCTTGACCTCGCGCTTCTCGAAGCGGAGAGGGTCGATGTCCTCTTCGCGCCCGGTCCCGAGGAGGTCTATCCGCCGGGCTTCGCCACGAGGGTGTCGGTCGCGGGCATCTCGGAGCCGATGGAGGGGACATTCCGGCCCGGCCATTTCGACGGCGTGGCGACGGTGGTGACGAAGCTTTTCGAGATGACACAGGCGGGGCGGGCGTTCTTCGGCGAGAAGGATTGGCAGCAGTTGCAGGTGGTCAGGCACCTGGTGCGCGACCTGAACATGCCGATCCGCGTGATCGGCTGCCCGACGATCCGGGAGCCCGACGGGCTGGCGATGTCGTCGCGCAACGTGCGTCTCACGGCGCGGGAGAGGGCGGTTGCGCCCGCGCTTCATGGCGCGATGCAGGCCGCGACGGCGGCGATCCGGGCCGGAACGGCGCCGGCGGCGGCGCTGGCGGAGGCGCGCGGAGCGGTGCTGGCGGCGGGGTTCGCGGATGTGGAGTATTTCGACCTGCGCGGCGCCGAAGACCTCGCGCCGCTCGCCACGCTCGACCGTCCGGCGCGACTTCTGGCGGCAACCGTGCTGGGAGAGGTCCGGCTCATCGACAACATCGCGGTCTGACGGAAGCCGCTCCGGGATCTAGCGGACAGACCAGCTTTCGGGCACGTCGATCCCGAGGTCGCCGAGTTCGGTCACGAGCCGGTTGACCGCGGGGGCGATGCCTTCGAGCATCCCGGCGGGCATGGGGTGTTCCGGCGTCACGTTGACCTGCCGGTCGAGGAGCGCTGGCGGGTAGTCGTGCGGCGGGAGGTCGAGGAAGGCCTCGGTCTGGCGAACGAAGGCGAGCGGCGCGTCCCTCATGATGTGATGGAAGCCGACATGCAGGGATGCCGACGGCAGAACCGCGCGCATCCGCCGAATTGCCGCGGCGTAGTCGCTGTGCGGCCAGATCGCATTCGAAAGGGCGAAGGAGGCAAGTTCGTCGGCGCTCCAGGTTTCGAGCTTGTGGCGGTTTCCGGTCATGATCAGATGGAAGCGCACATGGCTCCAGACCTGATCCCTCGGGTTGCGCAGGGTGTAGAGCACCCTCAGCCGCTCGGTCGCAGCCATCACACGGCGCCAGCTCGCCTCGGAGAGAAGCGCGTTCAGGTTGGAGAAATCGGCGACCCAGGTCTCGCGCCGGCGGTCCTGAAAGAGCGTGCGGAACCACAGGTCGTCGACCGGCCCCGCGACATAGCTGGAGAGCCAGCGGAGGTTCCGGGCGACGAGGGCGGCATCGACGGTCGCGGGATCAAAGCCGCCGTAGAGCTTCGCGGTGTTGAGCCGCCAGCGCTCATTGAGCACCTTGGGGTTCTCGTAGCGCGCGTAGAAGTAGTGGATTTCCTTTTCCGGGGTGAAGTGAATGCCCGGATGGTGGCGCAGCACCGAATAGAGCCAGGTCGTGCCCGCCTTCATGGCCCCGACGCTCAGGAAGAGATTGTCGAACAGGGGCGCGGCCACTGGAAGGCAGTCAGTATCGGTCGTGTCGCTGGGCATTACGGTTCGCAGTCAGGGTTCCAGAAGTTCCGCCAGCACCAGCGCCATGACCTTGGCGCTGTCTTCCATGTCGGTGATTCCCACCCATTCGTCGGGCTGGTGGGCGAGGTCGAGGATGCCGGGCCCGTAGGCGATGCAGTTCCTGAGCCGCCCGATCCGGTCGATGTGCTTCTGGTCGTAGGTGCCAGGGGAAACGACGTAATCGGCGTGTTTGCCCAGCACCTTCTCGATCGCGGCGGCGGTGGTGCGGACGACGGGGGCGTCCTTGTCCGTCATTGTCGGGCGCACCTCGAAGAGGTCGCGGACCTCGTACTGGAAGCTGGGGCGGGCCGCCCGGACGTTCTCGAGCATCGCCGTCAGCTCGCGCTTCACCTCGGCCAGATCTTCCTCGATCAGGTAGCGGCGGTCGATCACGATGCGGCAGCGGTCGGGGACGCAGGGCGCGGGGAAACCGGTATAACCGTCCTCCTGCTCCTTTTCGCCGCCGTGGATGGAGTTGATGTTGAGGGTGGATTGCCGGGCGCCCTCGGGGATCACCGGCATTTCGGTGCGTCTGGTGGCGAGCAGCGGGAAGAGTGTCGCCTCCATCTCGGCCAGCACCGCGCCCATGTGGCGGATCGCGCTGTCGCCGAGAAAGGGCATGGAGCCGTGGGCGATGCGGCCCTTCGTCTCGATCTCGGCCCACCAGACGCCGCGATGGCCAAGGCAGATGCGGTCCTTGTGCAGGGGCTCGGGGATGATGACGTGCTGGACGCGGGCCGGGTCGAAGCGGCCCTGCTGCGCCAGATAGGCGACGCCGCCATAGCCGCCCGTCTCCTCGTCGGCGGTGGCGCTGATCTCGATGGCACCGCGGAAATCCGGGCAGGCGGCGATGAAGGCCTCGGCGGCGACGATGCTGGCGGCGAGACCGCCCTTCATGTCGCAGGACCCGCGGCCAAAGATACGGTCGTCCTCGATCTCGGCGCCGAACGGGTCGCGGGTCCAGCCATGGCCGACCTCGACCACGTCATGATGGCCGTTGAAATGGACGCAGTCGCCGGGCCCGCTGCCGTCGCGGCGGGCGACCAGGTTCCAGCGGGGATGCGCGACGCTGTCGCCGGGCGCGCCCTCGGCCCGGATGAGTTCGACGAAGAAGCCCTGACGGCCCAGCCGGTCGGCGAGATATTCGCAGATTTCCAGATAGTTGTGCCCTGGCGGGTTGAGCGTCGGGATGCGGATCAAATCCTGCGTCAGCGCGACGAGGGCGTCGCGCCTTTGGTCGATCTCGCGGATGATCCTGTCGTCGGCTGTGTCGGGCATGGCCCTGACGCTAGCGCGCGGCTTGACCGTGGGCAATGGGCGGAAAAGCGGATGACGCATGCGCGCCGATGCACTAAGTTTTTCGGCGGGCGGCCCTCGACAAAACCTGAGCGGGCCACGACATAGTGTAAAGCCGATTAACATTGAGGGACAAGATGGCCGACTTTGATTCCCAGATTCTGAAAAGCCAGAAGCAGGTTGCCGAGGCGCAGTCGCGCATTTCCGAACTGACGGCCAAGATCGATTCCGCGAAGGTGAAGCTGAATGCGGGGCAGGACATTTCCATCGACATCGAGAATGCGACGCTCGAGGACGTCCACAAGCATACCGAGCTGATGAACGCCAATATCGCCGAGCTGATCATGGGGCTCGACGATGTGACGGCGGGCTTTTCGCGCGACTTCGACGAAATGCGCACGAAGACCGGGTGGGAAAGCTTCGTCGGCTTCTTTTCGGAAGGAAAGTCCGAGGCGATGCGGCAGGAGCGGCTGCGGGGCGCCACCATCGACGACAAGCTGCAGGACCTGATCGCGAAGTCGGATACGATCGTGAAGCTCCTGGAAGGGCAGCTGGCGGTGCTGAACGATCACAAGGCCAAGGTCGAGGCGAACCTGACCGGCACCCTGACCGACCGTGAGGTGACGGTGGGTGAGCTGGAGAGCCTGCGCGCCGAGATTCAGGCGATGGACCCGAGGATCATCGAGCTGGAGAACAGGATTTCCGTCGAGCAGGATGCGGCGGCGCGGACCAAGCTGGAAAGCCAGTTGGCCGAGTTGAACAAGCAATACAATGCCATGGTGCAGGACGAGCAGGTGAAGCTTGCGAAGTCGCAGACGTTGGAGCGCTATATCGAGAAGGGCAAGACCTGGGTAGATTCGTTGCAGAACCAGGCGGCGACGCAGATGGTTCTCATCAACAAGCTCCAGACGGATACGAAGCAGCGGGTGGTGCTCTACGACGCTCTGACGAAGTCCTTGAAGACCGCGCAGCAGCAGGACGTGGCGCACCGGATCAACGAGATCGGGGTCAAGACCGACCAGGAGGCGCAGGCGGCGATGGCCGGGATCGGCTCGGCCACGAACACGCGGATGGCCGAGATGCTGGAGGCGCATGAGGACCAGATGGTCTTTGCCCGGAAGGTGCTTGAGCAGAAGGCCAAGGCGGATGAACGCTTCGCCCGGCGCTTCGCGGCGATTGTCGAGAAGCACGACAAGAACCTGTATGGTGGCTAAGTGCCCGACCTTGACCTGACCACCGACCACAAGGTGATCGACGACGACCTTGCCGCGCGGCGGTATTTCGCGAAGTTCGAGACGATCACGCGGCTCTTGATCTCGGTCGCTGGCGAAATGGAGAGAGACAAGTCCTTTTCCGACCTCGACAGCGATGTGCTCGAGGACTACATCCGCGCGATTTCCCGCAGCTTCAGGGCGCTGAGCCTGAAATACCTCGTCTCCGGGCGGCTCGATGCCATCGGGCAGAAGCACCTGACCATCGACTTCCACGAAAGCGGCTTCCCGGTCTTTCAGGAGATCGTGACGATGGCCAACGACGCCGCGCAGGCGGCGCGGCATCTTGAGGGGATGCCGGACGCCGCCCGCCTGAAGGACGAGATGGTGCGCCAGATCGTCGGCGAGCGTGTGGTGCCGACGCGGCTGCAATATGCGCTGTCGCAGCGGCTGTATTACGAGACGCTGCGCGACGGCGGGCTTTACTTCGCGCAGATGCATCCGGCGGCGGAGTTCATTTCCGAAGTGTCGGGCGGGCGGCGCGGCTACCTTCTGCACTGGGGCGTCTATGACAGCCAGTTGAACGTGCCGGTGGTCTATCTGATGGAGGTGGTGGATTCGGGCCGCAAGGCGCTGCCGCTCGACGAGCGGCGCTGGCCCGCCGCGCAGGCGCATCTTCTGGCGCAGTCAGTGGGGGGCCTCAAGCTTCTGACCATCGCCAAGGGGTTCGACACGGATTTCGCTGACCTGCATCCGAAGCGGCTCAGGCGCCTGCACCTCGGGCCGATGTATTCCTCGTCCTTCACGCTGCAGACCGGCGCGATGCGCGAGGTTCTGGACGAGGCGAAGGCCGAGCCGGGCGAGGACTGGGCGCTGGCCTGGACGGTCGAGGAACTGGTGAGCGAGCGGGTCGAGGTCGAGGAGGGCTGGTTCTCGAAGACCGAGCGCGAGGTCTTCCGGCTCGACCCCTTCGCGGCACAGGGGGCGGAGACGGGGGCGACTCGGATCACCCGGTCGCTGATCCTGCCGCAGCGGCCTTTCCAGGTGCTGGCCGAGAAGGACCCCGAGGGGTTCCGCGCGCTGCGCAAGTTCGTTGTGGGGAAGGAAGGCCGGGTGCTGGTCTATGGCTGATGCCGCGCCGCGGGTCTTCCACCCCCGGACCCCCGAAGGTATTTCGAGCAAGATGAATGAGGGTTGAGGGATGAGTGGCCAGCGCGACGAGATGGAGTTGAAGGAAGAGGCGGTCCGGGCGCACTATGCCGGGGCGGCGGCGCTTCTGTCGGGCTTCGATCATGCGCCGCGCATTGCCAGGGCGCAGGTCGTCGAGGCGCCGGCGGAACGGTCGCCGGGGATCGGCGCGCGGCCGCGGTTCCGTTCCACGACGCCGGGGCTGGTGACGCGGCCGATGGCGCGGCCCGAGGGGGTGCGCCTGATCGAGCGGACCCTCGGGATCGGCGGCGACGATCCGATCGTCGATCCGGTCGAGGCGGTGGTGTTGCAGGCCTTGCGCCGCGCGCTCGCGGTCGCGCTGGCGGTGGGCGAGGCGTTTTCCGGGCAGACCGGACTTGCCGAGTTGAAAAAGGCCAATCTGGAGAACCGGCTGCCGGCCGATCGCAAGACCGAGTTTTCCGAGCTTCTGGCGGCGGAGGCTCTTGCCGTGCTCTCGGTCTTCGCCAATGCGACAGCGTTCCTGCTGGCGGCCCATGCCACCGAGGAGACGGTGGAGATCGGCGCGGTCGAGGAGGTGTTGACCGACAATGCGCAACTGGCGCTGCACGGTGCGCTCTGGGAACTCGACCAGGACATCGCGGTCTTCGCGACGGAGGGGCCGCGGCTGGTGCCCACGGTCCTCGCCTTCGCCGAGCAGCTGATGGAGAAGGTGAAGCTGCGCGCGGCCTCCGCGCCGCGGCTGGAGGCCTTTACCGGCGCGAACTACCGCGTCGAGGCGGACGACTTCCCGATCTCGGGCTTCGAGGCGGCGCGGAAGGCGCGCGGCTCGACCCTGATCATGACCTTCAAGAAACCGAACGAGGTGGTCGGCAACCATATCGCCAAATACCAGGCGGTGCGGCTGGCCAAGATGCTGATGGCCTATGATTTCGAGCGGAAGCTCAATCCCTTCGCGGAGCTTGGCGGTTTCATCTTCACCTTCATGGGCGACGGCAAGCCGGGGACGGGCAAGACGACGCTGATCCAGATGATGGCCGGTCTGCTCAACGACTACTGCAAGGTGGCGGGCTATCCGTTCCGCTACCAGAACCTCAGCATCGACAATGTGGATTCGTATCAGGGCAAGTCGGGGCAGAACGCGAAAGCCTTCATCAACAACGTGATGGACCCCGCCGTGATCGGCTTCGGCACGGTCGATGACATCGACCAGGTGGCGGGCAAGCGCGGCGACCGGCAGTCGAGCGCGGGGCAGCAGGAGATTACCGCCGTGCTGATGGAGGCCTTCGCCGGGGCGAATACGGTGGTGCGGGGCAACTGCACCTTCGGCATGTTCTCGAACTACCCCGAGAATGTCGACGACGCGCTTCGCCAGCGGGCCGGGGCGCGGTTCCTCGTCGACGGGCCGCAAAGCCGCGAGGACTATATCGACATCCTCGCGCTTCTCTTGGGCAAGAACCATGCGATCCCGATGGGGGAGCATGAGCTTTATGCCGCGCAGGAGATCAAGCGCGCGGTGGCGGCGAGTTTCGAGGGCCATTCGGAGCCGCATGAGGAGGGGCTGAAGGCGGTCTGGCGCGCGGTCGAGGGGCGGGTGGGCGCGCTCGACACCATCGCCAAGCTCGGGGCCTATCTCAAGGCCATTCAGGAGGCGGATGAGCGGTTTACGGGGCGGGCGGTCAAGAACATCACCGATGCGGTGAAGGTGCGGGCGATGGATTTCGAATTGCCGGACGAGTGGATGGAGGAACCGGAGCGGTTCCTGTTCAAGTCTTACGAAGAGAAGAAGGCGATGATCGAGGCGCTGCGCCAGCCGATCACCGTCGAGATGGTGGTGCAGGAGATCAACCGCTATGCCGACTCTGAGTTCCGCTATGCCGACAAGTCGGACGAGGTCGCCGTCGAGGCGGCGGTCAGGGACATGCGGCGGATGGAGGAGGCCAAGCGGCGGTATCTGGAGGGGAAGGGGTGACGGGCGTCGGAGGCATGACGGGGGCCCGATGAACTGGTTTTTGGTCCTCTTCTTCATGGCAGTTCTCCCGTTTCTGGCCGGGCTTGTCACCGGGACTTCACTGGGGCGACGATTGGGGGAAGGAAAGATCTATTCGCTCCGGACTGTTGTGGTCTTCGCTTGTTTTATGCTCACTCTGACCGCATCGGTTTGGATGCTTTGGCGTTTTGCAGCCGGTTTTGTGTTTCTACTTTTGACCAGCTTTGGAATGGGTAAGACTCTGGCATGGACGGCGGCCTCAGGTATTTCCATTCTCACCATCCTCGTTGTGTTCGGGTTTTCCGTCACAAGGGCCTTTCATCGTTCACATGGAGACATTCCACATGAGGCGGAGGGGTGAAACGCCTGATCGACTTGGACATGATCGACGGCAATCGAGCAACGCTCTGCCCCCCTCCCCATCCCCTCCCTACAAGGGGGAGGGGAGCCGCGACACGGCCCGCGATTTGCCGAATGGAGAGGAAGCGGGACGGTGAAATGCCTCATTGAAAAGGGCCTGATGCTCGGCAACCTGGTCCCGGTCGAAAGCCCGGCGACACTCCCCCCTCCCCATCCCTCCCCCACGAGGGGGGAGGGAGGCGTGAACGTCGCCCGTCTGGTGCCTCCCCTCCCCCTTGTGGGGAGGGGATGGGGGTGGGGGGCGACCCCGTGACCCGCATCGCCGCCCATACCCGCAGCCGCGCCCGTGATCTCCGCAGGGAGATGACCCCGCAGGAGCGCAAGCTCTGGACGAAGCTGCGCGAGGTGAACCGGATGCTCGGCGCGCATTTCCGCAGGCAGGCGCCGGTCGGTCCTTACATCGCGGATTTCGCGGAGTTTGGCCGCCGCCTCGTGATCGAGGTCGATGGCGGCGGGCATGGCGGGCCGAGGGACCGGGCACGGGATGCCTGGTTCGCCGCAGAGGGGTTCACGGTGCTTCGCTTCTGGAACGCGGATGTGGACGGCAATCTCGAAGGTGTGATGCGACTGGTGCTCGATGCGCTGGAAGCGTGCCCCCCACCCCCATCCCCTCCCCACGAGGGGGAGGGGAGGCGCCGGGCGACCGGCGCAGCGTCTGGCAGCAATGGAGGCCGATCATGAAACGCCTCATCTCCAAGGGCCTGATGTTCGGCAATCTCGTGCCCATCGAAAGCCCGGCGCTGATCGAACGCTACAACCGGGCGCTGAAATCCTTGACGGGGAAGGAGACGAAGCTTGCCGATTTCCACATCGACATTTCCGGCTACAGCCCGGAAGTGGGCGATGAGCTTGACGACCACCTCTACCTCAACAAGAACGGCTGCAACCGGCAGTTCATCCTCTTGACTACCGACCAGAAGACGGCACCGCTCTTGAACGCGAAGTTCTCGACCTCGCGCGGCATCCTGACGAAGTTCATCGCCGGGAACGAGGCGCAGCTTTTCAGCCTGACCGCCCGCGATGCCGTGGCGGGGGAGCTGGAGAATACCGTCTTCGAACTGACCTCGCCCGCGAGGCTCTTCGATATCCGCCGCATCACCGTGGTCGCGGACACGACCGGCAACCATCTGGCGGAGGCGGAGAAGCTCTCGCGTCTCGTCGAGAGGTTCCGGACGGAGGAGGACGCCTGGTGGAACGACGTGCTCATCGCCGAGATGATCGCGCTTGCGGAAAAGACCGGCGACGTGACGCGCAATCCGGTGGCGCTGAAGGCGACGACCTATGACCAGGGCAATTTCTGGACGGCGCATTTCGGCGGCATCTACATCTTCCGCGACCTCGACCATCCGGCGGCGATCTCGGTCGGGCCGAAGGAGGCGCTGGGCCAGCTTCCGGTCAGGTATGTCTTCGGCCTCGGCGACCGGAACCAGATCGCCAAGTTCCTCGAGATCAACGACCTTGCCGAGCCGATCGTCAGCGCGCCGGGCGCGGACGCGTCCGCCATTTTGCGGCAGAAGATGGATTTCATCGTCGTCGCCGCCGCGGCGGAGCTCGGGCTCGACATCGGCCACGGATCGCGGCGCGACCTGAGGCAGGCGGCCGCGGCCCTCGGCGCGCGGCTCCCCGAGGCGTTCCAGGGCCTCGCCGCGCTCCTGCGCTGGGTGGAGACGGGCGGGCCCTGGCCACGCATCACCTCCGCCCATCCGTCCTATTTCTATACGCTCCGCGCGAAACCCCATGCCGACCGCGACCTGGTCAACATGCTCCTGGCGGAGCTTTCGCCGCTCGACGTGCGACAGCTCTTCATCTGCCACAAGGAGCTTTTCTACCACCTCTACCGGTCCTGGCCGGAGGCGAAGAAAGAGTACGTCGCCGACTATCTCGAACGCGAGTACCAGATCGACAAGGCGGGCGCGCGGTCGCGGCTCTTCGGGCCGGAGCCGGCGATGGAAGAGACGCCGGCGATCCCGGGCTGGTCGCGGCCGGGGCGCGGCGATATCCTCGACGCCGTCGGCCCCTGGGGCGCCGTCCGCAAGGAGAGAAGATGATCGCATTGCTGCGCCTCGCCGTCGTTGGCGTCATCGGCCTGTCGGTCGTCTATCTGCTCATGTGGATCTACGCCCGCTCCGTCCGGCGCGAGCAGCTTGAGAAGGACTGGGCGGCCGACCATCCGGACGGGGGCGATCCCGACGCGCGGGAGGCCTTTATCGAGACCGGCGTGAAGGACTATGAACCGGGGCTTCGGCGGCGGCTCATCATCTTCGTCTTCATCCTGCCCGCGGTCGCCGTCGCGGCGATCCTCTTCGTGACCAACTACCAGTGAGGCCGAGATGCGCTATGTGAAATGGACCTTCGTCGCGACCCTCGCGGCCGTGATCATCGGCTTCCTGCATTACACGCTCCCCCAGCACGACGTGGTGCGGATCGTCGGCACCTACCAGGAACGCCAGGACCTCAGCGACTGGACGCGGATCTTCTGGGCGACGCCCGACGATCAGGCGACGGGCCTCATCAACCGCGATGTGCAGTTCATCCAGGCGGTGAAGGCGAACGGCAAGGAGGTCGTCTACCGCAACGAGGATACCGGCTGGTCCTGGCCGCCCTATTTCAAGTTCGACACCGCGAACCTGCTCGCCCGCGCGCAGGACATGATCTCAACCTCCGAGAACCCCAAGTGGGCCGTCGTCACGCACTACGGCTGGCGCAACATCTACGTCTCGGCCTTCCCGAACGCGGTCAACATCAAGCCGGTGGCCGGGCCGGATGTGACGATCATCCCCTGGTTCAACATCGCCTTCTTCGTGGCGCTGGCGATCCTGATCTTCATGCTCCGCCGCATGTGGCTGCAATTCCGCGAACGCGCGCTCGATCCGGCGCTCGAGGATGTTGGCGAGGCCTGGGAGGGGGTGGAGGGCCGCGCAGGTCACGCGGCCGACGAGGTGCGCGGATTCTGGGGGCGGTTCAAGGCCTGGCTGATGACCTGGAAGGGCAAGCCGCGAGGCTGAGCAGCGGCGTCATCTGCGCATTGGCGTCCGAAAGGTTGTGACGGGAGACCGCCGAAGCGCGTAGCGATCCACTTTGGCGCCTGAAAACGGAACACGTTGCCGTAGCCAGTCGAGGCGATCGGCCCGGCGGAGGTCGGCAAGAGAGTCAACCGCGCCGACGCTGAGGGATAGGAGCGGGAATTTCCACCTGCGAAACGGAGTTTTGCCGGAACCGACACGACGAGACAGGACGAACCGTCCCTTTCGGCTCGACAGCATGCGGGCGGCTCCGTTAACCTTTCCCGGCTGTGCCTTCGTCCGTGAGAACATGTGTGAGTTGAATGAATCGAAACAGGCCCTTGCGGCCCTTCCTGCCGCTCCTGTTGCTGACGGCGGCCGTGGGCTGCGTCAAGTCCGCAGCCGTGGGCGCTGAACCCGTGCTATGGTCGTGCCGCGTCGCCGACGCGGCCGCAGCGGCGGCGGATTTCTGCCCCGACATCGGCGGCGCTCTGGAGGCGGGCCTGCGGAGCCGCGATCCCGACCGGACTGTCTCCGCAAGCGTGGCGGGGCCTGGCTCCGACCCTGCGGCGCTCAATCTCGTCGTCGAACTCGTCTCGGCCAGCGACCGGAGCCTTTCGGCGCGGCTTCTGTGGCAGGCGCCTCACACCGCCGGGGAAGAGGCCGGCCCGGTCCTGACGCTCGATGTGGTCGACAGGTCGCTTGGCGATGCGGACCTGCGCGCCACGTTCGCGTCACAAATCGCCGCCAATCTTCTGTCCCACGGCGGAGCACCGCTGTGAAGCTGTGCGCCGCCGGGATTATTCGAGACATACGTCGTAGCAAGGGGTGAATTTTCATGTGTACGGTTTGCATGGCGTCGCGCGCGCCCGGTGTCGAGTGTGATTACACCCACGCCGGTCCCGCACAGCAGATCCTGACCGAGGTCGGGGATGCCGCGGGCAGCACCGCCACAACCTACGTCATGGCGGTCAGCGACACGTTCAACGGCGCCCTCAACGCCAACGGCGACGACGACTGGATCCGCATCGACCTGACGGCGGGCGACATCGTCCAGATCGACCTCGCCGCGACGACCTTCTTCGACCCCTATCTGAGGCTCTACGATTCCACCGGGACCCTAATCGCCGAAAACGACGACAACGGCGTCTCCCTGAACTCCTCGCTGACGTTCCAGGCGCTTAGCAGCGGGTCGTACTACATCAGCGCCCGCTCGCTGGGCGACAACGAAACCGGGACCTACGCTCTCTCAGTGGCGAACGGCAGCCTGCCGCCCGCGGGCACGGTGGACGAACTCGCCAGCTACCTCACCGACGGCTACTGGAGCCGCCGCTCGTTCGACACGACCACCGACAACACCCTGACCGTCAACCTGACGGCGCTGACGGCCGCTGGCCAGCAGCTGGCGCGCTGGGCGCTGGATATGTGGGAGGGGGCGGCCGACCTCCAGTTCGTCGAGGTCATCGGCACCGCCGACATCACATTCGACGACAACCAGCCCGGCGCCTTCGCCTCGTCCGTGACCAGCGGCGCGACAATCATGTCTTCCACCGTCAACATCGATGTCAACTGGCTCGCCAGCTACGGCACGGCCATGGGCAGCTACAGCTTCCAGACCTATTTGCACGAGATCGGCCACGCGCTCGGACTTGGCCACCAGGGAAGCTACAACGTCTCGGCGACCTATCCGACGGATGCGGTCTTTGCCAATGACAGCTGGCAGATGTCGGTGATGTCCTATTTCGACCAGATCGACAACACCACGGTCAATGCCGACTTGGGCTATCTCTTCGGCCCGATGCTGGCCGACATCCTTGCCATCCAGGCGCTCTACGGTGCCCCGTCGGGCACGGTCGTCTCCACCGGGAACACGGTCTACGGGGTGGGCCATACCCTGACGGGCGCGCTCGGTCAGCTTCTCGACGCGATCTACGTCACGCCGAACAGCGCGGTCTACGACGGCGCGCCGCTCGCCTTCACGATCTACGACGTGGGCGGAACCGATACGATCGACTACAGCGACGATACCGTGGCACAGCGGGTCGACCTGACGCCCGAGGCGATTTCGGACGTCTACGGGCGGATCGGCAACATGGTGATCGCCCGTGGCACGATCATCGAGAACTACGTCGCCGGCAGCGGCGACGACAGCGTGACGGGGAACGCGGCGAACAACGACCTGCGCGGCGGGGGCGGCAACGACAGCCTGCTGGGCGGGTCCGGCAACGACACTCTGAACGGCGGGTCGGGGGGCGACGTGCTGGACGGGGGCAGCGGAACCGACACGGTATCCTACGAGGGCTCGACCGGGTCGCTGCGGGTCGACCTGATGTTTGCCGGCATCAACACCAACGTGGCGGCCGGCGACAGCTATGTCTCGATCGAGAACCTGATCGGCAGCCAGGGCTTCGACAACCTGCGCGGCACGACCGGCGCCAACCGGATCGAGGGCATGGCGAACGTGGACTACGTCTTCGGCCGCGCCGGCAACGACACGCTGGTGGGCGGTGTCGGCGACGACGTGCTCTTCGGCGGGGTGGGGGCAGATGTGCTCGACGGCGGGGCCAACCGCGACCGGGCGCAGTATTCCGAGAGCCTGGCCGCACTCCTCGTCGACCTGATGAACCCCGGCCTCAATACCGGCGAGGCGGCGGGCGACAGCTACGTCTCGATCGAGGACCTGGCGGGAAGCCGGTTCGACGACACGCTCTCCGGCGATCTCGGCGACAACCGGCTCTTCGGGCGCGAGGGCGCCGACCGGCTCTACGGCCGCGCCGGCAACGACTATCTCAACGGCGGCGCCAACAACGACCGGCTCGACGGCGGCCTCGGCGACGACACGCTGCGGGGCGGGCAGAACGCCGATACCTTCGTCTTCGACGCCGGCGCCGACCGGGTGGAGGATTTCACCGCCGTCCAGAACGACCGCATCGCGATCGACAAGGCGCTCATCGGCGGCAGCGTGCTGACCGGGGCCGAGATCGTCGCCAGCTACGCCTCGGTCATCGGCGGCATGGTCGTCTTCGACTTCGGCTCGGGCAATACCCTCACCCTCGAAACCCTCGCCTCCACCGCAGGCCTCGACGCATACGTCTTCGCGTTCTGAGAGGGCAGGGTCAGACCGGGATTCCCAGGCGTCCGAGCAGCCTGTCGTCAAGCGTCGCGAATGCCTCCAGCCTTTCGGTAGAACCGTGGCCTCCAAGTCGCCCGAGCAGTTCCCGCCAGCGGGAAAGACCAGGGTCCAGCGGGCCGCGGTTCACGCGTTCGCAGGCAATCGGAACCGACTTGCCCAAGATCCGCGCAACATCGGCCTCCAGCCGCGCCAGCCCGACGGTCGAGTAAAGGGCGTCCAGCGCAGCAGTCCCGGCGACCGCGCGTCGAATTCTCTCTTCATCCGGCAACCCCGAAACCTCGGCCAGACCGCGCATCTTCCGGGTGGCAAAGTAGCTGCAGTAAAAGTTGTCGTAGTGGTCTCGGACAAACTGCTGCCAGGGCGGATCGCCGCCGAAGAAATACTCCTCCGCCGTCCAGTGCAATGCGCGGTACTTGCCCACGTTCTCGGGTCGCGCGAGGTCTTCCTCACTCAGCGCGGCAGCCTCCTTTCGGACGTAGAAATAGAAGGAGGCGATGCGTTCACGGGGCTCGCGCAGTACGGAAAAGACGAAGCGGTCCGGGGGCAGTCCTTCGAGCGCCGTCCAGTCGAGATGGCCTGAGTAGAGCCGGTAGCCCGGAGGAAACTGATCCTCGCTGGAGGCCTGCGTGTGGACACGGACGGGTGAGACATTGCGCTGGCCGACCGCCCGGGTCAGGGCATTGTGCACGGTCTGGCCCGCGGTCTTGGGAATGTGGAGGAAGACGAGAACCGTCACTAGCCATAATCCTTGAGGTCGATGACGGAGGGATTGAACTCCGGTTCGTCGCGCATCTCGAACACCCCGGCCACAAAGCGTTCGGGGTTGGTCACGTCGAGATGCGCAAGCTGCCATGGCGCGAAGCGCCACCACTTGCAGCGCAGCATCGGCGAAAGGAGCATTGGCGGGATACGGTATCGCTTGATGACCGCGGGGTTGCCCGCCACCACCGAATAGGGCGGCACGTCCTTGGTCACCACGGCATGGGCGGCGATGATCGCGCCGTCGCCAACGGTCACGCCCGGGCAGAGGAAGGCGCCGTGACCGATCCAGACATCGTTGCCGATCGTCGTGATCTTCACCCGCGTCGGCGGCTCGGAATGCTCGAACCGGTAGCGGCCGAACTCCTCGGCGCCGTTGAAGCCGGTGCCGACATCGAAGAGCCCTTCGAAGAGGTAGAAGGCGGGGCTTGTCGATGCCCAGGTCAGCGGATGGTTCTGGCGCCCGATCTGCACCTGTTCGCCGAACGAGCAATAGCGACCGATCCGTGCCGCGAAGCAATATCCCGACACCTGATAGGAAAAGGCCCCGAGGCTCAACGAGTGTTCGTAGGTCGTCCACTTGAGGCTCGAAGGCGCCTCGATCCGACTGTTGCGCGGAAGGCTGACAGACCCGGTCGCATCGCGCCGCAGCACCTCGACGCCGGACTCGGCGAGGGACCGGATCGGGATCGTGATGTTGCTCAAGCCGGCACCCCCAGGATTTCGGCGACAATCCGTTCCACTGCCCCGGACGCATGGTCGAGAGGGATCAGGCGTCCGGTTGCGGATTTACCCACCGCTTCGGCCTGGGCCCCGAGATCGAAGCAGGCAACCGGCAGACCGGTCGCCAACGCTTCGTGCGTCGTAAAGGAGAAGGTCTCCGGCCAGATCGAGGGAATGAACCAGGCCGAGATGCGGTAGCGCACCGCCAGACTGGCGATCTCGGCCGGCGCATATGCGCCGTGTACGGTCGTCGCAGGTGCTAGGCTGTAGCCCGGCGCGATATTGCCAATGAGAACCAGGCTCGCGCTCCGCGAGGTTTCGAGCGCGTGGCTGAGCCGCTCCACGACCGCGGCGCCCTTCGCCGGTCCAATGTTGCCCAGGACGCCGATGACCGGCGGCCTTGCCTCCGTCGGCGCAACCTGCGGAATCCGGTGGGGAAGCCCGTGCGGCACCATGTCGATCCGACTCGCGCAATCCGGATATGCCGCCAGAAAATGCATTCTGCTGTCGTTCGAGAACACCGTGATCCGGGTGGCGGCCGACATGAGTCGCCCCCATTCCTCACGCCAGGTGGCGAGGGTCACGGTTTTGCCATCGGGCCTGACAGCACGGTGCGCGCGGTCACTTCCGCCAGGTGACGGCACTCCGGCAAAGATCCCCTCCCCGTTCAGTAGGTTGTAGGACGGGCTGACCATGAAGAAATCGTGCACCAGAACCTCCAGCACGTCTCCGTCGCGCACAAGCTCAAGAAGATGGCCCGGCAGGGTCACCGGGTCGGTGTCGCCGACGCCACAGGAGTAGATCACCCGACGGGTCGTCAGGGGATCGAGGATCTTCTGCACCAGCGTGAAGTCGGCGATCGAGCCGGCGACGACCCCGTGTGCAGAATGGCATTCCACGCGCCAGCGCAAACCGCCGCCCACCCGCAGGACGACGGCGGCGCCAGTGGCTTCGATGTCGCGCTGAAGGCGGTGCTTCAGGTAGTCCTCGGCGCCTCCGCCGAGGCTATGCGCCAGATAGACGGGAACTGGCTTCCGCGCCCGGGCACCTGCCCAGGCAATCGCCAGAGCGAGCCGGGGGGTCCTGAGCGGGTCGTAGCGGATGAAGTTCTGGACCTCGGCGTCATAGCCGGGATAGCGCGTGCTGATGATCGCATTGTGCGCCTGCACGAGCTTCAGCTTCTCGACACTCCCGAAAGAGGTTCCGCCACGGTGCTCGACGAAAAGGCCGCCATGTCCGATGTTCCGCCCGCCCAGCGCGCGGATCTTCTGGCACCAGTCGACCTCCTCGCCGTAGCCGCGGCCGAAGGCCGCGTCGAGGGACGGAACCCGACGGAGGTAGTCGATGTTCAACAGCATGCAGAAGCCCACCCCCGTCGGCAGTTCGGCGAGGCAGGCGTCCGGGTGGAAGGTGGCCGCCGTCCGGTCGATCTCCTCCGCCTCGCCGGGCGCAAGAACGGCGCGTTGGCAGATCGTCGGAACCGACAGGATCTCGGCGTCGTTCGACATCGGTGTGACGGATGCCACCGAGTCATGGGTCAGCACCGGCCGAACCAGTCGCGAGGCCCAGCGTGGCGGCACCAGCGCGTCTGAATTGAGCAGAACGACGTGATTTCCGAGCGGGACGGCCCGTTCCAGCGCGCGGTTCACGCTCGCGACGAAGCCGCGATTGCACTCATTCTCAAGGATTTCCACCCGGTCCGCGACAGTCCTGTCCTGGCGCGCCAGCCAGTCGCGCAGGAAGGGCCGTACCGCGGGATCGGTGGAGCAGTCCTCGATTGCGATGAGCCTCCAGGGCACGTCGGTATGGGCGACGATGCGCGCCAGAGCCTCGGTCAGGAGATCGAGCGCGTTGTAGACGGGCAGGACAATGGTGATTTCCTCGCTGCGCGCCTCTTCTTCTATCGGGCCGGGGGGGGCGAATATCCTGGGATCGAGCACCGCGTTCAGCGGCAGCAGGTCGAGACCGAGCCGGTTTCGATAGGAAGTCCTCGCGGCGTAGTCGCCGAGCAGCGACCATTTCAGGTAGTCGGGGACGCTCGCTACAAGACTCACGAGCAGGCCCGGGGCGAGGCGGACCTGTGCCAGCCGCAGAGTGAGCAGTCCCGGCCGCGGCAGGATGTGTACGACCCGGTCCGGGCCATCGTGGCAGATCAGCATGCACGCGCCGCGGCCGCTGGGCACGGAAACGGCGAACCCCACGCGCTGGTCGGCCACCATGTCGGCATGCTTTACGGCGACATCCTCGCGCGGGATGTTGGGATAGGTTTCGGACCGGAACCCGTCGCAGATCAACGAGATGGCCTTGCATTTCGACCAGCCGCTGACCTCGATCAACCCTCCGGCAAGACAAATCCTGTCGACATGACCGGCCACCTGTCCAGCCCCATCGAGAAGGGGAAACGCGCCAAGTTCCAGGCGCGCGTGGCGATTTGCGTATTGGCGAAACAGGTTCCGCAACCGTGATGACATTACAAGTTCTCGGAGCCATTAAAGATTGGCCGGCCGCACCAGGGACGACGCCGCGGTATGCCGGTTGCCAAGGCTTTTACAAACGGCCCGCCATGGTGTCCACCGTCCGAGCCAAAAATGCCGCCCCACGGCACGGGGAGGCATTCGCGACGCTTGACGACAGGCTGCTCGGACGCCTGGGAATCCCGGTCTGACCCTGCCCTCTCAGAACGCGAAGACGTATGCGTCGAGGCCTGCGGTGGAGGCGAGGGTTTCGAGGGTGAGGGTATTGCCCGAGCCGAAGTCGAAGACGACCATGCCGCCGATGACCGAGGCGTAGCTGGCGACGATCTCGGCCCCGGTCAGCACGCTGCCGCCGATGAGCGCCTTGTCGATCGCGATGCGGTCGTTCTGGACGGCGGTGAAATCCTCCACCCGGTCGGCGCCGGCGTCGAAGACGAAGGTATCGGCGTTCTGCCCGCCCCGCAGCGTGTCGTCGCCGAGGCCGCCGTCGAGCCGGTCGTTGTTGGCGCCGCCGTTGAGATAGTCGTTGCCGGCGCGGCCGTAGAGCCGGTCGGCGCCCTCGCGCCCGAAGAGCCGGTTGTCGCCGAGATCGCCGGAGAGCGTGTCGTCGAACCGGCTTCCCGCCAGGTCCTCGATCGAGACGTAGCTGTCGCCCGCCGCCTCGCCGGTATTGAGGCCGGGGTTCATCAGGTCGACGAGGAGTGCGGCCAGGCTCTCGGAATACTGCGCCCGGTCGCGGTTGGCCCCGCCGTCGAGCACATCTGCCCCCACCCCGCCGAAGAGCACGTCGTCGCCGACACCGCCCACCAGCGTGTCGTTGCCGGCGCGGCCGAAGACGTAGTCCACGTTCGCCATGCCCTCGATCCGGTTGGCGCCGGTCGTGCCGCGCAGGTTGTCGAAGCCCTGGCTGCCGATCAGGTTCTCGATCGAGACATAGCTGTCGCCGGCCGCCACGTTGGTGTTGATGCCGGCAAACATCAGGTCGACCCGCAGCGACCCGGTCGAGCCCTCGTAGGATACCGTGTCGGTTCCGCTGCCCCCGTCCAGCACGTCGCCCCCCGACCCGCCGTTCAGAGTGTCGTTGCCGGACCCGCCCAGCAGGCTGTCGTTGCCGCCCCCGCCGCGCAGGTCGTTGTTCGCCGCGTTCCCCGTCACGCTGTCGTCGCCGCTGCCGGCGAACACTCCCTCGACACTTTCGAATATGACGTCGAGAGCCTCGCCGGCATTGAGGGTGGGGTCGGCGAGATTGACCGTCAAGGGAGTCGTGGCCCAGGAGAAATCCGCGCAGTCGAGTCCGGTGCCGCCGACGAGCGTGTCGGCCCCGCCGGCGCCGTCGAGCGTGTCGTTTCCGTCGTAACCGACGAGCCTGTCCTTCGCCCCCGTGCCAGTCAGACGATCTCCAGAGGCGGTCCCCTCCACTTCTGCACCATCGACGAATCCGGAGAGGATCCGGTCGAGGTTGGTCACGCCGATGCGGGCGAAGTCGGCGGCGGTGAGCGGGCTGCCCTGCGTGGAGCGGACATGCAGGACCTCGCCGCGATAGCCGATCATGGCGCCGGAGTTCGTCGGAGTGACGTCAAGCTGGTCGGCGCTGCGCAACAGCGTCCAGCCGGAGAGGTCGAGCAGGTCCATCGTGGGGTCGAAATCCGCGATCGTGTCGGCCGAACCGTCGTAGTCGAGGACGAAGACATCGGCCCCGGCCCCGCCGATCAGCACGTCCGAGCCGGCACCGTCGCGAAGGATGTCGGAGCCGGAGGTGCCCGAGACCGTCTCACCGGCAGCCGTGCCGCCGACGATGCTGCCGGTGATCCCGGGCGCCATGCTGAGGTGGGTAAAGCCGGCCTCGCGGCCGCCTGCAGCGAAAACCTGGATCTGGCCTCCGGACATTGCGGCCGCGACCACGCTCACTGCGGCGAGGGTCAAGGACGCGGTGTCGGCGATCGCCCCGAGGTGATAGAGACGCCCTCCGGGCAGGAGGGCAAAGACACTTAGTCCGCCGTCGGCACCGCCGGCGATCGCGTAGCGGCGTGTTCCGTCCTCGACTGTGGCGAGGGCCGTGACCGACTGGAACCTGGTGGCGAGGTTGTCCACGATGTGGTCGGTCGGCGTGAGCCGCCCGTCCGTCTCGAGCCTGAGCACACTCAGCGAGGAACTGCCGGCACCCGCCTGCAAGATGTAGGTGTCACCGTCAAGCGTGGTCCAGCAGGTCGCGGATGGGGCATCAATTCCAAGCCCGCTCGGCGCGCCGTCGCGGTCGATCTCGGCGAGCGTTCCGTCCGCCTGGATCCGGTTCGACCGAATGGCGTCGTCTGCCGCCGAGGTGGTGATGACGTAGGGCGTGCCGCCCGCCCACGCCACCACAAGCGTGCCGGGATACGTCCCGCCGCCGGTCGCCGCGGCGGTGCGGACGGCGATGGCGAACTCGCCGGAGTCGGTGCGGACATAGGTATCGACTGCGCCGCCATCGGCATGGGCGACGAACAGGAAGCTTGTCCCGCCGAAATCGGCCGTCGCGACCGAGGTGATCCGCATGCCGGCATCGGCGAGCACGAGGCTGCCAGTACCCGCCGGATCGAGAAGGGTCAGGTCCGGCATGGCGGACGTAAGCGGCGCGAGCGCAGCGAAGTAGGACGTTCCGCCGACTTCGACCTCCACCAGTCCCTCGGCGACGATCTGCCCCATGGGCAGCGGCACGGAGCCTTGGGAAACGAGTGTGCCACCCGCCCCGATCTCGAAACGAAGGATCGCCCCGCCGTTTGCCGAAACCGCAGAAAGATGGGTGCGACCGTTCTCGACCGAGCTTTCCAGCCCGGTTATGGCAAGGGGAAGGGTGCCTCCGTTCCCGAACATGACTGCCGTCGCCGACCAGGACAGCATCGCGCCCCCCGCGCCTTGAACCGTTGACGATCTTTTCCTCCGGATGGTTAAGACAGCCTTTCGCCGGCCCTGTCCGGCAGTGCCGCGATAGCGCGAATTGTCCGCAAACGCACGCTGCATGGCAGGTGTCTTTTGACTGGACTTAAGGTCAGATATGTCCAAGATTTATTCTTGGACTTGGCAATGGCCGGCGGCCCGGCAGGGAACAAGGGGCAGGTGGGAGTGGTGACCTACCGCGACATAAAGGCGGACATCCTGGGCAGGATCACCCGGGGTGAATGGAAGCCGGGTAGCCTCATTCCGGGCGAACTGGAACTGGCCGAAACCTATGGCTCGGCCCGCGCCACGGTGAACCGCGCCATGCGCGAACTCGCCGAGGACGGGATCATCGAGCGCAAGCGAAAGTCGGGCTCAAGGGTCCGGTCGTCCCCCCTGCGGCAGGCGCGGTTCGACATCCCGGTCGTCCGGCGCGAGGTGGAGGGACAGGGCCGCAGCTACCGCTACGCCCTCGTGCGGTCGGAGGTGATCGAGGCGCCCGAGTGGCTGCGGGCGCGGCTCGCGCTCGCACCCGGCGATCCGGTACGGCACCTGGTCTGCCTGCATTTCGCCGATGGCGCGCCCTGGCAGCACGAGGATCGCTGGATCAACCTCGGCCTCCTGCCGCAGGCGCGGACGGCGGATTTCTCCGCGAGCGGCCCGACAGAGTGGCTGGTATCGCAGATTCCCTTCTCCGCCGTCGAGATCAGCATCTCTGCCACTGCGGCGGACGCGGCGCTTGCCGCCCATCTCGATTGTGGGATCGGCGATCCACTCCTGACGACCGAGCGGCTCACCCGGTGGAACGGCGAGACAGTGACTTATGTGCGTCTGGTCCACCGGCCAGGGCACCGGATGACCACGCGGTACTGATTTTCAGGTGCTTTCCCTGAGGCCCCGCACCGCGGTGCGATAGGCTGCCGTGATTTCGTCGCGGCGGATGTGGCGCCCGCCCCGAACCAAGTGACGTCCGGCCGCCCAGACTTCCGCGACCATGCCGCTGTCGCCCGCGAAGGCAAAACTGTCGAGGAGGGTGTCGCCCCGCAGCCCCTCGAGGTCGACATGGGTCGTGTCGAGCGCGAGGAGATCGGCCCAGGCCCCGGGCTCGATCCGGCCGCGGCCGCGGCCCGATGCCGTGGCACCGCCCGTCGCGACATCTTCCAGCAGCCGCCGCCCCGTTGACCGCGCGGCCGTCGCCAGCGCCGCGCGGCTGTGATCGCGCAGGCGCTGGCTGGTATCGAGTTGACGCAGTTCCTCGGCCAGCGAGATGCGGATGTTGCTGTCGGAGCCGAGTGCGATCGCGCCGTTCTCGTCGCACCAGGTGACGCCGTCGAAGATGCCGTCGCCAAGGCTCGCCTCCGTCAACGGGCAGAGTCCCGCGACCGCGCCGGTACGGGCCAGCGCCCGGGTCTCCGCCGGAAGCATCTGGGTGAGGTGGATCAGGCACCAGCGCGACGAGAGCGCGACGTTCTCCATCATCCATTCGACCGGCCGGCGGCCGAGTGCGGCCATGACCTCCGCCACCTCGCCCGGCGTCTCGGCGAGGTGCATGTGCACCGGCGCGCCGGGCCTCAGCGCCGCGAGCATGGCGAGCGTCTCCGGCGCCACCGCGCGCAGGGAATGCGGCGCAATGCCGAGAACGGTGTCGGCGGGCAGGACGCCGAGCGCCCGCTCCGCCCCCTCCACGAGCCGGGCGAAGCGGTCGGGATCGGTGCCGAAGCGCCGCTGGCCGGCGCCAAGCGGGCGGCGGTCGAGCCCGCCGAACTGGTAGTGCACCGGCAGCAGCGTCAGCCCGATCCCGGTGGTTGCGGCGGCGGCGGCGATGCGGGCCGACATCTCGGCCGGATCGGCATAGGGGCCGCCGTCCGGCCGATGGTGCAAGTAGTGGAACTCGACATTGGTGGCGAAGCCCGCCTCGAGCATCTCCATCTGCACCTGCGCGGCGATGGCCTCCACCTGCTCCGGCATGATCCGTTCGAGAAAGGCGAACATCCGCTGCCGCCAGGTCCAGAAGGTGTCGGACGGTTCGGCCCCGCGTTGTTCCGTCAGCCCGGCCATCGCGCGCTGGAACGCATGAGAATGGCAGTTGGCCGGGGCGGGAACGAGGACGCCGACCCGCAGGCAATCCGTGGTCGGCGCGGTGTCGGGTCCTACCGCGCCGACGCGTCCGCCGGGTGCGATCTCGATCAGGACGCTGTCGCGCCAGCCTTCGGGAAGTAGCGCTTCACGCGCCCAGATCCGTTGCATCGGGGAACCCGTCTTGACAGGATAATATGTGCAGACATAATACACGACATCGCAGACGATACAAGGCGCTACCGATGATTCTCCTCAATGCGGTGCTGGCGACCATGACCGAGGGCGCGGGGCTGATCCCCGATGGCGCCGTGATTGTCTCGGGCGAGCGCATCCAATGGGCCGGACCGCGGGCTGACCTTCCAGCGGCGAAGGGGGAGCAGGTCGACCTCGGCGGTCGCCTGGTCACGCCGGGGCTGATCGACTGCCATACTCATCTCGTCCACGCCGGCGACCGCGCGCGCGAATTCGAGATGCGGCTAGAGGGTGCGAGCTACGAAGATGTGGCGCGCGCCGGCGGCGGGATCGTCTCGACCGTCCGCGCCACGCGTGCGGCGAGCCAGTCCGAGCTGGAGGAGAGTGCGCTGGCACGGCTCGACCGGATGCTGGCCGAGGGGGTGACCACGCTTGAGGTGAAGTCGGGCTACGGCCTCACCGTCGCGGACGAGCTGAAGATGCTGCGCACCGCCCGCGCGCTCGGCCGGCAGCGCCCGGTCGGGGTGGTCACGAGCCTGCTCGCCGCCCATGCGGTCCCGCCCGAATACGCCGGCCGCGCCGATGCTTACCTCGATGAGGTCTGCATCCCCGCCCTGCACGCCGCCCATGCCGAGGGGCTCGCCGATGCGGTGGACGGCTTCTGCGAGGGCATCGCCTTTTCACCTGAGCAGATCGGCCGGGTCTTCGACGCTGCCCGGGCGCTCTGCCTGCCGGTCAAGCTTCACGCCGAACAGCTCTCGAACCTCGGCGGCGCGGCACTCGCGGCCAGATACGGGGCGCTGTCGGCCGACCATCTCGAGTATCTGGACGAGGAGGGCATCGCGGCAATGGCCGCCGCCGGCACCGTCGCTGTCATCCTGCCTGCTGCCTTCTACACGCTTCGCGAGACGAAACTGCCGCCGATCGACCTTCTGCGACGGCACGGGGTGCCGATGGCCGTGGCCACCGACATGAACCCCGGCACCGCGCCGATGACCTCGCTCACGCTTGCGATGAACATGGCCTGCACCTTCTTCCGTCTGACGCCGGAGGAGGCGCTGGCGGGCGTCACCCGCCATGCCGCCGCCGCGCTCGGGCTGGCCGATCGCGGCCGCATCGCTCCGGGCCTGCGCGCCGACCTCGCCGTCTGGGACGCGGCGCATCCGGCCGAGCTTTCCTACCGGATCGGCGCCACGCCCCTTCACACCCGCATGTTCGGAGGCCGCCTTGACGCCTGAAACCCTCGTCCCCGGCGCCACCGCGCTTTCCCAACTCGAGCGGATCTGGCGCGGCGGCGCTCCCGCCCGGCTCGCCCCTTCGGCCCGTGCCGGGGTCGAGGCCGCCGCCGCCCGGGTGGCCGAAGCCGCCGCCGGCTCCGCGGCGGTCTATGGAGTGAACACCGGCTTCGGCAAGCTCGCCCACCTGAAGATCGCGCCCAAGGACACGGCGAAGCTCCAGGAAAACCTGATCCTGTCGCATTGCTGTGGCGTGGGCGAGCCGATCCCGGCGAACACGACACGGCTGATGATGACGCTGAAACTGCTCAGCCTCGGCCGCGGCGCCTCGGGTGTGCGCTGGGAACTGATCGAGCTTCTCGAAGCGATGCTGGCGGGCGCGGTGACGCCGGTGGTGCCCGCGCAAGGGTCCGTGGGCGCGAGCGGCGACCTTGCGCCCCTGGCGCACATGACCGCCGTGATGATCGGCGCGGGCTTTGCCGAATACGGCGGCCGCATCCTGCCGGGGGGCGAGGCGCTCGCGGCCGCGGGGCTCGCCCCGGTGCCGCTTGGCCCGAAGGAGGGTCTCGCGTTCATCAATGGCACGCAGTTCTCGACCGCTTTCGCGCTCGCAGGGCTTTTCGGCGCCTGGCACGCGGCGCGATCGGCGCTGGTGATCTCGGCCATGTCCACCGATGCGATCATGGGATCGACAGCACCCCTCCAGCCCGAGATCCACAGCCTGCGCGGCCATGCGGGCCAGATCGAGGCCGCCACCGCCATGCGCGCGCTGCTCGATGGCTCGGCGATCCGCGAAAGCCATCGCGAGGGCGACACGCGGGTGCAGGACCCCTATTGCATCCGCTGCCAGCCGCAGGTGACGGGGGCCGCGATGGACATGCTGCGCATGGCCGCAGGAACGCTGGAGGTCGAGGCGAACGCGGCGACCGACAATCCGCTCGTCCTGTCGAATGGCCGGATTGTCTCGGGCGGCAACTTCCATGCCGAGCCCGTGGGATTCGCGGCGGACATGATCGCGCTCGCCGTGGCCGAGATCGGCGCCATCGCCCAGCGCCGGGTGGCGCTGATGGTCGATCCGACCCTCAGCCACGACCTTCCGCCGTTCCTGACGCCCGCCCCCGGCCTCAACTCCGGCCTGATGATCGCCGAGGTGACGACGGCGGCGCTGATGAGCGAGAACAAGCACCTCGCCAATCCCTGCGTGACCGATTCCACGCCGACCTCGGCCAACCAGGAGGATCATGTCAGCATGGCCGCCCACGGCGCGCGACGGCTGGGGCAGATGGTCGGGAACCTCAACCGCATCCTCGGGGTGGAGCTTCTCTGCGCCGCGCAGGGGGTGGAGTTCCGCGCCCCCCTTGCCACCTCGAAGCCGCTGCAAAAGGTGCTGGCCCGGTTGCGGCAGGAGGTCGCGCCGATCGGAGCGGACCGCTACCTTGCCCCCGACCTCGAGACGGCGGCCAGGCTCGTCGCCGACGGCACGGTTGCCAATGCTGCAGGGCTCGCGCTTCCGGACCTTCGCCGATGACACCGGTGGAAGTGATCCGCGGCGACGGCGCCCTCGTCCTCGGCCAGCCCCATGGCGGGACCAGGCTGCCCGAGGATATCGCGGCGCGGCTGAACCGGACCGGCCGGGCGCTGGCGGACACGGACTGGCACATCGGCCGGCTCTATGACGGGCTCGCGCCCGGCGCGACGGTGGTTCGGGCGACCTTCCACCGCTACGCCATCGATGCCAACCGCGACCCTTCGGGCGGCTCGCTCTATCCGGGGCAGAACACCACTGGCCTCGTGCCACTGACGGACTTCGACGGTCGCGCCATCTGGGCCGAGGGGCAGGAGCCCTCCGCCGAGGAGGTCGAGGCGCGCCGCGCCGCCTTCCACGCGCCCTATCACGCAGCGCTTGCCGCGGAACTGGCGCGGGTGCGCGCCCGGCACGGCTTCGCGGTTCTCTGGGACTGCCACTCGATCCGGTCGGAGATTCCGTTCCTCTTCGAGGGCGTCCTGCCGGCGCTCAACATCGGCACCGACGGCGGCCGCACCTGCGCGCCGGAGATCGAGGCCGCGGCGGTCGGGTGCGCCGCCTCCTCGCCCTATTCCAGCGTCCTCAACGGCCGGTTCAGGGGCGGCTGGACAACCCGCCACTACGGCCGGCCGGAAACCGGGGTCCATGCGATCCAGATGGAGATCGCGCAGTCCGCCTATCTCACGGAAGAGGCTCCGCCCTGGAGCTACGACACGCGCAAGGCCGACCGGCTCCGCCGCTGGCTGAAGCATATTCTTGACGCGGTCGCCGACGCCGCGGCCGAGCTACCGAAGGACGCACGCCCATGACCGACCCTCGCCACAACCTGCGCGACATCTATCCGCCGACCGGCCCCGATCGGACCGCGAAGAGCTGGCAGACCGAGGCCGCGATGCGGATGCTGATGAACAACCTGCACCCCGACGTGGCCGAGAACCCGCACGAGCTCGTCGTCTATGGCGGCATCGGCCGGGCGGCGCGCACCTGGGAGGATTTCGACCGGATCGTCGCCACGCTCAAGGACCTGGAGGCCGACGAGACGCTGGTGGTGCAGTCCGGCCGCCCGGTCGCGGTCATCCGCACCCATGCCGACGCCCCGCGCGTGCTGATCGCCAATTCGAACCTTGTCCCCCACTGGGCGACCTGGGCGCATTTCAACGAGTTGGACCGCAAGGGGCTGATGATGTACGGCCAGATGACGGCTGGAAGCTGGATCTACATCGGCACGCAAGGAATCGTGCAGGGCACCTACGAGACCTTCGCCGAGGCCGGGCGTCAGCACTACGGCGGCGACTTGAAGGGCCGCTGGATCCTGACCGGGGGCCTTGGCGGCATGGGGGGCGCGCAGCCCCTCGCCGCGGTCATGGCCGGGGCCTGCTGCCTTGCCGTCGAGGTGGATGAGACGCGGATCGATTTCCGCATCCGCACCCGCTACCTCGACGCCAAGGCCAAGACGCTGGACGAGGCGCTGGCGCTGATTGCGGAGTGGACGGCGGAGGGCGAGGCGAAGTCGGTCGGGCTCTTGGGCAACGCGGCCGAGATCTTCCCCGCGCTTCTCGCGCGGATGCAGGCCGGGGGCCCGCGGCCCGACATCGTCACAGACCAGACCTCGGCGCACGATCCGCTGCATGGCTACTGCCCGGCGGGCTGGACGGTGGCCGAGTGGCGCGCGAAGCAGGAGACCGACCCCAAGGCGGTCGAGACGGCGGCGCGGGCCTCGATGCGGGCGCATGTCGAAGCGATGGTGGGTTTCTGGAACGCGGGCGTGCCCACGCTCGACTACGGCAACAACATCCGCCAGGTCGCGAAGGAGGAAGGCTTCGAGAACGCCTTCGCCTTCCCGGGCTTCGTGCCCGCCTATATCCGGCCGCTCTTCTGCAAGGGGATCGGCCCCTTCCGCTGGTGCGCGCTCTCGGGCGACCCGGACGACATCCGCCGGACCGATACGGCGATGAAGCGGCTCTTCCCCGAAAACGCCCATCTGCACCGCTGGCTCGACATGGCGGGAGAACGGATCGCCTTCCAGGGCCTGCCGGCCCGCATCTGCTGGATCGGTCTCGGCGACCGGCACCGGGCGGGGCTGATGTTCAACGAGATGGTCGCATCGGGGGAACTGAAGGCCCCGATCGTGATCGGGCGGGACCATCTGGACTCGGGCTCCGTCGCGAGCCCGAACCGGGAAACCGAGGCGATGAAGGACGGCTCGGACGCGGTTTCCGACTGGCCGCTTCTCAATGCGCTGGTCAACACCGCCTCCGGCGCCACCTGGGTCAGCCTGCACCATGGCGGCGGCGTCGGGATGGGGTTCTCCCAGCATGCCGGCGTCGTGATCGTCGCCGACGGCACGCCCGAGGCCGCGAGGCGGCTGGAGCGGGTCTTGTGGAACGATCCGGCCAGCGGCGTCTGGCGCCATGCCGATGCCGGATACGACACCGCCATCCGGTGTGCGAAGGACCACGGGCTTCGCCTTCCCGCGATCCTTGGCAACTGAACCCCGGGGCGGCCGGCCCCGGAAGGGCGCCGGCCGGTTCCACCAGTTCAGGGGATCAGGCGCGCGATGATCAGGTCCGCGGCCTCATCGGCACTCGTCTCGGTCGTGTCGATGCGGATCTCGGGCGCCTCGGGGGCCTCGTAGGGTGAATCGATGCCGGTGAAGTTCTTCAGCTGACCGGCCCGCGCCTTGGCGTAGAGTCCTTTGACGTCGCGGCCCTCGGCCACCTCCAGCGGTGTGTCCACGAAGACCTCAAGGAACTCGCCCGGCTGCATCATGCCGCGCACCATCTCGCGCTCCGACCGGAACGGCGAGATGAAGGCGGTAATGACGATGAGCCCGGCATCGGTCATCAGCTTGGCCACCTCGCCCACCCGGCGGATGTTCTCCACCCGGTCGGCCTCGGTGAAGCCGAGATCCTTGTTCAGCCCGTGGCGGACGTTGTCACCGTCGAGGAGGAAGGTATGCCGGTTCATCCGCGCCAGCTTCCTTTCGACGATGTTGGCGATGGTGGACTTGCCAGAGCCGGAAAGGCCCGTCAGCCACAGCACCGCCGGCTTCTGGTTCTTCATCGCCGCGTGATGATCCCGGCCGATGTCGGTTGCCTGCCAGTGGATGTTCTGCGCCCGGCGCAGCGCGAAATGGATCATCCCCGCCGCAACCGTATGGTTGGTGTGCTTGTCGATGAGGATGAAGCCGCCGAGGTCGCGGTTCTCGGCATAGGACGCGAAGGGAATCTGACGGTCGGTCGTGACCACCGCCACGCCGATCGCGTTGAGGTCGAGCGTCTTCTTGGCCAGATGTTCCTGAGTGTTGACGTTGATCTCGAACTTGGGCGCGTGGATCGTGGCCGAAACCGTCTGGGTGCCGATCTTCAGCCAGTAGGCCCGGCCCGGCACCATCTCGGCCTCGTCCATCCAGACGATCGTCGCCTCGAACTGGTCGGCGACCTCGAGCGGCGCCTGCGCCGCGACGAGCACCTGCCCGCGGGAGCAGTCGATTTCGTCCTGGAGCGTGAGCGTCACCGATTCCCCGGCCACCGCGAGGTCGCGGTCGCCCTCCTGGCTGACGATTCGCGCGATCTTCGATGTCTTGCCCGAGGGCAGCACCCTCACGGCGTCGCCGGGCCGCACCTGCCCGCTGGCGATGAGGCCGCAGAAGCCGCGGAAATCGAGGCTGGGGCGGTTGACCCATTGCACCGGCATGCGGAAGGGGCCGGCCTGATCGCGGGTATCCTCGACCTCCACGGTCTCCAGATACGGCAGCAGTGCAGGTCCCTCGAACCAGGGGGTGTTCGCGCTCGGCCCGGTGATGTTGTCGCCCTTGAAGCCGGAAATCGGGATGGCGGTGAAGTCCGCGATGCCGATGCTCCGGGCGAAGGCCGCGTAGTCGTCTCGGATGCGCTCGAACACGGCCCGGTCGTAGTCGACGAGGTCCATCTTGTTCACCGCCAGGACGATATGGCGAATGCCGAGGAGATGAACGAGATAGCTGTGCCGCCGGGTCTGTGTCAGCACACCCTTGCGGGCGTCGATGAGAATCACGGCGAGATCGGCGGTCGAGGCGCCGGTGACCATGTTGCGCGTGTACTGCTCGTGGCCGGGCGTGTCGGCGACAATGAACTTGCGCTTCTCGGTGGCGAAGAAGCGGTAGGCAACGTCGATGGTGATGCCCTGCTCGCGTTCCGCGGCGAGCCCGTCGACGAGGAGCGCGAAGTCGATCTCCTGGCCCTGCGTGCCCATCTTGCGGCTGTCGGCCTGCAGCGCGGCAAGCTGATCCTCGAAGATCATCTTGCTGTCGTAGAGCAACCGCCCGATCAGCGTGGACTTGCCGTCATCGACGGAGCCACAGGTGATGAAGCGCAGCATGGTCTTGTGCTGATGCGCCTCGAGATAGGCCTCGATATTCTCGGCGATAAGCGCGTCGGTCTTGTAGATCGGATCCTGGGTCGTCATGGCGGTCCTGTCTGGCTGTGGCGGAGGCGGAGAAGCGGTCAGAAGTAGCCTTCCTGCTTCTTCTTCTCCATCGAGGCGGCCTGATCGTGGTCGATCGCCCGGCCCTGCCGTTCCGAGGTGGTGGTCAGGAGCATTTCCTGGATGACCTCGGGCAGCGTCCGCGCCTCGCTCTCCACCGCGCCGGTGAGCGGGTAGCAACCGAGGGTGCGGAAGCGCACCGAGCGCATTTCGGGCGTTTCGCCCTCGCGAAGCGGGAAGCGCTCGTCATCCACCATCAGGGTCAGCCCGTCGCGCACCACGGTCGGGCGCGGCTCGGCAAAGTAGAGCGGCACGATCTCGATCCCCTCGAGGTAGATGTATTGCCAGATGTCGAGTTCGGTCCAGTTCGAGATCGGAAAGACCCGGACGCTCTCTCCCTTCGCCTTGCGGGCGTTGTAGAGCCGCCAGAGCTCCGGGCGCTGGTTCTTCGGATCCCAGCGGTGATTGGCGGAGCGGAAGGAAAAGACGCGTTCCTTGGCGCGGCTCTTCTCCTCGTCGCGGCGGGCGCCGCCGAAGGCCACGTCGAAGCCGTACTGGTCGAGCGCCTGCTTCAGCCCCTCGGTCTTCCACATGTCTGTGTGGAGCGAGCCGTGGTCGAACGGGTTGATGCCCTTCGCCAGCGCCTCGGGGTTCTGATAGACGATCAGGTCCATCCCCGCCGCCTTCGCCGCCCTGTCGCGCAGCGCATACATGTCGCGGAACTTCCAGGTCGTGTCGACATGGAGGAGCGGGAAGGGGGGCGGCGCCGGGTAGAAGGCTTTCTTGGCCAGATGCAGCATCACGGCGCTGTCCTTGCCGACGCTGTAGAGCATCACGGGTTTCTCTGCCTCGGCGACAACCTCGCGCAGGATGTGGATGCTTTCGGCCTCCAGGCGTTGCAGGTGGGTCAGGGTCTTGATGGTCATGCGGCGCCTCAGTGAATCCGGTTGACCTGCCGCGTAAAGCAGCAGAGAAGCAAAAGAACCCCCCATATGGGGGGGGAATGTGTTCGGGGGGCTTGGCGATGTCGGAGGAGTCCGACCTGATCGAGGCGCTACTGGCCGCAGCCACCGGCCATGTGGGCCATGGCGAGACCGGGCCGCAGGACCTCTGGCCGGCTTTTCTCGACCGGCTGGCGGCGGCGATCTCGGCCGACGGCCTTTGTCTGGTGGCGTTCGATCAGGACCGCGCCTCAGGCCGCTGGCAGGTTGGCCGGGTCACCGCCCCGCCGGACCTTGCCGCGGTTGCCCGGATGCGGTTGGACCGGGTCTATTCGCAGGTCGACCTGCCGGGCGCCGAGGGCGACCGGATGCCGCTGAGGTGGCTGCGCAGCCCGATGCCGGGGGGCGGTTCCGCGGTCCTCGTGGCCGAACGGCAGGGCCGCGACTTCCGTGCCGTCGACGGTGCCCGCCTCTCCGGCCTCGGCCGGTTCGTGGCGCGGGCGCTTGCCGGCTGGCGGCTCCTGCGTGCCGAACGGGCGCACGCGGCATTCGACGGTATGGCGGCGCAGCGCCTCGGGGTCGGATGGCTCTTGCTTGGCCCATCGGGCCGTGTCCGTGCCGCGTCGCCCGGGCTCGCCGAGGGTCTCGCGGCACGGGCCGGGCTCCGCCTGCGGGCCGACGGTTGGCTCGATTTCACCGACGACGAGATGGCGCAGGCCTTCGGCCGGGCGCTGGCAGCGGCACAGGCGGGGGATGACCGGGCAGGCGGCACGCGCTCGGGCGTCCTCGTTCCCACACGCGACCCGGCGATCCGCCTCGCGATCCGCGCCGAAGACCAGCTTGGCGACCGCGCGCTCGTCGCCTGGGTCCGCTGGCAGCGTCCGGCCGGAAACGAGCCGCCCGACCGGATCGCCGCCGCCTTCGGCATCAGCCGCAGCGAAGCCCGGCTCGCGGCCCGGATCGCTGACGGGATGAGCCTCGCGGAAGCCGCGGCGGATCTCGGCTGGACGATCGAGACGGCCCGCAGCACATCGAAACAGCTCTTCGCGCGAATGGGTGTGGAGGGGCAGACGGGCGTGGTGCGCGAGATGCTCTCAAGCCCGATCTGGCTTGCGGCGGGACGCTGAGCCGGAAGGCCAGGCGGGACAACGGCTGCCCCCGGCCTTCCCGAATGTATTACCGCCCCTCGATCCGCCGCCGCACCGCTTCCGGCCGGCCCGGCAACGCAAGCTGCGCGTCATTGCGCGCGCGACGGGAGACGATCTTGCCCTTCGACACCACGGCGAGGCGCTCCGGGCGGAGCCGGATCGCCTCGGTCGGGTTCCCGGCATCCAGCACGACGAGCGAGGCGATGCAGCCCTTTCCCAGTCCGTAGCCCTCAAGGGCCATGATCTTCGCGTTGTCCTCCGTCACCATGCGAAAGCAGCGCGCCATCTCCTCGGGGTGGGTCATCTGCGCGACATGGAGGCCCATGAAGGCCACGTCGAGCATGTCTGCGGTGCCCAGCGAATACCACGGGTCCATCACGCAGTCCTGGCCCCAGCCCACGGTGATGCCATGGGCCTGCATCTCCTTGACCCGTGTCAGGCCGCGGCGCTTGGGGAAACTGTCGTGTCGTCCCTGTATTGTGATGTTGATCAGGGGATTGGGGATCGCGGTCATCCCCGATTCGGCGATCAGCGGCAGGAGTTTCGAGACATAGTAGTTGTCCATCGAATGCATCGAGGTCAGGTGCGACCCCGCCGCGCGGGCGCCGAGACCGTGGCGCGTCACCTCCGCTGCCAGTGTCTCCACATGCCGGCTCATCGGATCGTCGCTTTCGTCACAATGCACATCGACCCTGAGACCGCGGTCGGCGGCCATGCGGCAGAGGTCGCGCAGGGACTCCGCGCCGTCGGCCATCGTGCGTTCGAAATGCGGGATGCCGCCGACGACATCGAGCCCCATGTCGAGCGCACGGATCAGGTTCTCGCGTCCCGTCCGGCTGCGGTAGAGGCCGTCCTGCGGAAAGGCCACGAGCTGGAGGTCGATGTATCCGGCGACCCGGCGCCTGACCTCCAGCATCGCCTCGACGGTGCGCAGATGGTCCGGCGTCGTGTCCACGTGGCTGCGGATCGCCAGCAGCCCCATCGAGGCGGCCCAGTCGCAGTAGGTGAGCGCGCGGGCGACCATGTCCTCCACGCTCGCTAGCTCCCGCAACTCGCCCCAGAGGGCGATGCCTTCGAGCAGCGTGCCGGACCCGTTCACCCTCGGGATGCCGTAGGAGAGTGTTGCGTCCATGTGGAAATGCGGGTCGACGAAAGGCGGCGAGACGAGGTCGCCGGTCGCGTCGATGACCTCGCGCGCCGCGCCCTCCACCCGGCCCGTCGCCACGATCCTGTCACCCCGGATGGCGATGTCGGAGACCGTGCCGTCGGGAAGCGTGCCCCCCTTGACGAGAAGGTCGAACATTCAGCGTTCCCCCTTGTTGAACGGGACCATCAGCGCGGCCGGAACCTCGGCGCGGCGCGACATGAGGACGAGCGCGAGGATGGAGAGGATGTAGGGAACCATCAGGAACACCTGATAGGGCACGTAGGCGCCCATCGGCGTCTGCTGGAGCCGCACCTGAAGCGCGTCGAAGGCCGCGAAGAGAAGTGC
The DNA here is from genome assembly GCA_020637675.1 of Paracoccaceae bacterium. GTDB lineage: Bacteria > Pseudomonadota > Alphaproteobacteria > Rhodobacterales > Rhodobacteraceae > Albidovulum. The sequence continues at coordinate 1,035,867 of JACKKD010000001.1, read as the reverse complement.
GCCAAGCGCGGCCTTGCCCGGCCGCCAGGCGCCGAAGACGACCAGCGCGATGCAGATCCAGCCGCGCCCGTTCACCATCTCGAAGAAGAACGACGAGAAGGCCGACATCGTCAGGAACGCGCCGCCGATCGCCATGAGGCCCGAGCCGACGATGACCGCGCCCATGCGCATCGCGGTGACGGAAAGGCCCTGCGCCTCGACCGAGGCCGGATTCTCGCCCGCAGCCCTGAGCGCGAGGCCGAGGGGCGTGCGGTAGAGTACGACGGAGACGACGGCGATGAGGACGAAGGCGAGGTAGGTAAGCGGGGTCTGCGCGAAGAATGCGGGGCCGATGAGCGGAAGCTCCGAAAGGCCGGGAACCGGAAGCGGCTGGAACGGCACGATCTTCGGTGGCGACGTGACCTCGGGCAGCGACAGGCGGTAGGCGAAGGCCGCCGTTGCGGTGGCGAGGAGCGTCACGCCGAGACCCACGACATGCTGGGAAAGCCCGAAGGGCACCGTGAGCGTGGCATGGACCAGTCCGAAGAGCATCCCCGCCAGCATCGCCACCAGAACGCCCGTCCAGAGTCCGAAGCCGAGGTAGACGGTCATCCAGCCGGTGAAGGCGCCGATGACCATGATACCCTCGATGCCGAGGTTGAGGACGCCCGCGCGTTCGCAGATGAGCTCGCCCAATGTGGCGAAGATCAGGGGCGAGGCGATGCGCACGGCGGCGGCCCAGAAGCTCGCGGTGAGGATGATCTCGAGGATGTCCATCAGCGCCACCTGATCTTCGTGCGGGTGAGGCGGATCGCCAGCACCATCGTCAGGAGTGCCGTCGCCGTCAGGATGTCGGCGATGTAGGTGGGAACGCCGGCCGCGCGGCTCATGCTGTCTGCGCCGACGAAGACACCGGCGACGAAGATCGCGGAGAGGACGACGCCCAGCGGGTTCAGAAGCGCGAGCATGGCGACGATGATCCCGGTGTAACCGAAGCCGGGCGAGAGGTCCAACGTGAGGTTGCCCTTGAGCCCCGCGACCTCGGAAAAGCCGGCGAGTGCCGCGAGCCCGCCGGAGAGGACCGCAGTCTTGATCATCACGCGGCCTACCGGAATGCCCGCGAAGCGCGCCGCCTCGGCATTCAGCCCGACGGCGCGGATTTCGTAGCCGAGCGTGGTGCGGGTCTGGATCACCCAGACGGCAAGGGCCGAAAGGATGGCCAGCGCGAAACCCCAGTGGAGCCTGAGTCCCTCCACGATCCGGGGCAGGCGCGCGGCCTTCTCCAGCGCGGGCGACTTCGGCCAGCCCATCCCCATCGGGTCCTTCAGCGGTCCTTCGAGAAGCAGCGACACGAACAGCAGCATGATGAAGTTGAAGAGGAGCGTGGTGACAACTTCGTCGACGCCGGCCCGCGTTTTCAGAAGCACCGGTCCGAGAAGGACGAGCGCGCCCGCGACCATCGCGGCAAGCGCAATCACCGGCAGGAGGAGCGCCGAGGGCAACGGCAGCGCGCCTGTGCCCAGCAGCACGGTGACGATGGCGCCGGCGTAAAGCTGCGCCTCGGCCCCGATGTTCCAGAGCTTCGCGCGGAACGCGACGGCAACGGCGAGGCCGGTGAAGATCAGGGGCGTGGCGCGATTGAGCGTTTCGAGCAGCGCGAATTTCGACCCGGCCGCGCCCTTCACGATCAGGCCGAGCGTGGCGAAGGGGTTGGCCCCCGCCAGAAGCGCCAGAAGCGAGGCCATGAGGACCGTCAGTGCCAACGCGGCCGCGGGCAGGCCCACCCTCCGCACGAGCGAGGGGTTGGCGATCGGCTCAAGCCGCATCGGCGCCTCCCCGCGTGTATTCGGGCCCGAAACCGTGACCGGCCATCCAGCCGCCAAGCCCGGCAGGTGTCATCGTGCCGCGCGGGAAGGCGGGCGACAGCCGGCCCTCGTAGATGACGTGGATCACGTCAGAAAGCGCCATCACCTCGTCGAGGTCTTCCGAAATGAGGAGCACCGCGGCACCCTTGTCGCGCGCGGCGATCAGGCGGTTCTGGACGAAGGTCACGGCGCCGATGTCGAGCCCGCGCACCGGCTGGTTGGCCAGGATGATCCGCGGCTCGGCCTCCAGCGCGCGGCCGAGGATGAGCTTCTGCATGTTGCCGCCGGAGAGGAGGCGGATGCGGGCGGCGGGGCCGGGGCAGCGGACATCGTAGGTCGCGATGATCCTCCGCGCAAAGTCCTCGGCGGCGCGCCAGTTCATCCAGCCCCTGCGGCTGAAGGGCGCGTCCGCGTAGCTCTCGAGCACGGCATTCTCGGTCAGCGTGAAGTCGGCCACGGTTCCGGTCCTGTGCCGGTCCTCGGGGATGCGGGCGATTGCGGCGGCGAGCGCGGCGCGGGGCGACCAGTCGGCGGGCGGCGCGCCGTCCAGTTCCATGCTGCCCCGAACCGGCGTCTCGAGCCCGCCGATGAGCGCGGCAAGAGCGGTCTGGCCGTTGCCGGACACTCCGGCGAGGCCGGTGATCTGACCCGCGCGCAGCGCGAGCGTCACGCCTCTCAGCCCGGGCGCGTTGCCCCGGCGGGGTGTGTCCACCTCCGAGAGTGTCAGGAGCGCCGGGCCTGGCGCCCTTTCCGAAAGCCGGGGTGCAGCGATCTCGGCCCCCACCATCATCTCTGCCAGCCGGTGCCGGTCGGTGTCGGCGGTCGCCACTTCGCCGACCAGCCGCCCGTGGCGGAGGACGAGTACGCGCGAGGAAATCTCCATCACCTCGCCAAGCTTGTGCGAGATGAAGATGACCGAAAGGCCCTGCGCGACCGCCTTCCTCAGCGTCTCGAAGAGCGCCGAGGTCTCCTGCGGCGTCAGCACCGCCGTGGGTTCGTCGAGGATCAGGATGCGAGCGTCGCGGTAGAGTGCCTTAAGTATCTCCACCCTCTGCCTCTCGCCGACGGACAGCGCGCCGACGCGGGCGTCGGGATGGACCGCCAGCCCGAAGTCCCGCGACAGCCGGGCAACCTTCGCCCGTGCGGCGCGCGCGCCGAGCCGCGGCGCAAGAAGCGGCCTGGTGCCGAGAAGGATGTTCTCCAGCGCCGTCATGTTGTCGGCCAGCGTGAAGTGCTGGTGCACCATGCCCACCCCCGCGGCCAGGGCGGCGCGAGGATGGCCGGGGGGCAGCGGCCGGCCGAAGACCTCGACCGTGCCCTCGTCGGCCGTGTAGTGGCCGAAGAGGATGTTCATCAGCGTGGTCTTGCCCGCGCCGTTCTCGCCGAGTAGGGCGATGACCTCGCCCTTTCCCAGCCCGAAGCTGATCGCGTCATTGGCCAGAAGCGGCCCGAAGCGCTTGGTGATGCCGTCGAGGCGGAGGACGACCTCCGCCCCCGTTTCCGGTGCCATCAGGACGACTTCGGCTCTTCGTCGTTGATCTCGACAGTGAAGGAGCCGTCCTTGATTGCCGCCTCGCGCTCGGCCACGAGTTTCATCGCGGCTTCGGGCACCTTGCCTTCGAACGTGCCCAGGGGGGCGAGCGAGCAACCGCCTTCCTTCATGTAGGAGTAGACGCCGTAGTTGTCGGCCTTGAACTCGCCGGCCGCGACCTTGGCAAGCGCGGCGTCCAGCGTCGGCTCGAAATGCCAGAGCGCCGAGGCGACGACCGTGTCGGGATAATCGGCCTGCGTGTCGATCACGTTGCCGATCGCCAGGACGCCGCGTTCCTTTGCCGCGTCGGAGACGCCGAAGCGCTCGGCGTAGAGCAGGTCGGCGCCGCCGTCGATCATTGCGAAGGCGGTCTCCTTGGCCTTCGGCGGATCGAACCAGGAGCCGATGAAAGAGACCTGGAACCTGATGTCGGGGTTCATCTCGCGGGCGCCGGCCATGAAGGCGTTCATCAGGCGGTTGACCTCGGGGATCGGGAAGCCGCCGACCATGCCGATGTTGCCCTTGGTCATCGCGCCGGCGATGATGCCCGAAAGGTAGCTCGCGTCCTGGATGTAGTTGTCGAAGACCGCGAGGTTCGGGTGCGCTTCGTCGGGCGGGAAGGACGAGCCGAGGAGGAACGCCACGTCGGGATACTCGTCCACGACCTCGCGCGCTTCCTGTTCCACCCCGAAGATCTCGCCGACGATCAGCTTGTAACCCTGTTCGGCATACTCGCGCATCACGCGCGGATAGTCGGTGTTCGCGGTGTTCTCGGTGTAGACGTATTCGGCCGTGCCCGCGGCCACTGCGGCCTCGGCCGCCTTGTGGATGCGGCTCACCCACTGCTGCTCGACCGGCACGGTATAGATGCCGGCGACCTTGACCGGATCGGCGGCGAAGGCGCGCATGGGCAGACCCACGAGGCCCGTCGCCGCCACGCCCGCACCGGTTGCCATGAGGTGACGCCGGCTGATTCCGGCCCTGAGCAGTCTCGTCATTTCAGCCCCCTGTTGGATGGCGCCTTCGCGCCCATAATTTTATCAAGTGGTAAAGGTCGCAGAGATTCGCGCCAAGGCAATTCTGCAGGGCGTCCCCCCGGTGCAGGGCACCCGCCTTCAGACGCCCACATAGGTGGCGAAATGCGCGGCATGGGGATGAAGACCCTTTGCGGAAACCGTCTCGGCCACCTGGCCCGCCACCATGAAGGCGATGCGGTCGCCGACCGAAAGCGCCGCATCGACGCGCTGTTCCACGAGGATCGTCGCCACCCCTGTCGCCTTCAGCGCCACCACCGTGTCGCGGATGAGCGCGATCATCGAGGGTTGCAGCCCCTCGGTCGGCTCGTCGAGCAGCAGAACCTTGGGTTCGAGGCAGAGCGCGCGGGCGATGGCGAGCATCTGCTGTTCGCCCCCCGAGAGAGTGCGCGACACCTGGTCCATGCGCTCCCTCAGCCGGGGAAAGAGGTCGAGCACGGTGTCCCTCACGCGGGCGTCGCGGCCGCGGGTCATCAGCCCGATCTCGATGTTCTCGGCCACGGTCAGGTCGCCGAAGAGCCGCCGTCCCTGCGGCACGTAGCCGATGCCGTGGCGTGGCACCTCGTGCGCGGGCAGCCCGTCGATTCGCGCCCCGTCGAGCGTGATCCGCCCCTTCGTCGCCGGCACCTGCCCCATGATCGCGCGAAGCATGGTGGACTTGCCCGCCCCGTTCCGACCCATGACGCAAAGGACTTCGCCCGGCGCGACGGAGAGGGTGAGGCCGCGCAGCACCTGCACCGCGCCATAGCCCGCATCGATGGCGTCGAGGATCAGCATCTATCCCCCCAGATAGGCAGCCTGCACCGCCCGGTCGGCGCGGATCGCCTCGGGCGTGCCGGTGGCGAGCACCTTGCCGAAGTTCAGGACCGTGATCCGCTCCGCAAGCCCCATTACCACGTCCATGTTGTGCTCGATGAGCAGCACCGTGGTCTTCGGCACCACCGCGCGCACGATCTCCTTGAAGGTCGCGATCTCGCCATCCGACAGGCCCTGCGTCGGCTCGTCGAGGATGAGAAGGACCGGTTTCAGCGCCAGCCCCATGGCGATCTCAAGCACACGCTGGTGGCCGTAGCTGAGCGTGCCGGCGATCTGGTCGGCGCGTTCGGCCAGCCCGACGCGCTCCAGCGCGGCCATCGCTTCCGTCGCGATCGGCCGGCCGCCCCGGCTTTGTACCGCCAGCGCCACGTTGTCGAAGACCGGAAGCGCCGCGAAGACCTGGGTGATCTGGAAGGTATAGGCGATGCCGGCATGGACCCGGGCATGGGCAGGCAGGCGGGTGATGTCGCGGCCCCTCAGCAGGATGGTGCCGGACTGCGCCGGGACGCGACCGGAAAGGAGGCTGACGAAGGTCGTCTTGCCGGCGCCGTTCGGGCCGATCAGGGCATGGATCTCGCCTTCCATAAGCGTGAAGTCCACGCCGTCGACGGCCTTCAGGCCGCCGAAATGCCGCGTGAGTCCGCGCGCCTCCATAAGCGTCACGGAAGCCATCGGACCCCCCGCGCGCGGAGCGTGCCGAGGATGCCCTTCGGCGCGAAGAGGATGAGAAGGACGAGCGCCGCGCCCGTGACGAACTGGTGCGCGTCGGTGACGGCACTGGCATAGTCGATCAGATAGAACATCACGAGCGCGCCGAGGAAGGGCCCGAGCACGGTGCCCGCGCCGCCGAGCAGGACGTAGAGCAAGGGAAGGATCGAGTACTGGACCGAGGCAAGGCTGGCGCCGACATAGCCGAACATCAGCCCGTAGGACGCACCGGCAAGCCCTGCGTAGAGGCCCGAGACGGTGAGCGCGGTGAGCTTCACCGTGAAGGGGTTGAAGCCGAGCATCCGGCTCCGCTCCTCGTTCTCGCGCATCGCCACCATCACGCGGCCGAAGGGGGAGCGCACGAGCGCGAGATTGGCCAGAAGCGCGACGGCGAAGAGGGTCAGCGCGACGAGGTAGCGGGTGCCGTCGTCCGAGAGGTCGAGGCTGCCGATCGCGCGTGCGGTCCGGGGTATGACGATGCCCTCGTCGCCCCGCGTCCAGGCGCCGAAGTAGAGCACCGTGAGATACCCGGCCTGCGCGAACATCAGGGTGACGATCATGAAGGCCACGCCCGAGGTCCTGAGCGCGAGAAGCCCCACTGCGAGCGCGATCGCGCCCCCTGCGAGAAGGCCGGCGAGCATCGCCCCCGCCGCGCCGGCGTCTGCGTGGTAGACGAGAAGCCCCGCGCCATAGAGCCCCGCGCCGAAGAGAAGCGCGTGGCCGAGGCTGAGAAGGCCGGTGTAGCCGAAGGCGATGTTGTAGCCCATCGCGTAGATCGCCAGCACCATGATCCGGGCCAGGTTGGTGTGGTGGTAGGCGGGCGCCGCGAAGTGGAACGCGAGGAGCGCCGCGAGCACGCCGAGGTGCAGGAAGAGGGCGCGGCCCATGGTCACGCGCGCTTCCCGAAAAGCCCCTGCGGGCGGAAGACGAGGACGAGCGCGACGGCGAGCGTGGCGACGATCTTCGCCAGCGTCGGTGCGAAGAAGGTGGATATGACGCCGTCCGACAAGCCGATGAGGAGCGCCGCCACGAGCGTGCCGCGCAACGAGCCGAGGCCGCCGATGATCACGACGATGAAGGAGAGGAGCAGCGGGTCGCCGCCCATGAGGTAGTGGGCCTGCTGGATCGGCACGATCAGCACCGCGGCGATGGCCGCCAGCCCCGCCCCCATGGCGAAGACCCCGGCATAGACCCGGTCGACGTTGATCCCGAAGGCCCGCGCCGTGTCGCGGTCGATCTGCGTGGCCCGCATGACGAGCCCCGCCCTGGTGTGCTTCAGGATCAGCCAGACGCCGAGGAGGAGAAGGATCGCTGCCACGACCACGGCGAGCTTGTAGCCGGAATAGCCGAACCAGGGCAGTTGCAGGCGGAAGCTGAAGGGTGCCGGAACCGGGCGCGCGTCGGGTCCGAACAGGCTCAGCGCCGCCTGTTCGAGGATGTAGAGGAGGCCGATGGTGGCCACGATCGTCGCCTCGGGCTCGTAGTTCAGCCGCTTCAGCACGAGCGTGTCGGCCGTTGCCGCGATGGCGCCCACGATGAGGGGGGAGGCGACCAGCGCCGCCGCGAAGTCCAGCGCCGGCGGTCCCGGCACGAACTCCGACACGAACCAGGCGATGACCGCGCCCAGCATGAAGAAGGCGCCATGGGCGACGTTCACCACGCGCATGATGCCGAAGACGAGCGAAAGCCCCGAGGCCGTCAGCGCAAGCACCGCCGCGGTCACGAGGCCCTCCATCAGGGCGAGGAGAAGAAAGGGACCGAAGCTCATGGGCAGGCCGGGCGGGGTCGCCCCCGCCCGCTCGCGATCAGAAGGCCATCGTCGTGTAGTCGACCTCGTCGGGGTAGAAACCGTCCTCCATCGCGGTCTGGTGGACGCGGATCAGCTTGCCGCCCTCCACCTTCGAGATCGACTGGAGCCCGAAGCCCTGGTGGGTCTTGCCGTTGAAGACCTTGGGTCCCTGCGGATGCTCGGGACCTTCGGCGAAGTCGGTCATCGCCTCCATCGCCTCGACCACCTTCTGCCGGTCGGCGGGGCCCTCGTAGCCGGCGGCCGTCATCGCGTCCTTGATGACGAAGAGCGTCTCCCAGACCGAGAACATGTGGGCATAGGTCGCGATGTCGTTGGGGTCGGTGACCGAGGCGCCGGTGTCGTCGACGCCCACGGCGGCGCGGTAGGCGGTCTCGGCCGCGGACGCGTCCGCCTGCTTGTAGCGGGGGTGCCCTTCCCAGAAATGCGTGCCTTCGAGGAACTCGAGGCCGGGCGAGGCGATGTTCACGGCTTCGAGCGAGTCGATGAAGCCGAAGATCTGCGGCCGTGCGCCTGTGCCGTAGAACTCACCGAGCTCCTTCACGAAGGTCAGGACGGCCGGGCCGACCATGACGTGGTAGAGCACTTCGGTTTCGGCCGGGATCTGCGGGAAGTAACGGGTGAAGGAGGTCTCGGTCGGCGGAATGGCGATCTGCGCGATGACCTCTCCGCCTTGCGCGGCGACGGCGGCGGTGAAGAAGTCGCGGTGGTCATGGCCGAAGGCGTAGTCTGGGAATACCATCGTGACCTTCTTGCCGAGGTTCTGCGTGACCCAGGGCGCCATCGACTGGACCTGGCTCTTCACATCGGTGATGCCGGGCTGGAGCGTCCAGCGGTTGAGCGCCCCCGAGGCGACGTGGTGGCCTTCGGAGCAGACGAGATAGGGCACCTTCAGTTCCCCCGCGCGCGGGGCGGAACCCATGACGACGTGGGAGAAGAGCGTGCCGAAGATCAGGTCGCAGCCGGCCTGGCTCGTCAGTTTCTCGACGACCTCGGCGCCGCGTTTCGGGTCGGTGCCGTCATCCTCGAAAACGATCTCCACCGGCCGCCCGTTGATGCCGCCGGCGTCGTTCAGGACCTTCAGGGCCGCCGTCGCGGTGCGTTCGTACCAGCGGCCGTAGGAGGCGCCGATGCCGGTGCGGTGCAGCTGGAAGCCGAGCTTGATCGGCGCCGAGGACTGCGCCTGCGCGAAACGGGCGCCAAGGCCCGTCGCCAGCAGCGCACCGCCGGCCGCCATCCCCTTCAGGAGCGTCCGGCGCGAGGAAGTGGGGGTGATCAGCTTGTTGGTCATCAAACGTCTCCGCTGTTGAACCGGCGCGGTTTTTCTGGCCATCCGCGTTCTGGGGGCATTGGCCCAAGGTCACGGAACAACGAGTCGGGGCGCATTGCAATTGCTTTCTCATGCGCCGGTCGGCGCGGAGAGAAGCCAGAGCCCGAAGACCGTGTAGGCGATCATCAGGAGCGTCATCGGAACATGCGTGCGAACACGGGCGGCGTGGTCGTCATTCCCCGACAGGCGCAGGCTGAGCAGCACCGCAAGCACATGCGCGACGACGATTGCCGTGAACTGGGCGGTCCAGACGGCGAGAACGCCCGACTGCGTGGCGAGAAAACCGAAGGAGACCCAGTGATCCGGAAGGCCGAGGAGCGACCGGCCAGCACCGAAAGGATCGTTGAGCGCGGCAATGGCATACTGGCCGTCGGTCAGGAGCGCGACGAGGTAGTGCGCGACATGATAGCCGGCTGCAATCGGCACGAAGGAGAGCATCATCGGTCCCACGGCCCGGCGAAATGCTCCGCTCGGCAGGCCGAGCCGGATCGCCCCGAGGATCAGCGCGGCCGAAAGGCCCCAGAAAAGGACGAGCGCCAGGGAGTTGGCGCCGTAGACGGCCGAGCGGCCGGGAAACTCCAGAGGGTTGACGCCGAGGCGCACGAGCCACCAGAAGGTCTCGTGCAGCCCGTCGAAGCTGACCGAGGCGAGGACGAGGGTGACGAAGGCAATCGCCGAAGGACCGGGCGGGGCCATCCGCAGCACCTGCGCACCCGGCCAGCCGGCCATGACGGTCACGCGGCCCGGCGCATAGTCCGCCCAGAAGGGGGCGATCCTCGCCACGACCGCGAAATAGGCGGTCAGGAATTCGCCCCGCGGCAGCCAGTCCTCGCCCTCGGCCACGCCGAGCGCGAGAATGAGGACGTAGTAGGCTGCGGCCGCGCGGGCAAGGACAAGGGGATCGGCGGGGGACAGCGAGACGATCTCGAACCAGGCGAAGGCGAGGTAGCCGAAGGTGGCGGGCAGGTGGCCGAGGCGCGAGAGACCGACGGCCCCCCGCCAGCCGATGAGGCGGCGGATGGTCCGCACCGGACCCGACCAGGGCTCCAGATCGCGCCACAGGTTGCCGAGGAGGACGGAGGCGAGCGTCAGCCCCACCCAGATCACCGTCCAGACGGTCAACGGCAGGAGGTTTTCCAGAGGGTCGCGCGTGCCCCAGATGCCAACGGCGACCAGCCCCCAGAAAAGCGCGGCGCAAATCCAGCTTGTCACCCCGCGCGGCAGGAACACGCGGCGGTCTAAAAGCCGGTGCGCGGCGAATGCCGGGAGCTTGCCGGCGAGGAGCGCCAACGCTGCCGTCAGCGCCACGACGAGAGCCGCGCCGATGAGGTACCAGCCCGTCGGCAGGGTCAGCAGGACTGCGCGTTCGGAGGCATGGGCATGGGCCGCGCCCGGAACGACGAGGAGAGCGACCCGGAGGCCCCGCATCAGCGCAGCCCGTCCTCGCCCTTCGCCTGCCAGGCTTCGAGCCCGCCCATGCGGGAATGCACCCGCGGTCCCCTGGCCATGACGAGCGCGAAGACGATCTCGTCGGGTTTCGGCCCGTCGGGCACGGAAACCGTCATCGTGTCGAAATGGCTGCGGACATAGGCCGCGTTGATGTGGGCGACGGGCAGGTCGATCGCGTCCCCCATGCCGCCCAACGTCTTCGCCGAGGGCACGATCGCCTTCGGATCGCCAAGAATCGCGCGCATCCCGTAGCCGCCCGGCGCATGCCAGGGCGCGCCGTGCTTCAGTTCTCCTGCCGCGCCGACGATGGCACCCTTGCCGTAGCCGTCGATCCCGTCCTTGCCGCCGAGCGCCGCGATGAGACGCTCGCACATGGTGACGGCAAGGGGCTTCAGGTCCTCCATCGCCGGCTGGAGGTCGGGTTCGAAACGTCCCGCGAAGGGGTTCGAGACGATGCCGAGGACGGCACCCCTGAGCCGGGGCGCCGCCGAATCCGGCCCGCCGTCGTGGTGGATTTCATCGACGACGACGGTCATCTTGCGCAGGCGGATTGCGGGCACGCTCGGCTCTCCCCTTCGGATCGGGTTCATCCTGCCGCAATCCGCGAGGGCGGGCAATCGCGCCTGGCCGGTCGCGCCGGGGTCAGAAGGTCAGCGCTTCCCAGTTGTGCTGCTTGATGTATTCGTAGGGAATGACTCCGTTTCCCGACCCATAGGGGCTCTGCTGGCCCCATTGGCCGAACCAGCTGTTGCGCAGGATGAAGAATCCCCCGCCCGGGACATTGGCCTGATCCTCGTAGCCGATGAGACACATGGCATGACCGCCGCTTGACGCCTCGTTCGGGACCGGCAGCGTGATGCGGCCGGCGCGGCGCGAGGTGGGGTTCTGGTACCAGCTGTCGAAGACCGGCACGGAGAAGCCCACGACCGCCCCGCCCGCAAGCGCCGCCTTGATCGCGTTCACATTGGTCTTGGGGAGCGTGCGCAGGTTCAGCTTCCGCGCTCCCGCGTCCGCCTTGGCGTTTCCCGGCTGGGTCCCGTTGCCGTTGCACGGAAGCGCGCTGTTGTAGCGCCAGGTGCTTTCCTTGCACTGGCCGAGCGATTTCAGCACGATCGCCGCCTTCACCTGCCAGGTCCCGCAAGTCTGGGGAAAGCCGTCGACCTTCTTGGTCTCGTCGTAGAGGAACTGTTCGGACAGGTCCGTCGCGTTGCCGTTCGTCTTGAGGAAGAACTCGTGGATCGCGGTCACCGCGAAGGCGACGCAGGTGCCGCGCGCGCCCTGGTTGCGGGGCCGGCCGAGCACGGCGGCATGGTTGACCGAGGCCGGAAGCGCCGCCGCCATCGGCGGCGCCTCTAATCGCGGCAGGAGGTTCCTTTCCTCATCCTCCGCCGTGGGCGGAAAGGCCCCGAGCGAAAGGGGCTCGAGCGCTTCGCGCCGCTCCTCGAAGGTCACGGGAAGACGCGCCGCCGCCGCAAGTGCGATCTCGCGCAGTTGCCCCGGCGTGACCTCCAGATACGCGGCCAGCCGTTCGGCCGTGACCGGGTCGGCGGCGGCATCGACGAACTGCTGGGCGTCGAGCAGGCCGAGGCTCTCAAGCCGGTCGGCGGCGCCGGGGGGCAGGCCCTCGACGCTGGCCATGGAAATCGTCATTCCTTCATAGAAGTCATGTTCGGCCATGATTTGGCTCCTGAAGCGGATTGGGGTTGAAATGGGATCGGACCGGACGGCAACTCGTCACGTCGGGAAATGCGGACCGGACCCGCGCGGAACGGGCGTCGAAGTGTCACTTCGGAAAGGTTGCGCCGATGAATTGCGGGCGCGGGTATCGATTCAATCTCAGGGCATCATAGCGCGTTTCGGCCCGCAGCGATACCGGGGCGCCGAGCGTCCTCAATCGGCGGCGGCGATGGTCAGATCGACCGGCGCGAGGCCGTCGATTTCGCCATGGAGCCGGTCGCCGGGCGCGACCGGCCCGACGCCGGCGGGCGTGCCGGTGTAGATGAGGTCGCCCGGCCGAAGGTGGTAGAGCGTCGAGAGATGGGCGACGATCTCGGGCACCGACCAGACCATTTCGGACAGGTGCGACCGCTGCACCGGCTCGCCGTTCAGGAGAAGCGTGATCGCCTGCGGCCCGGGTGCGCCGAACTCGGTCGCGCGCGTCAGCGGGCCGATCACGGCAGCGTTCTCGAAGTCCTTGCCGGTGTCCCAGGGCCGACGCTTGTCCTTCGCGGCACCCTGAAGGTCGCGCCGGGTCATGTCGAGCCCGGCGGCGTAGCCGAAGACGAGGTCCACCGCGCGCGCGGCCGCCACGCGGAACCCCTCCGCGCCGATCGCGAAGGCGAACTCCATTTCGTGGTGGAAGTCCTCCGTCCCCGGCGGATAGGGCGTGGTCGCACCCGACAGGGTGAGATGCGCGGGCGACTTGGTGAAGTAGAAGGGCGCCTCGCGGTCGACCTCCCCCCCCATTTCCCTGGCGTGGTCGGCATAGTTGCGTCCCACGCAGAAGATGCGGCTGACGGGGTAGAAGCCCGAACCATCGCGCATCGGCACGAGGACGGGGGCGGGCGGGGGAAAGAGGATGTCGGTCATTCGCCGTAGGGAACCCAGATGTTCTTCACCTGCGTCGCGCGTAGCAGGAATTCGCGGCCCTGACCATCGCCCCCGCGCCAGTCGCGGTTCGGGAAGGTCCAGGTGGCCTTCAGGTTGCCCGCGCTTTCGGTTTCGGCCGAAGTGCGGCCCTGCGGTCCGCCACAGTACCAGAGCGCGGCGACGTCGTCGTGCTGGGCGAGCACCTTCGCGAGTTCGTCCTTCGCACCGGTGACGATGTTCACGACGCCGCCCGGAAGGTCCGAGGTGTCGAAGACCTGGTAGAGGTCGGTCGCGGCCAGCGGCATCGACGCCGCCGGGATTGCTACCACGCGGTTGCCCATGGCGATGGCCGGCAGGACGAGGCTGAGAAAGCCCAGAAGCGGTGCTGCGTCCGGGCAGGCGATCCCCATGACGCCGAAGGGTTCTGGCATGGCGAGGGTGACATGGGACGACTTCGTGGAATGCACCGCGCCGTCGAACTTGTCGGCCTGCGCCGCGTAGAAGAAGGCACGGCGGATCGACAGCGCCACCTCGTCGACGGGTTTCGCCACGCCGGCCGCCTTCAGCCGCGCCACGAACTCCGCCTCGCGCGCGGCGAGGTTCTCGGCGAGGTAATAGAGCACCTGCGCCCGGTTGTGACCAGTGGCCTTGCCCCATCCCTTCGCGGCATGCGCCGCCTCCACGGCGTTGCGGATGTCCTTGCGGTTGCCGAGCGCGGCCAGCCCGATCTCGCGCCCCTTTGCCATGACGGTGTAGGAATAGCCCGAATCGGGACGCTTCTGCGCGCCGCCGATGTAGAGCTTGGCGGTGCGGTCGACCGCGGCTGGGCCCCTGGACGCGGGGCCCGGATGCGGCGCGGCATCGAGCCGCCCCGCCTCCGCCTCGGGCAGAGCCTTCGGGGCCGGAGTGGTGAGGTACTCTCGCATCCCCTCGCGGCCTCCCTCACGGCCAAACCCGCTTTCGCGGTAGCCGCCGAACCCGGCACCCGCGTCGAAGACGTTGGTGGAGTTGATCCAGACCACGCCCGCATTGACCTTCGAGGCGACGTCGAGCGCGAGGTTGATGTTTTCGGACCAGATCGAGGCGGCGAGCCCGTAGCGGGTGTTGTTGGCCAATTCCACCGCCTCGTCGGGTGTGCGGAACGTGGTGAGCGTGGCGACGGGGCCGAAGATCTCCACCTCCGACACGATGTTGGCGGGAGCGACGTTGGTGAGAAAGCCTGGGGCGAAGAAGCAGCCCTGCGACGGAAGCCCAACGGGTGCCTGATGCAGCACGGCCCCCTGCGCTTCGCCCTGCGCCACCAGATCGCGGATGCGGGCGAGCTGCGTTGCATCGACGATGGCGCCGACGTCGGTCGACTTGTCGAGGGGGTCGCCAACCCGCAGCTTCGCCAGCCGCGCTGACAGCCGGTGCTGGAACGTCCCCGCGACGGATTCGGCGACGAGAATGCGCGATCCGGCGCAGCAGACCTGGCCCTGGTTGAACCAGATCGCGTCCACCACGCCCTCGACGGCGGCATCGAGATCGGCATCGGCGAAGACCACGAAAGGCGACTTGCCGCCCAGTTCCAGCGTGAGCTTCTTGCCCGTCCCGGCCGTCGCCTTGCGGATGGCACGGCCAACCTCGGTCGAGCCGGTGAAGGCGATCTTGTCGACCTCCGAGCCGACCAGCGCGGCGCCCGTGGCGCCGTCGCCCGTCACGATGTTGACGACGCCCTTCGGCAGGCCGACCTCGGCGCAGATCTCGGCGAAGGCGAGCGCGGTGAGCGGGGTCTGCTCCGCCGGCTTGAGGACGACCGTGTTGCCGGCGGCGAGCGCCGGCGCGATCTTCCACGCGAGCATGAGGAGCGGGAAGTTCCACGGGATGATCTGGCCGCAGACGCCCACAGGTCTCGCGCCGGGAAACTCCGCCTCCAGCATCGCGGCCCAGCCCGCGTGATGGTAGAAGTGGCGCGCGACCAACGGCACGTCGATGTCGCGGCTTTCGCGGATCGGCTTGCCGTTGTCGAGCGTCTCCAGCACCGCGAGGAAGCGTTCGCGCTTCTGGGCATGGCGGGCGAGCGCGTAGAGCCATTTCGCGCGTTCGTGGCCGGGAAGGCGGGACCAGCCGGGCAGGGCCGCGCGGGCGGCCTTGACGGCAGCGGCAACGTCGGCCGCCGTCCCGTGCGCGACCTCGGCAAGCGGCGCGCCCGTCGCGGGGTTCGCCGTCGCGAAGGTCTTCGCCGGCCGGGTGAAGGCGCCGTCGATATAGTGGCCGAAGCTGCCGCGCGCCTTCAGCCAGGCCATGACCTCGCCCGTGGCCTCGGGGGCAGGTCCGTAGTCCATCGTCTCGAGGATTTCGGTCACTGTCGGCATGGGTCCCTCAGGCAATCGCATGACGCGAGGATGCGGCGTAGCGCCCGGTCAGGTGATGTTCGAGCTGGCGCTCGATATCGGCCAGCATCGACGAGGCGCCGAGCCTGAAAAGGTCGGGGCGCAGCCAGTCGGTGCTCAGTTCCTCCTTCATCAGGATCTGCCACGCGATGGCATCCTTCGCGGTCTTCATGCCGCCCGCCGGCTTGAATCCGATGCGGAAGCCGGTGCGTTCGCCATAGTCGCGCAAGGCCCGCACCATGACGAGGCTGACCGGCAGGGTCGCGTTCACGCCTTCCTTCCCGGTCGAGGTCTTGATGAAATCCGCCCCCGCCTGCATCGCCACCACCGAGGCCTTGTAGACGTTCCTGAGCGTCCTGAGATCGCCTGTCGCGAGGATCGCCTTCATGTGCGCCGACCCGCAAGCCTCGCGCATCGCGGCCACTTCGTCGTAGAGCGCGGACCATCTGGCGTCGAGCACATGGGCGCGGGTGATGACGATGTCGATCTCGTCGGCACCCTGGTCGACGGCGTAGCGGATCTCGGCAAGGCGGAGGTCGAGCGGCATCAGGCCAGCGGGAAACCCCGTGGCGACCGAGGCCACCGGGATGCCGGTGCCCTTCAGCGCCTTCACCGCCGCCGGAACCATGGTCGGATAAACGCAGACCGCCCCGGTCGTCAGGCGGTCCAGGCCGAGCCCGGCCAGGATGTGACCGGCCAGAGGCCGCGCGGCCTTGGCGCAGAGCCGGCGCACGCGATCCTCGGTATCGTCGCCCGCGAGCGTCGTCAGGTCCATGCAGCGGACCGCGTTGACGAGCCAGGCCGCCTGCCATTCCTTCTTCACGGTGCGCCGGGTCGTCAGCGCAGCCGCGCGCCGCTCGGCGGCGGGGGTGTTCACGGCGATCTGCTCGAACCAGTCGGTCTGCAACGCCACGCCGCGGTTGCGCGCGCTGTTGGATGGGACTTGCCCGTCGGTCACCGTCATCGTCTTACCCGTCCGAACCGCCGCGCGATCATCGCACGGAAGGCTATCGCTTGTCCCGGCCAACTGCAACGCGCCGGTTTGACCGGAAGGTCAAAAAAGGAGCCGTTTCCGGTTTCGCAGTTGACACATGCACCGAAACCGGCGGGAAAGGGGCCGGATGACGGCGGCTGGGGGCCGCCGGCGAACGTGTGGCCGGGCGATGACTGGGGCGATGACTGGGGCGAAGACCGGGGCGATGGCGGGGGCGGTCACCGGGACACCGGGCGATCTGGACAGGATGCAGTTTGCGATCGAGCATCTGCTCGATGCACCCGACGGCTGGCGTCCGCTCGTGCGCGAGATGGTCGCCCGCTGGCCGGAGGCGCCGGCAGGCGAGGTGATCCTCGCCATCGTCGCCGCGGCGACCGAGATCGAGCAGATGTTCGGCCCGGGCAGCCCGTCCCGCGAGGGGGCCGCGCAGGGCTGGCGGCTTGCCGCGCTTGTCGGTGCCGATCTTTGCGCGATGGCGGCGGTGGGACTGCCGCACGTAACGGCCGGCGACATGGCGCGCTACTGGAAGATCGATCCCTGGTTCCGCGACCTCTGAATCCTCTCAACTGCCGCGGTAGGTGGAGTAGCCGTAGGGCGACAGCAGGAGCGGCACGTGGTAGTGCGCCGCGCCGTCGGCAATTCCGAAGCGGATCGGCACCTCGTCGAGGAACAGCGGCCCGTCTCCTGCCTGGCCGGTCGCCCTGAGGTAGTCGCCGGCGAAGAACACAAGCTCGTAGGTTCCGGGTGCGAAGGCCCCGGCGGGAAGGATCGGTGCGTCGGTGCGCCCGTCGGAATTGGTGACCGCCTCGGCAATCGCGCGCCGCGCGCCGTCTGCCAGCCGATAGAGCGCGATCCTGATCCCCGCGGCCGGCCGGCCCCGCGCCGTATCGAGAACATGGGTGGTGAGATAGCCTGACATGGCGCCTCCTTTCCGGGTGCCCGCATCTTCGACGCTATCCGGGAGAAAGGCGACCCCGCGAGTTTCTGTCAGGACTTTTCGGATTTTGCGTATAATCAACGTCCGCCACCGCGACTAACCTAGTCGCAAACTTCGAAGGTACTCATGAACCGCTATCCCCGCGACATGTCCGGCCACGGCCCGACCCCTCCCGATGCAGGCTGGCCGGACGGCGCGAAGGTCGCCGTCTCGCTCGTGCTGAACTACGAGGAGGGGGGCGAGAACTCGATCCTCCATGGCGACGCGGCCTCCGAGGCGTTCCTCTCGGACATTGCCGGCGCGCAGCCCTGGCCGGGCCAGCGCCACTGGAACATGGAGTCGATCTACGACTACGGCGCCCGTGCGGGGTTCTGGCGTCTCCACCGGCTCTTCACCGGCCTCGGGATTCCCGTCACGGTCTACGGTGTCGCCACCGCTCTGGCCCGCGCGCCCGAACAGGTCGCCGCGATGAAGGCGGCAGGGTGGGAGATTGCCTCCCACGGGCTGAAGTGGGTCGAACACCGCGACATGGCCGAGGCCGAGGAGCGGCGCCAAATCGCCGAGGCGATCCGCCTTCATACCGAGGTCGTGGGGACGCGCCCGACCGGATGGTATACCGGGCGCTGTTCGGTCAACACCGTGCGGCTCACGGCCGAGCAGGGCTTCGACTGGATTTCCGATACCTACGACGACGACCTGCCCTACTGGCTGGAGGTTGGCGACCGCCATCAACTCGTCATTCCCTACACGCTCGACGCCAACGACATGCGCTTTGCCACGGCGCCGGGCTACATAACGGGCGAGCAGTTCTTCCAGTATCTCAAGGACGCCTTCGACGTGCTCTACGCGGAAGGGCAGGCGGGGCAGGCCAAGATGATGTCGGTCGGCCTCCATTGCCGCCTGATCGGGCGGCCCGGCAAGATGGCCGGGCTGGAGCGCTTCCTGGACTACGCGCGGGGGCACGACGGCGTCTGGTTTCCCCGGCGCATCGACATCGCCCGGCACTGGACCGCCACCCATCCGCCACGCGACTTCGACCGCCCGAGCCGCATGGAGAAGGCCGAATTCGTCGCCCGCTTCGGCGGCGTCTTCGAGCACTCTCCCTGGGTCGCCGAACGCGCCTGGGCGCTGGAGCTTGGCCCCGCGCATGACACGGCGACCGGGCTGGCCGGTGCGCTCGCCCGTGTCTTCCGTTCCGCCACGCGCGCCGAACGGCTGGGCGTTCTGACCGCGCATCCGGACCTTGCGGGCAAGCTTGCCATGGCACGGCGGCTGACCGCGGCCTCGTCCGCGGAACAGGCCTCCGCCGGGCTCGATGCGCTCACGGACGACGAGCGCACCGAGTTCTCCGAGCTCAACAACGCCTATACTGCGCGCCACGGTTTCCCCTTCATCATCGCGGTACGCGACAACGCGAAGGCGGCGATCCTTGCGGCCTTCCGCCGCCGCCTCGAACAGGACAACGAGACCGAATTCTCCGAAGCCTGCGCGCAGGTCGAACGCATCGCCGAACTCCGTCTCAAGGACATGCTTCCCAGATGAGCCCCTACTACGCCCCCCCCGGCGGGCTGCCGCCGCAAACCGCGCTGATGACCGGCCGCGCCGTCTTCACCGACGCCTATTGCCTCATCCCCAGGGGCTGCTTCTCCGACATCGTGACAAGCAGCCTTCCCGGCTGGAAGAACACCCGCCTCTGGCTCATCGCGCGGCCGATGTCGGGCTTTGCCGAGACCTTCAGCCAGTACGTCATGGAGGTCGCGCCTGGCGGCGGCTCCGACCTGCCCGAGCCGGACCCGGTGGCCGAGGGCGTGATCTTCGTCACGGAAGGCGAGATATGGCTCTCGCTCGACGGGCAGGAGCACGACCTCGGCCCCGGCGGCTATGCCTATATCCCGCCCGGCACCGACTGGCGGCTCCACAACGGCACCGACCATCCCGCGCGTTTCCACTGGGTCCGCAAGCTCTATGAGTACGCGCCGGGCCTTGCCGCTCCGAAGGCCTTCGTCACCTCCGACCGCGACATCAAGCCCGTGGCCATGCCCGAGACCGGCGGCCGCTGGGCCACGACGCGCTTTGCCGATCCCGACGACCTGTCCCATGACATGCACGTCAACATCGTGACCTTCCAGCCCGGCGGTCTCATCCCCTTCGAAGAGACGCATGTGATGGAACACGGGCTCTACGTGCTCGAGGGCAAGGCCGCCTACAAGCTCAACCGCGACTGGGTCGAGGTCGAGGCGGGCGACTTCATGTGGCTCCGCGCCTACTGCCCGCAGGCCTGCTATGCCGCGGGCCCCGGCCCTTTCCGCTACCTCCTCTACAAGGACGTCAACCGCCACGCGAAGCTGCGCGGCCCCGGCGCCTTCGGCCGATGACCGCGATCTGCGCGCCCCGTCTTCTGCGTTGCCGAAGTACCTTCGGGTTCCGGGGGCCGCGCCTCGGCGGGGCGACATGAGCAGGACGATCCCGGCCGAACCGTTGACGGCGGATGCCTTCGCCGCCTTCGGCGACGTCCTCGAAGCGCGCGGCGTGCCGGACCGGCTCATCAACGAGGGACTCTGCGGACGGTATCACGACCGTGCGCGACTCGATTTCGGGACCGGACGCGCCGGCCTCTCGGTCTTCGATGCCGTGCCGCGCGCGCTTCCCTACGACTTCACCCTCGTCGAACGGCACCCTGAGGGGAGCCAGGCCTTCCTGCCGATGGCCGCGCATCCCTTCCTGGTCATCGTGGCGCGCGACGAGGGCGGGTGGCCCGGCCGACCGCGGGCCTTCCTCACCGACGGGTCGCAGGGGATCAACCTCCTGCGCGGCACCTGGCACGGCGTCCTGACGCCGCTCCACGCGCCCGGCCTCTTCGCCGTCGTGGACCGGATCGGCGAAGGAGCAAACCTCGAGGAGTATCGCTACGACGCGCCCTGGCGGGTCGTGCGGACCGGCGCCGCCTGAAACGCCGGCACTGACCGGACCGCGACCCACGGGGCGGCGCGGGACGGCGGAACGATAACGGCCCCGAGGGAAAGGAAAGCTTATGAGTGTGACCACGCATCCCGTGGACGAAATCCTCCCGACGCCCAAGCTCTTCACGCTCGGGCTGCAACACGTCCTCGTCATGTATGCGGGCGCGATCGCGGTGCCGCTCATCATCGGCCGCGTGCTGAAGCTCGAACCGCAGGACGTCGCCTTCCTGATCTCGGCAGACCTTTTCGTCTGCGGCATCGTCACGCTGATCCAGTCGCTCGGCGTCACGCAATGGTTCGGCATCCGGCTGCCGGTGATGATGGGCGTCACCTTCGCCGCGGTGGGGCCGATGATCGCCATCGGCAACGCGAACCCGGGCACGGAAGGCGCGCGGATGATCTTCGGCGCGATCATCGCCGCCGGGATCGTCGCGATGCTGATCGCGCCGCTGATGTCGAAGCTCCTGCGCTTCTTCCCGCCAGTGGTCACCGGCACGATCATCCTCGTGATCGGCGTCACGTTGATGCGCATCGGCATCAACTGGATCTTCGGCCTGCCCGCGGGTCCGACCGCGCCGAAGACGGTCAACCCCGAACATGCCGACTGGCTGAAGCAGGTGGGCGAGCTTGCGGCGGCGTCCGGGGGAACGATCCCTGCCGTACCGCCGGGGATGGGGATTGCGCCCTCGGTGGCCAACCCGGCCTATGCAGCACCGGGAAATATCCTGATCTCGGCCATCGTCCTCGTGGCGATCCTCCTCATCGCCCGGTTCGGCCGCGGCTTCGTCGCCAATATCGCGGTCCTCCTCGGCATCGTCGTCGGCGGCGTCCTTGCCGCGGCTCTCGGCATGATGCACTTCGACAAGGTGGGCGCAGCCGGCTGGTTCGCGCTGATAACGCCCTTCCACTTCGGCGCGCCGATCTTCGACCCGGTCATGATCGTGACCATGGTGCTGGTGATGATCGTGGTGATGATCGAATCGACCGGCATGTTCCTTGCCCTCGGCGACATGACCGGCAGCAGGGTCACACCCGAACGGCTTTCGGCCGGCCTCAGGACCGACGGTCTCGGCACGCTCATCGGCGGCATCTTCAACACCTTCCCCTACACGTCATTCAGCCAGAACGTCGGCCTCGTCGGCGTTACCGGGATCAAGAGCCGCTTCATCTGCGTCGCCGGCGGGCTGATCCTGATCGTCCTCGGGCTGGTGCCGAAGATGGGCGCGCTCGTCGAGGCGTTGCCGACGGCGGTCCTGGGCGGGGCAGGGCTCGTGATGTTCGGCATGGTTGCCGCCACCGGGATCCGGATTCTCTCCGCGGGCGTCGATTTCCAAGCCAACCGCCACAACCTCTTCGTGGTGGCCGTCTCGCTCGGTTTCGGGATGATCCCGCTCGTGGCGCCTGACTTCAAGCTCTGGATGCCCCATGCGATCCATCCCCTGATCGACAGCGGCATCCTGCTGGCGACAATCTCGGCGGTCGCCCTGAATGCCTTCTTCAACGGCGCCACCGGCACGGAGGAGGAACTGCGCCGGGCGGCCGAGGCGATCGAGCACTGACCGGAAAGACCGGCCGGGGGCCTTGAATCCCGGCCGGTTTCCTGCCTTCCTCGCGCGCGAGGAGACCTGCCCGTGTCGCATCAAGTGTCGCATTCATCGGTCGGCCAGCGCATGACCGCAGAGCAGCCCCGCCTGACGGCGGCGGAGGCTGGCGCGCTCGCGCGCGACCATTTCGGCCTGACGGGCACGCTGGCCCCGCTCACCTCGGAACGCGACCAGAATTTCCGCCTGACCACGGCGGAGGGCCGGAACTACGTGCTGAAGATCGCCAATGCCGCCGAGCCGGCAGAGGTCACGAATTTCCAGACCGAGGCGCTGGCGCATATCGCGCGGACGGCGCCCGACCTGCCCGTGCCGCGCGTCATCGCCGCGCGCGACGGTCGGGTGGAGATCGCGCTTCCGTCCGGCAGCATCGTGAGGATCCTGACGTGGGTCGAGGGCACGCCCCTTCATCTCGTGCCGCGGACGCCCGCACTCCGGCGCAGCGTGGGCGCGATGGCGGCGCACCTCACCAAGGCCCTTGAAGGCTTCCGCCATGCGGCCGAGGGACACGAACTCATCTGGGACATCCGCAACGCGGGCAGGTTGCGACAGCTTCTTGCCTCCGTGCCGGATATCGCCCTGCGCGCGACCTGCGAGACCGCGCTCGACCGCTTCGACGCGGAGATATCGCCGGCGCTGGCCCGCCTGCCATGGCAGGTGGTCCACGCCGACTTCAACCCGCACAACCTCCTGACCGACCCGGGGGCGACGCGGATCACCGGGATCCTCGACTTCGGCGACATGGTGCGCACCGCCCGCGTCTGCGACCTTGCCGTCGCGGCCTCCTACCACGCCGACCCGGCCGAACCGCTCGCCACGCTGGTCGATGTGATCGCGGGCTGGCATTCGGTCCTGCCGCTGCTTGCCGGCGAGGAGGGGCTCATCCTCGACCTCGTGGCAATGCGCATGGTGACGACCATCGTGCTCTCGAACTGGCGCGCCGCGCGCCAACCGGAACATGCCGGCTATTTCCTCAGAAACCTGCCCGTCTCGCGCGCCGGGTTCGAGGCGCTCTCCGCCCTCGACCGCGGCGCGGCCCGCGCGCGTCTCGCGGCCCTCATCCGCACAGGTGCTCCATGACCCTGAAGGACGCGATGCCCAACGCCTATGTCGCGGGCCGGGGGGAGCTGCCGCCCGGCGACACGGCGCTGGTGGCGCGGCGGGCGAAGTCTCTCGGCCCGGCCTACCGGCTCTTCTACGAGACGCCCGTGCATCTCGTCCGGGGGGAGGGCGTCTGGCTCTACGACCGGGCCGGCGACGCCTATCTCGACACCTACAACAACGTCGCCTGTGTCGGCCACTGCCACCCCCGTGTGGTGGAGGCGATGGCGCGGCAGGCGGCCACCTTCGCGAGCCACACGCGCTACCTGCACGAGGGCATCCTTGCCTATGCCGAGCGGCTGCTGGCGACCTTTCCGGCCGAACTGTCGCATGTGATGTTCACCTGCACCGGGTCCGAGGCGAATGACCTCGGCCTCAGGATCGCGCGCGAACATACCGGCGGCAGCGGCATCATCGTGACGGAAAACGCCTATCACGGCGTCACCGCCGCCGTCGCCGAATGCTCGCCCTCGCTCGGCGCGGGCGTGCCGCTCGGGCCCCATGTCCGCACCGTGCCCGCCCCCGACGCGGCGCGCTACGGCGACGACGTCGCGGGCGGCTTCGCCGCCGCCGTGCAGGGGGCCATCGACGATCTTTTGCGCCACGGCATCAGGCCCTGCGCGCTCCTCGTCGATACGATCTTCTCCTCTGACGGGGTCTTTGCCGACCCGAACGGCTTTCTTGCCCCCGCGGTTGCCGCGATCCGTGCCGCCGGCGGCATCTTCATCGCCGACGAGGTGCAGCCGGGGTTCGGCCGCACCGGTGCCGCGATGTGGGGGTTTCTTGGCCACGGCGTCGTCCCCGACATGGTCTCGCTCGGCAAGCCGATGGGCAACGGCTATCCCGTGGCGGGGCTGGTGGTCCGGCCCGAGGTGGTCGCGGCGTTCGGGGCGAAGGCGCGGTATTTCAACACTTTCGGCGGCAATGCTGTGGCGGCGGCGACGGCCTCGGCGGTTCTCGACGTGATCGAGGACGAGGGACTGCTGGGCAATGCCCGCGACACGGGCGCCTATCTGGCCGGCGGCCTTTGCGACCTTGCCTCCCGTCACGACTGCCTCGGGGCGGTGCGCGGCGCGGGGCTCTTCATCGGTGCCGACATCGTCCGCGACGGCGCGGCCGATGCGGCGCTCGCCGCGCGGGTGGTAAACGGGCTCCGCGCGGCGAAGGTCCTGATCTCGGCCACCGCGAAGGCCGGCAACGTCCTGAAGATCCGTCCGCCTCTGGTCTTCACCCGCGCGCACGCCGACATCTTCCTTGACCGGATGGCCGGCGTCCTTTCAGGCCTCTGACGCGGTCCGGGCGGCCCAGGGCAGGTGCGGCCCGGCAGGGACGATCCCGGTCGGGTTCAGAGTGCGGATCGAGTAGTAGCCGCGCTTGATGTGGCCGAGGTTCACCGTCGCCCCCACGCCCGGCAGGTCGAGCACCCGTTCGAGATAGGCGACAAGCCGGGGATAGTCCGCAAGCCGGCGGATGTTGCACTTGAAGAGCCCGTGGTAGGCCGCGTCGAAGCGCACCAGCGTCACGAAGAGCCGGATGTCCGTTTCGGTCAGCCCCGGTCCGAAGAGGAAGGCCCGGCCGTCCGAAAGCCGTTCCTCGAGCGTGTCGAGGGTGGCGAAGACGCCCGCAACGGCCTCGTCATAGGCGACTTGCGTGGTGGCGAAACCGGCCCGGTAGACGCCGTTGTTGAGCCTGGGGTAGATCCAGTCCGACAACGCGTCGATCGCGGGGCGGAGCGACGCGGGGTAAAGGTCCGCGCCCTTGGTGGCCAGCCCTCCGAAGCCGAGGCTCATCATCCGCAGGATGTCGGCGGATTCGTTGTTCACGATCACGCCCGTCCGGGTGTCCCATAGGACCGGTACGGTGGCGCGTCCGGTGAAGTCCGGATCGGCGACCGAATAGAGTTCGTGCAGGTAGCTGGCCGCCCGCTCCGGATCGGCCTCGGC
The DNA here is from genome assembly GCA_020637675.1 of Paracoccaceae bacterium. Lineage (GTDB taxonomy): Bacteria > Pseudomonadota > Alphaproteobacteria > Rhodobacterales > Rhodobacteraceae > Albidovulum. The sequence goes on along the minus strand of JACKKD010000001.1, from coordinate 1,010,851 downwards.
GCCGAAGCGCCAGCCCTGGTCGGAAAGCGCAGGTTCCACCACCGTCACCGGGACGGCGCCCTCAAGCCCCATCAGCGCCCGCGCGATCAGCGTGCGCGAGGCCCAGGGGCAGATCAGCGCGACATAGAGCCGGTAGCGCCCGGCCTCGGCCGGAAAGCCACCCGTGCCGGTCGGCCCGGCGGTGCCATCGGCTGTGACCCAGTTGCGGAAGGACGAGGTCTGGCGGACGAAGCCGCCTTTCTCGTCCTTCGCCTGCACCGGCTGCCATTTCTCGGTCCATTTCCCGCGTACGAGCATCTCAGGTGTCTTTCCGTGACACGGTGATCGGGGTGCCCCAGGGGTCCGTCCCCCGCGTCGCCAGGACGCCCGAGAGCCGGTCGTGGTTCGCGGCGTCGGCAAGAAGGTTGACCTCGGCGAGACCGGCCGCGTCCGGGCTGCGCCTGCCGGCTCCGCGGCTGTTCCAGACGTTGGCGGCAAGGTGGTGGTGGTATCCGCCGGTGCTCAGGAAGGCGGCGCCGGGGTAGTGGGTCACGATGTCGAAGCCGAGCGTGCCGGCGTAGAACGCCTCGGCCGCCGGCACATCGCCCACCTGAAGGTGGACGTGCCCGACCACGGTGCCGTCGGGCGCGCCCGTCCAGGGACGCGCGGCATCGGCAGCGAGGAGCCGCAGGTCGAGCGGGTCGGTCGCCATCCTGATCCGGCCGTCGCGCCGCGGCCATTCGTCCCGCGCGCGGTCGCGATAGACCTCGATGCCGTTGCCCTCGGGGTCGGCGAGGTAGATCGCCTCGCTCACCAGATGGTCCGAGGCGCCCTGAAGCGGCAGGCCGGCCCCGGAGGCGTGGAGGAGCCAGGCGCCGAGGTCGGCCCGCGAGGGCAGGAGGAAGGCGGTGTGGAAGAGCCCCGCCTCACGGGGATCCGCGGCCTTGGCGGCGCGGTCGGCGCGGAGTTCCAGTAGAACCCGCCCGCCCGCGCCGAGGGTGCGGACCCCACCCTCGGAGGCGATGGGGGTCAGCCCGATCGCGGTCTCGTAGAAGGCGGCGACGCGGTCGATGTCACGCACGGTCAGCGCAACGCGGCCGATCTCGACGGGGGCGGAGGCGGTGGACATGGTCGTTGCTTTCCTCTGAGCCGGGTCAGCGGCGCGAAAGGGCGTGGGCGCCGTTGCCGAGAAGGGCGAGTGCCGCCATCACGATGGCCCAGAGCACCGGATATTCCCAGCCGCCGTTCGGGTTGGAGAAGAAGAAGCCGTTGGCGCCATGCCCGAACCAGGCCGCTCCGAGAAGCACCGGCACCATCGCGAGCGAGATCGCGCGGGTGTAGAAGCCGGCGATGAGCGCGAGGCCGCCAATGAGTTCGAGGGCGATGGTCAGATAGCCGAGAAAGCCCGGAAGGCCGATCGAGGAGAAATAGCCGGCGGTGCCCGCGGGGGTGAAGACCGCGATCTTCAGCCAGGCGTGAAGGACGAAGTAGACGCCTGTCGAGAGGCGCAGGATCAACGCGGCATAGTCGGCATTGGTCGGCCGGGCGAGCGGGGCGGTGGCATCGTAGGTGGTCATCATCTGTCCTTTCGAGGGTTGGCCCGGGTCGGGCGATGCGGGAAAGATGATCTCATCCGATAGAAATTATAATCCGGAATTCGGGAAGATCATTGCATCCCATAAGGAAGCAATTCGGGTCAAACGCCCCAATCGCGTCCGCGGAAATGAATCACGAGATGGTCGATCAGCACCCGCACCTTGGCGGCGAGGTGGCGCCCCGGCGGATAGAGCGCGAACGCGCCGAAAGGTTCGTCCACGAAGTCCGCCAGGAGGGCGCGGACCCGGCCGCCGCGCAAAGCCTCGGCGGCGACAAAGTCGGGGACATAGGCCAGACCAAGCCCGGCCGCAGCGGCCTGAAGGCAGGCCTCGGCGTTCGAGTAGTGGAGCCGGCCGCGCACCGGGACGGAGGTGATCGCTCCGCCGACAAGAAAACGCCAGTGGCCGGGATCGCGGTAGTTCGTGTCGATGACGCATTCGTGCCGGGCAAGGTCGAGGGGACTCTCCGGCACGCCCTTTCGGGCGAGATAGGCATCCGCCCCGACCAGCACCACGCGGATCTCGCAGAGCCGGCGCGCGACGAGGGTTGTGTCGGAAGGCCTGCCGACCCGGATTGCTGCGTCGAAGCCTTCGTCCACAAGGTTCACGACCCGGTCGGAAAAGGAAACGTCCAGCGAGATGTCCGGATAGGCGGCGGCGAAGTCATTGAGCGCGGGGACGAGTTCGGTCGTGCCGAAGGTCAGGGGCGCGGTCAGCCGCACCCGCCCGCGGGGGCTTGCGGAGGCGTCGCGGACACTCTGGTCCAGTGCATCGAATTCCTCGACGAGGCCGCGGAGCTGCTCGTAATAGGCTTGTCCGACCTCGGTCGCCGAGACGGCGCGCGTGGTCCGGTTCAGAAGCCGCACCCCCAGTTCCGCCTCCAGCCGCGCGACGACCTTGGAGGCCTGCCCCGACGTGGTACCGAAGCGGCGCGCGGCGGCCGTGAAGCTGCCGGTCTCCATCACCGCGATGAACATCCGGTCCGAGGCGAGGCGATCCATGATTGCGTCCGATTCGGCGAAAGTCGGTTCGAGTTTGGCGCAATTCCCGCCAAGGCGGCAGGGGTGTCAGCGGCGCGCCATCAGCCGCGCCGCATCGAGCATGCGGTTGGAGAAGCCCCATTCGTTGTCATACCAGCCGAAGACGCGGAGCAGTCCGCCCTTTGTCACATGGGTCTCCGGCAAGGCCATGACGATGCTTTCGGGCCGCGCACGCAGATCCGATGACACGAGCGGCCGGTCGGTCCAGCCGATTACGCCGCCCGTCGCGGCGAGCCGCGCAATGACCGCCTCGCGTCCGGGCCGCGCACGGGTCATCACCGACAGGTCCACGGCCGAGACGGAGGCCACCGGCACGCGCACCGCCGCGCCCTCGATCCGGCCCGAGATCTCCGGCAGCACGACGTCCAGCAGGCGTTGCGCCGAGGTCGTGGTCGGCACCATCGAAAGCGCCGCCGCGCGGCTGCGGGCATAGTCGGCCCCCGGCGCGTCCACCGTGGGCTGGCTGCCGGTATAGCAATGGATCGTTGTCATCCACCCGGTTTCCACGCCCCATTCTCGCTCGATCAGCCGGACAAGCGGCGCAAGCGCGTTCGTGGTGCAGGAGGCGTTGGACACGATGCGATGGCCGGGCGAAAGCTTTTCGTCGTTTGCGCCGATGACGAGCGTGAAGTCGGCCGTGGCGGAGGGGCCGGAGACGAGCACCCGCCGCGCGCCCCCCCGGAGGCCCGCCTCGGCGAAGGACCGTTCTCCGCCGAGCCCGGTGCATTCCATCACCACGTCGATATCGGACAGGTCGAGCGTGCCGAGGTCGCGCGCACCCGTCAGCCGGATGCGGCGCCCGTCCACGACGAGCGTATCCGGCTCCAGCCGCACCTCGCCTTTCCAGGGGCCAAAGGTGGAATCGTATTCGAAGAGATAGGCGGCCAATTCGGGCCGCGCGATGTCGTTCACTGCGACGATCTGCAGCCCGTCGCCGGACGACCCCGAAAGGGCGGCGCGCAGCACCGAGCGGCCGATGCGGCCGAAGCCGTTGAGCGCGACGCGGATCGTCATGGGCAGCCCCTTCTTGTTCCGCGCCGATCCTAGCCGCATGCAAGCGATTGAAAATGCCGAAAATGTACCCGATACGCCCGAATTCCCGGCCGTTCAGTATCCCCGGCCGCGGGCGGTGACAGGCCAGAGGCATTCGACACGGCCGCCGCGCAGGCCCACATACCAGTCGTGAAGGTTGCATGTCGGGTCGCAATGACCGGGGATCAGGCGCAGGCGGTCGCCCGGTTTCAGCGTGTGACCGGCATCGTCGATCACGCCGTGTTCGTCCGAGGCCGAGGCATAGGTCAGGTCCGCCCTCCCCGCGACCCGCGGCAGGCCGCTGTCGGTCGCATGGGCCTTCAGACCCGCATCGCAGACCGCGCGGCCGGGGACCGGGGTGCTCATCACCTCGGTGAGCACGAAAAGAGCGTGCTCCCACTCACCGTCGAGCCGAGCGTTCCCCTCGCCGCGGATGCGCGCGTAGTCCGCATCCATGAAGGCGTAGGATCCGCATTGCAGTTCCGTGTAAAGTCCCGAACCGGCCTCCAGCGGCCAGGATCCGGTGCCGGCGCCGGTGACGACCGTCGGCGCAAGCCCCGCTGCGGTCAGCGCAGCAATGGCCTCGCGGACGCGGGCAAACGCGGTCTCGGCCGCGCGGCGGCGGTCTTCCGGCGCTTCGATGTGTTGCATCCCGCCATGATAGGCATGAAGCCCCGCGTATGTGAGGCACGGTGCCTCGGCGACCGCGCGGGCGAGCATCACGGCCACGCCTGCGTCCGGCGCGCCGCAACGGGCACCGCCACAGTCGAGTTCGACGTAGACGTCGAGTCCTGTGCCATGGCGTGCGGCGGCGGCGGAAAGCTCGGCCACATTCGCGAGGTCATCGACGCAGACCCCTACCCGCGCCCCGAGCAGCGGCAACCGGGCGAGCCGGTCGATCTTCGCCGGGTTCCGGACCTCGTTTGTCACCAGAACGTCGGCGATGCCACCGCGTACGAAGGCCTCTGCTTCGCTCACCTTCTGTGCGCAGAGGCCGACGGCCCCGTGGTTCACCTGCAGGCGCCCCACGTCGGCCGAGCGGTGCATCTTCCCATGCGGCCTGAGCCTGAGCCCGGCCGCCCGCGCCGCCGCCGCCATCTTCGCGAGGTTGCGGTCGAGCGCGTCGAGGTCGAGCACGAGGCAGGGCGTCTGCACCTCGGCCTCTGCCATGCCGGGCCGCGCCGGAATGTCGTAGCCGACCTCCAGATCGTCGAGGCGGTCCGTCATCGCACTGCCTCCATGAGCGCATCGCGCATCCGGCAGTCGCGCGCGGCGTCGAGCCCGCAGGGCCGGGGGGCGAGTTCCTTGGTGAGGCAGATCCTTGCCTCCTCGATCCGTCCCGCGTCGCAGGTGATCGTGATCATCGCCGCATCGAGGCCGGGGTTGGCCTCGACGAAGGCCTCTTCGACGACGGACGCGGGCAGCGTCACGTCTTGCCGAAGCGCGCGGAAGACATCCGGGATGACGATGCCTTCGTAGGCCTGCCGCGACGTCTCGAAATAGTCTGCGGCCGATAGGCCGGAACAGCGGCCGTGCTTCTTCCATTCGTACCAGGCAAGCCCGGCGGAGCCCATGATGTCGGCCATTGCGCGCGTTTCCGCCCGCGTGGCATCGCGTGCGCCCGTCCTGCAGTAGCTCGGCCAGCCGAACTCGTACTGCGGCCAGAGACCGTGGAGCGTGAAGCCGAAGTCATGGCGGGGATCGCACTGGTCTTCTCCCCGGGCATCGCCATCAAGGGCGCAGAAGGTCGGCGACCACGAAAGCGACAGGACGTAATAATCGAACACCCCGGCCCGCTCGCCTTCGGCCGAGGCGGGCAGGGCGCTGAGAAGGAGGAGGGCGAGGGCGCGCATTTTCTCTTTTCTCCGGGGGGCAGAGCGACTATATAGCGCCGCAATTCCCCGAAAACGAGGAACCGCGGCCCGAGGGTCGCAGCCGTTTTCCCGGCTCGGGAGAGATTTGTAAAGGAGAAGCCCGATGACGAAACCGCTCATGGCCAAGGCCACGGCCGTCTGGCTGGTGGACAACACGACGCTGAGCTTCAAGCAGATCGCCGATTTCTGCGGCATGCACGAGCTTGAGGTGCAGGGCATCGCCGACGGTGACGTTGCAACTGGCGTGAAGGGCTTCGACCCGATCGCCAACAACCAGCTCGAACCTGGCGAGATCGAGAAGGGGCAGGCCGATCCGCTCTACCGGCTGAAGCTGAAGCACAACCCGGCCGCTCTGGGCGAGGAAAAGCGCCGAGGCCCGCGCTACACGCCGCTTTCCAAGCGGCAGGACCGGCCGGCGGCGATCCTGTGGCTGGTGAAGTTCCACCCAGAGCTTGCCGATTCGCAGATTGCCAAGCTCGTCGGCACGACGAAGCCCACGATCGCCTCGATCCGCGACCGGACGCACTGGAACATCTCGAACATCACGCCGATCGATCCGGTGGCGCTCGGCCTATGCCGGCAGACCGAGCTTGACGCGGCGGTGCAGAAGGCGGCGAAGAAGAAGGCGGGCGACGGCGCGGTGATGTCGGATGACGAACGCCGCAAGCTCGTCTCGACCGAGCAGTCGCTCGGCATGTCCACCGAGCCGAAGATTCCCTCTTCCATCGCCGGGCTGGAGAACTTCTCCTTCTCGCGCGCACAGGAAGAGGAAGAGAAGAACCCGGCCGACTATTCGGATGCGGAGAGCTTCTTCAACCTGCCGCACGGCGATGACGAGGATGACGAGGACGAGGGGCGGGGCCGGCGCTGACCGCAGGGTGGCAGTCCGTGGGTCCTAGCTAGGCCTTCTTCTTCTTTTTCTTCTTCTTGCCCGGCACCCGGTCGGTCGCGGTCTCCCCGCCGGGATCGGCCTCGAAAACATCCGCAAGCCTTGCGGCGTCCAGCGCCGCAATTGCCTCCATCCGTGCCGACACGGTGGCGAGTACCTCATGCAGCGCCGCGATGCGGGCATCGCCGGATGCGGATTCGGCCGCGAGCAGCCGGTCCAGGAGCGGCGCGACCGCGCGGCGCTGCCGCCCGCCGACAAGGAGGCGGATGATTTCCCAGGGGTCGGGCGGCGCGGTGAAATAGTCCTTGCGGTCGGCCGGCGCGCGGGCCCGCGCGATCAGGCCCCATTCGCGCAGTTCCTTCAGCGCCGTCGAAACATTCGACCGGGACAGGCCGAGCGCCTGGGTCAGGTCGTCGGCGCAGGGCGGCTGGGCCGCGCGCCAGATCGCCGCGAAGCACTGCCCGGCGGGGCGCGAGATGCCGCAGAGCGCTCCCAGTTCGGCGACGATTTCGGGAAAGGCTTGGGTGGCGGCCATGGTGCTCTTTCGCGAAGGGTTGTTCCAGCCTCGCGAAAATCGCCGCTCCGTCAAGGCGTCCGCACGCGGTCGAGCCGGAAGCGGGTCGTCTGGCGATAGCTCTCGCCCGGTCCGAGCACCGCCGGCGGGAAGTCCGGCCGGTTCGGCGCGTCCGGCCAGACCTGCGGTTCGAAGGCCATGCCCGCGCGCGGGCCGTAGGCGCGGCCGTCGAGTCCGCCGCCGGCGGCGACCGCGAGATGCCGCCCGTCATAGACCTGAAGCCCCGGTTCGGTCGTCGCGATGCTGAGCCGGACGCCCGATGACCCCGTCATCGTCGCCACTTCGGTCAGGTCGCGGCGGGCGGAGGCGAGGCAGAAGTTGTGGTCGAGGGGCGGCGCGCCGGACAATTGCAGGGCCGCGCGGAAGTCGTACGAGGTGCCTGCGACGGAGAGCGGCGGGCCCGTGGGGATCATCGCGGCATCGACCGCGAGGTATCGGTCGGCGGCGACCGCAAGGCGGTGGCCGCCGGTATCGGCGCTGCCGTCGAGGTTCCAGTAACCGTGGTGCGCGAGGTTCACGATCGTCATGACGTCGCTCGTCGCGGTCAGGTCCAGGGTCAGCGTGGCCGGTGACGCTAGCCGGAAGCGCGCCCGGATCGTCCGGTTGCCGGGAAATCCGCCCTCGCCGTCGGCGAGGTCTGCGCGGAGCGTGGCATGGTCCGGCCCGGCGTCCTCGACCGCCCAGATCCGGGCGTGAAGGCCGCGCGCGCCGGAGTGCAGGAGCGTGCGGCCCTCGTTCGCCTCGAAGTGGCAGAGGCGGCCGGCGATGAAGGCCCGCGCCCCGGCGATGCGGTTGGCGACCGGTCCGACGATGGCGCCGGCGTAGAGAAGCGGGCCTGCGTAATCCGCGGGGTCCGCCGCGCCGAGAACGAGCGGCCAGTCCACGCCGGCTAGCCGGAGGTCCTGAACCGTCGCGCCGAGGGTCAGCAGGCGGAGGCTCAGACCCCCGCCGGTGAGGTGGAGTGCATGGACGGCGCGCCCGTCCGCCATCCTGCCCGCCTCGATCATCGCTGCCCTCCCCCGTCCGCCCGCTGGCGGCATGGTCGCGCCCGCACGGCCGCCGTCAATCCCCTGCGAGACAGTCGGCGATGGCGGTGCCGATGCCGTCCAGGACGGCGAGGTAGAGCCCCGGCCCCGGTTCGGCCGCCCGGCCCTCCGGATCGAGGGGCGCGCCGAGTCGGGCGGGCGTGCCGGCGACGAGGCTCTCGATCGCGCGCGGATCATGCCCGGCCTCGGGGAAGGCGCAGGCGACCTCGCCCGCCTCGGCACGGGCGCGCAGCTCCGCGACATGGGCTGCGCCGGGATCGGCCGCGTCGCCCTCGGCAAGGCTGCCTGCGACGGCAAGCCCATAGTGGCCCGTGAAATAGCCGTAGGCGGCATGGCCAAAGACCAGTCCCTTGCCCGGCGTCGGCGCAAGGCGCGCGGTGAGCGCGGCGTCCAGCGCCGCGATGCGGTCCCGCGCCGCCGCGGCATTGGCGCGGTAGGTGCCTTCATTCCCGGGGTCGAGCGCGGCCAGCTTTCCGGCGATTGCGCCCACCCAGAGCGCGGCGTTGGCCGGATCGAGCCAGGCATGCGGGTCGGTGTCGCCGTGGTCGTGGGCTTCGCCGTGATCATGGCTTCCCGCCGGATCCGCGGTGCCGTCGTCGTAGTCGATCAGGAACGTTCCCGGCAGGCCGAGAAGGGCGAGGTCCTGCCCCGCGTGCCCGCTCGCGAGCGCATGGTCGAGCCACGGCGTCATCTCCGGCCCGATCCAGACGACGAGCCGGGCCGACTTGACCGCGCGCAACTGGGACGGCCGGAGCTGGAAGTCATGCGCATCCGCGCCCTGGCCGAGCAGGAGCGCCGGCCCGCCGAGATCGCCCATCACCATCGCGACGAGCGAGTGGACCACTGGCGTGTCGGCCACAACCTGCGGCACATCGGCGCTCGCGGGAATGGCCGCCAGCGCGGCCGCGGCCGCCAGGCGCAGCATGGATGGCATCGGAAACTCCTTGGCTCTTGTCCGGGTCTCGGAGATATCGTATGTAATATCATAACATGTCAAGGGGACCTTGCCTTGCCTGACACAGAACCGCGGGTCGACCCCGCGACGGCCTTCGCGGACCATGATCATGCGCTCTGCGCCGGCGGGGTGCTGGCGCGGGCAGAGGCCGTGAGCGCGGCCGCGGGTGCGCGGCTGACACCGGTCCGGCGCCGGACGCTGGAAATCCTGCTGCATTCCCACCGGGCGCTCGGCGCCTACGAGGTGCTGGAGCGTCTGGCGGAGGAAGGCTTCGGCAACCAGCCGCCGGTGGCCTACCGGGCGCTCGATTTTCTCGTCGAACAGGGGCTTGCCCACCGCATCCGCCGGCTCAACGCCTTTGCCGCCTGCATGCACCCCGGCGAGACACACAGCCCGGTGTTCTTCATCTGCCGCGCCTGTGACGCTGTCGCGGAGGCGCCGGCCGAGACGGTACGCGATGCCCTGGCGGAGGTCGCGCAAGGGATCGGTTTCACGGTGGAGCGGATGAACGTCGAGGCGCTCGGGCTCTGTCCCGCCTGCGCGGAGAGCACGGAATGAAGCTCGTAGAGGCCAGCCGGCTTTGCATCCGTCATGGCGCGCAGGCGGTACTGGAGAACGTCGATTTCGCCATTTCGGCCGGCGAGATCGTGACCATCGTGGGCCCGAACGGGTCGGGAAAGTCCACACTCGTCCGCGCGCTGATCGGACTCGAGCAGTTGGTGTCAGGGACGGTCGTGCGGCGCCCGGGCCTCGGCATCGGCTATGTTCCGCAGCGGCTGCATCTCGACGCCGCGTTGCCGATGACGGTGGCGCGGTTTCTCTCGCTGCCGGGGCGCGTGGGCGGGGACGCGGCGGCGCGCGCGCTCGACCGGACCGGCGTTCCGGGGCTTGAGGACCGGCAGGTCGCGTCGCTCTCGGGTGGACAATTGCAGCGGGTGCTGCTTGCCCGCGCGCTTCTGGCGCGGCCCGAGATACTCATCCTCGACGAGCCGACGCAGGGCCTTGACCAGCCGGGGACGGCGGCCTTCTACCGGCTCATCGAGGAGGTGCGGCGGGAGACGGGCGTCGCGGTGCTGATGGTCAGCCATGACCTTCACGTCGTCATGAGCGCGTCGGACCGCGTCGTCTGCCTCAACGGTCATGTGTGCTGCGAGGGGACGCCGAGCGTCGTCTCGGCGGCGCCGGCATACCGCGCACTCTTCGGGGCGGGGACTGGCGGGGCCTTCGCGCTCTATCGCCATGTCCACGACCATGCGCATGATGGTACCACCGATGCCCACGATCATCCCCATGGCCACAACCACGACCATGGTCATGCGCAGGGCGACGCGCACCGGCACGAGGACGAGGATGCCTGACAGCTTCCTGATCCTGGCGGGGCTCGCCGGCATCGGCCTGATGCTGGCGGCCGGTCCCCTCGGTGCCTTCGTCGTCTGGCGGCGGATGGCCTACATGGGCGATGCGACCGCCCATGCGGCCATTCTTGGCGTGGCGCTGGCGCTGGCGTCCGGCATGCCGGTCGCGGCCGGGACGACGGTGGTGGCGCTCCTGATGGCGCTTGCCGTCACCGTGCTCAGCAACCGGGGAAGGGGGGCGGACACCGCGCTCGGCGTCCTGGCCCATTCGGCGCTGGCCTTCGGGCTCGTCGCCGTGTCGTTCCTGCCGAACGTCCGCTCCGACCTTTCCTCCTGGCTCTTCGGCGACGTGCTGACCGTGGGGATGGGAGACCTCCTCTGGATCTGGGGCGGTTCGGTCGCGGTGCTGGCGCTCCTCGTCTGGCGGTGGGATGCGCTTCTGACCGCGACAGTGAACGAAGAACTGGCACAGGCGGCCGGTATCGACCCGCGGCGGGAGAAGCTCACCCTGACGCTCGCGCTTGCGCTCGTCGTCGCGGTGGCGCTGAAGATCGTCGGCGCACTCCTGATCGCCGCCCTGCTGATCATCCCCGCCGCCGCCGCCCGCGCGCTTGCCCGCACGCCGGAGGCGATGGCGGTCTGGGCGGTGGCGGTGGGCGCGGTTTCGGTGGTGGCGGGGCTCTCGCTGTCGCTTTTCCTCGACACGCCCGCGGGACCCTCGATCGTCGCCGCCGCCGCCGGCCTTTTCGGCCTGAGCCTGATCCCCTTCCGCGCCCGCTAGATTCCCGGCCGCGACAGCGATATTCCGGCCGGGTGGAAGACCCCCGGGGGACAGAATGGCCAATCATCTCTACGACGCGCTCTTCGGACGGCACGAGGGGAGCACGGCAGACTTCCTGATCCTTCCGGACGGGTCGCGGCTCAGCCACGGCGGTTTCGGCGCCATGGCCGCGCGCTATGCGTCCGCCCTTCTGGGGGCAGGGCTCGAATCTGGCGACCGGGTGGCGCTGCAACTGGAGAAGAGCCCCGACATGCTGGCGGTGATCGCCGGGGCGATCCGGGCGGGGATCGTCTTCCTGCCGCTCAATACCGCCTACACGCCGGCCGAGATCAGCTACTTCGTCGCTGACGCGGGCGCGCGGCTCCTGCTATGCGATGGGCGGACTGAAACCGCCCTCGCCCCGGTGGCCGCGGCGGCGGGCGCGCGCCTTGCCACGCTGAACGCCGACGGAAGCGGCAGCTTCGCCGAAGCTGCGCGCGCCGCCGCGCCGGGGCCGGTGGCCGAGCGGGCGGCCGATGACCTTGCCGCGCTCCTCTACACCTCCGGCACGACGGGCAGGTCGAAGGGCGCGATGATGAGCCATGCGAACCTCTTGTCGAACGCCGAGGTTCTGGTGGACGTCTGGCGCTTCACGGATCGCGACGTGCTCCTTCACGCGCTGCCGATCTTCCACACGCACGGGCTTTTCGTTGCCACCAACGTGGCGCTTCTCGCCGGCTGTCCGATGATCTTCCTGCCGAAGTTCGACGCCGATCAGGTGATCCGCCATCTGGCCGAGGCGACCGCGATGATGGGGGTGCCGACCTTCTACACGCGGTTGCTTGAGGACCCGCGCCTGACCCGTGACCTGGCCGCCAAGGTCCGTCTCTTCATTTCTGGCTCGGCGCCCTTGCTGGCCGAGACCCACCGCCAGTGGGAGGCCCGCACCGGGCACCGCATCCTCGAACGCTACGGCATGACCGAGACCAACATGAACACCTCGAACCCCTGCGACGGCGACCGGCGCGCAGGCACCGTCGGCCTGCCCCTGCCGGGGGTGGAACTGAAGGTCTGCGACCCGGCGGGGCGCGAACTGCCGCGGGGTGAGATCGGCACCATCGAAGTGCGGGGCCCCAACGTCTTCAAGGGCTATTGGAACATGCCGGAAAAGACCGCCGAGGAACTGCGTTCGGACGGGTTCTTCATTACCGGCGACCTGGGCTTCGTGGACGCAGACGGCTATGTGTCCATCGTCGGCCGGGGCAAGGACCTGGTCATCACCGGCGGCTTCAACGTCTATCCGAAGGAGGTGGAGCTTGCCATCGACGCGCTGCCCGGCGTTCTGGAAAGTGCGGTGATCGGCGCTCCGCACCCCGATTTCGGCGAGGGTGTCGTGGCAGTCGTCGTGCCGGAGGCCGGCGCCCCGCTGGATGAGGCCGCGATCCGGGCGTCGCTGTCCGAGACATTGGCGAAGTTCAAGCAGCCGAAGGTCGTGGCCTTCCGCGCCAGCCTGCCGCGCAACACGATGGGCAAGGTGCAGAAGACGGTCTTGCGCGAGGAGTTCCGGGACATCTTCGCCTCCTGACTCACCGGCCGACGCCGGTGTAGGCCTCGAACCCGGCCTCGGCGGCGTCCTTCGGCGAATAGACGTTCCTGAGGTCGGCCATCCGGGCGTGGGTCATCGCCTTCGCCATGCGGGACAGGTCGAGCGCACGGAACTCGTTCCATTCGGTCAGGATGACGACGGCGTCCGCCCCCGCCGCCGCTGCATAGGCGTCATCCATCCAGGTGACGCCCGGCAGGAGATGCTCGCCCTCGCGCCGGCCCTGCGGATCGACCACGCGCAGCTTCGCGCCGTTGCCGACGAGTGCGGGCACGATGGTAAGCGCGGGGGCGTCGCGCATGTCGTCGGTGTTGGGCTTGAAGGTGACGCCGAGCACGGCGATCGTCTTGCCGTTCACAGAGCCGCCGCAGAGGTCCATCACCTTGTCGACCATGCGCCGCTTGATCTCGTCGTTGACCTTGATGACTGTTTCGACGATCTGCATCGGCGCGGCGTGTTCCTGGCCGATGCGGGCAAGGGCCGAGGTGTCCTTCGGGAAGCACGACCCGCCGTAGCCTGGGCCGGCGTGCAGGAACTTGTTGCCGATCCGGCCGTCGAGGCCGATGCCCTTCGACACCTGCTTCACATCGGCGCCGACCTTTTCGCAGAGCCGGGCGATTTCGTTGATGAAGGTGATCTTCGTCGCGAGGAAGGCGTTGGCGGCATACTTGATCAGCTCGGCCGTCTCCAGATCCGTGTAGAGGATCGGGAAGTCGCGCAGGAAGAGCGGCCGGTAGACCTCGCCCATGACCTTTCTCGCCCGCTCGGAGGTAACGCCGACGACGACGCGGTCGGGCCGCATGAAGTCGTCGATCGCCGCGCCTTCACGCAGGAACTCCGGGTTCGAGGCGACGTCGAACTCCTTGCCGGGCGCGGTCCGTTCGATCACCGCGCGCACCGCGGCATTGGTGCCGACCGGGACCGTCGATTTCGTCACCACGACGGCGTAATCCGTCAGGGCGCGGGCGATCTCCTCCGCGGCCGCCATCACGTAGGTCAGGTCGGCATGGCCGTCGCCGCGGCGCGTTGGCGTGCCCACGGCGATGAAGACCGCATCGGCGCCATCGACGGCCGAAGCCAGATTGCCGGTGAAGGAAAGACGTCCGGCGGCGACGTTCTTCGCCATCAGGACATCGAGACCGGGTTCATAGATCGGCACCTGTCCCGCATTCAGCATGTCGATCTTGCGCGGGTCCTTGTCGACGCAGACGACCTCGTGCCCGAAATCGGAGAAGCAGACGCCCGAGACGAGCCCTACGTAGCCCGTGCCGATCATCGCGATCTTCATGAAACAGCCCCCGACCAATACTCGGGCTGGAGAAGGACCCATCCCAACCCGCCTGTCAACGCCTCAGCCGTAATTCGGCGCAATCCTGCCCCTGAAATGCCGTGGTTTCGTGCACAGTCGCGCGAAATGTCGTGACTTGTCGTCGTTCGGTTCGGGGTCCGGGAATGATCGCGCGCACCATCAAACTCGTTGCCGCCGGGTTCCTCGCCGGCGTGACACTCGTGGGTGCGGCCGATGCATGTTCGCGCGCGACGGTTGCGGGCGCGGAAGCCCCGATCCGACCGGAGGCGCGCATCGACCAGGCAGTGGTCGATGCCGCGATACTGGCAGAACTCAACTACCACCGTTGCAAGGCCGGACTGCCCGCGCTCTCGGACGCGCAGGGCCTGCGAAAGGTCGCGGGCCGACACGCGAAGTGGATGGCCAGTGCCCGGGTGCTGTCGCACCAGTCCCAGACGCCAGGGCAGGCGACAACCCTCGCGCGGATAAGAGCCTCCGGTGTCAGGTTCCGCGCAGGGTCCGAGAACATCGGCCAGATCGCGCGCTTCCAGATAGACGGCAAATCCTTCCGGATCGCCGACGCGGCCTCCTGCGGCTTTCTCGGCGGCGATGGTCAGGTGATTCCACCCCACTCCTATTCAACTCTGGCGCGTACGATTGTCGCCTACTGGATGGCTTCGGCGGATCATCGCCGGAACATCCTCGACCGCAAGGTGACGCGGGTCGGCTCGGGGATCGGTTTCGATGGCAAGGCGCCATACTGCGGAAATTATTACGTTTCGCAGAGCTTTGCGGGCTGACGCACGCAGGTGGCAGGGCCACGGGCGTATTTGCAACACTATCGTAGCCGCGCCGCAGCAACGCTGAAAACTGCTTTGATTTCGTGCAGGTTTATGCTCTCCTGCCACAGGATGCTGCCGCGAGTGGCGGCTCTTGAAGGCTAAGAGCGGAGAATGAACATGAAGAAAATTGCGACCCTCGCTGCGGTCATGACCATTTCGGCCGGCGCGGCGTTCGCCGGCGGCTACTCGGCCCCCGTCGTGGAAGCCGAGCCGGTTGCCGTGGAAACCGGCGCGAGCTCGTCGAACGCGGGCCTGATCGTTCCGGCGCTGCTGCTGCTGGGCGTCATCGCGGCGGCTTCGTCGGACTCCTGATCTCGGGACCGAAGTTTGATAATCCAGGCGAAGGCCGGGTGCTGTGCGCCCGGCCTTCGTCATTGCGGGCGGGGATGACCCTGAGCCGCGCCTTCGATCCCGAACATGTCTCAGGGCCGGACGAGCTGGATCGTAACATGGCCGAGTGCCGGGCCAATCCACTGCCGTGACAGCGCCACGGTGCCGTCGGCGGTGACCCAGTAGCTGTTGCTGACGGTCAGCGCCGTGGATGTCGCCTGGCAGGATTCATCCACCTGCTTCGTGTCGTAATGGCGCCCCGCGAAGTCGAAGGACTTTGCGGGCCCCGTCGTGACAGTACATGTCATGGGAAGGGGGCGTTCGATCCCCTCGCCGTCGAGATAGCGGTAGATGCGATCGGCCGTGCCGGTCTGGCGGCGCAGGATCAACCCTTCCGCCGCGCCCGTTTTCGCCGACATCAGATCGTCGCCGAGTCCGCGCGTGGCGGTGAGCAGGCCGTTGCGCAGGACGAGAGTCTGTTCGTTCGGCGTGGCGAAGGTCCGCACCGCGCCGTTGCGTCCGGTCTCACCCAGCGCTGTCAACAGCCCGGCCTTCTCGATCTGCGCCAGGATCAGCGGCCCCTTGAAGGATGTCATGGCCGAAGCGGCGAGCTTTTCCGGGTCAGGCACGGTCGCCGGCCCCGCGGACCGCTTCGGCGACAGTCTTGCCGTCATGCCCTTGACCACGCCGACAGCGATCTTCGTCCCCTCGGTCTTCGAGGTATCCGTGCCGCAGCCTGCGAGGAACAGCGCCGCGAGACCGGCGCCGACGAAGGCGGCACGGCGGAGCGTGCGCCCGGCGGGCGCGGCCTGGGATGTCACCGCCAGAACCTCCCCCACTGGATTTGCATGTCGCCCTGGTGGGTGCTGCGGACCGTCTCGTAGAGCCTTCCGTCGACGTCGAGCCGCGCGCCGCCGTCGCGGTTCAGCGGCTTGATCACCGTCGTCACCTTGTTGACGGAAGGCTTGCCGGTCGTCCAGCTGACGGGGATCGTCAGGCGCACACCCTTGTCGAAGGAGCCCTCGCCGAAGTCGGCTTCGGAAAGGTCGGTGAAGGTCGCGTAGGCGCCGACCTTCCATCCGTTCGCGAATTCTCGGTCGAGCGTGAAGGTCGCGCCCCAGTCGCCGAGAAGATAGCGGCCCACATCGACCTGGCCGAGGAAGCCCTTGCCGAAGTCGTAGTAGGCGGAGACATGGCCGGTCGCCACGTCGTAGTCGCGGAAGGAGAAGAGCGTGTCGAAGTCGCGCTGCTTCACGTAGTTGACCTCGGCCCCGAGCGCGAGCCGACCGTCCACCGGCTTCCAGAGCACCTCGCCCGAGACGCCGCCGTACATGCGTTCGAGGAGGCCCACGCTCACTCGGCTGTAGAGATTGGGGGCGGGCCGGGCATACCAGGCGAGCGTCAGGTCGTGGATGCCCGGGTCACCCTGCTTCTGATACTCCACGAGGTCGGAACGGACGTGATAGACCGTCGAGTCCGAGACGCGCGTCGATTCGTCCAGATTGCCTACGATCTTCTTGCGCAGGCTGCCCGACAGGATCAGCCCGGGCGCGAACTCGTAGCGCCCGGCGAGTTGCACGCCGAAATCGGCCCTGACCGGATCGTCGGGATCGAACACGCTTGCCTCGCCATAAGGCGAGAGGGACCAGACAAAGCGCGGGTAGGTGCCCGGAGTCGGCACAAGGCCGGTGTTCGGCCCGGTCAACGGATCGGTGAACTCCGCCGTCCGCAGGATTTCCACCGAGCCTTCGCTCTCCAGCCGCTCGATGTCGCTTCGCCGCAGCGTCACGGAGGATGTCGGCATCCCGCTCGCCATCGAGGTGATGACGAATGTCTCGACCGAGGGCGGCAGGGCTCGGGTCAGGGCCCGCGCGACGCGACCCACCGCCTGCGGCTGGGAGAGGTATTTCTGGTTGCGGATGCGCACTTCCACCCGTGTCGCCGAAAGCGCCATGCTTTCCAGGACCTGCCCGTCCTTGGCCAACGCCTTGGCCAGCGCGGACTGCACGCCGGGGTGCACCTCGGGGTCGGCCGTCCAGTCCGTCGCCCATGCCGCAGGATCAGCCGACGGCGCGGGGCGCGGCCGGACCGGCAGCGGTGCCGACTCCAGCCCGCTCGGCGCGGGCGCGCGGCGCGGATCGACGGTCAGGTTGAACTGGAGCCCGACTTCCGAGCCGTAGAGGTAGTATCCCGTCAGGCTCGCCGACTTGTTGAAGCGATACTCGAAGCCGAGGTTGACCGAGGAATCCCGGGAGAACGTGCCCGCCGTCGTTTCGCGGTCGTAGGCATCCGAGGAATATTCCGCCTTCAGCGTCAGCTTGTCGGTCGCCGCCCAGGCAAGGCCGAAGAAGGGCGATACCGGGCCACGGAAGAACTGGTCCGTGTTGGCCTTGCCGCCCTCGCCGATGTCAAGCACCGGGCGCGAACCGAAGGGGCTTGCGATGTCGCCATGGCTGCCGAGACGGCCCCAGCCAAGACCGGCCGTTGCCCTGAGACGCGGCGTTATCGTCTTCGACGCGACGACGTATTCGCCAGAATAGACACCGGTCCCGATGAAGTCGCGCAGGCCGATGGCGAGCGCCGGACGCCAGCCCTTCTCGTCGAGCACACGGTACTGGACGTCGAAGGAACGGTCGTAGAGCGCAGTCCCGTTGGTGAAGATGCCCGGCACCCGCGAATAGCGGAAGGCGCCGCCAAGCCGGTCCGTAACCTGGAATGTGGCCGTAATCCTGAGCGCGCCGGGAAAGCGGAAGACACTCGCCGTGATGATCCCTTCGGGGTTGCTTTCGGCCGTCGGCATGTCGATGAGCCCGGGCAGGCCGAAGGTCCCCGGGCTGGGCGCGAGTGTCGGCTCGGCATAGGCTACCAAGGCTCCAAGCGCGGCCACAGTGGTGAGGCCGATGCCTGCGATCTTCTGTCCCCGCACCCTGCTCTCCGTCTTCTTGTTGCGGCGCCTTTGTTTGCCGACACTATACACGGATCACCGGCGGCTGCGAGGGGCTAAGGCAAATCCGCCCACTCGGCGGGCGATGCTTCGCCGCCTGGCGGTCATTAATGCAACGCTTGGTGCCGCGGGACGGTGAGACCGCCCCGCGGCTCGCGCAGATCACATGCAGGCGTCGAAAAGTGCGCGGGTGTTCTCCCGCGTCATCGCTACCGGATTACCGCCGCATGACGGGTCCTCCAGCGCCATTTCGGTCAGCATGTCGAGGTCGCCGAACTGCACGCCCATGGCCGAGAGGCTCTCCGGGATGCCCAGTTTCGCCCGCAGCTCCATGACCTGATCGTGGAAGCCGGCAAAGCCCCCCCCGAAGCCGATGTAGGCGGCGGCCTTCTCGATCCGGTCTTCGATGGCCTTACGGTTGAACTCCATCACCATGGGCATGACGACGGCATTCGTCGTGCCGTGGTGCGTGCCGTAAACCGCGCCGACCGGGTGAGAAAGCGAGTGGATCGCACCGAGGCCCTTCTGGAAGGCCACAGCCCCCATCGCCGCCGCGCTCATCATGTGGGCGCGGGCTTCCAGGTCGTTCGGGTTGTCGTAGACCTTCGGCAGGTTCTCGAACACGAGCCGCATCCCCTCGAGCGCGATACCCTGGCTCATCGGGTGGTAGAAGGGGCTCGAAAAGGCTTCGAGGCAATGGGCGAGCGCGTCCATCCCGGTGCCCGCCGTGATGAACCGGGGCATCCCCACCGTCAGTTCCGGGTCGCAGATCGTGACCGAGGGCAAGAGCTTCGGGTGGAAGATGATCTTCTTCTTGTGGGTGGCGGAATTCGTCAGCACCCCGGCGCGGCCGACTTCGGACCCGGTTCCAGCGGTCGTGGGCACTGCTACGATGGGCGCGATCTTCGATGCGTCCGCCCGCGTCCACCAGTCGCCAATATCCTCAAGGTCCCAGACGCTGACCTTCTGATCGACCATCAGCGCGATCATCTTGCCGAGGTCCAAGGCCGAGCCGCCGCCGAAGCAGACGACGCCGTCATGCCCCCCGGCGCGGTAGACCTTCAGCCCGGCTTCCATGTTCATCTCGTTCGGGTTCGGGTCCACCTCGGAAAAGACCGCGCGGCCAAGGCCGGCGGCATCGAGGATGCCCGTCGCCTCTGCCGTGATGGGCAGCGGGGCCAGCGCCTTGTCGGTGACAAGAAGCGGCTTCTTCATGCCGACCGCCTTGCAGTGGTCGGCAAGCTCGCGGATGCGGCCGGGGCCGAATTTCACGGCGGTCGGATAGGACCAATTGGCGGTGGGCACGGTCATGGTTTCACCTTGCGGAAGTGGTAGGAGCGGGGACGGGTGACGGACTGGTAGCCAAGCTTCGACAGGCCGACGCCACGGCCGGTGTCCTTGCAGCCGGTCCAGCAGATCGCCGGATCGAGGTAGTCGGCGCGGTTCATGAAGACGGTGCCCGTTTCGATCTGCCGGGCCAGCGCCCAGGCGCGGTCAGGGTCCTGGGTCCAGAGGCTCGCGGTCAGCCCGTAGGGGCTGTCGTTCATCAGCCTGAGCGCCTCTGCGTCGTCCTTCACGGGCATGATGCCGACGACGGGGCCAAAGCTTTCCTCGGTCATCACCCGCATGGAGTGATCGACGTTCACCAGGATCTGCGGCATGAGGTAGGCTCCGCCGTCATCGGCCGGGAAGTTCTGCCGCTCGATCAGCGGCCTGGCGCCAGCAGCAACGGCCTCGGCGGTCTGGGCGCGGACCGTGTCGGCGAAGCGGCGGTTGGCCATGGGGCCGAGCGTGGTGTCGGCTTCGAAGGGGTTGCCGAGCTTCAGGGCGTTCACCCACTTCACCGATTTCTCGACGAACGCGTCGAAGAGCTTGTGGTTGACGTATATGCGCTCGATCCCGCAGCAGCACTGGCCGGCGTTATACATCGCGCCATCCATGAGCACATCGACCGCCCAGTCGAGATCGGCATCCTCCATGACGTAGCCGGGGTCCTTGCCGCCAAGCTCCAGCCCCAGTGCCGTGAATGTGCCTGCCGCGGCCCGTTCGATCGCCTGGCCGCCGCCGACCGAGCCGGTGAAGTTCACGAAGCCGAAGGAGCGATCGGCAATGAGTTTCTCTGTCCCGGCGTGGTCGAGGACGACGTTCTGGAACACGTCCTGCGGCACGCCCGCGGCATGCAGCGCCTCGGCGATGCGTTCGCCAACAAGGAGCGTCTGGCTCGCGTGCTTCAGGATCACCGCGTTGCCGGCGATGAGCGCGGGGACGACCGTGTTCATCGCGGTCATGTAGGGGTAGTTCCAGGGCGCGACGACGAAGACGAGCCCATGGGGCGCGAATTCGATCCGGCGGGCGAAGCGGTCGGTCTCCTCAACCAGCATCGGCGCCAGCGCCTCGGCGGCGATGCCGGCCATGTAGTTCGTGCGTTCGTTCAGCCCGCCGAACTCGCCGCCGAAGCGGGTCGGGCGGCCCATCTGCCAGGCCAGTTCCTCGACGATCCGCTCCTTGTCGGCATTGAGCCGGGCCACGCCGTCCTTCACGAGCCGGATGCGCTCGTCGAGCGTCCGGGCCGCCCAGGCGGGCTGCGCCGCCTTCGCCCGCGCCACGACCGAAGCCGCCGCCTCCGGCGAAAGCGGCGGCCGCTCGGCATAGACCCGCCCGTCCACGGGCGAGATACACTGGATCATCTTCGTCATCTGGTCCTCACTTGGCGCCTTGCGCGCCTGTCACGGCCTTACAGCCGCTCGAATCCCCGTTTCACTTCCCAGTCGGTCACGACGCGGTTGTGTTCGCTGACTTCCCACTCCGCGGCATGGACGTAATGGTCCACCACGTCCTCGCCGAAGGCGGCGCGGAGCATCTTCGACTTGCTCATCAGCGCCGCCGCCTCGCCGAGCGTATGGGGGATCTCCCTTACGCGCCGGGCGTGGTAGATGTCGCCGGCGATCGCGGGCTCCAGTTCCAGCTTCTGCTCGATCCCGGCGAGTCCCGCCGCCAGAAGCCCGGCGCAGGCCATGTAGGGGTTGAGGTCGGCGCCGCCGATGCGGCATTCGACTCGGACCGCCTTCGTCCCCTCGCCGCAGACGCGGAAGCCCGCCGTGCGGTTGTCGAGCGACCAGACGGCCTTGGTGGGCGCGAACATGCCGACGACGAAACGCTTGTAGCTGTTGATGTAGGGCGCGAGGAGCGGCGTGATCTCGCGCGCGTAGGCCAGTTGTCCGGCAATGTAGTGCTTCATCAGCGCGGACATCCCGTGCGGGTCCTTCTCGTCGCGGAAGGCGGGCTTGCCCCCCTTCCACAGCGACTGGTGGACGTGGCTCGACGAGCCCGCGCGGCGGTGGTCGTATTTCGCCATGAAGGTCGCGGCCCGGCCCTGGGCATGGGCGATCTCCTTCACGCCGTTCTTGATGATGGCGTGCATGTCGCAGGTGTCGAGCGCGTCGGAATACTTCGCGTTCACCTCTTCCTGCCCGGCCTCGGCCTCGCCCTTCGAGCACTCGATCGGGATGCCGGCGGCCCAGAGGCCGTTGCGGATCGCCCGCATCACCGCTTCTTCCTTGCTGGTGCCGAAGATCGCGTAATCGGCGTTGTGGCGGCCGAGCGTGCGGAGGTTCTGGTAGTCGCGGTCGTGC
Organism: Paracoccaceae bacterium; assembly: GCA_020637675.1. Taxonomy (GTDB): domain Bacteria; phylum Pseudomonadota; class Alphaproteobacteria; order Rhodobacterales; family Rhodobacteraceae; genus Albidovulum. The sequence continues at coordinate 989,113 of JACKKD010000001.1, read as the reverse complement.
AGCGCGTCGAAGCTTTCCTCGAAGAGGTAAAATTCCAGCTCCGTCGCCATCATGGCGTCAAAGCCCATCGCCTTGGCGCGGGCGACCTGGCGCTTCAGGATCGCGCGGGGGCTGACGGCGACCTCCTCATGCGTGTGATGGTCGAGAAGGTCGGCCATGCAGAGCGCCGTGCCCGCAAGCCAGGGGACGCGGCGCAGCGTGGCGAGGTCCGGCTTCACCACATAGTCGCCGTAGCCCTTTTCCCAGCCGGCCGACTTGTAGCCCGGAACCGTGAACATCTCGACGTCGACGGCGAGGAGGTAGTTGCAGCAATGCGTCTCCTCCCACCCGCTGTCCACGAAGTGCTGGGCAACGAAGCGTTTGCCCATGAGGCGGCCCTGCATGTCCACGATGGCCACGAGGACGGTGTCGATCTCGCCAGCGGCGACGGCCTTCTTCAGCGCGTCGAAGGTCAGGTTTGCGGGCATTTCGCCTCTCCTCGCTCGTCTTTTCGGGCCCGGATTCGGGCCCCACCCTGTCGATCCGGTATTTGATCAAATTTTCTGCGAAAGGAAAGGGGCGGCGGAATGCCCGCCGCCCCTTCTGGTTGTCATGTGTAACGGTAAGGCCGCCCGGCCTTGACCATGTTCTCGTTGTACTTCTCGATGATGGCGACGACCTTGGCCTTGGTCTCGCTTTCGGCCGCGATCTCTTCCCAGAATTTCCGCGCGGCCTCTTCGACCGTCGCCCATTCCTCGTCCGGGATGGAGGTGAGCTTGGTATCGGCGCCCTCGACGCGCAGCTTCGCCTCGCCCGCCCAGTACCAGTGCTGGCGGTAGTAGTGCGACTGCTCGAAACAGGTCTTCATCAGAAGCTGCAGGTGCGGCGGCACCGCGTTCCAGCGTTCCTGGTTGGCGAAGAAATGGCCGATCCAGGCGCCGGAGATGTTGTTGGTCAGGAAATTCGGCGCCTGCTTTGCCCAGGACGCAGTATAGACTTCGGTGATGCCGGACCAGGCCACGCCGTCCAGTTCGCCTGTCTGCAGCGCGATCTCGATGTCCTCCCACGGAAGCGTGACCGGGACCACGCCGAACTGGGCGAGGAAACGTCCGGCGGTCGGGAAGGTGAAGACGCGCTTGCCGTTGAGGTCGGCGAGCTTCGTCACCGGGTCCTTCATCGAGAAGTGGCAGGGGTCCCACGACCCCGCCGAGATGTGCTGGATGCCGACCTTGGCGTATTCTTCCTTCCATATCTCGTCGAGACCGTAGTGGTTGAAGAGCGCGGGCACGTCGAGCGAGTAGCGCAGCGCGAGCGGGAAGTAGCCGCCGAAGACCGTGACCTCGGTCGGCGAGGCCATCGAATCGTCGTCCGACTGCACCGCGTCGATGGTGCCGTTCTGCATCGCCCGGAAAAGCTCTGCCGTCGGCACGAGCTGGTCGGAGAAGTAGAGCTCGATCTCCATCTGGCCCTGCGCGATGGTGTTGAAGGCCTCGATGGCCGGCTGGATGACCTGCGCGCCGAGCGCCGCACCCGCGTAGGTCTGGAGCCTCCACTTGATCGTGTCCTGCGCGCGCAACGTCGCCGGCGCGGCCAGCGTGGCGCCCGCGGCAAGCGCGCCAGAGGTCAGGAACTTGCGTCTTGTCGTCATCTCACTTCTCCTTGTTGCAGGTGCCCCGGGCCCCCCCGGGGTCTTCTTCTTGGTCAAAGCAGTCTCTCCGGCAGCCAGAGGGCGATCTCCGGGAAGATCATCAGCACGATCAGGGTGAAAATCATCACCATGACGAAGGGAAAGACCGAGCGGTAGATCATCGGCAGCGAGAAGTCCGCCGGCGCCATCGCCCGCATCAGGAAGAGGTTGTAGCCGAAGGGCGGGGTCAGATAGGCGATCTGGCAGGTGATCGTGTAGAGGATGCCGTACCAGATCAGGTCGAAGCCGAGCGCCTTGGCAAGGCCGACATAGATCGGCGCGACGATGACGAGCATCGCGGTGTCATCGAGGAACATCCCCATGACGAGGAAGCTGAGCTGCATCAGGACGAGTATCTGCCAGGCCGAGAGGCCGAGGTCGCGGACGAAGAAATTCTCGATCGCGCGGCCGGCGCCCAGTCCGTCGAAGACCGCGCCGAACGACAGCGCCGCCATGATGATCAGCATGAACATCGTCGTGATGGCGAGGGTGGAGCGTGTCGCCACCTCGAAGACCTCGCGCGTGAAGCGGCCCTTGATCGCTGCGGCGACAACCGTCGTCAGGGCGCCGACGACCGAAGCCTCGGTCAGGCTCGTCCAGCCCTTCACGAAGGGAATCATCATCGCCCCGAAGATGACGACGGGCAGGAGTCCCGCCTGCAGAAGCCGGATGCGCTCGGCCCAGGTGATCGCGGCGCGTTCCTCCGCGTTCATCCGCGGGGCGAGGCCGGGTTTCAGCCAGCACCGCACCACGATGTAGACGACGAAGAAGGAGGCCATAAGCAGCCCCGGCATGAGGCCCGCAAGCCAGAGTTCGCTGACCGGCTGGCGGGCGATCTGGGCGTAGAGCACGAGGACGACCGAGGGCGGGATCAGGATGCCGAGGCTCGACCCGCCCTGGATGACGCCCGAAATCATCAGCTTGTCGTAATTGCGTTTCACGAGTTCGGGCAGCGCGATCGTGGCCCCGATCGCCATTCCGGCGACAGACAGGCCATTCATCGCGGAGATCATGACCATCAGCAGGATAGTGCCCACCGCAAGCCCGCCCGGCAGCGGGCCGAACCAGACGTGGAACATCTTGTAGAGGTCCTCCGCCAGCCGGCTTTCCGACATCACGTAGCCCATGAAGACGAACATCGGCAGCGTGAGCAGCGCGTTCCACTTCATCAGCTTCATGACCGAGGAAAAGCCCATGTCGGACCCGCCCGGCCCCCACAGGAGGATCGCGGCGACCACGGCGACGAAGCCGATGGCGCCGAAGACCCGCTGCCCCGTGATCATCATCAGGAGCATGGTCGAGAACATCAGGGTGGCGATCATCTCGTAGGACATCAGATTTCCTCACCGCGGATGACCGCGACGTCGCGGATGAGATGGGCAATGGCCTGAAGGATCATCAGGAAGAAGCTCACGCAGATCACCACCTTGATCGGCCAGAGGTAGGGGCGCCAGCCGGTGGGATTCCGCTCCCAGGTCTCGAACGAATAGGCGGTGCTGCCGATCGCGCCGTAGAGCATGACGCCGAGATAGAAGAGGAGTGCGAAGACGGTGAAGACATCCCACCACGCCTGCGTGCGCGGCCTGAGCCGGGCATAGACGAGGTCCATCCGCACGTTGGTGTTCAGAAGGAACGTGTAGGGTGCGCCCAGAAGGTAGTAGGCCACCAGCGTGAACTGCGCCATTTCCAGGGTCCAGATCGCCGGCACCCGGATGATCTTGGTGATCGAGGACCAGATCAGGATCGCCATCATGACGAAGAGGAGATACATCGCGAAGCGCCCGATCCGGAAGTTCAGCGCCTCGACGAATTTCACGTAGGATCGCGCCCAGTCCGGCATGTCAGGCCATTGCCTCCTCGGTCACCGGCGGGTTGATCGCCGCAAGCGCGGCCTTGAGCACGGGGGCCAGCGTCGCCGCCATCGCCTCCTCGGCCCCGGGCGTGGCGATGAGGTCGTTGCGGATTTCCAGCATGACGTTCGCAAGCCCGTAGGGCGTCGCCTGGAGCCGCAGCGTATGGGTGACCTCGTCGGCCGCGGAGTAGGGCTCGTTCAGCCGGCAGTCGAGCCGGGTCTGCGCCTTCGCCTCGGCCAGGACAGCCAAAGCGAGGGCCGGGTCCTCGTCATGGATGACGCCGAACTCGACCGCGCGCGGCTGGCCGAACCAGACTGGCGTGAAGCTGTGGATCGTGACGATGACGGGAGGGCGGCCGCGGGCGAGACGGCGGGCGATCTCGGCGCGGAGTTCGGCGTGGAAGGGAAGATAGACGGCTTCCGTCCGCCGGCGCCGCTCGGCCGCGGAGAGGCGCGCATTGCCCGGAATGTCGTAGTCTTCGCTGCGGGCGGCCATCGCCCCCGGCGAGTGCGGCGGGCGGTTCAGGTCGTAGACAAGGCGCGACACCCCTGCCGCCACGAGCGGCGCATCGAGCAGCCGGGCCAGCCGCCGGGCGACACCGAGAGCGCCCGGATCCCAGGCGATATGCGCCGCGCGCGCCTCGGGCGTCAGGCCGAGCGTGCCGAAGGCGGCCGGGAAGTGGTTCGAAGCATGTTCGCAGACGACCAGGAAAGGCCCTGGCGCCTCGCGGTTCTTTGTCACGACGACCTCAAGGCCGGACTTCTGCGCCCCCGCCATCGTTCTGCTTCCCCCCCGATTCACGACTACAAGGCTCGTTCGCCACCTCTGTTTCTGTCAAGATGTTTTCTTGATGGAGAATCCTGTTACAATCTTTTCTGGCGCGGCGCGGCGGAACCCGCCCGCGAGGGAGGACAAGAGTGTGCCGAGTGCTGCCAGAACAATCGAACAGCAGATCCGGGCGAGCTTCGCCGACCTGACCCGCGCCGAGCGCCAGCTCGCGAACCATATAACCCGGCACTATCCGGTGGTCGCGCTCGGTTCCATCACCGCACTTGCCAAGGGGGCGGAGGTTTCCACGCCAACGGTGGTCCGGCTCGTGCAGAAGCTCGGCTACAAGGGCTATCCCGATTTCCAGGCCGTCGTCCGCGCCGAGGTGGAGGAGCGGTTGATCTCGCCCATCGCCAAGCACGATCGCTGGGCGGGCGGGGTGCCGGACACCCATATCCTCAATCGCTTCGCCGATGCGGTGGTGGGCAACCTGCAGGCCACGCTCGGACAGATCGACCACGCGGAGTTCGACGCCATCGCGCAACTCATGGCGGACAAGGGCCGCAAGATCTACGCCATGGGCGGACGGATCACCCATGCGATGGCCGACTACTTCGTCACCCACATGAAGATCATCCGCCGCGACGTGTCGCTGATCTCCGACATGTCCAACGCCTGGCCGCCGGCGATCATCGACATGGCGCCGGGGGACGTCCTGCTTGCCTTCGACATCCGCCGCTACGAGAACAACGTGCTCAGCCTCGTGGAGATCGCGGCCGAGCAGGGGGCTGAGGTCGTCCTCATCACCGACCAGTGGGTCTCTCCGGCCGCCGAGCGCGCGCGCTACCGGCTGTCGGCGCATATCGAGGCTCCTTCGGCCTGGGACTCCACGGTCGCCATCCAGGTGTTGGTCGAGACGCTCCTGGCCGCGGTCCAGACGCTCATCTGGGACGAGACGCAGGCGCGCATGAAGCGGCTCGAAGACCTATATGCGCGCGCCCGCTTCTTCCGCCGTTCGCGCTGATCAAGCGGTGATGGGCGGCGGGCGGTGGCGCATCCCGGTAAGGGCATTGAGCGCTATGGCTACAAGCAGGATCGCCCCGCCGACGAAGGTCGCGGCGCTCGCCCCCTCGCCGAGGAAGAGCCAGACCCAAACGGGGGCGAGCATCACCTCTACCAGCGAGAGGATGCCGATTTCCGCGGCCGGCACGGCCCGGCTGCCGGCGGTATAGCTGGCCATACCGCCGCCGAGAATCAGTGCGCCCATGAGGAGAGCGATGGCGACTGCCCGGGGCGGCAGTGCGAAATCCTCGCCGCTGAGCGCGATCACAATGGCGGACACGGCGACCGACAGCACCCCGCCGATCAGCACGGCGGGCAACATGTCGCCCAGCCGGCCCCAGCGCAACGTCACGGTGAAGGCTGCGAACCCGGCCGCAGAGAGAAGTGCCGCCACGTTGCCAATTCCCGCGCCAAGGGCGAGCCCCTCGCGCACCATGACGAAGATTCCGATGCCCGCGACCGCGATCGCCGCCCAGGTGGCGGACCGGACCGGTTCGCCGAGAAGCAGCCAGGCCATGACTGCTGTCATCAGGGGAGCCGCGGCGAAGAGGAAGACGGCATTCGCCACCGGCGCCGACTGGATCGCGAAGATGGCGCCGGCGAAGGCGAAGACGAGGCCGGTGCCGCCGATGGCACCTGCCCAGCCGGTTGCTCGGACCAGTGTCAGAGGTTTCCCGCCAGACCGGCGCAATATCACGAAAAAGAGCACGGGCACGAGCCCGAACGAGCGCCAGAACAGCACCTGCCATGTGCCCGCGTCGCCCATCAGGCGGATCGCAAGCCCCATGAGCGACCAGAGCGCCGCCGCCGCGACGACGAGCGCCACGCCCCGCCGGTATCCGGTTCCGCCTGCCATCCTGCCTCTCCTCGGGCCTCAGGTTGGCGACGGGAAGGGATGCCGGCTTGCCCGGCAGCGACCTCGGCCACCGACGTTTGCGACCAGGCCTCAGGCCGGGCGCAGCCAGTCGGGAGCGAACGTCACGTCGCCGCAGCCGGCGAAGCGCGACAGGCGCTGAAGCTCGGTCTCAAGCCGCGCCAGCCGGCCGGCGCCCATCGCCACGCCGCGTTCCGGCCAGAAGGCGCGGACGGCGAGCCTGCCTTCGGCGCGGATAGCCCTGGCGTCGATCCGGCCGATGATGCGGTCGCGCTCCATCACCGGGAAGACGTAGTAGCCATACTGGCGCTTCGGCTCGGGCACGAAGATCTCGATCCGGTAGAAGAAGCCGAAGAGCCGCTCGGCCCGCCCCCGGTCGCGAAGCGCCGGGTCGAAGGGCGACAGGATGCGGACCCGGGTCTGCGGCTGCGCGACCGCCGCGGCGGCGTCGCGCGCGTCGGGGCGGGCGAAGCATTTCCGCAACGTTCCGTTGGCCCCCTCGATGGCGATCTCGACGATCTCGCCGCGCTTCAGCGCCCCTGCGCACCAGGCCTTCGCCTCTTCCGGCTTCACCGTCGCCCAGAAGGCCGCGAGTTCGCCCGAGGTGGCGAAGCCGAGCCGGTCGAGTGCTGCGTTGCAGGCCCAGTCGATGGTCTCCCGCTCCGAGGGCGCCGGCTCCGCGCATTCCGCCGGATGGACGCGCTCGGTCAGGTCGAACTGCTTGGCAAAGTTCGTCCGGTGGCAGACCGAGACCTCTCCCGTGTGCCAGAGATATTCGAGAGCCGTCTTCGAGGGGTGCCAGTTCCACCAGCCGCCCCCGGCCCGTACCTCGTCCGCGCCCACATCGCCGGTGCCAACGGGGCCGGTGGCGTGGACATGGGACAGCACGTCCCCGATCCGGTCGTGGAAGTCCGCGCCCTGCCAGCCGGTCCAGCGCTCCTTGATACGGTCCGCGTCGCGCGTGAACCTGAGCTTCCACCAGCGGAAGAACTCCGTCGGGATCACCGAGGCGTCATGCGTCCAGTGCTCGAAAAGCGCCCGGTCGCGCTCGAGAAGCCGGGCGAGGTTCTCCGGGCGATAGGACTGGCGCCGCGACCAGAGGATCATGTGGTGGGCACGTTCGACTGTATTGACGCTGTCCACCTGCACGAAGCCGAGCCGGCGGATCAGCGCGAGAAGGTCCGCACCCTTCGCCGGGCCGGAGGGCGGTTCGATCAGCGCGTGGCGGTCAAGAAAGAGCCGCCGCGCCGGTTCGTTGCCAAGGATCGGAAGCGTCATGCGCGACCCGGATCATCCGCCCCAGGTTCGCGACAGGAGCGCAAGCCAGTTCTCGTGCGCGAGCTTCCTCAGCAGCGGTTCGTCATAGCCATGCACCCTGAGCGCGCCGACGAGGCGCGGCAGTCCGGCCACGTCGCCGATGTCGGCCGGAAGGGTCGCGCCGTCGAAATCGGAACCGAGGCCGACGCGATCCTCGCCGAGCGCGCCGATGAGGTGGTCCATGTGTCTCAGCACCGGATCCCATCCGTCGAAGGGCGACTTCCGCCCGTCCTCGCGCAGGAAGACGGTGGCGAAGTTGAGCCCGACCATGCCGTCGCTTTCGGCGATCATGGCGAGCTGCCGGTCGGTCAGGTTGCGGGTGGAGGGCGTGATGGCATGGGCGTTGGAGTGGGTGGCAACGAGCGGCGCGTCGGAAATCGCGGCGACATCGTTGAACCCCGCCTCGTTCAGGTGGCTGAGGTCGATCATCACCCCGAGCCCGTTGCATTCGCGGACGAGTCGCTTGCCGGCCTCGGTCAGGCCCGGCCCGGTGTCCGGGTGGCCGGGAAAGCGGAAGGGGACGCCATGACCGAAGACCGTGGGCCGCGACCAGACCGGCCCGAGCGAGCGCAGGCCCGCCGCGTGCCAGAGATGCAGCGCGTCGAGATCCTCGCCGATGGGCTCTGCGCCTTCGAAGTGCAGGATCGCCGCGATCTTTCCCGCCGCCATCGCCGCCCGGATCTCGGCGACCGAGCGGCAGATCGCGAGCGTTCCGGTGCGCTCCATCCACATCAGATGGCCGATCATCGCGGCGGCCACGGGCTGCGCCGCCTCGGCGCCGATGAGGTCGGGCAGCGGCAGGTCGTAGGGCGGCGCGTCCATGATCGCCTCGTAGTCGGGCGCGTCATGGGCGGTGGGCGAGGGGATGTAGACCGCGAAGAAGCCGCCGGCGAAGCCGCCCGCCTTCATGCGCGGCAGGTCGAGATGGCCCTTGCCCTCGCCCTTGAGCCAGATGGTCTCGCGGTTCTCGGGGTCGCGCAGAAGGCGCAGCAGGAAATCGTTGTGGCCGTCGAAGACAGGGATCATGGCGCCTCAGGCTGGAGTGTAGCCCTCGGAAGCCGAGAGCAGTTTCTTGGTATAATCGGTCTCGGCCCGGTGGGCGGAGAGCGCGGCGCGCGTCAGTTCCTCCACCGCCGCCCCATGCTGCATCACGATCAGCCGGTCGCACATGTGGGCAACGACGGCAAGGTCGTGGCTGACCATGACGTAGGTGAGCCCGTGTTCCGCCCGAAGCCGGTCGAGGAGGTTCAAGACCTCGGCCTGAATCGAGGCGTCGAGGGCGGAGGTCGGCTCGTCGAGCAGCAGCACCTCCGGTTCAAGGATCAGCGCCCGGGCGACCGCGACGCGCTGGCGCTGGCCACCGGAGAGCTGGTGGGGGTAGCGGAAGCGGAAGTCGGGCCCGAGGCCGACGTCCCTGAGCGCGCCCTCGATCCGCTCCTCGCGCCGGTCGAAGCCGTGGATCGCGAGCGGTTCGGACAGCACCCGGTCCACCGTGTGGCGGGGGTGAAGTGAGGCATAGGGGTCCTGGAAGACCATCTGTACCGCGCGGAAGAATGCGGCGGGCCGGGGGTCGGGCAGCGGCTGACCCTTCAGCCGGATTGTCCCCGCCGAGGTCGGCGCAAGGCCGCAGATGGCCCGCAGCACCGTCGACTTGCCCGATCCGGATTCGCCGACGATGCCGAAACTTTCGCCGCGCGCCACGCCGAAGCTGACGCCGCGCACGGCGCGCACCGTGTCGCCGCCCCGCCGGAAGGTGACGTCGAGCGCCTCGACCGACAGCATCACCTCGCCCATGCCGCATCCCTTTCCAGAGTCGGTAGCGGACGCACCCCGCCCTCGATCTTCGGCAGGCAGTTCATGAGGCCGCGCGTGTAGGGGTGCTGCGCCTTGCCGAGGTCGGCGGCCTTCAGTTCCTCCACCACGCGGCCGGCATACATGACAAGCACGCGGTCGCAGAAGGAGGAGACGAGCCGGAGGTCGTGGCTGATGAAGATGAGTCCCATGCCGCGTTCGCGCACGAGCCGGTCGAGAATGCGCAGCACCTCCACCTGAACCGTCACGTCGAGCGCCGAGGTGGGTTCGTCGGCGATCAGCAGGTCGGGTTCGGTCACCAGCATCATGGCGATCATCGCCCGCTGGCCCATGCCGCCCGAAAGCTCGTGCGGATAGGCGCGGAAGACCCGTTCGGGGTCGCGGATCTGCACGGCTTCCAGCATGGCGAGCGCGCGCGCCCTCGCCTCGGCACGGGTTTCGCCGGCGCCGAACTTCAGCGCCTCCAGCAGTTGCTTGCCGATGGTCATCACGGGGTTTAGGGAAAACTTCGGGTCCTGCATCACCATCGACATCCGCGCGCCGCGCAGGCGCCGCCAGGTGGCGGCGGAGGCGGTGCGGAGGTCGATGCCGTCGAAGTCGAGCACCTTCGCGGTGGCGCGCCCCGGCGGCGGGGTGAGGCCGAGGATGGCTCTGCCGGTCTGGCTCTTGCCCGAGCCGCTTTCGCCGACGATGCCGAGCCGCTCTCGGCCGAGCGTGAAGCTGACGCCGCGCACGACCTCGGAGGGGCCCTGGCGGGTCGGGAACGTGATGCGCAGGTCTTCGACCGTCAGGAGCGGCCTCATGGGCGGGAGCCTCCGGCGGAGCTGTCTGGGGCAAGATGAAAGCTCATTTGCGCGCCTTCGGATCGAGCACGTCGCGCAGGCCGTCGCCGAGGAGGTTGAAGCCGAGCGAGACGATGAAGATGGCGATGCCCGGCATGGTGGCGACCCACCACTGGTCGATGAGGAAACGTCGCCCGGCCGCGATCATGGCGCCCCATTCCGGCTGTGGCGGCTGCGCCCCGAGGCCGAGGAAGCCGAGTCCCGCGGCGGTCAGGATGATGCCCGCCATGTCGAGCGTGACGCGGATGATCACGGAGGAGAGGCACAACGGCGTGACATGGCCCCAGAGGATGCGGGCGGAGGAGGCGCCCTGCAGGCGCGCAGCGTTGATGAAGTCGCTGTCGCGGATCGTCAGCGTCTCGGCCCGCGCGAGGCGGGCATAGGGCGGCCAACTGGTGATGGCGATGGCGATGATCGCGTTCTCGATGCCGGGGCCGAGGGCGGCCACGAAGGCGAGCGCGAGGATGAGCCGCGGGAAGGCGAGGAAGATGTCGGTGAGCCGCATCAGGACGGTGTCGATCCAGCCGCCGAAATAGCCGGCCGTGGTGCCGACGAGAAGGCCGATCGGCGTGGCGATCACGGCCACCAGGACCACGACCATGAGCGTGAGTCGCGAGCCATGGACGATGCGGCTGAAAATGTCGCGGGCGAGGTCGTCGGTGCCCAGAAGATGCCCCTCGGTCAGGGGCGGGAGGAAGCGTTCGGTCCGCAGGTCACCGCCCAGAAGCGGATCGTGGGGGGCGATGAGATTGGCGCCGAGTGCGACGAGAATGAGAAGGACGACGATCCCGAGACCGACCATGGCCAGCCAGTTGGAGCGGAACGCAAGCCAGGTGCGGAAGGCCTGGCCGAGCCGCGCCTGGCTGCGCGAGGCGGGCTGGTCGGAGAGGAGCCAGTCACGGCGGGTCATCGCGGTCATGCCTGCTTCCGTACGCGGGGGTCGAGAAGGGTATAGAGCAGGTCCGAAAGAAGGTTCAGCCCGACGAAGATCGCACCGATGAGCAACGTGCCGCCGAGCACCGCGTTCATGTCGGCGTTCTGGAGCGAGTTCGTGATGTACTGCCCGAGCCCCGGCCAGGCGAAGACGGTCTCCGTCAGGACCGAGCCTTCGAGGAGGTTGGCGTAGGAAAGTGCGACCACCGTCACCAGCGGCACAGCGGCGTTCCTGAGCGCATGGACCCAGATGATCCGCCACTCCGGCACGCCCTTCACCCGGGCGGTCGTCACGTATTCCTGGGCCAGTTCGTTCAGCATGAAGCTGCGCGTCATCCGGCTGATGTAGGCCATGGAGAAATAGCCGAGCAGCGCGGCGGGCAGGATTATGTGCGCAAAGACGTTGCGGAAGGCGTCCCACTGGCCCTGCATCGCGCTGTCGAGAAGGAGGAGCCCGGTCTTCGGCGTGATGGCGTATTCGTAGGCGATATCGATGCGCCCCGGCCCCGCGACCCAGTTGAGCCGCGCATAGAAGACCAGAAGGCCGAGGAGGCCGAGCCAGAAGATCGGCGCGGAATAGCCCACGAGCCCGAGGACGCGCACGACCTGATCGGCGAGCCGCCCCTGCCGCACGGCCGCCCAGACCCCCATCGGAATCCCGAGAACGGTGCCGATGAGGATGGCGACGGTCGCAAGCTCCAGGGTCGCGGGGAAGACGCGGGCGATGTCATCGATGATCGGCCGCTTCGTCAGGAAGCTCTCGCCGAAATCGCCGGTGAAGACCTTATGGAGATAGATCCAGAACTGTTCGTAAAGCGGCCGGTCCAACCCGAGCTCGACGAAGACGCGGTCGTAGACCGACTTCGGTGCGCGGTCGCCGATGACCGCGAGCACCGGGTCCACGGGGACGACCCGTCCGATCAGGAAGGTGACGACGAGAAGGCCGAGGAACGTCAGCGCGACCGTGGCAAGCAGCTTCGCCGCCTTCCACAGCAGACGCAGGAGGGCGCTTTCGCGCCCCCCGTCGGTGGTCGCATCGCTCATGCGATCACTTCGTCACATGGGCGTAGCTGTTGTCGTTGAACGACGGGCCGACGACGAAGCCGTTCACGTTCGACCGCATCGCGGAGACCTCGATCTCCTGGAACATGATCACGAAGGGCGACGTTTCCTGATGCTCGCGCTGGATCTCGCGGTACATCTCGGCGCGTTTCTCTGCGTCGGCCTCGAGCACGGCGGCGTCGGCCTTCTTCGTCATCTCGGGGATGTCCCAGGCGTTGCGCCAGGCCAGCGGCTTCGAGGCCGCATCGTCCGAGTTGTCGGGGTTGCGCGCGAAGGTGTCGGCATTGGTGTGCGGGTCCTGGTAGTCCGGTCCCCAGCGGCCGATGTAGATGTCGTGGTTGCGCGCGCGGTACTTCGTCAGCGTCTGCTGGCCGTCGCCCGGGATCAGCTCCATCTTGATGCCCGCCTCGCCCATGGTCTGCTGGATCGCCTGGGCGATCCCGGTGATCTCGGGCGTGTTGCGCGTGTCCATCGTGACGGAGAATCCGTCGGGCAGGCCGGCCGCCGCCAGAAGCTCCTTCGCCTTGGCGACATCGAGCGAGAAGGGCGTGTCCTCGAGCGCGCCGAGGAAGCCCTTGGGCAGGAATGCCTGGTGAACGGTTACCTTGCCCTTCATGATCGTGTCGGCGATGGCCTGGTAATCCACGAGATACTTCATCGCCTGACGCACTTCCGGCTTGGCGAGATTCTCGTTCTTCTGGTTGAGTCCGAGGTAGTAGATCGAGCCCTTGGGGCCTTCCATGATCTTCAGGTCAGGGTTCGCGCGCACCGCGTCGATCTCTTCGGCGCCAAGCGAGCGGGCGATGTCGATGTCGCCCTGTTCGAGCAGGAGCCGCTGGGTCGCCCCTTCCGGGATGTGGCGGTAGATGACGCGGGCCATCGGCGGGGCGTCGCCCGAATAGTTCGGGTTGCGCTCCATCACCACGGTCTCGTTTGCCCGCCATTCGCGGATCGTGAACGGGCCGGAGCCGGCGTAGTTGGTCTTCAGCCATTCATAGCCGAAGTCGCCGTTCGCCTCGTGCTCCATCACGAGCTTCTTGTCGACGATGAAGCCGACTGTCGCCGTCAGGCAATAGAGGACGAGCGTCGGCGCGTAGGGCTTGTCCATCTTGAACTGGACGGTGTCCTCGCCCGTCTGCACGACCATGTGGTCCACGTTATCGGCGTTCAGCCCGAACTGGGTCAGGATGAAGGCCGGCGACTTGTCGAGCTTCACCGCGCGGGTGAGCGAGAACACGACGTCCTCGGCCGTGATCGGGTTGCCGGAGGCGAAGGTGCGGCCGGGCCGGATCTTGAAGGTGATCGACATGCCATCTTCGGCGACTTCCCAGCTTTCGGCGATCTTGCCGTAGATCTTGGTCACGTCCATCGGGTCGTAGCCGATCAGCCCCTCATAGGAGTTGCCGGCGATTTCGGAGGCCGTGAACTCGAATATCTCGGCCGGGTCGAGCGAGATGATGTCGTCGATGGCCCAGGCCTGGATGAGCGTGTCGGGCGGGGTTTCCGCCTTGACGGCCGGCGCGCTGAAGAACGCGAAGGCCGCGACGGTGGCCGCGAGCAGTTTGCGACTGTGATGCATGGATGAACTCTCCGCTGTCGGTCGTTTGTTGTTGTCCCCGGATTCTCGAGCCGTACCGGCCGGCCGGGGCGTCGTGGATCGATTAACCTCTTGGTAAAAATCGAAGTCAAGCGCAAAGGCGGCAGGGCATGGCCTTGACCCTGCCGGCCCGAGCGGCGAGCCTGCGGCCGCAGCGACGGGGGAGGCGACATGAAACTGGTACGGTACGGGGCGCGGGGAGCGGAACGACCGGGGCTGCTCGACGCAGAGGGCGGGGTGCGGGACATTTCGGGCGTGGTTGCGGACATCGCCGGTCACGCTCTCCTGCCGGCGACTCTCGGCGAAATCGCGGGCCTGGAACCGGAATCGCTGCCGCTGGTGCCAGGAGTCCCGCAGGCCGGCCTGCGGCTCGGTCCCTGCGTCGGGGGCGTCGGCAAGTTCATCTGCATCGGACTCAACTACGCCGACCATGCAGCGGAGTCCGGGATGCAGGTGCCGCCGGAACCGGTGGTCTTCGGCAAGTGGACCTCGGCCATAACCGGTCCCGACGACGATGTGGAACTCCCGCGCGGATCGGTCAAGACCGATTGGGAAGTGGAACTGGGCGTGGTCATTGGCCGGGCCGGAAAATACATCGAAGAGGACGACGCGCTGTCCCACGTCGCCGGTTACTGCGTCGTCAACGACGTGTCGGAGCGCGAGTACCAGATCGAGCGGGCCGGCACCTGGGACAAGGGCAAGGGCTGCGACACGTTCGGACCGCTCGGTCCCTGGCTCGTCACGCCGGACGAGGTGGGTGACGCGGGCAACCTCGGGATGTGGCTCGACGTCAACGGCGAGCGGATGCAGACGGGATCAACGGCGACCATGGTCTACAAGGTGCCCTTCCTTGTCGCCTACGTCAGCCGCTTCATGTCGCTCCAGCCGGGGGACGTGATAGCCACCGGCACGCCGCCCGGCGTCGGCATGGGGCGGAAGCCGCCACGCTTTCTCAGGCCCGGCGATGTCATGAGGCTCTCGGTAGAGGGGTTAGGCGTGCAGACCCAGCGGGTGGTTGCCGGCTGAGGAGGCTCAGGCCGGCTCGGCCATGCGCCGGGTCCTTGGGATCGGGCCGGGGAAGTGGCAGGCCACGCCATGTTCGCCCGTCGAGAGCACCGGAACCTTTTCGGCGCAGACGGCCTCGGCCCGCGGGCAGCGGGTTCGGAAGACGCAGCCCGAAGGCGGGTGCATCGGCGAGGGAAGGTCGCCCTCGAGCGGGATGATGCGCTTCGCCCGCTCCGCCGCGGGGTCGGGGATCGGCACGGCCGAGAGCAGCGCCTGCGTGTAGGGGTGCTGCGGACCGGAGTAGAGCGCGCCGCTTTCCGCGATCTCCATCGTCCGGCCGAGGTAGAGCACCATCACCCTGTCCGATATGTGCTTCACGACGGATAGATCGTGGGCGATGAAGATCATCGCCAGTCCGAGGTCGCGCTGCAGCTCGGCCAGGAGGTTGATCACCTGAGCCTGGATCGAAACGTCGAGCGCCGAGACAGGCTCGTCGCAGATCAGGAGCTTCGGCCGAACGATAAGCGCGCGAGCGATGCCGATCCGCTGGCACTGGCCGCCGGAGAACTCGTGCGGGTAGCGGTTGATCTGGTTGGGCAGGAGGCCGACGCGGTCCATCATCTCCTTCACGCGCGCCTTCGCCTCGGTATCGGAAAGGCCCTTGTGATGCGTGCGAAGCGGCTCGGCGATGATCTGGCCCACGGTCATGCGGGGGTTGAGGCTCGCCAGCGGGTCCTGGAAGACCATCTGGATGTCGGCCCGGTATTTCAGCATCTGCGCGCGGGACAGCGACAGAAGGTCGGTGCCGTCGGTCCAGACGGCGCGGCCCGTGGCGGGAACCATCTGCACCAAGGCCCGGGCGAGCGTGGACTTGCCGCAGCCCGACTCCCCCACGATGCCGAGGGTCTCGCCGGGCAGGAGCGCAAAGCTCACGCCCGAGACGGCATGAAGGAGGCGCGGCTGGGTCCAGGGCATGTCCCCCGCGCGCCTGAGTTCGAAGGTGACGCGCAGGTTCTCGACGGACAAGAGAGGCTTGGTCATGCCAGTTCCTCCACCGAGCGGTTGCAGGCGCGCCAGCGCCCGGGCGCGAATTCCGTCAAGGGATCGAGGTGGTCGAGGCAATCCTCGCCCGCATGGGCGCAGCGCGGCGCGAAGGGGCAGCCCTTCGGCGCGCGGGTCATGTTGGGCGGGCTGCCGGGGATGGCCGAAAGCTCTTCGCCTTCCTGATCGACACGCGGGATCGCGCCGAGAAGGCCGCGCGTGTAGGGATGCGCGGGCGTGGCGAACAGGGGATCGGTCGGACTCTGCTCCATGATCTGGCCGCCGTAAAGCACGACGACGCGCTCGCAGAACCCCGCCACCACGCCGAGGTCGTGGGTGATGAGGATCGTCGCCATGCCGAAATCGCGCCTGAGGTCGCCGAGAAGTGTCATGATCTGCGCCTGCACGGTCACGTCGAGCGCCGTCGTCGGTTCGTCTGCGATCAGAAGCTCGGGCCGGCAGAGAAGCGACATTGCGATCATCACGCGTTGCCGCATCCCGCCCGAGAACTCGTGCGGGAAAAGTCGCACCCGGCCGGCCGCGTCGGGGATCTTCACGGCGTCCAGCATCCGCACGCATTCGGCCAGCGCCTGCGACTTCGACATGCCCTTGTGGTGGATGAGCACCTCGGCCATCTGGTCCGAGACGCGCATGTAGGGGTTGAGCGAGGTCATCGGGTCCTGGAAGACCATGGCGATCTTTGTCGCCCTGACCCGGTTGATGTCCGCGGGCGGCGCGTTCAGGATTTCCCGCCCGTCGAATGCCACCGACCCCGTCGCCCGGCCGTTCTTCGCCAGGAGGCCCATCACCGCGAAGGCGAGCTGGCTCTTGCCAGAGCCGGACTCGCCGACGATTCCGAGGGTCTCGCCCCGGTCGAGCGAAAGGTTGACGCCGTTCACGGCCGTGACCGTGCCGTCGGGCGTGTCGAACCGCACCGTGAGATCCCGGATATCCAGCATGGCCATCTCAGCGGTCCTTCGGGTCGAGCGCGTCGCGCAGCCCGTCGCCGACGAAGAAGAAGGAAAAGAGCGTGGCGATGAAGAAGGCCAGCGGCCAGAGGAGCTGCCAGGTCGTGCCGTAGTAGATCGTCCGCGCGCCTTCCGAGATGAGCGCGCCAAGCGAGGTAAGCGGTTCCTGCACGCCAAGCCCGAGGAAGGAGATGAAGCTTTCGATCAGGATCATCTCGGGCACCAGCAGCGTCGCATAGACCGCGACGATGCCGACGAGGTTCGGCACGACGTGGCGCAGGATGATAGTGAAGGTTGGCACGCCGGTGGCCTGCGCAGCCTCGACGTATTCCTTGTGCTTGAGGCTCAGCGTCTGGCCCCGGACGATCCGCGCCATGTTGAGCCAGGACATGAGCCCGATGCCGAAGAAGAGCATGAAGAGCGAACGGCCGAACATCACCAGAAGGAGAATGACAACGAACATGAACGGCACGGCGAGCAGGATGTCCACGATCCGCATCATGATCTGGTCGGTGCGTCCGCCGACGTAGCCCGAGACCGCGCCGTAGAGGGTGCCGACGACCACCGCGATGAGTGAGCCGACGATGCCAACCATGAGCGAGATCCGCGTCCCCTGGAGCGTGCGGGAATAGAGGTCGCGGCCGAGGTCGTCGGTGCCGAAGTAGTGGCCGTTGGCGATCGAGGGCTGGCCGAGCTGGGCGGCCTGGCCCATCACGGTGAAGTCGATCTCCTCGTTCGACCATTGCGCCAGCGCGTCCCCGAAGAGCGCCAGAGCCGTGATGAGGAGGAGCGTCACCATCCCCGCCACCGCTGCCTTGTTGCGGAAGAACCGTCGCCGCGCGTCGGCCCAGGGCGAGCGTCCCTTGACCTCTCCCTCGGCAAGACGGTCCATTGCCCTCACGTCGATCGCCATGGCCTAGTACCGGATCTTGGGGTCGATCCAGCCGTAGAGGACATCGACCACGAGGTTGAAGAGGATCGTCAGCGCACCGACGAGGATCGTGATGCCGAGCATCACCGCGTAGTCGCGGTTCAGCGCGCTGTCCACGAAGGCACGCCCGATGCCGCCGGTGGAGAAGAAGAAATCGACCACCACCGACCCTGTGATCATCGCCACGAAGGCCGGGCCGAGGTAGGACATCACCGGCAGGAGCGCCGGCTTCAGCGCATGGCGCAGGATCACCTGGCGTTCCGGCAGGCCCTTGGCGCGGGCGGTACGGATGTGGTTCGAGGTCAGGACTTCCAGCATGGAAGCGCGGGTAAGCCGCGCGATGGAGGCCATGTATGAGGTGGAAAGCGCGATCACCGGCATCACCATGTACTGCCACTGGCCGTCTTCCCAGCCGCCGCCGGGCAGCCAGCCGAGCCACCAGGTGAAGGTCAGGAGCAGCAGCGGCGCCATGACGAAGTTCGGCAGCACCTGCGCGCCGATCGAGATGCCGACGGCGAGGTAGTCGAGCCAGGAGTTGTGCCGGATCGCCGCCGCGACACCGAGCGTTATGCCGACGATGACCGCGACGACGAAGGAGACCGATCCGTAGGTCAGCGTGACGGGGAAGCCCTGCGCGATGATCTCGTTCACCGTGCGGTCCTTGTAGATGAACGAGGGTCCGAAGTCGAAATGGGCGACGATGCCCCAGACATAGGTGACAAGCTGGCGCCAGAGCGGCTGGTCGAGCCCGTACTTCGCCTCCAGGTTTGCCAGAACCTGCGGCGGCAGCGCGCGTTCCTGGGTGAAGGGCCCACCCGGGGCCGCGTGCATCAGCAGGAAGGAAATCACGATCAACAGAAGAAGCGTCGGCACGGCGACGGCCAGACGTTTGACGACGAAGGAAAACATCTGCGGTGACCCGAAAGGAGAGGGGGGGTGCGGCCTTCGTGGGCCGCACCCCGTGTCAAGCGTCAGTTGGCGACGCGGTACATGTCCTTCAGGTACCAGTTCTGCATCAGGTTGTTCAGCCCGAGCCCGCGCATGTCGGGCTTGATCATCTCGACCTTGGTGTACTGGTAGATCGGCGCCATCGGCATCTCCTCGGCGAGGATCTGCTCGGCCTCGGTATACATCGGGTTCGGATCGGCCGCCGTCTTCGACTGCTTCATCAGCTCGTCATAGCGCTCCGAGAAGAACTTGCCGTTGTTGTGGCCCGAGTACGAGGTGAAGAGGTCGAGGTAGGTCGAGGCTTCGTTGTAGTCGCCGCACCATGCATAGCGGGCGACCTCGAAGTCCTGGTTCTGCATCTTGTCGGTATGGACCTTCCATTCCATGTTGTTGAGCGTGAGGTCAACGCCGACGCCCTTCCAGAACTGCTGGACGGCGATGGCGATCTTCTTGTGCGCCTCCGACGTGTTGTAGTTCAGCGTGATCTTCAGCGGATTGTCCGGGCCGTAGCCCGCCTCGGCCAGAAGTTCCTTCGCCTTCGCGGTGCGCTCTTCCTGGGTCCACTTGGCGTAGTCGATCTCGGGCAGCTTGAAGCCTTCGGTCGCCGCGTGGGTCCAGTTGTAGGACGGCGCCTGGCCGCCTTGCAGGATGTTGTTGACGATGATGTCACGGTCGATTGCGTAGGAAAGAGCCTTCCTGACGCGCACGTCCTGCAGCGCCGCGGGCCCCTTCTCCTTGTCGACGTTGAACATGTAGATGTAGGAGCACGACTGCGGGACCGAGATCGCCTGGTCGGGATATTCCTGTTTCAGGCGCGGATACTGGCCTGCCGGAATCTGGGTGCGGTCAAGCTCTCCGGCGAGGTAGCGCGTCAGCGCCGCATTCTCGTCGTTGATCGTCAGCGCCGTGACCTTGGTCAGGATCGTGTGCTCGTTGTCCCAGTACGCCGGGTTCGGCTCCATCACGACCTTTTCGCCGAGGATGTGCTCCTTCAAGAGATAGGCGCCGTTGCCGACGAGGTTGCCGGGCTCGGTCCACTTGTCGCCGAACTGTTCGATCGCCTTCTGGTTCACCGGGAAGGTGGAGGCATGGGTCAGCATTTTCGGGAAATAGGGCAGGGGCGCCTCGATCGTCACCTCGAAGGTGTGGTCGTCCACCGCCTTCACGCCGAGGTCATCCACCGGCGCCTCGCCGGCAATGATCTTGGAGGCGTTCTTCACCTGCATCAATTCCATGTACCAGGCATATTCCGATGCCGTCTTCGGATCGGCCAGCCGCTTCCAGGCATAGACGAAGTCCTGCGCGGTGACCGGGTCGCCGTTCGACCACTTGGCATTGTCGCGCAGATGGAAGGTGTAGACGGTCTTGTCGTCGGAAAGCTCGTGATCGGTAGCCACGCCGGGGACGAGTCCGCCGTTCTGGTCCTCGTTGTAGAGCCCTTCGAAGAGCGCGCGCAGGATGCCGGAGCCTTCGACATCGGTGTTGATCTGCGGATCCATCGACTTGATCGCGTCGAGAAGCCAGTAGGTGTACTCCTGGTTCTCGGCCAGCGTCTCGCCCGGTTGCACCTGGGCGGCAATCGCCGGAAGGCAGAGACCGACGCTGAGCACGGTCGTCAGAAGAAGCTTGTTCATCATGGGAAATCCTCCTGCTGGTTGAGCGGCGTCCTTGAGATGTGCCGCGCAAGATGGACAGAGCCTAGTGTCCGCGTCCCGGCTGGCAAGCGAAATGCGCCGGGACGAAACGGGTACGTGGCGTAAGATTGACAACCCAACCTGGCAGAGTGATCGATCGGTGAGAGGAATTGTCGCCCAAGCCTGGCCGTTATGCCCGACGTCGCCACCGCTTTCGGTCGAGCTGGCACACTCCCGCCCCGACTCAGGCACCGCGTCAGCGACCGAGCGTCAGGACCACGGGACGAGCGGCGGTTCCGAAGCATCGCTGATGCCCTGCAATGAGGTTTCCGTCACGCACCGCGAACGATGTGAAAATGCCGGACAAGACGAAGTTGGTGTCCGGCAGCCTCCAGGCCCCCTCCTCGATCCGGAACGGCTGGATCATCCGGCCGACGAGCCAGTCGGCAAAGGCTTCCTCGCTGTTGGCGAGTTCGGTCGAGGCCCTGCCATTCCCCACCAGGTGGCCTGAGGAAGGGCGCGTCTTGAGACGCACGCAAGCCCCGTGACAGACGAGGGCGACGACCTTGCCGGCTTGCCGGTGCATGCCGACCTGCTAGAGAGGCGCCATGCCGCTCCTGCTCCTCATCCTTCTGGCCTCGGTCGTCGTCTACCTCTGGCTCGCCCGCCGCGGCTCCACGGTCACCCGCGCCTGCCGCTGGCGGCTCGACCGGTCGGGCGGGCCCGAGCACTACCGTTGCGCCGCCTGCGGCGCTGAAACCGACGGCCGCCCGCGCCATTGCCTGCGCGCACGCTGATGGCGGTTGACCGGCCGGCCCCCCGTCGCCAAGGATGCCGGCGACACGAGGTGCCCCGATGAAGCCCGACCTTCCCGAAACTCCGCGGCCCGCCGACGCCGATCTTCGCCGCGCCGTGCCGCCGGTGATCTGCTACCCGACCGAGACCCTGCCGCAAGCGCCGATGGCGCTTTACCGCGCCGCCCGTGCGACCCTCCGCCCTGCGGCCGAAGTCACGGCGCCGCCGCGCGAAGCCGCCTGCTTCCGTGTGCCGGCGGGCCATTTCTTCCGCGTCGGTTCGATCGAGGGGCCGCAGGTCGGCGATCTCAACCTCTGGAACGCGGCCGACCTTTCCGAACGCTTCTACTCCGGCAAGACCCGCGCGCTCCATGGCACGCATCTGTCCACCGGCGACCGGCTCTGGTCCTGCTTCCCGCACCTTCGGCCGATGGCGACGATCACCCATGACACACTCGACTGGTACGGGTTCGACGGCTTTGGCGGCGCCGTGCACGACGTGATCGGCACGCGCTGCGATCCCTACACCCACAACCTTCTCAGCCATGGCGGCCAGTACCATCACTGCTGCCATTCGAACCTTACCCGTGCACTGGCGTCCCAAACCGGCCTTCACCCGCGCGAGGCCGAAGGTCACGTCCACGACGTCCTCAACGTCTTCATGTGCACCGGATTCAGCCGCGAGACCGGCCAGTATTTCATGAAGGCCTCGCCGGTGCGCCCGGGCGATTTCCTGGAGTTCTTCGCCGAGATCGACCTTCTCGGTGCGCTCTCGGCCTGTCCCGGCGGGGATTGTTCGGCCGAGCATTCCTCGGACGCGGCCGCCTGCTTCCCGCTCCGCGTCGAGATCCTCGCGCCCGATCCGGCAGCCCTGGCCGGCTGGCAGCCACCCGCGCCGAGCGGTTACGACCGCAGCCACGGCCTCTGATCGCCTTGCGACGCGAATGCCTCGGGGACGGGATCGGCGCCCCGCGGTGTCAGGATCGCACGTAGTGAAGCCCGGTAAACCGCTGGCGCAGGGCGGCCACCTCGCCCGCCAGCGCGGCCGGGTCGTTCGACCTCAGCGCGGCCGCGATCAGCCGCGCAAGCGCCGGCGCATCGGCCTCCGTCACACCGCGCCGGACGATCTCCGGCGTGCCGAGACGCAGGCCGTTCAGATCGCCCGGAACCTCGGGCAATGGCAGCCCGATGCCGCAGGCGAGGAAGCCTGCCTTCCGCAAGGTCTTCGATGCCGTCTGACCGCCGCCAAAGGCGGCTGCCTCGACGGCGAACTGATGCGAGGCGGTGAAGCCGCGGTCCGCACCGTAAACCGGCAGTCCCTCGGCCGCGAGCGCTGCGGCCAGCGCCTGCGCGACCGAGATCATCCTCGCGGCGTAGTCGCGCCCGAACTCCCGCCAGTCGAGCAGGGTCAGCGCCAGCGCCGCCACCCGGCCCGCGTCGAAATTCGCCGTCATGCCGGGAAAGGCGATGTGGTCGAGCCGTTCGGCGATGGCGGCGTCGTTCGTCACGATCAGCCCGCCTGCGGGGCCGCCCAGGCTCTTGTAGGTGGACATCGTCATCAGATGCGCGCCTTCGGCCAGGGGATTTGCCCAGGCGCCGCCGGCGATGATGCCGCACTGGTGCGCGGCGTCGAACATCAGCGCCGCCCCCACCTCATCGGCGATGGCGCGCGCCGCGCGCACGGGATGCGGCCAGAGATTGAGCGATCCGCCGAGCGTGATGATCTTCGGCCGGACCTTCAATGCAAGCGCGCGCAACCCGTCGAGGTCCACGGTGTAGCCATCCGCATCGACCGGCGCAGGGTGGGTGACGAGCCCGTAGAGCCCGGCACAGCCGGCCTCGTGATGGGTCACGTGGCCGCCGACCGTCGCCGGCGGGGCGATGATCGTGTCGCCCGGCCGTGCCAGTGCCATGAAGGCATAGAGGTTGGCCATCGCGCCGGAAAAGACCCGCACTTCGGCATAGGCGGCACCAAAGATTTCCGCGGCGAGCTCGGCGGCAATGACCTCGATTTCCTCGATGGCCTCGAGCCCCATCTCGTACTTGTCGCCGGGATAGCCGAGCGAAGGGCGCGACCCCATCCCGCGCGCCAGCGCCGCCTCCGCCTTGGGGTTCATCACGTTCGTCGCCGGATTGAGGTTGAAGCAGTCGTGGTCATGGATCGCGGCGTTGCGTGTGATCAGGGCCTCTATCCGGGCCGCAACCTCGGCCTGGGGCGCGGCGGCGCCGGCGGCGTGGCGAGCGATCAGACCCTCGCAGGCGGCGGGCACCCAGGGGCGGCGGGCAAGGTGTGGCATGGGCGTCTCCTTCCTGACGGCGAGGGAAGCAGAACGCGTCGCTGCATGCAATGGCGGAGGGTCAGACGCCGACGTCGACCGGTGCCGCGGCCAGCCGGCGCAGGAGCCTCAGCCGGCGCCGGACCGGCCACCAGTCGTAGAGGAAGGTCTCGAGCGGCTTCCAGTTCGACACCCAGCCGAGAATGATCAGGCTTTCGCGCATCACACTGGCGACCGGCCCTTCGCCGAAATGCGTCCGGACAAGCTGGCTCCCGACGAGACAGAGACCGAGGATCACGACTCCGATGGCCAGGTAGTGCCGGCCCACCCGGAACAGCTCGCGCAGTGCACGTTCCGTCGTGAGGGCAAGATAGCCGAAATGGTGGCTGACGGCCCCCGCGATCTGCCCCGCCTCGGGCCTCTGCACCTCATCCGCCGGCAGATGGATCACGATCCTGAGCGCTGCCGCTTCCGGCAGGTCGCCGGCCCAGCCGGCGATGTAGTCAGCCGCCTCGCGATCGAGGTCGCGCTCGTGGAAGGGCGAGGGGTCGAGCGACTCGAAGAGCTGTTCGATCCGTGCCACGCGAATCTCGATCGGCCCCGAGGGGAGGGGGGCAGTCGCCATGGTGTCAGCCGAGCGCCGCTTCGAGCGCGATCTCGACCATGTCGCCGAAACTCCGCTCGCGGTCCTCCGCAGGCAGCGCCTCGTGCGTGAGAAGGTGGTCGGAAATCGTCAGCACGGCCAGCGCGCGCACGCCGTGGCGGGCGGCGACGGCGTAGAGTTCGGCCGCCTCCATCTCCACCGCGAGGACACCGTGCCGCTTCAGCGCCTCCATCAGGTCGGGCCGCTCGTCGTAGAAGACGTCGGAGGAATGGATGCCGCCGACATGGAATCGTATGCCCCGGGTCCGCGCGGCGGCGACGGCCCTTTCGAGAAGCCCGTAGTCGGCGCAGGGGGCGAAGTTCATCTCGCGGAAGAAGCCGCGCGAGGGCGTGGCCAGGGTGGAGGAGGTCATGGCAATCACCACGTCGCGCACCTTCACCGCCTCCTGCATCGCCCCGGCCGAGCCGATGCGGATCAGGGTCTTGGCGCCGTAGTCGCGGATGAGTTCGTTGGCATAGATCGAGAGCGAGGGCATCCCCATCCCTGAGCCGTGGATGGTGACGGGGTGGCTCTTCCATGTGCCGGTGAAGCCGAGCATCCCGCGCACCTGATTGACGCAGGTGGCGTGCTTGAGAAACGTCTCCGCCGCCCATCTGGCGCGGTAGGGATCGCCGGGCATGAGGACGGTTTCGGCGATCTCGCCGGGTTTGGCACCGATATGGAAGGACATGTGATTTCCTTCTTCCTGTTTCGGACATTTGCGCGAAGTCCTCATTCCGAGGCAAGGCATTCACTCTTGTCGTAGTCAAGGCCGTGGGCCAGCATTGAAATCGCGGGAATCGAACGGGGTCAGGCAATGGCGACGGAACCGGGCGGGATGCGTCCTATTGTACTCAAGGCCGTCGGAGGTGTCGCAACGGCAATCTTCGGCGGCGTGGTGGCCCTCGTTGGGGCACAGATGTCTACCGAGGCGACGAGGGACGCGACGGCGGAAGCGAAGCGCGCGACCGATACGGATTACATCGAACGCATCGTAAGAGCCGAAATAAACGGCAACCGGTTCATTGAACAACTCGGAGAAATCGACAACAGGCTGAAAGCGCTCGAACGGCGCGCAGACGCTCCCGCCGTGGGAGACGAGGAAAAAGCGCGCCTTGACGCGATCGAAAAGGAGCTGTCCGACTTGCGTCGCGCCGGCACGGGGCCGGCGGCTGTCGATCTCGACACTCTTGCCGCCTTGCTGGCGCGTGACCACGCAGACATCTTGCGCGGACCGGCGGGAGTGCAGGGTCCACAGGGACCGCAGGGCCTGCCCGGCCCTGCGGGTCCGCAAGGGCAGACCGGCGCCTCCGCCGCCGCCCTGCCGCAGGCAGTGCCGTCGGCCGGGGCGGCGCAGGCTGCGGGCGGCGCGTTGATAGCTGCGAATTCGTGTCTGGACATCGCCGGAAAGCCGTCGATGCCGGCAGTGACCTTTCAGGATGGGGCGATGATCTGCGAAGGCGCAACGCCACTTGCCGTATTGCGCAACCGGTCCTCGCTGCCGGGAAGGGTCGACTTCTCGCCGATTGGCGGTCGCGCTCTTGTTCTTGGGCCGAGCGAACAGGCCAAGATCGGCGACGGCGGACGTATATTCTTTCTGATCAGCGCTGACCGGGACGCCGGGACCCTGATAGGGGGAATCCGCTGATTCCCCTCACTCCGCCGCTTCGGCCTTCGGCTCCGCCACGGCCACGATGTCGAACATGATCCGGTTCAGCTCGAAATCCTTGGGCGTGTAGACCCGCACCACGCCCAACTCGCGCAGTTTCGTGGCATCCTCGTCCGGGATGATCCCGCCGACGACGACCGGCACGTCGGAAAGGCCTGCGGCGCGCATCCGCTCCATCACCTCGGCGATGAGCGGCAGGTGGCTGCCCGAGAGGATCGAAAGCCCCACCACATGCGCCTGGGTGTCCGCCGCCGCCTCGACGATCTCGGCCGGCGTCAGGCGGATGCCCTCGTAGGTGATGTCCATGCCGCAGTCGCGGGCGCGGGCGGCGATCTGTTCGGCGCCGTTCGAATGGCCGTCGAGCCCGGGCTTGCCCATCAGGAACGTCAGCCGCCGGCCAAGGCGCGTGGACACGGCATCGACGGCATTGCGGATGTCGTCGAGCCCTTCGGTGCGGTTCGAGGGACTTTTCGCCACCCCGGTAGGCCCGCGATACTCGCCGTGGACCTGCCGCATGACACCCGCCCATTCGCCGGTGGTGACGCCGGCCTTCGCGCAGGCGATGGACGCGGGCATGACGTTCCGCCCCGCAGTCGCTGCCGAGCGCAGCTCGGTCAGCGCTGCGTCCACCGCGCCCTGATCGCGCGCGGCGCGCCATTCCGCCAGTCGCGCGACCTGATCGGCCTCGACCGAAGGGTCGACGGTCAGGATCGCGCCGTCGCCCGCGGTCAGCGGCGATGGTTCCGCCTCCGTCCAGCGGTTCACCCCGACGACCACGGTTTCCTTCGTCTCGATCCGGTTCAGCCGCTCGGCATTGCTCTCTACCAGCCGCGCCTTCATGTACTCGATGGCGGCGATGGCGCCGCCCATGCCGTCGAGCGTCCTCAGTTCCTCGCGCGCGCCCGCTTTCAGCGCCTCGACCTTGGCGGCGATGGCGGGATTGCCGTCGAAGAGGTCGCCGTATTCGAGAAGGTCGGTCTCGTAGGCGAGGATCTGCTGCATCCGGAGCGACCATTGCTGGTCCCAGGGCCGGGGCAGGCCGAGCGCCTCGTTCCAGGCGGGAAGCTGCACGGCGCGGGCGCGGGCGTTTTTCGACAGCGTCACCGCCAGCATTTCCAGAAGGATGCGGTAGACGTTGTTCTCCGGCTGCTGTTCGGTGAGGCCGAGGGAGTTGACCTGAACGCCATAGCGGAAGCGGCGGAATTTCTCGTCCTCGATGCCGTAGCGGTCGCGGGCGATCTCGTCCCAGAGCTCGGTGAAGGCGCGCATCTTGCAAAGCTCGGTGACGAAGCGGATGCCGGCGTTCACGAAGAACGAGATGCGGCCGGCCATCGCCGGGAAGGCTTCGGGCGCGACCTTGCCCTTGAGATCGTCCAGCACCGCGATAGCGGTGGCGAGCGCGAAGGCCAGCTCCTGCTCCGGCGTCGCGCCCGCCTCTTGCAGATGGTAGGAGCAGACGTTCATCGGGTTCCATTTCGGCAGGTGTTCCGCCGTATAGGCCGCGACGTCGGTGATCATGCGAAGCGAGGGCTTCGGCGGGCAGATATAGGTGCCGCGCGACAGGTATTCCTTGATGATGTCGTTCTGGACCGTGCCCTGCAGGGCGGCGATGTCGGCGCCCTGCTCCCCGGCCACCGCGATATAGAGCGCCAGTAGCCAGGGCGCGGTCGCGTTGATCGTCATCGAGGTGTTCATCTGTTCGAGCGGGATATCCCTGAACAGCATCCGCATGTCGCCCAGATGGCACACGGGCACGCCGACCTTGCCGACCTCGCCGCGCGCAAGCTCGTGGTCGCTGTCATAGCCGGTCTGGGTCGGCAGGTCGAAGGCGACGGAAAGGCCGGTCTGCCCCCGGGCGAGGTTTGCGCGATAAAGCGCGTTCGACTTTTCCGCCGTCGAATGGCCGGCATAGGTGCGGAAGAGCCAGGGCCGGTGCTTGGCTTGACTGTCCTTATTGCGCTCGGTCATCGCGGGGCTCCGGAATCACGCTTGAAACTTTATTTCGTGGAGGCAGAGATAGGCGACATATCCTGACCGTGTCAATTCGCTGCGTTGCGGCATGACGGGATTTACCCGGCCCGGCGTCCCTGCCACGCTCCGGCGCATGTTCCGGCCCGTCACGCTGCCCCTCTGGCTCTTCCTTCTGATCCTCGCCTTCGCGGGGGTCACCTTCGCCTCCCACTTCCTGTTCCCCTCGGTCCGCTGGTTCCTCAGACGCCGGATGGAACGGTTGGTCGAGCGGCTCAACCGCCGGCTTACTCACCCGATCCGGCCCTTCAAGCTGATGGCCCGGCCCGACATGATCGTGCGGCTTGCCCACGACCCGAAGGTGGCGGAAGCCATCGCGGCCGAGGCGGCGGCGACCGGGGTGCCCGAGACGGTGCAGCTTGAACGCGCACGGCGTTATGCGCGCGAGATCGTGCCCGCCTTTTCCGCTACCGTCTATTTCGGCGTCGCCGCCCGCGCGGCCAAGTGGCTCGCGCGGCTCGTCTACCGCGTGCAGGTCGCGCCCTTCCCGGCAATCGGCGACATCGGGGCCGACGCCACCGTCGTGTTCGTGATGAATCACCGCTCCAACATGGACTACGTGCTCGTCACCTGGCTTGCCGCCGACCGCTCGGCGCTTTCCTACGCGGTGGGCGAATGGGCGCGGGTCTGGCCGCTGTCGTGGCTCATCCGCACCTCGGGCGCCTATTTCATCCGCCGAAAATCGGCCAGCCCGCTCTACCGGCGCGTCCTTGCCCGCTATGTCCAGATGGCGACGGAGGAGGGCGTCGCGCAGGCGGTCTTCCCCGAGGGTGGCCTGTCGCTTGACGGCCGGGTGGGCCGCCCAAAGCTCGGCATCCTTTCCTACATCGTCGCAGGCCACCGGCCCGGCGGGCGCGATGTCGTCTTCGTGCCGGTGTCGCTTGCCTACGACCGGGTGATCGAGGACCGCGTGCTGACCGCGGCCGCCGCCACGGGCGAGCGGAGATTCCGTGCCTCTCCCTGGGCAATCCTCCTCTTCCTCGGGCGCCAGTTGCGCAGGGTCTTCACCGGCCGTTTCCAGAAATTCGGCAACGCCTCTGTCAGCTTCGGCCAGCCCCTGTCGCTGTCGGACTTCCTGAGGCAGCCACAGGACGACGTCACCGCGGCACTCGCCGATGAACTGATGCGGCGGATTGCGGCGAACGTGCCGGTCCTGCCGGTACCGCTCATCTGCGCGGCGCTCGGCGCGCAGAAGGAAATGGACATTGCCGCGCTCAACGCCGAGGCGGCCCGGCTTGTCGCGGCTCTGGCCGCGCGCGGGGTACGCCTGGAACTGCCGGGAGGCGACCCTGCCCGCGCCGTGGAGGCGGCACTGGCGATTCTCACGCTCCGAAAGGTCGTCCGCCGCGACGGGTCGCGGCTCACTGTTCCGGCTCGCGATGCCGCCCTCGTCGAGTTCTACGCGGCCCCGGTGGCGCAGCACCTTGCTGCGGCTGCGGCATAGAACTTGAAGGCGCCAAGCCAGTTTTCGTGCAGGCGAAAGTTTTGTGAGACATAAAATTACAAAACAGACCTTATGCTCTATTGCAATGTTGCGCGACGGAACATATTCCTCCGATGGAGGCCGCGACGATTCTGCGTTGCGGCAAAGACTGCAGGAGACGCGGATGGCCCTGGACGTGAAGACCGAGATTGCGCCTTACGACGCACCGGAAAAGGACCTCTACGAGGTTGGCGAGATGCCGCCCCTCGGCTACGTGCCGAAGAAGATGTATGCTTGGTCGATCCGCCGCGAACGCCACGGCGAGCCCGACACCGCGATGCAGGTCGAGGTGGTCGATACCTGGCAGATCGACAGCCAGGAGGTGCTGGTGCTCGTTATGGCCGCGGGCGTCAACTACAACGGCGTCTGGGCCGCGCTCGGCGTGCCGATCAGCCCCTTCGACGGCCACAAGCAACCCTACCACATCGCCGGTTCGGATGCCTCTGGCATCGTCTGGAAGGTCGGCGACAAGGTGAAGCGCTGGAAGGTCGGCGACGAGGTCGTGATCCACTGCAACCAGGACGACGGCGACGACGAGGAATGCAACGGCGGCGATCCGATGTTCTCGCCCTCCCAGCGCATCTGGGGCTACGAGACGCCCGACGGCTCCTTCGCCCAGTTCACCCGGGTCCAGGCCCAGCAGCTCATGCCGCGCCCGAAGCACCTGACCTGGGAAGAGTCGGCCTGCTACACGCTGACGCTCGCCACCGCCTACCGGATGCTCTTCGGTCACCGGCCGCATATCCTGAAACCGGGCGACAACGTGCTGGTCTGGGGCGCGAGCGGGGGGCTCGGCTCCTACGCGATCCAGCTCATCAACGCGGCGGGCGCCAACGCCATCGGCGTGATATCGGAAGAGGACAAGCGCGATTTCGTCATGGGCCTGGGCGCCAAGGGCGTGATCAACCGCAAGAACTTCAACTGCTGGGGCCAGATGCCCAAGGTCAACACGCCCGAATACGCGGCGTGGTTCAAGGAGGCACGCAAGTTCGGTGCGGCCATATGGGAGATCACCGGCAAGGGCAACAACGTCGACATGGTGTTCGAGCACCCCGGCGAGGCGACCTTCCCGGTCTCGGTCTTTGTGGTCAAGCGGGGCGGCATGGTGGTCATCTGCGCCGGCACCACGGGCTACAACCTGACCTTCGACGTGCGCTACCTGTGGATGCACCAGAAGCGGGTGCAGGGCAGCCACTTCGCCAACCTCAAGCAGGCGGCGGCGGCCAACAAGCTGATGCTGGAACGCCGGCTCGATCCCTGCATGTCCGAAGTCTTCCCCTGGGCCGAGATTCCGGCCGCCCACATGAAGATGCGCCGGAACGAGCACAAACCGGGCAACATGGCGGTGCTGGTGCAGGCGCCGCGCACCGGGCTCAGGACCTTCGAGGACGCGCTCGAGGCCGGCCGGCCGCGCTGACTTTGCCCCGGCCGCGAAGGCCGGCGATCCCGCCAGGGACGCGGGCCTTCCCCTTGGGTTCAGGGATCCTCGACGCGAGGCGCCGGGCCATCCCGTCACAACCGGGGGGTTGCAATTGCGGGGCGGTGCTCGGAAGAATTGCTCCCACTGGTTGAGGTGTGGGGCGCATTCCTCCTGCCGGGCGAGGGAACCATGCGATACGACTGGATACTGGATGTGCTGACCGATCTCAGGGCATTTTCCCAGACCAACGGGCTGGAGGCGCTGGCGGCGCAGCTCGAGGGCACCCTCCGCGTCGCCGAAACGGAGATCGGGCAATTGCGCGCTCGCCCCGATGCGGTCCTCATCCCGGATCGCGGTGGAAATCCCGGCGACGTCCAGACCGGCGGCGGCTGAGAACGCCCCACGCAGGCAGTCGCCCGGGGCGCGCCGGGCCGGGGTTGAGTCGTCCGGCCTGATGCCGCTGGAAAGGGGCGCGCGGCCCCTGTAGGGTCGCGGCCATGTCCGCCCCCGCGCTCCGATTTTCCCACGATCAGGCCGAAGCCTGGGACCGTGTCGCCGATGCCTTCGCGGGTGCCGGGATCGACCTCCTGGAAGGCACGCTGCGCCCCGACGCGCCGGCGCGCGGGCAGGTGATGGCGGTCGTCGGCAAGGCCGGCTCGGGCAAGACCATGCTCCTCGCCGCGCTGGCGAAGGCGCTGGCGGGAGCCGGGGTGGACACGATCTCCGGGGACTACGAGGGCCGCCGCCGCAAGGACCGCCGCACGCTCGCGATCCTCGCGCCGACCAACAAGGCGGCGAGCGTGCTGCGGAACCGGGGCGTCCCGGCGACGACGATCCACCGCATCCTCTACACGCCGGTCTACGATCCCGAATACGAGAAGATCGCCGATTGGCTTGCCGGCACCGGCGATCGGCCCGCGATCGAGGGGTTGACGGACCTCGCGCTCGACCGGGCGAAGGCCTTCTACGACCAGGTCAAGTCGATTCCCGGTGCGCTCGCCGCTGCCGGGCTCAGGGGTTCGGACTTCATCCTCGGCTGGAAGCGGCGCGAGGACCCGCTGGACATCGGCTTCGTTGACGAGGCCTCGATGCTCGACGAACGTCAGCTCGCCGACCTGAAGGAGATATTTCCCACGCTGATCCTCTTCGGCGACCCGGCTCAGCTCGCCCCCGTGGGTCAGTCGGGCGAGATGGTCTTCGACCGCCTGCCGGAGGCGCGCAAGCTCACGCTTCACCGTATCCACCGGCAGGAAGAGGACAATCCCATCCTCGATCTCGCCCATGCGCTCGCCGACCCGGAACTCAGCTTCCAGACGTTCGAGGCGATGGTGGCCGATGCCGCGCGGCGCGACGACCGGGTGCGCTGGGCGGAAAGGGTGGATGCGGGGCTCATGGCGCGATCCCCCGCGCTTGTCTGGCGCAACCAGACGCGCATCCGGCTGATCCAGGCGTTCCGCGCTGCCTACGGCGCGCCGCCCGACGAACTCCTGCCCGGCGAGCCCTTGATCTGCGACGGGATCGAGCTGCCGCTGAAGCATCGCAAGAAACGCATCGACCTCGAGGCGCGGGGTCTCATCAAGGGCGCGCAGGTGATCTACCTCGGCCCGGGCAAGAACCCCGGCTTTGCGCGGCTCCATGTCATCGGTGCCGAGGACCCGCAGGTTTCCGCCGCCTCCATCATCAAGATCGAGCTTCCGGACGAGGAGGAGCCTTTCATCCCGGCCGCCGCCACGATGGGCGCGGCCTTCCTGCATGGTGCGGCGGTGACCATCCACAAGGCGCAGGGCTCGCAATGGGACGAGGTGCAGGTCTTCGCGCCCGACCTTTTCGTCGCAGCCCGGACGGGGCGGATGGAGGCGGGGATCCCCCTCTGGAAGCGCCTCGCCTATGTCGCCATCACCCGGGCCGAGACGCGGCTGCACTGGGTCGTGCGCAACCGTCTCGCGCGGCCCGCCCTTCCCCTCACCACCGACGACCTGCCGAAATCCGCCGCCCCCCTTGCGCTCGTGGCCGGCGAGGAAGACTGACTGCACCGTGATCGTGGTGCAAATACGTCTGCCGGAGGCATCCGCCGCTTTCCGTCCCGCGAGCGCCCCGCTAGTCTCGGCTGAAAGGAGGCCCCCATGCGCTGTGTTTTCGTCCAGTTCCGCTGCCAGCCCGGCAAGACCTACGAGGTCGCGAACGAGATATACGACCGCGAGATCGTGTCCGAGCTCTACTCGACCTCCGGCGAGTACGACCTCATCGCCAAGGTCTACATCCCCGACGAGGCCGACGTGGGCCACTGGCTGACCGACAAGCTCTTCGACATTCCCGGCATCGCCCGGACGCTGACGACGATGACCTTCCGGGCCTTCTGAGATGGCCCGGACGCTCGTCGTCACCGGCGCGAGCGCCGGGATCGGCCGGGCCGCGGCCGAGCGATTCCTCGCCGAGGGCTGGAACGTCGCACTCCTCGCCCGCCGGCAGGAACCCTTGGCCGAGGTGGCTGCGGGTCGGCTCGAAGCCCTGCCAATCGTCTGCGACGTCACCGATCCCGCCGGGGTGGAGGCCGCCTTCGACGCGGTCATGCGCCGCTTCGGCCGGATCGACGCTCTCTTCAACAACGCCGGCATTTCGCGCCCCGCGGGTCTCATCGACGAGATTCCGCTGGCCGACTGGTTCGACACGGTTGCCGTGAACCTCAACGGAATGTTCCTCGCTGCCCGCGCGGCCTTCGCCCGGATGCGG
This sequence comes from Paracoccaceae bacterium, assembly GCA_020637675.1. Lineage (GTDB taxonomy): Bacteria > Pseudomonadota > Alphaproteobacteria > Rhodobacterales > Rhodobacteraceae > Albidovulum. The sequence goes on along the minus strand of JACKKD010000001.1, from coordinate 955,757 downwards.
GCGCAAAGCCCCCAAGGCGGACGGATCATCAACAACGGCTCGATCTCGGCCCATGCGCCGCGCCCCGGCTCGATTGCCTACACCGCGACGAAACACGCGATCACCGGGCTCACGAAGACGCTCGCGCTGGACGGGCGTCCTTTCGGGATCGCGGCCGGGCAGATCGACGTCGGCAACGCCCGGACCGAACTTGCCGCAAGGATCGAATCCGGCGTGCCGCAGGCCGACGGGTCCGTCCGGGCAGAGCCGATGATGGACGCGGCCGAGGTTGCGGCCGCGGTCCTCCACATGGCGTGCCTGCCGCTGTCCACCAACGTCCTGACGATGACGATCATGGCGACGAACATGCCCTTCGTCGGACGGGGATGAGACGTCAGCCGTTCCGGAGCAGGCGGAACGCGGTCGAGGCCGCCCAGCCCGCCAGCGCCGCGATGGCGAGCGCGAGAACCCCGTATACGGCCGGCTGCCGCTGGGCGAGATCGTAGAGCCAGCGTTCGAGGCCGACCTTGCGCACGTAGATCGCCGTTTCGGTCATGGCGACGACCTGCCGGTCGCGGAGAAGAAAGAACCGTGTGCGATAGTCGCCTTCCACGAGGTTCGCGGGCAGGTCCACGTCGGTGCGGAAGAGCGTATTCTCCGCCAGTTGCACCGTGCCCTCGTGCAGCGAATAGAGCCCGTTCGCCTCGCGCACCCGGATCAGCGCCTCGGTGAAGGCCGGGCTGTCGGCGATGTCCTGCGGCGCGCCGACGGAGCGGATCATCTGCGGCACGGAGATCTTGCGCCTGAGGTCCTCGGTCTGTGACAGGATCCGGTCGAGCGGACCGGTCGTTGCCACAGCGTAGAAGCTCGGCGCGCGATCCACCTCGACGGAGGCGGTGTTGACCCAGATACCGAGGGCGCGCGACTTGCGGCGGACCGTGATCGGCGTCGAGGGTCCCTCGACGGTGACGATCACCTCCAGCGTGGAGTCGCTCGGAGCCGGCTCATCGCGCTTCACCGCGCCATAGACGATGAGGTCCGATCCGTCGAAATTCGCCGTGATCGAGATCGCGCTCCGGCTGAGGCCGGCGACGACCTCCTCACCGGCACCGGCCGCAGACGGGATGGCAAGGAGCGCGAGGAGAAGTGCGACCCCCCTCATGACCGCCCCGCCGTCGAGATCGAGTAGAGCTCGCGCGGCTCGATCAGGAGATCGATGCCGAGCTTCACGGCGACCGCGATTACCAGAAGCGCAAGCAGGATCCGCAACTGCTCCGCCTTCAGCCGCGCGCCCAGCCGCGCGCCAATCTGCGCCCCCACCACGCCCCCGAGGATCAGGAGAAGTGCCAGCATCAGGTCCACCGAACGGTTGGTCCAGGCGTGCATGAAAGTGGTGAAGCCGGCGACGAAGATGATCTGGAAGAGCGAGGTGCCGATCACGACCTTCGTCGGCATGCCGAGAAGGTAGATCATAGCCGGCACCATGATGAAGCCGCCGCCGACACCCATGATCGCGGCCAGGACGCCGACGACGATGCCGACGAGGACGGGGGGGATGACCGAGATGTAAAGGCCCGAGGCGCGGAACTTGATCTTGAAGGGCAGCCGGTGGACCCAGAGGTGCTGATGCCGCTTCACCGCGGGACGGGGGCCTGTCTTGCGCGCGCGGACGATGGCGCGCACGCTTTCCTGGAACATCAGCAGGCCGATGAAGCCGAGAAAGACGACATAGGAAAGCTGCACCGCCGTGTCGATCTGCCCGAGCCGCGTGAGGATGTTGAAGGCCCATATCCCGAGCGCGGAGCCGAGGAGGCCGCCGACCAGAAGGACGACTCCCATCCGCATGTCCACGGTGCGCCGCTTCAGATGCGCCAGGACACCCGAGACGGAGGAGGCGACGACCTGGTTCGCCCCGGTCGCGACGGCGACCGTCGGAGGAACGCCGATGAAGAAGAGGAGCGGCGTGATGAGAAACCCGCCGCCGACGCCGAAGAGTCCCGAGAGCACGCCCACCAGACCGCCGATTCCGAACAGCATGAAGGCGTTGACCGAAACCTCCGCGATGGGCAGGTAGATCTGCATCTCGTCGCCGTGTCCGATGAAAGCGCGCGCCTGGGACCAGTCTTGCCCCCCTCGAGGGACGGTGTCAAACGCTCGCCGCCAAAGCCATGAGGCCAGATCGCGGGCCCCGCTCAGACCAGGTCGCGCAGGTATCGTCGGAGCACCCGTTCAAGCTTGGCCGCGCCGAGGGGCGCCATGGCCTTCGTGTGCTCGTGGCTGATCTTCTCGTCGCTCATGCCCGCGGCCATGTTCGTGATGACCGAGACGGCGGCAACCCGCAGCCCGAGGAAGCGGGCGAGGATCACCTCGGGGACCGTGGACATGCCGACGGCGTCTGCCCCGAGCGTGCGGATCGCGCGGATCTCGGCCGGGGTCTCGAACGAGGGGCCGGAGTACCAGGCATAGACGCCTTCGGGAAGGTCGAGGCCCTCGGTCGACGCCGCGGTGCGAAGCGCCGCGCGCATCGCGGGGTCATGGGCATCGGTCATCGGCACGAAGCGCGCGTCCGAGGGCTCTCCGATCAGGGGATTGAGACCGGAGAAGTTGATGTGGTCCGACAAGAGCATCAGTGAACCCGGAGGCGTGTCCGGTCGGAGCGAACCGGCCGCGTTCGTCACGATCAGCCGGTCGGCGCCGAGTGCCTTCAGCACGTCCAGCGGCAACCGCATGGCGTCTGCGTGCCCGCGTTCGTAGTAGTGCGCACGTCCGCCGAAGACGGCGACCCGCACGCCCTCGAGCGTGCCGATCGCCAGCTTCGGGTTGTGCCCCGAGACACCTGCATGTGGAAAGCCCGGCAGATCGGCATAGTCGATCGCCACGCCCTGCACCTCGCCCGCGATGTGGCCGAGGCCGGAGCCGAGGATCAGCCCGTGGCTGACCGGCTCCGATCCTCCGCGGTCACGAACGAGCCGGGCAAGATCAGCGCTCCTTGACATAGGCCTCGCCTCCGGCGCGCGGCGGGATGGCGCGGCCGACGAAGCCTGCGAGCACGATCACCGTCAGGATGTAGGGCAGCGCGTCGAGCATGGGCACCGGCACGTCGAAGCCCACGGTCTTCTTGATCACGTCAGGCCGGAGTGCCAGGGCCTGGAAGAAGCCGAACAGCAGTGTCGCCATCAGCGCGTACCACGGCCGCCACTTGGCGAAGATCAGCGCGGCGAGCGCGATGTAGCCGCGCCCCGCCGTCATCTCCTTGCCGAAGCCGGCCTGAAGCCCGGCGGCCATGTAGGCCCCGGCAATCCCGCAGAGGACGCCGGTGATCATCACGGCGGTATAGCGCAGCCGCACGACCGAGATGCCGGCGGTATCGACCGAGGCGGGGTTTTCGCCCACGGCCCGCAGGCGGAGCCCGAAGCGTGTGCGGTAGAGCGCCCACCATGTGACCGGAACGGCCAGAAGCGCGACATAGACGAGTGCCCCATGGCCCGAGAGCACCTCGCGGTAGAAGGGACCGAGGACGGGGACCTGCCCGATCGCGTCGGCGAAGGGAAGCTCTATCGGGTTGAACCGGCCATTGCCGGTCAGGGGCGGCGTCCGCCCGCCCTGCCGGAAGAGCGACTGGGCGGCCAGCACGGTGATCCCGGAGGCGACGAAGTTCAGTGCAACGCCCGAGATGAGCTGGTTGCCGCGGAAGGTGATCGAGGCGAGCCCGTGGATCGCGGCGAAGACGAGGGAACCCGCGATCCCGGCGAGCAGCCCGATCCAGACGTTGCCTGTCAGCGCAGCGACGGCACCGGTGCACATCGCCGCCGCGAGCATCTTGCCCTCCAGCCCGATGTCGAAGACGCCGGACCGTTCGGAGTAAAGCCCGGCGAGGCAGGCGAGGAGCAAGGGCGTCGCGAGGCGCAGCGTAGAATCGAGTATCTGCAGAAGCGTCGCATAGTCCATCACGCGGCCCCCGCGAGCGGTCGCGGCCGGAAGAAGAGGCCGAGGAACATCCGCACCATGTAGTCGAGGGCGCCGGTGAAGAGGATCACGAGGCCCTGGACGACCGTTCTGAGTTCGATCGGGATCGCGGTCCAGAGGCCAAGCTCTGCGCCGCCCTGATAGAGGAAACCGAAGAGGATGGCGGCGAGGAAGACGCCGACCGGATGGTTGCGGCCCATGAGCGCCACCGCGATGCCGATGAAGCCCGCCCCCTCGGCCGAGTTCTGCAGGAGCCGCCCGGCCTCGCCCATGACGTTGTTGATCGACATGAGCCCGGCGAGCGCGCCGGAAATCAGCATCGCGATCATCGTCACCCGGAAGGGGTTGATCCCCGCATAACTCGCGGCCGGTTCCGATTTTCCGAAGGCGCGGATTTCATAGCCGAGCCGCGTGCGCCAGAGGAGGAGCCAGACGAGCCAGCAGGCGAGGAGCGCCACGAAGAGCGTCACGTTCGCCGGCACCTGCTTCGAGAACACGAGGCTCAGCCCCGGGATTTCATGCAGTGTCGGCAGCCGCGTCCCTTCGGGAAAGCGTGCGCTCGCCGGGTCCATGCTGGTTGGCGGGCGCAGGACCTCCACGAGGAAATAGATGAGCAGGGCCGCGGCGATATAATTGAACATGATCGTGGTGATGACGATGTGGCTGCCGCGTTTCGCCTGGAGGTAGGCCGGCACCGCCGCCCAGGCCGCGCCGAAGAGCGCGCCGCCCGCCATCGCCGCCGGAAGCGCGAGCGTCCAGTGCGGCCAGGGCAGGGCGAGGCAGGCGAGCGCCACGCCAAGGCCGCCAAGCTGCGCCTGGCCCTCGCCGCCGATGTTGAAGAGGCTGGCGTGGAACGCCACCGTCACCGCGAGCCCGGTGAAGATGAAGCTCGTGGCATAGTAGAGCGTGTAACCCCAGCCATAGGCCGATCCGACCGCGCCCTGGACCATCGTCCGCAGCGCCTCGGACGGGCTTTGCCCGATGGCGAGGATGACGAGGGCGGAGATGAGGCCCGCGAGGAGAAGGCTGATGGCGGGCACTAGGACGAGGTCGGCCCAGCGGGGAAGCTTCGTCATGCCGCCTGACCTCCCTCTACCCCGGCCATCAGAAGGCCGAGCTCGCGCTCGTTGGTCTTCTCGGGGTCGCGCTCGCCCATGATGCGGCCGTCGAACATCACCGCGATGCGGTCGGCCAAGCCAAGGATTTCGTCGAGCTCGACCGAGACCAGCAGGATCGCCTTGCCTGCGTCGCGCAGCTCGACGATGCGCCTGTGGATGAACTCGATCGCGCCGATGTCGACGCCGCGCGTGGGCTGGCCGACGAGCAGAAGCTCGGGGTTCCGCTCGATCTCGCGGGCGAGGATCAGCTTCTGCTGGTTGCCGCCGGAAAAGCTCTTCGCGGGCAGGGTCGGGATCGGCGGGCGCACGTCGAAGCGCTCCATCTTGCCCTTCGTGTCCTCGAGGATGGCGCCGTTGTCCATCAGCAAACGGTTCTTCTGGTAGGCCGGGTCGTTGTGATAGCCGAAGGCCATGTTCTCCCAGGCCGCGAAATCCATGATCATGCCAAGCCGCTGGCGATCCTCCGGCACATGGGAAATGCCCTTCGCGCGCCGGGTCTGGCCGTCGGATTTCGTGCCGGTCAGGTCCAGATCCACACCGTTCAGCCGCACCGTGCCGGTGGCGCGGCGAAAGCCGCCCAGCACTTCCAGAAGCTGGGACTGGCCATTGCCGGCGACACCGGCGATGCCGAAGATCTCGCCCGCGCGGATATGGAACGAGATGCCCCGCAGACGCTCCACCTTGTCGGCATCGACGACGCGGAGGTTTTCGACCTCCAGGACCACGCGGCCCGGCTTCGGCGGCCCCTTCGCAACGTCGAGCAGCACCTTGCGGCCCACCATCAGCTCGGCGAGCTGTTCGGGACTCGTCCCGGAGGTCTTGACCGTCGCCGTCATCTCGCCCCGCCGCATCACCGACACGGTGTCGGTGATCTCCATGATCTCCCTGAGCTTGTGGGTGATGAGGACCACGGTCTTGCCCTGGTCCTTCAGGCCCCGGAGGATGCGGAAGAGGTGATCGGCCTCGTCGGGCGTGAGAACCCCGGTGGGTTCGTCGAGGATCAGGATCTCGGCGCTGCGGTAGAGAGCCTTCAGGATCTCCACCCGCTGCTGGTGTCCGACCGAGAGTTCTTCGACCACCGCGTCGGGGTCGACGTCGAGTTCGTATTCCCGTGCAAGCTCGCCCAGCACCTTGCGTGCCTTTGCGAGCGAGGGGCGCAGAAGAGGCCCATCCTCGGCGCCGAGGATCACGTTTTCGAGCACCGTGAAATTCTGCACCAGCTTGAAGTGCTGGAAGACCATGCCGATGCCGGCGCGGATCGCGGCCTGGCTGTCGGGAATTTGCGTCGGGCGGCCGTTGATCAGGATCTGGCCCGCATCCGCCTTGTAGAAGCCGTAGAGGATTGACATCAGGGTGGACTTTCCGGCGCCGTTCTCGCCGATGATGCCGTGGATCGTCCCCTTCGCCACCTGGATCGAAATGTCCTTGTTGGCCTGCACCGGGCCGAAGGCTTTCGAGATTCCCTTGAGCTCGATGGCAAATGGGGCAGCCGTTTCCGGCCGCCCCGTCGTTGTCGTCACGCTGTCGCCGCCCGCGGCCATCAGAAGGTCGCGGCAGGGCAGGTGTTGTCGGACATGTAGTCGTGCACCACGATTTCGCCGGACTTGATCTTGGCGGCGGCCTCCTCGACCTTGGCCTTCATGTCGTCGGTGACGAGGGGCGCGTTGTTGTCGTCCATCGCGTAACCCACGCCGTCATTGGCAAGCCCCATGACGTTGATCCCCGTCGTCATCTCGGCGCCTTCCTTGAAGGCGTCATAGACGGCGTTGTCCACCCGCTTCACCATCGAGGTCAGCACTTGGCCGGGATGCAGGTAGTTCTGGTTGCTGTCGACGCCGATCGAGAGGATGCCCTCGTCAGCGGCGGCCTGAAGCACTCCGATGCCGGTGCCGCCGGCGGCGGCATAGATCACGTCGGCACCCTGGCTCTTCTGGGCCTTGGCCAGTTCGGCGCCCTTCACCGGGTCGTTCCAGGCCGAGGGCGTGGTGCCGGTCATGTTCAGCACGACCGTCGCATCGGGGTTCACCGCCTTCACGCCTTCGGCGTAGCCGCAGCCGAACTTGCGGATCAGCGGGATGTCCATGCCGCCGATGAATCCCACCGTGCCGGTCTTCGAGGCCAGCGCCGCCATCATGCCGACGAGGTAGGAGCCTTCGTGTTCGTTGAAGACGACCGACTTCACGTTCGGCTGTTCGACGACCATGTCGATGATCGCGAACTTGGTGTCGGGGAAGTCGGGCGCCACCTTGTTCAGCACGTCGCCGAAGGCGAAGCCGGTCATCACGACCGGGTTCGCGCCCGCTTCGGCCAGGCGCCTCAGCGCCTGTTCGCGCTGGGCCTCGGACTGCATCTCCAACTCCTTGTACGTGCCGCCGGTTTCCGCCTTCCACCTCTCGGCGCCGTTGAAGGCGGCCTCGTTGAAGGATTTGTCGAACTTGCCGCCGAGATCGTAGATGATCGCCGGGTCGGCCAGGGCCGCGCCCGAGGTCAGCGCCAGCACCGCGGCCGCGCCGAGGAATTTTCTCTGAAGGGTCATGGAGGAACTCCCGGTTGATAATCCCTGTCGATCCGCGCTCTGCGTCGCCCCGCGGGGCGGCCTGTCAACGGCGCGGATTGCCGACGATTAGGGCGAAAGGGCACTTGCCGGTCAATAGCGATTCCGCATGAGGACCGATCAACTTGACCGATTGGTCAAGCAGTCTGACGCGGTTCGGCCAGAGGCGCAGGCCCAAGCGCGCGGGCAAGGAGGAGTGCATCCGTGGCGCCGCCGTCGGGCCGGCGGTAATAGCCGGGCCGCCGGCCTGCCTCGGCAAAGCCGGCCTGCGCATAGAGCGCGCGTGCGGCGGCATTGTCGGCGGACACTTCGAGGAACGCGCGTCCGGCCCCCGCGGTGGCGGCGCGATCGAGAAAACCCGCGACAAGTGCTGCGCCCGTGCCGCGGCGGCGTGCGCTCGGCGCGACGGCGAGCGTCAGAAGCTCTGCCTCGCCGGCCAGCGCCCGGCCGATCAGGAACCCGTCCGGCGCCTCGATGAGGAAGGCGCCGGGCGTTGCGAGCAGTCCGGCGATCTCGACTGCCGTCCAGGGCCGGGGCACGGTGAAGCTCTCGCCGTGGATCCGGGCGAGTCGTCCGGGATCGGCGGTCATGGCAGCAGGACGGGCGGCGCCTCGCGCATCGGTGCGGCGTCGGCGGGGCGCAGGTAGAGCGGTGCGGGGCGGGGCAGGGGCAGGTGCCGCCGCTCACCGGCGATCCGGGCGATGTGCGTCGCCAAAAGGGCGGGGGCCATGTCCGAGAGCCAGCGAAGCGGCGCGTCGAGCGCCTCGGTCGCGGCCGCCGTCCGGAGGTCGGGTGTGTCTGTCGTGTCTGCGCCGTGGCGTTGAAGATACACCATGCCGCGCGCCGCCTCGATCGCGACCCATAGCGGTCGCGGCTCGCCATGGGCGCAGGCGTCGAACCCGGTCACGCCGACGGCGGGGATCCCGAGCCCGAGCGCGATCCCGCGCGCGGCGGCGACGGAGATGCGAACGCCGGTGAAGTTTCCGGGCCCGATGCCGACCCCCAGGGCGGCCAGGTCGCGCCAGACGGCGCCCTCGGCGGCCAGTATCTCCTCCAGCATCGGCATCAGCCGTTCCGCCTGCCCGCGTCCCATTTCCTCGGCCCGCGCCGCCAGCACCCGGTCGCCCGAGACGAGCGCGGCCGCGCAATGCGCGGCCGAGGTGTCGAAGGCAAGGATGAGCGGTCCGGTCATCGCTCAGGCGGCGACGGGGCGGACCTCGGTCACTTCGGGGATGTAGTGCCTGAGGAGGTTCTCGATCCCCATCTTCAGCGTGAGGGTCGAGGACGGGCATCCGGCGCAGGCGCCCTGCATGTGCAGGTAGACGACCCCCCGGTCAAAGCCGTGGAAGGTGATGTCGCCGCCGTCCTGCGCCACCGCGGGGCGCACCCGGGTATCGAGCAGTTCCTTGATCTGGCGCACGATGTCGCCGTCCGGCCCGTCCTGCTCCGCATGCGCGCTTTCCGGCCGCTCGCCCTCGATCACCGGGGCGCCGGACTGGAAATGCTCCATGATCGCGCCGAGCACCGCCGGCTTGATGTGTTCCCAGCGAACCGCCTCGGCCTTCGTCACGGTCACGAAGTCCGATCCGAGGAAGACGCCGGCGACGCCATCCACCGCGAAGATGCGCCGCGCGAGGGGGGACTTGGCTGCCGTTTCGGGTGCGGGGAAATCCGCCGTGCCGGCATCGAGCACCGTTAGTCCCGGCAGGAATTTCAGCGTGGCGGGGTTCGGCGTGGATTCGGTCTGGATGAACATGGCGGCGCCTCCGTTTCGACAGCCGATATGCGCTCCGGGGGGGGACAAGTCAAGATTTGGAATCGTTCTAAGGGATGTCGGCAACCTGCCGGATTTGCCGCTTGTCCTTGCGCCAGCGGCCGCCTACGCCTCGTCACGGAGGCCCCGCGATGTCCGTGCCCGTCTTCCTCGCCGTCCTTGGCGCCGCGCTCCTGCACGCGGGCTGGAACGCGCTTGTCCGCGTCGGGGCGAGCCGCGCCGGCACCATGATGGTGCTGTCGGGCGTCCAGGGCGTGATCGGCCTCGCCGTCGTGACGACGCAGCCGCTGCCAGGGACGCAGGTCTGGACATGGATCGTCGCCTCTGGCGCCATCCACTCCGCCTACAAGCTCTTCCTGACCTTCGCCTACGAACATGGCGACCTCGGCCGCGTCTATCCGCTCGCCCGCGGCACCGCGCCGATGATCACACTCGTGGCGGGTGCGCTCTGGCTCGGCGAGGCGGTGCGCCCGCCAGAGGCAGCAGGTATCCTCCTTCTCGGATCGGGAATCCTCCTTCTCGCCCGCGGGGTCTGGACGAGCGGCGAGTCGCGGCGGATGCTGCCCTTCGCCGTCGGCGCCGCCTGCGCGACGGCGGGCTACACGCTGGTGGACGGGCATGGCGCCCGGCTGGCGGGCAGTTCCACCCAGTTCGTGGGCTGGCTCTTTGTCGTCGACGGACTGATCTTCGCCGCCGCGATGCTCGCCCTGCGCGGTCGCGCTGCGATGCCCCGGGCGGGCAGGGTATGGCTCGCGGGGGGAATCGGCGCGGCAGCCTCCTATGCCTCCTATGCCGTCGCGGTCTGGGCGATGACGCGCGCGCCCATCGCGCTTGTCGCGGCACTGAGAGAGAGCTCGATCCTCTTTGCAGTGCTCATCGGCTGGCTCGTCCTGCGCGAACGCATGACCGAAGCCAAGGCCTTGTCCGTGCTGATGATCGCGGCGGGTGTCGCGCTGACGCGTCTCTGAGCGTCAGGCGACGCCGCGGCGCTCGGGGAAGAGTTGCTGCGCCACCCCGGCCACGAGAAGATAGACGGAGGTGATCACAAGCCCCCAGTGGGCGATCTCTCCCTCGGCGAAATCCACCCAGGCCGCGCGGGCGGCAAAGCCGACCCAGGCGAGCGCCACCGGCAGCGTGATCCAGCGCCAGCGCTCGGTGCGCACCGGATGGACGAACTTGAGGTTGGTGAACATCGTCGCGGCGAGCGCGACGATGACCGCGAGCATGAGGTAGAAGTTGGGTTCGATCGCGAAGAGCACGATCACCACCATGTTCCAGCAGGCGGGAAAGCCCGCGAAGGAATTGTCCTTCGTCTTCATCCGGGTGTCCACGAAGTAGATCGCGCTCGCATAGGTGATGACGATGATCGCGCACCAGCCGGTCCAGCCCGGCAGGAGGCCGGATTGGAAGAGCGCGAAGGCCGGGATGAAGACATAGGTCAGGTAGTCGATGATGAGATCGAGGAGCACCCCGTCATAGGTCGGCCAGTGGGTCTTGACGTGGAAGTGGCGCGCCAGGGGCCCGTCGATGCCGTCGACGATGAGTGCCACGACGAGCCAGAGGAACATCAGGCTCCACTTCTCCTCGACCGCCGCGAGCATGGCGAGCATCGAGAGGACGGCGCCGGAGGCCGTGAAGAGGTGGACAAGGAGGGCCTTGATCGGGGGGCTCATGGCAGCGTCATGACCGAAACGGCGGCGGCGCGCAACCTTTGGCCGGGCAAGGCGACGCGGGTCATCTGCGTGTACCACGGTAGTCGCGCAGGAAGTCTGCGGCCTTCACGTGGCCGAGATGGCGGGCCTCTTCCTCGGGCGTGGCGAAATCGTCGATGCGGGTCCGCACGGTCCGGTCGGCGCCGCTGTCGATCAGCAATGCGATGATATCGAGCGGCGCCGTCCCCTGGCAGGCCGCGCGGTGAAGGGGCGTCCAGTCGTTCGCCCCGCGCTGGTCTGCATCCGCCCCGTGGCCGAGGAGGAGAGCCACGACCTCCGCCCGGTCGGGACCGGCACGGTCGATGGCAAGGTGGAGGCTCGGGAAACCGTCGTCGGCGGGAAGGTTCGGATCGGCGCCGTTGTCGAGACACCAGCGCACCGTCGCGGCCGGACAGAGCGCCACGGCATCAAGGAATACCCCCGCATCGCGGGCGATCCCGGGCCGGTCCCGGGCGATGCGGTCGAGCGCGGCGCGATCGCCCGCGCGCATTGCGCTCCCCAGCGGGGTGTCGTCCCCGGCGGTCATCCCGGCGCCCCGGAGCGGGCGCGGGGATGGGCGCGGTCATAGACCTCCATCAGCCGGGCCGTATCGACCGCCGTATAGGCCTGGGTGGTCGAGAGCGAGGCATGGCCGAGAAGTTCCTGGATCGCCCTGAGGTCACCCCCGGCCGAGAGAAGATGCGTGGCGAAGCTGTGCCGCATGGCATGCGGCGTGGCCGTGGCGGGCAGGCCGAGCGCGAGGCGGGCCGCTTCCATCGCCCTGGCGATGAGGCGCGCGTTAAGGGGGCCGCCGCGCGCGCCGCGGAAGAGCGCGGCAGCCGGTTCGCCCTCGACCGGGAAAGGGCAGAGCCGGACATAGGCCGCGACCGCCGCACGGGCGGCGGGGAGGACCGGAACGATGCGCTCCTTGCCGCCCTTGCCGCGGATGCGCAGCGTGTCGGGCAGCGGGCTTTCGGCCCCGGTCAGGGACAGCGCTTCCGAGATGCGGAGTCCGCAGCCGTAAAGCAGCGTCACCACAGCCGCGTCGCGCGCGGCCACCCAGTCCTCGCGGGGCTTGCTGCCAACAACGCCGATGACCTCGCGCGCGGCGTCCTCGGTCAGGGGGCGCGGCAGCTTGCGCCGGAACTTCGGGCTTCGTGCGGCGAGAACCGCGGTCGGTTCGAATCCCTCGCGCTCGGCGAGCCAGCGGGTGAATCCCTTCACCGCGGAAAGCGCCCGCGCGAGCGAGCGGGCCGAGGTGCCGCGGCCGCGTTCATGCGCCATCCAGGATCTCATGTCCGCCTGGCTTGCCCGTGCAAGCCGCGCCGGGCCGAGGCTCTCGCCATGGTGCTGCGCGAGGAAGGCGAGAAAGCCGGTCACGTCCGTCCGGTAGGCCTTGACGGTATTCGCCGCCGCGCCGTCGAGCGCCGCAAGGTGGTCGAGCCACCCCGACAGCGCCGACCTCAGCGCGGGGGAGAGCGCGAGGCTCATCGCCCGCTCAGGCGAGCCAGCGCCGCATCGCCCGCTCGAAGACCCCGCCGAAGAAGGTCAGCAGGTCGGTGCCCTGGTTCGGGCGGAACTGATGCGGGTCTTCGGCGCCGAGCGCGAGCATTCCGGGCAACCGCCCGTCGCCGAGGTCGAGCCGCAGCGCGGATTCGGAGCGGATCCAGTCGCCGGTCCGGCCGTAGATCGATTCGGCGCCCGGCAGGGTCTGGCGCAGTACGACAGGCCGCGCGGGCGCGGGCCGACCGCCGGCCATGTAGGTCTCCACGAAGCCGGGCTCCGCGACGCAGAGCACGTCGCCCAGCCGTTCCAGCGCCGGGTCGGGATCGGTCTCGCGCGTCTCGAGCACGAGCCGGACCGCGTCCACGCGAAGGATATGCGCCACCTCGCCGGCGAGGTTCCTCAGGAAATCCTCGAACCCCGTCGGGTCGAGCATTCTCAGGATCGCGCGATGGACCTGGTTCGTGCCCGCGAGATTCTCGTAGGCCGCGGCGATGACGGATCGGTGCGTATCCTCCAGCCGGTCGAGCCGCGCCTCGAGTCGCTCCATGGCGATGCCGCGCAGGTCGACGATGTTGGCGCCCATCGCGCGTTCGTTCGCCGCGATCAGCGCGCGCATCAGGTCGCGGTCCTCGAGGATCACTTCAGGTTCCGCGATGATCCGGTCCCTGATTTCCTGCACGATGTTCGCCCTGTCCGCCATCTCTGCCCTCGTGTCGTTTTGGCGGAACCTTAGCAGCCGTCGACGCGCGGCGCCGCAGTTTTTTCGCCCCGGCCGCCGCACTTGGCGGCAACCGTTGCACGGAGGACTCCCTCCCCCCGGCTCAGAGGATCTTCTGGCCAGTCTTCGCCCAGTCCTTCAGGAACTGCTCGAGCCCCTTGTCGGTAAGGACATGGCTGGCCATGGACTTGATGACGGCTGGCGGCGCCGTCACCACGTCGGCGCCGATCTTGGCGCAATCGACGATGTGGTTCACCGACCGGATCGAGGCTGCGAGAATCTCGGTCTTGAAATCGTAGTTGTCGTAGATCGTGCGGATGTCGTGGATCAGGTCCACCCCGTCGAGGTGGATGTCGTCGAGCCGTCCGATGAAGGGCGAGACGAAGGCCGCACCGGCCTTGGCCGCGAGGATTGCCTGTGCGGCCGAGAAGCAGAGTGTCACGTTGACCTTCAGCCCCTCGGATGCGAAAGCCTTGCAGGCGGTGAGCCCGTCCCAGGTGAGCGGCACCTTGATCGCGATGTTGGGCGCGATCGTGGAGAGCTTCATCCCCTCGGCGATCATCTCCCTGGCCTCGGTGGCCACGACTTCGGCGGAAACGGGACCCGAGACCATGTCGCAGATCTCCTTCGTCACTTCGAGTATGTCGCGTCCTGCCTTGAGGATGAGCGAGGGGTTGGTGGTGACGCCGTCGACCATGCCGAGGTCGTTCAGTTCCTTGATGGCAGCCGTGTCGGCCGTATCGATAAAGAATTTCATGGCGCGGGTCCTGTCGCTGGCGGGGTGTGTCGCGTGGGCGTTCGGCCGCGCTTCTAGCGCAAACGTCGCCCGGCCGGAACCCCGCCGAAAGGCGCGCGCGTGACGGGGCTCTCGTTTTTCGACGCGGGCGATCTTGTCTCGGTCCTCACGACCGAGCCGCTCGGCCGGCCGCTCGACTACCGCGCGCCCGATGGCGGCTGCTTCGCTGGCGCCTTCGTCGAGGTGCCGCTCGGTCCCCGTCGCGTGCTCGGCGTCGTCTGGGGGGGGGGCGAAGGCGGCTACGACCTTGCGAAGGTCCGTCCGGTCACCCGCGTCCTCGACGCAGCCCCCATGGCCGAGGCGATGCGGGCCTTCCTGATGCGCGCGGCCGATTACACCCTGACACCGCTGCCGGCGATGTTGCGTCTTGCCACGCGCGCGCCGGGGCTCGCCGACCCGCCGGGACCGCGCAGGGTCTATCGCCGCAGATGGGCGGAGCCCGACCGGATGACCGAGCCGCGCGCCCGCGTCATGGACGTGCTCGACGACTACGGCGGAGCGGCCTTCACCCTGTCCGAACTGGCGGGGCTGGCGGGCGTCTCTACGAGCGTGGTGAAGGGCCTCGTGAAGCAGGGTGCGGTCGCCGAGGAGGAGGCGCAGCGCGACTTGCCGTATCCGCGGCTCGACCCTGATCGGCCGGGCAAGGCGCTGGCCGAGGATCAGGCGCAAGCCGCCGCGACCCTCCGCGCCGCGGTGCGTGGCGGGCGCTACGGTACGACGCTGCTCAAGGGCGTCACCGGATCGGGCAAGACCGAGGTCTACCTTGAGGCGGTGGCCGAATGCCTGCGCACCGGCCGGCAGGCACTCGTCCTTCTGCCGGAGATCGCGCTGACGGCGGAGTTCCTGACCCGTGTGGAGGAGCGGTTCGGCGCGATGCCCGGCGAGTGGCATTCCGGCGTGACGCAGACCGAACGCCGCCGGCTCTGGCGGATGGCGGGGGAAGTGGGGGTGGGTCTTGTCGTCGGCGCGCGCTCGGCGCTCTTCCTGCCCTTCCGCGACCTCGGCCTCATTGTCGTCGACGAGGAGCACGACACCTCCTACAAGCAGGAGGACGGGGTTCTCTACAACGCCCGCGACATGGCGGTGCTCAGGGCCTCGCTGACCGATGCGCAGGTGGTGCTGGCCTCCGCAACGCCCTGCCTGGAGACTTGGGCCAATGCCGAGGCGGGGAAATACGCCCGCCTCGACCTCACCTCGCGCTTCGGGACAGCGGACCTGCCCGAGATGCGGGCCATCGACATGCGGGCCGAGCGGATGGAGGCCAGCCGCTGGATCGGCCCGACGCTGGTGCAGGTGGTGCGCGACCGGCTGAACCGTGGCGAGCAGTCGCTCCTCTTTCTCAACCGACGCGGCTATGCGCCCGTGACGATCTGCCGGGCCTGCGGCCACCAGATCGGCTGCGACCACTGCGACGCGAGGATGGTGGAACACAGGTTCCAGAAGCGCCTCGTCTGCCACCAGTGCGGCGAGTCAAAGCCCATGCCCGCCGCCTGCCCGTCATGCCACGCGGAGGGCCGGCTCGCCCCGGTCGGTCCGGGGGTTGAGCGGCTGGCGGAGGAAGTGGCCGAGCGTTTCCCCAAGGCGCGGGTGGCAGTCCTCTCGTCGGATCTCTTCGGCACCGCGCGTGCCCTGAAGGAGAAGATCGCCGAAATCGCGGCCGGCGGCGCCGATATCATCATCGGCACCCAGCTGGTCGCCAAGGGCCACAACTTTCCGCTCCTGACGCTCGTCGGCGTCATCGACGCCGACCTCGGGCTGCAGGGCTCGGACCTGCGCGCCGCCGAGCGGACCTTTCAACTCATGCGCCAGGTCTCGGGCCGGGCGGGGCGGGGGGAGCGGCCGGGAGTGGCGCTGCTGCAGACCTGCCAGCCCGAACATGCCGTCATCCGGGCCATCCTTTCCGGCGACGAGGAGGCGTTCTGGCGCGCCGAGGCGGCCGAACGGCAGGCGGCGGGCATGCCTCCCTTCGGCCGCCTCGCCGGGATCATCCTGTCTTCGCCCGACGTGCAGACCGTCTTCGACTTCGGCCAGGCGCTCGCCCGCGCCGACGCGCCTCTGCGCAGGATCGGCGCGCAGGTCTTCGGTCCTGCGCCCGCGCCGGTGGCCCGCGTCCGGGGGCGGCACCGGGTGCGGCTTCTGGTGAAGGCAGCGAAGGGTGCAGCGCTGCAACCCGCACTCGCCGCCTGGGTAGCGCAGTTCAAGCCACCTGCGAACCTGCGTCTGGCAATCGACATCGACCCGCAGAGCTTCTACTGACCGCTCCAGAGGCAGTCGGATCCGCGCGTGGCCGCGCGTGCGGGTCACGGACTCTTCATGAAACGCTTCCGCCAAGGCGCGTGCCGGTGTGGCCGGTTCGATGCCGCGGGGGTGTCTTGCTCCGCCGAAAAGACAAATCCTGAGTCTGCCAGGAACACCGGTGCGGTGAAGGCACCGACATCGGCCCGGATCAGGCCGTCACCGGCGCGGGCCGTTGGTCGAGCACGAAATCGGTCGCCATCGCGCCCAGCCACATCGCGAAAACCGCAAGCCAGGCTGTCCCCGCGAAGATCGACCCTCCGGTCACCCCCGCGCCGATCGAGCAGCCTCCGGCCAGGAGCCCGGAACCGCCATCGTCCGCGCCTCGTCGGCCCGGAAGAAGCCCGAGAGTTCCGACCCATGAACCCAGACCAGCGCGGTCGGGAAGCAGAGCAGCCAGACCGCGACGCGGGGGCCGAGCCGGCGGCGGGCGAACTCCACCGTCGCCGCCCGAAGGCAGAACCGCGACCTCTGCGCCGCGACGCCGAAGACGATGCCGGTGCATGGCCCGAGCAGGGCGGCAGTCGGCGCCTCGCCGATCCGGTCGATGAGCGGCAGTATGTCCATGGGGCGTCCTCCCGTCCGGGTGCGAATGCAGATTCTGGAATATGTTTGCCTTGACCCGGATCATGTCGCCGCCCGCGCCGAAGTGATCGGGCCAGCGGTGGCGCGCGCCGCGTCGGGCGCTATATTCGCAATCGGAAATGATCAACGCGGGAGAAGGCGAGGATGCTCTCTGGCCTGTTCGAAAGAAAGACAAGGATGCCGGCCGCGACCGAGGCGCTGCCGGGGCGGCCCACGGCGATCCCCACGGCCGAGGAGCATTTCGTCTTCCACCGGCCGCTGAAGGCGCCGGTGCCCGAGGGCATGGAAGAGGCGATGTTTGGCATGGGCTGCTTCTGGGGCGTGGAGCGGAAGTTCTGGCAGCTTCCGGGCGTCTGGCTGACGATGGCGGGCTATTCCGCCGGCCTCACCCCGAACCCGACATACCAGGAGACCTGCACCGGTCTGACGGGCCATAACGAGGTCGTCCGCATCATCTACGATCCGAGCGCAATCGGCTACGAGCACCTTCTGAAGGTTTTCTGGGAGAATCACGACCCGACGCAGGGCAACCGTCAGGGCAATGACGTCGGCACCCAGTACAGGTCCGGCATCTACACCTTTTCCGCCGCGCAGGCGGAGGCCGCGGAACGGACGCGGGAGGCCTACGCCGGGCGGTTGAAGGCCGCGGGGTTCGGGCCTGTCACGACCGAGATCCTGCCAGCCGGCCCGTTCTACTTCGCCGAGGACTACCACCAGCAGTATCTTGCGAAAAATCCCGGTGGCTACTGCGGGATCGGCGGAACCGGCGTCAGCTGTCCAACCGGCGCCGGTGTCTGACGCCAATACGGCGAAAATACACCGGGGGGGCCGGGGGGTGAACTCCGGGTTCGCCGGTTGACGCCTCCGCCGGGGGCCACTAAGCCCTGACGGTTCTCTCGGGTTTCAGGAGGCGCCATGCCCACCTATTCCGCGCTCACCACCCTTGCCGACAAGGACCGGGCCGAGTCGCTTGCCGCCGCCATGGAGGATTTCGATCCCGAACCCACTGGCGTCGGCTGTTTCGAGGTGGAGGACGGCTCGGGCCTCTACGAGGTCGGCGCCTATTTCGACGCGGCGCCCGATGACATCGCGCTCACGCTCATGGCGGCGGCCTACGGAGCCGCGGCCTTCATCGTCTCGGAAGTCCCCGAGACGGACTGGGTTGCGCACGTGAAGCGCAATCTCCAGCCCGTCGTGGCCGGGCGGTTCTTCGTCTACGGGAGCCATGATGCGGGGCGTGTGCCGGAAAACTGCGTTCCGCTTCTCATTGAGGCAGCGATGGCTTTCGGCACCGGCCATCACGCGACGACGATGGGCTGCCTTCTGGCGCTCGACCGGCTCGACCGCGAGGGCTTCCGGGCCCGGAATGTCGCCGATATCGGCTGCGGCACGGCGGTGCTCGCCATGGGGGCGGCGGCAATCTGGCCCGATCCGGTCATCGCCTCCGACATCGACCCGGTTGCCGTGGAAGTGGCCCGCGCCAATGTCGTCGCGAACCGGCTGGACGACCGCGTGGCTTGCGTCGAGGCGGCCGGTTTCGGTCACCCGGCCCTTGCCGAGCGCGCGCCCTACGACCTCGTCTTCGCGAACATCCTGAAGGGTCCTCTGATGTCGCTCGCCCCCGAGATGGCCCGATCCGTGGCACCCGGCGGCGTCACGATTCTCTCCGGTATCCTCAACACGCAGGCGGACGAGGTTTTGGCGGCCTATCGGAAGGCGGGGTTTTCTCTGCGGGCGCGCGACGAAATCGGCGATTGGACGACACTGGTGCTAAGCCGTGACCAATCCGCCTGACCAAGGCAAAAGCCCCATTTTTGCCACATTTTCTCCCCACCGTTGCCTCTCACGGGGGCCCGCGGGCAGGAGGCCGGAATGGTCGATCGCAACATGCAGAATTTCTACGGCCGGCTGGGCCGGATCGAACGGACCCACGAAGCCGGCGGCGGCTTTGAGGCCGACGGGACGCTCGGCATGTCCTATTACAATTCCCGGCGGCGCCCGACGCGGCGCTTCGGCCTGCTCGGGCCGTTGGTGCTGGTGGCGATGACGGTCATCGCGATCAAGGCGGCGGTACTCGCCACCATCGGGCCTGAACGCTACGAGGAACGCCTCGTGGCCCTGCACGCGGGCAGTTCGGTGGAACAGGGCGGCGCCTGGGTGCTCCAGGCCGATCCCCTGACGGTCGCACTGGCCGAGCGTCTGCGCGCCGTCATCTACTGATCCGCGGGTATCGAGACAAAGAGAAAGGCCGTGTCGGGGATTTTCCCGGCACGGCCTTTGGCGACCCTTAGGTCGCGGCCACCAGATCGGATCAGAGGCGCGCGGCGATGGAGTCGATGTCAGCGCGGCTCAGGCCGATATCGTCAAGTTCACGGTCGGAGAGGCGCGACAGCGCATTGCGGGTCACTCGGGCGTCGTTCCAAGCGGCGACGGACGCGAAGAGCGTTCCGAACAGCCCGGAGACATGGCTCGTGTTGCGGTGGATTTCATAGGCGGACATGGTCGTTTCCTCGGTTTTTCAGAGCGCATCGGTTTTGTGCATCTCTGCTTCGAGACGTCAGATAATTGGGCGCCCTGTCGGCGGCAAGACGCCCTCGTGCAGCCCCGCCATGCAGCTATTGCATGGGTCATCCTTGTGTTAAGTCGCTGGAAATAAAACGTTTCCGCAGGCGCAAAATACGTCGCTTTTCGCATCTGCAGCGACGCTTTCCGGCAAGGTTGTCCACAGTCGCGGGGCGGTCGCGAAGGAGCCAATCACCCTTTGCGATGTTCGCCTTTCGTGCTAGTCGTGGGAAAAAAGCAACAGATGAGGGAGCAGATGCGCGTTCTCGGGATCGACCCCGGCTTGAGAAACCTCGGTTGGGGGGTGATCGACGTGACCGGATCGCGACTCAGTCACGTCGCGAATGGCATCATCCGCTCCGAGGGTGAGGCGATGGGCGCGCGGCTCTTGTCGCTCTTCGACGCGCTCACCCGCGTCGTGGCCGCCTATGCGCCCACGGCCGCCGCGGTGGAGCAGACCTTCGTGAACAAGGACGGTGCGGGGACGCTCAAGCTCGGTCAGGCGCGGGGGATCGCCATGCTGGTGCCGGCGCAGGCCGGACTTGTCGTCGGCGAATACGCCCCGAACGCCGTCAAGAAGGCAGTCGTCGGCGTCGGTCATGCCGACAAGGGCCAGATCGCCCATATGGTGCGCCTGCAGCTTCCCGGCGTGGACCTGGCCGGGCCCGATGCCGCCGATGCGCTCGCCATCGCGATCTGCCATGCCCATCACCTGCAAAGCGCGGGCCGCATGGCCGCGGCGCTGAAGGGGGCGGCATGATCGGGCGGATTGCCGGGGTGATCCTGCACCGGGCGATGGATCACGTCCTTATCGACGTGCGAGGCGTGGGCTATATCGTCCACGTCTCGAACCGCACCGCCGCCGCGCTGCCGCCCGTGGGCGAGGCCTGCGCGCTCTACACCGACCTTCTGGTGCGCGAGGATATCCTCCAGCTCTTCGGCTTTCCGACGCTTCTCGAAAAGGAGTGGCACCGGCTCCTGACGACGGTCCAGGGGGTGGGCGCCAAGGCGTCGATGGCGATCCTCGGCACGCTCGGCGCCGAGGGCGTGGGCCGCGCCGTGGCGCTTGGCGACTGGTCGTCGATCAGGGCCGCGCCCGGCGTTGGTCCGAAGCTCGCGCAGCGGGTCGTGATGGAGCTGAAGGACAAGGCGCCGACGGTGATGGCGCTTGGCGGCGCGCTGACCGTCGATGCCTCGGCCGTCGATGCGGTGGTCGAGACACCCACGGACCGGCCCAGTGCCCGGCCCGCCGGCCGTGCAACCGCGCCCGCGGGCCAGGCCGCCAGCGCCGCCGCCGACGCGCTCTCGGCACTGACGAACCTGGGCTACGGCCAGGGCGAGGCGGCTGCCGCCGTCGCCGAGGCGTCCGGCCGGGACGACACCGCCGGAACGCCCGCGCTGATCCGCGCCGCGCTCAAGCTTCTCGCGCCGAAGGGGTAGGGGATGGAATCCGACCCCACGCTCCGCCCCGCGCCCCAACCGGAAGACGCCGACCGTTCCCTCCGCCCGCAGGCGCTGACCGACTTCGTCGGCCAGGAGGAGGCGCGCGCGAACCTCCGCGTCTTCATCGAAAGCGCGCGGCGGCGCGGCGAGGCGATGGATCACACGCTTTTCCACGGCCCCCCCGGCCTCGGCAAGACGACGCTCGCCCAGATCATGGCGAAGGAACTCGGCGTCAACTTCCGCATGACCTCCGGTCCGGTGCTGGCGCGCGCGGGCGACCTCGCGGCGATCCTGACCAATCTCGAGGCGCGCGACGTGCTCTTCATCGACGAGATCCACCGGCTCAATCCGGCGGTGGAGGAGGTGCTCTATCCGGCGATGGAGGATTTCGAGCTTGACCTCATCATCGGCGAGGGGCCCGCGGCCCGCACCGTGCGGATCGAGCTGCAGCCCTTCACGCTCGTCGGGGCCACGACCCGGCTCGGTCTGCTGACGACGCCGCTCAGGGACCGGTTCGGGATCCCGACGCGGCTCCAGTTCTACACGGTGCCGGAGCTTGACCATATCGTCACCCGCGGGGCGCGGCTGATGGGCATCTCGTCGGACCCCGAGGGCACGCTGGAAATCGCGCGCCGGGCGCGGGGAACGCCACGGATCGCGGGGCGGCTCCTGCGCCGCGTCGTCGATTTCGCGCTGGTCGAGGGGGACGGGCGGCTCACGCAAGCGATCGCCGACGGGGCGCTGACGCGGCTCGGCGTCGATCATCTCGGGCTCGACGGGGCGGACCGGCGCTATCTGACCCTGATCGCCGAGAATTACGCCGGTGGCCCGGTCGGGGTCGAGACGCTGTCGGCGGCGCTCAGCGAGGCACGCGATGCGATCGAGGAGGTGATCGAGCCGTTCCTCCTGCAGCAGGGCCTGATCCAGCGGACGCCGCGCGGGCGGATGCTGGCCGGGAAAGCCTGGACCCATCTCGGGATCGCCGCGCCACGGGCGCCGGGGCAGACGGACCTCTTCGGGAAATAGGCCACGCCGCGGGCGGGGGCGGCGCGCGGATATCTCCCGCGCATGCGTCAGGGCGATGATGAAAGGGACGGTCGTGACGGCAGAGGAAGTGGCGGAGCTCTTCACCCGCACGGACGGGGCCTATGTCTTCGCCCGCTGGGCGCGGCCGATCGTGCCGGTCATCTTCGGTGTCGACGATGCGACCCTGGCGATCATCAAGGGCGCGATCGAGGCGGTGGTGGCGCTCGCCGGACACCGGATGGCCGCGACGGATCCCGAGCAGGGCGCAAACCTGATGGTCTTCTTCTGCCGCGCGTGGCGCGAACTGGACGACGTGCCCGACCTCGACCGGCTGGTTCCCGGGCTCGGCCGGCTCGTGGCCCGGCTCGAGGCCGAAGGGGCACACCAGTACCGCCATTTCCGCTTCGAGGCCGGGGGCGCGATCCGGGCCTGCATCGCCTTCTTCAAGATCGAGGGCGAGGCTGCAGACATGCCGGCGGAGACGCTTGCCCTCAGCCTCGCCGCACAGGCGATCCTGCTCTGGTCGGACGCTGCCTTCCGCGACCGCTCCATCCTCGCACGCGCGGGGAAAGCGGTGATCCTGCGTCCCGATATCGCGGACCTGATCCGCGCGGCCTACGATCCTGTTCTGCCGGCCGCCGCGGGCGATGCGAGCCATGCGCTCAGGCTTGCGGCGCGGACGGGGTGAGGCCGCCCGCGCGCTCAGGGCCGGCGGGCGGCGAAGAGGTTCATGACGGCGGGTACGCGCAGGCCCTGCGGCGTCTCGAAGGGGCGGAACCTTGTGGCGAGATCGGCGGCGATCGCGGCGCGGTCGGTCTCCGTACCGCCCTTCACGCGAACCACGTAGTTCACCGGCCCGATTGCGGCGGCGAGCGCGGCGCCGTCCTCGGCGGTGCCTTCACGATGGAGTTCGGTCCGCAACTCCTCGGCCGCGATACTGGCGAAACCCGCCGCCACAAGAAGCCCCGTCACATGGTCGCGATCGGTGAAGGCGAACATGCCGGGCGTGTGCGGCGGGTCGGGCGGCACCGCACCTAGCCGCGCCTCGGCTGCGGCGCGGGCCTCGCGCACCCAGGGGTTCAGACCGGCGTCCGCCCAGGCGAGGAAGACGATGCGCCCGCCCGGGCGCAGCGCTGCCGCGAGGTTGCGGAAGGCGGCCAGGGGATCGGCGAAGAACATCAGCCCGTGCCGCGAGAGAACCACGTCCTGTGTCGCGGGCGCGAAGGGATGGGTCTGGGCGTCGGCCTCCAGGAAGGTGACATTCGCCCCGCCGGCGGCACGGTGCCGCGCGATGTCAAGGAGCGTCGTCGATATGTCGAGCCCGGTGACACGCCCTCCCGGCCCGGCGCGTTCCGCGGCCGCCAGCGTCGTCGCGCCTGCGCCGCAACCGATGTCGAGCACAGACTCGCCTGGCCGGATCGCCGCGCGGTCGAGAAGGACTGTCGTCGCCGGCGCCATCAGCGCATCGAGCCGGGCATGCTCGACGGCCCAGAGACGGCCGGGACCGGTCGTCCAGAATGCCGCCTGCGCGGCATTGGCGGGGTCTGCTGCGGGCATCGCCCCTTCGCCTCTTGCGGGCCTCAGCCCGTGATCTGGACCTTGCCGACGAGCCGCGCGCCCTTTTCCGACGACAGGGTCTGCGCCTTGACGTCCGCCGTGACCTCCGCGTTTTTCTCGAGCGCGAGTTCGCTGCAGGAAATCTGGCCGGAGTGCTTGCCCCGGATGGTCACGGACTCGGCCGTGATGACGCCCTGCACCTGGCCCGCCACGCTCACGTCGACGGACTTCGACGTGATGTCGCCGGTCACCTTGCCCTTCACCTCGATGTCGCCATCCTTCGACACGACATTGCCGTCGATCGTCAGGTCTTCCTCGATAACCGATTTTGTCATTTCCGCTCCTGCTTGGGCCCCGCCCGGCCCGCGGGCGCGGGCGCATGTCAGCACTTTCGCTACAGGAGAAGCGACCGCGCGCCAAGGGTGCAATCGCTCAAGCCGCCGCCAGCGGCGGAAGGGTGCCCGCCCGGGCCGGCGTCTTGCCTGTGACACCGTCGCCGCCTAGGCTCAGGCCCGCACAGCCCGGAGCGACCATGCCACACAGCTTCCCCGTCCGCGTCTACTACGAGGATACCGATGCCGCCGGGATCGTCTATTACGCCAACTACCTCAGGTTCATCGAGCGCGCGCGCACGGAATGGGTGCGCGCGCTCGGCGTCGACCAGGGCCGGCTCAGGACCGAGGAGGGGATCGTCTTCGCCGTGCGGCGGGTCGAGGCGGATTATCTGCGGCCGGCGCGGCTCGATGAGGAGCTGGTCGTGGAGACCGAACTGGTGGCGGCGACCGGCGCGCGGATCGTGCTCGACCAGACGGTCATCCGCGGGGGCGAACGGCTCTTCCAGGCGCAGGTCACGCTCGTCTGCCTGACCGAGCATGGCACCGCGGCCCGGCTTCCGGCGGAAGTCCGCCGCCGCATCGCGCCCAATCTCCACTGATCGGGCGACCCTCGCCGCGCTGACGCAGATTTGTTGGCGTTCCCCCTTAAAGCCGGGTAAAAGACCCGGTATGAGAGCCGCGAAAAACACGGCCCAAACGGCGAGCAGCATCCATGGATACCCAAACCCTCGCGACGGCGCAGGAGATCGACTTTTCCCTGCTGGCGCTTTTCCTGCGCGCGTCCTTCATCGTCCAGATCGTGATGATCCTCCTGACCGTGGCCAGCTTCTGGTCCTGGGCGATCATCATCCAGAAGTTCATCTCCTACCGGCAGGCCCGGCAGGAGGCGGCGATCTTCGACCGCGCCTTCTGGTCGGGCGAGCCGCTCGACGAGCTCTTCGAGAAGATCGGCAGCCAGCCCGACGGGGCAAGCGAGCGCATCTTCGCCTCGGGAATGGTCGAATGGCGCCGCAGCCACCGGCAGGACGGGGCGCTCATCACCGGCGCGCAAGCGCGGATCGACCGGTCGATGGACGTGGCGATCGCCAAGGCGACGGAACACCTGACGCGCGGCTTGCCGTTCCTGGCGACGGTGGGCTCCACCGCTCCCTTCGTCGGCCTCTTCGGCACCGTGTGGGGCATCAAGGTGGCCTTCGAGCAGATCGCGATTTCGCAGAACACCTCGCTTGCCGTCGTGGCACCGGGGATCGCCGAGGCGCTCCTCGCGACTGCCCTCGGTCTTGTCGCGGCGATCCCGGCGGTCATCTTCTACAACAAGCTTTCAACCGACAGCGACCGGATCATCGCCGGCTACGAGGCCTTCGCCGACGAGTTCGCAACGATCCTCTCGCGCCAGCTGGACGCCTGAGCCATGGGCGCGGGGGTGATCAAGGGCGGGCGCGGTGGCGGGCACCGGCGCCGCGGATCGCGCGGCAAGGCCGCGGTGATGAGCGAGATCAACGTCACGCCCTTCGTGGACGTGATGCTGGTGCTGCTCATCATCTTCATGGTCGCAGCGCCGCTTCTGACCGTGGGCGTGCCGCTTGAGCTGCCCAAGACCGCAGCGCAGGCGGTGGCGACAGAACAGGAGGAGCCGTTGACCATCTCGGTTCAGGAGGACGGCTCGATCTCCGTCCAGAACACGCCGGTGGCCGAGGCCGAACTCATCGACCGGCTGCGCGCGATCGCGGCCGAGCGGACCAGCGACAAGCTCTTCCTGCGCGCCGACGGGCGCATTCCCTACGAGCGGGTCGTGCAGGTGATGGGCGCGCTGAACGCGGCCGGCTTTTCCAACATCACGCTGGTCACCGATGCCGGTGGGCCAAATTTCGGCGGGCAGGCGGCGAACTAGGGGGCGACGGGGCTCATGCCCATGGACCGGTCAGAGCGCATCGGCATGATCGTCTCGGGGGTCGCGCATGCGGGCGCGATCCTCTGGCTGCTCGTGGGCGGGATCTTCTTCTCGCACGATCTGCCGCCGCCGGTGGCGACGGCCGAGGTCACGCTGATGTCGGAGGCCGAGTTCAGCGCGCTGCAGGCGGCCGCTCCCCGCGCCGCTACGGAATCGCCGCCGCAGCCCTCGGTGCCCGAGCCACCCAAGGCCGAGGAAGTGCCTCCCGCGCCCGAGGCGGAAACCCCGCCGGCGACCGCCACGCCCGAGGCGCCGGAACCCCAGCCCGAACCCGATGCCGCCCCCGACGTGACCGAGATCACGCCGCCCGCGACAGTGGTCGAGGACACGCCGCCGACGCCGCCCGCGCCGCCGGTCGAGGAGCCATCGGTCGAACCCGAGCCGGTGATCGCGCCCAAGCCGCAGCCGAAGCCAGCCGACATCGTCGTCCCCGATCCGGTCGAGGCACCAGAGCCGCAGCCCGACACGGCGCCCGAGGCCGTGGCCGAAACCACACCCGACCCGGCAGCCGAGCCTTCGCCCGTGGAGCCCGCGACGCCCGCCGCGCCGCAGGAGACCGGCGACGTGCTGAAGACCGAGGAGAACAAGGACCAGGAAAAGGTCGCCTCGACCGCCCCGTCCGCCTCGCCTCGCCCGGCGTCGAAGCCCGCAAAGCCGAAGCCCGCGCCGGCGGAGGCGAAGCCCGCGCCGGAGTCCGCAAAGCCGGTCGCCGAGGCGCAACCCGAGGCGCCCGCCGATCAGGCGGTGGCCGACGCCCTGGCGGAGGCGCTCGCCGGCGCGGCCTCCGACGCGCCCGCCCCCGGCACCGGCACCGCGGCGTCCGGTCCGCCGCTGACGGGCGGCGAGAAGGACGCGCTGGTCGTCGCCGTCAAGGCCTGCTGGAACGTCGGAGCCCTTTCGACCGATGCGCTCAACACCATCGTCACCGTGGGGGTGAGCATGGACCAGAGCGGAATGCCGATCTCGAACTCGATCCGGATGATCGGATACGAGGGCGGCGACGAAGCCGCGGCACGTCAGGCCTACGAGGCGGGCCGCCGCGCGATCATCCGCTGCGCGAAGAACGGTTATCCGCTACCGGTCGAGAAATACGCCCAGTGGCAGGAGATCGAGATCGTCTTCAATCCCGAGAAGATGAGGATGAAATGACCAAAGCTTCCCAGTCATCGCAGGCGGCAGGCACCGGGCCACGTTTCCCCGGGGACGGAGCCGGTTTGTCCCGCGGGGCGTTGAGCATCCGTCCCACCACATGTAACTGCACCCGCCAGAATCCCACCGGAAGGGAAGGAAAGCCCATGACCTCTGTCCGCACGCTCTGCCTCGCGCTGGTCGCAGCCGGCCTTGGCCTCTCCGTCGCCGCGCCGATGGCCTTCGCCCAGAACGGCCCCCTGCGCATCGAGATTACCGAGGGGGTGATCGAGCCCTTGCCCTTCGCCGTGCCGACCTTCGTCGCGGAGAACCCCTCGGCCGCCGGCATCGCCGAGGAGGTCAGCCGCGTCGTGGCCGCCGACCTCGCCGGCACAGGCCTTTTCAGGGAAATCCCGGCATCGGCCTTCATCTCGCCGGTAACGAGCTTCGATGCGCCCGTGGCCTATGCCGACTGGAAGGCGATCAATGCGCAGGCGCTGATCACCGGCGCGGTATCGCAGGGCTCGGACGGACGGATCAACGTCAAGTTCCGTCTCTACGACGTGTTCTCCGGCGCCCCGCTCGGCGAAGGGCTCCAGTTCGGCGGTGGACAGGGCGACTGGCGGCGGATCGCCCACAAGGTAGCCGACCAGGTCTATTCCCGCATCACCGGCGAGGGCGGCTATTTCGACAGCCGCGTCGTCTATGTATCCGAAAGCGGACCCAAGGACGCGCGGCTGAAGCGGCTTGCCATCATGGACTACGACGGGGCGAACGTGCAGTACCTGACGGACTCCTCCACGATCGTGCTCGCGCCCCGGTTCTCGCCCTCGGGCGACCGTATCCTCTATACCTCTTTCGAGACCGGGTTTCCCCGGATCAAGCTGATGGACCTCGCCTCGGTCTCCTCGCGCGCTCTGGCGGACCTGCAGGGCAACATGACCTTCGCGCCGCGCTTCTCGCCGGACGGCGCCACGGTCGTCTTCTCGCTCTCGCAGGATGGCAACACCGATCTCTATTCGATGCAGCTGTCCTCGGGCCAGATGACGCGGCTCAGCAACGCGCCCTCGATCGAGACGGCGCCGTCCTTCTCGCCCGACGGGTCGCGGATCGTCTTCGAGAGCGACCGGTCCGGGAACCAGCAGCTTTACGTCATGTCGGTGGGGGGCGGGGAACCCACGCGGATCAGCTTCGGCGAGGGGCGCTACGGCACCCCGGTCTGGTCGCCCAGGGGCGACATGATCGCCTTCACCAAGCAGAACGCCGGCCGCTTCCACATCGGCGTGATGCGCACCGACGGGTCCGAGGAGCGGCTGCTGACCGCCTCTTTCCTCGACGAGGGGCCGACCTGGGCGCCGAACGGACGGGTGATCATGTTCACGCGCGAAACCGCCGGCGCGGGCGGCGTGTCGCAGCTCTTCTCCGTCGACATCTCCGGCCGCAACCTGCGCGCGGTGCCGATGGAAGGCGGTGCCTCCGACCCGGCATGGTCGCCGCTGCTACCTTGAGGGGCGCTGGCGAGGGCACGTTTCCTTCGCCTGCGCGGAATGTTATCGTAATCTCCATCGAGCCAGAAAAAAGGCGGTAAACCCGATGAACAAACTCTCCACGATCCTTCTTCTGACAGGCGCGCTGGCGTTGTCGGCCTGCAACAACCCCGACCGCTTCGGTGCAGGCGGGGCCGGCGGGGCCGGCGGCGCGGGCGGTATCAGCGCGGGTGCCCTCGGAGACCCCTCCGACCCGAATTCCATCGCCTATTTCAACCAGACCATCGGCGACACCGTCCGCTTCGCCGTCGATCAGTCGACGCTCACGCCGGAGGCGCAGACGGTCCTCGCCCAGCAGGCGGGCTGGCTGAACCAGCATCCGACCTACACCGCAATCATCGAAGGCCATGCCGACGAGCAGGGGACGCGCGAATACAACATCGCGCTCGGCGACCGTCGTGCCAACGCGGTGAAGGCCTATATGATCTCGCAGGGCGTCGGTGCGACCCGTCTCCAGACGGTGTCCTACGGCAAGGAACGCCCGCTCGCGGTCTGCTCGGACGAGGCCTGCTATGCGCAGAACCGCCGCGCGGTCACGGTGATCGGCGCCGGCGCCGGGGTCTGAGGACGCGATGCGGCACCCCGCCCGGTCCCTTCTCGTGGCGGCCCTCATGGCCGCCACATCGCTGCCCGCGGCTGGCCAGGAGAAGGCGCAGACACTCGCCGACATCCGCACCGAGCTCGCAGCGCTGGCGGGAGAGCTTCAGGCCTTGAAGTCGGAGCTGCTTTCGGGCGGGCAGGCGACGATGCAGGCCGCGGGCGGGGCTTCCGCACTCGACCGCATGAATGCGATGGAGGCGGAATTGTCGCGGCTCACCTCCGCGACCGAGGCGTTGCAGAACCGGGTGAACCGCGTCGTGGCCGACGGGACGAACCGGGTCGGCGATCTCGAATTCCGGCTCTGCGAACTGGAGGAGGGCTGCGATCCTGCAAGCCTTCCCGTCACACAAAGCCTTGGCGGCGAGGCCGGTTCCGCGCCGGCCCCGGCTCCCGTTCCAACCGCCCCCATGCCCGCCACGGGCCCCACGCCAGAGCTTGCCGTCAGCGAACAGGCGGATTTCGATCGGGCGAAGGGGGCGCTCGATTCCGGTGACTTTCGCGGCGCCGCGGACCAGTTTGCGGCCTTCGCGCAATCCTACCCGGGTGGCCCCCTGACGGGGGAGGCGAACTTCCTGCGCGGCGAGGCGCTGACCCGGCAGGGCGACACCGCGGGCGCCGCGCGCGCCTATCTCGACGCCTTCTCGGGTGCGCCCGACGGCCCCCGTGCTCCCGCCGCGCTCCTCAAGCTCGGCGCCGCGCTCGGTCTTCTCGGCCAGGCGCAGGAGGCCTGCGTGACGCTCGGCGAGGTCGGCACCCGCTTCCCCACGGCCCCCGAAGCCGTGGAGGCCACGACCGCGATGCGGTCGCTCGGCTGCCAGTGACCCGGCCCTCGACGGGGGCGGACGGAACGACGGACGACGGGCCTCTGCTGGCCCTTGCCCGTGACGCCTTCGGCCCCCGGCCCACGAATCTGGCAGGTGTCGCGGTCTCGGGCGGCGGCGATTCCATGGCCTTGCTGGATTTGCTGTCACGGGTGCAACGGGACCTGGGTGGCACAGTCCGCGCGGTGACGGTCGATCACGGCCTGCGGCCGGGGTCGGCGGACGAGGCGCGGTGGGTGGCGCGCCACTGCGCGCAGCGCGGAATCGCCCACGACACAGTGGTCTGGCGGCCGGGCGAGGTCCGGGGCAATGTTTCCCAACAGGCGCGGCGCGCGCGCTATGCGCTGATCGTGGACTGGGCGCGCGGGAACGGAGTGGCTCATGTCGCCGTCGGGCACACCGCCGACGACCGGGCCGAGACCTTTCTCATGGAACTTTCCCGCGAGGCCGGCATCGACGGGCTGACGGCGATGCGCAGTTCCTGGCACGCGGAAGGCATCCATTGGGCCCGCCCTCTGCTTTCGGTCGGCCGCGCGACGCTGCGCGCCTACCTGCGGCGTCAGGGCATCGGCTGGATCGACGACCCGACGAACGAGGACGCCCGATTCCAACGGGTGAGGGCGCGGCGGGCGCTGATCGCGCTGGCGCCGCTTGGCATCACGGCCGGGGGCCTGGCGCGGGTCGCCGGGCACCTTGCCGCCGCGCGCGCCGAGCTTGTTTCCCACGCCGTTCGCGCTGCCGACGAGATCGCGACCGAAGACGCAGGCGGGATCGCCTTCGACCGCGCGGGGTGGCGGGACCTCGGCCCGGAGACTGCGCGCCGACTGGTCCGGGGCGCGCTGCGCTGGCTCAACTCGGCCGAACATGCTCCACGCGGGCCGGAGATCGCGCGGCTGGAAAGGGCGATTGCCGAGGGGCGCGACGCGACGCTGGCCGGATGCCACCTGCGCGTGACCGGAACGAGCCTTTGCTTCACGCGCGAGCCGAGGGCGGTATCAGGCGCGGAAACCCCGACCGATACCCTCTGGGACCGCCGCTGGCGGATCGACGGCCCGCACGAGTCGGGGCTCAAGGTCCGGGCGCTCGGGGCAGGGGGGCTGCGCCGGTGTGCGGACTGGCGCACGACGGGCCATTCCCGCGCCGCCCTAGTGGTCACGCCTGCCATCTGGCAGGGCGAGACGCTCGTTGCCGCGCCGCTGGCCGGAATCTGCGGCGACTGGCGGGCGGAAATCGTCGCAGATTTCCGCTCCTTCCTTTTATCGCATTGAACCCCGGCCTCTAATCTCTATTTTAAGGAAAAGCCCGCGCGCCCCAGCGTTGCGGCCATACTTCGTTCGGAGGTCTTCTGTGGGTAACGCGAGAAACATCGCCTTCTGGGTCGTTCTCTTCCTTCTGATCCTGGCGCTGTTCAATCTCTTCGGAAGCGGCCAGACGGCGATGAACGCCCGCTCGATGGCCTATTCCGATTTCGTCCGGAAGGTCGACGCGGGCGAGGTCAGCGCAGTCGTCATTGACGGCGAACAGATACAGATCCAGACCAAGGATGGTCAGACCTTCTTGACGGTCCAGCCGCAGAGCGAACAGATGAACGACAAGCTCGTCGAGACGCTGATCTCGAAGGACGTGTCGGTCAGGGCCGAACGCCAGCAGCAATCGGGCTTCTTCTCGGTCCTGTCGCTGTGGCTGCCGTTCCTCGTCCTCATCGGCATCTGGATCTTCTTCATGAACCGCATGCAGGGCGGCGGGCGCGGCGGGGCGATGGGCTTCGGCAAATCCCGCGCCAAGCTGCTGACCGAAAAGCATGGCCGGGTGACCTTCGATGATGTCGCCGGCATCGACGAGGCCAAGGAAGAGCTGGAGGAGATCGTCGAATTCCTGCGCAACCCGCAGAAATTCTCGCGTCTTGGCGGCAAGATCCCGAAGGGCGCGTTGCTTGTCGGCCCTCCGGGCACCGGCAAGACGCTGCTCGCCCGCGCCATCGCCGGCGAGGCGGGCGTTCCCTTCTTCACCATCTCGGGTTCGGACTTCGTCGAGATGTTCGTCGGCGTCGGTGCCTCCCGCGTGCGCGACATGTTCGAACAGGCGAAGAAGAACGCGCCCTGCATCGTCTTCATCGACGAGATCGACGCCGTGGGCCGGAGCCGCGGCATCGGCTATGGCGGCGGCAACGACGAACGCGAACAGACGCTGAACCAGCTTCTGGTGGAAATGGACGGTTTCGAGGCCAACGAGGGTGTCATCATCGTCGCGGCGACGAACCGGCCCGATGTACTTGACCCCGCGCTCCTGCGCCCCGGTCGTTTCGACCGCCAGGTGCAGGTGCCGAACCCCGACATCAAGGGGCGCGAAAAGATCCTCGGCGTCCATGCCCGCAAGGTGCCGCTCGGCCCCGATGTGGACCTGCGCATCATCGCCCGCGGCACTCCGGGATTTTCCGGCGCCGACCTTGCCAACCTCGTGAACGAGGCCGCGCTTCTGGCCGCGCGGGTGGGCAAGCGCTTCGTCTCGCTCGAGGATTTCGAGAAGGCAAAGGACAAGGTCATGATGGGGCCGGAGCGCCGCAGCATGGTCATGACCGAGGACGAAAAGAAGCTGACCGCCTATCACGAGGCCGGCCACGCCATCGTCGGCATCCATGTCCCGCAGCACGATCCGGTCCACAAGGTCACGATCATCCCGCGCGGCCGCGCGCTTGGCGTAACCTTCTACCTGCCCGAGCGCGACAAGCTCAGCATGACGCGCGAATCCGCGCTGTCGCGGCTTGCTTCCACCATGGGCGGCAAGGCGGCAGAAGAGTTGGTGTTCGGGCCGCAGAATGTGACCAACGGTGCATACAGCGACATCCAGATGGTCACGCGGCTTGCCACGGCGATGGTGAGCCAGTGGGGCATGTCCGACAAGCTCGGCAACATCAATTACACGTCCACCCAGGAAAGCTTCCTCGGCTCGCAGTCGCATTTCAACGCTTCGGACGAAAGCCGCGAGATCATCGACCAGGAGGTTCGCAGGCTGGTGGATGACGCCTATGAGCGGGCGAAGACGATCCTGAAGGAGAACTGGCAGGAGATGGAAAACCTCGCCCAGGGCCTTCTGGAGTTCGAGACGCTCACGGGCGAGGACATGATGCGCGTCATTCGCGGCGAGAAACCGCGCGAGGACGACGAGAGCGGCGGCGGTGCCGAGAAGGCGCCGGAGACGCCGGCCGTTACGTCGATCCCGAAGACCAAGAAGCCCAAGGCCCGGAAGGGCGGCATGGAGCCCGAGCCCTCGGCATGAGCCGGGGCGCGCGGGCTGCCGGCGATGGGGGCGAATGTGGCCAGCGACTGGGACCCGCAGAGTTACGCGCGCTTCGGTGACCTGCGCCTCAGGCCCGCGCTCGACCTGCTTGCACGGGTCGGCGCACTGCCCGAAGGCGATGTGATAGACCTCGGATGCGGCAATGGTGCCGCGGGACCTGCGCTGCGGACGCGATTCGGTCTGGCGCGGCGGGTCGTCGGCCTAGATACTTCGCCGGCGATGCTGGACGCGGCACGAAAGGCCGGCGCCTATGACGCGCTCATCCGCGCCGATGCCGCGGAGTGGACGGCCGAGGGCCCGGTGTCGCTCGTCTTCTCGAATGCGGCGCTGCAATGGCTGCCCCGGCACGATGCGCTTCTGCCGCGCCTGGCCGCTGAGCTTGTCCCCGGTGGGGTGCTCGCCGTCCAGATGCCGCGCCAGTTTGGCGCGCCTTCCCACCGGTTCCTGCGCGACTTCGCGGCCGAGATGTTCCCCGACCGGTTCGATCCGGGCGCGTGGTCGCCACCCGTCGCCCCGCCGGTGGTGTATCACCGGATGCTGTCGAAACTCGGTCGCGTGGACGTCTGGGAAACCGACTATGTGCAGCGGCTCGATCCCGTGGCCAAGGGGCATCCGGTCCGTCGTTTCACCGAGTCCACCGCGATGCGCCCCTATCTCGACCGGCTTACTGCCGCCGAGGCGGCAGAGTACGTGGAGCGCTACGACGCCGCCCTTGGCTCGGCCTACCCGGTGGAGGCGGACGGCGCGGTGCTCTTTCCGTTCCGGCGCGTGTTCTTCACGCTCACGGTCTGAAATCGTGCCGGCGCTGCGCCCCACGGATCATGTGGCGACGGTGCGCTGGCTCGGGCGCGTGCCCGACCGCGCGGCGGGGCTCGCCGCCGTCCCGGTGCCGGCAGTCGAACTTACCTTCGCGGGCATCACCGGCGAAGCGCATTCCGGGCTGACGCGCGCGTCCTGTTCGCGCGTGGCGGCGCAGCATCGCAAGGGCACCGAGATCCGCAACACGCGCCAGATATCCATCCTGTCGGTCGAGGAAATCGCCGCGATCGCGGCCGCCATGTCGGTCAGCGAGTTCGACCCGGCCTGGCTCGGCGCCAGCCTCGTGATCGAGGGGATCGCGGATTTCAGCCATGTGCCGCCGTCCTCGCGGTTGCAGGCAGAGGGCGGGGCGACGCTCGTGGTGGACATGGAGAACCGGGCCTGCATGCTGCCGGCGCCTGTGATCGAGGACGCGCTGCCGGGCAAGGGAAGCCTCTTCCGGGCGGCTGCCAAAGGTCGGCGCGGGGTCACCGCCTGGGTTGAGCGCGAGGGGCGGCTCTGCCTCGGAGAGAGGCTCAGGCTGCATGTCCCGGACCAGCCCGCCTGGGCGCCCGGCTGCGGGCGGGTCAAAGCAGGATCCAGAACGCGGAGCTGAGCGCGAGGCCCAGCGCGAAAGCGGCGTTGACGATGAGTGCGGCAGTCTGCATTGCCCGTCTCCTTCCGGTGTCGTT
The DNA here is from genome assembly GCA_020637675.1 of Paracoccaceae bacterium. GTDB lineage: Bacteria > Pseudomonadota > Alphaproteobacteria > Rhodobacterales > Rhodobacteraceae > Albidovulum. Next base: position 921,018 of record JACKKD010000001.1, on the reverse strand, counting down.
GCAAGCTGAAAACGCGGGGCAGGCCGTTGAAGTTCCGAGTCGATCTTCGGCAGTCGTGTCGCATCCGAACTGCAGACTGGCGCATATTCCACCGATTTCGTCGCAAACTCGCCTCTTGCCGGTGCCGCGCGAGGCTATAAACCGGGGCAAGCACGCCCGGGGCGGCGGCCTGCATGGAGAGATGCGAGACATGGCATTCAAGACCGACATCGAAATCGCACGCGAAGCGAAGAAGAAGCCGATCCAGGAGATCGGCACCCGACTGGGGATTCCGACGGAGCATCTGCTGCCCTACGGCCACGACAAGGCCAAGGTCAGCCAGGAGTTCATCGCCTCGCTGAAGGGCCGTCCCGACGGCAAGCTGATCCTTGTGACGGCGATCAACCCGACGCCGGCTGGCGAGGGCAAGACGACGACGACGGTGGGCCTCGGCGACGGTCTGAACCGTATCGGCAAGAAGGCCGTGGTCTGCATCCGCGAGGCGAGCCTCGGCCCGAATTTCGGGATGAAGGGCGGCGCTGCGGGCGGCGGCCATGCGCAGGTGGTGCCGATGGAGGAGATGAACCTTCACTTCACCGGCGACTTCCACGCGATCACCTCGGCGCACAACCTCCTCAGCGCGATGATCGACAACCACATCTACTGGGGCAACGAACTCGACATCGACCAGCGCCGTGTGGTGTGGCGCCGGGTGATGGACATGAACGACCGAGCGCTGAGGGACATCGTCGTTAGCCTTGGCGGCGTTGCGAACGGCTTCCCGCGGCAGACCGGTTTCGACATCACGGTGGCCTCCGAGGTCATGGCGATCCTGTGCCTGTCGAAGGACCTGAACGACCTGCAGAAACGTCTGGGCGACATCGTCGTGGCCTATCGCCGGGACAAGTCGCCGGTCTACTGTCGCGACGTCAAGGCAGACGGCGCGATGACCGTCCTCCTGAAGGACGCGATGCAGCCTAACCTCGTGCAGACGCTGGAGAACAACCCCGCCTTCGTCCACGGCGGCCCCTTTGCGAACATCGCCCACGGCTGCAACTCGGTGATCGCCACGACGACGGCGCTGAAACTCGGCGAATATGTCGTGACCGAAGCGGGCTTCGGCGCAGACCTCGGCGCCGAGAAGTTCTTCGACATCAAGTGCCGCAAGGCCGGGTTGAAACCTGCCGCGGCGGTGATCGTCGCCACGGTCCGCGCGATGAAGATGAACGGCGGGGTGGCCAAGGCGGATCTCGGCGCGGAGAATGTGGATGCCGTGAAGAAGGGTTGCCCGAACCTTGGCCGCCACATTGCCAACGTGAAGTCGTTCGGCGTGCCGGTGGTGGTGGCAATCAACCACTTCTACTCCGACACCGACGCCGAGGTCGAGGCTGTGAAGGCCTATGTCGCCGAACAGGGCGCCGAGGCCATCCTCTGCAAGCACTGGGCAAACGGCTCGGCCGGGATCGAGGATCTGGCGAAGAAGGTGGTGAGCCTCGCCGAGAGCGGCAGCGCGAATTTCGCGCCGCTCTATCCCGACGAGATGGGCCTCTTCCAGAAGATCGACACCATCGCCAAGCGCATCTACCACGCTGACGAGGTGATTGCCGACAAGTCGATCCGTGACCAGCTCAAGGCCTGGGAGGCGGCTGGCTATGGACACCTGCCGATCTGCATGGCGAAGACGCAGTACTCATTCTCGACCGACCCGAACCTGCGCGGCGCACCGACGGGACACTCGGTCCCCGTCCGTGAGGTGCGGCTGAGCGCCGGTGCGGGTTTCATCGTGGTGATCTGCGGTGAGATCATGACCATGCCGGGCCTGCCGAAGGTCCCGTCGGCCGAGGTGATCCGGCTGAATGCCGAGGGCGACGTCGAGGGGCTTTTCTGAGTGACAATGGGCGGCCGCAGGGGCATCGAGCCCCCACGGCCGCCCGCATCCCGCGCGGCCCTTCGCGGGCGCGCGGGCCGCGCGGCGGCAGATCGGACGCCCCGGAAGGCATGGGAAGGGAAATGACATGACGGCCACGATCATCGACGGGAAAGCCTTTGCCGCGAAGGTGCGCGGCGAGGTCGCCAAGCACGTCGCGCGGCTGAAGGAAGAGCACGGGATCACGCCGGGACTCGCGGTGGTCCTCGTCGGTGAAGACCCCGCGAGCGAGGTCTATGTCCGGTCGAAGGGCAAGTCCACGGTCGAGGCCGGGATGAACTCCTACGAGCACAAGTTGCCCGCCGACACTTCCGAGGCGGAGCTGCTGGCGCTCATCGGCCGGCTCAATGCCGACCCTGCGGTGAACGGCATCCTCGTGCAACTGCCGCTGCCGAAGCATCTGAACTCCGATCTTGTGATCAACGCCATCGAGCCCGCGAAGGATGTGGACGGGTTCCACATCTCCAACGTCGGCCTCCTCGGCACCGGGCAGAAGGCGATGGTGCCCTGCACGCCCCTGGGCTGCCTCATGATGCTGCGCGACCACCACGGGTCGCTCGCGGGCATGGAGGCCGTGGTCGTCGGGCGGTCGAACATCGTCGGCAAGCCTATGGCGCAACTGCTTCTCGGCGACAGCTGCACGGTGACGATCGCGCACAGCCGCACGAAGGATCTCGGCGCCGTCTGCCGCCGGGCCGACATCCTCGTGGCGGCGGTCGGCCGGCCCGAGATGGTTCCCGGCGACTGGGTCAAGCCCGGCGCCACAGTCATCGACGTCGGCATCAACCGGATCGAGCGCGGAGGCAAGACCGTGCTCGTCGGCGACGTGGACTACGACAGCGCCGTGAAGGTGGCCGGAGCGATCACGCCGGTTCCGGGCGGCGTCGGACCGATGACCATCGCCTGCCTGCTGGCCAACACCGTCACCGCCGCCTGCCGCGCCCACGGGCTGGCCGAGCCCGAGGGCCTGACCGCCTGAGCCCCGGACTACGCGCCCGGTTCGACCGGCAGCATGGTGCCCTGCAGAAGGGCGACTGTCCTGCGCGCCCCCGCGACCTCTGCCTCGACCTCTGCGGTGACGACGGTCAGGCGACGCCCGGCCTTCGCCACGCGCCCCGTTGCGATCAGCCGTTCGCCCGACGCGGGTGCGATGAGGTTGATCTTCATCTCGACGGTCAGCACCTCCGCCGGAAGCGGCATCAGCGTGAGCGCGGCATATCCCGCCGCGCTGTCGCCCAGCGCAAAGGTCAGGCCGGCATGGCCGAACCCGTGCTGCTGGCAGGCCAGATCGAGGATCGGTGCTGCGATCACGACCCGTCCGGGGGCGACCTCGGCAAGTGCCGCGCCGAAGGTCGCCATCAGGCTCTGCCGGGCGAAACTGTCCCGGATCTTCGCCGCGATGGCCGCATCGACCGTTTCGATCATTGCCCGTTCCGCCCCCTTGGCATCGGCATCGGCCGGGCCGTCCGGCCGGTGAGGATGGCGAGAGCGCCTGACCCCATCAGGCCGCAAATCGCGGCGTCTCCGGCGGAAAGCCCGCCCGTGTAGGTCCCGTAGGCCGGCAGGATCGCCCGCTGCCGGTCGACAAGAAAGCAGGGTATGCCGCGCCCGGCAATCCTGACCTTGGGATGGAAATGCCCCGAGACCTCGCCCGGCGCCCCCCGAACCGAGCCCCCCCGAACCGAGCCCCCCCGAACCGAGGCCCCCCGAACCGCCGCATGCCGGAAGACGAGCGGCCCCAGCGCCAGCTCCGCCCGGAGCTCTCCTGCGAACGTGACCGGGCCGGGATCGTGGTTCCCCGCGATCCAGATCCAGCGCCGCCCCGCCATCATCCGCGCGAGCCAGAGTGCCGCCCTCTCGTCGAGTGCGGCCGCCTCGGCATCGTCGAAACTGTCGCCGAGGCAGATCACCGTCCGGGGTCGGCACGCGGCGATGTCGGCGTCGAGCCGCGCCAGCGTGTCCTCGACCTCGTAGGGCGGCAGAAGCGCGCCCGCGCGGCGGGCATAGCGCTCCGACCGGCCGAGATGCAGGTCCGATACGGCAAGGCAGCCCTCGGCGGCCCAGAAGAGCGCCCCGGTGGGCAGGGCCGAAAGCCGTGCCCCTGCCAGATCGAAGTCATAGCCGTTCATGGCTTGTTCCTGCCGTGCGGCAAGGCAAAACGCAACTCCCCTTTCCGCCGTCAGCCAAGCCCCGCCTCGGCCATGAGGCGCGCCGCCGTCTCCTCCACCAGCCGCTCTCGTGCGGCCCCTTCCACGGGAACCCGCCCGTGTTCGAGGAAGAGGGGGGCCGCGAGCGGTGTCACGCGCGCAAGCCTCAGGTGGTCGACGCGGCCCCCGACACGCGTGAGCAACTCCTCGATCCGCGCAAAGCTGACGAGCCCCCGCATCGCCTCCTCGCGCGTGACCTGCAGGAGAAGGTGATCGGGATCGAAGCGCCGCAGTGTGTCGTAGAGGATGTCCGACGAAAAGGTGGCCTGCCTGCCGGATTTCCGCGCACCGGCACGGTTGCGCTGGATGAGTCCGGCGACGATGGCGACGTTGCGGAAGGTGCGCTTCATCACGGCATTGCCCGCAAGCCAGCCCTCGAGCCCTTGGCGCAGCCGCGCGCGGTCGAAGAGCGCGGCCGGATCAGGCACCTCGTCGAGCCCCCAGATCAGCGTCGCGTAATCCGTTGAGACGAAGCCGAGGGGATGCAGCCCTTCATCCTCCATCCGCTTGGTCAGGAGCAGGCCGAGCGTCTGCTGCGCGGCACGGCCCATGAAGCCGTAGGCGCAGAGATGGGCGCGGCCCTCGGCCGGAAAGGTCTCGACCAGCAGACGGTCGGGGACGGGCAGGCGCGAGACCTCGCGCTGAAGCGAAAGCCACTCCGCCGTTGCGCGCGGCAGGTCCGGCCAAGCGTCCTGCCCGAGCATCCGGAGGATGCGTTCGGAAAGCTGGGTGGAGGTGGAGAACTTGGTGCCCGAGTAGACGGCAATCTTCGGCTCCCGTCCCGGCGCGGGTGCCACCTCCAGCGCCATCTCGCGCAGTCCCACGTAGCGCACGACCTGCCCGCCGATGAGGAATGTCTCGCCGGGCGTGAGAGTGGAGGCGAAGCTTTCCTCCACCTCGCCAAGCGGCGCCCCCCCAAGCCGGTTCTGCCAGCGCACCTTCACCATCTCGGCGTCGGTGATCGTGCCGAGGTTCATCCGGATGTCGCGCGCGGCGCGGGGGTCGCGAAGCGTCCAGTGCCCGTCCCTGAGAATCAGCCGCTGCCAGCGGTCATAGGCCTTCAGCGCGTACCCGCCGGTGGCGCAGAAGTCGAGGCAGGCATCGAACTCCGTCCGGGTGAGGGCAGCATAGGGGCCGGCGTCCGTAACCTCGGCGAAAAGCGCATCGGCCTCGAACGGGCCGGAACAGGCGGCGATCAGGATGTGCTGGCAGAGCACGTCGCGCGGCCCCGGACCGCGCGGATCGCCGTCGAGGTCGTGGTCCCGCACCGCCTCCAGCGCGGCCTGGCATTCAACGACCTCCCAGCGGTTCGCGGGCACCAGAAGCGCCTTCGAGGGTGCGTTGTAACGGTGGTTGGCCCGGCCGATCCGCTGGACGAGCCGCTTCACGTTCTTCGGCGCGCCGACCTGGATCACGAGGTCCACGTCGCCCCAGTCGATGCCGAGGTCGAGCGAGCCGGTGCAGACCACCGCGCGCAGATCGCCCCGGACCATCGCGGCCTCCACCTTCTCGCGCGCCTCCCGCGCGAGCGAGCCGTGGTGGATCGCGATCGGCAGCATCTCCTCGTTTGCCATCCAGAGGTCACGGAAGAAGAGCTCCGCTTGCGCCCTGGTGTTGTGGAAGATGAGCGTGATGCGGTGGCGGCGCACCTCAGCCAGTACTTCGGGGATGGCGTAGCGCCCGCCGCCGCCGGCCCAGGGTGGCGGCGCTTCGGTCGCCAGCATGGCGATATCGGGATCCGGGCCGGGGTCGGCATGGACGATTGCGCAGGGATCGGGATGGCGGGCCAGAAAGCGGGCGATGGCGGCGGGGTCCTCCACCGTCGCCGACAGGCCCACCCGGCGCAAACCCGGCGCGAGCCGGTTGAGCCGGGCGAGGCACAGCATGAGCTGGTCGCCGCGCTTCGACTCCGCGAGCGCATGGACCTCGTCGACGATGACGCGCGAGAGGCCCGCGAAGATGCGCGGCGCATCCTCGTAGCTGAGCAGAAGCGCGAGGCTTTCAGGCGTGGTGATGAGGATGTGCGGCGGGTCCGCGCGCTGACGTCGGCGGCGCGTGTAGGTAGTGTCGCCGGTGCGATCCTCGATCCGGACCGGAAGGCCCATCTCCTCGACCGGCCGGGTGAGGTTGCGGCGGATGTCGGCGGCGAGCGCCTTCAGGGGCGAGATGTAGAGCGTGTGAAGTCCCGGCCGGTTGCCGGCGGCGAGTTCCACGAGCGAGGGCAGGAACCCCGCGAGCGTCTTGCCGCCGCCGGTCGGCGCGACGAGAAGGAGGGACGGAGCGTCGGCGCGGTCGAGCAGCGCCTGCTGGTGGGGATGGACCTGCCAGCCGCGGGTTGCGAACCAGTCGTGAAACGGGGCGGGCAGGGGGCACATGGCCCCAATCTATGCCCGCGCCGGACGCTTGCAAGTCAGTGCAGGTGGCGCTGCCTCAGGCCGCGGAACACGTCCTCCAGCGCCCGGGGCGGCGTCAGATGCGCGCCGGCGAGTGCGTTGTCGAGCGCGATCTCCACCTCGCGGACAAGGGCGATCACGCAATCGTCGCCGCCCTGACCATGATCCGCGGCGTCAAGCCCTGCGCCCGTCAGTCCCGGCAGCGTCTCGCCCGCGACATCGAGAAGCCGCGCCTCGTCGATCCCCTGCGCCTCTGCCCAGTCGAGAGCGATGCGTGTCATCGCGTTGGACGACGCGGCGAGGAAGTCGTTCATCACCTTCGCCGCCATGCCCGCGCCGAAGCCGCCCATGCGGATCGCCTTTGTGGCGAGCCGGTCGAACAGGGGGCCGAGCCTCTCGATGTCCTCCCTCCGGCCGCCGAGGAAGAAGGTCAGGCGCCCCTCTTCGGCCGCGCGGAGGCCCCCGGTGAAGGGCGCATCGACAAGCGTCACCTCGGCCCGGATGCGGCCCCTCAGCGCCCGCACGTAGCGGGGCGAGAGGGTGGCGGCGAGGACGATGGTCTGGAGCGCAGGGGCTTTCTTCGCGAAAGCCTCGGCCTCGAAGAGGAGGCTTTCGCAGTCGCCGATGTCGGACGGCACCAGGAGCAGTGTCCTGAGCGCCGCAAGGTCGGCGCCGGCCGCGCCGGGCGCGAGGCCGGCAGCAGCCAGACGTGCGCGGAACACCCGCGCGACGCGGCCCGAACCGGCGATGCCAAGCCCGCCCATCAGTGTATGATCTTCTCGTCGCGGACGAACATGTTCGCCCAGGCACGGTCAATGAGATCAGGGGTCATCTGGTACGGAATCCCCTCGAAATTGCAAATCGCGATCATCTGGTCGATGAGAAACACCGGCTGATAGTTCGCATAGACGTTGCTGATCGTCGGATACTTCACCTTGAGCAAGTGAATAAGCGCCCTTTCGTCAAGCGGAACCTTCTTCTTCTTGGCCACCATCGCGAAGATCTTCAGGAACATCTCCTGGTTCGGGCCGTCGATCTTGATCTTGAAGAAGATCCTGCGAAGGGCCGCCTTGTCGAAGATCTCGTTCGGGTGGAAGTTCGTGGAGAAGATCACGAGCGTGTCGAAGGGCACCTCGAACTTCTCGCCGGACTGGAGCGCGAGGATGTCGCGGCTTTCCTCCAGGGGAACGATCCAGCGGTTGACGATCTTCTGCGGCGGCTCGGCCTGACGCCCGAGGTCGTCGATGATGAACACGCCGCCGGTCGCCTTCATCTGCAGGGACGCGGTGTAGGTCCGCGCCGTCGGGTTGTAGGTGAGGTCGAGCATGTCTAGCGAGAGTTCACCGCCGGTGATCACCGTCGGCCGGTCGCAGAGAACGTAGCGATTGTCGAAGCGGTTCGACGAGCGGCGGAGTGCTGTCGGATCGTCCTCGGATGCTTGCGCGGCCGAATGCACGATCGGGTCGTAGACGGTGATGACCTGGCCCGCGTATTCGATGGCCTTCGGGATGTAGATCTTGTCGCCGATCGCGTCGCGGATGCCGTTCGAGATGGAGGACTTGCCGTTGCCCGGCGGCCCGTACATCAGGATCGACCGGCCCGCGCCGACGGCCGGTCCGAGGTGGTCGAGAAGCTCGTCGGGCAGGATCAGGTGGCCCATCGCCGAGGTCAGGCGCTGGCGCGTGATCTGGATGTTGCGGATCGACTGCTTCTTCACCTGCTCGCGGTACATCTCCAGCGGCACGGGCATGGCGCCGTAGTATTCCGACTGGCTGAGCGCATCGAGTGCGCGTGCCTTGCCGGCATCTGCGAGCTGGTATCCCATCTCTCCGCCGGAGTTCGCGTGCAGCGTGCCGGTCGCTTCCAGCAGCTTCTGGCTGCGCGCAAGGTCTATCAGTTCCTGCGTGGCCGGGATCGGCAGTGCGATCTGACGCGAGATTTCCGAGACCGTTTCAAGGTTCATGCGGAACATCGTCTTGAGAAGGATGTCGCGCATCATCACCACGGAAAGGCCAGTGTCACCGAGCGACCGGGGCGGCGTCGGTGCAATGACGTTGGGCACCTGCATGTTCATCTGGCGGGACCTCTGCGGCGGTTCGGGCGGCGGTCAGAGACACCCGCACGCAAAAGCGCCCGTGCCCGCCGCCTTGGGATTCACAGCGCGACTTTGCCGAGGTATTGTGGCCAAAAGAAGGAAACAATTCCGCTGAAGAGGCACGAATGAGCAGACCCCGGACCGCCGCTCTCACGGCCTTCCTCGCCCTCGCGATCGTCATTCTTGGCGGGGTGCCACTCTTGAAGGGCGCCCTCTACCTGGAGAAGCACGAGGGCGACACGCTGCACCTGGCCGAGCTTGTGCTTAGGATGGCGCGGGGCGAGTGGCCGCATCTCGATTTCATGACGCCGATCGGTGTGCTCGCCATCGCGCCGATCGCCGTCTTCGTCAAGGCCGGCGCGGGGATCGGGCATGCGATCTTCTATTCCCAGATCCTCGTCGCGGTGCTGCTCCTCCCGGCCGTCCTGCGTGTGGCAACGAGCCGGATGACGGGGCCCTGGCCCTGGGCCTACGGCGGCTTCGTCATGCTCCTCTGCCTGGCGCTCGTGCACGGCGAGGCGGAAAGCTCGGTCTCGATCTCGATGCACTACAACCGCTGGGCCTGGGCGGTCAGCTACACTGTCATTCCCCTTGCCGTTCTGGCGCCCCTCGGCCGGCCGCGACCGTGGCTGGACGGGGCCCTGATCGGGCTCGGGATGGCGGTTCTCGTGCTCATGAAGGTGACGTATTTCGCCGCCTTCGCGCCGGGCATCGCGGTGGCGCTCCTGGCCCGGCGGCAGGGCACGATGATCGCGGCGGCGCTGATCGCCGGGCTCGGCGTGGCGACCCTGACGACAGCACTTGCCGGTCCCGCCTTCTGGGCCGCCTACCTGAAGGACCTCCTGACCGTCGCGACGGGAGAGACGCGGGCGGCGCCGGGCGAAAGCTTCATCGACGTGATCGTGGCGCCGCTCTACATGGGCGGCAGCCTCGCACTGATCGCCGCGGTGATCTTTCTTCGTCAGGCGGGAAGGGCGGTCGAGGGGCTCGCGCTCCTCCTGCTCATGCCGGGCTTTTTCTACGTCGCTTACCAGAACTTCGGCAACGATCCCCAGTGGCTTTATATGATGGCGCTCTTCGCCTTCCTCCTGCGTCCGGGGGCGGGCGTGACGAACGGGATGGGCTGGGACCTTCGCGCCGCGCTGACGGTCACCGGCATTGCGGCGCTGTGCTTCGGCGCGCCCTCGGCGATCAACCTCGCCTTCAGCCCCTGGCGCCACCTCGCGGCGGAGACCGAAGAGACGGTACCGCTTCTGCCGCGGCTGGCCGCGCACGCCGACCTCAGGACGCCCGAGAGCCGGCTCTACACCGTCAACCTGAAGGAGCCCTACGACCAGCCGGGCGATCCCTTCGCCGCCTTCCGCGATCTCGCCAAGCGCGAGGACCCGCCCGTGCTGAACGGCGACACGCTGCCCGAATGTCAGATCGAGGGCGGGATTTCGGGCTGGTTCGAACTGGTGGACGACGACCTGACAGCGGCCGGCTTCGCGGGCAGCTCGATTCTCGGCACCGATCTCTATTCCGCCTACTGGATGTTCGGGGATTTCAAGCCCGTGAAGGGCGCGGCGCCCTGGTACTATGGCGGCCTGTCGGGGGCGGAGAACGCCGACTATGTCGTCGTGCCCCTCTGCCCGATGGCCTTCTCGCTCCGCTCCGAGATGCTGAAGGCCTTTGACGAGGCGGGCTGGACGCTCCGCGAGGTGCGCCGCACGCCGCTTTACATATTGATGGAACCCATCGCCCCCTGAATTGCGGCGAGAACGCCGGGGAAGGCCAGGAAGACGAGGTAGGTGACGAAGGTGCCCACCAGCGCGAGACCCATCGGGAAATCCTTGCGCTGCCAACTGACCCAGTCCGGAGTTGCCGCCCGGACGGCGGGGATGGCCCGCATCAGCCGATGGGCGGCAAAGGCGCCGAGGAGGAAGGCCGCGAGCAGGACCAGCGCGATCTGGAGATGCTCGATCCGCTGCGCGAAGTAGGGCGCGACGGCGGCCGCGAATTTCGCGTCGCCAGCGCCGACGTTCGCGGCGACGTTGAGGACGAACCCGATGGCGAGCACGGCCACGAGGTTCACCCACCGCCAGAGCCAGAACTCCGCCGGTATCAGCACGAAGCCCGCGAAGGCGAAGACGGCGACGACCGCCATCACCGCCTTGTTGGGGATCTTCATGAACTTCAGGTCGGACCACGCAACCCAGGCGCAGATCGGAAGACAAAGCAGCAGGAAGACCTTGTAGGCGAAGGCTACCGCCTCCGGGCTCGTCGGCGGATAGGGGTTCAGCATGGGGTCAGCCGTTGTTCAGCGTCTCGAGCGCGCGGGCGGCCTGCTCGAAATATTGCGGGCTCGTGTCCACGGCATCTTCGAGAAGGCCCTTGCCGGTCGTGACGTCGCCCTGCTTGATGGCGGTGAGCGCCGCCGTATAGAGCAGTTGGGCCCGCTCCGCCTGGGTCATCGTCACCATCGGCATGTCGTACTTGCGTTGCGCTGCACGGGCGAGGACGAGGTTGTTCTTCGTCGTGAAGCTCGAGGTGTCGTAGGTCAGCGCCTCGGCAAAGAGCTTCTCCGCGCCGGGGAAATCGCCGCGCGTGAGTTTCGAATAGCCCCAGTTGTTCAGCACCGACGAGGGTTGTGTCGTGAGGCCGAAGGCGGTCTCGTAGAAACTGTCGGCCTTCTGCCATTTCTTGTTGGCATCGGCGACCATCGCCTCCAGCCGGTAGCGTTCGTAGGTCTCGTAGGTCGGGGGGATCATGTTGAGTTCGGCCTCGGCCTTGGCCCATTCATTGGCCCGGATGAGCGCGTCGGCAAGCGCCACGCGATCCTCGTTTGTGGCCTCTGCGCTGTCCACGACCGCGCGCCATGTCAGCGCGGCCTCGGTCGGTTTCTTGGCCCGCACCAGCGACTTGGCGAGCCCGCGCTTGAGGTCGATGCGGTCCGGATGTTGCGCGGCGGTCCTCTGGAAATAGACGACCGCCTCGTTCGGGTCGCCCACCGTCAGCATGACATCGTTGAGGTTGCTTTCATCGATGACGTTCACGTCCTCGATCGCGCGGTCGACTTCGGCGTCGGTGGCCTTCTGGCACGCGGAAACCGCTGTTACCCCCGCCAGGCAGAGGGAAATCAGGATGGGGTGGCGCATTTGATGCGTCCTTTGCTGCTCTTGCCTCAATGTTTGGTGAGAAGCAGGTATTGCCCGTTCCCGCGCCTCACCAGGGAGAATTCACCCTTATTCACAGGATCATATGACGGACTCTCGATTTTTGCGAGGGCACGGCGGAGATTTTCGCGGATGGCGTCCGTTTGGCCACTGTCCAGCGCGAAGGCCAGCCGGAAGACGCGGGAGGCTTCGGCATACTTGCCCTGCTCCATGAGAACGACGCCGAGATTGTTCCAGGCGGGCACGAAGGTCTCGTCCTCCTTCACGGCCCGGCGGAGCAGTTGCTCGGACTGGCCGAGCCTGCCGAGGTGCAGGTTGGCCGAGCCGAGCGCCGAGAGGACATCGACCGTCATCCCCTGGTCGCCCGCGGCTCGGTAGTAGGCCTTGAGCGCGAGTTCATATTCGCCCGCAGCCATGAGCCGATGCCCGACGATGAGACCGTCGACCGACTCTTCGCCCCTGACGGGACCCGCTGGTGGGAAGGGGGAGTCTTCAGAGACGCGCTGGCCGCCTGTCTGACAGGCGGCCAGCAACCCGGCTGCGAGAAGAAGGGCCGATACGCGGAGAGCCATCGCCTCAGGGAGAGAAGTTCGCGAACAGCTGCAGCATATCGTAAACCGAGGGCCCGACAAGGATGATGAGGAGCGGCGGCACCGTGAACATCATCGTGCCCAGCGTCATCTTCGTGGGAAGCTTGTTCGCGGCCTCTTCGGCCCGCATCACGCGCTTGTCGCGCATCTCGCTGGCATAGATCCTGAGCGCCTCGGCAATCGAGGTGCCGAAGGTTTGCGACTGGATCATCACCGTCACGAAGGAGGCGATGTCGGGCACGCCCGTGCGTTCGGAGAAGGCGCGCAGGACCGAGGTCTTGTCCTTGCCGGCCTTGACCTCCTGGGCGACGATCTCGAATTCCTCAGCCAGCGCCGGGTACCCGGTCTTCAGTTCCTTCGACACGCGGATGATGCCCTGGTCGAGCGACTGGCCGGCCTCCACGCAGACGAGAAGCATGTCAAGCGCATCGGGAAAACCGTTCTGGATCTCGCCCTGACGGGTCTGAATGCGCCGTTCGATCCAGTATTTCGGTAGGTAGTAGCCGATCGCGCCCGGCATGACGACCGCGAGGATCAGCGTCGTCGTCGCGATTTCGCCCGTGGCCGAGGCGACAATGGCATAGACGACACCGATGATGAGGAAGGCAATGCCCAGCATGAACTGGACGGCGTGGAAGGTGCGAACGGCGGTCTTGGACCGGTAACCCGCGCGCGTCATCTTCAGCCGGGAGGTGCTCATCTCCTCCTCGGTCTTGGGTTCGAGGAAGTGCGCGAACTTGTCGAGCTTGTCGCTGCCGCGGCCGGCGCGCAGCGACTTCTTCTCAAGCGTTCGGACGCGGTTCTCCCCGGTCGGCTTCGAGGTTTCGCGCAACCTGGAGAAGGGGTCGGCGCGCTTCTTGAGCATGGTCGGCAGCGCGATCGCCATGAGCGCGATGCCGAGCACGCCGACCGCGAAGAGCGGCCCCAACGGACCCATCTGGGCGATCAGGAAGTCATTGATCTGGGACAACATTCCGGTCAGGCCCCCTCAGACCTTGATGTTGACCATCATCTTCATGAAGATGATGTTGATGGCGAGGAAAGTGAAGACGATGAGCGCGGCCGGGACGAAGGCCGAGGTATCCTTTACCGTGTCGAAATAGTCGGGTTTCAGGATCTGGATCACCGCGAGCACGACCAGCGGGAAGGCAGACAGGAACATGCCCGACCATTTCGCCTCGGCCGTGATCGCGCGGACGCGGCGGAAAAGCCGGAAGCGGGCACGGATCACCTTGGCGAGACCGTCGAGGATCTCGGCAAGGTTGCCGCCCGATTGCTGCTGGATCGTCACGGCCACGGCAAGGAAGCGCAGGTCCTGCATGTCCATCCGTTCGGCGAGGTCCTTCAGGGAGTCGGAGACTTCGCGGCCGTAGGCGCTTTCGTCGGCGATCATCCCGAACTCGGTGCCGAGCGGATCGGGAACCTCCTTGGCGACGATCTGGATGGCGGACGAGAACGGGTGGCCGACCCGGAGGCTGCGCACCATCAGCTCGACCGCGTCGGGGAGCTGCTCCTCGACAAGATCCATCCGCTTCTTGGCCTTGCGGTTGATCCAGAAATAGACCGCGCCCACGCCCATGACGATGGCGACGGCGATCTGCACGGGTGTCGAAGCCGAGGTGCCGATCTTGAGCCCGAGGAAGGCCACGACCGTGAGGAGCGCCATCACGCCCATAAGGGCCTTCGGCGAGAAGGCGATATTCGCCTTCTGCGCCTTGGTGGCGAGGATCGAGTAGAGCGGGATGCCCTTGGCCTTCAGGTGCTGGCTCGCCTCCTTGCGGAGCTGTTCCAGCACCTTCTCGCGCTGTCCGCCCTTTTCCAGGAGATCAAGCCGGCGGTTGACCTTGGAGTTGAGCGAAATCGACTTGCCGAAGACGACGAGGTAGATGCCCTCGACGAGAAGGAGGACGGCGATGAAGATCAGGCCGTAGATGATGGGCGTCGGGCTGATGATCATGCGCGTTACTCCGCGGCCACGGGTTCGTAGATCGACGCCGGAAGGTCATAGCCCCAGGCGCGGAAGCGGTCGGCAAAGGCCGAACGGACGCCCGTCGCGGTGAAGCGACCGATGATCTTGCCGTCGGGGGCAAGGCCGAGCCGTTCGTAGCGGAAGATTTCCTGCATCGAGATCACGTCGCCTTCCATGCCGGTGATCTCGGTGATCGAGGTCATCCGGCGCGAGCCGTCCTGCAGGCGCGAGGCCTGCACGATGAGGTTGACGGCAGAGGCGATCTGGCTGCGCACGGCCTTGATCGGCATCTCGATCCCCGCCATCGCGATCATGTTTTCCAGACGGCTGATACCATCCCTCGCGCTGTTGGCGTGGATCGTGGTCATCGACCCGTCGTGGCCGGTGTTCATGGCCTGGAGCATGTCGATGACTTCCTCGCCGCGGGTTTCGCCGACGATGATGCGGTCGGGACGCATCCTGAGCGCGTTTCTCAGACAGTCGCGCTGGGTGACGGCGCCCTTGCCCTCGACGTTCGCGGGGCGGCTTTCCATCCGGCCGACATGAACCTGCTGGAGCTGGAGTTCCGCCGTGTCCTCGATCGTCAGGATGCGTTCGGAGTTGTCGATGAAGGACGAGAGCGCGTTGAGCGTGGTGGTCTTACCGGAACCTGTACCGCCCGAGACGATGATGTTGAGACGGGTCGCCACGGCGGCCTGGAGATAGGCCGCCATCTCCTCGGTGAAGGCGCCGAAGCGGACGAGGTCGTCCACGCCGAGCTTGTCCTTCTTGAATTTCCGGATCGAGACGAGCGAGCCATCCACCGCGATCGGCGGCACCATGCAGTTGAAACGCGATCCGTCGGCAAGGCGGGCGTCGCAATAGGGGTTCGATTCGTCGACGCGCCGGCCGACCGCGGACACGATCTTGTCGATGATCCGCAGAAGGTGGCGTTCGTCCTTGAAGGTGATGTCGGTCAGCGTGAGCTTCCCGGCACGCTCGACGAAGATCTGCTGCGGGCCGTTCACGAGGATGTCGTTCACGGTGTCGTCCTGCAGCAAGGGCTCCAGCGGACCGAGGCCCATCACCTCGTGGTAGAGCTCCTGGAAGAGAGAGGAGCGTTCGTCCTTGTTGAGGACGACGGACATCTCCTCCAGCGCCTCGGTGGTAATCGAGACGATCTCCTGCCGGAGTTCGGTTTCGGAGGCATGTTCGAGCGCGCCGAGGTTGAGGTTGTCGAGCAGCCGCTTGTGCAGTTCGACCTTCAGCTCGCCCATCCGCTCCTTGCGCTTCTTCTCCTTGTCGGCGGCGACCGCCTGGGCCGGATTGGCAGCCATGGGGCCTGTGCGCCGTGCGACGACGGGCCGGTGCGCCTCGGGCGCGGCGACCGTGGCGGGTTTCGGCGTCTGCACGGCCGGCGCGGCGGTGGTCGGTCCGGCGCCATCGGGCTTCTTGAAGCGGGAAAACATGGGTTACTCCGGTTCGACTGGCAGCGGTCAGACGGCCGCGGCTTCGGCGGCCACGTTGAGGTCGTAGATCGATTTCGCCAGCTTCGCGATCTCGCGCCGCAGCGGGTTCTTGGCGGCGGTTTCGGCCAGCGGCAGGCCGTGGTCGTTCGACTGCGTCACCTGCTTGGTTCCATCGGGAAGCTGAAGCTCGATCGTGATGTCCAGGCTCTCCGCCAGGCGCTTCACGCGGCCCTTGCCGGACAGATCGGTGAATTTCGGCGCGCGGTTGAGCACGTAGCGCAGCTTCTCGAAGGGAAGCTCTTCCGCCTTCAGCGCGCGGATCATCCTCAGCGCGTTCTGCGCGGAACGCATGTCGAGTTCCATCGTCGCGAAGTAGATGTGGGCCTGGTTCAGCACGGCCTCGGTCCACTGCACGACCGTCGAGGGCATGTCGACCACGACGAAGTCGAAATTCGCCCGCGCCACGTTGAGCACGCGGTTGATGTCCTCAGACGTGACGATGTCGAGCGGCAGCATCTCGGTCGGCGCCGTCATGACGTGCATCTTCTCGTTGTAGTTGAGAAGCGCCTGCAGGAAGCTCACGTTGTCCACCGAGGCGGTGTCGGACAGCATCTCGTAGACGGCCTCGCGGCGCGGCAGGTCGAGATAGGTCGAGACCGAGCCATACTGGAAGTTGAAATCCAGCAGGCAGACCCGCGGTCCGTTCGCCTTCTGGATCGTTGCCAGTTCCCAAGCGAGGTTCACCGCGAAGGTCGTGGCGCCCGTGCCGCCGGCGAGCCCGTGGACCGCCAGGATGACGCCGTCGCGGTCGCCCTTCGGCTTGAAGGCCGGCGCCGCCGGTTCTTCGGCCAGGGTGTGATCGACCGCGGGCGCCTTGTGCAGCCGCTCGATCGCGTCATGAAGCGCGTTCTCGGGAAGCGGATAGGGCACGAAATCGTCCGCGCCAAGCCGCAGCAGTTGGTGCAACGCGATCGGGCTCACCTCCTCGGCGATCAGGATGACCTTCACGCCCTTTTCCTTTGCGGTCGAGATGATCCCGGAAATCCGGGCGAGGTCGCTTTCGTCCTCCGAATCGACCGCGATGGCGACAAACTCGAGCGCGTCCGCGTCGGGCTGGTTGAGGAAGAGGATCGCATCGTCGAACGAAAGATCGCCCCAGCTTTCGCCAAGCTCGACTTCCATGTCCTCGATCAGAAGGTCGAAGTTGCTGACATCGCGCGAAATCGTGCACGCGACGATCGGTGCCGGTTCCGGCTGCAAGGCGGCTACGCTGCTCATTCCCACACGTCCTTCATTACGCGGATGGAGGGCCTCGTCCTGTGCATCGTGCTTGGTCGTCAAGTCGCTACAGGTCCCGGTCCATCACCCGGCACGACCTTATGGCCGCGCCATTACTCCCAGGTTGCGAAAATCCCGGAGAACTTTGGCAATATTGGGGCCGAAATACCGAAATTATGCGTTATCCGGCGACGATCAAAAGCGTTGGGCGGCCTTTGTTGCCAATGGCCGCCCAACGCAGGAAACAATTTGCGATACTTGCGCGTCAGCCGCCCGTGGAGGCGCCCCCTGCACCGGCGGTGCCTTGGACCGAGTCCACCGTATGCGCCGTGGTTGCGCTGGTCACATACTCGCGCCAGATGATCTCGGCGTACTTGCCATTGAGGACCAGCGGGTTCTTGGCGACAAAGCCCGACACCTCCGTGACCGTGCGGCGGTTGCGCCGCTCTTCGGTCTGGACATAGACGAGCGGCTGCGTTTCGCCGAAGGACGCGACGGCTTCCAGCCGCGACCGGCTGATGCCCTGGCTTGCCAGGAAGGCGACGACGGCCTTGGCTCGGCGCAGGCCCAGCCCCTTGTTGTAGGCGTCCGAGCCCACGAGGTCGGTATGGCCGTAGACGCGGAAGCGCACCTCGGGGAATTGCCGGATCCAGTCGGCCTGACGCATCAGCGCCTGCTGGGCCTCGCCGTCCAGAACCGCGCTGTCGAAGGCGAAGTTGACCGTATTCGGTACCTCGGCCGCGAAGCGGCGCGTCAGGTCGATGACATAGGACCGTTCGCCCTGCTGGATGAGCGTGTTGTTCATCGTCGCGTTGCCGAAATCGCGCGTCTCGATCTCGGAACCTGCCTCCGAATAGAAGGTGCGGGCGATATTGGTTTCCTTTGAGCAGGCCGCAAGAGCGGTCAGGCTTGCCGAAAGGAGGAGAAGGCTTGTCTTGGCTCGCATCGTCTCACTCCATCACATAGCCATAGGAGCCGCTGTAGTCCTGCTTCGACACTTCGCCGATGGCGCCCTTCGACTTCCCGGTCGAGGCCGTCTTGCCGAAGAGGAAGAGCTCGGCTTCGGTGGGCGCCTTCACGCGGTCGGTCGGCAGCGCCAGCGCCTCGCCCCGGGTGGGTGACACGAGGTGCGGCGTGATGATGATCACGAGCTCGGACTGGTTGCGCTGGAAGTCGGCGCTGCGAAAGAGCGCGCCGAGCACCGGAACGTCGCCAAGCCAGGGGATCTGGCCGTTCGAATCCGTGAAGTCGTCCTGCAGGAGCCCCGCGATGGCGAAGCTCTCGCCGTCGCGCATTTCGACCGTGGTCTGCGCCTCGCGGCGCTTGAAGGCGTTCAGGGTGATACCGGTCCCGACACTCGTCTGGATCGTCGTGTCGATGCTCGAAACGGCTGCGTTGATCGAAAGGTTGATGATGTCATCATCCACGACGACCGGCTTGAACGTGAGTTCCACGCCGAACGGCTTGTATTCGACGGTCACGGTGTTGTTCTCGCTGGCGACAGGGATCGGATATTCGCCGCCGGCGAGGAATGCCGCCTCCTGTCCCGAAAGCGCGGTCAGGTTCGGCTCCGACAGGGTTCTGACAAGGCCTTTCTGTTCGAGCGCTTCCAGCAGGATGCCGAACTGGACGCTTCCGCCCGTGAAGCCGATGCCGAAGCCGCCGGTCTGGGCCGTCGTGAAGCCGCCACCGCCGGCGACGCTGACAGCGCCGTTCAGGTTTGCACCCGTGCCGGCCTCGACGTTGACCGACCGTGTCGGGTCGGGGGTGCGTATGCCGAGACTCGTTTGCAGTCGCTTGGTGACCGAACGCTGCATCTCCGCGAAGCGGACCTTCAGCATGACCTGCTGGGTGCCGCCGACGACCATCAGGTTCGACACCCGGTCGGGCGCATAGCGCTTGGCGAGGTCGAGTGCCCGATCGAGCTTCGCGGTCGAGGACACGACCCCCGAAAGCACGATGCCGTCGTTCGCGGTCCTGACCTCGATGTTTTCACCGGGTAGAATTTGTTGCAGCCGTTCCTTGAACTCCGCCACGTCGAGCGAGACCTGAACGTCGACGTTGGTGATGAGCTTTCCGTCCGGCGCAAGAAGCGTAAGGGTGGTGCGCCCCGGCGCCTTGCCGAGGACGTAGATCGACCGGTCCGACAGCGTCGAGATGTCGGCGATGCCTGGGTTGGCGATCGACAACTCGGCGAAGGGTTGGTCGGATTCGACGACGACCGCCCGGTTCATCGGGACCGTCAGCGCGCTCGTGGCCGATCCGTTCACGATCTTGAGGGTTTCCGCTTGGGCGGCCGGGACGGCGACGGTGCAGAGCGAAACGCCCAGCATTCCCGCCGCAAGGGTTCTTTTCATGCTCATGTGACCTGCCTCTCCGATCACGCCTCTGGGATGGGTCTTCGCGCCCGTTGATCGGGTCTTGGATGCCCATATTGCTGCCAGAATGCGGGACGCGGGCTTTTTTTGCAAGAATCAACCGGTTGCCGCAGGGTTCTTATGTGGATAACCGGCAACACAAGGGAATCTGTGGTGCGAAATGACAGCACCGGCCACTTGATGTTGTGGCCGGTGCGGATAACGGATGGCGGCTTTCGGCCCGCGTCAGTTGGTGCAGGGAATCACGGTCTCTACGATTTCACCACCCTTGTTGGTGCGGATGGTGCAGACCTTCGGCGCCGCCACCTCCTGGACCGGGGCTTCCTCGACGATGCCGAGAAGCGTGTTGCGGTTGATCTCGATGGCGCCCACCTTCTGCTCGTCTCCGGTGCCCACGAGCGAGAGGGTCAGCCGGCCGGTCTGCTGGGCGAGCGCGAGCGCCGCGACCTGCTCCGGCGTGGCCTCGACGGTGACGGTGCGGGCGATCATCGTTTCCTCGCTGCGGTCGGCGTCCGCACTCTGGTTGATCGCGATGAGGCGCACGGCCGAGTCGATGAGCTTCGCCACGTCCTGGCCATTGACGGCGCCGGACCAGTATACGTCGACCCGGTCTCCCGGTCGCAGGAAGCCCGACACGCCCGAGGTCACGTCCACGTTGATGGCGAAGGCGCGCATCCCGGCGGACAGATTGGCGTTGATCCCGGCATCGATACCGGGTTCGGTGATCTTTGCGAGAAGGACCGGTTCGAACGGCTCATAGCTCCGCAGCGCGGCGCGGGGGCGGGTTTCGCCTTCCCAGAACACCGGCACGATCGCAGGGTCGCCGCCCTGAGGGGCCACCACCGCGTTGAAGATGCCGGTGGGCGTCTTGCCTTCTTGGACCTTGATCACCTCGAGGTCGTCGCGGGTGAAGCGGTCGCCGTATTTCATCGCCCTCTTGGCAACGACAACGTTCACGAGCTTCGGCGCATTCGCCTGTTCGGCCGCAAGACGGTCGCGTTCGGCCTGGGTCTGGGCGATGAAGCCCTGCGCCATGTAGACGGCAAAGCCGGCAAGCGCGACCCCCAGAACCAGAACCAGAGCAAATACCAGACGCATCGTCCTTCCTTTCGTCCATCGGCATGATGTCCGGATCCCATCAGGATCGGGCCTCCTGCCTCATCAAGGTTTATATCTTAACCGAATACGGCGAAATGGTGGTCAAAGCACGCCCGATAGGTGGAATTTCTTCTGCTTCGGAAACATTTGCCCCGGAAGTCTCTCCCGAGACAGCAAATCGGGCGCCGCGTTGCCGCGCGCCCGATCCTGTCACTCCTGTGCGCCGGGCGCTCAGAACGTGGTGTTGATCGATTGGGAAGAAAGCCAGGATTCCGTTTTCTGGCCGATGCTTGTCATCTGGCCCTTGAGGCCGGCCATGGCGACCAGCACCAGACTAACCACGCTTGCCGTCAGCACGACCCAATCCACGGTGACCGCGCCATCGTCGTTGGCGAGAAACCGCTTGCTACGCTTGAATACCGTCATTTCACGCTCCGTTGTCTTTCGCGGCGCCGCATCCGGGCGGCCGGCACAAGTCTCGCCCTTGACCCTTGTGTTCAGTAAAGGCGCTCAAGATGGCACGATTTGGGCACTCGTCGTCCTTTTTCGCGCAAGGGCGGCCGGCATCTGGAAACGATCGGTTGCAGTTGCCGAAACGAAAACCGCGCCCGGGTTGGGCGCGGTTTCGCAGTCGTCCTGGTCCTGAGCCGGATCAGAAGGTCGAGTTGATCGACTGGCTCGAGAGGTAGGAGTTGATCTTCGTGGTGAGCGAGCCCGTGCCCTTCTTCACCGCGGCGAGCGCGGCGACGCCGAGGCCGACGACGGCGGCGGTCAGCACGACCCAGTCGACGGTCACAGCGCCGTCTTCCTCGTTGTTGAACTTCTTCGCAAGCTTGAACAGTTTCATGTCTCTCTCCGTAGGTTCGCTTCAATGCACCCGCGAACCGTGTCGGTCGTCTCTCCGACCCGTAACTTCCCGTCGCGGAATGAGTGCAAGGTGCCCCCGAATCGTGACCCAAGTTGGGCGCTGTTCGTATATTTCGGTGGAGGCTCGCGCGTTTCGGGAAACGTTCCGGATGCGCCGTTTCCATCCCGTCGATGCCGGCCGAGCGAGCTGCCCGCCGCCCGAAACGAAAACCGCGCCCGGGTTGGGCGCGGTTTCGCAGTCGTCCTGGTCCTGAGCCGGATCAGAAGGTCGAGTTGATCGACTGGCTCGAGAGGTAGGAGTTGATCTTCGTGGTGAGCGAGCCCGTGCCCTTCTTCACCGCGGCGAGCGCGGCGACGCCGAGGCCGACGACGGCGGCGGTCAGCACGACCCAGTCGACGGTCACAGCGCCGTCTTCCTCGTTGTTGAACTTCTTCGCAAGCTTGAACAGTTTCATGTCTCTCTCCGTAGGTTCGCTTTTGCTCCATCCGCGAACCGACTGACCAACCGGCCATCCCTTCTCCGTCGCGGCATGGGTATGTTTTGCCCCCGAATCGTGACCCAACTTGGGCATCCTGCGTACATTTCCATGAGATTCCGGCCCCTGGGGAAAACAGTGCGGCGGAACTGTTTCAGGCCTGCGCGCGACCGCCGCAAAGCAAAACCGCGCCCCATGGGGCGCGGTTCCGCATTGGTCGTGGTCCTGAGCCGGATCAGAAGGTCGAGTTGATCGACTGGCTCGAGAGGTAGGAGTTGATCTTCGTGGTGAGCGAGCCCGTGCCCTTCTTCACCGCGGCGAGCGCGGCGACGCCGAGGCCGACGACGGCGGCGGTCAGCACGACCCAGTCGACGGTCACAGCGCCGTCTTCCTCGTTGTTGAACTTCTTCGCAAGCTTGAACAGTTTCATGTCTCTCTCCGTGACTTCACCCGTTGCACCATCCGCTTCGCCGGGGCGGGGTCGCCATTTCCACCCCGTCTGCGTTGCGGCATGGGCTCATGAGGCCCCCGAATCGTGGCGGCAATTGGGCAGTGATCGTACATTTTGAAGTTGTGTTAACATCAGCCTCAGAATGCGATAAAACATTGTAATATATACAAAAAAGCTGCGCCTGCCGGGCGGATCGCCGCCCCGACCTGTTGCCGAAAGGCCGAATCGCCGTGAAATGGCGCGCCAGGGACGCAAAACCCTTGGCTCCGCGATGCGATTTCTGCGACAACTCGACCAACGATAAGATCATGAGGCAGGTTGGGCGGAATGCTGCGAGGCATCGCACCAATTCTATCTTGCGGCGCGGTTCTGAGCCTGATCGTAGGGATTGCCGTCGCCGAGACCCCGGCGGGCGCCACGTCCGGCACCGGGCCTGCGGGCTATGCGGAGTTCACCTTCAAGCGCATCAGCGCGCCTTCGGCCACCTCGGCCAAGCGGATCACCGTCCAAATCGACCCCGAGGAGCAGGCGAAGCGGCTCGCCACCGGGCCCCTGCCGCCGGCGGTGCATCCGATCCCGCACGGTGGCGCAGCGCCCGGGCTCGAACCCGCCTTGCCGCAGCCGAGCGCCTACGACTGGTACTGGGAAAAGGTCTCTCCCGCGATCGGTAACCGTGACGGTCGCTTCCCGGCGGCGCTCGCCGCGCTGACGCAGGGTCCCGCCGGCACCCAGGTCGGCGCTCCGCGCCTGCAACGCCTGCAGGAAATCGCGACCGTCCACGGGGCCGAGATCCTCAAGGCCACGATCGGCACCGAGGTGTCGCCCGCGCTCGTCCTCGCCGTCATCGGCATCGAAAGCGGGGGCCGGGTCGATGCCGTGTCCACGGCGGGCGCGATCGGGCTCATGCAGCTCATCCCGGCGACGGCGGATCGCTTCGGCGTCGTCGACAGCGCCAATCCGGTCGACAACATCAAGGGCGGCGTGGCCTATCTCGACTGGCTGATGAAGGAATTCGACCGCGATCCCCTGATGGTGCTCGCGGCCTACAACGCGGGTGAGAACGCGGTGAAATCCAATGGCGGCGTGCCGCCCTATGCCGAGACCCGGGCTTATGTGCCCAAGGTGCTCGCCGCCTGGGCGGTCGCCCGCGGGCTCTGCGTCACGCCGCCGGAGCTGGTGACCGACGGCTGCGTCTTCGCCGTGAAAGGATGAGTGTTCCGAGATGACCGAGGTGAAGCCGCTTGTCCTGGACGTCGACGGGACGTTCCTGAAGACCGACATGCTGTTCGAATGCCTCTGGGCCGGGCTCGGCACCGACCCCCTGCCAACGCTGCGTGCCGCCGTGACGCATTTCCGCCACCCCGAGCGGCTGAAGGCCGAGCTTGTGCGGATCGCGCCGATCCGCACCGATCTTCTGCCGGTGAACCCCGCCGTCGCCGACCTCGCGCTCCGCTCCCGCATGGCCGGCCGCGAGGTCGTGCTCGCCTCGGCGTCCGACCGCAGCCTCGTCACCCGTCTCGCCGCCGAATACGGACTTTCGGAACGCGTCTTCGCCTCGGATGCGACGCAGAACCTCAAGGGCGCGCGCAAGGCCGAGGCGCTTGTGCAGGCGTTCGGCGAGCGGGGCTTCGACTACGCGGGCGACAACCCCGTGGACATGGCGGTCTGGGCGCGGGCCGAGAACGCCATCGTCGTCGGTCGGGTGCCGCAGGCGCGGGAGCTTTCCGCGCGCGGGCAGAACGTGGTGGAGATCGGCGGCGGCTGGAACTGGCGCGCGCTGGTCAAGTCGCTCCGGCCGCACCAGTGGGTGAAGAACGTCCTGCTTCTCCTCGCCATGATCGCGGCGCACCGGTTCGACCTCGCGACGTTGATTCCGATCCTCTGGGCCATCGTGGCCTTCTCGGCCGCCGCCTCGTCGATCTACATCGTGAACGACCTTCTCGACCTGGAGGCGGACAGGCTCCACCCGACGAAGTGCCGCCGACCCTTCGCCAGCGGCGATGTCCCGATCCAGGTCGGCATGGTGGCCTTCGCGGGGCTCGCCATCCTCTCGCTCGGCATCGCGGCCACGCTCAACGCCCAGTTCTTCGGTGTCGTGGTGCTCTACATGGTCACCTCGCTCGCCTATTCGCTGAAGCTGAAGCGGATGCGCTGGATCGACATCTCGACGCTTGCCGCTCTCTACACGATCCGCGTCGTCGCCGGCGCCGCCGCGGCGCAGGTGGATGTCTCGGTCTACATGCTCATCTTCATCTTCCCGATCTTCATCACGCTCGGCTGCGTCAAGCGGCTGACCGAGCTGACGCTCGCCACTTCCGACGACCGCCTGCCAGGGCGCGGCTACGGCCGGCCCGACCGCAGCGACCTTCTCAACGTCGCCATGCTGGGCACCTTCTGGGCGCTGGTGATCTTCTTTCTCTACTCGCTCAGCGATCAGGGACAGGAACTTTATCCCACGACCTGGATTCTCTGGGTGGCGATGATTCCGATGACCCTTTGGCTCGTGCGGATGGTGATGCTCGGCTGGTACGGCAAGCAGGACTACGACCCGATCGTCTTCGCCATGCGCGACAAGTTCGGGATCGGGTTGTTGATGATAATCCTCAGCCTGATGTTCTGGGCGGCCGGACTCTGGTCCCAGTGGTTCGGCGGCTGACGCTCAGTCCTTGCGCCTCGGCGCGAGCCGGTAGATCCCCTCGGGCAGGTTCAGCGCGGCGGCGAGTTCGTTCACCTGCGCCATCGACAGGACGATCTTCACCACCTCGTCGCGGCGCGGGTCGTACTGTTCGATTGTCACGCATTCCTCGAACGCCTGGATCGTCACATCCTCTTCAAGATGCGGGCTGCCCTCGTCCACGAGGGTGATCACGGTGGCGTCGAAGTCGTGCTCTATGGTGAACATGGAGCAAGCCTAGCGCGCCCGGCTCGCGTCCACAATGCCGGTTCCCCGTCGCTCAACCCCGCGTGACGTCGGCGGGCCGGGGCTTTTCCGCAGGCCACTTGGGCGCTACCTTGTGACGCAAGAGCAGCAATGGCCCGGGAGAGGCGCAATGAGACACCTGACCACGGCGGTGATGGCGCTCGCCCTCGGGGGATGCGTCGCAACCGCCCCGCCGGCGCCGATGCCGATGGAACCGCTGCCGCCGGCCGGAGCAATGGTTCCACCCGACGTCGCTGCCGCGAACTTCGTCTCCGTCGTTGCCCGGATGGAGCCGGTGGTAGAGAGCGAATGCCTTGCGCGCCGCGCCGCCACGAACTGCGATTTCCGCATCGTCGTGGATGACCGCCCGGGCCAGCCGCCCAATGCCTACCAGACGCTCGACCCCTCGGGCCGGCCAATCATCGCCTTCACGATCCCGCTCATCGCCGAGGCGCGCAACAGAGACGAGCTGGCCTTCGTCATGGGCCACGAGGCCGCGCACCATATCGCGAGCCATATCCCCCGCCAGCAGCAGGAGGCGGCGACGGGGGCGATCATCTTCGGCGTCCTCACCGCCGCCACCGGCGGGGACGAGCGGGCCGTCCAGACGGCACAGGACATCGGCGGCAACCTGGGCGCGCGCCGCTACGCCAAGGACTACGAGCTTGAGGCCGATGCGCTCGGCACCGTCCTGACCTGGAAAGCGGGCTACGACCCGGAGAGGGGCGCGGCCTTCTTCGCGCGCATCCCCGACCCGGGGAACCGCTTCCTCGGCACCCATCCGCCGAACGCCGCCCGGATCGAGACGGTGCGACGGACGCTCGCGACATTGCGATGACGGCCGAGCGCGGGCTTGATCCAAGTCAATGCGAGGCGCATGCTGGTGCGATGATGCTGGGGCCAACGTAACGCATCGGGAGCGTGAGCCATGGGCAAGATCGTGCAGATGGATGCGACCGGAACGCCGGACATCCCCTATTTCCTGACCGAGGCCGAGACGCGCCGCCATGGCGTCGACATCGGCGAGGCAGTCCAGACGGGCATGTTGACGGCCGAGGACTTCCGCGCCTTGCTGGCCGCCTGCCGGACCTGCGACGACGGGCAGGCTGTCCGCTGCGAGCCCGGCCACGACCGCACCGCCCGCGCCGCGCCGGACTGGTGTGCGAACCGGACGGTGCTGGAGGCGCTGCGGGGTATCGTCTGATCCGCCGCGACCGCACCGCCTGCCACTCCGGGCGCGTGACAACGGGGTGCGGGCGCCGCTAATCTTTCCCCGAGGACGGGGGAGGATTACATGCGCGACCTGCTGGCCGGCGAAATCCGGCGCTTCGCCAATACCTGCATCTGGTCGGTTCAGGGCTGGCGCGCGGCCTGGGCCAGCGAGAAGTCGCTGCGCCAGTGGACGCTGGTGAACCTCCTGTCGGCCACGCTCGCCTTCACGCTGGACCTCACCTCCGGCGAACGCGCGCTTATCGTTGCGCTCGGTCTCGTTGTCCTTGCGGCCGAACTTCTGAATACCGCCATCGAGGAGGTTGTGGACCTCGTCTCGCCGGGGCCGCATCCGCGCGCGGGAAAGGCGAAGGACTGTGGCTCGGCCGGCGTGGCGCTCGCTGCGCTGGCGGGTGGCGCCGCCTGGGTCGTGATCCTCCTCGGCTGACCCAAGGTAAGGGATACCAGTATCGGCACTGCACCGGTGGCGTGCTAGACCTTGCGGAAGTCGAGGCTCATCGGTTTGGGGTGGGTGACCCCGGGGCACCGGGCGCGAGGGTAGGGCGCGCCCCTGCCGTGGTCCCGCCGCCGCACTCTCCCGGCGGCGGCGGGTCCTTCCTCAGGGCTCAGGCGTTGCGCCAGACGTTATGGGCGAAGCTTGCCACCCCGAGCAGCACCAGAAGTTCGGCAAGGGGCGCCAGTGGCGGCATGCCTGCTTCTGTTATGCGGCCAGTCAAGAGCATCGACAGCATGATCAGCAGGATCACCGACCCCGCCAGATGCAGCCAGAAATGCGCCCGCGCCAGCGACGTCGCCGCCATCGCCGGGATTACCCTGTAGACCAGTCCGAAGACGGTCATCAGCGTGAAGCCGAGAAGGTTGATGTGCGCGTGCAGCGGCGCGAGCGAATGGTCGCCCGAGCCGCCCATGTACATGCCGAGAACGATACCCAACACCAGATAAGCAACACCGATCACCATGAAGTTTCTTGAGATCTGCATAGCCGTTTCCTGATTGAAAGCGGGTGTCCTGTCGCCCGCGGGCCGGACTCTATGCACGTTCACGGAAACGTGAAGAAAAATCGGCCCGGACGGCGCCGTTTGCAACCCGGGAAGGAATTCGAGAAGGGGACTTCGTGCGAAGCGGTCAGAACAGCGTCAGAGCCTTCGCGCCCAGAGGTCGTAGTCGCCCGCCTCGTCCACCTCGACGGTCACGATGTCGCCGGGCTGGACCCCTTCGAAGCCCTCGTCGATGAAGAGGTTTCCGTCGATCTCGGGCGCGTCGGCCTTGGTTCGGCAGGTGGCGCCCTCGTCATCGACCGCATCGACGATGGCTTCAAGCCGGGTGCCCACCTTCGCCGCGAGCCTGGCCGCAGAGATCGCCTGCGCCTTCTCCATGAAGCGGTGCCAGCGTTCGTCCTTCACCTCTTCAGCCACATGGTCGGGCAGTTCGTTCGACCGCGCGCCGGCGACGTTCTCGTATCTGAAGCATCCGACCCGATCGAGCCGGGCCTCGTCCATCCAGTCGAGAAGGGTCTGGAACTCTGCTTCGGTCTCGCCGGGGTAGCCCACGATGAAGGTTGACCGGAGCGTGATCTCGGGGCAGACGCGCCGCCAGGCCGCGATCTCGTCTAGCGTCTTTGCGGCGGCGGCCGGCCGCGCCATACGCTTCAGGGTGTCGGGGTGGGCGTGCTGGAACGGGATATCGAGGTAGGGCAGGATCAGCCCCTCCGCCATCAAGGGCACAAGGTCGCGCACATGGGGGTAGGGGTAGACGTAATGGAGCCGCACCCAGGCACCGAGCGACCCGAGGTCGCGGGCGAGGTCGGTGACATGGGCGCGGTGGCCGTTCTTCTCGGCGTGCCTGATGTCGACGCCATAGGCCGAGGTATCCTGGCTGATGACGAGGAGTTCCTTCACCCCCGCCTCGACCAGCTTCTCCGCTTCGCGCAGCACCGCATGGGCGGGGCGGCTGACGAGGCGGCCCCGCATGTCGGGAATGATGCAGAAACGGCAGTGGTGATTGCAGCCTTCGGAAATCTTCAGGTAGCTGTAGTGCCTTGGCGTCAGCTTGACCCCTGTCGCGGGCAGGAGGTCCACGAACGGGTCGGGAGCGGGCGGCACGGCGGCGTGGACGGCGTTCAGCACCTGCTCGTATTGCTGCGGTCCGGTGACGGCCAGCACTGACGGGTGGACCCCGGTGATGTAGTCGGGCTCCGCACCGAGGCAGCCCGTGACGATCACCCGGCCGTTCGCGCTGAGCGCCTCGCCGATCGCCTCCAGGCTTTCCGCCTTGGCGCTGTCGAGAAAGCCGCAAGTGTTCACGATGACCGCGTCCGCGCCCGCGTAGTCCGGGCTGATCGCATAGCCCTCGGCCCTCAGCCGGGTCAGGATGCGCTCGCTGTCCACCAGCGCCTTGGGGCAGCCGAGCGAGACCATGCCGACCCTCGGCTGGCCCGGACGGGCCGCGGTGTCGAAGACCGGTTTCGGTGCGAGGTCGGGGCGGAGGTTCGGCGGGTTCTGGGTCATCGCGCGGATATAGTCGCTCGGCGAGTGGCGGAAAAGCGGGATCGCGTCAGGGCCTCAGCCGCCAGCCGGTACGGAAGATCGCCCAGACCGCCGCAAGGCCGAGGCCGAGGAAGACCGCGAGGGCCGCGAGCGAAGCCGCCACGGGCACGTCGGCAAGCCCGAAGAACGCCCACCGGAAGCCCGAGACGAGGTAGAGGACCGGGTTGAGATGCGCGACCGCTTCCCAGAACGGGGGCAGCATCGAGGCGGAGTAGAAGGCGCCGCCAAGGAAGACCAGGGGCGTGATCACCATCAGCGGGATGAACTGCAACTGCTGCCAGTCTTTCGCCCAGATGCCCATGAGAAACCCCATGAGCGAGAAGCCGAAAGCGGTCAGCACCAGGAATCCCAGCGCCCAAAAGGGGTGGACGATGGGAATGTCGACGAAGAAGAGCGCGGTCAGGTAGATCACCACCGCAATGATGACCGACTTCAGCGCGGCGGCGCCGACGTATCCCATCACCACTTCGAGAAACGACACGGGCGCCGAGAGAAGCTCGTACATGGTGCCCACGAACTTCGGGAAGAAGATGCCGAAGGAGGCATTGGACAGCGACTGCTGCAGCACCGTCAGCATGATGAGCCCCGGAACGATGAAGGCACCGTAGCTGACGCCCTCCACATCCTGGATGCGCGCCCCGATCGCGGCGCCGAAGACGACGAAGTAAAGGACCGTCGAGACGACCGGGGAGGCAAGCGATTCCCAGGGCGTGCGCCAGAAGCGCGCCATTTCGTGGTTGAAGATCGTGGCGACAGCCTGCCAGTTCATCCGCCTTGCTCCACCAGGTGCAGGAACACTTCTTCGAGCGAGGACTGCTCGGTCTCGAGGTCCCGCACGGCGATTCCCGCCGCCGCGAAACCGGCCAGAAGCCGCGCGATCCCGCTCCGGTCGGCGCGGGTGTCGTAGTCGAAGCTGACGTGGAGCCCGTCCGGCGAGAGCGTCGGCATGTGGCCCGTCATCGTCTCGGCGACCCCGGCCGGCAGCGCAGCCAGCGGTTCCGCCAGTTCCAGCGTCAGCCTCTTGCGGCCGAACTCGTGCATCAGCTTCGCCGTCTCCTTCAGAAGGAGAAGGCGTCCCTTGTCGATGATGCCGATCCGGTCGGCCATTTCCTCGGCCTCCTCAAGATAATGCGTCGTGAGGATGATCGTCACTCCCGAGGCGCGCAGGTCGCGCACGACCGCCCACATCTCTCGGCGCAGGTTCACGTCGACGCCGGCGGTCGGCTCGTCGAGAAAGAGGATGCGCGGCCCGTGCGACAGCGCCTTGCCGATCAACACCCGCCGCTTCATGCCGCCCGAAAGCTCGTTCAGCCGCGCATCGCGCTTGTCCCAGAGCGCGAGCGAACGCAGGACCTGTTCCAGGTGCGCATCGTCCGGCCGCTTGCCGAAAAGCCCGCGCGAGAAGCGCAGCGTGTTCATCACCCGCTCGAACGGTTCGACCGCGATCTCCTGCGGCACGAGACCGATGAGCGCACGCGCCGCGCGGTAGTCGCGCACGATGTCGTGCCCGCCCACCAGTGCCCGGCCACCCGAGGGCGTCACGAGGCCGC
Source organism: Paracoccaceae bacterium (assembly GCA_020637675.1). GTDB lineage: Bacteria > Pseudomonadota > Alphaproteobacteria > Rhodobacterales > Rhodobacteraceae > Albidovulum. The sequence continues at coordinate 890,461 of JACKKD010000001.1, read as the reverse complement.
AGAGGATGGAGATGAACGTCGTCTTGCCCGCGCCGTTTGGCCCGAGCAGGGCAAGGATCTCGCCCTCGGCGATATCGAGCGTGACGCCCGAAAGCGCGACCGTGCCGCTCGCATAGGTCTTGGAGAGGTCCTGGACCTCGATGATGGGGGACATTTGACCGATCGTTCCTGTCGTGCGTGGCGACAGGTTAACCGCTCGGTCCGGCGACTTCCAGCGCGGGTATTCCTGACCCCGTCGACTACCGCTCGGGAAGGCCGCAGCGCCCGATGGCATCGACGTACTCGGGATTCGAGTGCAGGACGGAGGGGGGCCAACTGGCCCGCACATAGGCCACGGTCGCATGCGGGTAGTACCGCAGGAATTCCCGCGCCTCCGCCCGCGCCTCGGCCTCTCGCCCGGCGAGGACGAGATCGCAGAGGATCATCCGATAGGCCCAGGTCATCCCCGGATTGGCGCGCATCCCGGCGCGGACCAGGTCCAGCGACGCGTCGAGCTCGCCCAGCCCCCGAAGCGCCGCGGCGCGGCCGAGAACCACGTTGAAGCGGAACGGATCGAGCGGGCTCAGCTTTTCGGCGCGGTCGAAATGGCGAAGCGCATCTTCGGATGCGCCGGCGTAGATCGCCGACCACCCCTTGCGCATCCAGCCCCAGGCGTTGTTCGGGTCGATTGCGAGCGCCCGGTCGATGAAGCTGTCGGCCAGCGCGACATCGGTGGAACTCAGCGAGAAGGCGGCGCCCAGGGCGACGAGGGCCGGGGGATCGTCGCCGAGCCCACTGGCGACAGAGCTTGCCAGATTCAGCGCGATCGCCCGATCGGCCCCGATATCGGCGGACCACATGTATGTGGCCTGCTGCGCCAATGCCCAGGCCTTGTAGGCAAGCGCCAGCGCATAGCCGGGCGCGCGCGCCGCCGCCTCGCCGAAGAGCGCGATCGCCCTCTCGTTCCCGTCCTGCCGGTGTGCCCAGAAATGTGGCATCGCAGTGAGGACGAGATCATAGGCCGTTCGATCGGTCGGAACGGTGGAATGTGCGCGGTCGATCTCGGCCGCCCGCAGCGAGGGCTGAACCTGCCCCGCGACCTGCGCGGCGATCCTGTCCTGCAGCGCGAAGAGATCGTCGAGCCGGTCGTCGAACCGCTGCGACCAGAGCAGCCGGCCATCGCGGCCGCGCACGAGCTGCACCGAGATGCGCACGCGGTCCCCCGCACGCTGGACGGAGCCCTCGACGAGGTAGTCGGTCCCCAGCCGCTCGGACGTGGCGCGAATGTCGAGACGCTCGTTGCCGAGCGCGAAGGCGGACTGGCGCGCGATCACCTCGAACTCGCGTGCCCGGCTCAGCGCGCCCGTGATTTCCTCGACCACGCCATCCGCGAACATGTCCGTCTCGGGCACGCCGATCTCACTGAAGGGGAGGACCGCAAGACGCGGCAGGCGGCCGCTGGAGACCGGGGAAGCGGGCGACACCGGGCTCTCCGTCGCTGAGTGCGACATGCGGGCAGTGCGAAGCCAGTCCTCGAATGCTTCCGACGCAAGGTCGAAGCCTTCGAGAAATTCGCCCGGGCCGCTCACGTCGGGCGTGACCGCGGTGGTGCAGAGCCTGACGCTCTGCCGGTCCGCCTCGATCACGGCGGAGGGCAGGGCGCGGCGAAGCGCCGACAACTCCTGCCGGAGCGACGCCCGCGCCTGCTCCTCTGGGCGATCGCTCCAGAGCAGGTCGGCGAGGAGACCGCGCTCGGCCTTCTGGCCCGGCTGCAGCGACAGGAAGGCAAGCATCGCCTGGGCGCGGCGGGAAAGGCCGCGAATCTCGGTTCCGCTGCCATCGCGAAACGTGACCGGTCCGGTAAGGGTGATCGTGATCGGAAGCTTCGTCATCACGGTTCGACTGCGGACGGTGCCGCACCTTTTGCACAAGCGCCGGTCAATATTGCGGAAATATTGCACGGTGGTCGCCCCATTTCACGAAGGAATTTGCGCCGCTCTTGCGGGCGGGTGCGACGCTGGCGCCAGTCGAAACCGTTTGCACGGAGGACGAAGAGATGACCGAGATCGCCGGTTCGCGCCACCGCATCAACCTCGCGCCGCTGTCGCGCGCGTTCCCCCGGGCCATGTCCGCGCTGCTCGATGCCGACCGCCGCCATCGCGAGGCCACGCGCCTTCGGAGCCTGCCCGCGGAGCGTCTGGAGGACATCGGGCTGTCACGCCAGGCCGACCGGGGCGCCCCGCCGGCACCGTTCCTCGCGCCCGCCTGGTAAGACTGCCGGCGGCGCGAAGGGGAATGGCCCTGCGTCGGCGGGTTCTTCCTGCCGACCTGGTGTCAGCGCCGCCTGTCGCGGCGCGACGACATTGGCTGGAAGGCGACGCCGACATGAGCCTCGCAATAAGGCTTTCCCGGCTGCGCGGCGAGACCGCAGAACCAGAAGTCCTCGGTCGCGGGATCGCCGATCGGCCATTTGCAGGTCCGCTCGGTCAGTTCCATGAGCGTGAGCCTGCGCGCCCTCTTCTCGATCTCGCGCACCGAGGCGAGCGCCTCGGGGCTGATCTCGCCGGCCGAGGGTTGTGGCGGCAGCGGCTGGCCCGCCGGCACGACGGGCTTGCGCTGACCTGGCTGTCCCTGTGCTGGCGCCGGGTCGGGACGGACTGCGGCGGGGGCAGCCGTCGACTGGGCCGGCTTCGCCGTGGGCTGGGCGGGCTTGGCGGCGACGGCGGGTTTCGCGTCCAACTTCGGCGCCTGATCGGCGCGGTCCTTCGCCGGCTCCGGTGCGCCGCCCACCCGGTTAGACAAGCCAAGCCGGTGGACCTTGCCGATGACCGCATTGCGGGTGACACCGCCGAGTTCCTTGGCGATCTGGCTCGCCGACTGGCCCTCGGCCCACATCTTCTTCAGCGTCTCGACGCGCTCGTCGGTCCAGGACATGATCGTTCCTCGGCTTGTCAGGAGCCGCGCGGAGGGCGCCAAGGGCGGGCGCCGGCGGTCCGGCATTCGGGTTCGCCCCATTCTAGCGGGGACGTGCCGAGATACAAGGGAAGGCGGGCCGAGGCAAGCGCGACGGAGGGTTTCGATGTGGACAGAAGCGCGATTTCCCGCTATGCGGCCCGCATGACGATCCGGACGCTCATCCTTGCCCGTCCCCGACGCAGCCGCAGCCGCGCCTGACGTCCGTCACCTCTTGGCCCTGCGCCAACCCCCATACATCGTTGACACGGCTTGCCTGCTTTGGCACCCCTTGGCCTTCCCCTACGGAGTTTGTCCATGATCCCGTCGATCCTGCCGACCTACAACCGCGCGCCCCTCGCCTTCGTGAAGGGCGAGGGTTCCTGGCTCGTCGCGGAGGACGGCACCCGATACCTCGACCTCGGCGCCGGCATCGCGGTCAACGCGCTCGGCCATGCCCATCCCGACCTCGTGGCGGCGCTCACCGAACAGGCGGGGCGGGTCTGGCATGTCTCGAACGTCTACCAGATACCGGAACAACAGCGCCTCGCCGACCTGCTGGTGGAGAAGACCTTTGCCGACACGGTCTTCTTCACCAACTCCGGCACCGAGACGGCCGAACTGGCGATCAAGATGGCGCGCAAGTACTGGTACGAGAAAGGCGCCCCCGAGCGGATCGAGATCCTGACCTTCGAGGGCGCCTTCCACGGCCGTTCCACCGGTGCCATCGCCGCCGCCGGGTCGGAGAAGATGGTGAAGGGATACGGGCCGCTCATGCCCGGATTCCGTCTGCTGCCCTGGGGCGACATGGCCGCCCTGAAGGCCGCGATCTCCGAGAGGACGGCCGCCGTCATGGTCGAACCGATCCAGGGTGAGGGCGGCATCCGGCCCATCCCCGACGAGGACCTGAAGGCGATCCGCGCCCTCTGCGACGCGACCGGAGCGCTCCTGATCCTCGACGAGGTCCAGTGCGGCGTGGGCCGAACGGGAAGGCTCTTCGCGCACGAATGGGCGGGGATCACCCCGGACATCATGATGGTCGCCAAGGGGATCGGCGGGGGCTTCCCGCTGGGTGCGGTGCTCGCGACCGAAAAGGCTGCCGCCGGCATGACCGCCGGCACCCACGGCTCCACCTATGGCGGCAATCCGCTTGCCTGCGCGGTGGGCGCCAGGGTGATCGAGATCGTCTCCGACCCGGCCTTTCTCGCGGAGGTCGGCCGCAAGGCGGGGCTTTTGCGCCAGAAGCTCGAAGGGCTTGTCGCCGCTCATCCGGAGGTCTTCGATTTCGTCCGCGGCCAGGGGCTGATGCTCGGCCTGAAATGCAAGGTCGCGCCTGCGGACCTGGTCGCCGCCGGCTACGGCCAGCATGTCCTCACGGTCGCGGCCGCCGATAACACGCTGCGGCTCCTGCCGCCGCTCACGATCACCGACGAGGAGATCGCCGAGGCCGTCCGCCGCCTCGACGCCGCCGCCACGAGCCTCGAAACCGCGCCCGCCGCTTCACCCGTCTGAAAACACCCTCGGGCGTCCCCGGGGCATGTAGCCCCCGGCGACGGTGCGGGGAAAGGACCGACCGATGCAAAGCTTTCTCGACATCCACAAGACCGAAGCCACAGAGCTTCGCGCCATCATCGACCAGGCGCGCGCCATGAAGGCCGCCCGCAACGGCCGCCCGAAGGGCGAGGCGGACGACGAACAGCCGCTGAAGGGGCGCATGGTCGCGCTGATCTTCGAGAAGCCCTCGACCCGCACGCGTATCTCCTTCGACGTGGGCGTGCGGCAGATGGGCGGGCAGACGATGGTGCTTTCCGGTGCCGACATGCAACTCGGCCATGGCGAGACCATCGCGGACACCGCCCGCGTCCTGTCGCGCTACGTCGACCTCATCATGATCCGCACCTTCGAGGAGCAGACGCTGCTGGAGATGGCCGAATATGCCGATGTCCCGGTCATCAACGGGCTGACGAACCGCACCCATCCCTGCCAGATCATGGCCGACGTGATGACCTACGAGGAACATCGCGGCCCGATTGCGGGCAAGAAGGTGGTCTGGTCCGGCGACGGCAACAACGTCTTCGCGAGCTTCGCCCATGCCGCCGGGCAGTTCGGGTTCGAGCTGACCTTCACCGGACCGGAAACGCTCGACCCGGAACGGGCCTGGCTCGACTTCGCCGCCCGGAAGGGCCATCCGATCACCATCGAGCGCAATCCGGAACTTGCCGTCCGGGGCGCCGACCTCGTCGTCACCGACACCTGGGTCTCGATGCACGATCCGCAGTCAGCGCGCGAGCGGCGGCACAACCAGCTTCGGCCCTACCAGGTGAGCGAGCACCTGATGAGCCTCGCCCGGCCCGATGCGCTTTTCATGCATTGCCTGCCGGCGCACCGCGACGACGAGGCAACGAGCGCGGTGATGGACGGCCCGCATTCGGTGATCTGGGACGAGGCGGAAAACCGGCTGCATGCCCAGAAGGCGATCATGCGCTGGTGCCTGGGCGTCTGACGGCCCGGCAGGGCGCCTGTCGCGCGGGCATTTCGGCAACGCGGGAAGCAATGGCTGCGCCCGGCGCTTGGCGTTCCCGCGAACACTGACTAGTCTCGTGCCACGCGGGCAGCACGACCGGGCAGCGATGCGCAGGGGGCAGGAAATGGCGGCGAAGGCAGCGAAGGGGGCGGTCAACCTCACCGACCTCGCTGACCGCTACGGGTCGGACAAGGGTTCGACCAAGCACCGCTATACCGAACTCTACCACATGCTCTTCTCGCCGTTCCGCGACCGGGCCATCAGCTTCCTTGAAATGGGGCTCCAGATCGGCGGTCCCGAGCACGGGGCCTCGCCCGACCGGCAGACGACCGACCTGCCATCGGTGCGCATGTGGCTCGAATTCTTCCCCAAGGCGCGCATCCACGGGCTCGACGTGTCGGACTTCTCTTGGTTCGCCGCAGACCGCTTCACCTTTCACAGATGCGACATGGACGACCGGTCGAACATCGCCCGCGCCGCCGCCGACATGCCGGAGTTCGACATCGTGATCGACGACGCGAGCCACGCCTCGCACCACCAGCAGAACGCCTTTCTGGAGCTTTTCCCGAAGCTGAAGCCGGGTGGGCTCTACGTCATCGAGGACCTGCGCTGGCAACCCGAAGCCTATGAACGGCCGGGAATCACAAAGACTGCCGATCTCTTTCGCGCCTTCTCCCAAACGCGCGCGTTCCGCCACGCCGATCCCGCGGCGGAGGCGGAGTTCACCGCGCTGGCACCCGCCATCTCGGGCTGTTTCCTCTTCCAGGTCCGCTACGACAAGGCCCGCCGCGACCAGGTGGCCGTGATCCACAGGCGGTGAGACTCAGGTCCCGCGCGGCTTTGCGCGCAAGGTCGGCGCGTGGGCGGTCGGATCCTCGGGCCAGGGGTGCCGGGGATATTGCCCGCGCATATCCTTCCTCACATCGGCGTAGCTCGTCGCCCAGAACCCCGGCAGGTCGAGCGTCACCTGCACGGGGCGGTTTGCCGGCGAGAGGAGCGTGATCCGCAAGGGCAGCCGCCGCGGTCCGACCACGGGATGCAGGGTGACGCCGAACAGTTCCTGAAGGCGCAGGGAAATCGAGGGGTGGTCGCCTTCGTAGTCGATCGGCACCTGCCGGCCGAGGGGCGTCGTGAACTGGGCCGGTGCGAGCCGGTCGAGCATCTCGCCCTGTTCCCAGGTCAGCATCCGGCGCAAGGGGTCCGCGAGGTCGAGCGCCCGCAGGTCGGCCTCGCTCCGCCGTCCGGAAAGATGGGGGAGGAGCCAGTCCCCGGCCGTTGCGAGCAGGCCCTCGTCCGAGACGTCGGGCATCTCGGCGCCCTCGGCGCGCAACAGCGCGATCCGGGCGCGGAGCCGCCGCGCGGGCTCGTTCCAGGTCAGGCCGATCTGACGGAGCCCGTCGAGTGCTGCCCGGGCGAGCGCCTCGGCCGGGGCGTCGGGCCAGGGCCGGTCGTCGAGCACGAGCGCCCCGAAACGTTCCTGCCGCCGGGCTATCACGCGGGCCTCGCGGCGCGACCATTCGGCCACCTCCTGCCAGCCGATCCCGGCTCCGAAGAGCCGGCGGAGCGATGCCTCGGGCAGCGCGATCCCCTGGCGCACCTTCGCCTCGCGGGGGGCGCCGTCAAGGTCGGTGGCGACGATGAGTCCTGCGCGACCGAGGGGGTCGCCCTCGGCCACAACCGCCCCCTTGCCGCCCGAAAGCACGTAACGCGGCGCCGCGCCCTTGCGGCGAAGCCCGATGCGGTCGGGATAGGCGAGTGCCGCCATCTCGGCTGGGCCGAAGGTCTCCGCCACCGGCCCGACCATCCGCGCGAGCCGCTTTGCCTCGGCGCGGGTATGTTCCACCGTGGCGCGGTCCGGGCGCTCCGGGTGACCGGCCTCGAACCCCTTCGGATCGCGGATCGCGGCGAGCCGCAGGGCAAGGTCGGCGGTCGCCCCCCGCAAGGGGTCGCGTTCGGCCAGAAGTGCTGCGAGCGTCGCGCCCTCCGGTCCCGCCGTCACCAGCATGTGGCCGAGGCGCGGGTGCAGCGGCAGCCCGGCGAGCGCGCGGCCATGCGCGGTGATCCGGTCCTTCGCATCGAGCGCGCCGAGGCCCTTGAGGAGAGCCCGCGCCTCGGCGAGCGCGGGGGCGGGGGGCGGCGTGAGGAAGGCGAGGTCCGCCCCGTCCGACCCCCAGAGCGCAAGCTCGAGCGCGAGCCCGGCAAGGTCGGAGGCCGCGATCTCGGGCGGGGGAAAGGGGACAAGCCCGCCTTCCTCGCCCTTCGCCCACATCCGGTAGCAGATGCCCGCCGCCACCCGTCCCGCGCGGCCGCGCCGCTGTTCCGCCTCGGCCCGCGTCACCCGTTCGGTGACAAGGCGTGCCATGCCCGAGCAGGGATCGAACCGCGCCCGCCGGGCGCGCCCGGCGTCGACCACGACGCGGATGTCCTCGATCGTCAGCGAGGTTTCGGCGATCGAGGTTGCAAGCACGATCTTGCGCCCGTCCCTCGCGGGCAGGATGGCCGCGCGCTGCGCGGCGAAATCCATCGCGCCGAAAAGCGGCCTGAGATGGCAGCCTTCGGGCAGTCGCCCGGACAGGAGCGCCTCCACCCGCCGGATCTCGCCCTCGCCGGGCAGGAAGACGAGAACGCCGCCCTCCGTCTCCGCCACCGCCTGATGCACAAGGTTCGCGGCCGCGCCCTCGAGCCGCATGGAGGCATCGACGGGACGTGGCAGCCAGCGGGTCTCGACCGGATAGGCACGGCCCTCGGAGGTGATCACGGGGGCATCGTCCAGCATCCGCGCCACCGGGTCGGCGTCGAGCGTCGCCGACATCACGAGGATCAGAAGATCGGGGCGCAGCGCCTGGCGCACTTCCCAGGCCAGCGCGAGGCCGAGGTCGGCGTTGAGCGACCGCTCGTGAAACTCGTCGAAGATCACCGCCCCGATTCCGGTCAGTTCCGGGTCGGACTGCAACATCCGCGTGAGAATGCCCTCGGTCACGACCTCGATCCGGGTCCCGCCTGAGACCTTCGCCTCGCCGCGAATCCGGTATCCGACGGTCCGGCCCACGGGCTCGCCCAGCGTCTCGGCCATGCGTTCGGCGGCGGCGCGCGCGGCAAGGCGGCGTGGCTCCAGCACGACGATGCGGCCTGCGGTTAGACCGGCGTCTAAGAGCGCGAGCGGCACCCGCGTGGTCTTGCCCGCTCCGGGCGGCGCCTGGAGTACCGCACGGCCCGCGTCGCGAAGCGCGGGCAGAAGCGCGGGCAGCGCCGCGTCTATGGGAAGCCGGTCGGTCACCTGCGGCTTATCGCCGAGTGAGCCGGCCTTTTCCATAGATCGTGTCCATCGCCACCTCTACCACGCGGAGCCGACCGTCGGGCAGGGGCGCATAGGTCATGCGGAAGGGAAACCGGCTCTTTTCCGCCATCTCCTTGTCGGAAAAGCCTTCGAGCCGCCGGTATTCGCCGGCGCAGGCAAGGCCGCCCCCCCCGGTCGGCTGCGGATCGGCCAGCACCACCTGGCTGCGCCTGCGGCCGTCGAAAAGGACGAGCTTCAGCCGGCAGGCTTCCTCCGGCGCCACGTCGCGAAGTGCCGCGAAGGCTGCCGTCAACGGATCGACCGTGCCGCCCTGCGTCGCGGGGTCGATATCGCTGGGGCGGGGCGTTTTCGGCGGGTTGTAGACCTTCACCTGCGGCACCCCGGCCTTGTATTCCATGACCGACTGCGACTGGCGCTTGCCTGTATCGGCGTCCTCCTCATAGCGCACGGGCGTGAAACGGCCGTTCGTGACGCGACCCGACACGCGCGCGTCGTAGCGCACCTTCCGGACGAGCGCGACGAGCCCGCCGCTTTTCAGAACGCCCGCGGCGGCATAGCTCCGGCCCTCGATCGCGCCGGAGACGGAGAGCGTTCCGGTCGGGATGCCGCGCAGCGTCAGGTCGAAGACGGCGCTGTCCTTCTGGTCAGCCGGCGCCGCGCCGGCGAAAAGGCATAGTGCCGCCGCCGCGGCGCAACGGGAAAGGATCGTCATGGCACCCACTGCTCTTTTTCGCGCCTATGCTCTGGACATCGGCCCCGGGGAACAGGCAGAAAAAACGCCGGAAGGTCAACCGACATCCGGGAAAAGTCAGCGAAAGGCCGCCGGTTGCGTAACATGGACATGAGCGAATTCGCCGCCCGCGTGGCCGCTGGCGACCGCCGGGCGCTGGCCCGCGCGATAACGCTCGTGGAAAGCGGCCGGGCGGATCACCGGACGCAGGCGACGGCGCTCCTGGAGGCGTTGGGCACGGCGCGGCAGGCGCTCAGGATCGGGCTTTCCGGAACGCCTGGCGTTGGCAAGTCGAGCTTCATCGAAGCTTTCGGCAAGATGCTGACGGGGCAGGGCCACAGGGTTGCGGTTCTCGCTGTCGATCCCTCCTCCGCCCGCTCGGGCGGGTCGATCCTCGGCGACAAGACACGGATGGAGCGGCTGAGCCGCGACCCCCTGGCCTTCATCCGTCCCTCGCCCAGCCAGGCGCAGATGGGCGGCGTCGCGCGACACACCCGCGAGGCGGTGGCCCTTTGCGAGGCGGCTGGCTTCGATGTGGTGCTCGTCGAGACGGTGGGCGTCGGCCAGTCGGAGACCATGGTGGCCGAACTGACCGATCTCTTCGTCCTTCTCATCGCGCCGGCGGGCGGTGACGAGTTGCAGGGGGTGAAGCGTGGCATCATGGAGATGGCCGACCTCATCCTCGTCAACAAGGCCGACGGTGACCTGAAGGCTGCGGCCACGCGCACCCGCGCCGATTATGCGGGGGCGCTGCGGCTCCTGCGGAAGCGGCCGCAGGACCCGGATGGGTTTCCGAAGGCGATGTGCGTCTCCGCCGCCGAGGAAGCCGGACTTGCCGAAGCCTGGGAGGAGATGCAGGCGCTGATCGCCTGGCGGCGCGAAAGCGGGCATTTCGCCGCGCGTCGTGCCGAGCAGGCCCGCCGCTGGTTCGAGGAGGAGGTGCGCCACGGCCTTCTCGCCCGGCTGACTTCCGACCCGGCGCTACGGGCGCGGATGGAGACGCTGGGCGACGCGGTGGCGGCAGGCGGCGCCGCGCCCGGCAAGGCCGCTGCCGAGCTTCTTGGCGAGGTCGCCCGCCGCCCGGACAAGCCGTAATCAGTCATCGAAAAGCCCTATATCCCGTTTGAGGTATTCGGGCAGGTGCGCGAGATCGATCCGCGCCCGGCGCTTGATTGCCCGCGGGTCGTCGGGCGCGGGGGCGGGGTGGCGGCGAAAGATGCCGTGAAGAAGGATTTCAGTGACCCTGAAGGGTGCGGAAAGGCTGGTCATGACAGGCTCCGGGAATGGCGGGAACTGAGTGTCACCCTGCCCGAATCCGGGCTTTGACACCAATCGAAGTCGCGGTACAAGGCATAAGGAGATTCTATGCCAGACCCGTCAAACCCACCCCTGCCGCCGCTTGCCGCGATCCGCGCCTTCGAGGCCGCGGCGCGTCATGGCAGCTTCACCGCCGCCGGTGCCGAACTCGGCATGACCCAGGCGGCGGTCAGTTACCAGATCCGGCTCCTGGAGGAGCGGGTGGGCGCGCCGCTCTTCCGTCGCCGGGCGCGGGGCGTCGTGCTGACCGCCGAGGGGCAGCGCCTGGCCGAACCGGCGGGCGAGGCGATGGCGATCCTGCGCGAGGCATTCGCCGAGGTGCGGCGCGACGCCGGCGAGACGCTGGTGATCAGCGTGCTCGCCACCTTCGCCACCCATGTCCTGGCGGTCGGGCTAGGCCGGTTCCAGATCGCCCATCCCGCCATCACCACGCGGGTCGAGATTGACCACCGCATGGTCGACCTCCTCGCCGGCGAGGCGACCGTGGCAATCCGGTCGGGGCAGGGCGTCTGGCCGGGGCTCAGGGCCGATCACCTGATGCGGGCGACCTATACGCCGATGGTCAGCCGGGCCTTCCTTGAGCGCCACGGGCCGCTGCGACGTCCCGAAGACCTCCTGACTGTGCCCCGGCTCGATGCCGACGATCCGGACTGGGCTCTCTGGTTTCGCGCGGCCGGGGTGGAGCCGCCGCCCGCAGCGGCGCGGCCTGCCTCCTCTCTCGGTATCCAGGCGCTGGACGCCCAGGCAGTCATGGCGGGCCACGGTGCCGGCATCCTGACGCCGGTCTATTTCCGCGACGCGCTGCGGCGGGGCGACCTGATCCAGCCTTTCGACATCGTGGCGGAGGGCACGCTGTCGATCTGGCTCGCCTATCCCGAGCGGCGCCGCAACGGGCCCGCGATCCGCGCCTTTCGGGCCTGGCTCCTGGAGGAGATGCGGGCGCTAGGCGCGCGGCCCGAGGAAGGACCGGCGACGCGGCCGGTTGAGGGCGTCAGATTTTCATCTTCTTGAAGACCGGCTCGGGAATGTGACGGATGATGAGCATGATGTAGCGCCAGAAGAAGGGCGTGTAGATCACGTTCCGCCCCTTCCGCACCGCCTTAAGGATGTCAGCCGCGACCGCCTCAGGCGGCGCGACGAGGAAGAGGCCGGGAAGCCCCCAGGTCATCGCGGTATCGACAAAGCCGGGTTTCACCGTCACCACATGCCCGCCCGCGCGGGTGAGCCGGTTCCTGAGCCCCGAGAGATAGGTCGCAAATCCCGCCTTGGCTGCGCCATAGACGTAGTTGCCGAGCCGTCCGCGGTCGCCCGCGACCGATCCGACCCCGACAACGGTGCCCTGGCCGCGCGCCTCAAGCACCGGGGCAAGCACCTGCAGGAAGCGGGCCGGCCCGGTGAAGCTGTCCGCCACGACCCCGTCGATCAGCGCCGGATCGGTGTCGATCGCAGCCTGTTCGGGCATGGAGCCGACGAAGACGGCGGCGTTGATCGTGCCTTCCTCAGCCTCGGCCCTCTCGACGATGGGGCCGAAGGTTCGCGCATCGCGGGCGTCGAAGGTGACGGCCTCCGCCATCCGCGCGCCGCGCAGCCGGCAGTCGGCGGCAAGGGCGGCGAGTTCCTCGGCATCGCGCCCGGCAAGGAGGACGCCCGCACCCTCAGCCGCCACGGCCCGGGCGAAGGCGCGGGCCATCGACGAGGTCGCACCGAGGATGATCCAGGTCGAGTTCATCGGGTGCTCCTGAGGTTGAGGCGACGGACGAGGTCGGTGGCGAGTGCGGTGCCCGGATCGGCCTTCGCCACCGCCTCCTGCCAGTCCGGAAGTTCGGGATACATCGACCGGATCGCCGTTCCCTGCGCGAGGCTGTCCTTGGCGAAGTAGAGCCGCCCGCCCGCATCTGCGGCCCGATCCTCCAGCCGTCGGATCAATTCGCGCGCCTCGGCCCGGTTGGGAAAATCGACGGCGAGCGTGTAGCCCTCCATCGGAAAGCTGAGAAAACCCGCGCGCCCCTGTCCCATGCGCTTCAGGACGGCGAGCGGCGAGGCCAGGCCCGATGTCGCGATGGTGTCGAGCATGTCCCTCAGCGCCGGCGCGGCCTCCAGCGGCACGACGCACTGGAACTGGTGAAAGCCGCGCTTGCCGTAAAGCCGGTTCCAGTCGTGAATCTTGTCGAGCGGGAAGAAGAAGTCGCCGATGGGCCTCACCACGGTCCGCCCGGAGGCCGGCACCCGGCGGTAATAGGCGTTGTTGAAAGCACGCACGATGGGGCCGGCCAGCGCGAAATGCGGCGCGTCGATCGGCACCCGGCGGTTCCGGACCCGCTTTGGCATCAGCCCCGAGCCGGTCTCGCCCTCCTCCAGTATGCCGCGCCCGAGCACGGCGCCGGTGGCGGTCGCGTCGATCCAGCCTACGGTATAGGTCGCCTCCGAGGCGTCGAGCCGGGCGATGTGCTCATCCCAGTCCTCGACCCGCCGCTCGGTCACGACCATCACGTCGCCCTTGGCCGGCAGAAGCTTGAGCCGCGCCTTCGCGATCACCCCGGTCTGGCCGAGCCCGCCCGCGGTGGCGCGGAAGAGGCCGGGCGTACCCTCGGGCGTGACCTCCACGGACCCCTCGGCGGTGATCAGCGTCAATCCGGCGACATGCTGGCAGAACGAGCCCGCGTGGTGGTGGTTCTTGCCATGCACGTCCTGGCCGATGCAGCCGCCCACGGTGGCCAAGCCGGTGCCCGGCATCACCGCCGGCAGCCAACCCTTCGGCCCGAAGGCGGCCGCGATCTCGCCGACGCGGGCGCCGGCCTCGACCTCCAGCACGCCGGTCGCCGGATCGAACGCGAGCATCCGGTCGAGCCGGGTCATGTCGATGACGCGGCCGCCGTCGTTCAGGGCCGCGTCGCCGTAGCTGCGCCGCATCCCCACGGCGGGGACAAGCCCGTCCTTCAGGATATCGTCGAGCGCACGGCGGCGTTCGGGGCGGGCGATCTCGCCCGTGGCGCGCAGGGCGCGGCCCCAGCCGGCATAGTCAGCGGTCTTCCAGAGCATGTCTCTCTCTCAGGGAAAGGCGTTCGGCGAGGGGAAACACGGCCATGCCGATCCCGAGCGCGAACCAGAGCGTAGTGACGCGGATGATGGCGGTCGCGGGCACGGAGACCTCCATCGGCACGCCGTCGAGCGCGAGAAGCGCGATCATCGCCGCCTCCGCCCCGCCGACGCCGCCCGGCGCGCCGGTCAGGCCGCCGGCGAGCGTCGAGAAGACGAAGATCGCGATCGCCTTCGCGACCCCGATGTCCGTGCCCATCCAGCCGAGGAGGAGGTGGAAGGCATATCCTTCCGCCAGCCATCCGGCGATGCCGAGGGCGAGCGCGGGTGCCATCGTCTCGGCCCCGGCGAAGCGGTCGAGCGAACGCGCCGCCGCGCGGAGCTTGCCGAAAAGGCGCGGCATCCTGCCCACCGCGCGGTGGGCCTGCGTCACCACGAAGGCGAGGAGCCTCGGGTGCGTCGCCACGAAGGCGGTGCCAAGGGCTAGGATCGCCACGGGAACCGCGCCCCGGACCCCGGTCGTGGCCAGCGCCACGGACAGGCCGAGGATGATCGCCATGGCCGCAAGGTCCGCCGCACGGTCCATGAGCGCGAGCGGCGCCGTGCGCTCGAACGCCCAGCCGGTCTCGCGTCTGAGCCAGCGCATCCGCACGAGTTCCCCCAGCCGGCCCGGCGTCACCACCATGGCGAAGCCGCCGAGGAAATGGCGCAGGTCCTGCACCAGCCGTGTGGAGAGCCCGAGGCGGCGGGCGAAGAGGTGCCAGCGCAGGCCACGGAGAAGGTAGTTGACGAGCGAGAGCGCGAGGAGGGCGGCACCCTGCGCGAGCGTCAGTCGGGCGATCTGCGCCCGCGTCTCCTCCCATCCCGTCGCGGCGAGAAGCCCGGCCACCCCGGCGGCGAAGAGCGCGACCAACCCGGCCATGAGCAGGAAGTCGCGCGCACGGCGGCCGCGCGGCGCTTGGGGCTTGGGGGAGAGGGGCAGATCGGTGGTCATCATTGCCCCGCTGGCTAGCAACGCATTGGGGCAGGATTATGGATTTGTTTCGCAAAAAAAGACAATTGCGCCCGCCTGAAACGCCCCCGCTCCCCGCCATGCGTCAATCGCCGGGCACCTCGGTCCCGGCCCAGGACCGAGGGATGCGACATCGGACGCCGGCCCGTTCAGGGTGCAGCAGCCAGACAAATGCTGGCCCGTGCGCCGGTCTTTGCCGTGGTGTCGGCGCTGGCCAAAGGGCGGGACAACCATTCTGCGGTATTGTTTGGTGGAGCCAAGGGGGGTCGAACCCCTGACCTCTTGAATGCCATTCAAGCGCTCTCCCAACTGAGCTATGGCCCCACCGGAGGTCCGGACGACGGCTGTGCCGGCCGCCCGCGTGACGGGCGATATAGGCAAGGCGTACGGGGGGTGCAAGCGAAAAGTGGGGCGCGCGGCCAAGTTCGCGGGGGCCGCGACGGAACGGAAAAGGGCGCGGCCCGGCCGCGCCCTTCGCATCCACGGAGGGTGCTGCGTGGTGCCGGATCAGCCCTCGTCCTCGCCGCCGGCGACGTCGGCGATCTCGTCAAGCGAGACCTCGTCGTCCTCGTCATCCTCAAGGAGGTCGTCGTCGAGTTCGTCGTCGCCGGCATCGGCGTCGAGATCGTCCTCGGCCAGATCGTCCATTTCGACATCCTCGTCCTTGGCCGAGGTCTTGTCGCTGACCATGACACGGCCGCGGCCCGCGAAGAGGCTTTCGGCGGTGAAGCTGTGGCCGCACTCGGGGCAGGTCATCGGGTCGCGCTGAAGGTCATAGAACCGGCTGGTACAATGCGGGCAGAGGCGCTTGACGCCCCATTCGTCCTTGGGCATGGAACACTCCTTGCGTGCTCGTCTGTGCGAGAGTCGACGCCCTCTGCCACAACGGGGCAGGGCTGTCAAAGGCTTTCGGCCGCATTCCGCGCGCGGGAGGTCGAGGGCCTTTTCCGGCGCGCGGGGGCGGGGCTAGACTGCTGACAAAGGGGGGGCGAGATGAGCCGACACATGCTGCCGGGCGAGCCGCCTGTCGAGATCACGTTGCGCCGCTCCGCCCGCGCGCGGCGCTTCTCGCTCAGGGTCTCGCGGCTGGACGGACGGGTGACACTCTCGATGCCCGCGCGCGCGCGGGAGGCGGAGGCGCTCCGCTTCGCCGCCGATAAGGCGGGCTGGCTCCGCGCTGTCCTCCGCGATGCCGCCCCGCGCGAGGGACTCGCCTTCGGCGCAACGGTGCCGTTCGAGGGCCGCGCGCTCGGCGTGACGGCCGCCTCTGTCCGCGCGGTCCGCGTCGAGGGCACGGCGCTGCTTGCCCCGCCTGATCCCGCGCGGCTCGGGGCCCGGGTGGCGGCATTCCTGAAATTCGCGGCGCGGCAGCGCCTCCACGCGGCCTGCGAGGCGCATGCCGGGGCGATCGGGTGCCGGTTCAGCCGCATCACGCTCCGCGATACCCGCTCGCGCTGGGGGTCCTGCACCGCGGACGGCGGGCTGATGTTTTCCTGGCGGCTGATCATGGCGCCACCCGAGGTGCTCGACTATGTCGCGGCGCACGAGGTCGCCCATCTGGTCGAGATGAACCACTCACCGGCCTTCTGGGCGGTGGTCCGGGGCCTGATGCCGGGCTACGAGCCGCACCGGCGCTGGCTGAAGCGGAACGGTGGGGCATTGCACCGGCTGGACTTCGGCACCGGTGCGGCCGATGATTGACCGCGTTCCGCCACCTTCCGGTCCACCGATGCCAAATCCGCCCCGTCCTGCCGAACCGGGCGCCGGCATCGCCGCGCACGACCGGCTTTACCGGTCGCTGCGTCAGCAGATCATGCATGGCGAGCTTGCGCCGGGGCAGGCGCTGACCCTGCGCGGCCTGGCAAAGGCCTACGGCGTCTCGATGACCCCCGCGCGGGAGGCGCTGCGCAGACTCGCGGCAGAAGGCGCGCTGACGCTCTCGGCCTCGGGCCGTGTCACCACGCCCGATCTTTCGCACGAGCGGATCGAGGAACTGGCGACGCTTCGGGCATTGATCGAGACAGAGCTCGCGACCCGGGCGCTGCCGCGCGCCCACATGGCGCTGATCGAGCGGTTGCAGGTGATCAACATGGCCAACGCGGAGGCCGCGGTGAAGCGCGATGCCGTGGCCTACATTCGCACCAACCTCGAGTTCCATCGCACACTCTACCTGCGCGCCCAGGCGCCGGCGATGCTGGCCGTGGCGGAGACGGTCTGGCTCCAGCTTGGCCCGACGATGCGCGCGGTCTATTCGCGCCTGCATCGCAGCGACCCGCCGCAGACGCACCGTATGATTCTTGCTGCGTTGAAGGCCGGGGACGAACCGGCGCTCCGGCTCGCGGTGCGGACGGATGTCACGCAAGGGCTGCGGCATCTTCTGACGTAGATTTCTGCGCTGCCGCGACGGAGACGCCGCGCTGCCGCGTTCAAGCATCGAGGGGCGCGGCTGGCGCCCCGGCGCCAGGAGTTTTCGATGCCATCGCTTCCAAACCGCTACGCCACCCCGCTCATCACGGGGCTCTTTCTCGTATCGCTCGTCTCTGGGCTCGCGCTTTTCTTCCACGTCGGGCCGGCGGCCTTCCACGGGATGCACGAATGGCTCAGCATGGTCCTCATCGTGCCGTTCGCGCTGCACCTCTGGAAGAACTGGCGGCCAATGACCGCCTATCTGAGACGCTTGCCCATGGCTCTGTCGCTGGCCCTGTCGGTTGCTGCGGCGGCGGTATTCTTCGTGCCCGCCGGCGACGCGCGGACCGGCCCGCCGCAATTCCAGCTCGCCCAGGCGCTCTACGCCGCCACGCCGGAACTCGCCGCGCCGGTCTTCGGAATGACCGGGGCAGAGCTTGTCGAGGGCCTGAGGGGCGCAGGTCTCAGCGGCGCCGAAATCGGCAGGACGCTGCGCGAGATCGCCGCGGCCTCGGGCAAGAGCGACGCTGAGCTCGCCGTGGCGATCATCGGCCTGTCGTCCTGAACGAAGACGCCCCTCCATGGCGGGGCGTCTTCCATCAGAAGCGGTCCTTCATGCGTGAATGGGGCCGTCCCCGCAGGCCAGTGCCGCTTCCCGCACCGCCTCCGAGAAGGTGGGGTGGGCGTGACAGGTGAGCGCCAGATCCTGCGCGGCCGCCCCGAACTCCATCGCCACGCAGACCTCGTGGATGAGGTCGCCCGCCGCCGGCCCGATGATGTGACAGCCGAGCACGCGGTCGGTCTCCTTGTCGGCGAGGATCTTCACGAAGCCCTCGCCCTGGAACACCGCCTTGGCGCGCCCGTTGCCCATGAAGGAGAACTTGCCGACCTTGTAGGCGCGGCCTTCCTCCTTCAGTTGCTCCTCTGTCTTGCCGACGCTTGCCACCTCGGGCGTGGTGTATATCACCCCGGGGATGACGCCATAGTTGACGTGCCCGGCCTTGCCCGCGACGACTTCGGCGACCGCCATGCCCTCGTCCTCGGCCTTGTGGGCGAGCATCGGCCCCGCGATCGCGTCGCCGATGGCGTAGATGCCCTTGACGCTTGTCTGCCAGTGGGCGTCGGTCTTGACCTGGCCGCGCTTTTCCATCTCGACGCCCAAGGCCTCAAGCCCGAGTCCGGCGGTATAGGGCCTGCGTCCGGTCGCGACGAGCACCACCTCGGCCTCGAGCGTCGCCTCGCTGTCGTCCTTGCGGAGCCTGTAGGTCACCGCGTTCTTGCCCTTCGCGGTTTTCACACCCTGGACGGCAGCGCCCATGACGAACTTGAATCCTTGACGTCCAAGGATTCTCTGGAAGGTCTTTGCCACCTCACCATCCATGCCCGGAGTGATCGCGTCGAGGTATTCGACAACCGTCACCTCGGTGCCGAGGCGGGCATAGACCGACCCCATCTCGAGCCCGATGACGCCGGCGCCGATGACCACCATCGACTTCGGCACCTTGGGCAGCGCGAGCGCGCCGGTGGAGGTCACGACGGTCTCCTCGTCGATCTCGACCCCGGGGAGAGAGGAGGGTTCCGACCCGGTGGCGATGACGATGGCCTTCGCGGTGTGGATCTCGTCGCCCACCTTCACCTGGCCCGCAGCGGGGATCTGTCCCCAGCCCTTCAGCCAGGTCACCTTGTTCTTCTTGAAGAGAAATTCGATGCCCTTGGTGTTCTGGGCGATGACGTCGTCCTTGTAGCCGAGCATCTTCGCCCAGTCGACCTTCGGCACCGACGCCACGAGGCCCATCTTCTCGAAATTGTGTGCGGCCTCGTGGAGCATGTGGCTGGCGTGAAGCAGCGCCTTCGACGGGATGCAACCGACATTGAGGCAGGTCCCGCCGAGCGTCTCGCGACCCTCGACACAGGCGGTCTTCAGCCCCAACTGCGCGCAGCGGATGGCGCATACATAGCCGCCCGGGCCGGCGCCAATCACGATCACATCAAACTCAGCCATGTCCTGCTCCTTCGGATTCCGGTGTCCGGCCCGCGTCCCGCGGGCGTCGGTCTTGCGTCTGGCATCCGTCCCGACACCCGTCGGGACGGAGTCTGGTTCCGGTGGCCCCGCGGGGCCTCATGCCGTCCTCAGAAAGCGGGCCGCGACGGGCGCGTGGAGCGCGCCTTCGGTCCGAACCCACTCCTCTGCCCGCGCCCGGTCGTGGACCTCGAAGAGGACCACGGCGCGGGCACCGTCATCGGCATCGCGCCACATCTGGAGCATGGTCAGCCCGGCCTGGCCGCGCGCCTCGGCACGGTCGTCGAAGCCGGATTTCCAGGCGTCGAAACCGCCGGTGTCGATCTCGCAGATGAGTTGCATGGGGGCTCCTTTTCCGGGTTGATGGTGGGACAACGCCCGCCATCCGGTCAGAGATCCATCAGCAGCCGTCTCGGGTCCTCCAGCGCCTCCTTCACCCGCACCAGGAACGTCACCGCCCCTTTCCCATCCACGATGCGGTGGTCGTAGCTGAGGGCGAGATACATCATCGGGCGGATGACGATCTGGCCGCCGACGACGACCGGGCGGTCCTGGATCTTGTGCATGCCGAGGATGCCCGATTGCGGCGGGTTCAGGATCGGCGAGGACATGAGCGAGCCGTAGACGCCGCCGTTCGAGATGGTGAAGCTGCCGCCCTGCATCTCCGCCATGCTCAGTTTCCCGTCACGGGCGCGGAGGCCGAGTTCGGCGATCTTCTTCTCGATCGCGGCGAAGCCCATCTGGTCGGCATCGCGCACCACCGGCACGACGAGGCCCGAGGGCGTGCCGACCGCGACGCCCATATGGACGAAGTTCTTGTAGACGACATCGCCGCCGTCGATCTCGGCGTTGACCTCGGGCACTTCCTTCAGCGCGTGGCAGCAGGCCTTCACGAAGAAGGACATGAAGCCGAGCTTGACGCCATGCTTCTTCTCGAAGGCATCCTTGTATTCGTTGCGAAGGTCCATGATGCCCTTCATGTCCACCTCGTTATAGGTGGTCAGCATCGCGGCGGTGTTCTGCGCGTCCTTGAGGCGGCGGGCGATGGTGGCGCGCAGGCGCGTCATCTTCACCCGTTCCTCGCGCGCGGCATCCTCGGCCGGGACCGGGGCGCGAGGGGCGGCGGCAGGCGCGGGCGCGGCCGAAACGACCGGGGCGGCCGGCGCGGCGGCGGCCTTCGCCACGTCTTCCTTCATGATCCTTCCGTCGCGGCCGGTGCCGATGACCTGATCGGCGGTGAGACCCGCCTCGGCCATGGCCTTCTTCGCCGATGGGGCGTCCTCGACGTCGGCCCGCGGCTTCGGCGTTTCCGGACCCGCGCCGGGCGAGCCGACGGCGGCCAAGGCTGCGGCCTTGGGTTCTGCCGCCTTCAGGGCCACGCCGGCCGCGCCTTCGGTCACCACGGCAAGCCGGGCCTTGGCATCCACGGTCGCGCCCTCGGGCGCGACGATCTCGGCCAGCACGCCCGCGACCGGCGAGGGCACCTCGACCGAGACCTTGTCGGTCTCGAGTTCGCAGAGCATCTCGTCCACGGCGACGGCGTCGCCCACCTTCTTGAACCAGGTGGAGACGGTCGCCTCGGTCACGCTTTCGCCGAGCGCGGGAACCATCACATCGGTATTCTTTCCAGACATCTTGCCCTCTTCGGCTATCGGCGCGGCAACGGCGCTTTTCTTCGGGGTCATTTCTTCCGGGCCGGTGTGGCCCTCTTCGGCGATCTGGGCGAGAAGCGCGTTCACGCCCACGGTCTCGCCTTCCCGCGCGACGATCTCGACAAGGCGGCCGGCAGCGGGGGCGGGCACCTCCACTGTCACCTTGTCGGTCTCGAGTTCGCAGAGCATCTCGTCGGCCGCGACCATCTCGCCCACGTTCTTGAACCAGGTGGCGATGGTGGCCTCCGTCACGCTCTCGCCGAGCGTGGGGACGCGGACTTCGGTGGCCATCAGCCCGATGCTCCCACGGTCAGCGCCTCGTTCACCAGTGCCTCCTGCTCGGCCTTGTGGCGCGAGGCGAGGCCGGTCGCCGGCGATGCCGAGGCGCTGCGACCGACGTAGCGGGCGCGGCCGTGCTTCGCGCCGATGCGCCCGAGCACCCATTCGAGGTTCGGCTCCACGAACGACCAGCCGCCCTGGTTCTTCGGTTCTTCCTGGCACCACACGATCTCGGCCCCCTTGAAGCGTTCAAGTTCCTTCACCAGCGACTGCGCCGGGAAGGGGTAGAACTGTTCGAGCCTGAGCAGGTAGACGTCCGAAAGCCCGCGCGCATCGCGTTCGGCCAGAAGATCGTAGTAGACCTTGCCCGACGAGATCACCACGCGGCGGATCTTCTTGTCGGCGGCAAGCTTCGTCGCCGAATGGCCCTTTTCCGCATCGTCCCAGAGGACGCGGTGGAAGGTCGAGCCGGTGGTGAAATCCTCCGCGTCGGAGACGCACATCGGATGCCGGAGGAGCGACTTCGGCGTCATCAGGATCAGGGGCTTGCGGAACGACCGGTGCACCTGCCGGCGCAGGATGTGGAAGTAGTTCGCGGGCGTCGAGCAGTTTGCGACGATCCAGTTGTCCTGCGCGCATTGCTGCAGGAAGCGTTCGAGCCGCGCCGAGGAGTGTTCCGGCCCCTGGCCTTCGAACCCGTGCGGCAGGAGGCAGACGAGGCCCGACATCCGGAGCCACTTCGATTCGCCCGATGAGACGAACTGGTCGAACATGATCTGCGCGCCGTTCGCGAAATCGCCGAACTGCGCCTCCCAGATGGTGAGCGCGTTCGGTTCGGAGAGCGAATAGCCGTATTCGAAGCCGAGCACGGCATATTCCGAGAGCATCGAGTCGATGACCTCGTAACGCGCTTGGCCCGGCTTGATGTGGTTGAGCGGATAGTGCCGTTCCTCGGTCGCCTGATCGACGAAGGCGGAATGGCGCTGCGAGAAGGTGCCCCGGGTGCAGTCCTGGCCGGAGAGGCGCACGGGATAGCCCTCGGTCAAGAGACTGCCGAAGGCCAGCGCCTCGGCCGTGGCCCAGTCGAAGCCGCGCCCCGACTTGAACATCTGCGCCTTTGCCTCGAGCTGGCGCGCGACGGTCTTGTGGATGTCGAAGCCCTCCGGCACTCGGGTCAGGGCGGCGCCGATCTCCGTCATCGCCTTCTTGGTGATCGCGGTCTTGCCGGGCGAATATTCCTCCCCCTCGCGGTCAAGGTGCGCCCAGCGGCCGTCGAGCCAGTCGGCCTTGTTCGGCTTGTAGGTCTTGCCGACCTCGAACTCCTCGTTGAGATGGGCCTGGAAGGCGGCCTTCATGTCCTCGATCTCGCCCTCCGGGATGAGGCCATCCTTCACCAGACGCTCGGTATAAAGTTGCAGCGTGGTCTTGTGGGTCTTGATCGTCTTGTACATCGCCGGGTTGGTGAACATCGGCTCGTCGCCTTCGTTGTGACCGAAGCGGCGGTAGCAGAAGATGTCGATGACCACATCCTTGCCGAACATCTGGCGGAACTCGGTGGCAACCTTGGCGGCGTGGACGACGGCCTCGGGGTCGTCGCCGTTGACGTGGAAGATCGGCGCCTCGACCATCAGGGCAATGTCGGTCGGGTAGGGCGATGTGCGGCTGAAGTGGGGCGCGGTGGTGAAGCCGATCTGGTTGTTCACGACGATATGCATGGTGCCGCCGGTACGGTGGCCCTTGATGCCCGAAAGCTGGAAGCACTCGGCCACGATGCCCTGTCCGGCGAAGGCCGCGTCGCCGTGCAGAAGGACCGGCAGGACGGCGCGGCGTTCGGACTGATCACCGAGCTGGTCCTGCTTGGCGCGCACCTTGCCGAGGACGACCGGGTTCACCGCCTCGAGGTGGCTGGGGTTGGCGGTCAGCGACAGGTGGACGGTGTTGCCGTCGAAGGTCCGGTCGGAGGAGGCGCCGAGGTGGTATTTCACGTCGCCCGAGCCGTCCACGTCCTCGGGCTTGAAGCTGCCGCCCTGGAACTCGTTGAAGATGGCGCGGTAGGGCTTGGCGAGCACGTTGGCGAGGACCGAGAGCCGGCCGCGGTGCGGCATGCCGATGACGATTTCCTTCAGACCGAGATTGCCGCCGCGCTTGACGATCTGCTCCATCGCGGGGATCAGCGCCTCGCCGCCGTCGAGGCCGAAGCGCTTGGTGCCCATGTACTTGACGTGCAGGAACTTCTCGAAGCCTTCGGCCTCGACGAGCTTGTTCAGGATCGCCTTCCGGCCCTCGCGGGTGAAGCTGATCTCCTTGCCGTAGCCCTCGATCCGCTCCTTCAGCCACGCCGCCTGGGCGGGGTCGGAAATGTGCATGTACTGGAGCGCGAAGGTGCCGCAATAGGTGCGCTTCACGATGTCGATGATCTCGCGCATCGAGGCGTGGGTGAGGCCGAGCACGTTGTCGATGAAGATCGGCCGGTCCATGTCGGCATCGGCGAAGCCGTAGGACTTCGGGTCAAGCTCGGGATGCGGGTTTTCCTCGCGCATGCCGAGGGGGTCGAGGTCGGCGATGAGATGGCCGCGGATGCGGTAGGCGCGGATGATCATCAGCGCGCGGATGCTGTCGAGGACAGCACGCTTGATCTGGTCGTCGCTGACGGCAACGCCCTGTTCGGCGGCCTTCGCCTTGATTCTGTCGCCCGCGCCTTTCATTTCCCGAGCCGCCATCGGCCATTCGCCGGTGAGCGCGGCGGTCAGGTCGTCGGCAGGCTGCGGCGGCCAGTCGGGCCGGTCCCAGGACGCGCCCCTGGCCTCGCGCCGAACGTCGGTCTCGCTGTCGCCGAGGCTTCGGAAGAAAGCGGCCCAGCTTGCATCGACGGCGTCCGGGTTGGCGGCATAGCGGGCGTAGAGCTGTTCGACATATTCCGCATTGTGTCCCTGCAGGAAGGACGAGGCGTGGAACTGGTCGTTGGGTTTCTGTTCCGTCATGATCTCATTCGGCGGGCGCTCGGCCGGCCGCTCCTCACATGAAAGGGGTCGCGCGCTGGGCGCTCGGGGGGGGGCGTCGGGTGGGGGCCGCGCATCATCCGCGTCTCCCGGTCAGGGTGCCGACGAGGGCTTTCAGGCCCTTCGGCTTTGGCGCGGCATGGGCGGACTTCGGCGCGGCGCCCTCGGCATAACCGAACCGGGCGAAATCCTCGCCGTAGAAGGCTGCGATGCGGCCGAGCGTTTCGGCAGAGGGTTTCAGCCGCTCGGCATCGGGCGCCATGCCCTTCTTGCGGACGTTCTCGGCCGGGATGGCGCGGGGTCCGCCGGTGTCGCCGGCAAGGCGGTCGAGATGCGGCACGATGGCGTCGAGCCCGTCCTCCAGCCGGAAGACCGTGGCGTCCTTCGGCACGATGGCCGATTGCGGGCAGAGGTGGTTGTCGTAGAGGAAGGGCTCCCCGGCCGCGCGTTTCAGCCAGTCGTCGAACCATTCGTCGATCGACCAGAGCGGGGCCACCGTGCCCTCCACCTCCACCTGGTACTGGAACGCGCTGACGAGCCGCCTCACGGGGTGGCGCACCACCGCGAAGGACGAGGCGATCCAGTCGGCGGGGACAAGCCGGGTGAAGGCGTCCCAGGGAAGGTGCTGCGGCGAGGAGCGCGTCCAGCGCCGCGCCTCGGGCAGGTCGAGGAAACGGGTGTTCAGGAACGCGAGTCCGCCGAAACGGGCCTTCAGATATGCCTCCACCGACGAGCCGCCGCATTTCGGCACATGGGCATAGTAGTGGAGCCTGTCACCGATCCGGAAAACCGGCATGTCCCGTCCTCCCGCCCGGCTCTCAGCCCTTGATCGCCTTCATCACCGCCTCGCCAAGATGGGCTGGGCTGTCGGCGACCACAATGCCGGCGCGCTTCATCGCTTCGATTTTCGATTCCGCGTCGCCCTTGCCGCCCGAGACGATGGCGCCGGCATGGCCCATGCGGCGGCCTTTCGGCGCGGTGCGCCCGGCGATGAAGCCGGCGGTCGGCTTCCAGCGGCCCTTCTTCCTCTGCGCGGCAAGGTATTCCGCCGCCTCTTCCTCGGCGCTGCCCCCGATCTCGCCGATCATGATGATCGAGGTCGTCTCGGGGTCGGCGAGGAACATCTCCAAGACGTCGATATGCTCGGTGCCCTTGATCGGGTCGCCGCCGATGCCCACGGCCGAGGACTGGCCGAGGCCGAGGTCCGAGGTCTGCTTCACCGCCTCGTAGGTGAGGGTGCCGGAACGGCTGACCACCCCGCAGGAGCCGCGCTTGTGGATATGGCCGGGCATGATGCCGATCTTGCATGCGCCCGGGGTGATGACGCCGGGGCAGTTCGGGCCGATCAGCCGCGACTTCGAGCCTTCGAGCGCACGCTTCACCTTCATCATGTCGAGGACCGGGATGCCTTCGGTGATGCAGACGATCAGCGGCATTTCGGCGTCGATCGCCTCGAGGATCGAATCCGCCGCGAAGGGGGGCGGAACGTAGATGGCGCTGGCATTGGCGCCTGTGGTGGCGCGGGCTTCGTGCACCGAGTTGAAGACCGGCAGCCCGAGGTGTTCGGTGCCGCCCTTGCCGGGCGTCACGCCGCCCACCATGCGGGTGCCGTAGGCGATGGCCTGTTCGGTGTGGAAGGTGCCCTGCGAGCCGGTGATGCCCTGGGTGATGACGCGGGTGTCTTTGTTGACGAGGACGGACATCGGATGGCCCCTATTTGAAGTTCGCAAAGTAGCCGACACGGTTCTTGCCCGGAACGACTGCGTATTCGTATTTGACGCCGTTGAAGCTGTGGTTCACCCAGTGCGCAGTAATGACCCCCTTGCCCCACGGCTTGCCCTTGGTGGCCATGCTGATCGTATTAAGGAACGGCGGCTTGTCCTTGAGGACCGGACCCTTGGAGTCGTCGAATGTCACCCCACAGCTTTGCGCTGTCGCCTTGGTGGCACCGATCCAGATTTCTTCCTGGCCCTTGGTCTTGCCGTAGGCGGTATAACCCTTGCGCTTGCTTCCGGTCGGATGGATGGTTCCCAGAAGCTTGTAGCCCCTTTGCATGGCCACTTTCGCGGCGATCGACATGTCGCTTGCTTTTGTCGCCTGAAAGCAGGTGTCCATGAAGAGTTGCTGCATGCGCAGCCCCTGTTCGGTTGACTGCGAGAGGGCTGGCCCGGGCGCCAGCAGGACGGCAAACGCAAGCAAGCAGCGCGTCATTAGCTTAGGCATCCGCATTACCCCTTCACCGCCTTCACGATCTTCTGCGCCGCGTCGCTGAGGTTGTCCCCGGCGATCACGTTGAGGCCGGAAGTCGCGATGATCTCCTTGCCCTTCTCGACGTTGGTGCCCTCGAGCCGCACCACCAGCGGAACCTGGAGGCCCACTTCCTTCACCGCGGCGATGATGCCCTCGGCGATGATGTCGCAGCGCATGATGCCGCCGAAGATGTTGACGAGGATGCCCTTCACGTTGGGGTCCGAGGTGATGATCTTGAAGGCCTCGGTCACCTTCTCCTTCGTCGCCCCGCCGCCCACATCGAGGAAGTTGGCGGGTTCCGCGCCGTAAAGCTTGATGATGTCCATCGTCGCCATCGCAAGGCCCGCGCCGTTCACCATGCAGCCGATCTCGCCGTCGAGCGCGATGTAGTTCAGGTCGAACTTCGAGGCCGCGAGTTCCTTGGGGTCCTCTTCCGTCTCGTCCCGGAGCGCCATGACCTCGGGCTGGCGGTAGAGCGCGTTGTTGTCGAAGCCGATCTTGGCGTCGAGCACCTTGAGGTTGCCGTCCTTCAGCACGACGAGCGGGTTGATCTCCAGCATCTCCATGTCCTTCTCGATGAAGGCGCGGTAGAGCGTCTTGATCAGGCCCACGCATTGTTTGACCTGGTTGCCTTCGAGCCCGAGGGCGAAGGCGACGCGGCGGCCGTGGAAATCGGACAGCCCGGTGGCCGGATCGACGGCGAAGGAAAGGATCTTCTCGGGCGTCCTCGCGGCCACGTCCTCGATGTCCATCCCGCCTTCGGTCGAGCAGACGAAGGAGACACGGGAAGTGCCGCGGTCGACGAGAAGCGCGAGGTAAAGCTCGCGCGCGATGTCGGAGCCGTCCTCGATGTAGATGCGGTTGACCTGCTTGCCCGCCGGCCCGGTCTGGTGGGTGACGAGCGTGCGGCCGAGCATCTGCTTGGCCATCGACGCAGCCTCCTCGACCGATTTCGCGAGGCGGACACCGCCCTTTTCCCCCGCTTCGGCTTCCTTGAACCTGCCCTTGCCGCGGCCGCCCGCGTGGATCTGCGCCTTCACGACCCAGAGGGGCCCGTCAAGCTCGCCCGCCGCGGTCTTGGCCTCTTCGGCCCTGAGCACGACGCGGCCGTCGGAGACCGGCGCGCCGTAGGAGCGCAGGAGAGCCTTGGCCTGGTATTCGTGGATGTTCATCGCTGATCCCCGCTTGCGTTCGGTTTTGCGGGTTCTTCGCACAACGGCGCGGATTGGCGAAACGATAAATGCGGCAAATCCGCGGGAGCGGCAGAAAACTGCATTTTTGTGATCACGGCCAGAAAAAGTGTGATCACATAGGGATCGCCTGGGCCGGATCGTCTGCGGGGAGGGGGATTCGCGCGGGGTCCGGCGGGTCCGCGCCGGGAAGGCGGGGCGCCCGGCGGGCGCCCCGGAAATGTCAGGCGAGCGAGGGGTCGATCGCCTTGCAGGCGGCGACGAGGCCGCGCACGGCCTCCACCGACTTGTCGAACATCACCTGTTCGTCGCGGTTCAGCTTGATGTCGACGATGCGCTCCACGCCGCCGGCGCCGAGGATCGTCGGCACGCCGACATACATGCCGCTGAGCCCGTAGGCACCGTCCACATAGGCGGCGCAGGGCAGCAGGCGCTTCTGGTCCTTGAGGTAGGCTTCCGCCATCTCGATCGCCGAGGCGGCGGGCGCGTAGAAGGCCGAGCCGGTCTTCAGGAGGCCGACGATCTCGGCCCCGCCGTCGCGGGTGCGCTGGACGATGGCATCCAACCTTTCCTGCGTGGTCCATCCCATCTCGACGAGGTCGGGCAGGGGAATGCCGGCGACGGTGGAGTAGCGCACCAGGGGCACCATCGTGTCGCCGTGGCCGCCAAGGACGAAGGCGGTCACGTCCTTCATCGACACGTTGAATTCGAGGCTGAGGAAATGGCGGAACCGCGCCGAGTCGAGCACGCCGGCCATCCCGACGACCTTGTTCGCGGGCAGCCCCGAGAACTCGCGCAGCGCCCAGACCATCGCGTCCAGGGGGTTGGTTATGCAGATCACGAAGGCGTTCGGCGCATGGGCCTTGATGCCCTCGCCCACGGCCTTCATCACCTTTAGGTTGATGCCCAGAAGATCGTCGCGGCTCATCCCGGGCTTGCGCGGCACGCCGGCGGTGACGATGCAGACATCGGCGCCGGCGATGTCCTCGTAGCTGTTGGCGCCCTTCAGGGCCGCGTCGAAGCCCTCGACGGGACCGGACTGCGCGATGTCCAGCGCCTTGCCCTGGGGCGTGCCTTCGGCGATGTCGAAGAGAACGACGTCGCCGAGTTCCTTGATCGCGGCGAGATGGGCGAGCGTGCCGCCGATCTGTCCCGCGCCGATGAGGGCGATCCTGGGTCTGGCCATGATGGTCTCCGGCTCCTGCTGAGATGGGTCATTTCCGCCGCACTGCCTAATCGCTCCGGCCTTTTCGCGCAAGCCTGCCGCAATGCGGCATGTCCGGCCCCTTTTGCGTCATGCTGCGGCACTGTAGGGGTTGGGCCCGGATGGCAGGAGGGTTTCTGGGCATGATCGGCGCGGAGTTCTGGGTTCTGGGATGTCTCGCCGCGGTGCTTGTCGGGCTGTCGAAGGGCGGGCTGCCGGTCGTGGGAATGCTCGCGGTGCCTGTCCTGGCGCTCGCGATTTCGCCCGTGGCGGCGGCGGGGCTGCTGTTGCCGGTCTATGTCGCCTCGGACCTGATCGGGCTTTACGCCTACCGGAGGGCGTTCGACCGGCGGGTCCTCTCGATCCTCGCGCCCGCCGCAGTGCTGGGTGTCGGGTTCGGCTGGATGACCGCGGCCTCGGTGCCCGACCGGCTGGTGGCGGGGATCGTGGGGGCGATCGGGGTGGCCTTCGCGCTGACGCTTCTTCTCGGCCGGCGGCCAGAGAATGCGGGGCGCGGTCCGGCCCGCGTCGGCCCCGGGATCTTCTGGGGCGCGATCACCGGCTACACGAGTTTCGTCAGTCACGCCGGCGCGCCGCCCTATCAGGTCTATGTCCTGCCGCTCGGGCTGGAAAAGACTGTTTTTGCGGGCACGGCGACCGTGTTCTTCGCCTTCGTGAATGCCGTGAAACTGATCCCCTACTGGGCGCTCGGCCAGTTTTCGGCGGCGAACCTGAAGGCGGCGGCGATCCTGTCGCTGCCGGCGGTGGCGGCGGTGCTGGCGGGGGTCTGGCTGGTGCGCGTCCTGCCGGAGCGGCTCTTCTTCCGTCTTGTCACCTGGGCGCTTCTCGCGGTGTCGCTGAAGCACCTCTGGGACGCGGCGGTGGGTGGCTAGGGACCAAAGGCCGCCACGGTATCTGCGTTGGCGATCCCGATCCACGTCCCGGCCGGCGCGCCGGTTTGCGGCGGAACCGCCGCGAAGGAGTGGTGCGTGGCGAGGATGAGGACCGCGAAGCCGAGCGAGAGGGCGAAGAGTTTCTGCTGCATGGGGCGTTTCCGCTGTTTCGTGGGGCGAGGCGATGCTGCGGCCGGGCGGCGAAGATGCGGTGAACGGAGCGCGCGCGGTGGCGACGGAGCCCCCGCGGGAGCCTTGCAGGCACGGTGAGGGTCGGGGGTTTCTGCGTTGCGGCAAATAGCTCTTGCCGAAAGTGCCGCCACTGTGGTCTTTGACGCAATAATGTTGCGAGGAGATTCCCGATGGTCGCCGCCCTTCGCCCGCGCCCCTATCGTTCGGTGCTCTACATCCCCGGCTCGAAGGAGCGTGCGCTGGACAAGGCCCGCGAACTTGACTGCGATGCGATCATCTTCGACCTCGAGGATGCCGTGGCGCCGGACGAGAAGGCGAATGCCCGCGCGCTCCTCGCGCGGGTGCTGGCCGAGGCCGATTTTGGCGGGCGGGCGCGGATCGTGCGGGTGAACGGGCTCGACACCGACTGGGGGCGCGAGGATGCAATCGCCCTCGCCGCAGCGATCCGGGCGGGCGCTATGGTCGATGCGATTCTCGTTCCTAAGGTCTCATCCCCCGCCGATCTCGATACGGTGGCGGCGCTCGTGCCCGACATTCCGCTATGGGCGATGATGGAGACCGCGCTCGGCATGTTGAATGCCGCCGCCATCGCCGCGCATCCGCGACTGGAGGGCATGGTGATGGGCACGAACGACCTCGCCCGGGAACTCGGCAGCCGATTCCGGCAGGACCGGCTCGCGATGCAGGCGGGGCTCGGGCTCTGCCTTCTGGCCGCCAGGGCCTACGGCCGGATCATCGTCGATGGAGTCTACAACGCCTTCAAGGACGAGGCGGGGCTGATGGCGGAATGCGAGCAGGGCCGCGACATGGGCTTCGACGGCAAGACGCTCATCCATCCGGCGCAGCTTGCCATCGCCAACGCGGCCTTCGCGCCGTCGGAGGCCGAAATCGACCTCGCCCGCCGCCAGATCGCGGCCTTCGAGGAAGCGAAGGCAGCGGGGCAGGGTGTCGCCGTGGTGGACGGGCGGATCGTCGAGAACCTGCATGTCGCGACCGCCCGCCAGGCGCTTGCCCGCGCGGAAGCCATTGCGGAGCGCGCGAAATAGGGAAAGGCTCTGCCCGCGTTTCGGTCAGGGAGATTTCGCAATGCAGATCCTGGTTCTCGGCCTCATTCTCTGGGTCGCCGCGCACCTGTTCAAGCGCCTCGCCCCCGGTCTCAGGGCGCGGATGGGCGAGATGCCGGGCAAGATGGCCGTGACCGTGCTCTCGCTCGCCGCGCTCATCCTCATGGTGATCGGCTACCGGCGGGCCGAGGTCGAGCCCGTCTACACGCCCCTGCCGGGGATGGGGCACCTGACCGACCTTCTGATGCTCGTGGCGCTCTTTCTCTTCGGCCTGTCGCACAGCAAGGGGCGGCTTCGCGCCCGACTGCGGCATCCGATGCTGACGAGCGTGGTTGTCTGGGCCGTGGCGCATCTTCTGGTCAATGGCGATCTGGCGTCGATCGTGCTCTTCGGCGGGCTCGGCCTCTGGGCCGTGGCGTCCATTCTCCTGATCAATGCGCAGGGCGAATGGGCGCGGCCGGCGCCGGGCGGGCTCAGGGGCGACGCGATCGCCCTTGCAATCGCGGTCGTCCTCTACGGGCTGATCGCGGGCATCCATATCTGGCTCGGCTACAACCCGTTCCTCGGGACCTACGGCTAGGGCCCCGCCGCGACAAAGACAGAAGGAAGAGCGATGAAAACCAATCCGGGCCGGTTCTTCGAGGACTATCAGGTCGGCGAGGTCATCGCCCATGCTGTGCCGCGGACCGTCTCGGGGGGCGAGCGTGCGGTCTACCACGCGCTCTACCCCGCCCGTCACGCGCTCCATTCCTCGGACGCCTTCGCCCGCGCCTGCGGCCTGAAGGCCGCCCCGATGGACGATCTCATCGCCTTCCACACGGTCTTCGGCAAGACCGTGCCGGACATCAGCCTGAACGCCGTCGCCAACCTCGGCTATGCCGAGGGGCGCTGGATCCAGCGGGTCTGGCCGGGGGATACACTCCGCTCCGAAAGCCAGGTGATCGGGGTGAAGGAGAACTCCAACGGCAAGTCGGGGGTCGTCTGGGTCCGGACGCGCGGACTGAACCAGCACGACGAGGTCGTGCTGGAATACGTCCGCTGGGTGATGATCCGCAAGCGCGACGCCGCCGCCCCGGCGTCCGAAGCGGCGGTGCCGGTCCTCCAGCCGGTCGTGGCGCCCGCAGATCTGGTGCTGCCCGAGGGGCTCGACTTCACGGGATACGACTTCGGACTCGCCGGAGAGCCGCACCGCTGGGGCGACTACGCGGTGGGCGAGAAGATCGACCACGTGGACGGCGTGACGGTCGAGGAGGCCGAGCACATGCTGGCCACCCGGCTCTGGCAGAACACGGCCAAGGTTCATTTCGACGCGACGAACCGCGAGGACGGGCGGCGGCTGATCTATGGCGGGCATGTGATCTCGCTCGCCCGGGGGCTCAGCTTCAACGGGCTGGCGAATGCGCAGATGCTCGTGGCGCTGAACGCGGGCGCCCATGCCAGCCCCTGTTTCGCGGGCGACACGGTGCGGGCCTGGTCCGAGGTGCTCGACAAGGCCGAAACCGCGGCGCCCGGCGTCGGCGCGATCCGGCTCAGGCTGGTCGCGGTGAAGCACGGCGCGGCGCCCTTCGCGCTAAGGGACCCGGAGGGGAGATACCGGCCCGAGGTGCTTCTGGACCTCGACTACTGGGCCTTGATGCCTTTGTGATCGCTCGCGCCCGGGCCGCGCGCTATGCTCTGCCCATGCGCCGGGTCCTTGCCCTCTGTCTTCTCCCTGTGCTCGCCGCCCCGGCGGCGGGATGCGAGCTTGCGCTCCTCCTCGCTGTCGACGTCTCGGGCTCGGTCGATTCGGGCGAATATGCGGTGCAGATGCAGGGGCTGGCAGAGGGGCTGCGCGACGGGGTCGTGACCGAGGCGCTCGTAAGGGCCGGGGCGGCGGTCGCGCTGATGCAATGGACGGGCGCTTCGCGGCAGGAACTGTCGGTCGGCTGGACGCGGATCGAGCGGCCCGAGGATGTCGAAGCCCTTGCGGCGCGGATCAGGAGGGTGCCGCGCGTCTGGACGGAGTTCTCGACCGCCATCGGGCAGGCGATGACCTTCGGCATGGGCGTCTTCGATCAGGCGCCCGCCTGCCGCCGGCGGGTCATGGACATCTCCTCGGACGGGCGCAGCAACGAGGGGACGGAGCCCGGCGAAATCCGGGCGGAAATGGACAGCCTCGCCATCGTCGTCAATGCCCTCGTGATCCGGGGCGAGGACGCGGAGCTGCCGGATTATTTCGCCCGCAACGTCATGACCGGCGCGAACGCCTTCGTCGTGACCGCCGAAAGCTATGACGAGTATCCGGAGCGGATGCGCCGCAAGCTCAGGCGCGAGACGGAGCGGCCGGTGTCCGCGCTGCCGGCCGGGGCGATTCCCGCACGTTTCGAGCGGTGACCAGCGCACTGGAAAGTGTGATCACGAATTTTTTCCATGTGATCACAAACCGCGACTTTAACGCTAACGCGCACCGATTCCGCGCATTTCGTCCATTCGCGGCGTGACATGGGCGGGATTTGCGCTATTGAGAAGGGCGAAGGCGCCCCCCTGCGCGGCCGGGCGCGAGAAAAAGGGGGACCGAAATGGCCGATGTCAACCGGGGCAAGCGCCCGCTGTCGCCTTTCATGATCGGGCCATACTATCGTCCGCAGCTCACCTCCATCAGCTCGATCCTGACGCGGATCACCGGCAACGCCCTGATCGCCGCCGCCCTTCTCATCGTCTGGTGGCTGCTCGCTGCGGCGACGAGTGCCGAGTATTTCGCCGTGGCCGACGCGGTGGTGCGGAGCTGGATCGGCAAGCTCGTCTTCGCAGGATCGATCTGGGCGGTCTGGTACCACTATCTCGCCGGGCTCCGGCACCTCTGGTTCGACAGCGGCCGCGGGCTCGACATTCCGACCGCCGAGCGGCTCGGCTGGGGCGTGATCCTCGGGTCGGTCGGGCTGGCCCTCATCACCATCACCATTCTCTGAAAGGGGGCGGACATGCGATACCTCACCGATGCCAAGCGCGCCGCCGGCCTCGGCTCCGCCAAGACCGGAACCGCGCATCACTGGTACATGCAGATGAGCGCGGTCGGCCTTGCCGTCCTCGTGCCGCTCTTCATCTTCACCTTCGGCCGGGTTGTCGGCGCCGATCACGCGACGGTGGTCGAATATTACGGCCGTCCGTTTCCGGCGATCGTCGCCGGGCTGACGCTCTGGGTAGGGATGCTCCACTTCCGCCACGGCGCGCAGATGATGATCGAGGATTATGCCCACGGCTTCATGCGCAAGGCGCTGATCGTCGCGGTCGTCTGCATCACCTACGCGACCATCGCCACCGGGCTTTACGCGCTGATCCGGCTCGCGCTTTAAGGAAACTCACGATGACCGCTGCTTATCCTTACGAAACGCATGAATACGACGTGGTCGTGGTGGGCGCCGGTGGCGCGGGCCTCCGCGCGACGCTGGGCATGGCCGAACAGGGGCTGCGGACAGCCTGCGTCACCAAGGTCTTTCCGACGCGCTCGCATACCGTGGCGGCACAGGGCGGCATCGCCGCCAGCCTGTCGAACATGGGGCCGGACCACTGGCAGTGGCACATGTACGACACGGTGAAGGGCTCGGACTGGCTTGGCGATACCGATGCGATGGAATACCTCGCGCGGGAGGCGCCCAAGGCGGTCTACGAGCTCGAGCACTACGGCGTGCCCTTCAGCCGCACCGAGGAGGGCAAGATCTACCAGCGCCCCTTCGGCGGTCATACGACCGAATTCGGCGAGGGCCCCCCGGTGCAGCGCACCTGCGCGGCCGCCGACCGCACCGGCCATGCGATCCTGCACACGCTCTACGGCCAGTCGCTGAAGCAGAAGGCGGAATTCTTCATCGAGTACTTCGCCATCGACCTCGTCATCACCGACGGCGCCTGCACCGGCGTGGTGGCCTGGAAGCTCGACGACGGCACGATCCATGTCTTCAATGCCAAGATGGTGGTGCTGGCGACCGGCGGCTACGGCAGGGCCTATTTCTCGGCGACGGGTGCCCACACCTGCACCGGCGACGGCGGCGGGATGGTGGCGCGTGCGGGCCTGCCCTTGCAGGACATGGAGTTCGTCCAGTTCCACCCGACCGGCATCTACGGTGCCGGCTGCCTCATCACCGAGGGCGCGCGGGGCGAGGGCGGTTACCTCACCAACTCCGAGGGCGAGCGGTTCATGGAACGCTATGCGCCGACCTACAAGGACCTGGCATCGCGCGACGTGGTCAGCCGCTGCATGACCATCGAGATCCGCGAGGGGCGCGGCGTGGGCGAGCACAAGGACCATATCCACCTGCACCTCAACCACCTGCCGCCCGAAACGCTGCACGAACGGCTGCCGGGCATCAGCGAGTCGGCGAAGATCTTCGCCGGAGTCGATGTGACGAAGGAGCCCATCCCGGTGTTGCCGACGGTGCACTACAACATGGGCGGGATCCCGACGAACTACTGGGGCGAGGTGCTGAATCCCCTGCCAGGCAAGCCCGACAACGTCTTCCCCGGCCTCATGGCGGTGGGCGAGGCGGGTTGCGCCTCCGTCCACGGGGCGAACCGTCTCGGCTCCAACTCGCTCATCGACCTCGTGGTCTTCGGCCGCGCCGCGGCGATCCGGGCGGGGCAGGTCGTGGACCGTGTCCGTGCCGTGCCCGCGACGAACACTGGCGAGGTGGACAGGGCGCTTTCCCGCTTCGACGGCCTCCGCCACGCCAAGGGCAACCTGTCGACCGCCGAGCTGCGGCTTGAGATGCAAAAGACCATGCAGTCCGACGCGGCCGTCTTCCGCACGGACAAGACGCTTGCCGAGGGCGCGGAGAAGATGAAGCGCATCGCGGCCAAGATGGACGACCTCAAGGTAACCGACCGCTCGCTGATCTGGAACTCCGACCTGATGGAGACGCTGGAGCTGACGAACCTCATGCCCAACGCGCTCGCCACCATCGTGGCTGCCGAGGCGCGGAAGGAAAGTCGCGGGGCGCATGCGAGCGAGGATCATCCCAACCGCGACGACGCCAACTGGCGCAAGCATTCGCTCGCGCGGGTGGAGGGCGCGGAGGTCCGGCTCGACTACCGGCCGGTCCATCTCGATCCGCTGACGACCGAGGCCGAGGGCGGGATCAGCCTGAAGAAGATCGCGCCCAAGGCGCGGGTGTATTGAGGAGGCAAAGATGGTCCAGTTCACGCTTCCCAAGAATTCCAAGGTCCGGGTCGGCAAGACCTGGCCGCGGCCCGAGGGCCGGAACGTCCGCAAGTTCCAGGTCTACCGCTGGGATCCCGACACCGGCGAGAACCCGCGGGTCGATACCTATTTCATCGACATGGACAAGTGCGGCCCGATGGTCTTGGACGCGCTCATCAAGATCAAGAACGAGATCGACCCGACGCTGACCTTCCGCCGGTCCTGCCGCGAGGGCATCTGCGGCTCCTGCGCCATGAACATCGACGGGATCAACACGCTGGCCTGCATCTACGGCCTTGACGAGATCACCGGCGACGTGAAGATCTACCCGCTGCCGCACATGCCGGTCATCAAGGACCTGATCCCCGACCTGACTCATTTCTACGCCCAGCATGCCAGCATCATGCCCTGGCTGGAGACGAAGACCAACCGTCCGGCGAAGGAGTGGCGCCAGTCGATCGAGGACCGCAGGAAGCTCGACGGGCTCTATGAATGCGTGATGTGCGCGTCCTGCTCCACCGCCTGCCCAAGCTACTGGTGGAACGGCGACCGCTATCTCGGCCCGGCAGCACTTCTGCACGCCTATCGCTGGATCATCGACAGCCGCGACGAGGCGACGGGCGAGCGGCTGGACCAGCTTGAGGACCCGTTCAAGCTCTACCGCTGCCACACGATCATGAACTGCACCAAGACCTGCCCGAAGGGGCTGAACCCGGCGAAAGCCATCGCCGAGATCAAGCGGCTGATGGTCGAGCGCGTGGTCTGAGGCGCCCGGCCCGTGCGCGCCGGCTCGGCAAGCGCGGACCCGGCCTCGGCCCGCGCCGCGGCTGAACGGACGTCGCCGGAGGGCGGTCGGTGGTTGACGCGACGCCCAAGCGGCCCGCGTGGTTGCGAAATCCGCGAGACGGCCGGTGTGGATGCCGCTAAGCTTGGCCTGCCCGGAGGGCGGCCACTGCCCTGACGGCCGCATGGAGGATTGCCGAGATGGATGTCGACACGCTGGGAAGCCGCCTGAAAGAATGGTCCGACCTGATGGCACGGACGCAGGCGGTTCTGGCGCAGTCCCAGGTCGCCGCTGCCGCCAAGGCCACGGGCGACGAATTCTCCATCGTCGACGCCAACTCGGTCATGTCCGCCTACCTGAAGATCTGGTCCGAGGTGATGTCGGACCCCATCGCCGTCACCGAATTTGCCCAGAACGCCTGGATGGACTGGGCCAAGGCCTGGCGCGATGCCTGGGCGGGGGAAGGGCAAGGCGCTGCCGACAAGCGCTTCCGCGACCGGAAGTGGGATGCCGACCCGATCGCCCGGGGGCTGCGGGATTCGCACCTTGCACTGGAACGCGCGACGGAACGGTTCCTGAAAGCCCTGCCCGATGGCACGAAGGACGCGCTGCGGGTGAAGTTCTACACAAGGCAGATGCTGAGCGCGCTGGCGCCGACGAATTTCCTCGCGCTCAACCCGGCCGCCCGCGAGCGCTTCCTCGAGACCGAGGGCGCGAGCCTGCTGGAGGGCTTCCGCAACCTCGTCGAGGACCTCGAGCGCGGGCAGGGCCGGCTCGACATCGCCACCAACGACCCCACCGCCTTCGAGGTAGGGCGCGATCTGGCGACATCGCCCGGCAAGGTCGTCTACCAGAACAAGCTCATGCAGCTCATCCACTATGCGCCCCTGACCGAGAAGCAGAAGAAGCGCCCGCTGCTTTTCGTGCCGCCGTGGATCAACAAATACTACATCTTCGATCTCAAGCCCGAGAACAGCCTTGTCCGCTACATGCTGAGCCAGGGGCACAGCGTCTATCTCATCTCCTGGGTCAACCCGACGAAGGAACATGCCGAACTGAGTTTCGAGGACTACATGAAGCTCGGCCCCCTCGCCGCCCTTGATGCGATGGAGAAGGACAGCGGCGAGAAGAAGTTCGACATCCTCGGCTTCTGCATCGGCGGCATCCTCGTGACCGCGACTGTCGCGCTCCTCGCGGCGCGGAAGGACAAGCGCATCGCCACCGCCACGACCTTCGCCACCATGGTCGATTTCACCGACGTGGGAGAGATCGGCGTCTTCATCGACCGCGACCGGCTGAAGGTTCTCAGGACGCATATGAAGGAGAAGGGGTACCTCGAAAACCACCACCTTCAGGACATGTTCTCGATGATCCGGGAAAACGACCTCGTCTGGTCGTTCCACGTGATGAATTACCTGATGGGACGGAAGCCGCCGGCCTTCGACCTTCTCTTCTGGAACGCCGACAGCACGCGGCTCCCGGCAGCGATGCTGCTCTGGTATCTGGAGAAGATCTACATCGAGAACGGGCTGAGGCAGCCCGGGCAGATCACGCTCGACGGAACGCCCATCGACCTCGGGCGGATCGAAGTTCCGTTCTTCGTGCTGGCGACGAAGGAGGACCACATCGCGCCCTGGACCTCGATCTACCCGACGACCCAGCTTCTGGGCGGCGAGGTGAAGTTCGTGCTCGGCGGATCGGGCCATATCGCCGGGGTGATAAACCCGCCCGTGGCGCGGCCGAAATACGGCTACTGGACGCGCGACGACTATCCGCCCTCGGCTGCGGACTGGTTCGCCGGGGCGGAGCAGCACCAGGGCTCCTGGTGGCCCGCCTGGTCGGATTGGATCGAGGCGCATTCGCCTGCGGCGCCGGTGCCGGCGCGGGTGCCGGGAAAGGGCGGTCTGAAGGCGATCGAGGACGCGCCCGGAAGCTACGTTCGGGCGAAGTAGCGGGCCGGCGGCGGCACCCCGGGGCAGGTGCCGCCTGACCTGTGGCCCTATCGGGACGCCGCCAGCCCGTCGATGATCGCGTTGAACCGGGCCGAGGGGCGCATCACACGCGCGACCTTCGATGCGTCGGGGTGGTAGTAGCCGCCAAGATCGGCGGGCTTGCCCTGCGCAGCACCGAGTTCGGACAGGATCGCCGCTTCGTCTTGTGCGAGCGCGTCGGCGACCTTGCGGAACCTTGCGGCGAGACCGGCATCGTCATCCTGCGCGGCGATGGCCTCCGCCCAATAGCGCGCGAACCAGTAGTGGCTGTCACGGTTATCGGGCTGGCCGGCCTTCCGTTCGGGCGAGCGGTCATTGTCCAGAATGCCCTGGGTCGCCGCATCCACGGCCTTGCCGAGCACACGCGCCCTGGCATTGCCGCTGGTCTCGGCGAGGAAGCTGAGGCTTTCCCCCAGGGCGCAGAATTCGCCGAGCGAGTCCCAGCGCAGGTGGTTTTCCTCGACAAGCTGCTGGACATGCTTCGGCGCGGAACCGCCCGCGCCCGTCTCGAACATCCCGCCGCCGTTCATCAGCTTCACGATCGACAGCATCTTGGCCGAGGTGCCAAGTTCGAGGATCGGGAAGAGGTCGGTCAGGTAGTCGCGCAGCACGTTGCCGGTGATCGCGATGGAGTTTTCGCCCCTGCGGATGGTTTCCAGCGTCAGCCGCGTGGCCGCGCGGGGCGACATGATCTTGAACCGGTCGGCAACCCCCGCCTTCTCGAGGAGCGGCTTGACGAGGCCGATGAGTACCGCATCATGTCCGCGGGCCGCGTCGAGCCAGAAGATTGCCTGACAGCCCTCTGCCTTCTGCCTTTCGATGGCGAGCTTCACCCAGTCCTCGATCGGGGCCTTTCGGGTACTGGCCGCGCGCCAGATGTCGCCGGCTTCGACCGCATGTTCGTGCAGGACGTCGCCATTGGCCAGAACGACCCTCACGGTGCCGTCGACGGGAATTTCGAAGGTCGTCGGGTGCGAGCCGTATTCCTCGGCCTTCTGCGCCATGAGCCCGACGTTCTGCACGGTTCCGGCCGTCCGCGGATCGAGTGCGCCGGTTTCCTTGAAGTAGCGCACCGCCTCGTCGTAGACCGGCGCGTAGGAGCTGTCGGGGATCACGCAGTTCGTGTCCGCCTCGCGGCCGTCGGGGCCCCAGGCCTTGCCGCCGGCGCGGATCAGCGCCGGCATGGAGGCGTCGATGATGACGTCCGAGGGCACGTGCAGGTTGGTGATGCCCTTGTCGGAGTTCACCATGTAGAGCGGCGGGCGGGCGGCGAGGGTTTCCTTGATCGCCGCCTCGATTTCGGCCCCGTTCACCATCCCGGCAATGCTGTCGAGCATCGCGCCCAGGCCCGAGTTCGGGTTGACCCCGGCCGCGGAAAGCTCGGCGCCATAAAGGTCGAAGACGGGCTCGAGATAGGCGCGGACCGCATGCCCGAAGAGGATCGGGTCGGAGACCTTCATCATCGTGGCCTTCAGGTGCAGCGAAAAGAGCGTCCCGTCGGCCCTCGTGGTTTCGATCTGCTCCTTCAGGAAGCGGTCGAGCGCCTTCGCGGACATGAAGGTGGCGTCCGCGACGGTGCCGGCGAGGTATTGAACCTTGTCCTTCAGGACCTTGACCGTCCCGTCCTTGCCTGTGAGTTCGATCCGTGCGGCGCCGGCCTGCGCCTCGGTGACGATTGCGGATTTCTCGTTCGAGAAGAAATCGTCGGCGCCCATCGTCGAGACGCGCGTCTTGCTGTCGGATCTCCAGGCACCCATCGAATGCGGGTTGGCCTTGGCGTAGTTCTTGACCGCGGCTGCGGCGCGGCGGTCGGAATTGCCTTCGCGCAGGACCGGATTCACCGCCGAGCCCTTGACCGCGTCGTAGCGCGACCTGATGTCCTTCTCGGCGTCCGTCGCGGGCGCTTCCGGATAGTCGGGAAGGTCGTAGCCCTGGGCCTGAAGCTCCTTGATCGCGGCGACCAGCTGCGGCGTCGAGGCGGAAATGTTCGGCAGCTTGATGACGTTTGCCGCGGGCTGCTTGACGATATCTCCCAGCACCGCGAGGTCGTCGCCTTGCCGCTGCGCGTCGGTCAGCCTTTCGGGGAAGGCAGCGATGATCCGCCCAGCCAGGGATATGTCGCGGGTGCCGATCGCCACACCGGCCGCGCCAGCGAAGGCCCTGATGATCGGCAGAAGCGACGCCGAGGCCAGTTCCGGGGCTTCGTCCACCTTGGTGTAGATGATGTCAGGGGTCGTACTGTCGGCCATCGTGTCGCCTCGTTCTCAAGGATTGTCGAGAATCGGTCTCGATTGTGCACCATGGTATACACTGCCATGCGCGATGCGCCAATCCACTCTGCGGACCGGGGTGTGACACGCCGACGCCCGGCGCGGGATTCCGCCGGGCTTCTGTGCGGGTGGAGGGCGGGGTTCAGACCACGCGAACGGTGAGGGTT
Organism: Paracoccaceae bacterium; assembly: GCA_020637675.1. Taxonomy (GTDB): domain Bacteria; phylum Pseudomonadota; class Alphaproteobacteria; order Rhodobacterales; family Rhodobacteraceae; genus Albidovulum. The sequence goes on along the minus strand of JACKKD010000001.1, from coordinate 849,082 downwards.
CCGAGCCCCTCAATGCTTGCCTCCATCGTGTCGCCGCGCACCACCGCGCCCACGCCGGCCGGCGTGCCGGACATGATGATGTCTCCAGGCGCGAGTTCGAAATACTCCGAAAGGTAGGCGATCATCTCGGGCACCTTCCAGATCATCTGGTTGAGGTCGCCTTCCTGGCGCAGCGCGCCGTTCACCTTCAGCTCGATGCGCCCCACGGTCGGATGCCCGGTTTCCGACACAGGATGCAGCGGGCCGACAGGGCCCGAGCGTTCGAACGCCTTGCCGATCTCCCATGGCCGACCGAGCTTCTTTGCCTCGCCCTGAAGATCGCGCCGCGTCATGTCGAGGCCGATTCCGTAGCCCCAGACATGATCGAGCGCGCGGTCGACCGGGATGTTCGTGCCTCCCGACTTGAGCGCCACGACGAGTTCGACCTCGTGGTGCACGTCCGAGGTCTTGGGCGGATAGGGGAATTCGCCCGACGGGTCGAGGTTGCTGGAGTTCTTCTGGAAGAAGAATGGAGGCTCGCGGTCGGGGTCATGGCCCATCTCGACCGCGTGCGCGGCATAGTTGCGGCCGATGCAGTAGATCCGGCGGACAGGGAACTGCCCCGATCCGGCGACGGGAATGGACGCAACCTTTGGCGCCGGTATCACGAAGTTCGTCATTACAATCCTCCCTCATACGCAAACATGCGCGGCTTGATGCAAACCGTATTGGTTCGGATCAATATTAGTCAATTGTCATTTTGCTTGCGCTGGGCGACCTAATTCGCAATGATCTGCAACTGAAGGCGCGAAGTGATCGCGTTTGGTGTAAAATTGGTCAACCAATAGGATTACCATTGCTGAGCCAGCCAAAACCGAACAACGGCGATCGGGCCATCGGCCAGTTGCGGGAATTCATCGCCGGCGGCGGATTCGAGCCGGGCGCGCGGCTCCCCCCGGAGCGGGAACTTTGCGAGACGCTCGGCATGACGCGCAACGTGCTTCGCCGAGCGCTCGACGCGCTGGAGAGGGAGGGGGCGCTCTGGCGGCATGTCGGCAAGGGGACCTTCGTTGCGGATGCCGAGACTGCAGCGGCCGATCCGATCGCCGATCTCGGGCGTCAGATCACGCCTTTCCGGATGATGCGCGCGCGTATGGCGATCGAACCCGCCATTGCCCGCGAGGCGGCGGTGAACGCCTCGGGCAAGGCGCTCATGACGATGCAGCTTGCGATGCAGCGCGCCCAGTCCGCCCCGAGCTGGGGCGAGTACGAGAGGCAGGACGACCTCTTTCACCGGGCCATCGCCGAGGCCAGCGACAACCTTCTACTGCTTTCGCTGTTTGACCAACTGAACGGCGTGCGTCGCGCGGTCGCCTGGGGCAACGTGGTGCGCGACAGTCAGCGCCCGCCTTCGGACCATTCGAGCTTCGGCGAACACGAGGCGATCGCGATGGAGATCGCGGCCCGCAGGCCGGAAGGGGCCTACGAGGCCATGCGCAGGCATCTGAAATCCGTATCCGAAAGATTGTTTGGGGGTGCCTAGGTCAAGACGGGACGCGGGCAGGCGCACAGAGCCGAGGGCCGGCGCCGCCCGCATCTATCGAGCGTGAGGATTCTCAGGGAGGAGAAGACATGACTGACATCGTGACGCTGGCGAAGCGCTTCATCTGCGCCGTGCCGATCGCCCTTGGCATGACGCTGTCCGCCGCCCAGGCCGAGCCGATCCGGATCGCCCTGGCGGAGACGCCGTCGGACGAGATGGCGGCCTTCTTCGTGGCACTCGACCGCGCCAAGGCGAACGGACTCGACTACGAATGGACCGCCTTCGCCGACGAGGAACTGGCGATCCAGGCGGTTCTGAGCGGCCAGATGGATATCGGCTTCGGAACGCCCTATTCGATCATGCAGCGCTCCAAGGCGCCGCTCAGGATCATCTTCCAGCTCTCGAAGCTGAAGTTCTTCCCGGTGACGACGATGGACTATGCCTCGCTCAAGGACCTCGACGGCGAGCCGATCATGCTGCATTCGCGCGGCGGCGGCACCGATTCCATCGCCAACGTGATCGAGGAGAAGGAGGGCATCAAGTTCGGCGAGCGGTCATACGTTCCCGGCTCCGCCAACCGCGTCGTCGCGATGATGGCCGGTCAGGCCAAGGCGACGATCCTCGACCTGTCGAACAAGAACAAGATCGTGGCAGAGGCCGGTGACAGGTTCCACGCCCTGCCGATGTTCGACGTGGATGCGAGTGACGAGGCGCTGTTCGCCAACCTCGACTGGATCCAGTCGAACGAGGAGCAGGTCGACATCTTCGTCAAGGCGCTGCTCAGCACGTGGCAGGACATGACGAAGGATCCGACCATCATCCGCAAGGAAACCAACCCCGACGGACCCATCGGCCAGCTTCCGAAGGAAATCCTCGACGGTCTCGACGGGTTCTATGCCGAAGCGGTCGAAGGCGGCCTCTACGATCCCAACGGCGGCGGGCGAAAGGCTGCGGCGGCCGACATGGAATGGTATACCGAGGCGGGCCAGCTGGAAGGCGATCCGGCGAGCCTGAACATCGAGGACTTCTGGTACTTCAAGCCGCTCGATACGGCCACGCAGTAACGCTCCGGAGGGCTGCGGCCGCTCAGTCCGCAGCTTCCCGGCCGGGATGGATACCTGCCGATGAACCGTTCTTTGGTGTTCAAGCTTCTGTCCGCCGTGCTCGTCTTCGGCGCGTGGGAAATCGGCGGGCGCATACCGATCAGCTACGCCTTTCCGACCTTCCTTGAGTCGATGGAGGCTTTCGCCCGCATGGCGTTCGACGGCACGCTTCTCAGGGCCTATGCCGAAACCCTCAAGCCGCTCGTCCTCGGCGTTGCGATCTCGGCCCTTCTGGGCATCGGATTCGGGCTCTGGATCGGCCTTAGCGCCCGGTCGGAATGGTTCTTCTCGCCCATCTTCATCGTCATGCAGGCCGCACCCCTGGCCGCGCTGATACCGCTTCTGGTGATGGCCTACGGGATCGGGCTCACCTCCAAGGTGTTTGTCGTCTGCATCATGGCGATGCCCGTGATCGTGCTGAACACCGCCGGCGCCGTGCGCAACACGCCGGCGTCGCTGAAGGAGATGGGTCAGTCCTTTCTCGCAGACGACCGGCAGATTCTCCTCAAGATCGTCATTCCCGCCGCCTCGCCGGTGATCTTCTCGGGCCTGCGCCTCGGCGTTTCGGCCGGCTTCATCGGCGCGGTGCTGGCCGAGTTGAAGATCACGCCGACCGGGGTCGGAGACATCATCAGCTACAGCCGCTCCATCGCCGATTATCCGAGCATGTACGCGGCCATCTTCTCCATCATCCTGCTGGCAGTCCTGTTCCTGAACTTGCTGGAGAAGCTTGAAAACGTCCTGTTCGAAGGGAACAACCGTGGTTATGTCTCAGACTGAAAGCTCCTTCGCGGGCGCGCAAAGGCTCGGCCCCGACAGCGCCGTATCGGTGCGCGGCGTCTCGAAGACCTATGGTGCCGTCGAGGCGCTGAGGAACATGTCGCTGGAGTTTCCGCGCGGCCAGCTGACGTCGCTGCTCGGTCCGTCGGGGTGTGGAAAGACGACGCTCCTGAAGATCATCGCGGGCCTCATCCCGGCCGACGAGGGCGAGGTCGAGGTCAACGGGACGAAGATCGCCGGGCCCGGCAACGACCGCGCCTTCGTGTTTCAGGACTTCGCGCTCCTGCCCTGGGCCAACGTTCTGCGGAACGTGGCATTCGGGCTCGAGCTTCGCGGGGTGGCGAAGTCCGAAAGGGAGGCCGTCGCGGAAAGATACATCCGCAACGTCGGTCTTGCCGGGTTCGAGAAGAGCTTCCCGCACGAGCTGTCCGGCGGCATGCGCCAGCGCGTCGGCCTTGCTCGGGCGCTCTCGGTGAATGCCGACGTGCTGCTTCTCGACGAACCCTTCTCGGCGGTGGATGAACAGACCCGGCGGAAGTTCCAGGAGGATCTCCTCGCCCTCGTCGCGAACGAGAACAAGACCTTCATCTTCGTGACCCATTCGATCGAGGAGGCGGTCTACGTCTCCGACCAGATCGCCATCCTTCTGGCCCGCCCGAGCCGGGTGTCCGAGATCATCCGTCCCTCCAGCTTCCGCGAGAAGGGCGTCGAGAACATCCGCCGCGATCCCGAGTATCTCGATATCGTGGACCAGATCTGGGCCTCGCTGCGCAGCTATGTGGAATAGGCCATGACCGCGTTCGGCATCCGACTTCCGGCCATGTCCTCGCTGCTGATCTGGGGTCTCCTTTGGGAGATCGTTGGGCAGCTCGACCTCACCTTCTTCGTTCCGCCGCTGTCGCAGGTCTTCGCGACGCTGTTCGAGATCATCGGCACCCCGGTCTTCGTGAAGGCGCTGACGGAAACGGCCTATGCCTTCGTCATGGGGGTCTTCTTCGCAATCGTGATCGGCATCCCGGTGGGGATCCTGATGGGCAAGAGCCGGATCGTGGACGAACTGCTGCTGCCCTGGGTCAACATCTTCGTCAGCGCGCCCCTGACGGCACTGGTGCCGGTCCTGATGGTCCTCTTCGGCTTCGGACTGACCTCGATCATCATCACCACCACGCTCTTCGCGATCTGGATCATCATCCTGAACGCACGCGCGGGCGTGCGCCAGATCAACCGCTCGCTCGTCGAGATGGCGCGCAGCTTCGGGGCCACGCCGCTCGACGCCTTCACGAAGATCTACTTCTGGGCTGCACTTCCAGAGATACTCGGCGGTGTTCGGATCGGTGTGATCCGGGCGGTCAAGGGCGTCATCATCGGCCAGCTCCTGATCTCCATCGTGGGCTTCGGCGCGCTCTTCGAGCTCTATGCCTCGAACTTCCTGATGGGCCATTTCTGGGCGGTTCTCATCATCCTGTTCGCGCTGGCCTTTTCGATTTCGGAGTTTCTGGGCTATCTCGAGAGGAAGGTCGCCTACTACGCGGCCAAGCGATGAACGCCGGCGGCAGACCGGGCAAGACGGAGGAACGAGAGACGATGGCCGAGACGCTGAAGGACCTGCTTGCGCCGCATCCGGCAGAATGGCCCGCCATCGGCGCGCCGGGTCGCCCGTGGATGACCTACGGCGGCCTGCGCGACCTCTCTGCCGACGTTGCGGCAAGCCTGCGCTCGAACGGCATCGGCGCAGCGGACCGCGTGGCGATCGTCCTGCCGAACGGGCCGGAAATGGCTGCGGCCTTCGTCGCCATCGCGCAAGCCGCCGCGACCGCGCCCCTGAACCCCGCCTACCGGCAGGAGGAATATGAGTTCTACCTTGGCGACCTGAAGGCCAGGGCGCTGGTCGTCGAGGAGGGCTACCACGGCCCGGCCCTTGCGGCGGCAGCGAAATTCGGGCTGAGGATCCTGCGCCTCAGGGGCGGCAGCGGCCCGGCCGGGGCCTTCACCCTCCAGGCGGAAGGCAGTGCCGCCCCCGCTCTGGCGGGCGAGCCCGGAGCAGGAGACGTCGCGCTGATCCTGCACACCTCGGGCACCACGTCGCGGCCGAAGATCGTCCCGCTGCTCCAGTCGAACCTCGCCGCCTCGGCCGAGAACATCCGGCGGACGCTGGAGCTGCGACCGGCCGACCGCTGCCTGAACGTCATGCCGCTCTTCCACATCCACGGCCTGATCGCCGCCGTCTCGGCCTCGCTCGGGGCGGGTGCTTCGATCTCCTGCGCGCCGGGTTTCGATGCGCTGCGCTTCTTCGGCTGGATGAACGAGGTCCGCCCGACCTGGTACACCGCGGTGCCGACGATGCACCAGGCGATCCTCGCCCGGGCCGAGCGAAACCGGGACGTGATCGCGGCCACGAGGCTGCGCTTCATCCGCTCCTCCTCGGCGTCGCTTCCGGCGCAGGTCATGCGGGCATTGAGCGAGACATTCGGCGCGCCGGTCATCGAGGCCTACGGGATGACCGAGGCCACCCACCAGATGACGAGCAACCCGCTCACGCCCGGCGGCCAGGTTCCGGGTTCGGTCGGGCGCGAGGCGGGGCCGAAGGTGCGCATCGCGCACGAACTGGAAAACCGCCTCGTGCAGGGAACCGGCGAGGTCGTCATCTCCGGCCCGAACGTCACGCCGGGATACGAGGGCAATCCCGACGCCAATGGCCGGAACTTCTTCATGGCCGAGGGCGCGCGCTGGTTTCGCACCGGCGATCAGGGCGCCTTCGACGATCTGGGATATCTGCGGCTGACGGGACGGCTGAAGGAGATCATCAATCGCGGCGGCGAAAAGATCAGCCCGCTGGAGGTCGACGATGTCCTGCTCGACCATCCGGCGATCGCGCAGGTCGTGACCTTCGCCATCCCACATCCGAAACTGGGCGAGGAAGTGGGCGCCGCCGTGGTGCTGCGCGAAGGCCGTGATGCCACCGAACGCGAGATACGGGACTTCGCGGCCGGCCGGCTCGCGGATTTCAAGGTGCCTCGCCGAATCGTCATCGTGGCAGAGATTCCGAAGGGCGCGACGGGCAAGATGCAGCGGATCGGTCTGGCCGAAAAACTCGGCCTTGCCGGCCCTGTCGAAGCCTGAGGGCAGGGCCCATGCGGATCTGCATCTTCGGCGCGGGCGCGATCGGCGGCTATCTCGGCGCGAAGCTGGCGCAGGCGGGCGTCGATGTCGGGATCGTGGCGCGTGGGCCGCATCTGGAGGCGATACGCCGCAAGGGCCTGACCTTGATCGAGAACGGCACGACGACGGAGCACAGGGTCCGCGCCAGCGCCGACGCGAGGGACTTCGGGCCGCAGGACTATGTTATCCTCACGCTCAAGGCGCATTCCGTGCCGGCCATCGTCGGCGATCTTGCGCCGCTTCTCGAGCCTGCGACCACCGTGGTCAGCGGGGTCAACGGCATTCCCTGGTGGTACTTTCACAAGATCGGCGGTCCTCTCGAAGGAACGCGGCTTGCCTCGGTCGATCCCGGCGACGTCCAGTGGAACGGCATCGGGCCCGACCGGGTGCTCGGCTGCGTGGTCTATCCGGCCGCCGAGGTGCCGGAGCCCGGGACGGTCCGGCATATCGAGGGCAACCGATTCTCGCTCGGCGAACCGAACGGCTCGAAATCCGCGAGGGCAGTGGCCCTGTCGGCCGCCCTCACTGCCGCCGGCCTGAAGGCGCCGGTAAGGCCGAAGCTGAGGGACGAGATCTGGGTGAAGCTCTGGGGGAACCTCTCCTTCAACCCGATCTCGGCCCTGACCCATGCGACCCTCGAAATCCTCTGCACCGACCCCGGCACCCGCGCCATCGCGCGCGCGATGATGGTGGAGGCGCAGGTCATCGCCGAGAAGTTGGGCGTGTCGTTCCCGATCGACGTGGATCGGCGCATCGACGGCGGCGCGGCCGTCGGGGCACACCGGACCTCGATGCTTCAGGATCTCGAGGCAGGCCGGCCGATGGAGATCGACGCCCTGGTCGGATCGGTCCAGGAACTCGGCCGACTGACGGGTTCACCCACGCCGACGATCGACATCATCCTCGCCCTCATCCGCCAGCGCGCCGCCGTGGCTGCCGCCGGAGGCTGAAGGCGCCGGGCCCGGGCGGGATCGCCCGCCACCTCGCGGTCACGGTCAGACGACGGTGGCCTCGGTGGCGGCGCGAAGCTCCGCCTCGGTGACGCCGGAGGCGAGTTCGACGATGTGCAGGCCCTTGTGGCCGACGTCGAGCACGCCGAGGTTGGTGATGATCCTGTCCACCACGGCCCTGCCGGTCAACGGCAGCGTGCACTCCCGCAGGACCTTCGATTCGCCGTGCTTGGAGGTGTGATCCATCACCACCACCACCCGGCCGACGCCGGCGACGAGGTCCATCGCGCCACCCATGCCCTTGACGAGCTTGCCGGGGATCATCCAGTTCGCCAGATCGCCCTTTTCCGAAACCTCCATCGCGCCGAGGATCGCCATGGCGATCTTGCCGCCGCGGATCATGCCGAAGCTCGTGGCGCTGTCGAAATAGGCCGAGTGCGGCAGTTCGGTGATCGTCTGCTTGCCGGCGTTGATGAGGTCGGGGTCTTCCTCGCCCTCGAAGGGGAAGGGGCCCATGCCGAGCATGCCGTTTTCCGACTGCAGTGTGACGTGCACTCCCTCGGGGATGTAGTTCGACACAAGCGTCGGGATGCCGATGCCGAGGTTCACATACATCCCGTCCTTCAGTTCCTGCGCCGCGCGCGCGGCCATCTCGTTGCGGTCCCAGGGCATTTCAGCTCTCCTTGGAATGGGCGAGGACCTGGCGGAGACCCTCGAGCGTCGTCTCGATGGTCCCGAGCCGTTCCGCGATCATCAGCGATCGGACGGTGTCGATGACCATCTGGTTGTGTGGTTCGGTGCGCTCCGAGGGGAAATGGTCGGTGACGATGTCGCGCGCGACGGCGACCCAGTGCAGGAAGTCGGCCTGGACCGTTTCTCTGAAGTCGCTGACTGCGCGATCCGTCATCGCCCGGCCTCCTCAGGCACGCTTGCGCAGGGTGCGCTGTTCGATCCGCTTCTCGTGCGGACCGGCGATGATCCGGTGCACGTAGATGCCGGGCAGGTGGATGCCGTCCGGGTCGAGGCTGCCCGGTTCGACGATCTCTTCCACCTCGGCCACGCAGACCCGTCCGCACATGCCGGCCGGCACGTTGAAGTTGCGCGCGGTCTTGCGAAAGACGAGGTTGCCCGTGGTGTCCGCCTTCCAGGCCTTGATTATGGACAGGTCGGCGAAGATGCCCCTTTCCAGAATATAGGTCTCGCCGTCGAAGTCCTTGTGTTCCTTGCCCTCGGCGATCACCGTGCCCACGCCGGTCTTGGTGTAGAAGCCGGGGATGCCGCAGCCGCCGGCCCGCATCCGCTCTGCGAGCGTGCCCTGCGGGTTGAATTCCAGCTCCAGCTCGCCCGAGAGATACTGCCGCATGAACTCCGCGTTCTCGCCGACATAGGACGACAGCATCTTCCTGATCTGCCGCGTGTCGAGAAGCTTGCCGAGACCGAAGCCGTCGACACCGCAGTTGTTCGAGGCGATGGTCAGATCCTTCACCCCGCTCTCCACCAGGGCGTCGATCAGCAACTCGGGGATCCCGCAGAGCCCGAAGCCCCCCGCCGCGATGAACATCCCGTCATGCAGGAGACCCTCAAGCGCCTCCCGCGCGGAACCGTAGACTTTCTTCATGTTCGCTCCCCGAAGATCATCGGGGGAGTTGTGACCCGAGGGGGCAACGCTGTCAATCGCCGCGGTGCGGCAGGATCAGATCAGCCGCACCTGGGTGCCGATCGGCGTGAGGTCGAAGAGGTCGGCGATGGCGGCATTGTAGAGCCCGATGCAGCCGTCCGAGGACCGCCGCCCGATCTTGCGGGTGTCATGCGTGCCGTGGATCAGGTAGGCGGGCCAGTCGAGGTACATTGCATGGGTGCCAAGTGGGTTGTCCGGCCCCGGCGGCATGTATTTCCAGTCCGGGAAGCGCGCCAGCTGCGAGGGCGTCGGCGTCCAGTCCGGCCCCACCTTCTTGCGCACGATCTTCGTGTAGCCGCGTCTGGTCAGCTCGTCGGATTTCGGCACCGAGGTCGGATAGATGCGGTAGTCGGTGCCGTCACCGCTCCAGAAGTGGAGCGCGCGCGAGATGGTGTCGGCCACGATCGCGCCCTTCCCGAGTTCGCTGAAATGGTCCCGCCAGTCCTGCGCGGCGAAGCTGGAGACGTTGCGGCGGGCGAACCCGGTCTCCACCTCGGCGGGTTGGGCGGCCATCTGCGCCTGCGCGGCTGCCGGAACGAAGACGGTGGCCGCCGCGGCGCCGATCAGTCGGCGCCGCGAAAACATCAATCGCGTCATGGGGTTTATCCTTCTTGCCTGTTCCCGGCCACCCTGCCGCTCCGGGCGCGCGAAGGCCAGTCACATATGCTTGAAGCCGAATATGAAGCCCGCGGAGAGGCTGCCGCCGCCCCCAGCCGTCAGCCCGCCTTGGCGGCCTTCGCCCGCGCGGCCCTGGCGGGCGCTTTCTTCGCGGTGGCGGCCTTGGATGTGGACGTCTTCGCGGCCGCCGCTTTGGCAGTCGCTTTCGGTGCCGCCTTCTTTGCGCCAGCCGTCCTTCGCCCGCCCGTCTTCCCGGCCTTTGCCGCAATGAGCTCCAGCGCCTGGTCGAGCGTGACGGCCTCCGGCGCCAGGTCCTTGGGCAGGGTGGCGTTGACCTTCTCCCACTTCACGTAAGGCCCGTAGCGGCCCGCCATGACCTCGACCCTGCCGCCGCCGGGATGTTCCCCCAGCACCCTGAGTGCGGCGGGGGCCGCGGCGCGCGGGCCGCGGCTGGCCTTCTGCGCCAGCACTTCCACCGCGCGGTTCATGCCGATGGTGAAGACCTCGTCGGCCTCCGGCAGGTTGGCGTAGATGCGGCCGTGCCGGACGTATGGACCATAGCGGCCGATGCCGGCCTCCACCGTTTCGCCGTCCTCCGGATGCGGCCCGATCTCGCGCGGCAGGTTGAGGAGCTTGAGCGCCTTGCCGAGGTCCATCGCCTCGGGCGACCAGCCCTTCGGCAGGCTCGCGCGGGCTGGCTTCGGGGTGTCCTCGGTGGCCTCGCCGCGCTGGACGTAGGGTCCGAAGCGGCCGGCCTTCAGCCAGATCTCGTCGCCGCCATCCTCGCCCAGCACCCGCTCCGCCGCGCCGGTCTCCTCGCCGTTCGGGGCCGAAAGCGCGCGGGTGTAGCGGCACGCCGGATAGTTCGAGCAGCCGATGAAGGCGCCGCCCGACCGTGCGGTCTTGAGCGAGAGCCGCCCCTCGCCGCAGGTCGGGCAGGTGCGCGGATCGGATCCGTCGGCGCGCGGCGGGTAGAGGTGCGGCGCGAGGAACTCGTCAATCTTCTCCAGCACCTCGCCGATCCTGAGGTCGGCCGTCTCGGCGATGGCGGCGGTGAAGTCGCGCCAGAAGCGGGCGAGCACGTCCTTGTAGTCGCGGTCGCCCGCCGAGATGTCGTCAAGCTCCTCCTCCATGTCGGCGGTGAAGTCGTACTCGACGTAGCGGCGGAAGTAGTTCGTGAGGAACGCGGTGACGAGCCGTCCCTTGTCCTCGGGGATAAGTCGGCCCTTGTCCTTGCGGACATATTCGCGGTCCTGGATCGTGGTGACGATGGAAGCGTAGGTGGAGGGCCGGCCGATGCCAAGCTCCTCCATCCGCTTGACCAGCGTCGCCTCGGTATAGCGCGGGGGCGGCTGGGTGAAATGTTGCTCGGGCGTGACCTTCTGCTTCCCGGCGGGTTCCCCGGCCATGATCTGCGGCAGGCGGGCGCCGTCCTCGCCATCCTCGTCGTCGCGGCTTTCGTCATAGACGGCAAGGAAGCCGTCGAACATCACCACCTGGCCGGTGGCGCGCAGTTCCACCTCGCCGTCAGGGCTGGCCACGTCGACCGTGGTCCGTTCCAGCCGGGCGGCGGCCATCTGGCTGGCGATGGTGCGCTTCCAGATCAGGTCGTAGAGCTTCCGCTGGTCGTCGGCCGCCTTCAGCTTGTCGGGGCTGAGGCTCATGTCTGTCGGCCGGATGCATTCATGCGCTTCCTGCGCATTCTTGGCCTTGTTCTTGTACATGCGGGGGGAGTCAGGGACGTAATCCGCGCCGAAACGGCGCTTGATCTCGTCGCGCGCGGCCATGACGGCCTCCGGCGCCATGTCGATGCCGTCGGTTCGCATGTAGGTGATGTGACCCGCCTCGTAGAGCCGTTGGGCCGCGGACATCGTGGCCTTCGCGCCCATGCCGAACTTGCGGCTCGCCTCCTGCTGGAGGGTGGAGGTCATGAAGGGTGGCCAGGGGTTGCGGGTGGCGGGCTTGGCCTCGACCGACTTCACGGTCAGGTCCCGCGACCGGATCGCCTGCACCGCAAGCTCGGCCGCGGTTTCGTTGGCAAGGTCGAACCGGTCGAGCTTCTTGCCGCCGAGGACGGTCAGCCGCGCCTGAAACTCCTGTCCCCGCGGCGTGGCGAGGACCGCGGTCACCGTCCAGTATTCGCGCGCCTTGAAGGCCTCGATGTCCAGTTCGCGCTCGACGATGAGCCTCAGGCAGACCGACTGCACCCGCCCCGCCGACTTCGCGCCGGGAAGCTTGCGCCAGAGCACCGGGGAGAGATTGAAGCCGACGAGATAGTCGAGCGCGCGGCGGGCGAGGTAGGCTTCCACCAGCGCGGTATCGACCTCGCGCGGGTGCGCCATCGCCTCGGTCACCGCTGATTTCGTGATCGCGTTGAAGGTGACGCGGCGGACGGCCTTGCCCTTCTTCAGCGACGAGGCCAGCGCCTCCTGCAGGTGCCATGAGATCGCCTCGCCCTCGCGGTCGGGGTCGGTGGCGAGGATCAGCGTGTCGTCGGACTTCAGCGCCTCGGCGATGGCGCGGACATGCTTGCGGCTTTCCGGCGCCACCTCCCAGGTCATTGCGAATCCGTCGTCCGGCACGACCGAGCCGTCTTTCGCGGGAAGGTCGCGGACATGGCCGTAGGAGGCGAGAACGGTGTAGTCTGATCCGAGATACTTGTTGATCGTCTTGGCCTTGGCGGGGGATTCGACAACGACGACGGCCATGACTTCCTCGTGAAAAAGCGTGTTCGGGCTCGGGCGGGGAACATGGGGGGGAAGCCTCCACAATGTCAATGGAGGGCCCGAGAGGTGTGTCCTCATGTGGGCGGCGGCGCGCGACCGGGCAAACTGACGCTTTGCGAACGCCCGGCGCGGGCGCAGTATGTCGCCTGACGGGGGGGCGGGAGAATGACCGGGATGCGGGGGATACTGGTGGCGGTGCTGACGTTCTGGTCGGCAGCGGCCGCAGCGCAGGGCTGGCATGAGCCGGCGCGCGGTTCGGGCGAGCGGCGCGCGCTCATGGATGCGATGCGGCCGCAGGCGGAGTTGATCTTCGGCCCGCCGGTCGAGTTCGTGGTGAGCCGCCTGCGTGTCGCGGGCGATGTGGCCTTCGCCTCGGTCGTGGCGCAGCGGCCCGGCGGCGGGGCGATCTACATCCAGGCAACGCCGGGATGGCAGTCCGGCTATTTCATGCCCGACGCCGACTGGACGGCCGGGCAAGCGCTGCTGCAGCGGACGCGGTCCGGCTGGGCGGTCGCGGCGATGTATTACGGCGCGACCGATGTCTGGTGGGCCGAACCTATGTACTGCGCGGAGTTCGGCGTGGTGATTCCGGAAGCCTGTCCGTAGCGGATGCGAGCTTACGCGATGGGGCGCGGAGACCGGTTCCCCAGGCCGATCTTCCCCAGGTAACGGTGCCCGGCGGCGGAACCGCGAACGGTTGCCGGGCCGCCGGAGCTGATGGAATCTCTGGGCCGTGCGGCAGATGGACGAGGGGCACCGCGCCAGAGGAACGCCGCCGCTTCGGGATGGGTCGGCGAGAGCCGCCCGCCGCTGTCAGACGGCACGCGACAGGAGTCCGCCGGGGTGGCGCAGGATCCGCCCGTCAAGCTCCAGCGCGACGAGTTCCGGCGCGACGGCGGCGGGCGGAACGTCAAGGTCGCGGATGAGCTGATCCTCCGCCAGCGGCGCCGGACCGAGGCGGTCGAGTATTTCCTGGTGGAGCGCGCGAATCCCGGCCCGCGGACGCGGAGCGCCCGCCATGGAGCCGGTCGGACCTCCGGCAGGGGTGTCGGCCGCTCGGCCGGGTCCGCCCTGGACGAGCGTTCCATCGGGTGCCGCACGAAGCCCCTCCGCCGGCAGGTCGGCCGCTGGCCGCCTCGGCGGAGACGCGGGGGCGGCGTGGACCTTCCCGGCCAGCGCTTCCAGTACGTCATCCACCCCGCGGACAAGCGTCGCCCCGTCGCGCAGAAGGAGATTGCAGCCCGAGGCGCGGCCATCGAACGGATGACCCGGCACCGCCAGCACCTCGCGCCCCTGGTCGAGTGCCGTCTTCGCGGTGATGAGGCTGCCCGACCGCGCCGCGGCCTCCACCACCACGACCGCCGAGGCGAGGCCGGAGATGATCCGGTTGCGCAGCGGGAAGTGGCGGGCGAGTGCTTCGAGCGCGATCGGCTGTTCCGAGAGGCGCAGGCCCTTGTCGGCGATCCCGCGTGCAAGGTCGGCGTTTTCCGCCGGGTAGATCACGTCCACGCCCCCGGCCATCACGGCGACCGTGCCCGTTGGCAGCGCGGCGAGATGGGCGGCCGCGTCGATGCCGCGGGCGAGGCCCGAGACGACGGTGATCCCCGCTTCGCCCAGCCCCTCGGCGAGTTTCCGCGCCATCCGGAGCCCGAGCGAGGAGGCGTTTCGGGCACCGACGAGGGCTACCATGGGCCGCGCCGCATGGGCAGGATCGCCGAGCGCCCAGAGCACCGGCGGGGCGTCGGCAAGTTCGGCGAGCGCTTGCGGGTAGGCGGGCTCTCCCCGGCACAGAAGCCGCGCCCCGGCGGCATGGCCTGCCTTGATTTCGGCAAGAACGACGCCTTCGGGACAGGGCGTGTAGTCCGCGACGCCGGCAGTCTTCGCCACCTCCGGCAGGGCCAGAAGCGCGGCGCGGGCGGATCCGTATTCTTCGAGAAGTCGCCAGAAGGTCACCACCCCGACCCGGCGGGAGCGAATGAGGCGGAGCCACGACAGTCTGTCATCTTCCGTGGTGGGTGGGGTGAAGGGGGTGGGGTAAGAAAACAAACCTTTGTCCCTCGTGCCTTCGCCTCATTCGCAAGGGCACCTTGCAACCTCAAGGTTAATCAATGGTTACGATTCGCCCGGCTTGCCACCCTGTCGCGGTGAAAACGAAGTGTTTCGCGTTTGGCTTCTCAGCCCTGGCGCGGAGCCCAGAGGATGATCGCCGCCCCCGCGAGGCATAGCGCCGCGCCGGCGATGTCGAACCCGTCGGGCCGCTGCCCCTCCACCCGCCAGAGCCAGACGAGCGAGGCCGCGATATAGACGCCGCCGTACGCCGCATAGGCGCGTCCGGCGAAGGCTGCCGGGCTCTGCGCCAGAAGCCAAGCGAAGGCCGCGAGCGCCGTCATCGCGGGAAGGAGCCAGACGGCCGACCGGTCAAGCCGAAGCCAGGCCCAGAAGGCGAAGCAGCCTGCGATCTCGGCCAAGGCCGCGGCGGCGTAGATCGCCGCAGCCTTCATTCGGGCTTCTGCGCGGCTGCGCGCGCCCTCATGCCGCCGAGCCGCCCACCGTCAGCCCGCCGATCAAGAGCGTCGGCTGGCCGACGCCCACCGGCACCCATTGCCCGGCCTTGCCGCAATTGCCGATGCCGGGGTCGAGCGTCATGTCGTTGCCGATGGCGCGGATGTTCCTCAGTGCCGTGGCCCCGTCGCCGATCAGCGTCGCGCCCTTGACCGGCGCGCCGACCTTGCCGTCCTTCACGCGGTAGGCCTCGGTGCAGGAAAAGACGAACTTGCCGTTGGTGATGTCGACCTGGCCGCCACCGAAGCCCACGGCATAGATGCCGTGCTTCACCTCGGCCACCACGTCGGCCGGATCGGCCCCGCCGCCCAGCATGTAGGTGTTGGTCATCCTCGGCATCGGCGCATGGGCGAAGCTCTCGCGCCGGCCGTTGCCGGTGGCCGCGACGCCCATCAGGCGGGAATTCTGCCGGTCCTGCATGAAGCCCACGAGGATGCCGTCCTCGATCAGCACGTTCCTGCCCGAGGGCGTGCCCTCGTCATCCACGGTGATCGAGCCGCGCCGGTCCGGGATCGTGCCGTCGTCGAGCACGGTCACGCCCTTCGCCGCCACCCGCTGTCCCATCAGCCCGGCAAAGGCCGAGGTCTTCTTGCGGTTGAAGTCGCCTTCAAGCCCGTGACCCACCGCCTCGTGCAAAAGGATGCCCGGCCAGCCGGCGCCGAGCGCCACGTCCATCACGCCCGCAGGCGCCGCTTCCGCCCGAAGGTTGACAAGCGCGATCCTGAGCGCCTCGCGCGCCGCGTCCTGCCAATGCGCGGGCGTCATGAGCGCCGCCAATCCGGCGCGCCCGCCGCCGCCGGTCGAGCCCGATTCGCGGCGCCCGTTCTCTTCCACGATCACCGAGACGTTGAGCCGAGCCATCGGGCGGATGTCGGAGACGAGCCCGCCCTCGGGCCGCAGGATGAAGACTTCCTGCAGGGAGGCGGCGATGGTGGCCGAGACCTGCACGACCCGGGGGTCGAGCGCGCGGGCGAAGGCGTCGATCTCGCGCAGGGTCTCCACCTTCACGCCGAAGGTGGCATCGGCCATCGGGTCGGCGTCGGCGTAGAACTTCAGGTTCGTGCCCGGCGGGGGGGGCGCCATCGTGCCGCCGCCCTGGCCGACGGCGAGGCGCGCCGTCTCGGCGGCGCGCCTGAGCGCCGCTTCCGAGATCTCCGTCGCATGGGCATAGCCGGAGACCTCGCCCCGGATCGCGCGGAGCCCGAATCCCTCGGAGGCGTCGTAGCTCGCCGTCCTGAGCCGGCCGTCGTCGAACATCAGCGCCTCGGACCGGCGGCGCTCCAGGAAAAGTTCGCCGTCGTCGCCCCCCGCAACGGCCTCCCGCAGAATCGCGAGCGCGCGACCCTGGTCAAGCAGAGTCTCGAAGGGGGAAAACCGGGCATCTGTCATCGCGCTGGCCTCTTGGTCCTTGATATAAGTCAAAAAGCGGCGACGTGCCGCAATGGTTTCGCTTGTCGCACTTCCTCTAATATGATTTTAGAGAACCCGGATACAACCGGCCGACCCGGAGGAGGTTTCGGGCGCGGGCGGAGCTGAAAGCGGCAGGAAGAAGCCGCGGCAGGAACGGGAACTCGACATGCGTTTTGCACCCTCTTTCTCCGGCCTAGGGGCCGCCATCACCGCAAGCCTGATCGCCGGGGCGGCCTGGGCCCAGGACGGGATCACCGGGCTCGAGGTCGTCGGCAAGCCCAATCCCAGCGGCACTAGTACGGGGTTCCAGCCGGCGGCCACGGAACTCGCGCGGGACCAGCAGTGGCTCGATCACATGCTGCTCTGGCTCTGCATCGCGGTCGTCGCACTGGTGGTGACGCTGCTCCTCATCGTCATCCTGCGCTTCAACAGCCGCGCCAATCCGACGCCGGCGAAGTTCAGCCACAACACGCCGGTCGAGATCACCTGGACGCTGGTCCCGGTCCTGATCCTCGTCGTCCTTGGCTCCTTCTCGCTGCCGACGCTCTTCAAGCAGCAGGAAATGCCTGTAGACCCCGATCTCGTGATCAAGGCGACCGGCAACCAGTGGTTCTGGTCCTACGAATACCCCGACGAGCAGATCGCGTTCGACAGCTTCCTTCTCGGACGCGACGAACTTGAGGCGAACGGCTACTCGGCCGACGAATACCTCCTTGCCACCGACAATGCCGTTGTCATCCCGGTGGGCAAGACCGTGCTGGTGCAGGTCACCGCGCTGGACGTGATCCATTCCTGGACGGTTCCGGCCTTTGCCGTGAAACAGGATGCCGTGCCCGGCCGGATCGCCCAGCTCTGGTTCAACGCGGAGCGCGAGGGTGTCTATTTCGGCCAGTGTTCGGAGCTTTGTGGCAAGGACCATGCCTACATGCCGATCACCGTGAAAGTCGTGAGCCAGGCGGTCTACGACGACTGGCTTGCCCGGACCAAGACTGCGGGCCTTGGCATTTCGGCGCCGGTCAAGGTCGCATCGGCCGACTGAATCTGGGCCGCGCCGGCGCAGTGCAGTCTGCGCCGCCGGCGGGGAGGGGACCTGAGACATGAGCGACTTGAGCGCCATCGACCATGGGCGGGAAGCCGGCTTCGGCGACTACGTGCAGCTTCTGAAGCCGCGCGTCATGTCGCTCGTCGTCTTTACCGCCATGGTCGGGCTCATCGTCGCTCCGGTCCCGGTTCATCCCTTTGTCGCCTTCACCGCGATCCTCTTCATCGCGCTCGGCGGCGGCGCCTCGGGCGCGCTCAACATGTGGTATGACGCCGACATAGACCGGGTGATGCGGCGCACCGCGTCGCGGCCGATCCCGGCCGGTCGGGTCGGCGCGGGCGAGGCGCTGGCGCTTGGTCTCGCCCTGTCGGGCATTTCCTGCGCGATGCTCGGACTGGCGGCGAACTGGTTTGCCGGCGGCTTTCTCGCCTTCACCATCTTCTTCTACGTCGTCGTCTACACGATCTGGCTGAAGCGGAGGACGCCGCAGAACATCGTGATCGGCGGCGCCGCCGGGGCCTTCCCGCCGATGATCGGATGGGCGGTCGCCACCGGTGGCATCAGCGTCGAATCCATCCTGATGTTCGCGCTCATATTCATGTGGACTCCGCCGCATTTCTGGGCGCTCGCGCTCTTCATGAAGGACGACTACTCCAACGCCGGCGTGCCGATGCTGACCGTCACGCACGGACGCAGAGCGACACGCAAGCACATCCTCTCCTACACAATTCTCCTCGCGCCCTTCGCTTTCGCGCTCGCGCTTTCGTCCGTCGGCGGCCCCGTCGTGCTGGCGGCTGCGGTGGTTCTGAATGCACTCTTCATCCTCGGTGCCGTCCGGATCGCGCGCCGCGACGACGCTGCGGCCGAGGCCGACAGGTACAGGGCGGAGAAGGCGTTCTTCCGTTTCTCGCTCGCATATCTCTTCCTTCATTTCGGCGCACTCCTGGTGGAGCACAGCCTTACGACCTTCGGACTCGGAGGCTGGTGATGGCGATCCATCCCGAGCATGAACTTCATACCCGCCGGCGCGGCCGCAACCTCGGCCTCGGGCTCGTCCTCGGCGCCTTCGTGGCGCTGATCTTCGGCCTCTCCGTCGTGAAGATATCGCACCTGCGCGAAGGCAAGCTGCCCTCCGCGGAGGCAAAGCAATGAAGCGGCTCGACGGCAATGGCCGCATCGCGGCGCTTCTGGTGGGCGTGGTGGTGACCATGGGCGCCCTCGCCTGGGCGGCGGTCCCGTTCTACGGCTGGTTCTGCCGGGTGACCGGCTACGGCGGCACCCCGGGCGTGCAGGCCGAAAACCACAGCCAGGTCGCCGAGGAATACGTCACCATCCGGTTCGATGCGAACAAGGAACCCTCCATGCCGTGGGAGTTCCACCCGACGCAGAACGAGATGCGGCTGAAGATCGGCGAGACCGGCATGGCCTTCTACGAGGCCTACAATCCGACCGACAAGCCGGTCGCCGGCACCGCCGCCTACAACGTCGCCCCCGACCTCGCGGGCTACTACTTCACGAAGATCGAGTGTTTCTGCTTCACCGAGCAGGTGCTTGAACCGGGCGAGCGGGTGGAAATGCCGGTGGTCTTCTACGTCGATCCCGAGATACTTCAGGATCGTGACGCGGGCCGTATCCGCAACATCACGCTGAGCTATACCTTCTACCAGACCGAATTGCCGCAAGAGCAGG
Organism: Paracoccaceae bacterium; assembly: GCA_020637675.1. GTDB lineage: Bacteria > Pseudomonadota > Alphaproteobacteria > Rhodobacterales > Rhodobacteraceae > Albidovulum. The sequence goes on along the minus strand of JACKKD010000001.1, from coordinate 829,843 downwards.
CGAGCCTTTCGCCGGCGACTTCGGCCGACTACAACTGAGGCCCAAGCAGGGAAACCGACATGGCGCACGCGAAAAACCACGACTACCACATTCTCAAGCCCTCGCTCTGGCCCCTCCTCGGGGCGGTCGGCGGATTCGTCATGCTCTTCGGCGCGGTCCTGTGGATGAAGGGCATCACGCCCTTCGTCTTCCTCGCGGGCGTCGCTCTCGTGCTCTATGTCATGTACGGCTGGTGGTCGGACGTCGTCCACGAGGGCAACACGGGCGATCACACGCCGGTCGTCCGCATCGGCCTGCGCTACGGCTTCATCCTCTTCATCATGTCCGAGGTGATGTTCTTCTCGGCCTGGTTCTGGACCTTCTTCAAGCACGCGCTCTATCCGATGGGGCCGGACAGCCCCCTGAAGGACGGTGTCTGGCCGCCGGCAGGGATCGAGACGTTCGACCCCTGGCACCTGCCGCTGATCAACACGCTGATCCTTCTCTGCTCCGGCGCCGCGGTGACCTGGGCGCACCATGCGCTGGTGCACGAGAACAACCGGCGCGACATGATCTCGGGCCTCGCGCTCGGTGCCGCGCTCGGCGCTCTCTTCACGCTGTTCCAGGCCTTCGAGTACAGCCACGCGGCCTTCGGCTTCGCCGGCAACATCTACGGCGCCTCGTTCTTCATGGCGACCGGCTTCCACGGCGCGCATGTCATCATCGGGACGATCTTCCTGCTGGTCTGCATGTTCCGCGCGATGAAGGGTCACTTCACGCCGGAACAGCATGTGGGCTTCGAGACGGCAGCCTGGTACTGGCACTTCGTCGACGTGATCTGGCTCTTCCTCTTCGCCGCGATCTACATCTGGGGCAGTGCCTGATCGGCCACGGCCGACCGGAATGGCCGGGCGCGGGGCCATCCCCCGCGCTTCGCCTTTGAGGACAAATGCGGCGATTACTCTTTCTTCTGGTTGTCGGGGCGGGCGGCGTGGCCGTGCTCCTGTCGCTCGGCCTATGGCAGGTGCAGCGGCTTCACTGGAAGGAAGGAATCATCGCGACGATCGAATCGCGGATCGCGGCGGAGCCCGTGCCGTTCGACACGCTCGCCGGGCCCGATCCGGCCGCCGACCTCTACCGCCCTGTCACGCTTGCCGGGCACACAACCGGGGAAGATGCGCTCGTCCTCTCCGGAAGGAAGGGTGAAGGCGCGGGCTACGAGGTGATCGCCGCCTTCGAGACCGAGGGTGGGCGCCGCATCCTCCTCGACCGCGGGTTCCTCTCCGAGGCCGGGCGCGGGATGCCACGGCCGCCTGTCGCGCTGGCGGTCACCGGAAACCTGCACTGGCCGGACGAGACGGACGCCTTCACGCCCCCGCCCGACGCCGCCGCCGGGCTCTGGTTCGCGCGCGACGTTCCGGCGCTCGCCGCAGCGCTGAACACCGAGCCGGTGCTGGTCGTGGCGCGACTGGTCGAGGGCGACGCGCAGGGCGTGGAGCCTGTGCCGGTCGGCGCCGCCGCCATCCCGAACGATCACCGCCAGTATGCGATCACCTGGTTTTCCCTCGCTGCCGTCTGGGCGGGGATGACAGTCTTCTTTCTGTGGCGTATCAGGCGGCGGGTAGGCTGAGGGACGATCCATGCGCTATGTCTCCACCCGGGGTGCCGCTCCGGTCCTGAGCTTCGGCGAGGCGATGCTGACGGGCCTTGCCCGCGACGGCGGGCTCTATGTGCCCGAAGGCTCCCCTGCGATGCCTCCGGACGAGATTGCCGGGCTGGCGGGCCTCTCCTACGAGGAGACGGCCTACCGGGTGATGCGGCCCTTCGTCGGCGACACCTTCACCGATGCCGAGTTCCGTGGCGCCATCGACGCCGCCTACCGGGGCTTCGGCCATGCCGCCCGCGCCCCGCTCGTCCAGCTCGCCCCCAATCATTTCCTGCTGGAGCTCTTCCACGGCCCGACGCTCGCCTTCAAGGACTTCGCGATGCAACTCATCGGCCAGCTCTTCCAGATCGCGCTCGCGCGGGATGGGCGGCGGATCACCATCGTCGGCGCCACCTCCGGCGACACCGGCTCTGCCGCGATCGAGGCCTTCCGCGGGCTCGACAACGTCGACGTCTTCATCCTCTTCCCGGAAGGTCGCGTCTCGGACGTGCAGCGGCGGCAGATGACCACGCCGTCCGAGGCGAATGTCCACGCGCTCGCCCTCGCGGGCGACTTCGACGACTGCCAGGCGCGGCTGAAGGACATGTTCAACGATTTCGCCTTCCGCGACGCGGTCGGCCTTGCCGGCGTCAACTCGATCAACTGGGCGCGCGTGCTGGCCCAGGTCGTCTACTACTTCACCGCCGCGGTCTCGCTCGGCGCGCCGGAGCGTGCCGTCAGCTTCACCGTGCCCACCGGCAACTTCGGCGACATATTCGCGGGCCAGATCGCAAAGCGCATGGGGCTACCCGTCGAAAGGCTGGTGATCGCCACCAACCAGAACGACATCCTGCATCGCTGCCTGACGACGGGGCGCTACGCGACCGATGGGGTGAAACCCTCGCTTTCGCCCTCGATGGACATCCAGGTCTCGTCGAACTTCGAGCGTGCGCTCTTCGACGCCTACGGGCGCGACGGCAAGGCGGTGGCGCAGCTCATGGAGGAACTGAAGCGCGAGGGCGGCTTCGGCATCAGCCAGGGCGCGCTTCAGGCGCTGCGCGGGACCTATGCCTCGGGCCGCGTGTCCGAGGAGGAGACGCTCGCCACCATCGCCCGGACTCACGGCGACACGGGCGAGCTTCTCTGCCCGCATTCGGCGGTGGGCGTCGCCGTGGCCGAAGCGCAGCGCGATCCGGCCGTGCCGATGATCACGCTCGCCACCGCGCATCCGGCGAAGTTCCCCGACGCGGTCGAGCGCGCGACAGGACTCCGGCCGGGGCTGCCGGCCCGCATGGCCGATCTCTTCGACCGGTCCGAGCGTGTGACCCCCGTTCCGAACGACCTCGCGGCGCTTGAGGCGCTGATCAAGGAAAGGCGCAGGAATTGACTGTCCTTCTCACCACGCTTCCCAATGGCTTGCGCATCGTCACCGAACGGATGCCGGGCCTCGCCTCGGCCGCCGTAGGCGTATGGCTGACCGCCGGTGGACGGCACGAGCGGGCGGACCAGAACGGCATCGCCCATTTCCTCGAACACATGGCCTTCAAGGGCACGAAGCGCCGCTCCGCTGCCCGCATCGCCGAGGAGATCGAGGACGTGGGCGGCTACATCAACGCCTATACCTCGCGCGAGATGACGGCCTACTACGCTCGCGTGCTGGAGCCGGACGTGCCCATGGCGCTCGACGTCATCTCCGACATCGTGCTGAACCCCGTATTCGACCCGAAGGAGATCGAGGTCGAGCGCCATGTGATCCTGCAGGAGATCGGCCAAGCGCTCGACACGCCAGACGACATCATCTTCGACTGGCTGCAGGAAGCGGCATTCCCCGACCAGGCGCTCGGCCGCACGATCCTCGGCCCGGCAGAGCGGGTCGCGGCCTTCGGGCGCCCGGATCTCACCGGCTTCATCGGCGAGCACTACGGGCCCGACCAGATGATCCTCGCCGCCGCCGGGGCGGTCGAGCATGACCAGGTGGTGAGAGCTGCCGAGGCCGCCTTCGGTCATCTCGCACCGGTCGGCCGCAAGAGTCTCCAGCCCGCGCGCTGGCAGGGGAGCGAGCGGCGCGAGGTGAGGGACCTCGAACAGGTCCATTTCGCGCTGGGGTTCGAGGCGCCGAGCGTGCGGAACGAGGATTTCCACACCGCGCAGGTCTATACGACCGCCCTCGGCGGCGGCATGTCCTCGCGCCTTTTCCAGAGGATCCGCGAGGAACGCGGCCTCTGCTACTCGATCTACGCGCAGACCGGGGCCTACGACGACACCGGGATGCTGACGATCTATGCCGGCACCTCGGCCGAGGAGATCGGCGACCTTTCCGGCCTCACTGTCGAGGAGATGAAGCGCGCGGCCGAGGACATGACCGAGGCCGAGGTGGCGCGGGCGCGGGCGCAGATGAAGGCGGGGCTCCTCATGGGGCTCGAAAGTCCCTCGGGCCGGGCCGAGCGCATGGCGCGGCATGTTGCGATCTGGGGCCGGGTGCAGACGGTGGAGGAAAGCACGGCCGAGATAGAGGCGGTCACCCGCGCCGACGTCTTGCGCTTTGCCGGAGGGATCGTGGAAACCGCGGCGACCGCGCTCGCACTCTATGGCCCGGTCGATCATGCCCCGACGCTCGACCGACTGCGCGAAAGGCTCGCCGCCTGATGCTCGTGCGGCGGCGGAAGGTCCGCATCGAGACGGAGCGGATGACGCTCCGCCTGCCGCAGCATTCCGACTTCCGTGCATGGGCGAGCCTTCGGGAGGACAGCCGCGCCTTTCTCAGCCCGTGGGAGCCGACGTGGTCGGCCGACCACCTGACGCGCAAGGCCTTCACAAACCGTGTCTACTGGGCGGCGCGGGCCTTTTCCGGGGGCACGGCGATGCCGCTCTTCCTGATCCGCCGTTCGGACATGGCCCTGCTCGGGGCGGTCACCGTGGACAACATCCGCCGCGGGCCTGCGCAGGCGGCTACGATCGGATACTGGGTCGGCGCGCCCTTCGCCCGCCAGGGCTACATGGCCGAGGCGCTGCGCGCCGTCATCCACCATTGCTTCTCCACGCTCGACCTCAGCCGCCTCGAAAGCGCCTGCCTGCCGGAAAACGCCGCCTCGCGCGGGGTTCTGGAGAAATGCGGCTACAAGTACGAGGGTGTGGCCCAGAGCTACCTGCAGATCAACGGCCGCTGGCGCAATCACGTCCTTTACGCCAACCTGCGCAGCGACCGTCGCGGGCGGACCGACGCCGGCTGAGACCGGCCGAGATCCGGCCGCGAACCTCGCTCAGCCGGATTGCGCCATCAGAAATCTCGTCGCGAGCGAAAAGAGCTCGGACTGGGATCCCACATTCAGCTTCGCGTAGGCATGGCGGCGGTGGACCTTCACCGTGCCGGGCGATATCCCCAGCGCGTCAGCCGCCGCGTGGGTGGAATGCCCGCTCAGGATCAACTGGACGACTTCGGCCTCGCGCGGGCTGAGCTGATCGGCCGCGAAAAGCGCCAGCCGCGATTCGATATCCGCATCGACTTCGGCGTGCTGCCCGTGAGCGCGCGTACCCCATTGCCGCAGGACGGCTCCGCGGGCGAGAGGATAAACGGCCTTCAGTGCCGCCGCGTCGGCCTCGGTAAAGGGAGCGCGGCGAAATCGCCGCGCGAGCGACAGAGTGATCCAGCCTTCCGCTGCGTTCGGAATCAGAAGGGCGATCTCGTCGCTGATGCGCGTCCGGCGGTAGAAACTGCGATAGTATTCCGACCGGAAGAACCCCTCGGCCGTTATGTCCCGCAACCGGTAGACCCCTGGCCCCTGCCGGTTGCGGCACGCATGGTAGAACGGGTCGAGCAGATAGGGACCGGTGGCGTAGAATGCGACCGTGATTGCCGCCTGTACATCGTCGAGATCGTGGAACAGCGCCTGCGGCGGGACGGTGCCCGCGTATCGTGTGATGACGAGCGAATCGAACTGGCAGCAAAGGGCGAGCACCTGCCGAAGGGCAGAGGGAAAGCGCGCGCCGTCCATCGCGCCGACAAGATCGGCCAGCGCGGCGACCCAGCCTTCCGGCAGTTGACCGGCCAAGATACTCATCGTCGTTACTACTCCTTTAGGCATACTCCTCTAACCGAATTCTCGGTGTGATCGCCAGTGCGTAAGCTTGTTCCACCGGAACAGAGCGACAGGAAGATCATGGACCGCACCGCCAGAGCCGCCGCCAGTGCAAGCAACCGTGTCACGTCAGGCTCCGCGACCACCCGATTTGTCGCGACCCTGTCCTTCGCCGCGTTCTTCGCCGTCACCGGCGCCGACGCGGGCGAACTCGCCATCTACAACTGGGCCGACTATTTCGGCCCCGAGACGATCGCCCGCTACGAAGCCGAGACCGGCACGACGGTGACGCTCGGCTACTTCGACTCGAACGAGATGCTGGAGACCAAGCTGCTTACCGGAGGCAGCGGCTACGACGTTGTCTTTCCAGCCACCTCGAATGCCGAACGCGAACTCCAGGTCGGGGCGCTGTTGCCGATCGAGCCGGACCGGCTCGCCAACTACCGGAACCTCGATCCGTCGGTCCTTGCCGCCCTCGACACCGTCCCCGGGGGGCGCCAACTGGGCGTGCCCTATACCTGGGGCACCGTCGGCATCGCCTACAACCCGGCGCTGGTCGCGGAACGGCTCGGCGAACAGCCGATGGACAGGCTCGACGCGATCTTCAAGCCGGAGAACGCCGCAAAGCTGGCCGATTGCGGCATCGCCATGCTCGATTCGCCGGTCGAAGTCCTGTCGATCGCGCTGAACTATCTCGGCGCCGAGCCATATTCCGACGATCCGGCCGAACTGGAGCGCGCCGGCGCGCTTCTCTCGGCCATTGCGCCCTCGGTGCGCTATTTCAACAATCAGAAGGCCACCGGCGACCTTGCGGCAGGGAATATCTGTGTCGCGCTGGTCTATAGCGGCGACGCGGGCATTGCGCAGGCCCGCGCCGCCGAGGCCGGAAACGGTGTCGAGGTTGCCTATGCGATCCCCCGCGAGGGCACGCTGATGTGGATCGACCTGATGGCAATCCCGGCCGATTCCGCGCGCGTCGACGCGGCCTATGCCTTCATCGACTACATGCTGCGGCCCGAGGTGATCGCCGATGTGACCAATACGGTCTTCTTCGCGAATGCGAACGCGGCGGCCTCTGCCCTGGTCGATCCGGCGATCCTCGGTGATCCCGGCTTCTATCCTCCGGTGGAGGTGAGGGAGCGCCTTTTCCCCGACCGGAACCTGGACGCCAAGGCGCTGCGCGGTCGCACCCGTCTCTGGACGAAGGTGAAGACCGGCACTTAGGCGCACTGCGTGGGGGTGCCATAGCGGCAGCACGCCGTGATGTGCTAGACTTTCACGCCGCAATGACCCGGATTCTCGCAGTCTCCCTCGCCGCCTGCATCGCCGCCACGGGGACCTCCGCCCTGGCCGAAAGTCGCGTGCCGAGCCACTGCATCGCCATCGCCGGGGCCGCGCCCGGCATGATCTGGCAGGCGAAATGGGGCGATCCGCTGCCCGCCGGGACGGTGCGGCTTTCGTACGTCGGTCATTCCACCTTCCTGATCGAGACGCCCGGCGGCCTGTCCGTCGCCACCGACTACACCGGGCGCCTCGGTCCGGGCGATGTCGTGCCCGACGTCGTGACGATGAACCACGCCCATTCCTCCCACTGGACCTCCGAGCCCGACGAGCGCATTCCCCATGTCCTGCAGGGCTGGGACTATACCGGGGAGCCGGCCGACCATCACCTCGACCTCGGCGAGATGCTGGTGCGCAACGTGCCGACCGACATCCGCGGGTTTGACGGCACGGTGGAGCCCGCCGGCAACTCGATCTTCGTCTTCGAGGCGGCAGGTCTCTGCATCGGGCATCTCGGCCACCTGCATCACGAGCCGACGCCGGAGCAATATGCGGCACTCGGGCGGCTCGACGTGGTCATGGCGCCGGTCGATGGCGGCATGACGCTCGACCTGCCGACGATGATCAAGGTACTGAAAAGGCTGCGGTCCTCGATCGTGCTGCCGATGCACTGGTTCGGTCCGGAGAACCTCGCGCGCTTCCTCTCCGGGATGGAGGAGGACTTCGTGATCGAGATCCGCAGGGAAAGCGCGGTGGAGGTTACGCTCGCCACCCTGCCGTCGCGGCCGACGGTGATCGCGGTCGCACCACGCCCGCTTGAGTGAAGCCGCGCGACTGCCCCCTTGCGGTGGCGATCCGGCGCGTGCTTCATCGCCCCATGCTGAACCCCGTCGATACCGCCTTCGCCGAGGCGCTCGCTGCCGCCCTCCCCGCGGGGACCCTTTCCCCGGCCGAGCCCGGATACCTCGAGGAGCCGCGTGGCAAGGGCGTGACGCCCGCCGCGCTGCTCGCCCGTCCCCGCAGCGTGGAACAGGTGGCGGCTATCGTGCGCGCCTGTGCCGCGGCACGGGTGGGGATCGTGCCCTGGGGCGGGGGGACGGGGCTCGTCCTCGGCCAGGTCCTGCCCGAGGGACCGATGCCCCTTATCCTCTCGCTCGAGCGGATGGCGGCCTCGCGCGGCATCTGGCCGGAGGAGGGGCTGATGATCGCCGAGGCGGGCATGACGCTGGCCGACGTCCAGGCGGCGGCCGAGGCGGCAGGCTTCCTCTTCCCGCTCTCGCTCGCCTCAGAAGGCACGGCGCGGATGGGGGGCGTCCTGGCCACCAACGCCGGCGGCACGGCCGTCCTGCGCTATGGCAACGCGCGGGCCCTTTGCCTCGGGGTGGAGGCGGTGCTGGCGGACGGCAGCATCCTTCATGGTCTGAAGCGGCTCCGGAAGGACAACACCGGCTACGACGTCACCGACCTCCTCGTCGGCTCCGAGGGCACGCTCGGCATCCTCACCGCCGCCACGCTCCGGCTCTTCCCGCGCCCTGCCGCCCTGGCGACGGCGTTCCTCGAAGTGACCGGCCCGGCCGGGGCGCTACGTCTTCTCGCGCTGGCGCAGGAAAAGACCGGGGGTGCCGTATCCACCTTCGAACTGATCGGCGGGCAGGGGCTGCGGTTTCTCGACGAGGCGCTGCCGGAAGTGCGCCAGCCACTTGCGGGCCGACCGGAATGGTCGGTGCTGATGGAGCTTGGCCTGCCGCCGGGAATCGATCCCGAGACGGTGCTGGGCGACATCTACGAGGCGGCAGCCACCGAAGGGCTCGTCGACGACGCCGTGCTCGCCGCGAGCGGGGCGCAGCGGCAGATGCTCTGGGACCTGCGCGAGCGGATCCCCGAGGCGAACCGCCGGATCGGTGCCGTCGCATCGCATGACATCTCGCTGCCGCTCTCGGAAATCGCAGCCTTCCTGCCGCGCGCCGACGCAACCCTGCGCGCCCTCGGCCCCTTCCGCATAAACGCCTTCGGCCATCTCGGCGACGGCAACCTGCATTACAACGTCTTCCCGCCGCAGGGCGAAGACCGGGCCACCTGGGCCGGCCATGCCCCGGCCGTCACCCGGGCGGTCCACGACCTTGTCCACGAACACGGCGGCTCGATCAGCGCCGAGCATGGGATCGGCCGGCTGAAGACGGCGGAGCTGGCCCGCTACGGCGATCCGGCGAAACTTTCGGCCATGCGGAGAATAAAGCAAGCCCTTGATCCCCTTGGCATCCTGAACCCCGGTGCAGTAATCCCGCCCTGAAAAGGAACGCCCCGCCGGGGGAAGGACCGGCGGGGCGGGAGCCGCGAAACTCACGTTGCGAACGTGCCCCCCGAGGGGCGCAAGGAGAGATTTAGCGCCGATTCCTTACCCGCCGGTTAAGCCCCCTCGAATTCGCATAGGACATGCACCTTCATGCCGAGCCGCTCCAGAAGCCGCCGGCCGCCAAGCTCCGGCAGGTCGACGACGAAGGCGCAGCCGACAACCTCGGCCCCGAGCCGCTCGCAAAGCTTGATGCCCGCCTCGCAGGTCCCGCCCGTGGCCAGCAAGTCATCGACAATCAAGACTTTCTCGCCCGGCGCGATGGCGTCCTCGTGGACCTCCATCACCGCCTCGCCGTATTCGAGCGTGTAGCCCTGCGCGATGGTCCGGCCGGGCAGCTTGCCCTTCTTGCGGATCGGCACGAAGCCTTTGGTCAACTGGTGTGCGATCGCCCCGCCAAGGATGAACCCGCGTGCCTCCAGCCCCACGACCTTGTCGATCCGGGCGCCGGCATAGGGGTGGAGAAGCTGGTCGATCGCCATCCGGAAGCCGCGGGCATCGGCAAAGAGCGTGGTCACATCGCGAAAGAGGATACCCTCGTGCGGGAAGTCGGGAATCGTGCGGATGTAGTCCTTGACGGTCTTCTGCATGGGGCCCCCCGGTCGATCGTCCGAGGCGGTGGTACCACGGGTCCGCGCTGTCCGCAAAGCGGGGCGGGATGCGTCAGGTCCGCGTCTGACATGCGTCGGTTTTCCGTCCCGACAGGCCGCGCGGGGTTGTAACGGCCGGGACAGCCGGCTGGGCTGGCGGATTGACAGTCTTCCTCGCCGGGCCTTAGTGCCGGAAACGATGCTGACTGACAGACCTGCAGGTAGGAGACGACCATGTCCGAGATCAAGCGCAACTTCATCGGCGGCCAGTGGTGCGCTGCGGCAGAGGCCAGCGAGAACCGCAGTCCGGCCAATCCCGATGACCTGATCGGTCTTTATGCCCGGGGCAACCAGGCGGATGTCGAGGCGGCGGTGGCGGCGGCAAAGGCGGCACAGCCCGGATGGGGCCGCGGGTCTCCGCAACTGCGGTCGGACGTGTTGCGGCGGGCGGGTGATCTCCTGCTTGCGCGGAACGACGCGCTCGGCCGGCTTCTCGCCCGCGAGGAGGGCAAGACCCTTGCCGAGGCGAAGGGCGAGGCGTTGCGGGCAGCTCAGCTCTTCCATTTCTACGCGGGCGAGGCGGTGCGCGACCCCGGCGAAAAGCTGAACTCGATCCGCGACGGTGTCGAGGTGGACGTGATGCGCGAACCTCTGGGCGTCGTCGGCCTGATCACGCCCTGGAACTTCCCGATTGCGATTCCGGCCTGGAAGGCCGCGCCCGCACTTGCCGCAGGAAACGCCGTGGTGATGAAGCCCGCCGACCTGACCCCGGGCTGCGCGCATGTTCTGGCCGAAGTGCTCGAGGAAGCCGGTTGCCCGCCCGGCGTCTTCAACCTCGTGATGGGACGAGGCTCCGAGATCGGGGCGGCGCTGGTGCAGACCCCCGAGGTGGCGGCGATCTCCTTCACCGGCTCCGAACGGGTCGGACGCGGCATCGCGGCGGGCTGCGCGGCGGGGATGAAGAAGGTCCAGCTGGAGATGGGCGGCAAGAACCCGATGGTGGTGATGGCCGATGCCGATCTGGATATCGCCGTCAACGCCTGCCTGAACGGCGCCTTCTTCTCTACCGGGCAGCGCTGCACGGCATCCTCGCGGCTGATCGTCGAGGACCGTATTCACGATGCCTTCGTCGAGAAACTCGCCGCCGCCATGGGGGCGCTGCGGCTGGGCGATCCGCTGGAGGCGGAAACGCAGATCGGGCCGGTGGTGTCCGAGGGGCAACTCGCGGGCAACCTCGACAATGTGCGGCTCGCGGGCGAGGAAGGGTGCGAGGTGGTGGGCGGCCAGCGGCTGAACCGGCCGGGCAGTTTCCAGGCGCCGGCGCTGTTCGTCAATGCGCGCAACGACATGCGGACCAGCCGAGAGGAAATCTTCGGCCCCTGCGCAAGCGTGATCCGCGTGGCCGATTTCGACGAGGCCCTGGCGGTCGCGAACGACACGCCCTACGGCCTGTCCTCGGGCATCTGCACGGGGTCCTTGAAGTACGCCACCGCCTTCCGCCGCGGATCGAAGGCCGGGATGGTCATGGTGAACCTGCCGACTGCTGGGGTGGACTACCATGTGCCCTTCGGCGGGCGCGGGGCTTCGTCCCTGGGCGGGCGCGAGCAGGGGCGTATGGCCATGGACTTCTACACCTCGGTCAAGACGGCCTATACCTTCGCCGGCTGATGATGCGCCTTGCGGCAGGGCTTGCCCTGATCCCGGCGCTGGAAGGCGGGGTGTCGGGGTCCGGGGTCCGCGACCGGTCGACGGCACGGGCGGCAGTCCAGTTGCCGGACCTGGCCTCGGGCGTTCGCCACCGCAGAAAGCCTGCGTGCTCCGTTCCGGAGACGCCTGATGACCCAATTGAAGCGCACGGCTTGCCCGGTAGGACCCATGATCGCGGGCGCTTTCCCGGGTGGAAATCGACAAGAAAAACTTGTCGATTCCCTGTCCTTCTTGCTTTCGCCTTGTCAGCGAAAGGCCCAAGTTGGGCGCGGACGAGGTATCGGGGCTGTGCATGATGCGGAACGGCGGTCGGCTATTGGTGGACAGCCTTGTCGCGCTTGGGGCGCGGAAGGCCTTCGGGGTGCCGGGCGAAAGCTTTCTCGCGGTGCTGGACGCCTTGCACGACACCGAGGGGCGGTTCGACTTCGTCCTTTGCCGGAACGAGGGGGGCGCGGCCTTCATGGCGGCTGCCTGGGGGAAGCTGACGGGTGAGCCGGGCATCTGCATGGTGACGCGGGGGCCGGGGGTGACGAACGCCTCGATCGGCATCCATACCGCGATGCAGGATTCCGCGCCGATGATCTGTTTCGTCGGTCAGGTCGGGACCGACATGAAGGGCCGCGAGGCGTTTCAGGAAATCGACTACCGCGCCATGTTCGCGACCGTCGCCAAATGGGTGGTGGAAATCGACCGGGTGGAGCGCATCCCGGAATTCCTGGCCCGCGCCTGGACGACCGCAACGACGGGTCGCCCCGGGCCGGTTGTGATCGCGTTGCCGGAGGACATGCTCACCAGCCTGACCGAGGCCGTCCCGCTGACCGCCCCGGCGCGGATCGCGGAGCCGGCGCCGTCTGCCTCCACGATGGACGAGGCGCTGGCGCGCCTGAAGGCCGCCGCGCGCCCGATGATCCTTGTCGGAGGCTGCAACTGGACGGAACCGGGCCGCGCCGACCTGCAGGCCTTTGCCGAGACCAGCGACATTCCGGTGATCGCCGCCTTCCGCTATCAGGACCAGTTCGACAACCATTCACCCGTCTACGCGGGCGAGGCGGGCGTGGGCATGCCCGCACATGTGAAGCGGCAGGTCCGCGAGGCGGACGTGATCCTCGCGCTCAACGTCCGCTTCGGCGAGATGACGACGGATGGCTACACGCTCCTGTCCGTTCCGGTGCCGGCGCAGACCCTGATCCACGTCCATGCCTCGGACCGTGAGATCGGCAAGGTCTATCAACCGGCCCTTGGCATTCAGGCCGGGCCGAACGCCTTTGCCGCCGCGCTGCGCCCGGTCAGGGGTGGCTGGGGCGAATGGCGGGCGAGGGCCCGGGCGGACTGGGAAGCGGGTTTCGACCTGCCGCCGCAGCCTTCGCCCGTGGACATGGGGCTGGTGACGGCGCATCTGCGCGAGGTCCTGCCCGAAGACGCGATCCTGACCAACGGTGCGGGCAACTTCACCGTCTGGCCCAACAAGTTCTTCAGGTTCGGACCCAAGGCGCGCCTGCTGGCCCCGCAGTCGGGCGCCATGGGCTACGGACTGCCCGCTGCGGTCGCGGCAAAGATCGCGCACCCGGAACGCACCGTCGTCTGCTTCGCGGGCGACGGCGATTTCCAGATGAACTGCCAGGAACTGGGCACGGCGATGCAGGCCGGGGCGCAGCCGATCGTGCTGGTCCTCAACAACGGCATCTATGGCACGATCCGCGCCCACCAGGAACGCAGCTACCCGGCCCGCGTCTCGGGCACCACGCTGGAGAATCCGGATTTCACGATGCTCGCGCGCGCCTATGGCTACCATGCCGAACGGGTGGAGCGGACCGAAGATTTCCCGGCAGCCTTCGCCCGCGCGCTGGCCTCGCGCAGCGGGGCGGTGCTGGACCTGAGCATCAGCCCCGAGGCGCTGACCCCGCGGCAGACGCTCAGCCAGATGCGCGAGGCGGCGCTCGCGGCGAAGGACAAGACATGACTTCGCGGGCCCGATTGGGCGCCGATATCGGCGGCACCTTCACCGACATCGCGCTGGAAGCACACGGCCGGATGTACTCGACCAAGGTGCTGACCACCTACGCCGCGCCGGAACAGGCGATCCTGGACGGCATCGACGTAGTGCTGGCCGAGGCGGCGCTGGGCTACGGCGACCTCGACATCGTCATCCACGGCACGACGCTGGCCACCAATGCGCTCATCGAGCGGCGCGGCGCGCGCACGGCCTTCGTCACGACCGAGGGCTTCCGCGACGTGATCGAGATGCGGACCGAAAGCCGCTTCGACCAGTACGACCTGAACCTGCGGCTGCCGACGCCCCTGGTCCCGCGCGAGGACCGCTTCACCGTCGCGGGCCGGATCGGCGCGCAGGGGCAGGAGCTGGCGCCCCTGGACGAGGCCGCGCTGGCGGCCCTGGCCGACCGGATCGCGGCCGGGGGCTTTGGCGCGGTGGCGATCGGCTTCATCCATTCCTACATGAACCCCGCCCACGAACGCCGGGCGCGCGAGATCATCGCGGCCAGGGTCGGTCTGCCGATCTCGATCTCGTCGGAAGTCTCGCCGCAGATGCGGGAATACGAGCGGTTCAACACCGTCTGCGCAAATGCCTATGTCCGGCCGCAGATGGCCGACTATCTCGGCCGTTTGCAGACCCGGCTGAAAGGGCATGGCGCGGGCTGCCCCGTCTTCATTATCCACTCCGGCGGCGGGCTGATCAGCGTCGAGACGGCCGCCGAATTCCCGGTGCGGCTCGTCGAGAGTGGGCCAGCGGGGGGCGCGATCTTTGCCGCCGATGTCGCGCAGCGGTTCGGGCTGGAGAAGGTCGTCAGCTACGACATGGGGGGCACGACCGCCAAGATCTGCCTGATCGAGGGCTATGCCCCCAAGACTGCCCGCACCTTCGAGGTCGCCCGGACGACCCGCTTTGCCAAGGGGTCGGGGATGCCGATTTCCATCCCGGTGATCGAGATGATCGAGATCGGCGCGGGCGGTGGCTCCATCGCCTGGGTCGATGCCATGGGCCGCATCCAGACGGGGCCGGAATCGGCGGCTTCCGAACCGGGGCCCGCCTGCTACCAGCGCGGCGGCGACCGGCCTGCGATCACCGATGCCGACCTCGTGCTGGGCAAGATCGACCCCGAGAATTTCGCGGGCGGTGCGATCCGGCTCTCGGCCGACAAGGCCCGGGCGGCCATCCTGAAGGATGTGGGCGACCGGCTGGCGCTCGCCGCCTTGCCCGCCGCCTTCGGCATCTGCGAGGTGGTGGACGAGAACATGGCCAACGCTGCCCGTGTCCACGCGGTCGAGAACGGCAAGAACATCTCCGACAACATCATGATCGCCTTCGGCGGCGCGGCGCCCTTGCACGCCGCGCGGCTCTGCGAGAAGCTGGGGATCGACCGTTGCCTGATCCCGCCCGGCGCGGGCGTCGGTTCGGCCATCGGCTTCCTGCGCGCTCCCTTTGGCTACGAGGCACTGGCCTCGAACATGATCGGACTCTCGCGCTTCGACCCGGACGCCTTCAACGCCCTGATCGCGGGACTGACGGCGACGGCCGAGGGCTTTGTCGGCGCCGGCACCGATCGCAGGATCCAGCGCGAGATCGTGGCCTTCATGCGCTATCGCGGCCAGGGCTGGGAGATCCCGGTGCCACTGCCGGACCGCCCGTTTGGCGCGGCCGATGCCGCGAAGTTGCGCGACGACTTCCGCACCGCCTATGCGCGCTTTTTCGGCCGTGCCATAGACGGGCTTGAGGGGCTGGAGATCGAGATCGTGACCGTCTCGGTCAAGGCGCAGGAAGAACGGCCCCCTCCGGCGCGGCACGAGATCACGACGGGCGCGGAGCGGGTGACCCCTGCCATCCGCCGCGCGGTCTTCGATCCGGCGGTCGGAGCATTGCTCGACACCGGAATCGTGGAGCGGACCAACCTTTCGGCCGGGCAGCGCGTCAGCGGCCCGGCGGTGATCGTCGAACGGGAAACGTCGACGGTTGTCACCTCGCCCTTCGATGCGGTGATGCAGGACGACGGAACGCTGTTCCTGATCCGCAAGGAGGCGGGGAAATGACCGAGGCGACCTTTGATATCCGCATGCAGGTCATGTGGAACCGCCTGATCTCGGTGGTCGAGGAACAGGCGATGACGCTTCTGCGGACCGCCTTTTCGACAAGCGTGCGCGAGGCGGGCGACCTTTCCGCCGGCGTCTTCGACCCCGAGGGGCGGATGCTGGCCCAGGCCGTGACCGGCACCCCGGGGCACGTCAACACCATGGCCGAGGCCGTGGGGCATTTCATGGCCGCGATCCCGCGCGAGAAGATGTATCCGGGCGATACCTACGTGACCAATGATCCGTGGCTTGGCACCGGCCATCTGCACGACATCACCATGGTCTCGCCCAGCTTCAAGGGCGACACTCTCGTCGGCTTCTTTGCCTGCACCGCGCATGTGGTCGACGTCGGCGGGCGGGGTTTCGGGGCGGACGGCAAGTCGGTCTACGAAGAAGGCATCCAGATCCCGATCATGAAATTCGCCGAACGGGGCGAAGTGAACGAGACGCTGGTCGCCATGCTGCGCGCCAATGTCCGCGAGCCCAGTCAGGTCGTGGGCGACTTCTATTCGCTGGCCGCCTGCAACGACGTGGGCCACCGGCGCCTGATCGCAATGATGGAGGAGATCGGTCTGCAGACGCTGGACGCGCTGGGAGAGTTCATCTTCGGCCGCACACGTGCGGCCACGCTGGTGCGGCTGCGAGACTTGCCGAAGGGCGCCTGGGACAATGTGCTGGACACCGACGGCTATGACGCGCCCGTCCGCCTCGCGGCCCGTGTCGAGATCGGCGAAACCGCGGTCAACGTGGACTTCTCGGGGTCGGCGCCAGTCAGTCCAAAGGGGATCAACGTCCCGATCATCTACTCCAAGGCCTATGCCAGCTACGCGATCAAATGCGTGGTGGCACCGGACATCCCCAACAACTGGGCCTCGCTAGAGGCTTTCACGGTGTCCTCGCCCGAGAACATCCTGAACGCCCCGCGCCCCGCGCCGGTTTCGGTGCGCCATGTCATCGGACATCTGGTGCCCGATCTGGTGCTGGGCGCGCTGGCGAGGGCCTTGCCGGGCAGGGTGCCGGCCGAAGGGGCGGCGGCCTTGTGGAACATCCACATGTCGGTGCGGCCCGTGGCCGGCCAGTCCGGGCGCCGGGCCGAGATCCTGATGTTCAACTCCGGCGGCATGGGCGCGCGGCCGGGGCTTGACGGGCTGAGCGCCACGGCCTTTCCTTCCGGCGTGATGACCATGCCGATCGAGGCGACCGAGCAGACCGGGCCGATCATCGTCTGGCGCAAGGAGCTTCGACCCGACAGCGGGGGCGACGGCGAATTTCGCGGCGGGCTGGGCCAGGTGATCGAGATCCAGCCGATGGAAGGGCACGAGTTCGACTTCTCTGCCATGTTCGACCGCATCCGGCATCCGGCCAGGGGACGTGCAGGCGGCCGGGACGGTGCCGCGGGACACGCCGCGCTGGACGATGGCACGAGGTTGAGGCCGAAGGGCTGGCAGCACGTTCCGGAGGGCAGGCGGCTGGTGCTGCACTTGCCCGGCGGCGGCGGCCATGGCGATCCGGCGAAACGCCCGGCCGCGGCGCGGATGAACGACAAGTCAAAGGGTTATGTGACGGAGACTGAAGAATGAGCTATGTCGCGGCCCGCCTTGCGGCGGTGAACCCCTCGGCCTCGATGGCTGCCTCGATGGCCGCCAAGGCGTTGCGCGCCAAGGGGCTGGACGTGATCGACCTTGGCCTCGGCGAGCCGGATTTCCCGACCCCGCCGCATGTGGCAGAGGCTGCCCGCGCGGCAGCCTTGCGGGGCGAGACGCTCTATACCCAGGCGGCGGGGACGCCGGCGCTCAGGGCGGCCGTGGCTGCGAAGTTCCGCCGCGAGAACGGGCTCGACTACGGCCCCGAAGACATCGTCGTGGCCAATGGCGCCAAGCAGATCATCTTCAATGCCTTGATGGCGACGCTGAACGACGGCGACGAGGCCATTCTTCCCGCGCCCTATTTCGTCAGCTATCCGGAGATGGTGAAGCTTCTGGGCGGGGTGCCGGTGACGCCGGTCTGCGGCGGGGAAAGCGGCTTTCGCCTGACCCCTGCGGCGCTGGAAGCGGCGATCACGCCGAAGACAAAATGGCTGTTCCTGAACACGCCGGGCAATCCCTCCGGCGCGGTCTATTCCGAGGCAGACCTGAAGGCGCTGGGCGCGGTGCTGGCCAGGCATCCGCAGGTTCTGGTCCTGTCGGACGAGATATACGAGCATATCCTCTTCGACGGGCGCGCATTCACCTCCTTCGGCAAGGCCTGCCCCGAGCTTCGCGACCGGACGCTGATCGTGAACGGCGTGGCCAAGGCCTATGCGATGACCGGCTGGCGCATCGGCTATGCGGCGGGTCCTGCGCCCCTGCTGAAGGCGATGAACACGGTGCAGAGCCAGTCGGTCACCTCGGTCGCCGCGCCGATGCAGGCGGCGGCACTGGCGGCGCTGACCGGGCCGCAGGACTGTATCGCCACCTTCCGCGATGCCTTCGAGCGGCGCCGCGATCTGGTTGTGGCAGGCGTGGCGAAGATCCCGGGGCTGAGCCTGCCGCCGCCGGAAGGCGCGTTCTACGCCTATATCGGCTGCGCAGGCCTGATCGGCAAACGCACGCCGAAGGGCGAGGTGCTTACCGATGACACCGCCATGGCGAGCTATCTTCTGAACGAGGGCCATGTCGGTTCGGTGCCCGGCGCGGCCTACGGCCTCTCTCCGTTCTTTCGCATTTCGACGGCCACGTCGGACGAGGTCCTGACCGAGGCCATCGCCCGCATCGCCCGCGCCGTCGCCGCGCTTGAGTACCCGAAATGAGCCCGCACTACGACACGATCCTGATAACGGGCGCCGCCGGTCGCCTTGGCACAGAGCTTCGGCGCGGCCTTGCCCCCCTGGCGCGCAAGCTGCGGCTTGCGAGCCGCGAGGGTATCGCGACGCTCGCCCCGAACGAGGAGTCGGTCGCCTTCGATCTGGCAGACGAAGCAGCGGTTCTGAAGGCGACGGAAGGCGTTGACGCGATCGTCCATTTCGGCGGTGTCCCGAACGAGCGGCCGTGGGAGGAAATCCTCAATTCCAATATCCGCGGCAGCTATCACATCTACGAGGCCGCGCGGAAGAACGGCGTCAGGCGCGTGGTTTATGCCTCGTCCGTCCACGCGATCGGCTACCACCGGCTGGAAGACCATATCGACACGGCGGCCCCGCACCGGCCGGACGGTCTTTACGGCCTGTCGAAATGCTTCGTCGAAGATCTTGGCCGCCTCTACTGGGACAAGTTCGGCATCGAAAGCGTGGCCTTGCGGATATTCTCGTCCTTCCCCGAGCCGGCCGACCGCCGGATGCTCTGGTCCTGGCTGTCCTTCGAGGACTGCAACCGCCTGACCGCCGCGGCCCTGACCGCGCCGCGCGTGGGCTTCACCGTGTCCTTCGGCATCTCGGACAATACGGTGAAGCCGGTGGACAATCGCCTGGCCGATCATCTCGGCTATCGGCCGCAGGACAATACGGAGCCGTTCCGCGCCGCGGTCGAAGCGCGCACGCCGGTTCCCGACCCGAAGGCGCCTGCGGTTCAGTTCCTGGGCGGCTGGTTCGTCGATCTGGGGCATCCGGACGACAAGGCGGGAGCGTGAGGCGACAGAATGGACCAGAGCTACGATGTGGTCATCGTCGGCGGGGCGGTCATCGGCTCGTCCGTTGCGTATTTCCTGTCGGCAAACCCGGATTTCAGGGGTTCGGTCCTGGTGGTGGAACGCGACCCGACCTATGCCAGGGCGGCAACCTCCCTGTCCTCCTCCTCGATCCGGGTGCAGTTTTCCAATCCGATCAACGTGAGGATCAGCCAGTACGGGTCCGCCTTCATCAAGGACTTTGCGCGGACCATGCAGGTCCGGGGCGAGGCGCCGCCCGACCTCAATTTCCATCAGTGCGGATACCTGTTCCTTGCCGCAACCGAGGATCAGGCGCGGACCCTCGGCGAGAACCACGAGGTGCAGCGCGCCTGCGGGGCGGACGTCGTGCTCTGGGACCAGGAGGAACTGGCCCGCGCCTTCCCGCATCTGAATGTCGATGACATCCGGCTGGCAAGCTACGGGCAGTCGGGCGAGGGGTGGTTCTCGAATACCGGGCTGATGAACGGTTTCAAGGCCAAGGCCCGCGAACTGGGCGCGGATTACGTGACCGACGAGGTTGTCGCCATCGGCCGCGCGGCGGCATGCGTGACCTCGGTCACGCTGAAATCCGGCGCGGTGGTGCGGGCCGGGACCGTCGTCAATGCCTCGGGGCCCCGCGCCGCGCTGACCGCACGGATGGCGGGGCTCGACGTGCCGGTCGAGCCGCGCAAGCGCACGCTCTTCGTCTTCGACTGCGCCAGGACCCCGGAAGGCAGCGCTACCGTCAACCATGGCCGCCTTCCGCTGATGATCGACCCCTCGGGAGTCTTCTGCCGCCCCGAGGGCAGATACTTTCTGTCGGGGGGCGTTCCGACCGATGACCCGGCGGTGGACTGGGACGATTTCGAGCCGCAGTGGGAAGAATTCGAGGACCAGATATGGCCCGCGCTTGCCGAACGCTCGCCCGCCTTCGAGGCGATCAAGGTGGTGAACCAGTGGGCCGGTCACTACGACTTCAACACGCTCGACCACAACCTGATCGTGGGCGCGCATCCCGAGGTCGCGAACTTCATCTACGCCAACGGCTTTTCGGGCCACGGCCTGCAACAGGGTCCCGCCGCCGGGCGCGGCGTGTCGGAACTGATCACCTATGGCGGCTTCCGCACGCTGGACCTTTCGGAAGTGGGCTATGAAAGAATCGTCGAGAACCGGCCCTTCCTGGAAAAGGCGGTGATCTGACGCCATGGCAGGTGACCCGGCATGAGCAGCGCCTTGTCCCGGCTACCGCCGCTGAACGCGCTGCGCGTGTTCCACACCGTCGTGCGGCACCGTTCGTTTCGCGCGGCGGCGGACGAGCTGAGCGTCAGCCCGCAGTCGGTCAGCCAGCAGATCAAGCTCCTCGAAGGCACGCTGGGGGCGGAGCTTTTCGAACGCAGGGGCCGCGCCATCGAACCCACCGAGAAGGCGATCCTGCTTGCCCATTTCGTGCAGGCGGCCTTCGACGAACTTGCCGAAGGGGTGCGCCGGGTGGCGAAGTCCGCCAGCCGCAACCGGATCAACGTGAACGCCAGCCCCTATTTCGCCACGCGCTACCTGCTGGACCGCATAACCCGCTTCCGCGAGACGGTGCCCGATGCCGACCTGCGCCTGACGACCATGGTCGACCTGCCGGATTTCGTGGCCGACGACGTGGACGTGGCGATCCAGTGGGGCTTCGGCACCTGGACGGGCTGCGAGGCGACGCTTCTCCTGCGTGACTACAAGGTGATCTGCTGCACCCCCGAGCTTGCCCGCCGTATCGCCGGACCCGAGACGCTGCGCGAGCTTCCCCTTCTGCACCCGGTCCTGTCGGCCGACCTCTGGCCGAACCTGCTGCGGCACATCGGGGTCGCCGATCGGGTCGGCAAAGCCGACATGCAACTGCAGGACGCGGCCACGATGCGCCGGGCGACGCTGGCCGGGCTGGGGGTCGGCCTGATCTCCACCATCGACGCGGCCGAGGATCTGAAGCTGGGCAAGCTGGTCGCGCCTTTCGGCCGTGACGTGATGCACGGGATGCCGGAAGATCAGGTTCCGGGGTTCTACCTTGTCCTCCCGAGGGCCCATCGTCGGGTGAAGACGATCGCGGCCTTCTGCCGCTGGATCGAGGCGGAGCGCTGGGACGGCCCGGATGAAAGCCAACTGCGCCGGCTGACAGGCCGGGGCGCGTCGGTCCGCGACACATGATCCTTGCGGTCGGACGTCTATTCTTCATCGGGGGCCGCGCCGATCCGGTGCAGCCGGCAATAGCAGAGGGGGGCTGGCATGGCGCAGGCCTTGGTGACGGGGGCGACAAGCGGGATCGGGCGGGCCATTGCGCTGGCCCTGCGCTCTGCCGGCCATCGGGTCGTGGCGACCGGGCGCAATGAGGCGGCGCTTGCCGAACTGGCGGCACTGGGTATCGAGTCCCTGGTCCTTGACCTGGCCGACCCGACGATTCTTTCGGCGCGGCTGGCCGCCGTGCAGGAGCGGTTCCGGCCAGAAATCCTGGTGAACAACGCCGGCATGGTCACCGCCCCCGGCGACTTCTGCGACATGGCCGAGGCGGATATCCATCGCCTGATCGCCACCAACCTGACGCAGGCGCTGATCGTGACCCGTGCCATGGCACCGGCGATGCGTGCGCAGGGACGGGGGCACATCTTCTTCACTGGCTCGGTCGCCGCGCATGCGCCCTATCCCAACATGGCCGTCTATGCAGCGACCAAGGCGGCGCTCGGCGCCTTCGCACAGAGCCTGCGGCTCGACCTCTCGGCGGCGGGCGTCCGGGTGACGGAGATCGTCGCCGGCCGGGTGGAAAGCCCGCTTTACAAGGACGTGCTGCCGGCCGAGGCGCGTGCGGCGATGTATGCCGGGCAGACCGCCGTCCGGCCCGAGGATGTCGCGGCGATGGTGCTGGCTGTCCTGAACCTGCCGCCGCATGTGGACGTCGCCCGCTTCGACATCCTGCCCACGCGCCAGCCCGTCAGCCCCCAGGTCCCCGCAGCGGAGAAATCGAAATGAAAGGCTTGTCAGTTGTCATCGTCGGCGGTGGCGCCGGGCTCGGGGCGCTTCTGGCCCGGATGTCGGTGGCCGAGGGCGCTTCGGGCCTCGGCGTCATCGACCTGAACGCCTCGGCGGCCGAAGCCGCGCTGGAGCCCGCCCGGGCGGCGGGCATTCCGGCGGCCTTCGCGGCTTGCGACATACGCACCGCCCCGGCGGCCCACGAAGCCTTCGCCAGGGTCGCAGGGGAACTGGGCCGGGTCGACACGCTGGTCAACTCGGCGGCGATCTACCCGCGCAAACCGATCCTCGAGATCACCGATGCCGAGTGGGATGCCTCGAACGCGGTCAACGTCAAGAGCACCTATCACATGATGGTCGCTGCGGTGCGCCACATGCAGCGCCACGAGCCGATAGGCCGGGTGCGCGGCCGCATCGTCAACATCACCTCGGTCGACGCCTTCAAGGCCCATCCGCAGAACGCGCACTACGCCGCGACCAAGGCCGCCGTTGTCAGCCTGACAAAAAGCATGGCGCATGCCGTCGCGCCGGACGGTATCCTTGTGAACTCTGTCGCGCCCGCCGGCATGGCGACGGAAAAGGCGCGGGAACTCGGGTTCCTGGAAGAACTGGCGCAAGCCAGCCCGCTTGGTCGCGGCGGCGAGGCCGAGGAAATGGCCGAATGGGTGCTGATGGCAGGGGGCCCCCGGAACACCTACATGACCGGCGAGAACATCATCGTCTCGGGCGGCTACATCTATGCCTGACACGGGCAGGAATGCCCTGAACCTGCGGAGGGCGAGGCACCGGCCGGCAGCGCGGGTTCCGGGCACGCGGTGCCGCCGACCGTGCGCGGCGTGCCGCCCTGGTCGGGTCACTTATCCCCAGGGCGGACCATCTCGAAGACTTCGGTCACGACGGAATAGTCGCGATAGCCGCCACGGGCCAGCGCGCCGAAGCGGGTCACGTCGAAGCGGCCGTTCACGAGGCAGTCGTCGCGCAGGTGCACGCCCCTGACCTCGCCGATGACGAGGTGGTTGTCGGGGCCGCGCAGCCGGATCACGTCCACCAGTTCGCATTCGAGACAGGCCGGCGCGTCGGCCACGCGAGGGCAGGGGATGGTCATGCACTCGGCCCTGGCCACTCCGGCAAGGGTGAACTCGTCCGTTCCCGGCGGATAGAGGCCGGAGGTGACGTTCATCTTCTCGCGCCGGGCATGTTCCACGGTGCTGATCGAGAAGACGCCGGTCTCCACGATGTTGCGAAGCGAATCCTTCGATGCGTTCGAGGCGAACATGACCTGCGGCGGCGTGTAGGCGAGCGCATTGAAGAAGGAATAGGGCGCGAGATTGTCGCCCATGGCGCCACGCGTCCCCACCCAGGCGATGGGGCGGGGATTGACGATGGCGCTGAAAGGGTTGTGCGGCAGGCCGTGGCCGTCTTCGGGGCGGTAGAACATGGCACCTCATTCGGGTTTGAACCGATCCTGCCCCCATGCTAGGGGCGATTTCCAGCGGAATCGGGGAGCGGCGCGCGTGTACCGGCTTGAGGAGGAGACGGAGGCCGACTGGTGGGAGGTCGAGGCGCTCTATGACCTCTGCTTCGCGCCGGGGCGGAGGGCGTTGTCTTCCTACCGGCTCAGGGACGGGGTGCCGAAGGTCAAGGACCTCTGCCACGTGCTGCGGGATCACGACGGCACGCTCGCAGCGGTGATCCGCTACTGGCCGGCCGAAGTGGCCGGGAAGCGGATACTGCTGCTCGGCCCCGTGGCGGTGCATCCGACACGCCAGGGCGAGGGGTTGGGCGGGCTTCTCATCCGCGAAAGCCTCGCCGAGGCACGGCGGCTCGGGTGGGAGCGGGTTCTCCTGGTGGGGGACGCGCCCTATTACCGGCGTTTCGGGTTCAAGAAGCTCGACGGTGTGGAGATGCCACCGCCGACGAACCCGGAGCGGGTGCTCGGCCTCGCGCTGAAATCCGGCGCCTGGGAGGGGGTGACGGGAGCGGTGACCAAGGCACGGGGCGACGGCGGGGCGGATTGACGAAGCCCGGATTGACGAAGGGAAGGCGGCGGCCCATGTCTTTCCGGCGGGCCCCCGGCGCCCGGCAAGGACAGGAGAGCGGCCCGTGACCACCGAGATCGCGACGTCTGGCGAGCGGCCGATCACGCCTGCGGCGGCGGCGGAGATCGCCCGTCTCGCCGCACGTGCAGGCGCGGCGCGGGGCTTGCTGATGACGGTCGTCGGATTTGCCGGCTCCAAGGCGGAGAACGCGCTGGAGGCGCTGCCGGATGCAGCAAAGGACGCAATCGAGGCCGCGACGGAACGGGCGCTGGAATTCGCATACCGCGGTGCGGAGGCGGCCGGGAAGGCGCAGCGTGCGCCAGAGATGGGCCGCCATGGCCACGCGCTCGCCGCCGTCGTGACCGGCGCGGCCGGCGGCTTCGGCGGGCTCGCCTCGGCCGCGGTGGAGATTCCGGTGACGGTGGGGATCATCTTCGCGGCGATTCAGAAGGCGGCGCGCGCCGAGGGGTTCGACCCGGCGGACGAGGCGGTGCGTCGGCAGTGCCTGATGGTCTTTGCGGCCGGCGATCCGGTTGACCCGGCGGACGACGGCGTCAACACGAGCTTCCTGATGAGCCGGGCGATGATCTCGGGGGCGAGCCTGCACCGGCTCATCGCCACGGTGGCGCCCCGGCTGGCCGCGGCCCTGACCCAGAAGCTGGCGGCGCAGGCGATTCCGGTTCTCGGCAGCGTCGCCGGGGCAGGCATCAACTATGCCTTCACGCGGTACTACCAGGACCTCGCCGAAATCCGCTTCGCATTGATGCGGCTGGCGCGGGACCACGGCGAAGCCGCGGTGACGGCGGCCTTCCGTCAGGACCGCGGGCTCGTCGCCCCGAAGTGACGACCCTCAGATATCCTGCCCGGCGAGCCAGTCCATCACGGCTGGCCGCAGGTTGGCGGCACCGGTGGTACATTCGCGCTCGATGAGCGCGCGAAGCTCGGTCAGGTCCACCCGGCGGATCAGGTGCTTGACCGGGCCGACGGAGGCCGGCCGCATCGAAAGCGTGCGCACGCCGAGCGCGGCGATGCAGAGCGCCTCCACCGGCCGGCCGGCGTCCTCGCCGCAGAACGACAAGGGCGTGTCCGCCGCCGCGCAGCGCGCGACGATGTGGCGGACGAAGCGCAGGAAGCTCGTGTTGAGGACGTCGTAGCGGCGGCGTACCGCCTCGTTCTCGCGGTCGGCGGCGAAGAAGAACTGCTTCAGGTCGTTGCCGCCGATGGAGATGAAGTCGCACATCTCGAAGAAGGCGTCGGGCGCATAGGCGAGCGAGGGCGTCTCCAGCATTGCGCCGATTTCCAGGCTCTCGGGCAAGGCATGGCCGAGTGCGCGCTCGCGTCCGATCTCGTCCATCAGCATCTGGCGCGCACGGCGGAACTCGTCGACTTCGGCGACGAAAGGGAACATCACGGTGAGCGGGCGTCCCCCGGCGGCGCGGATCAGCGCCTGAAGCTGCATCCGCATCACACCGGGCTTGTCGAGGCCGACGCGGATCGCCCGCCAGCCCATGGCTGGATTGGGCTCTTCCACGCGCTTCATGTAGGGCAGGACCTTGTCCGAGCCGATGTCGAGCGTGCGGAAGGCGACCCGCTTGCCCTTCGCGGCGTCGAGAACGCTGGAATAGATCGCGGCGAGTTCCGACCGCTTCGGCACATGGGCGCGGATGAGGAACTGAAGCTCCGTCCGGAAGAGGCCGACGCCCTCCGCCCCCGACCCCGTGAGCGAGGGCAGGTCGGCCATCAGGCCCGCGTTCATGTGAAGCGAAATCCGCGTGCCGCACTTCGCCTCGGCCGGCAGGTCGCGCAGACTGGCGTAGCGGTTCTGTGCCGCCGCCTGCATCGCGATCTTGTCGCGGAAGGCGGCGGCCACCGTGTCCTCGGGCCTGAGATGCACGATCCCCTGGTCGCCATCGACGAGGATCGGGTCGCCGTTCAGCGCCTCGGCCGTGATCCGGTCGGCATGGATGACGAGCGGGATGGCGAGCGCGCGGGCGACGATGGCTGCGTGGCTGCCGACCGAGCCTTCCTCCAGCACCACGCCCTTCAGCCTGCGGCCGTAGTCCAGAAGCTCCGCCGGGCCGATGTTGCGGGCGACGAGGATCGGACTTTCCGGCATCTCGGCCCCGGTATCCTTGCCCTGGCCGGTGAGGATGCGCAGCAGCCGGTTCGAGAGGTCGTCGAGGTCATGGAGCCGGTCGCGCAGATAGGGGTCCGGCACGGTTTCGAGCCGCGCGCGGGCGGTGGACTGTTCCTTTTCCACCGCTGCCTCGGCCGAAAGGCCGCGGGTGATGTCCTCCTCCATCCGCCGGACCCAGCCACGCGAATGGGCGAACATCCGGTAGGCCTCGAGGACCTGCTTCTGTTCCTTGTCGAGGCTCTCGGCGGCGAGAAGGTCGTCGACCGACACGCGAAGCACACCGACCGCGGCGCGGATGCGCTCGATCTCGGTCAGGGGGTCGTCGGCGACCGGATTCGTGACCACTACCCGCGGCTCGTGCAGCCAGACCCGCCCCTCGGCCGCGCCTTCCTGCGCGGTGGCGCCCCGGATCGTCACCGGGCGCTTATGCAGCCCCGCCATGGCGCCGCCGTCGCCGACGAAGGCGCCGAGTTCCGTCATCTCGGCCAGCACCATGGCGACGACTTCGACCGCGTCCACCTCCTCCACCGAGAATTCGCGCGCGGTCTTCGACTGCACCACGATGACGCCGAGCTTCTCGCCGACGCGCTGGATCGGCACGCCGAGGAAGGAGGAATAGATCTCCTCGCCCGTTTCCGGCATGTAGCGGAAGCCCTTCTCGGCGGGCGCGTTGGCGGTGTTGACGGGCGCGAGTGTCCGGGCGACGCGGCCGACGAGACCCTCGCCGATGCGCATCCGCGTCTTGTGGACCGACTCCTTCTTCAGCCCCTCCGTGGCGCAGAGTTCGAGCGTGTCCTCGTCGCGGAAGAGGTAGATCGAGCAGACCTCGCAGCGCATCGAATCCGCAATGATATGGGTGATCCGGTCGAGCCGCTCCTGGCCTGCGCCGGGTTCCGCAAGACTGTCGCGCAAGCGCCTGAGGAGCTTGCGGCTTTCGCTTTCCGTCCGTTCAGGCATGTCCTCGACCGATCGGTGTTTCCCTTTCTATAGGCGAAGCGATCACAAATGGGGAGTGCCCACCGTTTTTCCTCGATGATCTGGCTTCGATTGCGAAATCTCCGGGCTGACGGGTGTTCGCCTTGCGCGAACCGGGGCGGCGCCCGGCGTCTAGGCCGTCTTGCCCCAGCGCGCCACGATGACCGTCCCGAGAATGGCGAGCGCACCGCCGACGAGGGTCGCGACCGTCGGAACCTCGCCGAGAAACAGGAAGGCGAAAAGCGCGGCCATGGGGGCGACGAGGTAGACCAGCGCCGTGGTCACCGCGATGGGCAGCTTGCCGAGCGCGTAGATCGAACCGGCATAGGCGACCACCGTCGGAAGCAGGATCAGCACTGCGATCGACATATGGACGCGGGAGGCCGCCGGCCCGGCTTCGACCAGTGCCGCGGGAAACCACGGCAGCAGGAACAGGCCGGAGAAAACGAGAGTCCAGGCGGTGCAGGCGAGGGCGCCATCCTCCTCGATCAACGGTTTCTGCACGACGAAATAGAGCGCCGCCGAGAGCGAGGCCAGGAAGATGAACATGGCACCCGCACCGAAGGCGAGACCCCCGGGCTGGCCCACGGCGACGTAGCTCACGCCGCCGAAGGCGATCGCGCAGCCGGCCCAGCCGGCGCGATTCAACCGTTCGCCAAGCACCGGCCAGGCGATCAGCGCCGTCAGGATCGGAATGATGTTGCTGATGAAGCTGGCGGCGCCGGCCGAGACCGTGGACTGGCCCATGTTGTTGAGGACGCTGTAGCCTGCAGAGCCGAGGAAGGCCGCGGCAAGATAGCGCGGGATGCGGCGTCTGTGCGGAAACGACGGGCGAGCCCAGGCCACCCAGCCGATCGCCAGAAACCCCGCACTGACGAAGCGTATCGCCGTCAGCGGCAGCGGCGTCATGACCTCGAGCGCGATTGTCACCATCGGGAACGCCACGGCCCAGGACACGGCCGCCATCATCATCGCGGCGAGCGCCAGCCCCCGCGTGTCCGTCCCCGTCGATGCGTCTGCCATTCTGCCTGCCGTCCGTGCCCCCCGGGCAACCCTAGTGCACCGACGGCAGGTCGCTGAGCCGTTTTCGACCGGGCATGTCGCGAAACATGTTCCAGCCTGCGGAGCCGGGTCCCGGGCGGGCGCTCAGGCGTGGCCGCGGTGGTGCTGACGGCTGCCGGATGCGATCCGCCGCGCATGACCTCGGGACGCTGCCGGAAACCGGATCTGTCCGGCGCGGGGCCTGCCGGGGCGCGGCCGCGTCAGGCCCTTTCCAGTTCGAAGGCGTCATGGAGCGCCTGCACGGCGAGTTCCATGTACTTGCGGTCGATCAGCACCGAAATCTTGATCTCGGAGGTGGAGATGACCTTGATGTTGATATTCTCGGCGGAGAGTGCCGCGAACATCCTGGCGGCGACGCCGGCGTGGCTGCGCATGCCGATGCCGACGACCGAGACCTTGGCGACATCGGTGTCGATGATCAGCTCGTCGTACTGGATCTTGCCCGCCGCCATCGCATCCTCGATCGCCTTCTGGGCGCGGGGCACCTGGTTCACCGGGCAGGAGAAGGTCATGTCGGTCACGGCCCCCGGGTGGGCGGCGTCATAGTCCTTTTCCGAGATGTTCTGCACGATCATGTCGACGTTGACGCCGGCATCTGCCAGCGTGCCGAAGATCGCAGAAGCCACGCCGGGGCGGTCCTCGATCGTGAAGAGGGTGATCTTGGCCTCATCCCGCGAATAGGCGACGCCCGAGACGACTTTCGATTCCATGATTTCCTCCTCGCCGCTGACCAGCGTTCCAGAATTCTCGTCGGTGTCCTCGAACGAGGACAGTACGCGCAAGCGCACGTTGTAGCGCATGGCAAGCTCGACCGAGCGGGTCTGCAGCACCTTCGCGCCGAGCGAGGCAAGCTCCAGCATCTCCTCGAAGGCGATGCGGTCGAGCTTGCGCGCCTTGGACGAGATGCGCGGGTCGGTCGTGTAGACGCCGTCCACGTCGGTGTAGATGTCGCAGCGTTCCGCCCCGAAGGCGGCGGCGAAGGCGACGGCGGTCGTGTCCGAGCCGCCGCGGCCTAGCGTGGTGACGCGGCCCTCGTGGCTCAGGCCCTGGAAGCCCGCCACCACCGCGACCTTGAAGCCCTCGGCGAACTTCTGGTCGATGTTGTCGCGCGGGATCGAGACGAAACGCGCCGCGCCATGGGCCGAGGTCGTGTTGATCGGCACCTGCCAGCCCTGCCAGGACCGCGCCGGCACGTCCATTTCCTGCAGGCGCAGCGCCATGAGGCCGGCGGTCACGTTCTCGCCGGAGGCCACCACCGCGTCATACTCGCGCGCGTCGTAGAGGGGCGAGGTCGCTTCCACCCAGCCGACGAGCTCGTTGGTCTTGCCCGACATGGCAGAGACGATGACGATGACATCGTATCCGCGCTCCACCTCGCGCTTGACCTTCCGGGCGGCGTTCTCGATGCGGTCGAGATCGGCCACAGAGGTGCCGCCGAATTTCATCACGAGAAGCGGCATTCCGGCCCCCCAGTTCCCGCGCATGACGCGCCTCAAGCCAAACCGCGCGCTTCTTATGCGCGGGGGGGCGTCCATGCAAGCGGATTGCGGGGGCAGTGCCGGTCCCCGGGCGGCGTGTCGCAGATCTGGTGCGGGCACCTGTTACACGGCTGTCGCAGTCCCGGTCTAATCGGAAGGTGTGGCAAACCCGGAGGCGGTGATGGACGGGGCGGGCGAGAACCTTGGCACATCGGGCGCGGCCGGCGTCGCGCGGACCCTGCTGGCGGAGATGGCGCCGGTCGTGGCGGCGATCCGGGCCGAGGCCGAGGCGCGCGAGGCGCGCTGGGCACCGGGGATCGGACGCGCGGGATTTGCCGAATCCGCCGCGAACCTCGCCGCCTACCTTGCGCTGCGACATGCCGACCTCAGGCCGTTCCAGACCCGGCTGGCGGCGCTCGGCCTCTCCTCTCTCGGCCGGGCGGAGGCGCATGTGGCGGCCTCTGTGGAGGCCGTGCTTGGCGCCCTGAGCGCGATCGCAGGTGCCGCCGGCGCAGTCTTTCCCGATCCCGCGCGCTTCGCCGAGGGGCCGCGGATGCTTGCCGCCCGCCGCGACCGGATCTTCGGGCCGGGCATGACACCCGGCAGCCCCGAGACCCGCATCATGGCCACCTTGCCTTCGGACGCGGCCGACAACCCCGCGTTCGTCGCGCGCCTCGTCGCCGAGGGGGTCGACTGCGTGCGCATCAATTGCGCCCATGACGCGCCCGAGGACTGGGCGGCGATGATCGCCCATGCGAAGGCAGCCGGACGCGCGGCGGGGCGCGAGATCGCGGTGGCAATGGATCTCGCGGGTCCGAAGATCCGCACCGTCGCGGTATCCGAAAAGGTCCGGCTGATGGCGGGCGAGCGCTTCGCCATTGCCGCCGATGCCGGAAAGGTGACGGGGATGGCCGCGGTCTCGATCAGCCACCCGGAACTTGCCGCGATGATGCATCCCGGCGTAACGGTCTGGTTCGACGACGGCAAGCTCCGCGCCCGCGTCGTCGAGTGCACGGAGGCGGGCGCGGTTGTGCTGGAGGTCACGGGCGCCCGCGCGAAGGGCGTGAAGCTGAAGCCGGGGAAGGGTGTCAACCTGCCGGGGGCGGACCTCGCCATTCCCGCGCTCACCGATCACGACCGCGCCTGCCTCGGCTTCGTCGCCCGCAACGCCGACATCGTCGGACTGAGCTTCGTGCAGACGGTCGCGGACATCGACACCGTGGTTGACGCGCTGGACGCCGAGACGCGCGGCGGCGCGCGTCCCGCGCTGATGCTTAAGATCGAGACGCCGATGGCGGTGCGCAACCTGCCCGAGCTTGTCGTGCGGGCGGGCGGCGCGGCTGAGGTCGCGGTGATGATCGCGCGCGGCGACCTCGCGGTCGAGATCGGCTTCGAGCGATTGTCGGAAATCCAGGAGGAGATCCTCTGGCTTTGCGAGGCGGCCTCGGTGCCAGTCGTCTGGGCGACGGAGGTGCTCGACGGACTCCTCCACGAGGGCCAGGCGAGCCGCGCCGAGACGACCGATGCCGCGATGGGCCAGCGCGCCGAATGCGTGATGCTGAACAAGGGGCCCTACTTACCCGAGGCGCTGGCCTTCCTGCGCGGCATCCTGATGCGGATGGATCGCCACCAGAAGAAGAAATTCGCCTGGCTCGGCCCGCTGGGCGCCTGGCGTGATCCGGGCTGAGTGCGCGGGTGCGCGGAGCGAGGATGACTTCGGCCGCGGCCGGTTCAGAACGGGATCGCCCGGCCGAGGTAGTCCTCGAAGACCCCTGTTGTCGCCAGGCTGAGCGCGTCGAATCGGGCGAGAAGTCCCGCGGCTGATGCCGCCACCGTAACGTCGGCCGCGGGCCCGCCCATGTCGGTCCGTACCCAGCCGGGGTGGTAGATACCTACGGCGATCCCCTCGGCCTTGAGATCGGCCGAAAGGTTGCGCCCGAGATTCAGCGCCGCCGCCTTGGAAGCGCGGTAGATGTAGCTTCCCCCCGGCGCGCGGGTGTCCGAACCCATGGCCGAGGCCAGGATCGCCACCCTGCCGCGCGCCCTCCGCAGATTGGGCAACAGCGCCTGCACGGTCAGGAAGACGCCGGTCACGTTCACCGCGAAGGTCTCGGCCCAGAGCCCGGCGGGAAACCCGGTGTCGAGGCGCTGGCCCTTGTCGGGATAGATGCCGGCGTTGCAGACGAGAAGGTCGAGCGGCCCGTCGCCGAAGCCCGCCGCCATGGCCCTGACGGACCCGGCGTCGGTCACGTCGAGCTCCAGCATCCGCGGTCCCGGTTCCGGCTGGCGCGAGGTGCCGGTGACACGATCGCCGCGCGCGGCAAGGGCATCGGCCAGCCCCCTGCCGACGCCACGCTGCGCACCGCTGATCAGAACTTCCATCCCGCCGCCTCCTTCTGTCCGGAAATGCTCCCCGGGGTGAACAGGCCGCGAGGCCAGAAGGCGGCAGGTGCCCGCTTCCTGCTGCCGGCTCAGTTTGTCTTCCGTGCCGGCACGAAGGGCAGGGGCGCCACCGGGATGCCGTCCTCGACGAGCCTTCGTGCCTCGTCGGCCTTCGCCTCGCCGTAGATGGAGCGTTCCGGGACACGGCCTTCGTGCATCGCCCGCGCCTCGGCCGCGAAGTTCAGCCCGACGTATTCGGAGGTCTCCTCCACCTGCCGGCGGAGTGCAGCAAGCGCCGCCTCGATCGGGCTCTGCGGCGTGGCGAGCGGTCCTGCGGCGGTGGCGGCGGCAGCCGCCTTGCGCGCGGGCCTCACGGCGGGCGCCATCAGCGTCTTGGCGACCCCGGTCGCGCCACAGACCGCGCAGGCGACATGGCCCGCCGCCGCAAGCCGGTCGAAGGCCTCGGCCGACTGGAACCAGCTTTCGAAGGCGTGGTCGTTGCTGCAGGTGAGCGAATAGCGGATCATGCGAAACCCCGGCCGTCCCCCTCTATGTGGTCAGAGGGGACGGGGAATCAAGCGTTTCGCGGCCCGGGCGCGAAGGCGGCGAGGATCGCGCCGAGTTCCGGCTCGGCCACCTTCCGGGCGGCCTTGGCCGGCCGGAACCAGCGCCGCCGGCGCTGGCAGCGCTCGGGAAAGTCGGACTTGAGACGTGCCACCTCGATTGGAAAGACCGAGACGATGCAGGGCTGCGCCGAGCCGTCCGCCATGGCCTTGTCGTAGGCGTAGAGCCCGAGCATCCCGCCCGTGACCTGACCCTCCACCCCGGCTTCCTCGAAGGCCTCGCGCAGCGCCGCCTCGGCGGGTGTCCTGTCCTTCATCAGCCAGCCCTTGGGGATCACCCAGCGACCGGTGTCGCGGCTGGTAACCAGAAGCACCTCGGGGCCGCGCCTTTTCGTCACGCGAAAGCACAGCGCACCTGTCTGCGCCATCGCCTCGGCCCCGTTGCCGCCAGTCTGTTCCATCTTCTTCATGGGTCTTCCGGGCCCGAAACGGACCCGGCTCCTGCCAAGACCTGCCGCTCCCCGACATTACGCGGGAATTGTGGAAAAACTTAGCACCGCCGCTGCCCCTATTCCACACCTAAGGCCGGCCATCCGGTCTCAGACGGTCGGAATCCCGCCCGACAGGATTGTCCGGAACCAGTCCGTGTCGATGTTGCCGCCCGAGAGGACGACGCCCACGCGACGGCCCTTCATCGCTTCCCGCTCCTGCAGGAGCGCGGCCAGTGCCGCCGCGCCAGCACCTTCCGCAACGTTGTGGGTGGCCGAGAAGAGGAGGCGGACGGCCACCGCGACCTCCTCCTCGCCGACCGCGACGATGCGGGCCGCGCCCCGGCCGTAGATGTCGAGCGCCGCCGGCACCGGCACGCGGACCGCCATCCCGTCGGCGAAGGTGCGGGCGGAGTTCGTCTCGACGATCCGCCCGGCCTCGAAGGAAAGCTTCGCACCGGGGGCATCGGCGGCGACCACGCCCACCACCTCCGTCGAGAGCCCCAGCGCGTCGCGCGCGGCGATCACCCCGCAGATGCCCGAGCCACAGCCGATCGGGACATAGACGGTGTGGAGCGGAGGGGCAGCGCGCAGGAATTCGAGCCCGTAGGTCGCGACCCCGCGGACGAGTTCGGAATGGAAGGGCGGCACCGGAAAGAGCCCCTCGGCGGCCGCCCGCATTGCCGCCTCTCTGGCGGTGTCGAAGTCCTCGCCATGTTCGCGCAGATCCGCCCCGAAGGCGCGCATGGCCGCGTTCTTCTCGACCGCGTTTCCCTTCGGCACGTAGATGACTGCGCGCAGGCCCGCCCGCGCCGCCGCCCGCGCCTGGGCCTGGCCATGGTTGCCGCGCGTCGCGGTGATGATGCCGGGGCAGTCGGGATGGGTTCGGCGCAGCCAGTCGACGAAGGTGATGGCGCCGCGCGCCTTGAAGGCCCCTATCGGCCCGTGGTTCTCGTGCTTGACCCAGGTCTCGGCACCGGTGGCTTCGGCGAGAAGCGGCCAGGCATATTGCGGCGTGGGGTCCATATGGCCATGGACCAGCCGTTCGGCGGCCTCCAGTTCGTCAAGCCTGAACTGCATCAGCGGCTCCTTTCAGGGGAGGGCCGGTTTCGCGGGCGAGTGCGGCGAGGAAGGCGGCGACGGCGGCCCCGGCGGTGAAGGGGGCGAGGGCGCGGGCTGCGGCTTCGGCCTGCCGCACCTGCGCCCGCGAATCGGCGAGGCCGAGGATCGCCGCTGCAAGGCTTGCGGCATCGGTGACCTCGATCGCGCCCCCCGCCGCGAGGAGCGCGGCATAGGCGGGTGCTGCGTTCGCCACGTGCGGGCCGGTCAGGATCGCCGAACCGTGTGCCGCAGGCTCGAAGGGCGTGTGGCCGCCCCGATCCACGAGCGAGCCGCCGACAAAGGTCATGCCGGCACCGGCATACCAGCGGTCCATCTCGCCCAGAGTGTCGGCAAGATAGACCGGGAGGGCTGCGTCGGGCTCCGCACCGGCGCTGCGCGTCGCGAAGGCAAGCCCCGCATCACGGATCGCCGCCTCGACCTCGGCGCGCCGCCGGGGATGGCGCGGGGCGAGGATCAGGCGGAGGTCGGGGCGCGCCGCGAGGGCCCGCTTGAAGGCGGCAAGCACGATCGCCTCCTCTCCCGCGTGGGTCGAGGCAGCAAGGAGCGTCGTCGCGCGAGGACAGGGCAGGGGTGCGGCGTCGATGGCGCCCGCCGCCGATTTCAGCACCATCAGCGGGCCGATCCGGTCTTCGGGAAGGCCGAGGGCGCGGAACCGGTCGCGCGAGGCCGTGTCCTGCGGGGCGAGCCAGGTGATCGCGCCGATGACGCTGCGGGCGAGGCCGGGAATGCGCCGCCAGGCCCCTGCGCTGCGCTCGGATATCCGGGCGGCGAGGCAGAAGACAGGGATGCCACGCGCCGCCGCCAGGCGGAGCCGGTTCGGCCAGAGCTCGTTCTCGATGACGATCAGGGCTGCCGGCCGGGCGGCGTCGAGAAAGCGCTTGAGGGTCCGGGTGTCGTCATGGGGCGCGAGGCGCACGGCGGTTCCGGGCAGGGCCCAGCCCTGCACGAGGTCGCGGCCGCTGAGGCTGTTCGCCGTCACCACGAGACGCAGCCCGGGCAGCGCCGAGCGCAGCGCGGCGATCACCGGCCGTGCCGCCGCGAGTTCGCCGTTCGAGGCGCCGTGGAGCCAGACCACCGGCCCCGCGCCCTCGGGCGGTTCGGGCGCACGGAGGCGTTCCGCCCCCGGCCAGGGCGCGAGCGCCGCGCGGAGGCGGAGCGAAAGCCCCGCGAGCCACATCAGGAACCGGTAGAGCACCATGTCCTTCGTCTGCCATGGCCCGTGCGACGGGGCAATGGTGCGCGATGATCCGGACGCGAAGCGCCGGCCGCCGGGACGCTCCCGCTCTCCTGCGGCCGAGGTCCCTGCGGCGGGGCAAGTGGCCGGATGCGTTCGCATCGGCCTTCCTGTCCGGAAACACCCCGGAGGTATCCGGTAAGGCAGCGCCTCCCCCTTCGGGTCGCCGCCGTCGGCGGCGAAGGCTCAGCCCTTTTCGGCGGTGGCGGCCCGGAACCAGGCGGCAATCCTGGCACGGTCAAGGGGGTCGAGGAACGAGGCCGAAGGAGGCGGCATCGCATGGCTGATGCCGGCCTGAAGGTAGATCTGCCGCGCATGGGCCGCGATCTGGCCGGGCGTTTCCAGCAGCACGCCCTTCGGCGCGCGGGCGATTCCTTCGAAGCCGGGCTCGGCCGCATGGCACATCGAGCAGTTGCCGAGGACAATCCCGGTGACCTCGTCGAATCCCGGCGCGGCGGCGAAGCGCTCGGCGGCGGGGTCGAGCCTGGCGTCCTCGTCGGCGGATGTCGTCGGCGCGGCCGAAAGCCAGGCGATCACGAGGAAGAGGAGCACGGTCGCAGCCCAGGTCCACCATGGGCTGCCCTTGCGGGCATGGCGGGTGTTGAACCAGTGCCGGATTGTCACGCCCATCAGGAAGACGAGGCTCGCGATCAGCCAGTTCCACTGCGTCGCGAAGGCGAGCGGGTAATGGTTCGACAGCATCATGAAGAGGACGGGGAGGGTCAGGTAGTTGTTGTGCGTGGACCGCAGCTTGGCAATCTTGCCGTATTTCGGGTCCGGCCGGCGTCCGGCGACGAGATCGGCGACGACGATCTTCTGGTTGGGTATGATCACGAGGAAGACGTTCGCGCTCATGACCGTCGCGGTGATCGCGCCG
The DNA here is from genome assembly GCA_020637675.1 of Paracoccaceae bacterium. Classification (GTDB taxonomy): domain Bacteria; phylum Pseudomonadota; class Alphaproteobacteria; order Rhodobacterales; family Rhodobacteraceae; genus Albidovulum. The sequence continues at coordinate 793,151 of JACKKD010000001.1, read as the reverse complement.
AGGTGGAGAAGCGCCGCGCGCCCGGTGAAGACGTTGGTGTAGAAGAGGGCGAAGCCAACCAGGACGAGGTAGAGGAGGATCATGAGAAGCGTCGGATTCTCCCCGAGGGGCGAGCGGCAGAGCAGATCGTAGATCACCCATGCGGCGAGGAGCGACGCGAGGGAGATCGCGATCGCCTGCCAGGGTGCGAGGTCCATGACCGCGGGGTCGATGAGGAAAAGCCCGGCCCCGAGGTAATAGACGAGGCCAAGCAGCGCGAATCCCGAGAGCCAAGTCGCGTAGCTTTCCCATTTGAACCATACGAGGTCGCCCGGCATCTGCTCGGGTGCGACGAGGTATTTCTGGATGTGGTAGAAGCCGCCGCCATGGACCTGCCATTCCTCCCCGTCCGCACCGGAGGCAAGATTACGGTCGCGGTGGAGTCCGAGGTCGAGCGCGATGAAGTAGAAGGAGGAGCCGATCCAGGCGATGGCGGTGACGACATGCAGCCAGCGCACGGCGAATTCGAGCCAGTCGGAGAGGAGCGTCGGATCGGGCATAAGGACCTCGGGTCGGATTCTGGGCGAGCTTACGGGGGAAACCCGGCCGAAGGCTATGCCGCGCTTGGCCTTTCTGATAATCCGTCGAATACCTGAGAACTTTCAAGATTGCCCGAAGAATGGCCTATGTCAGCAACATCCGCATGTTCGTCCGGGTCTTCGAACTCGGGTCCATGTCGGCGGCCGCGCGTGACCAGCGGACCTCGCCCGCCGTCGCCTCTGCCCGGATCGCGGAACTGGAGCGGCATCTCGGCATCCGGCTCTTCAACCGCACGACACGGCGCTTGCAGCCAACGGAGAATGGACGGCTCTTCTACGACGGCGCGCGCAAGGTGCTGGAGGCGATCGACGAGGCGGAGGCGGCCGTCATGGCCTCCACCCGCGATCTCAGAGGCACGGTTTTCTGCGCCGCGCCGCTCGGCGTCGGACGGCGGTTCATCGCGCCGCATGTGCCTGCATTCAAGGACGAATATCCGAGGATCGACGTGCGGCTCAGGCTTTCGGACCGCAAGATCGACGTGATCGGCGAGGGGCTCGACCTTGCCTTCCACCTCGGCACGCTGGAGGATTCCACGCTGAAGATGCGGGTGGTTGCGGAATGCCCGCGCGTCCTTTGCGCCGCCCCCGCCTATGTCACGGCGCGGGGCGATCCGGAAAGCGGCGAGGGTCTGGCCAAGGGCCGGCACGACTGCCTGAACCTGCGCTTTCCCGGCGCGCCGGAGTTCCAGTGGACGCTGGTCACGCCGGAGGGTCCGCGGCGCTACGAGGTCTCGGGCCCTTTCGAATCGGATGACGGCGACGTGCTGACGGGCTGGGCGCTCGACGGGCGGGGAATCGTGCTGAAGCCGATCTTCGAAGTGGCCGACCACCTGCGCGCGGGCCGGTTGGTGCCGGTGGCTCGCGCGACGCCACCCCTGCCGGTGCAACTGACTTGCCTGACCCAGCATCGCCGCCTGCGCGATCCGAAGATCCGTGCCTTCACTGATTTCATCGTCGCGCGCTGCCGGGCCGACCTTCAGCGCGAGACGGAAGCGCTGACGATCTGAGCGGCGGGAAGCGGTGGCGCAGGCCCGACGCGGGTCTTGGTGCGGGCGGACCATGACGGTGGCGGTGGAGGCACGGGGCAGGTGCCCGATCAGCCGACGACCGGCTCGGCCGGCACGGGTCTGCCCGGCGCGGTGCGGTGGATCAGCGGGGCGGTGGCTGCGGCATGGGCGGCGGCGCGGGCCTGAAGCGCCGCATGGTGGGGCGACTTCACGCAGACCGGGTCGGCAGCGCCGGCATCCCCGGCCAGCGCCATCGCCTGACAGCGGCAGCCGCCGAAATCCTTCTCGCGCCGGTCGCAGGAGCGGCACGGCTCGGCCATCCAGCCGGTTCCGCGATAGGCGTCGAAGGCGCTGGACCGATACCAGATGTCAGCCAGGGGCCGGTGGCGGACATTCTCGAACGTCAGGTGCGGGATCGTCTGCGCGGCGTGGCAGGGCAGCACCGTGCCATCCGGCGCGACGTTGAGGCCGGTCGAACCCCAGCCGCCCATGCAGCGCTTGGGATAGTCGGAATGATAGTCGGCGGGCACATAGTCGACGACGAGCCTGCCTTTCAGCCGCACCCGCGCTTCTGCGACGATCCGCGTCGCCTCCTTCGCCTGTTCGCGCGTCGGCATCAGCGCGTCGCGGTTCCTCAGCGCCCAGCCGTGGAACTGCACCGTCGCCACCTCGACCCGCCGCGCGCCCATCTCCTCGGCCATCTCGAGCGCGCGGGGAAGCTGGTGCAGGTTGCGGCGGTGGAGGACGGTGTTGAGCGTCAGGGGGAAACCGATCGCCTTGATCCAGCCCGCCACCTGCATCTTGCGGACAAAGCCGCCGCGATAGCCGCCGATCTCGTCGGCCATGCCGGCATCGGTGCCCTGGAGGGAAAGCTGGATATGGTCGAGCCCGGCGGCGTCAAGCTCGGCGAGCCGAGCCTCGGTCAGGCCGATGCCGGAGCTGATGAGGTTGGTGTAGAGCCCGGCTTCGCGCGCGGCCCGGACAAGGTCCGTGAGGTCGCGGCGCGAGGCGGGCTCCCCGCCCGAGAGGTGAAGCTGCAGGACGCCAAGGTCCGCCGCCTCGCGGAAGACGCGGACCCAGTCCTCCGTGGCAAGCTCGGTCTCGGCGCGGGCAAGCTCCACCGGGTTGGAGCAATAGGGGCAGGAGAGCGGGCAGCGGTGGGTCAGTTCCGCGAGCATGGCGATGGGCGGGGGCACGGTCATGGGCGGACCTCCAGGAACAGCCGGTCGCGGAGCGCGCCGAGAAAGGCCGCGCTGTCGGCGGCGATCTGGTCGCGGGGCGCGGCGAATTTCGCGGCGAGCGCGGCGGTGATCTCCCCGAAGCTGCGCTTGCCGTCGACTTCGGACAGGATCGCCTGGCCCACCGCGTCGAGCGTCACCGTGCGTTCGGGTGCGAGCAGCACCCAGTCGCCGCGCACGCGGTCGAAATGCAGGCGCACACCGCGGGGCAAAGCGGGGATCGCGGCCGCGTCCATCACGAGGCCCGCGCCAGCGCCATGCCCTCGCCCGGCAGCCAGGCGCCGGGCGGGATGCGGCCCGGCTCCACATAGGCCGAGTGGAGCGCGTCGAGCTGGGCCCAGAGGACATCGGTCTTGAAGGTCAGCGCGGCGGCCGCCATGTCCTGCCGTTCCGCGGTGTCGGCATGGTCGAGCACCCATTTCAGCCCGAAGGCCACATCCTCCGGCGCCTCCTTCAGCCGCTTGCGGAAGTAGCTGAGCGAGGCATCATTGGCGAAGGGGTAGTGCTTCAGCAGCCCCTCGATGCGGGTCGCGTGGATCGCCGGGGCGAAAAGCTCGGTGAGCGAGGCGGCGACCGCCTCCATCAAGGTCTTGTCGCGGACGAAGCGTACATAGGCATCGACGGCGAAGCGGGTGGCGGGCATCACGCCCTGGCAGGAGGCGACATAGTCGGGGTCAAGCCCCACCGCCTCGGCAAGCCTGAGCCAGCGGCGGATGCCGCCCTCGTTCTCGTCGGTGCCGTCGTGGTCCTCGATCCTTTTGCGCCATGCGCGGCGGAGCGCGGGATCCTCCACCCGGCTCATGAAGGCCGCGTCCTTCATCGGGATCGAGTGCTGGTAGTAGTAGCGGTTGATGACCCAGGCGCGGACCTGGTCGGGCGTGCAGCCGCCGCCATGCAGCAGCGCGTGGAACGGGTGCTTGTCGTGGTAGCGATCCGCCCCGATCTGGCGCAGGCGGGCCTCGAAGGCGGCAGGGGGCTGGGGCGCGCGTATCATGGGGTGATCTCCATTCCGTCCTGGCCGATGATCCAGCCCGCCGCCTCCGCCTCCGCCCGCTCGGGCGAGCCGGGGTCGAGCACCGGGTTGGTGTTGTTCATGTGCACGAAGACCTTGCGCCCGATCCTGAGCGGCGCGAAGGCGGCGATTGAACCTTCCGGCCCGCTCATCGCCATGTGGCCCATCCGGCCGCCGGTCTTGCGGCCGAGCCCGAGCCGGATCATCTCGTCATCGGTCCAGAGCGTGCCGTCGAAGAAGACGAGGTCCGCGCCCTCGACGCGCGCCGCCAGGGCCCCGGTCAGCGCCGCGCAGCCGGGGACGTAGAAAGCCGTCAGCCCGCCGGCATCGAGCCGCACGCCGACCGTCTGCTCGCCCATCGCCCGCGTCTCCACCACCTCGCCCTCCAGATAGAGCGGCACCTTGCCGGGCACCGGAAACAGCGTGGCCCGGAGACCGGGGACAATCTCGAACGCCGCCTCGAGCGCCACCGCCTCGCGCCGCACCATGTCCGACTTCAGGGCCGCAAAGATCGGGTTGGCGGCGATCACCTCATGAATGCCGGCAGTGGCGTAAAGCTTGAAAGGCTGCATCTCGCGCAAGGTCAGAAGTCCCGCCACATGGTCGATGTCGCCGTTCGTCACCAGCACCGCCCTGAGCGGCACCTCCCTCGGACCCGTGGGCGCGAGCGCCGGACAGGCCGCAAGCTGCACCCGGATGTCGGGCGAGGCGTTCAGGATCGCCCAGTCCCGCCCGTTCGCCGTGACGGCGAGCGACGACTGCGTCTGCGCTGCAATCGCCCCCGCCCGTGCGCGCCGGCAATTCCCGCATCCGCAGTTCCATTGGGGCAGGCCGCCGCCGGCGGCCGCCCCGAGAATGCGTGTGCGAAAGCCCATGTCGGCCCGCCCGCGCCTCTCAGTAGAGAACGCCGCCCTCGTCTTCCGCGGGGCCGTACATGTTGATCTCCATGCCGCACTCGATTTCGCGGATCACGGGTTTCGTCCAGGCCATGGTTTCCTCCTCCTGAATGGTCCGCTCCTCCTGGGACCGTTCCGCAAGAATGCCGCAAATGGCCGCCGCCGCGCGACAGATAATTCGCGACGGCGCCTCATCCTTTGGTCGGTGTTCCGGGCGAAAGCGGGGTCTTCGGGGCCTGCCCGGCCCCCTGGCGCACGGCCTTGGGGCAATCGGCGCATGGAATCGCCGGCCCGTCACGAAGGGGGGCGACCCTGTTGCATTCCTCGGCGCGCCATGCGCGAATGCGCCATCCCGAGGGGAGGGAACCGATGCGCAGCTACCGCAATTCCGAAACGCCGCCACCGATCATGGACGGTGCGCCGCCGCCTGCGGAGATGCGTGTGCCCTTCCTCGACTGGGACCGGCCGCCGTGGAACCGCTGGGCCTTTCAGCGTGTGCGGCAGATACTGCCGACCGCGCCGATCCGCCGCGGCGCGCGGGTCTCGCCGCTGCCGGCGGCGCGGGGCGGTCTCGACGACTTCGCCTTCCGCCGCCGCGACGGGACAAGGACGACTTTCGCCGAGATGCTCGACGCCACCTACACGGACGCGATGTGGGTCTGGAAGGACGGCCACGTCCTGCACGAGAGCTATCACAACGGTATGGACGCGCGGACGCTGCACCTCTTGCAATCAGTGTCGAAGTCGATCACCGCGACGGCGGGGGCGACGCTGATCGCCGACGGCCTGATCGACCCGGCCGCGCCGGTGACGGAGTATCTGCCCGAACTCGCCCGGACCGCCTGGGCCGGGGCCAGCGTTCGGCAGGTGCTCGACATGACCACGGGCGTGCGCTTCACCGAGACCTACGACCAGCGCGACAGCGACATCGGCAAGATGGATTACTGCAGCGGCTGGAAGCCCGCCCCGCCCGATACCGATGTCTCGGACTGGCCGACATGTATCTGGGAGCAGATACTGGGGCTCACGCACAAGGAGGCCGAGCATGGCGCGCGCTTCGCCTACCGATCGATCGAGACCGATGTCTTCGCCCATGTGATGCAGCGCGTCAGCGGCAAGCGGTTGCCCGACCTCATCTCGGAGCGGTTGTGGCAGCCCCTTGGCGCCGAGGAGGATGCCGAGATCACGGTGGACCGGGCGGGCTATGGGCTCGCCTGCGGCGGGATCAGCGCCGCGCTTCGCGATCTGGGACGGTTCGGGCTCGCCTACCTCAACGACGGACAGGTGGAGGGGCGGCAGGTCATCCCGCGCGCCTGGGTCGAGGATGTGCGGGCGGGCGCCCACGGGCTTTTCGACGATGCGGCGCGGGCGGAGTTCCCGAACGGTTGCTACCGCAACCAGTTCTGGATCGAGGACCGCGACAGGCCGCGCCATCTCTGCCTCGGGATCTTCGGCCAGATGGTCTATGTCGCCCCGGACGCGGGTCTCGTCGCCGTCAAGGTCTCCACCTGGCCCGACGCCCTGGACAGCGGGCACCTGATGGCAGCGGTGGATGCCCTGCGCGCGGTGGCCGCGAGCTGACTTGGGCCGCCAGCGGAATGCCGGCGGGGGATGCCGCCCACGAACGCCTGCCGCGCAGCCTTGCGACGCATCCGGCAAAGCCGAAGATCGACAAGCCCATGGACAACGGTCGGCAGCGGCCCTGAGGCGCGATCGCCATGGACGGGGACCTGGGCGCTCCGGAGCGTTCCCGGACCAATGGCGGACGACGGCTCGCAGCGCGGGATATTCACCGGGAGCGACGAGCAAGCCCCGAAGGCCCGGGCCGTCGAGTTCCCCGGCAGTGCCTAGGGAGGCTCCCACGCCGTCGGAACGGCCGGACCGGATACCCCGCCCGACCGCGAGGTCGCCGGCGTCGCCGCCCTGCTTCCAGGCCTCTGCCTTGACCCTCGCTGCCAAGCTGGTAACCGTGCGACCGGACGGGGCCGGGCGTAAGCGCCCCCGTGTGGCAGGATCCGTTGAATGAGATTTCTCTCTGTCATTTCTTCCCTGATTATCGCGGCCGGATGTCTGCTTGGGTTCGGATACGTTTCCTTCAAGGGAAAGGTGAACTGGATTTACAGGGCAATCGATCCCTACGCGATCAGCCTTCGTGACAACATCTTCGGCGCACCCGACAGAAGCGGACCAAAGACCCGCTATATCGATTCAATATTCCTCCGGTTCAGGGTCGATCGGTTTCCGCTGGAAGGGGCGGAGCGTATCTTTGGCGGGGCTCTCGCCAAATGGGGAAATCAGGTCATACTCCTTCACGCAACCGGAAAGGTCTTTTCCTTCGACGGGGAGACGATTCGCCCGACGAACATCGAGACCCCGGACAATGGCAAATCCGATTATCTGGGTGATGCGGCCAGTGAGAAGTATGCGAAGTATGAGCACCGCCCCAAGAGCATCCGATACAACGACATAACCTTCATCGATTCCGAAATCTTCCGTGGTTTCGCGATTTCCTACACGTTCTACGACACTGCGCGGGAGTGCTACGGTACGCGCGTGCCCACGCTTGCTGTTCCGCCCCAGTACAATGACCCGAATGAAGTGCAGGCCGATCCGGGAGACTGGCGCCTCCTTTATGAGAGTGCCCCCTGTCTACCGCTGAATCCGAGCTGGATTGCGCTTGACGGGATGATGGCTGGCGGACGAATGGCCTACAACGGTGCGGGGAAGCTGATCCTGGGCAACGGCGACTATAATCTCAATGGTATTATCACTTACGATGTCGGCATCCAGGATGACGCGGTCGATTATGGCAAGGTGATGGAGATCGACATTCAGTCCGGGGAGAGCAGGGTTATTTCGAAAGGACATCGAAACCTGCAGGGAGTGGCAATCGACTCTGCCGGGCGGATCTGGACGACCGAGCACGGGGAGCGAGGCGGCGACGAGTTGAATCTTATCCGATATGGAGCCAATTACGGCTGGCCGCTCGAGAGTCTTGGAACCCATTACAACGGCGAGCCGCTTCCGTTGGTCGGGCCGCAGGGGCGTCACGTTCTCCACACGCCTCCGGTCTATGCGTGGCTGCCTTCAGTGGGAGTTTCCTGTCTGAATCCCGTCTCGGATTTCGACCCCACCTGGGACGGCGACTTGTTGGCATGTTCGATGTCCGCTCTGGAGAGAGGCAACAGCCTGTTTCGCTTGCGCATCGATGGCGAGCGCATCATGTTTGCGGAACGAATTCCGCTTGGGACCCGCATTCGCTATGCAATACAGTCTGGCAGGGGCCAGTTGGTGCTGTGGACGGATGCCGGTGATCTTCTCTTGCTCACAGTGGTTCCGCGACCGGATCTGCTTGGGGCAGCCGTCGCAGCAATAGCAGGAGACTTTCCGCCAGATACCGTGGAACGTGCGGTGCAAATAGCTGACTACTGCCAGCGCTGTCACTCGTTCGCTCAAGGTGTCCACGAAAGCGCGCCATCACTCAACGGTGTTTTTGGACGAGGGATCGGTACGACCGGTTTTGGTGACTATTCCGATAGTCTGAGGACCCATGGCGGGTATTGGACAGAGCAGAACCTGCGCAGATACATCATGGATCCGGCGGGATTTGCCTTGGGCACGGCCATGCCTTCCACCGGGGTCGAGGCTGGCGGGGCACTCGATGCTCTCATCGCTCTTCTGAAGAGCATCGACACCAACAACGAGGCGAATCTCATAAAATGACCATGGCATGACCCGCGATAACTGGCTCTGTTGGACGGATCGACTGAGGGAACCGATATCGTGGTTCCAGCATGATGGCTTGGCTGCATGACCGGACCGGCGCCCCGAACCTGCAAGCCCCGCAACTGGCCCGCCTGAACCGCGACGCTCAAGCGACGTGGCTCGTCGGGGTTCCATCCCCGACAGCCGGAAGGAAAACGCGCCCTGCGTCGGCGCTCAAGTCTCCGATGACGGGGTTCGGTCGCGCAAGGCCCGTCACCTGCCGTCCAGCCGGGCCTTCAGCTGCGCCAGTTCGACCGAGCTGCGCGCCCCCATCTTCTGCAGTACGCGCGCCCGGTGAACCTCGACCGTGCGTATGGCGATCCCCAGGCGGTCGGCGATCTGCTTGTTCAGTTTTCCTTCCAGGATCAGGTCCATCACCTCCACCTCGCGGCCCGACAGCGTGGCGAGACGCTGCGCGATCTCGGCAAGGCTGTCGCTTTCCCTCGACCTGCGCCGGTGAAGGTCCATCGCGCGCAGGGCAAGGTCGACGATCTGGTTGTCGTTGAAGGGTTTTTCGAGGAAGTCGAAGGCACCATCCTTCAGGCTCTGCACCGCGAGCGGCACATCGGCGTGTCCGGTCAGGAAAATGATCGGCGGCAATGCCGTGACCGACCCTTCGCGCCCGACCAGCGCGCCAAGGACCTGGGGGCCGGACAGGCCTTCCATCCGCACGTCAAGGACGATGCAGCCGCAATCGGCCTGCGGCCAGGCTTCAAGGAAGGCCTCGCCCGAGGGCCAGGTCCGGGCATCCACCCCGCGGGAGGCGAAAAGAAAACCGAGACTGTCGCGCAGCGCCGGTTCGTCATCGACGATATGGACCACGAGGGCCGGGGCGTCGGTCACGATGCGTCTCCCTCTTCGTGCGGCGTCCCGCCCTCGGGGCCGTCCCCGGCCAGTGGCAGGCGCAGCGTGAAGATCGTCCCGCCGTCAGGATTGGGGCGATGGCTGATGCCGCCATGATGCAGTTCGATGATCGAACGGCAGATGTTAAGTCCCATTCCCATTCCCTGCGCCTTGGTCGAGGTGAAGGGCTGGAACAGCCTGTCCGCGAGGTCGGGCGGGATGCCCGGGCCACGGTCCGCCACATCGAGGCGGATCGCCTCCGGTTCAAGGCCGATGCGGACAGTCAGGCTGTCGCCCGTGCGCGGTCCATCGGCCATCGCCTCCACCCCGTTGCGGATCAGGTTGACGAGCACCTGCTCGATCAGGATGCGGTCGGCCATGACCGCGGGAAGCGGGCCGGCGGGTGCCTCAAGCCGCAAGCTCACGCGCATCTCGCGGGCGTCGGCTGCCAGAAGGGCCATCGCCTCGCCGGCAATATCGCCGAGGTCGAGCGGGAAGAAATGCGGCTCGCGCTTCTTCACGAAATCCTGGATGCGACGGATGATCAAGCCGGCGCGGCGCGACTGGGCCGCCAGCTTCTCGAACGTGGTCCTGATCGTGTCCGGCTCCGCGCGGCCGGCTGCGATCAGGTTGAGCCCGCCGGCGGCATAGGACGCGATGGCGCCGAGCGGCTGGTTCAACTCATGTGCCAGCGTGGAAGCCATTTCGCCCAGGGTCACCAGACGCGCCGTCCGTGCCAGGCTTTCGTCCTGCGCGCGGGCGAGCCGCGCGGCGCGCTTTGCCGCGGTGATGTCGATGACCGATCCCATCCAGCCCTGGTGGCGTCCCTGCGCGTCGATCAGCGGGGCCTCGTAGACCTGCACGTCGATGTCGGTTCCGTCGGCGCGCCGGAACCGGCTTTCGAAACTCTGCGGCAGGGCCGGCCCTTCTGCCAGGCGGCGCTGCCGCGCCAGCGTGTCCTCCATCCCATCGGGCGACCAGTAAGGCTGGGGCGGCCCGTGCCCGATCAGATCCCCGGCAGGAAGGCCGACCAGGTGGCAGAAGGCGGCGTTGACATAGAGGATCCGACCGGAGTGGTCCTTCGCCCGCAGCCCCACGGTAAGGCTTTCTTCCATCGAGCGGCGAAAGGCCATCTCGGCACGCAGACGTTCCTCGGCCCTGCGGCGGCTGACCGCATTGCGCCGCACCACAAGGAGCGCAAGGATCGCGAAGGCCGCAAGCGCGATGATCGCGCCGAGAAGGGCGGCGTTACCGACCGCCGGCGAACGGTCATAGGCGGTGATCTCCAGGATGCTGCCCGGCAGCGGCGGATCGAAGCTGATCCTGTGTTGGGGTGCACCCTCGGCCACCGGGCCGCGCGCGCGTTCGGCGATTGTCTGGCGCGTGTCCGCTATCCGCACTCCGTACTGTTCGGCAATCCACCACGGCACATGGCGATCGAGCATGATCGGCAGCGACAAGGAGGCAACCACCACCCCGCCTTCGACCGTGGCCAGCCGTTGCGCCATGACCGCAACGCCCCCCTCCACCTGCCCGTAGATCGGCCGCGCCGTGGCGGTTCCGGTCCGGAGCACCTGCGCGACAAGCGCGGCTTCGGCCGCGCCGGGACGCTGATCGGCGACGGTGGTAACGAGGCGGCCAGCGGCATCGTACCAGTGCACCGAAAGCACTTCGGGGTTGGCCGCGACGTGCAGCCGCGCCCGTGCCTGGAGCACCTCGATCGGCACACCGCTTGCGGCATCGAGCGCAAGGCGCACGAGCATGTCCTCGTCCACCGCCATCTGGAAGCGCAGCGTCTGCTCGGCCCAGAGCGCGTCGGTCGCCAGTTTTGCCCGGGCACGCTCCGCGTCCGACCGGTCCACGATCCAGACCAGCGCCCCGACGAGGACGACCAGAGCGACGATCGCAGCGAGGGGAACGAGCGACAGGAGATCCAGTCGCCGGGACGGCAGAATGCTTTCGGCGACCCAGGGCTCCGGGCTGCCGTGCCCCGCAGGGTTCGGGGCGGGGTCGAGTGTCCTGTCCTTCGGCGTGTCGCATCCTCCCCGTCGACACGAGGGCCGTTGTCGCACCGCTGTCCGCACCTGTCCATTGCGGAAAGCCACGATAGCGCGAGCGGCACTTCTTGCGGCAAAACGTCTTCCATGCCGCCGAGGAGGGCGGACACAGGAGGAGAATCACATGCTGAACCGTCGCACCCTTGCTGCGCTTGCGGGCGCCACCGCGCTGGCCCTGTCGCTGTCCGTTCCGGCCCTGGCCCAGGACAAGATCGTCATCAAGTTCAGCCACGTCGTTGCCCCCGACACGCCGAAGGGCAAGGGGGCGCTGAAGTTCGAGGAACTTGCCGAGCAATACACGAACGGCGCGGTGGACGTCGAAGTCTATCCCAACAGCCAGCTCTACAAGGACAAGGAGGAACTGGAGGCACTGCAACTCGGCGCGGTGCAGATGCTGGCGCCGTCGCTGGCGAAGTTCGGCCCCCTCGGTGTCCAGGAATTCGAGGTCTTCGACCTGCCCATGCTCTTCCCATCCTACGACGCGCTCCACGCAGTCACCGGCGGCGAGATCGGCAAGGCGCTCCTGGCGAAGCTCGAGGACAAGGGCATCAAGGGCCTTGCCTACTGGGACAACGGCTTCAAGATCATGTCGGCCAACAGCCCGCTGCACATGCCCGACGACTTCCTTGGCCTGAAGATGCGCATCCAGTCCTCCAAGGTGCTCGAGGCGCAGATGAACGCGCTGGGCGCCGTGCCGCAGGTGATGGCCTTCTCGGAGGTCTACCAGGCGCTGCAGACCGGGGTCGTCGACGGCACCGAGAACCCGCCGTCGAACATGTATACCCAGAAGATGAACGAGGTGCAGACCGACGCCACCATCTCGAACCATGGCTATCTGGGCTATGCGGTGATCGTGAACAAGCAGTTCTGGGACGGGCTTCCCGACGACGTGCGCGCGGGTCTCGAAAAGGCCATGGCCGAGGCGACGGACTACGCCAACTCGATCGCCAAGGACGAAAACGACAAGGCGCTCGAGGCGATGAAGGCCGCCGGCACGACCGAGTTCCACGAACTGACCGACGAGGAGCGGGCGGCCTGGCTCGCCGTGCTCGAGCCCGTGCACGAGGAAATGGCCGATCGCATCGGCGCCGAGACGATCGCCGCCGTGAAGGCGGCGGTCGGACAGTAAGGCCCGACGCAGGGGGCGGCCGCACGGGCCGCCCTTCTCACTTCAGCCCCAGCCCCCGCGAGGTGTGCCATGCTGCGCCTTCTCGACCGGCTGGAAGAGGTTCTCATCGCCACGCTGATCGCGCTGGCGACGGTTCTCATCTTCCTCTCGGTGACCCATCGCTTCGCCATAGGATTCGCCGCCGACCTGGTCGGCTTCGCCCGCTCCAACGATCTCGAGACTCTGGGCAACATCGCCCGCTCGACCTTCAAGGCCATCAACGCCCTCAAGATGACCTGGGCGCAGGAGGCCTGCATCTACCTCTTCGTCTGGATGGCAAAGTTCGGCGCCGCCTACGGGGTCCGGACCGGCATCCACGTCGGCGTCGACGTCCTTGCCGAACGCCTGGAGGGGAACTCCCGCCGGCTCATCACCATCATCGCGATGTCGGGCGGCGTCATCTTCACCGCGATCGTCGCCTGGATCGGGACCGACTTCGTCTGGCATGTGCGCGCCGGCGGACAGACCACGCCCGATCTCGAACTGCCGTCGTGGATCGTCTATCTCGCCGTGCCGCTCGGCTCGGCGCTGATGTGCTTCCGCTTCATCCAGGCGCTCTACCGCTACATCACCACGGGTGAAGTCGCGCACCACGACCACAGCGCCGTCGAGGGGCTTGACGAGGAAGCCAAGGATATCGCCGAGGGGGGCCACGCATGACCGCGATCATCATCTTCCTGATCCTCGCGCTTCTCTTGATCACCGGGATGCCGGTGTCGATCGCGCTGGGGCTCACGGTCTTCACCTTTCTCGTCGGCTTCTCCGACGTGCCAATGGATGCCATCGCGCTGAAGCTCTTCACCGGCATCGAGAAGTTCGAGATCATGGCGATCCCGTTCTTCATCCTGGCGGGGAATTTCCTGACGCACGGCGGCGTTGCGCGGCGGATGATCCGCTTCGCCTCGTCGATGGTCGGGCACTGGTATGGCGGCATGGGTCTGGCGGCGGTGCTGGCCTGTGCGCTCTTCGCCGCGATTTCGGGCTCCTCGCCCGCCACCGTCATGGCCGTGGGCTCCATCCTGGTCCCGGCCATGGTCAAGCAGGGCTATCCGCCGCAGTTCGGCGTCGGCACCGTGGCAACCGCCGGCGGGCTGGGCATCCTGATTCCGCCCTCGATCGTGATGGTCATGTATTCGGTCGCAACCAGCGGAATGGTCGTGACCGGGCCGGACGGCCAGCCCGTGATGTCGGCCTCGATCGGCGATCTCTTCATCGCCGGCGTGGTGCCTGGGCTCATCCTGGCCACCATGCTGGGCGTCACCACGACCTGGCGCGCCTGGAAGAACGACTACCCCCGGATGCCCCGTGCGCCCTTCCGCGATCGCTGGCTGGCGTTTCGGGAAAGCGTCTGGGGGCTTTTGCTGATCGTCATCATCATGGGCGGCATCTACGGCGGCATCTTCACCCCGACCGAAGCCGCCGCCGTCAGCGCAGTCTATGCCTTCGTCATTGCGGTCTGGGTCTACAAGGACATCACGCTGAAGGAGGTCCCGAAGGTTCTCCTCAATTCGGCGGCGATGTCGGCGATGCTGCTCTACATCATCACCAATGCCGTGATGTTCGCCTTCATCCTGACCTCCGAGCAGATCCCCCAGGCGCTCTCGGAATGGATCGTCAGCCTCGGGCTTGGCAAGATCGGCTTCCTCCTGGTGGTGAACGTGCTTCTGCTCTTCATCGGCATGGTGATGGAGCCGTCGGCCATCGTCCTCATCATGGCGCCGATCCTCTACCCGGTCGCCATGGCGCTCGGGGTCGATCCGGTCCATTTCGGGATCATGCTGGTGGTGAACATGGAGATCGGCCTCTGCACGCCGCCGGTGGGGCTGAATCTCTATGTCGCCTCGTCCATCTCGCGGCTGGGGCTGACCGAGGTGACCCGGGCCACCGGGCCCTGGCTCCTCACCGCGCTCATATTCCTGATGCTCGTGAGCTATGTTCCCGCGATCACGCTGATACTACCTAACCTGCTCGGAATGTAGGCAGGCGGGAAGGCGGGACCCGCACTCCGGCCCCGGTGGGGCCGGACGCAGCGGGGCGATGAGAACCCTGCCGGGGTGCACCCGCACCCCGCACATCGCGTTTCGGGGAACTGAAAACATATTCAGATCAGCATGTTGGAAGATGACGCGGCGCATCTTCTTCTACTAAAGTTTTAGTTTGACAAACGCTAACATCTGGGCGGATTATCGCGCAGCCAGCCGAAAGACTGGCACTCATATCTCAGGGAGGAGACAGGATGCGGAAGTATCTTCTCTCCGCGGTGGCCGTGTCTGCGGTCATTGCGGGGGCCGGATCGGCCTTGGCCGACGAGGCGGCCGCGCAAAAGTGGATCGACAACGAATTCCAGCCCTCGGCTCTGTCCAAGGACGAGCAGATGGCCGAAATGAAGTGGTTCATCGACGCGGCCAAGCCCTTCGCGGGCATGGAAATCAACGTGCTGTCGGAAGGCATTCCGACGCATTCCTACGAATCGGAAGTGCTGACCAAGGCCTTCGAGGAAATCACCGGCATCAAGGTGAACCACCAGATCCTCGGCGAGGGCGAGGTGGTGCAGGCCGTCCAGACCCAGATGCAGACGAACCGCAACCTCTATGACGGTTACGTCAACGACTCGGACCTCATCGGCACCCACGCGCGTCTCCAGCAGACCTACAACCTCACCGACCAGATGGCTGGGCCCTGGGCCGACGTGACAAACCCCGGCCTCGACCTCGCCGACTTCATGGGGACGAAGTTCACCACCGGCCCGGACGGCAAGCTCTATCAGCTTCCCGACCAGCAGTTCGCCAACCTCTACTGGTTCCGCAAGGACTGGTTCGACCGCCAGGACCTGAAGGACGCCTTCAAGGCCAAGTACGGTTATGACCTCGGCGTGCCGGTGAACTGGTCGGCCTACGAGGACATCGCCGAATTCTTCACCAACGACGTGAAGGAAGTCGACGGCGTCCAGATCTACGGCCACATGGACTACGGCAAGCGGGCGCCAGACCTCGGCTGGCGGATGACCGACGCCTGGCTCTCCATGGCCGGTGCGGGCACGCAAGGCGAGCCGAACGGCATCCCCATCGACGAATGGGGCATCCGGATGGAGGCGGGCTCGTGCAACCCTGCCGGCGCGAGCGTGAGCCGCGGCGGCGAGGCGAACGGCCCGGCGGCGGTCTATGCCATCGCCAAGTGGGACGAGTGGCTGAGGAAGTACGCACCCCCGGGCGCGGCCTCCTACGACTTCTACCAGTCGCTGCCGGCACTGAGCCAGGGCAACGTCGCCCAGCAGATATTCTGGTACACCGCCTTCACCGCCGACATGGTGAAGCCGAAGTCCGAAGGCAACAACACGGTTGACGACGAAGGCAACCCGTTGTGGCGGATGGCTCCCTCGCCGCACGGCCCCTACTGGCAGGAAGGCCAGAAGGTCGGTTACCAGGACGTGGGGTCGTGGACGATCCTGAAATCGACGCCGGAAGACCGCGCCAAGGCAGCCTGGCTCTACGCCCAGTTCGCCGTTTCGAAGACGGTGGACGTGAAGAAGTCCCACGTCGGCCTGACCTTCATCCGCGATTCTACCGTGCGACATGAAAGCTTCACGGAACGCGCTCCGAAGCTGGGCGGTCTGGTGGAATTCTACCGCTCGCCCGACCGGGTGCGCTGGTCGCCCACGGGCATCAACGTGCCCGACTATCCGAAGCTCGCCCAGATCTGGTGGCAGCAGATCGGTGACGTGAACTCGGGCGCCTTCACGCCGCAGGAAGCGATGGATCGCCTGGCCGAGGAGATGGACATCACCATGGCCCGGATGCAGCAGGCCGACGAAGCCTCCGGCGTCTATGGCGGCTGCGGGCCGCGCCTGAACGAGCCGAAGGATCCCGGCGAATGGCTTGGCAAAGCGGATGGCCCGAAGGCCAAGCTCGACAACGAGAAGCCGCAGGGCGAGACCATCGCCTATGACGAGCTGATCAAGCGCTGGACCGAGGCCAACTGAGGCCAAAGCCTACCTGCCGGGGCCTTCGGGCCCCGGCGGATCGCGGAGCGCGCCCCGGAAGAGGGCGGCAGAGTCAAACGAAACCGGGGGAGGCCACGATGGCGCTCGAACTCAGGGCCATCAGCAAGCGGGTCGGGCAGATCACCCATGTCAAGGAAACCTCGCTGATCCTGGAACCGGGGCGGTTCAACGTCCTTCTGGGCGAGACCGGGTCGGGCAAGACCTCTCTCATCAAGCTGATGGCCGGGTTGGATCGGGTGGCCTCGGGGACGATACTGATGGACGGGCAGGACGTGACCGGCGTCTCGCCCCAGAAGCGCAACATCAGCCTCGTCCACCAGTTCTTCGTGAATTATCCGCACATGACGGTTTTCGACAACATCGCTTCGCCCCTCAGGGTCGCGGGGCTTGCGAAGTCGGAGATTCAGGGGCGGGTGGAGGCCGCGGCGGACGTGCTGCAGCTTCGTCCGATGCTCCACCGCCGGCCGCACGAGCTCTCGGGCGGCCAGCAGCAGAGAACCGCGCTCGCACGCGCCATTGCCAAGGAATCGACGGCCGTCTTCCTCGACGAACCGCTCGCCAACCTCGACTACAAGCTGCGCGAGGAGCTGCGCGACCAGTTGCCGGAACTTTTCGCCGGCCGCGGCGCCGTGGTCGTCTATGCGACGTCGGAACCGGCCGAGGCGCTCATGCTCGGCGGGCGGACGGCCCTGATGCAGGACGGCCGCGTGACGCAATTCGGCCCCACGGCGGAAATCTACCGCCGGCCCAACACGCTCATCTCGGCGCGGGTCTTTTCCGATCCGCCGATCAACTCGGCGCCGGTGACGAAGACGGGCGACCGGGTGGAGCTTGGCCATGGTGTCGGCTGGCAGGTGACCGGCGCGGCCGCCGGCCTTGGCGACGGCGCCTACACCGTCGCTATCCGGCCGAACTACATCAGCCCGGTGCGCTCGGAAGCGTCCCATGTGCCGATGACCGGCACCGTGCAGATCACCGAACTGTCCGGGTCCGAGTCGACGGCGCATTTTCGCATGGGCGCGGAAACCTGGGTTTCGCTCGCGCCCGGCGTGCATCCCTACCGGGTGGGCGAGGATCGAGTCTTCTACATGGATCCTGCACATTGCTTCTACTTCGCGCCCGACGGCGCGCTTGCGGCCTGAGGAGGCATCATGGCCAAGATCACGCTCGACAAGCTCCGCCACAGCTACATGGCCGCGCCCGGAGGCCCGGAGGATTACGCGCTGAAAGAGTTGAACCTCGACTGGCAGGACGGCGGGGCCTACGCGCTCCTCGGTCCGTCCGGATGCGGAAAGTCGACGCTTCTCAACATCATATCCGGCCTTCTTCAGCCTTCGGAGGGACACATCCTTTTCGACGGCAAGGACGTGACCGGCCTGCCGCCGGACCAGCGCAACATCGCGCAGGTGTTCCAGTTCCCGGTGATCTACGACACGATGACGGTCTTCGACAACCTGGCCTTTCCCCTGCGCAATCGCGGCGTCGAAGAGGGGCGCGTCAAGTCCCGCGTGGGCGAGATCGCGGCGATGCTCGAAGTGACCGAGATGCTTAAGGTGCGCGCCGCCAACCTCTCGCCCGACAACAAGCAGAAGATTTCCATGGGGCGGGGCCTCGTGCGCGAGGATGTGAATGTCATCATGTTCGACGAGCCGCTGACCGTCATCGACCCCCATCTGAAATGGAAATTGCGCTCCAAGCTCAAGGAGTTGCACCAGCGGGTGAAGGTGACGATGATCTATGTCACCCATGACCAGACCGAGGCCCTGACCTTCGCCGACCAGGTCGTGGTCATGCAGGAGGGAGAGGTCGTGCAGATCGGCACCCCAGTCGATCTCTTCGAGCGTCCCTCCCACACCTTCGTCGGCCACTTCATCGGTTCGCCCGGCATGAATGTCCTGCCGGCCGAGGTGCGGGATGGCGCCGCCTTCTTCGCCGGAAGCCGCGTCGCGCTCGAGGGCGCCATCGAGGCGGGCGAGGGTCGGCACGAGATCGGTGTGCGCCCCGAGTTTGTGCGCCTCGCGCCCGAGGGCGTGCCGGCAATCGTGCGCAAGGTCATGGACATGGGCCGCCATTCGGTCGTGGAGGCCGTTGCCGGAACGACGCGGATCAGCGCCATCGTGGAAGGGCCGGCGCCGGGGCAGGGCGAGACCGTGCATCTTTCCTTCCGCCCCGACCAGACCCGGCTTTACCGCAACGGCTGGATCGCCACCGGCAGGGGGAGGGCCGCCTGATGCGCAAGGTCAACCAGAAGGGCTGGTTCTTCGTCCTGCCCGTGCTCGCCCTCGTCGCCTTCAACGCGCTCGTGCCGATGATGACGGTCGTCAACTATTCCGTGCAGGAAACCTTCGGCAACAACCAGTTCTTCTGGCACGGGCTGGGCTGGTTCCAGGACATCCTGCGCTCGGAGCGCTTCCATGCCTCGCTCGGCCGCCAGGCGCTCTTCACCTTCATGATCCTCGTGATCGAGGTGCCCTTGGGCGTGATCATCGCGCTCTCGATGCCGCGCAAGGGAATCTGGGTGCCGGTCTGCCTCGTCACCATGGCGCTGCCTCTCCTGATCCCGTGGAACGTGATCGGGGCGATGTGGAACATCTTCACGCTGCCGGACATCGGGCTGCTCGGCTACTTGATGAACCACGTCCTCGGCGTGAACTACAACATGACGCAGGACCCGGTCGCCGCCTGGATCACCGTCATCGTGATGGATGTCTGGCACTGGACCTCGCTCGTCGTGCTCCTGTGCTACGCCGGCCTCGTCTCGATCCCCGACGCCTACTACCAGGCCGCCAAGATCGACGGCGCCTCCAACTGGTCGGTCTTCCGCTACATCCAGTTGCCGAAGATGAAGCAGGTGCTGACCATCGCCGTGCTCCTGCGCTTCATGGACAGCTTCAACGTCTACACCGAGCCCTTCGTGCTCACCGGTGGGGGGCCGGGGAACGCGACGACGCTCCTCTCGATCGACCTGGTGAAGATCGCGCTCGGCCAGTTCGACCTCGGCCCGGCCGCGGCGATGAGCCTGATCTACTTCGCGATCACGCTCTTCGTCTCATGGCTCTTCTACACGCTGATGACGCGTAACGACACGCAATAGGGGGTAGAGATGAAGAAAAGAGCCATTATTCCAATTCTCTACATCGTCTTCCTGATGCTGCCGATCTACTGGCTCGTGGCAATGAGCTTCAAGACCACGCAGGAAATCCTCGGGGGCTTCTCGCTCTTCCCGCGGGTCTGGACGCTCGCCTCATACAAGACGATCTTCACCGACCCGACCTGGTATTGGGGGTACATCAACTCGATCATCTATGTAACCATGAACACCGTGATTTCCGTCACGGTCGCGCTTCCGGCCGCCTATGCATTCTCGCGCTACCGCTTCCTCGGCGACAAGCAGCTCTTCTTCTGGCTCCTGACCAACCGCATGGCCCCCGCGGCGGTCTTCGCGCTGCCCTTCTTCCAGCTCTATTCCGCCATCGGCCTCTTCGACACGCACATCGCGGTCGCACTCGCGCATTGCCTCTTCAACATCCCGCTCGCGGTCTGGATCCTCGAAGGTTTCATGCGGGGCGTGCCCAAGGAACTTGACGAGACGGCCTTCGTCGACGGCTACTCGTTCCCGCGCTTCTTCGTCCAGGTCTTCCTGCCGACGATCAAGGCCGGCGTCGGCGTCGCCGCCTTCTTCTGCTTCATGTTCTCCTGGGTCGAACTGCTGCTCGCCAAGACGCTGACCGCCGTCTACGCCAAGCCCATCGCCGCGACGATGACGCGCACCGCCTCCTCGGCGGGCTACGAGCTTGGCCTTCTCGCCGCGGCGGGGACGCTGACCATCATCCCCGGTGCCATCGTCATCTGGTTCGTCCGCAACTACATCGCCAAGGGCTTTGCCCTGGGGAGGGTCTGATGCGCTTCCTCGCCGTTCTCGCGGCGCTGATCCCCGGCGCGGCCATGGCGCAGACGCAGGGCTGGGGCAATCTCGGCAAGCCCGTCGAGAAGGGGTTTTCCTGGACCGATCCTCTCTGGCCGGATTTCTGGATGGCCTGGACGCCGGCGACGCTCGCCGTCTTTGTCGGCATCTTCGCGGCAATGGGTCTGCTCACGGTGCTGGAGATCCGCCACCCCGGCGGGGACGAGCGGCAAGGCGTTCTCGGCCTCGTCACCACCCGGGGCGACCGGCTCTTCATCTCGCTTCTCGGCACGAGCTACATCTTCATGGCCTGGCTCTGGCTCGTCGGCATGCCGCTCTGGTGGCCGCTTGCCCTCGCGATCCTGTGGGGCGTCTTCGTCTTCTGGAAGGTCTGAGGCGGATTCCGTTTGGAGAAATACGAACGTCTTCGTAGAAAGGGACCGAGGGAGGAATGGGACAGCCAGAAAGACCGGATGCCGAAATGAGCGACAACAAGAAGAAGACCCAGTTCCTCACCGAGGTGGAGCTTGAGTTCATGACCAGGCTCTGGGAACTGGGGCAGGCCACGGTGCGCGACGTCCAGGACGCGCTCGCCCCGGCCCGGAAGCTTGCCTACACCTCGGCGGCAACGATCCTGCGCATCCTCGAACAGAAGGGTTTCGTGACCAGCACGAAACAGGGCAAGACCTTTATCTACCAGGCGGCGCTGAGCAAGGACACCTACCAGTCGCGCTCGCTGAAGAACCTCTCGGAAAAGCTCTTCGACAACGCTCCGGCGACCCTCGTCGCCCGGCTCGTCGACGACTACGACCTGACGGAGGAGACGCTCGGCGAAATCCGGGCGCTGATAGATAAGAGGCTCAGGGATGATAAACGCTAGCACCCTTCTCGACGCCTATCTCGATGTGAACGTCCTTCTGCTGCTCGTCTGCGTTCTTTGGTTCGTTTTCTCCCGCGTGCTCGACCGGCTCGGCCTTGCCCACGCCGTGACGGCGCGGCTGAGGATGCTGCGGTCGGTCTTCATCGCCGTCCTGATGGCCCCGGCCTTCGCGGCCCTCATAGTCATGGCCGGACAGGTGGGCTTTGCAGCGCCGGCCCAGACCGTGAACCTGACCGACTTCATCGTGGCGCAATACCTCCAGGGCCGGTTCGCCATGAACCCCTCGGCGCTGGAGGAGCTTCTGTTGCTCCGCAGCCGGCTTGCCGAAGCTGCCTTCACGCCCGCCGGGCGGGCGATCCTCGGCCTCATCGCGGTTGGGGGCGTGGCCTGCTTTCTGAGGCTCGGATGGAGCGTCGTCCGCCTGTGCCGGATCATCGCGGAGTCGCATCACTGGCGCCGGTTCGGACGGGTCGAGCTGCGCGTCTCGGACACGATCAGCGTGCCGTTCTCGACGCGGGGGCTGCGCCGTCGCATCGTCGTGCTGCCCTCGGCCATGCTGGAACGCGCGGCCGACCTCAGGATCGCGCTCGCGCACGAATTGCAGCACCTGCGGCAGGGCGATGTCGAGTGGGAACTCGCGCTCGGCCTGATCCGGCCGTTGTTCTGGTGGAACCCCGCCTTCCACATCTGGCGCCAGCAGGTGGAGGAACTGCGGGAACTGTCCTGCGACCGTCAGGTGCTGGCGCGGCGCCACTATGACGTTTCGGCCTATTGCGACTGCCTCCTCCGCGTCTGCCAGGACGGGCTGCGCGCGCGGCGGTTCATGGCCCTGGAGGCGCCGGTCGTGGCGCTGGTGCGGACCGAGAACCGTCTCTTCGGCGGCCGCTCGGCCGTGCTCCTGAAGCGGCGGATGCTCTCGGTGATCGAGGGGCGGGCCGAGCGGCATCCCCGGCTCGCCTTCGCCATCCTCTCGCTGCCGGCGCTCGCGGTAACCCTGACCGCTGCGGTCGCCATCCAGAAGCCCGGCGACTGGAGCCAGGACCGGATCATGCTTTCGACCATCGTGAACCTCGAACGGCTGCAGGCCGTGAACGGGCCGGTTCCCAGTTTCGGGATGCCGGCATTCGCGGCGCCGGGCAACTGACCCCAATGCGCCCGTGTCCTTGACCGGTACGGGCCCATGGTCGTGGTCGCATTGTGTGGCGTCCTGGCGTGGAACGGCGCGCCGCCACGCGCGGGCTCCCTTGGAATGATAGCCATGGTGCGGTTCGGCAGCATGAACCGAACGGGTCCAGAGCGAGAACCCTGAAGACACTCCTGATAAGACCGTCGGGATGCCGAAGGCGTGTGTGCGCCAAGTCCAAGAAACCAGTGGAGGCGGGTACCGGAATCGAACCGGTCTTCACGGATTTGCAATCCGCTGCGTAACCTCTCCGCCAACCCGCCGGAGGTGGGCCGGAGATATACCATGGCCCGGCGGCACGCAACCCACTCGCGCGGTCCCGCGCGGCGCGTTGTCCCGTTGCCCCTCCGGGCGTTCTGTGGCAAGACGAACCTCAACCGGAAACCAGACCGAAGAGTTCAGTCGATGACCGATTTTGCCGCGCGCCGCACGATGATGGTCGACACTCAGGTGCGCCCCAACGACGTGACCAAATACCCCATCATCGAGGCGATGCTTGCGGTCCCGCGCGAGGCCTTCGTTCCCGCGGCGAGCCGCGAGGCAGCCTATGTCGGCGGCAACATCGAGATCGCGCCGGGCCGGGTCATGCTGGAGCCGCGCACGCTCGCCAAGATGCTCGACGCGCTCGACATCCAGCCCGGCGACCTCGTGCTCGACGTCGGCTGCGGCCTCGGCTACTCGGCCGCGGTGATCGCCCGGATGGCCGAGGCGGTCGTGGCGCTCGAGGAGGACGCGGACCTCGCCCGGGATGCGCAGGCGCGGCTTTCGTCCGAAGGCGCCGACAACGCCGCGGTGATCGAGGGCCCGCTTGCCCAGGGCGCGGCCAAGCACGGGCCCTACGACGTCATCGTGGTCGGAGGGGCGGCCGAGGCGGTGCCGCAGGCGCTTCTCGATCAACTGAAGGAAGGCGGCCGGATCGGATGCGTCTTCATGGAGGGCGCGCTCGGCACCTGCCGCATCGGGCACAGACTCGACGGGATCGTCGCCTGGCGCTTCGCCTTCAACGCCACCGCGCCCGTGCTGCCGGGCTTCGCGGCGCGGCGGGAATTTGCGCTCTGAGCGTGAAAGGTGGCGTCGACGCTGCGCGGCCACCGCAACCGGGACAGGGACTATTGACCATGAGACGCCATCCGCCCCGCCGCCTTTTTGCCGCCGCGCTCATTGCCGCGGGCCTGATCGCTGCGCTTCCCGCGCGGGCGGAGACGCTGGCCGATGCGCTGATCTCCGCCTACCGGAATTCCAACCTTCTCGAGCAGAACCGCGCCGTGCTCCGGGCCGCCGACGAGGATGTCGCGAGCGCCGTCTCCAACCTCAGGCCCGTCCTGCGATGGGTGGCGGAAGCCCAGCAGTTCGACACCCGCCAGCGGACGGGGCGCGACGCCTCGCTCGGCCTCCAGGCGCAGATGACGCTGCTCGACTTCGGCCGCAACCGCTTCGGCATCGACATCGCGCGCGAGATGGTGCTTGCCACCCGCGAGGCGCTGGTAGGGGTGGAGCAGAACGTGCTCCTGACCGCCGTGCAGGCCTATTTCGACGTGCGCAGCGCCGAGGAGAACGTGGCGATCAACCAGAACTCGGTGCGTGTCGTGGGCGAGTTCCTGCGCGCCACGCAGGACCAGTTCGACGTCGGTGAGGTCACCCGCACAGACGTGGCCCAGGCCGAGGCGCGGCTTGCCGCCACGCGCGCGTCGCTGGCCGTGGCCGAGGGGCAGCTCGCCGTCGCGCGGGAAGCCTACAGGGCCGCGACCGGCCGCTACCCCGGACAGCTTGCCGCGGCCCCGCGCGCGCCGGCGCTGCCGAAGACCGCGGCGGAGGCAACCGGCATCGCCCAGCGCCGCCATCCCGCGATCCTGCAGGCCCAGCACATGGCGAAGGTTGCCGATCTGGGGATATCCGCGGCAGCGGCCGAACGTTTGCCGGAACTCACCGGATCCGTCGCGGTCACCCACAATGACGGGACAGGCGACGACGCGGTCGCGTCGGTCGATCTCAGCCAGACGATCTATGCGGGGGGCAGGCTCTCGGCCGCGCACCGGAAGGCGATCGCGCAGCGCGATCAGGCGCGGGCCAGCCTGCTTCAGGCGAGCGTGTCGATCACGCAGGGCGTTGGCAATGCCTTCGCGGGGATCGAGGTCGCCGCCGCCCAGATCGCGGCGACGGACCGCCAGATCGAGGCCGCCTCCATCGCCTACGAGGGCGTGAAGGAGGAGGCGAAGCTCGGCGCGCGCACCACGCTCGACGTTCTTAACGCGGAGCAGGAACTGCTCGATGCCCGTGCCGCCCGCATCACCGCGCTAGCCGATCTTCAGATAGCGAACTATTCACTTCTTTCCGCTATGGGACTCCTGACGGCGGAGTATCTGAATCTTGGCATTCCGACATACGATCCGGAAGGCTACTACAACGCCGTGAAGAATGCGCCGGCGACCTCGGTCCAGGGCAAGAGCCTCGACCGTGTTCTGCAGGCCATCGGCAAGAACTGAGTGCGCGCGTCGGTTGTCGACCGCTTCGGCGCACCTTAGAGTGGGGCCCGAGCGGTTGAGGAATGCCCATGCCTGACCCCCTGACGAATCTCGAGATCCAGGACGTGCTGTCCTCGATCCGTCGGCTCGTGTCCGAAGACAACCGTCACCGCGCGGAACGCGACCGCGCCCGCCAGACGGATGCTGCCGCGCCGGCGGAGTCCGGCAAGCTCGTTCTGACCGAGGCGCTTCGCGTCGCGCCTGAAGGGGCGCCCGAACCCGATGCGCCCGCGCCGGGTGCTGCCGAAGCTGATGTGGCCATGCCCGACGCGGCCGGGCCGGCAGCGGGCGTGGCTGGGGGGGCAGACCTCCCCACCGGGCCGGAGGCCGAGGCGCCGGAGCCGCATTCCGGCGAGGCATTCCCCCTCGATGAAACGGTGACCGGCGACGCACGTTTCGCGGCAGACGATGCGCTGCCTGCGGTGGCCGAGGCCGAGGCGGCGGGTGACGACACCTGGGAGCAAGCCGAGGAGGACGCGTCGCTCGAAGGCACGATCGCGGAACTCGAGGCGGCCGTGGCGGGCTTCGGCGGCGAGTTCGAGCCCGACGGAAGCGAGGTCGCGCGAACCCAGGGGATCGACGCCGAGCTCGAGGAGGCTTTCGAGGAAAGCTTCGCGGTCGATCTGGCCGCCGAGGAGGAAGCAGCCGCGGAGTTGGCCGCGCTGTCGCAGCCGGTGACGGCCGGCGCCGCGGAGGCCGCGCCGGTCGCGGCGCCGCCGGCGGATGCTGTCGATGTAGTCGCCGGCGATGAACGGGCGGCGGAGATCGCCGCCGCGACGGGGGATGCGCATGACGGCGTAGCCGAAGCCGATGAGACTGCGGCGGAGTCCGCCTGGGCGCCGGACGATGCCGTCCCAGGCAGCGGTGACGACCGGGCGGCAAGCCTGGACCCCTTCGACCTTTCCGAGGTGGAGGACACGACCGCAACTCTCGTGATTCCGGCCTTCGTGCACAGCGGCCCGGTTCGGCCCGCTGTGGCGGCGGCTGCGACGGAGCCACCCCGGCCGGCCGGACCGCGGCGGCTCACCTTGACTGCAGCCCAAGCCGTGCCGGCCGACCAAGTGCCCTGGGGCCGCGGCGGTGCGCCCGCGACCTGGCCGGAGGACGAGACCGGGCCGGAGGACGAGACCGGGCCGGAGGACGAGATCGGGCCCGGCGATGCGCCGGGCCTCGCCTCGGCGCTGGCCGAGGAGACCGGAGAGGCCATCGCGCCGGCTGGCGACGAGGCCGAGCGTTCGATCTTTGACCCTGGCGACGAAGGTGTCATCGACATGGCCATGCTGCGCGATCTGGTGGCTGAGATCATCCGCGAGGAGCTTCAGGGCCCCCTGGGCGAGCGGATCACCCGCAACGTGCGGATGCTGGTCCGGCGCGAGATCAACCGGGCGCTCGAGGCGCGCGGGCTGGACTAGGGCGGAGAACCGGGGGCTGCGAAAAGGAAAACGCGCCCCTTCGGGCGCGTTCCTTCGGCAGCAAGGTGCTTTCGACCGCTCAGGCGGCTTCGGCCTCTTCCGCGGCGTGACGGCGCTCGCTTTCCTCGCGCGACAGCGCGACGGAGGTGCGGACGCCCTTCGAGACGAATTCCATCAGGCCCTTCACGACCCTTTCGTTC
This sequence comes from Paracoccaceae bacterium, assembly GCA_020637675.1. Classification (GTDB taxonomy): domain Bacteria; phylum Pseudomonadota; class Alphaproteobacteria; order Rhodobacterales; family Rhodobacteraceae; genus Albidovulum. The sequence continues at coordinate 766,486 of JACKKD010000001.1, read as the reverse complement.
GGGTCGATCCCGGCGCAGGACAGAACCTCGCGGCCATCCCGCGAGCGAGCCCAACGGGCGATCTGCTCGGGCCCGTTGCCATACTTCTTGTCATCGGCAATCGCATCGTCGAGCGCCGCCAGAACGACCGCCGCGAAAAGCTTTCGCGACCGCTGGCCTTGCTCGTAGTTGAATGCGGTGCCGTCAACGAAATCGCGCATTTCCTAGTCCGTTCTTATTGCTCTTGCGTTTACCGGCGTTCCGCTGTCTATGGCCTTTCGCCCCCGATTCGGTATTCCCTCTGACGAATGACTGTCATGCAGCAGGCGCATGGCTTACCTTGGGGAAACACCGTATCTAGTCGGATTGCCAGAAACGGGCCCGGCATATATAGGTGCCGCGCGATCATTATCAACCTTTTGTCAAGGTTCTCTTCCATGGCCAAGATCAACGGCAACGAAATCCGTCCCGGGAGCATCCTGGATCATGACGGCGGCCTCTGGGCGGCGGTGAAGGTGAACCACGTGAAGCCCGGCAAGGGCGGCGCCTTCGCCCAGGTGGAGATGAAGAACCTCCGTGACGGGCGCAAGCTCAACGAACGCTTCCGCTCGGAAGACAAGGTGGAGGAGGTGCGGCTGGAGAACAAGGACCAGCAGTTCCTCTACGAGACCGACGGCCGGCTGGTGTTCATGGACGCCGAGACCTTCGAGCAGATCGAACTGGACGCCGAACTTCTCGGTGACCGCCGGCCCTTCCTGCAGGACGGGATGACCGCGACGGTTCAGTACTACGGCGAGGAGGCGCTGTCGCTCTCCATTCCGCAGAAGGTCACCTGCACCATCAGCGAGACCGAGCCGGTGGTGAAGGGCCAGACGGCCGCCAACAGCTTCAAGCCCGCGATCCTCGACAACGGCGTGCGCATCATGGTGCCGCCCTTCATCGGCGAGGGCGAGGCGATCATCGTCAACACCGATTCCATGGAATATTCCGAGCGCGCCTAAGCGCTCAAAGCATCCGGATGCGGGCCTCGCCCGCCCGCATCTCGCCGCCGGCGCGGTCGAAACGGAGGAAGGCGATTCCCTTTCCGTGCGCCTGCGTGAAGAGCGTCCCCGCGGGGCGGCCTTCCGACAGGATCTCCGCCCCGATGGGTGCTTCGCCTTCGACGGCGACGGTGACGAGACCCTTCCTGAGTTCGGTCTTGTGCTTCATCCGCGCCGTCACTTCCTGCCCGACATAGCAGCCCTTGCGGAAATCGACGCCGTTGAGCCGCTCGAACCCCGCCTCCAGGATGTAACTCTCCTCGGGGATGAGCTCGACCCCCGTCTCGGGGATGCAGTGCTCCACCCGGATCGCGTCCCAGTCGATCGCGGGCGCGCCCCCCGGTTCGGCCGCGTAGAGCCGCCAGCCGAGGGCCGGGTGGCGCGGATCGGCAAAGCCGCCCTCGGGCACGGGACCGCGGCCGCGGGACACCCGGAAGGGCGAGGGCACGATTCGCACATCGGCGCGCAAGCGGTACATCGCGAGGCGGCGCAGAAGTCCTTCGGCAAGGCCCGCCTGCACGTCGAGGAGGATCGCGTCACCGGCCGGCACGAGGAAGAAATCCGCCAGATACTTGCCCTGCGGCGACAGCATCGCGGCATAGACGATCCCTCCCTGCACCCGGCCGAGGTCGTTGGTGACGAGGCCCTGCAGAAAGCTCTCGCGGTCCTTGCCGGTGATCTCGAAGACCTTGCGGTCGGCGGCGGCTTCGCCGGGTGTGGGCATGGCATCGGTCCTGTCGCGTTCAGTCGGAAAACTGCAGCCGGCAGAGCCCCGCGTAAAGCCCCCCCTTTGCCAGCAGCGTCTCGTGCGTGCCGTCCTCGACCACGCGGCCCCTGTCCATAACGACGATCCTGTCGGCATTGCGCACCGTGGCGAGCCGATGGGCGATGACAAGTGTTGTTCGGCCCTGCGAGAGGCGCTCCAGCGCCGCCTGCACGACCGTCTCGCTTTGCGCGTCGAGCGCCGAGGTCGCCTCGTCCATGAGAAGCACGGGCGCGTCGCGCAGGAGCGCGCGGGCGATGGCAACGCGCTGGCGCTGCCCGCCCGAAAGGCCGGAGCCGCGCGGACCCGCGGGCGTGTCGAGACCGAGCGGCAGGCCCTCGGCAAAGGCACTGACATGGGCCGCGTCAAGCGCGGCGCGCAGCACGTCTTCGGGCACGCCCGCGCGGCCGACGAGGACGTTCTCGCGGATCGTCTCGTCGAAGAGAGTGGCGTCCTGTGCCACCACCGAGAAATGATCCCGCAGCGTGGCGAGGTCGAGCGTCGCGATGTCCACCCCGCCGAGCGTGATGCGCCCCGAGTTGGGATCCACCATGCGGGTGAGGAGGTTGAAGACCGTCGATTTCCCCGCGCCGGAGGGACCGACGATTGCGGTGGTCCGCCCGGGTTCGGCTGTGAAGGTAAGCCCGTTCAGAACCCGATGGTCGCCATAGGACAGATGCACGTCTTCAAAGGCGATGCCCGTCGTTTCGGGGGGGCGGCCGGGGGCGGCCACGGCCTTGACGGTGGGCGCCGTGTCGAAGAGGCGGTAGAGCCGTTCGAGGCTCGCCGCCGCCGTCTGCCAGGCGCCTGCCATGTCGCCAAGCCGGCGCAGCGGCTGAAAGGCAAGCGACATGGCGGTGAAGAAGGACATGAACTCGCCGACCGTGCGCTCGCCCGCCGTGACCTCCGGTCCGGCAAGGAGGAGGACGCCGAAGAACCCCAGCCCGGTCACGATGTCGATGAGGGCTGGCACGAGCGCGCGGATGGCGGCGGTCTTCGTCTCGGCCCGGACGATGGCCTGCGTGATCGCACGGAAGCGCGACAGCTGGTAGCTTTCCATCCGGTTCAGCTTCACCGCGCCGATGCCGTGGAATATCTCGTCGAGCCGCGTCGCCCGCCGTGCGGCCTCGGTCCGGACGTAGCCGGTCTTGCGGCGGATGTAGCGCTGGACGGCAACCGTCGGCAGGATGAGAAGAGGTGCCGCGACAAGGGCCGTCAGCGTCCAGCGGACGTCGATGGAGAGCGCGACGACAAAGAGCGAGACCAGTGCGATCAGGTCGCGCCCGACCCCGGTGATGAGAAGCGACCAGACCCCTTGCACGGCGGCGGTGTCGCCCTGCACCCGCTCGATCAACGCGCCCGGCGGGTTCGTCTGGTAGAACGGTCCGTCGAGCGTCAGGAGATGGCCGAGAAGATCCACCTGGATCGCCGTGGCCGAGCGCAGACCGACGCGCACGAGAAGCGCGCGGTTGATGATCAGCGTCAGCGCCCGGACGAGGAAGAGCGAGAAGATCGCGCCCCCCACCCACCAGATCGCCGCCCCGTCGCCGGCGACGAAGACGCGGTCGAACAAGGGCTTCAGCATCCAGGAGAGTGCGCCGAGGGTGGAGCCCTCGATCACCATGAAGAACGCTGCCAGTGCCATGGTCCACTTGTGCGCCGACAAATAGTCGCGCCAGAGCCGGGCGAGGAGCCGGCGGGAACCGTAGGTCTCTGCGGTGGGGGCGGCGCCTTCTGGGGGCACGGGGCGACGGGCCTTCGGCTTGCGCGGCGGGGCCGCAGGTCGGGCCGATCTAGCCCGAAAGCCTCGACGGAGGCAAGGCAAGGCGACATGGCGGGGGGCGTTGACCTTCCGCGGCCCGCCGCCTACGCCTTGGCGACCTGACGGAGGAGCCCATGAGTCTCGGACACGGTCGCCCCTATCTCGCCATTCCCGGCCCCTCGGTCATGCCGGACCGTGTTCTGGCCGCCATGCACCGCGCCGCGCCCAACATCTACGCCGGGCCGCTCCATGAGACCACGGCGCGGATCGTGGCGGACCTCAGGCGCGTGGCGCGGACCACGGCCCATGTGGCGATCTACATCGCGAACGGCCACGGCGCCTGGGAGGCGGCGAACGCCAACCTCTTCTCGCGCGGCGACCGCGCGCTCTGCGCGATCACCGGACGTTTCGGCGAGGGCTGGGCGGCGTCGGTGGCGCGGATGGGCGTCCGGGTGGACCGCATCGACTTCGGCCGCGTCGCCCCCGCAGATCCGGGGCGGATCGCCGAGGCGCTGGAGGCGGACCGGGGACACGAGATCGGCTGCGTTCTCGTGACCCATGTCGACACGGCGACGTCCGTTCGCAACGACATCGCCGCGATCCGGGCGGCAATGGACGCGACGGGCCATCCGGCGCTGCTCGCTGTCGATGCCATCGCCTCGCTCGGCTGTGACCCCCTGCATATGGACGAATGGGGCGTCGATGTGCTGGTTTCCGCCAGCCAGAAAGGACTGATGACCCCGCCTGGCCTCGGCTTCGTCTGGTTTTCCGACAAGGCGCTGCGGGCCTGCGGGGGATCCGACCTAAGGACGCCCTACTGGGACTGGACGCCGCGTGCCAACCCGGTCGAGTACTGGCAGCATTTCTGCGGCACCGCGCCCACGCACCACCTCTTCGGCCTTGCCGAGGCTCTGACGATGCTTCTGGACGAAGATGGGCTGGAGGCCGCCTGGGCACGTCACGAACGGCTCGCGGGTGCGGTCTGGGCCGCATTCGACGCCTGGGGCCGGGCAGGAGACATTGCGCTCAACGTCCCCGATCCCGGTCATCGCGGCCGGTCGGTCACGGCCGCGCGGATCGGCGGCGGCGGGGCCGGGCGGCTGCGCGCCTGGTGCGAGGAGGAGGCGGGCGTGACCCTGGGCATCGGTCTTGGCATGGCCGATCCGGGCAGTCCGGCCTACGAGGACTTCCTGCGCGTCGCCCATATGGGCCATGTGAACGCGCACATGACCCTTGGTGTCCTGTCGGTCATGGAGGCCGGGATGCGGGCGCTCGGGATCGCTCACGGGCACGGGGCACTCGAGGCTGCCGCCGCGGCGCTCACCCCTGGCTGAGGCGCGCCTTCACCGGCCGTGCCTGGCGAGCCAGTCCGTCATCCAGGCGATCTCGGCCTCCTGCGCGGCAATCACCCCTTCGGCGAGCTTGCGGACCTCGGGGTCCTTGCCGTGCTCCAGCACGATCTTAGCCATCGCCACCGCGCCTTCGTGGTGCGGAATCATGCCGCGGACGAAATCCACATCGGCGTCCCCGGTCATCTCCATCGTCATGGCCTCATGCATCTTCGCGTTGACTTCGGCGAAGGCAGTTGCCGCAGGGCTCTGTGCGCCCGCGGCGGCGTGGCCGGAATGGTCGGTCGTTTGCGCGTGGGCCGCGAGGGGCAGAAGGCAGAGGGCGAGAAGGGTCTTCCGCATGGATGTCTCCTGTCGGTGCTGTGGTGCTAGCGGAGCATCCGCGGTGACGCGCCGCAAGTCACGTTGCGGTGACGCGGGCGGTCAGCCGCGCGCGACGGCGAGCGCGTCGGGAAGGGCGGTGGCGAAGCGGGCGAGGTCCTGCGGCCGGCCGCAGCTGACCCTTATGCAGCGGTCGTGCGGCGCGACGAAGGGCATCCGCACGAAGATGTCGCGGGCGACGAGCTCGGCCAGCACCTTGCGGGCGAAGGCGCCGTCCGCTCCGCAGTCCATGGTCACGAAGTTGGTGGCCGAAGGCAGGGGGACAAGCCGGTTCAGCCGCGCGATCCGCGCGAGTTCCACCCGCGACGCTTCCACCCGCTTGACCACTTCGGCGAGCCAGGCCTGATCGGCCAGGGCGGCAAGCGCGCCGGCCTGAGCGATACGGCCGACGCCGAAATGGTTGCGGATCTTGTTGAAGGCCGAAACGAGCGGCGCCGTACCGATGGCGTAGCCGACGCGGAGCCCTGCCATTCCGTAACCCTTTGAGAAGGTGCGCATGCGGATCACGCGCGGGTCTTCGGCATCGATGACCGGAGCGGTACCCCCGGGCGCAAGGTCGACATAGGCTTCGTCCAGCACCAGAAGCGTGCCCTCCGGCAGCGCCCCGATCATCCGCGATATGTCCTCGGCCGGATGGGCCGAGCCCATCGGATTGTCGGGGTTGGCGAGATAGACGAGCTTGGCGCCGGTTTCGGCAGCTTTCGCCGCCAGCGCCTCGGGGTCCTCGAAATCGCCGGAATAGGGGACCTTGTGGAGCACGCCCCCGAAGCCCGCGACGTGAAAGTTGAAGGTGGGATAGGCGCCGTCCGAGGTCACCACCGGATCGCCAGGGTCGACCAGAAGCCGGACGAGGTACCCCAGAAGCCCGTCGATGCCTTCGCCTACGACGATGTTTTCCGGCCGGACGTCGTGGTGGGCGGCAAGCGCCTCGCGCAGGTCGTGGATTTCGGGGTCGCCATACATCCAGACATCGCGGGCCGCCTTCTGCATCGCGATCACGGCGCGCGGCGAGGGGCCGAAGAGGCTTTCGTTCGCGCCGAGGCGGGCGGCGAAGGGGCGGAAGCGGGCGCGCTCCTGCGTCTCGGGCCCGACGAAGGGCACGGTCGCGGGAAGGCCGAGGGCAAGCGGCGTGTAGCGTGGTCCGGTCATGACGCGAGGAGAAGCAGAAAGCGGCCGGCCGGGCAAGCGCCTTCGCCGCCCCTTGCGGCACGGCCCGGGGCGGGCGAGAAAGGAGGGGCCCGCCGCATCACCGGAGAAGACAGATCGCAGTCCCGACCACCCTCGCGCCCTTCTCCAACCGGACCTTCCGGGACCTCTGGCTCGCCAGCCAGGTCTCGAACCTCGGCTCGCTCATCCAGGGCGTTGGCGCCGCCTGGGCGATGGGGCTGATGACCGAGAGCCATTCGATGGTGGCGCTCGTGCAGTCGTCGAACACCCTGCCGATCATGGTCTTCGCGCTCGTGGCCGGGGCGCTCGCCGACAGTCTGGACCGGCGTCGGATCATGCTTCTGGCGCAGGCCTTCATGTTCGCGGTCTCGGTCGCGCTCGCGGTCGTCGCCTGGGCGGGGTGGCTGACGCCATGGCTCCTCCTGGCGCTCACCTTCCTCATCGGCTGCGGCGGGGCGCTCTTCAACCCTGCGTGGCAGGCCTCGGTCGGCGACATCGTTCCCCGTGAGCAGGTGCCGGGTGCGGTCGGATTGAATTCCATGGGCTTCAACCTCGCGCGGTCGGTCGGACCGGCGCTCGGCGGCGCAATCGTCGCGGCGGCGGGCGCGGCGGCGGCCTTCACGGTCAATGCGGCAAGCTATGTCGCCTTCATCCTCGGGATCGTCCGCCTCAGGGTGCCCGAGCGCGACCTCACGCTGCCGCGCGAGGGCGTCGCGCCGGCGATCGGCGCGGGGTTCCGCTACCTCGCGATGTCGCCGGCACTTCTTCGCGTGATGGCGCGCGCGGCACTCTTCGGCGCGGGCGCCTCGTCGATCCTCGCGCTCCTACCGGTCTATGCGCGCGACACGATGGAGGGCACGGCCGTCACCTATGGCGTCTTCCTCGGCTGCTTCGGGGTGGGGGCGATCGGCGGGGCGCTGATGAACGCCTGGTTCAGGGCGCTCTTGCGCAACGAACGGGTCGTGGAAATCGGCTTTGCCGGGTTCGCCCTCGCCGCCGCCGTGCTGGCGCTTCTGCCGGTCGCCTGGGCCGTCATCCCGGCGCTTGTGCTCGCGGGGGCCTGCTGGGTGCTCGCGCTGTCCCTCTTCAATACGACGGTGCAGCTTTCCACCCCGCGCTGGGTGCTGGGCCGCGCACTCGCCTTCTACCAGATGGCGGCCTTCGGCGGGCTCGCCGCGGGCGCCTGGGCCTGGGGCGGGATCGCCGATGAGGCCGGCATTGCCGTGGCTTTCGGGATTTCGGCGGCCGTGCTGGTGGCGGGTGCGCTCGCCGGCTGGGTCTTCCGCGTCTCGGACTTCGGCGAGGTCGACTTGACGCCCCTCGGGCTTGTCACCGCGGCGGAGCCGCAGATCGACCTGCGCGCCCGCAGCGGGCCGATCTTCGTCATCGTGGACTACGAGATTGCCCAGGACGATGTGCCGGAGTTCCTGGCGCTGATGCAGGAGCGCCGCCGCATCCGCCTCCGCGACGGCGCGCGGCGCTGGGCGCTCTTGCGCGATCTTGAGCGGCCTGAGGTGTGGAGCGAGAAGTACTACGTCCCGACCTGGGTCGACTATGCCCGCCACCTTGCCCGGCGAACGAAGGCGGACGACGCCGTGCACAAGGCCATCCGTGCGCTGCACCGGGGGGCAGAGCCGCCGAAGGTCACCCGCAAGATCGAACGGCAGACGGTGCCGCGCCACGACGACGCGCCCCCTCTGGCGCCGTCCGACCTCGCCTGAGGGCCGGGGGGCGCTGCCCCCCGGGACCCCCGGAGTATTTCGGCCACAATGAAAGCGTCAGCCGATGTCGGCGAGGCGCTTCAGGGCGGCCCTCATCTTGACGGCTTCCTCCTCGGCCAGGCCGAGTTTCTCGCGGGTCTCCCCGACGATCTCCTCGGGCGCGCTCCGGACGAATTTCGGGTTCGCGAGACGACCCTTCAGGCCCGCGATGTCCTTCTCCAGCTTCTCCAGCGTCTTGGAAAGGCGCACCTTTTCCGCGGCGATGTCGATCACGCCTTCGAGCGGGATCGCGAAGCTGCCGCCTTCGACCGCGATGGTGATCGCGCCTTTCGGGGCGGCGGCTTCGGTCATCCCGTCGAGCCGGGCGAGGCGGGTGATCATCGGCTCGTTGGCGGCCCAGGCGGCGCGGCCCTTCGCGTCCATCCCGGTCATGACGATGGGCAGCTTGAGGCCGGCCGGCACGTGCATCTGGGCGCGGGCAGATCGGATTTCCTCGATGAGGCCGATCACCCAGTTCATCTCGCGGTCGGCGCTTTCGTCAATGAGTTCAGCGCCATAGGTCGGCCAATCGGCATGGACGAGCAGCTTCGGCCGCGCGCCGGTCTGGCCCCAGAGCTCCTCGGTGATGAAGGGCATGATCGGATGGAGGAGGATCAGGCACTGGTCGAGAACCCAGGCCATGGTGGTGCGTGTCTCGGCCGCATGCTCGCCGTCCATCAGGGGCTTGGCAAATTCCACGTACCAGTCGCAGACCTTGCCCCAGACGAAGGCATAAAGCGTGTTTGCCGCGTCGTTGAAGCGATAGCTGGTCAGCGCTTCGTCCACGGCGATGCGCGCGCGCGCGGTTTCGCCGATGATCCAGCGGTTGACCGTATGTTTCGCGTCGGTTTCGGGTCGGTTCTCCGTCCCGCCAACGTCCCGGTGCAGGGCGCCGTTCATCTCGGCGAAGCGGGTGGCGTTCCAGAGCTTGGTGGTGAAGTTCCGGTAGCCGGCGATGCGGTCCTTCGAGAGCTTGAGGTCGCGGCCCATCGCGGCCATCGCGGCGAGGGTGAAGCGCAGGGCATCGGCGCCGAATTCGTCGATGAGCGCCAAGGGGTCGATGACGTTGCCCAGGGACTTCGACATCTTCCGGCCCTTCTCGTCACGGACGAGGGCGTGGACATAGACGGTGTGGAAGGGGACCTGCCCGACGACGGCCAGTTGCATCATCATCATCCGGGCGACCCAGAAGAAGATGATGTCGAAGCCCGTGACGAGGACGTCGGTCGGGAAATACCTCCTGAGGTCCTGCGTGTCCTCGGGCCAGCCGAGCGTGCCGATGGGCCAGAGGCCGGAGGAGAACCAGGTGTCGAGCACGTCGGGGTCGCGCCAGACCGGGTAGATGAGGCGGGTCGGGTCCTGCGTGACCTCGTATTCGCCGAGCGCGCCCGTGAAGGCGGCGATGGCCGCGTGCATGTCGGCGACCTCGACGATGCGGGCCGCGTGCAGCGGGGTCGGCAGGACGGCGAGGTCGTCGCGGGCCATGTCGGCGGCAGCCTCGAAGGTCGCGGCGCAGTAGGCGGCGGGGTCCTGTTCGTCGAAGGCGCCCTCGCGCAGGAGGCGGAACATCTCCACCTCGTCGAGATCGCCGTCGGCCTCGTCGTCGGCAAAGGCGATCGGATGGATGCCGAGGCCGTACCAGACGGGAATCTGGTGCCCCCACCATAGCTGGCGCGAGATGCACCAGGGCTCGATGTTCTCCAGCCAGTGGAAATAGGTCTTGGCGTCGCGTTCGGGCAGGATGCGGGTGTAGCCGGCCTTTTCGTCGAAGTGGCCTGCGTCCTGTGCCGCCATGCCGTCGCGGACGGCTTTCAGCGCGGGCCCCACGATCTTGGCGGTATCGACGAACCACTGGTCGGTCAGCATCGGCTCGATGACCACCTTCGAGCGGTCGCCGAAGGGCTGCATGATCGGCTTCGCCTCGACGAAGGGGACCCGTTCCAGATGCTCGGCGCCGGTCTCGTCGTCGATGGATTTGACGAGGGTGGTCACGGCAAGCCCCTCGGAGTTGATCTGCTCCACGACGCGCGCGCGCGCCTCGTAGCGGTCGAGGCCGCGCAGGTCGTCGGGGACGAGGTTCAGCGCGTCGGCCTCCGCCTCGGTCAGGCTGCGGTCGCCGCGCGCCACCTCCATCGCGACGGCGGCGGCGGCGGCGTAGGGCAGGCCGTCGGCGCGCATCTGCGCCCTGGTGTCCATCAGCCGGTAGCATGGGATGTCGTGCCGCCTGGCCACGCCATAGTCGTTGAAGTCGTGGGCACCCGTGATCTTCACGGCGCCGGAACCGAAAGTCGGGTCGGGGTAGTCGTCGGTGATGATCGGGATCAGCCGGCGGTGCTCTTTCGGCCCGACCGGGATTTCGCAGAGCTTCCCGACGATTGGCGCGTAACGCTCATCGGAGGGGTGAACTGCGACAGCGCCGTCGCCGAGCATCGTCTCGGGCCGCGTCGTGGCGATGGAGATGTAGTCGCGGATCTCGCGGAAGGTGACGTTCCCGTCCTCGTCCTTCTCGACGTATTCGTAGGTCTGGGGCTTTCCGGTTTCGGGATTGGCGGCGAGCGGATACTTGAAGTGCCACATCTGGCCCGGCACCTCGACGTTCTCGACCTCGAGGTCGGAGATCGCCGTTTCGAAATGCGGGTCCCAGTTCACGAGACGCTTGCCGCGGTAGATGTAGCCCTTGTTGTAGAGGTCCACGAAGACCTTGATCACGGCATCGTGGAAATTGCCTTCCTCGCCCTCGGGTGCGCCGGGCGCGCCGGACATGGTGAAGGCGTTGCGGGTCCAGTCGCAGGAGGCGCCGAGACGCTTCAACTGGTTGACGATCGTGTCGCCCGACTGGCCCTTCCACTCCCAGACCTGTTTCAGGAACTTCTCGCGCCCCATCTCGCGGCGGCCGGTCTGCTGCGATTTCGCCAGTTCCCGCTCCACAACCATCTGGGTGGCGATGCCGGCGTGGTCCTGCCCCGGCTGCCAGAGCGTGTCGAAGCCCCGCATCCGGTGCCAGCGGACGAGAATGTCCTGCAGCGTGTTGTTGAAGGCATGACCCATGTGGAGCGAACCGGTGACGTTCGGCGGCGGGATCATGATGCAGAAGGTTTCCGCGCCCGGGGTCGCGTTGGCGCCGGCCCGGAAGGCTCCGGCCCGTTCCCAGAGAGCGTAGAGGCGTTCTTCCGCCTCGGCGGCGTTGAAGGTCTTTTCCATCGGCATCGTCGGCTTCCGTCCTTGGGTCGCTTTCCCTTAGCGAAACCGCGCCGAGAGGGGAAGGGGCGCGCCATGAGCCCGGGCGGGACGCTGGCCCCGCGGGATCGGGCGTAAGTGCCTTCATGTGGCCATGTTGCGGTGCTTCAACGCGGCTTCGGCAAGGGATCCTCGCACCGATGCTGCGTCACGTCACCGTTCTGGCCTGCATTCTCCTTCTCATGGTTGCGCCTCCGGCCGTGGCCTCGCCGCGGAGCGATGCGGAGTTCATTGCGGCGCTGCTCGTTCGAACTGACGCCTATCGGAACATGCTTCATGACCGGCTCACCAACGCTCGGATGAACAGGGTCAGAGCGCGCCTGTCCGAGCATTCCGCAAAGGTGGCGGACCAGGACAAGCTGGCCGAACTGCTCTCGGACTTCGAGGTGCCCGAGCCTGTCGTGGAACGGATCGAACAGATCGTCGCGGACAAATTGCTTGAAACCATGGCGCCGGAGCGGCTCGCCTTGCTTGCGGATCATTTGCGAGCCGATCCGGATGATCGGGATGCGCGCAGCGGCGGTGCAAGGCCAAACGATGCAGAGCGGGCGATGACCATCGACGAGTTCAGGGAAAAGGTGGAAGAGCTGCAGCGACTGACGGAGGACCCGGCTTTCGCGCGCGAGATGGAGATGTTTTCCATCGGGGTCATGCTGATCTCTCTGGCCGTTCAGGCGAGCGTGAGTGTCAATGCCGACCCGAGCCCGTCCGAACTGGCGGAACTGCTTGAGGTCGACGGTGTTTTCACCTTCCCGAACCGGATTGCCCGCAGGGACCTGATCCGCGACCTGCGTGCCGCGGATCCCTGACCCGATCGCCGCCTCGGCGCCGCGTCAGGCGCCCCGCTACCGTCCCGCCCGCGCCGCCTCGATCGCGGCGATGTCGATCTTGCCCATGGTCATCATCGCCTCCATGGCGCGACGGGCGGCGGCGGCATCGGGGTCCTTGATCGCCGCGAGCAGTGCGCGGGGCGTGATCTGCCACGAGAGGCCGAAGCGGTCCTTGCACCAGCCGCAGGCGCTTTCCTGCCCGCCATTGCCGGTGATGGCGGCCCAGTAGCGGTCGGTCTCCTCCTGCGTCTCGGTCAGGACCATGAGCGACACCGCCTCGTTGAAGGTGAAGTTCGGGCCGCCGTTCAGGCCGACGAAGGGCTGGCCGAGCAGGGTGAATTCGACCAGAAGCTCGCCCCCGGCCTTCATCGAGGGATTGTCGGCGGGGGAGGCAAGGACATGGCCGAGATGGCTGTCGGGAAAGGTGGCGGCGTAGAATTCCGCCGCCTCGCGCGCGGTGCCGTCGAACCAGAGGCAGGTGATCATGCGGTCACGGGTCATGGCGTGTGCTCCATCGGGCCGACGACGGCGAAGCGCGCGCCCTGCGGGTCGCGGGCCTGGGCGATGAAGGCGCCGCCCGGAACCTCCTGCGGCCCGTGCAGGATCGTGCCGCCGGCCGCGCGGATCCGCTCCATCGCGGGCGCGATGCCGTTCGCGCCGAAGTAGGGCAGCCAGGCCGCGCCAGGCATGTCCGGTGCAAGACCCATCATGCCGCCGATGTAGCGGTCCTGCCAGCGGAAGAGGTCGTAGGAGCCCATCGCACCCATGTCCATGCTCTGGCCCGGTTTCCAGCCGAGCACCTTGCCGTAGAAGGCCATGGCGGCCTTCTGGTCGCCCGTCGACAGTTCGTTCCAGTTGCCGTGGCCGGCCTTCGACTGGTCGAAGGCGGTTCCGCCGCCGCCGCCCGGCATGGGCGCCGGTTCCAGGATGCCGAAGCCGGCGCCGGTCGGGTCGGCGAGGATCGCGAAGCGCCCGGTGCCGGGGATCGGCGCGACCGGGCGGTGCAGGGTCGCCCCGGCCGCGACCATCTCGGCCACCGCGCGGTCGGCATCGTCCACGGCGAAGTAGATCATCCACATCGGCGCCATGCCGGCGGCATCGGGGGGCATGTCCATCGCGCCCGCGACCATCTCGCCGCCGATGCTGGCGAGGTGGTAGGTGAAGCCCTCCATCCCCGCGTCGGCGAAGGTCCAGCCGAGGGCCTTCGCATAGAAGTGGCCGGCCTCGGCGAGCTTGCCGGGCGCGGTCGAAAGCTCGTACCAGCAGGGGCTGCCATGGTGGGTCATGCCGCCGTTCCTTCCATCAGCAGGGGCTCGAATCCGCCCCAGATCATCCGCTTGCCGTCGAAGGGCATCCCGGAGATGTCGGGGTCGAGTTCCATCATCTTCCTGTAGGCGGCGTCGCGGGTCGCCTTGTCGGGCCAGACCATCCAGCAGAGGACGACGGTTTCGTCGGCCGTCGCATCGACGGCACGGAAGAAGTCGGTCTGCTTGCCGTGGGGCACGTCGTCGCCCCAGCCGACGCCGAAGGCCGTGGCGCCCATGTCGCGGAACGTTGGCCACCATTTCGCCTCGTGGGCGCGATATTCCTCGCGTTTCCCGGTTGGCACCGGAACGACGAAGCCGTCGATGTAAGGCATGGCGATTCCCTTCCTGTCGCGGATCCTGTTGCGGCGGGGATGCTCTTCGCTTAAGTTGTAAAATGCAACTGATAGTTGGAAAAATGAACGAAATCGGCAAAGGGCCGCCCCGTCCCCCCCGCAGCGTCTATGACGAAGGCTGCATCGCCGCCCATGCGCTCGACCTTCTGGGCGACCGCTGGGCGCTTCTCGTGATCCGCGAGCTGATGCTCGGGGCCAAACGCTTCCAGCTTCTGCGCGCCGGGCTGCCGGGGATCAGCGCCTCGGTCCTGACACAGCGGCTGGAGGGACTGGAGGCAGGGGGCATCCTGCGCCGCGTGACCCTGCCCGATCCGGCGGCGGTGCAGGTCTACGAGCTGACCGAGCTCGGCCGCGGGGTGCGTCCGGTCATCGACGCGCTCTGCCGGTTCGGGGCGCGTTTGCCGGGGCATGATCCGAGGAAATTCATCAGCCCCACGGCGCTCATGCTGTCGATGGCGGCGATGGTGGACCGCAGGGCGGCGAAGGAGGCGGCGATCGCCGCCGGCTTCGACATGGGGCGGGAGAGCTTCCGGGGGGGCCTGGAGAACGGCCGCTGGGAGGTCGAGAGGGGGCCGGCCGAGGGCGATGTGGTCTTCGCGGGCAGCGCCAACGCGCTCGCCGGCGTCGTCTACGGGGCGCGGCGGCTGGAGCACTGGCTCGGGTCCGGGACGGTGACGTTCCGGGGCGATCCCGCGACGGGCCAGCGGTTCCTGGACCTCTTCCGGCTGAAGGGGCGGGCCGGCACCTGACGGCGCCCCCTGCTTCCGGGCATGGCCCCGGCAGGCACTGTTGGCCGCGCGTGTGCCCCGGCGTATCCTTGCCGCGGTCGTTCCGGGGCGGGACTGTCCCGAGGGGAGGCGAATGATGACGAAGGCGATAACGCTCCGCGAGGCGCGCGCAGGCGATCTTTCCGCGGCCTATGCGCTCTTCCGCCGGTCGATCTACGACTACCTGTTCCGCGTCGGCTTCGTGGACGAGGCGACGGCGAGGAACCCGCCCGTCGAATCATCCTGGAAACGTCAGGGCACATGGATCACCCACCTCTGGGGCACGGCGGCCGAAAACTGGGTTGCCGAGGATGCCGGGGGCGGCCTTGTCGGGTGGGCGCTGAGCGTCCTCCGCGACGGCCATCTGGAACTTTCCATGTTCTTCGTCGAGCCGGGTGTCCAGAGCGGAGGCATCGGCCGCGCACTTCTTGCGCGGGCATTCCCCGTCGGGCGTGCCCGGGGGAAATCCATCGTCGCCACGCAGGACGAACGCGCCCTGTCGCTCTACCTCAGGTCGGGCGTGCACCACCGGACAACCTCGCTCGACGTGAAGCTCGTCGCCGGGCCGGTCGTCCCGGCAACGGACCTGGTGTTCGAGCGCCTTGTGCCGGGACCGGAGGCGATCTTGGCGATCGTGACGCTGGAGCGCGAGGTGCTCGGGTTTCGCCGCGACGAGGACATCGGCTTTCTCCTCGGGATGCGGCCGGCATTCCTGGCGCGGCGCGGGGGCAGGCCGGCCGGATATGCCTTCGGGATCCAGCCCAATCCGCCGGACGCGGACGGCTTCGAGCCGACCGCCGGCCCGATGGCTTCGCTGGACCCGGCCGACATTCCGGCGCTGATCGACCATGTCACGCGGGAAGGACCGGAGGGGCAGGGGTTCTTCGTCACTGTGCCGATGGCCAACCGGGTGGCGCTCGACCACCTGCTCCGGGCTCGCGGCGGGCGGCTCGATCCCTTCTACCTGATGATCCTGTGCAGCGACGACGCGGCGCGGTTCGACCGGTACGTACACACCTCGCCGTCGTTCATCCTCTGACCGCGGCCCTAAACCGCCCGGTCGAGCTTGGTCGAAAGGTGGATGAGGCTTTCAGACGACTTCACCCCGGTCATCTCGCCGATCTGGTCGAGCACCTCGTCGAGCTGCGCCGTGGAGGCGGCGGCGACCTGGAGAAGGAGGTCCACGCGACCCGAGGTGGTGTGGATGCGTTCGACTGCCGGCACGGCCTTCAGCCGGGTCAGCACGTTGGCCTGGGCGCGCGGCTCGATCGTCAGAAGGACAGTCGCGCGGATGCGGGTGGCGCGTGCGGCCTCGCCGAGCTTCACCGTGTAGCCCGCGATGACCCCGGTCGATTCAAGCCGCTCCAGCCGTGCCTGGATGGTGGAGCGCGCAACCTTCAGCCGGCGCGCCAGAGTGGCCACCGACATGCGTGCATCTGCACCGAGCTGGCCGAGGATCGCCCGGTCGAGGTCGTCCATTCTGCAACACCGTCGTTTTGATTTGCTTCATCGTCATAATAACGACCGTGCGCCACAAATCTACCCTTTTCATCGGTCAGGTTGTGTCCCATATCGCGCACACTTCGTTCAGGAAAAGGGCGGCTCATACGCACCTGGCCTGGTTGGTTGAAACGCGTAAGCGTCTCCCGACCCGTCAAGCCGGGGCAAGAGGTGGCTGCGCTCTGTTGGCAGGAGCAGGCCGATGGGGCTTTCCAAGACCATATGGACGAATCCGTCCGAATTTCTCCGTATCGAGCGGCCGGTCGACCCGGTCATGTTCTTTGCGCCCGCCGTCCTCCAGGCGACGGCGCACCGGTTCCTCGACGGCTTTCCGGGCCTTGTCACCTATGCGGTGAAGTCGAACCCCGACGAGATGGTGATCCAGAACCTCGTCGCCGCGGGGGTCGAGGGCTTCGACGTGGCTTCGCCCGCCGAGATCGAGATGATCGCCCGGCTCGCCCCGACGGCCGCCATGCACTACAACAACCCGGTCCGCGCCCGCCACGAGATCGATTACGCAGTCGGGATGGGCGTGAAGTCCTATTCGGTGGACAGCCGGTCGGAGCTTGCCAAGCTCATCGAGCTGGTGCCGGCCGAGGGCACGGAAATCTCCGTCCGCTTCAAGCTGCCGGTCGCCGGGGCCGCCTACAACTTCGGCGCCAAGTTCGGCGCGACGGTGGAGGTTGCGGCGGAGCTTCTGCGGGCGGTCGAGGCGGCGGGCTTCATCCCTTCGCTCACCTTCCATCCGGGCACCCAGTGCACCGACCCGATGGCCTGGGACGCCTACATCCGCGCGGCGGCCGAGATCTGTCGTCTGGCGGGCGTGAAGGCGCGGCGGCTGAATACCGGCGGCGGCTTTCCCGCGCACCGGGTGGAGGGCGAGCTGCCCGCGCTCGAGGCGATCTTCGCGCTCATCGCCCGCGTGGCGGACGAGGCCTTCGACGGCGCTCCGCCGGCGCTCGTCTGCGAGCCGGGGCGCGGCATGGTGGCCGAGGCCTTCACGCTTGCGGCGCAGGTGAAAGCGGTGCGCGACGATGCCCATGTATTCCTCAATGACGGGACCTATGGCGCGCTCGACGAACTGCCGCTGGCGGGCATGATCACCCGCATCGCGGTGCTGGCGCCCGAGGGCGGGCGGCGGACGGCGGAAGCCGCGCCCCGCATTGTCTTCGGACCCACCTGCGACAGCGTGGACCGGTTGCCGGGCGAAGTGATGCTGCCCGGCGACATTGCCGAGGGCGACTATGTCGTGCTTTCGGGGATGGGCGCCTATTCGACTGCGACCAACACCCGCTTCAACGGCTTCGGGGCGCTGACCATCGCGACGGTGATGCGGCTCGATCTCTAGGCCCTACCATAGGGGCGCGGCGCAGATCGGCCGAGGTTCCGGCAGAAGCCCGAACACCATGAGGACGAGACCGAACGCGTAGGTGCCGGCAACGGCGCCTGCGCCGGCGGCAAGTGCCGCGGCAGCAAAGTGCCAGAGGCGCCGCCGCGGGCTCGGCGTGCCGGGTGGGATCGCCGCCATCGGGCCGTAGATCAGGACGACGAAGACCCATAGGACCGCACCTTGCGGCAATCCCTGGAGACCCGCGAGGAACGCCGCGCCCTTCTGTTCCAGAAAGACCCCCATCGCGCCGTTCACGGCGAAGCACTTTCCCACCGAGAAGCCGAAGCGGCGAACGAGCCAGGCCCAGGCGAGGCCGAGGCCGGCATAGAAACCGGCGCCGATCATCAGGTCGCGCCCCAGTTGCGGGTGGAAGAGCGCGGGCTGCGGCGTGCAGGCGGCATAGTGCCCGGCCCAGGCGGCCAGTTCCACGGCCATCCCCGTGGCGACCGCGGCGAGGACGAAGCCCGGACCCGAGGTGCGCTGCCCCGGCGCCATCAGGAGAACGGCCACGAAGACGGTCCAGACCAGCGCCTGCGTTTCGACGGGCCGCGCCATGATACCCGCGAGCGGCAAGAGGCCGCTGAGGGCGAAGGCCAGGCGGAGACCGGGGCGCGAGGTGCGACGCATTTGCCGCGAGCCTAGGCGGCACAGGGCCCCGGCGGCAAGGCTGCGCCCTGCGGTCCCCGCGCATGAACGGCCGGCCGTGCCGCGACGTCTGCCCCGATCCGCCACGAAAAGGCCGCTTGCCCGATCAAGCTTTCGTCAAACTTCCGTGGTTAGCCTGAGGCGGCCGGGCGGCAGACCCATATTCGCCGAAAGGGCCAGAGAGCCGCCCGTGAATTGCCCGCTCCGCCGGGGGCGGGAGGAGAGTCCGATGACGGTAGACCAAGGGCCGGGGTTCCACGCAGGCCACGCCGGTTGGCGGGTGCGGAGACTGTCCCCCGCAGGGAAACGGGAACGGGGCGGCACGACGGGTAAGGTGTTCCGGCATTTCGCTTCCGGCTCGATCCGTCATAGGATGAAGAGCAGGGAAGGGGAGGGTCGTTGCGGGTGACGCGGCTTGCCGAAAAGCTGCTTCGGATATTCAGGATCGGCCGTCAGGTCGAGACCCAGGCCCCGCCGCGCGGCCGCGCACCCTGCATCCATGTAATCCTGCTCGACGGAACGCTCTCCACGCTTGCGCCGGGCTGCGAGACGAACATCGGGCTGATCTACAAGCTCCTGAAATCCGCGCCCTCGTCGGCGCGTCTCTCGCTCTACTACGAAGCGGGCGTGCAGTGGCACATGTGGCGCGACACGCCCGCCGTCGCCATGGGGCGCGGCATCAACCGGCAGATCCGCCGGGCCTACGGCTGGCTCGCCACCCGCTACAGGCCGGGCGACCGGATCTTCTTTTTCGGCTATTCGCGCGGCGCCTATGCCGTCCGCTCGCTCGCGGGGGTGATCGACCAGGTGGGGCTCCTCCGGTCCGACTGCGCGACGGAGCGCAATGTCCAGCTTGCCTACCGCTATTACCAGCGCGAGCCGGGCAGCCCGGGCGAGACGGTCTTTCACAAGCGCTTCTGCCACGACCGGGTGGAAATCGAGATGATCGGCGCCTTCGACACGGTGAAGGCGCTGGGCGTGCGGCTGCCGGTCCTCTGGACCTGGACCGAGCCGCAGCACGAGTTCCACAACCACCACCTCAGTCCCGTGGTCAAGGCGGGTTTCCACGCGCTCGCGCGGGACGAGACGCGGGCGGCCTTCGACCCGGTTCTGTGGGATTCTCTGGCTGGCGACTGGAAGGGGCGGCTGGAACAGGTCTGGTTCCGCGGCGCGCACGGCGATGTGGGCGGGCAACTGGCCGGATTCGCCGCAGCGCGGCCGCTCGCCAATATCCCGTTGGTCTGGATGAGCGAGAAGGCGGAGGCTTGCGGCCTGCCCCTGCCGGAAGGCTGGCGCGCGCGGTTTCCGACCGATCCGCAGGCCCCGTCGATCGGGACGACGCGAGGCTGGGGCAAGGCCTTCGTCCTCAGGGCGAAGCGGAAGGTCGGGCGCGATCCGTCCGAATCGGTGCATCCCACGGCAGTTGCCGTCCGGGCGCGGCCGGGACGCTGGCACGTGCCGGCGCTGCGGCTCAGCCGGCGGACATGACGAGGCAGGTGGTCGAGCCGGTGGCGTAGAGCTTGCCGTCCTCGGCGCTGCGGATCTCGCCCCGGGCGACCCCGGTCGAGCGGCCGGCGTGCTGGATCAGCCCCTCGGCCACCACCCGCATCCCGAGAGGCACGGGGCGGGTGACGTTCACCCGGTATTCGAGCGTCGTGTAGTAGCTCCCCTTCGGCACCGTCGTCATCACGGCGCAGGCCATGCAGCTGTCCAGAAGCGCGCCATACCAGCCGCCGTGCGGCGCGCCTGTGGGGTTGGTGTGGGCAAACTCCGGCCTGCCCTCGAAGACGACGCGGCCCGGATCGACCTCAATGACGCGGAACCCGAGTGTCGCGCCAATGGCCGGGCCGGCAATCCGGCCGTCCAGCACCGCGCGCATGTATTCGAGCCCCGAGAGCGACAGGAACCTGTCGCGCGGCAGGAGGTCGGCGGGACTCCGGGCAGGGAAGGCGTTCGACATGGCAGGCTCCGATTGTGGCGCGCCAGAGCTATCCTTCCCGCCGGCCGGTGGAAAGCCGCCTCCTCGGCCCGACCGAAAAAAACGGCCCTGAACCGCGATGACGGTCCAGGGCCGGAAACAGAGACGTGCCGGTCAGGCCACGTTCTGCAGGGAGACCTCCGGCACGATGCCGAGCGCGAAGCACACGTTGCGCGTCATCTGCGGCCGGTTGAGTGTGTAGAAGTGCAGCGCGTCCACGCCTTCCTCTATCAGGCGTTCGCAGAGGACGGTGCACTGGGTCAGCGCGAGAAGGTCCTCGCGGCCGTCGCGGATCGCATGGGTAAAGGCTTCTTCAAGCCGCGGCGGGACATGGGTGTTGCAGCGCTCCGCGAAGCGGCGGGCGCCTTCCCAGGAGATGATCGGCAGGATGCCGGGCACGATCGGCACGTCGATGCCGGCCCTGGCGCAGGCGTCGCGGAAGCGCAGGAAGGTCTCGGCCTCGAAGAAGAACTGGGTGATGGCGCGGCTCGCGCCGGCATCGACCTTGCGCTTCAGCCACTCGACGTCGGCCTGCTGATGCGCGGCCTCCGGGTGCGACTCGGGATAGGCGCCGACGGCGATGTTGAACTTGCCGGTGGCGGCGAGCGCCTCGACCAGTTCCACCGAATTGGCGAAGCCGTCGGGATGGGGCGTGAAGCGCGCCGCCCCTTTCGGCGCATCGCCGCGAAGGGCCACGATATCCCGCACGCCGGCCTCTGCATAGGCGTCGGCGATTTCCAAGGTCTCCGCCTTCGTCGCGTCGACGCAGGTGAGGTGGGCGGCGACACGCAGGCCGTAGTTCCTGCCGATGGTCGTCACCGCCTCGTGGGTGAGTGCGCGTGTCGTGCCACCCGCGCCATAGGTGACGGAAACATGTTCGGGCTTCAGCGATTGCAGCGCGTGGACGGTTTCCCAGAGCCGGAACGAGGCGTCGAGCGTGTGCGGCGGGAAGAATTCGAACGAGAGGCGGGGTGCTGACATGGCTCGGCTCCTTTTGCTTTCCCCCTTGTCGCAGGAATCGTGATGTGAGACAAATTCATAATCCTCAAGATAAATATGAGGTTCATACCAAGTTTTGGCGCCATGCATCTCGAACTCAGGCATCTCAGGACGATCAAGGCGATCCATGACGCGGGCGGGCTTGCGCGCGCGGCAGAGGTGCTGAACATCACCCAGTCGGCCCTTTCCCACCAGGTGAAGGGCCTGGAGGATCAGACGGGGGTGGAGCTCTTCGTCCGCCGGTCCAAACCGCTGAAGCTTTCGGCGGCGGGCCAGCGGCTGCTCCGCGCGGCCGAGAAGGTGCTGCCGGAGATCGCGGCGGTCACCGAGGAGTTCCGCGCGCTGCGCTCGGGCAAGACCGGGCGGCTCCATATCGCCATCGAATGTCATGCCTGTTTCGACTGGCTCTTTCCCGTGCTCGACGCCTTCCGGCGCGCCTGGCCCGAGGTGGACGTGGACATCCGCCCCGGCCTCGCCTTCGAGGCGCTGTCGGCGCTCGTCCGCGAGGAGGTCGATCTGGTCATCTCGTCGGACCCCGAGACCCTGCCGGGCGTGGTCTTCAACCCGCTCTTCGACTATGCGCCGACGCTCGTGGCCGCCGCAGACAGCCCGCTTTCGGCGAAGGAATGGATCGAGGCAGAGGACCTGCGCGACCAGGTTGTCATCACCTATCCGGTGGACCGCACCCGGCTCGACGTCTTCACCACGCTGCTGACGCCGGCGAAGGTAGAGCCAGCAGCGGTGCGGCAGGTGGAACTGACCGCCGTCATCCTGATGCTCGTCGCCTCGGGCCGCGGCGTCTCGGTCCTGCCCGACTGGGTGCTGCGCGAGGTGAAGTACCGGCCCGACTACGTGACCCGGCGACTGACGCGGGGCGGCGTGACGAAAAGGATGTACGCGGCGGCCCGGGCCGAGGATGCGACGCGGCCCTTCATGGCGCATTTCCTCAGGCTGGCGCGGAGCGAGCCCGTCAAGCTCCAGCGCGCCTGACGGCTTGACCTTGCCCCGCCCCGCGGGCCTCATGCCGGCCGGAGCGGGGGGGCAGGGCATGGAAGGGCCGGTTCGGACGGCGGGATGGCGGGACCTGCTGGGGGCGGGGCACCTCAGCGTGCTCATTCTCGTCTGCCTCGGCCCCTGGCTCCATGCCGCCGACGCTCTGCTCATCACCACGATGATGCCGGCGATCGTCGACGACATCGGTGGCGCGACGCTCGTCGCCTGGAACTTCGCGATCTACGAGGTGGGCTCCATCGCGGCGGGTGCGGCGAGCGGGCTCGTGGCGGCGAGACGCGGGTTGCGCCGGCCGATGGCCGTTGCGGCGGCGGTCTTCGCCCTGGGCTGCGCGGTCGCCGTGGTCGCCCCGAGCATGCCGGTTCTCCTGGCCGGGCGGCTTGCACAGGGCGTGGGCGGCGGGGGCCTCGTTGGCCTGTGCTATGTCGCGGTCGTGCGGCTCTTTCCCGGGCCGCTCATGCCGCGGGCCATGGCCGCCGTGTCGCTGACCTGGGGCGCATCGGCCTTCGTCGGACCGCTCGCAGGTGGGTTCTTCGTCACCTGGGCCGACTGGAGGACGGGTTTCGCCTTCTTCGGCCTTCAGGCGGCGGCGCTCGCACTCTGGATCTGGTTCGGGCTCCGCTCCGTGCCCGAAGCGCCGGCGGCGGCGGCCACGCGGCTGCCCTGGCGGCGGCTTGCCCTTCTCTCGCTTGCGATCCTCGGCGTCGCCTTCGCCGGGATCGTCGCAGCCGTGGAGTGGATGGCGCTGTCGCTTTGTCTGGGCTTGGCGGCGCTCGGGCTCTTCGCGCGGCTCGACGGGCGGGCGGGGCCGGACCGGCTCTGGCCGCGGGGGGCGCTCGATCCGCGGGGGGCGGCCGGCGCGGCGGTGGTCATGGTTCTGGCGATCAACGTCGCGACCATGGGCGTGGCAACCTACGGCCCGATTCTGCTGGAGCGCATCCACGGCACGGCGCCGTTGATCTCGGGCTGGATCGTGGCAATCGTCTCCATCGCCTGGACCGCCTCTGCCGTGCTGGTCGCCGGGGCGCCCGAACGGTACGATTCCCGGATCATCGCACTCGGCATGGCCATCGTCGCGGTCTCCGTCGCGCTGTCGGTCCATGCCGTGCCCGAGGGGCCGGTCGCGCTCGTGGCGCTGGGGATGGCGCTTGAGGGCCTTGGCTACGGCATGGCCTGGACCTTCATCCTCAGGCGTGGCGGCAGGCTCATCGCGCCCGAGGATGCCGACCGTTTCGCAGCCGCCCTGCCGACGGTGGCGCGGCTCGGCTATGCCCTCGGCGCCTCCTTCGTCGGCATCCTCGCGAACCGCGCCGGATTCGCCGCCGCCACCGGCCCGGACGAGATGGCGCATGTCGCGCGGGTGATCTTCGCGGGCAGCCTGCCGGTCGCGCTGCTGGGCCTTGCCGCGATGCTGCGTTTCGTGACGGCCCGAGGCTGAGGCTTGCACCGCGCGCCGTGCGGGCGTTTTATCGTCGGGGGAGGACCCGACATGGAAACGCCGCATCCGTTCCTCGACCATCCTTTGCCGCTTGCCTTCGCCCACCGCGGCGGATCGCTGGAGGTCGAGGAGAACACGGATGCGGCCTTCGCCCACGCCGTGGCGCTCGGCTACAGCCATGTCGAGACCGATGTCCAGGCGACGCGCGACCGGGTGGCGGTGATCTTCCACGACGACACGCTGACCCGGATGACGGGCGAGGAGGTGCGGGTGGACGCGCTGACCTGGGCCGAGCTGAAGGCGCGGCGGACGAAGGGCGGCAACCCCATCCCGCGGCTCGACGAGGTGCTGGCGTCCTGGCCGGGGCTCTTCCTCAACCTGGAGGCCAAGGCGGATGCGGCGGTCCCCCCGATGGCCGGGGCGATCCGGGCCGCCGGCGCGCTTTCGCGCGTCTGCATCGGAAGCTTCGCCGCCCGGCGCACGGCCGAGGCGGTGCGGCTTCTCGGCCCCGGCCTCCTCTGGTCGCCGGCACAGGCAGGTGTGCTCGCGCTCTGGCTGCGCGGCTGGGGCCTGCCGGCTCCGCGGCCGGGGTTTCGTGCGGTGCAGGTGCCGGCCCGGCACAAGGGTATCCCCCTCGTCACCCGCCGCTTCGTGCGGGCGGCCCATGCGGCGGGGGTGCAGGTCCATGTCTGGACGGTGGACGAGCGGGCAGAGATGGAGCGGCTTCTGGAGTTGGGCGTCGACGGGCTGATGAGCGACCGGCCGTCGCTTCTGCGCGCGGTCCTGGCGGAGCGGGGCAAGGAGCCGGCGAGGGGGGCGGTTCCCCCTTCACATCCGGGTCCGGCCCGCGTATAGCCGCCGCCTGATCCTTCCCGGAGACCGACGATGCAGGGCAGCGCCAACCTCAACCTGATGATCAAGGCCGCGCGGAAGGCGGGGCGCAGCCTCGTGAAGGATTTCCGGGAAGTCGAAAACCTTCAGGTCTCGGTGAAGGGCGCGGGCGATTTCGTCAGCCGTGCCGATATCGCCGCGGAGAAGATCATCCGCGACGAGCTGATCGGCGCGCGGCCGACCTACGGCTGGCTCGGCGAGGAATCGGGCGAGGCCGGCGGCGCCGACCCGACCCGGCGCTGGATCGTCGATCCCCTCGACGGGACGACCAACTTCCTGCACGGCCTGCCGCACTGGTCCGTCTCCATCGCGCTCGAGCACAAGGGCGAGGTGGTGGCAGGGGTGATCTTCGATCCCGCGAAGGACGAGATGTTCGCGGCCGAGAAGGGGGCGGGCGCCTGGATGAACGAAAGCCGAATCCGGGTCTCGGGCCGGCGGGTGATGGGCGAGGCGCTGTTCGCCACCGGCATACCCTTCGGTGCGAAGAAGACGCTCCCGGCGACGATCCGCGACCTCGCGCGGCTCATGCCCGCCTGTGCCGGCGTCCGCCGCTGGGGCTCGGCCGCGCTTGACCTCGCCTACGTCGCGGCAGGGCGCTATGACGGCTACTGGGAACGCGAGATCAATGCCTGGGACATGGCTGCGGGGCTCGTGATCGTGCGCGAGGCAGGAGGGTTCTGCGAGGCGGTGCGCGAGGGGCGCGACATCTTGGAGAGCGGATCGGTCCTTGCGGCGAACGCCGAGATCTTCGCCGCCTTCGCCGGAGTGCTGCGCGCGCCCGAGTGAGACGAGGGTGGGGGCCTCCCGCCCCCACATCCCCGGGAGTATTTCCGCCAGGACGAAGCTCAGGCGCGGTCGGAGGGGTGGTTCACCCCGTCCGTCCAGGGCACCTCGCCGAGATCACGCGGATTCACGCCGTCGAGACAGGCGACGTTGACGCCATATTCGTTCGGGTTGGAGCGGCGGCGGTGATGGGTGTAGATCCCACAGGTCTTGCAGAACCAGTGCTGCGCCGTGCCCGTGCCCCAGGCGTAAAGCGCCAGGTTGTCCGCGCCTTTCACGATTCGAACGCCGTCGAGGGGCGCCGAAACCGCGATCGCGCCCCGTCTTCTGCAGAACGAACAATCGCACCGCCGTGCCGTGGCGAAGCCGTCGCTCAGTTCGACGGAGAGTTCGACCGCGCCGCAGTGGCAGGTCGCGCGGTGCGGGCGGGACGGCTCGGGCAGCATCAGCGCCTCCGCCGGACCGTCGGGATGCGCGAGGGCAAATAGACGGTGTCAGGGTGGGGGGGGCGGCCCTGCGTGCGCGCCCAGAATCCCGGGCCGCCGCGGCGGACCCAGATCGGCAGGGCGAGGACGAGCCCGGCCACGAAACCGCCGGCATGCGCCCAGAAGGCGACCCCGCCGCCGTCGAGGGGCGTGCTGAGGCCGCTGAATACCTGAAGCGCGAACCAGAGGCCGAGCATGATCCAGGCGGGCAGGGTGAAGATGCGGATGAAGATCACGATGATCACGAGGATATCGACCTTCGCCCGGGGGAACATCAGGAGATAGCCGCCCATCACGCCCGCGATGGCACCTGACGCGCCGACCGTCGGCACGGTGGAGCCGGGGGCGGAATAGACGTGCGCGAAGGCGGCGGCGATCCCCGAGGCGAGGTAGAAGACGAGGAAGCCGAAATGGCCCATCTGATCTTCCAGATTGTCGCCGAAGATCCAGAGGAAGAGCATGTTGCCGATGATGTGCATCCAGCCTGCGTGCAGGAACATCGAGGTCAGGATGCCGGTGTAACTAAAATGGTCGGTCACGAGCACCGGATAGAGCGCGCGGTCCGCCCAGAACTTAGCGAGCGCCCGATCATCGGCCATGTACGGGAGTTGCACGAAGAAGATCAGGACGTTGAGAGCGATCAGCGCATAGACCACGAAGGGCGTGCCATGGGAGGGGTTGTGATCGCGGATCGGGAACATGCACGCACGCTCGCCGGTCCGCGATCCCCCGTCAAGCGGAACCCGTCAGGCGGCCCCCGCCTCGGCCAGAAGCGCCGCGTTGCCGCCGGAAGCGGTGGTATCGACGCAGACGTGGCGTTCGTGCGCGACGTGCGCCCGGTCCGGTTGCGTGGTGATGACCGGCAGGATCGGCCCCTCGCGGCCGGCCAGGGCCAGCGCCAGGGCGCGCGCCGTCGCCGCGTCACCCCACCACAAGACGCCCGAGAAGCCGGCGAGCCTTGCCAGCGCCGCCGGGTCGAGCCTTCCGGGCAGCGCCACGGCGCGGCCGCCAAGCGCCTCGACGGCTGTCCGCTGCGCTTCGGCGGCGGCGCGGCCGGGGCCGAGGCAGAGCAGTGGCGCCCGCGGATGCAGCGTGAGACGGTTCGACTCTCCGGTGGGGCCGGGCAGGTCCTCTGTTGTGATCGGACCACGCGCCGGGGCGGCATCGAGCGCGGCCTGCACCTTTGCGGCATCGGCCTCACCCTCCGGCGTCCCGGCCGCTTCGCCGGGGGCTGGCGCAGTGAAGCGCGGCAGGTAATCCGGGCCGCCGGCTTTCGGTCCGGTGCCCGAGAGACCCTCGCCGCCGAAGGGCTGGGAGCCGACGACCGCGCCGATCTGGTTGCGGTTGACGTAGATGTTGCCGACGGAAAGCGCCTCGGTGATTTCCTGCACGCGGTTGTCGATCCTCGTGTGAAGCCCGAAGGTCAGACCGTATCCTGTTGAGTTGATGTCGGATATCAACTTCTGAAGGTCTTCTGCCTCGAAGGTGGCGACATGAAGGACGGGACCGAAGATTTCGCGTTTCATCTCGGCGATGCCTTTCACCCGGATTACCGAGGGTGCGATGAAATGGCCGCCCCGCGGGGTCGAGAGCTGGCGGAGGAGCCGGCCCTCCCTGCGGGCCTTCTCGACATGGGCGCGGATGCCTGCCTCGGCTTCGGCGTCGATCACCGGACCCACGTCGGTGGAGAGCGACCAGGGGTCGCCGACGGCAAGCTCCTCCATCGCGCCGAAGAGCATGTCGGTGAAATGGGCGGCGATGTCGGACTGAACATAGAGGCAGCGCAGCGCCGAGCACCGCTGGCCCGCCGACTGGAAGGAGGAGGCGACGATGTCGCGCACCGCCTGTTCGGGCAGCGCGGTCGAATCGACGATCATCGCGTTGAGGCCCCCCGTCTCGGCGATCAGCGGCGCGCCGGGGGCGAGGTTCTCGGCCATGGCGCGCTGGATCAGCCGCGCGGTTTCGGTCGAGCCGGTGAAGCAGACGCCGTTCACGCGGGGGTCGGAGGTTAGCCTTGCCCCGACCGTCGCGCCGTCGCCGGGCAGGAGTTGCAGGGCGGGGGCGGGGACGCCCGCCTTGCGGAGGAGCGCCACGGCATGGGCGGCGATGAGCGGGGTCTGCTCGGCCGGCTTCGCCACCACCGCGTTGCCGGCCGCCAGGGCCGCCGCGATCTGGCCGGTGAAGATGGCGAGCGGGAAGTTCCAGGGGCTGATGCAGGCGAAGGTTCCGAGCGCTGGGCGGTCGAGACCGGCGGACCGGGCGGCGTAGTAGCGCAGGAAATCCACCGCCTCGCGCAGTTCCGCGACCGCATCGGGCAGGGTCTTGCCGGCCTCGCGGGCGAGGAGCGCGAAGATCGGGCCGAAGTCGGCCTCGTAGAGGTCCGCCGCGCGGTTGAGGATGGCCGCGCGCTCGGGCTGCGCCGCGGCCCAGGGACGGGCGGCGGCGAGGGCGGCGTCCACATCCGCGGCCGTCGCGTCGGTCACCTCGCCCACCGCCGCGCCGGTCGCGGGGTTCAGCACCGGCTTCGCGGTGCCCTTGGACGCCGTGGCCGCGAGGATGGGGGCGGCGGCGAAGGCCCTGGTCTCGAACGGAGCGCGTGCGGCGTCGATGCGGGCCAGCGTGGGCGCGTCGGTCAGGTCGAAGCCTTGCGAGTTCGCACGTTCCGGCGCGAAGAGGCCGGGGCCGGGGACGACACGGGCGTTGGCAAGCCCCGGCAGCATCGCCTCCACCGCCGTCAGCGGACAGGCCGCCACCGCCTCGGGAGCCACGTCCTCGTTGACGATCTGGTTCACGAAGGAGGAATTGGCGCCGTTCTCCAGAAGGCGGCGGACGAGATAGGCGAGCAGGTCGCGGTGGGCGCCCACGGGGGCGTAGATGCGGCAGCGGGTCTTTTCGCGCTTCAGCACGATGTCGTGGAGCCTTTCGCCCATGCCGTGCAGGCGCTGGAACTCGAACGGCTTGCCCTTGCCCATGTCGAGCACGGCGGCAACGGTATGGGCGTTGTGGGTGGCGAACTGCGGATAGATCCGATCGGTCATGCCGAGGAGCTTCCTGGCATTGGCGATGTAGCTGACGTCGGTCGCCTCCTTGCGGGTGAAGACAGGGAAGTCGGCAAGACCCATGACCTGCGCGCGCTTGATCTCGGCGTCCCAGTAGGCGCCCTTGACGAGGCGGACCATGATCCTCCGGTCGAGCCGCTGGCTGAGGCCGTGGAGCCAGTCGATGACGGCCCCGGCGCGGCGGCCGTAGCCCTGCACCACGATGCCGAAGCCGTCCCAGCCCTTGATCTCGGGATCGGCCAGGACTGCGGCGATGACCTTCAGGGAAAGCGTCAGCCGGTCAGCCTCTTCCGCGTCGATGTTGAAGCCCATCCGGGCGCGTGCGGCAGCCCGCGCGAGATCGCGCACCACGGGCACGAGCTCGGCCATCACACGCGCCTCCTGCGCCACCTCGTAGCGGGGGTGGAGGGCAGAGAGCTTGACCGAGATGCCGGGATTGGCGCGGATGTCGTCGCTGCGGGCGGCGCCGGCGATGGCGGCGATGGCCTTGGCATAAGCCTGGGCGTAGCGCTCGGCATCCTCGGCGGTCCTGGCGGCCTCGCCGAGCATGTCGTAGGAATAGGTGTAGCCCTGTGCCTCCATCGCCGAGGCGCGTTCCATCGCGGCGTTGATCGTCTCGCCAAGCACGAACTGGCGGCCCATCTCCTTCATCGCCTGCCGCACCGCGCGGCGGATGACGGGCTCGCCGAGGCGCTTCATCGCGCCCCTGAGATGGCCGACGATGCCGGGCTCCTTCTCCTCAAGCACCTTCCCGGTCAGCATCAGCGCCCAGGTGGACGCGTTGACGAGCGAGGAGGCGGACCGGCCGAGGTGGCGGCCCCAGTCGGATGGCGCGATCTTGTCCTCGATGAGCGCGTCCATCGTCTCGGCGTCCGGCACGCGCAAGAGCGCCTCGGCAAGGCACATCAGCGCAATGCCCTCCTCCGTCGAAAGCCCGTACTCGGCGAGGAAGACCTCCATCAGCCCGGGACGCACGTCGGCGCGGATCTGGCGGACGAGGGCCGCGCCTTCGGCGGCGATCCGCGCGCGGGCCTCTGCCGTAAGATCGGCCCCCGCGATCAGGCGGGACAGGAGCGGCGCCTCGGGCTGGAGGGTGCCGGTCTCGATTTCGTGCCAGGGGTCGGTCATCGGGTCACTCCGCGGGGTCTGGCCCATGATACCGCTTGCATCCGAGCCATTCCGACCAAATACTATAAAATTGGCAGGCATATTGCCCAAAGTGAGGCTGAAAGACATGCCAGATGAACTTCCCGTTCTCGACCGCTACGATGCGGCGATTCTCCGCGCCCTCTCGGAGGACGGGCGATTGCCTGTGACCGAACTTGCGCGCCGTGTGGGTCTGACCAAGACGCCGGTGCAGGCACGGGTCAGGCGGCTGGAGGAAGCGGGCGTGATCGCCGGGTACCGCGCCGTCCTCAACCCGATCCGGATGGGGCTGGCGCATGTGGCCTTCGTCGAGGTCCGGCTGTCCGACACGCGCGAGACGGCGTTGCAGGGCTTCAACCGCGCGGTGCGCGCGGTTCCCGAGATCGAGGAATGCCACATGATGGCGGCAGGGTTCGACTACCTGCTGAAAGTGCGCACGACCGATATCGCCGACTATCGCAGGGTGCTCGGCGAACGCATCTCGGCCCTGCCGCATGTCGCCTCCACCTCCACCTACGTTGCCATGGAGGCGGTGAAGGAGGGGGGGCTCTGAGCTTCAGAACCGGGCGCGGAGGAGAACGGCATCGCCCCCGATCAGGAGGAGGTCGCCGGCCTCGTCGAAGTCGAAACGGTCGACCTTCGCCAGAGCGTCTAGGATGGCGCGTTCCGCCGCCATCACCGGCTCCGGGCAGGCCATCATGGTCATGCCGCCGGGTTCCAGGCGCAGCCCTTCGCCGGAGAGCGTGTAGCGGCCGGTGACGCGGTTGCAGGCGGCGCGCCCGGCAAGGCCGCCCCCCGCCGAGAGAAGAAGCGTAGCCTCGGCCCCCTCAGGCAGCGTCGCCCCGGCAACCTCCGAGATGCGCCATTCCGGACCGGCGATGAGCGCGGCGGGGTCTCCGCCGCAGCCGGTGAGGACGCGCGTGCCCTCGGCGAGGGCGACGCGGTCGGGGTGGGGCATGCCGGTCATCGTGTCGCGGCAGGGTTCGGGCGTCACCGTCAGGGTTAGGCCGATCGGGTCGAGCCGGAAGAGCACCCCGGCGCCGGCGGGCTCGGGAGCGGGCAGCGCGACGTCGCGGGCCTCGGCGTCGCGGGGCGCGTACGAAAGCTGTCCGCCCCGGACGGTAATCGCCCAGTCGGGTTCGTGTCCGGTCGCCCGCCAGCCGTCGCCGGCGGGAAGGGCGGCGGCGCATTCGGGCAATTCGGTGCCTCGGAGGCTGACGGTGACGGCATCGCCCTTGGACCAGACCGAGGTCCCGGGGTCGGTCGGATCGGCGAACTTCGCGCCCGAGGCGGTCTCGACCGGGGCCAGCTCGATCCGGCGCGGGCCTACCCGCAGGTTCGCCCCGTCCGCGCGAAAGCCGACTTCGACGGCGAGATCGCCGCATCGCAGGCGGCTCGCGAAGCCCATCGCGCGATAGGGGGCGAGCGCGATCAACCCGAGATCGGACGCATCCGCTCCGGCCGCAACATGGACCGGCTCGCTCAGCCAGCGCACCTCGCCGCCGACGCTCAGGCCGCCGCGCAGGAGGAGATCCTGCCCCTCGGGCACGGCGAGCGCGAAGGCGAGCGGCACCTGCGCGCCCGCTGTGGGCTGCCGCAGCGACGCGAGCGGGCGGCCCGACCCGTCCGTCGCCTCGACGAGGAGCGTCGCCTCCGGCGGAAGGGCGATGCGTTCGCGGTACGCGAAGCTGCCGGTCAGATCGCGCGCCTCGGCCCGGTCCGCCCACCCGAGGGCAAGCAGGCCCGCAAAGGCGCCGCATACCGTCCGCAGGGCCAACGTTCCACCTCGTGCCATCGCAGTTCTCCCCTTTCCAGCGCCTCGCGGCAAGCCTCTCAGGGGCAACCTCCCGATGCAAGCCTTGTCACCGGGCCTTTCCCGGCTATTGTCCGGCCCGTAGCCGAGACTAAGCTCCCCGGCAGGCCCGCGTGGTGGAATGGCAGACACAGGGGACTTAAAATCCCTAGGCTTCGGCCGTGCCGGTTCGAATCCGGCCGCGGGCACCAAGCAGAGAGGTGGTCTGGCTTGCATGAAAAGGTTCCGGGCGTTTTCAAGTGGATATGCGCCCCGGTCATGCTGCCACCGCTTCGGGTATCGGCTGGTTGAAGCCGGCCAGATCGAAGCCGTCATCCCGCCGCTTCGGCCCCTCGCGAACCAACGCGGCACGGGACTTTCCAACCGAGCGGTTCATGTTCGATCCCCATCACGATCAACGAGTCCAAGCGGCCGCTGAACGAGACGCTGGTGATCCAGAAGGTGCCGATCGACATGAAGCTCCACCTCGAGGACGAGGCACGCTGAGGGCACTCCCCGCGGGCGTCCGGTGGACGGCCGCGCAGGTCCGTTTGGCCGGAGCCGCAAGGCGGAGGGTGAGGCGTGGTCGGGCCTTGGCCCGATCAATCGCTCCAGTGGAGCGATTGAAACGCCGAACGCCCGGTCTGCAAAGACCGGGCGGGGTGGGCCACCCGCGCGGTCGGTCGCAATCGGAACGCGCCTGCCTGGGGTGAGACCGGACAAGAAACGGTCCGGTGGACCGTTTCCCGGTCGAACGCCCGCCCGCGTCGGGCGGGCCGGGAGCGCGCGGTAACGCGCCTGCCGGGGGGTGATGAGGGGTAAGCAAAGGTCCAGTGGACCTTTGCCCCGAAGAATCAATCTCTGCAGTTGGAACGAAGTGATCCGGTGCCTTGAACCTCGATCCGTCAGCGCGGAAATTTTGTTCGTCTGGAATGGTTTGATCTGGAAAGAGTTCGCAAATGGCCCGATTCACCATCGCGTCTAGTGATGGGAGGGGCCGCGCGGCATTGCCTTTGAGAGACATTCACTCCGTCGCAGAATAGCTACGTTTAAGCAATCCTCTCTCCGTCTTCTCCTTTGTCAAGTGGGACCGGGCAGCGCCCGACCCGCCCCCCAGGGGCGGGCGCTTCTCGCCCACCCCTCGGTTCGGGCGCTGCCCTCCTTTGTGCAAAGCAGGATGCGGTCGGATGTGGGCGAAGTCGGCCGGTCGCCTGTGGCACGCTCTCCCGGCCCGCGCAGGTTTGCGCGGGCGTTCGCGGCTTCAATCGGTCCACTGGACCGATTGATCCCGGACCAAAGTCCGGGACCGCCGCTCACCCCTGCAAGGTCCTCACCCCGATCCCCTCGCCCCTTGCCTTCATCGCCTGCACGGCCGCGACGCTCGCCGCCGCCGTGGTGAAATAGGGGATCTTGTCGTATAGCGCCACGGCGCGGATCGAGCGGCTGTCGTCAATGGCCTGCTGGCCCTCGGTGGTGTTGAAGAGCAAAGCGATCTCGCCGTTCTTCAGCCGGTCGACGATGTGCAGCTTGCCCTCCTGCCTTCCCTCGTAGACCTTGTTCACCGTCTCGGCCTCGATGCCGTGCTCGGCAAGGAAGGCGGCGGTGCCGCGGGTGGCGATGATCTCGAAGCCCATCGCGACGAGGTCGCGGGCGGCGGCGGCCATCTCGGGCGTCTTGTCCATGTCCTTGATCGAGATGAAGACGCGGCCGGCCTCGGGCAGGTGGGTGCCGGCGCCCATCTCGGCCTTGAGGAAGGCGAGGGGGAAGGACCGGTCCCAGCCCATGACCTCGCCGGTCGAGCGCATCTCGGGGCCGAGGATGGTGTCGACGCCGGGGAAGCGGGCGAAGGGCATCACCGCTTCCTTGACGCTGAACCACGGCATCTGCGGGTCGGCCAGCGTCATCGGGTCGGCATAGGGGAGCGGCGTGTCGGGGCCGACGCCCGCCGGATAGGGCGCGCGCATCGGGAAGGCCGACAGGGGTTCACCCGCCATCAGCCGCGCGGCGATGGAGGCGATGGCGCTGTCGGTGGCCTTGGCGACGAAGGGCACGGTGCGGCTGGCGCGGGGGTTGACCTCGAGCACGTAGATTTCGCCCTCCTTGATCGCGAACTGGACGTTCATCAGGCCCCGGACCTTGAGCGCGAGGGCCATGGCGACGGTCTGGCGCTTCAGCTCCTCGACCGTCTCGGGGGAAAGCGAGTGCGGCGGCAGGCAGCAGGCAGAGTCGCCGGAATGGACGCCCGCCTCCTCGATATGCTCCATGATGCCGGCGACATGGACGTTCGCGCCGTCGGAGAGCGCGTCCACGTCGACCTCGATGGCGCCGGAGAGGTAGCTGTCGAGAAGGACCGGGTTCTTGCCCGAGACATCGACGGCATGGGTGATATAGCGGCGAAGCTGGTCCATGTCGCGCACGATCTCCATCGCCCGGCCGCCGAGGACGTAGGAGGGGCGGATGACGAGGGGGAAGCCGACCCGTTCGGCGATGGCAATGGCCTGATCGGCGGAGGAGGCGATGCCGTTGACGGGTTGCCTGAGCTTGAGGTCATGGAGGAGCTTCTGGAACCGCTCGCGGTCCTCGGCGAGGTCGATGGCGTCGGGCGTGGTGCCGAGGATCGGGATGCCCTCGGCCTCGAGCGCGTTGGCGAGTTTCAGCGGCGTCTGGCCGCCGAACTGGACGATGACGCCGTGGAGGGTGCCGTTCTCCTGCTCCACCCGGAGGATTTCGAGGACGTGCTCCAGCGTCAGCGGTTCGAAGTAGAGACGGTCGGAGGTGTCGTAGTCGGTCGAGACCGTCTCGGGGTTGCAGTTGATCATGATCGTCTCGTAGCCCGCCTCGGTCAGCGCGAAGCAGGCGTGGCAGCAGCAGTAGTCGAACTCGATCCCCTGGCCGATGCGGTTCGGGCCGCCGCCGAGGATGACGACCTTCCTGGCGGCGGTGGGCCGCGCCTCGCATTCCACGTCGCCCATCGCCGGGGCCTCGTAGGTGGAATACATGTAGGGCGTCTGCGCCTCGAATTCGGCGCCGCAGGTGTCGATGCGCTTGAAGACGGCGTTGACGCCGAGCCGCTGGCGCGCGCGGCGGACCTGACCCTCCTCGCGGCCGGTCAGCTTGGCAAGGCGGGCATCGGTGAAGCCCATCATCTTGAGGCGGCGGAGGCCGCTTTCGGTGAGCGGCAGGCCGTCTTTGCGGATTTCGGCCTCTTGTTCGATTATCTCGCGAACGCGGGCCAGAAACCACGGGTCGAAGGCGGTCGCATGCTGGATTTCTTCATCCGTCAGCCCGTGGCGCATGGCCTGCGCGATCAGCCGCAGACGGTCCGGGGTCTGGGGCGAGAGGGCGCGGATGACGGCGGCCTTGTCGGCGGCCCGGTCGATTTCGGCCCCCCCACCCTGACCCTCCCCCACGAGGGGGGAGGGAAGCGCGCCCTCGATGGCGATCTCGTCGAACCCGGTCAGGCCGGTTTCCAAGCTGGCGAGCGCCTTCTGCAGCGATTCGTGGATGGTGCGGCCGATCGCCATCGCCTCGCCCACCGATTTCATCGCGGTGGTCAGCTCGGCCTTCGCGCCGGGGAACTTCTCGAAGGCGAAGCGCGGGATCTTGGTGACGACATAGTCGATGGTCGGTTCGAAGCTCGCCGGCGTGACCTTGGTGATGTCGTTGTCCAACTCGTCGAGCGTGTAACCCACCGCCAGCTTCGCCGCGATCTTGGCGATCGGGAAGCCGGTGGCCTTCGACGCCAGCGCCGAGGAGCGTGAGACGCGCGGGTTCATCTCGATCACCACCATGCGGCCGTCCTTGGGGTTGATCGCCCACTGGACGTTCGATCCGCCGGTCTCCACCCCGATCTCGCGCAGGACGGCGATCGAGCCGTTGCGCATGATCTGGTATTCCTTGTCCGTGAGCGTCAGCGCCGGGGCGACGGTGATCGAATCGCCGGTATGGACGCCCATCGGATCGACGTTTTCGATCGAGCAGACGATGATCGCATTGTCCGCGCGGTCGCGGACCACCTCCATCTCGTATTCCTTCCAGCCAAGGAGGCTTTCGTCGATCAGCACCTGGGCGACCGGCGAGGCGTCGAGGCCCGAGCGGACGATGGCCTCGTAATCGTCGCGGTTGTAGGCGACGCCGCCGCCGGTGCCGCCAAGGGTGAAGGCGGGGCGGATGATGGCGGGCAGGCCGACATATTCGATGGCGTCGATGGCGTCGCGGACGCCCGCTGCGACGTCGTACCTGCCGTTGGGAAGTTTCGGCGCGGCGACAATGGTCGCCTTGGGGTTCTCGAGCCCGATCCGGTCCATCGCCTCGCGGAACAACTTGCGATCCTCCGCCATCTCGATGGCCTGGCGATTGGCGCCGATCAGCTCGACCTTGAACTTGTCCAGCACGCCCATGTCGGCAAGCGCCAGCGAGGTGTTGAGGCCGGTCTGCCCGCCCATCGTCGGCAAAAGCGCATCGGGGCGTTCCTTCTCGATGATCTTGGCGACGATTTCCGGGGTGATCGGCTCGATATAGGTGGCGTCTGCCATGCCGGGGTCGGTCATGATCGTGGCGGGGTTGGAGTTGACCAGGATCACCCGGTAGCCTTCCTCGCGCAAAGCCTTGCAGGCCTGGGCGCCGGAATAGTCGAACTCGCAGGCCTGACCGATGACGATGGGCCCGGCTCCGATGATCATGATCGACTTGATGTCGGTTCTCTTCGGCATCGCCCCCGCCCCCGTTCCGCAAATTGTCGGGGGTTATAGACAAGCCCGCCCCGGGCGCAAGTCCCGATGGCGGGTTCAGGCCCGGGCGCGGCGGGCCGCGGCGAAGACCCCGACGAGGACGACGGCCCAGGCAGCGCACATCATCCAGGTATAGTTGGCGATCGGCCAGGGCAGGAGTGCGATGGCGGGAAAGACGAAGCTGAGGGACGGCACACCCACGAGCGCGATCAGGACCGCGGCGCGCCGCACCGGGAGGACCCCAAGCAGGCCGGGCAGCAGCAGGAGTGGCACCAGGTAGTAGTGCAGCCAGCCGAGCGGCCCGAGCAGGGCGACGATGATCGAGAGGGCGATAAGGCCGAGGCCGCGGCGGAGCCTCCCCGGCAGCGGCCGGAGCACGCGGGCGAAGGCGGCGACGACGGCCAGCGCCAGAAGCGATACCGCGGGCGAGAGCCATCCGGGGATGCCGTGATGATAGACGATGAGCGGGTCCTGGAGCGGGGGCATCGGCAGAAAGCCGAGGGCCGAGCCGAGCGCGACGGCGGCGGTGAAAAGCGATGTGTTTACGGCGGTGAGAAAGGCCACGCCCTTCACGAGGGCGAGACTGTCGAGGAAGGCCTGATGCGCGGGCCAGCCCGCAAGCGCGATCGAGAGGAGCCCGAGCGCCGCCCCGGCGACCGCGAAGGCCAAGGTGGCCTGCCGCTGGCCGTCGAGGAGGAACAGGAGGACGAAGGCCGCGGGCGTCAGCTTGATCGCCGCGGCGAGGGCCAGCGCGATCCCGGCCGCAACGGAACGGCCGGCGCCCAACCGTTCGAAGGCGAGGAGCGTCAGGAACCCCACGGTGATCGTCGGCTGGTTCTGCCAGATTGCGAGGTGCGACTGGATGGAGAGGTTGAGGATCACGAGGCTGATCGCCGACCAGATCCACCACGGCATCGCCGCCGGCTTCAGGATCCGCCCCGCAAGCCAGGCCGAGGCGGCGAGCATCGGGACCTGCACCGCCGCGACGAGGTCGAAGAACCCCTGCGGCGAAAGCAGTCCGGCGAGCGGCGCGGCAAGCACCGCCCAGAGCGGCGGATAGACATAGGCGTAGGTCGTCTGGCCGGCGATGCCGAGCGCCTGCATCGCCGGCAGCCAGCTGTCGGCCGCGCCGCCGAAGAAGGCCGGTGGCGCGTCATAGATGAGCGCCTGCTGTCCGCTGTGCCAGAGCCAGCCGGCCATGTAGACGGCCGAGAGATCCTCGGCCCAGCGGCCCCATTGCTGCCAGCTGGTGACGAGGGCCCAGAAGCAGAGCATGGCAAGCGCAAAGGCCCGATCGCGGGACGGCGTCAGGGCGGATGGGTCAACTGGGCGGGCAATGTCCATGTGTCGGATCCGGGCAATGTCCATGAAATGGCTTCTCGCCCCGCATTTTGGCGGGAATGTGGCGGTTCGGGGGACAATTGCCGATGCTGCCGCCGCCCTGCTCTGCCTTGACTTCGCGCGCCCGAAGCTGTGTATCGGCGCGGACCCGGATTTCGCCCTTCTGAAAGGGGAGCATCATGCACGCCTACCGCAGCCATACCTGCGCCGAACTGAACACGTCCCACGCGGGCCAGACTGTGCGGCTGGCGGGCTGGGTGCACCGGGTGCGCGATCACGGCGGGGTGCTGTTCGTCGACCTGCGCGACCATTACGGTATGACCCAGGTGGTGGCCGACAGCGACAGCCCGGCCTTCGCGGCGATCGAGCGGCTCAGGGCGGAGACGGTGATCCGTATCGACGGGCGGGTGAAGGCGCGCGACGCGAGCCTCGTGAACCCGAAGATCCCGACCGGCGGGATCGAGGTCTATGCGACCGAGATGCGGGTGCTCGGCGAGGCCGAGGAATTGCCGCTGCCGGTCTTCGGCGACCACGACTACCCCGAGGAGACGCGGCTGACCTACCGCTTCCTCGACCTGCGCCGGGAGAGCCTCCACCGCAACATGATGCTGCGCGCGCAGGTGGTGAAGTCGTTGCGCGACCGGATGTGGGCGCGGGGGTTCACCGAGTTCCAGACGCCGATCATCACCGCGTCGAGCCCCGAGGGCGCGCGCGACTTCCTCGTTCCGTCGCGGCTCCATCCGGGCAAGTTCTACGCGCTGCCGCAGGCGCCGCAGCAGTTCAAGCAGCTCATCATGGTGGCAGGTTTCGACCGCTACTTCCAGATCGCGCCCTGCTTCCGCGACGAGGACCCGCGCGCCGACCGCTCGCCCACCGATTTCTACCAGCTGGACGTAGAGATGAGCTTCGTCACGCAAGCCGATGTTTTCGCGGCCGTCCAGCCGGTGATCCAGGGTGTCTTCGAGGAGTTCGGCCAGGGTCGCAAGGTGGACCCGGACTGGCCGCTGATCTCCTACGCCGACAGCGCGCTCTGGTACGGCACCGACAAGCCGGACCTGAGGAACCCGATCCGGATGCAGGTCGTCTCCGACCATTTCCGCGGCTCGGGCTTCGCGATCTTCGCCAGGCTGCTGGAGCAGGAAGGGACGCAAGTCCGCGCCATTCCCGCGCCGGGCGGCGGCAGCCGCAAGTTCGCCGACCGGATGAATGCCTTTGCCCAGAAGGAAGGGCTGCCGGGGATGGGCTATATCTTCTGGCGGGAAGAGGAGTTCGATACTGGCGACGAAGTTCTCTTCAGAATTCAGTCGAACCAGTTTGCTGAACTCCAGCAGACCGGAAAGGTTCCACTGGCAAACACCTACATTGCCGGTGCTGGTCCCATTGCCAAGGCGCTTGGTGCTGAGAAGACCGAAGCCCTTAGGAAGGAGCTTGGTCTGAAACTTGGCGACGCCGTCTTCTTCGTCGCCGGCAAGCCGGAGCAGTTCGAGCCGGTCGCGGGCCGGGCGCGGATGGAGATCGGGCGCGAGCTGGGACTGGTCGAGGAGGGCGTCTTCAAGTTCGCCTGGATCGTCGATTTCCCGATGTACGAAAAGGACCCCGAGACCGGCCGCATCGACTTTTCCCACAACCCCTTCTCGATGCCGCAGGGGGGAATGGAGGCGCTTTCGGGCGATCCCCTGAAGGTGCTCGGGTACCAGTATGACCTTGCCTGCAACGGCTATGAACTCGTGTCGGGTGCCATCCGCAACCACAAGCCCGAGATCATGTTCAGGGCCTTCGAACTCGCCGGCTATGGGCGCGAAGAGGTCGAGAAGCGCTTCGGCGGCATGGTCAAGGCCTTCAAGTACGGCGCGCCCCCGCACGGCGGCTGCGCCGCGGGCATCGACCGGATGGTGATGCTCCTGGCCGACACCGCGAACATCCGCGAGGTCATCATGTTCCCGATGAACCAGCGCGCCGAGGACCTGATGATGGGCGCGCCCTCCGAGCCGACGAACGAACAGCTCAGGGAACTCAGGTTGAGGGTGGTGCCGAGGGAGTGACCGGGGCTGCGATCTCGCGGATGTTCCAGCGCCGCCGGACCGTCTGGTTGAGCTCGATCAGGAATTCCTCGAACACCTTCAGCCGGCGCGGTTTCAGCCGGTGGCGCGGGTGGACGATGTGGGCGGGCTGGGGTGCGGGGCGGAAGGCGTCGAGCACGGGCACAAGCCGGCCGGCGCGGACGTCGTCGAAGATGAGGTAGCTCGCAAGCTGGAGGATGCCCGCGCCGCAGCGCGCGGCCGCCACGGCGGCTTCGGCCGCCTCGAACGCGAGCGGGCCGCGTACGGGCATCGTCACGTCCCGCCCCTCGATGTGGAACCGCCAGGGCTGGGCGCGGCCGGTGCGCGAGGAGAGGATCGGCAGGCAGGCGTGGCGGTCCAGATCGTCGGGACGCGCGGGGTGGCCCGCGCGCCCCAGATAGGCCGGGGCGGCGACGGTCATCTGCGGCAACTGGCCGACGGAGCGGGCGACAATGTCGAGTTCGGGCAGCGGACCGACCAGAAGGGCGGCGTCGAGCCGCTGGCCGACGAAATCGGGGACCTCGGTGCGCGAGAGGATTTCCAGTTCGATCCCGGGGTGTCG
Organism: Paracoccaceae bacterium; assembly: GCA_020637675.1. Classification (GTDB taxonomy): domain Bacteria; phylum Pseudomonadota; class Alphaproteobacteria; order Rhodobacterales; family Rhodobacteraceae; genus Albidovulum. The sequence continues at coordinate 725,981 of JACKKD010000001.1, read as the reverse complement.
GGCGACGAAGTCCGGCAGCGCCGGGACGACGATGATCCGCGCGATGCCGGGCGGAAGCTGGACGCGCAGCAGGCCGCGCGGGCTGCGCTCCGCCGCGCCGATGTCGTTTTCAAGTTCGTCGACATCGGTCACGATCTGGCGCGCGCGGTCGAGATAGCGCGCGCCATCCTCGGTCAGCCGCAGCCGCCGAGTCGTCCGTTCCAGAAGCTGCACGCCGAGATGGCGTTCGAGGTCGGCCACGATGGTGGAGGCGGCACCCCTGGCAAGGCCGAGGTCGGTCGACGCGGCTGTCAGGCTGCCAAGTTCGGCGACCCGCAGGAACAGACGCATGGCGCGCAAGTGGTCCATTGATTGTCCGAGAAAATCGGAGAGTGAAACCAGTATGCCGGTATTTGCAGGAAAAGAGAAGCGCTGTATTCCCCCCGGCCATTCACCAGTTCGTTTGCACACCAATTAATGGAGAGAGAATATGAACGTCCGAACGGATTTTGAGTCACCTGCGACCAGGGACCTTTATTACGCGGTCCACAAGGGCATCCGTCTGGCAAACGCACGCATGCTGATCGCGCTCGGCCAGGCGGATGCCGGTGACGAGGCGGGGCTGATGGAGGTGCTCGGCCGGCTTTCGGCGCATCTCGAGATCTGCCATTCGCACCTGACCCACGAGAACGAGAAGATCCATGCCGTTGTGGAGGCCCGCGTCCCGGGCGGTTCGGAGCATCAGGGCGAGGACCACGACCATCACCTCGACGCCTTCGGCGAGTTGCGCCGCATGACCGAGGAGGTGGCGACGGCCGGCGGCGACCGCGCGGTGAAACTGCGCCGGCTCTACCAGCGCTTCGCGATCTTCGTGGCCGACGACCTGACGCACATGCACGAGGAGGAAACCGAACTCATGCCGCTCATCGCGGCCAACTTCTCGGCGGCGGAGATCGACGGGATCGAGCATTCGATCGTGTCGAACATCCCGCCGGCGAAGATGGCGGGGTTCGGCCGGTTCATGCTCGGCGCGGCCTCGCGGCCGGAGCGGGTCGCGATGGTAACGGGCATGCGCCAGGCGATGCCGGCAGAGGCTTTCGACGGGCTTCTTGCCGCGATCATGGGCGAGACCTGGCGCTTCGGCGACTGGGAGCGGATGGAGCAGGTGCTGTGCTGAGTGCGAACTGCGACGCCTGCCCGCGGCGCCGCGCCGGGCTCTGCCCGGCTGGCCGGCGGGACGCGGAGGAACCGGTCAGCGGGAATCCCCCGGCGCTCGTGCGCCAGGACCCGAAGGCCGCTGCTGCCGCGATTTCCTGACCGCGTCCGGGCGGCTGGGCCGCACGGTCGCAATTCACATTCGACAACATTTCGGAGACTTCGATGAATTTGAACAAGAATATTGCCGCTACCCTTGCCGTCATGTCGGTCGTCACGCCGTCCTTCGCCGCGGGCGGGGAGGCGGGGTCCGAGGCGCGCTACTTCGCGCTGGTCGCCGCGAGTTTCGAGCGTGCGAGCATGCCGGTCGCCGGGCACCGCGCGACGGCGGAGGACTACCGCGAACTGGTCCTCGCGAGTTTCGAACGCACCGGCGTGCGGCTTTCCCGCGCGGATCGTGCCGACGAGGCCTACGGGGCGCTGATCCGGGCGAGCTTCGAGCGGCAGGGGATGGCGGTGGTGGCCGCGCCCTTCCCTCTCGGGTCCTGAGCCGGCCAGTGGGCCGACGGCGGCGGGGACGTCGCGCGATACCACGATGAAATGCAGGAAGCCGCGCCGGAGGGCGCGGCTTCCGGTTCTTTCGACGGTCGCCCGCTCAGAACGCCGAGGCGGCGGTGGCCGCGATGGAGAAGGTGAGCGAGAGCGCGCCGATGCCGAAGACCGCCCAATGGGCGCCCCTCACCAGCTTTTCGTTCATCGCGAACCGGATGATGTCTTTTGCCATGACCGTGATCCCCATGACACCTGAACACATGATCCGAATGTCCGGTCGGATTGCGGCGGGATTGGGACAGGGCGGGGACAGCTACGGGGCAATTTGGCGATCATTTCGCGCCGATCGCGTGCTTGCGGGCGAACGCATCCGGCCTATGATCGCCGGCGCATCGGGGCGAGGGAGGGCGGAAAATGGGCGGCGACAGGGACGCGGACGACCGGCTGGGCGCGCGGGTCGAGGGCTGGACGCCGCGATCCCGCCCCGACTGGGACCGGATCGAGGGGCGCTATGTCACGCTGGAGCGGCTCGACCCGGCGCGCCATGCGGCCGACCTCCACGCCGCGAACCGCGAGAGCGACGCGATCTGGGACTACATGCCCTATGGCCCCTTTCCTGACGAGGCGGCTTACCACACCTGGGCGGAGGGTATGGCCGGGCGCACCGATCCCTGGTTCGCCGCGCTGATCGACCGGGCGACGGGGCGCGCCGGCGGGGTGGCGAGCTATCTCAGGATCGATCCGGCGGCGGGGTCGATCGAGGTCGGCCATATCGCGCTCGCCCCGCGGCTGCAGCGGACGCGGGCGGCGACCGAGGCGATGTACCTGATGATGGCCTGGGTCTTCGACGCGGGCTATCGCCGCTACGAATGGAAGTGCAACGCGCTGAACCTCGGGTCACGCCGCGCGGCGGAGCGCTACGGTTTCAGCTTCGAGGGCGTTTTCCGGCAGGCGACGGTGGTGAAGGGGCGCAATCGCGACACCGCCTGGTTCGCGGCGATCGACCGCGAATGGCCCGCGCTGAAGGTCGCATTCGACACCTGGCTCGACCCGGCGAATTTCGACGCCGGCGGCAACCAGCGGCAGAGGCTCGCGGCGCTGACGCGCCCGATTCTCGTGACGAGCGATCCCGCGCTGCTCTGACGGGCAGGGACGCGCGCGAGCCCGCGCGCCGTTCAGAACGGAGCGCCGGCGGCGAGCCGGTCGCGCACGAGCCCGCTCAGCCGCTGCATGTCGCCCGCCCGTCCGCGCGCGAGCGCCTCGGCCGCCGCGCGCAGGGGCGCATCATGGGCCGAAAGCGCCACGCCTGAGAGGAACTGCGCAAGATAGTCGAGCGCCGGACCCTCCGGCGCGTCGCCGAGGAGATCGGCGACATGGGCGAGGTCGTCGCGGAGCGCGAGCGGGTCGGGATGCACCCGGTCGTCCTCCGCGCCGCCCTGTCCCGCGGCCACCGGTTTCGGCGTGGCGGGCAGGGCGGCGAGGATCGTACGCTGAAAGGCAGAGAGGCTTTCTATCGGCTTTGCGAGGAACCCGTCGGCACCGGCCGCGCGCGCACGCTCCTCCGCCCCGGCGTCGCCGCTGGTGCCGAGGAGGGCGGGCACCCGCGGACGCCGGGCGGCGACCTCGGAAATGAGATCGAGCCCCGACCCGTCGGGCAGGCCGAGATCGACGATGACCACGGTCGGGCGGTAGGTCATGAGGTGCCGCCGCGCGGAACGCAGGCAGTCCGCCCGCCGGATTCGTGCGCCCGAGCGCAGGCAGAGAAGTCGCATCGCCTCGCACGCGAAGCGGCTGTCCTCCACCACCAGAACCGTCAGGCCCAGGAGCGGGCGGTCGGGTGTCGGTTCGCGCGTGGCGAGAAACGCGCTCAGGTCATCGGCCATCTCATCCCTCCTGTCGTCGCGGGGCCGCCTTGTCGGGGCGAGTAAGACAGCGATTGGCTAACGGAGCGTAAACGCGCCTGCGACCAAGCGGGCGCTTGCGAAGCGGGCCGCACCGCCGCATAACCCGGCGGAACCATGTGCCGCGGAGGAGTGAGATGATCGGACGCCTGAACCATGTCGCCATCGCCGTGCCGGACCTGGAGGCTGCGGCGGCGCAATACCGCGACACGCTGGGCGCGACGGTCGGCCCGCCGCAGGACGAACCCGAACACGGCGTTACCGTGGTCTTCATCGAACTGCCGAACACGAAGGTGGAACTCCTCTACCCGCTCGGCGAGAATTCCCCGATCGCGGGCTTTCTGGAAAAGAACCCCGCGGGCGGCATCCACCACATCTGCTACGAGGTGGAGGACATCCTCGCCGCCCGCGATCGGCTGAAGGCCGCAGGCGCGCGCGTCCTCGGCATCGGCGAGCCGAAGATCGGCGCACATGGCAAGCCCGTGCTTTTTCTTCACCCGAAGGATTTCAACGGCTGCCTGGTCGAGCTGGAGCAGGTCTGATGAACCTCACCGGCGGCATCGTCCTCTTCGCGGTCATGTGGTTCATGGTGTTCCTCGTCGCGCTGCAGATCCGTCCGCGGAGCCAGGCGGACGAGGGCGAGATCGTGCCGGGAACGCCTGCGAGCGCGCCTTCGGAGGTGAGGCTGAAGCGCAAGATCGTGGCGGCGACCATGGTGACGGTGGTGCTGTGGTCGGTGGTGGCGAGCGTGATCCTGTCGGGTGCCGTCACGCTGCGCGACATCGACTGGTTCGACCAGCTCGGCGACCTGCCGGAGGCGCCGGCGAACTGAGGGCGACTACTCGGCGGCCTTGTCCGCGCTCGTGCTTTCGTCGCGCGTCTGGGTGAAGCGGGTGATCAACGCATCCTCCAGCTCGCGGTTCAGTTGCTTTGCCCGGGCGACGTAGGCGGCGTTGTTCTCCATCGGAACGCCGGGGATCCAGACCTGCGCGAGGTCGCGTACGGCGGCACGATCGAGCTTGTAGAAGGTCTTTTCCAGTTCCTTCGCCTCGTAGTCAGATAAGCCCATGTTCTCAAGAACATAGCGCGCTACCCTGAGGCTTGAGTCGAAGTATTCCCGGACGATGTCGTTGGCCCCTGCCTTGTAGAGTTGATAGACATGCTCGCGGTCGCGGGCGCGGGCGATGATGTGCAGGTCGGGGCGCTCGCGGCGCGCGTAGTCGACGAGCCGCAGGGTGGCCGCCCGGTCGTCGAGGCAGATTACGAGCACACGCGCCTGGGCGAGGCCGGCCGCGCGCAGTAGCTCCGGCCGGGTCGGGTCGCCGACATAGCCCTTGAAGCCGAATTTCCTGAGAAGCTGGATCACGTTGAGGTCGCTGTCGAGCACGGTGGTGCGGAAACCCGACATGGTCACCATGCGGTTGACCACCTGACCGAAGCGGCCGACCCCCGCGATGATGATCGGCTCCTGTTCGTCGATGTCGTCGGCCGGGCTGCGGTCGCCCTCGTCCTTCATGCGCCGGGCGAGGATGTCGTGCAGGATGAAGGCGAGCGGCGTGAGGAACATCGTCAGCGCGATGACAAGGAGGAGTTGCTGCGCCAGGGTCTCGGGCAGGATGCGCTGCTTGACGGCGAAGGCGGCGAGCACGAAGCCGAATTCGCCCGCCTGGGCGAGCCCGAGGGTGAAGAGCCACTGGTCGCGGCCGCGCAGGCGGAAGAGCCGGCCAAGGCCGTAGAGCACCGCCCCCTTCGCCGCCATCAGCGCGAGCGTCAGGCCGGCGAGCGTCACCGGCTGCTGCCAGAGGAGATCCACGTCGATGCCCGCGCCCACGGTAATGAAGAAGAGCCCGAGGAGCAGCCCCTTGAAGGGTGCGATGTCCGATTCGAGTTCGTGCCGGAACTCGGAGTTGGCGAGCACGACGCCGGCGAGGAAGGCCCCGAGCGCGGGCGAGAGCCCGACCATGAGCATCAGCGACGCGATCGTGACGACGATCATCAAGGCGAGCGCGGTATTGACCTCGCGCAGGTGGGCACGGTGGACGAACTGGTAAAGCGGACGGACGAGATACTGCCCGGCGAGAACGACGCCCGCCACGGCACCGAGCGTGACGAGGGTCACGCCCCAGGCGGGCAGTTCCTGCAGGAGGCTCAGCGCCGCATGGGCATCGGCTGCCTGGGCCTGCGCGAGGGCGCGCGCGCCGGGCAGGGCGAGGAGCGGCAGGAGCGCGAGGATCGGGATCACCGCGATGTCCTGCATGAGAAGGACCGAGAAGGCGCTGCGCCCACCCGCCGTGCGCATCAGGTTCTTCTCGGTCATCGTCTGCAGAACGATTGCCGTCGAGGAGAGCGAGAGGATGACGCCGAGCGTCAAAGCGAGGCGCCAGCCGAGGCCGAGGGCGAGCGCGCCGAGCGTCACGACGAACGCGGTGACGAGAATCTGCAGCCCGCCGAGACCGAGGAGCCGGTCGCGCATCCCCCAGAGCGCTCGCGGCTCGAGCTCCAGCCCGATCAGGAAGAGCATCATCACCACACCAAACTCGGCAAAGTGCTGGATATCTTCGGTCTCGCTGCCGACGAGGCCGAGGACCGGGCCGATGACGATGCCGGCGACCAGATAGCCGAGGACCGAGCCGAGGCCGAGCCGCGAGGCTACCGGCACGGCGAGCACCACCGCGATCAGGTAGAGCGAGGCCTGGAGAAGAAAGCTTTCCATCGGCGGTGCCGGCCTTTCGATCGGGCGATTTGCAAGGGCGGGTCCGGCGCGGCGGGGCGGCGCGCGGAAGTCCCGTTCGAATCATGTCACATTCGGGCGGAGATTTCATGGCGGGACGCGAAAAAAACGTCCCGAACGTGCGTTTTGGCGCGGGCGCCTGCGGTGCCTCAGCCGTTCTTCTGGATCTTCAGGGTGAAGCTGCGGCCGCCCTTCACGTATGTCAGCTCGCTGTCGCCGATGGCGGCGACCTGGCCGCCGTCGAGGCGGTCGCCGATCTTGACCTTGAGGAGCCGCCCGGACGGCATCCGCACCAGAGCGCGGCGGTTGGCCGAGGAGCCGTAGACGCCGATGAGATTGATCTTGCCGAGGTCGATGGCATTCTTGACGGTGGCTTGCCGGGCAACGGTGACCGTCGTCGGCATGTTCGGCACGGCCTCGAGCGGCTCCGGCTCGTCGATTTCGACGGCTTCGGGGGCGGGTTCAGGGGCGGGCGCTGGCGCGGCAGCGGGCGCGGGTTCGGGAGTGGTCACGGCGGCGGTCACGGCGGCCGCAACGGCGGCTTCGACGGCCTTGGCGAGGCCGGAGGGGCGTTCGGTGGGCCGCCGCGACGAGGCGACGGCGTAGCGGGACGCACTGGCGAGCGCCTCGGCCTCGGCGCGTGCGGCGGCCTCGGCAGCGGCGGCAATGGCCGTGGCCTGGGCGCGGGCGGTCTCGGCGCGGGCGGTGACGGCGGCGGGGCGGAGCTTCGGTCCGAGTGCGGCATGGGCAGGATCGACCGGCCCGGGAAGCGGCGGCAGGGCGCCTTCGGTCGCGGCCGGCGCGGCCTCCGGCGGCACCGGGGCGGCGGACTCCGCCGGTGCGGGCGCGGCAGGCGTCACGGGCGCGAGTGCGCGGGCTGCTGCTGCGCGTTCGAGGACCGCCGCCGGGCGGAGCTGCGGATTGCGGGCCGAGTGCGCGGGATCGACGGGCGCGGGCAGCGGCGGCAGGGTCGGCGCGGGGGCGGGCGATCCGGCTGCCGACCCGCCCGGGGCGGCGGCAGCGCCGGGGCGCGGAGCGGCGGCGGGCACGAGCGGCGGGCGGCCGGCGTAGAGCGTGAATCCGTCCGGAGTGACCACGCCCTCGGGCGTGGGAACGATGCGGCCGTCGGGGCCGAAGGTGATGACGGTGCCGAACGGAGGCGGAAGCGGCTGAGCCTCGGGCAGGGCGTCGGCGGTGGTGGCTGGTGCGGTCTCCGCAAGCCCCTCCGGCGTGGCCGGGAGGGCCTCGCGGCCGGGGTCGGCCAGGGCAGCAAGTGCCGTCGCACCGGAATTCTGGTCGTCAGCGCCGGTTGCGGCACTCGAGGGGATGCCGGTCCAGACCGGCGCGGGAGCCTGTCCGGGCGCGGCCACTGGCGCCGCTTCGGTGGCGGTCGCGGCCCCCTCGGTCGTGGCCTGCGGCGCGGGTGCGGGCATCGCAGGTGTCGTCGCGTCCGGAGCGTCCCCGAGAGCCGTGTCGGAAGGAGCCGGGTCAATCCCGGGCGCCGCGACCTCGGGCGTGTTCGGGGCGGGCGTGGAGGCGGCGACCGCTTCATCCCCGGCGAGCGCCTCGGTCAGGGCTGCCGTCACCGCATCGCCGGCCGGGTCCGTCGCGCCGTCTATGCCGGCGGTCGCTGCCGTGGCGGGCCGCGGTGGCGGTGCCGTTTGCTGGGCCGTCCGCTGGGCCGTTTGCGGGGCGGGCGTGCTCGCGGTTTCGGCAGGCTCGGCCGGAACAGCGGGTGCCGCCGATGTCTCGGCGGGGGCTGCCGGGTCGGGTGAGGTCGGCGCAGCGCCGAACCACAGCGACCAGAGCGCGACGGCGAGCATAAGGAGCACAAGGGCCGCGGTGAGGATCAGTCCGAGCCGCCGGCGGTCGGGCACGGTGCGGCGGGGCGCGGCGGGGGGTGCGCCGAACGCCCCGGTTGCCTCCGACGGCGCCAGCGAACTGGCGGCGGCCTGGCGTTCGCGCAACTGCGCCTGGGTGCCGTGGCGGGTCTCGGGCAGGGCGGTGAGGGGCGTCCGGCCAGACCCCTTGCGACGGAGCCCGTTGCCCCCCGCGCCGTCCCGTGCATCCGCGACGGTCTGAGGCAGGTCGATGGCCGGGGCCGTGATGGCGAGCGTCGCTGCCGCCGGGCCGATCCGCGGGACGCCGCGGGGTACGGTCACCGTTTCGGGCGCGTCGGCGAGGAGGTGGAGCCTGGAGGTCGCCTCGGCGAGGAGGCTCGCCGGATCGCCGGGCGGCGCGCCGTGCGTTTCCGCGGCGCCGCCGGTCGTCTGCCGGCGCGAGGCGAACGCGGGGGACAGGACCGTGCCGTCGGGAAGCTCCGTCGCGTCGGCCGTCCGGGTCGCCGTCCCTGCGTCGAAGTCCTCCGCGAGGTCCTCGATGGCGATGAAGGGGGCCTCTGGTACCGGGGCCGCGTCAGGTTCGCCGGTCGGCGGGGCAGGCGCCGGGTCCGTCGCTTCCAGCTTTTCGGCGTCGATGATCGTTTCCGGCAAGTCTGACGGCGAAGCCGGCGCGGCGTCGGTTGGTTCAGGTTCGATTCCGCCCGATTCGCCGACCTCGTGCACCTCGTCTTGCGACCGGGCTGCGGCCTCGGTCGCGGCCGCTTCGGTCGCGGCGGCCTCCGCCACGGCAGGGCTGGCGGTGCCCGCCTCGAGCGCTTCGGGTCCGGCGGTCTCTGCTGCCCCCGGTGCGATGATCGCGGCGATCTCGGGCGGCAGCGCGACGATCCGGACCGGGTCCTGATCGCGGTCGAGGCGGGCGCCGTCGGGCAGGTGGATTGCGGCCCGCGAGCATGGGCCGAAGAAGGGCTCTCCCGCGAAACGCCTTGGCGAGGGGGCGGCGACGAAGGCGACCGGATTGAAGCCCTGCGCCTCGGCGAAGCTCTCCGCCTCGGCCAGCGTGACCCGCGCCACCACGGCGACGAGAACCTTCGCGCCGCCGTTCTGCCGCGACCAGTCGTAGGCCAGGTCCACCACCGCGTAGGGCGTGCGGCCTTCGAGCGCGGTCGCGATCTGGGCCCGGCGGCTGGCGGCATCGGGGCCTGGTGCCGAGACCTCGGTATAGAGGATCTGCGTGTCCGGCAGGACGAGCTTCGTCGCCACGCCCCCCGGCGCGAGCGTTTCGGCGCGGCCGCGGAGGTCGGCAAGCCGGCTTTCCAGATCGGGAGCGTCGAAGCCGACATGCCCGAGCGGGGCCCAGCCCTCCGCGACCCTGAAAAGCAGGGTCAGTCCATCCTCGGAAAGAGAGAGTGCGAAGGGAGGTTTCATTTCCGGGCAGGTAGCATGTTCAGGGGCGAAGCCAAAGCCGCCGGCGTGTCGCAGTCTGTCCTAAAGCAGTTTTTCGCCCATGGAAAGCCGGCCGGCCAAGGATCGGCTTGCAGGATGCGTCGAAGATCCGATGATCGGCGCCGGAGATGGAGGTTTTCATGCGCTTTTCCAGTCTTTTCGCAACCCTGGCCATGGTGGCCCTGCCCGCCTTCGCGGAGGATGCGGCGCCGGCCGTGATTTCCGTGACCGGCGAGGGGAGGGTGGAGGCCCCGCCCGACATGGCGACGGTCTCGCTCGGCGTGCAGACCGATGCCGATACGGCCGCCGGCGCCATGGCCGAGAACTCCGCCCGGCTCGCGGCGGTGATCGAACGGCTGAAGGCTGCGGGCATCGAGCCGCGCGACATCCAGACCTCTGGCCTCTCGCTCGGCCCCCGCTACGACTACGGCCGATCGGACGGCGCGCCGCCGACGGTGGTGGGGTATACGGCGGCGAACATGGTCACGGTCCGCGTGCGCGTGCTCGATAGCGTGGGGGGCGTGCTCGACGCGGTGGTTGCCGACGGGGCGAACACGCTCAACGGCCTCGGCTTCGGGCTGGCCGACGACAGCGCGCCGAAGGACGAGGCGCGGCGCAGGGCGGTGGCGGATGCGGCGGCCAAGGCCGCGCTCTACGCCGAGGCGGCGGGCGTCAAGCTCGGCCGCGTGCACGCGATCACCGAGGCGGGGGGCTACATGCCGCCGATGCCGATGGCGATGGAGGCGGCGGGCTACGCGAAGTCGGCCGCGGTTCCGGTCGCGCCGGGCGAGCTGGCGATCACCGCCTCGGTCGGAATGGTCTACGAGATCGCGGAGTGACGTAACGTGCGGGGCGGCCGGACCGCCCCGCCCTTTGCCTCAGGCCGTCGCCTTGGCCAGCGCCTGGTCGAGGTCGGCGATGATGTCGTCGGCGTCCTCGATCCCGATCGACACGCGCACCACGTTCGGTGCCGCGCCCGCCGCCTTCTGCTGCTCGGGCGAGAGCTGGCGGTGGGTCGTGGAGGCCGAGTGGATGATCAGCGAGCGGGTGTCGCCGAGGTTCGCCACGTGGCTGAAAAGTTCGAGCGAATCGACGAGCTTCACGCAGGCCTCGTAGCCACCCCGTACCGCGAAGGTGAAAAGGGCGCCGGCACCCTTCGGGCAGATCTTCTTAGCGCGGTCGTGATAGGGCGAGGAGGGCAGGCCGGCGTAGGTGACGAATTCGACGCGCGGGTCCTTCTCCAGCCACTCGGCGACCTTTCGGGCGTTGGCGACATGGCGTTCCATCCGGAGCGAAAGAGTCTCGATCCCCATGAGCGTGTAGTGCGCCGCCTGCGGGTTCATCGTCATGCCGAGATCGCGCAGGCCGATGGCGATGGAGTGGAAGGTGTAGGAGAGCGGCCCGAAGGTCTCGTGGAACTTGAGGCCGTGGTAGGCCGGTTCGGGCGCCGAGAGCGAGGGGAACTTGCCCGAGGCGGACCAGTCGAACTTGCCGGAATCTATGATGGCGCCGCCGGTCACGGTGCCGTTGCCGGTGAGGTACTTCGTCGTGGAGTGGACGACGAGCGTCGCACCCATCTCGATCGGGCGGCAGAGCCAGGGCGTGGCCGAGGTGTTGTCGACGATGAGCGGCAGCCCGGCCTTGTCGGCCACGGCGGCAAGTGCCGGGATGTCGGTGACATAGCCGCCCGGGTTGGCGATCGATTCGCAGAAGAGCGCGCGGGTGTTCTCGTCGATGGCCGCCGCTACGGCGGCGAGGTCGTCGGTATCGACGAACTTCGCCGACCAGCCGAAGCGCTTGATGGTCTGGCTGAACTGCGTGACGGTGCCGCCGTAGAGGCGGGTCGAGACGACGATGTTGCGCCCCGGCCCCATCAGCGGGAAAAGCGCCATGATCTGCGCCGCATGCCCGGAGGAGCAGCAGACGCCGCCGACGCCGCCCTCGAGCGTGGCGATCCGTTCTGCGAGCGCCGAGACGGTGGGGTTGGTCAGGCGGGAGTAGATGTAGCCCACCTCCTGAAGGTTGAAGAGCGCGGCCGCATGGTCGGCGTCGCGGAAAACATAGGCGGTGGTCTGGTAGATCGGCACCTGGCGCGCGCCGGTGGCCGGGTCGGGGCGGGCGCCCGCATGGACCTGCAGCGTGTCGAATCCGTAGTTTTTCGTCATGGCGTCACTCCCGGTTGGTCGGGTCGCGACGTTAGGTCAGTCTTCGCGGAGGCACAACGGGCAACCGCCGGCTCAGCCGCCGGAGAGGCGCAGGATGCCGCGCTGGCCGTTGCGGAGGAACTCCACCGCCCAGCTGCGGCGGCCGTCCGAGGTGAGCCGGTCGACATCGGGCGGGCCTTCGACCGCCGTCCCGTTGATCGCGGTGACCACGTCGCCGGGGCGCAGCCCCGTCGCGCGGGCCGGGCCGGCGACGGCGGTGACCACGGCGCCCGTCGTCGACAGGGGCAGGCCGAGCCGGTCCACGAGGGCCGGATCGAGCGGCGCGAGCGTGAGTCCGGCGAAGGCCGAGCCGGGGCCGAGGGTCAGGGGCGCCGCGGCCGCGGGTGCGGGGGCGAGTTGCACCGTCGCGGTCGCTTCCGCGCCGTCGCGGCGAAAGGTGACGTCCGCCGTGCCGTCGGGGCCGAGGACGGCCAGCCGGTAGTCGAGCTCGGCCGCGCCTTTGACGGCGTGGCTGCCGATGGCCGTGATGACGTCGCCGGTGCGGAATCCGGCAGCGGCGAAGGGGCTTTCCGGGTGCAGGTCGCGCACGAGGACGCCGCCGGGCGCCGCAAGTCCGAGCGCCTCGGCGAGGTCTGCGTCCACCGGCTGCACGTCGATTCCCGCCCAGGGCCGGATGAAGCGGCTGGAACCGGCCTCGGCCTGCGCCACGACCTGACCGACCATGTTGGCGGGAATTGCGAAGCCGATGCCGTTCGATCCGCCGGAGCGGGTGACGATCATCGTGTTGATGCCGAGAAGCCGGCCCTCGGTATCCACGAGCGCGCCGCCCGAGTTGCCGGGATTGATCGCCGCGTCGGTCTGGATGAAATAGCCCTGCGGGCGGTCGGGCGCGCCCCTGCCGCCGCCGCGCCCGGCCCGGGCTAGGGCCGAGACGATGCCGCTCGTCACCGTCTGCCCGACGCCGAAGGGATTGCCGATCGCAAGGACGAGATCGCCCACCTCTGCGCCGTCGGCATCGGCCAGGGGCAGCGCGGGCAGGCCGGCTGCCCCGTCGAGACGGATCACCGCGAGGTCGAGGCCGGCGTCGGCGAGGATCACCTCGCCTGCGAATTCGCGGGCGTCGGCCAGCACCACCCGGATGTCGTCTGCCTCGGCCACGACATGGTAGTTGGTCACGACGATACCGTCCGCGCGCAGGATCACGCCCGAGCCGAGGGCGTTCTGGATGCGCGGCGTGGCCGGACCGAAGTCGAAGAACTGCGAGAAGAAGGGATCGTCGGCAAAGGGGTTCGCGCGCTCCGCGACGATGCGGCGGGCGTAGATCGAGACGACGGTTGGGGCGGCGGCCCGCACCACAGGCGCGAAGGAGAGCGCGACTTCGGCGGTGCTTCCGGGCACCTGCGGTTCGGCCCGGAGCGGGGCGGCAAGCGCGAGAAGGAGCGGCAGGGCGAAAAGGGACTGGCGCATGGGATACCGGACATGGCGGCTTTTGCTGCGCCATAGGTCGCGCCGATGGCGTCGCAATTCAAGGCCCGACGCATCAGCGCGTCCAGAGGCCGGCGCGCTTGATCGTGTTGCGGATCACCTGTTCGCGGCGGGGAAGGTCGCTGCGGTCGAAGAGCGCGCGCACCTGTGCGCCCTTGCCCTGGTAGACGATCTTCTTCAGGGGCTCATGCTCCTTCAGGACCTTCTTCACCCAGTTTGGGGCGGTCACCTCCTCCAGCACGGCCACCGCGCGGTCGCTTTCGCGCGCGTAGAGAAGCGGGAAGGTCCGGTAGTGGCAGGTCACCGCGCCGTCGAGCCCGGCAAGCGCCGGCCCCGGCCGCCCGCCGCCGAGGGCGTGGATGACGAGGGGCAGCGCCACCTGGTCGAGCCAGGGGTCGAGCGATTGGCAGACGAGTTCCTCGGGCGGGTCGTCGCGGATCGACAGGGCATAGTCGAGAAAGCGCTGGCCGAAGGCGCGGGGGCAGGGGCCGAAGAACCAGCCGGCGTTGAAGTAGAGGTAGCGTTCCCAGTGCTCGTCGGGCTGGGCGAGGTCCAGCGAGGAGCCGAAGTCGAGGCCGAAGCGGTCGTAGAGGGATTTCCAGATCGCAGTGTAGCCCGGGCCATAGAGCTCGATCCCGGGCCAGGTCCCTTCGCGGCGCATCGAGGCGGAGGGCCGGGCGAAGTCGAAGGGCACCGCCGAAAGTGCGCCGGTCACCAGCGTGTCGGTGTCGACAAAGAGGAAGGGCGCATCCTCGGGCGCGGCCAGCAAGGCCTCGATCTTGTTGCCCTGCGGATAGGCCGCGCCGAAATGGCGCGCTTCGAACGGCAGGATTTCGGCCCCGAGGCGCTCGATGAGGGCACGGATGGGGCCGGGCAGGCGTGGATCGCCGGGCCAGGCGCCGCCGGACTGCGGTTCCATCACGATCAGCCGGCCGGCGAAGCCGGGGTCGGAGGCGCGGAGCGACGCGGCGAGCACCACCGCCTCGTAGCCGAGCCGGCCGGCCTGGCCCACCGCGAGGATGTTGAATGACTGTGCGTTGCTGTCCGGCATGGCCTGGTTCCGCCTGTCGCTCCGGGATAGCAGCCGGACGCCGGCATTACACCCAGAAAGTCGCCCCCGGCGGGGGCGATCACGGCACGCATCCCGGCACGGTCTTGACCCTTCCGGCGGGGTGGCGCAAACCCCATATGGAAACGGTCGGGCACTGGTCCCGAGGACGGTTGCATGGACATGTCAGCGAAAGTCCCCGCCGAGACGGTCGCGCTCCCCGTCGAGGGGATGACCTGCGCCTCCTGTGTCGGCCGTGTCGAACGGGCCCTGAAGGGGGTGCCGGGCGTCCTTGACGCCAGCGTGAACCTTGCCACGGAACGCGCGGAGGTCCGTCTCGCCTCTGCGGTCGCGCGGGCCGATCTGATCCGCGCGGTCGAGCGCGCAGGCTACACGGTCAGCCCCGCGACCGCGGAACTCGCCATCGAGGGGATGACCTGCGCCTCCTGCGTCGGCCGCGTCGAACGCGCGCTGCGCGCCGTGCCCGGCGTCACCGAGGCCAGCGTGAACCTGGCGACCGAGCGTGCGACCGTGAAGGGCAGTGCCGATGCCGCCACCCTGATCGGGGCAGTCGAGCGGGCGGGCTACACAGCGCACCCGGTCGAACGGAGCGGTGCGGCAGATGCCGAGGCCGAGGCGCGGAAGGATGCCGAGCGTGGCCGGCTCCGCCGCGATCTCTGGCGCGCGGCGGTGCTGACCCTGCCTGTCTTCATCCTCGAGATGGGCAGCCATGTCATTCCCGGGATGCACCATCTCATCGCCGCGACCATCGGCATGTCCACGAGCTGGCTGATCCAGTTCACGCTGACGACGGCCGTTCTCGCCGGCCCGGGCCTGCGCTTCTACGCGAAGGGCCTCCCCGCGCTGTTCCGGGGCGCGCCCGACATGAACAGCCTCGTCGCCGTGGGCACGCTGGCCGCCTATGCCTATTCGCTCGTCGCGACCTTCGCGCCGGGGCTGCTGCCGGCGGGCACGGTGAACGTCTACTACGAGGCCGCGGCGGTCATCGTGACGCTGATCCTGTTCGGACGGGTGCTCGAGGCGCGGGCAAAGGGCCGCACCTCGGAGGCGATCAGACGGTTGGTCGGCCTGCAGCCCCGGACCGCCCGCGTGCGGCGCGGCGGATCGGTCGTCGAGATCGAGGCCCCGGATGTCGCCCCCGGCGACATCGTCGAGGTGCGCCCCGGCGAGAGGGTGCCGGTGGACGGCGAGGTGACCGAAGGCGAGAGCTGGATCGACGAGAGCATGATCTCGGGCGAGCCCCTCCCGGTGGCGAAGGCGGCGGGCGCCAGGGTTACCGGCGGCACGGTCAACCAGACCGGGGCCTTCGCCTTCCGCGCCACCGCCGTCGGCGCCGACACCGTGCTCGCGCAGATCATCCGCATGGTCGAGGAGGCGCAGGCCGCCAAGCTGCCGATCCAGGGTCTCGTCGACAGGATCACGCTGTGGTTCGTGCCGGCGGTGATGTCGATCGCCGCCCTGACCTTCGGCCTGTGGTTCTTCCTCGGTCCGGATCCGGCGCTGACCTTCGGCCTCGTGAACGCGGTCGCGGTCCTGATCATCGCCTGCCCCTGCGCGATGGGCCTCGCCACGCCCACCTCGATCATGGTCGGGACCGGCCGCGGGGCGGAGCTTGGCGTGCTTTTCCGCAAGGGTGACGCGCTGCAGGCGCTGGAGGGGGCGCGGGTCGTCGCGCTCGACAAGACCGGGACGCTGACCGAGGGCAGGCCGGCCCTGACCGACCTCGTCCTGGCCGAGGGGTTCGAACGCGCGGACGTGCTGTCCCGGATCGCCGCCGTCGAGGCGAAGTCCGAGCATCCGATCGCCCGCGCCATCGGCGCGGCGGCCGCGGCCGAAAGGCTGGTCCTGCCCGCCGTCGGGTCGTTCGAGAGCGTGACCGGCTTCGGCGTTTCAGCCGAGGCAGGCGGCATCCGGGTCGAGATCGGCGCAGACCGTTACATGGCGAAGCTCGGCCATGATGTTGAAGCGTTTGCCGAGACGGCCGCGCGGCTTGCCGGCGAAGGCAGGTCGCCGCTCTACGCCGCGATCGGCGGCCGTCTTGCCGCGATCCTCGCCGTGGCCGACCCGGTCAAGGCGACGACCCCGGAGGCGATCCGGGCGCTGCACCGCCTCGGGCTCAAGGTCGCGATGATCACCGGCGACAACCGCCGCACCGCCGAAGCCATCGCCCGGCGCCTCGGGATCGACGAGGTGGCGGCCGAGGTCCTGCCCGACGGCAAGGTCGCGGCGATCAGGCGGTTGAAGGCGCTCGGGGCCGTGGCTTTCGTTGGCGACGGCATCAACGACGCCCCGGCGCTGGCCGAGGCGGATGTCGGGATCGCGGTCGGCACCGGCACGGACGTGGCCATCGAGGCGGCCGACGTCGTGCTGATCTCGGGCTCGTTGCGCGCTGTGCCGGACGCCATCGCGCTCAGCCGGGCAACGATGCGGAACATCCGGCAGAACCTCTTCTGGGCCTTCGCCTATAACGCCGCCCTGATCCCGGTGGCCGCTGGCGCGCTCTGGCCTGCCGCGGGCATCCTGCTCTCGCCCGTCTTCGCCGCCGGGGCGATGGCGCTCTCGTCGGTCTTCGTCCTCGGCAACGCCCTCCGGCTCCGCCGCTTCGCCGCGCCGATGGCCGGCGCGAGCGGTGCCGTCGGAAACGCCCCGGCGTGACGGCTGCGACCGCTGGGTAATTTGAGGTCACGGGAAATCCGTTGGAGAGCGGTGGGGATGCCCTCTGGCGCCATCTCGAAAGAAGCGCCGCACGCTGGACGGAAGGCTGCGCGGGAAGACCCCTTGCCTTGCCCGCCTCGACGCGCGTCTCATGGCAGCATCAGGCATGTGGCCGCCGCCCGCGCCGGGCGGCGGCCAGGGTCTGCTATTCGTAGCCTCCCTTGCCGGAAGGCCGCACCAGGAGAACCGTGACCAGGGCGTAGACGACGCCGGCGACCACCGCGGTGGGCAGTGACGCCGTCAGATAGTCGTAGGGCGCCCGGCTGGCATAGGTGACCGGGTTCAGCAGGTAGAGATAGGTGACGAACCCGGCGACCATGGCGAGGATCGCCGCCGGATTGAACCCACCCCAGTAGTGATAGTCCGTGCCGGGCCCGCCGACGAACACGGCGCGAATGCTGATCCGCTGGCGGCGCAGGATCAGGTAGTCGGTGATCTGGATCGCGCAGATCGGGGCGAAGGACACACCGATGAAAGCGAGGAACGTGCCGAAGTTGTTGAAGAAGAGGTCCGGCACGAAGAGGCTGACCGCCGCAACCGGAACCAGCGCGAAGAGCATCAGGACGCCCCATCGCGTCTCCGCCAGCGCCGGCACCTGGCGGAGGCCGATGGCGGTTGCGTAGACGCCGGCGAGGGTCGTGCCGAAGTTCGCTGCGATGACGAAGAGAAGCGCGATGACCCCGTAGGTCGGGCCGCCGAGCTGGACAAGCCAGGCCGCGGGGTCGGAGACCTGGAGCGCCAGAATGGCCGCGAGCCCGACCACCGAAAGGATCGGCACCGGCAGGCCCATGCCGAGCATGGCCGGCAGGGTGGCCCCCCCGGCGTTCGGCGCCTTGCGCACCATCGCGCCGATATAGGGCCACCAGCTCAGGAGACTGACGATCCCGATCTCGACCCCGGTGACATAGTCCCAGCGCAGGCTGCCCGAGGCGTAGGCCGGCTTGGCTTCGGCGAGAACCCCCGACTCGCGGGTCACGAGGATCCATGTCATCCAGCCGCCGATTCCAACGATGAAGAAGAAAAGCACCTTCGAGACGAGTTCGAGCCCCGTTCCGCCACGCAGAAGCACGATGTAGACGAAAATGCAGGCAAGTATCGTCAGGCCGCGCAGCACCCAGTCGCCCGTGTCGGGCGTGATGAGCCCGAGCGTCTGAAGGAGCTGGTCCACCGACTTGCCGAAGAAGATCATCAGCAGGCAGTTCCAGCCGATGATCGAGGCGTACTGAAGGAAGACGGTGATGATCCAGCCCCGGTCTCCGAACTGCGGGCGCGCCGAGGCGATGGAATCGATGCCGAACCGGGTGGCGGGCGGGACGACGGCGAGCGTGACCAGAAGCATTCCGATCATGCTGCCGGCCGTCATTGCGGCGAAACCCATGCGCAGGTTCAGGTAGTAGCCGACGTATTCGCCGATGATGTAGCACCACGTCGCCGCTGCGGTGACAAGCAGCACCGCGAAGAGCTGCCAGCGGTTCCAGTCGCGTTCCGTGCGGGTCAGCGGCCAGCCGGTTTCGTCAGAACTATCCCTCGCGCTCATTGCCACCCCCACAGCAGGAGAAGGGCGGGGCCGACGACGCCCAGCAGCAGGAGCCAGACCCAGTCGGCGGGCCCGAAACCGGCCCCCTGGTTTTCGGCCCTCTCCAGCGCATCGATCCGCTGTTCAAGTTCCAGTGGAAGCTTGTCGTGCATTCTCGTTCTCCCTCGTTGTGGCCCCGTAGCCCTCCGGGCCTGCATTGCTCCGGTTCAGGTGCACCCCGGAGAAGGTGCGACGCCTCATCCTTTCAGCCGGGTGCCGCCCGGGTCATACCAGGGGCGCAGCTGAAGCCGGACGGGGTAGCGTTTCCACGCGACTTCGATCTCCCAGGATCCCGTGTCGAGCCAGTCGGGCGACACGCCGCCGGGACAGGAGACGTAGCCCATGCCGAGCGAGGCACCGATCCGGTGGCCATAGGCGCCGGTGGTGACGGAACCGACGATGGCGCCATCGCGCAGGATCGGTTCGTTGTGATGAAGATGCGGCGGGATACCGTCGGTCGCGACCCTGGCCTGGACCAGCCGCCGCTCCGCCGGGCCGGCATCCCTTTGCCGCACGAGCGCGTCGCGCCCGATGAATCCGCCCGGCTTGTCGAAGGCGACGGCAAAGCCGAGGCCCGCCTGCAGGGGAGTATCCTCCTCGCCGATGTCGTGGCCCCAGTGGCGGTAGCCCTTCTCCATCCGCAGGGAGTTGATGGCGAAGAAGCCGCCCATCGTCAGCCCCAGACCGGCACCGGCCTCGACGATCTTCTCGAAGACATGGCCCGCGAATTCGGCGGGCATGTAAAGCTCCCACCCGAGTTCGCCGACATAGGAAAGCCGGCTGGCGCGGACGCGGGCATAGCCGAGGTCGATCTCGCGGCTGGTGCCGAAGGGAAAGCCCGCGTCGCCGAAATCGTCGGGCGACAGGCGCCGCATGAGGTCGCGCGACTTCGGTCCCATCAGGGCGAGCATCGGCAGGCCCGAGGTGATGTCGTGGACGAAGACCCGGGCGCCGTCCGGCAGATGGCGTTTCAGCCACGCCAGGTCGCGGCGCTGGGAAACGGCGATGGTCACGACCATGAACTCGGTTTCCGAAAGCCGCGTCACCGTTACGTCAGCCTCGATCCCGCCCTGCTCGTTCAACCACTGGGTATAGACCACCCGGCCCGGCGCAACGTCGATGTCGTTGGCGCAGATTCGGTTCAGCGCCGCGCATGCGTCCGCCCCCGCGACGAGATACTTGATGAAGCAGGAATGGTCGAAGAGCGTCACGTTCTCGGCGGTGTTCCGGGATTCCGCCCCGACGGCGTCGAACCACGACGGCCGGCCGTAGGAATAGGTAACCTCGGGACGCGCCCCTGCCGCGCCGAAGAAGCCCGGCCTTTCCCAGCCCGCGGCCTCGGTCATCCAGGCGCCCATCGCGGCGAGGCGGTCGTGGAACGGGCTTCGGCGGATGCCGCGGGCCGTCTCGAACTGCTTGGACGGCCAGTGCATGTCGAAGAGCGCGCCGAGCGTCTCGGTGGTGCGGTCCTCGAGATACCTGCGGTTGCCCTGGAAGGCCTGGGTGCGGCGCACGTCCACATCCATCAGCTCCACCGGCGGCCGGCGGTCGCGGATCCAGTCGGCCAGTGCCTTGCCGACCCCGCCCGACGAGAGGATGCCGATCGAGTTGAAGCCGGTGGCGCAGAACAGGCCGGGCACCTCGGGCGTCTCGCCCAAGAGGTAACGGTCGTCGGGCGTGAAGCTTTCGGGGCCGTTGAAGAAGAGCTGGATGCCCGTCCGCTCCAGCACCGGCACCCGGCGGGTGGCGGTTTCCAGATGGGGGGCGATGTGGTCGATGTCCTCGGGCAGCGTCCCGAAGGCGAAGTCGCCGGGGATGCCCTTCTGCCCCCAGGGCTTGGCATTCGGCTCGAAGAACCCGACCAGAAGCTTGCCCGCATCCTCCTTGTAGTAGGTCCATTCGTCGCCGAGGAAGAGCACCGGCAGGTTCCTTGGCAGATCGGGGATGGCCTCGGTCACGCAGTAGAAATGCTCCGCCGCGTGCAGCGGTATGGTGACGCCCGCCTCCGCCGCCAGGTCGCGCGACCACATGCCGCCGCAGAGGACGACCGTATTCGCGCGCACCGGGCCCTTGTCGGTCATCACACCGGCCGCCTTGCCGTTCTCGACGATGATCCGCGTGACGCCGGTGTTCTCGAATATGCGCCCCCCGCGCATCCGGGCGCCACGCGCATAGGCCTGAGTCACATCCGCAGGGTTCACCTGTCCGTCATGGGGAAACCAGAAACCGCCGACGATCCCCTCGGCGTTGATCGGCGCCCAGCGTTCCTTGATCTCGCCGGGCGTAACCGGCTCCACCGGAAGGCCGAAGTTGCGCCCCATCGAAGCGCCGCGCGCCAGTTCCTCGTAGCGCACCGGGGTGTTGGCCACACGGAGCGAACCGTTCCGCTTGAAGCCCGTCGCCTGACCGGTCTCGGCCTCCAGGTCCCCGAAGAGTTCGCCGGTGTACTTCGCAAGCTCCGTCATACGACGGGTGGCGCGAAGCTGGGTGACGAGCCCGGCCGCGTGCCAGGTCGTGCCGCTCGTCAGCTGGCGTCGCTCGAAAAGCGCGACATCGGTGATGCCGATCTTCGTCAGGTGGTAGGCGACGGAACAGCCTGCCACACCACCGCCGATGATCGCGACTTCGACCCGTTCGGGAAAATCCGTTGCCATGCTCGCACCCCGCTGTCCCGCGCTCACCGCGTGCCCGGATAGCTCTCTTCGCGGGCATAGGGAAACCACCAGAAGTCCTGGTTGCTCGCCCCGGGGTCGATCATCACGAACTTGGTGTTCTGGAACTGGTTCAGACCTTCGGGGCCCAACTGCCGGCCGTTGCCGGAAAGCTTGCGCCCGCCGAAGGGCAGGGCGTCGTTGTCAAGAAGCGGTGCGTTGATCCAGAGGATGCCCGACTGGATCTCGCGCACCGCGCGGAAGGTCTCGGTAGTGTCACAGCTGTAGAGGTTCGCGCCCAGCCCGAAGTCGGACCGGTTTGCCAGTTCGATGGCCTCGTCGAAGCTCTTCACCCGGCAGATCGGCGCGACCGGCCCGAAGGATTCCTCCTGCAGGATCGTCATGTCGGGAGTGACCTCGGTCAGCACCGTGGGCTCCACATACCAGCCCTTGTTGAGGTTCGCGGGCCGCCCGCCGCCCGTGGCGACCTTGGCCCCCTGCTTGCGGGCATTGGCGATCAGCGCCTCGAACCGGTCGCGCTGGCGGCCGGTTGCCATCGGCCCCATGTCGACCTCTTCAAGGCCGTTGCCGATGCGCAGCTTCTTCGCCTCGGCGACGAGCCGTTCCACGAACTGGTCGTGGATCGCCTCGTGCACATAGAACCGTTCCGCCGAGGTGCAGACCTGCCCGCAGTTGAGATAGGCCGCAAAGGCCGCACCGCGCGCGGCCATCTCCAGTGGCGCGGACGGCATGACGATGAACGGGTCGTTGCCCGAGGCCTCGATCAGGCAGGGCTTGAAGGTCTCCGCGCAGGTCCGCGCCACCGCCTGGCCCACGGGAACCGAGCCGGTGTAGGCCACGCCATGGGTCTTGCGGCTGGCGATCAGCCGCTGGGCGACCCGCGGCCCGCCGGTGACGCACTGCATCAGCCCCTGCGGCAGGCCGTTGAACAACTCCATGAACTTCAGCGTGGTGATCGAGGTCTGCTCGTGTGGCTTGACGATGACGGCGTTCCCGGCGGCCAGCGCGGCGGCCGCCTCCCAGCACAGAAGCACGAGGGGATAGTTGAAGGGCAGGATGATGACGACGGTGCCCAGCGGCTCCTTCACGGCGAAGTGGAACTGCCCCGGAACCGTGGTGCCGGCAATGCGACCCGCCTCGTGCCGCGCGACCTCGGCGTAGTAGTCCATGGCCGTGGCGCACCACGACACCTCGTCGAGCGATTCCTTGTAGGGCTTGCCCTCCTCGCGGGTCAGGTACTCGGCATAGAGCGCCTTGTCGCGCCGCATCACCGCCGCGATCTCGTGCATCACCACGGCGCGCGACCGCATGTCGATGGCATTCCAGCGCCTGCCCGCGACCAGCGCCGCCTCGATCGCGGCATCCACCTCGGCGTCTGCCGCATCCGCGATCTCGGCGATCCGGTCCTCGGTCGCCGGGTCGATCACGGCGAGTCGGTCGGCCGAGCCGCTCGCCACGAAGGCGCCGTCGATGAAAAGCTTGCCCGAAAGCCTGTTGAAGGTTTCTATGGCGCTCATGACTGGCCCTCCCGGCAGGTTGTGTTTGATTTTTCTCCAATCATGTCATGAAATACTTTACAGTCAAGCCTGAAGCGCCCATGCGCCCGCATTGACGACGGGCGAGGCGGTGCGCATATGGCGATCGGATCTGGAAGAGCTACGCAGCCGGTCATTCGGGAGAACGACAATCATGGGGCGGAAACTTGCGGCGAAAGAGCACCAGCCGGCTGCGCCGATCTCCGCCGGTCTCGACATCGGCGCCCGCCTGCGTGCGGTGCGCGAGCGCGCGGGCCTCTCGCAGCGCGAGCTTGCGAAACGCGCGGGCGTCACCAATTCCACGATCTCGCTCATAGAGCAGGAGACTCATTCGCCCTCGCTGGCATCCCTTCACCGGATTCTGTCGGCGGTGCCGATCTCGATGGCGGACTTCTTCGCGCTGCCGTCGTCACAGAGCAATGTCATGTTCTTCGACCGCAACGATCTTGCCGTGGTGGCGCGCGGCGAGGCGGACCTGCGCGTTCTTGCCGCGGAACGGCGCGACAAGTCGCTCCAGATGTTCATCGAGCGCTACCAGCCCGGTGCCGGCACCGGAGAGGAGCCGATCTCGCACGATGGCGAAACCGCGGCGGTGGTTCTGACCGGCACGATCGAGGTCACCGTCGGCTCGGAGACGCGGGTGCTTCGCCGGGGGGGCGGTTACCAGTTGATCGGCCGCCAGCCCTATACGCTGCGCAATATCGGCAAGACCGTCGCCGTGGTCGCCTGCGCCTGCACCCCGCCGATGCTGTGACCGGCTTCTGGATTCGGGGGGGGCGTGGCAGGGTTCGACGGTGCGGTGACAAGCGCGCGTTGCGCCTCGCCCCTTCGGCCGGAACCTTGCGTCAGGCGCGGATGGGGCAGGCCGTCGTTTCGTCGGCACGTGGACGCACGACGCTGATGCGCGCAGGTCCCTTCGAATGGAGTGAAACCGGTCGCGCACCATGATGACGATTGTCAGGTTTTGACTGCCGGAATAATCAGTGCCTGGAACACATTGCTTCCGAGGGTGAAGAATGCGCCGATCCGAGCAGCGCCAGCGGGGCCGGGCCGACGCGGGGACGCCGGCAGACATCGGTGCGCATTCGACGGTCAACCGCGCCTATGATCCGATCACGACGGAGGAAGCCGACCGCATCCTCGCCGCAGCCATTGCCTATGTCGCCGAGGTGGGCGTGCGTTTCGAGCCCGGAACCGAGGCGGATGCGATCTTTGCCGGTGCCGGCTGCACGGTCGGAGGCGGCGTGGTCAGAATTCCCCCCGAGATCACCCGCGAGACTCTCAGGCGCTGCGCGAAGTCGGTCCGCTTGTGGAACCGCGACGGCTCCCGGCATCTCGACCTCGACAAGGACCATTGCTGGTTCATCCCTGGCATGACCTGCATCAGGGTCTATGACTGGGACACCGGCGCGCCGCGCGACAGCACGCTTGCCGATCTCGCCCGGATCACGCTCATCGCCGACGGACTCGAACACATCGACGCCGTCTGCGTGGCCTGCAAGGACATCCCGAATTCGACACCTGCGGGCGAGATCGGCGAGTTCCTCTGCCTGGTCGAGAACACTTCGAAGCCGCTCGAATTCCTTTGCGAGCACGACATCACGCTCAGGGCCGCGATCGAGATGGCCGCGGAACTGCGCGGCGGCCGGGACGCCCTGCGAGAGAGACCCTACTTTCTCCATATCGTCACGCCCCTGCCGGCAAGCTATGCCGCAACCCATGTCGAGCAGATATTGACCTGCGTGCGCGCCGGCGTGCCGGTCGTTTCGGGCACCGTCGCTTTCGGGGGCGCCACCTCGCCGATCACCGTCGCCGGCTGCGTGGTGCACGCGCTCGCGACGGATTTCGCGGCGATGGTTCTGGCGCAGCTCGCCGTGCCCGGCTCGTTCTGCATCGGATCGGGGATGGCCTACTTCATGGAAGCCGCCACCGGAGCGATCGGGTCGATCGCACAGGTGATGCTGGGCGAACAGATCATCTGCCAGATCCGCCGGCAGCTCGGCATCCCGTCCTTCACCGCCTTCGCCGGTCGGGTGAAAGCGCGGCGATTCAACCAGGATGCGGTCTGGGAACTGTCGACGCTGCTGACCCAGGTCTATTTCTGCCGGCCGGCGACCTGCGACTATCTGGGCTTGCACGACAACGGCATGACCTATTCGATCCACTCGCTGATGCTCGCCAACGATCTTGCGGGCCTTCTACGCACCCTGTGGAGAGGAGCGCCGGTGACCGAAGACCAGATCGCGCTCGACATCGCCCGCGACATCGGACCCTTCGGCAACTATCTCGGACACGTCCACACGGCGCGCCATTGCCGCGAAGCGAACTGGCCGTCGATCTATCTCGGCGCGAATGCCCCCCTCTCGACGACCGACAAGCCGGATCTCGACCTGAAGGAACGGATCGACCTCGACCTTGCGAAGCGACTGGCGTCGCCGGGGCCGGATCCGCTTCCCGCCGATCTGCTCAGCCGGCTGCGTTCGATCCATGATGCGTATGCGGCACGCTAGGCTCGCCAAGAGGTCGCGCCGTGACGCCGGCCTCGCCATCCGTGCGACGCGCCGATCCCCCACCTCAGCGTCACCGCACCGCTTCTGCCTCGCGCCCCGCTCCACGGACATGGCCGACGGCGCCGCGGCCACAGCGCCGCGAGAGCCGCCGCCATCCCGCCGGCGGCCGTTGTGGTGAGGAGCAGCGGAACCCCCCAGGCCTCGGCGCGGTGTGCAGCGTCCGGCGTGTTCCGCAGGGCCTCTGCCGGGGCTGTCCGTCTGGCCCCGGCGCGGGATCGGGAACCGAGCAGGCGATCATCCCGCGCTCCCGGGCGTCACGTGGTCCAGGTAGGTTCGCACACAGTCCTGAACGTGGCGGAATCGGTCGCCGCCGAGGTGCTTGCCGCCATACCAGCGCGTGACGACGATCACATGGTTGCGCAGGTTCGCCCGCTCGAGCATCCGCAGGATGACGACGCCGGCGCCGCTTTCCCCGTCGTCGTCCTTCTCCGGCCCGGTTTCGGCCAGAAGCGCCCAGGAGTGGTGCGTGGCCTTGGCGAACTTCTTCCTGCGTCTGAGATCATCGACGAACGCCGTTGCCTCGTTGCCGGAACGGCAGGGGCCGCCCGAGACGGCATATCGGGAGCCGCGATCGCTGATGACGCTGTCGAGTACTAGCATGACCATGACCTAGCCGCTCCCCGGCGGCGCGGCAACCGGATGCGGAATGGACGCTCTGGACCCTTCACGCCCGGAAAGCCTCGAGTCCGGTGAACCCAGCCGCTGCGTTCTATCCGGCCTTGCATCCGGCATTGCCGCAGGCGAGCGCGCGGGGGTGGTCACATCATCAGAGTCCAGCCCGATGGTCCGTCCCATGGCCGTGTGCGAACAAGCTGTTTGCCGAGCGCTTGCATCTTGCCGATTTCGAAGTGCTAGGGAGTTCCAAGGAGATCGACGGGGATGCCATCCGCTGCCAGCACAGGGAAAGGGTCCTCGGGTCCGCTGCCGCACGGTGAATCGCCGGCAACACTTGAGCGCCTTCGGAGAACGCCAGCCACACATCGACGAACATGCGAGCCGGTTTGGTTTGCAGAGGCCGCAGTGCCGATCTGAGCGCGAAGGCGCGGGAGCGCCGAGCAATGTCGTGGTGCGCTGACTCGCGCGCTGATCCTCGTGATCGATGAGGTCTGACCGACGTCGGGGGAGTGGTCTTCAACGCATTCATTTGGCGGCGATCCGGCATCGTTGCGGATCGGCCGGGTGGGCAATGGATCGCGCCGGGACCGCTCTCGTCAGACTGTTGCGGGTGCAACGACCCAGATGACCTCGCAGGCATCATCGCCGATGGTCCAGAAGCGCACCATTGCCGTTGAGGGGAAGGCGAAGCTGTCGCCGCAGTTGACGACGAATTCGACGCCGTTCAGTTCAAGCCCCAGCGTTCCTGCCAGAACGATCCCGCATTTGCCGCCTTCGGCGTTGCTGTAGGGTTCCCCCGACGAGGCGCCCGGTTTCAGCAGAAAGCGCAGCATCTGGATCGTCGGCTGCGTGTCGGGTGTGAGCAGTTCCTTGACGAGGCCACCGTCGTGATAGGTCAACGACCGCCGCGCGCCGACCGGAACGATGTATTCGGCAGCCTGGCTCTCTTGTCCGCCGTCACGGTGAAACAACCAGTTCACCGGCATGTCCATCGCGGTGCAGATCGCGCGGAGGGTCTTGATCGAGGGCGCCGCAAGCCCTCGCTCAACCTGGCTCAGCATGCCCACCGAGATACCCGCAGGTTCGGCAACCTGTTTGAGTGAAAGTCCACGCATTTGCCGGCGCAGACGTAATGTCTCGCCGACTTGGCGGGTTTCACTTTGCGCTTCCAGAGGACTCGGATCGATCTGCACGAGATGCACTCCTTACGTCGGATCACCGTAGAAGTATAACAAGAAAGTCAAAAATACCTCTACATTAAATTTTATTGACGATAAATTTAATCATGTCATAGTGGTTGCGGGAGTTGTCGAGTCTGCGCCGGGCGACGGGAGCCGATCCCGGGCCGCAAGACCTCTCATAATCGAAATTTCATGGTTTCGGGAGGAAACTTCATGAAGGTGATCGGGATTGCGACCTTGTGCGCCGTCGTGGCGGCACCTGTCGCGGCACGGGACGTGACCATTGCCGGTTGGGGCGGCAACTACCAGGACGCCCAGCGGGAAGCCTACTTCAAGCCCTTCGCTGCCAAGTCCGGCCTGAATTTCACGGAGACGACCTATCTGGGTGGTCTGGCCGAGATCAAGGCCATGGTGGACACGAACAACGTGAGCTGGGACTTCCTCATCATGGGCGGATCCGAACTGCAGCTTGCTTGCGACGAGGGGCTGCTGGAGCCGCTCGACTGGGACGCGATCGGTGGCAAGGACGACCTCCTGCCGGGTGCGGCGATAGATTGCGGTGTCGGCAACGTCGTCATCGGAAACGGTTTCGCCTACAACTCCGAAGTCTTTCCGACCCCGCCTCAGGACTGGAAGGACTTCTTCGACCGCGACACATTCCCCGGCAAGCGGGGCGTCAACAATACGCCGCAGTTCAACCTGGAATATGCGCTGATGGCCGACGGTGTGCCGCCGGACCAGATCTACGAGGTGCTGGCGACCCCTGAGGGCGTGGACCGAGCCTTCGCCCAGTGGGACAAGATCAAGGATCTGCTGCAATATTGGGAGTCTGGCGCGCAACCGGTGGAATGGCTTGCCTCGAACAATGTGGCGCTGTCGACCGCCTACAACGGCCGGATCATCATGGCCAAGCGCGAGGGCAAGCCGCTTGAGTTTGTCTGGAAGAACCATGTTGTGAACATGGACGGCTGGGCGATGGTCAAGGGTTCGCCCTACAAGGATCATCTCACCGAATTCATGCAGACCGTCAACGATCCGGAGAACCAGGCAAAGTTCTCGTCGCTGATGCCCTACGGCCCGTCGAACACGCTTGCCGCGTCGCATCTGAGCCCCGAGATCGTCGCCGGCCTGCCCGCCGGCGACAATATCACGGAAGCGGCCTTCATGTCGGACGCCTTCTGGATCGACCATCTCGACGAACTGCGTGAACGCTGGAGCCGCTGGTCAACCCAGTAATCCCAACTTCCCTCCGGCGGCGCCGCCGCCGGAGGCCCGCCCCCAGGATCATCCAGATGCACGCATCGCCCCGAAGACCGGGCGGAGCAAGACTGGCGGCTCTTGTCCTGCTGGTCCTTCCGCTGGCCATCTACAGCTTTCTCTACCTAATGCCGATCGGCTCGATGGTCGCGCTCAGTGTCGACAACGGCGAACTGGGGCGCAGCCTGATCGCGTTCCGCGATGCCGACCCCGCCGACGCTGATGCGCGTGCGGCCGCGCTTCTGGCCGACTTGCAGGCGATGGACGCCGGCACGCAGGGGGCAACGGCCCGTGGGCTGAACCAGAACCTGGCGGGGTTCCGGTCGCTTTTTCTCAACACGGCGCGCAAGTCGGGCGAGATCGAGCCGACGATGGCCGGTTTGGTCGCCTTCGATCCGCGCTGGGCGGAGGAGCAATACTGGCAGGTGATGGATCGGAACACCGCCCCCTTCACCTTGCGCCACTTCGGCCAGGCGACCGGATTGGTGCTGGACGACAACGGACGGCTGACGGCGGGCGGTGACGATATCTACGTCCAGATCATGTGGCGCACGCTGATGATCGCGGTGCAGGTAACGCTCGTCACGCTGCTGATCAGCTATCCGCTTGCCTACGCCGTGGCGAACGCGCGGCCCCGTTTCGCGGGCTTCGTCCTCGTTGCAGTGCTGATGAGCTTCTGGACCTCGATCCTCGTTCGCACGACGGCCTGGGTGATCCTGCTCCAGACTTCGGGTCTCGTGAACGCCTTCCTGCTCTGGACCGGGGCTATCGCCGAGCCGCTCCAGCTGATCTTCAACCGCTTCGGGGCGATCGTCTCGATGACGCATGTGTTGCTGCCCTTCGCGATCATTCCCATGATGAACGTGATGCGCACTATCCCGAAGTCGCAGGCGGACGCTTCCCGCAGCCTCGGTGCCGGCCCGATCGAGACCTTTCTCAGGGTCTATTTCCCTCAGACGATTCGTGGCGTTGCGGTGGCCGCCGGAACCGTATTCATCCTCGCGCTCGGCTTCTACATCACTCCGTCGCTGACCGGGGGGCCGCGCGACCAGATGGTGTCGTTCTACATCGCCGCCTTCGTGAAGGAATCGCTCAACTGGGGCATGGCTTCGGCGCTGTCGGTGCTGCTGCTGGGTGCGGTTCTCGTGATCGTGGCAATTTACGGCGCGGCCCGCTGGGCCATGGCACGACCGGGAGGGAGGGCTTGATGTCACGCGCGATATTTTGGGGCTCGGTCCTTTTGGCGCTGGCCTTCCTGATCGTGCCTCTCGTCCTCGTGCTGCCGCTGGCATTCAACGAGGGATCGTTCCTGACCTATCCGATGGACGGCTTCAGCCTGAAGTGGTTCGCGGAGATATTCACTCACGGCCAATGGACGCGGGCCTTTTGGAACAGCCTGCGCATCGCCTTCGGCGCAATGATCGCGGGCGTGCTGATCGGCGGCCTCGCCGCGACCGGCGTCATGTTGACGGGGCGCGCCCTGCAGATCGTGCTGACTGGCCTCTTGGTATCGCCGCTGGTCGTGCCCTCCATCGTCGTCGGCGTGGCCTTCGCCTATGCCTTCGGACGAATGGGGCTTTCGGGCAGCTACTGGGGGCTCGTTCTGGCCCATGCGATCCTCGGCGCCCCGCTGGTCTTCCTGTCTGTGATGACTTCGCTGCGCGGCCTCGATCCAGACCTCGACCTTGCCGCGGCATCTCTCGGGGCGTCGCGCAGCCACCGGTTCTGGCACGTGACGCTTCCACTTGCAGCGCCGGGGTTCCTCGCAGGGGCGCTGTTCGCCTTCACTACCTCCTTCGACGAGGTGGTCGTGGCGCTCTTCCTCGCGTCGCCGGAGTCGACGACGCTTCCGGTGGCGCTCTTCGCCGGGCTGCGCGATCGTCTCCAACCGACCATCGTCGTGGTGGCGCTGCTCCTGTCGCTCATCAGCTTCGCGCTGCTCTGGCTGATGTGGTGGCTGCAATCGCTCGGCCGTCCGCAGAAACACTGATCCAGACGGAGATCACGTGATGTCCTTCCTCGAAATTCGCAACGTCGACAAGTTCTACGGCGCAATGCAGGCCCTTGCGGGTGTCTCGCTCAGTATCCCGAAGGGCAGTTTTGTCACGCTCCTCGGGCCGTCGGGGTCGGGCAAGACCACGTTGCTCAAGATCCTCGCCGGGTTCGAAGGCGTCTCGGGCGGCGAAATCCTCCACAGCGGACGCGACATCACCGACCTGAAGCCAGAGAAGCGAAACTTCGGGCTGGTCTTCCAAGGTTATGCGCTCTTTCCGCACATGTCAGTCTTCGACAATGTCGCCTACCCGCTGAAGGTCCGGCGCAAGACCAGGGACGAGATCGCGGCCAGGGTTGCGGCGATTCTGGACCTCGTGCATCTCGGCGCGCTGTCCCGGCGCAAGCCGCATGAACTGTCGGGTGGCCAGCAGCAGCGCGTCGCACTGGCACGAGCCTTGGTGTTCGAGCCGGACCTCCTGCTGCTCGACGAGCCGATGTCCGCTCTCGACAAGAAGCTGCGTGTCGAGCTTCAGGACCAGCTGCGCGACATCCACCACCGGCTTGGCACGACTTTCATCAACGTGACCCATGACCAGGAGGAGGCGATGCACATGTCCGACATGATCGCCGTAATGAACCATGGCCGTATCGAGCAATTCGACACTGCCCACCGGCTCTACCGCCGCCCCAATTCGCGGTTCGTCGCGGATTTCGTGGGCAAGTCCAACATCTTCGACGGCGTGACCCAATCCCGCGGGGCGGCGGCAGAGTTCGTGGCAGACGGGTTTCGCCTTTCCCTGCCGCGCGAGGCGAAGGCTGTGTCCGAGATCGTGATCCGCCCCGAGGACATCCGCATCGCGCGTGCGGATTGTGCCGGCGGCGCGGCGGGGGATATCCGGCTCGAGGGGACGGTCGCGGCCTCGACCTATTCCGGGGACCGTGCGCTCTATTCGATCGCGCTGCCGGGCGGGCGGACGCTTCTCACCTACGGCAGCGCGCGGGAAGGCGCGTTGGAACCCGGCGTGCCGGTGGCGGTCGCGTTCGACACCAAGGATTGCATTCTGCTCCACTGAAAGGAACCTCCGCGTGAGCCATCTCAAATACGCCCACACCGGCAACCTCGGCGCCGGGGAGCCTGGCCGGCCCGATCCCGATCGGGTGATCGAGGGTTCGCCGCATTTCACGTCCTGGCCGCTGATCGACGCGCCAACCATGTCGGGCGTATGGGCCGCGTCGCCCGGTCACCACCGCGTCATCCGCGGGCCTGACACTGTCGAGACGTTCTACATTCTGGACGGCGAGATCGAACTTTACGAGGACGGCACCGCGCTACCCAAGCGTTTCGGGCCGGGCGATCTCGTGGTGCTCGAACCCGGGTTCCGCGGCAGCTGGAAGACCATCAGCGTCATGCGGAAAATCTACTTCACGTCGAAGATCTGATCGCCTGCCGCGCGCCCCAAGAGGGTGGCGCGCGAGCTTTCAGGATTGGGGGAGGAACTGATGAAAACGACGCCTTTCTGGTGGGAAGCCGCCGAGCCGCAGCACGGCGAGCGGGTGTTCGACACCGACGATTGCCGGATCCTGGTCGTCGGCTCGGGCTATACGGGTCTTTCGGCCGCGATCACTCTCGCCGAAGCCGGAGAGACCGGCATCACGGTTGTCGACGCGATGCGGATAGGCGAGGGCGCAAGTTCCCGCAACGGCGGCCAGATCGGCAATGCCGCCAAATTCACGCTGGCCCAGGCTACGGCGCGGTTCGGCGAAAAGCGCGCGCGAGAGATCATGGAGGACTATTCTGCCTCTATGCCCTTCATGCTCCGTCGCGCCGCCACGCTGGCGGACCCGATCGACCTCAATCTCTGCGGCAGTGTGGTCGGCGCGCACACCCGTAAGGACATGGCCAAGCTCCACGAGCTGCGCAATCGACTCGCGCCGGAGGATCGCAAGAACTACGAGGTCCTCGACGAAGGGCAGGTTCGCCGGGCCGTCAAGACCGACATCTACCGTGGAGCGATGATCCGGCATGACCAGGGCTCGATCCATCCGGCAAAATACGTCCGGGCACTGGCCAACCGGGCGCGGGAGCTTGGGGTCCGAATCTTCACCGGATGGCGTTTCAGCGGTGCCCGGCGGACCGCCGAGGGGCACGTAGCGCGGCTCATGAACGTGCAGGACCGGACAACTATCGATCTCCAGGCGGAAAAGATCCTCCTCGGCGTCAATGGCTATGCCGGTCCGGAGGTGCCATGGCTGCGCCAGCGCACGATCCCGGTCCAGAGTTACATGATCGCCACCGAGGAAATGCCCCTCGACCTGCTCGAGAGGCTGATCCCAGGCAACCGGATGGTCGGTGACACCAAGCATGTGCTCTACTATTTCCGCCGCTCGCCCGACGGAAAGCGCATCCTGTTCGGCGGGCGGGCGCGGTTCCGCAACTCGACCGAGGAACAGGGCGCAGAGGGCCTGCGCCGGTTCATGGAGCATACCTTCCCCGAGACGCGCGGGGTCGGGCTCAGCCACGCCTGGCATGGCAACGTCTGTTTCGCCCTAGACTTCTGCTCGCACGCCGGCCGCATGGACGACGGCATCTATTACGTGTCCTGCTGCAACGGCGGCGGGATCTCTAACCAGACGCACCTGGGGCACCGGATAGCGGAGCACATGCTCGGCCGGCCGAATTCAGACCGGGGCGTGATCGGCAGCCATTTTCCGAAGCTCCCCCTCTACAACGGAAATCCCTGGTTCTTGCCCATGGTTGGCACCTGGTATCGGTTCCTGGACCGGAGTGCGCGCTGGTTCGACTGAGGCGCCCCGGAGTTTCGCAGATGTCTTCGCACGTCACCGTGGCTAGCCGCCGCGACACCAGCGGCGCCGGAATCATGATGATGATTCTGGCGATGGCTTTGGTGCCGATGATCGACGTTCAGGCCAAGCATCTGGTCGTTGGCGGGGTTCCGGCAATGCAGGTGATCTTCCTTCGGATGACGTGCGGAACGATCCTCCTCCTCCCGGTCATGCTCGCCGGTCGGCGGGGGGAGATCATTCCACCGGACGGTCGGATCAACGCCGTCCTTCTGGGTCTCTTCAGCATAACTGCGGGGTTCTGCTTCTTCGGGGCGCTGGAGTATCTTTCGATCGCCGACACGGTGGCGATCAGCTTCGTCCAGCCGCTCTTCGTAACCATGCTTTCCCGGCTGTTTCTGAAGGAGACTGTCGGGCCAGCGCGCTGGATCGCTCTTTTCGTCGGATTCGGCGCAACCCTCGTCATCATCCGGCCAAGCCACGGCGCACTCCAACCCGGGAGCCTGCTTGCGCTCGCCTCGGGTGCGGCGATGGCCGGCTACGTGATCCTCGTGAAGAAGAGCACGGTCGGAAGCCGCCGCGTGTCGCCTCTCACCCTCACGTTCCAGACGCATTTCATGGCGGTGCTGGTCGGCGCACCGCTCATGGCGCTGATCTGGGTGGGGCTCAGTCCCGAGCAATGGTGGATGGTTCTGGGGATGACACTTTTCGGCCTGGTCGGGCAGTATCTGATCATCAAAGCATACAATTGCGCGGATGCCTCGCTCGTCGCGCCACTTTCCTATCTGGAGATCGTCACCTCGACCGCGGCGAGTTGGCTGTTCTTCTCACAGGTGCCAGATCGCATAACGTTCGTCGGCGTCGCAATCCTGATCTGCAGTTCCGTCTTCATCGCGTGGCGCCGGTAGGCGTTCCCGGCCGGCTTACAGACCGGTAGTCCGTCGCACCAGACAATGCGCGGTTGCTTGATCCTGGATGCGGGCGCATTCAGCGCATGGTGCCGGGCCTGGCTACCATCGCCGCGTGCGCCATCATCCCTTGACCCATCAACCGCAGCAGGAAGACCGCCAGCAGCAGCGACCAGAGCGCGGTGGGCAGCGACATCAGCAGTGTCGCGACGGCAAGACCGAAGAGGACTGTCAGCCCGATCCATCGCACCCGATAGCGGTCGGTCAGGCCGCAGGCAAAGACCATGACCGCCGCAGAAGCCATGGTCGTCGCCGCATAGACAGCCCCCAGCCGGCATGGCTCCGCCCGAATTCGTACCGGATGTCGCCTGCAAGGATCGATTTGAAGAAGGTCAGCCCGAAGCTGGAGGCGCAGGTCAGCAGAAACCCGGCCGACAGCCAGGGCGCGTTCGCGCGTGCGAAGTGAAGATGAAGCGGCATGATCCGGTCCGCGTCCGGGTCTCGCCGTTGAGGAAGGCCCCGCGACCGGACGAATACCAGATGTGACGGCCGGGGCAATGCTGGCCGACCGTGCCACGCTCGCGGACGAGGGGAGTGTTCGCAAGCGCACAGGACCAGCGCGCGCGACCCGGAAGACCCACACGTCGGATTCCGGGCGGTTGCTTCAGAGATTTCCCCGAGTTGCGGCGCCGGCTAAGTATCGGTTCCTTCGCCACCCTTCAAACTCGGGCCACCGCGGCCCGCCGCGAGGTTCGAGGACATGACGCGGCCAACATTGTCGTCGCGCTCAAATGGCATCGAGCACCGTTCATCGTGAGCATCTCCGAGCATTGACCGCCGCTGCAAACATTCGACCGACCCTGGCCGAGTTCTCCAGGCGACGTCGAAAGACAAACTTCACCCAGGAAACCAGGAATGGCCGGTTGTTCGCGGATTGCCCGACGGCGCATCCCATGTTCAGGCGAACGGTGGGCCTATGATGTGCAAATACAAGGAACGGACGCCGTCGACATGGAAGTCCTGGGAAATCGGAGCATCCCTAATGGGGATGCCTTCTGGCACCACCGAGGGGCGGGGATGAGACCTCCGCTTTGGGTGGCGTGGGGCATACACGGCGGCCAGTAGAGCTGCCAGCAACGTTTGTTGCGGCCGAGATGCGGCGGTTGGGACGTTGTCGACGCCCGCATCATCGAGACTGCACGCCGGGACCATCGGCCCGACAGGCGACCATTGTCGGCTCGCGCTGATGGGCGGTGACAGTTGATCGAGCTGCCCGATTGGCCACCCGAATTGTTGCGGCGTAAGCTTGCGGAGCCTGAAAGTTTCGCCGCTGGTAGCTTCCGCCTCTACGGGCCGTCCGATGCGTCATGTTGCGGCACCAGGGGGTTCCTGCCGTGTGTGATGCGCGCGACGATGACAAAGAAGACCGGGACGAACAGTACGCCGAGAACGGTGGCCGAGATCGTGCCGCCCATCACGCCGGAGCCGATGGCGGTGCGCCCGCCCGAGCCGGCGCCCGTGCTGATGACCAGCGGAAGGACCCCGAGCGAGAACGCCATCGACGTCATGATGATCGGACGGAAGCGAAGCCGCGCCGCCTCGGTCGCGGCGCGGCGCAGCGTTTCGCCCGCCTCGAACCGCTCGCGCGCGAACTCCACGATCAGGATCGCATTCTTGCCGGTCAGCCCGATGACGGTCAGAAGGCCGACCTGAAAGAACACGCCGTTCTCGAACCCGCCGAGCCAGGCGCCGACGACGGCGCCGAGGATTCCGATCGGCATGGCGAGCATCACGGCGAAGGGAATGGACCAGCTTTCATAGAGTGCGGCGAGCGAGAGGAATACGGCCGCCAGCGAAAGCGCGTAGAGCAGGGGCGTCTGTGAGCCCGACTCGCGTTCCTCAAGCGACAGTCCTGTCCATGCGACGGCGAAGCCTGGCGGGAGTTGCGCCGCCAGACGCTCGATCTCGGCCATCGCCTCGCCGGTTGTCACGCCGTCGGCGGGTGAGCCCTGGATCTGCATCGCCGGCACGCCGTTGTAGCGGGTCACACCCTGTGGGCCGGAACTCCATCTGCTTTCCGCGAAGTTGGAGAACGGGACAAGACCGCCGGTCGCGTTGCGCACTCGCCATTGCTTGATATCTGATGGCGTCGACCGCGCCTCGGGGGCGCCCTGAACGTAGACCCGCTTGATCCGCCCGCGATCGAGGAAGTCGTTGACATAGCTCCCCGCCCAGGCGATCCGCAGAAGATTGCCCACATCGGTCGCCGAGACGCCCATTGCGCCGGCCTTGCGCCAGTCGATGTCGAGATTGAACTGGGCCGCATCCTCCAGCCCGTTCGGACGGGCGGAAGCGATCATCGGGCTTTGTGCTGCCATGCCCAGAAGCTGATTTCGTGCGTCCAGTAGCTGTTCATGCGTCTGGCCGCCCCGCGCCTGAAGGTAGAAATCGAAACCGGAGACGTTTCCAAGCTCGATCACCGAAGGCGGCACGATCGGGAAGACGAAGGCGTCACGGATGCCGCTGAGGGCGCCAAAGGCGCGGCCGGCGATCGCCTGCACACTCTGCCCCGGCTTGGCTCTCTCGGACCAGTCCTTCAGGCGCACGAAGGCAATGCCCATGTTCTGTCCCCGCCCGGCGAAGCTGAAGCCGACGACACCGAAGATGGATTCAACGAGATCGCTCTCTGTCGAGAGAAAGTGGTCCTCGACCTTCTCGATCACGCCGAGCGTCCGTTCCGAGGTGGCACCGGTAGGCGCCTGGACAAGCGCGAAGAGGATGCCCTGGTCCTCGTCGGGCAGAAACCCGGTCGGAGTGCGCGCGAAGAGGAGCCCCATCGCGGCGGCCAGAGCGAGATATACCAGCCCGACGCGCACAGGCCGTTTCACGAGCCAGCCCACGCTCCTGCCATAGTTCCGCGTCAAACGGTCGAAACCCCGATTGAACAGCGCAATCGGACCGCGCTGTTTGCCCTCTTCGCCGTGCCGTAGCAGTGTCGCACACAATGCCGGCGTCAGGGTCAGCGCGACAACCACGGACAGCGCCATCGCCGACACGATCGTGATGGCAAACTGCTGATAGATGACGCCGGTCGAGCCGCCGAAGAACGCCATCGGCACGAACACCGCCGAGAGCACCAGGGCGATGCCGATCAGCGCGCCGGTGATCTGGTCCATCGATTTGCGGGTCGCCTCGACAGGACTCAATCCCTCCTCGCGCATGATCCGCTCGACGTTTTCGACCACCACGATGGCATCGTCGACCAGAAGACCGATGGCCAGCACCATCGCCAGCATGGTCAGCGTGTTGATCGAGAAGCCGGCTGCCGCGAGGATGCCGAAGGTTCCCAAAAGCACGATCGGGACTGCCAGGGTCGGGATCAGGGTTGCCCTGAAGTTCTGAAGGAACAGGAGCATCACGAGGAATACCAGAACGATTGCCTCGATCAGCGTCCGCACCACTT
This sequence comes from Paracoccaceae bacterium, assembly GCA_020637675.1. Taxonomy (GTDB): domain Bacteria; phylum Pseudomonadota; class Alphaproteobacteria; order Rhodobacterales; family Rhodobacteraceae; genus Albidovulum. Next base: position 688,371 of record JACKKD010000001.1, on the reverse strand, counting down.
CTTCGATGGAGATTTCGACAAAGGGAGCCGTGTCGAAGGGGACCACGTATTCCACGCCTTCGGGGAAGAACTCGGCGAATTCCGCCATCCGTTCCTTGACGGCATCGGAAGTGTCGAGAGCGTTGGCGCCCGGAGCGAGGCTGATCGCCAGACCTGCCGACGGGTTGCGGTCGTAGCGCGAGATCGTCGAGTAGTTCTCGGCGCCGATTTCGACGTCGGCCACGTCGCCCAGAAGAACGAGACCGCCATCGGTTTCGGCCCTAAGCACGATCTGTCGGAAGTTCTCCGGCGTCTGAAGCAGTGACTGCGCGGTAATCGTCGCGTTCAATTGCTGGCCGGCGACGGCCGGACGCTCGCCGAACGCGCCGGCCGAGATCTGGGTGTTCTCCTCGGAAACCGCCGCGACCACGTCGGACGGCGTAAGTTCGAATGCCGCCAGCTTCGAGGGATCGAGCCATATCCGCATTGCGTATTGCGCGCCGAAGACCTGCACGCTGCCGACCCCTTCGATACGGCTGAGTTCATCGACGAGGTTGCTGACCATGTAGTCGGCCAGATCGACCTGCTCATATCTCTCGTTGTCCGAGATTAGGGCGATCACCATCAGGAACCCGGCCGCGGATTTCTGCACGGACACGCCCTGCCGCTGCACCGGTTCGGGCAGCAGCGGCGTGGCCCGTGCCAGCTTGTTCTGGACCTGGACCTGCGCGATGTCGGGGTCGGTTCCCGTCTGGAAGGTCAGAGATATCTGCGCCGTGCCGGCCGAGGTCGAGTTGGACGACATGTAGCGCATACCGTCGAGACCGGTCATCTGCTGCTCGATCACCTGAGTCACGGTGTTGGCGACCGTCTGCGCCGACGCGCCCGGATAGGTCGCGGTTATTTGCACCGTGGGAGGCGCGATCTGCGGATACTGCGATACGGGCAGTGTCAGGATGGACAGGGCGCCGATGCCCATGATGATGATCGAGATCACCCAGGCGAAGATCGGACGGTCGATGAAGAAGCGGGCCATGGCGGTCTCCGGTCGGCGCTGTGCCGCTAGTCCTTAGCAGTCTCTGGCTGGGGCTCGGCATCACCCTTGGAGGTTTCCTGACGTTCCTCGGGGGTGACGGTCGCGCCGGGCGCGGCTTTCTGGAAACCCTCCACCATGACGCGATCGCCAGGTTCGAGTCCGCTGCCAACTACCCAATCGGCGCCGCGATCCTCGACAATGTCGATTTCGCGCGACTCGACCACGTTTTCCGAGTTCACCACCAATGCGAGGGGTCGCCCGCGCCGGTCACGGCTGACGCCCTCCTGTGGAACGAGATACACGCCCTCCGCCTTTGTCGTCGGCATCACGACCTGCACATACATCCCCGGCAACAGCAGCTTGTCGGGGTTGTCGAATTCCATCCGCAGGACAACGACGCCGGTCCGCTCGTCGACCTGCGGTTCGGCGGCCGTCAGCGTGCCGGTCTGTTCATACTCACTACCATCGGCAAGGATGAGCTTCACCGTGCGGTCTCCATCCTCCTGACCGGTCCCCGCATTGTCGCGGCGCCACTGCAACAGCTCCGCGGCCGACTGTGTCACATCGACGAAGACCGGATCGATGTTCCGGATCACTGCGAGCGGCTCGGCCTGTCCGGTGGTAACGAGCGCGCCGCGGCTGGTCAGCGACCGGCCGATCTCTCCGCTCAGACGGGCACGGATCGTCGTTCGATCGAGCTCTATTTGAGCCGATTGGAGCTGCGCCTTGGCGACGAGAAGCTGCGCCGCGGCCCCTTCGCGTGCCGTGATCGCGTCGTCGACTGTCTGCTGGGTGCCGACACTGCGGCTCAGCAGGGTCTCGGCGCGCGCCTGGTCCCGCTCGGCGGCGCGGAGCTGTGCCTCGGCCGCCGAGACCGATGCGCTGGCCTGCGCAACCGCCGCCTCGTAAGTGGCCGGATCGATGGTATAGAGCGCCTCGCCCGCCTCGACCGAGCCGCCTTCGTCGAACAGACGTTCGGTGATGATGCCGGCAACCTGCGGACGGACCTCGGACACGGCCGAAGCGACGACGCGCCCCGGCAGGGTCGTGGTCAATGTCACGGTTTCAGGGCGGACGATGACGACCGTGACGGCTGCGGTCCGCGCGTCCTGCGCGCGAAGATCGCCGGGCAGGCACAGTGCGAGAGCGGCAGGCACCGCCAGAATTGCGGCTCGCGTTACATGAAGCATGGGTGTCATCCCGTGGGCGAGGGCCATCAGCCAACCGGCGGTGGCGCGGCAAGTCTCCGTGTCCCTTAGACCGGTCGGAAGTTTGGAATGCAAGGCAACAGTTGCATGGATGAGTGACCGGCTTGGTTACCTTGGATCGTCTCCGGGTGCCTGCTCTGCGAGGTGCCCTTAATTTCCTAGACACCTGCCGTGGTAAGCTTCTGCTGTCTGTTTTCGAAGTCAACGGGCGACAGCGTGCCGTTGTTCGCGTGCTTGCGTTTCGGGTTGTAGAACAGTTCGATGTACTCGAACACGTCCCGCCTGGCGCAGCTCGTTCTTGCCAGTGACCGCACGAAGCCCCTTCGGGACCACGATGCGCGCGCGATACCGCCCGGAACGATTCACCAAGTGTCTGACCTTGCCTGCCATGTGCCACTTGCAGTTTGCAACCGAAGCAGTAACGACAAAGCGGCAGAATCCCCAGCGGCGCAGAGGTCTCTTTTGAAATCAAGGGGATGGCCTGGTGCTGCGAGAGAGGATTGAACTCTCGACCTCTCCCTTACCAAGGGAGTGCTCTACCACTGAGCTACCGCAGCCCGCTTTTGTGGGGCGCGTGTTAGACGCAAATTCCACCCCGCGCAAGCGCAATCTGGCGCGCGGATACGGAGCTCCGGGGGTGGGCGATCTGGACGGGTGGGGCCTTCCCATGTAGAGAGGGCGGCATGGACAGGAAGCCCCCGAAATCCGGGGCCGGCGAGGGTCGCGACGAACGGCTCAAGGCGGCGCTGAAGGCGAATATCGCGCGGCGCAAGGCGCAGGCGAAGGCGCGGGAGGCGGGCGCACAAGATCAACCGCCGGTCGAAAGCGCGCCGCGGGACAAGAAAGGCTGAGGCAGGCATGGATTCGATCATCGTCACGGGCGGAGCGGAACTTTCGGGGCGGATTCCGATCGCGGGTGCCAAGAACGCCTGCCTCGCGCTGATGCCGGCCACGCTGCTCAGTGACGAGCCGCTCACGCTGATGAACGCGCCCCGGCTTTCCGACATCAAGACCATGACGCTGCTCCTCCAGTCGCTCGGCGTCGAGGTGACGGCGATGCAGGAGGGACGCGTGCTGACGCTCTCCAGCCATGCGCTGTCCAGTCACCGGGCCGACTACGACATCGTGCGAAAGATGCGGGCCTCGAACCTCGTTCTCGGCCCGTTGCTGGCACGGACCGGCCATGCCGTCGTCTCGCTGCCGGGGGGCTGCGCCATCGGGGCGCGGCCGATGGACATCCATATCACCGGGCTGGAGGCTCTTGGCGCCGAGATCGAGCTGAGGGACGGCTACCTGCATGCGGTGGCGCGGGGCGGGCTCAGGGGCGCCGTGATCGAGCAGCGCTTCGCGAGCGTCGGTGCCACGGAAAACGTGGTCATGGCGGCGACGCTGGCCAAGGGCACGACCGTGCTGAAGAACGCCGCGCGCGAACCCGAGATCGTCGATCTGGTGCATTGCCTGCGCGCGATGGGGGCGCGGATCGCCGGCGAGGGCACCGGGACGATCGAGATCGAGGGCGTCGAGCGGCTCGGCGGCGCGACGCACCGTGTCGTCGCCGACCGGATCGAGCTCGGCACCTACATGATCGCCCCGGCGATCGCGGGGGGCGAGGTCGAACTGCTCGGCGGGCGGCGGGAACTCCTGCCCGCGTTCTGCGAGAAGCTCGAGGCGGCCGGCGTGACGATCACCCAGACCAACGACGGGCTGCGGGTCGCGCGCGCCAATGGGCGCGTCCATGCGGTTGACGTGAAGACCGAGGTCTATCCCGGCTTCCCGACCGATCTTCAGGCGCAGATGATGGCGCTTATGTGCACCGCCGAGGGCGTCTCGGTGCTGGAGGAGACGATCTTCGAGAACCGTTTCATGCATGCGCCGGAACTGATGCGGATGGGAGCCAGGATCGAGGTCCACGGCGGCCATGCCACGGTGACGGGGGTGGAGCGGCTCAGGGGAGCGCCGGTGATGGCGACCGACCTCAGGGCCAGCGTGTCGCTGATCCTCGCGGGGCTCGGCGCGGAAGGCGAGACGCTGGTGAACCGGGTCTATCATCTCGACCGCGGCTACGAGCGGGTGGAGGAGAAGCTGTCGGCCTGCGGCGCCAGGATCGAGCGGGTGCGCGGCGAATGACCGAGGATGCCCGCTTCGAGGATGCCGCCGAACGGCCGCTGAGGCTCCGGGCCGAGGCGGCGGAAGACGTGCCGGTTCTGGCAGCGCTTGTTCAGGACGCGGTCCTGACGATCGCCGACCTGAGCTGGCAGCCGAGGCTCCGCCGGCTCGCCTTGCTGGTCAACCGCTTCCGCTGGGAGGATCGCTCCGCCGCCGAGGCGCGCGGGCGGCCCTACGAGCGGGTGCGTTCGCTCCTCATCGTCGGCGGGGTGACCCATGTCGCCTCGCAGGGGATCGACCGGCGCGATCGCGAGGAGGTCCTGTCGGTTCTCGACGTGGTCTGGGTTCCCGGAGAGGACGCGGCCGGCGCGGTCGAGATCACGCTCGCCGGCGACGGTGCGATCCGGGCCGAGGTCGAATGCCTCGACCTGATCCTCAGCGACGTGACACGGCCCTATCTCGCCCCGTCGCGGAAAGCGCCGGAACACCCCGAGTGACGGGTGTCCCGGCTGCGGGACGGACGATCCGGCGACGCGGCGCGCGCCCTGGCGGGCTTCAGGGGCTCCGCCCCTCGCACCGGACCGGGTCCGGGGCGCCCTCAGGACTATTTGGCAACGGTGAAAGCCGGGCCGCTTGAGGCCGAGCGCCGGGGCGGCTAAGGGGAAGCGGGAACGGGAGAGATGCCGATGCCGCTGATGCTGTCGACTACAGATCCGGGCTTCGAGGCCGCCTTCTCGGCGCTTCTCGCGATGAAACGCGAGGATGCGCCGGACGTCGACGCCGCCGTCGCCGCGATCATCGCCGAGGTGCGGGCACTGGGCGATGCGGCCCTGATCGAACTGACCGCGCGGTTCGACCGGCTGGAGCTGACGCCCGACCGGCTGGCGTTTTCGGCGGCCGAGATCGAAGCGGAATGCGCGAAGGTCGGGGCCGAGGACCGGGCGGCGCTGGAACTGGCCGCCGCGCGCATCCGCGCCTATCACGAGCGCCAGATGCCTGCCGATGCGCGCTGGACCGATGCGGCGGGGGCGGAGCTTGGCTGGCGCTGGGGACCGGTCGCTGCCGCGGGGCTTTATGTACCGGGGGGGCTCGCCTCCTACCCCTCATCGGTTCTGATGAACGCGATTCCGGCGAAGGTGGCCGGGGTGGAGCGGCTGGTGATCTGCTGTCCGACGCCGGGCGGCGCCGTCAATCCGCTGGTCCTGATGGCGGCGCGGCTGGCGGGGGTGGACACAGTCTACCGCGTGGGCGGTGCTCAGGCGATCGCGGCCATGGCCTTCGGGACCGACACAATCCGCCGGGTGGACAAGATCACCGGACCCGGCAACGCCTATGTGGCGGCGGCCAAGCGGCGCGTCTTCGGCCGCGTCGGCATCGACATGATCGCCGGGCCATCGGAGATCCTCGTCATCGCCGACCGGACGGCGGACCCGGAATGGGTGGCGCTCGACCTTCTCAGCCAGGCCGAGCATGACGAGAGCGCGCAGGCGATCCTCGTGACGGACGACGCTGCAATGGCGCGCGCGGTCGCGGCGGCGGTGGAGGCGCGGCTGGCGGGGCTGGAGCGGAGCGCCATCGCCGGGGCGAGCTGGCGCGACTACGGCGCCGTCATCGTGACCCGCGACCTGGCGGAGGCGGCCAGGCTGTCCGACCGGGTCGCGCCCGAGCATCTGGAGCTCTGCGTCGAGGACCCCGAGGCGCTCCTGCCGCGCGTCACCCATGCCGGGGCGATCTTCCTCGGCCACTGGACACCGGAGGCGATCGGCGATTACGTGGGCGGGCCGAACCATGTGTTGCCCACGGCGCGCTCGGCACGGTTTTCGAGCGGGCTTTCGGTGATGGACTTCCTGAAGCGGACGACGATCGCGAAGATGACGCCGGCGGCCCTCGCCGCGATCGGGCCTGCGGCCGAACGGCTGGCCGTGTCCGAAAGCCTCGAGGCGCACGGGCTTTCCGTGCGCGCGCGGCTCGACCGGGTGAACCGGGAGGGCGCCGCATGAGCCGCATCTGCCATATCGAGATCGACGACACCGGCCTGCCGGCGCCGACGCCGGAGGTGGCGCAGGAACGGCGCGTCGCCGTCTTCGATCTACTGGAGGACAATTCCTTCGATCTGCCGGGCCGGGACGGCGCGCCCGCGCCCGAAGGCCCGTTCCGGCTGGCGCTGTCGACCCGCGACAAGCGGCTCGTCTTCGACATTGCCACGGAGGCGGGCGGCAGGGTGGCGGAGTTCCACCTTTCGCTCGGACCCTTCCGGCAGGTGGTGAAGGACTACTTCCAGATCTGCGAGAGCTACTTCGACGCCGTGAAGCGCCTGCCACCGGCCCAGATCGAGGCGATCGACATGGCCCGACGGGGAATCCACAACGAGGGCGCCCGCGTGGTGCAGGAACGGCTCGACGGCAAGGCGCTGCTCGACATCGACACGGCGCGGCGGCTCTTCACGCTCATATGTGTGCTGCAGACCGGGGGGTGAGATTGTCCGGAACGTTGCCGCATTCGGTGCTGTTCTGCTGCGACCACAACGCCGTGCGTTCGCCGATCGCCGAGGCGCTGATGAAGCTGCTTTACGGGCGCGCGTCCTATGTCCAGTCGGCGGGCGTCGAGAACGATCTGGAAATCGACGGATTCGCGATCGCGGTGTGCCAGGAGATGGGGATCGAGCTTTCCCGCCACAGGTCGCGGAGCTTCGAGGAAATGAAGGAGTATGGCGACGACCTGTCGGGTTTCGACCTCGTCGTCGCGCTGTCCCCCGCGAGCCGGAAACAGGCGCTCGATCTGACCCGGCAGTATCATCTCGACGTGGAATACTGGCCGATCATGGATCCGACCGGCATCGGCGAGACGCGTGAGACGAAGCTTGCGGCCTACCGGCAGACCCGCGACCAGATCCGGGCGAAGATGATCGAGCGCTTTGGCGCCCCGCGCGTCGCGGGGGCGTCCGGCGCTTCGGGCGCCTAGGGCGCGCCTTGCCGCCGATGGTCGGGACCCGGGCGGGGCCGCCAATGGTCGCAAATGCGCCATTCCCTGTCCCTCCGGCAGGTTGCGCGCCGGGTCGCGCTCCGCTAGGCGGGAAGCGACGGGGCGGGTGGAAGCGCCCGCTGCAAAGGGAGATCAGGATGACCAAGGCGGTGATCGAGGCCTATTACGACGCCTTCAACCGGAGCGACGTCGAAGGGATGCTGGCGCTTCTCGACCCGGACGTGGAACACCACGTCAACGAGGGCGGCATCCGTCGGGGCAAAATTCTCTTCGCAGAGTTCTGCGCCCACATGAGCCAGTGCTACCGCGAGCGCCTGACCGACATCGTGGCCTTTGCGAACGCGGAGGGGACACGGGGCGCGGCGGAATTCGTCGTGAACGGCGAATACCTCCGGACCGACAGCGGCCTGCCCGAAGCAAGGGGCCAGAAGTACGTCCTGCCGGCGGGGGCGTTCTTCACCCTGAAGGCGGGCAGGATCGCGCGGGTCACGACCTACTACAACCTCGCCGACTGGATCCGGCAGGTCTCGGCGTGAACGTCACGGTCCAGCCCCTGACCGGGGCCGCTCTGGAGGCGGCGCTGGACGATGTCGCGCGGCTCAGGATCGCGGTCTTTCGGGACTGGCCTTATCTCTACGACGGCGACCTCTACTACGAGCGGCGCTACCTTGCGACCTACCGCGACAGTGCCGAGGCGATCCTCGTCGGCGCCTTCGACGGGGCGCGGCTGGTCGGCGCGGCGACGGGCACGCCGATGGAGGACCACGGCGAGGAATTCGGCGCCGCCTTCGCGGGCACCGGGCTCGCGCTGTCCGATATCTTCTACTGCGCGGAATCCGTGCTTCTCCGCGAATACCGCGGTCAGGGCGTCGGTCATGCCTTCTTCGACGTGCGCGAGGCCCATGCGCGCCGTCTCGGCCGGCGCTGGTCGGCCTTCTGCCGCGTGGTGCGGCCCGAGGACGATCCTCTGAAGCCGGCCGACTACCGGCCGCTCGATGCGTTCTGGCGGAAACGCGGCTATGCACCTATGGAGGGTGTCACGGCCGAATATTCGTGGAAGGATGCAGGCGAGGCGGCCGAGACCCCGAAGCGCATGCAGTTCTGGATCCGGGCGCTCTAGCGCGTCGCGGGGCGCGCACCGCCGGACGCCGGGGAGGAAGCCATGAAGATCGCCGCCGCCGCCTATCCGCTCGACTGGTTCGAGAGCTGGGTAGACTACGAGACCAAGATCGCCGCCTGGGTCTCCGAGGCGGCCGGGCAGGGCGCCGAGCTTCTGGTCTTTCCCGAATACGGTGCGATGGAACTTGCGTCGCTGGGCGGGCGCAAGGTCGCCGGCGACCTCGAAGGGGCGCTGCGGGAGGTCGATCGCCACAAGCCCGCGTCGGACGCGATGCACGCCCGGCTCGCCGCGCATCACGGCGTCCATATCCTTTCCGGCTCGGGCCCGGTCTATGACGTGTCCCACGCGGGCGACCGCCCGGTGAACCGGGCGAGCCTCTTCGGGCCGGACGGGGTCATCGGCCACCAGGACAAGGTGATGATGACCCGGTTCGAGCGCGAGGACTGGCATGTCGTCGCTGGCGAGGGCCTGAAGGTCTTCGAGACCGCGCTGGGCCGGATTGGCGTCCTCATCTGTTACGACAGCGAGTTCCCGCTTCTCGGCCGGGCGATGGCCGAGGCGGGGGCGGAGATCCTGCTTGTTCCCTCCGCAACCGAGGCGCTCGCGGGCTTCACCCGCGTTCGGGTCGGGGCAATGGCCCGCGCGCTCGAAGGCCAGATGATCGCGGTCCATGCGCCCGTCGTGGGCGCTGCGCCCTGGTGCGCGGGGATGGAGGAGAACATCGGCCGCGCCTCGGTCTACGGCCCCCCGGACCGGGGCTTCCCCCCGACCGGCATTCTTGCCGAAGCGGCGCTAGGCGCGCCCGGCTGGGTCTATGCCGAGGCGAGCCGCGCGGCCGTCGCCGAGGTGCGCGCGGATGGGGCCGTTCTCAACTTTCGCCACTGGCCGGAGCAGGCGCCGCAAATCGCGCGGGTCGGGCAGGTCCGCCGACGCCGAGATAAGGCTTGAATTCCCGGCCCATCGGGCGCATTTAACGCGCGCCCCGGTTCTGGCCGGGGACGTATCAACTATGGAGTGACCATGGCCAAGGAAGAAGGTCTCGAATTCCCGGGCGTCGTGAAGGAACTCCTGCCGAATGCGACGTTCAGGGTCGAGCTGGAAAACGGCCATGAGATCATCGCCACGATGGCAGGAAAGATGCGCAAGAACCGCATCCGCGTTCTCGCCGGCGACAAGGTGCAGGTGACGATGACGCCCTATGACCTCACCAAGGGGCGGATCAACTACCGCTTCCGCTGAGGTGCGCCCTCGCCTCATCCTCGGCTCCGCCAGCCCGCGCCGGCGCGAGCTTCTGGCGCAACTCGGGCTCGTGCCCGACGAATTGCGCACCCCGGACATCGACGAGACCCCTCTGAGGGGCGAGTTGCCGCGACCCTACTGCGCGCGGATGGCGCGGGAGAAGGCCGAGGCCGTGGCTTGCGCCGACGGCGAGGTCGTGCTTTGCGCCGACACGACGGTGGCGATCGGCCGGCGCATCCTCGGCAAGCCGGAAAGCGCGGGCGAGGCGGCGGAGTTCCTGCTGGCATTGTCCGGCCGGCGCCACCGCGTGATCACCGCCGTCGCCGTGCGACGGGGCGCGCGCCTGTGGGAGCGGACGGTGGAGACGGTGGTGAAGGTGAAGCCGCTCTCCGATCGAGAGCTGAACGCCTATCTCCAGAGCGGCGAGTGGCGGGACAAGGCCGGGGCCTATGCGATCCAGGGCCGCTTCGGCGCCTTCATCCCCTGGCTGCAGGGCTCGTTCACCGGGGTCGTGGGCCTGCCGGTGGCCGAGACCGCGCATCTTCTGGAGGCCGCCGGGATCGACATTCAGGGAGTCGACGCATGAAGGGCCGGGTCGTCGTCCTTGGCAGGTATCGCGGCCGCGAGGCGGCGGCGCTGGTGGTGGACGGGCAGCTCATGGACCTTCTCGTCGATGCAGGCGAAGCGGCAGCCTTCGCGCCCGGGACGATCCTGAGAGGCGTTCTCGACCGGCCGATGAAGGGGCAGGGCGGGGCCTTCGTAAAGCTGCCCGGCGGCGAGACGGGGTTCCTGCGCGAAACGAAGGGCCTTGCCCCGGGCAGGCCGGTCATCGTCCAGGTCGCGGGCTTCGCCGAGCCCGGAAAGGCGCTGCCCCTCACGGTGCGGGTGCTCTTCAAGAGCCGCCTCTGCATCGTGACCCCCGCCGCGCCCGGCCTCAACGTCTCGCGCCGCATCCGCGAGGAGGACGCCCGCGCGCGCCTGGCGGCGCTGGCCGGGGCGGGAATGGCGGGCTCGGACTTCGGGCTGATCCTGCGCTCGGCCGCGGACCTTGCCGAGGACGACGAGGTAACCGCCGACCTGGCCGCGACCCGGGCGCTGGCCGAGGCGGTCATGGCCGATGTGGCGGGCGGGCCCGAGCTTCTGGTGGCCGCGCCCTCGCCGCACGAGGAGGCATGGCGCGACTGGGCGGACCCCGCGCCGGACGAGGTGGCCGAGGGCGAGGATGCCTTCGCCCGGCACGGAGTGGAGGAGATGGCGGACGCGCTTCTGTCCCCCCTCGTGGCGCTGCCGGGCGGCGGTAGCATGGCGATCGAACCGACCCGTGCTCTCGTCGCGGTCGACGTGAACACCGGGGCCGACACTTCTCCGGCGGCCAGCCTCAAGGCCAATGTCGCCGCCGCCCGCGACCTGCCGCGCCAGTTGCGGCTGCGCGGGCTCGGCGGTCAGGTGACGGTGGATTTCGCACCCGTGCCGAAGCGGGACCGCGCGGCGCTCGACCAGCAGATCCGCCAGGCCTTCAGGGGCGAGGCAGCCGAGACGAGCCTCGCCGGCTGGACGCCCCTGGGCAATTTCGAACTGCAAAGGAAGCGCGACCGGCTGCCGCTGGCGCTGATCCTGAAGGGGGGCGTGGCATGACCTGCCCAATCTGCCGCAAGGAATCCGACCCGCAGTACCGGCCCTTCTGCTCGAAGCGCTGCGCCGACATCGACCTCGGCCGATGGCTGACCGGCGCCTACGCGATCCCGGCGGAGGAGGAGGACACCCCCGCCCCCACCGACCCGACCCAGCCCCGCCGGCACTGAGCGCCACGGCCGACTTGCGCGAAAAGACACTGGACAGCCCCGGCCCGCTTGGGTATCACCCGCCCACCAAAGCGTGCCCAGATAGCTCAGTTGGTAGAGCAGCGGATTGAAAATCCGCGTGTCGCTGGTTCGATTCCGGCTCTGGGCACCACTTAAATCCCTCTCCGAACCGCGAAAAACTCTCCTAGAATCAAAGCTTTAAGCCGTTCGGTTTGAAGCTAAACTTGAGGCTCGGCGGAAAGTGCAGATGTGCCATTTTCCGGCGGTTTTTGCCTTTCGGCACATCGTGAGCATGGCAAAAAGCATGGCAAAAACTCCACTCGCTGGGCTTATGGCACATTCTGCGACTCGGGGATCTGACCTTTTGCGGAAGGTTCGGCACATCCCGCTAACGCGGGCGAACGCTGGGTCAGGCGCGCCCCTCTGATAACCGGGACCGCTGACCTTGCAGACCGTCCAGTGCTCGTGCCACTGTCTCGCCCGCAGGCTAGAGGATTGCTTTATGGGTTGGTTTACCAAGCTCTTGGTCATCGGAGTCGTAGGTTTCGGCGGTTACGTCGCCTACGACTTGAATGGGGGTGGATACTTCTCGCTGCCCGACATTCCTTCGGGTGCTTATCCGATTTCGTTCAAGAGCGGACTTCGTGGGGTCGTCTACGAAATGGACGTGACAGACGATCAATATGCGGACGCCCCGAAAATCTTCCGACGTCTGGTCATGGCGAACCGTGACAGGCGGTTCATCGGTTTGCCGTGTGATGTGCCGCGCTGGTTTGAAGCTACGTGGTCAACCTGCCGTGCCGGGACCGAAGAGGAACGCGAATACATTGTCAGCACCATGCCAGAAGACGTAAAGCGCGAAATGGTCGGGGCGCGCCTAGACGCAATCTGCTACATTGAGATTGAAGGCGAGCGTCCGATACTTCGCGGATTGATCTACTCAGTTCCGGCGTAGCGGTGGGGGCAGCCCGCCCCCTCACCATTCCGCCGTATCAAGCCCGCCATCGTCCACGGGCGCGCTGTCTTCCCACGGGTCGCGCGGCGGGCGAGGGGCAGAGGCCGGCGCGGGCGTAGCGGTCACATCATCAGAGCCTCTTGCGGGCAATTTCCGAGCACAGTGCAAATGCCTGAACGGGGCACATTTTCCGCGTTCGACTTTACTTGCCGGGTGCTTCCCGGCTATTGTCTGTTGACTGACAACGCGGCGACCAGCGGGCCCCGGGCAGTATGCTGACGACCAGACCATTCCAGTCGAACAAGAAGATGGCCGAGCAGATCCGCGACGCGGTCAGCGACTATATCCGCGCGCATGGCCTGAAGGCGGGGGACCGGATCCCCACCGAGGCGGAGTTGTGCGCGGCCTTCGGCGTCTCGCGCCCTTCGGTCCGCGAGGCATTGCGTCTGCTGGAGCAGGAAAAGCTTATCGTCACCGAACATGGTCGCGGCCGGTTCGTGACCGCGGCGGCGGCCCTGAATGTCGCCCGACCGATCACGGCCTTCGAAAGCATCACCCGGATGCTTTCGGCACTGGGTTACGCCCCCGAGACGCGGGTACTCTCTTCACGCGTCATCCTTGCAGCCTCCGATCCGCAGGCGGCGGTGGCGCTGGGCCTGGCGCCGGGGGCCGAAATGTTCGTGCTGGAACGGCTCCGGGAGGCGGGGGGCGAGGTTCTGGTCTATTCCCTTGACGTGATCCCGATGGCGCACTTGGACGCCAGGCCGGTTGGCGCCGCCCTCGAAGGGTCGGTGAACGCGCTGCTGGCCGGTGCCGGCCACAAGCCGGTCATGTCAAGCGCGAACGTGGCCGCGACCTTCCTGCCGGACGGCGTGCTGTCAGGCCCGGCCAGTTCCGAGCCGTGGCTTCTGGTGACGGAAACCTGCCTGTCCGAGATTGGAACCCCGGTGCTTTTCGCCCGCGATTATCACCGCGGGTCTCTGGTGTCGTTCAATTTCTCGCGCCAGTAACGCTTCCGGCGGCAAGAACCTGCCGCGGTCACCGTCTCCGGTCCCGCGCTAATGCAACACCTGCTGGAGGAAGGCCCTGGTCCGGTCGCTCTTGGGGGCACTGAAGAAGGTGCTCGGCGGCCCCTGCTCGATGATCCGGCCCGCATCCATGAAGATCACTCGGTCCGCCACCTGACGGGCAAAACCCATCTCGTGCGTCACCACGGCCATTGTCATGCCCTCGTCGGCGAGCGCCACCATCACGTCCAGCACTTCCTTCACCATTTCGGGGTCGAGGGCCGAGGTCGGTTCGTCGAAGAGCATCACCTCGGGCTGCATCGCCACGGCGCGGGCGATGGCAACGCGCTGCTGCTGTCCGCCCGAAAGCTGCGCCGGATACTTCGTTGCCTGTTCGGGGATGCGCACCTTCGACAGGTAATGCATCGCCCGGGCCCGCGCCTCTGCCGGGGAAAGGCCACGCACCAGTCGCAGCGGCAGGGCGCAGTTTTCCAGAACCGTCAGATGCGGGAAAAGGTTGAACTGCTGGAACACCATGCCGACCCGGCGGCGAATCTCTTCGACCACCGCCTGGTCGCGGGTAAGCCGGATGCCAGCCACCTTGATCTCGCCGTCCTGGAAGCCTTCCAGCGCATTGACGGTGCGGATCAGCGTGGATTTGCCGGAACCGGAGGGACCGCAGATCACCATGCGCTCGCCCTGCGCGACGGAGAGATTCACGTCGTGCAGCACCTGCAGGTTGCCATACCACTTGTTCAGACCGCTGATCTCGATGGCGGGAAGGGCCGCCTTCACGGCCGCGGCATGTGCCGATGTCATCGCGTCGCTGCCTTGTTGAAATGGGTCTCGATACGCTTCTGCAGCAGCTCCAGCACGATCGACATCAGCCAGTAGATCAGCGAGGCCGTCACCATCATCTCGATATGGCGGAACTCGGTCTGGCCCTGGGTGCGGGCGAGATACATCAGTTCCCAGACGCCGACGACCGAGACGAGCGAGCTGTCCTTCAGCATCGAGATGAACTGGTTGCCGGTGGGGGGGATGATCACGCGCATCGATTGCGGCAGAATGATCCGGGTCATCACCGCAACCGGCCGCATGCCCAGGGCACGGGCGGCTTCCCACTGGCCCCTGGGAATGCTTTCTATTCCGGCGCGGAAGATTTCCGTCATGTAGGCGCCATAGCACAGCGACAGCGCCGCGATCCCGGTCGGCACCGCATCGACGACATAGCCAAGCTGCGGCAGGCCCAGGTAGATCATGTAGATCTGCATCAGCAGCGGCAGTCCCCGGAACAGCGAGGTGTAGAAATGCGCGATGCCCTGCGCGATGCCGTTCGAGGACAGCTTGGCAATCGCCCCCATCAAGGCAAGGACGGTCGCGATGGCGATGGAAGCCGCCGAGATGTAAAGGGTCGTCAACAGGCCCTGTGTGATCAGGAAGCCGATCTTGCGCTGGATGAAGGCAAAGCTCAGGTCGAAGGAGTAGAAGAACAGCAGGATCAGGGCCGCAAGCTCGCCCCATACCAGCCAGACCTGCTGGCGCAGCGGCAGGCGCATCACCACGAAGATGTTGAAGCCGACCAGAGCGGTCACGCAGGCGGCGGTGACCAGGTTCAGCGGGTTGCCCTCCGCCACGGGTGCCAGCCCCCGGACCAGCCGCCCGAACGCGCCATCGCCTGACTGGAACCACCAGAGCCCTGCGAAGATTGCGCTCAAGAGCGGCACGAAGACAACGGGCCGCGTCAACATCGGCGGATAGTCGATATTGTCCTTGTAGTGCATTCCGGTCAGCCCCTGCGTTCGCGCCAGGCATCCATCGCCTGATACCGCCAATAGGTTAGCTGCACCGCCGCCATGCCGGCATAGCCGCCGGTCCAATCCAGCCCGAAGGGGGAAAAGGCGCGCCACCGGTCGGACTGGCCAAGGATGGCTTCGGCGATCACACGCCCGCCGATCGCGGTCGTGTTCATCCCGTGCCCGCCAAAGGCCGTGCAGTGCCAAAGCCCCGAGGGCAGCTTCCCGATCTGCGGCATAAGGTGTCGGGCGTAGGACATGAGGCCGGTCCAGACTGTGTCGATCTCCAGCCCGGCCAGTTGCGGGTAGGTGTCGGCCATCGTCCGGTGGAGCAGCTTGCCCAGATCGCGCGGTTCGGAGGTGCGGGTGGTGATCTTGCCACCCCACAGCACCCGCTTGCCGTTGTCGACCAGCCGGTAATAGTCGCCGGCCCTGCGGTCATCCCCGATTGCGGAACGGGTATGGATGGCGCTCGCGATCAGATCGGGCGCCTCGCGGCTGATCATCACGTAGGTCGCGATCGGCAGGAAGGCGCGGTGCAGCGCGGGAACCAGCCGGTCGGTATAGCCGCCGGTCGTCACCAGCACCTCGCGCGCGGAAATCCGGCCCTGCGGTGTGGTCACTGTCCAGCCGCCCGGCCCGCCTTCGATCCTGTCGGCCGGCGTGGCTTCGTGGATCGTCGTGCCGGCCGCTTGCGCCGCCCCGGCAAGGCCGAGGCAATAGGCCAGGGGATCGAAATGGAAGGCGTTCCGGTCATGCAGCGCCTGATGGTAGCGCGGCGAGGTCAGGTGCTCGGCGAGGGCGGCGCGGTCAAGGTGGGCCACCTCGTAGCCGAACTCCCGCGCCAACCAGTCGCGGTGATCCATCAGCCGTCGGCCCGGATCGTAGCGCACCCCGCCAAGAATGCCGGGGCAGGGTGCAGCGGCGGTGATGCCAAGTTCGCGGATATTCGCAGCCACGATCTGCATGCCTTCGACCGACATGCGGAACAGTTCTTTCGCGGCGTCGGGGCCGACCCGATCGGCGATGCGGTCATACCCCAGCGAGTAGCCGGGGCTGACAAAGCCACCGTTGCGCCCCGATGCACCCCAGCCGATGCGGCGCGCCTCGACCAGCGCGACCTTGCGTCCGGCGCTGGCAAGGTGATGCGCCGCCGTGAGCCCGGCAAGGCCGCCGCCGACGACGCAGACATCCGCCTCGATCCGTGACTGCAACGGGGGACGCGGCGGCACGTCGGCGCCGGCCTGGCGGCAATACCAGACATCGGCGTATTCGGTCGAAGGCTTTGTTGACATTGCGGGTCCTCGGGGTGGCCGGGCGGAACGGGTGGGCGACAGGGAGGCGGCGCGCGGGCAGGGCCGCGCGCCGCCGTGTCATCTCACTCGCTGTAGTCCTTGCCGTACCATTTGGTGGTCAGTTGGCTCAGGGTGCCGTCGGCCTTCATCGCGGCGATCGTCTCGCCCAACTTAGAGGTCCATTCCGCATCGCCCTTGTCGGCAACGATCGCAAGCGGCTCCTGGAAGGCATATTCGCCCGACAGGATCTTGATCGGATAGCCGTTGTTGATGGCGCCCAGCACGGTCTGCTCACCCGAGATCACCGCATCGACACGCACGCCATCGCCCAGGCGCAGATCGTCGAATGGCAGCATGGAATCGGCGTAGGTCTTGACCTCGCCCGGCTCCAGCCAGTATTCGACCGGAGGCACGCCGGGCGCGTCGATCACCAGGCTGCGGTTGACATATTCTTCCGATGTCGTCGCGGTTTCCACGCCGATACGCTTGCCGTTCAGCTCTTTCGGATCCGTCAGGGTGCTGTCCTTGTGCACCGCGAACACATAGGGCGTGTAGTAGTAGATCCCCGCGAAATCCAGAACCTCCGACCGGGGCTTCGTCGGCGTGATGGAGCCGACTGCCACATCCCAGCGCCCACCCCAGCGCCCGCCGGTCATCACGCCCCATTCCGGCGTGTCGAATTCGGCAGTCGCACCAAGGCGCTTGGCGATCTCGTTTGCCACGTCGATGTCGAACCCGACAAGCTGGTTGCTGTCATCCAGAAAGCTTTGCGGAGGCCAGCCGGCGTTGGTGGCCACCTTCAGCACCTTGGTCGAGTTGACCCGGTCCAGGGTCTCGCCCGCATGGACGGCGGGCGCCAACAGAACGGCGGCAAGCGCGCCGATCAAGGCCAGTTTCATTTCAGTATCCTCCCTTTGGATGTTTGCGTGTTTCCGCAGCGTATGCATTATTGGACGATTGTTGTCATACGTCTGTCAACACCGATCTGACTCCTCTGACAGCGTCCGAAGCGGTTGGGTAAAGCCGCCGAGATGGCCGCAGGTCTCTGCCGCCGCATCACGCCCGGCGGCGAGACAGGCGGTGAGGGGTTGTCGCCGCTTCCACGCCGACAGAAAGCCCGCGATGAAGGTGTCGCCCGCACCCGTGGTGTCGACGACCGAAGGCAGCGCCCGGATGCCGGTTGCGGCCACATCGCCGCCGGTGCTGGCGATGCTCCCCATCGCGCCGCAGGTCACCACCGCAACCTTGCAGCCCTGGCCCAGCAGACGGTGAAGAGCGGTGCGCGCCAAGGCTTCCGAGGCGCCGACGGAATCAAAGCCCACCTCCAGCCCCGCGGCATCGGGGTTGACCGCGACATCCTGCGAGAAACTGACCCCGTGCGCCGCCAGCGCTTCCCTCAGAGCGCCCGCCCCTCTGAACCAGCCGATATGGATGTGGTCCATCCCCGCGAGCGCCGCCATATCCACAGGCGTGGGGTGGTAAAGCGCCGAGGCGCCGAACTCTTCGAAGGCGATGATCCGCTCGCCTGCCTCATCCACGTCTATGTCGGTATAGGCTGTGGGTGCGTCCAGTTCCTGCAGATGAAGGGTCGAGACGCCAGTGTCGAGCAGGGCGCTGCGCGTCCACCGCCCCGCCTCGTCCCGGCCGACCGCGCCGAAATAGCTGCAGTCCTCGCCGGTCCTCGCCAGGTGCACCGCAACATTCAACGCGTTGCCCCCCACCGCCGCCTTGCCCAGCGGAAGGTAGCGGTCGATGCAATTGTCGCCCAGGGTCGCAAAGCGCGGAAACGTGTCGGTCATTTCGGGCTCGCCGTTCGGCTCGCTTCAGTAGGCTACGCGCTTGTAATAGCGCCGCGTCGTCAGCGGGTGGTGTCGCATCACCTCCAGATGGGCCGAAAGCCGCTCGAGCATCGTTGCCATGAAAGCCGGGGACAGCAGCGACCGAAGGCGGCGCGAGATGCCATCCGGCACGAAATCCGCCGTGTCCAGAACGGTGAACCGGTCGGTGTAGCGCGGTGCAAAGCTGGCCACACGGTCGGCGAGGGACCCCGCCTCATCCTCGCCGCGCAGCAGGATGAGGCTGACGCCCTTGTCGATCAGTTCCAGCGGCCCGTGAAAGAAGTCGGCGGCATGGACCGGGCGGGTACGGATCCATTGCATCTCCTCGAGGATGCAGGTCGCATAGTAATTGGCGGCGGGCCACATGTTCCCGGCAGCAGTGAACATGTGATAGTCGGTCCCGGCTATGATGCGCGCATAGGCTTCCGCCTTCGGTTCGAACGCGCGCTTGGTGGCCAGAAACGCCTGCGGCAGCCCCCGCATTTCGGCCAGGATCGCATCGTGATCGGCGATCTCGTTGCGGGCCTTCATCACGGACAGTGCCACAAGGAGCGCCTGGATCTGGAAGGACTCGCTCGAGGTATCATCGGCCGCGAAATTGACCAGCGCAGGATTGCCGCCGCGCCCGAGCGGTGTGTCGGCATGGCCGGTCAGGGTGATCACCCGCGCGCCGATCGCGTTCAGCCGGTCCAGCATCGCAACGCTCTCGGTGGTGGTTCCCGAAAGCGAAGGCATGATGACGATGGAATTCGCCGTCAGATTGCTGTTTTCACTGACCAGGAGTTCGGCCGGATAGTCCCGGAATACCGGGAAGCTGGAGTTGCGCTGCAACAGCTGGATCGCGGGCTCCATCAGGTAGGCAACGCCACCCGTCCCAAGGAAGAACAGATTCGTCGCACCCGCCGCAAGGGCGGCGGCGATCGCAGCGTCGATGTCGGAGGCTAGCGCCACGGCGCCCTGCTGGATGGTCAGAAAGCGGGCTTCGTCAAAGTTGAGCATGGCTGATCCTGATGGCGGGCGCGCGACGGCCGGTTCATGTTATCTTACAACTATGTTGTCAGACAACATAAGCCGACGACAGCGATGCCTGTCAATAGGCCGGCGACCTGTCCAGATGGAGGCGGTCGGCCCGGCGACGTGCGAACGGCCACTTTCGCCCGGTTCAGTCTCGATCTCGCGATCTGCACCAGACAAGCTGCGTGAACCGGGAAGAGTCACACCCACCGCGTACCGATCGCCGGATGTGGTGGCGCCGATTGCGGAGGCGCGGCAGCCATCGTTCCCGACCGCCGGATGGTGCCCTCCACCAAGAGTTCAAGGCGCATTGGGCCCTCCGTCCCGCGCCCGTACGTGGTTCCTGATGCAGTCTCCTGACAAACCGCGGACGCAACTGCGGCGCAAAGCGACAGGGCGCGGATCTGCAAGGCAAGTGCGGCGTTCCGGTGGTTTGCCGTTGCAGGAACTTCCGTCGAGCCCCGACAACGCTCAACAGAACCGCGCTGAACAAAAGCGTCTCAGAGAGGGGGAAAGTGGCAGCCCGTAGGGGAGTCGAACCCCTCTTCCCAGGTTGAAAACCTGGTGTCCTAACCGATAGACGAACGGGCCGCGCTTGGCGTGGGGCGGTGTTTAGGCCAGCCGCTCATGACTCGCAAGAGGATTTTTCGGCTTTTTCGCCGCTTGCCGGTCAGGCGCGGGCGGCGTCCTCGAGCCTGAGCTGAGGCTTCGCCCGGCCTTGCCAGTGGTTGAGTTCCAGTCGCCCGGCAAGGTGGAACCGCAAGCCGCCGTGCTGTTCCAGCAGCGGTCCGATGGGGCCGTCGAAGGCGCCAAACGCCACCGCCTCCACGGGCGCGGCCATCCCGTCGGAAAAGCCGATCCTGAGGTGGTTTTCGCCGATCCGCCGGGCATGCGTGACCCCCATGGCAGCGAAGGCGAAGCGGGGCGCGGGCGCGCCCTGGCCAAAGGGACCGGCGCGCTCGATCTCCTCGATCAGTGCGGGCGTCACCGCCCCCGGCATCATGAGTCCGTCGAGGCGCAGGTCGCGGGGGCCGGCGGTTCCGGCGCCCTGGCGCGCAAGAAGGAGCGAGAGCCGGTCCATGGCCGCCTCGATACGCCCCTCGTCCACGGTCAGTCCGGCAGCCATGCGGTGCCCGCCGCCCTTCAGCAGCAACCCCTCGGCCGCAAGGCGCTGGATCGCAGCGCCGAGGTCCACGCCTTCGACCGAGCGGCCCGAGCCCTTGCCGATCCCGCCGTCGAGGCCGATCACGACGGCGGGGCGGTTCGTCGCCTCCTTCAGCCGCGCGGCGACGATACCGACGACGCCGGGATGCCAGCCCTTGCCCGCCGCCCAGACGAGCGGCGCATCGAAGCCGCGCGTCTCGGCCTGTGCCAGTGCCGCGTCGCGCACGCGGTTCTCGATGTCGCGCCGCTCGGTGTTGAGCTCTTCGAGCCGTTCGGCCAACGCCTCTGCCTCGTGCGGATCGGCGGTGGCAAGAAGCCGGGCGCCGAGGTCGGCCGCGCCGATCCGCCCGCCGGCGTTCACGCGCGGTCCGAGAAGGAAGCCGAGGTGATAGGCCGTCGGCGCCCGGTCCATCCGCGCGATGTCGGCCAGTGCCGTGAGCCCGACGCGCTCGCGCCGTGCCATCACCTTCAGCCCCTGCCGGACGAGCGCGCGGTTGACGCCCTTGAGCGGCGCGACGTCGGCGACGGTCGCGAGCGCCACGAGGTCGAGAAGCGCCATGAGGTCGGGCCCCGCAAGCGCCTCCTCGCGCAGGAGACGGTTCGCCTCGACCAGCATCAGGAAGACGACCGAAGCGGCGCAGAGATGGCCGAGCTCGCCGCTCTCGTCCTGGCGGTTGGGGTTGACAACGGCGAGGGCAGGGGGCAGCGTCTCGGCCCCGAGGTGGTGGTCGAGGATGATCACGTCGGCGCCCTTGGCGGCGGCGACCGGCCCGTGGCTCAACGTTCCGCAGTCGACGCAGACGATGAGATCGTGCACCGCCGCCAGCCTGGCCATCGCGGGTTCGTTCGGCCCGTAGCCCTCGTCGATCCGGTCGGGAATGTAGAGCGTGGCTTCGCGTCCGAAGTGCCTGAGCCACCAGACCAGAAGCGCCGCCGAGGCGCCGCCGTCCACGTCGTAGTCGGCGAAGACCGCGATGCGCTCGCGCCCCTTCAGCGCCGTCACGAAGCGCGCCGCGGCCAGCCCCATGTCCTTAAGCGAGCGCGGGTCGGGCAGAAGTTCGCGGAGTTGCGGGTCGAGGAACCGCACCGCCTCCTCCGGCGCGACACCCCGGGCCGCGAGCACCCGGGCGAGCGGAAGCGGCAGGGCGGTCGCCTGCGCGATCGCCTCGGCCTGACGTTCCGCCTCGGCGGTGGGACCCAGCCAGCGGCGGCCCGTGGCAGATGACTCTACTCCCAGAAATGCGCTCATGGCCCCGTCATAGCCAAGGGCGGCGGCGGCGGAATGCGCCGCCCCTTCACCCGTTCCAGAATGTCCCCGGGGTCCCGGGGGGTCGCCCCCGGCCGCTCTTTCAGCGGATCGGGTTGCGGTAGATCATGCGGCGGACCGAGCCGGTCTTCGACCGCATAAGGATCGTCTCTGTCTCGATATAGGTCGGTTCGCGCTTCACCCCGCGCACGATGGAGCCGTTGGTCACGCCGGTCGCGGCAAAGATCACGTGGCGCGTCACCATCTCGTCGCGCGCATAGATCCGGTTCAGGTCCTTGATCCCGGCCTTGGCGGCGCGTCCCCGCTCGTCGTCGTTGCGGAAGATGAGCCGTCCCCACATCTGCCCGCCCATGCATTTCAGCGCCGAGGCCGCGAGCACGCCCTCGGGCGCGCCGCCGGAGCCCATGTACATGTCGATGCCGGTGATCTCGCTCTCCGCGCAGTGGATCACACCCGCCACGTCACCGTCGGTGATGAGCCGGATCGCGGCGCCCGTCCCGCGGACCTCCTTGATCATCTCCTCGTGCCGCGGGCGCTCGAGGATGCAGACGGTGATGTCGGTGGGCTTGCAGCGCTTGGCCTTTGCCAGTTCCACCACCCGTTCGGTCGGGCTCATCTCCAGGCTCACGACGTTCTTCGGCAGGCCCGGCCCGATGGCGAGCTTGTCCATGTAGACGTCCGGAGCGTGCAGAAGCGTGCCGCGCGGCGCCATGGCGATCACGGTCAGCGCGTTCGGCATGTCTTTCGCGGTCAGCGTCGTGCCCTCGAGCGGATCGAGAGCGATGTCGACCTCGGGGCCTTCGCCGGTGCCCACTTCCTCGCCGATGTAGAGCATCGGCGCCTCGTCGCGCTCGCCCTCGCCGATGACCACGGTGCCCTTGATGTCGAGAAGGTTGAGCTGGTCGCGCATGGCGTTGACCGCAGCCTGGTCGGCGGCCTTCTCGTCCCCGCGCCCGATGAGGCGGGCCGAGGCATGTGCGGCTGCCTCTGACACGCGGGCGAGGCCCAGCGAGAGCATGCGGTCGTGGAATTCCTGGGCGTCGGCCATGGTGGTGTCCTGCTGGTTCCGGGTCACGTGCATCTAGCCGGTCCCTGCGGAACGGGGCAAGCCCCACGCGGCGGACTCAGACCGATTCGATCCGGATCGCCACCGGCTCGCCCAGCACCACGCCGGTGCCGGGCAGTCGGCGGGCGGCGTGGTCGATCGCCTCGCGCGTCGTCTTGTGGGTGACGATCAGTACCGGGGCAGAGGCATCGGCATGGCCGTACTGCCGCATCCGGTCGATGGAGATGCCTTCCTCGCCGAGGATCGTCGCCACCTTGGCGAGCGCGCCCGGCTTGTCGGTCAACTCCATGCGAAGGTAAAAGGGCGCCGGCGCCATCGCCTTCGCCGCCACCGGCTCGGCGAGCGTGTCCGCCGGCTGGCCGAAGGTGGAGATGCGGCAGCCGCGCGCGATCTCGATCACGTCGGACATGACGGCCGAGGCGGTCGGACCGGCGCCGGCGCCGGCGCCGCGCAGCACGATCTGGCCGACGCTGTCGCCTTCGAGGACCACCATGTTGGTGCCGCCATGGAGCTGGCCGAGCGGGCTCTCGGCCGGCACGAGGCAGGGCGACATGCGCTGTTCGAGGCCCCGCCCCGTCATCTGCGCAACGCCGAGGAGCTTGATCCTGAACCCCATGTCGGCCGCCCGGCGGATGTCGTCAATGGAGATCCGGCCGATCCCTTCCAGTTCAACCGCGTCGAAGGCGACGCGGGTGCCGAAGGCGATGGCGGCCAGCAGGCTCAGCTTGTGGCCGGCGTCGATGCCGCCCACGTCGAGATTGGGGTCGGCTTCCAGATAGCCGAGCTGGCGTGCCTCCTCGAAGACCTCGGCGTAGGCGAGCCCGGCGCTTTCCATCCGCGTCAGGATGTAGTTGCAGGTGCCGTTCATCACGCCCATGACGCGGGTGATCGCGTTCCCCGCCAGCCCCTCGGTCAGCGCCTTGACGACCGGGATGCCCCCCGCGACTGCGGCCTCGAAGCGGATCACATGGCCCCTGGCTTCGGCCTGCGCCGCGAGCGTGTGGCCGTGGTGCGCCAGCATCGCCTTGTTCGCCGTCACGACGTCCTTGCCTGCCGCGATGGCAGCGCGCGTCGCGTCGAAGGCGGCGCCATCGGCCCCGCCCATGAGTTCGACGAAGACGTCGACGTCCTTGCGCGTGGCGAGGCGCACGGGATCCTCCTCCCAGACATAGGACGACAGATCCGCGTCGCGGTTCTTCATCCGGTCGCGTGCGGAGACCGCGCTGATCAGGATCGGCCGCCCCGTGCGACGGGCCAGAAGCTCGGCGTGTTTCTGGATGATCTTCACCGTTCCGATGCCCACCGTGCCAAGGCCGGCAATGCCGAGACGCAGGGGCTGGGACATGGGAGACTCCGTCGCTGAGGGACGCCCGGGCGGGCGTCCCGGGTGTTAGCCCGAAGCCTGCCCGGTTGCAACGTGGTTGCGCCCGCCGGGGTCAGCCAGAGGGGTCGGCCGCCTGCAGCGCGGCTGCCCGGGCGCGCAAGGCAGCCGCGCGGGCCGCGACGGCCGCCGCCGGATCGGCGGCGGGAGCAGGCGGCACGGCGGCCAGAAGCGCGTCGATCGGCATGAGCGCGGGCCAGGCCGCCTGCGTCGCCGGGGCTTCCGGCCTGTCCTTCAGCGCAGGCAGGGCCGCACAGGCGGCGAGCGCCGGCAGGACGCAGATCGGGATAAGGCGGGCAGGGCGCATCTTTGGCTCCGTCGGTAGGGCAGAGGATAGCCCGCGCCCGGCGCGGCGCAAGGCCAGGCGGCGCGGGATTGTATTGAACGCGCGTTCAGATAATCTTCCGGCATGGCACGCAAGACCGGCTCGCATTCGGAGATCACCGGCCCGCGCATCCGCGCGGTGGCACGCTCGCTATTCGCGCGCTACGGCTTCGCGGCCGTCTCGATGCGCCAGATCGCGGCCGAGGTGGGGGTGCAGGCGGGCGCGCTCTACCTCTACACGCCCGACAAGGAGACGCTGCTCTTCGAGCTTCTGAAGGCGCATATGGACGAGCTTCTGGCGGCCTGGGACGCCGTGCCTGCGGGTGACGGCCCGCTTGCACGGCTCGAAGCCTTCGTACGGTTCCACATCCGCTTCAACCTCGACCGGGCCGAGGCCGTCTTCCTTTCCTACATGGAACTGCGGAACCTCGGGCCGGAGAACTTCGCCGTGATCGAGGGGCTGAGGCGCGACTACGAAACCCGGCTCGAGACGATCCTTCGCGACGGTGTCGTGGAGGGACTCTTCGCCGCGCCGGACTCCAAGGTGGCCTCGCTCGCGATCATCGCCATGCTCACCGGCGTGACCACCTGGTACCGCGAGGGCGGGCGGCTCGACCGGGACGCCGTGGGCGACATCTACTGGGACATGGTCCGCAAGGCCGTCGCCGCCTGAGGCGCCTTGCCTTCTGCCGGGAAATGCTTCGGGCCCCGCGAATTGGTGCGTCACCGGTTCGGGGCCCGATGAAGGGCTGGCAATGGCCCCGTCGCCACCGCTCAGTGCGCGGGGCGGATGAAGGTCCCGTTTCTGAGGTCGGCCATCGCCTGCCGCAGTTCCTCCTGCGTGTTCATCACGATCGGCCCGTGCCAAGCCACCGGCTCCTCTATCGGCGCGCCGGAGATGAGGAGGAAGCGGATACCTTCCTCGCCCGCCTGGACGGTTACTTCCTCACCGGTGCCGAAGCGAATGAGCGTCCGGTTGCCCGAGAGGTCGCGGATGTTCACCTCGCGCCCCATGACTTCCTTTTCGAGGAGCACGCCCTCGGGCCGCGACGCAGCGGCAAAACGCCCCGCGCCCTCGAAGACATACGCGAAGGCGCGGCGGTAGGTGTCGACCCGGAAGGTCTTGCGCCGCCCCGCGGGGACGAAGATGTCGAGGTACTGCGGATCTGCGGCGATGCCGTCAACCGGGCCGGTCTTGCCCCAGAAGGAGCCGACCACGACGCGGACGATGGTTCCGTCGTCGTCGATGACCTCGGGGATCTCGGCCGAGTTCACGTCCTGATAGCGCGGCGCCGTCATCTTCAGCCGCGAGGGCAGGTTGGCCCAGAGCTGGAAGCCGTGCATCTGGCCCCTGGCGTTGCCCTGCGGCATCTCCTGGTGGAGGATGCCGGAGCCCGCGGTCATCCACTGGACGTCGCCCGAGCCGAGCCGGCCGCGGTTGCCGAGCGAGTCGCCATGTTCGACCGTGCCGGCGAGCACGTAGGTGATCGTCTCGATCCCCCGGTGCGGGTGCCAGGGAAAGCCGCGCAGGTAATCCTCGGGCCGCTCGTTGCGGAAATCGTCGAAGAGAAGGAAGGGGTCAAGTTCCTTCGGGTCGCGGAAGCCGAAGGCGCGGTGCAGCTTGACGCCGGCGCCCTCCATGGTCGGGAGGGCTTGGCGGGCATCGATGACCGGGCGGATGGACATGTGGCTTCTCCTGTTCGCGGAGGGGATCATGCCAGGCGATATAGGATGTGGACGTGCCCGCCGCAGCCCGTGCGGTGCCGGCGCTGCGGC
The DNA here is from genome assembly GCA_020637675.1 of Paracoccaceae bacterium. Taxonomy (GTDB): domain Bacteria; phylum Pseudomonadota; class Alphaproteobacteria; order Rhodobacterales; family Rhodobacteraceae; genus Albidovulum. The sequence goes on along the minus strand of JACKKD010000001.1, from coordinate 662,016 downwards.
ACAGGTCCTGTGCTTCCGGTGCGTGACGGACCGGCAACGCTCCGCGCGCCCGCGGGGGGGGGAATATGCGAAGCCCGGGCGCGGGGGCGCCCGGGCATGCTGTCCCGCCACGAGGTTGTCGGGTCAGGTGTTGTCGGGGTCGATGGTGATGTCGCCCGTGTTGTCGTCGCTGACGTTGTCCGACATGTCGACATCGCTGTCGTAGATGCAGGCGGGAAGCGTCGACCCGTCATTGAGGTCGTACTTCACGCAGGAGGTGAAGCGCGGCCGGGTGGTAATGAAGGTCGTGTACCACTGCGCCTTGAGCCCGATGTTGAAGATCGGCTCGTAGGCCATGTTGGTCTCGACGAGGATGACCGAGTCGCCCGCGGGCATCACCGGGATCCGGTCGGCGTCATTCTGGATCGTCGTGTCGGTCTGGCCGCCCACGGGGCCTGTCGCATAGGACCAGGCGATCTCGTACCGGTTGTCGACATCGTCCCAGATCACGCTCGACACCCGGACCCAGGTCGGCTTGCGCGAGAAGGTGAGGTAGTCGAAGAGCGTATTGAGCCCGTCGATGTAGTTGCTGTCCACCGCATCGTCGGGCTGCACGCGCGAGACCATGTCGGCGATCGTGTAGGCGGCCTTCAGGTTGATGTTCTTCTGGCGATAGGCGTCGAAGAACTGGAACGAGGCGACATACCACCAGATCAGCCAGGTCGAGGCGATGATCCCCTCGACCGGCATCGAGCCGCGGGTCTCGCGGGCGAAGGAGGCGGTGCGCAGGCGCAGGCGCGACAGTATGGACATCTCAGCCCCCCACATCGGGTTCGTTGACGAAGGCCGTGGCGGCGACCAGCGCATAGGCGCCGGTATTGTCCCGCGGCAACTGGAAGCCGAGTCCCGAGGTCGGGAAGATCGGGTCGAACTTGGTGCAGGCGCGGATCAGCATCATGTTGTCGCCGACGCCCGTGTCGAAGGTGGTCACCGGCTTGATCGGCTCGGCCCGGTCCACGCAGATCGGGCCGGAGGCGAGCGGTTCCCAGGTCTCGGTGCTGACCGGGCGCAGTTCGATCAGCAGCACGTTCATGCAGTCGGGAATAACGCCCGCGCGGTTGCAGACAGTCCGCTTGAAGTCTTCGTGCGTCGGGTTCAACCAGTTGCCGAGCCGGAGATCGCGGACCGACATGTCGAGCGCGCGTTCGAGCATGACATGGCGCAGCATGAGTGTCCCCATCTCGAGCGAGGACATCACCAGGAGCATGAAGAAAGGCAGGAAGATGATGAACGGGATCGTCGCCGTTCCGTCCTCTTCCCGCGCCAGGCGGGCGCAGCGGGCCCGCAGTCTGTTCATGAGCCAGGCCATGTCAGTGCGTCAGCCTCAGCTTGTTGATGGAGTTCACGATGCCCGCGAACGCGTCGTTGATGTCGAGGCCCTCCACCGCGTAGTAGCCGGCGTTCTGGCACGATTCGAGCAGGTTCTGGCCCTGTGTCGGCGCTTCGAAGGCGATGGTGTAGATGCGGATGCCGTTGGCCTTGGCCGCGTCGCAGACGTCACGTGTCATACCGTCCTTGGCGCTGGCGATGTAGGTGTTGGCCTTCGGGTTCGTGACCGAGGCGGGGCGCCACTGGTTTCGGGTCGAGCTGCTGCCATAGGCGCGGTAGATCAGCTCGTCGGAGAACCAGTAGATCGACATGTCGCCCCAGACCTGCTGCCAGGTCATCGGCACCGACGACGGCGATCCGGTCCAGCCGGTATCGCCCGACTTGTCACCCCAGGGTTCCGTCCGCCAGGCGTTCAGGGCGAAGATGTAGTACTTGTTCTTCGAAGCGTCCCAGAGCGAATACTGATTTCGCGACCAGTCGTCGGAGGACGAGCCGTTCGTCCGGTAATAGGGGTTGCGCACCAAAAGGCTCTGGCCTTCGTCGTAATAGGGGGTCGACGTGGTATTGTTGCGCAGCCGGTATTCGGTCGTGTTGGCGCCGTCGGTCATCAGCACGATGATCTTCAGCGCCTCGGTGTCGTCGAAGGCATAGGGCCGTTCGGAAAAGGCGCCGGGCAGATCGCCGTCAGCGATCATCCCGTCCACGACCGGCTGCATCGACGGGTCGAGCAGCGCCGAGCCCCATTTCATGCCGATGTCGATCGAGGTGTTTCCCTCTGCCGTCAGGTTGTCGATGAAGGTTTTCAACTGGTCGCGGTCGCCCGAGAAGGGCAGGATGTGCCGCTCCGCTTCCACCGGGCAATTCGGCAGCGCGCTGCTGTTTCCGGTCACCGGCGTGGTCTTGTTGAACGGGTCGAAGTGGCCGTTGCGCTGATAGACGCGCGCGCCGCCGATCGAGACGGCCGTCGTGTCGAAATCGCCCTTCGAAACGTCGAACTCGATGCAGGTCGAGTTCGTGTGCTCGTTGGTGATGTTGAAGTAGCTCGCGAGGTCGTCGCTGATCGAGACCTGCGTGGCGTAGGGAATGATCGAGATCGAGACCTTGTCTTCCTCGGCGGAGTCGAAGATCTGGTCGACGAAGCTTTTCGCGGCGGGCTTCAGGTTCGTCAGCCGGCTGTTGGAGTTCATCGAGCCCGAGACGTCAAGGATGAGCGAGATCTCGATCTGGCCCACGCTTTCCTCGGCGGTCGAGGAAGCGGGTGTAGACAGCGTCTTGACGCCGACGAGCGCCATGAACCAGGTCGGCATTTCCTCGGAGACCGAGATTTCCACCTTGCGGTAGTCGGTGAGCGTGCCCTCGGTGACGATTATATCGTCATCGGCCGGCGGTTTCAGCCCGGCCTTCAGGAAGTAATCCTTCACCACTTCCTTCGGATCGAGCGATTGCTGGAGGTCGGCAGCGGCCAGCGAGGCGCGGTCGATGGTATTCTGCAGCGTCGTGCGGCGCTCCTCGAAGCGCATCAGGTCGAGCGCCACCCCGGCGAGCAGCAGCATCATCACGAAGGCGAAGAGCCCGAATATGATCAGCGAGCCGTCCTCTTCGCGCCGGAAACGGCGAAGGGCATCAGTGGCCCGCCCTGCGGCGGCTGGCGCGGCCTTGGCCACGGAAACGGACTTTGGGGCAATCATCATCTTCGTTCAACCTCTCCCCAGGACGGCACCCGGAACGCAATCCCGGAATGCACCGCGCACGGCACTCGTTGTCGTTACGAGTTAGGGCAAAAGTTCGGTCGCAGATGAGGCGAAATTGCGGCAGAGGTGTCTGCCTGCCCACCATTGGTCGCGGTTGCGCGTCTTTCCGCCCAAGGTCCGCAGATCGTTGCGAGAGCCCGGACAATCGACCGCGGATGATTCTCGCTCTGCCACGGGCCGGGCCGGGTGGCTGCCGGTTCGCTTGCCTTTCCGGCGGGCGCTGCTTACCAAGTGGGCAGAACGCGCGCGGACCTTGGCCGAGGTGACGGCGCGCCCCCGGCCCGCGCCGGGAATGCCAGCCAGGGAGGTAAGCATGGCCGCCAACGGGGAACCGAGTTTCCGTCAGTCCGTCGATCTCATGTTCAACCGCGCGGTCGCGGTGATGGACCTTTCGCCGGGCCTGGAGGAGAAGATCCGGGTCTGCAACTCCACCTACACGGTTCGGTTCGGCGTGCGCCTGCGGGGCGGCATCCATACCTTCACCGGCTACAGGTCGGTCCATTCCGAGCACATGGAACCGGTGAAGGGCGGTATCCGCTATGCCATGAGCGTGAACCAGGACGAGGTGGAGGCGCTCGCCGCGCTGATGACCTACAAGTGCGCCCTGGTCGAGACCCCCTTCGGCGGATCGAAGGGGGGCTTGCGGATCGACCCCCGCGAATGGGACGAGTTCGAACTGGAGATGATCACCCGGCGCTTTGCCTACGAGCTGATCAAACGCGATCTCATCAGCCCCGCGCAGAACGTGCCCGCACCCGACATGGGCACAGGCGAGCGCGAGATGGCCTGGATTGTCGACCAGTACCAGCGGATGAACACCACCGACATCAACGGCGCCGCCTGCGTGACCGGCAAGCCGATCAATTCCGGCGGCATCGCCGGCAGGGTGGAGGCGACCGGGCGCGGCGTGCAGTTCGCGCTGCGCGAGTTCTTCCGCCACCCGCACGACATGGCGCGGGCCGGGCTCAAGGGCACGATCGACGGCAAGCGGGTGATCGTGCAGGGCCTCGGCAACGTCGGCTATCACGCGGCGGAGTTCCTCTCGACCGAGGACGGGGCGCGGATCGTCGGCATCATCGAGCGCGACGGTGCGCTGCACAATCCCAACGGGATGAACGTGCAGGCCGTGCGCGACTGGCTGATCCGTCATGGCGGGGTGAAGGGTTGTCCCGAGGGCACCTATGTCGCCGACGGCGCGCTGCTTCTCGAGGAGGACTGCGACATCCTCGTCCCGGCGGCGATGGAGGGCGTGATCCACCTCGGCAACGCGGCAAGGATCAAGGCGCCGCTCATCATCGAGGCCGCGAACGGGCCGATCACTGCCGGCGCGGACGACATCCTCAGGACCCGCGGCGCGGTGATCATCCCGGACCTTTTCGCCAATGCCGGCGGTGTCACCGTCTCCTATTTCGAGTGGGTGAAGAACCTCAGCCACATCCGCTTCGGCCGGATGGAGCGCCGGCAGGAGGAGGCGCGCCACCAGCTTCTTGTGGACGAACTCGAACGGCTTTCTTCCGACAAGGGCCTCGGCTGGACGCTCTCTCCCGACTTCAAGAGCCGCTATCTTCGCGGCGCGGACGAACTGGAACTCGTCCGCTCGGGTCTCGACGACACGATGCGGGGCGCCTACCAGTCGATCAGCCAGATATGGAACGGCCGGCAGGATGTCACCGACCTCCGGATGGCGGCCTATATCGTGGCCATCGACCGGGTGGCGAAGAGCTACCGCTCGAAAGGGCTCTGAGGCCGCGGGTGCCAGGGTGACCGAGGGGTCACCTCGGCGAGGCCGGCGCGGTGGCGGTCCTTCGCCGCCGCAGCCATCCTGGGACCGAACGGAGGAGAAGTTCATGACGGCCATCGACGATCTGCCGCTGACCAACCTCGGCGTGGCCTTGGACGCGGACGGTATCGCGACCGTCACGCTGAACCGCGCCGACAAGCGCAACGCGCTGAATGCGGTGACCGTGGAGGAACTGATCGCACTTTTTTCGGCGATTCCCCGGGCGGGTGTGCGCGCCGTCGTCCTGCGCGCCGCGGGCGATCACTTCTGCGCCGGGCTGGACCTTGTCGAGCATCTCAACGCCGATCGCACGCCGGCCGAATTCATGCAGCTCTGCCTGCGCTGGCACGAGGCTTTCAACAAGATGGAGTATTCCGGAGTGCCGATCATCGCCGCGCTGAAAGGCGCGGTCGTGGGCGGCGGGCTGGAGCTTGCCTCGGCCGTCCACATCCGGGTGGCGGACGCCAGCACCTACTTCGCGCTGCCGGAAGGCCAGAGGGGTCTTTTCACCGGCGGTGGCGCCACGATCCGGGTCGCGGACCTCGTCGGCAAGGCGCGGATGATCGACATGATGCTGACGGGTCGCATCTACAAGGGCGCGGAGGCGGTCTCGGTCGGCCTCTGCCAGTATCTCGTGGAGGACAGCGAGGCCAGGGCCATGGAGATCGCCCGCGCGGTCGCGGCCAACACGCCGCTCGCCAACTTCGCCGTCTGTTCGGCCATCAGCCACATGCAGAACATGTCGGCGCTGGATGCGGCCTATGCCGAGTCCATGGTGGCGGGCATCGTCAACACCCAGACCGAGGCGCGGGGACGGCTGGCCGCCTTCGCCGACAAGACCGGGGCTCGGGTGCGGCCGGACTGACGCTTTCGCCTTGCAGTGACAGGCGCTTTCCGCCTTTCCTGTGCCGGGAAGGAACGGGCAGATGAACCCCTTGCGCGGCATTCTCCTGAAACTCGCCTCGGTGGCGGTGTTCATGGCCATGGCGAGCCTGATCAAGGCCGCCTCCGACGCGGTGCCGCCGGGCCAGGCGGTGTTCTTCCGCTCGGCCTTCGCGGTGCCGGTGATCCTTGTCTGGCTGATCGCGTCCCGCGGCCTCCGGGCGGGGCTGGTCACCACAAACCCCTTGGGCCATTTCTGGCGCGGGTTGATGGGGACGGCGGCGATGGGGTTCGGCTTCGCCGGCCTCGGCCTCCTGCCGCTGCCCGAGGTGACGGCGATCGGCTATGCCGCGCCGCTCCTCACCGTCGTCTTCGCGGCGATGTTCCTCGGCGAGACGGTGCGCGCCTTCCGCATCTTCTCGGTCGCGCTCGGCCTTGCCGGCGTGCTCATCGTTCTCTCGCCGAGGCTGACCGCGCTCCGGGCGGGCCAGATCGGCGCCGAGGAGGCGCTGGGCGCCATCGTGGTCCTCGTCGGCGCCGTCTTCTCTGCGCTCGCGCAGGTCTTCGTGCGCAAGCTCGTGACCGAGGAGAAGACCTCGGCCATCGTCTTCTATTTCTCGGTCAACTCGGCACTCCTGTCGCTCGTGACGCTGCCCTTCGGCTGGGCCATGCCGGATGCGGAGGCGGCGGCAATGCTGGTGACGGCCGGGCTGCTCGGCGGCATCGGTCAGGTGCTGCTGACCTCCTCCTACCGTCACGCGGATGCCTCCGTCATCGCGCCCTTCGAGTATGCCTCCATGCTCATGGCGCTCGGCGTCGGCTACTTCGTCTTCGGCGAGGCGCCGGGGCTCGCGGTGCTCGGCGGCGCGGCGCTCGTCGTCGTCGCGGGCATACTGATCATCTGGCGCGAGGGGCGCCTCGGGCTGGAGCGCAACCGCCAGCGCAAGTCGATGACCCCCCAGGGTTGATCGCGGCTCGCCCCTCCGGCAGTCTGCGGCGCAGCCAGTCGTCGCGGGAGCAGGCCGAATGAAATCGCTAATTGCTGCCCTTGTCCTTGGCGCCGCCGTTGCGGCAGGGTCCGCCGAGGCCGCCGGCTGCGGCCGTCCGGCCGGCAACGCGGCCGAGGTCGAGGCGCTCGCCGCCGCGATCAACCGCTTCCGTGGCGAACAGGGTCTGCGTCCGCTCGCCATCGCGCCGCAGCTGACGCGGGCGGCGGGCGACCACGCCTGCGCCATGGTCGCGCGAAACGAGTTCAGCCACAGCCTCGGCGGCAGCGCCAAGACGCGGATGCGAAAGGCCGGCTGCAGCGCGCGGCTTGTCGGGGAAAACATCGCGATGGGCTACGGCCAGGGTGTGCAGGTGTTCCGCCAATGGCTCGAGTCACCCGGGCACCGCAAGATCATGGCGCTGAAGGGCGTCGCGGTCATGGGCATCGGCGTCGCGGCGCCCGAGCCGGGGCAGGGGGGCGGCCCGCGCTGGGTGTTGCAGGTCGCGGCACCCTGCCGGTGAGCGGCCTCAGCCGTCGGTGTCGAGCCAGATCGTCACCGGCCCCTGGTTCACGAGCGCCACGTCCATGTCCGCGCCGAATTCGCCATTCTCCACGCGAATGCCCTCCGACCGGAGGCGGTCGGAGAAATGCCGGTAGAGCCGCTCGCCCTCGGCCGGCGGCGCGGCAGTGGAAAAGCCCGGACGGTTGCCGCGCGAGGTGTCTGCGGCGAGCGTGAACTGGCTGACCACGAGCGCAGCGCCGCCGGTATCGAGGAGCGCGCGGTTCATCTTGCCGTCCGCGTCGCGGAAGATTCTCAGCCGCGCGATCTTGCGGGCGAGCGCGTCTGCCGCGGCTTCGCCATCGCCCTGCATGGCGCATACGAGGATGAGGAGTCCCTCGCCGATCGCGCCGGTCTCGCGGCCCGCGACGGTCACCCGTGCCTCGCGCACCCTTTGGACCAGCGCGCGCATCAGGCCAGATCCCTTGCCCAGGGCGGGTTCGCGCCCGCGCGCGAAACGGTGACGGCCGCCGCCCGGGTGCCAAGCGAGAGGGCGGCGCGAAGCGCGTCCTCCGGGAGTGCGGCGATACCCGCCTTGGTCAGCACGCCGGCCGCGCGCAGCGCCGCGAGGACGCCCGCGTTGAAGGTATCGCCTGCGCCGACGGTGTCGGCCACCTCCACCCGCCGCGCCGGTACGAAGATGGAATGTGCCGCGGTGAAGGCGTGCGCCCCGGCTGCGCCCTCGGTCACGAAGACCGCTTTCGGCCCCTTCGCCAGCAACGCCTCGGCCCCGGCGGCAATCCCGTGGCCGCCGACCAGCCAGCGCAAATCCTCGTCCGAGAGCTTCACGATGTCGGAAAGTGCGATCATGCGGCCGATCCGGGCGCGGTAGGCTGCCTCGTCGGCGATGAACGAGGGCCGGATGTTCGGATCGAGCATCATCACGCGGCCCGACCCCGCCTCGCGCTCCATCAGCGCCTGATAGGTCGCGCCGCCCGGCTCCACCATCAGGCTGATGCCGCCGAAAAAGAGCGCCTCGACCGTTTCCGGCAGGGTGGGCAGATCGCCGGGCCGGATCATCCGGCCGGCCGTGTTCTCGTCGTAGAAGGCATAGCTCGCCTGCCCGTCCCTCAGCGTGACGAAGGCGAGCGTGGTGGGGCGGGCGGATCGGACGAGAAATGCGGTATCGACGCCCGAGGCCGCCAGCGCGGCCGTCAGCAACTGCCCGAAGAGGTCGGTCGAGACGCCGGAGAGAAAGCCCGAGGGCGCGCCGAGCCGGCCGAGCGCGATTGCGGTGTTGAAGACGGCGCCGCCGGGGTAGGGGGCGAAGGCGTCCTCGCCCCCCTCCGTCCTTCGGGGCAGCATGTCGATCAGCGCCTCGCCGCAGCTCAGGATCATCCCGCCCCTCCGTTAGCGTAAACGGCACCGCCATAGCCGAGCGGGGTCCGCCCCGCAACGGGCAAGCGCGCATTGATGCGCGTCAGGGACGACTCGGGCGGCCCACGGCATCTTCCCTGACATTCCCGCAACCTTATCGCAGGAGAATCTTCATGGTCGAGAAAACCCCCGCAAGCGCCTTCTGGCCGTCGTTCTACGAACCCTTCCGCCACTTCGGCGCGCGCCTGTCCGAATGGCTGGCACCGGCCTCCGAGGCCTCCTCCGACGACAAGACCTACCGGATCGCCATCGAACTCCCCGGCGTGGAGGAGAAGGACATCGAGGTAACCGTCAACGAGGGCATGGTGACGGTGAAGGGCGAGAAGAAGGAGAGCCGCGAAGAGAAGGGCGACACCTGGTATTTCAGCGAGCGCCAGTTCGGCAGCTTCAGCCGGTCGTTCCGTCTTCCGGCCGACGCCGACCAGGGCAAGGTCAGCGCCGACCTCAGGGACGGCGTGCTGACGCTGACGGTCGCCCGCGCCGCCCCCGAGGTGGCGACGTCGCGCAAGGTGCCGATCGGCAAGAGCTGACGGCGGCGCCGGTCAGTAAGAGGACCGGAGGTCGATCCAGCCCTGCTGGTCGGCGTATTGCAGGCCGAGAGCGATGGCGGCGGCCAGGAGTGCCCCGAGGATCACCGCGCCGGCGATCTTCCACGCCGACCACGGCCGCTCGCCCGCAACCGACCCGGTCTGTCCGTTGACGACGAAGCGAAAGCTTTGGCCCCGGTACCGGTAGGCGGCGGTCCAGACCGGCAGGAGGATGTGCTTGAAGGTCACCGCCGAGACCTGCGTCTGGATCTGGTGGATTTCCTGCCGGTCGCCGCCGATGTCGAAGCGCACGTCGCGCTCGATCATCCGGTCCATGTAGGCACGGGCCTCGGCCATGCCTTCCTCCAGCCCGACGGTGTAGCCCTCGGCGCGGAAGCCCGCCAGGAATTCGGGCGCATAGGGCTGGAGCCGCGTCAGGTCCCAGGGCTGGAGCGCCTGGGTGTGACCCTCGGGGAGGGACCGCGCGGCGAGGACGAGCACATCGTCGAAGAACCGCGCGACACGGCCCGAGACCGGGGTCCAGCGGACCCGCGCGACCTGCCGGTCCTGCCAATGCACCCGGCCCTGGGCGTCGCGGACCTGCACGCGCTGGGTCTCGTAATAGACGATGCCGCGCCGTCCGGCGTAGCTTGACCGCGTGTCGGCGTCGAAGGTCCAGTAGGGGACATATATCCCGCCGAGCGCGCGGCCCTTGCGGGCATAGTCCCGGAGCCCCGAGGGCGCGAACCAGAGCGAGCCGAGCCAGTCCGTCATCGCGCGGCGCGCTTCGGTCTCGGTCAGCACGAAGGGGGCGACGCCCTTCGGCTTGATGTGCCGGCTCTCCCCGGTGTCGGCGACGACCGGGGTGGCACAGAACGGGCATTCGGTGGAATGCACCGCGGGGTCGAACTGCACCTCGGCCCCGCAGTTGGGGCATTTCGAGTAGCGTGCCTCCTCGACCTCGGTGTCGGGCAACGCCGCCTCGACGCCGGCGCGGAAGTCGGTCTCGGGAATCGGCTGATGGCCGCGCGACCCCTCGGCCATCGCTTCGCTGTGCCCGCAGTGGTCGCAGACGAGCCGCCCCTCACCCGGCGCGAAGCGCAGGTCGGCCCCGCAGCGGGGGCAGGGAAAGCGGTGCTCCTCGGCCGGCGTCATGGTTGCAGGACTCAGCCACCCGAAGGCGGAACAGGCGGCGGCGGGGGCGGCATGACGGTGAAGAGCTGGGCGAGCTCGGCGATCTCGCCCGCCGGTTTCCAGCCGTCCTGGCCGGGGGCCCAGACGAGCGTTTCGCGGGTGAGACTTCCGTCATGGACGAGCCGGCCGAGATGGCCGCGGCCATAGGGCCCCTCTACGGCGCCCGAGCGCGCTAGGTGCCAGACCTTCTCGACCGGAGGCGGGGGCGGCGGTACCTGCGCGGCGGGCGCAGCGGGCGCGGCGCCCCACGGTCCCAACTGCTGTCCCATCGCCATGCCGATCCCGGCGCCGACGCCCGCGCCCATGACCGATCCGGCCGACCCGTCGCCGCGCCCGAGCGCCTCTGCCGCGGAATACTGCATGAAGCGGCCGAGGTCGCCCACGATCCCCATCGAGGTGCGCTTGTCGAGCGCCGCCTCGACGGCTTCGGGCAGGCTGATGTTCTCCACGTAGAACTCCGGGATCTCGAGCCCGTAGGCCGCGACGGCGGGCGCGATGGCGCGCGCGACGATCTTGCCGAGATCGCCAGTGTTCGCCGCCATGTCGAGCACCGGGATTCCCGATGACGCGATGACGCGGCTGAATTCCTGCACGATGATGTTGCGGATCTGGAAGCTGATCTCGCTGGCGGTGAATTCTCCATCCGTTCCAACGATCTGCGAGAGGAACTTCGCAGGCTCGGACACCCGCATCACGTAGGTCCCGTAGGCCCTGAGCCGGACCGGCCCGAATTCCGGATCGCGGGCGATGATCGGGTTCTTCGTGCCCCACTTCTGGTCGGTGAAGCGGGTGGTATTTACGAAGTAGATCTCGGACTTGAAGGGCGAGCGGAAGCCGTGGTCCCAGTGCTGCAACGTCGTCAGCACCGGCATGTTGTTGGTCTCCAGCATGTAGAGACCGGGGGTGAAGACATCGGCGATCTGGCCTTCGTGGACGAAGACCGCCGCCTGCCCCTCGCGTACCGTCAGCTTGGCGCCATACTTGATCGCGTGGCCCTCACGCTCGAACCGCCAGACCATCGTGTCGCGCGTGTCATCGACCCAGTGGATGACGTCGATGAATTCGCCGGTGAGAAAGTCGAGAATACCCATGGTCACCTCCTGATCCTAGCTTTCGCCCGGGACAAGTTCGGCTGCCATCGCTTCCACGATGGGCCGCGCCTCGGCCAGGGTCATCCCCGGCTTCAGCCGGGGGTCGTAGAGCATCTTCAGCATCAGCTCGTCCTGCCGCGTCAGCAGGGCGAATTCCTCATTGTCGTTGAAGATCGAGGGCCGGGCGCGGGGCCAGTCGTTCACAAGGCCGAGGCTCTGGGCCAGCTCCTCGTGGATGCAGGCGAGGCGGAGCCGCTCCGGCAATTCGCCCCGAATGACTGTCAGCGCCCGGGAATAGATCGCGCTCCTGCCCGCGGTGAACGCGAAGACCGTGCAATAGGTATCGGCCGGCATCTCGACGACGGAGCGGACGGCGGCCTCGCCGGTCGCAGGCGCAAGCGCGGCGATCCGCGTCGCCGCAGCCGAGCGCTCGTCGCTGTTGAGGAAGAGGACGGTATGGTTCGCCCGCCAGCCCGTCATCCGCATGGGCAGTCCGGTCAGTGCGGAAAGCCGTGAGACGTAGCCCGCAACGACCGCACGGTCCGCCGCGCGCTGGGCTGCCGGAACGGAGGCGCCGAACTCGACGGCGACGCGCACCGGTTCCTCCCAACGGTGCAGACGGTTTTCCGAGGACGCCGCAACGAGCCGCCCGCCGCGTTCGGCAAATTCGTCGTAGAAGGCGATGCGGATGAAGTTCTCCGCAAGATCGCGGGCGCCAAAGGGTGTGTCGGCGCCGCCGCCGTCGGTGCGCAGGAGGTCCTGTGCGAGGTAGTTCGCCTCGACCCGGGCATAGTAGGCCCGGGCCGCCTCGGTCGCCGCGCTGGGCGCGGCGACGGCGGGTTCCGGCGGGGCCACGTCGCGCGGCGGGGCCGGCGCGGCAGGGCCAAGGGCCACCGGTTCGCACCCGGCGAGGACCGCGAGAAGGAGGGGGGGCAACAGGAACCGCAAGGCGGGGTGCATGATCTCAGACGCTGGTCCCGAGGGTGGTGCCGGTGCCGGTCGTCCGCGCCTTCGCGGCGGCGAGCGTCTCGCGCAGGTCGGCCTCCATCTTCTTCAGTTCCGCCTCGGCCGCCGCGCGCTTGCGCTTGCCCTCGTCGGCGATGCGCAAGGAATCCTCGATGGTGCCGATGAGTTCCGCATTGGCGGTCTTGACCGCCTCGATGTCGAACACGCCCCGCTCCATCTCGGTCCGAACGATTTCATTGGCTTGCCGGAGGTTCTTCGCGTTCGCGGTGAGAAGCTCGTTGGTAAGGTCATTGGCCTCGCGCACGGCCGAGGCCGCCTCGGACGACCGCTGGATGGTGACTGCCTGCGCAAGCTGGGTTTCCCAGAGCGGCACGGTGTTGACGAGGGTGGAGTTGATCTTCGTCACCAGGCTCTTGTCGTTTTCCTGCACCAGCCGGATCGAGGGCAGCGACTGCATTGTGACCTGTCGCGTCAGCTTCAGGTCGTGCACGCGCCGTTCGAGGTCATCGCGCGCGGAACGGAGGTCGCGCAGCTCCTGTGCCGCCATCACCTTGCCCTCCTCCGGCGCGGCGTCAACTGCCGCGGCCTTTGCCGGTATGTCGGTCGCATCCAGTTCCGCCAGTTTCGCCTCGCCTGCCGCGATGTAGAGGGCAAGTTCGTCGTAGAAGTTCAGCGTCTTGTCATAAAGCACGTCCAGGGACTTGATGTCCTTGAGCAATTTGTGTTCGTGGCCGAGAAGGTCGCCGGTAATCTTGTCGATCTGGCCCTGGACCTGTTCGAACCGTGCGAGGAAATTCGCGAAGGGCGCGGTGCGGCCCAGAAGCCGTTCCCACCATGACAGTTTGCGCCGCACGTCAAGCTCCGAGACCGAGAAGCCGCGGATCGTGGTGACGATCTCGCGCAACGAGTCACCCGCCGGGCCCACGTCCTTGTTGCGCACGTCGGCCAGCATCGCCTGGCTGATCTGCTGCAACTCTCCCTGCGCGGCCGAGCCGAAGTTCACGATCGAGCCGGTGTCGGTCATGTCGAGTTCGGCGATGCGCCTGCGGATCGCCTCGGCCAGGGGCGCGGGCGCCTTCTCGAGCGGTATCACCTCGGCCGCGGGTTCCGGAAGCACGACGGCGGTCACTTCCTCGACGGCGGCCAGGGCGCGGGCGGCATCTTCACGGACGCTGGACATGGTCACTCTCCACTGTGGCTGGGGCTGGGTCCGCCAGACGCACACCCTCGCGCTTCAGGCGGTCGCGCAGGACCGAGATCTCGATGTCGAGGTCGGTCCGGTTGTCTTCCAGAAGCGCGGTGGTGCGGCGGGCGAAGGTCGTTTCGAGGTCGTCGAGCAAAGCCTCGTAGTCGGCGCGCGCGGCGGGGGCGTGCGACCGCGCCCAGAGGTCGGCGAACTTGATCGTCGCGTCGCGCGCGCCCATCAGATAGACGCCGAGCCAGCGGCGCGCCGCCGTCAGGTCGCGGGGGTCTTCCTCCACCGTGCGGAAGAGCGCGCGGGCAGTGACGGCGAAGCGTTCGACGCGGGCGAGGATCGCCCGGTCGCGGGTGCGTTCGGCGGCCGTGCGCATTTCGGCGAGGTGGCCCTCGCCCTCCGCGACGATGCGCGCCACGCGGTCCTGCTGGAACGGGTCGAGTCCCGCCATGCCCTTGTCGCGCAAGGGGTCGGCGCCGAAAGCGAAATGGTGCAGCGCCGCGCCGATGCCGCAGAGAAGGAGAGGGCCGACCAGGTCGGGCCCGCCCCAGGCGCCGAGGAAGAGGCCAAGGCCGGTCAGGGCCGAGCCCGCGATCTTGCGCGGGAAGGCGGGGCGGCGGGCCGAGCGGCGGGCGGCATAGGTCTCGGCCGCGCGAACGCCCTCGCGCGTGAGCCACGCCGCCCCGACAAGCAGGCCGAAGGCCGCGAGATAGCGGGCAAGACCGGCCGGGTCCTGGAAAAAGGCCTTGAGCGCGAAGGGGACGGCGACCGCGAAAAGCCAAGCCGTCCGACGCTCCGCCCGGCTTGGCGGCGCCTCGTGCGGGGGAGGGGATGCGTCGGTGCCCTGCGGCGTGGGGCTGAACCTGCCGCCGAACCGTTCGGCCATCATGCGCCTCCGATCCTCATGCCCCACCCGTCAGCGCGACATAAAGCGTCAGCGCCAGAAGGAGGTTGAAGGCAAGACGCTGCAACCCGGATTCCGTCATCCGCTACCCCCGACCATACACGAAACAGACTGGCACGGCGCAACGGGAATGTCCAAGGGCCGAAAACGGTTCCCTGACGTCGCGGCGGCAGCACGCCGCAGGGGGCAGATGGCGTCAGCCCCGTCCGCGCGGCTTCGGTCCGGGTTTCGGTCCCGGCTTTCCGCCGGGCTTGCGGCCCGGGGCCGGACCCGGCTTGCCGCCGCGCCGGTCGTCGCCGCCACGAGGGCCGCGCGGCGCCTCGGCTCGTGGCGGCCGGGCCGGACCTCCGGCAGCGCCGCGCGGCTTGAAGGGCTTGCCGCCTTCGCGCTTCCCACCCTCGCGGTTACCGCCCTCGCGACGGTCCGGGCCGCCGGTCGCAGCCTCGCCCCGGTCGGGGCGCGGCGGCCGCGACCGGAACGCCCGGTCGCCATCGGCTGCCTTCGCGAACGACTTCCGCGGCGGCCTCGCCTCGTCACCCTCGCGGGGCGGACGCGGCTTGTGGGGGCGGTCGCCGGCGGCCTTCCGCGGCGGCCTCGCCTCGTCACCCTCGCGCGGCGGACGTGGCTTGTGGGGGCGGTCGCCGGCAGCCTTCCGCGGCGGCCTTGACTCGTCGCCCTCGCGCGGCGGACGTGGCTTGTAGGGGCGGTCGCCGGCGGCCTTCCGCGGCGGCCTTTTCTCATCGCCTTCGGCGCGCGGGGCGCGCGCGCGGAAGGGCCGCTCGCCCGTCTCCTCGCCCATCAGGGGGCGCGGCTTGCGCGGCGCGCCGCTGCGCGGCGGCCGGTCGCCCGTGTCGGCACCTGGGCGGCGCGACCGGTTTCCACCGTGGCCCTCGGGCCGGTCCTCGCGCAGCGGCCGGGGCTTGAAGACGCGGTCCCCGACGCCGGGCTTGCCGCCGCGCTTCGGATCCTTCGCGGCTCCGGCGCGGGGCTTGCGCTGGGGGGGCTTTTCCTCGCCGCCCGCGCCGAGCTGGTCGCGCAGGACGCGGGCCTTCACCTCGACCACGTCGCCGGGCTTCATGGTGTTCAGGCGGAAGGGACCGTAGCTGACCCGGATCAGCCGGTTCACCGTCAGTCCGACCTCGGCCATGGCCCGGCGCACCTCGCGGTTCTTCCCCTCTCGGATGCCGACGGTCAGCCAGGCATTCGCGCCCTGCTGCTTGTCGAGCGTCACCTCCATAGGCTGGAGGTCCTCGCCGTCGATGGCGACGCCGCGGCGCAGGGGGTCGAAGGTCGCCTCGTTCGGGCGGCCGTTCACCCGCACACGGTATTTCCTGAGCCAGCCTGTCGACGGCAGTTCCAGCCGCCGCTTCAGCTCGCCGTCATTGGTCAGGAGCAGGAGGCCCTCGGAATTGAGGTCGAGCCGCCCGATGCTCATCACCCGCGGCATCCCTTCGGGCATGGTGTCGAAGACGGTCTGGCGGCCCTTTTCGTCCCTGGCCGAGGTCACGAGGCCGACGGGCTTGTAGTAAAGCCAGAGCCGCGCGGGCTGCGGTGCGTCGATCGGCTTGCCGTCGAGCGTGACCTTGTCGCCGGGCCGCACGTCAAGCGCGGGGCTCGTGACGACCGCGCCGTTCACGGCGACGCGCCCCGCGACGATCATCTTTTCCGCGTCCCGGCGCGAGGCGACGCCGGCACGGGCCATCACCTTGGCGATCCGTTCACCCGTTGCGGTCTCGTCGGTCATGATCGCGCCCCCCGGCTGGCTGAGGCGCATCCTCTAGCGCCATTCCGCGCGCGGGGGAAGCGCTTGCTTCGTGGCCGGCGGCACGGCAAGAGGGGGCATGGGACGGTTCACGAGCCATATGGCGGCGGCGCTCGCCGAAGCGCGCGCGGCGGGCGAGCGGGGCGAGGTGCCGGTGGGCGCCGTCGTCGCGGCGCCAGACGGCCGCATCGTCGCCGCCGCCGGGAACCGCACGCGGGAACTGGGCGATCCGACTGCCCACGCGGAGGTTCTGGCGCTCCGGGCCGCCTGCGCGGCTGCGGGATCGGAGCGGCTGCCGGGCCACGACCTTTATGTCACGCTTGAACCCTGCCCGATGTGCGCGGCCGCGATCTCCTTCGCCCGGATCGCCCGGCTCTACTACGGGGCCGAGGATCCGAAGTCCGGCGGTGTCGCCCACGGCGCGCGGGTCTTTGCCCACCGCCAGTGCCACCACGCGCCCGAGGTCTACGACGGCATCGGGGCGGCGGAGGCCGCGGCGCTGCTGACGGAGTTCTTCCGCGACCGCCGCGACTGAGCGTGCCGGCGCCCCACCTGCGACATTGTGTCAGGGGCGACACATACAATCGCTTCCGCCCGAGCGATACAATTCCGCGCTTTGTCTGCCCAAATGCTCGTGTATGTTCGCGCCAGTCCCAACACCCTCAGGAAAGGAGGCGCCGGATGTATGATCTTGATCTCGCGACGCTCCGTTCCGGTGCTGGCGCGTATTGCGGAAGGTCCGGCCTCGCCCGCTCGGTGCGAGCGGCGATGATCTGGACCGGCAACCGCAGCTGCTGAACCAGCACGTGCCGTTGGGACGATGATCCGGAACTGACCGGCCACGTCCTTTCATCAAAGCTATCCCGACGCCGGCGCTTCGTCCGGCTTGGGGCATTCCAGTCAACATCCATTGAGGAATCCGGGGTCTCTGGCCGCCGGATCGCGTGAAGAAAATGAACGCCCAAGTGAATCGTGATTTCGTGAGCCCCGCAGAGGCCGTTCAGGCCGTCGTGGCGGAATACGGACTGGTGCGGGTGGCGCTGGCACTGGCCGGGTTGATCGCACGCCCGGGCCGCCGAGCGCGCATCTGGGAAGGCGACATGCCCGACCGCATGCGCCGCGACATCGGCCTCCATCCGCTGCCGCCGGCGCGGAACTACTGGGAGCTGTGAGGCGCCTTGCGGCGCCTCAGAAGGTGATCGGGTCCAGCACCTCGGGCTCGATCACCTGCACTCCGGGAAGGCCTGCCTTCAGGTCGTCCGCGTTTTGTGCCAGCAGCGGGAAGGTGCGGTAGTGGCAGGGGATGACGGTCCTGAAGGCGAAGTACTTCCGCGCCGCCCAGGCCGCCATCCTCATGTCCATCGTGTAGTGTCCGCCGGCGCAGAGGATGCCGATGTCGGGGGCGAAGTATTCGCCCATCCAGCCCATGTCGGCCATCACTGTGGTGTCGCCGGTGACGTAGATCGTGTGGCCTTCGCCCGCGATCATGAAGCCCGACTCGTGCCCGGCATAGATCGGCCCGTCCTTGCCGCCGAGCGAGGAGGAATGGCAGGCGTTCACCATCGTAACCTTCGCGCCGGCCAGATCGACCGTGCCGCCCTTGTTCATTCCGATCCCCTCGATCGACTCCTTGCCTTCCCAGAACGAGATCAGGTCGTAGATGCCGACGACCGGCAGGCCGAGGTCCTTCGCGATCGCCACCGCGTCGCCGGCGTGGTCGCCGTGGCCATGCGTCACGAGGACATGGGTCGCGCCGCGGATCGCCTCGGCGCGGCGCGCCGCCGGGAACATCGGGTTGCCGGTGAGCCAGGGGTCGACAAGCAGCACCGCCCCCTCGATCTCGATGCGGAAGCCGGAATGGCCGAGCCAAGTGATCTTCATCGCGCGCTCCTTTCGCAGGGGGCCGGCGCCCTTGCGGGCAAGCCTTGTCACGGGTAAACCCTGCCCCGATCAAGGCCCCGATCCAAGAGAAGAGTGAAGCCCCATGTCGATCGACATCTCGACCGCGCGCAAGGTGGCGCATCTGGCGCGGATCGCCGTCAAGGAAGAGGACCTGCCGGCGCTGGCGGGCGAGCTTTCGGCCGTGCTGGCTTTCATGGAGCAATTGAACGAGGTCGATGTGGAGGGCGTGGAGCCGATGACGAGCGTCACGCCGATGCGGCTGAAGCGACGCGCCGACGTGGTCACGGACGGCAATATCCAGGCGCAGATCCTGTCGAACGCGCCCGATGCGCGGGAAGGGTTCTTCGCGGTGCCGAAGGTGGTCGAATGAGCGGGCTCAACGAACTGACCATTGCCGCCGCGCGGGATGCGCTGCGCAAGGGCGAAGTGACCTCGGCCGAACTGACCGAAGCCTGCCTTGCGGCGATCGAGGGAGCGGGCGCGCTCAATGCCTTCGTCCACAAGACGCCCGAGATTGCGCGGGAACGGGCGGCGGCGGCGGACCAGCGGCTGAAGGCGGGCGATGCGCCGCCGATGTGCGGCATCCCGGTCGGGATCAAGGACCTCTTCTGCACCAGGGGCGTGCCAAGCCAGGCCGCGTCGAATATCCTGAATGGCTTCCGGCCGGAGTATGAATCGACCGTCAGCCAGCAGCTCCAGGACGCCGGAGCGGTGATGCTCGGCAAGCTCAACATGGACGAGTTCGCCATGGGGAGCAGCAACGAGACGTCGTGCTACGGCAATGCCGTGAACCCCTGGCGGCGCGGCAATGATGCGGCGCCCCTCACCCCCGGCGGATCGTCGGGCGGTTCGGCGGCGGCGGTGGCGGCGGACCTCTGCCTTGGCGCGACCGGCACCGATACCGGCGGCTCGATCCGCCAGCCGGCGGCCTTCGTGGGCATTACCGGCATCAAGCCGACCTACGGCCGCTGCTCGCGCTGGGGGATCGTCGCCTTCGCCTCGTCGCTCGACCAGGCCGGGCCGATGACCAAGGACGTGCGCGATGCCGCGATCATGCTCTCGGCGATGTGCGGGCACGATCCGAAGGACAGCACCAGCGCCGACATCCCGGTGCCGGACTTCGAGGCAGCATTGACCGGCGACATCCGCGGCAAGAAGATCGGCATCCCGCGCGAGTACCGCATGGACGGCATGCCGGACGAGATCGAGAAGCTTTGGGCCGACGGCACCGCGATGATGCGGGACGCTGGCGCCGAGATCGTCGACATCTCGTTGCCGCACACGAAATACGCGCTGCCGGCTTACTATGTCGTGGCGCCGGCCGAGGCGTCCTCGAACCTCGCCCGCTATGACGGGGTGCGCTACGGTCACCGGGCGAAGCTGGCGCAGGGCGATGGCATCACCGAGATGTACGAGAAGACCCGCGCCGAAGGCTTTGGCCACGAGGTGCAGCGCCGGGTGATGATCGGAACCTATGTGCTCTCCGCCGGGTTCTACGATGCCTACTACAACCGCGCCCGCAAGGTTCGCGCGCTCATCAAGCGCGACTTCGAGACGGTCTTTGCCGACGGCATCGACGCGATCCTGACTCCCGCGACCCCGTCGGCCGCCTTCGGCCTGGGCGAGATGGCGAATGCCGATCCGATCGCAATGTATCTCAACGACGTCTTCACCGTGACGGTGAACCTCGCCGGTCTGCCGGGCATCGCGGTTCCCGCTGGGCTCGACCGGCAGGGCCTGCCGCTTGGCCTGCAACTGATCGGGCGGCCGTGGGAGGAGGGGGCATTGCTGAATCACGCCTATGTGCTGGAACGCGCGGCGGGCTTTGTTTCCAAGCCGGTGAAATGGTGGTAAGGGCCGCGCTCAGACCGGGACTTCAGGGGTTTTCGATGCGTCCGCTCGTCATTTCTGGACTTGCCGTCCTGCTTCTCGCCGGCTGCCAGCCGCCGGTCCCGGACAGCCGCGCGGCGGGTGTCGGGTTCGAGGACTATAGCTCCTACCAGCGGCGCCGCGTCGCCGAGGCGGAGGCCGCACGAGTCGCTGCCGCATCCGCCCCGGTGCAGACGGTGCAGGGCCCGGTGCAGAACCCAGCCGTGCCGTTTCCCGCGCCCGCCGGAGCCTACGCCGGTGCGGCTGCCCCGGCCGGGACCGGCGCACCCACGGCAGCCGAACTGGCGCAGGCCGGGATCGGCCCGGCCACAATCGCCGCGCCCATCGCTCCGCAGCAGCCCTCCGGTGCGCTGCCTGCGGGCGTGCCGCCGGCGAACGCGGCCGTCGCCGAGACGCCGGGCTATTATCCGCCCGCCGCGACCGCGGCTTCTCCGGACCATTCCGGCATCTCGGACGAGAACGATTTTACCGCCGTCTCGTCGCGCGAGTCGATCGAATCCGACAAGGCCCGCATTGCCCAGAACCGCGCGGCCTATCAGCAGGTCCAGCCAACCGAACTCCCGGAACGGAGTCCTGAGGCGGCGAAGGCGGTCGATCTCGTGCAATATGCGCTGAAGGCGCCGAACCGGCTCGGCGAGGCGGTCTATCCCCGCTCTCGCATCGCGCTTTCCAGCAGCGAGAAGGCCTGCGCCCGCTACCCCTCGCCTGAGGCTGCGCAGCAGGCGTTCCTGTCCTCCGGCGGGCCGAAGCGCGATCCCAAGAACCTCGACCCGGACGGCGACGGCTTCGCCTGCTACTGGGATCCGACGCCGTTCCAGCAGGCGAAGAACTGAGGTGACGCGGCCGCCTTCGCCGAACTTCGGTGAGCGGCGCGGCGGCGCGCGGCCCGATCTGGTGGTGATCCATTATACGGCCATGCCCGGTTGCGCCGAGGCGCGGGCGCGGCTCTGCGACCCGAACGCCGAGGTTTCGGCGCATTACCTCATCGCAGAGACCGGTGAGGTCGACGCGCTCGTGCCCGAGGAGGCGCGCGCCTGGCACGCCGGGGCGGGGGCCTGGGGGCGCGTGACGGACGTGAACTCCCGCTCCATCGGCATCGAGCTCCAGAACCCCGGCGACGCACCCTTTCCCGAACCGCAGATGGCAGCGCTCGAACGGCTGCTCGCCGCAACCATGGCGCGCTGGCAGATCCCGCCCGAGCGGGTGATCGGCCATTCCGACATGGCTCCGGATCGCAAGCGCGACCCGGGCCCGCGCTTCGACTGGCAGCGGCTCGCCCGGTCGGGCCTCGCGATCTGGCCGGGGCCGGCGGGCGACCCCACGGCGCCTCTTGCCGCCTCGCTCCGGGCGATCGGTTACCCCGAGGCGACCCCGGCCACGCTGCTCCACGCCTTCCGTCTGCGGTTCCGGCCCTGGGCGACGGGCCCGGAGGGGCCGGAGGACCGGGCTGCGGCCGATGACATCGCTCGGCGGTTCCCGGTTGACGACGGGCCATCGCGCGCCTAACTCATCGTTCGCGCGGAGGGCCGGATGGCCGCGTCCCGGATCACGTCCGGGGCGAGGAAAGTCCGGACTCCCTGAAGCGACGGTGCCGGGTAACGCCCGGCCGGGGAAACCCGAGGGAAAGCGCCACAGAGAAGAGACTACCCGTCTCAGGGCGGGAAAAGGTGAAACGGTGGGGTAAGAGCCCACCGCGGGCCTGGCAACAGGACCGGCAAGGCAAGCCCCACCGGGAGCAATGCCGAATAGGGGCCTCGCGCGGGGGCCGGTCCCGGATCTCGGTCCGGGAGACCGCCCGCAGGGACGCTTCGACCCGAGAGGCCCGGGTTGGCAGCTTGAGCGCGCCGGTAACGGCGGGCCGAGAGGAATGGTCATCCAGCCCCGGATCACGGTCCGGGGTGGACAGAATCCGGCTTACAGGCCCTCCGCGCATTTCCGCCCCTCGGTTCATCCGGTGCCCCGTCGGCGTCGAAACCGCGTGATTGTTACATCGGCCGCGTTATGATGGAGAAAGTCTGTCAGGGAGTTCCACCATGAGTTTCGTCAGAACGCTTGCCACGCTCGCCATCGGCTTCGCCGCGGCGCGGGGGTACACGAAATACAAGGACATGGGCGGGATGCCCGGCGTGAAGGATGCGATGAAGAAGGCCGGCGAGCCGGGCGGCGTCGTCGACCAGTGGGGCGAGCAGGCCGAGAAGATGGGCATTCCGGGCGGATCGAAGACCGTCCGGGAGATGTACGACCGCTTCGGCGGTGCAGCCGAGGCGACCGAGGCCGGGCTCGGCGGGCTCATCGCCTCGATGACGAGTGCTGCGGCCGCGGGCGGCAAGGTCGTGGGCGACATGATGGAGGCGGTCTCGGGTGCCACGCCCGCCTCGGCGATCAACGAGGCGAATGCCAAGCTGATGATCCGCGCAATGATCATGGCGGCCAAGTCCGACGGCGAGATCGACGCCGAGGAACGGGCGAAGATCATGGACCATCTCAGCGACGCGAGCGACGAGGAGATCGCCTTCGTCGAGGCCGCGCTCGACGCGCCGCTCGACGTGGCGGCGCTGGCGCAGGAAACCGGCGCGGCGATGCGGGAGCAGGTCTACTCGACCTCGCTCATGGCGATCACCGTCGATACGCCGGCCGAACAGGCATACCTCGCCCAGCTCGGCACCGCGCTCGGCCTCACGGCCGAGGTTCGGGCGAAGCTGCACGCCGCGATGGGCAAGCCCGCGCCGGGCGCCTGAGGGGCCGGGCCCGCCACGGGGCAGGGACACCCAGATTTCCCGCCGCGCGCCCCGGTTTTGCGGTTGACTCCGTGCGGGGGCTGAGTAAAAGGCGGGCTTCAAGGATTTCGCGGGCGGCCCGAGCCGCCCGGCCAGTGGAGAACGACGATGGCGAAGCCGACGACGATCAAGATCCGTCTGAACTCGACGGCGGGCACCGGGCACTTCTACGTGACCAAGAAGAACGCCCGCACCATGACCGAAAAGATGGTCGTGCGGAAGTACGACCCGGTGAAGCGCGAGCACGTCGAATACAAGGAAGGCAAGATCAAGTAGGATCGCCTGTCCCTGGCAGGGTTCGGGGCCGCGCGGTTCGCGCGGCCCTTTCGTTTTGCGAGGCGGTCATGGATTTCAGTGTCCGCCCCGCGGGGCGGGACGACATCGCCGGCATCGACGCGCTGCTGGCGCGCGCCTACCCGCGCCTGCTGAAGGCCGACTACCCGGCGTCCGTCCTCGTGACGGCGCTGCCGCTGATTTCCCGCGCGCAGCCGGCGCTTGTGACATCGGGCACCTACTACGTGGCCGAGGACAGGGCGGGCCGGTTGCTCGGCGGCGGCGGCTGGACGGCCGCGATCCCCGGCAGGTCCGGTCTGGTGGGGCCTGGCAGGGCGAACGTTCGCCACATGGTGACCGACGACCGCGCCGTCCGGCGGGGCATCGGAAGTGCCGTACTCGGCCGCGCCCTGGCCGAGGCGCGGGCGGCCGGCATGGCCTGGATGCACTGCCTCTCCACCCGGACCGCGGTGCCCTTCTACGAATCGATGGGATTCACGGCCTTGGGCACAGTGACGGTGCCGCTCGCCCCCGGCATCGACTTTCCCGCGGTGGAGATGCGGCGCGACCTCTGACCGGCGGGTGGGACACTTGACCTTCGCGGGGCGCGGGCGCCTTCTGTCCGCAGCATCGCAATGACCGGAGCCCAGCATGGAACGCCGCCACCGAGAGGAACACTACGTTGCCCGGGTCGGCTGGCTTCGCGCTGCGGTCCTCGGCGCGAATGACGGCATCGTCTCGACGGCCTCTCTGATCGTCGGCGTGGCGGCGGCGTCCGGCCGGGCGGAGGTGCTTCTGGCCGGGGCGGCGGGGCTTGCCGCCGGGGCGCTCTCGATGGCGGCGGGGGAATATGTCTCCGTCTCGTCGCAGGCGGATACCGAACGGGCCGACATTGCTCGCGAGCAAGCGGAAATCGCGGGCGACCCGGAGGAGGAGCTGCATGCACTCGCCTCGATCTACGAGGATCGCGGCGTACCGCCCGCCCTCGCGCGTGAGGTGGCCGCGGCGCTTCACGCGAAGGACGCGCTCGCCGCCCATGTGCGCGACGAGCTCGGCATCTACGAGCATACCGAGGCACGCCCGCTTGTTGCCGCTATGGCGTCGGCGGCGACCTTCGCGGTGGGGGCGGCGCTGCCGCTTGCCACCGCCGCAGTCGTGCCGGAGGCGGCGATCACGCTCTGGGTCACGGTGCTGTCGCTGATATTCCTCGCCCTGCTCGGCGCGGTCGGCGCCCGGGCGGGCGGGGCGCCTGTGCTGCGCGCCGTGGCGCGTGTCACGTTCTGGGGCGCGGTTGCCATGGCGGTCACGGCCGTCGTCGGCAAGATCTTCGGCGCGGTCGTCTGAGCCAACGCAAAAGGGCCGGGGTTTCCCCCGGCCCTTCGGTTGCTGCCCTTACCCTCAGGTCACTCGCGATTGCCGAGGAACTGCAGCAGGAACATGAACATGTTGATGAAGTCGAGGTAGAGGTTCAGCGCGCCCATGATGGCGGCCTTGCCGAGCCACTCCGCGTCGCCGTGCTGGGCATGGGCGATGTAGGTGTTCTTGATGTTCTGCGTGTCATAGGCCGTGAGACCGGCGAAGATCAGCACGCCGAGCGCCGAGATCGCGAACATCACCGCGGGCGAGCCAAGGAAGATGTTGACGATCGACGCGACCAGAAGACCGATCACGCCCATGATGAGGAACGAACCCCAGGCCGAGATGTCCTTCTTCGTCGTGTAACCCCAGAGCGACAGGCCCGCGAAGGCGATCGCGGTGACGAGGAAGGTCTGCACGATCGAGTAACCGGTGAAGACCAGGAAGATCGAGCTGAGCGACAGTCCCATCAGCGCGGCATAGGCGTAGAAGTAGACCTGAGCGCCGGCTTCCGAGACGCGGTTGAGCACGGCGCCGAATGCGAAGACCATGATGAGCGGCGCGAACATGATGAGCCACTTCAGCGGCGAGCCGTAGAGCGCATAGCCGAAGTCCGTGAGGTAGCGGTCGGCGCCGATCTGGTACTGCGTGGGCACATCGCTCATCGCGAGGCCGGAGATCGCCCAGGCCGCTGCGCCGGTGATCAGCATGCCGACGGACATGAGTCCGTAGACCTTGTTCATATGGGCCTTGAGGCCTTCGTCGATTTGCAGTGCCTGCGCACCGACGCGGCCGGCCCGGATGGTTTGATAGTCAGCCATGAAAGCCTCCAGATACATTCCCTTGCGCCGCCCGCGAGAGCGGCGCACCCGGAGTGAAATATCGGGAAGCTGTCGCGTCATTTCAAGGCTTTCCCGCCGGTTTGCGCGGGTTTTCACGACCGCCAGTTGGCGGGCACGTCCCAGATCGGGCGCGATGCCTCCCTCTCGGCGGCGTCGCGGGTGACGCCGATGTCTTCGAGGAGGTGGTCTCCGAGGTCGCGCAGGCGGGCGCGGTGGCGCCGCAAGGCGAGGGCCGCGCGGATGCGGGCGGCGAGGCCGGGGCGGTGGCGCCCGTGGCGCCGAGGGATGACGTGGTCCATGGTAATGCCTTTTTTCGGTGATGAATTGAAGGCCTTCCATCAGAAGGCTTGATAAATATGCGGCGATGTGATCAATATGGGAAACGAATGATTGTTGTCTTGTCCATCAAGGATGGTGATCATGGCTCGCAACCTCGATCTTACCGCCCTGCGCGCTCTGGTGGCTGTCACCGATGCCGGGGGCGTGACCCGCGCGGCGGGTCTCCTGAACCTCACCCAGTCCGCGGTCTCGATGCAGATCAAGCGGCTGGAGGAAGGCCTCGGGGTCGAACTGTTCAGCCGGGCGCAGCGCAAGCTGACCCCGACGCCCGAGGGCGACCAGCTCCTCGGCTATGCGCGGCGGATGCTGGAACTGAACGACGAGGCGCTGACGCGGTTGACCGACACGGCCTTCGAGGGCGAGATCCGGCTCGGCGTGCCGCACGACATCGTCTATCCGGAGATTCCGAAGATTCTGAAGGCGATGGCCGCCGAGTATCCGCGTGTCCGGGTCAACCTGGTGGCCTGCTTCACCTCGAAGCTGAAGGAGGGGTTCGCGCGGGGCGAATACGACGTCATCCTGACGACTGAGGCATCGCCGGGGGAGGGGGGCGAGCGGCTGGCCACCCGCAAGCTGGTCTGGATCGGTGCGCCCGATGGCATCGCCTGGCAGCAGCGACCGCTCCGGCTGGCCTTCGTTGAGCGTTGCTTCTTCCGCCCGATCGCCCAGGCGGCGCTGAATGGCGCGGGCGTTCGCTGGGAGATGGCGGTGGGCGGCGAATCGGAACAGGTGGCCGAGGCGACGGTGACGGCGGACCTTTCAATCTCGGCGCGGATGGAGGGGGCGATCCCGGCCGGAACCGTGGTCATCGACGGAGCCAATGCTCTGCCGGACCTCGGCCACCTCGACATCTGTCTCTACCGGGCCGGCGTCCAGAAGGGCGAGGTGATGGACAAGCTCCTGACCCAGCTCCGCTGCGCCTATGGCGATGCTCGGTGCTGCCTCAGGGTGATTTCCGGCGAGGCCGGGTCAGAGGGTGACGACGACCTTTCCCGTCGACTGACGGCTGCGGAGTAGTTCCAGAGCCTCTGCCGCCCGCTCGATGGGCAGCTCGTGGGAGACATGCGGATGGAGCGTGCCGGCGCCATACCACTCGAGAAGGGTCTGCAGGCTTCCCGTCAGGACCTCCGGGCGGAACTTCAGGTAGCCGCCCCAGTAGAGCCCGATGACGGTAAGGTTCTTCACGAGGAGGTGGTTCGCCGGGATCTGCGGCACCGTCCCGCTGGCAAAACCGATGGGGATGATCCGCCCGCCAGGATTGGTGGCGCGGAACGCCGCCACGAACTGGGCGCCGCCCACCGGATCGTAGACCACGTCCGCGCCGCCGAGCGCGCGGACCTCCGCCCTGAGGTCGACGGTCTCGCTGTCGATGATGTGATCGGCCCCTGCCGCCCGGGCGGCCTCGAGCTTGTCGGCGCCGCGGGCGCAGGCGATGACGCGCGCTCCGAGGACCTTGCCGACCTCGACCGCCGTCAATCCGACGCCCCCGGCGGCCCCGAGGACGAGAAGCGTCTCGCCCGGACGAAGCGCCGCGCGGTGGTCCAGCGCGACGTGGGCGGTGCCGTAGGCGATCTGGAACCCGGCGGCATGGGCGAAAGGCATCGCATCCGGGATCGGCAGGCAACGCGCCGCCGGGAAGCAGCCATAGTCGGCGAGCCCGCCGGTGCCGGCGAAGGCCGCGACGCGGGTCCCCGGAGGTGGTCCCGTGACGCCGGGTCCAAGCGCATCGACGATGCCCGCAACCTCCATGCCGAGCGTCAGCGGCGGTTCGGGCCGTTCCTGATACCTGCCCTCGATCATCAGGAGATCCGCGAAGTTGAGTCCGCAGGCCGCGATCCTCACCCGGACTTCGCCTGGCCCCGGCTCTGGCCGCGGCAGCACGCGAAGTGCCGGTGTCTCTCCGAATCCGTTGATGCCGAATGCTCGCATGCCGCCCTCCTTCTCCTTCCGCAGGCTAGCGGGGCAAATGTTGGCGTTCCAGCGGAAGAAGCCACCCGCCTGTTGCGGAATGCAAACTATTTCCGCGAGAAGCTTTCGCATTATGCAATGCAATATGCGACATAATTTTCGGGCGAGCAGACGGACATGTATTTTCGTATAGGATGACTGTTTCCGCTTTTTGTGGCCTAAAGCCTTTAACTGTCCCGTTGTCGAGCGTTCCTGCGGAAACAAGTTTTTTTTCTTAATTCCGACAGGCATCGCTCACTTGGTACGATACTTGCTTGATAGGTTGCAGCAGAGGATTGGAGATTGTCATGAAGCATCCCGTGGACGTCCATGTCGGCAAGCGTGTCCGTCACCGGCGCTGGATGGTGGGGATGACCCAGCAGCAGCTCGCCGACAAGGTCGGAATAAAGTTCCAGCAGATACAGAAGTACGAGACCGGCATGAACCGGATCTCCGCCTCGCGGCTCTGGGACATCTCCGATGCGCTCGGCGTTCCGATCAGCTTCTTCTTCGAGGGCCTGGATCAGGAAAACCAGATCGTCGAGGAGATCGACGGCGACATCCTCGCCGACAAGGAGGCGTTGATGCTGGTGAGGTCCTACTACGCGATCCCCGAGGCGCAGCGCCGCCGGCTTTTTGACCTGGCCAAGGTCCTGTCGGACGCCGCCTGAAAGGATTGACGGTACCGGGGCAGGGGGCTACCGCTTGACCGTCCCAAGCGGAGCCCCGTGATGCCCCTGTCCGACGCCGAAACCCGCGCGCTGATCGAAACCGCCCATGCGCTTGCGGACGCGGCGCGGGAGGAAACGCTCGCGCATTTCCGCAGTGACGGTCTGGCCGCCGACAACAAGCTCACCACGCATTTCGACCCGGTCACCGTGGCCGACCGCGCCGCCGAAACGCGGATCCGCGCGATCCTCGCCGAGCAGCGCCCCGCCGACGCGATCCTCGGCGAGGAGTTTGGACCGAAGCCCGGGACGTCGGGCCTCACCTGGGTCATCGACCCGATCGACGGAACGCGGAGCTACATGTCGGGCACACCAACGTGGGGCGTCCTGATTTCGGTCGCGGATGCCACCGGGCCGCTCTTCGGACTGATCGATCAGCCCTTCATCGGCGAACGCTTCGCCGGAGGCTTCGGTGTGGCGGAGGTGGCGGGGCCGATGGGTCGCCATCCGCTCCGGACCCGCGCGCCGCGCCCCCTTGCCGAAGCGATCCTCTTCACCACCTTTCCCGAGGTCGGCACCGCCAGCGAAGGCGCGGCCTTCGACCGGGTGAAGGCAAGGGCCAGGCTCACCCGCTACGGGCTCGACTGTTACGCCTACGCGCTGGTGGCCGCCGGGCAGATCGACCTGGTGATCGAGGCGGGGCTTCAGGCCTATGACGTGCAGGCGCCCATCGCCGTGATCGAGGCCGCGGGCGGCATCGTCACCGATTGGCAGGGCCGCCCTGCGGCCGGTGGCGGACGGATCCTCGCCGCCGCCAACCGCGACATCCACGCCGAGGCCATGGCGGTTCTGAACGGCTGACCGGTCTGGCGCGCGGCGCCGCCGTCCCTTAGGCTTTCCCTGCCGGCCGAGTCCTTGCCCCTTCTGTCGCCGGCCGTTCCGCTCACCGAAGGGGGAGGGGAACCCATGGCCGAACTGCTGATCCGCGGCGCGACGCGCCTTGTCACAATGAACCCGGAGCGGGACGAGATCGCGGGGGGCGATCTCCTGATCCGCGAGGGCATCATCGCCGCCATCGGCGAGGGCCTTGCCACGACGGGCGAGGTGATTGACGCGACGGGCTGCGTCGTGACACCCGGCCTCGTCAACACCCACCACCACCTCTACCAGACGCTCACCCGCGCCGTCCCCGGCGGACAGGACGCGCTCCTCTTCGGCTGGCTGAAGACGCTCTATCCGATCTGGGCTCGCTTCGGGCCGGAGGAGATGCGCGTCTCGGCGCTGACCGGCCTTGCCGAACTCGCGCTCTCCGGCTGCACGCTCACGTCGGACCACCTCTACCTCTACCCGAACGGCGCCCGGCTTGACGACACGATCGGCGCCGCGGCCGAGATCGGCCTTCGCTTTCACCCCACCCGCGGCGCCATGTCGATCGGCGAGAGCAAGGGCGGCTTGCCGCCCGATGCGCTGGTGGAGGACGAGGCGGCGATCCTGAAGGACATGGAGCGGGTGGTGGATGCGTTCCACGATCCGGCGGAAGGCGCCATGGTCCGCGTCGGCCTCGCCCCCTGTTCGCCCTTCTCGGTCAGCCGCGACCTGATGCGCGAAACCGCCCTCCTCGCCCGCGACAAGGGGGTGATGCTGCACACCCACCTCGCCGAGAACGACGAGGACGTGGCCTTCTCGCTCGCGCACTTCGGCTGCCGGCCGGGGCAATATGCCGAGGACCTCGGCTGGACCGGGCCGGATGTCTGGCACGCCCACTGCGTGAAGCTCGACACGGCCGAGATCGGCCTCTTCGCCCGCACACGCACCGGCGTCGCCCATTGCCCCTGCTCGAACTGCCGCCTCGGCTCGGGCATAGCGCCCCTCCGGGCGATGCGCGATAAGGGCGTCCCGGTGGGCCTCGGCGTTGACGGTTCCGCCTCGAACGATGCGGGCAGCCTGATCGGGGAGGCCCGCCAGGCGATGCTCCTGCAACGGGTGGCGCTGGGCGCGAACGCCATGTCCGCGCGCGAGGCGCTGGAGATCGCCACGCTCGGCGGTGCCGCCGTGCTCGGCCGGCCGGACTGCGGATCGCTCGCCCTCGGCAAGCGGGCCGATATCGCCATATGGGATATCTCCGACATCGGGGCCGCCGGCGCCTGGGACCCGGTGGCGGCGTTGCTGCTCTGCGGCCCGCGCCATGTCCGCGACCTCTTTGTCGAGGGCCGCCCGGTCGTGCGGGGCGGCCAACTGACCACACTCGACCTGCCGCGACTGATCGAAGACCAGACCCGGATCGCCCGCCGCCTCATGGCCTGACGTCCGGCTTTTCAGGTGCGAATTGCCCCCGCCGGATCAGGCAGGCCGCGGAAGGATGCGCTGCCCGCCAACCCAGACGGCGGCGATCGCCCGGTCGTCGCCCATCATGATCGTCGGGAAGAGCGCTTCCCAGATGTCCTCCGACCGGGCTGCGCGCTGGGCGATGGCGGGGGTGGAAGCAAGGTCGATGGCCACGATGTCGGCCTCCATCTGCGGCGCGAGATTGCCGATCAGGTGATCGGCCCTGAGCGCGCGCGCCGAACCTTGCGTCGCCAGCCACCAGAGTTCGGACGGGTGCAGCGCCCGGTGGCGGAGCTGCGCCACCTCGTAGGCCGCGGCCATCGTCCTAAGCATCGAGAAGGACGATCCGCCGCCGGTGTCGGTCGCAATCCCGATCCGGAAGCCGCCCCTCGCGAGCCCGTCCATGTCGAAAAGCCCCGAGCCGATGAAGGTGTTGGAGGTCGGACAGTGGATCAGGCTCGCATCGACCTCGCGCAGCCGGTCGCGCTCGCGCGGTTCGAGGTGGATCGCATGGCCGAAAAGCGCGCCGGGGCCAAGGAGCCCGTGCGTCTCGTAGGTGTCGAGATAGTCGCGCGCGTGCGGATAGAGCGACTTCACCCAGGCGATCTCGTCGGTCTGCTCGCTCAGATGCGTCTGCATCAGGCAGGTGGGGTTCCCGGCCCAGAGCGCGCCGAGTGCGGCAAGCTGGTCGGGGGTGGAGGTCGGCGCGAAACGCGGGGTGATGACGTAGGACAGCCGTTCGACCCCGTGCCAGCGCTCCAGAAGCCGCCGGCTGTCGTCATAGGAAGACTGAGCCGTGTCGCGCAGGCCCTCGGGCGCGGTCTTGCGGTCCATGCAGGTCTTGCCCGCCCAGGCGCGCAATCCGCGCGCCTGGGCCTCGGCGAAGAAGGCATCGACGCTTTCGGGATGGATCGTGCAGTAGCTGCAGACGCTCGTGGTGCCGTGGGCGAACAGCAGGTCGAAGTAGCGCGCCGCGATCCCGGACGCGTAGGCCGCGTCGCCGAACCGCATCTCCTCGGGGAAGGTGTAGGCGTTCAGCCAGTCGATCAGCCGCTTGCCCCAGCTCGCGATGATCGCGGTCTGGGGATAATGCGCATGGGCATCGACGAATCCGGCGGATAGAAGCCGGTTGCCGCAATCGGTCAACGCCGCGTCCGGGTGCATGCGTCGCAGGTCGTCGGCTTCCCCTACCGCGCGGATGAGCCCGTCCTCCACCAGCACGGCCCCGCGCGCGGAATGGCGCGCGGCGGAGGGGCCTTCTTCCATCGGGTTGCCGTCGAACCGCAAGACCTGGCCAAGGATCAATTCCGCCATCACCGCCCTTCCGCCGCACGTTGCCGGGCCAGTCTAAGCCCATGTCCGCGCCGGGGAAATCGGCCTTTGCCCCTGTTTCTTTGAAACTCCTTCCGGTAAGGTCGCCGCAATCGGGCAAAGGGGGCGGGATGGCCGAGGACGCGGAAGACATCGTCGAACGGGACGAGGACGACTACGGCCTCGACCCCCGTGTCGTGCAGTCGATCCGCGTGGCGATCGAGGCGGGCGACGGGGCGACCATCGACATCCTGATGGAGCCCCTGCACCCGGCCGACATCGCCGACGTGCTGGAACAGATCGGCCCGGCCGAGCGGCGCGACCTCGTCGGGCTCTGGCCGAAGGGGTTCGACGGCGACGTCCTGTCGGAACTCGACGAAGGGATTCGCGAGGAGATCATCGAGGCGCTGCCGCACGAGGTCCTGACCGAGGCCGTGCGCGAGCTTGACAGCGACGATGTCGTGGACCTCATCGAGGACCTCGAGGAACCGGTCCAGGAACGCATCCTCGACGCGCTCGAGATGAGCGACCGGGTCGCCGTCGAACAGTCGCTGACCTATCCTGAATATTCCGCCGGTCGCCTCATGCAGCGCGAGGTGGTGACTGCGCCCGAACACTGGACAGTGGGCGGGGCGATCGACTTCCTGCGCTCCGCGCCGGAACTGCCGGACCAGTTCTACCACGTCATCCTCGTCGATCCGCGCTGGCACCCGGTGGGCTATGTCACGCTCGGCAAGATACTGTCTTCGAAACGCGACACGCCGCTATCGGCGATCACCGAGGACAGTTTCCGCACCATTGACGTTCTCGACGAGGAAGGCGACGTCGCCTATGCCTTCAACCAGTATCACCTCATCTCGGCCCCGGTGGTGGACGAGAACGAACGGCTCGTCGGCGTCATCACCATCGACGACGCGATGGCGGTCCTTGACGAGGAGCACGAGGAAGACATCCTGCGCCTCGCCGGCGTCGGCGAGGGGTCGCTGTCGGACAGCGTGATCGAGACGACGAAGCAGCGCATCCTCTGGCTGGGCGTGAATCTCGTCACCGCGATCGTCGCGTCCTTCGTCATCGCCCAGTTCGAGGACGTGATCGCCCGCGCCGTGGCGCTTGCGGTGCTGATGCCGATTGTCGCCTCGATGGGCGGCAATGCGGGAACCCAGGCGCTGACCGTCGCGGTGCGGGCGATCGCGACGCGCGACCTGACAGGATCGAACCTCTGGCGGGTGGTCAGGCGCGAGGTTCTGGTCGGCGCCGTCAACGGCATCGTCTTCGCACTCGTCATGGGGGCGGTCGGCTGGCTCTGGTTCGGCTCCGCCGCGATCGGCGCGGTGCTGGCCGCCGCGATGGTGGTCAATCTGGTGGTGGCCGGGCTTGCCGGCATCCTCGTGCCGGTGACGCTCGAAAAGGCGGGCGTGGACCCGGCGCTTGCGTCCGGCGCCTTCGTGACGACGGTGACCGATGTGGTCGGGTTCTTCGCCTTTCTCGGGCTCGCGGCGCTGGTGCTCCTGTGACGCTGGCGGAGATCAAGGCGGCGGCACGGGGGGCGGCCTTCGCCCGGAGAAAACTCGCT
Organism: Paracoccaceae bacterium; assembly: GCA_020637675.1. Lineage (GTDB taxonomy): Bacteria > Pseudomonadota > Alphaproteobacteria > Rhodobacterales > Rhodobacteraceae > Albidovulum. The sequence continues at coordinate 628,469 of JACKKD010000001.1, read as the reverse complement.
TTCACTGAGCGAAAACAAACTGATTCCAGCCTGTTGCGTGATGTTCTTCGCACCTACATTGACTGCCCGCTCGCCGGTTACATGCCGATGCGGACGGAAGTCGACTGTCTGCCGGCGATGGCAGCGCATTCGGGGCCCGTGGGTGTGCCGGTGATCCTCGGCCCGGGGCAGGCGCTCAGGTTCCGCCGCTGGACGCCCGGTGCGCGGCTGGTTCCCGGCGATTTCGGCGCGCTCATTCCCGAGGTGGGCGACTGGGTCGAGCCGAGGGTGCTCGTCGTGCCGCTCCTCGCCTTCGACCGGAGGGGCTATCGGCTCGGCTATGGCGGAGGTTTCTACGACCGGACGCTGGAGGGCCTGAGGGCGCGCGGGCCGGTCACGGCCATCGGTTTCGCCTTCGCGGCGCAGGAGGTGCCCGAGGTGCCGACCGAACCGACCGACCAGCGGCTTGACCTGATCGTGACGGAAAGCGAGGCGATCACGCCGGGGGCGTGACCCTGCCCGACGACGGGACATTCAGGGGGAGGGCGGTCAGCCCTTGCGGCGCCGCGCGAAGGCCGCGAGCCCGAGGGCGCCCGCACCGAGGAGAAGTCCGGAGGCCGGGAGCGGCACCGGGGCGACGGGGATGTCGCTGAACACGACCTCGTCCAGGTTGATATGGCCGCAGGGAGCGTCGCACGACGCTTCTGTCTCAGGATAGAGGATTTCGATCGAGAACGCGTCTAGCCCGGTGAATGCCTCGTCGAGCACGATGTTCTGGACGGTTCCATAGATGGGCGACATCGTGATGTGATCGCGCACGATCTGCGTACCGTTCAGGAATCCGCGGATGATGATGTTTCCCGTTACCGTCGGCGCTTCATCGTAGAAGCTGAATCCAAGAGATGTGAACGAGAACCTTAGGACATCGAATACCGAACTGGCTGTGAAGATGACGCCGGACGTATAGGCATATGCATCGTCGAGGTGGACGGACCCACCGCCGCCACCCAAGGCGGCGCCCGGTACCGTCGCCCTTACCGTCACGCCGTTCTCGACATAGGGCTCGTCGACGAGGTCTTGCGTCAGGTCGTCGAAGCTCACCGTCGTGGCGGACGCGGTGCCGGCGACGATGACAAATCCGGCTGAAAGCATTGCTGCGCGCAAGGAATGGAATGTCATCGCACACCTCGATCTCTGCTTCCCTCTTGTAGGGTAGCCTTGTCCTTCGCAGGGCGTCAATGAATACGGCAGGACTCAGGCAATTGGGGCAAAACTGAGGCGAATGGGTCACGCCGGAACCTGCCCGTCGGGCTTTCCCTGCGGCCGGCCGTCCGCGTCTCGTGCTTGCCCTCGGGCCGCAGGGCGACTAGGCAGGGCACATGCGGATACTCTTTCTCGGCGACGTCATGGGACGGGCAGGGCGCGCGGCCGTAGCGGCGCGGCTGCCGGGCCTCCGTGCCGACTGGGCGCTGGATTTCGTGGTGGTCAACGGCGAGAACGCGACCTCCGGCGCGGGTCTGTCGCCCGAGCATGCCAAGGCGCTCCTCGCGGCCGGTGCCGACTGCCTGACGCTTGGCGACCATGCCTTCGACCAGAAGGACATGCTGTCCTTCATCGAGACCGAGCCGCGCATCCTGCGCCCGCTGAACTACGCGAAGACCGCGCCCGGCAAGGGCGCGCGCGTCTTCCCGGCCGCCGGCGGGCGAAAGGTAATGGTCGCGCAGGCGCTCGGGCAGGTCTTCATGAAGCGCCCCTTCGACGATCCCTTCTCGGCGGTGGACGCCGTGCTGCGCGCGCATCCCCTGGGGGGCGCGGTGCAGGCGACGCTCATCGACATGCATTGCGAGGCGACGAGCGAGAAGATGGGAATGGGCCACTGGTGCGACGGGCGTGCGAGCCTCGTCATCGGCACCCATACCCATGTGCCCACCGCCGATGCCCAGATACTGCCCGGAGGCACCGCCTTCCAGTCGGACGCCGGCATGTGCGGCGACTACAACTCGATCATCGGGATGGACAAGCTCGAACCGATGCGCCGTTTCGTGACCGGCATGGGGAAGGACCGTTTCACCCCGGCGGCGGGCGAGGCGACGCTGTGCGGCACGCTGGTGGAGACCGACGACCGCAGCGGCCTTGCGAGGGCGGTGCACATGGTGCGGATCGGCGGGCGGCTTGCGCCGTCCGCCCCGTGATTCCACCCTTGAGCGGTCCGTCGAAGGTGGCCTCCGACCGGAAAAGCAGTAGCCTTCCGCAACGATCCGCCGCGGTGCCCGGTTATTGTGCGAAAGGTCGCGAAGCGCCGAGGTCCGCGCGTGCCTCGCTTGCCACATCGCACCGCGTCGATATGATCGCGCCGCATGAGACGTGGTATCGCTGAATGATCGACCTGTCCCTCTCGCCGCAGGGCGAGGCCATCCTGACCCTCCTCATCGTCGCGGGCATGTTCGTCATGTTCGTACGCGAGACGTTCCCGACCGAGGTCGTCGCAATCGCCGGGGCGGCACTCTTCCTCGTCCTCGGCATCCTGCCCTACGACGAGGCGTTGAAGTCGCTGACCAACCCCGCACCCTGGACCATCACGGCGATGTTCCTGATCATGGGGGCGCTCGTCCGGACCGGCGTGCTCGAATGGCTCACGCACACGGCCGAGGCCAATGCCGACCACCGTCCGACGGTGACCCTGATCATCCTTTTCGGCGTCGTGGCGCTGGCTTCGGCGTTTCTCAACAACACTCCGGTCGTCGTCGTGATGATCCCGGTCATGGTCTCGGTAGCCCGCAAGCTCAACCTCTCGGCCTCCAAGCTCCTGATCCCGCTCAGCTACGCGGCGATCCTCGGCGGCACCGTCACGCTTATCGGCACCTCGACGAACCTGATCGTCGACGGGGTGGCGAGGACGCAGGGCATGGAACCCTTCACGATCTTCGAGATCACGCCCCTCGGCGCGATCCAGGTGCTCGTCGGCTTGGTCTATGTCGCCACCATCGGCCGTCGGCTGCTGCCTGACCGGCAATCTATGGGCCTGATGCTCGGCGACCGGAGGAAGCTCAAGTTCTTCACCGAGGTGGCGTTGCCGGAGGATTCCAAGCTCGTCGGCCAGCGGGTGCTCGAGGTCGACCTCTTCAAGCGGCCGGGCGTCCGGGTGATCGACGTCCTGAGGGGCGATGCCTCGCTGCGCCGCGACCTCGATCCGGTGGTGCTGCAGGCGGGCGACCGCGTGGTGCTCAGGACCGAAATGGCGGAACTGCTCGGCCTTCAGGAAAACCGGGACATCCGGCTCGTCGACAAGCTCTCCTCGGTGCAGACCGAGACGGTGGAGGTGCTGATCTCTCCCGGCTGTCGGATGGTGGGCCGTTCCCTCGGCGAATTGCGCCTGCGGCGGCGCTACGGCGTCTATACGCTCGCCGTCCACCGCCGGAACCAGAACATCGGCCGCCAGCTCGACGACCTCGTTGTCGTGGTAGGCGATACGCTGCTCCTGGAAGGCGCGCCCGAGGATATCCAGCGGCTCGCGGCCGACATGGAGCTCGTCGATGTGACGAAGCCCACGGTCAAGGCCTATCGACGGTCCAAGGCGCCGATCGCCTTCGGCGTGCTTGCGGGAATCGTCGCGCTGTCAGGACTTGGCGTCGCGCCGATCCTGTCGCTGTCGGTCGTGGGGGTGGCGCTCGTGCTTCTCGCCCGCTGCATCGACGCGGACGAGGCGTTTTCCTTCATCGAGGGGCGGCTTCTCGCGCTCATCTTCGCGATGCTGACGGTCGGCGCGGCGCTCGACCATTCGGGCGCCGCTGAGCTGCTGGTCGGCTGGGTCAGCCCCGCCCTGCGGGACCTGCCGCCGCAACTCGTGGTGCTGGCCGTCTACCTCCTTGCGATGGTGATGACCGAGATCATCTCGAACAACGCGGTGGGCGTGATCTTCACCCCCGTGGCCATCGAGCTTGGCCACTCGCTCGGCGTTGATCCCCGCGGTCTAGTCGTCGCCGTCATGTTCGCGGCCTCGGCGGCCTTCTCGACGCCGATCGGCTACCAGACCAACATGCTGGTCTACGGGCCGGGAGGCTACAGGTTTTCCGACTACCTGAAGGTCGGCATTCCGCTCAATCTTCTGCTTGCCTGCACGGCGAGCCTGACCATTCCCCTGATCTGGCCACTCTGAAGCGCCCCGGCTAGAGCGGCCAGAAGAAAAGAATCGCGGGAAGTCCCGTGGCGATGACAAGCAGTTCCAGCGGCAACCCCATCGGCCAGTAGTCGCCGAACCGGTATCTGCCCGGGCCGAGGATCAGCATGTTGTTCTTGTGACCGATCGGCGTGAGGAAGGCACAGGACGACGCGACCGCCACGGCCATCAGGAAGGGGTCGGGGGATGCCCCGAGCGAATGCGCCATCGAGATGCCGACGGGTCCCGCGACGATTGCCGTCGCGGTGTTGTTGAGCACGTCCGAGAGTGACATCGTCACGACCATCAGCAACAGCAGCGCGACCCACGCCGGGGCGCCGAGCGACAGCCGTACAAGACCTGCCGCGATCAGGTCCGTGCCGCCCGAGCTTTCCAGCGCGTTGCCCAGCGGTATCATCGACCCGAGCAGGACGATGACCGGCCACTCGACATGGTCGTAAATCTCGACGAGCGGCAGCACGCGGGTCGCCACGTAGCCCACGGCCACGATCCCGAGCGCCACGGGCAGGTCGATCAGCCCCAGGCTCGCCGCCAGAACGGCAGCGGCGAAGATGCCGACAGCGGGCCAGAGCCGTTCCTCCTTGGTGACCGACAGGCCGCGGCCGGCAAGCGGCAGACAACCGAGCCATTCGATGACCTGATCCGTCGTATCGGCCGGCGTCAGCAAGAGCAGGACGTCCCCGGCGCGGATGCGCGTCTTGCGCACCGGCCCCCTGATCCTCTGACCGCGACGGGAAATGCCAAGCAGCACGCTGCGCTGGCGCCAGGCCAGCCCGACCGCCTCGGCCGTCTTGCCCCGGATGCGTGCCGTCGCCGGCACCACCGCCTCGGCGAGGTCGAAGCCTGCCTTCTCGGCAGTCAGATAGGTCTTGCGGCGATGGTCGGCGAAGTCCAGTCGCAGTCCCGATCGAATCTCGTCGAGCGCCTCTGCGGCGGCCTCGAACAAAAGCACGTCTCCCGCTTCGATGATCCGGTCGCGCGCCACGGCATAGCGCCGTTTGCGGTCGCGGATCAGGGCCAGAACCGTTGCGTCGGTCCGGTCGGCTTCGTCGTACAGGACCGACATCGGCTGGCCCACAAGGCGCGATTCCTTCCCGACGGTCAGCTCGGCCAAATAGGCTGCGGGTGGCGCGGCCTGGGCCGCGTCCTGTTGCCGGGGGATCAGCCGCCACCCCGCCAGGGCGACGAACAGGATGCCGATGACCGCGACCACGCTCCCCACCGGGGCGAAATCGAACATCTGGAACGGCGCGCCGAGATAATCCTGGCGGAGCGAGGCGATGATGATGTTCGGCGGCGTCCCGATCAGCGTGATCATGCCGCCAAGGATCGTTGCGAAGGAAAGCGGCATGAGCGACATGGCTGGCGCGCGGCCGGCCTTTCGGGCCGTTTCCATGTCGACCGGCATCAGAAGCGCCAGCGCCGCGACGTTGTTCATGAATGCCGAGAGGAGTCCGCCGACGGCCCCCATGATCGCGATGTGACCGGCCAGCGCGCGGTCGGTGGTCAGGAGCCGCCGCGCAATCGCCATGACGACACCCGTGCGGGTCAGACCGGCAGACACGATCAGGACAAGCGCCACCACGAGTGTCGCGGGATGGCCGAAGCCTTCGAACGCGCCTTCGGCGGGCACGACCCCGAGCACCACAGCGGCCAACAAGGCCGAAAAGGCAATGAGATCGTAGCGCCACCGCCCCCAGACGAGCGCCGCAAAGACGAGCGCGAAGAGCCCGAAGAGAATGATCTGTTGCTGTGTCATGACCCCAGTGAACCTTTCGCGCCGACAAAGTGCAACCGGCGCTCAGCCTTGCAGGTTCCCTGCTCCCTGACATATAGAGACGCCGGTTACCCGGAAGGACGGACGGAGAGGGTCATGGCAGGCCATTCGAAATGGGCCAACATCCAGCATCGCAAGGGCAAGCAGGACAAGCTGCGCTCCAAGATGTTCTCGAAGCTTGCGAAGGAAATCACCGTCGCGGCCAAGATGGGCGACCCCGATCCGGACAAGAACCCGCGCCTCAGGCTCGCGGTGAAGGCGGCCAAGTCGCAGTCGATGCCGAAGGATGTGATCGACCGCGCGATCAAGAAGTCGCAGGGCGGTGACGCGGCCGACTACACCGAGATCCGCTACGAGGGCTATGGCCCGAACGGCATCGCGGTGATGGTGGAGACGATGACCGACAACCTCAACCGCACCGCGTCGAACGTGCGCAGCACCTTTGCCAAGTTCGGCGGCAACCTCGGCACCACGGGCTCGGTCAGTTTCATGTTCGACCGGGTGGGCGAGATCACCTACCTCGCCTCGGCCGGGGACGCCGACACGGTGATGATGGCGGCCCTCGACGCCGGCGCGGAGGACGTGGAATCCGACGAGGAGGGGCACTGGATCTATTGCGCCGCCGACGGTCTTTCGGACGTGACCGAGGCGCTGGAACGGCAACTCGGCGAGTGCGATGAAGCCAAGCTCGTCTGGAAGCCGCAGACCCGCACCAACGTGGACCTCGAGACCGCGCAGAAGCTGATGCGGCTCATCGAGACGCTTGAGGACGACGACGACGTCCAGACCGTCACGGCGAACTTCGACGTGCCGGAAGATATCGCCGCCCAGCTCTGACCGGCCACACCGGTCAGGCCAAGGCGGCCGCGGCTGCCCTTCGCAGGGAGGCCGTGAGGGGCGCCAGGGCCCGCCCGGCCAGTCGCGTGACCTGCCAGTGGAGCGCGACGTCCAGCGTCTCCTCCGCCAGCGGCACCAGGCTGCCGGCGGCGATCTCCGCCCGGATGAGGGGAAGGGGGTTCATGCCCCAGCCGATCCCGAGCCTCGCTGCCTCGACGAAGGCGTGGCTCGACGCCATGAGGTGCGTCTGCAGCGCGATGGCCCGTCCGGCGCGGCTGCGGACCCAGTCCGCCTGCAGCCGGTCCTTGCGGTTGAATGTGAGGGCAGGGGCATCGGCCAGGGCCTCCGCCGTCACTCCGCCCGGAAACCATCGCGCCACGAAAGCGGGGCTGGCCGTCGCGACATAGGCGAGCCGACCGAGAGGATGGGTGTCGCAGCCGGCAAGGGGCGCGCCATGGGCGGTCACCGCCGCCTGTACCTCACCCCGGCGCAGCAGCTCGGCCGAATGGTCCTGATCGTCGATGACGAGGTCGAAGAGAAGTCCCGGAACGGCGGCGAGCGCCGGCAGGAACCAGGTCGCGAGGCTGTCGGCGTTGACGGCGATGCGCACATGCGCCCGACCCTCCGACTGCCCGAGATCGGCCGCGAGCGTGCGTTCGAGAAGCGCCACCTCCTCGGCGTGGCGCACCAGCCGAGCGCCGGCCGGAGTTGGCCGGCACGGGTCAGCGCGGATGACGACGGCGGTGCCGAGCCGTTCCTCCAGGGCGCGGATGCGCTGCGAGATCGCCGAGGGCGTGACGTTCAGCGCCGCCGAAGCGGCCTCGAAGCTGCCGGTCCGGAGAATGGCGGCGAGCGCCTGCAGATGGGCGGGATCGAACATTAGCAAGACTTAACTGAATTTCGTCAGTTTAACTGGAATGATCTTTTCCGCAGGGCTAGTCAAGGCGCGTCGCCGTCACGGAGCGCATAATGCCAATCCCCTTTCTTGCCGGTTTCCAGCTTTCCTTCGGACTGATCATGGCGATCGGGGCGCAGAATGCCTTCGTCCTGCGGCAGGGCGTCCGGCGCGAGCACGTGCTGGCGGTCTGCCTCTTCTGCGCGGCCTCGGATGCCATTCTCATCGCCGCGGGGGTTGCGGGCATGGGGGCCCTCGCCGACCGCGTGCCGGCGGCGGGCGCTGTGCTGCGCTGGGGCGGGGTGGCCTTCCTCCTCTGGTATGGCGCGCGCGCCTTCCGCGCCGCATGGGCAGGCGGCGAGGCGCTTCAGGCCGCGCGGGGCGGCGGCGAGCCGCTGGCCCGGGTCATCGCCACGCTGGCGCTTCTGACCTGGCTCAACCCCCATGTCTGGCTCGACACCGTGGTCCTGATCGGCTCCATCGCGTCGCAGTATCCGGGCCGGTCGGCCGCCTTCGGTGCGGGCGCTGCCACGGCCTCATTCGTCTTCTTCCTCGCGCTCGGCTTCGGCGCGCGGCTTCTTGCGCCGCTCTTCGCGCGGCCGCGCGCCTGGCAGGCGCTCGACGCGGTGGTCGGCGTCATCATGTGGACGATCGCGGCCCGGCTGGCCTTCGGATGAGCCGCGGGGGGGGGATACCCCCTTGCGGCTGCCCGGCGGATCGCGTTCTGTCGGCGCCATGGCGACGACCGATCAAGACCGCCCGCTCGTCGGGATCCTCTGGATGCTCGCGACGGGACTGGCCTTCGTCGTCGTCACGGGCGTCGTGCGTCATCTCGGGACGGACCTTCCGGCGGCGCAGTCGGCCTTCATCCGCTTCCTCTACGGCCTCGTCTTCCTCATGCCCTCGCTCCTGTCGATTCTGCGCCGCGGATTGCCGGCCGGCGCCTGGCGGCTCGTTCTGGGGCGCGGGGTGCTCCATGTCGTCGCGGTCACGCTCTGGTTCTTCGCGATGGCGCGCATCCCCGTGGCCGAAGTCACGGCCATCGGATACCTCAACCCGATCGTCGTGACGGTCGGCGCCGCACTCATCTTCGGTGAAAGGCTCGCCATGCGGCGGATCGTCGCCATCGCGGTCGCCCTGCTCGGCGCGCTGGTGATCCTGCGGCCGGGGCTGCGCGACGTGGCGCCGGGCCACCTCGCGCAACTCGGCGCCGCCGTGAGCTTCGGGTTATCCTACCTCATCGCCAAGCGGCTCTCGGCGGACCTGCCGGCCGGCGCTCTCGTGGCGCTGCTGTCGCTCACCGTCACGCTGGGGCTGGCGCCGCTCGCGCTGATGGCATGGGTGCCGCCCACGCTTGAACACCTTGCCTGGCTCGGCCTTGTCGCGGCCTTCGCGACCTTCGGCCATTATGCGATGGCGCGGGCATTCGCCGCCGCCCCCCTGACCGTCACGCAGCCGGTGACGTTCCTGCAACTGGTCTGGGCGGCGCTTCTCGGCTGGGTGGTCTTCGGCGAGGCGGTGGATCCCTATGTCCTTCTCGGCGGCGCCATGATCATCGCCGCGATCAGCTACATGACGTGGCGCGAGGCGAAGGCCCGGCGGCGCGCGATCACGCCCGCGCCCGATGCGGCGAAGCTCTGAGCCGGCGCGTTATCCCCGCGGGTCGAGGAGCCGCGCGATCACCGTCTTGCGCGACACCTGGCCCACGACCCTGCCATGGTCGGTGACCTCAAGCGCCCGTGTCTCGTCCTTGAGCCGTGCCATGACCTCCTTGATGGGCGTGTCGATGTCCGCCGTCCCCGCGGTCGGGATCGCGTTCGGCGTCGGCTCCACGGCATCGCGGGCGGTCAAGACGCTCAGAGGGTTCATGTGGTTGACGAAATCGGCCACATAGTCGCTGACCGGGTTGGCAATGATCTCCCGCGCGGTGCCGCATTGGACGATCCGCCCCCCCTCCATCAGCGCGATCCTGTCGCCGAGCTTGAACGCCTCGTCGAGGTCGTGGCTGACGAAGATGATCGTGCGGTGGAGCTTTTCCTGCAGTTCAAGCAGTTCGTCCTGAAGCCGGGTGCGGATGAGCGGATCGAGTGCCGAGAAGGGTTCGTCCATCAAGAGGATCGGCGCATCGGTGACAAAGGCGCGGGCGAGGCCGACGCGCTGTTGCATCCCGCCTGAAAGCTCGCCGACCTTGGCATCGGCACGCTCGAAAAGCCCGACGAGTTTCAGTTGCTCATCGACCTTGGCGCGCATGGCTTCGGGTGTCATCCCCGCCAGTTCCAGCCCCAGCCCGACATTCTCCCGCACCGTCCGCCAGGGCAGGAGGCCGAATTGCTGGAAGACCATCGCCACGCATTCGCGGCGGACCCGCAGGAGGTCCTCCTTCGAGGCGCCACCCACCTCGCAGTTCCAGTCTCCGTCATGGATCGTCACCGACCCGCGGCACACCCTGTTCAGCCCGTTCACCGCCCGCAGGAGCGTCGACTTGCCCGACCCCGACAGGCCCATCAGCACGAGGATCTCACCCTTGGCGACGGTCAGCGAGCAATCGTGGACGCCGAGCACCTGCCCGGTCTCCTTCTGTATTTCGGTGCGGCTCAGGCCCCTGTCCATCAGTGGCAGGGCGCGTTCGGGATGGTCGCCGAAGACGATGTTGACCCTGTCGAACGCGACGGCAATCTCGGGAGCCTGTCCGGCCTTGCGGGAGGTCATCGCGTCGCTCCCTTCCGCAGCATCCGGTCAAGCACGATGGCCACGACCACGATGACAAAGCCGGACTCGAACCCGAGCGCGGTATTGACCGAGTTCAGCGCCCTGACGACCGGAACGCCGAGCCCGTCGGCCCCGACGAGCGCGGCAATGACGACCATCGACAGCGACAGCATGATCGTCTGGTTCAGCCCGGCCATGATCTGGGGGAAGGCATAGGGAAGCTCGGCCTTGAAGAGCACCTGCCGTTTCGTCGCCCCGAACGCGGTCAGCGCCTCGGTCAGGGCCAGCGGCGTGGTCGAGACCCCGAGGTGGGTCAACCGGATCGGCGCAGGCAGTACGAAGATCACCGTGGCGATCAGCCCGGGCACCATGCCGAGCCCGAAGAAGACGATGGCCGGGATCAGGTAGACGAAGGTGGGCAGCGTCTGCATCAGGTCAAGGACCGGCTGCATCGCGGCATAGAGCTTCGGCCGGTGGGCGGCCGCGATGCCGATGGGCACACCAAGCCCCATGCAGACCACGCAGGAGGCGAGGATCAGCGTCAGGCTCTCCATGGTGGGCTTCCAGTAGCCCTGGTTGAGGATGAAGAGAAAGCCCACGAAGACCAGAAGGCAGATCTTCCAGTTGCGCTGGAGATACCAGGTCAGCGCCACCGCCAAGGCGACGATGATCAGGGGATGCGGCGTCTCCAGAAGCCACAGGATGCCGGCGATCAGCCCCTCCATGACCCATGACATGAAGTCGAAGACCGGCTTGAGGTTCGCCTTCATCCAGTCGAAGGCAACCTTTGACACCTTTCCGATCGGAATCTTGTGATCGGCCAGCCAAACGCCTTCGAGCCAGCTCCAGTCCATCGCGTCCCCCTCCCGAGCAGGTCCATGGGGAAAGCGGCAACAGACGGGTCCGTTGCCGCTCTCCGCGTCGCTTCAGCCGCCGAGCGTCAGCCCAGGGCAGCGGTCACAGCCGCCATCGCGTCGCCGCCATCCTTCGTCGTGACGCCGTCGAGCCAGGGCGTCATCGCGTCGGGATTGGCCTTCAGCCATTCCTTCGCCGCCTCCATCGGATCGGAGCCGTCGTTCAGGATCTTGCCCATGATCTCGTTCTCCAACTGGAGCGAGAACTCGAGGTTCTGAAGGAACTTGCCGGTGTTCGGGCACTCCGCCACATAGCCCTTGCGGACGTTCGTCGCCACTTCGGCGCCGCCGAAATTCGGGCCGAAGATGTCGTCGCCACCCGCCAGGTAGCTCATCTTGAAGTTGGCGTTCATCGGGTGCGGTTCCCAGCCGAGGAAGACGATGGGCTTGCCTTCGCCGTCATGCTTGGCAACCTCGGCCAGCATCCCCTGCTCGGAGCTTTCCACGAGCTTGAAGTCGCCGAGCCCGAACGTGTCGGCGGCGATCATGTCGAGGATCAGGCGGTTGCCGTCGTTGCCGGGCTCGATCCCGAATATCTGGCCCTCCAGCGCGTCCTTGTTGGCGTCGATCTTGGAAAAGTCGTCGATCCCCAGCGCCGCGCCCGCCTCGTTGGTCGCCAGCGTGTACTTCGCGCCCGTCAGGTTTGTGCGCACCGTCTCGACCGTGCCCGCCTCGCGGTAGGGGGCGATGTCGGCCTCCATCGTCGGCATCCAGTTGCCGAGGAAGACGTCGATGTCGCCTTCGGCAAGCCCCGTATAGGTCACCGGCACCGAGAGGATCTTGGTCTCGGTCTCGTAGCCGAGCGCCTGCAGGATCGTGCTGGCCACCGCGGTTGTCGCCGTGATGTCGGTCCAGCCGACGTCCGAGAAGACGATCTTGTCGCAGCCGGCCGCATGGGCCGGGGCGGTGACGAGAAGCGCGGCAGTAGCCAGGAGACCCGCGCGCAGGCTGTTGGAGAGGATCATCGTGTTGCTCCCTGTTTTGTTGATTGATGAGTCAATAAACTTGAACTTCCCGCTCTGACGCAAGGAAAATCTTTGTCCCTCCGCCGTTCACCCCGGGACGATGGGTGCGAGCGTAGAGCAAGATTTTCCTCTGGAAAAGGAAGCTTTGGGGCGGCGCGGAAGGTTTTTCTTGATTGACGAGTCAATAAAAGGTCAGCTAGCGATGGGGAAACCGGAAGGATGGGACGATGCCGAAGCTGGGGATGGAACCGATTCGCAAGGCCGCGCTGGTCAAGGCGACGATCACCGAGATCGGTCGCGCCGGGTCTCTCGACGTCACGGTGAGCCAGATCGCCAAGCGCGCCGGCATGTCCTCGGCGCTGGCGCACCACTATTTCGGCTCGAAGGAGCAGATATTCCTCGCCGCGATGCGCCACATCCTGACCCTCTACGGGGCTGAGGTGCGGGGCGCGCTGGCGGCGGCCGAGGGCCCGAAGGGCCGGGTGCAGGCCATCGTGCGGGCCAGCTTTGCCACATCGAGTTTCCGCCGCGAGGTGATCGGAGCCTGGCTCAACTTCTACGTCCTCGCCCAGACCCTGCCCGAGGCACGGCGGCTCCTCGGCGTCTATCAGTGCCGGCTGCAGTCGAACCTCGTCCATTCGCTGCGACCGCTCGTCGGGCTCAGGGCCGAGGCGGTGGCGCGGTCGCTCGGCGCGCTGATCGACGGGGTCTATATTCGCGAGGCGCTGAAGCCGGCCGCGCCGGACAGCGTCGGCGCGGCCGGGACCGTGCTCGATTGTCTGGAACGGGAGCTTGCGGCATGACCGAGGCGGATTACGTCATCATCGGCGCCGGCTCGGCCGGCTGCGCCATGGCCTACCGGCTCGCCGAGGCGGGGCGGAGCGTTCTCGTCATCGAACACGGCGGGTCGGACGCGGGCCCGTTCATCCAGATGCCGGGCGCACTTTCATACCCGATGAACATGGGAATCTACGACTGGGGCTTCCGGACCGAGCCCGAGCCGCACCTGGGCGGGCGGACGCTCGCCACTCCGCGCGGCAAGGTCATCGGCGGGTCCTCCTCGATCAACGGCATGGTTTTCGTGCGCGGCCACGCCAAGGACTTCGACCACTGGGCAGAAAGCGGGGCGGCGGGCTGGTCCTATGCCGACGTCCTGCCCTACTTCCGGCGGATGGAGACCTGGCACGGCGGCGATGCGGGCGAGTTCCGCGGCGCGAACGGCCCGCTCCACGTCACCCGGGGACCACGCCGCAACCCGCTGTTCCATGCCTTCGTCGAGGCGGGCCGGCAGGCCGGCTACGAGGTGACCGACGATTACAACGGCGAGAAGCAGGAAGGTTTCGGCCCGATGGAGGCGACGATCTGGCGCGGCCGGCGCTGGTCGGCGGCGAACGCCTATCTGAAACCCGCGCTGAAGCGGCCGAACTGCCGGGTGATCCGTGCCCTCGCGCGCCGGGTGGTGATCGAGGATGGCCGTGCGGGCGGCGTGGAGGTGGAACGCGGTGGGCAGGTGGAGGTGATCCGCGCCCGCGCCGAGGTCATCCTTGCCGCCTCCTCGATCAACACGCCGAAGCTTCTCATGCTCTCGGGCGTGGGCCCGGCGCGGCATCTGGCCGAGCATGGGGTCGCCGTTGTGGCCGACCGTCCCGGTGTCGGGGCGAATCTCCAGGATCACCTCGAAGTCTACATGCAGTATGCCTCGCAAGAGCCTATTACGCTTTACAAATACTGGAACCTCTGGGGCAAGGCGCTGGTCGGCGCCCAGTGGCTTTTCACCGGCACCGGGCTGGGCGCTTCAAACCAGTTCGAAAGCGCGGCCTTCATCCGGTCGGACAAGGGCATCGACTACCCGGACATCCAGTACCACTTCCTGCCCATCGCCGTGCGCTACGACGGCCGGGCCGTGGCCGAGGGGCACGGCTTCCAGGCCCATGTCGGCCCGATGCGGTCGAAGTCGCGCGGCGCGGTGACGCTGCGTTCGGCCGACCCGAAGGCGGCGCCGGTGATCCGCTTCAACTATATGTCCCATCCCGACGACTGGACGGAGTTCCGCAAGTGTGTGCGGCTGACGCGGGAGATCTTCGCGCAGGAGGCGTTCCGCCCCTTCGTGAAACACGAGATCCAGCCGGGCCAGACGGTGCAGACGGACGACGAGATCGACGCCTTCCTGCGCGAACATGCCGAAAGTGCCTATCACCCCTGCGGCACCGCGAAGATGGGTCGGCGTGACGACCCGATGGCCGTGGTGGGGCCGGACTGCCGGGTGATCGGGGTCGAGGGCCTCAGGGTCGCGGACAGTTCGATCTTCCCGCGCATCACCAACGGCAACCTCAACGCGCCCTCGATCATGGTGGGCGAGAAGGCGGCCGACCATGTGCTGGGCCGGCCCATGCTCGCGCCCGCCAATTCCGAACCCTGGGTCTCGCCCAGATGGAAGTCGGCGCAGCGCTGAGGGTGGCTTCCTGAGCCCGCATCGGCTCGTCTATGCTGCGCCCGGCACGGCGAGGCAGGGGGGCGGTGATGGACGATCGGGTACGGGAACTGGCGATGCGGCTCCTGAGCAAGGGTTATGACGATCTGGCGCCTCGCGAACAGCGGGTGCTGCGCCAGATCGCCGCGAGGACGGCCATCTCGCGCAACATCAACGAGACCTTTCGCGGCGAGCTGAGCTTTGGCGACCGGGTCGCGGACCGTGTCGCGGCCTTCGGCGGCTCGTGGAGCTTCATCGTCCTCTTCGGCGTGGTGATCCTCGGCTGGGTCGTGGCGAATGTCTGGCTCTTGACCCGACCCGCCGATCCCTATCCCTTCGTCTTTCTCAACCTCGTCCTGTCGATGGTCGCGGCGCTTCAGGCGCCGGTCATCATGATGTCGCAGAACCGTCAGGCCGCGAAGGACCGGATCGCCGCGGCGCATGACTACGAGGTCAACCTGAAGGCGGAGCTTGAGATCATGAGCCTGCACGAGAAGGTGGACGACATCAGGATGCGCCAGCTCGAGACGCTTTTCGCCCGGCTCGAAGGCAAGATCGACCGCCTTGCCGGGCGCTAGAAGGCGGCGCCGATCAGCCCGCGCAGCGAATTGCCCATCCAGAGCCGGGCGCGCGGCAGGTCGGCCTCGGCCAGGACCGCCTCGCGCGCCTGGCCCGACGCGATCAGCTCGCCCCGCAGAACCCCCGGCAGGCACCCGCTCGTCAGGGGCGGCGTCATCAGCCCCTCGCCGAGATCGAAGAAGAGGTTGGTGATGGTGCCTTCGCAGAACTCGCCGCGGGTGTTGAGGAACACCGCCTCGTCCACCCCCTCGGGCAAGGCGGCGCGGGTCCGGTCGTAAAGGCCGCGCTCCGTCGTCTTGTGGCGCAGGCGCAGGTCGTCGGGATCAAGCCGCTCGGCCGCGCGCATCAGGCGCCATCCCGCCGGGTTCGGTGTCAGCGGCGCGGCGGTCATCTCGACATCTCCCACCCGGCCGACGGTCAGGCGGATGCGCAGCGGCGCGGGGTCGGTGACGGTCGCCAGCACCTGGTCGACCGCGGCCTCGTCCCAGTCGAAGCCAAGCTCCGCCGCCGAGGCGCGGGCGCGGGCGAGGTGCGCCGCGATCCGGCGGAACGCGGTCCCGTCCCAGCCGAAGGTCTCGATCAGTCGCGTCCCAGCGCGGCAAAACGGGCTTTCCACAGCGCTTCCTCATATTCGCCCTCGGGCGTCGAATCGGCGACGATGCCGCCGCCGACGCCGAAGCTGGCGGTTCCGTCGTCCGCAAGGGTCAGGGTGCGGATCGCCACGTTGAAGGCGGAACTGCCGTCCGGGCCGAGCCAGCCGATCGATCCGCAATAGGCGCCGCGGGGCGTGGGTTCCAGTTCGCGGATGATCTCCATCGCCCGTATCTTCGGCGCGCCGGTGACCGAGCCGCACGGGAAGAGCGCGCGGAGAAGCGCGGAGGGCTGCGTTCCGGGGCGGAGCCGGCCCGTCACGCGGCTGACCATCTGATGCACGGTGACATAGCTCTCCACTGTGTAAAGTTCGGGCACCCGTACCGATCCGACGGCGCAGACGCGCGAGATGTCGTTGCGGAGAAGATCAACGATCATGAGGTTTTCCGCCCTGTTCTTCACGCTTTGCTGAAGCTCCAGCCGCAGCGCCGCGTCGTGGGCGGGGTTCGAGGCGCGGGGCGCGGTTCCCTTCATCGGCCGGGTCTCGATCACTCCGTCCGCGTTTGTGGAGAAGAAGAGTTCGGGGGAGCGCGAGACGAGCACAGGACAGTCGGGCAGGGCGACAAGCGCGCCGTGTCCCACCGGCTGGCGGGCCCGAAGGGCGCCGTAGAGGCCAAGCGGCGTGCCTGCAAAGGCGGCGCGCATCTGCATCGTGAGGTTCGTCTGGTAGATGTCGCCGGCCCCGATGTAGTCGAGAACGCGGGCCATCGCTGCCGCGTGTTCCGCAGCGCTCCAGTCGGGCGTCGCGGGCGAAAGACGCGCCCCGGCCGCCTCGGCCCCGGCCCGTGCGAGGACGGCCCCGGCGGCGAGGGGGCTGCCGTAGAGCCCGAAGGCGAGAAGCGGCAGGGAGCGCCGGGAGGGCATCAGTCCGGCGAGCCGGGGTTCGAGCGCATATCCCGTCTCGTAGCTGAGGAACCCGGCGGCCCAGAGGCCAGCGGCGCGGGCGGCATCGAGCGCGGCGAGCGCCGGGGCAACCTCTTCGGCCGTCTCCGCCCGGATGATCCGGCCGGGGGCGTCGAAAAGTGCGGGCCCGCCACCGGGGCCGTTCTCGATCAGGATCATGGGGTGCGCCCGAGGTATCGTGCAGCCGCACATAGGACGGCGCCACGCCCGCGGCAATCCTGCGCACGCCGCTTTTCGTCCCGTTCGCGCCTTTGCCCTTCCGGTTTGACCGAGGTCAAAGTATGCGGCGTCCGGCTGCGCCAGACATGGCCGAC
Source organism: Paracoccaceae bacterium (assembly GCA_020637675.1). Lineage (GTDB taxonomy): Bacteria > Pseudomonadota > Alphaproteobacteria > Rhodobacterales > Rhodobacteraceae > Albidovulum. The sequence continues at coordinate 611,299 of JACKKD010000001.1, read as the reverse complement.
AATAGAAAGGACTGCGAAATGTCGAATACACCGCACGAACTGCACGAGGAGTTCCCGGCCGAGGCTGCGAAGATCCACGCGCTCAAGGTCTCCAACGCGCATTTCGCCCGGCTGGCCGAGGAATATCACGAGTTGAACCGCCAGGTGCACCGCGCCGAGTCCGGGGTCGAGCCCGTCGATCAGTTCGCCGAAGTCGAAATGCGCAAGAAGCGGGCGGCGCTGAAGGACGAGATCTTCCGGATGATCCAGGCGGCGTGAGGCTCAGCCGATCTCGTAGGGCAAGAGCCCGCGCCGGTTGGGATCGACCCTGAGCTTGCGTTCGAGCGGCGGGACGGAGCGCTGGTGGCACTCCGTCCGGTCGCAGATGCGGCAGGAAATTCCGATCGCCTCGAAGGCGCGGGCGTTGGTCACGTCGAGGTCGTCGGCATAGACGAGGTCCCTGGCGTGGCTGACCTCGCAGCCAAGCCCGATGGCGTAGCGGCGGACGGGTGCCTGGAATGACCCCCCCGGCTTCGAGATGTCGCGCGCGAGGCTAAGGTAGCGAACGCCGTCGGGCGTCTCGGCGAGCTGGCGCAGGAAGCGTCCGGGCGTCTCGAAGGCCTGATGGACGTTCCACAAGGGGCATGCGCCGCCGAAGCGCGCGAACTGGAGCCGCGTGGCCGAATGGCGCTTGGTGATCGTTCCGGCCTGATCGACGCGGACGAAGAAGAAGGGAATGCCCTTCATCCCCGGCCGCTGCAGGGTCGAGAGCCGGTGCGCCACCTGCTCGATCGAGGCACCGAAGCGGTCGGCGAGGCGTTCGAGATCGTGCCGTGTCTCCTGCGCCGCCGCCAGGAAGGCGCGGTAGGGCAGCATCGCGGCGCCTGCGAAGTAGTTCGCAAGCCCGATCTTAGCGATGGACCGCGCCGCTTCCGACTGGAAGCGGGCGAGGTCGAGGGTCGCCTCGATCAGGTCGCGCTGGGTCAAGAGCGCGACCTGGTGCAGTAGCTGGAAGCGCTGCGTCGGCCCGCTGGTGCGGGTGGAGAGCGTCAGCACCTTTCCGGCAAGCGAACGGACCTCCTCCGTGTCGGAAAGTCTGAGCGTGATGCCCTGTGCCGAAAGGGCGGCGCGCGCGGGCTTCGACACATCCGTCAGCGTCCCGTCCGGGGAGGCAAACCGCTCTGCCGCACGGTCCACGGCGTCGAGGTAATTGTCGCAATAGTGAAAGAAGTCGCGCACCTCCTCCCAGGGCGACGCGCGGCTTCCGCCGCCCTCGCGCCCGAGCGCCTCGTCCAGCGAAGCGAGGCGTTCGTGGTTCTGCCGGTAGGCGCGGTGCAGTTCGAGGAAGGCGCGGGCAAGCACCGGCGCGTTCGAGGCGGCGAGACGAAGATCGGCGAGCGGCGGCATCGTGTCGGCGAAGACCGGGTCCGCGAGCGCCTCGCGCATGTCGGAGACGAGCCGTTCGGCATCGCCGGCCGAAAGCTCCGTCACGTCGAGGCCGAATTCCCCCGCCAGCGCCAGGACGACGGCAGCCGAGACCGGACGGTGGTTGTTCTCCATCTGGTTGAGATAGGGGAGGGAGACGCCGAGCTTGGTGGCGAAGGCCTTCTGGGTCAGGCCGAGCCGCGCGCGCGTCTCGCGCAGCTTCGCGCCGGCGTAGAGTTTCTGGGTGGCCATCGCCCCGGGCTCCGCAGCTTTGCGAAGCGAAGGGTAGTCTTTGCAAAGCCGGCTGCCAAGCCCCGTGCCATGGTCCGTGCCGAGCCGCTCAGAGGCCGAGCCGGCGGGCGCGGCGGATGACGAGCAGGATGGAAGCGACGGCGGCAACGGCACAGGCGAACATCAGCACCGCGAGCGGTGCGGCGCCGCCGCCGAGGCCGAGCGCCCAGCCGGCGGCGGCCGAGATCGCCGCGCCCCCGCCGATCATGATCGCGCCGCCGAGGCCCGAGGCCGTGCCGGCAAGCCCCGGCCGGACCGAAAGCATTCCCGCGTTCGCGCCGGGCAGCGCCATGCCGTTGCCGAGGCCGACCGAGACGACGAGTCCGAAGAACGTGTTGGCTCCGGCGAGTCCGGCGAGGGACAGCGCCACGAGAAGGCCCATGCAGACTGCCGTCAGCAGCGTGCCCAGCAGGATCATTCTGTCGATGCCGATCCGGATCGAATAGCGCCCGGCCAGGTAGTTGCCCAGGGCATACCCGACCGCCGGCGCCCCGAGGTAAAGGCCGAGCCGGCCGGGAGAGAGCTGGAAGACCTCGCTGCCGACAAAGGGGGCGCCGCCGAGGTAGGCGAAGAACGCGCCCGAGGCAAAGGCGGCGGAGAGGCTGTAGCCCCAGAACCGTCGCGACGTGAGAAGCTCGGGGTACTGGCGCATCTGGTCGGCGAAGCGCGTGCGATGGCCTGCCGCGGTTTCGCCGAGGTCGGCCCAGATCATCCAGAGGACGGCGACGCCGAGTCCGAAGAGCGCAAGGAAGTTCGCCTGCCATCCGAAAGCCCCGTCGAGGATGCCCCCGATCATCGGCCCGACCATCGGCACGAAGGCCATGCCCATCGTGACGTAGCCGATCATCGAGGCAGCCTCGTTGGCCGGCACCATGTCGCGGATGACCGCGCGGCTCAGCACCATGCCGGCCGCGACCACCGCCTGCATCATGCGGAAGGCGAGGAAGACGCCGACAGTCGGGGCGAAAAGCGTACCCGCCGTCGCGATGAGGAACAAAACGACGGACCAGAGAAGGACGGGCCGACGCCCGAACCGGTCCGAAATCGGCCCGATGACGATCTGCAGGCCGGCGCTGACGCCCAGGTAGAGCGAGACGGAAAGCTGCATCAGCCGGTAGTCGGTGGCGAACCAGTCGGTCATCGCCGGCAACGACGGCAGGAAGATGTTCATGGCCAGCGCCGAGAGTCCCGTGACCGCGACAAGCGTCGCGACGTGCGGGGCTGTGGAGCGGTCGAGAAAGCGGGCGACGGGGCGCGAGGTGGTCATGGCCGAGGCGTAGCGGGCGGAGTGGCGGCTGTCCATGCCCGGAGCGCACAGACGGCTGTGCGGGCCCTCTCAGGCCCAGGGCTGGAAGACGAAGAAGGCGCCCGCCGCGATCAGCGCAAAGCCCACCGCATGGTTCCAGCCGAGCCCCTCGCCGAGCCAGGTTGCCGAGAAGACGGCGAAGACGACAAGCGTGATGACCTCCTGAATGGTCTTCAACTCCGCCGCGGAGAAATGCCCGTGGCCGATGCGGTTTGCGGGCACCTGCAGGAGGTATTCGAAGAAGGCGATACCCCAGCTCACGAGGATGACGACGAGAAGGGGCGTCGTCTTGAACTTGAGATGGCCGTACCAGGCGAAGGTCATGAAGACGTTTGAGGCCAGAAGCAGGCCGATCGTGACCAGGGGAACGGGAATACGGTCCATGATGCCTCGCGCGGTTTTCCGACGCTATAGCCCGCGACGGGCGGCGCGGGAAGTCCGGTAATTTTGCACATTTGCAATTAACTGTCGCACCCTTGCGAAAATGTTGCAAATATCCGGAAATCCGCTTTGACCGGCCGGTGTCAGGGGATAGGGTGCGCCATCGCCTTGAGGGGGACCCGATGAAGGACATTCTCGAACAACTCGAAGCCCGCCGTGCCGCCGCCCGCGCCGGCGGCGGGCAGCGCCGGATCGACGCCCAGCACGCCCGTGGCAAGCTGACCGCGCGCGAGCGGATCGAGCTTCTCCTCGACGAGGGCAGCTTCGAGGAATTCGACATGTTCGTCGCCCACCGCTGCACCGACTTCGGCATGGAGGACGACCGGCCCGCGGGTGACGGCGTCGTGACCGGCTGGGGCACGATCAACGGCCGCATGATCTATGTTTTCAGCCAGGATTTCACCGTCTTCGGCGGCTCGCTTTCCGAGACACACGCCCAGAAGATCTGCAAGATCATGGATATGGCGATGCAGAACGGCGCGCCGGTGATCGGGCTGAACGATTCGGGCGGCGCACGCATCCAGGAGGGCGTGGCGAGCCTTGCCGGCTATGCCGACGTGTTCCAGCGCAACATCATGGCCTCGGGCGTCGTGCCGCAGATTTCGGTCATCATGGGGCCTTGTGCGGGCGGCGCGGTCTATTCGCCGGCGATGACCGACTTCATCTTCATGGTGAAGGACACGTCCTACATGTTCGTGACCGGCCCCGACGTGGTGAAGACCGTGACGAACGAGATCGTGACCGCCGAGGAGTTGGGAGGCGCTTCGACCCACACGCGGAAATCCTCGGTCGCCGACGGCGCCTTCGAGAATGACGTGGAGGCGCTGGCCGAGATTCGCCGGCTTTATGACTTCCTGCCGCTCTCGAACCGTGACAGGGCGCCGACCCGGCCCTTCTTCGACGATCCCGCGCGGGTGGAGCCGAGCCTCGACACGCTGATCCCCGACAACCCGAACCTGCCCTACGACATGCGGGAACTGATCCTCAAGGTTGCCGACGAGGGGGACTTCTTCGAGATCCAGAAGGACTACGCGGGCAATATCATCACCGGCTTCATCCGCATCGAGGGTCAGACGGTGGGCGTCGTGGCCAACCAGCCGTTGGTGCTGGCGGGTTGCCTCGACATCGACAGTTCGCGCAAGGCCGCGCGCTTCGTGCGGTTCTGCGATGCCTTCGAAATCCCGATCCTGACCTTCGTCGACGTGCCGGGCTTCCTGCCGGGCACGGGGCAGGAATATGGTGGCGTCATCAAGCACGGGGCCAAGCTTCTCTTCGCCTATGGCGAGGCGACGGTGCCGAAGGTCACGGTGATCACCCGCAAGGCCTATGGCGGCGCCTATGACGTCATGGCCTCGAAACACCTGCGGGGCGACTTCAACTATGCCTGGCCCACGGCCGAGATCGCGGTGATGGGCGCCAAGGGCGCGGTCGAGATTCTCTACCGGTCGGAACTGGCCGACAGGGACAAGATCGCCGAGCGGACGAAGAACTACGAGGACCGCTTCGCCAACCCCTTCGTCGCCGCCGAGAAGGGTTTCATCGACGAGGTGATCATGCCGCATTCGACCCGCAAGCGGGTGGCCCGGGCCTTCGCTTCGCTGCGGACGAAGAAGCTCTCCAACCCGTGGAAGAAGCACGACAACATTCCACTCTGAGCGGGCAGGGGGGGCGAGCGTGCAATGATCAGCGCCGTGCCGGGTTTTGGGGCGCCTCGGACCTCTCTGGAGGGGCAGGGCGCCACGTCAGGTTGCGGCCCGGGAATGACAAGGGGAGCGATGGCAATCGCCATGATCTGTTTCGGCCTCGGCGCGGCAGCGCAGGAGAAGGCGGCGACGGGCGACGAGCGCGTCATCGTGCCCTCCGGTCAGGACGTGCGCTATCTTGACACCGTGCAATCGGCTCCGGGACCGGAGGGTCTGACGATCCGGTTCCGTTTCGTCGCCCCGGCGATCGCGCGCGACGGCGCCACGGTCGATGTCGAGGCCGCGCAGGCGGACATGGAGGTGCTCTGCAACGAATTCGCCCTGCCGCGGCTGCCGGCCACCGGGCCCGCGCCGGCGCAGATCATCATTTCGCTGTCCGACCGCGCCGTCGCATTCGGCGAGCCCGCGCCCGAGGCCACCCAGTTCTTCGAGGCCTACACGATCATCGACGGGCGCTGCCAGTGGGAACCGTTCTGATGGTATCGCCTGGGGGCATCCCATTCGGCATGTCGGCCGGGGCGGGTGGTGCCGTTGCGCCACAACCCGCCGCCTTGCGTGGTGCGCAATGGGATAGCCGCGTGAGATGGGCTATCATCAGGATGGATTGCGGCGACGCGGTCCGTAGCGAAAACAACAGGTCGGAGTGCGCCGCGACAGGCGCGACCGCCGAATTGAGCAGGAGATTCGAATGTCCAGTAAGGCCCTTTTTGCCGCCATGCTCGTTGTCGTGGTGGCCGGCTGCGCCGCAAAGAAGGAAACTGTCTACGCCGAACAACCGGTCACGACCGAACCGGTGTTCACCGGTAAGTACGGCAGCTGATCGCTTCGGCCGGGTCCGGGCATCGCGCCCGGTCCCGGCCAGTCGCCCGGCCGCCCCAACCCGGAGGGCGGCGCAATGCTGAAGCACCGCGGCTTCCCGGGCCGCCTTCCCGGCACCGACCACCAGTTCGTGATCCGCCGCGCCAATCCGAAGGGCGCTACGCGGCTTGTCGCGCGTGAACGCTTCCGTGACCGGAGCCCCGCCGACCGCCGCGCCGACCTGGCGTTCATCGCCGCGCTCTGGGACCATTTCGGCGAAGAGCCGTTCGAGCGCGGCAATCTCGACGCGGGCCGGCTTTCCTGGCTTTTGGGCCGCGAGGTGGTCCCGGCGGTGCAGCCCTTCGACCCGGAAAGCTACCAGGCGCTCCTGCGGATCGACGTCGCCCGGGCCCGCGCCGCCTTCCCCGAGGCCTTCGAGGGGGAGGAATAGGCATGTTCCTGCTTGGCCCGGCGCAGCATCAGCACGAAATTGCCGATCGTTTCCCGGCTGGAAACTTTGCCTTTGCGCAAACTGCGCGCCAGGCACATGCTTCATGCGGGGCGTCACCCTACAGCAAGCTTCGCGCCCCGATTTGTCAAAACCGTTACCCTTCCCCTTCTCTACGGCCTGATCCCACCGGGGTCAGGCCACTTTTGTCTCGGGATGGCCGTCCGCGTGTCCGTCGACATTGCGCCGCCGATTGGCAGGGTTCCTGCCGAATCTGCTTTTCGATGGCGGGGAATGCGCTAAAATCGGCTGCGAAAAGAACCCTAACCGGAGGAAGAGCAGAATGCGTTATACAAGGATCATCGTTGCCGTCGCGCTGGTGGGAAGTCTCGCCGGCTGCCTGCAAAACGACGCCGAGCGTGGCGTTGCGGGCGCGGCCGCGGGCGCGGTCATTGCCGACGCGACGGGCAACAGTGCCGTCACGGGGGCCATCATCGGCGCAGGCGCAGGCGTCTTCTGCGACGACGCGGGCATCTGCAACTGACACCCTGACGGCGGCCCTATCGCGGCCGCAAGTGTCTTGCATCAGGGCCATCGGGGCTGTGCGCCCCGGTGGCCCTTTGTGTTTTCGCGGCCGGGGAACCCCGGCACGGCCTGAGAAGGGGACGACATGTTCAAGAAGATCCTGATCGCCAACCGGGGCGAGATCGCCTGCCGGGTCATCAAGTCGGCCCGCAAGATGGGCATCAAGTCCGTCGCCGTGTATTCCGACGCCGACCGCAACGCGCTGCATGTGAGCATGGCGGACGAGGCGGTGCACATCGGTCCGCCGCCCGCTGCGCAATCCTACATCGTGATCGACAGGATCATGGAGGCCATCCGCAAGACGGGAGCCGAGGCGGTGCATCCGGGCTATGGTTTCCTCAGCGAAAACATGAAGTTCGCCGAAGCGCTGGAGAAGGAGGGCGTGGTCTTCGTCGGCCCGCCTTCACCCGCGATCGAGGCGATGGGCGACAAGATCACATCGAAGAAGATCGCGATGGAGGCGGGCGTTTCCACCGTGCCGGGTTACATGGGCCTGATCGCCGACGCCGAAGAGGCGGTGAAGATCAGCCGCGAGATCGGCTATCCGGTGATGATCAAGGCCAGCGCCGGCGGCGGCGGCAAGGGGATGCGGATCGCCTGGAATGACGAGGATGCGCGCGACGGCTTCCAGTCCTCGAAGAACGAGGCGGCGGCGTCCTTCGGCGACGACCGCATCTTCATCGAGAAGTTCGTGACCCAGCCGCGCCATATCGAGATTCAGGTGCTCGCCGACAAGCATGGCAACTGCGTCTATCTGCACGAGCGCGAATGTTCGATCCAGCGGCGGAACCAGAAGGTGATCGAGGAAGCGCCGTCGCCCTTCCTCGACGCGAAGACCCGCAAGGCGATGGGCGAGCAGGCCTGCGCCCTGGCGAAGGCGGTCGGCTATACTTCGGCGGGCACGGTAGAGTTCATCGTCGATGGCAACAGGAACTTCTACTTCCTTGAAATGAATACCCGTTTGCAGGTCGAGCACCCGGTGACGGAGCTCATCACCGGGGTCGATCTGGTCGAACAGATGATCCGCGTGGCCGGAGGCGAAAAGCTGCCCTTCAGTCAGTCCGACCTGAAGATCAACGGCTGGGCGATGGAAAGCCGGCTCTACGCCGAGGACCCCTACCGGGGCTTCCTGCCCTCCATCGGTCGGCTCTCGCGCTACCGCCCGCCGGTCGAGGTGGCGACCGCCACCGGCGTCGTGCGCAACGATACCGGCGTATACGAGGGCGGCGAGATTTCGATGTACTATGATCCGATGATCGCCAAGCTCTGCACCTGGGCGCCGACGCGCGGCGAGGCCATCGAGGGGATGCGCGTCGCGCTCGACACCTTCGAGGTGGAGGGCATCGGCCATAACCTTCCCTTCCTGAGCGCGGTGATGGACCATCCCCGCTTCGTCGAAGGCGCGATCACCACGGCCTTCATCGCCGAGGAATATCCCGAAGGCTTCCAGGGCGTGACCCTGCCCGAGGGCAGCTTGCGCAAGGTGGCGGCGGCCGCGGCGGCGATGAACCGGGTGGCGGAGATACGGCGCACACGGATTACCGGGCGGCTCGGCAACCATGAACGCCACGTCGGCGACGAGTGGGTCGTGAGCCTTCAGGGCGAAGAGATCGCGGTGCGGATCGCTGCCGACCGCGATGGCGCGACGGTGCATTTCGCCGATGGCAGCGCGCATCGCGTGACCTCGGACTGGACTCCGGGCCAGCCGCTTGCCCGCCTCATGGTGGACGGCGATCCGGTCGTGCTGAAGGTCGGCAAGATCCCCGGGGGGTTCCGCATTCGCACCCGCGGCGCCGACCTCAAGGTGCATGTCCGCACGCCCCGCCAGGCCGAACTTGCCCGGTTGATGCCGGAAAAGGCGGCCCCCGACACGTCGCGGTTCCTGCTCTGCCCGATGCCCGGTCTCGTCGTGAAGATCAGCGTCGAGGAGGGGCAGGAGGTTCAGGAAGGCCAGGCGCTCGCCACCGTCGAGGCGATGAAGATGGAAAACATCCTGCGTGCCGAACGGAAGGCCACCGTCAAGCGCGTCGTCGCCGCGGCCGGGGCGAGTCTCAAGGTTGATGACGTGATCCTGGAGTTCGACTGAGAATGCGTGGACCGGCAAGCGCCAGCCGCTATCCCCTCTGGGGGATGCTGGCCGCGCTGGGGGGCTTTCTTGCCCTCCAGGCGGTGGCGGCCTGGCATGCCGGAGTCTTCGAATATCCGCTCGATGACGTCTATATCCACCTCGCCATGGCCGAGAAGATGGCCCAAGGCACCTACGGCGTGAACCTTGGCGAGCCCGCCTCGGCCTCCTCCTCCATCCTCTACCCGTTTCTCCTGCTGCCCTTTCCGGGCACGGAGGCCCAGCGGCTCCTGCCGCTCTTCTGGAACATCCTCGCGGTCGCTGGCGCCGGCTGGGTCTGGGGGCTTGTCGCTGCGGCGGCCGGGCTCGCAGGCGCGGTCGGAATGGTCATCGTCATCGCCGGACCGGTCTTCCTCAACATCTCGGGCGTGGGCTACACGGGAATGGAGGCGGGGCCGCATCTGCTGGCGAGTCTCATCGTCGTGCTCGGCCTCTGGCGGGCACTGAACGGGCAGGGGGCCGCGTGGTGGCTCGTGGCGGCAGCGGTCACCGCGCCTCTCCTTCGCTACGAGGGACTGGCGCTTTCGCTGGCGGCCGCCGCGACGCTCTGGCTCTGGGGGCATCGCAGCGCGGCGGGCCTGATCGCCTGCGGCGCGCTCGGCGCGGTCATCGGCTTCAGCCTCTTCCTCCTCCATCTCGGACTCGACCCGCTGCCGGGCTCGATCCTCGCCAAGACCGGTGGGCTCGATCCGCAGGGCGGTCTCTGGTTCCGCCTGCTGGTCGGTCTCATCGCCAACCTGGTCAAGCCGGCGGGGGCGATCCTCGCGCTTCTCCTCGCTGTCCTGGTTGCCACGGCGGGGGCCATGCCCGCACTCCGGCGCGGACCGGCCGGGGCGATCGCGGCGACCGTGGGAGCGGCCGCGGTCGCGCATCTCTTCTTCGGGCAGGTTGGCTGGATGCATCGGTACGAGCCATATGTCATCGTGAGCCTTCTCGGCGCCTTCCTCCTCGCCGGATCGGCGGCCGGGCCCCGGGCGGCACGGATCGGGCAGGGCGCGGCGCTTGCCACGATGGCGGCTGCCGCCGTCGCCTATGGACCGACACTGTGGGGCGCCTATGTCTGGAACCCGCGGGCGATCCACCTGCAGCAGGCGCAGATGGCGCGGTTCGCGCAGGATTACCTCAAGGAACCGGTCGCTGTGAACGACCTCGGTCGGGTGGCATGGCGCAATCCGGACTACGTCCTCGACATCTGGGGGCTCGGCTCCGCCGAGGCGCGGCGCATCCGCTTCGGTCCCGTGGCGCCCGGGGACGGCTGGGCCGGTCCGCTCGCCGCCGCGCATGGCGTGAAGGCCGCGATGATCTATGACAAGTGGTTTGCCGCCGCCGTCGCGCCGGGCTGGGTGCGGGTGGCGACCCTCTCCGTGACCCGACCCAAGGGCGCGCTCGGAGACTGGAAGGTTGCCATCTATGCCACCGACCGCGCCGAAGCGTCAGAGTTGCGCAACCGCCTTGCGGCGTTTGCGCCGACGCTTCCGGACGAGGCTCTTCTCACCCTGGAGGGCGGAGCATGAACGCGGCGACCGAGATCACAGTCCATCTTGGCGCCCATCGCACCGGCACGACGGCGCTCCAGCGGCTGTTCGGGCGCCACGCGGACCGGCTTGCCGCGGCCGGCATCGGCTTTCTTGGCCCCGCATCGCTCCGGCGCGAGGACGTGGCGGGTGACATGCGCGCCTGGACGACGGCCCGCGCCGCGCGACAGGCCTCCGTGCCCTCGCCGCTGGCGGCGGAATGCGACCGGTTGGTCGCGGCGGGGTGCCCGCATGTCGTCATCAGCGAGGAAAACCTGCCTGGCACTATGGGGCCGAACCTCGCCCGGGCCGAGCTTTACCCGAATGCCGAGGCGCGGCTCGCCGATCTTGCGGCGGCCCTGCCGGCCACGCCTGCACGCGTCTTTCTGACCTTGCGCGATTTCGCGGGCTACTGGCGCTCGGCTCTTGCCCATGGCTTGCTCGCGGGCGACGACCTCGCCTTCGACGGCGGCCGGTTCGCCGCGGCGCCCGGCAATTCCTGGATGCCGTTGCTCCGCGCCATCCGCCGCACCTTCCCCGAGACCCGCATCCTCCTGGCCCGGCACCGGGCAGACCGTAGTTTCGTTCCCGCGCTCGCGGCCGCGATGGTCGGGCCTGGTCCGCTTGCCGGTGTGGCGCGCCCCTGGACGACCGTCAACGCATCGCTGCCGGCCGATGTGCTGGAAAGCCTGCGCCAGATGCCGCGCGGGCCCGAGCGCGCACGGTTGGCGGAGGCCGCGCGGCGCCAGGGTCGGCCGCCGGTGGACCCGTTTTCCGGGGCCCAGACCGCCGCGCTGATGGCGCGGTTCGAACGCGAGTGGGCCGAGATAGCGAAGGGTGCCGTGGGCGGCGTCGAAATCCTCGCGCTGGCCGTACCGGAGGCGGCTCGATGACCCCGCGTCACCCTCCGCTGCGCCCTTCGCGGATTTCCTGCTGGCGAAGCGGGAACTTGTCGATCGCGTGGGTTATCTCGCGCACGCTCCACGGCAGGGGCTTGCGCAGCATCACCTGCCCGTTCTTTTCCAGCAGCACCATCGAGAAGCCGCGTGGACGCAACGACTGGCGCGCTTCGGACGGTACCGCCGGATCGGTATCGGTCAGGATCACCACGTCGCGCTTGATGAGCTCGCCGGGGTCGTCGGCGAGGTACCTGAGCTGCGTCTGGAACGCGGGATCGTTCGGACTGTCGGCGAAGACGACGATCGGGCGCTTGAGCCAGAGGAAATCCGCCAGCGCGACGTCCGCCGCGGCAACCGGCGGCAACGCGGGCCGGGATGTCTCCGCTGCGGCTGGAGCGGCGGCAAGAACCGCGAGGCACAGGGCGGCAACGAACTTCATGGGCACTCCTTTCGTCCAGATATAGGCGGAACGGGCGGAATGCCAAAGACTTACGCCGGGTGAACCTGCGGGGCCCCGGGCAAGAGGAAAGGACAAGGCGATGAGCGAGAAGCTGGCGACGTGGCGGCACCTGGCCGAGAAGGAACTCAAGGGGAAGTCGCCGGACACGCTGACCTGGGCGACGCTGGAAGGCATCCGCGTGAAGCCGCTCTACACCGAGGCCGACACGGCTGGTCTGGCCCACATGGGCTCCGTGCCGGGGTTCGCCCCCTTCACCCGCGGGGTCCGCGCCACGATGTACGCCGGCCGGCCCTGGACGATCCGGCAATATGCGGGTTTCTCCACCGCCGAGGAATCGAACGCCTTCTACCGCAAGAACCTCGCCGCCGGGCAGCAGGGTGTCTCGGTCGCCTTCGACCTTGCGACGCACCGGGGCTACGACAGCGATCACCCGCGCGTCGTCGGCGATGTCGGCAAGGCGGGTGTGGCCATCGACAGCGTCGAGGACATGAAGATCCTCTTCGATGGCATCCCCCTGGATAAGATCAGCGTTTCCATGACGATGAACGGCGCGGTCATTCCGATCCTCGCGAATTTCATCGTCGCGGGCGAGGAACAGGGGGTGGACCCCAGCCTTCTGTCGGGCACCATCCAGAACGACATCCTGAAGGAGTTCATGGTGCGGAACACCTATGTCTATCCGCCCGAACCGAGCATGAGGATCGTCGCCGATATCATTGAATACACGGCGAAAGAAATGCCGAAGTTCAACTCCATCTCGATCTCCGGCTACCACATGCAGGAGGCCGGCGCGAACCTCGTTCAGGAGCTGGCCTATACGCTGGCCGACGGCCGCGAATACGTCCGCGCCGCCATCGCGCGCGGGATGAGTGTCGACGACTTCGCAGGACGGCTCAGCTTCTTCTTCGCCATCGGCATGAACTTCTTCATGGAGGCGGCGAAGCTCCGGGCGGCGCGGCTCCTCTGGCACCGGATCATGGCGGAATTCCACCCGAAGCAGCCGGGTTCGCTGATGCTCAGGACCCATTGCCAGACCTCGGGCGTATCGCTGCAGGAGCAGGACCCCTACAACAACGTCATCCGCACCGCCTACGAGGCGATGGCGGCGGCGCTGGGCGGGACGCAGTCCTTGCACACCAACGCGCTCGACGAGGCGATTGCGCTGCCGACCGAATTCTCGGCCCGGATTGCGCGGAACACCCAGTTGATCTTGCAGGAGGAAACCGGGATCACCCATGTCGTCGACCCGCTCGCCGGTTCCTACTATGTCGAAAGCCTGACGGCGGAACTGGCGGAGAAGGCCTGGGCGCTCATCGAGGAGGTCGAGGCCATGGGCGGCATGACCAAGGCGGTTGCGAGCGGAATGCCGAAGCTCAGGATCGAGGAGTCGGCCGCGAAGCGCCAGGCGATGATCGACCGCGGCGAGGAAGTGGTCGTCGGCGTCAACAAGTACCGCCCGACCAGGGAGGATCACATCGAGATCCTCGATGTCGACAACATGAAGGTGCGCGAGGCGCAGATCGCCCGGCTGGAGCGCATCCGCGCGACCCGCGACGCAGGCCAATGCGACGCGGCGCTGGCCGAACTTGAGCGCCGCGCGCGCGAGGGTGGCAACCTTCTGGAGGCGGCCGTCGCGGCGGCGCGGGCACGGGCGAGCGTGGGAGAGATCAGCATGGCGATGGAAAAGGTGTTCGGCCGTCATCGGGCCGAGGTGAAGACGCTCGCCGGGGTCTACGGCGCGGCCTACGAGGGCGACGAGGGCTTTGCGGCGATCCAGAAGGATGTGGAGGCCTTCGCCGAGGAAGAAGGCCGCCGGCCGCGGATGCTCGTTGTCAAGATGGGCCAGGACGGCCACGACCGCGGCGCCAAGGTCATCGCCACGGCCTTCGCCGACATCGGCTTCGACGTCGATGTGGGGCCGCTCTTCCAGACGCCGGAGGAAGCCGCGCAGGACGCCGTGGACAACGATGTCCACGTCGTCGGCATCTCCTCCCAGGCGGCGGGCCACAAGACGCTGGCGCCAAAGCTGATCGCGGCCTTGAAGGACAAGGGGGCCGGGGACATCATCGTCATCTGCGGCGGTGTCATCCCGCAGCAGGACTACGACTTCCTGAAGACGGCAGGGGTCAAGGCTATCTTCGGGCCGGGCACCAACATCCCGGCCGCGGCGAAGGACATCCTGCGGCTGATCCGGGCCGTGAGGGGGTGATCCGGGCCGTCCGCGCCCCGCCCGCGAGGGCGGGGCGCGCAGTCACTCGGCCGACACGGCCGTGTGGCTCTTTTCTGTGGCGTGGCCCGCCTGCGGCGCCGGTCGCGCGACCCAGCGCAGAACCGCATAGCCGATGATCGCCGAGATGGCCGAGCCGGCCAGCACGCCAAGCCGCACCGCATTCATGTGCGTCTGGTCGTCGAAGCTGAGGCCGCCGATGAAGAGCGACATCGTGAAGCCTATCCCGGCAAGGCAGGCGAGCCCGTAGATGTGCAGCCAGGTCACCCCTTGCGGCAGCCGTGCCCAGCCCATGCGCACGAGGGCCCAGGTCGCCAGGAAGACGCCCGCCTGCTTGCCGACGACAAGCCCGCCCGCAATGCCGAGGGGCAGGGCGGACACGAGGTCCGGCAGCGTCAACCCCTTCAGCACCACCCCCGCGTTGGCGAAGGCGAAGATCGGCACGATGAGGAACAGGACATAGGGAGACAGTCCGTCTTCGAGGGCGTGCAGCGGCGACTTGCCGTACTTGTCCTTCATCGGCACGAAGAAGGCGGTGACGACGCCGGCAAGCGTGGCGTGCACGCCGGACTTCAGAACGAGCACCCAGAGCACGATGCCGAGGATGACGATAGGCGCGATGCGGTGCGCGCCCGCGCGGTTCAGGAAGTAGAGGGCCGCGAGCGGAACGAGCGCCAGAAGGAGGTAGTCGACGTGAAGCTCCTCCGTGTAGAAAAGCGCGATGATGACGATGGCGCCCAGGTCGTCGAGAATTGCGAGCGTCAGCAGGAAGACCTTCAGCGCGGCCGGCACCCTCTTGCCCAGAAGTGCCAGCACACCGACCGCGAAGGCGATGTCGGTCGCCGCCGGAATGGCCCAGCCGCCCCGCGTGACCGGATCTGACCAGTTGAAAGCGAGAAAGACCAGCGCTGGCGCCACCATGCCGCCGACGGCCGCCATGCCCGGCAGGATCACGTCGGAGGGGTTCTTCAGCTTGCCCTCCATCATCTCGCGCTTGAGTTCGAGGCCGATGAGGAAGAAGAACACGGCCATCAGCCCGTCGTTGATCCAGAGGATCAGCGGCTTCGAAAGCCCTTCGCCGTTCAGGAGCACCGAAAACGGCGTCGTGAGCAGGGCGTTGTAGCCATCCGACAGGCCCGAGTTCGCGACGATCAGCGCGAGGAGCGCCGAGAGCATGAGAAGCACGCCGCCGGCGGCGTCGTGGCGGAAGAACTGGTCAATGCTGCGGATGAGGCTCATGGGGTCCCGGGTTTATGAGTGTTTCGCTCAGACTTGGGGTCCGAATGCGCGGAGTCAACCGCAAGGGCCCGTTCTTTCGGCCCTTGCAGCTTTTTCTCCGCAGCCTAGGATGGTCTCGGGGAGTGCGATGAAGGCAGCGTTCGACCATCTGGCGGTATCCGCCGCGTCGCTCGATTACGGCGCACGCGTGGTGGAGGCCGCCTTGGGCATTGGGCTTGAGTCCGGCGGAAAGCACCCTTTCATGGGCACGCACAACCGGCTCCTGAGCCTCGGTCCCGGCGAGTATCTCGAAGTCATCGCCATCGACCCCGAGGCGCCCGGACCGGAGCGCCCGCGATGGTTCCGGCTCGACACCTTCACCGGGCCGCCGCGGCTGACGAACTGGGTCCTGAGGACCGACGATCTTGCCGCGGCGCTTGCCGCCGCGCCGCCGGGTGCGGGGCTGCCGGTCGCGCTTGAGCGCGGCCCCTATCGCTGGCGCATGGGCGTGCCGGAGGACGGCCGGCTTCCCTTCGACGATGCCTTTCCGGCCCTCATCGAGTGGCAGGGCGACCGTCACCCGGCCGCAGCGCTGCCCGACCGCGGCTGCCGCCTGCGGCGGCTCGAGATTGCGCATCCGAAGGCAGACCGTCTCCGCCCGCTTGTCCCTCTGTCCGACCCGCGCATCTCCATTGTCGTGGGCCCGAAGGCGATCCGCGCCGAGATTTCCACGCCGCACGGCGACTGGTGGATCGAATGATCCTGCGACCGGCCGAGGCGGAGGACCTGCCGCAGCTCGCCGCCTTCTGGAACGGCATCATCCGCGAGACGACGATTACCTTCACCACGGTTCTCAAGACCGAGGAAAGCCTGTCCGCTATGATCAAGGCGCGGCGGGCGGCGGGACGCGAGTTCTTCGTCGCCCGCGAGGGCACGGCCATCGGCTTTGCGAGCTACGACCAGTTCCGCAGCGGCCCGGGCTACGCACATGCGATGGAGCACACGATCCTGCTGCCGCCCGAGCTTCGCGGCCGCGGCGCTGGCCGCGCGCTCATGGACCGGGTGGAGGCCCATGCGCGGGCCGGGGGTGCGCATACGCTCTTTGCCGGCGTCTCGGGCGAGAACACGACCGGCATCGATTTCCACGCCCGCATCGGCTTCGACGTATCGGCACGCTATCCCGAGGCGGGGCGCAAGTTCGACCGCTGGCTCGACCTCGTGCTGATGATGAAGAAGCTCGGCTGAGGGTTGAATTGCCGCACGTCCCGGCCGGATGACAGAACGCTGCGCTGCGGCTAGAGTGGGTCCATGTCGATCTGGACCCGCATCTCCGACGCGATTGCCGCCCTTGCCAAGGGCGAGGGGCTCGCGTCCGTCTTCGACAGGCTGAAGACGCCACCGGAACTGTCGGTCGGCTTCACCATCGCGGTGATCGCGCTCGGCGCAAAGATGGCCAAGGCCGACGGCCAGGTGACGCGCAACGAGGTGACCGCCTTCCGCGAGGTCTTCGCGATCCCGCCGGCGGAGGAGGAGAACGCGGCGCGCGTCTTCAACCTCGCCCGGCAGGATGTGGCCGGCTTCGACCTCTACGCGGGCAAGATCGCCGCCATGTTCGGGCCGGGGGACCCGGTGCTTGTGGACCTCATGGAGGGGCTCTTCCACATCGCCATGGCCGATGGCGACTATCACCCGCACGAGGACGCCTTCCTGCGCGAAGTGGCCCGAATCTTCGGCGTCGACGACCGCTGCTTCCGGTCGCTTCTGACCCGTCTCGTGCCCGACGCGCCGCGCGACCCCTACGACGTTCTCCGCGTGCCGCATGGCGCCCCGATCGAGGAGGTGCGCGCGGCCTGGCGGCAGGCGGTGCGCGACAGCCACCCCGACCGGATGCGTGCGCGGGGCCTGCCGGAGGAGGCGTTGAAGATGGCCGAACAGCGGCTTGTCGACATCAACCGCGCCTGGGAGGAGATCCAGGCGCGCAAGGCGGCCTGAGGCGATGCGGCTGGCAACCTACAACGTCGAGTGGTTTTCCAATCTCTTCGACCGCAACGGCGTCATGCTGGAGGACGGCGGCTGGTCGGCGCGCTACAATGTGACCCGCGCCGACCAGCTCGGCTCGCTCGGCATCGTCTTCACCGCGATGGACGCGGATGCCGTGATGATCATCGAGGCGCCCGACAACAACCGCCGGCACAAGACGGTGGCCATGCTGGAAGCCTTCGCCGCCCGGTACGGCCTGCGCACCCGCAAGGCACTTCTGGGTTACGAGAACGAGACCCAGCAGGAAATCGCCCTGCTCTACGATCCTGACAAGCTCTCGGCCGAGCACGATCCGATCGGGCTGCCCGACGAGCCGGTGGAGGGTGTCTCGACCCCGCGCTTCGACACCAGCTACCGGATCGACCTGAACATCGACAGGACACTCGACACCGTGCGCTTCTCCAAGCCGCCGCTGGAAGTCGCGGTGACCACGGCGGCCGGCGCGCGGCTGCGCCTGATCGGCGTTCACGTGAAATCGAAGGCGCCGCACGGCGCGGAAAGCGAGGCGCAGGTCAAGCGGCTCGCCATCGAGAACCGCCGCAAGCAGCTTGCCCAGTGCATCTGGCTCCGCGAACGGGTGCTGGAACACCTGCGCGCGAAGGAAAGCCTGATCGTGATGGGCGATTTCAACGACGGCCCCGGGATCGACGAATACGAGAAGCTCTTCGGTCGATCGGGGGTGGAGATTGTCCTCGGCTGGGACGAGCCGCACGAGACGCGCCTTTTCGATCCCCACGCCCGCGTGGCCTTCGGCAAGAAGCTTGCCGCGATGCCCTCGACCGCGCGGTTCTACCTCGACGACAAGGGCGCCTATTTCTCGGCGCTGCTGGACTACATCATGGTGTCGCCGGACATCCGCGCGAAGGGGCCGAAGTGGCGAATCTGGCATCCGTTCGACGACCCCGGCTGCTACCGCGTGCCGGAATTGAGGGAGGCGCTCCTGACCGCGTCGGACCACTTCCCCGTCACCATCGACGTCGATCTTTGACCTTCCGGCTGTGAAACCGGCGGTGGAGGGACTATATTCGCGTCATGACCCGCATCGCTCCCGCCCTTGTCGCCCTGATGCTCGCGGCCGCGCCCGCCGGCGCCGAAGATCCGCCCGCCTCGCCCGAGGAAGGGTTCAGCCTTCTGGAGGAGGGTGCGAGGATCATCCTGCGATCGCTCATCGACGAGATGGAGCCCGCGCTGAAGGACATGCACAAGGGCCTGGGCGACGCGATGGAGGAGATCGGGCCGATGCTCGGCCAGTTGGTCGAGATGATCGGCGATGTCCGCAACTACGAGGCGCCGGAGATGCTGCCGAACGGCGACATCATCATCCGTCGCAAGCGCCCCGAGGGCCTGCCCACACCGGGGCCGAACGGCGAGATCGAGCTCTGATCAGTCCGCGACCACGGTGACGCGCGCCGTCGCGCCGAGCGCGTCACAGAGCGACTTGAAACGGGCTTCCGCCACCTCACCGAACAGCGCCTGCAATCCGGCCCGGAGCCGCAGTTCCAGAACCTTCTTCTTCGGTCGCCACAAGAGTTCACCGGCATCCTCGGGCGACCTGACCGCGAACATCGCGCCGAATCGCATGGCCTTGCCGAGCACCTCGGCCTCGCGGAGTTGCCGGGCATCGAGCAGCGTGAACAGCGGTTCCATCCGCGAGCCCGAGCGCGAGTTCTTGTAGCGGTGGAGCAGCGCCAACCCCAGATAGACCCGCTCGCGATGGCTGAGTCCGCCGAGATTCGCGCGTGTCGCATTGTCGAAACAGGCCTCGGCACGGTAGTCCGGATGCGCCCGCCACGTCGTGTCATGCAGGAGACATGCCGCCTTGATGACCCGCTGACGGGACTCCGGCAGGTCGACGAAGATCGGAAGGATGAACTGGTAGAGCTTCTTGCCGAAGCCCGGCATCCGCGCCATCGTCCGCTCGGCATGGCGGCAGGCCTCGATCAGCGGGTCTCGCATCCTCAGCCGCTCGGGCATCTGCTCGTAAAGCAGCCCCTCGCGGATGCCGTAGGAGGACACGTCGATCTCTTTGGGCCGGAAGGTCAGCACAAGCTGGCGCAGCACCCGCGCAGCGAGCGGCACCAGTCCGAGCCGGGCCTCCGAAGTGCCCGTCTTGGCCTTCAGCGCGGCAATGTCGCTTTCGGCGATCCAGTGCGCCGTCTGCAGCACCGATTGCGGCCCCATGCGGTATTCGTGCAGCACCGTGAGGGGGTAGTTGCGCCGCGCCATGTCGAGCCGGGCGAAGGCGCGCCACGAACCGCCCACCAGGTAGATGCGCTCGTGCCCGCGCCCGACCGTCTCGGCAAGCGTTTCCATCGTCGCCTCGATGTAGCGCTGGATGCCCTTGCCGCCGCCCGTCACCTGCTGGAGCCGGAAGGGACCGAGCGCCGAACTCACCCGCCGGCCGACCTTCCCGCCCGATACCTCGGCCAGTTCCATCGAGTTGCCGCCGATGTCGCAGACGAGCCCCTCTGCCTCCGGCCAGCCGAGAAGCACGCCCTGCGCCGAAAGGCGCGCCTCCTCCCGCCCGTCGATCACCCAGAGCCTGAGCCCCGTCTCGCGCTCCACGATTTTCTGGAATTCTGGCCCGTCGGAGGCCTCGCGCACGGCTGCGGTGGCGACACAGGTCAGGGGGGGCAGCTTCATTCCCTTGGCGAGCATGGCGAAGCGCCGGAGCGCGGCGAGCGCCCGCCGCTTGCCTTCCGGGTTGAGCCGGCCGGTCTCGGCCAGTCCCTGGCCAAGGCCCGCCATGATCTTCTCGTTGTAGAAGTAGGCCGGGCTGCGCGCCGCGCCGTCGAAGACGACAAGGCGGACCGAGTTCGAACCGACGTCCACCACGCCCACGCGGTCGAGCGCGCGTGCGGACGGGTCCTCGAACAGCGGCCGGTCGAAAGGACTCCAGTCGTCACCATGCACGCGGCTGTCGGCGGTCATGGCTGTCATTCCTTCGGCTACCTCGGTCCCGGCACCCTTCTACCCCTCATTCCGGAGCGTGGGCAAGCTTCGGCACGTCCTTCGCGCCGGCCGAGCCACGGCCCGAAAGCGACGGATTTTCCATGAAGAAGCGGTGGCAGGAAAAGAGATCCTCGCGCCCCTCGGGGAGGTCGCGCAGATAGCGTCCGTCGGGACCGAGCACCCAGCTCTGCGCCTCGTCGGCGAGGTTCGCGGCCATGATCTGGCTGACGATCTGGGCCTTCACCGTATCATTCTTCGTCTCGATCAGGGTTTCCACCCTGCGGCTGAGGTTGCGCCCCATCCAGTCGGCCGAGGAAATGAAGACGCGCGCCTTCTTCGAGGGCAGTCCATGCCCGTTGCCGAAACAGACGATCCGGCTGTGCTCGAGAAAGCGCCCGACGATGGACTTCACCCGGATGTTGTCGCTGAGGCCCCGGATACCGGGCCTGAGCCCGCAGATGCCGCGAACGACCAGCTGGATCCTCACGCCGGCCTGGCTTGCCGCGTAAAGCGCGTCGATCACGTCGGGTTCGATGACCGAGTTCATCTTCGCCCAGATTTCGCCGCGCCGCCCCGCGCGGGCGTGCTCCGCCTCGGCCGCGATCAGTTCCAGAAGCCGCGGCTTCAGAGTGATCGGCGAGATGGCGAGGTTTTCCAGATGCTCGGGCTGGACGTAACCGGAAAGGTAGTTGAACACCTTTGTCGCATCGCGCCCCAGCGCCGGGTCTGCGGTGAAGAACGACAGGTCGGTGTAGATGCGCGCGGTGATCGGGTGGTAGTTGCCTGTGCCGAAATGGGTATAGGTGACAAGGTTCTCGCCCTCGCGCCGGACCACCGTCGAAATCTTGGCGTGGGTCTTGTAGTTGATGAAGCCGTAGACGACATGGGCGCCCGCGCGTTCGAGGCGCCGCGACTGGCGGATGTTCGCGGCCTCGTCGAAGCGCGCCTTGAGTTCCACCAGCGCCGTCACGGACTTACCGCTTTCCGCCGCATCGCAGAGCGCCGAGACGATCGGGCTGTCCTGCGAGGTGCGATAAAGCGTCTGCTTGATGGCCAGCACGTTCGGGTCCGCCGCCGCCTGGTTCAGGAAGCGGATGACCATGTCGAAGGTCTCGTAGGGATGGTGCAGCAGCATGTCCTTCTTGCGGATCGCCGCGAACATGTCGCCGTCGTGGTCCTGCACCCGCTCGGGAACGCGCGGAGTGAACGAGGGCCATTGCAGGTCGCGGCGGCTGTCGAGCACCAGTTCCTTCAGGTCGGCCATGCCGACCATGCCCTTCACCTCGACGACCTCGTCCGGGGTGACGGCAAGTTCGTCCATGATCAGCGCCCGGATGCCTTCCGGCGCCCCGGCGGTGATCTTCATGCGGATCACCTGGCCCCGCCGCCGCCGCTTCAGCGCGGTCTCGAACTCCCGCACCAGATCCTCGGCCTCGTCCTCGACCTCGATGTCGCTGTCGCGCAGGACGCGGAAGGTGCAGTGGCCGGTATCCCGGTAACCGGGGAAGAGCGAGTGGAGGTGCAGAAGCAGAAGCTCCTCCATCGGCAGGAAGCGCCGGCCGCCCGGCATGGCCACGAAGCGGTTGATCTGCTGCGGGATCGGCAGGATAGCCTGCAACCGCCGCCTGTCCGCCGACCGCTCGAGCTCGAGCGCGAGGCAGAAACCGGTGTTGGGGATGAACGGGAACGGATGGGCGGGGTCGATGGCGAGCGGCGAAAGGACGGGGAAGACCTTGTTGAGGAAGTAGTCGGCGAGAAAGTCCTCGTCCCGTTTCGTCAGTTTCGACCGCGTCAGAAGCGCGATGCCGTTCGCCTCCAACTCGCGCCGGAGCTTGTTCCAGACGTTCTGCTGCGTCTGCATCAGCCGCCGTGCATCCTCGTTGATGAGCTTGAGCTGGTCGGCCGGGCTCAGCCCGTCGTCAGAGAACATCGCGTTGCCTTCGCGGACGAGTTCACGCAGGCCCGCGACCCGGACGGTGTAGAACTCGTCCAGGTTGGTGGCCGAGATCGACAGGAATCGCACCCGCTCGAGAAGTGGCACCCGCGGGTTGCGTGCCTCGTCGAGCACGCGCCAGTTGAAGGCGAGCCAGGACAGCTCCCGGTTGAAGAACCGCTTTGGTCCGGCAAATCCGGCTTCGGGAAGGCTGATCGGGGCAGGGAAGGGGGCCTTGAGGAAATCTGCTTGTGTCATTGGCGACTTGAGGGTCTCGATCGGTAAGGCATTGATGCCGGAAGCCTGCGCATCATGACCCCTGTTGCGAGCACAAGTCCAGCGCGTCTCGTGCCATCTCGCGCGTGACGGGCCCGCCGTGCGCGAGCGCGCGCGCGTCGAGTTCGGCGACGATGGCGCGGGCGCTCGCGAAGGAACGATCCATCCTGCGCACCAGCCAGGGGATCAGGCTCGGTGCGACGACGATCTGGCGGTCGGCGAAGAGCTTCACCATCACGGCCGCGAGGAGTGCGTCGTCTGGGGCGGCGATTTCGGCGACCGCGGTCGCTTCCATCCGGCTGGCGAGGTCGGGCAGGCAGAGCCCCCATTGCCGCGGAGGTGTCGCTGCCGTGACAAGGAGCCGGCCTCCGCGGGAGAGGACATGGTTGTGCAGGTGAAACAGCGCGGTTTCCGCCGCGCGGTCCTTGGCGATCCTGTCGGCGTCCTCCACGACGACGGCGATCGCCTCGACCGGTCTCTCGGCGCGCGCGGCGGCCGACAGCACCTGGGCGTCGTTCTCGCCTGCCCAGACCTGGGCAAGATGGCTCTTGCCGGCGCCCTCCGGCCCGACCAGGAGAAGCTTGCCCTCCGGCCAGCCGCCGCCGTCGATTTGCGCGACGGCCAGCGCATTCGACGGCGAAACGAAGAAATCCCCGCGTCCCAGTGCGGTTCGCACCGGCAGATCGAAGGCGAGTTGACGAGGCATGTCAGATCTCATCGCTCCCCGACAGGCCCCGATAGAGGCGGCTGCCGAGGTATTGCGAGATCGCGAAGCGCGCCAGCACCCCGAGCGCGGCAGCGACGGGGACGGCGACGAGCATCCCGGCAAACCCGAAGAGCGTGCCGAAAGCGGAAAGCGCGAAGAGAAGCCAGACTGGGTGGAGCCCGACAGAGTTGCCGACAAGCTTTGGCGTGACGATGTTGCCTTCGAGGAACTGACCCACTGCGAAGATGCCGGCGATGAGCGCGATCTGGAGCCAGTCGCCCCAGAACTGGAAGAAGGCCAGCCCGATGGCGAGCGCGCCGCCGATCAGCGCGCCGACATAGGGGATGAAGGTAATGAGCCCCGCGATGGCCCCGACGATCAGGCCGAAGTCGAGTCCCGCAAGCATCAGCGTGACCGAGTAGAACGTGCCGAGGATGAGGCAGACCGACACCTGCCCCCGCACGAAACCTGCAAGCACCCGGTCGATGTCGCGCGCGATCGTGCGGACGGTCTCGGCATGGTCACGCGGCAGGAGCGCATCGATCCTGCCCACCATCTTGTCCCAGTCCAGCAGAAGGTAGAACGCCACCACCGGCACGACGACGATGAACACGACCGCGTTGATCACCGACAGCGCCGACGACAGCAGCCCGCTCGCAAGTTCCCCGCCCCTGGCCTGGATGGTCTTGCCGATCGAGGCGAGGGTCTCGCGCAGGACGCTTTCCTGATCCATGATCGAGGGGAAGTTCGCGCTCAGGAAGCCCTGTAATTCGCCGAAGATCGCTGGCGCGGCGTTCACGAGCTGCACGAGCTGGCGCACGAGCATCGGGACGATCAGAAGCGCCAGAAGCACGAAGATGAGGAGCGCGAGGGCCGAGATCGTGGCCGTGGCCACCACGCGCGACAGGCCCATGCGTTCCAGACGGTCGGCCACTGGATCGAGGAAATAGGCCAGGGCGCCGCCCACGAGGAAGGGCAGGATCACGTTGCCGAGACCCCAGAGCAGGGCGAAGAGGATCGCCGCCGCGATCCCCCAGTAGCTCGCCTGTTGGCGGACCGTCAGCGCCATGGCGCACTCCTTTCGTTCCAGCCAGTCATGGCCGAAGCGAGGCGACGGTGCAAGCATGCGGCTGACGCATATCGTTACCGCGCTTTTCCTTGCCAAGTTCGGCCCGGCGCGTATTCTGCCGCGGAGGAGTCCGGTGCCGCAGTGCAGAAACAGAGCATTTTCGCAGAATTCACCGAGATCACGCCATCGGCGCCGATCGACGCCGAGCGGCACGGCTGGCGCGCGAAATGCCTCCAGCGGCTGATCCGGCTTGA
Source organism: Paracoccaceae bacterium (assembly GCA_020637675.1). Taxonomy (GTDB): domain Bacteria; phylum Pseudomonadota; class Alphaproteobacteria; order Rhodobacterales; family Rhodobacteraceae; genus Albidovulum. Next base: position 586,650 of record JACKKD010000001.1, on the reverse strand, counting down.
CCTGCCGGTGCCAAGAACCGTGGCGCTTTCCGCCGACACGGTGCGTGCCATCGCGGCCGGAGTGACGCCGGACACGGCGCGGCTTGCTGCCGCCTTCGGCGGTGCGCTCGTCACCATCCGGCCCTCGCCGGCCAATCCCCACTGGGGTGGGCCGACGACCGTCCTGAATGTCGGCATGACCGGCGCGAAACATGCCGAGATCGCCGAGGTGCACGGCCGGGCCTACGCAGATGCGCTCTATCTCGGATTTGTGCAGTCCTATGCCATCCATGTCGCGCGGCTCGACCCCGACATGTTCACGGCCGAACCCTCGCCAGAGGCGCTTGCCGCGGCCCTTGCCGCCTATGAAGCCGAGATGGACGAGGAGTTCCCGCAGTCGCCTGCCCGGCAGATGGGCGAGGTGCTCCGGTCGATGGCCCGTGCCTGGGAGGGGACAACGGCGCGTCTCCTGCGCGAGGCGAAGGGCGCGCCGCCCGATGCCGCTCTCGGCCTCGTCGTGCAGGAAATGGCGCAGGCCGTCGGGCCGGGGCTCTCGGGCACAGGCACGATCCAGCTTATCGAACCGGTGACCGGCGCGCCGCAGGTGACCGGGCGCTTCCGCGGCCTCAATCCCGCGAACCGCAGGGCGGAGGAGACGCTCTATCTGGTGAGGGACCGCCGCGGGCACTCGCTCGAGGAAGCCGCGCCCGAGGTCTTTGCCGCACTTCAGGCCCATTGCCGCACCTGCCGCGAGCGGCTGCGCGAGGAAATGCTGATCGAGTTCGCGCTGGAAAACGGCGTGCTCAAGGTCATCGATGCCGTGAAGGTGCAAAGGTCGTCCCGCGCCTCGGTCCGCGTCGCGGTGACCCTGGCGACGGAGAAGATCATCAGCCGCGACGAGGCTATCCTGAGGGTCGAACCGCGTGCGCTGTCGGAGCTTCTGCACTATCAGGTGGACCCGCGCGCGCCGCGTGACCGGGTTGCGCGCGGCATCGCCGCGAGCCCGGGCGCTGCCTCGGGCCGGATCGTGTTCTCTTCGGCCGATGCTCAGGCTGCCGCCGCCCGCGACGAACGCTGCATCCTCGTCCGGCGCGAGACCGCGCCCGAGGACATCCGGGGGATGCACGCTGCCGTCGCGGTCCTGACCGAACGGGGCGGCATCACGAGCCACGCCGCCGTCATTGCCCGCGGACTCGGCCTGCCGTGCATCGTCGGGGCGTCGGAGCTTTCGCTCAACCTGCGCGACCGGGTCGTCACCACCCGGTCGGGGCGGACTTTCCGCGAGGGCGAGGTCATCACGGTGGACGGCACCAACGGAGAAGTGCTCGCCGGGACTGCCGAGATGCTCGAACCCGCGCTCGACGAATGGTTCACGACGCTCCTGCACTGGGCCGACAACGTCCGCGACATCGGCGTGCGCGCCAACGCGGACACGCCTGACGACGCCCGCACCGCGCGCATGTTCGAGGCCGAGGGCATCGGCCTTTGCCGGACCGAACACATGTTCTTCGACGAGGACCGGCTGACCGTCATGCGCGAGATGATCTTCGCCGACACGGCGAAGGACCGGAAGGTCGCGCTCGACCGGCTCTTGCCGATGCAGCGCGCGGACTTCATCGCGCTTTTCGACATCATGGCCGGGCTGCCCGTCTGCATCCGGCTTTTCGATCCGCCGCTGCATGAATTCCTGCCCCACGACCGAGAGGGGATGCGCGAACTGGCCGAGGCGCTCGACCGGCCGCTCAGCGAGGTGACCCGCCGGGTCGAGGCACTGTCCGAGTTCAACCCGATGCTCGGGATGCGCGGCGTCCGGCTCGGCGTGACGGTGCCGGAGATCTACGAGATGCAGGCCCGCGCGATCTTCGAGGCCACCGTCGAGGCCTCCCGGCGCGGCGCGTCGGTGGTGCCCGAGGTGATGATCCCGCTCGTCTCGGCCAAGCGCGAGGTCGAACTCGTCAAGACCCGTGTCGACGCGGTCGCCGCGGCTGTGCGCACGGCGAGCGGGGCGGATTTCACCTACCGTCTGGGCGTGATGGTCGAGACGCCGCGGGCCGCGCTCCGCGCGGGCGAGATCGCGCAGCACGCGGCCTTCCTTTCCTTCGGTACCAACGATCTGACCCAGATGACCTACGGGTTGTCGCGTGATGATGCCGGTCGCTTCATGGGCGATTACGTCAATCAGGGTGTCTTCCCGGAGGACCCGTTCCACGTCCTGGATGAGGACGGGGTCGGCGAATTGTTGCTCATCGGAAGCGCGCGCGGACGCCAGACGCGACATGATGTGACGCTTTCGATCTGCGGCGAACATGGTGGAAACCCGGCATCCATAGCGTTTTGTCGCAGATCCGGGTTCGATTATGTCTCCTGTTCGCCATTCCGCGTTCCCGTGGCGCGACTTGCGGCCGCGCATTTCGCGTTGACGGATCCGGTTTCCGAGAAGAAAGCAAAATGATTTCATGCGATTGAGGTCTTTTTGCCCGGTTTTGCCCCGCTGAAGCGATTGTTGCGCACAGCGAGACGATAGGGGTGATCGGCGGCGACCTGCCGCCGCGACGCCCCGCGGGTGGACGTGCCGGCCTGCTTCGGTTATGCCCTGCCGGTCATTGCCTTTGGGGGGCTGTGGCTCGACGAAGCAATTCGGGAACGGAAAATGTCAGTGCTGAAGTGCTGGACCGGGGGCATGGTCATGCTCCTAGGCCTCGCCGGAGGCTTGCATGCCGAGATGACGGTAAGCCAGTCGAACGATCCCAGCGCCGCGATCGGGATGAACCTGACCGCACTACTGGGACAGGACCGCGAAGGCCTTGGGGCCGTGGCGGGAAATCGCCTTGAGGCGATCGTAACGCCGCCGGTCGTCACCAGGAAAGCCGGGAAATCCGCCAGGGGCCAGATCGCCTACGACGAAGCCTGGCTTGCGTCGCAGCCGGCGGCGACGGGCGGGGCGGACTTCGAATGCCTCGCGACCGCGCTCTACTTCGAGGCGCGCGGCGAAGGCGTCGCCGGTCAGGCGGCGGTGGCCGAGGTGATCCTGAACCGGGTCGAAAACCCGAGTTTTCCGCGGACGGTCTGCGGTGTGGTCAACCAGTCGAACGGACGGGGTTGCCAGTTCTCCTACACCTGCGACGGCCGTGCGGACCGCATCGGCGATCGCGCCGCCTGGATCCGCGCGGGAAAGATCGCGAAGGCGATGCTCGACGGCGCGCCGCGAGCGCTGACGGAGGGGGCGACCTACTTTCACACGCCGGCCGTGCGGCCCTCGTGGTCGCGCCGGTTCGAGAAGACGGCGAAGATCGGCCGCCACATCTTCTACCGCGCCCCGATCGTGACCGCGATGAACTGATGCCGCAGGCGGCGCCTGCTGCGCCGTCTGTGGCCTTCCGGCCCCGGCCGATCCGGCTATGATGGCCCGACCCGAGCCGGAGCGCGAGCATGACCGACGACCGATCCCCCGCCTTCGGCGCGCTGGATGCGCGGGCCAGGGCCATGGAAGGCCCGAACCCGCCCGATCGCCTGTCGCTCCGCGACCACGTCGTCACAGCCGAGATCGGCGCCTTTCAGCACGAGCGCGGGCATGGTCAAAGGCTGCGCTTCAACGTTGTCGTCGAACTTGCGCCGGCAGGGGCGCAGGAATCCGGCGCTGAAGACGACGTGGACCGGATCCTTTCCTACGACCGGCTGACCGAGGCCATCGCGGCCGAGCTTGCGGCAGAGCGCCTGAACCTTCTCGAAACGCTGGCGGAACGGATCGCCGCGCGCATCCTCGCCGCGCCGCAGGCCGCGCGCGTCTTCCTCAGGATCGAGAAGCTCGACCTGGTTCCGGGCGCGCTCGGCGTCGAGATCGTGCGAGACCGGTCGGCGGCCCCCGCCGCCCGGGAAACCGGGCAGGGACCCCGCGCGGCCGTGCATCTCCTGCTGCGGCCAGTGCTGCCGGCACGGGTCGAGGGGCCCGCCGTAGTCGTGGCACCGGCGCCGGGCCTGCCACTGCCGCCGGTTGCCACTTCAGAGGCCCGCCGCCACGTCGCGCTCCTCGCGCTCGAACAGGCCGCCTGGTCGCTCGCCGCGCGGGACCCGGCGCTTTCGGTGGTCGCCACGCGGACCGAGCTCGACTGGGCGTTGAAACGCGGACGGCGCGTGGTCTGGGCACCGGCGAAGCTCGTCCTCGACACGCCCGGCGCGCCCGACACGGCGGAGCCAGTCGCGCTCGCGGCCTGGCTCGCCGACCTGCTCGATGCCGACGCTTTGGTCGTCCACGGCGGCGCTCACGGCGCTGTTGCAATCCCGGCGGGTTGTCGCGTGCCGGTCCGCTACGCCTGAGCCCGCCGCTTGCATCCCTGCGTGACCCGCGCCATGAGGCGGGCATGGACTACTTCCGCCCTGTCGCCATGACCGATCCCGCCCGCACGCCCGGCGCGCTGCCCCTTGCCGGGGGCTGGTGCTGGTTCGACCGGGCCGAGCATCTGACCCGCGCCGGCTCGCAGGGCCTCGTCGCTGCGCGGGACCTGCCCGGCGAGTTTCTCGCCCGCCTCACCGCGCCGCGCCCGGCGCTGGCGCGCCTGCCGCTGGACCGGCCCCGGCTCATGGGGATACTCAACGTCACGCCCGACAGCTTTTCCGACGGGGGCCGCTTCCTCGCGCCGGAGCACGCGCTCGCCCGCGCGCGCGCCATGGCTGCGGACGGGGCCGACATCCTCGACATCGGCGGCGAGAGCACCCGGCCGGGCTCGGCCGACGTCGACCCCGAGGCCGAAATCGCCCGCACCGCGCCGGTGATCGCGGCGTTTCGCGCCGGCGGACTCCCCACGCCCGTCTCGATCGATACCCGCAAGGCCGCGGTCGCCCTCGCGGCCCTCGACGCCGGCGCCGACATGGTGAACGACGTCGCGGCGCTGACCTACGATCCCGGTCTTGCGCCGCTCGTCGCAACCCGGCAGGCGCCCATCTGCCTGATGCATGCGCAGGGCACGCCCGCCACGATGCAGGCCGACCCGCGTTACGACAACGTGCTGCTCGACGTCTACGACTGGTGCGTGGCGCGCATCGCGGCGGCCGAGAGCGCGGGCATCGCCCGCGAGCGCATCGTCATCGACCCCGGCATCGGCTTCGGCAAGACCGCCGCGCACAACGTGACGCTCCTGCGCGGGCTCTCGCTCTTTCACGGACTCGGGCTGCCGATCCTGCTCGGCGCCTCGCGCAAGCGCTTCATCGGCACCTATGGCGGCGGCGCGGCGGAGGGCCGGGCCGATCTGCGTGGGCCCGGCACCATCGCCGTGACGCTCGCCGGCGTCGCCCAGGGCGTGCAGATCCACCGCGTCCATGATACAGTCGAAACCAAGCAGGCGCTCCGCCTCTGGCAGGCGGTGACGTTCGGAGAAGACCCATGAGCAGGAAGCTTTTCGGCACCGACGGCGTTCGGGGGACCGCGAATATCCATCCGATGACCGCTGAAATGGCGCTGCGCCTGGGGGCGGCGGCGGGGCGGTATTTCCGCCGTGACGGTTCGGCCGCGCATCGCGTGGTGATCGGCAAGGATACGCGCCTCTCGGGCTACATGTTCGAGAACGCGCTGACGGCGGGTTTCACCTCGACCGGCATGAACGTCTTCCTCCTCGGCCCCGTGCCGACGCCCGCGGTGGGGATGCTGACCACATCGCTCCGCGCCGATGTCGGTGTGATGATCTCGGCCAGCCACAATCCCCACCACGATAACGGGATCAAGTTCTTTGGTCCCGACGGGTTCAAGCTGTCGGACGAGGCGGAACTCGAGATCGAGCATCTGGTGGATGTGGGAGTGGAGCCCGCCCAGGCGGTGAATATCGGCCGCGCCAAGCGGATCGACGACGGCCGCTTCCGCTATACCGAGCGGGTGAAGTCCACGCTGCAATCCGGCCGCAGTTTCGAAGGGTTGAAGGTGGTGATCGATTGCGCCAACGGCGCGGCCTACAAGACCGCCCCCGAGGTGCTGTGGGAGCTTGGGGCCGAGATCATTCCCGTCGGCGTGAGCCCGAACGGCCTCAACATCAACGAGAAATGCGGCTCGACGGATACGCGGCTGGCGGCGGAGACGGTCGTGGCGCATGGCGCGGATGTGGGCATCTGCCTTGATGGCGATGCCGACCGGGTCATGATCATCGACGAAAAGGGCCGCGTGGCCGATGGCGATCAGATCATGGCGCTTCTGGCGGCGCGATGGGCGGCCGAGGACCGGTTGCGCCACCGCACGCTCGTCGCCAGCGTCATGTCCAACCTCGGTCTCGAGCGCTTTCTTTCTTCACGGGGCCTGCGCCTCGAACGCGCGGCGGTCGGTGACCGCTACGTCGTCGAGAAGATGCGCGAGGGCGGGTTCAACCTCGGCGGCGAGCAGTCCGGCCACATCGTGATGACGGATTACGCCACGACCGGCGACGGACTTCTGGCATCGCTCCACTTCCTCGCGGCGATGGTGGAGGAGGGCAGGCGCGCCTCCGACCTTGTCCATCAGTTCGAAATTGTCCCGCAGATGTTGAAGAATGTCAGATATTCAATCGGAAAGGAGCCGCTTTCGTCTGAAAATGTTCGTAAAGCGATTGCCGAAGCCGAAGTTCGGCTGCAAAGCTCCGGCCGCCTCCTGATCCGCAAGTCCGGCACGGAACCCCTGATCCGCGTGATGGCGGAATGTGAGGACGAAGGCCTGCTGGCAGCGGTGGTGGGCGAGATCGTCGCAGCCGTCGAGGCGGCAGTCTGACGCGCCCCGCCACGGAACTTGCGCGGAACGGCCATCTTCTGTTCACTTCCCTGGGTGATCCTGTCGCCATCGGGGTCGGGGCCGCAGAGCGGAAGGAGGACTCCGCGATGATCGAACTTCTGGTGTCGGTGTGTCTTGCCAGTGGCGGCGGCTGCCACGATGTGTCGCTGCTTTACGATGCCCGAGATGTCTCCGTGATGGCCTGCGTAACCATGGGCCAGGCCGAAATCGCCCGCTGGCAGGTGGAGCATCCCGGATACCGCGTCCGCCGGTGGAGTTGCGGCGTGGCCGGCGAGGGCGGTACGTCCATCTGAATTGCCCGGAAATGTGATCCGACGGCGCGTCTCCTGCGTTTCAGGGGCAGCGGAGCAGGAGCGCGTGTCATGCGGGTACTGGTGATCGGCAGCAGCGGCGGGATCGGAGCGGCGCTCGGCGCCGCTTATGCGGCGCGCGGGGCCAAGGTTAGGGGAGTGTCGCGGCGCGACGATGGCCTCGACCTCACCGACGAGGCCAGCATCGAACGAACGCTCGACGCGCTCGAAGGTCCCTTCGACCGCATCTTCGTGGCGACCGGGGCGCTCGAGCTTCAGGATGCCCCGCCGGAGAAGAGCCTTCGTGCGCTCTCGGCCGAAGCCATGGCGGGGCAGTTCACGCTGAACGCGGCGGGGCCCGCCCTCGTCCTCAAGCACGCCCTCCGCCTCATGCCGCGCGATGCCGACTGCCGCTTCGCCGCGCTCTCGGCCCGCGTCGGCTCCATCGGCGACAACCGGCTCGGCGGCTGGTACAGCTACCGGGCCGCCAAGGCGGCGTTGAACCAGCTTCTGCGCACGGCCGCGGTCGAGATTTCCCGGACACATCCCCGTGCCGTGATCGCTGCGCTCCATCCCGGTCACGTGGCCACGCCACTGTCGCTGAAATACGGCGGTGCGCTGCCGTCCGATCCGCCTTCGGTCGCGGCTGCCCGGCTTGTCGACGTCCTCGATTCTCTCGACCCTGCAGACAGTGGCGGATTCTTCGACTATGCCGGAAAGCCGATCCCTTGGTGAGGCCGCGTCGCGTCCTCGTCCTCGGTGACCCCGCCAAGACCCAGTGCAGGCCCGGGGGCCTGTTCCTTCACAGCGCCATGCTGGCATTTTCCCGAACGCCACTGCGTGCGCCTCGGCGCCCATCCCCGCATGGCGGTGATCTGGCGCGGCTGGCAGAAGCGGCACGAGGCGGAGCAGACCGCGATCCTGAGGGGGGCCGAAACGGTCCTCACGCGGCGCGACGCGGGCGAGAGGCCGTGAGCGCGAAGGGCCGGCTGTTCCCGGCCCTTCGCAGCCGCGTCAGTTCCGCGAGCGGTCGACCATCTTGCCCTTGGAGATCCAGGGCATCATGGCGCGCAGCTTTTCGCCCACCTTCTCGATCTGGTGTTCGTCGTTCAGGCGGCGCGTGGCCTTGAAGAACGGCTGGCCGACGGCGTTTTCCTGCATGAAGTCGCGCACGAACTTGCCGGTCTGGATGTCGCGCAGGACCGCCTTCATCCGCGCCTTGGTCTCGTCATAGGGCAGGATGCGCGGGCCCGAGACATACTCGCCATATTCGGCGGTGTTGGAGATCGAGTAGTTCATGTTGGCGATGCCGCCCTCGTAGATCAGGTCGACGATCAGCTTCACCTCGTGCAGGCACTCGAAATAGGCCATTTCGGGTTCGTAGCCGGCTTCGACCAGCGTCTCGAAGCCCATGCGGATCAGCTCGACGAGGCCGCCGCAGAGCACCGCCTGCTCGCCGAAGAGGTCGGTCTCGCATTCCTGGCGGAAGTTGGTCTCGATGATGCCCGACCGGCCGCCGCCGATGGCCGAGCAGTAGGAGAGGCCAAGCTCCATCGCCTTGCCCGAGGCATCCTGATGGACCGCGACAAGGCAGGGCACGCCGCCGCCCTTGACGTATTCGCCGCGCACCGTGTGGCCGGGGCCTTTCGGCGCCATCATGATGACATCGACGCCGGGCTTCGGCTCGATCAGCCCGAAATGGACGTTGAGACCGTGGGCGAAGGCGATCGCCGCGCCTTCCCTCAGGTTGTCATGGACATATTTCCTGTAGGTCGCGGCCTGCAGCTCGTCCGGCATGGTGAACATGATCAGGTCGCACCATTTCGCGGCTTCGGCGATGCCCATGACCTTGAGGCCCTCCTTCTCGCACTTCGCCGCCGAGGGGGAGCCTTCGCGGAGCGCGATGACGACGTTCTTGGCGCCGGAATCGCGCAGGTTCAGCGCGTGGGCATGGCCCTGGCTGCCATAGCCGAGAATGGCGACCTTCTTGTCCTTGATGAGGTTGATGTCGCAGTCGCGATCGTAATAGACGCGCATGGCGTGGTCCTTTCTCCGTTGCTGGCGGCAGCATAGAGACAGGGCGGGGATTTCCGGCGCAAAGTTTGACGAAACCTGGACGATATGCGAAAAGCCATTCGCGAAATAGGTCATTTCCATAATTTTCATGCATATCGACGACACCGACCGACGCATCCTCCGCCAGCTTCTGGCCGATCCCGGCCTTGCGACCGCCGAACTGGCCGAGCGGGCCGGCGTGACCGCCGCGACCTGCTGGCGGCGGCTCGAACGGCTGGCCGAGGCCGGCATCCTGAAAGGGCAGCACGCCGTGATCGACTGGCGGCGCCTGGGCTGGGCGGTGGAAGTCTCGCTTCGCTTCACCCTCGACAAGACCCATCCGCGCGCCTTCGACGAGTTCCTTGCCGCCGCGCGTGACGTGCCCGAGGTGATCGAGATCCAGACCTTCCTCGGCCGCGTCGACGTGCGGCTGAACGTGATCGCCCGCGACATGGGACATTACCAGCACATCTACCGCGACCGCATCCTGACCCTGCCGCATATCGCCGACATCGAAAGCCTGATGCTCGTCTCCACGATCAAGGACACCGGGAGCCTGCCGCTGTGATCGACCTCGACGATACCGACCGCGCCATCCTGCGCGCCCTCGTGGCCGACGCCACGAGAAGCGCGGGCGCCATCGGCCGCGCGCTGGGGCTGTCGCAGCCCGCCGCCTGGCGCCGCATCCGGCGGCTCGAAGCGGCGGGCATCCTCGCCGGGCGGCGTGTCGATCTCGATGCCGAAAGGCTCGGTTTCGGCGTCACCGTCTTTCTCGGCGTCAAGCTCGCCACCAAGGGCCGCGTCGGGCTCGAGGATTTCGAGCGTGCAGTGGCCGCGATCCCCGAGGTTCAGGTCGTCCAGCACGTCCTCGGGCTTTACGACTACCGGCTTCGCGTCAGCGCCCGCGACCTTGCCGATTTCGAGCGTGTGCTCCGCCGCCGGATCATGACCCTTCCCGGCATCGGCAATGTGGAGGCCAATGTCCTGCTCGGCGAGGAACGCCGCCCCGGCCCGCTAGGCTGACCCCGATGCGCTTCGGCTTTGCCTCCGGGCCGGGGCTGCGCTACTCCGGTTGCAACGGTACAGGAGGATTCCATGCCAGCACTTCTTCCCACAATCGACCCGGACGGGCTCGAGGAATTCTCGGTCGTATTCACCGACCGCTCGCTCAATCACATGAGCGCGGCCTTCCAGCAGGTGATGCGCGACATCGCGGCGACCCTGCGCGAGGTCTACCATGCCGAAGCCGTCGCCCTTGTTCCCGGCGGCGGCACCTTTGCAATGGAGGCGGTGGCGCGCCAGTTCGGTGGCGGGGCAAGGGCGCTGATCGTGCGCAACGGCTGGTTCTCCTACCGCTGGAGCCAGATTTTCGAGGCCGGCGGCTTCGCGGGCGAGACCTTCGTCGAGATGGCGCGGCGGACGGGCAATGCCGCCGACGCCGCCTTCGCGCCCGCGCCGATCGAGGGGGTGGCGGCGAAGATCGCAGAGGTGAAGCCCGATCTCGTCTTCGCGCCCCATGTCGAAACCGCGTCGGGGATGATCCTGCCCGACGATTATCTCAAGGCGCTGGCCAAGGCGGCGCACGAAGCCGGCGCGCTCTTCGTGCTGGACTGCATCGCGAGCGGTTGCGTCTGGGTGGACATGAAGGAAATCGGCGTCGATGTCCTGATCTCCGCGCCGCAAAAGGGCTGGTCGGCCTCGCCCTCGGCGGGGCTTGTCATGTTCTCGCAGGCGGCGCTTGACCGGATGGAGGGCACGACCTCGTCGAGCTTCGCGCTGGACCTGAAGAAATGGCGCCAGATCATGGCGGCCTATGAGGCAGGCGGTCACGCCTATCACGCGACCATGCCGACGGATGCGCTTCGGGCCTTCCGCGACACGATGGTCGAGACGAGGGATTACGGGTTCGAGCGTCTGCGCGAGGCACAGTGGAAGCTCGGCAACGCGGTGCGGGCGGAACTTGCCTCGCGCGGCATCCGGTCGGTCGCGGCCGAGGGCTTCGGCGCGCCGGGCGTGGTCGTCAGCTTCACCGACGATCCGGACATCCAGAACGGCAGGAAGTTTCTGGCAAAGGGGATCCAGATCGCCGCCGGTGTGCCGCTGCAGGTGGGCGAGGGCGAGGCGTATCGCAGCTTCCGCCTCGGCCTTTTCGGGCTCGACAAGCTCTACGACGTGGACGGCACCGTGGCGCGGGTCAAGCGGGCGCTCGACGCAGCACTTGGCTGATCAGCGCATCCCGAGCCCGGCCTTCATCAGCGTGGCGCGCACCGGTTTCAGCGAGTAGAGCGCATTGAGCGCCCCCGCCCGCAGGTCGCGGAGCGGCTGTGCCGACAGCATCGACGCGCGGTTGAGAAGGTCGATGCCCGTCACCCGCGCCTTCACCTCGGGCCAGCGGCGGCGGTTGTAGGCGGTGAGCATGGCGCGGTCGCCGAGACGGTCGGGCGATGCCTTGGCAAGCTCGAGCAGGCAGGCAAGATCGGCGAGCGACATGTTCAGGCCCTGCGCCCCGATCGGCGGCACGACATGCGCCGCCTCGGCCAGAAGTGCTGTCCGCTCGCCGTCGAAGCGGTCGGCGATTTGGGCGATGATCGGCCAGACCGACCGCGGCGTGACAAGGGTCAGGGGGCCGAAGATGCCCGCGGAACGGGCGAACATTTCCCGTTCGAACTCCGGTACCGGAAGGCTCGAGAGTCGCACGGCCTCGGGCCCCCGTTCCATCCACACCACGGCCGAGGAGGGCAAGCCCTGCCGATCGGGCAGCGGCACCAGCGTGAAGGGCCCCCCTGAGCGGTGGATCTCGGTCGAGACGTTGTCGTGCGGGATCGGGTGCGTGACGGCGAAGGCCAGCGCCTTCTGGCCGTAGCGGATGGTCCTGACGCCGATGCCCACGGCCTCGCGCACAGGGCTCGCCCGTCCGTCGGCAGCGACGAGGAGCCGGGCCGAGACCTGGCCGCCGTCCGAAAGCGTCACGCGCGCCTCGCCCGCGCGGGTGAAGACCGCCCGCGTACCGATGCCCGGGCGGAACGCTACATTCGGCAGAAGGCCGAGCCGCGCCACCGTCTCGCGCCGCAGGAGCCAGTTCGGGAAGTTCCAGCCAAAGGGCTCGTCGCCGATCTCGGCCGCGTCGAAATCCTTGACGATGCGGGGTTCGGGCCGATCGCCCCCGGCATCGACGATCCGCATGATCCTGAGCGCCGCGCCATGGGGGGCGATACGGTCCCAGAGCCCGGCCGCCTCCAGCACCCGACGCGAGGGTTGCAGAAAGGCGGTCGTGCGCAGGTCGGCGCCCGTCCCGGCTTCTTCCGTGACCGGGGGGGCGGGATCGACGCAGATCACCCGGAACCCGGCCGAGCCGAAGGCCGCGGCTGCGGTAAGCCCGGCGACGCCGCCGCCCGAAATCAGGATGTCCGTCGTTTCGATCATGGCCCCTCCGGCTTTTTCGCGACACTATCGCCCGGCCGGGGTGGGCTGCAACCGCGAGGGCGCCGCCGGCGCTACTTGCCGACCGAGATGAGGATCAGCAGCGCAAAGCAGACCGGCACCGCGGCCAGCGCAACCATCGTCAGGGCGACCAGCCCCCAGGTCTTCACCGCGAGGACGAGCAGGGTGACGAGGATGACGAGGAAATAGAGCAGGTTGTCACGGGTTCCGTGGACGAGATCGCGGGCAATCCAGCCGAAGAGGGGGATCGAATAGTACCAGGGCAGGCGCGGCGCCTCGGGGCGTGTGGTCATGGGTGTCTCCTGTTCGCTCGCCCGCAGATGGGGTCGGCGCACCCGGGGCGCAACCGGTCGGAATGCCGCAGGGGTGGGGGGCGACCGCGGTGCGGGGAGGGGGGCAGCCTGCTTCAGCGCAGCCGGGCGAGGAAGCCGGCGAGGTCGTCGGTGTGGTGGTGGATATGCGGCGCCGGCTCGGGCGCCGGGGCGACATGGACGGTGCGCATCCCCATCGCGTGCGGCGCGGCGAGGTTGCGCGGATCGTCCTCGAACATCGCCGCGCGGACGGCGTCGATCCCGGCGGAGGCGAAGACCGTCTCGAAGGCCCGCCGCTCGGGTTTGGGGCGGAAGCCTGCGTGCTCCACCCCGAAGACCGCGTCGAAGACGCCTGCAAGCCCGCGCGCGTCAAGCACGCGGGCGGCGTATGGCGCCGAGCCGTTCGTGTAGACGACACGCCGGCCGGGGAGCGCGCCGATGGCTTGGGCGAGCGCGGGGTCGGGCACGAGGTGATCGAGCGCGATGTCGTGCACGTCTTCCAGATAGGGCACCGGGTCCAGACCGTGTTCGTGCATGAGCCCGGCGAGCGTTGTGCCGTAGAGCCGCCAGTAGTCGGCGCGGAGCCGGTCGGCCTCCTCGCGCGGGACGCCAAGCGACTGCATGACGTAGGCCGTCATGCGTGCCTCGATCTGGTCGAAGAGTCGCGCGGCGGGAGGGTAGAGCGTGTTGTCGAGATCGAAGACCCAGGTCTCGACATGGGCGAAGGCGGCGGTGGGAGAAGGACGTCCGTGCATGGTGCCTGACTACACCCGGCCGCCCGGCGGAGCAATCGACCGCCTTGCCATCGCCGGACGCGCCGCCTAGGCTCTCGCGCCGCCGGTCGGCGCGGGGGGCGGGAAGGGATTAAGATGCAGAAGGATGCCTACACGCTCATCCTCGAAGCGATCGACCAGGGGATTTACCGCCCCGGCGACCGACTGGTCGAGGCGGAACTGGCCGAGCGGTTCGGCGTGTCGCGCACGCCGGTGCGCGAAGCGCTGCAACGGCTCGAGACGCAGTCGATGCTGACGCGCGACGGCCGGTCGATGATTGTCGCATCGCTCGACCACAACCAGCTTGCCGAGCTTTACGTCGTGCGCGCCGAACTTGAGGGCCTCGCGGCGCGGCTCGCGGCAAAGCATGCGACGCCCGAGGAAATCCGGGTGCTGAGCGAGATGGTGGAGGCCGACCGGACGATCGTCGATGACCCGGCCGAGCTTTCCCGCGCCAACCGCAGGTTCCACAAGCAGATACACCTCGCCTCGCACAACCGCTACCTCGTCCAGCAACTCGACCTCGTGCACCGCTCGATGGCGCTGCTCGCCTCTACCTCGCTGGCCGCCGAGGGTCGCGGGGAGGCGGCGCTGGCCGAACACGCGGACCTCGTGCGGGCGATCGCGGCGGGCGACGGCGAGGCCGCGCAGGCCGCGCTCAGGGCGCATATCTCAAAAGCCTTCGAAACGCGGCTGAAACTCGATGCCGGGACGGTCAAGGGCAAGGCCGGCGATCGTTGAACCGAGGACGTAGGGCGCACGCCGCGCCGCGCGGGCCGTCGCGGCGCCGGCATCGCGGTCGCTGACAAGGGTCAGGAGCGGGGGATAAACCAGCCGCGCCGGGCGGGTTTGCGCCGCTCCCTCATTGTCGCGCAGCCTGGCCGGCGCAGAGAGGTGGAGCCGTGCCGGCCGGGATGCGGGTGCCGGGACGGGCACGACCGGGCCGGCCGGGGTCGCGGGCACATGGACCGGGTCGGCGAGCACGAGGACCGGCAGAAGCTCAGCCTGACCGGCACGGGCCTCGACCACGCCATGCGCCGTCTTGTCCCAGTAGAAGGGCCTCGTCACGCATTCCGCGAGCGCCTTCCAGGCCGAAAGCGAGGCGAGCGGCAGATAGAAATGCAGGCTCGGCACCCATTTCATCAGGTGCCGGTGCCCCGGCCCTCGCGTGGCCCAGAGCCCGACGGCGACATTCACGGCCTCTGCCGCGACGAAGAGCGTGGCGAGCGCCGCGAGCACGGCCGGGGGAAGCGTCCGGGCAACCGGGTGCGGAAGGCCGAAGGCCAGCACCCAGAACGTCCAGAGCACCGGCGCGAGAAGCGACTGGCTGACCGACCCCAGAAGCAGGACCTGAATGCCGAGGAACCGCTTCGGTCCGAGCTCGCGCCAGAGCCGGACAGGATCGCGCATGTGGCTGGCCCAGGTCATGGCGAAACCCTTTTGCCAGCGCGATCTTTGCTTCATCCAGGCGACAGGGCGGGAGTTCGGCTCCTCCTCGGTCACCGTGTCGATGAGCTCGGTCCGGTACCCGTGGCGCGCGAGACGCAGGCCGAGGTCGGCATCCTCGGTGACATTGTGCGCGTCCCAGCCGCCCAGGTCCTCGATCGCCTTGCGCCGGAAAAAGAGCGTGGTGCCGCCCAGCGGCACGACGAGGCCGAGCCGGGCGAGGCCGGGCAGCATGGCGCGGAACCAGACCGCGTATTCGATCGCGAAGCAGCGCGTGATCCAGTTGTGGCGCGCGTTGTAAAAGTCGAGGATGCCCTGAAGACAGACGACCTCGGCCGGCGCGGCCGCGAAGCGGCGGACGACGGCATGAATCTGCCCGGGGTCCGGCGCGTCCTCGGCATCCCAGATGCCGACGATGGTACCGCGGCAGAAGTCGAGCGCGAAGTTCAGCGCGCGCGGTTTGGTCCGGATCGGCCCGCGCGGCACGATGACGACCCGCATCCAGCGCGGAAGCACCCGGCGCGCCAAGGCCCCTTGCGTCGCCAGGTCGTCCTCCTCCACCACGAGCAGGACGTCGAGCAATTCCTTGGGGTAGTCGATCCGGCCGATGCGGCGGATGAGGCGCGGGGCAATGTCGTCCTCGCGGAAGAGCGGCACCATCACCGAGACGACGGGAAGCCGTGCCGGCAAGGGAAGCGGCGGCCGGCCGACCGCAGCCTCGCGCCGCCGCCCCCGGACCACGGCCACAGCCGCGA
The DNA here is from genome assembly GCA_020637675.1 of Paracoccaceae bacterium. GTDB lineage: Bacteria > Pseudomonadota > Alphaproteobacteria > Rhodobacterales > Rhodobacteraceae > Albidovulum. The sequence goes on along the minus strand of JACKKD010000001.1, from coordinate 570,858 downwards.
TTGCCTTCAACCCGGCGAAGGCCGCAAGCGTCAGGACCGCAGAGGCGGAGAAGAGCCCGAGCACGAGCGCCGGCGCCGCGAAGAGCCCGGCAAGGATCAGCCCGGCCGCCACGGCGACCACGACCTTCGCGCGCGCCGGGTCCAGCGTGCGGCAGCTTTCCGCGGCCGGGACCCGAACCTCGGCCTTGCGGACGAGCGCCGTCTGGCGCGTGGTGACCAGCGCGGCATGGACGTCGCGTTCCGGTGCGAGCGCCATCATCACCGGGCCGAACCCCGGCGGCAGGAGGCCGCGGACCCGTGCGAAGTCTTCCGGCCGCGCGGTCGCGATCACCGTTGCGCCGCCGATCCGTCTCCAGGGCAGGAGCCCGTGGGCAAGGCAGAACTCCGGCCCGAGCCTGTCGATGAGCCTTGCGTCCGGCGCCTCGGCCAAGAGGTCCACCGTCCTCGCGCCCCACTGGAGTGCGAGTGCTGCCATGAGGTCGACCTCGCTCACCCAGCCGTGGGTCAGGAGGATGTCGCCGATCCGCGCCTCCTCCCGGTCGCGAAGCGCAAGCGCCTTCAGCATGTTGCCGGGCTCCACCGCCTTCATGTCGATGAGGATCTGGCCGAGCGGCTTGCGCGTGTTCGCGCCCCTGCGGGAGACGGCGCGCGGGCCGAAGACCGGCAGCGTCGCCATGGCGCGGGGCGCGGCATCGGTCGACACGAGGCGGAGATGCGGTGCGGGGGGCGTCATGGCGGCCTGGATGGGAAGCGCTGGCCCGAGCCTCCGTCCGCAGGGTTAACGCCGGGTTAACGAACTCCGGCGAAGTCGCGGAAAAAGCGCGGCATTCCGGCTTCGCGCCGGACCCATCGACGGAGCCTGGCGATCAGCCCGCGCGCCGCGCGCGCATCGCCTCGGCGAAGCGCTCGAAGAGATAGAAGCTGTCCTGGGGCCCCGGGCTCGCCTCGGGGTGGTACTGGACGGAAAAGACCGGAGCACCCTCCACCCTGATGCCGCAGTTCGACCCGTCGAAGAGCGAGACATGCGTCTCCTTCACGCCGGCCGGCAGGGTCTGGCTGTCCACGGTGAAGCCGTGGTTCATCGAGGTGATCTCCACCTTCCCGGTTTCCAGATCCTTCACGGGGTGATTGGCGCCGTGGTGACCGTGGTTCATCTTGATCGTCTTCGCGCCAAGCGCCAGCGCGAGCATCTGGTGGCCAAGGCAGATGCCGAAGACGGGCAGGCCCTTCGCCATCACGCCCCGGATCATTGGCACGGCATACTCCCCGGTCGCCGCCGGATCGCCGGGGCCGTTGGAGAGGAAGACGCCCTCGGGCTCGTGCGCCAGCACCTCCTCGGCCGTCGCGGTGGCGGGCAGGACGGTGACGTCGCAGCCGACAGAGGCGAGGCAGCGCAGGATGTTGCGCTTGGCGCCGTAGTCGAGCGCGACGACCTTGAAGCCTGCGCCGGTGCGCTTGCCGTAGCCCTTGGGCCAGGCCCAGCGGGTCTCGTCCCAGCGGTAGCTCTGGGCGCAGGTGACGTCCTTGGCCAGATCGAGCCCGACGAGCCCGGACCAGGCCCGCGCCCTGGCGACGAGGGCGCCGATGTCGAAATTGCCTTCCGGATCATGGGCGAGGGCCACATGCGGCGCGCCCTGCTGGCGGATGGCGCGGGTCAGCCGCCGCGTGTCGACGCCGCCGATGCCGATCCGGCCGCGCCGGGCGAGCCAGTCCACGAGCGGCTCGGCCGCGCGCCAGTTCGAGGGTTCGGTCGGGTCCCACTTCACCACGATACCCGCAGCGACGGGCTCGGCCGCCTCGTCGTCATCGGGCGTCACGCCGACGTTGCCGACATGGGGGAAGGTGAAGGTGACGACCTGCCCTGCATAGGACGGGTCGGTCATGATTTCCTGATAGCCGGTCATCGCAGTGTTGAAGACCAGTTCCGCCACGGTCTCGCCCGCCGCGCCGAAGCCCTTGCCGTAGAAGAGCGTTCCGTCGGCCAGAGCCAGGCAGGCCGTGGGTCTGTCCGAACGCATGGGGGTATTGGGCATGGCGACTCCCCGGGTCACAAATCCCGCGGAACCTAAGGGCACGGCCGGGGTTGGTCAAGAGGCAACGGGGCTTTTGGCTTACGCAACGATTTCAACGGGTTAGTCGAAGACGGGGCAGTTGTGCCCAGGCCCGCTTGCGGCTATGTTGGGTGCTTCGGAAGCTCAGGGGATGGAGACCCGATGGACATGCGCGAACGGATCGGCGCGGCGCTGAAGGATGCGATGAAATCCAAGGACGCCGCCCGGCTTTCGACCTTGCGGCTCATCAATGCCGCGATCAAGGACAAGGACATCGCCCTGAGGGGCGAGGGCGGCGACGCCACCGTGGGCGATGCCGAAGTGCTCGCCATTCTCGGCCGCATGGTGAAGCAGCGCCAGGAATCCGCCCGCGCCTACGAAGAGGGCGGGCGACTCGAACTGGCCGAGAAGGAACTGGCGGAGATCAAGGTGATCGAGGATTTCCTGCCGCGCCAGCTCGATGCCGAGGAAACCGGCGCGGCGATCCGGGCGGCCATCGCTGAGACCGGTGCGACGTCGATCCGTGACATGGGCAAGGTCATGGCGGCGCTGAAGGCGAAATACACCGGCCAGATGGATTTCGGCGCCGTGGGGCCGATGGTGAAGGACGCACTCGCCTGAGCACGGGCTGCGGCGGGTGCCCGGTGCGAGTGAGCAGGGCGAGTGAGCTGAGCGGGCGCACAGGTTCAGGGCACCGGGGTCCAGAGCACCTCGTCGAGCCGCGGCGCGCCGGTGGCGAGCATGACCAGCCGGTCGAAGCCGAGCGCGATGCCCGCGGCGGGCGGCACAAGCGCGAGCGCGTCGAGAAAGCCCTCGTCAAGGGGATAGCGCTCGCCGTAGCGGCGCGCCTTCTCCTCCATCTCGAGCGCGAAGCGCCGGCGCTGTTCCGCGGGGTCGGTCAGTTCGCCGAAGCCGTTGGCAAGCTCCACCCCGCAGGCATAAAGCTCGAACCGCTCCGCCACGCGCGGGTCGTCCGCCGCCGGGCGCGCCAGCGCGGCCTCGGCGGCGGGATAGCGGTCGAGCACGGTGGGCCTTCCGAGGCCGAGCCGGGGCTCCACGCGCTCCACCAGCACCCGCGCCAGCATGTCCGACCATGTGTCGTCGGCCGCGCGCCGGATCCCTTCCGCGTCGAGTGCGGCGCCAAGTGCTGCGGCGTCGGTCTCGCCCCGGGGGCCGATCGTCGCCATGAGGTCTATCCTCGCGTGCCGCGCGAAGGCCTCTGCGACCGACAGCCTTTCGGGCGGCGCGAAGGGGTCGCAGGTGCGGTCGCGGAAGCGCAGCACCTCCGCCCCGGCGCCCTGCGCGGCGAGCGCGAGGATTGCCTCGCAATCCTCGACCAGCACGGTGTAATCCTCGCCCGCGCGATACCATTCGAGCATGGTGAACTCGGGGCTGTGGAGCACCCCGCGTTCGCGGTTGCGCCAGACATGGGCAAAGGCCGCGATCCGTGTCTCGCCGGCGGCGAGGAGCTTCTTCATCGCGAACTCGGGGCTCGTATGCAGGTACATCCGCCGCGCCGAGCCATCGTTGCCGATGGCATCGGTGGCGAAGGCGTGAAGATGCACCTCGTTGCCGGGGCTGACGGCAAGTGCCGCCGGATCGACCTCGACGAAGCCCTCGCGGGCCAGCCAGCCGCGGATCGCCGTCTGGATACGGTTGCGCGCCAGAAGGAGTGGCCGCCGGTCGACATGGCGGTCGGGGGACCACCAGGGGCTCGGGGCAGGGCCGGGAAAGGGCGCTCTGGTCATCGCGTCGGCTTTCGTCTGGATATTTCGGTTGGGATGCGCTAGGCGCGGGGCGCCGGGGCCCGCGCGTGATAGCCATGCCGCGGCGGAACCGCAAGGAATGCCCCGAAGAATACCCGGAGAGGAACGCCCGTGAAAGTCATCGCCTCGAGCCTGCGCAAGGGCAATGTCGTCGAACTCGACGGCAAGCTCTATGTCGTCCTGACCGCCCAGAACTTCCACCCCGGCAAGGGCACGCCGGTCACGCAGGTGGACATGCGGCGCATCTCGGACGGGGTGAAGGTGTCGGAGCGGTGGCGCACTACCGAACAGGTGGAACGCGCCCATGTCGACGAGCGCGAATACGACTACCTCTACGAGGATGGCGAGGGATTCCACTTCATGGAACCCGTGAGCTACGAGCAGGTCACCGTCTCTCCCGATGTCGTGGGCGACGGCAGGGCCTTCCTGAAGGAGGGCACGCGCGTCCACCTCCAGGTCCACAACGGCGTCGCCATCGCGATCGAACTGCCGCAGAAAGTGACCGTCGAGATCACCGAGACCGAGCCGGTGGTGAAGGGGCAGACGGCGTCCTCGTCCTACAAGCCCGCCATGACCGACATCGGGCTGAGGGTGATGGTGCCGCCGCACATCGGCGCCGGCACCCGCATCATCGTGAACACCGAAGACCTGAGCTACGTCGAACGCGCCAAGGACTGATCGGGCCCGGCGGCCCAGGGGCCGCCCCGCCAAGCGGTCAAGCAACCCTGGCGGCGTCTCAGCGGAGCGCCGCGAGGGCGTCCCGCACCTCGTCCGCCAGCGCCACCCGCTCGGCCTCGCTGAGAAAGGCGCCGAGCTCCACCTCGCGACCCTCGCCCTTCAGCGTCAGGTATTGCGGCACCGTGCCTCCGGTCGGGTAGAGGCGCACGGCGACCCAGTAGGGATTTGCCTCCCACCTCTGCTCCGCCCCGTCGGGGGCGCGGCGTACCAGCGTCATGCGCCCGGGGGCGAGTGTCAGCACCTCGGTCAGCTCGCCGTCGCGCCAGCTCCGCGCGAGCGCCCACCAGATGCCCGCGACCGCCGCTGCGAGGAAGGGCAGGAGGCCCCAGAGAACCCGCGTGCCGAGGACCGCGAACAGGGGCGCCGAGATCAGGACAGCGGTGCCGCCGACGAACCAGACGAACCCGCGCGCCGAGAGCGAGCGGTAGGGCCAGAGCCGGAGCCGCCGTTCGGGGCCGTCATGGGGAAGCCATTCGTAGGGCATGGGCGGATACTACCGGAGCGGACGGGGAAGGGAACACGCCGGGACGCCAGAGCTCAGGAGTGACGCCCGAGATCGGCGAGGAAGCCGGCGAATGTGGCACGGCATCAGCCGGGGTCCTCCGCGCAGGAGCCGAGGTGGTCGGCGCCGGTCCAGAAGGTCGCGGTCGGGCCCCTGCCGGGCTGCCGAAAGCGCCCGGGAGGGGGCGATGGGCACGGTCCGGTCGCCCGAGCCATGGGCGACGAAGAGCGGTCCGGCAAATCGCGCGTAGACCTCGGCAACCTCGGCCTCGCCAATGGGCAGGCCGGTCATCCGGGGCAACAGGCGCCCGGCGACCCAGGCCAAAGGGCCGGGCAGGGGGCGGCCGCTCGCCTCTGCGGGATGTTCGATCGCCGCCCGGAAGCGGATCGCCCGGCTGTCGAGCGCGACTGCGGCCACCCGCGGAGCGAGGTCGCTTCGCGCCAGGAACTGACCGAGGATGGCGCCGCCCATGGACTCGGCCACCACGGGCACACCAGGGCCGTCCGGTCCCGGCGCGACCCGCGCGACCGCGGCCTCCAGATCGGGCCATTCGATGAGCCCGAAGGTGTGGCTCCCCTCGGGCGCGGACGGGGCACCGGCGTCATTGCGGTAGCTGATCAGCAATACCGACCAGCCGGCGGCGTGCAGCATCGATAGCTGCCGGTAGCCATCCTCGCGCGCCCCGGCGATGCCGTGGACATAGACGGCACGGCCAGCGTCTGCGTCGTCGCAAGCGCCGCGGCCCGCGGCCCGACGGTCAGGATTCCCGAGGCGGCCCGCGCGAGGAGATATTCCGTTATCGCCACATAACCCGTGACGGCGAGGAGGAGTACAAGGGCCAGACCGAGGACCCGCCGCATCTTCTCAGTCCCGCCGAAACGACGACGGCCCCGGATCGCTCCGGGGCCGTCCTCCATGTCATCCGTTCAGTGCGCGTGGCCGTGGTCCCAGTCGCTCCGCTTCGGGAGCGTCTCGAACGTGTGCTCCGGCGGCGGCGAGGGCAGGGTCCACTCCAGCGTGTCGGCGTAGGGGTTCCAGTAGTTCGCTTCGGTCACGCGCTTGCCGTAGCGCAGCGTGTAGAACACGATCCCGATGAAGAAGAGGAACGAGGCGAAGGACAGGAAGGCGCCCATCGACGAGACCCAGTTCCAGTAGGCGAAGGCTTCCGGATAGTCGATGTAGCGGCGCGGCATTCCCTGGCGGCCAAGGAAGTGCTGCGGGAAGAACGTGAGGTTTGCGCCGATGAACATCATCCAGAAGTGCAGCTTGCCCGCCCATTCCGGGTACTGGCGTCCGCTCATCTTGCCGATCCAGAAGTAGACGCCCGCGAAGATGGCGAAGACCGCGCCGAGCGACATGACGTAGTGGAAGTGCGCCACGACATAGTAGGTGTCGTGATAGACCCGGTCCACCGGCGCCTGGGAGAGCACGACGCCGGTCACGCCGCCGATGGTGAAGAGGAAGAGGAAGCCGAAGGCCCAGAGCATCGGCGTCTTGAACTCGATCGAGCCGCCCCACATCGTCGCGATCCAGGAGAAGACCTTGATGCCGGTGGGCACCGCGATCACCATGGTGGCGAGCATGAAGTAGGACTGCTGGGTCAGCGACATGCCGACGGTGTACATGTGATGGGCCCAGACGATGAAGCCGAGAACCCCGATCGCCACCATCGCATAGACCATCGGGAGGTAGCCGAAGATCGGCTTCTTCGAGAAGGTGGCGATGACGTGGCTGATGATGCCGAAGCCCGGAACGATGATGATGTAGACTTCCGGGTGCCCGAAGAACCACAGGATATGCTGGTAGAGGATCGGGTCGCCGCCTCCCTGGGGCTGGAAGAAGGTCGTGCCGAAGTTGCGGTCGGTCAGCAGCATGGTGATGGCGCCCGCCAGAACGGGCAGCGACAGCAGGATCATCCAGGCGGTGACGAAGATCGACCACGCGAAGAGAGGTACCTTGTGCAGCGTCATGCCCGGCGCGCGCATGTTCAGGAAGGTCGTGATCATGTTGATCGCGCCGAGGATCGACGACGCGCCCGAGACGTGGACCGCGAAGATCGCGAGGTCCATCGACCAGCCGGCCTCGTTGGTGGAGAGCGGCGGATAGAGCACCCAGCCCACGCCCGACCCGGCCTGGTCGTCGCCGCCCGGAGCAAGCAGCGAGGCGACGCCGAGCGACACGCCCGCGACGAACATCCAGAAGGAAAGGTTGTTCATCCGCGGGAAGGCCATGTCCGGGGCGCCGATGTGCAAGGGCATGAAATAGTTGCCGAAGCCGCCGAAGAGCGCAGGGATGACCACGAAGAACATCATCAGCACGCCGTGATACGTGATCATCACATTCCACAGATGGCCGTTCGGGGTGCATTCGGCCGCCGGATCGGCGATGAAGCGCGCGCCCTCAAGGCACATGTACTGCACGCCGGGCTCCATCAGCTCCATCCGCATGTACACGGTGAAGATGACCGAGATCAGGCCGACGACGGCGGCCGTGAACAGGTAGAGGATCCCGATGTCCTTGTGGTTGGTCGACATGAACCACCGGGTGAAGAACCCGGGGCGGTCATGTTCGCCGTGGCCATGTACGGCTGCGTCGGCCATGCTGTTCTCCCATTTCGCTGCGAGGCCCGGGTCTGCGGCAGGCCGCACTCCGGGCAAGGCTACGAAATCGTAATAGAGGGCCGAAACGGGATGGGCAATGACCGAAATATGTGACGGCGCGCGAAAAATCATCGCGCGCCGCAGGATCGCCGGTGCGGTCGCTTACTTGGCGACCGAGGCCAGATAGGCCGCAATATCCTCGCCGCCCTTGGCGAGCTTGAACGTCATCTTCGACTTGCCCGAACCGCCGTGGGTATCGACGAATGCGGTCGGGTCCACCACGTACTCGGCCAGCAGCGCCTCGTCCCAGACCATGCCCGTGGCGCCGACGGCGAGAATGCCGTCGCCATACTTGAAGTCGGGCACCGAGGCGACCGCGCGGCCGATGACGCCGTAGAGATTCGGGCCGGTCTTGCCGCCCTTGACGATCTCGGTGCCGTCGTCGGCCACGATGGCGTGGCAGGCCTTGCACTTCTTGAATTCGGATTCGCCCTTGGCGGCATCGCCCTCGGCAAACGCGGGGCCGGCCAGGGCAAGGGCGGCGGCGATCGCGATCAGCTTGGTTTTCATCATCGGTCCTTCTGTGTCGTTGCTCTGCAGGTCTCGTCTGGCCGGACGCAGGCTTGCGCGCTGCTAACATGAGGAGGTGGCCTCCGACTTGACGCAAGTCAAGTCATGCGGCAGGCGTCGACTTGGTCTGCGCTTCCTTGCCGAATCCTGACACGGCAAGGGTGGTCTATCCCGACCTTCTCTGCAATGGCGCGTTGGGGCGCGAGGTGCGAAACGCCTGGCCACCCTGCCTCTTACGCGAAGACGCGCGGGAAATTCGCCTTCAGCGCGAGGTCCAGGTCGGCGATCGTGACGGGCAGCCCGAGGTCGACGAGACTCGTCACTCCGTGCTCGCGGATGCCGCAGGGCACGATGCCGTCGAAGTGGCTCAGGTCCGGCTCCACATTGATGGCGATGCCATGGAAGCTCACCCATCGGCGCAGCTTGACGCCGATGGCGGCGATCTTGTCTTCGCGCAGGGCTCCGTCCGTCGCGGCAGGCTTGTCCGGGCGTACGACCCAGACGCCCACGCGGTCGGGCCGGATCTCGCCCTTCACGTTGAACTCCGCCAAGGCGGCGATGATCCAGTCCTCGAGCTTGCGCACATAGGCGCGCACGTCGCGGCCGCGCCGGTTGAGGTCGAGCATGACATAGGCCACGCGCTGGCCCGGCCCGTGGTAGGTATATTGCCCGCCCCGGCCCGCCGCGTAGACCGGGAAACGGCCGGGTTCGGTCAGGTCCTCTGCCCGGGCAGAGGTTCCGGCGGTGTAGAGCGGCGGATGTTCGAGTAGCCAGACCATCTCATCCGCGCGGCCGGCCGCGATATCAGCCACCCGCGCCTCCATGAAGGACAGCGCCGCCTCATAGGGCACGAGGCCCTCGCTCGTCCTCCATTCCACCATGCCGCTTCCGGTCCTCCTTCGCCGCAAGGGCAGGAATACCCGACTGGCGCGACCGCCCGCCCAGGCGCATCATCGCCTCATTAATCGCTTCCCCCGTAGGTTTCACGGGGATTTTTGACCCAGACTCATTGGAGGCATCCATGCTGAAGCTTTCGGCATCCGCCGTCGCATTGACCCTCGGCCTTCTCCTCGCATCCGCGATCATGGCCGCCCAGACCGCCCGCGCCGAGCCGCAGGCGCAGATGAACCGGGCGCTCTATCCCACGATGAAGGTGGCAGGGCATCCTTACGTGCCCATCCATTCGGCACGCAAGCCGACGCCCAAGCACACCCCCAAGGTGGTGCCGGTCGCGCAGATGAACCGTGGGTCCTACGGCCGTTAAGGCGCCGTCCCCGTCCGCACCTGAAATGTTCCGCCCGCCGGAAAACACCGGTTGTCAGACTCAGTCCTGAGAGCGACACTTTGCCAGCATTTCAACAGGATTCCGCGGGCCGTTCCTGACGGCCCGCCGATAAATTCGGACAGGATAGGGAGATTTGGGATGAAATCGAAACAATTCATGGCGCTCGGCGTTGCCGCGTCCCTGGCAGTGGGGTCGGCGGGGCTTCCGGCCCCGGCCCATGCCGACGCGGGTGACGCGATTGTCGGCGGCCTGATCGGCGGGATCATTGGCGGCGCGATCGTCAACGAATCGCAGAAGAAGCGGCAGACGGTCGTGCGCAAGTCCACCAGTTCCGGCATGACCACGGTGCAGCGCGAGGCCAACCGCGAGGTGCAGGTGGCGCTGAACTACTTCGGTTATCCGGTGGGGTCTCCCGACGGTGTGCTCGGCCGCAACTCGCGTGCCGCGATCTCCGACTATCAGGCGATGCTCGGCTATCCCGCGACGGGGCAACTGACAGAATACGAACGGAACCACCTTGTCGGGTCCTATCACCGGGCCGTGGCGGGGGGCGCGATGACGATGCAGCAGGCGGCCGCGAACCCGATGGGCATGCGCGGGCTTCTGGTGACCTGGCGCGACGAGGCCGCAGGTGTTGTGCCGCAGGGCCAGATGGCGGTCGCTCCGGTCGCCCCCGTGGCGCCGGCCACGACGGTCGAGCCGGCCGCCCCGGTGACCGCAGCCGTCACCCCCGAGGCCGCTGCCCCCGCGCCGGGTCTGCCGACCTTCCTTGGCGGCGCTACCACCGCCGCATCGCTTGCCTCGCAGTGCAACCGGGTGGGGCTCATGGCTTCTTCCGCCGGCGGATACACGACGGTGGCCACGATGACCGACCCGATGGCGGCGCTCGGCGAGCAGTTCTGCCTCGTGCGCGCCTTCACCATCGCCGAGGGCGAGGAGATGGCGGCCCGCGTGCCCGGTGCGACTCCCGAGGTGATCCGCCAGCAATGTGCAGGCTTCGGGCCGGCAATGCAGGCGCAGGTCGCGGCGCTGTCCTTCGAGCCGGCCGCCAAAGTGCTCGAGGACGTGCGTGCCTTTGCACTCTCGACGGGGATGCCGCCAGCGCAGATCGCCGCCACGGCGAAGATCTGCCTCTCCGTCGGCTATGCCCAGGACGACATGAACGTGGCGCTCGCCTCCAACCTCATCCTCGCGGGGCTGGGCGAGGGCGCCTATGGCGAGCTTCTCGGACACCACCTCAGTCAGGGCTTCGGCGCGACGACCCGCACCGACCTTGCCTTCGACTGGTACGACATGGCGCTGAAGGCGGCCGAGCAGACCGGCGCCGTGCCCTTCTCGCCGGGTCAGCCGGAGCGGATGCAACTCGTCCGCAAGGCCGCCTACACGATCGCGGGCCGCGCCGACCAGGCGGCCGTGCCCGAGGCGGTTCCCGCGACGCTTCCGTCCTTTGCGGCCCCCGTGGTGACCGAGGCGCCGGTCGAGGAGGCGGCCGCCGTGCCGGCGCAGGATGCCCCTGCCGGCACCGTCGCGCCCACCCCGGCCGCGCTCACGGCCGACCAGGTCGATGCGCTGCCCCTTGCCGCGCGGTTACCGTTCCTGCTGTTCCGCAACTGACGGACCGGCATCTCCTTCGCGGGCGCGCTCCGGCGCGCCCGTCATTTTTTTCGCGCCGCCGAAAAACCCCCCTTCACATCTTTCGAGGCTTTGGCTAAGTAACGCCCACCTCGCCCGGGGGCGCACGTTCCCAGGCCCGGTGCGGTTGTGGCGGAATTGGTAGACGCGCAGCGTTGAGGTCGCTGTGGGCTAACCCCCGTGGAAGTTCGAGTCTTCTCAACCGCACCATCTCATCCTTCGGACATGTGACATCACTTGCGGATTTCCGGCGCTGACTCGTGATCCGCCAGCCAGACGCCACTCCGTGTCCCAGGGCCGCGATGACGTCGTCGAAGTCGCGCTGCCACCACATTGTCTTGCCTTCCCATTGGACAGGTCGCGGCATGTGATCGTCGCGCAGGCGAATGCATATGGTGCCGGGCAGTGCCCGCGGGGCTGATACATCCGTCCAGGCTTGTCCCCGTCCGGGTCAGGCCCCCCGGATATCCGGCGCCTCTGAACCGCGCCGTCTGCCTTCGCTCACAGCTTGTCGAGAAGTGCCAGGAGCCGGTCGAGTTCGCGTGCACTGAGCTTCCTTGCCGTGCGGTCGGAAATGCGCGCGGCCACGGGCCGTGCCCGGTCGAGGAATGCCCGACCCGCGGCCGTCAGCGAAATCTCCACCCGCCGCCGGTCGGTGGGGGAGGGCAGGGCCTCGATCAGACCCTTCCGCAAGAGCCGCTCCACCACGCCCTTCGTCGTCGCGGCGTCCATCGCCACGAGCCGCCCGAGGTGGTTCTGCGACAGCGTCCCCTCTTCGCCGAGCTTCGCGAGGACGGCGAACTGGCGCGGCGTTATCTCGGGCATTTCGGCGGCGAAGATCTCGAGATGCCGCTGGTTGGCGAGCCGCAGCTTGAAGCCGATCTGGTCTTCAAGCCGGTAGGGTCTCTCGTCCGTCACGGGCATCCGCCTCCCTCGCCCTCTGGGTGAAATCTATCCGCTTCGGTCCCGATGGCAAGCGCCGAGCGATGGGGTCGGACCGCGGGTGGAGATTGTTCGACGGCATACAAGATGCGCCGCGCAATCCTGGTGCAGGAAAGCCGGACCCGACCCGGCAAAGCGACAGAGGCGCCAATGCGCCGGGCGGCGAAGACGGACCGGGGCGGGATGGCGGTGCTCCCTGCCGGCTGACCGCATGGCCAGCCCGCGATTGGCCAGCCCGCGACTGGCCAACCCGCGACTGGCCAACCCGCGACTGGCCAACCCGCGACTGGCCAGCCCGAGACGGGCGCGAGACCCGGCCACCCGGTCGGCGACTGAGGCTGTCGCCGGTCCGCCGCGTCGGAGATTTTCGCGACGAGGTCGCGCGGCGGGTCAGGATGACGTGGGCGCGCCTCGGGCGCCCGCGCCGAGGCGGTTTTCGGCGGTGCGGCCGACCTCGCAGATGACGCCGTCGAAGTCGATCAGCGCTTCCTCGATGCGGTTGGAGAGAATCTGGCCGACGTTGCGGATGACGAGGTTCGCTCAGCCGCTGGGGGCTGCGTCGGCCATGGGAGCCTCGGACGGCTGGTCGCGATCCCCGGATTTTCCCCGGAAACCATTGGCAGGCAGGTGTTTTTCGCACCCTTTGCGCTTGCGTCAGGCAAGCGGCATCGCGCGGGCGACCTCGAAGAAGGCGGCGACGAGTTTCGCGGCCCGCCGGTCGCGCAGGCAGACGAGCGCCTCTTCCATCATCAGCGCCGGGGCACCGGCGATCGGGATGGCCACGAGCCGCGCGTCGGCACCGAATTCGGCCTGGGAGACGAAGCCCACGCCGGCGCCCGAGGCGACGATCTCGCGCACCGCCTCGCGGCCCTCGGCGGTGATGGCAGGGCTCAGGGCGATCCCTTCCGCTGCTGCCGCCTCCTCGAGCTTGCGGCGGGTCTTCGAGCCCTCCTCGCGCAGCACGAGGGGCAGGCCGGGAAGGTCGGAAAGGCGGAGCGCGTCCCGCGCGGCGAGCGGATGCGCGCGCGCGACGAAGGCGGTGATCGGCGTGGCGCCGAGCGCTAGCGCCTCGATGTCGCGCGCCTCGGGCAGGTCGCCGAGGACGCCGATGTCGGCTTCGTAGGCGTGGAGCGCGGCGAGCACGGTTTCGGTGTTTCCCGCCGTCACGGTGATGCGCACGCCGGGGTGGCGGTCGCGGAAGCGGGCGAGGATGTGGAGGAGGTGATGCGCGCTGTCGGCGACGATCCGGAGCGTCCCGGAGCGGAGCGCGCGGGACTCCGACAGGAGTTCCAGTGCCTGCGCCTCGCTGTCGAAAAGCCTGAGGGTGATCTCCAGGAGCCGCTCGCCCTGCGGGGTCAGCGTCACGCGCTTCTTCAGGCGGTTGAAGAGGAGGACATCGTATTCCTCTTCGAGCTTGCGCACCTGGTCGGAGATCGCCGGCTGGGTGAGGTGCAGTTCTTCCGCCGCGCGGGAAAAGCCGCCGTGGAGGGCGACGTTGTGAAAGGCGCGAAGCTGGACGTAGCGCATGGGATGCCCCCGCCGATCTGTCACGGCTCTATACGAGAGAAATTTATGGATCAATCTAAAATAACGATTTTACAGATGGTGACGCGCATGAGACAGCGGGCGCGAGGCCGACCGAACCGGAGACCGCCCATGTCCAGCGCCGCCCCCTTTCCCGCCCCGAGGCTCGGTGAGCCCTATCTGCTGACGCCGGGGCCGCTGACCACGGCCTTCGAGGTGAAGGAGGCGATGCTGCGCGACTGGGGGTCGTGGGATGCCGACTTCCGCGCCATGACGAAATCGCTCCGCGACCAGATCGTGGCGCTTGCCGGGGACCGGAAAGGCGACTTCACCTGTGTGCCGATGCAGGGTTCCGGCTCCTTCTGCGTGGAGGCCATGCTGGGAACCTTCGTGCCGAAGGGCGGCAAGGTTCTGGTGCTGGCCAACGGCGCCTACGGGCTCCGCGCGGCCGAGACGATGCGCTATCTTGGCCGCGCGCACACGCTCATCGACAAGGGCGACTACATGCCGCCCCGCGGGGACGAGGTCGCCGCCGCACTCGATGCCGACCCGGCGATCAGCCATGTGATCGCGATCCATTGCGAAACCTCCTCCGGCATACTCAATCCGGTCGCGGAAATCTCCGAGGCCGTCTATTCCCGGGGCCGCAAGCTTCTCATCGATTCCATGTCGGCCTTCGGCGCGCTGCCGCTCGACGTGACCGATATCCGCTACGAGGCGATGGTCTCCTCGGCCAACAAGTGCATCGAGGGGGTGCCGGGCTTCGGCTTCGTCGTCGCGCGCAGGTCCGAACTCGAGGCCTGCAAGGGCAACAGCCACTCGCTCGCGCTCGACCTCCATGCCCAGTGGGCCTACATGGAGAAGACCGGCCAGTGGCGCTACACGCCGCCCACCCATGTCGTCGCCGCCTTCCTTGAGGCGCTGCGCCTGCATGCGGCGGAAGGCGGCGTTGCAGGTCGGGGCGCGCGCTATGCCCGAAACCGCGACGTGATGGTGGCGGGGATGCGCGGTCTCGGCTTCGAGACGCTTTTGAAGGACCGCTGGCTGTCCCCGATCATCGTCACCTTCTTCTGCCCGGCCGATCCGAAATTCGTCTTTGCGGATTTCTACGAAAGGATGAAGGCCAAGGGTTTCATCATCTATCCCGGCAAGCTGACAGTGGTGGACAGTTTCCGCATTGGCTGCATCGGAAGGATGGACGATCATGTGATGCGGAAGGTGGTCGCGGCGGCCGGAGAGGCGCTCGTCGAGATGGGTGTGACCTCCGCCGCTCCTCCCGAGGCGGCGCTGGCCGAACGCGCGAAACTGGCCGCCTGACGCGGCTGCCGAATAGTGACGGAAGGACCCGAGATGAACCTGCAGACCCGCGCCCCCGTGACGGCGAACGGCCGTGCCTATCCCTGGCCGAAGGTGCCCGCCGTGGCGATCTGCCTTGATGGCTGCGAGCCCGCCTATCTCGACGTCGCCATCGCCGAGGGGCTGATGCCGACACTGAAGCGGATGCGCGAGGCGGGGACCGACCGGATCGCGCATTCGGTCATCCCCTCCTTCACCAACCCAAACAACCTCTCCATCGCCACCGGCCGCCCGCCCGCCGTCCACGGCATCTGCGGCAACTACCTTTACGAGCCGGAGACGGGGCAGGAGGTGATGATGAACGACGTGCGTTTCCTGCGCGCGCCGACCGTCTTCGCGAAATTCTACGAGGCCGGCGCGCGGGTCGCGGTGGTCACGGCGAAGGACAAGCTCAGGGCGCTTCTGGGTGCCGGGCTGAGGTTCGACGAAGACCGGGCCATCGCCTTCTCGTCCGAGAAGTCGGGCACCACGACCAAGGCCGAGCATGGGATCGCCAATGCGTCGAGGTGGCTCGGCATGCCGGTGCCCGAGGTCTATTCGGCGGACCTTTCGGAGTTTGTCTTCGCCGCCGGGGTGAAGCTTCTGCGCGAGTGGAAGCCGGACGTGATGTATCTGTCGACGACCGACTACATCCAGCACAAGTATGCGCCCGACCAGCAGGGAGCGAAGGACTTCTACGCGATGTTCGACCGCTATCTGGCCGAACTGGACGAACTGGGCGCCGCCATCGTCGTCACCGCCGACCACGGCATGAAGCCGAAGCATCTGGCCGACGGCAGTCCGGCGGTGATCTATGTGCAGGACCTGCTCGACGACTGGCTCGGCAAGGGCGCTGCGCGGGTGATCCTGCCGATCACCGATCCTTACGTCGTCCACCACGGCGCGCTCGGCTCCTTCGCGACGGCCTATCTTCCGGAGGGGGAGGACCGGGCCGCGATCATGGCGCGGCTCGCCGCGCGGCCGGAAATCATCCTGGTCCTGGACCGGGAGGAGGCGGTGCGGCGGTTCGAGCTTCCGGCCGACCGGATCGGCGACATCGTCATGATCTCGGGCGAGAACATGACCATCGGCACCTCGGCCCACCGCCACGACCTTGCCGCGCTGAAGGAGCCGCTGCGCTCCCACGGCGGGCTGACCGAGCAGGAAGTGCCCTTCATCGTCAACCGGGTGATCGACCTGCCGGGGGCGCCGGTCCTGAGGAACTTCGACGCCTTCCTCTACGCCTGCACGGCGGCGGCGGTCTGAGGGGGTGGCGATGATGACGATCGAGGTCCGTCACGAAGCCATGCGGATCGGCGGAGAAAAGGTCTTCACCGACCGGGTGATCGAGGTCCGCTATCCCTATACGGGCGAACTCGTGGGCACCGTCCCGGCGGGGACCGCCGAGCACGCCCGCCGCGCGTTCGAGATTGCCGCCGGCTACCGGTCCCGGCTGACCCGCTACGAGCGCAGCCAGATCCTGAAGCGGGCGGGCGAACTGATCGGCGCGCGGCGGGACTATCTGGCGAAATGGCTGGTGCTGGAATTGGGCATCTCGTGGCAGCACGCGGTCTACGAGACCAGGCGCGCGCAGGATGTCTATACCTTCGCCGCCGCCCAGGCCTTGCAGGACGACGGGCAGATATTCTCCTGCGACCTCACGCACAACGGCAAGGACCGGAAAATATACACCAAGCGCGAGCCGGTCCGGTCGATCTCGGCGATCACGCCCTTCAACCATCCCCTCAACATGGTCAGCCACAAGGTCGCGCCCTCCATCGCCACGAACAACTGCATGGTGGTGAAGCCGACCGAACTGACGCCGCTCACGGCGCTGACCCTCGCCGATATCCTGTACGAGGCCGGGCTACCCCCTGAAATGTTCCAGGTGGTGACCGGCTGGCCGCAGGATATCGGCGAGGAGATGATTACCAACCCGAATATCGACATCATCACCTTCACCGGGGGCGTGCCGGTCGGCAAGATGATCGCGGCGAAGGCGGTCTACAAGCGGCAGGCGCTGGAACTGGGCGGCAACGATCCCCTGATCGTGCTGAACGATCTCGATGATGTGGACCTCGAGAAGGCGGCGGCGATTGCGGTCGCGGGCGCCACCGGCAATTCCGGCCAGCGCTGCACGGCGATCAAGCGCATCCTCGTGCAGGAAAGCGTGGCGGACCGCTTCGTGCCGATGCTGCTGGCGAAGGCAAAGGCGCTGAGGTTCGGCGACCCGATGGACCCCGCGACCGAGCTTGGCTGCGTCATCAGCGCGAAGGCGGCGGAGCTTTTCGAAAGGCGCGTCTACATGGCGGCGGAGCAGGGGGCGAAGGTGCTCTATGACCCCGGCCGCAAGGGGGCGCTGCTGCCCCCCATCGTCGTCGATCATGTGCCCCATGACAGCGAACTGGTGATGGAGGAAACGTTCGGGCCGATCGTCCCCGTCGTCCGGGTGCCCGACGACGACGCCGAGGTGATGCGGATTTCGAACGGCACGCCCTTCGGCCTGTCCTCGGGCGTCTGCACCAACGACTTCCGCCGGATGCAGGCCTATATCGAGGGGCTCGACGTCGGCACGGTGAACATCTGGGAACAGCCCGGCTACCGGATCGAGACCTCGCCCTTCGGCGGGATCAAGGATTCCGGGAACGGGGTGAAGGAAGGCGTGACGGAGGCGATGAAGTTCTTCACCAACGTGAAGACCTATTCGCTTCCCTGGCTGCGGTGAGCGCGTGGCGGTTTCGGGAGCCTCCGGCGGAGGTATTCGGGGCAAGATGAAGACGCAAGGCGGGATGACCCACACGGAGGGCGAGTCCAACACGTCCGACGCGCGCCGGGCCTGGACGGCGCGGCATCCGGATGCGGCGACGCGCGACCTTCTGGCGCGCGACGCGGAGGCGTTCCTCCACCAGTCGCTGTCCTCGCCCTGTGTCTCGACCATCGCCAGGGCCGAGGGCATCTGGATCGAGGACACAGCGGGGCGCCGCTACATGGATTTCCATGGCAACTCGGTCCATCACCTCGGCTATGGCCATCCCCGGGTGGTGGCGGCGATCAAGGCGCAGCTGGACGACCTGAGCTTCTCTCCCCGGCGCTTCACCAACGAGGTGGCGGTGCGGCTTGCCGAGGCGCTCGGTGCGATTGCGCCCGGCGATCTTTCGAAGGTGCTCTTCACCACCGGGGGCTCGGACGCGAACGAGGTGGCGCTGAGGCTTGCCCGCGCGGCGACGGGGCGGTTCAAGACGCTGAGCTTCTGGGACGCGTTCCATGGCGCGGGGTTCGGCGCTGCCTCGGTCGGCGGCGAGGCGACGTTCCGATCCGGGATCGCCGGGCCGCTCCTGCCCGGGGCGGAGCATGTCGCGCCCTTCAACTGCACCCGCTGCGCCTATGGCCATCCGGGGCCTGCGTCCTGCGGGCTGGCCTGCGCACGGATGGTGGACTACGTGCTCGAACGCGAGGGCGACGTGGCCGCGGTGATCGCGGAGCCGATGCGGGCAGTGCCGGTCGTGCCGCCTCCCGGCTACTGGCGCGCGGTGGCGGAGGCCTGCCGGCGGCACGGGGCGCTGCTGATCTTCGACGAAATCCCGACCGGCCTTGGCAAGACGGGCCGCATGTTCGCCTTCGAGCATGACGGTGTGGTGCCCGACATGGTGACGCTCGGCAAGGCGCTGGGCGGCGGCATCCTGCCCATCGCGGCGGTGGTCGCGCGCCGCGACCTCGACGTGGCCGGCGACTACGCCATCGGGCACTACACGCACGAGAAGAACCCTGTGACGGCGCGGGCGGCGCTGGAAACGCTGGCCGTGATCGCCGAGGAGGGGCTGGCAGACCGGGCGGCCGAACTCGGGCAGCGGGCGCTTGCCCGGTTGGCCGAGGCACTCGACGGCGTCGGGATCGTCGGCGACATCCGGGGGCGGGGCCTCATGTTCGGGGTCGAGATCGTGGCGGACCGGGAAACCCGGGCTCCCGCGAGGGCCGCCGCCGAACGGATCTACTATCGCTGCCTCGACGCCGGCCTCAGCTTCAAGATCAGCGCCGGCGCCGTGCTGACGTTGTCGCCGCCCCTCGTCATCGGGCGCGAGGACCTCGACCGCGCGCTCTCCATCGTCGTGGAAGCGGTCCGCGCCGAGGCCGGCTAGGGCGCGAGCGTGAGCCTCGCGCCGGCTGCCGAAAGGCTCCTGGAGATGGCGGCATCGGGGGGGCGGTCAGTGACGATCTCGCCCACCTCGTCCCAGCCCGCCACCGATATGAGGCCGCGGCGCCCGAACTTCGTGTGATCGGTTACCACGACCCGGCGCTCGCCGCGCGAGAGCACGAGCCGGGCAAACTCCGCCTCTTCCAGCGCGTAGTCCATCACGCCGCCCTCGTCGACCGCCCCGGCCGAGATGATGGCATGGTGGACCGCGAACTGCGCGATGAAGTCGAGCGCCGACTTTCCAAAGGCCGCGCCCGAGTCGGACCTGAGCTCGCCCCCGGCCATGTAGACGCGGTTGCCGTTCACCGTGGCCAGCGTGCGGGCGATGTCGGAGGAATTGGTGACGACCGTCAGGCGCCGGTGGTTCATCAGTTCGCGGGCGACGAAGCTCGTCGTCGTGCCGGTGTCGAGCATCACCGATTCCCCGTCCCGGATCGTCGCCGCGACCGCGCGGGCGATGGTGCGCTTGGGCCCGGCATTCTCGCGCATCCGCTTTTCGAACGGCGCCTCGCCAATGCGGCCCGCCAGTCCCACGGCGCCGTGGATGCGCAGGACCCGGCCCGCTTCGGTAAGCGGCTTCACGTCACGCCGCACGGTTTCGAGCGAGACCCCGAGCCGGCCCGCGAGCGCGGAGATCGTCGCCGAACCTTCGGCTTCAAGGATGTCGAGGATGTCGGCGTGACGTTTGGACAGCATCCGGCGCTCCGCAGGCTGCGGCAATCTTAGGCGGGAACGCTCCGGGCCGCAATAATCGGGCACGATACGGGCAAAATAATCACAAAAGGCCACATGACCCGGTTGACGGAATCGGGCTCCTCGGCTCAGGCTGTGGAAAGGAACGGGACCGGGCGCGGCGCACGCGGACGGATCGGCGTTCGACAGACCGGCCCGGCCGGCATGAACAGGGGGTTCACCATGTCAAAAACGACCGGAATTCTGATCCGAGGGCTCACAATGTCGGCACTCGCGCTGGCGGCGGCCGGCAGTGCGGGAGCGCAGGATTCGGCCGACCCGATCAAGCTGACGCTGCACGACTGGACCGGCCAGCTCATCACCACGCAGCTGATGGGCAAGATCCTGCAGAAGGCGGGCAACAACGTCGAATATGTGCAGGCCGACTACCTCGCGCAGTTCGCGGGCCTCGAGACCGGCGATCTCGATGTGGCGATGGAGATGTGGGAGACGACGGGGCGCGAGGCGATGGATGCCGCGACCGCGACCGGCAAGGTCGAGAATTTCGGCCCCACAGGCATGAAGGCCAAGGAAGAGTGGTGGTATCCCGAATACATGAAGGAGAAATGCCCCGGCCTGCCGAACTGGGAGGCCTTGAAGGACCCGGCCTGCGCCGAGGCGTTCTCGACCGCCGAGACGGCGCCGAAGGGGCGCTACCTGGGCGGGCCGGTGACCTGGGGCGGGTTCGATGATGAACGGGTCGAGGCGCTCGACCTGCCCTTCGAGGTAATCCACGCCGGCACCGATGCCGCGCTTTTCGCGGAGCTGGAAAGCGCCTATCAGCGCCAGGCGCCGATCATGCTCTGGATCTATGCGCCGCACTGGGCACCGGCGAAGTACAAGGGCGAATGGGTGGAATTCCCGGAATACACGCCCGAATGCTACAATGACCCCGCCTGGGGCTCGAACCCCGACATGGCCTATGACTGCGGCAAGCCTTTCGGCGAGATCTGGAAGGTCGGCTGGGCGGGGGTGAAGGACAAGTGGCCGGGGGCTTACGAGGCGATCAAGGCCTTCACCATCGACAATGACGAGATGGGCCAGATGATCACCGAGGTCGATCTGAACGGCAAGACGGTGGAGGAGGTCACCGATGCCTGGATCGCCGCCAACGAGGGCCGCTGGAAGCCCTGGATCGGCCAGTGACGGACCGGCCGGATCGCGTGTTTGCGGTCCGGCCCCAACTTTCCGGAAGCCACGATGACTGAAAGTCCTGCTGCCGTTCGTGGTGCCGTCGGCGCTTCTGCGGACAAGATCACGCTGGAATGCCGCGGTGTCTGGAAGCTGTTCGGGGCGCGCGCCGGGGAGGTCCTGCGAAGCCTCGGGTCCGGGGCGACGGTGGAAGCGATCGCGGCGGCGGGACTGGTGCCGGCGGTGCGCGATGTCAGCCTGTCGGTTCGGCAGGGCGAGATCTTCGTCATCATGGGGTTGTCGGGGTCGGGGAAATCGACGCTCGTCCGCCTGATGTCGCGGCTGATCGAGCCGACGGCGGGGGAGATCCTGTTCAACGGACAGAATCTGCTGGCGGCCTCGGACCGCGAGATGGTGGAGATAAGGCGCCACAGGATGGGCATGGTCTTCCAGCATTTCGCGCTCCTGCCGCATCTGACGGTTCTGGGCAACGTCGCCTTCCCGCTGGAGGTGCAGGGCGTCGCGCGGGCGGCGCGGGAGGAGCGGGCGCGCCAGATGATCGCGCTCGTCGGCCTTGGCGGGCGCGAGGACGCCTATCCGCGCCAGCTCTCGGGCGGCCAGCAGCAGCGGGTCGGCATCGCGCGCTCGCTCGCGGTGGAGCCGGAACTGTGGTTCCTCGACGAACCCTTCTCGGCCCTCGATCCCCTGATCCGGCGCGAGATGCAGGACGAATTCATCCGCCTGCAATCGGTGCTGCGCAAGACCATCGTCTTCATCACCCACGATTTCGACGAGGCGATAAGGCTCGCCGACCGCATCGCCATCATGAAGGACGGCGCCATCGTGCAGCAGGGCACGCCGGAGGAGCTGGTGATGAACCCGGCCACCGATTACGTCCGCGAATTCACCCAGGCGGTGCCGAAGGCGAAGGTGGTGCGCGCGGACAGCGTGATGGTCGCGGCAGAGGGCGAGGCGGCGGGCACCGTCGCGGCGCGGACGGTGATCGCGGATGCGGCGCGCCTGTTTCTGGGCGGCGCGGCCGTGGTCGCGGTGACGGACGCGGCGGGCCGCGTGATCGGCCATCTGCGGCGCGACGATGTCACCCGGCTTCTCATGGGGGGCTGAGACTTGGCCGATGCCACCGCCATTCCCGGACCGCGCGGACTGCCCCGTTGGGCGGGCTGGGGCCTCGTCCTGCTGCCCTGCGCGGCGCTCTGGCTGTGGGGGGCGCCGGCCGCGCCCTGGGCCTTCGACTGGCCGAAGGGCTGGACGATCCCGGCGGCGCGGTGGATCACCGCCTTCACCAGATGGCTCCTGAACGACGCGACCTTCGGGCTGTTCACCTTCCAGGAACTCACCCGCTTCGTCGCGGGCGTGATCGACGCGCCCTACCGGATCGTACTGTCGCTTCTCTCCACCGGCTTCCTGCGGGGCGAGGGGAGCACGGCGGTCGAGATCACCCCGCCGCTGTCATGGGTCGCGGTGATCGTGTCCTTCGCGCTTCTCGGCCTCTGGGCCGGGGGGCGCGGGCTTGCCCTGCTGGTCGCCGCCTGCTTCCTCTTCATCGCCGTCTTCGGCCAGTGGCAAAGCGCGATGGTGACGCTCGCCTCGATCCTCGTCGCGGTGCCTTTGGGCGTGGCCGGCGGGATGGCGCTCGGAGTCCTTGCCTGGCGGCATCTCTGGTTTTCCCGCGCGATCCGGCCGGTGCTCGACCTGATGCAGACGATCCCGGTCTTCGCCTATCTGGTGCCGATCCTCTTTCTCTTCGGCTTCGGCCCGACGGCGGCGGTGGTGGCGACCCTGATCTACGCCATGCCGCCGATGACGCGGGTCACCGAACTGGCGCTGCATCGCGTGCCGCCGGAGCTGAGCGATCTTGGCCGCATGGTCGGCTGCACACGGCGCCAGATGCTCTGGCGGGTGATGGTTCCTTCCGCGCGCGAGGCGCTGATGGTGGGCGTCAACCAGGTCATCATGCTGTCGCTGAACATGGTCATCATCGCCTCGATGATCGGCGCGGGCGGGCTTGGCTTCGATGTGCTCGCGGCCCTCAGGCGTCTCGACTTCGGCGCGGGGCTCGAGGCGGGCTTTGCCATCGTGGCGCTCGCCGTCGCGCTCGACCGGCTGAGCCAGGCGGTCGCCGTGCGCGGGCGCGGCGCGCCATTGCGGGGCGGGCCGCTGGCGCGGCATCCCTATCTGGTCGCGTCGCTGGTGACGATCGCGGCGGCCGCGGCGATCGGGTTCGTCATCCCGTGGGTGCAGAGCTATCCGCAGGCGTGGCAGCTTTCGACCGGTACGTTCTGGAGCCGTGTGGTTGAATGGATCAACGTCAACTTCTTCGACACGCTCGAGGCGGTGAAGAACTTCTTTCTCCTTAACCTGCTGGTGCCGTTCAAGCGCTTCCTCGCCGGCCTGCCGTGGCTGGGCGTCGCAGCCCTCCTTGCCTTCGCCGGCTGGCGCTCGGGGGGCTGGCGGCTTGGCCTTCTGATCGCGGCGCTCGTCACGCTGATCGCGGCGACCGGGCAGTGGGAGAAGGCGATGATCACCGTCTATCTCTGCGGCATCTCGGTCGCCATCGCCATGCTGATCGGGCTGCCCATCGGCGTGCTTGCGGCGAACAGCGACCGGCTCTGGTCCTGGGTGCGGGTCATCATCGACACGTTGCAGACGCTGCCCTCCTTCGTCTACCTGATGCCCGCGGTGATGCTCTTCCGCGTCGGCGACTTCACCGCGATGATCGCCATCGTCGCCTTCGCGGTTGCGCCCGCGATCCGCTACACCGTCCTCGGCCTGAAGGGCGTCGATCCGCGCCTGATCGAGGCCGGGCGCGCGATGGGCTGTTCGGAAGCGCAGATCCTCACCCGCATCCGGCTGAAACTGGCACTGCCGGAGATCCTGCTCGGCCTCAACCAGACGATCATGTTCGCGCTGTCGATGCTGGTCATCACGGCACTCGTCGGCACCCGCGATCTGGGGCAGGAGGTCTATATCGCGCTGACCAAGGCCGATCCGGGGCGCGGGCTGGTGGCGGGCCTCGCCGTCGCCTTCATCGCCATCGTCGCCGACCGGCTGATCCATGCCGGCGCGCAGGCGGCGCGGGGGCGGCTCGGGCTTGGGGGGAGCAGCACATGAGTGTCGCGCCAGGGCAGAGTGCGGGAGCCTCCGGCGGGAGTATTTGCCGCCACAATGAAAAGGCAGGGCCATGACGATCGATCGTCTTCGCGCGCTGCCGTGCTGGCGCGGCGCGGTTTCGGCAGAGCCGCTGACCGGGGGGCTGTCGAACGAAAGCTGGAAGGTGACGGACGCCGCGGGCGCGCATGTGGTGCGCTTCGGCGCGGATTTTCCGTGTCACCATGTCAGCCGCGCGAGCGAGGTGATGGCGGCGCGGGCCGCGCATGCCTGCGGCTTCGCGCCCGAGGTGGAGTATGCCGCGCCGGGGGTGATGGTCTCGGCCTTCCTGGCGGCGCGGACCTGGGGCGAGGCGGACGTGCGCGCCGATCCGGGCCGCGTCGGGCGCTATCTGCGGGAGTTTCACGCGAAGATGCCGCGCGAGGTGTCCGGGCCGGGGGGGATATTCTGGGTCTTCCACGTGATCCGTGACTATGCGCGGACCCTGAAGGCCGGGGGCAGCCGTTTCGCGGGCGATCTGCCGCGTCTCGTCGCCGTCGCCGAGGCGATGGAGGCGGCGCAGGTGTCGCTGCCCATCGTCTACGGCCATCACGACCTTCTGCCGGCGAATTTCCTTGAAGATGCGGATGGGCGGCTCTGGCTCATCGACTACGAATATGCGGGCTTCGGGACGGCGATGTTCGATCTCGCCGGGGCGGCCTCGAATGCGGGGATGGACGCAGACGAGGCCGGGGCGCTGCTTTCCGCCTATTTCGGGCAGGCGCCCGACGCCGCCACGGCCCGCGCCTTCGACGCGATGCAGTGCGCGAGCCTCGCGCGCGAGGCGATGTGGGCGATGGTGTCGGAGATCTTCCTTGCCGCGCCGGGAGCCGATTACGACGCCCATGCGCGCGACTATCTCGGCCGGCTCGATCTCGCGCTCGGCCGCTACCAGTCCCTTCACGGAAAGATCGCGACATGACCCTGCCTGCCCACGCCCGCATCGTCGTCATCGGCGGCGGCATCATCGGCTGTTCCACGGCCTATCACCTTGCCCGCGACCACAAGGCCGAGGTGGTGCTCTTGGAGCAGGGGCGGCTCACCTCCGGCTCGACCTGGCACGCGGCCGGGCTGGTGGGGCAACTCAGAAGTTCCGCCTCGATCACCCGGGTGCTGAAATACTCGGTCGAGCTTTACAAGGGGCTGGCGGCGGAGACGGGCCTTGAGACCGGCTGGAAGATGACCGGCTGCCTGCGGCTGGCCACGAACGCGGACCGCTGGACCGAATACCGGCGGCTCGCCACGACGGCGCGGTCCTTCGGGATGGAGATGCACCTCATTTCGCCGGATGAGGTCAAGCGCATGTGGCCGCTGATGGAGGTCGGCGACCTTGTCGGCGCAAGCTGGCTGCCGACCGACGGGCAGGCATCGCCCTCGGACATCACGCAGAGCCTCGCCAAGGGCGCGCGGATGCATGGCGCGCGGATAGTCGAGGGCGTGCGGGTGACGGGCTTCGGCATGGCGGGCAACCGGATCGTGAGCGTGAAGACCACGCAAGGCGAGATCGCCTGCGAAAAGGTCGTCAACTGTGCCGGGCAGTGGGCGCGGCAGGTCGGCGCGATGGCGGGTATCAACGTGGCCCTGCAACCGGTCAGGCACCAGTATATCGTCACCGAGCAGATCGCGGGGCTCGCCGCCGATGCGCCGACGATCCGCGACCCCGACCGTCGCACCTACTTCAAGGAGGAAGTGGGCGGCCTCGTCATGGGCGGCTATGAGCCCGACCCGCAGCCCTGGACCACCGGCGATGTGCCCGACGACTGGGAGTTCCGGCTTTTCGACGACGATTTCGATCATTTCGAGCAGCACATGGATCAGGCGATCGCCCGCATCCCGGCGCTCGCCGAGGCGGGCGTCAAGCAGATGATCAATGGGCCGGAAAGCTTCACCCCGGACGGGAACTTCATCCTCGGTTCCGCCCCGGAATGCGCCAACATGTATGTCGGCGCCGGCTTCAACGCCTTTGGCATCGCATCCGGGGGCGGCGCGGGCTGGGTGCTGGCCGACTGGGTGATGACGGGCGAGGCGCCGCTCGACCTCTGGACCGTGGACATCCGCCGCTTCTCCGGCATGCACCGCGACCGCGACTGGGTCCGCGACCGCACCTGCGAGGCATACGGCAAGCATTACACCATCGGGTTTCCGCATGAGGAATACGAAAGCGGCCGGCCGCGCATCGTCTCGCCGCTCTATGACCGGCTGAAGGCGCATCGCGCCGTCTTCGGATCGAAGCTCGGCTGGGAACGGCCGAACTGGTTCGCGCCGGAGGGGAGGGAGGCGAAGGACGTCAATTCGATGGGGCGGCAGAACTGGTTTGATGCCGTGGGAGAAGAGCACAGGCATGTGCGCGAGGCCGTGGGCATCTTCGACCAGTCCTCCTTCGCCAAGTACGAGGTGAGCGGGGCGGATGCGGCGCGCGCCCTCGATTTCGTCTTTGCCGCAGACGTGACGAAGGCGCCGGGGCGGCTGACCTATACCCAGGCGCTCAACTCGCGCGGCGGGATCGAATGCGACCTGACGGTGGCGCGGCTGGCGGAGGATCGCTTCTACCTCGTCACGGGGACGGGGTTCCGTACCCATGACCTCGCCTGGATCGCCGAGCATCTGCCCGCGGGGGACGTGGCGATCCGCGACATCACCGAGGATTGGGGGGTGCTGTCGCTGATGGGACCCCTGGCGCGCGGTGTGCTGGCACGGGTGACGGAGGCGGATCTGTCGAACGCGGCCTTCCCGTTCGGCCACGTGCGGGAAATCGGGATCGCGGGGGCCACGGTGCGGGCGCTGCGCGTGACCTATGTGGGCGAGCTCGGCTGGGAACTGCATGTGCCGCTGGCCGCCACGGGCCGGGTCTTCGACGCACTGATGGCGGCGGGCGCGGGCGCGGGCATCCGGCCGGTGGGCTACCGGGCGCTGGAATCCTTGCGGCTGGAGAAGGGCTATCGGGCCTGGTCCTCGGACATCACGCCGAACGACACGCCTTTCGAGGCGGGGCTCGGCTGGGCGGTGAAGATGCGCCGGAACGCCGATTTCATCGGCCGCGGGGCGTTGGAAGCCGTCGCAGGCCAGCCGCTGAAGAAGCGGCTCGCGGGCTTCACGCTGGAGGATCCGGCCGCCGTGCTGGTCGGGCGCGAGACGATCCTCAGGAACGGCGAGACCGTGGGTTACCTGACCTCGGGCGGCTACGGCTACACGGTCGGGAAGTCCATCGGTTTCGGCTATGTGCGCAACGCGGATGGAGTGAGCGACGACTACCTGACCTCGGGCAGCTACGAACTGGTCGTCGCCAACGAGCGCTTTGCGGCGCGGCTCGCGCTCGCGCCGCTCTACGACCCTGAAAACCTCAAGGTGAAGGCATGAAGTCCGACCGTCACGCGAGAATCGTCATCATCGGCGCCGGCGCGATCGGCACGGCCATCGCCTATCACCTCGCGCGTCAGGGCGAGCGCGACGTGCTGGTCCTGGAAAAGGCGCAGGTGACGCACGGCTCCACCTGGCACGCGGCAGGGCTTGTCGGCCAACTGCGCGGCAAGCGGGCGCTCACGCGGCTGATGCAGAACTCCGTCGCGGTGTTCGACCGGCTCGGGGCCGAATCCGGCATGGCGACCGACTGGAAGAAGGTGGGTTCGCTGCGCCTTGCCGCGTCCGAGGCGCGATGGAGCGAGATCCGCCGCTCGGTCCAGCTTGCGAAGAGCTTCGGCTTCGAGGCGCATCTCGTCTCGCCCGACGAGGCGAAGCGGATGTTCCCCCATATCGAGAAGACGGGCGTCGTCGGGGCCGCCTGGATCCCGACCGACGGATATATCGACCCCTATGCGGTCACGATGGCCTTCGCGGCAAGCGCGCGCAGGGCTGGTGTCCGGATCGAGGAGGGCGTGACAGTTTCCGGCATTCCCGTGAAGGGCCGCCGGGCGCTGGGCGTCGTCACCGACCACGGCACGGTTTCGGCCGACATCGTCGTGAACGCCGCGGGCTACTGGGCGCGGCGCGTCGGCGCGATGGCGGGGGTGGCGGTGGCCGCGGGTGTCGTCGAGCACCAGTACTTCGTCACCGAAAAGGGACTCGACATAGCGGACGATCTGACGACCCTGCGCGACCCCGACCACAACTTCTATCTGAAGCCGGACGTGGGTGGCTCCTTTGCCATCGGCGGGTGGGAGGAGGGGACTCGCACACTCTGGAACCAGTGGCCGCCCTTCGACTTCGCCCGAGAGCTTTTTCCCGCGAACATGGAGCGGCTGGAGCTTTTCGCCCTGCCCGCCGCCGAACGGCTGCCGATCCTGAACGAGATCGGCATCAGGACCGTGATCAATGGCCCGATTCCGGTTTCGGCGGACGGCGAGCCGATCATGGGTCTCGCGCCGGAACTCGACAACTTCTACCTCGCCTGCGGCTTCACCGCGGGCATCGCGGCCTCCGGCGGTGCGGGCGAGGCGATGGCGAACTGGATCGTGAACGGCGATCCCGGCCTCGACCTCTGGCCCTTCGACGCCCGCCGGTTCGGTGCCCCCCATGCCCGCGCCTCCTGGCTCTCCGCCCGGGCGCAGGAGGCCTATGCCGCCTATTACAAGGTCCACTGGCCAGGCGAGGAACACCATGCCGGCCGCGGCCTGCGCCGCTCCTCTCTCTACGAGCCCTTGAAGAGCGCGGGTGCCGTGTTCGGCGCGCGCTTCGGCTGGGAGCGGGCGAACTGGTTCACGACCTCGGACCCAGCCGCGACCGACACCCCGAGTTTCGAGGGCACGCCCGGCTGGCATGACGCTGTCGCCGCCGAGGTGCGGGCGATCCGTACTGGCGTCGCGCTGATCGACCAGACCTCGTTCGCGAAGTTCGAGCTTTCGGGGCCGGGTGCGCAGGCAGCGCTGAACCGGATCGCGGCGGCAGACATATCTGGGACGCCGGGCCGGGCGATCTACACCCAGCTTCTGAACGACAAGGGCGGGATCGAGGCCGACCTCACCATCCTGCACCGGGGCGCGGAGGATTTCCTGATCGTCACCGGATCGGGCTTCGGCGTGCGCGACGCCAACTGGATCAGCCGGCACCTGCCCGAGGGGCTCGCGCTTCGCGACGTGACGAATGCCCACGCGGTTCTCAATCTCTGCGGGCCGAAGGCGCGTGACGTGCTGGCATCCGTCACCGATGCGGACGTCACGAACGCGGCCTTCCCGTTTCTCGCGGCGCGCGAAATCGTGATCGGCCAGGCGCCCGCGCTTGCCGTGCGCGTGGGCTATGTGGGCGAGCTTGGCTGGGAGCTTTACGTCCCGACCGACTATGCCGGCCACGTCTACGAGACGCTGAAGGCGGCCGGCGCGGCGCATGGCATCCAAGATGCCGGCTACCGCGCCATCGAAAGCTGCCGGCTGGAGAAGGGTTATCTCTACTGGTCGGCGGACATCACGCCGGAGACGACGCCGCTGGACGCGGGCCTCGGCTTCGCGGTGGCGATGGGCAAGGGTGAGTTCACCGGCCGCGCCGCACTTGCGGCCCTCGGCGCTCCGAAGCGACGGCTGGTGACACTCTCGGTCGAGGGCTTCGCCCCGTTCCTTTCGGGTGAAACGGTCCTGCACGAGGGCCGCCCCGTCGCGTCGCTGACCTCCGCCGGATACGGCCATCACCTCGGCCGGACCATCGGCTTCGCCTATCTGCCGGTCGAACTGGCTGGGGCGGAGGGTTTCACCATCGAGGCTTTCGGCAAGCCCTACGCCGCGACACGCGGCCCGCGCTGCCTCTACGACGCGAAGATGGAAAGGCTGAAGGCATGAGCGACATCGACCGTGCCCGCGCGGCGATCGCCAGAATCCCGGCGCTGAAGGACAGGGTCGAGCCGGAGCGGCTCGGCGGGCTCACCAACCTCGTCTACCGGGTGGGCGATCTCTGCCTGCGCATCCCCGGAGCCGGTACCGAGGAATACATCGACCGCGCGAACGAGGCGGTCGCGGCACGGGAGGCGGCGCGGGCGGGGGTGAGCCCCGAAGTGATCCATGCCGACCCCGGGACCGGCGTCATGGTGACCCGTTTCATCGAAGGCGCCGTGACGATGGACCCGGCGGCATTCCGCACCCGAACGGGCGCGCCGGCGCGCGCCGCCGAGGCATTCCGCCGGCTGCACCGCTCGGGCGCCGTCTTCCCGTTCCGCTTCGAGCTCTTCGCCATGATCGACGAGTACCTGCGCATCCTCGCCACGAAGGACGTGGCCCTGCCGGAAGGCTACCACGGCGTCGTGGCCGAGGCCGGCGCGGTGCGTGCGGCGCTGGCCGCGCAGCCCCTGCCGCTCGCGCCCTGCCATTGCGATCCCCTGTGCGAGAACTTCCTCGACACCGGCCTGCGCATGTGGATCGTGGACTGGGAATACTCCGGCATGAACGACCCGATGTGGGATCTGGGCGACCTGTCGGTCGAGGCGCAGTTCGACGAAGGTCAGGAGGAAGAGATGCTGCGGGCCTATTTCGGCGGGGCGCCCTCGGCCCGCGACCGTGGCAGGGTGGTCCTCTACAAGGCGATGTGCGATCTGCTCTGGACGCTCTGGGGCCTGATCCAGCTTGCGAACGGCAATCCGGCCGACGATTTCCGCGCCTATGCCGAGACGCGCTTCGCGCGCTGCAAGGCGTTGATGGCCGAGCCGGCCTTCGCGCGGCACCTCGCCGCCGTCGCCGGCTGATCTCAGGTCCGCGCCCGGTTGAGGCGGCTGGACAGGAGATCGCCGGTCTCCTCGAGGATCGGGTAGGCGATCATGGTGATCGCGGAGTTCACCTGTTTCAGCGCCCGCAGCGTTTCCTGGTGGACGTTCGAGGTTTCGATGCTCTCGCTCAGCCCCATCTTCAGCCGGTCGAGATGCGACCGCTGCAGCGCCTGTTCGAGGTCGCGCACCCGGTCCTTCTCCTCGACGAGGGCGCGGGCTGCGTCGGGGTTCAGCGTCATCAGCACGTTGAGCCCGGCCTGGACGTTCGCGAGCACGCGGTCATGGAAATCGCGGATTTCGCGCCAGCCGGTATCAGAGAACACGGTGCCGTTCCGGTCCAGCCGCTGGGCGAGTCCCAGCATCGTGTCGGCGATGGCGTTGCCCGCGGTCTCAAGGTTCACCGCCATGTCCGCCAGCTCCAGCGCCCGGTCCGACACGTCCTCGTCCTTCAGGTTGCGCTGGAGCTTTGCAAGGTAAAGCTTTATGGAGATGTGCATATTGTCGATCTCCGTTTCCTTTGCGCGGATCGCGTCGGCAACGCCGTCGCTCCAGGTCGCATAGAGCCCGATGACCGAGCGCAGCATTGCCTCCACCGCCTCGCCCATCTGAAGAAGCTCCCGCGCGGCGCAGGCGAGCGCGCGGTTCGGATCGGCGAGCGCTGCGGAGTCAAGGGCACTCGTCCGGGCAAGGCCCGGCGTTTCGGCGGGTTCGCGGACCCAGCGCGAGGCGAGCGCAAGCATCGGCCCGACGAGCGGCAGGGCGAGGATCACGACGGCGAAGTTGAAGACGAGATGGAGGTTGATCACCTGTTGCGCAGGCCCGCTTCCGAGCCGGTCGAGCGACGGGGCGAAGGCAGAGAAGGCAAGGAGCGTTGCCACCGCGCCGCCCCCGCGCAGGACAAGGTTGGAAACGACGGCGCGCCGCGCCCCGGTGGAGGTTCGCGGCGTCAGCATGAAGGCGGTGACGCTGCCGCCGAGATTCGCGCCGAGCACCAGCGCGGCGGCGGCGGACACCGGCAGGATGCCCTGTGCCGCGAGCGTCACGAAGAAGAGCACCGCCGCGACCGAGGAGAGGACGCCCCAGGCAAAGAGCGCGCCGATGACGAAGGCCGTCACGGGGTCGCGGCCGAGGTAGGACATGGCCGCGGCCACGGCGCGGCTGTCCGACAGGGGCTCGGTGGCCGTTCGGATCATCGTCAGCGAGACGAAGATCAGGGCGAGCCCGATCAGTACCCGCCCCGCCATGCGCCATTCGCGGCTCTGGGACTTCAGGAACAGCGCGACCCCGGCGAGCAGGATCACCGGCACCAGCCAGTCGGCGCGCGTTAGAAGGATGCGTACCACGATGGCCGAGCCGAGGTCAGCGCCGAGGAGGATGGCGAGACCCGACGCGGTGGCCAGCGTCCCGGCCGCCACGAAGTTCGCCGTCAGGACTGCGACGGCGGTGGAACTTTGCAGCCCGACGGCAGCGGCCGTCCCGGCCAGCGCCGCGGCGAAGCGGTTGTTGCCGCTCTGGCGCAGAAGCCGCCGGAGCGGCACGGCCCAGCCGCGCTCGACTCCTGTCCTGACGAGGCGAACCGCCCAGATGAGGAGTGCCGCGGCCCCCGCGACATGGAGGACAAAGAGGAGAGGGGAGGTTTCGGGCACGTCGTCGGTCCGCCATGAGTCGTTGCGTCATCAAACTGTCACAAAACATTTACAATCCGCCAGCCCATCCCTTGCGGCAGGACGAGGGCACCAATTGACCCATGGGCGCGGGCACGCACAAATAGCACAAAGAGGGGACCATGGCCTTCACATTGCGCCAGCTTCAGTTCTTCGTCGCCGCTGCCGAGGCGGGAAGCGTGTCGGGCGCGGCGCGGGCGCTGTCGATCTCGCAGTCGTCGGTGACGGAGGCGATCCAGTCGCTGGAGGCCGATCTCGGCGTGACGCTGTTCGATCGGCGCGCGCGCGGGCTCGACCTCACGCACAAGGGCTCGCTCTTCCTGCGCCATGCGACGCAGATCCTCGGCGATGTCTCCAACGCACGGATGGCGTTTCAGGAGGACGCAGGCCAAATGGCGGGCCGGCTGTCGCTCGGTGTGACCTCGCTGGTGGCGGGCTACGTGCTGTCGGACATCCTCTCGCGGTTCCGCCGCGCCTGGCCGCAGGTGGAGCTTTCGGCGATCGAGGACAATGGCGACTACCTGCAACACCTTCTGATCGGCGGAGAACTCGACGTGGCGGTGATGCTGACCTCCTCGATCCGCGACCGGGCGGCGATGCATGTTGAATCGCTCCTCGTTTCGCCCTACCGGCTCTGGCTGCCGCTCGGCCATCCCCTGACGGATGCCGAGTCGATTTCGCTCGACCAGCTTGCCGGCGAGCCGCTGATCCTGCTCACGGTGGACGAGATCGAGGAAAGCACACGCAGGCTCATGGCCGCGATGTCGGTCAGGCCCGACATCGCCTTCCGCACGCGATCGGTGGAGGCGGTGCGGAGCCTCGTCGCCACCGGTGCGGGCGTGGCGCTCCTGCCGTCGCTGGTTTACCGGCCCTGGTCGCTCGAAGGCGACCGGATCGAGATCCGCGACGTTTCCGGCGACCTTCCCTCGGTGCAGGTCGGGCTCTGCTGGCGCAAGGGCGCGCCGCTCTCGACCGTCGCCCGCGCCTTCATCCGGGCTGCCCAGGGGGCCGTCCCGGAGCGTTGAAGTATCGGATTTTCCGAAGGCATATATCTATCTTTTGATATTGCGATTGATGATCCCCGGTCGCACAGTCGGCGCAGCGCGGGCGCGGGGGGCGCTGCGCTTTCCTTTTGGGAGGATGGCAAGATGAGCATGTCGGTGTCGCGTGCGCTTCGCGGGGTTGCGCTGCCCGTCGCGGTGGTGTGGGGCTTTGCCGCCTCGGCGCAGGATGCGCTTACCGTTGTCGACGGCTACCTGGCGGCATGGAACGCCCATGACAGCGCCGCCGCCGCGGAGTTTTTCGCCGACGGGGTCGTGTACTACGATGCCTCGGTCGGCACCCCGGTCGAGGGGCGCGACGCAGCAAAGACCCAGGTGATCGACGCCTTCCTCAATGCCGCGCCGGATGCCGTCTGGACGCGCGATGGCGAAGCGATCGTCAGCGACGGCGCCGTCGCCTTCGAATGGACGTTCGGCGGCACCAACAGTGGCGACTGGGCCGACGGGACCAAAGCCACCGGCAAGAGCTTCAGCTTCCACGGCATGTCGCTCTTCCGCGTCGAGGAGGGCAAGATCGTCCGCCAGTCCGACTACTACGACGCGCTCGGCTTCTACAAGCAACTGGGCCTGATGTAACCGGCCCGCGACAGGAGAGGTAACACGATGACGAAACGGTTCCTGATGACGACCGCGGCACTGGCGCTGGCGTCGGCCGGCGCGGCCTCGGCGCAGATGACGGCGGTCGGCGACGGCGAAGGGCAGGTCGATATCGTCGCCTGGCCGGGCTACATCGAACGTGGCGAGACCGACAAGGCCTTCGACTGGGTGACCAAGTTCGAGGAGGCGACAGGCTGCAAGGTCAACATCAAGACCGCCAACACCTCCGACGAGATGGTGGCGCTGATGAACGAGGGCGGCTTCGACCTCGTGACCGCCTCCGGCGACGCCTCGCTGAGGCTCGTCGCGGGCAAGCGGGTGCAGGCGATCAACACCGACCTCATCCCCTCCTGGTCGAAGGTCGACGATCGGCTGAAGGACGCGCCCTGGTTCACTGTGGACGGGGTCCACTACGGCGTTCCCTACCAGTGGGGACCGAACGTGCTGATGTACAACACCGAGGTCTTCCCCGAGGCGCCGACTTCCTGGTCGGTCGTCTTCGAGGAGCAGACGCTGCCCGACGGCAAGTCCAACAAGGGCCGCGTGCAGGCCTATGACGGGCCGATCCACGTGGCCGACGCCGCGCAGTACCTGATGAAGCACAAGCCTGAACTCGGCATCACCTCGCCCTACGAGCTCAACGAGGATCAGTACAAGGCCGCGCTCGACCTCCTGCGTCAGCAGCGGGAGCTTGTCAGCCGCTACTGGCACGACGCCTTCATCCAGATGGACGACTTCAAGAACGAGGGCGTGGTCGCTTCCGGGTCCTGGCCCTTCCAGGTGAACCTCCTGAAGTCCGAGGGGCTGCCGATCTCCTCCACGATCCCCGAAGAGGGGGCGACCGGCTGGGCCGACACGACGATGATGCATGCAGAGGCGCCGCACCCGAACTGCGCCTACAAGTGGATGGAGCATACGCTTTCCTCGAACCTGCAATCCGATCTCTCGGTCTGGTTCGGCGCCAACCCGGTCGTGCCGGCCGCCTGCACCGACGGGTCGGGGATGCAGACCGCCGAGGGCTGCACCGCCAACGGCATGGACGACTTCGAGAGAATCCGCTTCTGGACCACGCCCGTCGCCAACTGTTCGCAGGGCGAGGGTGCCTGCGTGCCCTACTACCGCTGGGTTTCCGACTACATCGGCGTGATCGGCGGCCGCTGACCCATACCACAGTCCCGGGACCAACCGGGGCCACCACGTACTCCCCCGGCCCTGCGCCGGGGGACATTTCCCGGATTTTCGCAATGACACCCGCCGTCGAATTCCAGTCCGTGTCGCGCCACTTCGGAGCGGTGAAAGCCGTGGATCGGGTCGATCTGACCATCGCGGAGGGGTCCTTCTTCGCCATGCTCGGTCCGTCCGGTTCCGGCAAGACGACGTGCCTCAGGCTCATCTCGGGCTTCGAGATGCCGACCTCCGGCGCGGTCCGCATCTTCGGCGAGGACATGGGGACGGTGCCGCCCAACCGCCGGCACGTGAACACCGTCTTTCAGGATTACGCGCTCTTTCCGCACATGAGTGTGCGGGAAAACGTCGCCTACGGGCTGATGGTGAAGGGTGTGGACCGGCGCAGCCGCGAGGCCCGCGCCGAGGAGATGCTTGCCCTGGTGAAGCTCGACGGCTTCGGCGGGCGCAGGCCCGCGCAGCTTTCTGGCGGGCAGCGGCAGCGTGTGGCGCTCGCCCGCGCGCTCGTCAACGAGCCGCGGGTGCTGCTTCTGGACGAGCCCTTGGGGGCCCTCGACCTCAAGCTCCGCGAGGCGATGCAGGATGAGTTGAAGTCCTTGCAGCAACGCCTTGGAATCACGTTTGTCTTTGTCACTCACGATCAGGGCGAGGCGCTCTCCATGGCGGACCGCGTTGCGGTCTTCAACGAAGGTCGGGTGGCGCAGGTCGGTACGCCCGAAGACATCTACGAGCGCCCTGCGACGCGCTTCGTGGCCGATTTCGTCGGCTCCTCCAACGTGCTCGCCCCTGCGGTGACCGAAGCCTTCGGCGGGCCTCGGGCCTGGGCGAGCCTTCGGCCGGAGGCGATCCGCCTGGCGCCCGGTGGGAGGGTCCGCGGTACCGTCACCGGCGCGCGCTACCTCGGCGCGGGCACCCGGCTCGAGGTGCGGACCGGGGCGCTGCCGAGGACACCGTCGGACCACCACGACGGCGGGATCGCGGTTCTGGTCCCCGCAGGCGCGGCGGTGCCCGGGGTCGGTGCCGAGGTCGCGCTCGACTGGGACGCGGGCGCGCTGCATCTCATGGGCGAAGAGCCATGAGCGGGGCCGCCCACCCCGCGCGGGGGCCGGGCGACCGGCTCACCGGCCTCTTCTGGCGGCGGCCGAAGCTCCTGACGGCGCTCCTCCTCCTGCCGCCGCTTCTCTGGCTCGGGGTCGTCTACATCGGCTCGCTAGTCGCGCTTCTGGTCCAGAGTTTCTATTCGATCGACCAGTTCTCCGGCCTTGTTGTCCCCGACTTCACGCTGAAGACCTATGCCGAGCTTCTGATCCCGTCGAATTTCGACATCATCGTCCGCACCGTGGCGATGGCGGCGGCGGTGACGCTGGCCTCGGTCGTCCTGGCCTTCCCCGTCGCCTATTTCGCGGCGCGCTATGCGAAGGGGCGGTGGAAGGCGGTCTTCTACCTCGGGATCATGCTGCCGCTCTGGTCCAGCTACCTCGTGAAGGTCTATGCCTGGAAGCTGATCCTCGCCAAGGAGGGGATCGTCACCTGGGCGGCCGAGGGGATCGGCGCCGGGAATCTTCTGAACGCGGTGCTGGCGCTGCCGGTGATTGGCGGGAATTCGCTTTCCACGAGCTACATCGGCACCTTCCTCGTCTTTCTCTACGTCTGGCTGCCCTACATGATCCTGCCGATGCAGGCATCGCTCGAACGGGTGCCGACCTCGATGCTCGAAGCCTCTGCCGACCTTGGCGCGGGCAACTGGCGGACGCTGAGAAGCGTGATCCTGCCGCTTGCCCTGCCGGGGGTGATCGCCGGCTCCATCTTCACCTTCTCGCTGACGCTCGGCGACTACATCATCCCGCAGATCGTCGGCTCCAGCCGCTTCTTCATCGGCCAGGCAGTCTACAGCCTGCAGGGCACGGCCGGGAACATCCCGCTGGCAGCCGCCTTCGCGGTCGTGCCAATCGCCATCATGCTGGTCTACCTGACCATCGCGCGGAAGATGGGGGCCTTCGATGCACTCTGACGCGCGCCCGCCGCTCGCCCTCACCCTCGCCGCGATCGGCGGGCTCCTCTTCCTGCACATGCCGATCGTGCTGATCTTCCTCTATGCCTTCACGACCGAGGACCGCAGCTACCAGTTCCCGCCGCCGGGGCTGACGACAGAGTGGTTCGCAGTCGCCTGGAACCGCGCGGACATCTGGCCGCCGCTCTACCTGTCGCTGCGGGTGGCGGCGCTCTCCTCCGGCCTCGCGCTCGTCCTCGGGACGCTCTGCGCGGCTGCGATGGCGCGGGCGCGCTTCTTCGGGCGCGACACGATCTCGCTTCTCGTGGTGCTGCCGATCGCCCTGCCAGGCATCATCACCGGCATGTCGCTCAGGTCGGCCTTCGCCATCGGCGATATCCCGTTTTCCACCTTCACCATCGTCCTCGGCCACGCCACCTTCTGCATCGTCATCGTCTACAACAACGCCGTGGCGCGGTTCCGCCGCCTCGGTGCCTCGATGCTGGAAGCCTCGGCAGATCTCGGCGCGAACTCGTTCCAGACCTTCCGGCACGTGATCCTTCCCAACCTCGGTTCGGCGCTGCTCGCCGGCGGGATGCTCGCCTTCGCGCTCAGCTTCGACGAGGTCATCGTCACGACCTTCACCGCCGGACAGCAGTCCACCCTGCCGATCTGGATGCTGAACGAACTCGTCCGGCCGCGTCAACGGCCGGTCACCAACGTGGTGGCGATCGTCGTCTTCGTGGCGACCTTCCTGCCGATCCTCGCAGCCTATTACCTCACCCGCGGGGCTGAAGAGACCGCGGGCGGGGGCAAATGAAAGGGAGAGCCCCATGACCATGCAATTCGACACCGGCCTTCTCATCGGCGGCGCCTTCGAACCGGGACAGGAGCAGGGCGAGAAGGTGCTGAACCCGCGCACGGGCGAGCTGATCCTCGACCTGGCGGAGGCGTCGACCGATCAGGTTGACCGCGCGGTGGCCGCGGCGAATGCCGCTTTCGGCGGCTGGTCGCGCACGACGCCGGCCGAGCGGTCGGCGGCCCTTCTCGCCATCGCGGACCGGATCGAGGCCGAGGCGGACGGCTTCGCGGCGCTGGAAGCCCTGAACTGCGGCAAGCCGATCAACGCGGCCCGCGGCGA
The DNA here is from genome assembly GCA_020637675.1 of Paracoccaceae bacterium. Taxonomy (GTDB): domain Bacteria; phylum Pseudomonadota; class Alphaproteobacteria; order Rhodobacterales; family Rhodobacteraceae; genus Albidovulum. Next base: position 532,373 of record JACKKD010000001.1, on the reverse strand, counting down.
CGAGATCCCGGCCATCGTCGATTGCTTCCGCTTCTTCGCGGGTGCCGTGCGCTGCCAGCACGGGTCCATCGCGGGCGAATACCTCGCCGGCCATACCTCGATGATCCGCCGCGATGCGGTGGGGGTCGTCGCGTCCATCGCGCCCTGGAACTATCCCCTGATGATGATGGCGTGGAAACTCGCCCCGGCCATCGGCGGCGGCAACACGGTGGTCTTCAAGCCTTCGGAACAGACGCCGCTGACGGCGCTGAAGCTTGCAAGAATTCTCGCCGAGGTGCTGCCCGAGGGCGTGGTGAACGTTCTTCCCGGGCGGGGAGAGACGGTGGGCAACTATCTCATCAATCATCGCGGCGTGGACATGATCTCGCTCACCGGCGACGTGGCGACGGGCAAGAAGATGCTGGATGCGGCGGCGAAGACCGTGAAGCGGACGCATCTGGAACTCGGCGGCAAGGCGCCGGTCGTGGTCTTCGACGACGCCGATGTCGCGGAGGTCGTCGAGGGGCTGAGGGCCTTCGGATACTACAACGCCGGTCAGGACTGCACGGCGGCCTGCCGGATATATGCGGGCAGGAAGGTCTACGACAACCTCGTGGCCGACCTGACTGCGGCCGTCTCCTCGATTGCCCTTGGCAACGAGGACGACACGACGAACGAGATCGGCCCCCTGATCTCGCTCCGCCAGCGCGACCGGGTGGCGTCATTCGTGGAGCGTGCGCGCGAGCAGAGCCATATAGCTGTCACCACCGGAGGCGAGGTGATGGGCAACGGCGGCTTCTACTACCGGCCGACGGTGATCGCCGGCGCGAGGCAGTCGGACGAGATCGTGCGGCGCGAGGTCTTTGGGCCGGTCGTCTCGATCACACCCTTCAGCGAGGTCGATCAGGCCGTCGAGTGGGCCAACGACAGCGACTATGGCCTGGCCTCCTCGGTCTGGACCAAGGACGTCGGCCGGGCGATGGCGACGGCGGCGCGGCTGCGCTACGGCTGCACCTGGATCAACACGCATTTCATGCTGGTGAACGAGATGCCGCATGGCGGCCTGAAGCAGTCGGGCTACGGCAAGGACATGTCGGCCTACGCGCTCGAAGACTACACCGTCGTCCGCCACGTGATGGTCAAACACGGCTGACGGTCAGGCGTCCGCCACGGCCTTCGCGATGAGCGCGGGCACGCGCGCGTCGGTGCCGAGCGGCGGAAGCGTGACGCCCTGGAACCCCGCCGCATGAAGCGCGGCGGGGATATCGTCCTCGACATGCCCCCAGCGCGCGACGAAGAGGGGCAGGCAGAGCGCGCGCGGCCCGGCGCCTTCGGCCACTTCGACCAGTTCCGGCGCCTCCTCGATGAAGCCGAGCCGGTTTTCGGCAAAGGGCAGATGCATGGCGATGGCGGATTGCAGCGTGCGAGCGGCGTCGGCGGGGTAGGGGCTCCGTCCCGATCCGTGCGCGGCGAGGACCAGCACCGTCTCCGCGGCCGTCCATCCCTGCGACGCGAGCGCCTCCGCAAGGACGGTGACGGCGAGCGTACCCGTGTCGGGCAGGAGCCCGAATGGCGTCAGGATGCGCAGGCCGGGCGCCCCAGCCTCCGAGAGGCGCCGGGGCAGCAGGCTGCGGATGAACCAGCCGTCCGCCATGAAGAGCGGAAAGACAAGCGGCTCGTCCGCACCCTGAAGCGCCGCGCGGAGCGCGTCGGGCTCGGCCAGGGTCGCGGAGCGGACCAACCATCCGGGCAGGTGACCGGCGACGCGGGTCGCGAGCGCATGCATCTCCGCCTCGGGCGGTCCGGGGTCGGACGGCTGGCCATGGGCGACGATGAGGAGAGCGCGGGTCATGGGCCGAGCCTAGCCGAAGCACGGACGGGCGCAATCACTCCTGCGCAAGCGCAACCGATTTCACGATGACGTGGCAGGACACGCCGGGCGCGAGGCCGAGCGCCTCGGCCGAGCGCCGGGTGATCCGGGCGCGCAGCCGCGCCGCGCCGCAGCGCAGGACGACATCGGCGGAAGCCGGCCCGGCGGGTGCGAGGGTTTCGACCGTCGCGGGCAGGATGTTGAGCGCGCTGATGCCCTGGGGCCGGTCACGGGCGATCATCACCTCGCGCGCGCGGATGAAGAGCCGGACGGCTGCGCCCGGGCGACCGAGCGGTTCTGGCGTAAGGATCGTGCCGCCGGAAAAGGCGATCTCGCACAGTCCGTCCGCCGTCATGCCCGTGACCGTCGCCGTCAGGAGGCTTCCCGGCTCCGTCCCCTCGCGCGCGGCGACATCAGTCGCTGCGAGGATATCGGCCGTGGGACCGAAGCCCGTCACGCGGCCCGCGGCAAGCGTCAACATCTGGCCGGAGAGCCGCGCGACCTCGGCCGTGGAATGCGTGACGTAGAGGATCGGCACCTGAGCAACGTCGCGCAATCGCTCGATAAACGGAAGAATTTCCTGCCTGCGAGCCTGATCGAGTGCGGAGAGGGGCTCGTCCATCAGGATCAGCCGGGGGGCCGTCAGGAGCGCGCGTGCCAGCGCCACGCGCTGCGCCTCGCCACCCGAGAGCGTTTCCGGGCGTCGCGCCGAAAGCGGGGCGAGCCCGAAACGCTCGATCATCGCCTCCACCGCCCCCGGCGGCCGCGCGCGGCGGGCGGCGTAGGCGAGGTTGCCGCGCACGTCGAGATGCGGGAAGAGCCGGGGTTGCTGGAACACCGAGGCGACGCGGCGGCGGTGCGGGGGAACGAAGCGCCGGCCGTCCTCCCAGACCTCGTGGCCGAAGGCGACGCGGCCGGCGCCGCGCTCGAAGCCGGCGATGATGCGCAGGAGCGTGGACTTCCCGGCACCGCTCGGCCCGAAGATCGCGGTCACCCCGGAAAGGGGAATCGTCCGGTCGATTTCCAGCGTGAAACCGGCGTGCCTTGACCGGATGTCGAGGCGGAGATCGGTCATGCGCGCCCCCGGTCCCTGGCGTTAAGGACGTAGAGCGCAAGAAGAATCAGGAACGAGAGCGCCAGGAGAATCCCGGAAAGGAGATGGGCGGACACATAGTCCAGCGTCTCGACCTCCTCGTAGATGGCGATGGAGATGACGCGGGTCTGTCCGGGGATGTTGCCGCCGACCATCAGGACCACGCCGAACTCGCCGAGCGTGTGTGCGAAGGTGAGGACCGCCGCCGTGAGATAACCCCTGATCGCGAGGGGTGCGGCGACCGTCAGGAAGGCGTCGAGCGGCCCCGCCCCAAGGCTCGCCGCCGCCTCCAGCGGCGCGCGACCGAGGGTGGTGAAGGCCGATTGCAGTGGCTGCACGGTGAAGGGAAGCGAGTAGAGGAGCGAGGCGAGGACAAGGCCGGCGAAGGAGAAGGTCAGTGTCTGGCCGGTGAGCGACACCCAGAAGGAACCCAGGGGCGCCGTCGGGTTGAAGACGAGGAGAAGGTAGAAGCCGAGCACCGTCGGCGGCAGGACGAGCGGCAACGCCGTCACCGCCTCCACCGCCGGGGCGAGGCGGGACCGGGTGCGGGCGAGCCACCAGGCCAGTGGCGTCCCGAGCACGAGAAGGAGGGCGGTAACGACCGCCGCGAGCCTCAGCGTCAGCCAGAGCGGTGCGAGGTCAGCCGTCATTCGCCTGCGACATATCCGAACCGCTCGATCACCGGGCGGGCGGCACCGGACCTGAGGTAGTCGAGGAAGGCGCGGGCCGCGGCATTGTCCTTTCCATGCGTGAGCAGGATCGCATCCTGCCGGATCGGCGCGTGATGATCCGCGGGCACCGGCCAGGAGGCGCCACCGGCATCGACAATGCCGGAGGCCGCGACGAAGCCGAGGTCGGCCGCGCCCGAGGCGACGAGCGTCTGGGTCTGGCCGATGTTCTCGCCCGTCACCACCATGTCGAGCACGTCCTGAACCTGCATGAAATCAATCGTTTCCATGGCGGCCTTTCCATAGGGCGCGAGGTCTGGGTTGGCAATCGCGACATGGGTCGCGGCGCGGAGCGCCGCCACGGGATCGGACAGGTCCGCAGCGGGATCGGAGGACCAGAGGACGAGCTGCCCCGTCGCATAGGTGAAGCCGGTTGTCGCATCGGCATGCCCTGCGGCGGCAAGCCGCTCGGGCGTCGCGGTGTCGGCCGAGAGGAAGGCGTCGAAGGGTGCGCCGGCCTCGACCTGGGCGGCGAGCTTCGCCGTGGCCGCCGCCGTCACGGCGATCTCGTGGCCCGATGCCACCTTGAAGTCGGCGGCAAGCACCTCGGCCACCGGGCGGAAGTTCGTGGCCACGGCGATGAGCGCGGTTTCCGCGCGGGTGGCGGTGGCGGCGAGAAGGAGAACGAGAACAGGAAGCAGGCGCATGGGACATCCGTTATATCTCGGCGGAGAGAACGGCAGAATCGCGCGGTTGGCAAGCGCTATTTCCGCTCGGACATATCGGCGAGGGCCTCCAGCTCCGCGATCTCCTCGGCCATGGACGCCGCGCCCGTCACCTGCATCCGGCGGTAGAGCGCGAGGACGCGCGCTCCGGCCTCGGTCAGTTCCGCGCCGCCATGGCCCGCGCCGCCGCGGCTCGCGCGCACGAGCGGGTCGCGGAACATTGCGTTCATGTTCTCGACCAGTCCCCAGGCGCGCTTGTAGCTCATCCCCATCCTGCGCCCGGCGGCCGAGATGGAGCCGGTGGCCGCGATGCCTTCCAGCAGGTCCGCCTTGCCCGGGCCGAGCCAGTCGCCGCGGCCGCCCATGACGAGGCGGATCTTCAGGCTGGAACGGGGCGGGGGCACTGCCATGGTCTTTCGAATCCTCGGGGACTTCGACAGGATAGGCGCCGGCCAACGGAAAAAGGAAGTCGCCATGCGGAACGTCACGGTCGCGGTCACTCAGTTCGCCCCTGGCTGGGACCTTCCAGCCAACCTCGACCGGGCAGAGGCGCTGGTGCGTCGCGCGGCGGGCGAGGGGGCACAGGTGATCCTTCTGCAGGAGCTTTTCGCCACGCCCTATTTCTGTATCACCGAGGAGCCGCGACACCTCGCGCTGGCGGCGCCCATGGAGGGCCACCCGGTCGTCGCCCGCTTTGCGGCGCTTGCGCGCGAGCTGGGGGTCGTGCTGCCCGTCTCGGTCTTCGAACGCGCGGGCGAGGCGCATTTCAACTCTGTCGCCATGGTCGATCGGGACGGGTCGATCCTAGGTACCTACCGCAAGAGCCACATCCCGCAAGGCCCTGGCTACGAAGAGAAATTCTATTTCACGCCCGGCGACACCGGGTTCCGCGTCTGGGACACGGCCTTCGGCCGGATCGGGGTGGCCATCTGCTGGGACCAGTGGTTCCCGGAGGCGGCGCGCGCCATGGCGCTCCAGGGGGCCGAGATGCTTCTCTACCCGACCGCGATCGGGTCGGAGCCGCCCGCGCCGGACTACGACAGCCAGCCGCACTGGGAAACGGTCATGCGCGGCCACGCGGCTGCGAACATCCTGCCGGTCGCGGCATCGAACCGGATCGGCCGCGAGGTGCAGCAGGGGCGCGAGGTCACCTTCTACGGCACTTCCTTCGTTGCCGACCAGACCGGAGGGATCGTCACGCAGGCCGACCGCGTGTCGGAGGACGTCCGGCTTGCAAGCTTCGACCTCGACGCCATCCGCGACCTTCGGCGCAGCTGGGGCCTTTTCCGGGACCGGCGGCCGGAGCTTTACGGGTCGCTGGGGGGCTTTGGCTGAAGCGGAGGAGGCCGGCGGCCGGGCCAGTCGGTGGCACGATGGTAGGCCTCGCCCATGCCAAGGATCGCGGCATCGGCGCCCGTCGGGCCGAACAACTGGAGCCCCGTCGGCAGGCCCGCGCCCGAAAACCCCGCGGGCAGCGCGAGGCACGGCAGGCCCGCGAGGCTGACGGGCACAACCACCTCCATCCAGCGGTGATAGGTGTCCATCTTCCGCCCGGCGATCTCGGCGGGCCAGCGCCATTCGACCGGGAAGGGCCAGACCTGCGCCGCCGGCAGGGCCAGCGCGTCGAACCGGGCAAAGACCCTCGCCGCGCGGGCGTACCAGCGCGAGCGGGTGACGCTCGCCGTATAGAACTCCGCCATGGTGACGGAGGCGCCCTGATCGATCTCCCAGAGTGTCTCGGGTTTCGTCAGCGCCCGCTTCGCCGGATCGGCCGCCATGTCGCGCTTGGCGCCGGCGTTCAGTCCGGCGCGGAGCGTGACCCAGGCCGACCAGAGCGCCTCGGCCGGGAAGGGTGGGGCAATCGGCTCGACAATCGCGCCGAGCGTCTCGAAGACCTTCAGCGCCGCCTCGCAGGTCTCGACAATTCCCGGCTCCATCACATAGGCGCCGCCCCAGTCGCCGAGCCAGCCGATCCGCCTTCCCTTCAGGTCGCCGCCGAAGCGCGCGGCGAAATCCTCGGCAGGCCGGCCGAAGGGCGCCTCGGGGTTGGGCCCGGCGAGCACGGAGAGGAGAAGCGCGAGGTCGCCCGGCGTGCGCGCCATCGGACCCTCGGTTGCAAGCGTGGCCAGGAATGTGTCGCCATCCGCGTCCTGCGGCACGAGGCCCCAGGAGGGGCGGAAGCCGTATACGTTGCAGAAGGCGGCGGGATTCCTCAGTGACCCCATCATGTCCGACCCGTCGGCGACGGGCACCATCCGCGCCGCCAGCGCCGCTGCCGCGCCGCCCGAAGATCCGCCCGCGCTTCGGGTCAGGTCATAGGGGTTCCGCGTCGCGCCGAAGACCGGGTTGAACGTGTGCGATCCGTGGCCCCACTCCGGCGTGTTGGTCTTGCCGATCAGGATCGCCCCTGCCGCCCGCATCCGCGCCGCCAAGAGGTCGTCCGCCACCGGGACATGGCCGGCATGGAGGGGCGAGCCGAAGGTCGTGCGCATCCCCTTCGTCGCCACGAGATCCTTGACCGCGACGGGCAGACCCCAGAGCGGTCCGCCAGGACCTGCCCGGTCCGCCGCCTCGGCCTCGGCCAGAAGCTCCTCGCGGGGCCGCAGCGTGACGATGGCGTTGAGGGCGGGGTTCGTCGCCTCGATCCGGTCAAGGAAGGCCGCCACGACCTCGCGCGCGGCGAGGCGGCCGCCCCGCAGCGCCCGCGCAAGCTCGCAGGCCGGAAGGCTGGTCACGTCCATGCGTCGAGGCTTCTTCGTGTCGCAAACACCCTGGTCAAGCCGGGGGGCAATGCCCCCCGGCGGCGCGGGCGCGCGAGCGCCCGGAACCTCACTTCTGCAGCTCGGTCCAGATCGCCGTGTAGTATTCCTGCGCCTTCGGCGAGCAGGTCGGCAGGAACTTGCCCGCGGCCTTGAACTCCTCGGGCACGACGATCTCGGGCGCCGTCTTCATGTCCTCGGGCATGAAGGCGTCGGAACCGGCGATCCCGTTGGCATAGCGCGCGAAGGCCGAGATCAGCGCCGCGTTCTCCGGCACCATGATGAAGTCGAGGAACTTGTAGGCTTCCTCGACGTTCTTGGCGTCCTTCAGGAGCATCACCTGGTCCATCCACAGCGGATAGCCTTCCTTCGGATAGCCGTAGACGACATCGGGGTTGGCGAGCCGCGCGCGGAAGATCGCGCCGTTCCAGTAGACCGAGGCCATGACGTCGTTCGCCGCCATCTTCTCGGTCATGCCGTAGTCCATCGACTGCCACTTGGGCTTCGCTTCCAGAAGCTTGTCGCGGACTTTCTTCAGCACCTCGGTATCCTCGGTGCAGGGCTCGCCGCCCATGTACATGATGGCGAGCGACAGCACGTCGTTCATCTCGGGCGTGACGTTGACCTTGCCGACGAGTTCCTCCGGCGGGTCCATGAAGATGGCCGAGGTGTTGATGTCGCCCGAATACGCGGTCTTGTTCACGGCGACCCCGGTCGAGCCCCACTGCCACGGGATCGAGAACTTGCGGCCCGGATCGTAGGCGACGTCCATCCATTCGGGCGCGATGTTGCCGTGGTTGGAGAACTTCGTCAGGTCCAGTTCCTGCGCGAGGCCCTTCTCCACGTAGATCTGCACGTAGTTCGCCGAGGGCACCACGAGGTCGAAGCCGGCGCCGCCGGCCTCGATCTTGGCGAGCGCGGTGTCATTCGAATCGTAGTCGGTGATCGTGACCTTGATCCCGGTCTCCGCCTCGAACTTCTTGATCAATTCGGGGTTCGTGTAGTCTCCCCAGTTGAAGAGCTGGAGCTCGCCTTCGGCAAAGGCCGCGCCGGCCGTGCCGAGGAGCAGGGCGAGGGCGGAAAGGTGGATCTTCATGGTGGTCTCCCTGGTTCAGTGGTTTTTCATGACTTCTTCCGCGTGAGCAGGAAGAAGGTGGTCAGGAGCGCGACCGTCAGGCACAGGAGCACCGTCGAGATCGCGTTCACCTCGCCCGTCACCTGGCGTCGGATCTGGCCGAGGAGGTAGGTCGGCAGCGTATCCTGCCCCGCCGATTTGACAAAGAGCGTGATGACCACGTCGTCGAGCGAGGTCACGAAGGCGAGCATGAAGCCCGCGAGGATGCCGGGCGCCATCAGCGGCAGCGTCACGTAGCGGAAGGTGCGCCAGTGCGTGGCATAGAGATCCGCGGCGGCCGTCTCGAGCGTCATGTCCATCCCTTCGAGCCGGGCGCGAATCGGCAGGTAGGCGAAGGGAATGCAGAAGGCGGTGTGGGCGAGGATCAGATAGCCGAGCCCCTGGTAACCCGTCGCCACCTTGATCGTGGCGAAGAAGATCAGAAGTGCCACCGCCGTGACGATCTCCGGCACCATCAGGGGCTGGTTGATGGCGACATAGACGGCGGTCTGGCCGCGGAAGGGCTTCTTCCGCGTGGTGGCGAGCGCCACCATGGTCGCGGCGATGGTGGCCACCGTGGCCGCCGTGGTCGCGATGATCAGCGAACGCAACGTCGCGTCCTTCACCTGCGCGTTGGCCCAGGCGCGTTCGTACCAGCGCAGCGAGGTGCCTTCCCAGATCGCGATCGAATCGCCGGCATTGAAGGAATTGACGACGAGCATGGCGATGGGCGCGTAGAGCGCCACGAAGACGGCGATCGCGATGCCGTTGAACCCCGGCAGGCGGGTGACGGTGAAGGTGCCCCTAGCCATGCCCGCCCTCCCGGTTCGCGAACTTCACGTAGACGAGAAGAGCCGCCGTCACGATGAGAAGGAGCACGACGGAAAGCGCGGCGCCGAGAGGCCAGTTGCGCCCCTGTCCGAACTGCAGCTCGATGAAATTGCCGATCATCATGTTGCGCCCGCCACCGAGGATGCGCGGGGTGACATAGGCGCCGAGCGAGGGGATGAAGACCAGGATGGAACCCGCGACGATCCCCGGCTTCACGATCGGGAAGATGATCCGTCTCAGCACCGCCATCCGGCTTGCATAGAGGTCATAGCCCGCCTCCAGAAGCCGGTGGTCGAAGCGGTCGATGGCGGCATAAAGCGGCAGCACCATCAGCGGCAGGTAGACATAGGTCATGCCGATGAACACCGCCGTGTCGGTGTAGAGCAGGTTCAGTGGCGTCGAGATGATCCCGACCTTCAGGAGGATCGTGTTCAGCAGGCCTTCCGTCCGGATGATCTGGTTGATCGCGAAGGTGCGGATCAGGAGGTTGGTCCAGAACGGAATGGTGATGAGGAAGAGCCAGAAGGGCCGCCAGCGCGGCGGCTGCGTGGCGATGAACCAGGCTGTGGGGAAGCCCACGACGAAGGTGAAGACCGTGGTCAGGAACGAGAGCTTCACCGAGCGCCAGAAGATCGTCAGATGTGCGTCCGCAAGCTTCAGCGTCTCGTCGAAGATGTCCTTTGTGAAGATGATTCCGCGCCAGGCGTCGGTGGAGAAGATCCATTCGACGTTGCCGTACTTGCCCGGTGTCAGGAAGGAATAGACGACCATGATGAACAGGGGCCCGATGGCCCCGATCGCGAGGAGGAAGAGCGCGGGCAGGCTGAGAAGCCAGCTGCGCCGCACCTGATCTCGCTCGCGTCGGGCTTCGGCGAGGCTCATCTCAGTCCTCCAGCACCTGGACCGCCGCCGGCGGGAAGCTCACGCCGAGGACGGCGCCCGGCTTCGGCCCGCCGCTGCCGTCGGGGTCGGTCTGCTGGCGGACGACGATCTCCGTCCCGTCGATCAGCTTCAGGTGGACGTGGCTGTCGGTGCCGAAATAGATCGCATGGCTGACCGTTCCCGAAAGTGCCCCGGCCATGCCCTGCGGGACGAGCCGCATGTGCTCGGGCCGGATCGCGATCGTGACATCGCCGTCCGCGGCGGGGCGGGAAAGGGGAACCTCGACGCCGCCGCCGAAGACCGCCTTGCCGCCGCGCACCCGGGCCGAAAGGAAGTTGGTCTCGCCGATGAAGTCGGCGACGAAGCGGTTCGTCGGATGGGCGTAGATCTCGCGCGGGGTGCCGATCTGGAGGATGCGGCCGCCGGACATGACGCCGATCCGGTCGGACATCGTCAGCGCCTCTTCCTGGTCATGCGTCACGAAGACGAAGGTGATGCCGGTTTCCAGTTGCAGCCGCTTCAGTTCGCCCTGCATCTCCTTCCTGAGCTTGAGGTCGAGCGCCGACAGGGGCTCGTCGAGGAGAAGCACCTTCGGCCGCGGCGCGAGCGCGCGTGCCAGCGCCACGCGCTGCTGCTGGCCGCCCGAAAGCTGCGAAGTCTTGCGCCCGGCCAACTGGTCGAGCTTCACCAATGCCAGCATCTCGGCCGTCCGCGCCGCGACCTCGCCCTTCGGACGGCCGAGCATCTCGAGCCCGAACGCCACGTTCTGGGCGACCGTGAGGTGGGGAAAGAGCGCGTAGCTCTGGAAGACGGTGTTCACCGGGCGGCGGTTCGGCGGCAACTCCGACACGTCCTCGCCGTCGATCAGGATCGCGCCCGAGGTCGTACTGTCGAAGCCCGCGATGAGCCTGAGGAGCGTGGTCTTGCCGCAACCCGACGGGCCAAGGAGCGTGAAGAACTCACCCTTGCGGATCGCCACGGACACGGTATCGAGCGCGCGAACCGCCGTCTCGCCCTGGCCGAATTCCTTCACCGCGCTGCGTGCCTCGACGGCAGGGGCCTCGGTCACGTTATTATTCCTTCCCTGCTGGTCGCCATTGTTTGATCATTTTTGGGCCGGCGCCATCGTTCGGCCTGATCGTCGGCCAAGCTGACATTTGCTGTCAAACGATTCCTCCACTTCCTTCGCGGCGGAGCGGGGTGCCTTCGGCATGATCAAACCCGGACTGACCGGCGGCCGACGCGGTCACGGTCGGTCCAGCAAAGGCCGTCTTGTCGCCCAGGGCGCGACCGCCTCAACCTCGGCCGAAAGCGCGATCAATTCCTCGTCCGCGCCAAAGCGGGCGGCGAGATGGACGCCCAAGGGAAGGCCATCGCCGGTCCAGTGCAGCGGCAGCGAGACGGCGGGCTGGCCCGAGGCGTTGAAGGCGGCGCAGAATGGCGAGTAGTCGAAGACCATCCCCGGACCCATGCGGTAATCCTCGTAGCCGATGCCGGCGTGGGCAAAGCGCCCGACCTCGGCCGTCGGCTCGGCGAGCGTCGCCGTCAGGAGGATGTCCCAGTCCTGGAAGAACGCCGCCATCTCGCGCCCGTAGGCATGGATCTTGCCGACCGCGTCGAGATAGTCGGCGCCCGAGATCCCCTTTGCGTAGGCGATGGCGGAGCGGGCCACGTCCTCCACGTCCCCCGGCGCAAGGTCCCGGCCCTTCGCGGCCAGCGCCCTGCGGACGGAAAGGGCCGTGCCGCAGCCGACGATCTTTGTCCAGGCGGCCATCATGCCCCTTGTGTCGGCTGCGGGACGGGCAGGCTCCACCCGGTGGCCGAGGCTTTCGAGAACCCGCGCCGCAGAATGGACCGCCGCGCGACAGTCGGCATGGATCATCGTGCCGGTCAGCGTCGTGTCGCAAAGCGCGATCCGCATGCGGCGCGGCGGGCGGGCGATGGCGGCGACATGCCCCTCGCCGAGGGGCGGTGCCCAGTAGGGCGCGCCGAGGTCGGCGCCCGCGCAGGCGTCGAGAAGGACCGCGGTATCGCGGACCGACCGGGTCAGGAAGCCGTCGATCGCCATGCCCGCCCAGCCTTCGCCCGCGTAGGGGCCGTCGGGCAGGCGCGCGCGGGTGGGCTTCATCCCGAAGAGGCCGCAGGAGGCGGCGGGGATGCGCACCGACCCGCCCCCGTCCGACCCATGCGCCGCCGGCACGATCCGCGCCGCGACCGCCGCGCCGGACCCGCCGGACGAGCCGCCCGGCGTGCGGTCCGTGTTCCAGGGATTGCGCGTCGGGCCGCCATAGACGGCGGCCTCGGTCGCCGGCCCCACCCCGCCCTCGGGCGAGGTGGTGCGTCCGAAGGTGACGACGCCCGTGGCGCGGATACGCTCGAAGATCGCGCTGTCGCGGCCGTAGGTCGTATTCGCCAGAAGCCGCGAGCCATTGTGCGAGGGGAAATCCACCGCCTCGCAGCCGAGGTCCTTGATCAGGAACGGCACGCCCTTCAGGGGGCCCTCAGGCAGGCCCGCCGCGATGGCGGCGCGAGCCTTTTCCTCCTGCACGAGCACCACGGCATTGAGTGCGGGATTGCGTGCGGCGACCCGCGCCAGCGCCTCGTCCAGAAGCTCGGCAGGCGACACGCTGCCCTTCGCAACCTCCGCGGCCATCGCCACAGCGTCCCAGTCGTCGTATTCCGCGATCATCGGCCCCTCCCGGCGCATCCCGGGCCAGATAGCCACGCGCAGACGGGTTTCGTCCAGACCCGCCCTTGCGGCCACAGGTGCGCGTCACTAAGACAAGGGTAAGGTTCGAGGCATAAGCATTTCACCCGGGAACAGCGACAGGCGGACGACGATGAAAGACCCTTATGACATCTACATGAACACGCTCGTGCCGATGGTCGTCGAACAGACCTCGCGCGGGGAACGGGCCTATGACATCTATTCGCGCCTCCTGAAGGAGCGGATCATCTTCCTCGCCGGCCCCGTGCATGACGGCATGTCGACGCTGATCTGCGCCCAGCTCCTGTTTCTCGAGGCGGAGAACCCCTCGAAGGAAATCGCGATGTACATCAACTCGCCGGGCGGGGTGGTGACGAGCGGTCTCTCCATCTACGACACGATGCAGTACATCCGGCCGAAGGTCTCCACGCTTGTCATCGGCCAGGCGGCCTCGATGGGCTCGCTCCTCCTCACGGCGGGCGAGAAGGGAATGCGCTTTTCGCTCCCGAACAGCCGGATCATGGTGCACCAGCCCTCGGGCGGCTACCAGGGCCAGGCGACGGACATCATGATCCATGCGCAGGAGACGCAGAAGCTGAAGGACCGTCTGAACGAGATCTACCACAGGCACACCGGCCAGCCGATCAAGAAGGTGGAGGCGGCGCTGGAGCGTGACAACTTCATGTCGCCAGAGGATGCGAAGGACTGGGGTCTCATCGACGAGATCCTCTCGGCGCGGCCGGGCGAAGAGAAGAAGGCGTGATGCCGGGCGCCCGCAAGCGTGAACGCGCGGCGGGCAATTTGGCATTGTGGTGACGGAGGGGCTGCCCTAATCTTGTCGAAAAGGGCAGCCACAACGATCCGACGGATTTGCGAACGGGCCGCAGAGGGTGACGATGGCGACAAACCAAGGCAGCGACAGCAAGAACACGCTCTACTGCTCGTTCTGCGGAAAGAGCCAGCATGAGGTCAGGAAGCTGATCGCCGGTCCGACCGTGTTCATCTGCGATGAGTGCGTCGAGCTTTGCATGGACATTATCCGGGAGGAGACGAAGACCACCGGCCTGAAATCCACCGACGGCGTGCCCACGCCGCGCGACATCTGCAAGGTGCTCGACGATTACGTCATCGGCCAGGAACACGCCAAGCGCGTGCTGTCGGTCGCGGTCCACAACCACTACAAGCGGCTCAATCACGCCTCGAAATCCGCCGACATCGAGCTGTCGAAGTCGAACATCCTGCTGATCGGCCCGACCGGCTGCGGCAAGACGCTTCTGGCGCAGACGCTGGCCCGCATCCTCGACGTGCCCTTCACGATGGCCGACGCGACGACGCTGACCGAGGCGGGCTATGTCGGCGAGGATGTGGAAAACATCATCCTGAAATTGCTTCAGGCCAGCGAATACAACGTCGAGCGCGCGCAGCGCGGCATCGTCTATATCGACGAGGTCGACAAGATCACCCGCAAGTCCGACAACCCCTCGATCACGCGGGACGTCTCGGGCGAGGGCGTGCAGCAGGCGCTTCTGAAGATCATGGAAGGCACGGTTGCCTCCGTGCCGCCGCAGGGCGGGCGCAAGCATCCGCAGCAGGAATTCCTGCAGGTGGACACGACCAACATCCTCTTCATCTGCGGCGGCGCCTTTGCCGGGCTCGAGCGCATCATCGCGCAGCGCGGCAAGGGCAGCGCCATCGGCTTCGGCGCCGAGGTGAAGGATCCCGATTCGCGCGGCGCCGGCGAACTCTTCGGCGAGCTTGAACCGGAGGATCTGCTGAAGTTCGGGCTGATCCCGGAATTCGTAGGCCGCCTGCCGGTCATCGCCACGCTGACCGACCTTGACGAGGATGCGCTGGTCACGATCCTCACCCAGCCGAAGAACGCGCTGGTAAAGCAGTACCAGCGGCTTTTCGACCTCGAGGATGTGAAACTGACCTTCACCGCCGACGCGCTGACGGCCATCGCCAAGCGCGCGATCAAGCGCAAGACCGGCGCGCGGGGTCTCAGGTCGATCATGGAGGACATCCTGCTGGACACGATGTTCGAACTGCCCGGCCTGACCTCGGTCGAGGAAGTCGTGGTGAACGAGGAGGCGGTGGACAACGGCGCCAAGCCGCTTCTCATCCACGCCGACACCAAGAAGAGCGAAAAGACCGCAACGGCGGGATAAGTAGCTGCCAGGAAGGCAGTGCGATGCCCTCCGCAGGTCTCATGGAGCGTCTCCGCACATGAATACGCTGATCCGCGTTCTTGCCTTGGCGCTTGTTCCGCTTGCCTTGTGGTCGATCTTTCAGGGGACCCCTCAGATCATCCTCGCACTGATGTCGCCGGACGATCCCAGGCAGGTTTCGCACGGATACGCCGAACGATTGTTCGATGGTGTTCTTCCCTTCGACGAAGTCCTGAGCAGCCGATATTCCGCTTCTGCGCCGGAGGAGAGCTGCCAGCATGTCTTCGTACGCCTCGGCGTGAATGCGCCGTCCGCCCCGCCGCGCGCAGCCCTGCGGCACAACCGCGATCTTCGCTTCGGCGGACTGTGGCGGCCGACGCCTTTGGCCTTCGCGGACACGGCGGCCCTTGAACCGGTCGAGCGCTGCGTCGCCTATGTCGGGCGGTCGCTCTCTGCCGAGATAGGACGGGTACTGAGGGAGCCGGGGGCGCAGTATTACCGCGATCTCACGGACGGGACGCTGCACCTCTACGCCCCTGCGGCGCGTCTCGCCGGTCGGGTGCGTATCGCTTCGGAAGGGCGGCCGTAACCGCCCTCTCCTCTGGACCTCGCCGGCACCTGCGCTATAAGGGGGCAGCAATGCCCGGAGGTCGCCCATGAATTTTCTGCTTCGCCTGCTGACCTGGTGGAACAGCCAGACGCTCGGCACCCAGATATTCACCTGGCGCAGGGGCGTGAAGGTGGGCGAGGACGACCAGGGCAACGTCTTCTACCAGACCCGCGACGGCAAGCGGCGCTGGGTCATCTACAACGGCGAATCCGAGGCCTCGCGCGTCAGCCCGGACTGGCATGGGTGGCTGCATTTCACCTGGGATCAGCCGCCGACGAAGGCCGCGCTGAAGCACAGGGCGTGGGAAAAGCCGCATCAGGAAAACCTGACCGGCACCGCGCTCGCCTATGCGCCGGCAGGCTCGCTCCGTCAGGCCCGCCCGGCCGAGCGGCGCGACTACGAGGCCTGGAGCCCGGAATAGGAAGCCCGACGGACATGGCAGAGAGCGTCACAGAGGTTCTGACCGGCGCGGGCGTGCTGGCCGCGGCGGTCGGGTTTCTCGTCTATGCGTCGGGCGGCGAGGGGCTTACCCGCGCGACCGACAGCTACGAGCTGATGGCGAGCTTCCGTTCGGTCGAGGGGATAACCGTCGGCACCGACGTGCGCATGGCGGGCGTCAAGGTCGGCACCGTCACCGACCTCGCGCTCAATCCCAAGACCTTCTTCGCCGATGCCAAGGTGACGGTGCGGAACGGCGTCGCCGTCCCCGATGACAGCACCATCGTCATCGCCTCCGAGGGCCTTCTCGGCGGCGCCTTCGTGGAGATACTTCCCGGCGGCAGCCCCTCCGATCTCGCGCCGGGGGCGGAGATCGAGGACACGCAGGGTGCCGTCAGCGTGATCGCTCTCCTGATGAAGTTCGTGGGCGCGGCAGCGGGCGACGCCCCCGAGACGCCGGCACCATGAGGCATGTCCTGGCGCTCGTCCTCGCGCTCGCGGGTGCGGGCGCGGCGGCGGACGAGGTCGCGAGCGCACCGGGCGCCCTTCTGAGGGCGCTGGACAAGGTGTCGGGCGAGACGACCGACCTCGAGGTGGCGATGGGAGCGACCGTGCCCTTCGGGCGCCTTGCCGTGACGCTGTCGGATTGCCGCTACCCGGTCGCGGACCCTTCGGCGAACGCCTATGCGCACCTGACCATCACCGACACCGCGACCGGGGCCGCGGTATTCGACGGCTGGATGGTCGCGGCAAGCCCCGCGCTCTCGGCGCTCGACGACCCGCGCTACGACGTATGGGTCATCCGCTGCAGGAGCGAGTGAGGGTCGGGCACCTCCGGCAAGGTGAAGTCGGCCTCCCGCGCCAGAGCCGCCCTGAGCTGCGCGTGATAGGCGGCGCGCGGAATCTCGATGGCACCGAGCGAGGCGAGGTGGGGCGTCAGGAACTGCGTATCGAAGAGCGTGAATCCCGCCTGCCTGAGCCGGTCCACCAGATAGGCCAGCGCGATCTTCGACGCATCGGTTCGCAAGGAGAACATGCTTTCGCCGAAGAAGGCGGCACCCAGCGTCACGCCGAAGACGCCGCCGGTCAGGTCGCCCTCCTGCCAGACCTCGAGCGTGTGCGCGTGGCCCATTGCGTGCAGCCGGTCGTAGACCGCGAGAAGGGGCGCGTTGATCCAGGTTTCGGGACGAGACGCGCAGGATCGGACGACAGCCGAAAAGGCACTGTCTGTTCGAATTGTGTAATTCTCTTGGCGGATGGCCCGGGCAAGGGACCGGGAAATGTGGAAACTTTCCAGCGGGAAGATGCCCCGCCGGCGCGGATCGACCCAGTGGAGGTGCGACTCGTCGCGCGACTCCGCCATGGGAAATATCCCCCTGGCATAGCCCGCGAGCATCATCTCGGGGGTCAGCATGGCCGCAAGGGCAGCCGGCTCACCCGAACGTGCGCGCGAGCCACTTTTCGAGCCAGTGGATCGAATAGTTGCCGGTCTGGATGTCCTCTTCCGCGAGAAGGGCGTGGAAGAGCGGGATGGTGGTGTCCACCCCGTCCACGATGAGCTCGCTCAAGGCGCGCTTCAGCCGCATCAGCGCTTCCGGCCGGTCGCGACCGTGGACGATCAGCTTGCCGATGAGGCTGTCGTAGTAGGGCGGGATGGTATAGCCGTCATAAAGCGCCGAATCCATCCGCACACCCAGCCCGCCCGGCGCGTGGTAATGCGTGATCTTGCCAGGGCAGGGCGAGAAGTTCGGAAGCTTCTCGGCGTTGATCCGGACCTCGATGGCATGGCCGTTGATGACGAGGTCATCCTGCGTGAACGACAGCGGATAGCCGTCCGCCACACGGATCTGCTCGCGCACGAGATCGACGCCGAAGATCGCTTCGGTCACCGGATGCTCCACCTGCAGCCGTGTGTTCATCTCGATGAAGTAGAATTCGCCGTCCTCGAAGAGGAACTCGATGGTGCCCGCGCCGATGTAGTTGATCTTCGCCACCGCTTCCGCGCAGATACGCCCGATCTCGGCGCGCTTCTGCGGCGTGATGACGGGGCCGGGAGCCTCCTCGAAGACCTTCTGGTGGCGGCGCTGGAGCGAACAGTCGCGCTCGCCCAGATGGACGGCATGGCCCTTGCCGTCGCCGAACACCTGGATCTCGATGTGGCGCGGCTTCTGGAGGTATTTCTCCAGATAGACCTCGTCGTTGCCGAAGGCCGCCTTGGCCTCGGCCCGGGCGGTGCGGAAGGCGATCTCGATTGCCGCCTCGTCCTCGGCGACCTTCATGCCGCGTCCGCCGCCGCCGGCGGTGGCCTTGATGATCACGGGGTAGCCGATTTCCAGCGCGACACGCTTTGCGGCCGCCAGGTCCGGCACGCCGCCGTCCGACCCCGGCACGACCGGAATGCCGAGCGACTTTGCCGTTTCCTTGGCGGTGATCTTGTCGCCCATGATCCGGATGTGTTCCGCGGTCGGACCGATGAAGGCGATCCCGTGATCCTCCAGCGCCTGCACGAAGGTGGCGTTCTCGCTCAGGAACCCGTAGCCGGGGTGGATCGCCTGTGCTCCGGTGATCTCGCAGGCGGAGATGATCGCGGGAATGGAAAGGTAGCTTTGGGCCGAGGGGTTCGGGCCGATGCAGACCGACTCGTCGGCCATGCGCACGTGCATGGCGTCCGCATCCGCGGTGGAATGCACCGCGACGGAGCGGATGCCCATCTCGCGGCAGGCGCGGATCACGCGGAGCGCGATCTCGCCCCGGTTCGCGACGAGGATTTTCTCGAACATCCGCGCCCTCACTCGATGATGAGAAGCGGCGCGCCGTATTCGACGGGGCTGCCATCCTCGACGAGGATGCGCCGGACGGTCCCGCCCCGCGGCGCGGGAATGTGGTTCATCGTCTTCATCGCCTCGATGATGAGGAGCGTCTGGCCCTCCTTCACCTGCGCGCCGACGGTGACGAAGGCTTCGGCCCCCGGCTCCGGCGAAAGATAGGCGGTCCCCACCATGGGCGAGGTCACGGCGCCGGGGTGGCTCGCCGGGTCGGCTGCCGCGCCGGCGGGCGAAGCGGCGGGCGCCGCCGGGGCAGGGGCCGCCGGGGCCGCCGGGGCCGCGGTGGCGGGCGCCGCCGCGACGGCCGCGTATTTCGACACCTTCACGTTCAGGCTGTCATGTTCGCCGTATTCGCGCTTGACCGAAAGCTCGGCCAGTTCGCTGCGGTTCAGGAGGTCCGCCAGCGCTTCTATGAAGGCGACGTCGCTGTCGTGCGTGGGTTTTGTCATCGATATCCTCGACCGGTCCTGTCCTGTGGCCCGTCTTTTCCCGCGGACCTTGGCTCGCCCGTGCTTATACGCATTCGGCGGGGGGGAGGAAAGCGCCACTTTCCCGCAGGCATCCCCCACACGGCGCCGCGGCAGCCGGAGGCGGCACAAAAATTTATCAATTGATAAAAAAATGATTCGCTGGCAGCCTTCCGACAACGAGAGAACCAAGGGGAGGCCGCGTTGACCATGAACCAGCTCACGCCGGGCGTCGTCGCCGGACGACTGGGGCCGGGGGACTATGCCCGGAACTTCGCCGACATCGCCCCCCGCTTCGATGCGCACGAGGCGCGGGTGGCTGCAGATCGCTGCTATTTCTGCCACGACGCGCCCTGCATGACGGCATGTCCGACGACGATCGACATCCCGCTCTTCATCCGCCAGATCGCCACCGGCACGCCCGAGGCCGCGGCGAAGACGATCTTCTCGCAGAACATCCTTGGCGGCATGTGCGCCCGCGTCTGTCCGACCGAGCAGCTTTGCGAGGAGGTCTGCGTGCGCGAGGTGGCGGAGGGCAAGCCGGTGGAGATCGGACGGCTCCAGCGCTACGCCACCGACAGCCTGATGGAGAAGGGCGTGCATCCCTTCACCCGCGGCAAGCCGACGGGCAAGCGCGTCGCAGTCGTCGGCGCCGGCCCTGCCGGGCTGGCCGCCGCGCACCGGCTGGCCATGAAGGGCCATGAGGTCGTCATCTACGACGCGCGCCCCAAGGCGGGCGGGCTGAACGAATACGGGATCGCCAGCTACAAGGCGCCGGACGGCTTCGCCCAGGCCGAGGTCGACTGGCTCATGAAGATCGGCGGGATCGCCGTGGAAAAGGGCAAGGCGCTCGGCCAGGGCCTGACGCTCGACAGGCTGAAGGCGGGGCATGACGCGGTGGTTCTCGCCATCGGGCTCAGGGGTGTGAACGCGCTCCGCGCCGAGGGCGAGGGACTCGCCAATGTCGTCGACGCCGTGGATTTCATCGCGGAGCTGCGGCAGGCGGAAGACAAGTCGAAGCTCGCCATCGGCCGCGACGTGGTGGTGATCGGCGGCGGAATGACGGCGGTCGACGCGGCGGTGCAGTCGAGACTCCTCGGCGCCGAGAATGTCACCATCGTCTACCGCCGCGACCAGTCGCAGATGAGCGCCTCGGCCGACGAGCAGGAACATGCGACCTCGGTCGGCGTCCGCATCATCCACAACGCCGCCCCTGTCCGCGTCATCGGCACCGGCGCGGTGGCGGAGGTGGAGTTCGCCTATACGGAAAACATGCCCGGCGGGCTGAAGACCACCGGCCAGACCTTCCGGCTGAAGGCCGACCAGGTGATGAAGGCCATCGGCCAGACGCTTCTCGGCGCGCCCGAGGGGTTGAAGATCGAGGGCGGCAAGATCGCCGTCAGCGGCGCCGGCCGCACCTCGGTCCCCGGTGTGTGGGCAGCGGGCGACTGCGCGGCGGGGGGCGAGGACCTGACCGTGACCGCCGTCGCCGAGGGCCGCGACGCGGCGGAAGACATTCACGCGAGCCTGATGGGGCAGGCGGGCTGATGCCCGCCCTACGGAGGAACCGACATGGCTGACCTGACCACCACCTTCATCGGCATCAAATCCCCGAACCCGTTCTGGCTCGCCTCGGCGCCGCCGACCGACAAGGAATACAACGTCCGCCGCGCCTACGAGGCCGGATGGGGCGGGGTCGTCTGGAAGACGCTCGGCTCCGAAGGCCCGCCCATCGTCAACGTCAACGGGCCGCGCTACGGCGCGATCTGGGGGGCGGACCGGCGGCTGCTGGGGCTGAACAACATCGAGCTCATCACCGACCGGCCGCTGGAGGTGAACCTGCGCGAGATCAAGCAGGTCAAGCGCGACTACAGGGACCGGGCGCTGGTGATTTCCCTGATGGTGCCCTGCGACGAGGAGTCCTGGAAGGCGATCCTGAAGGCCATCGAGGATACCGAGGCCGACGGGGTGGAACTGAACTTCGGCTGCCCGCACGGGATGAGCGAGCGCGGCATGGGCTCGGCCGTGGGCCAGGTGCCGGAATATATCGAGATGGTGACGCGCTGGGTGAAGCAGCATTCCCGCATGCCCTGCATCGTCAAGCTGACGCCCAACATCACCGATGTGCGGAAGCCCGCCGAGGCCGCGAAGCGCGGCGGCGCGGATGCGGTCAGCCTCATCAACACCATCAACTCGATCACATCCGTCAACCTCGACAGCTTCGCGCCGGAACCGACGATCGACGGCAAGGGTGCCCATGGCGGCTATTGCGGCCCGGCGGTGAAGCCGATCGCGCTCAGCATGGTGTCGGAAATCGCCCGCCACGCCGAGACCCGCGGCCTGCCCATTTCCGGCATCGGCGGCGTCACCACCTGGCGCGACGCGGCGGAGTTCATGGCGCTTGGCGCGGGCAACGTGCAGGTCTGCACGGCGGCGATGACCTATGGCTTCAAGATCGTGCAGGAGATGATCTCGGGCCTGTCGCAATACATGGACGAGAAGGGGTTCACCGCCACCTCCGAACTCGTCGGCCGGGCCGTGCCGAACGTCACCGACTGGAACCAGCTCAACCTCAACTACGTCACGAAGGCGCAGATCGACCAGGATCTCTGCATCAAGTGCGGCCGCTGCTACGCCGCCTGCGAGGACACCAGCCACCAGGCGATCTGGATGAAGGAGGGCCGCGTCTTCGAGGTGAACGATGCCGAATGCGTCGCCTGCAATCTCTGCATCGACGTCTGCCCGGTCGAGAACTGCATCACCATGCGCCCCCTCGCCAAGGGCGAGGTCGATCCGCGCACCGGCAAGACCGTGGGCGACTACGCCAACTGGACGACGCACCCCAACAACCCGATGGCGCAGGCGGCGGAATAGGCCGGTCTTGCCCGGAGCCGTCCCGAGGGGCATCCTGCGGGACGGAGGGGGCGGTGATGCAGGCTCTTAACGTTACGCGGTGGCCCCTCGTCTTCGTCGTTCTCGGCGCGGGCGGGGCAGCGATCGTGCTTGCTTGTTCGACCTTCAACCTCTTCATGTTCGCGATGGCGAACCTCGCCTTCATCGAGCGTGAGGGGTGGGAGGCGATCCGCCACGGCGCGCTCTGGCAATTGGGGGAGCTTGGCCTAAGCGGCGCCATCGCGCTGGCAAGCTGGCTTTGCTTCAAGCTGTTCGAGGGCGAGTTGATCGCCCGCTACCGCAGATGGGCCGAAAAGCCGCGTTAGGGCTGCAGCAGCTTGCGGAAAAGCGTGTCGAGGAATCTGTCGGCCTCGGCATAGGGATCGTGGCCCGGCCCGAGGACCGCGCGCACCTGGACGTCGAAATCGGCGTAGTGCTGGGTCAGCGCCCAGATCGAGAAGATCAGGTGATGCGGCGGCAGGTCGGCGATGCGGCCCTCGGCCGCCCAGCGGCTGAGCACGGCCGCCTTCTCGTCCACGAGTCCCTTCAGTTCGCCGGTCAGCGCGTCCATCATCCGCGGCGCGCCCTGCAGGACCTCGTTGGCGAAGAGCCGGCTCTCGCGCGGGAAGTCGCGGCTGAGGTCGAGCTTGCGGTGGACGTAGCCCATGATCTCGCTGACCGGGTCGCCCTCCGGGTCGAGCTTGCGCAGGGGATCGAGCCAGGCGTGCATCATCCCCGAGAGGAGCGTGACGTGGATCGCCTCCTTCGACGGGAAGTAATAGAGGAGGTTCGGCTTCGACAGCCCCGCGACCTCGGCGATCTGGTCGAGCGTGGCGCCGCGGAAGCCGTATTGCGAGAAGACCTCGAGCGCGGCATCGAGGATGGTCTGGCGGTTCCTCGCCTGGATCCGCGTCAGCGGCCGGTCGGTCCGGTCGTCGTCGTCCACCGATCATCCTCCCCGTTTCCCGTTCCTGCTAGCCCGAGGGGGGCGGGGGGTCAAACGGCAAATCAGGCCATGGGCGCCGGTCCTCCCGCCCGGTGCCCGGCCTCAGGCCCGTTCGGCTGCAACGGCCACCGTGCCGAGCGTGCCAGCGTCGGAAACGCGGTCGGGAATGCGCAGGAAGTCCGGCAGGACGACCTGCGGCTTCTCGACCCGGAGCATGAAGTAGGCCCGGCGTCCCTCGGCGAAGTCGCGGTAGATCCAGGACCCCTTCGTCCCCGCCCAGAGCCGCGCGAGCCGCCGCGTCCCGAGGGGAAAGCGCGCGTCGATCTCGCGCAGGCGCCGATCGTTGTCGCAGTCGAGCCCGGCGAGGATCGCGGCCGTTATGTCCGTCACCGCCGGTGGCGCGAAGCCGGTGAGCGAAAGATCCTGCGCAATCCCCGCGCGCTCGGCCTCCGGCGGCATCCGTGGCGGGGTGAAATCGGCCATCAGGAACTGACCGCCCGGCCGCATCACCCGGAAGACCTCGGAGAAGAAGGCCGCGCGATCGGGGTAGCAATGCGCGCTCTCGACGTTCAGCACCACATCGAAACTTTCGGCGGCGAAAGGCAGCGCCATGGCGTCGCCCTGGCGGAAGCTCAGGCCCGGCACGGCGGCATGGACGCGCGCGCAGAAGGCGACGGCACCATGGGCGAGGTCGCAGCCCACCGTCTCGGCCGCGCCGAGGTGCCGCTGGACGAACGAGGCACCTCCGCCGCGCCCCGTGCCCACATCGAGCACCCGGCACCCGGCGAGCGGGGCCTGGGTCGCCACGGCCTCGTAAAGCGCGGCGCTGTAGCGTTCCGCCGCCTCGTCTTGCGCAAGCGCGACGCTGCTCCGGCCGCCGAAGTAGCCGTAGTTCATGAACCGCAGATCGGTATCGTTGCGGAATTTCCAGGCGATGAGCTCGTAGAGAACCCTCGCCCGCGCGCCGTGAAATACCTGGCGCTCGCGAAGCGTGAAAGTCGGCAAAGTCACTCGTCTCACTGTCCGGTTTCGCTCGATGCCCGGGACGATTGGGCGTTCGGGCCGTTTCGTCAACGTGTCCTTTGGTTTGGGCGGCCATCGCGGCGCCCGGATCCCGTGTCGGCAGCGCAGCCGGCGGTTGCATGCGACGGGTGCCCCGAGCCATGGTCCGGGGGCTGGACCGGATGGCAGGTCGGAGCAGGGAGACCGGGGCACGATGGACATGAAAACCCTCGCGGCGTGTCTTGCCGCCCTGAAATGGGCGTTGCCATCAGGGGCCGAAGCCTTGCCACGCGACGCCCCGCTTGCCACGGCCGAGGCCCCCACGCCGCAACTTGCCCGCGCCGCCGGTGGCGCCGTTGCCGAGGCCGTCGAGGCGCTCGCCTTCAGATGATGTCCGCCTGCGCGGGAGTCGCGCCGATCCCCTTCAGGATGATCGCCTTCACGCTTTCCTTCGCCCGGGCCCATTGCTGCGCGCTGAGGGGCCTGCCGCCGTTCAGCGTCTCGATCTGGTGGCCGAAGTCGGCGTAGTGCTGCGTCGTCGCCCAGAGCATGTAGAGAAGGTGGTGGGGATCGACCGGCGCCATCTTGCCCTCGGCGATCCAGCGCCGGATCACCGCGGCGCGCCCCTCGGTCCAGTCCCTCAGCGTCGTCTCCAGATAGTCCTGGATCACCGGCGCGCCATGCATCACCTCGCTGGCCCAGACCTTCGAGCCGAAGGGATGGCGGCGGGAGATTTCCATCTTGGCGTCGATGTAGGCGCCGATCCCCTCGACCGGCCCCGGCGCCTTGTCGAAGCTCTCGGCCGCGTGGAGCCAGATCTCGAAGATCTGCTGCACTACCTTGCGGTAGAGCTCTTCCTTGGTGGCGAAGTAGTAGTGCAGGTTCGCCTTGGGCAGCCCGGCCATGTCGGCGATGAGCTGCATCGTAGCACCGCCGAAGCCTGCCTCGGCGAAGACCTTTTCGGCAGCCGCGAGGATCAGCCGCTCGTTCTCGCGGCGGATCGCGTTGCGCTTCGTCAGGCGGTCGGGGGCGGCCATGTCCTCGCCAGATTTCCGTTGACCGGTTGGTCAGGCTGTGGTGCTCTCGACCTTGACCATACGGTCAGAAAACGAGTCGTCGCAAGGGGCACGGAAGACCCCGGAAGGACCGACAGGAGGACAAGATGCCCGCACCCGGAGAGAACCTCAGGATCGATTCCGCCCGGCTCTGGGACAGCCTCATGGAGATGGCGAAGATCGGCCCCGGCGTGGCGGGCGGCAACAACCGCCAGACCCTGACGGATGCCGATGCCGAGGGGCGCCGGCTCTTCCAGTCCTGGTGCGAGGATGCCGGGCTGACGATGGGCGTCGACCAGATGGGTTCGATGTTCGCCATGCGGGCGGGCGAGGACCCCGACGCGGCACCGGTCTACATGGGCTCGCACCTCGATACCCAGCCCACCGGGGGCAAGTATGACGGCGTGCTCGGTGTTCTCGGGGCGCTCGAATGCGTCCGCACCATGAACGACCTCGGCATCCGGACGAAGCACCCGATCGTCGTGGTCAACTGGACCAACGAGGAGGGAACGCGCTTTGCGCCCGCTATGCTCGCGTCGGGCGTCTTCGCCGGCGTGATCGACCAGGACTATGCCTACGACCGCAAGGACGCCAAGGGTTTCAGGTTCGGCGACGAGCTGGAGCGGATCGGCTGGAAGGGCAGCGAGAAGGTCGGCGCGCGCAAGATCCACGCGCTTTTCGAGCTGCATATCGAGCAGGGCCCGATCCTCGAGGCCGAGGGGCGGGAGATCGGCGTCGTCACCCACGGCCAGGGCCTGAGGTGGATCGAATGCACGGTCACCGGCAAGGGCCAGCATACCGGCTCCACCCCGATGTACCTGCGCCGCAATGCGGGGCGCGGCCTGGCCCGCGTCACCGAGCTGGTCCACGAGATCGCGATGAAGCGCCAGCCGAACGCGGTGGGCGCGATCGGCCATATCGACGTCTATCCCAACAGCCGCAACATCATCGCCGAGAAGGTCGTCTTCACGGTCGACTTCCGCAGCCACATCCTGCCGACGCTGGAGGAGATGGTGGCGGAGTTCCACGCCCGCGCGCCGGGCCTTTGCGCCGAGGTGGGGGTGAAGTTCTCCGCCCAGATCGTCGGCCAGTTCGACCCGCCCGCCTTCGACGAGACTTGCGTGAAGGCCGTGCGCGATGCGGCTGAAAAACTTGGCTATTCCCACATGGACATCGTCTCGGGCGCCGGCCACGACGCCTGCTGGATCAACCGCGTGGCGCCGACCGCGATGATCATGTGCCCCTGCGTGGACGGGCTTTCCCACAACGAGGCCGAGGAGATTTCCCCCGAATGGGCGGCGGCGGGGACGGATGTGCTGTTGCACGCGGTCTTGGAGACGGCGGAGGTTGTATCCTGAAGGAGGGCCGGGGGCGCTGCCCCCGGACCCCCGGAGTATTTGGACCACGATGAAAGGGCGCCTGCGGCCCCGGATATTAGGGAGAGGTCGAATGACCACAGTCATCAAGAACGGCACCATCGTCACCGCCGATCTGACCTACAAGGCCGACGTGCTCATCGACGGCGGCAAGATCGTCCAGATCGGCGAGGGCCTCAAAGGCGACACCACCCTCGACGCCAGCGGCTGCTATGTGATGCCGGGCGGCATCGACCCGCATACGCATCTGGAGATGCCCTTCATGGGCACCTATTCCACCGACGATTTCGAATCCGGCACCCGCGCCGCGCTCAGTGGCGGCACGACCATGGTCGTCGATTTCGTGCTGCCGGGGCAGGGGCAGGGGCTCATCGACGCCAAGAAGATGTGGCACAACAAGTCGGGCCGGGCGAATTGCGATTACAGCTACCACATGGCGGTGACCTGGTGGGGCGAGCAGGTCTTCAACGAGATGAAGGACGTGATCGAGAAGGAGGGCATCACCACCTTCAAGCATTTCATGGCCTACAAGGGCGCCCTGATGGTCAATGACGACGAGATGTATGCCTCGTTCCGCAGGCTCGCGGAGCTTGGCGGGATCGCGCTCGTCCATGCCGAGAACGGCGATGTGGTGGCCGAGTTGTCCGCGAAACTTCTGCGCGAGGGCAATACCGGCCCCGAGGCGCATGCCTATTCCCGCCCGCCGCAGGTCGAGGGCGAGGCCACGAACCGCGCGATCATGATCGCCGACATGGCGGGCGTGCCGCTTTACGTCGTGCATACCTCCTGCGAGGAGGCGCACGAGGCGATCCGGCGCGCACGGATGGCCGGCAAGCGGGTCTGGGGCGAGCCGCTGATCCAGCACCTGACGCTGGACGAGAGCGAGTACTTCAACAAGGACTGGGACCATGCCGCGCGCCGCGTCATGTCGCCGCCCTTCCGCAACCATCGGCATCAGGACTCGCTCTGGGCGGGGCTCCAGTCGGGGTCGCTGTCGGTCGTGGCGACCGACCATTGCGCCTTCACCACCGCGCAGAAACGCTTCGGCGTCGGCGATTTCACCAAGATCCCGAACGGGACCGGGGGTCTTGAGGACCGGATGCCGATGCTCTGGACGCATGGCGTGAGTACGGGGCGTCTGACGCCCAACGAATTCGTCGCGGTCACTTCAACGAACATCGCCAAGATATTGAATTGCTACCCGAAAAAGGGCGCGATCCTGGTCGGTGCGGATGCCGATATCGTGGTCTGGGACCCCGAGCGGGAAAAGACGATCTCCGCGAAGTCGCAGCAGTCGGCCATCGACTACAACGTCTTCGAGGGCAAGAAGGTGAAGGGCCTGCCGCGCTTCACGCTGACCCGTGGCCAGGTCGCGGTCAATGACGGCAAGGTGGAGACCCGAGAGGGCCATGGCGAGTTCGTGGCGCGCAAGGCCGGCAACCCGGTGAACAGGGCGCTGTCGTCGTGGAAGGAACTGACCGCGCCCCGGCCGGTGAGCCGGACGGGCATTCCGGCCTCGGGGGTCTAGGCATGGAAAGGGTCGCGCTGGTCTTCGGCGGCGGTTCGGGCATGGGCGAGGGCGCAGCGCGGCGGCTGGCAGCCGACGGCTTTCGGCTCGGCGTGCTGTCCACCTCCGGCAAGGGCGAGGCGCTGGGGCGGGAACTCGGCGGGATCGGCGTCACCGGATCGAACCAGACCGAGGCGGACATCGGCCGGCTCGTCGCCGCTGCGATGGAGGCCTGGGGCCGGATCGACGTCGTGGTGAACAGCGCCGGACACGGGCCGCGCGCGCCGCTGCTGGAACTGAGCGACGCCGACTGGCACCGGGGGATGGAGGTCTATTTCCTGAACGTGGTCCGGGCCGCGCGGGCGGTGACGCCGGTCATGCTGGCCCAGGGCGGCGGGACGATCCTCAACATCTCGACCGCCTGGGCCTTCGAGCCCGCGGCGATGTTCCCGACCTCGGCAGTAGCGCGCGCGGGGCTTGCCGCGTTCACCAAGCTCTTCGCCGATGAACACGCGGCGCGGAACGTGCGGATGAACAACATACTGCCGGGATGGATCGACAGCCTGCCGAAGACCGACGAGCGCGTCGACTCGGTGCCGATGAAGCGTTACGGCACCGTCGCGGAAATCGCCGCGACGGTGAGCTTTCTCGCCTCCGACGGCGCGGCCTACATCACCGGCCAGAACATCCGCGTGGATGGCGGTCTCATGAGGTCCGTCTGAATGCCCGCGTCATGGCACCAAGCCTTCGAGGTCCGGCAGCAGGACGACGCTTTCCTGTTCGCTGGGGTCGGTGCGCGCGATGACCGCCGTGCAGGGCCCGGGCCCGGGGTTGAAGGGCAGGTGGGGCATGTCGGCGGGGATGTAGATCATGTCCCCCGCCTCGGTCTCCATCCGGTACTGGAGGCGTTCGCCCCAGTACATCACCGAACGGCCGGACAGCTGGTAGATCGCGGTCTCGTGCGTCGCGTGTTTGTGGGCTCGGGCGCGGCCGCCGGGGGGGATGGTCAGAAGGTGCATGCAAAGGCCGGTGGCCCCGACGCTTTCGCGCGCGATTCCCGCATCATAGGTGAAGCCCTGCTTGCCGGCGTAGCGCTCGGCCGGCCGGATCTTTCGGCATTCGGTCATGGCGAGTCTCCTCCGTCGCTATCCGCAACATACCACGGCGGAGCGGAACAGGCAGGTGAACGGGAAGGGATGCGGGCGTGAAGGATACGGCAGGCCATGGCGCGCCGGTGATCGAGGCGAGGGGAGTGGGGCTGACGTTCCAGACGAACGACGGTCCCGTCGTCGCGCTGAAGGATGTCAACCTCTCGATCGGCAAGGGCGAGTTCGTCAGCTTCATCGGCCCCTCGGGGTGCGGCAAGACGACGTTCCTGCGCGCCGTCGCAGCGCTCGAACACCCGACGGAGGGCACGCTGACCGTCAACGGCATGACTCCCGACGCCGCGCGGCAGGCGCGGGCCTATGGCTATGTCTTCCAGGCGGCGGGTCTCTATCCGTGGCGAACCATCGCGGGAAACGTCCGGCTTCCGCTTGAAATCATGGGGTTTTCGAGGGCCGAACAGGAGGAGAGGATCGAGCGTGTGCTGTCGCTCGTGGATCTTCAGGGCTTCGGCCGGAAGTTTCCCTGGCAGCTCTCCGGGGGTATGCAGCAGCGCGCCTCGATCGCCCGCGCGCTCGCCTTCGATGCGGATATCCTCCTCATGGACGAGCCCTTCGGGGCGCTCGACGAGATCGTCCGCGACCGGCTGAACGAGGAGCTTCTGAAGCTCTGGGCGCGGACGGAAAAGACCATCGGCTTCGTCACCCATTCGATCCCGGAGGCGGTATACCTGTCGACGAAGATCGTGGTGATGAGCCCGCGCCCGGGGCGGATCACCGACGTGATCGAGTCGACGCTTCCGAAGGAGCGGCCGCTCGACATCCGGGATTCGCGCGCGTTCATCGAGATCGCGCACCGGGTGCGCGAGGGGCTGAGGCATGGGCATGGCGATGAGGTCTGAGGGGCATGGGGCATGCGCAAGGATCGCGTCGCGTTGGCGTAGGTCTTGCGCAGCCTCAAGGCGCGCGGCGGTGCCGGCCTTTGCGCAACGGCTTTCGTGCGCGCGCCGAAAGGTGATGTTCGGGCAGGTCGTCGCCGTGGTGTCCCCCCTCCCGACCTCCCCAACAAGGGGGGAGGTAGCCTGCAGCGACGGTCGGGTCAGGTGCGCTTCCCTCCCCCTCGTGGGGAGGGAGAGGGTGGGGGGCGCTGCCCGATGAGGTCCGTCCTTCCCATCCTCACTGTCCTTATCGCCATCGTCGCGCTCTGGTATGCGGCGGCGGTGAAACTCAACTCCACATGGACCTACGACCAGGCGGCGCGGGCGGGGACGGAGGTGACGTTCGGCGCGCTCGTCAAGGACACGCTGGCGCAGGAGCGCCCGGTGCTGCCGGCGCCGCATCAGGTGGCGAAGGGGCTTTGGGACGGGCTCTTCGGGCAGGCTTTCACCTCGAAGCGGAGCCTTGTCTATCACGGCTGGGTGACGCTTTCCGCCACGCTTCTCGGCTTTGCCATCGGCACGGTACTGGGGATCGCGCTCGCCGTCGGGATCGTCCACAACCGGGCGATGGACATGAGCGTGATGCCCTGGGCCATCGCCAGCCAGACGATCCCGATCCTCGCCATCGCGCCGATGATCATCGTGGTGATGAACTCGCTCGGGCTTCAGGGGCTGATCCCGAAGTCGATCATCTCGGCCTATCTTTCGTTCTTCCCGGTCGTCGTCGGCATGGTGAAGGGGCTGCGCTCGCCCGATGCGATGCAGCTTGACCTCTTGCGGACCTACAATGCGAGTGCTGCGGACGTTCTTCTGAAGCTCAGGCTGCCGGCCTCGCTGCCTTACCTCTTCGCCTCGCTCAAGGTCGGCGTCGCGGCCTCGCTCGTCGGCGCCATCGTGGGCGAGTTGCCTACGGGGGCGGTGGCGGGGCTCGGCGCGCGGCTGTTGTCGGGAAGCTATTACGGGCAGACGGTGCAGATATGGGCGGCCTTGTTCGCCGCCGCCATCGTCGCCGCGGGGCTGGTGATGCTGATCGGCGCGGTTGAGCGGGCGACGCTGTCGCGCATGGGGCTCGAGCGATGAGCCGGGTGGTTTCCCCGGGCTGGATTCTCGCCGCCGTCCTTGCGGCGGGCGCGGCGCTTGTCGATGTGCGGGTTTCGGCCCTGCTTGCTCTCTGGCTCGGGGCCTGGTTCGTCAACGCGCAGATTGCCGGGGGCAGGGGCCGTCTGTCGCGCTGGCTGGTGCCCGCGATCTTCGGGCTCGCGGTGCTGGCGCTCTGGGAACTCGCCGTCCGGGTTTTCGGGATATCACCGGTGATCCTCCCCGCGCCCTCGGCCATCGCCGCTCGCATTGCGGCAAGCCTGCCGGTGCTTTGGGCCGATTTCGTCCAGACCGCGCTGAAGGGCGCGCTTTCCGGCTATCTCTTGGGCTGCGGTGCGGCGGTACTGACGGCGATCCTGATCGACCGCTCGCCCTTCCTGCAGCGCGGGCTCCTGCCGGTCGGGAACTTCGTCGCGGCGTTGCCCATCGTCGGCATTGCGCCGATCATGGTGATGTGGTTCGGTTTCGACTGGCAGTCGAAGGCGGCGGTCGTGGTTGTCATGGTCTTCTTCCCGGTTCTGGTGAACATGGTCGCGGGGCTCAAGGCTTCCGAGCCGATGCAGCGCGACCTGATGGCGACCTGGAATGCAAGCTACTGGCAGACTCTTTGGAAGCTGCGCTTTCCCGCGGCCTTGCCCTTTCTCTTCAACGGCCTGAAGATCGCCACGACGCTCGCGCTGATCGGCGCCATCGTGGCCGAGTTCTTCGGCAGCCCGATCGTCGGCATGGGCTTTCGCATCAACGCCTCGATCGGGCAGCTTTCGCTCGACATGATCTGGGCCGAGATCGCGGTGGCGGCGCTGGCGGGGTCGGCCTTCTACGGCCTCGTGGCCTTCATCGAGAGGCGGGTGACCTTCTGGCATCCGTCGCAACGGCGTCAATAGGGGCCGGGACAGGCCCCGCAACAGGAGAGGACGACATGACAAGACTGATGATCGGAACCGCGATGGCGGCGCTTATGGGATCGGCCGCCTGGGCCGAGGACGTGACGCTGCAACTGAAGTGGGTCACGCAGGCGCAGTTCGCGGGCTATTACGTCGCCAAGGACAAGGGCTTTTACGACGAGGAGGGGCTCAGCGTCACCATCCTGCCGGGCGGGCCGGACGTGGCGCCGACGCAGGTCATGGCGGGCGGCGGTGCCGACGTCATGGTGGACTGGATGCCATCGGCCCTGGCCGCACGCGAGAAGGGCCTGCCGATCGTCAATATCGCGCAGCCCTTCAAGTCCTCGGGCATGCAGCTCACCTGCCTGAAGGAATCGGGTATCACGACGCCTGACGACTTCAAGGGCAAGACGCTCGGCGTCTGGTTCGGCGGCAACGAATATCCGTTCCTCAACTGGATGGGCAAGCTTGGCCTTCCGACCGACGGGTCGCCCGACGGGGTGACGGTGCTGAAGCAGGGCTTCAACGTCGATCCGCTTCTCCAGAAGCAGGCCGCGTGCATCTCGACCATGACCTACAACGAATACTGGCAGGTCATCGACGCGGGGATCACGGCAGACCAGCTCGTGAACTTCAACTACACGACCGAGGGCGTGGCGACACTGGAGGACGGGCTCTATGTCATGGAGGACAAGCTTGCCGATCCGGCCTTCGAGGAGAAGATGGTGAAGTTCGTCCGTGCCAGCATGAAAGGCTGGAAATGGGCCGAGGAGAATCCGGACGAGGCGGCGATGATCGTGCTGGAGAACGACGATACCGGCGCGCAGACCGAGAACCACCAGAAGCGCATGATGGGCGAGATCGCCAAGCTCACCGCCGGGTCGAACGGGGCGCTCGACGAAGCCGATTACCAGCGCACGGTCGAGGCGCTGATGTCGGGGGGGTCGGACGCGGTCATCACCAAGGCGCCGGAAGGGGCCTGGACGCACCAGATCACCGACAAGGCGCTGCAGTGAGGCGCACATGACGTGGCGGAACGGCGGGGAATTTTCCCGCCGCTCCGCTTCCCGGTTGATCGGGGTCAATGCCGGAGGACCCGGCCCCGGCGCAGGATGACCGTGGGAGCCGGGGATGGCCCGGCGCCCGAAGGCATGACCGAAGAGGCCGGCCCGAGGGCCGCCCGGAAGGAGATCATATGCGCCTGACCGATACCCGCCCCATCCTGGCCCGCAACCTCGCGCTTGCAGCGATCCTGCTTGCGGCGCTCGCCGCCTGCACGGAGCCGCAGACGCCGGTCGGGCAGTGCGAACCCGGCGTGAACGAGATCAGCGGCGTGTCGAACGTCGCCCCGGGCAACTGCTGAGCCGGACTGGCGCGGGGCCGGGCGGGATCGCCCGCCCGGCGCCGTTCGCGCGGCCATCCGTCACCGTCGGGTCACGGGCAGGGCCGAACGGAGTAGGTGCCGTCGCCGCGCGCATAGGCGCATTCGTTGGTCGCGCTGTTCTGTGCCACAAGCGTGCCGACCGCTGCGCCTGCGAGTGCGCCAATGATGATCCAGTCGCGGTCGTTCTCGAGCACCTTGGCCGTGAGGGCGCCGAGGGCGGCGCCGGTCAGCCCACCGGTCACCATGCGCTCCTGCCGGGTCATCCCCTCGCAGGCGGAGAGAATGGCGAGCGCGGCGAGCGCGATCGTCCGTGCATGTCCGATCATCTTTTCGCTCCTTTCCGGTTGTTCCACGGCAAGTATCGGCTCTTTCGCTCTGCGCGGGTTGATCCCCGTCAGCCGGTGCGATCCGCCTGCCGATGTCCGCGCCTTTTCGCTTGCCCTCCGTCGGCAATCGCGGTCTATCTGGGCCGGCGTTTGAACCAGGGAGCGGATGCGATGCGGCAGGGGGCTGTGGCAAGGCGCTGGCGTGGCGACCGGTCGCGCATATGCGCGAAGGGAGGTTCGGGGGGGCGTGTCGGGCTGCTTATGGCAGCGCTGCTGACGCTCTCGGCCTGCGCGCGCAGC
This sequence comes from Paracoccaceae bacterium, assembly GCA_020637675.1. Taxonomy (GTDB): domain Bacteria; phylum Pseudomonadota; class Alphaproteobacteria; order Rhodobacterales; family Rhodobacteraceae; genus Albidovulum. The sequence continues at coordinate 498,426 of JACKKD010000001.1, read as the reverse complement.
CAGTACGTCCTGACCGAATGCGTCGATGGCCGGCCGGTCGTCGAACGCACGCTCGACGTCGCCCCGCCGAACTGCTGAACCCCGCTTGCGGTTTCGAAAAGCCGGGCGCAAGGCTCGCTCACGGTTTGAAAAAGCTGTAAACTCCAGCGACCCCGGCGGGCGGGGAGGGGAGTGGATGAAGCCATGGTGCGGTCGGCGCTGACCGGGACCCGGGTGCGGGAGAGGCGCCAGAGGATCGGCCTCAAGCAGGCCGATCTGGCGCGGGCGGTCGGCGTTTCGCCCGCCTATCTCAACCTCATCGAGCACAACCGCCGCCGGGTCGGCGCCGACCTGCTCGTCAGTCTCGCGAATGCGCTCGGCGTGGGCGAGGCGGCGCTGGCCGAAGGCGCGGACAGCGCGCTTTTCGAGGGGCTGCGCGAAGCCGCTGCGGGCGCCGCCGGCGCCGAGACGGGCGCGGCCGAGAGTGCGCCAGAAACCGACAGGATCGAGGAATTCGTCGGCCGCTTTCCGGGCTGGGCGGCCCTGCTGGCCGAGCGGCAGGCGCGTATCGGTGCGCTCGAGCGCGCCGTCACGGCGCTGAGCGAGCGGATGGCCCATGACCCGCACCTGTCGGCGGCGCTGCACGAAGTGGTCTCGGCGGTGACCTCGATCCGCTCCACCGCCGCGATCCTCGCCGAGAGTGAGGACGTGGACCCCGAGTGGCGGGCGCAGTTCCACCGCAACGTCTATGAGGACAGCATCCGCCTTTCGGACGCGGCCGACGCGCTCACCGCCTATCTCGACGCCAGCCCCGGCAACGAGACGGGCCTCAGTTCTCCGCAGGAGGAGGTGGAGGCCTGGCTGGCGCGGAGCGGCTACCACATCGCGGGACTGGAACGGCCGCATCCCACGCCGTCCGCGGCGCTCGTCGCGGGCGTTCCCGAGCTTGCCAGCGATGCGGCGCGCAAGCTGGCGCTTGCCCACGTCGCGCGTTACCGGGCCGACGCGGAGGCGCTGCCGCTCGATGCCTTCCTCCGCGCCCTGGCCGAGACGGGGCCGGATCCTGCCGCGCTCGCCGAACGGTTCGGCACCGGGCTTCCGCGGGTGTTCCGACGCCTTGCGACGCTGCCCGAGGGCGCCGGCCCGCCTGTCGGGCTCGTCGTCTGCGATGCCTCGGGCACGCTGACCTTCCGCCGTCCGGCGCCCGCATTCGCGCCGCCCCGGCACGGCGCGGCCTGTCCGCTCTGGCCGCTCTACGCGGCGCTGGCCCGGCCCATGGTTCCGATCCGCACCACCGTCGAGATGGCCGGGCGCGTGCCGGTGCGGTTCCTGACCTATGCCTATGCCGAAACCCGTTTCCCCGGCGGATTCGATGGCCCCCAGGTGACCGAGGCCCTGATGCTGGTCCTTCCTGCGCAGGGTCCGCGGACCGGCGGCGAGCGCATCGTCGGTGCCGCGTGCCGGATCTGCCCGCGGGCCGGATGCGTGGCCCGGCGCGAACCGTCGATCGTCGGCGCCGGTGACTGACGCCAGTTCCGATCCCGTCTTTTCGATTTTGACAGCGCCCGTCTCCCTGGGCGATAGTCTGCCCACGAAGGACGAAGAAAGAGGGAGGAACCGGGCATGAGCGGACGTGTCCTCCTCATCGAGGACGAGCCGCATATCGCCGAGGCGATCCGCTATATCCTCGCGCGTGACGGCTGGGCGGTGGCGAGCCATGCGGAGGGGCAGGGCGCACTGGAGGCGATCCGGCGCGAAGCACCGGATGTCCTCGTGCTCGACATGATGCTGCCCGGCAGATCGGGCATCGACATCCTGGAGGACCTGCGCGCCGATCCCGCGCTGTCCGGAATTCCGGTTCTGGTGCTGTCGGCGAACGGACAGGGCGAGGCGCGCATGGCGGCCGAGGGCGCGGGCGCCGCGCGCTTCATCGCCAAGCCCTTCGCCAATGCCGACATCGTGGCCGCGGTCCGGCAGATGGCGGGCGCATGAGCCGGCCGCGTGCACGGGACGGGGAGGGGGCCGCATGACGGCGCCCAAACCGCCAAAGTTCCTTGCCCGCAGTTCGTACCGGCGGCGGCGGATCATCGACACCGCGCGGCTGCTGCCGGTCCTCGGCCTCTTCATCTTCTTCCTGCCGGTCCTATGGCATCCCGGCGATACGCCGGAACCGGACACCGCTCGGGGCGGGCTTTACCTTTTCGCCGGATGGTTCGCGCTGATCGTCGCGGCCCTGTTTCTCGCTCGGGCCCTGACCCGGACCGACGTGCCCGGAAGCGAGGATGACGCTCCGGGCGAGGAATCGCGCTGATGGTGCCGTTCAACATCCTCGTCGCAGTCTGCCTCGGCTACGTGATCCTGCTCTTCCTTGTCGCCTTCGCGGCCGAACGGCGCGCTGAGCGCGGGCAGACGGGCTGGCTGCGCTCGCCGGTCATCTACACGCTGTCGCTGTCGATCTACTGTACCGCCTGGACCTTTTACGGCGCCGTGGGATACGCAGCGCGCTCGGGGCTCGAATTCGTCACCATCTACCTCGGCCCGACGCTCGTCTTCGTCGGCTGGTGGATCGTGCTGCGAAAGCTCGTCCGCATTGGCCAGGCGCAGCGCGTCACCTCGATCGCCGACCTCATCTCGTCGCGCTACGGCAAGTCGAACCTGCTCGGCGTCATCGTCACGTTGATCTGCGTCCTCGCCGCCACCCCCTACATCGCGCTCCAGCTCCAGTCCGTCACGCTCTCCTTCGGCGTCTTCGCAAGCGAGACGCCCGAGGGCTGGGCTCTGCCGGACCAGAGTGCCACCGCGCTCTGGGTGGCGGGGGGGCTCGCGCTTTTCACCATCCTCTTCGGCACGCGGAACCTGGACGCCAACGAGCGCCACCACGGCGTGGTCATGGCGATCGCGCTCGAGGCGGTGGTGAAGCTGGTGGCGCTCCTCGCCGTGGGCGTCTTCGTCGTCTGGGGCGTGGCCGGCGGGATCGGCGAGGTCATCGAGCGCATCGACGCCTCGCCGATCGCCGACTGGCCATTGAAGCCTGGCCGCTGGATCGGGCTCACCTTCATCGCCGGGGCGGCCGTTCTCACCCTGCCGCGGATGTTCCAGGTCATGGTCGTCGAGAATTCCGACGAACGCCATCTCGCCACCGCCTCCTGGGCCTTCCCGCTCTACCTCTTCCTGATGTCTCTCTTCGTGCTACCGATCGCGGTCGTGGGTCTTGGCCAGATGGCCCCGGGTGCGAACCCCGACCTCTTCGTGCTGACCCTGCCCCTGTCCGAGGGGCGCGGCACGCTCGCGATGCTCGCCTTCCTCGGCGGCTTTTCCTCGGCCACCTCCATGGTCATCGTCGCCTCCATCGCGCTGGCGACGATGGTGTCGAACCATGTCGTCGTGCCGATCTGGCTGGCGCTCAGGCAAGGGGGGGCACGGACGCCCGGCGACGTGCGGGGCCTCGTCCTGATGGCGCGGCGGGTGTCGATCGCGGCGCTCCTCGCGCTGGGCTACACCTACTACCACCTCTCGGGCGGGTCTGGCGCGCTGGCCGCCATCGGCCTCATCGCCTTCGTCGGCGTGGCACAGATCCTGCCGGCGATGCTGGGCGGCATCTTCTGGCGTGGCGCCACGCGGATCGGCGCGGCACTCGGGCTGAGCCTCGGCCTCGTCATCTGGCTCTACACGCTCTACCTGCCGTCCTTCGGGCCTGAAGGCGTGTTCTCGGCGACGGTGCTCGCGGAGGGGCCCTGGGGCCTCGGCTGGCTGAGGCCCCAGGCCCTTTTCGGCATCGAGGGGATCGACCCCCTGCTCCATGCGATCTACTGGTCGTTCACGCTCAATACCGGTGCCTTCATCGTCGGCTCGCTCCTGAGCTTCCCGACGCCGGTGGAACGGATGCAGGGGCTCGCCTTCGTCAGCGCATTCGACCGGGACGCGGGGGCGCGCGGCTGGAGCCGGGGGGGCGCGGAGGCGGAGGATCTGCTGAGCATGAGCCAGGGCATCCTCGGCGCCGAGGAGGCGCAGTCCTTCTTCGAGGCGGAGGCAGGGGTGCAGGGCAAGGCCGGCTTTCTGCCCGACACCACGCCCGAGTTCATCGAGCGGCTCGAACGGCGTCTCGCCGGCGCGGTGGGCACCGCGACGGCCCATGCGATGATCGCACAGTTCGCCGAGGGCGCGGCGGTGACGGCGCAGGATCTGTTGGCGGTCGCCTCGGAGGCGCAGCAGATTCTCGAGTACTCCACACAGCTCGAGGCTAAATCCGAGGAACTTGCACGGACCGCGCGGGCTTTGCAGGAGGCCAACGACAAGCTGCGCGACCTTTCCGTCCAGAAGGACACTTTCCTGAGCCAGATAAGCCACGAGCTCCGGACGCCGATGACCTCGATCCGGGCGTTCTCGGAAATCCTGATGGACCCCGAACTTCCGGGCGAGTTGCAGCAGAGATATGCCGAGGTCATCCACGAGGAGACGATCCGGCTGACCCGGCTTCTCGACGACCTCCTCGACCTCTCCGTGCTGGAGAACCGCAAGGTCCAGCTCAACATCAAGGTCGCGAACCTGCACGACCTTCTCGACAAGGCGATCCAGACGGCTTCCAACACGCGGCCCGAGCGGGTGTTCACCATCCACCGCGACGCATCCGCCGAGCACATGCCGGTGATCACCGACACCGACCGTCTGGTGCAGGTCTTCATCAACCTCGTCTCGAACGCGCGCAAATACTGCGACGCGGAGCGGCCGGAGCTGACGATCCTCGCGCGCAAGCGCGGCGGCCGGGTCGTGGTCGATTTCATCGACAATGGCTCGGGCATTCCCAAGGGCGCGCAGAGGCTGATCTTCGAGAAGTTCTCGCGCCTCACCGACACCCAGCGGGCGGGCGGCGCGGGTCTCGGGCTGGCCATCTGCCGCGAGATCATGGCGAACCTCGGGGGCACGATCGCCTATCTGCCGGGGCAGGGCGGCGCGGCCTTCCGGGTAGCGCTGCCCGTGCGGCCCGAGACCGTCCGGACCGCCGAAGCCGCGTAGGAGCCGCCGCACCGCGGACGTCTCAATCCTTTGGTAACCGTGATCCGGCTAGGCTGCGGCCGACCCGCACCCCGGAGTTGGGGACGGAAGCGTGGCGGAGGCATGGCGGAGAGTGCGGCGGATAAGGTGCTGAGGCGCATGGCGGAGGCGGGGCGCGGCCATGGCGGCGGCGCGCCTCCCACGCCGGCGCGCGCCTTCGGCCTCGCGGCCGCGAAGACCGCTCAGGACCTCTTCGGCCTGACGGTCCGTGTCGCCGGGGCGGACGAGATCCGCGCCTCGCTCGCCGAACTCGTGGAACGGTTGCCCGACCGTGCTCTCCTTGCCGTCATGGCGGGGCCGGCGGAGGCGCTTGGCCTCGTCGCGCTGTCGCAGGAGGTGCTCGCCACGCTGATCGAGATGCAGACGACCGGCCGGGTCGGCACGCCGCAGGTCGCGCCGCGCCGTCCGACCCGGACCGACGCGGCCATGTCCCAGCGGTTCATCGACAGGATAGCGGAGGAACTGGAACTTCTTCTGGCCACCGACGCCGCGATCGTCTGGGCGGGTGGATTCCGCTATGCCTCCTTCCTCGACGATCCGCGCCCGCTCGGTGTCCTTTTCGAGGATACCGCCTACCGTCTCTTGCGACTGACTCTCGCTTTCGGAGAGACGGGCGCGCGCACGGGCACGGTCACGCTCGCGGTCCCGGCCGAGGGGCGCGGCGCGATGCCGAACCTGGCCGCCGGGGCCGGAATGGACGCGGATGAGGCGGGCAGTGCCGGACGGGACGGGGCCGGGTCCGGCGGCGCGGAATGGGGCGAGCGGATGGAGCGGGCGGTGCTGGGCGCCGAGGTGCAGCTCGAGGCCGTGCTCGACCGGATGAGCGTGCCGCTCGCCACCGTCGCCGCGCTGCGGCCGGGCGCGCTCCTGCCGGTCGCGGTCGGGGCGCTTTCACGGCTCAGGATCGAGGGGCACGGACGGCGCCTTGTCGCCACCGGCCGGCTCGGCCAGTTCCAGGGCAATCTCGCGGTCAGGCTCGCCCTCCCGGCGCAGGACGAGGACGCGGCGGCCGGCGGCGGCTCGACGGACGACCTCGGGGCCGGGGCGGCCACGATCGGGACGTCGACGCCGGGGATCTTGCTGGCGGCGTGCGGTCCGGTGAACGCCGCCGCTGTCGGCGCGGCGGCGCCGGGACTGCCGGACGCCGGGTCTTCCGCACGACGCTTGGGGGCCGGCGGCGGCGAAGATGGGCCGGCCACCTCAGGGCGGGTCGGATCGGTTGCAACCGGGTGAAGGGGCCTCGCCCCCCCGGCGACACGGCCCGTTCTGCGACCGTGCCCCCGCGACAGCGGTGCGGCGCAGCGCCCGGCTATCGCCGCTGTCCCGTTCAGGTTTGTGCCCCCGGATTCCGGGCGGTGTCGCATGGCGGCCCGACGCCCGGGGTCAGCCCTGGACAGCGAAGCCGTCGATGCGATCGCGGAAAGGTTCGAGGTTGTAGCCGCAGCGTGCGGCCGTGGCGATCAGTTCGTCCGTCGGCCGCCGCCCGGCATTGGCCATCGCCCAGACGATGGAGCAGCGGTTTCCCGAGGCGCAGTAGGCGAAGACCGGTCCCCCGGCGGTGTCCAGCACCTCCCGCTGGAGCGCCACATTGGCCTCGGTGATCGCGCCGCCCACGACCGGATTGGCGACGAACCGGAGCCCCGCAGCGGCAGCTGCGGCGGCCATGACCGGCGTGTGAAGATCGGACGGAATCTCGCCGTCCGGCCGGTTGTTGATCACCGTGGTGAAGCCCGCGGCGCGGATCGCGGCCATGTCCTCCGGCCCGATCTGGGGCGAGACGGCGTGGGTCTGGGTCAGGGGGCGAATTTCCATCGGGCTCCTCAGGCGGCGGCAGGGCGGAGGATCCGGCCCCGGATCGCGGGCGCGGCGACCATAACCGTGATCGTCGCCACAGGGAAGAGGGCGGAGGCTCCGCCGCCGAAGCCGAGAGCGGGGCCGCAGTCCGGGCCGCCGCCATCGGCGTGACGGCGCCGGCGAACCCCAGAGCCCATCCCTGTGCATCTGTTCTCGCTCCGTCCGGCACTTCCCCCCCGGCCCCGGATCGCGCATGGCCGGATCGCGCATGGCAGGGAGGCTGTCGCGTCCGACACGCTTTTCACCCGGTGAATGGGTCGGGTCGGCGGCACACGCCTGCGCATTGTCTGTCGGGGCGGGATTGACTTGCATCAAGGTGACCCCGAACACTGGGCGCCTAGAACCGGGGAAGACGGTAGAGGAGACTGCGATGAAATCCGTGGCCGACCGCAAGGCTCAACTCTTGGCGCGCCAGTCCGACCTGATGACCCGGATCGCGGGCATCGGTGCGGAACTCGACAGCCACGAGGCCAAGGACTGGGAAGAGATGGCGATCGAGCGCGAGGCCGACGAGGTTTTGGAGGACCTCGGCCAGTCGGCGCAGACGGAATTGCGGATGATCGAGGCGGCGCTGGCGCGGATCGAGGAGGGCGAATACGGCTACTGTGTATCCTGCGGGGCAGAGATCGCCGAGGAGCGGCTCGACCTGCTGCCGGCCACCCCCTTCTGCCGCAACTGCGCGCCGAGCAAGTGACACCGTGCCCGCCAGGCCGTCCCCGGCCGCTCCGCGGGCATTGCCAAACCGGGCCGGGCCTTTAGAGTGGACGGCAACGGGACGCGGCAGACGGGGTCGAGATGACCGGAGAGGTGCGCATCGCCACCGGCGAGGGGATCGCGCGGATCACGATCGACAATCCGCCGCTCAACCTCCTGGGCGCAGCGGTGCGGCGCGGGCTTGCGCGGGCGCTCGACGCCGCGCTCTCTGATTCAGCCGTGAAGGTCGTGGTGCTGACGGCGGCGGGGCGGACCTGGCCTGCGGGTGCGGACATGCGCGAATTCGGCCGCGCGGTCGAGGCGCCGCCGCTGCGCGACCTCTGCGCGCGCGTCGCGGCGAGCCCGAAGCCGGTGATCGCGGCATTGCAGGGCAGCGTTCTCGGCGGCGGGCTGGAACTGGCGCTGGCCGCCTGCCTGAGGCTCGCCGAGCCGGGGACGGAACTCGGCCTGCCGGAGGTGACGCTCGGTCTTTTGCCGGGTGCGGGGGGCACGCAGCGGCTGCCGCGGCTGATCGGCGCGAAACCGGCACTCGGTCTTCTCCTCAGCGGGTTGTCGGTCGCTGCCGCGCGGGCGGCCGAGATGGGGCTTGTCGATGCCGTGACGGAGGGCGGCGCGGAGCCGGCGGCGGAGGCCATCGCGCGGAGTTACCTGGCCGGGGAGGCGGACCTGCCCACCACGGCGGAGCGGTTCGCGGGCCGGCGCTTCGACCCGGAGGGCTGGCTCTCCGCCGTGGCCGCGGCGCGCGCCGGACTCGGGCCCGCACGGCTGCCCGCGCCGGGGCGGATCATCGACTGCGTCGAGGCGGCACTACTGCTGCCCGAGGACGAGGGATTCGCCTTCGAGGCCACCGCCTTCGAGGATCTTCTGGCGACCCCCGAGGCGGCGGCGCTGCGCCATGTCTTTTTGGCCGAACGGCGTGCGCGCCGCCAGCCGGACCTCGGCGGAGCCAAGGTGCGCCAGGTCTTCCGCGCGGGTGTCGTCGGCGGCGGCGGCGCTGCGGCGGAACTTGCCGTCGCCCTGATGGCGCTCGGCATAGACGTGACAATGCTCGGCGCCGACGGGCCGGCGCTCTCGGCCGGGCTTGCGCGGGTGGCGGCGCTTCTGGAACGCGAGGTCGCCGGCGGGCGGCTCAGCGCCGCAGCGCGCGATGCCGGCTGGGCGCAGATCGGCGGGACGGTAGTCCCGGGCGATCTGGCGACCTCGGACCTGATCGCCCTGGAGGGGGAGGGGGCGGCGAGGGACCTCGTCCGGGTCGAGCCCCTGGCCAAGCGTGGCGCGGTGGTCGCTGTTGTGGCGCGGGCGGACGGGCCGGAGGCGCTGCGCCTCGACCGGATCGCGGCGGCAAGCGCGAGGGCCGCCGATCTGGCGGGGCTGGTGCTGCCGCCCCTGCCGGGTGCGCGGGCACTGGAGATCGCGAGCCTGCCCGCGACGGCACCGGAGGCGGTGGCGACGCTTTTCGAGCTTGCCGGCCGCATGGGGCGGGTGGCGCTGCGCACGCTCGACGGCCAGAGCCTCGGCGCACGGGTCTTCGCGGCCGGCCGGGCCGCCGCCGACGTGATGGTGGAGGCCGGCGCCTCGCCCTATGGCGTGGACCGGGCGCTGAAGGACTACGGTTTCGCAACCGGGCTCTACGAGATGGTGGACCGCGCGGGCCTCGCGCCCGGAGCGGGCCGCGACGCCGGCTTCGCGGCGGCGTTGGCGGCGACCGGCCGCAAGGGTCAGGCGGCGGGAGCGGGCTACTACCGCTGGCCGGAGGGCGCCGGGTCCGGCGAGGAGGATCGCGAGGTGCTGACCCTGATCGCCTCGGAGCGGCGGGGCCGGGGGATCGTGCCGCGCCGGGTGACGGCGCCCGAGATCCGGGCCCGCGTACTCGCCGCAATGGCCAATGCCGGGGCGGGGCTGATCGAGGCGGGCGCGGCGCGCTGCCCTTCGGACATCGACATCGCGATGATCGCCGGCTGGGGATTCCCGCGCTGGAAGGGCGGGCCGATGCAGGCGGCAGATGCCATCGGGTTGCTTGCGCTCAGGAACCAGCTGCGCGATCACGCACGGGACGGGGAGCTTTTCTGGCAACCCTCGGCGTTTTTCGACGAGCTGATCAAGAACGGACTCAGGTTCGCCGACCTGAACGTGGTCTGACCGGCCCGCGCCTCAGCCGAGCGCGATCCCCATGACCACCATCATCAGCCCGAGCGCCGAGACGAGAAGTGCGGCGAAGTTCATCGCGACGACGCGCTGCAGACGGGCCCGCAGGTCGGCGTCCGAAAGGCCCGCCTTCCGCGCCGCCGTCACCTTGACGATGCACCAGACAAGGCCCGCGAGCCCCAGAAGTGTCACCCCCGCGCCCGTCCAGATGAGCCAGTCCATCTTATCCCCCATGTGGTTGTACAGCCCCTAGCCGCAAGCCGCCGAGGCCGCAAGAGCGGGGCTTGAACCCCGGGGGGGGAGGCTCTAGTCAGAGGGCCGATCTTCAAGGGGAGCATGACCATGGCCGACACCCTGTCCGACGCCACCTACAATGTCGCCGCCGACGAGCTGCGCAAGTTCATCGAGCGCTACGAGCATCTGGAGGCGGAGAAGAAGGACATCGCCGACCAGCAGAAGGAGGTCATGGCCGAGGCCAAGGGGCGCGGCTACGACACCAAGGTGATGCGGAAGGTCATTGCGCTGAGGAAGCGCGACAAGGACGACATCGCCGAGGAAGAGGCAGTTCTGGAGATGTACAAGGCCGCACTCGGGATGAGCTGACCCTGCGCCGCTGTCATCGAAGTGTGTCCGAACCGTCATGGGGGACACATTCGGTTCGGCCATGACCGTGGCGAAACCCACAGTCCCGGAGGACGATTCGATGATCCGCATGTCCGCATCCCTGCTGGCGATCCTCGCCGCCGCGCCCGGCTTGGCCGCCGACTTCGGCGCCGAGGTCGACGCGATGCTCGCCGCCCGCTCGGCCGAGCTTTTCGGCATCGCCGCGCCACTTGCCGCCTCGGCGCCCGCGAGCGCCGAGGAGGGCTACCGCACCGAGACGCAGGAGCCTTCGGACCAGGTCGCGCTGGCCGCTGGGCTGAGCGCGGAGTACGTGACGCGCGCGGCGGCCAATCATTACGACATGATGGCCTTCTGGCCGGCGGAGACCCCCACGCACCTCGTCGCGTGCATCGAGGGCGAGGTCGAGGAGATTGCGGCCGGCAAGCCCAACCCTTCGATCCAGTCGATCGACCTCGCGACGGGCGAGGTGAAGACACTCCTGCGCGGCATGGACCGGTGCGACGGTATCCGCACCACCGCATGGGGCACCATTCTGGCGACAGAGGAAACCGACGATGGCGCGGCCTATGAGATCTTGGATCCGCTCGCGCTCGACAATGCCGTCGTCAGCGACCGCGCATCGGGCACGGTGAGCGATCCGGCCCGCATTGCCAGGCGTCCCGCTCTGCCGGTCATGGCATGGGAGGGACTCACCGTAACGCCGGAGGGCGTCGTGATCGGCGGCGACGAGTTGCGGCCTGGCACCGCGGCGGCCGATGTCGACGGCGGGGCGATGTTCAAGTTCGTTCCGGCCGTGGCCCACGCAGGCGGCATGATCACGAGCCTCGACGCATCGCCACTCGCCTCCGGCAAGAGCTACGCGATGCAGGTCTCTTGCGTGAAGGGGAAGATCCAGGCGGGGCAGGGCTGCGAGATCGGCAATGCCGCGTGGATCGAGATCGACCCCGCCAACGCGCGGGCGGATGCCGACGCCAGGGGCGCGACCGGTTACTACCGCCCCGAGGACCTGCATGCCGACCCGACCTATGCTGGACCGGGGCTGCGCTTCTGCTGGACCAACACCGGCAACGAGGGCGCCTCGCACTTCGGCGAAGTCGTTTGCGGGATTGACAGCGATCCCATGGCCACGCCGCAGCCAGATGCCGAAGGCAAGCTTGCGATGACCGTTGCGGTCAACCGCTTCATCGAAGGGGACAGGGAGTTCAACTCCGTTGACAACCTCGCCTTCCAGCCGGGCACCGGCATCCTCTACGTCGTCGAGGATCACGACAACGGCGACATCTGGGCCTGTCTGCCCGACGGCGCGGACCGCGACATCAGGTCGGACGGCTGCATCAGGATGCTGTCGGTCAAGGATACTTCGGCCGAGCCGACGGGCTTCATCTTCTCCCCCGACGGAATGACCGCCTATGTCTCGATCCAGCACTCGGACGACACGAACATGGCGAAGGTGAGCGACTACGCAACCGACGACCTGATCCGAATCTCCGGGTTCAAGATGCCGGCAAACTGATCGGCATCGTCGTTTCTTGGGGTGATTTCATCGGAGCGGGCGGGGGGCACCCCGCCCGAATTGCTCCGCGGCGTCAGGGGACGAGGAAGGTCACGCCGGGCAGTCCGGCGATTTCGGCGCAGTCTTCGTCGTAGGCCTCGGTCATGGCCGCGACCAGCGCCTCGGTCCAGCCGGGGAGTACAATCTCGACCTCCAGTTCCTCGGGCCGGGCGTACTTCTGGAGGAATGCCGCCGTCGCGCGCCGGCGCTGAGCAGGGCGGCGCGGGTGGTGCCCGTCGAAGAATTCCTTCAGCCGTGCCAGCCCCTCGTCGGTCATCAGGGCGGCAAGAAGATCGTAGTCGCCTTCCAGCATCTCCTCGGGCGGTACGCCGGCGATGGCGCGCAGCACCTCGGGCCAGAGCAGCGGCAGGTCCTCGGCGCACCAGAGCGTGAGCGCGACACCGGGCGTCTGGGCAAGGATGCGGCGGATCACCGGCGCCCAGCGCAGGCTCGCCGGGCTCGACCCGCTCATGAGCATCTCGTAGCTGGCCTCCGCCGTGCGGTCGAGCAGCGCCGGGACGAGCGTCGCGGGGTTCTTCAGTGCGATGAAGACCTCCGCCTCCGCGCCGGGAAAGAGGTTGGCATAGGCCGCGACCCGCGCGGCAGAGGTCGGATATAGCCCCTCCGGTCCGATCGCGTTGACCGGGAAGCAGAGCAGGCTTTCGTGGCTGAAGACGAGGCGTTCCACCGGCCCGTCCTCGCCGACGGCGTCGAGGATGACCTCGCGCACCTCGGGCCCGGCGGGGGCGCCGCGCAGCGTCTTGGCGACCTTGGGCAGAAGCTGGCGGTAGAGGCGCGGCGAAGGAACGGCGATCCCGGCCGCCGCGAGCGTGCCGCGGTTCTTCAGGAGCGCGCGGACCAGTCGGTCCTCATCCGTCCCGTGGACCCCGAGGTGATAGGCGATCTGCATCGGTTTCCTGCCGTCTTCCGGGGGCGACCCTATACGGGCGTGCTGGACAGGGGAACCGCTTTCCTCTAACCCCGGAGCCATGATCGCCGAGCAAAAGAGTCAGTCACTCTCCCGGCCCGCCCGCCGCGCCGCCCGGCCAGTCTCGCGGCCGGTGCGGGACGCGGGCGGGGGCGGCGGGTTCTGGTCGGCCGGCGCGCTGCTCATCGCCGCGATCGTCGTGATGCCCGTGGCCGCGGTGCTCGTGCTCGCCTTCCATCCGACCGAGAACATCTGGCCGCACCTCCTGGCGACGACCCTGCCGCGCTATGCCACCAACACCGTGGTGCTGACGCTCGCCACCGGGGCGCTTGCTGCGGCCGTGGGCACCGGGGCGGCCTGGCTCGTGACGATGTACCGCTTCCCGTTCTCGGGCGTGCTCGAATGGCTCCTCCTCCTGCCTCTCGCCATCCCGGCTTATATCGGCGCCTATGCGCTCGTCGATTTCCTCGACTATTCGGGCCCGGTGCAGGTTGCCCTGCGCGAGGCAATGGGCTGGGGCTCGGCCCGGGACTACTGGTTTCCCGCGGTGCGCTCGCGTCCCGGCGCTGTCCTCGTGCTGGCGGCGGCGCTCTATCCCTATGTCTACATGCTGGCCCGCGCGGCCTTTCGTGAGCAGTCGGCCGGCAGCTACGAGGTTGCCCGCGCGCTCGGCGCGGGGCCGCTGGGCCTCTTCCTGCGGGTCGGACTGCCGCTTGCGCGTCCGGCGATCGCGGCGGGCGCAGCCATCGTGATGATGGAGACGGTGAACGACTTCGGTGTCGTCGACTTCTTCGCCGTCCAGACCCTGACGACCGGCATCTTCACGGTCTGGCTGGAGACCGGCAACGCCGGCGGCGCGGCGCAGATCGCGGTCGTGATCCTTGCCGTCATCCTCGCGCTCGTGGCGCTGGAGAAGGTGAGCCGGCGGAACTCGCGCTACTACCAGTCCGCCCGCCAGCCCCGCCCGGTGACGAAGGTCCGGCTGAGCGGTCTCGCCGCAGCCCTTGCCGCCATCCTCTGCGCGCTGCCGGTGGCCTTCGGCTTCGTGCTACCCCTGGTCGTCATCGCGGGCCATGCGCTCGACCGGCCCGAGACCTGGTTCAGCGCGGGGCTTGGCCGCGCGTTCCTCAACACGCTGACGGTCGGCGGGGGGGCGGCCTTCCTGACCGTCGCCGGCGCGGTCTTCATGGTCTATGGCGTGCGGCTGACGGGGCGGCGGTTGCCGAAGATCGTGCTGCCGGTGACGACGATCGGCTACGCCGCGCCCGGCGCGGTGCTGGCGGTCGGCATCCTCATTCCCGTCGCGGCCTTCGACCACCGGCTGGCGGACCTGGTGCAGGCGCTGACGGGGCACGACCCGGGCCTGCTTCTCACCGGTTCGGCCGCAGCGATCGTCCTGGCCTACTTCGTCCGCTTCTTCGCCATCGCGCAGGGGGCGACCGACGCGGCCTTCGGAAGGGTGCCGCCGTCGCTGCCGATGGCCGCGCGCTCGCTCGGCCGCACGGCAGGCGGGGCGCTGCGCGAGGTCTATCTGCCGATGATGCGCGGCACGGTCGGCACCGCGCTCCTCCTTGTCTTCGTCGATTGCGTGAAGGAGCTGCCGGCGACGCTGCTTCTCAGACCGTTCAACTACGATACGCTCGCGACCCGGGCGCACGAGAAAGCCAGTCTCGAGAACATCGCCGAGGCCGCACCGCCTGCGCTTCTCGTCATCGCGGTGGGGCTCGTGGCTGTCGGCCTTCTCGCCCGCGCGACCCTTGCTCCCCGCCGCGGCGCCGCGGCGCGAGCCTGAGCTTTGGCGCGAGCATCTTGCATGACGCCCGGCCGCGGTCTATGTGCGGGGCATGGCCCCTATAGCTCAGCTGGTAGAGCGTCTGATTTGTAATCAGAGGGTCGGCGGTTCAAGTCCGTCTGGGGGCACCAAAAAAATCACCATATTGCGGCAAGGCGGCGGGACAAGCCGACAGACGGCTCTGCGTCTGGGGGTACTTTGGGGGGTACTGATCTGTCGCGCTTAGGGCCTTTGGCGCGGCGCGAGAAATGCTTCCGGCGTCGTTGTCGGCCGAGAGCAACTCGCCGGGCGACGTGCTTTCCACATGACGCTCGCGGAAACAGGGGTTGAGCTTTTCGAGGAACGCGGCCTGCTCGGCCGTGACGTCGATGGACTTCTCGGCATTCTGCCGTTCCAGCGCCAGCCAGCGCTCAACCTTGGTGCCAAGACCGTTCTCGCTGAGGATCTTCTGGATGGTGACGGAAGAGACGTGGACCTCCGCCAGCGCCAGCATCGCCTCATGCCGATTGCAGCCCTCAGCCGGGTGCGCCAGCGCCCGCGCCTTGATCCGGTCCAAAACGTCCGGCGGCGTGGTCTGCGGGTGGCTCTTGTGGATCGGCGGCAGGTCTTTCAGCCCCTCGACACCCTGCGGCTGGAACCGCCGCTTCCATTCGTAGAAGCTGGTGCGGTCCAGGCCGCTCTTGCGACGGGTCTCGGCGACGTTGCCAAGCTCTCTGGTCAGTCAGATGACGTTCAGGCGGCTCAGCGCCGGCTCGCTGGCCGCATCTCGCGGCTCTTGTTCCCTTGCTGTCGCAGATCGTCCCATGGCTGGCTCCTCCGTTCCGTAAATTGCACGGGAAGAAGGATAAGTGGACACAGGAAAGCGTCATGCTTCTTCGCCTGCGTGTCCGGGCCTCGGAAAGGCAGCATCGCGATCCAGGGGCCAGACCGGGCGACGCACGCGCACGTAGGGTCGCAGATGCGCCCGCGGGGTGGCGAGCGCTCCGGTGTCGCAGACGATAACGCGGCCGGCGACCGGTTCGAATGCGGCGCGGAAATGCTGCATCGACTTTACGACCAGAAAGCGCTTGCTTGCGGGTTCGATGCCGAAGGCACGGACCTGCTGGAGGTCAAGCATCTGGCCGGGAAGCGTCACCACCAGGATGTCGATCCCCTGGACGCGGAACACCGCCGTCGGGCCGAAGCTGTGGGTGATGCCGCCCAGAATGGGACCGTCGCCGGTATAGGAGCCGTCCGAAAGATGCATCACTTCGCCGGTCAGGCGCAGCGGGCCACCACCAAAGGACGGATCGCTTTTGCCGCCGAGATCCAGCGTCACGCTGTCGCCAACCTTGTGGCGGTGCAGAGTGGCCGCCGCCTCTGCATCGATCATCGGGGCAAAGGCGCCTGGTGCAGCGCCAGCCTCGAGCAGGGCCCTGAGCAAAGCGGTCGCATCGCCGTAGGCGCCAGCACCGGGATTGTCGGCATAATCGGCGATTACCAGCGGTCCCCCGGCGGGGTCGAAGTCGCGGGCCTGCGCGGCAGCCTCCGCCGGGGTCAGGAACGTGTTCGCGACCTTGCCGCGTCCGTCCCAGATGCTGCGCGCCAGTCCTGCGGCGATGTCCAGAGCCCGCTTGCCGCAACCCTCGTCATGCGTGACCAGCACGGTCGGCCCCATTTCGGTGATATCGGCTTCGGAAAACCCGGCGTTGATCGACACGGCCAGAATGCCCGGTTCGTCCTCATGCGCGCGGGCGCGGGCGTAAAGTGCCGCGGTTTCGGGCACGTCGGTGCGGCCGGCATTGGCCTCGTCCAGCATCGGCACATGGACGCGCAGCGTGCGCGGGTGGACGTCGCCGCGCATGGCCCTGTCCAGGACGCGGCCCGCCTGCAGGCCGATTTCGCGCATGTCGATGTGCGGATAGGTCTTGTAGCTGACCAGGATATGCGCCAGTTCGACCATCGCGGGCGTGACCATGGCATGAAGGTCCAGTGTGACGGCGATGGGCAGATCCGGTCCGACGATTTCCCGCAGGCGTCGCAAGAGTTCCCCTTCGCCATCCTCGCAGAAGCTGGGAACCATCGAGCCGTGCAGCGACAGAAGGATGCCGTCCAGCGTGGCCCGATGCTCTCGCGCCGCGTCGCAGATGAGGCCGGCGATATGGTCGAACGCCTCGCGCGAGACGGTTGCGCCGGGCGTGGCATGGGCCGAAACGGTGTGCGTGATCTGCCAACCCGCCTCGGAACCCGCATCAAGGAAGCCCGCCAGTTCGTCGTTCACATCGCCGAAGCGGTCGATGGCGGCTTGCCCAAGGTCGAACACCTCATCGCGGAAATCCCGAAGCGTCGTCTCCCCCTTCTTGAAGGTGTTGCTTTCATGGACAAAAGCGCCGGTCAGAACGTGGAAGGGCATAGGGATGGGCCTTTCAAAGCGGGTGGAAACAGGCCACCGGGTGGGTCGCGTCATCGTCAAGCGCGGGGGTCTGGCGGCGGCAGAGATCAGAGGCGCGCGGACAGCGTGAGGCAAAGGCGCACCCCGGCGGCAGGGCGAAGGGGCTGGGAATCTCACCCTTGAGCGGTTCGATCACGCGGCGGCGGGCCGGATCGGGGGCGAAGTTCGATTGCATCAGCGCCTGCGCATAGGGGTGGCGCGGCGCGGTGCGGGCGTCGGGTAGCACCTCGACCACCGATCCCAGATACATCACCATGATCCGGTCGCAGAAATAGCGCACAAGCCCGAGGTCGTGGCTGATGAACAGATAGGTCAATCCCAGCCGGTCTCGCAGATCGGCCAGGAGCGCGATGATCTGCGCCTGAATGGACACGTCAAGGCTGGCGGTGGGCTCGTCCAGCACCACGAAATCGGGCTGCAGCGCAAGGGCGCGGGCGATGCCGACGCGCTGGCGCTGGCCGCCCGAAAGCTGATGCGGGTGGCTGCCGGCCAGTTCCGCCGGCAGACCGACCGCCGTCAGCATCGCCTCGATCCGGCCAGCGGGCACCTGTTCGTTCTGCACGCGGAACGGCTCTGCCAGCACATCGGCCAGCGTGTAGCGCGGATCAAGGCTGGAATAGGGATCCTGAAACACCATCGCCATGCGCCGGCGCATCTTGCGTAGCGCCGAGGGAGAGAGTGCGGTGATCTCGGTGCCGTCAAACGTGACGCGGCCCGAGGTCGGCTCGATCAGCCGCAGCACCAGCCGGGCGAGCGTGGACTTGCCGCAGCCGCTTTCGCCGACCACACCGAGAACCTCGCCCTTGCCGACGGTGAGCGTCACCTCGCGCACGGCCATCATCGCGCGAGGCTTGGTGAACAGGCCGCCCCCGGACTGGAAGCGCTTGCTGAGCGCCTCGATCTGGATCAGGGGCGCGGTCATGCCGCAACCTCCGGATGGTGACAGGCGACCCGGCCTTCGCCGCGCGGCAGGATTGGTGGCTGGCTCGTGCGGCAGGCCTCGCTGGCGCGGGGGCAGCGCGGGTGGAACCGGCAACCCGCGGGGAATGTCATGGCAGAGGGAACAGCGCCGGGGATGCCGGCCAGGCTGCCCTTCTCCATGCCCTCTTGCGGAATGCAGCCTATCAGCGCGGCCGTATAGGGATGGGCGGGCGCGGCAAAAATCGGACCGACCGGGCCTTCTTCCGCGACGCGGCCCGCGTAGAGCACCGCCACGCGGTCGCAGACTTGCGCCACGACGCTCATGTCATGGGTGATGAGCAGAAGCGAAACGCCGCGGTCGCGCACCAGATTGCCGAGAATCTGGATGATCTGGGCTTGAACCGTCACGTCGAGCGCGGTCGTGGGTTCATCGGCGATGATGAGGTCGGGATCACCCGCCAGCGCCATGGCGATGACGATGCGCTGCTTCATGCCGCCCGACAGCTGATGCGGCCAGGCCTCGGCGACGGTCCCCGCCTCGGGGATGCGAAGCTGGGTCAGAAGGTCCAGCGTACGGGCGCGGGCGTCGGCCCTGGACAGCCCCAGATGCAGGCGCGACACGATATCCACCTGCTCGCCGATGCGCTGCACCGGGTCGAGCGCCGTCATCGGGTTCTGGGTGACAAAGCCGATGCGCCTGCCGCGCAGCTTGCGCCGCTGCACCTCGGTCATCGCGGCCATGTCCTGCCCGTCGAAGCGCACCACGCCCGCCGCGACACGTCCGCCGATCAGCGGAAGTAGGCCCATGGCGGCCATCGCGGTCAGCGACTTGCCCGAACCGCTTTCGCCCACGAGGCCCAGGATCTGCCCGCGTTTCACGGTCAGGCCGATGCCATCCAGCAGGGCCACCCTGCCGATCGAGACGCTGACGGACTGAAGATCGAGCAGCGCGCTCATGCCCCGCTCCGCAACCGTGACCGGATGTCGAGTTCGGTGATCAGCGCATCGCCGTAAAGGTTGATGGCGACGACGGTGACCGCCACCGCAAGGCCGGGGAAGATGATGACCCAGGGTGCCTTGAAGACAAGGGCCGAGCCTGCCGACATCATGCCGCCCCAGCTGGGCACCGGGGGCTGGGCGCCGAGGCCGAAAAAGCCCAGCGTCGCCTCGAGGATGATGGCGTCGCCCGTGGCCAGCATGGCGGACACCAGGACCGGGGCCAGCGCGTTGGGCAACAGGTGGCGGAAAAGGATATGGGCGTTGCCCGCCCCGAGCGAACGCGCGGCCTCGATGAAGGTCTCGCCCTTCAGCGTCATGATCTGGGCGCGGGTCAGGCGGGTGAACTGCGCGATGTAGGCGACTGCGATGGCGATCATCACGCCGGTGGTCCCCGGTCCGATGATCGCCACAAGGATCAGCGCGATCAGGATTTCCGGGAAGGACCAGCTGAGGTCGACGACCATGGTCACGGTGCGGTCGAGCCAGCCGCCGAACCATGCCGCCGCCGCACCCAGCACCATGCCGCACAGGACCGAGATCGAGATGGCCGTGGCGCTGACCGAGAGCGAGGTGCGTGCGCCGTAGATCAGCCGGGTCAGCAGGTCGCGCCCGAATTCATCGGTGCCCAGCCAGTGCTGCGCCGAAGCCGGTTGATAGGCCTGCGGCAGGTTCTGCACGTCATAGGCATAGGGTGTGAGCAGAGGCGCGGCCAGGGCAGCGGCGATCACGAGGATGAGCCAGCATCCCGCCAGCCCGCCCTGCGGGTGTCGGAAGGCGCGGAGCGGCGCAATCATGTCATGGCCGCCCGCACGCGCGGGTCCATCAGTGCCTGCAGGATGTCGCCCATGAGGGTGCCGAGCATCACCGCCATCGCCAGCATCAGGAGGCAGGCCTGCACCACCGGATAGTCGTGCTGGGCCAGGGACTTGATCAGCAGGGTTCCGAGGCCGGGCCGGGCAAAGACCACCTCGACCGTCACCGCCCCGCCCAGGATCCAGCCGATCCGCAGCGCGAGGATCGTCACAACGGGGATCAACGCGTGGCGCAGCACATGGCGCAACTGGATGCGCAGCGGCGACAGGCCCTTGGCGTGCAGAAGGGTGACGAAGTCGCGCCCCGAGGCCTCGATCATCGACACCCGGGTGATGCGGGCCACCAGCGCGGTGCCGCCGAGCCCGATGGTCAGCACCGGCAGCACCAGCGATTGCCAGCCGCGTGCGCCGGACACGGGGAACCATCCCAGGCTGACCGAGAAGATGAGGATCAGGATCAGCCCCAGCCAGAAGCTGGGCATGGTCGATCCCACCAGGACGCCGCCCATGATCGCCCGGTCGGGCCAGCGGTCGCGGCTCAGCGCCGCCACCACGCCCAAGGTCACGCCGACGACGGTGGAAAACAGGAGCGCCAGCCCCCCGAGCCGAAGGGAATGCGGCAGCGCCTGTGCGATCAGGTCCGCCACCGGGCGGCGCGCCACGATGGCGGTGCCCAGATCCCCCTGCAGGACGTTGGACAGCCAGATGCCGTATTGCACCGGCAAGGGCCGGTCCAGACCATAGCGCGCCTCCATCTCGGCGCGCGCCTCGGGGGACGACCCGATCTTCAGAAGATTGTCGATCGGATCGCCCGGAATGAAGTGGAGGATCGAGAAGATCACCACCGAGACGGCCAGGAAGACCGGCACCAGCATCAAGAGCCGTTTGATGAGCCAGGACAGCATGCCGGCCTTCCCGCTTTCTGCCCGTTACTCCTTGACTTGCAGATCAAGGAAGGCCGCAGCGCCAAAGGCAGGAGCGTCGATCTTTTCGGGAAGCGCGATGCGGTCGGTATTGTAGGCCATGGCCTGCACCGGCTGGTAGATCGGTGCCATCGGGAACTGGGTCAGCACATATTCATGATAGGCGGTGAAGTTGGCGATCCGCTCATCCATGTTCCTGGCGCCCGTCATGGCCGCTGCACGCAACTCTTCGGCCTTGGGGTCGTTGAACATCGAGACGTTCGGATAGCCCAGACGGTCACCACCGAAGAACCAGTCGACGATGTCGGCATTGTCCCAGTTGTACGAGCGAACGGCGAGTTGCTGTTCGCCGGTCTTGTACTGGTCGCGAATGGTCGAGCTGTCGAAGGTGGTGATTTCCGCCTCGATCCCCACGGCCTTGAGCTGAGCCTGCACGACCTCGGTCAGGCGGCGGAAGATGCTGTCGCTCTGCGTCCAGAGTGTGACCTTCAGCGGTTGGCCATCCTTCATCCGCACGCCGCCCTCGCCCATGGCCCAGCCGGCCTCGTCCAGAAGGGCATTGGAACGGGCGGGGTCGTAGTGGATCTTCGCGCCGTCCGGGACGTGGCTTTCCGGCAGGGCCGAGATCAGGAAGGTATCGGCCACCGCGCCGACACCGCCGAAGACCGAGGCCAGGATTTCCTCCTGGTTGATCGCCTTGGCTGCCGCCTCGCGCACGCGGATGTCGTCGAAGGGGGCCTTGGTGACGTTGATCGGCATGTACCAGACGTCCTGGCCCGGCATGGTCAGCACCGCCAGGTTGGCCTCCTTCTGCACCTCTCCCATCAGGTCCGCCGGAACCGACAGCAGGAAGTCGACACCGCCGGTCTTCAGTTCAAGAAACGCGGTCGAATCCTCGGGGATCTCGCGGAAGGTCAGGCGCTCGACCTTCGCCGGGCCGTGGTTCGCCGCCACCTCCGGGCCCCAGGTGTAGCCCTCGTTGCGCACCAGGACCGTTTCCTGCCCGATGGCAAAGCTTTCCAGCTTGAAGGGGCCGGTGCCGTACACCTCGGTGACGCCGTAGTTGTCGCCCAGCGCGGCGAAGGACTTCGGCTCGACCACGCCCATGAAGGTCGAGGACAGGTTGTAAAGCAGGTTCGGCTCGGGCCGCGACATCACGAATTTGACGGTGTACTCGTCCACCACCTCGGCCGAGGCGATGGCCTCGGCCATGTAGCCGTTCTCTCCCTCGGTGGTCTTGAACAGCTCAATCCAGGCCTTCACGGTTTCGGCGTTGAACGGCTCGCCGTTGTGGAAGGTCACGCCCTGCTTCAGCTTGAAGGTCCAGGCCATGCCATCGGGCGCCTCTTCCCAGCTTTCGGCCAGCCAGGGGTGGTAGGACAGGTCGGCGGCCTGGCTGACCAGCCGGTCGAACAGCAGGCCCGTGGCGGTGTTCAGCATCGTGGCCTTGATCGGGTTGTAGGTGGGGGCGCCCACCTCGTTCGTGGCCATCACGAAGACGGCCTCTTGCGCGGTGGCGGCCTGCGCGGCGATCAGGGCGGCCAGGCTGACGCTGGCCGATAGCAGGGTCTTGCGGAAAAGCTGAGTCATGGCGGGTCCTCTCGGTTGGATGGGTCAGGGTTTGCCCGGGTTTCGCCCCGGGACGGTATGGCCGATGAAATCGTCGTAAAGCGCCGAGACGCGGGCCATGCGATCTTCGACCTCGGCACCAAGTTCGCGGAACACGCCGTTGACCAGAAGCCCGATCAGCGAGGACATCGCAGAAGTGGTGTCCCAGAAATGGTTCAGGTCGGTCGGCACGGCGAAAAGTTCCGTCACCAGCCCCGGCGCCCAGTCGCAATAGGGGTCCGTGATCAGCGTGACCGGAATCCCTTCGTCACGCGCGGCCACAGCCAGGTCGCGCGTCAGGCGCGAATACCGGCGCCCGTCGATCAGGACCAGCGTCGTCTCTTCGGGGTCCGACAGCAGCACTTCGGCGAAATGCCCGCCCGGGACATCGGCCAGATTCACGCCAGCGCGGAGGTATTGCAGGTTGTGCACCAGTTCCGCCGCATGGCCGCGTTCTGTCTGGAAGCCCGCCACCCAGACAGCCTGCCTCCGCGCCAGCCGCTGCACCGCCGCCGCGAAGGCGGGCGTGGCGGCCAGCTCGTAGACGTTGACAAGCGCGGCGATCTCGCGCTCCAGCGCACGGGCCAGTTCGGCGTTGCCCTGCTGGCTGCGCTGGTGAAAGTCCTTCAGACGGTCACCGATCAGCCAGGCCTTCTCGCCAAGGTCCACCTGCAGTCTGGATTTCAGATCCTTGAGGTGGCCGTAGCCGATCGACCGGCAGAACCGCCCGACCGAAGCCTCCGACACGCCCACCTTGGCGGCAATGGTGGCGGCCGTCTCGAACGGCAGGGACGACAGGTTGGAGGCAAGATAGTGCGCCAGCGCGCGTTCGGAAGGGGTGCCGTTCTCGGCGGCGAGGGACAGGCGCTGATGCAGGTTGTCAGCGGGCGTCGGCGTGTTGTCGATCGTCTCTGGCCGGTCCTGGTCCACCGCGCATCTCCCTCTGCCGGAGAAGCGTGTCAGAAAACTTTCATTCGGTCAACGATGCAAGTAAACTGCTAAAGATTGCCCAAGACCCAGCCGAGTGGAGGAACCGGATGACCAATTCCACGCCGACCCGCGCGCCCCTGCGCATCGACGGGGCCACACTGCGGCTGGTGCGCCTGCCACTGGTCACGCCCTTCACCATCGCCACCGGCACGATGACCGAAAAGGTGTTTCCGCTGCTGACGTTGCGGGCGGACGGGCTCGAAGGCTACGCCGAGGGCGTGATGGACCCACTGCCCGACTATCTGGAAGAAACCGTGGCAGGCGCGATGGACCTGATGGCCAAGGTGCTGCTGCCGCAAGTGCTGGGCCGCAGTTTCGCCCATCCCGAATCGCTGGCTCGGGCCTTCGCCCCCTGGCGGGCGAACTTCATGGCCCGGGCGACCGTCGAAATGGCCTTCTGGGATCTCTGGGCGAAATCGCTGGGCCTGCCCTTGCAGACCGTGCTGGGAGGCGAAGGCGATGCCGTCGACGTCGGCGTGTCACTGGGCATCGGCCCCATCGCCGGCACGCTGGAGCGTGTGGCGACCCATCTTCAGCAGGGCTACAAGCGCATCAAGCTCAAGGTAAGGCCCGGCCATGACATCGCCCTCCTTCAGGCGGTGCGCCACGACTTCCCCGATGCTCACCTGACCGTTGACGCCAACTGCTGCTACACGCTGGCCGACAGCGACCTGATCCTGGGGATGGACGATTTCGCGCTGGACTACATCGAACAGCCTCTGGCCTGGGACGACATCCACGACCACGCCACCCTGCAAAAGCGGATCCGCACGCCGCTTTGCCTGGATGAGTGCATCCGCACGGTGGACCACGCCCGCAAGGCGCTGCAGACCGATGCGGGGCGGGTCATCAACATCAAGGTCGGCCGGGTGGGCGGACATGCCGCCGCCCGCCGGATCCACGACCTGTGCCAATCCTTCCAGGTGCCGGTCTGGTGCGGCGGCATGCTGGAATCCGGCATCGGCCGGGCGCACAACATCCACATGTCCACGCTGCCGGGATTTACCAAGCCGGGCGACACCTCGTCGGCCAGCCGATATTTCACCCGCGACATCATCGAGCAGAAGCTGGAGACGGAAGGCGGCCGGATGCCCGTGCCGAAGGGGCCGGGCATTGGCGTGACGCTGGACCTCGACTATCTGGGCACTTCAACGCTTTCGGTGCAGGACTTCAACGCATGACCGACCTCACCTTCCGCGACCTCTCGGGCATGGCCGAGTTCCGCGCCGCGGAGAACCTGCAACGCGCGGTCTGGGGCGCAGGTGACCAGCCCGACCCTGCCGATCTGATGATGGTCATTCAGGCCGAAGGCGGCCTTGTCGGCGGTGCCTTCGCGGCGGAGAAGCTTCTGGGCTATGTCTTCGGCTTTCCCACGCGCGAGACGCGGGTGCAGCATTCCCATCGGCTGGCCGTGCTGCCCGAGGCGCGGGGGCTGCAACTGGGGGTTCGGCTGAAGTTCTATCAGCGACGCTGGTGCCTTGAGCGCGGCATCACCCATGTCCGCTGGACCTTCGATCCGCTTCGCATTGTCAACGCCACGATGAACATCCATCGGCTTGGCGCCACGTCAGACACCTACCTGCCCGACTATTATGGCGAGATGGCGGGCATCAACAGCGGCCTCGCCTCCGACAGGCTTCTGGTCGACTGGGATCTGGCCGCACCGGTGAGCAGCGCGCTGGCCGAGGGCCGGCCGCGCCCGACGCAACCCTGCGGGCCCCTGAACGTGACCCTGCCCGAAGACCTGGAAACCCTGACCCGCAACGACCCGGAACAAGCCCGCGCTCTTCGCATCGACCTGCGCCAGGAGTTGCAGGCCGCCCTCGCCAATGGGCGCCGGATCGTGGACTTCGACCGAAAACGCCGCCACTACCTGCTGACGATCTGAGCCGCTGATCCTTTGGAGGGTCCGCGCCTCGCCGGGGATTTGCACTTCCGCTTCGAGAACAAGTCGCCGCCGATGCATCGTTGCCCGGGCCTGCGCGGGCGCCGCTCCTGACGGCGGCGCAAGGTGGTGGCACGGATGGCCGCCACGCTCGAAGCGCCGCCGTCACGGGCCGAACTGGCCCGCGGCGCCAACCTGTCGGAACGCAGCCTCAACCGGCGGTTCCAGCGCGACCTCGGCCAGTCGCCCGCCCGCTACCGGCAATCCCTGCGCCACGCCCGGGCGCGCGACCTTGCGAGGCACACCGATCTCGGCCTGGACGAGAACGCCCTGCGCTGCGGCTTCTCCAGCGGCTCAGCGCTGTCGCGGGTCTTGTTAGTGTCCACGCGCGTGGTGTGATTTCTGCGCCGCCCGGCGGGTGATTTCGGGCGATGTCCTGACCGCTCGAAGGGCCTGGATTTGGTCAGGAGCGGACGCTGTCGACTGGCACGCCCCCGCCTCGGACCAAATTGCCCTGACAGGATCTCCGCCACAGATCAACGGTAGCCGCCACGTCGCAGCCCTTGATCGTTGCGACCAGGAGCTGGCCGCGCCGGCCCGACACCATCAAGTGTCGTCCGGCTCCTTCGGGCAAGGCGAAAACCAGGATACCGTTCGTCTCGAGTGTTCCGAGCAGCGGAAACGCGGGCGACAGCAGTTTCGTAAGCGCGTTCTCGACCCAGTCGACGAGACGCGCCGCGTCATCGCCCTCGCCTTGGGCCAGCGCGGCCTCCTCGCCTTCGACCACGACCACGGCCTGCAACAATGGCTGGAGTCCTTCGAGGAGCGCCTCTTGCGCCGTGCCTTCGCCCGTGCCGGGCATTGCCTCGCCGGGCAGGCCCGCTGCCTCGGCGATGGCGCCCGGATCGACGCCGCCCCGCACCGGGCCGGCCGCTTCGCCGAGCGGTTCCGCAGTGGCAGCGAACCCGGCGCTTCTTTCACAGAGCCCGCGGAGGAGAATGGAAAGCCCGTGGACGTCGCCGACAGAAAGTTCGTCGCGTCCGAACAGCGCCATGTGTTCGGCCGTCAGCCCGGCGGGCGGCGGGGCGAGCAGGCGCACCAGCCGGCGGCCTGACGCCTCGCAGACGAGGCGCGACCCATCGTCGAACTCGAAGTTCAGGCGCTGGCCAACAACCGCGATGTCGACCTGTTCGAGGATGCCGGCAAGGCCGTCAGACCAGGTTACGTATCGAACGCGCCCCGGTTGCGCCGTTCCGTCCCGCGCCGAACGCCGAAGCATCTCCTTCAATCGCGCGAAATCGCTCATCTCGCAGGATCCTCGCCGGCAAGGGCTGCGCGGACCGCATTGATCAGCGAACCTACGGCGATGTCGGCCGCGCAGATGCAGCACAGGGCTTCGTTCGGATCGGCGAGGTTCCTGAAGAAGGTGCGACTTCCCGTCGGTGACAGGAACAGCACGTGTTCGACCGGGCCATCCCCCTTGGGGGCCGAGTCGAACAGGTCGGCTGCACAGGCGCAAAGCACGTCGAGGTGTTCCTGCCGGAAATGAAGGGCGCCATCCCAGCTGAGAACGGTCCGCGACCCGAGATCCACATATACCGCGAGGTCGCAATCCGGGAGCTTGCGACGAAAAGCTTTGAGCGCAGTTGGGGTCATCAGCGGGTCGCACCAATCCTCTGGTTCGAGAGCGCAATCTTGCGTCAACCGGGCGGGCGCGACAACCCCGGGCAGCCGCTAGATCAACGAAGCGGATGCAGGAAGCCGCTGTCGTCGGCTTTGACCCTGCTCCCCGGTGCGCAACACGACCCGCCGGGGTACGATCCTGCCGACAGGCGCTTGCTCGCCTCTCCCCGACGGCGCCGCTTCGACGGGCTTGGCCTCGGCGACAACAGGCCGTTCGGGCGCGGCCTCATGCTGTGCGGGACGGAGTTGCACGGGGGCCGCCGCCCCGACGTCTGCGTCAATGTCATCCGTTTCCGTCTGCGCCACAGCAAAGATGTCGGACGCGCCCGTATGCGGCTTGCCGGCAAGCACCGGCTCGAGGTCCCCGATGATCTTCTCCAGCCCGGCCAGCACCGCCTCCAGACCCGATGATCGCAAGGCGTCGGGATCACCGTCGGCTTGCTGGGCCTCGATGAGAGAAACCGGAATCACCTCCCGGAACAACGGCCCCGCTTCTCGTTCCACGCGACTTAGCACGCGCCGCCGGTCTCCCGCCGAGAGAACCTTGTCGATGCGGGTAACCAGAAGCAGGCTGCAGGGGAACAGGCGCCCGGGCGCTTCCTCCCACAATGCCGCCTCGGACTGACGCCAAGCCTGGGTAGCGGGTGTGCACCAGATCACCGCGTCGGCGAGCGGCAACATGCGTTGCCAGATGTCGTCGGTGATGTGCGGGTCGGAACTGCCCGGCATGTCGATGATGTCGCAAGCTTCGAGAATGTCGGCCTGCACGAACTTCCGGATTGCGCGGGTGCTGCGGACCGAAACCAGGTCGGGCGGCGCGGAGTCGAGCGGTTCTTCCGTTCCGTCCACCGCGATGCGGATCGCGGGCGCGTCGCCCTGCGCGTACCAGATCGGCGGCATCTGTGTCGCCGTCACCTGCACGGGCGAAAACGTTTCGTTAAGAAGTAGGTTCGCCAGCGTGCTCTTGCCTGCGCTGAACTCGCCCATCAGGACGACCCGGGGTTTCCGCGGCAGCACCGGGCTTGCCGAGTTGAGTTCGGCCGTCATTCCGCAGCCCTCCATTCGTTTCGCGGTTTCAATTCGGACAGGAACACCACGGTCTCGCTCAGCGCGTCTCGCCGATCCATGGCGACCGCTTCGGCGCGTTGCCGAAGCTTGTCGACCCCGATTTCGGTCTGGCTTGCGAGATCCAGCAGGTGTGCCCTCTGGGCGTCGATGAATTCCTTGAGGATCTGCCGTGCCGCATGGGCGTAGACCTCCGCGTGATCGGCGCGAAGCGAGACCAGGAACGGCTCGATCTCGGCGTCTATCAGCGCCGAGTACTCCTCGGCGAAATTCTGGTAGCTCCTGCGGCGGCGCCACCAGCTCGTCCACCAGTTTCCCTTCACATCGAGCGCGATGGTGCTGCCGAGGATGACCGGCGGAGGCGGGTTCTGCACCACCGGGGCCTCGATCGTTGTGGCGTCTTCGGAAAGCTGGAACGCGCCGACATAGAGGGTCCGGATATCGGCAGCGGTGGCGGCGAAGACCTTCTCACTCGTATTCGCCGCCCTTGCTGCGAAGACCCGATAGGCCGAGCTCAACAGCAGCCGCAGGCCTGCCGGATCGTATGTCCATATCTCGTGATCGCCATAGTCCTCGAGGTGGCGGATCAGCGAGGCTGTGGCGCGACCGAGGAAGGATCGCCGCGCGCCCATGAGTCTGCTCTCGAGCCCCGAGATCAGTTTGCCCATTTCCGCGTCAAGAAGATCGAGGTTGCGCCGGGCAATGATGTCGAGTTCGCGGCCGATGTCTGCGGATGCCACGGGCGTAACCGCATCGTCTGCCATCCGCTTCGACACGACCTGCCGCGACGCCTCGATGCTGGTTGCGATGTTTCGCGCCGAACGGACGATGCGCTCCTCGAACTCGGCACCCTCGCCGGAATCGATCCGGGATGAGATCGCCTCGCAGAGCGCCGGAATACCCGAGATCTTCCAGATCGTCTCGTGCACCGTTCCGGGCACCACGCCGGAGCGCAATTTGTGTTCTGCCCATTCGATCAGCGCCTTCGAACTCGCCTTCCCGAGGTCCTTGTAGACGTGGGACAGAGCGTGAACCGCCCAGAACGCGCTGCCGAAAATGATCTCGGCTTCGGTCGGACCGTTGAGGGCCTCGAGGGTGGCTACGATGCTCTTGCGGATTTCTTCCGACTCTCGAACGGGATCGTTCAGCTCGTCGATCCGGTTGACGAAGATGATCACCTCGCGCGACCGGATGTTGGAGATCAGGCGGATCAGCGCCATGTCGACGGTCGACAGGGTCTGATGCGCGGAAAGCACCACGACGCAGAGCCGGCTCTCGCGGATGGCGTTGACGGTGATCTGTTCGCGTATCATGAACGTGTCGTTCACGCCGGGCGTGTCGCGGATGCAGAGACGGTGCGGCAGATCGGGTTGTCCGAGATAGAGATCGGCCGACTTCGTGATGTCGGCGAACCGTCCCTGTTTCTGGTCGGCGGAGGTGTCGCTTCCGAGATCGTCGCCGAGGCAGACGTATCGCTGCACCAGTTCCTGATCGACGTAGCCGTATTCGTGCTCCTGACCCATCAGCAACTCGAACTTCCGACCAAGCCGCTGGCGCGACTTCTCGCGCATTTCCTCAAGCTGGCGCCGTACTTTCTCGAGCTCCTTGTGCGCGCCGGCGCGGGCCGCGAGCTCACCGACGCGCCCCCCCCGGTTGAGAAGGCGGCTCCATTCATCCTCGTCGAAGAAGCGGAACTTCGCCCTTCCCGAGCCGCTCCGTGTTGCGGGATCGAGGTGAAGTGACGTCACCACCGAGGTCCAAGGGTTGATGTCGGCGGGCAGGAGGCCGGGCCAACCGGCCAACGCATTCACCAGCGTGGTCTTGCCCGCCTTCACCTGGCCGATCATCGTGACCGATGGCTCAAAGCTGCGGATCTGGCGCTTGAGCTTTCGTGTGGCCGCGTGGGCAGTGTCCCCGCCTGCATCGGCAATCGCGTCCACGGCGGTTTCGAGCTTGCGGATCCGCTCGGCAAACGCCTGCAACCTGGAAAACGCCGACCGGGTCAACTCGCCCTTGGACGTGGCTTCGTCCTGCCCTGCGATTCTTGGTTCGGCGTTCATCGTCGATCTCCTTAATTCAGGGGGATTCCGGGCCCGGCCAGACATGCCTCGAATGCGGAACGGAGTTGGAGCAACAACGCGGCGGCATCCAATGCCTGCGCGGGGCCGCCCTCAATCTGCAGCAGCGTCGCCATGTCGGAGGCGTCGTCGACGAGCGCCCGAAGCGCACAGGCCGCACCCTCGTCCTCCGGCCAATCGGCTGCGTGGTCTCGAAGCCCGTCGGTAATCTCGCAGCAGCGTCCCAGGACTTCCCCCGCCCAGTCGGCGGCGTCCGCGTCGTGCCATTCCATCGCCTCGAACAGGTCGCGTGACATGCGCCTGAGAAAGATGAGCGGCTCGGACACGAGATCGACCATGCCGGCAATTCCCGTGCTCTCGGGCGGTTCCGCCTGCCCAGGGGCCGGGCGACTGGCCGTGGCGGGCGACGGCTCCGGGTGCCGTTGCGGTTCTGGCTTTGCCGTGACGATCCCTTGACCGCACCGATGCAGGAGAAGCTGCGCCGCATCGAGGTCTTCCGCAATCGCCTGATCGATGTCGGCGACGAGTTGCCCGAGCAACCGCTGCGCCCCGGTCTGCATGTCCGTGGCGCCGCTTCCGTGCGCGGCGGGGCCGCCCGGCAGGAATATCGCGCGTTCGAAATCCGGCGGCATCCGGTCGCGCAGACCGCCAACCTCGGGTTGTGGTGCGAAGACGACCAGATAAGCGTGGTTCTTCAACTCGCGTGCGGCCTCGTTCCAGATACGAGCCTCGAGAGGGGAGAAGTCCCGCGTGCACCAGAGGGCGAAATCCATCCGGCGCGCGGCCCAGCGGAGTGCCGCCGACTGCTCTGCCGCGTCCTCGCCGGCTGCAAGATAGAGGAACGTCACGCGCCGCAGCGCTCCAAGCGGGGCGCCGACCTTCAGGAAGACCGCACCGCGCTCCAGGAGGTCGCCGATCGGCATTCCATCGGCGGCGAGCGTGCTCGCGTCCGCCAACGTCGCCCTCGTGTGCGCTCGCTCTGCGAAGCCAATCTCCATGGTCGGCCAGGCCATCCGCACCGGCAGAACTTCGGTCCCGAGGAGGGCGGCGAGCAGGCGCTTGCGCTGTTCTGCTTCAAACCCGATCAGCCCCACGCGGATCGGGCGGCGCAACCTATCGACGAGGTACTCGCAGTTCCGGGCGATTCGCGGCGGGAGTGCGGCGGAGGCGAGCACGGCCTCGAGGTCTTCCAGTGTCTTCCGGGTGCTGGGCGCGAGCGATGCCACGGTGTCAGCTCCTTGTCCCGAGGTGCCGCGCCGGGGAGAACGCGCCGCTCCACGCCCGCAGCATCGTCGAAGGCGAGAGCCAACCCGCCAGACGCCGCTCAGGCGTCGGGTTGGAGGCCTTCAGAACGACCACGGAGATGTTGTCCTGTTCCGGATCGCCCAGGGCCGCGACTTCAGCGATCAAGGCGCTGGCGATCGAAGCGCTATGTTCGGCCGCCGCACGCGCCAGAACCAGTTCCAACCTTTCGTCCGGGAGGAACTGAAGCCCGTCGCTGGCGACCAGTACCAGGTCGCCGTTTTGCAGCGCAAACGGTCGATCCGGGCAATCGATCACCGTTATTTCATCACCGGTCAGGGCGGACGTGAGGCAATTTCGCTGCGGATGGTTGCGGCCGATTTCCGGGTCGATAAGGCCCTTCCTGACCATCAGGTCGATCTGCGGCGCCATCGAATGATCGTCATTGAGACGGGTAAGTCGGCCGTCGCGATAAAGAAGGAGCGGCGAGTCCCCGACCGATATCCAATAGAGACGGCCCGCCAGAACCACGGCCACAATCACCGTGCCGCCCATGCCAGCGGTCTCGGGCGCCGCTTTGATCCGCGCGCGGATGCGGTGGTTGGCGACATTCATTGCACTGCGAAGCAACTTCGGTATGTCGGTTTCGGACAAGTCTGGATCCGCAATCCGCAACGTCAGATCGGCGAAGATCTCGGCGACGATGATCCGGCTCGCCACGTCGCCTGCGGCATGTCCGCCCATGCCGTCCGACAGCACCGCGAATCCGATCTCGGCACCCTGTGCAAACGAGGTCGCGAGCGCGTCCTCCTGACGCGACCTTGCGCCTCGGTCGAGCGCGGAGGCCGCGTCGATTTCGATCTCAGCTTTCCGGGGCATCGGTGTCCTGCCTGTCTTCCGTCGAGCCCCAGGTGAAATCGGGTCCGCAGAGGGCCACGAAACGAAGTGTCGTCTTGCCGATCCGGATCAGGTCGGCATCAGCGAGATCTTCGGTGGCCAGAACGGGAGTCCCGTTCCTGCGTACGATGTTCGACTTGCCGCCGTGGCCCACGAAGAACCGGTTCTGTTCGTCGTCGTAGGCGATCGAGGCATGGTTATCGCGCGAGATGCTGGTGTCGCCGAAATCCAGGCAGACCGTCTGGTCGGCGCCGCGACCGATGGTCGAGACGCCTGCACCGATCATGAACGACGTGCCCCGTCCGGGGCCGTCGACAATCACGAGCCAGCCGGCCGGAAACCGCCCCTTCGCCGCCGGTGCCGCCCGTTCCGCGGCGAACACGTCGTCCTTCACGCCGCCCGCGTGGAATCCGATGATCCGGGTCTTCACCCGCGCCGCGGCTGTGGCTGCGGGACTCTTGTTCAGGTCTTGATCCGACCCGATGCGAACTCGCGCAATCGGCGCTGCTTCCGAAGGCTCGTCAGCGGCGGCGCGCCGTGTCTGCGCTTGTGCCGGCTGCGCGGCACCGTCGTCGCGGTCGGCGTCTTCTATGTCCCATATCTGCTTCTTCGGGGGGGACTCGGTCGTCGCGCCGACCGGGCCGCGTCTCTCCAATTGCGGCAGAGCGGCAGGTGTTTCAGGCGTCGGTTCCACGGCGCCTTCGAGTTCCTGGAGTCTTTCGCGCACGGCATCGAGATCGAAAAAGTCTGAAACCTGTTCCGATCCTTCGGCGTCGCTTGGGGGCGCGGGCGAAGGCAGCGGCCGCTTGCGTACGATGACGTCTCTCAGATATCTCACCTGCTCACCTCTTTCAGCTTCGGGCCGAGGGTGGCCCCGAAAACGCGGAAGATGTACGAACCGGCGAAGAACCGGCCGAGCACGGTCTCTTGCCGTTCGGGAATTTCGGCCTCGTCGGTTTCAATGTCGTCGGCAGGTTCATCCAGCGGGACGACATTCCACATCGAGGAAACGGGGATGTCCGCACCGGTTTCCGGCTCCGGTTCGGCCAGATCGGGTGCCGCCTCGTCAAGCGGCGCACCGGCGCTGAGGTGACCCGCAGCCGAGAAAACCCGCCGGGATGTCATGCCCGGAGCAGGTTTCGGGGCGGAGGTTTCAGGCGGCAGCGCGAAATGCTCCGCGGGCGACTCTAACTGCAACTGACGCTGCGAGTCCTGGACGAGCTGGGCGATGCGCTTCTCCATTTCGCGGTCGTTTCGCGCCTCTTCCAGCAAGCGCAGCTGTCGCCGCTGGGTGTCGATGAGGTCGCGCCATTCCGCTGCATTCTGGAGCCTCTCGTTCGGGAATATGCTGAGGCAGCGGTTGATGGCGTCGAGGAAAAAGCTGTCATAACCCCTGATCTTCACCGGGGTCAGCGGCTCCAGCGGGTCCTTCAGGTTCTTCGCTACCGCTGCCAGCCGTACCTGGCTGCTCGGCGGCGCTTGTCCCGAAACGAGATGGTAGAACGTCGCGGCCAGCGCATAAAGATCGCTGGAAAACGCCTGCTCGCTTCCGGCAAGGTAGAGTTCCTGGGGCGAATAGCCGTCCTTGACGGTCAGAACCTTCGAGAGAACCCGGCTCACGCGCGTCGCACTTTCCCGTGCCGCGCCAAAATCTATGAGGACCGGCGAATTGTCGGGTTCGAGCAGGATGTTGTCGGGGGAAATGTCGCGGTGAAGGATGTCGCGGTCGTGCATGTAGGCAACGGCATCGAGCACCTTGATCAGCAGTTCCTTGATCTCCTTGGGGGTCAGTCGGCCCGGCTCCGCCTCGATCACGTGGAGCAGGTCGCGCCCGTCGACGAAGTCCAGCGCCATGTAGGCGGTGTCGTTGTCCTTGAAGATCTGGTGAACCCCGACGATGTAGGGATGCTGAAGCTCCGACAGGGCGCGGGCTTCCTTCTCGAACAGGTCGAGTATCTTGCTGAATTCCGGCGCGCTGCCTTTCGAGCGAAGTCGCACCGTACTCCGCGTGCGGCAGCAGATCGCTCCGGGAAAGCACTCCTTGATGACGATCTTGCGGCCAAGACTGTCGCGCGCGAGGTATGTGATCCCGAACCCGCCGGAATTCAGATAGGATTCGATCGTGTATTGCCCGCCGCACAATACCGTCCCCGGCGACAATTCGTCCCCGAAGGAATCGAGTTGACCGACAACTCCTATGTTCGCCGACTGGTCCAATTCTGTTCCCTGGGTGAATGGTGACAGAAATGCACAGCCCGAAGGCCGTCAACTATCCGACACAGTCGTCAGAAAATGCGCCCGAAAGATGGCAACAAACCGGTGGATGTTGGCCATGCGCGAGCAGAACCGGAATAGGCTCCGCCAATTAATGCCGTTGTGCCGCCGCCCCTGTCATTGTCCAATGACATCCTCTTTCGCGGCGACGATTCTGACTTCTTCCGTGAAGGCGCCGGCAATGACCTTATCGACGGTGGGACTGGTGGCGGCGACGGCGACCAGGTGAGGTACGAGGATATCTCATCCGGCGTGGTCGCTAGGCTCCAGACTCATTGATCCTCAAGGCCAGAGCATGACGGTAGCGGCGAGGGCGACGACTGAGAGGAAGGTCTTGGCGCACCTGTCGTAGCGGGTTGCGAGCCTGCGCCAGTCCTTCAGCCGACCGAACATGATCCCGATCCGGTTGCGGCGCCGGTACCGTCGCTTGTCGTATCGGACGGCCATGCCGCGAGACTTCCGACCGGGGATGCAAGGACGTATCCCCTTGTATTTCAACGCATCCCCGAACCAGTCGGCATCGTTTCCGCGGTCGGCCAGCAACCAGCCCACCTTCGGCAAACTATCGAGAAGAGCGGCGGCTCCCGTGTAGTCACTGACCTGTCCTGCAGTCATGAAGAAGCGGATCGGGCGCCAATCGGCATCCGTGACGGCGAACGTGGTCGTGGCGCTCCCATGACGAACTTGTCCCATGTTGCTTCCTTCCATTCCTGTGAAAGGATCGCGCCATCAAACCGTGGGATCAAACACCTAGACTGTGTTCGATGCACCTTGATACCCATTTATTAAGCATTTCGTTGCTGTATCGGGGCACCACGCCGCAGTCCCCCCGTCGCTTCCGACTGCGCGCCGTCACTCGGCCGCGGCATCCTTGCAGAAGATGTCGTAAAGCGTCGCGACGAGCCGTTCGGCCCGGGTATCGGCGAGCGAGTAGTAGATGGCCTTGCCGTCACGGCGGGCAGCGACGAGGCCCTCGAGGCGGAGACGGGCGAGCTGCTGGCTGACCGCCGCCTGCCGCGAGGCGAGCAGGATTTCGAGTTCGGTCACCGATTTCTCGCCCGTGGAAAGGTGGCACAGGATCATCAGCCGCCCTTCGTGCGCCAGCGCCTTGAGGAAGTTCGAGGCTTCGTCCGCGCGTGCCAGCATTTCCGCGGGCGCGACGGCGCACTGCGGCGGAAGGCCGGTCGGGTCGAAACGGGGGTGCGGCTCGCTCAGGGGCATGGTCATCCTGATTTTCGACGAAATGTAGGCGAAACACGGCCGCGGCGCCAGCCCTGCGGCGCTTCGGCGCAGCGCGACGTTGCGGCGGAGTTGCGCCGACCGGTTCACCGGGCGCCAGCAGATGACTTTACGTAAGCCCCGCGCTCGGCGATCCTTCGCGGCGATGGGGGCTGAGATCGGGATCCTGCGTGCCGAGGCGCGCCGCATCGTTGCGGCCGGGCTCGCTGCTTCGGCGGCGGGGGAGGCGGTTCTGCGGACACTTCTCACAGGTCCTGTTGCGGCGCCCGGACCCGGAGGCCGGCGCTTCATCTTCGCGGCTGGCCGGTTCGCCCGCGAGATGGCCCTGGCGGCGCGCGGCCATCTCGGCCCCTGCGAGACGCTGATCGTCACCGATCCCGTCGCCGCCCGACCGGTCGAGGGCGCGCGCGTTCTCGCGGCAGGCTGGCCTGACCCGGACCCCGCGGGCCTGCGTGCCGCCGAGGCGGCGGAGGCGGCGCTTGCCCGCCTCGGGCCGGAGGACGCGGCGCTCGTTCTTCTGTCGGCCGGGGCGGCGCGGATGCTGCCGGCACCGGCAGGCGCCGCCACGCTCGCCGACCTCTCTGCGGTCGAGGGGCTCATGCGCGGTGCCGGCGCGGGAGCGGACGAGGTCCTGCTCGTCCGCCAGCAGCTTTCGCGGCTGGAGGGCGGCGGGCTCGCGGCCCTGCTCGCCGGCTCCAGGGTGACGGCGCTCGCCGTCGCGGACGCCGAGGGCGGAGCCGACCCGAGGCGGCTTGCCGGAGGCATGTTCGCCCCGCCGCTCGGCAGCCGGGTGACGGCGCGGGCGCTCCTCGAACTCTACGGGCTCTGGGAACGTCTGCCGGTCCGCGTGCTGGACCGCCTTGCGGCGCCGGTGCCGGCAGCGCGGGAAGGCGCACGGCCGCGGCTGCGGGTCGTGGCGTCGAATGCGCTCGCGGTCTCGGCCATGGCGGATTGCGGCGTCCGCGCCGTGGCGCGGCCCTTGCAGGGCATGCCGGAAGAGATCGTGCACGAGCTTTTCGCGCTTGCCGCGGGCGTCGGGCCGGGGGCGGGCTGCACCTTCGGGCTGGAGTCCACGCCCCAGGGCGCGCTTCTTCCCGGCCCGGAGACCGACGCGCCGGTCGGCGGAACGGGCGTCGCGGCGCTCACGCTCCGGGCGCCGCTCGTCGCAGGCGCAGCCCGGCCGCGGCATGCGGACCTCGGCCTGCGCTTTGCGATGCTGGCGCGCGACCGCCGCCTGGCCGGGCCCTGGGTGCTTCTCCTGACAGCCAGCGACGGCGGCGGCGCGGCGGGTCTTGCCCCAGGGGTCGTGGTGGACAGCGATACGCTCGAGGAGCTCGGCGCGGCCGGGATCGACGCGGAGGAGGCGCGTAGCCGCGGCCGCGCCGCCGAGGTCCTGGAATGGATCGGCGCGGTCTACCGGAGCGGGCCGACCGGGACAGACGTCGGCGACCTCGCGGTCTTCCTGCGGGGCTGATGCCGGCTCAGTCGCGGTGGAGGAAGTCGCCGTAGCGGCCGTGCCAGAAGAGAAGTGGCGTGCCCTGGCGAACGAAGGCGCGCAGCACCCGGCCGACGAGGATCGCGTGATCGCCGCCGTCATGCACGGCATGGGCCGCGCAGTCGAAGCGGGCCAGGCAACCGGGGAGCAGCGGCAGCCCCTCGGGTGTCGCGCCGGGGTCGAGCCCCGCGAAGTCGCCGCCCGCGCGCGCGAAGCGGTGGCAGAGGTCGAGCTGATCGGCTGCGAGGACGTGGATAGCGTAATGCCCAGCCTCGGTGAAGGCGGTGAAGCGTGCCGAGGCTTTCGCCGGGCACCAGAGCACGAGCGGCGGATCGAGCGAGACCGAGGTGAAGCTGTTGGCGGTAATGCCCACGGGTCCCTTCGCGGTCTGCGTCGTGACCACGGTCACCCCGGTGGCGTAGCGCCCGAGCGCCGCGCGGAAGGCCCGCTTTCCGTCGCGCCCCTCGCCGCTCCCGTCTGGCGTGATGATATCCATGCCCGGTTCCGCTGCCATGTCCCGGACCGCATGAGGGCGGTCGCCGCGGCGGCAGAAAGATCACATTCCGGAGCAATTGGCTACCCGCACGGGCACGATCCCGCGCGGGATTGCGAGGTCGCGGTTCAGACCTCTTCCTCGCCGGTATCGACGAGCCAGCCGCCGGGGCCGGCGATATGGTCGGGGAGCGCGAGGATCATCAGCTCGCGGATCACGAGGCAGGCCAGCAGGCTGGCAGCGATTTCATCGAAAGAGAACTGGGAAACAAAGTCCATCGTAACCTCCTCGGCTGACAGGTACCGGTATGCCCGGCAAACGGGGCGCCTTTGCGGCGCGGGGATGACAATTCGCGGCCCTTGTCGCGGCGGCCCAATGTTGTCGCGCGGGCACGATTCAGGGCCCGCGCCGGTGTCGTCCGGCGCGCGCGCCTTGCTCTTTGCCGCCCGCCCCCCTATGTCGCGGCTAACCCCATCGGCCCCTGCAGGGCCGGAACGGAGCCCTTCATGTCCACTGCCATCCACTATTTCCGCTGGGCCTTCCTGTTCACGGCGGCGGGCCTCGCGCTCGCCTTCTGGCTCGGCTGGGGATACGGGCACGGGCTGGCCGGCGCGACGAGCTTCTTCCTCATCGGGGTGGTGCTGGCGATCCTGGAAATCTCGCTTTCCTTCGACAACGCCATCGTCAACGCCAACAAGCTGGAACAGATGACGCCGGTCTGGCAGCACCGCTTCCTGACCTGGGGCATACTCATCGCCGTCTTCGGCATGCGGATCATCTTCCCGCTGCTCATCGTCGTCGTGGCGGCGGGCATCGGCCCCTGGGAGGCGCTGCGACTGGCGGCGTTGCGTCCCGACGAATACGCCGAGATCATCGCGGGGGCGCATCTGTCCATCGCGGCCTTCGGCGGGACCTTCCTGATGATGGTGGCGTTGCGCTACTTCATCGACGAGGGCAAGGAGGTGGACTGGATCCGCGCGCTCGAATGCCAGCTTCGCCGCTGTGCCTCTGTCCGCGGGCTCGAGATCGCCTTCGTCCTCGTTGTCGTGATGCTTTTCGCCTCGGTGATGCCGGGCGAGGAGGTCGGCCCGTTCCTTTTCGCCTCGGTGGGGGGGCTCCTGACCTTTCTCGCGGTCGAGGTCCTCGGCCATGTCCTTGACCAGCGCGAGGCGGCGCGCACGGCGGCGGCAGGCGGGCTCGGCGCGTTCCTATACCTTGAGGTGCTCGACGCCTCGTTCAGCTTCGACGGCGTGATTGGCGCCTTCGCTCTGACCCACAACCTCTTCCTCATCGCCATCGGCCTCGGCATCGGCGCGATGTATGTCCGCTCGATGACGATCATGCTGGTGGAACGCAAGACGCTGTCGGAGTTTCGCTACCTGGAGCACGGGGCGTTCTACTCGATCCTCGTCCTGAGCATGATCATGTTCGCCCAGACGCTCTGGCATATCCCCGAACTGGTGACGGGCGTGCTGGGCTCTGCCTTCATCGGCGTCGCGCTCGTTTCCTCCATCCTGCACAACCGCCGCCAGAACGCCTGACCGGTCGGCCCCGGGAGGCATCCGGCGAAGGTTTCCACACCTCTGTGAGGGCGGATTGCGCCGGTCAGGCGCGGAAGCGGGCGGCGAGCGCGTCGGCGGCGCCGACGAGGAGCGACATGTCAACGGCGAGGGCGACGAAGCGGGCGCCGGCGTCGATGCAGGCCCGTGCGAATGCCTCGTCCTGGGTCAGAAGCCCCGCCGGCCGCCCGAGCCGCCCGAGCCGGGCGACGGCGTCGAGGACGGCCGCGCGCACCTCCGGATGGCCGGTCTGGCCCGGGCGGCCCATCGAGGCGGCGAGATCGGCAGGGCCGATGAAGATGCCGTCCACCCCCTCGGTCGTCGCGATGTCCTCGAGCCGCGAGAGGGCGAGGGCGGTCTCGACCTGGAGGAGGAGGCAGACTTCGGCGTCGGCCTTTCCGTGGTAGCCGCTGATCCGCCCGTAGCCTGCCGCCCGCATCGTGCCGGCCACGCCGCGGACCCCGGTGGGCGGGTAGCGGGTGGCGGCGACCGCCGCCTCGGCTTCGGCCCGGCTCTGGATGTAGGGGATGAGAAGGGTCTGTGCGCCCTGGTCGAGATGGCGCTTGATGAGCGCTGTGTCGTTGACGCTCGGCCGCACCACAGGTGCGGTCGGCCAGGGTGCCATCGCCTGCAGGAGCGGCAGGACCGCCGCGACCTCGACGGGAGTGTGCTCGGTGTCGAGCACCATCCAGTCGAAGCCGGCGCCCGCAAGCGCCTCCACCGCCGTGGGCTCCGGGATCGTGGACCAGAGACCGAACTGAAGCTCGCCCGCTGCGAGGCGGGCCTTGAAGCGGTTCCCGGGCATCTCCATGGGCCTTATCCCTTCAGGAGTCGTGCCGCCCGTTCGACGGCGAAGGCGTAGCCCTGAACCCCCGCGCCGGCGATCACCGCCTCGGCACGGTTGGAGACGTAGGAATGGTGGCGGAAGGGCTCGCGCTTGTGGATGTTGGAGATATGGACCTCGATCACCGGCCCCTCGAAGGCGTTGAGCGCGTCGAGGAGGGCGACCGAGGTATGGCTGAAGGCGCCGGGATTGATGACGATGGCGGCATTTTCGCTTCTTGCCGCCTGCACCCAGTCGATGAGTTCGTATTCCCGGTTCGACTGCCGGCAGGTGACCGAGAGGCCGTGCGCCGCCGCGGTGGCGGCGCAGAGCGCCTCGACGTCGGCCAGCGTTTCGCGCCCGTAGATCTCGGGCTGGCGTGTGCCGAGGAGGTTCAGATTGGGTCCGTTCAGGACGAGGATCGGTTTCATGGGAGCCTTCCGCACGCCGTTGCCGCGTCGATGATGGGAGAAAGAGCCGCGGGCCGCAACGCCAGTGGTGCCGGGGCCGGCGGCAAGTCCGCCGGCTGTTGCCGGGCTGCGTCGCGGCCGGCGCGGCGCGATGGTCTGGCGCGGCAGGCCCGGGTGCGGCAAGGGCGCGCGGATACGTCCGGAGACTCGACGCCGCTGCGTGGGCGGGCGATGATCCCGCCGGCGTGGCAGGCTGCGACGCGTGGGCGCGGCGGGCGGAAGGAAACAGGCACAGATGGAGCGTGCGCCGGGCGAAGGCTGGAAGGTGGCGCTGATCGCCGTGGCGCTGGGCGGGCTTCTGGCCGGTCTCGGCTTGCGCCTCACCGGGCGGGCGGACCTCGCGGCCCTTGTCTGGAGCCTCGGCGTCCTGCCGGTCCTCGGCACGCTCGTCCGCGAGATCGTCGAGAGCCTCAGGCGCGGGGATGTCGGGCTCGACATCGTCGCGGCGCTTTCCATGTCGGCGGCACTGGCCACCGGCGAGGCGCTGGCGGCCGCGGTCGTCGCTGTGATGTATGCCGGCGGTACCTTCCTCGAGAGCTTCGCGGAGGGGCGGGCGCGGCGCGAGATGGCCGGCCTTCTTGCGCGCGTGCCGCGCAGCGCCACGCGCCACCGCAACGGCGCGCTGGAGGAGGTCGCGCTCGATGCCATCGCGCCGGGCGACCGGCTTCTGATCCGGCAGGGCGATGTGGTGCCGGTCGACGGGACTGTGGCGGCCGGTTCGGCCTTCCTCGACACGTCGGCACTGACCGGCGAGTCGCTGCCGGTGCGCCTCGCCGCCGGTGACGAGGCGATGAGCGGATCGACCAATTCGGGCGAGGCCTTCGACCTTCTGGCGACGCGGCGGGCGAAGGAGAGCACCTATGCCGGGATCGTCCGCCTCGTGGAGGCTGCGCAGGCCTCGCGTGCGCCGATGGCGCGGCTGGCGGACCGCTGGGCGCTGGGATTTCTGGCTGTCACGGTTGCGATAGCGGCGGCGGCGTGGTGGGGGACTGGCGATCCGGTTCGGGCCGTGGCGGTGCTGGTGGTGGCGACGCCCTGTCCGCTCATCCTCGCCGTGCCGGTGGCGCTGGTGGCGGGCCTCAGCCGGGCGGCGGAGTACGGCGTGCTGGTGAAGGGCGCCAAGCCACTGGAGGCGATGGCGCGAATCCGCACGCTCATCCTCGACAAGACCGGGACGCTGACGGACGGGCGGCCGCAGATCGTGGCGATCGAGCGGCTTGGCAGCGCGGGGGAGACGGAGATCCTGCGGCTCGCTGCCGCGCTGGAGCAGGCCTCGAAACATCCCGTGGCGCAGGCGGTGGTCGCCGCCGCAGTGGCGCGGGGGCTCGCGCTGCCGGTGCCGTCGGAGGTCGCGGAGATTCCGGGCGAGGGGGTCGCCGGGCGGGTGGAGGGCCGCGCCGTCGTGGTCGGCGGCCACGGCTTCGTGCGCGAGCGGCTCGGCCTCGAGCCGGAGCCCGCGCCCGAGGGGGCGGTCGGCGCCGTGCTCGTCGCCGTGGCGGTGGATGGCCGTCTCGCCGCGCGGCTGGTGATGGCGGACCCGCTCCGTCCCGACGTGGCAGCAACGCTGCAGGCGCTGCGGCAGGAGGGCGTGGGGCGCATCCTTCTCGCCACCGGCGACCGCGCCGACGTCGCCGAGCATGTCACCCGCGGGCTCGGCTTCGACGCGCTCCGGGCAGAACTGAAGCCCGACCAGAAGGTGCTTCTCGTCCTGACCGAGCGGAAGGACGGGCCGGTGATGATGGTGGGCGACGGGGTGAACGACGCCCCGGCGCTGGCGGCGGCCGATGTCGGCGTGGCGATGGGCGCGCGGGGCGCCGCGGCTTCGGCCGAGGCGGCCGAGGTCGTGCTGCTCGTCGACCGCCTCGACCGTCTCTGCGCGGGAATGGAGATCGCGCGGCGCGCCCGCGGCATCGCGCTGCAGAGCGTGGTCGCTGGGATCGGCCTTTCCGTCCTCGGCATGGTCGCGGCGGCGCTCGGATACCTGCAACCGGTGGAGGGTGCGCTCCTGCAGGAGGTGATCGACGTGGCGGTGATCCTGAACGCGCTCCGGGCGCTCCGGGTGGTGCCGCGCAGGATCGCGGTTGCCGCAGCGCATCCGGCGGGGGCGGCGGCTGCGGCGTGAGCAAGGCGGACGGGGGAAAGGGCGCGGCGGATGTCGCGGGGGCTTTCCGGCCTGTGCGATTCGCTCCATATGGGCCGGATGGACAGCTGGAAATCCCTCAAGGCGCGGCTCAAGCGGATTCTCGTCCGGATCCGGCGGCGCGTGCCGCCCGGGGTGCGGACGCTTCTCGGTCTTTGCCTCGTCGCGGGGGGGATCGTGGGGTTCCTGCCGGTGCTCGGGTTCTGGATGATCCCGCTTGGCGTTCTCGTGATCGGGCTTGACGTCAAGCCGGTGCTGAGCCGGCTGCGCGCCCTGAGGTCCAGACGGAAACAGGATTGATGCGCCGGCCACCCGGGCGCCGACCCCCGCGGAAAAGGAAAAACCGGGGCGGAACCGCCCCGGCACTCACGACAATCACGCTTGCGTCAGTTGCCCGCGGCGGTTGTCGGCGCCACGGTGAGCTTCGGGGCACCCGTCGACAGCGGATCTTCCTGACGCTGCACAGAGCCTTCGAAATGCGCGCCGCTTTCGATCGCGATCGTCTTGTGGATGATGTCCCCTTCCACCCGCGCGGTGGAGGTGAGTCGCACCTTGAGGCCGCGCACCCGGCCGATCACGCGGCCGTTCACCACGATGTCGTCCGCGACGATCTCGCCCTTGATCGTGGCGCTTTCGCCCACGGTCAGCAGATGCGCGCGGATATCGCCCTCGACCACGCCTTCGATCTGGATGTCGCCCGAGGTCTTCACGTTGCCGGTGATGGTCAGGTCCGCCGACAGGACCGAAGCGCCGGGCTTCGGCTTGGGGGCGGAGGACAGGTAGTCGAAGGCGGGTTTCGGCGCAGCAGGTTCGGGCGCCTTCGGCTGTTCGGTCGGCGCCGCCGATTTGGGTCCGGGTTCGTTGATCCTGCTCTTAGAAAACATTGTTCGCCGCCTTGATAAACGTCATCGGGTTCACAGCAGTGCCGCCCGTGCGCACCTCGTAGTGGAGATGGGTGCCAGTAGAGCGGCCAGTATTCCCCATATCACCGATCCTGTCGCCGCGCGAGACCCTTTGGCCGACCTCCACGCGCACCTTTGAAAGATGCCCATAGCGGGTGGCGAGGCCGAACTCGTGCCGGATCTCGACCATGTTGCCGTAGCCCGATTCCCACCCGGCGTGGACGACCGTGCCTTCGGCGGTGGCATAGACGGGCGAGCCAAGGGCGCCGGCCATGTCGATGCCTTCGTGCGCCCGGCCCCAGCGGCGCCCGAAGCCCGAGGTGTAGCGGAACGAGGTCTTGAGCGGCATGGCAAAGGGTGCCTTCTCGACCGCGAGCCGGTAGAGATTCATCCGGTCGAGGCCTTCGAGGATGCGGCCGGCACGCTCCGCGCTGTCGTCGCTGCCCGCGGCGACCGGCGGGACGAGGGGCCCGAGCGGGCCGCCCTGGCCCGAGTAGCCACGGCGCACCTGTTCGATGAGATCGTCGGGATCGAGGCC
This sequence comes from Paracoccaceae bacterium, assembly GCA_020637675.1. Classification (GTDB taxonomy): domain Bacteria; phylum Pseudomonadota; class Alphaproteobacteria; order Rhodobacterales; family Rhodobacteraceae; genus Albidovulum. The sequence continues at coordinate 454,319 of JACKKD010000001.1, read as the reverse complement.
CGCGGAAGAGAACATCTTGTCGAGCGGGGCCATCGAGATCGTGACCGCCTCCTCGAGACTCGCGAAGATCTCGTCGTGACGTTCTTCCAGAAGACGTTTCTCGTAGGCGACTTCGTCGGCCTCGGACTTCGCCGCGTCGGCCAGTTCGGCCATCGCGTCGCGTTCGGCGGCGGTACGTCCGAGGGCGGCCGTGAGCACGCCCAGCGTGTCGGCCACATCGGCGCCGGAAGGCGCCGCGCTGGCGGCGGTCTGCGGCCCCTCGGAGGCAACGGCCGCCAGCTCGGTGACGCGGGCAAGCGCCTGGTCGCGTTCACCCATCGTCCGCCGGAGCGTCGCCTGGATCACGCCGATTCCGGTTTCCAGTTCCTTGCGCCGTTCTTCCGAGGCAAGGAGTGCCGACTGCATCGCCGATACCTGCCGCATGGCAAGGGCGAAGCGCTCCTGCGCCGCCACCGCCTCCTGGGCCCGCTGGTCGCGCTCGACCGAGAGCGCATCGAGGCGGGCCTCGTAGTTGGCCTGTTCGCGCCGCGCCTGTTCCCGGGCGCTGCCCGAGCCGATCGAATCCATGAGGAGGATCGCCGTGGCGACGATCGTCCAGGCCAGGAGAAGCGAGAAGCCCGCCATCGCGACGGCCTGGGTGACCGGCCTCAGCCGGATGAAGCGCGTCTCGGAGTCCGATCGCAGGAACAGGCGCTGTTCCGGAATACGTCTTTCCAAGGCAGCGTTGAAACGGCCGATGAGTCGCGCTGGCACGCCGATCCCCCGTAGTCGTTATCGCATTTGGCCGGACCCATCCCCACAGGTCCCGCTGGTTCGGGATTAGCGTCCGTCTCTGCGACGGGCAAGGATTAAGCCGGCCGCCGCCGACTGTCGGGCCGGAAGCCGCCGGTTTCGGCAGATTCTCGCCGACCGGGCATGGCGCATGTCGTGGGTTTCCCTCGGGTTAGCGGAAGCCGGCGGTGCCCGGCGCCTCGGCCACCTCGTCGGCGAGCGGCCAGTAGAAATCTGGCGGCAGTCCCGCCTCGGCGCGCTTTTCGGTATTGAACGGGGGCTTCAGGGGCCCATGGAAATACCTGCGGACGAGGGCGTGAAAGACCTCCTTCGGGTCGAGCCCGTCGCGTCCGCAAAGCCAGTTGAACCACTTCACCCCGTAGGCGACATGACCGACTTCCTCGGCGTAGATCGTGCGCAGGGCCGCGACGGCCGCAGCCTCGCCGGCGCGTTCGAAGATTCCGATCATCCCCGGCGTCACGTCGAGCCCGCGTGCCTCCAGCACCATGGGCACGACGGCGAGCCTTCCATGGAGGTCATGCGCCGTGTCCTCGGCCGCACGCCACATGAAGGCATGGGCGGGCAGGGCGCCGTAGAAGCTGCCGCTGCTCTCAAGACAATCGCAGAGAAGGTTGAAATGCTTCGATTCCTCGTCCGCAGACTTCACCCAGTCGTCGTAGAAGCCGAGCGGCATCGGCACATGGGCGAAGCGGGCGACGATGTCCCAGTGGAGGTCCACCGCGTTGAGTTCGATATGCGCGAGAGCGTGCAGGAGCGCGATGCGCCCTTCCCGCGTGCCGGGTCGGCGGCGGGGCACGTCGCGGGGGGGCAGAAGTTCCGGCCGCGTGGGCCGGGCGGGGCGTGTGGGCGGTTCGGCGCGGCCTATGGGCAGCGTGGCGCCCGCCTCGCGCGACGTGCGCCACGCGGCGGCATGGGCGTGCGAGAGCGCGGTCTTGGCACGGCCGTCGGCGGTGGTCAGGACCGCCACCGCCATCTCCGCAAGCGTGAGCGTCACAGCGCGCGGGCCGCGGCGAGCACCGCCTCCGCGTGGCCCGGGACCTTCACCTTCGGCCAGATGCGCGCGATCCGGCCGGCGCCGTCGATCAGGAAGGTCGTCCGCTCGATTCCCATGTAGGTCTTGCCGTACATGCTCTTCTCGCCCCAGACGCCGTAGCGCTCGCAGGTGTCGCCCTCCTCGTCCGATGCGAGGATGACGCCGAGCGCGTGCTTCCGGCAGAACTTGTCGTGGGCCTTCACGCTGTCCTTCGACACGCCCACGACAACGGCGCCCGCCGCCGCGAACTCGGGCCCGAGCCGGGTAAAGTCGAGCGCCTCCGTCGTGCATCCGGGTGTGTCGTCCTTGGGGTAGAAATAGATCACCACCTTCTGCGGCGCGAGCGCGGACAGCATCACGGTCGTCCCGCCGTCGCGGGGCAGGGTGAAGTCGGGTGCGGCATCGCCTTCGTTGAGCATCTCTTCGCCATCCTCTCGTTCCAGCGGGCTTTCCGTGTTTTACTCGGGCCCCGGCAAAGATAAAGGGAGGCCGCGCGCCCGCCGCAAGGCGGGATCGCAGCCGGGTGCGTGCGAGGCAGGGCAGGGTCATGAGCGAGAGCGAGGACAGGGCGGGCGAGGCGGTGGTGGCGCCGCAGCACGTCCGCCACCCCGGCCTCTGGTTCGGGGTCGCGCTGGTCGCGCTGCTGATCCTTGTCAACATCGCGCTCGGACTGACGGGAAAGGTCATCCCGGCCCCGCGCTGGGTGGTTGAGCGGGTCGAGGCTCGGGCGAATGCCTCCCTCGGCGGCGTCGCCTCGGCGCGCGTCGGCGGGGTGGACCTCGTGGTGGACCGGGCCTTCGTGCCGCATGTGCGATTGCGGGCGGTGGAGCTGCTCGCGCCCGGCGGGCGGCGGATCGCCGTGCTTCCGGACCTCAGGACGACGCTGAAGGCGCAGCCGATCCTGCGCGGCAAGCTGGAGCCGCGCAGCCTTTCGATCACCGGCGCCAAGATCGCGCTCCGACGGCTTGCCGACGGCAGTCTCGACGTGGCCGTGGGGCAAGAGGGCGTCGGGGCCTCGACGTCGCTGGAGCCGGCGGAGATCGTCGGCGTCATCGACCGCGCCTTCGAGGCCCCCGTCCTCAACGGAATCGAGACGATCACCGTCGACGGTCTCGACCTGACCCTGCGTGACGACCGTTCGGACAAGGTGTGGGCGGCGGCAGACGGCTGGCTCACGCTCACCCAGGACAAGCGTGACCTCTCCATCGACCTCGGCTTCGCGCTGGAGGAGGCTGGGCAGCCCAGGGGGCGCGCGCAGATCGCCTTTGCCTCGGTGAAGGGTTCGACGGAGGCGACGGTTTCGATGCGCGTCACCGATGTCTCGGCGCGAGACCTTGCCGCACAGTCGCCGGCGCTCGCCTGGCTCGGGGCGCTTGACGCGCCGATCTCGGGTGCGCTGCAAAGCGGGATATCTGCCGACGGCGCCTATGCGGCGCTCGACGGGTCGTTGGAGATCGGCGCCGGTGCGCTGCAGCCCACGCCCGGCACCAAGCCGGTGCGCTTCGACCGCGCCCGGTTCGAACTGAGCTACGACCCCGCGGCGGCGGCGTTGCGGTTCTCCGACATCGTGGTCGACGGCCCGGCGCTGAAAGTCCGGGCCTCGGCCAAGGCCTGGCTCAAGGACTTCGCCGGCGCCTTTCCGACAGCGCTTGTCGGCCAGATCGCCATCACCGATCTCCAGGCCGATCCGGAAGGCGTCTTCGCCGATGCCGTCGCGTTCAACCAGGGAGCGCTCGATTTCCGCCTTGCGCTCGATCCGTTCCGGCTCGATCTCGGCCAGCTCGTCCTCGTCGACGGCGACCAGAGGATCACGGCCCGTGGCCAGTTCGCGGCCGCGCCGGCGGGCTGGGCGGCGTCGCTTGACGCCGGCATGGACGCGATCACGAGCGACCGGCTTCTCGCACTCTGGCCGGTGGCGGCGGTGCCGAAGACCCGCGCCTGGTTGCAGGAGAACGTGGCGACGAGCGAGCTTTTCGACGTGAACGCGGCCTTCCGCCTGTCGCCCGGGGCCGAGCCCCACTTCCACCTCGGCTGGGAGTTCCGCGATACCGAGGTTCGGGTCATCAGGACGCTTCCGCCGATCGAGGATGGCGCGGGCTATGCCACGATCGACAACTACACCTACACTCTGGTGGTGGATCGCGGCCACGTCACGCCGCCCGAGGGAGGCATCATCGACGTGGCGGGGTCGGTCATGTCGATTCCAGACCTCCGCATCAAGCCCGCGCCGGCGCGCTTCACGCTGAAGACCGAAAGCACGATTACCGCCGCACTCGCGCTTCTCGACGAGAAGCCGTTCGAATTCATGAAGAAGGCTGGCCGGCCGGTCGATGTCGCCGAGGGGCGGGCGCGGGCGGTGACGCTGCTCGATCTGACGCTTGCGCCGAAAATTACACCGCAGGACGTGGGCTATCAGGTGACGGCGGAGCTTTTCGATGTGACCTCGGATCGCATCGCGCCGGGCCGCGAGTTCACGGCGGGGCGGCTCCAGCTCAGGGCCGATCGCGAGGGGTTGGAGATCTGGGGCCCGGCGATGCTTTCGGGCGTGCCGATGGATGTCCGCTGGCGGCAGGGCTTCGCGCCAGCAGACAAGGGCAGGAGCCGCGCCGAGGGAACGATGGAACTGTCGCCGCGCGCGCTCGAAGCCTTCTCCGTGGCGCTGCCGAAGGGGTCGGTCGCCGGGAAGGGCAAGGGCATGTTCACGCTGGACCTTGCGGCGGACGCGCCGCCCGCCTTCCGCCTGACCTCGGACCTTTCCGGCCTCGCGCTGAGGATTCCCGAGATCGGCTGGACGAAGCCCCCTGCGACGACGGGGGACTTCACGGTGGAAGGAGCGCTCGACAAGCCCGCACGGATCGACCGGCTGGCTCTTTCGGCCGCAGGGCTGGAGGCGCAGGGCGCGCTGACACTGACCCCTGACGGCGGACTCGACTCGATCCGGCTGGAACGCGCCAAGGTCGGCGGCTGGTTCGAGGGCCAGGTTGAACTGAAGGGCCAGGGCAAGGGCCGGCCGCTTGCGATCAGCGTCACCGGCGGGCAGGTCGACCTGCGCAGTGCCACCTTCGGAACGGGCGAGGGCGCCGCGGGTGGTGGGCCGCTGACCGTCGCGCTCGACCGCGTGAGAGTGACCGAGGGCATCGCGCTGACCGGGTTCCGCGGCACGTTCACCACCAAGGGGGGGCTGAACGGCGAGTTCGCCGGTCGCGTGAACGGCGAAGCACCGGTGCAGGGTGCGGTCGTGCCGATGTCGGGCCGCACGGCGGTGCGCGTCCGGTCCGATGACGCCGGCCAAACATTCCGCGCGGCGGGTGTCTTCACCCGCGGGGTCGGCGGGCGGCTCGACCTCACGCTGCGCCCGTCCGGTCCCGCGCGCGACTACGACGGGACCCTGACGATCCGTCAGTTCCGCGTCACGGGGGTTCCGGCGCTTGCCGAGCTTCTCGACGCGATCTCGGTCGTCGGACTTCTGGCGCAGCTCAACGGCCCCGGGCTTCTCTTCTCCGACGTCTCGGGCGATTTCAGGCTGACGCCCGACGCGGTGGAAATCCGCGACGGGTCGGCCATCGGCCCGTCGCTCGGCATCTCGGGCGCCGGCACCTATCGGGCCGACGGCGCCGTCCTTGACCTGCAGGGCACGATTTCGCCCATCTACATGCTGAACGGCATCGGCCAGATCTTCTCGAAGCGGCGCGAGGGGCTCTTCGGCTTCAATTACCGCATGACCGGTCCTGCCGCCGACCCGCGGGTTGCCGTCAACCCGCTTTCGATCCTCACGCCCGGGATGTTCCGCGACATCTTCCGGGCCGCGCCGCCGAAACTGGACCAATGAAGCTGTCCGACTTCGATTTCGAGCTGCCCGATCAGCTCATCGCCACGCGCCCGGTTCGCCCCCGCCCGGCCGCGCGGCTTCTGGTCGTGGAGGCTGAAGGCGGGGGCGAGCGGCTCCGTGACCTGCATGTGAGCGACCTGCCGGACCTGCTCGGCCCCGGCGACCGGCTGGTCCTGAACGACACCAGGGTCATTCCCGCCCGCCTTTCGGGCACGCGCCGGCGGATGACGGCGCAGGGGCCGTCCATGGCGAAGATCGAAGTGACCCTCCTGGAGCCGCAATCCGGCGGGCGTTGGGCGGCGCTCGCGAAGCCCCTGCGCAAGCTGAAGGAGGGCGAGACGATCCGGTTTTCCGACCGGCTGCAAGCCCGTGTCGAAGGGATCGCCGAGGGGCAGGCGGAACTGTCGTTCAATCTCGCGGCGACCGATTTCGACGCGGCGCTCGCGGAGGCGGGGCAGATGCCGCTGCCGCCCTACATCGCCGCCCTGCGCGCCCCGGACGCGCGGGACGCCGAGGACTACCAGACCGTCTTCGCCCGCCGATCGGGTGCCGTCGCAGCGCCGACCGCCTCGCTCCATTTCGACGAGGACCTCCTCGCCCGCCTCGCCGCCTGCGGCGTGGCCTTCACCCATGTCACGCTTCATGTCGGCGCCGGAACCTTCCTGCCGGTGAAGGTCGAGGACGTGACCACCCACCGGATGCACGCCGAATGGGGTGAGGTCTCCGAAGCCGCCGCGGCCGAGATCAACGCGACGCGGGCGGCGGGCGGACGGGTGATTCCCGTCGGCACCACGGCGCTGCGGTTGATCGAGACGGCGGCAGTCTCGGGTCGGGTCCGGCCCTGGCGCGGCAAGACCGAGATCTTCATCTACCCCGGTTACCGGTTCCGCGTGACCGATGGACTGATGACCAACTTCCACCTGCCGAAGTCCACCCTGCTCATGCTCGTCTCGGCGCTGATGGGCAAGGAGCGGATCGCGCGGGCCTATGCCCATGCGATCGCCCATGGCTACCGCTTTTTTTCCTACGGCGACGCCTCGCTCCTCCTGCCCGGCCGCGGCGAGAGGGCGGCGGAAGCTCCGGGCGGGGCCTGACAGGGGCCCGAAACTCTGCCAGATTGCCAGGGTGTGAACGAAAGAACCCTCTGATGCTGACCGTCCTTCGCAATTCCTGGGCCCTCCTTCTCGGCATGATGCTGCTGATGCTCGGCAACGGCATGCAGGGCACGCTGCTCGGCATCCGCGGGGGCATCGAGGGCTTCACCACGACGGAGATGTCCTACGTCATGGCCGCCTATTTCGCGGGCTTCCTCTTCGGCAGCCGGATGACGCCCGAAATGATCCGCCGCGTGGGCCATGTCCGGGTCTTCGCGGCGCTCGGCTCGATGATCTCGGCCGTGCTCATCATGTATGCCGCCGCGCCCGACTGGATCGCCTGGGCCGCGATGCGGGTGCTGATCGGATTTTCGTTCTCGGGCGTCTACATCACCGCGGAAAGCTGGCTGAACAACGCCTCGACGAACGAGACGCGGGGGCAGGCGCTGTCGCTCTACATGATCATGCAGATGATCGGCATCATCGCGGCGCAGGCGCTGCTGAACTTCGGCGACCCCTCAGGTTACATCCTATTCGTCATCCCGTCCGTGCTCGTCTCGCTCGCCTTCACGCCGATCCTCCTGACGGCAAGCCAGGCCCCGGCATTCGAGACGACGAAGCGCCTGAGCTTTGGCGCCCTCTACCGCGCCTCGCCGCTCGGCTGCGTCGGGATGTTCCTGCTGGGCGGTGTCTTCGCGTCCCAGTTTGGCATGTCGGCGGTCTGGGGCACGGCCGAGGGGCTGAACGTGCGCGAGATATCGATCTTCGTGGCCGCGATCTATGTCGGCGGGCTCGTCTTCCAGTATCCGATCGGCTGGGCCTCCGACCGGATCGGACGGCGACAGCTCGTGCTCGGGCTTTCGGCGTTAGGTGGCGTCGTCATGCTCTGGGCGACGGTCTTCGATCTCGGATTTGCGAGCCTCATCGCGGTCGCCGTGCTGATGGGCGGCATCTCGAACCCGCTCTATTCGCTCCTCGTGGCCTATACCAACGACTTTCTCGACTCCTCGGACATGGCGGCGGCTTCGGCGGGGCTTCTCTTCATCAACGGGCTCGGCGCGATCGGCGGGCCGCTGATCACCGGCCGGATCATGGCGTGGGTCGGCCCGAATGGCTATTTCCTGCTGATGGCGGTGCTGTTTTTCGCCCTCGCGGCCTATTGTGCCTGGCGCATGACGCGCCGCCGCGTCGCCCTGCGCGGCCAGACCGGCGGGTTCGCGCCGCTGTCGCCGTCGGCGGGCGCCATCGCCGTGGAGGCGGTCATGGAGGCCAAGCAAGAATCCGAGGCCACGCCGTCGCCTTGACGCTGGCCTTCGGGGCGGCAACCTGCGACCATGGACTCGTGACGAAGAGGGAGGGGACGATGTCCGAACCGGAGGCCATCCTCGCATTCTGGTTGCACGATGTCGGCGAGGGCGGCTGGTATGCCGCCGATGACACGACCGACGCCGAGATCCGCGAGCGCTTCCTGCCCGCCTGGGAGGCGGCAGATCGCGGCGAGAGGGAATTCTGGCTGAACGGGCCGCGCGGAGCGCTCGCCTATCTGGTCCTGACCGACCAGTTTCCGCGCAACCTCTTCCGCGGCGACCCGCGCGCCTTCGCCACCGACGCCCGCGCCCGGGCGGGCGCGCGAATGGCTCTCGATCACGGCTGGGACCTGGCGGTGAAGGAGCCCGAGCGGGTCTTCTTCTACATGCCCTTCGAACATTCCGAGGACATGGGGGATCAGGAGCTTGCGATCGGGCTCATGGCGGACCGGATGCCGGAGCATGGCGCCGGATACCACCTGCACGCCCGCGCCCATGCCGAGGTAATCCGCCGCTTTGGCCGCTTCCCCTTCCGCAACGCCGCGCTCGGCCGCTCCAGCACGGCAGAAGAACGTGCCTTTCTCGATTCGGGCGGGTACGGCCGGATCGTGCAGCAACTTCAGGCGGATAAGGGCGCGGAGTAGTCGTCCGCCGAGGTGGATTGCACGGCGATGGAAAATAGTTTAATATTAAACTACATTTCGCCAGGGAGGAACGGCATGACCGCGAAGGCTTTCGACTTGATCGTGATCGGGGCCGGTCCGGGCGGCTATGTCGCCGCGATCCGGGGTGCGCAACTGGGGCTGAACGTAGCCATCGTCGAGCGCGAGCATCTCGGCGGCATCTGCCTCAACTGGGGCTGCATCCCGACGAAGGCGCTTCTGCGGTCGGCCGAGGTCTTCCACCTGATGCACCGCGCCAAGGACTTCGGGCTCAAGGCCGAGGGCATCGGCTTCGACCTCGGCGCCGTGGTGCAACGCTCCCGCGGCGTGGCCAAGCAGTTGTCGGGCGGGATCGGCCACCTGATGAAGAAGAACAAGGTCACGGTCTTCATGGGCGAGGCGGTGCTGCCGACGAAGGGCGTGGTTTCGGTAACGACCGACAAGGGAACCGAGGAGCTGACCTCGAAGGCCATCGTCATCGCCACCGGGGCGCGGGCGCGCGAACTGCCGGGGCTCGAGGCCGACGGCGATCTCGTCTGGACCTACAAGCACGCCCTCCAGCCCATGCGGATGCCATCGCGGCTCCTCGTGATCGGCTCGGGCGCCATAGGCATCGAATTCGCCTCCTTCTTCAACACGCTCGGCGCCGATACCACGGTGGTCGAGGTGATGGACCGCGTCCTGCCGGTCGAGGACGCCGAAATCTCGGCCTTCGCCAGGAAGCAGTTCGTGAAGCAGGGCATGAAGATCATGGAAAAGGCCATGGTCAAGAAGCTCGACCGCAAACCCGGCAAGGGCGTGACCGCCCATATCGAGCGGGACGGCAAGACCGAGACGCAGGAGTTCGACACCGTCATCTCCGCCGTCGGCATCGTCGGGAACGTCGAGGGTCTTGGGCTTGAGGCGCTCGGCGTGAAGGTCGACCGCACCCATGTGGTGACCGACGAATATTGCCGCACCGGCGTCGAGGGGCTCTATGCCATCGGCGACGTGGCCGGCGCGCCGTGGCTTGCCCACAAGGCGAGCCACGAGGGCGTCATGGTGGCCGAACTGATCGCCGGAGGCCATCCGCATCCGATCAAGCCCAACTCCATCGCGGGCTGCACCTACTGCCATCCGCAGGTGGCTTCGGTCGGTTTGACGGAGGCGAAGGCGAAGGAGGCAGGCTACCAGGTGAAGGTCGGCCGCTTCCCCTTCATCGGCAACGGCAAGGCGATCGCGCTCGGCGAGCCCGAGGGGATGGTCAAGACCGTCTTCGACGCCAAGAACGGCGAGCTTCTCGGCGCCCACATGGTTGGCGCGGAAGTGACCGAACTGATCCAGGGCTATGTCGTCGGCCGGACGCTGGAAACGACCGAGGCGGAACTGATGGAGACGGTCTTCCCGCATCCGACGCTGAGCGAGATGATGCACGAGGCCGTGCTCGACGCATACGGCCGCGCGCTCCATATCTGAGCGGTGGGGGCGCAATCAGCGCCTTCGTGAGGACGGACCCCGGCTCAGCGGCTGATCGCGCCGCCGGCCGCCTGCCAGTCGAAGAGGCCGCCGATGTTGTGGACCTCGCGGTAGCCGAGCGAGATCAGGACCTGCGCGGCCATCTGGCTTCGGCCGCCCGAGGCGCAGTAGACCGCCACCGGCTTGTCGGTGGAAAGCTCCGGAAGGCATTCCGGGCTGGAGGGGTCGCATTTCATCCGGAGAACCATCAGCGGCACGTGGAGCGCGCCCTGGGCACGTCCGGTGGCGGCAAGTTCCCCCTGGTCGCGCACGTCGATGAGCGTCAGGTCTCCGGCCTTGACGCGGGACACGGCCTCGGCGGCGGTCAGGCGGGGGGCAGACTTGAAGAAGTTCAGCATCGGAATCGGCCTCTCATCGGCGGGTGTCCCCTCATCTGGCGCCGCTCCGCTCCGGCATCAAGGGGAATTGCGACGTTACATTCAAAAAAGTGAATGGATTGCCGATCCGCCGCGGGACGAAGGCCGCCGCCTGCCGCCCCGCCGCTGCAAAGGCCGGGCGATTCCGGGTGGAAAGGTTCCGCTTATGTTCTCAATTTCGGGTTGGAGACTCGGCCCCCATGCACTATCTGTTAACGGCGTGAACCGCGGGGGCAGGGATGGCCGAACAGAAATTCATCGAGGTGAGGGGCGCGCGCGAGCACAACCTCAAGAACATCGACGTCGACATCCCGCGCGACCGTCTGACAGTGATCACCGGGCTTTCGGGTTCGGGCAAGTCCTCGCTGGCCTTCGACACGATCTACGCAGAGGGCCAGCGGCGCTATGTCGAAAGCCTCTCGGCCTATGCCCGCCAGTTCCTCGACATGATGGGCAAGCCGGATGTCGACCACATCTCCGGCCTCTCGCCCGCCATTTCCATCGAGCAGAAGACGACCTCGAAGAACCCCCGCTCCACCGTCGGCACGGTGACGGAAATCTACGACTACCTGCGGCTCCTCTTCGCCCGCGTCGGCACGCCCTACAGCCCCGCCACCGGCAAGCCGATCGAGGCGATGCAGGTGCAGGACATGGTCGACGCGGTGATGGCGATGCCGGAAGGCACGCGCGGCTACCTTATGGCTCCCATCGTCCGCGACCGGAAGGGCGAGTACCGCAAGGAATTTCTCGAGCTCAGGAAGCAGGGCTTCCAGCGCGTCAAGGTGGACGGTCAGTTCCACGAGCTGGAGGAGCCTCCAACGCTCGACAAGAAGTTCCGCCACGACATCGACGTCGTGGTGGACCGCATCGTCGTGCGCGAGGGGCTGGAGACGCGGCTGGCCGACAGCTTCCGCACCGCGCTGAACCTCGCCGACGGCATCGCCATTCTGGAGACCGCGCCGGCCGATGGCGAGCCGGAGCGGATTACCTTCAGCGAAAATTTCGCCTGCCCGGTCTCGGGCTTTACCATCCCCGAGATCGAGCCGCGGCTCTTCTCCTTCAACGCGCCCTTCGGCGCCTGCCCGGCCTGCGACGGGCTCGGGGTGGAGCTTTTCTTCGACGAGCGCCTCGTCGTGCCGGACGTCACTCTGAAGCTGAAGGACGGGGCGCTTGCCCCCTGGAACAAGTCGAAGTCGCCCTATTTCCTGCAGACCATCGACGCGCTGGCGAAACACTACGGCTTCGACGCGAGGAAGCCCTGGAAGGACCTGCCAGAGAAGGTGCAGAATCTCTTCCTCTACGGCTCGGGCGAGGAGGAGATCCGGTTCCGCTTCGACGAGGGCGGCCGCGTTTACGAGGTCAGCCGAACCTTCGAGGGCGTGATCCCGAACATGGAGCGGCGCTACCGCGAGACCGACAGCGCCTGGGTGCGCGAGGAGTTCGAGCGGTATCAGAACAACCGTCCCTGCCATGCCTGCGGCGGCCATCGCCTGCGGCCCGAGGCGCTGGCGGTGAAGATCGCCGGACTTCACGTCGGCGAGGTCGTCCAGATGTCGATCAGGGAGGCCCACGCCTGGATCGACACGGTGCCCGGACGGCTCACCAAGCAGAAGAACGAGATCGCCCGGTTGATCCTGAAGGAAATCCGCGAACGGCTCGGGTTCCTGAACAACGTCGGGCTCGACTATCTGACGCTGTCGCGGAATGCGGGCACGCTCTCGGGCGGCGAGAGCCAGCGCATCCGGCTGGCGAGCCAGATCGGATCGGGCCTGACCGGCGTGCTCTATGTACTCGACGAGCCCTCGATCGGGCTCCACCAGCGCGATAACGACCGGCTGCTCGGCACGCTGAAGTCGCTCAGGGACCAGGGCAATACCGTCCTCGTGGTCGAACACGACGAGGAGGCGGTGCGCGCGGCGGACTATGTGCTCGACATCGGCCCCGGCGCGGGCGTCCACGGCGGGCAGGTCATCGCGCGCGGCACGCCCGCGGAGATAGCGGCCGATGCCGCCTCGCTCACCGGCCAGTATCTCTCGGGCACGCGCGAGATCGCGGTGCCCCGGCGCCGGCGCGAGGGCAACGGCAAGAAGCTGACCGTGGTCAAGGCCACGGGCAACAACCTCAAGGAGATGACGGCGGAGTTCCCGCTGGGCAAGTTCGTTTGCGTCACCGGCGTCTCGGGCGGCGGCAAGTCGACGCTGACGGTAGAGACGCTCTACAAGAACGCGGCGATGCGGCTCAACGGCGCGCGCGAGACGCCGGCGCCCTGCGAGACGATCCGGGGCTTCGAGCATCTCGACAAGGTCATCGACATAGACCAGCGGCCCATCGGTCGCACCCCGCGGTCGAACCCCGCGACCTACACGGGCGCCTTCACGCCCATCCGCGACTGGTTCGCAGGGCTCCCCGAGGCCAAGGCGCGCGGCTACCAGCCGGGGCGTTTCTCGTTCAACGTGAAGGGCGGGCGCTGCGAGGCCTGCCAGGGAGACGGCGTCATCAAGATCGAGATGCACTTCCTGCCCGACGTCTACGTCACCTGCGAGACGTGCAAGGGTCACCGCTACAACCGGGAAACGCTCGAGATCAAGTTCAAGGGCAGGTCCATCGCCGATGTGCTGGAGATGACGGTGGAGGACGCGCAGTCGTTCTTCGCCGCGGTCCCCGCGATCCGCGAGAAGATGGACGCGCTGGTGAAGGTGGGTCTTGGCTATATCAAGGTCGGCCAGCAGGCGACGACGCTTTCGGGCGGCGAGGCGCAGCGGGTCAAGCTGTCGAAGGAGCTCAGTCGCCGGTCCACAGGTCGCACTTTGTACATTCTCGACGAGCCAACGACCGGTTTGCACTTCGAGGATGTTCGAAAACTGCTGGAAGTCCTGCATGAGCTTGTGGAACAGGGCAACTCTGTCGTGGTGATCGAGCACAACCTCGACGTCATCAAGACCGCCGACTGGATCATCGACATCGGGCCGGAGGGTGGCGACGGCGGCGGTCGGATCGTTGCCGCCGGCACGCCCGAGGACGTGGCGAAGGTCGAGTGCAGCCATACCGGGCGCTACCTGCGGCAGATGCTGAAGCCGCGCCGCGTGGCCGCCGAATAGGGATCAGCGCCCCGCGTAACGCAGGATGTCGAGCACCCGGTAGGTGTTCGCGTCCACCTTGTAGATGTCGGGGCCCGACCGGTAGTAGCGCCAGGCGCCATCGACGGGCGGCAGGCCGTAGCGTTCAAGGTCGAGGATCATGCTGTGGTCGTAGATCGGGAAGGCGTCGCCGACGGCGAAGTCGGGCGGGGTCTGCTGGCCCGTCGGCACGAAGATGCACTTGCCCGACCGCACGTCGATGCGGCAATTCTGCGCGCTCGCGGGGAAGGCCGTCGCCACGACCAGGGCAAGGCTGGCTAGCAGTCTCGACATCGGAACCTCCGGCCACACTCATACGAATGTCCAGAATGGCAGAAGGTTCCGGCGCCGGAAACCGTCAGCCTTTCTTCATCGGGCAGGTATTCATCCCGAAGAGCGAATAGGCGGGGCAGGATCCCATCAGCCCGGTCAGGAGTGGCACGATGCCGATGAGGTAGGCCCAGCGATAGGTGGCGTCGGCGTTCAGGAAGAAGCCCGCCAGAAGCGCGAGGCCGAGGACGATGCGCAGCACCCGGTCGATGCCGCCGACATTGGTCTTGAACATGGGGTCTCTCCGTTTCCCACCCTCCGAGCCGTCCGGAGGTTCATGGGGGGATCATGCCGCGGCCGCGGCGTCCTGTCTGTGACCATGTCACAGAACCCCGGTCCTTCGGACTTCGGTCGGGTGCGGGACCGGACCTCAGTCCTGAACGGCCGCGAGCCGGGCCAGCGCGGTGGAGTCGCGCAGGATCACGCTGCCGCGTTCGGTGGCGACGAGGCCGGAGCGCGCGAAGGCGTCGAGCCGGCGCGACACGACCTCGCGCGCCGAGCCGATGGCGGTCGCAAGCTCCTGATGCGTCGCGCGGACCTCGCCCGCCTCGGCGCGGTCGAGCAGGGCAGCGGCGAGCCGGCTTTCGACGCGCTGGAAGGCCACCCGTTCCAGCAGGTGCAGCATCCCCTGCATCCGTTCGGCGAAGGCCGTGAAGACGAAGCCCCGGAAGGCGGGCGATGTGTCCATCAGCGCGAGGAAATCGGCGCGGGGGATGAGGACGGCGCGAACCTCGGTCGCCGCCACCGCCTCGCCGGTGTAGTCCTCGCCGCCGAGCAGGCCGAGCGTCGTCTGCACGCAGGAGCCGCCTGCCTCGACGGAATAGAGGAGGATGTCGCGCCCGGACGGTCCGGTCAGGAAGACCTCGATCCGCCCCGCAAGCACGACGATGAATCCCTTGGCCGCTTCGCCGGGATGAAAGAGCGCCGTGCCCCGGTCGAGCGTCACGGGAACGAGCCGGGCAAGCCGGCGCCTTGCCGCAGCTTCGATCCGGTCGAGCCCGGTCGCAGCTTCGATCCATCCCGTCATGGCGTTCTGTCTGGCATGACGGGCAGCGGCGGCTTCCTTCAGTCGAGAAGCGCCGAGACAGCCCGGATGACGTCCAGCACTTCGTAGGTTTCCCGGTCGACGCGCAGAATCCGCCCGTCCACGACGTAGTAACGTTCACCGGGGCGCAAGGGGTCAAGCCCGTAACGGTCGGGATGGCGGATCAGGTGGTAGTGGTCGTGGTCGTGAAGGCTGTCGCCACGCCGGAGGCGTTCGTGCGTTTCGTGGCGATGCTTCTGCGCCTGGCCCGGCGGCACGCAGGCAGGCGATTTCTTGGCGAGCCCCGGCGGGCAGAAGCCGCCGCCCGCCTGCGCGGGCACCGTTCCGATGACGTGCGCGGCGAGAATTGCGGGCAGAATCAGGCGCATCGGTCGGGTCGGTGTCATCGTCGATCTCTGTAGTCGCCGCTGTCCTAACGGATCGCGGATGGCGGGCGTTCCGGAAGTTTCCGCGATCGGCGGAATTCAGCCGCGATGCCGTTTCTCGAACCTCGGCAGCATGGCGGAGAAGTCCATGCCCTTGCCGTCCTCGCGTTCCACGAAGGTCTCGTAGAGGAGCGCGGCAAGCTGGCCCATCGGCGTATCGGCATCCGCCGCCTCGGCCGCCTGCTGGGAAAGCCGCAGGTCCTTCAGCATGAGTTCGGCGGCGAAGCCCGGCCTGTAGCCGTTGTCGGCGGGCGACTTCGGCCCGACGCCGGGGGCGGGGCAGTAGGCGTTCATCACCCAGGAATAGCCCGAGGAGGTGGAGACGACGTCGAACATCTTCTTCCGGTCGAGGCCGAGCTTGTCGGCCAGCGCGAAGGCCTCGCAGGTGGCGATCATGGTGACGCCGAGGATCATGTTGTTGCAGATCTTCGCGGCCTGCCCGTTGCCCGAGGGCCCGCAATGCACCGCCTTCTGGCCCATCACGTCGAAAAGCGGCTTCACGATGGCGAAGGCTTCGTCGCTGCCCCCCGCCATGAAGGTCAGCGTACCCGCCGCCGCCCCGCCGACGCCGCCCGAGACGGGGGCATCCACCGCCAGCAGCCCGGCCTTGACCGCCTGATCCGCGACCGCGCGGGCGCTGTCCACATCGACGGTCGAGCAGTCGCAGAGGACCGCGCCCTTCTTCATCGCCGGGATGACCTGGCCCGCGACCGATCGCAGGATCGCGCCGTTCGGCAGCATGGTGATGACGACCTCGGCCTCCTTCACCGCGCCCGCCGCGCTGATCGCCGCGACGACGCCGTCGGGCATCGGCGCCTGCGTGTCGAAGCCGGTCACCTCATGCCCCGCCTTGACGAGGTTGGCCGCCATCGGCGCACCCATGTTGCCAAGTCCGATGAATGCGATCTTCATGGATTCTCCTCCTCGAATGTCAGTTCCTCCGCGCCGAGCGGCGCGAGCATCCTTTCCACATCCTCCGCCGGCACCGCCTCTGGCCCGGCATGCTTCCAGCGCGGATTGCGGTCCTTGTCGATGATCGCCGCCCGGATCCCTTCGAGGAAATCCGCATGCTCCATCGACCGGAAGGTGAAACGGTATTCGAGGCCAAGCGCCGCGCGCATCGTGGCATGGCCCCGCAGGCGCCGGATCATCTCCACCGTGCAGGCGGCCGACAGCGGCGCGGCGCGGGATAGCGCCTTCAGCGCCTGGGCCGCGAAGTCGCTGCCCGCACCTTCCAGCGAACGGGCGATGGCGGCCAGCGTCGGCTGGCCGAAATGGTGGTCGATCTCGTCGCTGAGGGCGGCGAACTGGCCTTGCGGGGCAGGGCGGGTGGCCGCGGCGATCGCCGCGACATCGCCGGTTTCCAGCAGCCGCGCCTTGAGCGGCCCCCACGCCGCTTCGGGGACGAAGTGATCGGCAAAGCCGGTCAGGATCGCGTCCTGCGGCCCCATCCGCGCGCCGGTGGTGCCGGCATATTCGCCCAGATGGCCCGGCGCGGTGGCAAGGATGAAGCTGCCGCCCACGTCTGGCACAAGGCCGATGCCGCATTCGGGCATCGCGACCTGAGAGCTTTCGCTGACGATCCGGTGGCTGCCATGGCAGCCAAGGCCCACGCCGCCGCCCATCGTGAAGCCGTGCAGGAAGCTGACAACGGGATTGGGATATCCCGCGATCCGCGCGTTCATCCGGTATTCGTCGCGCCAGAAGCGGCGGCCATAGCGATAGTCGCCCGCCGTGCCGGTCGCGTACATCTCGGCGATGTCGCCGCCGGCGCAGAAGGCGCGATCCCCCTCGGCGTCGATCAGGACCAGTGCCACCTCGGCATCATCGGCCCAGTCGATCAGCGCCGCGTCGACCGCAAGGCACATCCCGTAGGTCAGCGCGTTCAACGCCCTGGGCCGGTTCAGTGTGATCCGCCCGGCGCGACCCTCCTTCCGGATCAGGACATCTGCCATCAGCTCCTCTCGGCCAGAAGCGCGCGGGCGACGATCAGGCGCATGATCTCGTTGGTGCCTTCGAGAATCTGGTGGACGCGCAGGTCGCGCACGAGCTTTTCCACCCCGTAATCGGCGAGATAGCCATAGCCGCCATGCAGTTGCAGGCACTGGTTGGCGACGTCGAAGGCATTGTCGGTGACAAGCAGCTTGGCCATCGCGCAGAACTTCGTCGCGTCGGGCGCCTTCCTGTCGAGCTTCCATGCCGCCTGCCGGAGGAAGGTGCGCGCCGATTGCAGCTTCACCTCCAGCTCCGCCAGCCGGAACTGCAGGGCCTGGAACTGGTCGAGCGTCTTTCCGAACGCCTTGCGCTCGCCCATGTAGGCGAGCGTCGCATCGAGAGCCGCCTGCGCGCCGCCGAGCGCCGAGGCCGCGATGTTGAGCCGCCCGCCGTCAAGGCCCGCCATCGCGTAGACGAAACCCGTGCCAACCTCTCCGATGAGGTTGTCATGCGGGATCAGGCAATCGTCGAACTGCACCTGCGCGGTCGGCTGCGCGCGCCAGCCCATCTTGTCCTCCAGCCCGCCGAAGCTGAGGCCGGGCGTTCCATCCTCCACGATCACCGTCGAGATGCCCTTCGGCCCGTCCGCGCCGGTGCGGACCATCGTGACATAGACATCCGAATAGCCGCCGCCCGAGATGAAGGCCTTGGTGCCGTTGAGCGTCCATCCCTCGTTGGTCCGCTCCGCCCGTGTCCTGAGCGCCGCCGCGTCGGAGCCGGAACCCGGTTCGGTCAGGCAATAGGAAAAGATCTTCTCCATCGAGGTCAGGGGCGGCAGCCACCTGGCCTTCGTTTCCTCCGAGCCGAACTTGTCGATCATGCCGCCGCACATGTTGTGGATCGAGAGAAACGAGCCGACGGCCGGGCAGGACATGGCCAGCGCCTCGAAGACCAGCGTCGCGTCAAGCCGCGTCAGCCCCGATCCGCCATAGGCCTCGTCGACATAGATGCCGCCAAGGCCAAGCTCCGCCACCTTCGGCCAGAGCGCCTTGGGGATCGTGCCCTGCCGTTCCCAGTCGCGCGCGAAGGGGGCGATGTGTTCCCGGCCGAAGGCATGGGCCATGTCGAAGACGGCGTGTTGCTCCTCACTCAGGGCGAAGTCCATCTGTCCTCCCATTCGCGGCGCGGGCATGAATTGAACGCATGTTAAATTCCAACTGTTGCAGGAGTTTTGCAAGGCCCTCGAAAGAGGCGCCTCCCGCGGCGACCAGCCCCGCCGTAACGAACCGACGGCGGCAACACTGGGTCCGTTCCGACGCGGCGGAGGGCCCGCTTGTCGCCACAATCTCTCCCGGAAGCGGTCGAAAAGGCAGAATGTCCACGGAAGATTATTCCATTTTTAGCAAGAGGTTGGAAGGCGCCGCGCGCGCCGGAGCCTCTGACAAAGGGGTTCCGAAACGAGGTGGAATGCAGCAAGAGAAACGGGAACCGGTGGAGCGGTTTTGATGTGCATGAAATCTTTCGGTGCCACGGCCGCAGTGGCCGTGACGATGGCGGTTTCGGCCGCGCAGGCGGCGAGCTACAGCTTCGTGGGTGTTACCAACAACAGCGAGGCGAACACGACGACGGGCCAGAATCAGCTTTCGGTCGACGTCATCGACAGCGGCTCGGGCACCGTGTCGTTCACCTTCAACAATGCAGGCCTGCTCGCCTCGTCGATCACCGACGTCCACTGGGATGACCAGGCCGGGTTCCAGCGGCGCCGCCGGAACGGCTGACGGCCAGAAAGAGACAGGGGAAACGGCTGGCGATGCCCGCCGTTTTCGTTTTTGCACCCTTTCGCCCGCCCGGCCCGCGGCACCCGACCGGCCGCCGCCTGCGCCGCCACAATGTCTCCCCACTCCGCCCGCAATGACGCCGCAGGGCAGGTGCACTGTCCTCGGGAAGGGTGCGTCATGTGGCGCGGGAATCGGTGACAGAATGGGTATCGCTAAAATCCTCAAATCCGCCGCACTGGCGGTCGTGATCGGCGGGGCCGGCGCACCGGCCGCGCTGGCAGCCACGTTCAACGGGGTCTTCTCGCTGAGCGGTTCCTCGTTCAGCGAGCCGGGTCTTGTGGTGGCGACCTCGACCCAGAGCGGGTCGGTCGGCTTCCAGCTCAATACCGCGGGCCAGAGCACGACGTTCGATCTCTTCGACATCTGGACGGACGAGAACCGGGCGAACGGCAACAACACGCGGACGAGTTCGCTCGTTGCCGCGTTCACCTTCGCCGGCATCGGTGCCAGCGGCTCTGCCTCGGGCTCGACCACCGGCCACGGCGGCGCCACCAACTATGCCTCGCTCGTCTGGGGCGCGCCGCTCCTGCTGAATTTCGGCAATGGCGGGGTGCTGTCGATCGTCCTCGGAAATGCGAACTTCGGCTACGGTGCCGGCCGGTTCGGTCAAGGCCAGGCGAACGGCGCGACGATCCAGGCGACGGCCACGCTGGTCGCGACCCCGGTGCCGCTTCCCGCGTCCGGCCTCGCGCTGATCGCGGCGCTGGGCGGGGCGGGCCTTGTCGCCCGGCGCCGTCGGACCGCCTGACCGCGACCGCACGTCACCATCGCAACGAAAAAGGGGAGGGCGATGCCCTCCCCGTTTCGTTTCGGTCAGGCGCCGTCAGTCCATCGCCTTGAAGTGGAACTCGCCGCCTTCCTTGATCCCCGAGAACCAGCGAGCGGTCACGGTCTTCGTCTTGGTGTAGAAGCGGAAGGCGTCGGGCCCGTACTGGTTGAGATCGCCGAAGGCGGACTTCTTCCAGCCGCCGAAGCTGAAGTACGACAGCGGCACGGGGATCGGGAAGTTGATCCCGACCATTCCGACATTGACGCGGGACGCGAAGTCGCGCGCCGTGTCGCCGTCGGCCGTGAAGATCGAGGTGCCGTTGCCGTAGGGGTTGTCCATCGTCAGCTTCAGCGCCTCGTCGTAGGACCCGGCGCGGACCTGGCTGAGCACCGGGCCGAAGATTTCCTGCTTGTAGATGTCCATCTCGGGCGTGACGTTGTCGAAGAGCGTCGGGCCGACGAAATAGCCGTTCTCGTAGCCCTGGAGCCGGAAGTCCCGCCCGTCGGTGACGAGAGTCGCGCCCTGATCCACCCCCGAGGTGATGAGGCCCTTCACCCGCTCCATCGCCTGCTTGGTGATGAGCGGGCCGTAGTCCACGTCGGCACCGGCCGTGTAGGGGCCGACCTTCAGCTTCTCGATCCGCGGCACCAGCCGTTCGATCAGCGCGTCGGCGGTCTTCTTGCCGACCGGGACGGCGACGGAGATCGCCATGCAGCGTTCGCCCGCCGCGCCGAAACCGGCGCCGACCAGCGCGTCGGCGGCCTTGTCGAGATCCGCGTCGGGCATGATGATCATGTGGTTCTTCGCGCCGCCGAAGCACTGTGCGCGCTTGCCGTTGGTGGCGGCACGACCGTAGATGTACTGCGCGATCGGGGTGGAGCCGACGAAGCCCACCGCCTGGATCACCTCGTTGTCGAGGATCGCGTCCACCGATTCCTTGTCGCCGTTGACGACCTGGAGAACGCCGTCGGGCAGGCCGGCTTCCTTCAGGAGTTCGGCCAGCATCAGCGAAGTCGAGGGGCAGCGCTCGGACGGCTTGAGGATCATCGCGTTGCCGGCGGAAAGCGCCGGCGCCATCTTCCAGAGCGGGATCATGGCCGGGAAGTTGAAGGGCGTGATGCCCGCCACCACGCCGAGCGGCTGGCGCATCGAGTAGAGGTCGATGCCGGGGCCGCCGTCGTTGATATACTCGCCCTTCAGAAGGTGCGGTGCGCCCATGCAGACCTCGACGACCTCGAGCCCGCGCTGGACATCGCCCCGCGCGTCGGGAAGGGTCTTGCCATGCTCGCGGCTGACGCATTCGGCGAGCTTGTCCATGTTCTGGTTGATGAGGTCGGCGAACTTCATCATCACGCGTGCGCGGCGCTGCGGGTTCGTCGCGCCCCAGGCGACCTGGGCCTTCGCGGCCTCGGCGACCGCGGCGTCAAGCTCGGCCACCGTGGCGAGCGGCACCCTGGCCTGCACCTCGCCGGTGGCGGGGTTCATGACATCGGCGAAGCGGCCCGAGGTGCCCTTCACATGGCGGCCGTTGATCCAGTGCGTCAGTTCCTTCATGGGGTCCTCCCGAAATGTTCCGGTGCAGGATAGGCTTGCAAAATTGCCGGGAAAAGAGGCAGTTTCCCAAATGCGTTTTGCATTTCTGCAATAGGGCGGGCGATGACGGACTGGGACGATCTGCGCGTTTTCCTTGCCGTGGCGCGCACGGAAAGCCTTTCGGCCGCGGGCAAGGTGCTGAAGCTCGACCCCGCCACGGTCGGCCGGCGCGTGGCGCGGCTGGAGGAGGCGATGGCGGCGCGGCTCTTCGCGCGCTCGCCGCAGGGCTATGCGCTGACCGAGGAGGGGCAGCGGCTCCTCGTCCACGCGATCCGGGCGGAACAGGCCGTCGCCGCGGCGAACGAAGAGGTCCGGGGCGCGCCCGGCCAGCTTTCCGGCCAGATCCGCATCGGGGCACCGGACGGGGTGGCGAATTTCCTCCTGCCGCAGGTATCGGCACGGATCTGCGACGACAACCCCGGGCTCGAGGTCCAGATCATCGCCCTGCCGAGGGTCTTCAACCTGTCGAAGCGCGAGGCCGACATGGCGATTGCGGTCAGCCGGCCGGCGGCCGGGCGGCTCACGGCGCAGCGGCTCACCGACTATCACCTTCACCTCGCCGCGGCCCGCAGCTATCTCGACCGGCACCCGCCGATCCGGACGCTCGCAGACCTGAAGGGCCACCGGATGATCGGCTACATACCGGACCTCATCTTCGACAAGGAACTCGACTACCTCGCGGAAACCGGGCTCGAGCTCGTGACGCTTGCCTCCAACTCGGTCTCGGTCCAGTTCAACTGGCTGAGGGCCGGGGCCGGCGTCGCCATCGTCCACGACTTCGCGCTGCCCGCCGCGCCCGATCTCGTCCGCGTGCTGCCGGACGTCCTGTCGCTGTCGCGGAGCTTCTACCTCATCCGCCATGCCGACGACCGGCGCGTGGAGCGGTTGAACCGCTTCGCCGAGCTTCTCGCCGTCGGTGTCCGCCGGGAACTTGCACGGCTCGAAGCAAGTGCTTGACAGGACAGGGCTTCCGGGGGGACGTTTGGTCGAGGCGGCCGCATCGCTAGGGAGGTTGACATGCAGGTGCACCAGATTCTCCGGTCCAAGCCGAAGGGCACGGTGATCACCGTGCCGCCGGGCACGCGCGTTGCCGACGCGGCCCGCCTTCTGGCCGAGCGGCGGATCGGTGCGGTTGTGGTGTCGGCGGACGGCAAGGCCCCGCTCGGCATCCTGTCGGAACGCGACATCGTGCGGGACCTCGGCCGCCGCGGATCGGTCTGCCTCGACGAGAAGGTGGATGCGCTGATGACGCGGAATCTCATTTCCTGCGCTCCGACCGACAGCGCCGACGCGGTGCTGGAAAAGATGACGGCCGGGCGGTTCCGGCACATGCCGGTGATCGAGGGCGCCGAGATGGTGGGGATCATCTCCATCGGCGATGTCGTGGCCGCCCGGATCGCGGAACTCGCGATGGAAAAGGACGCCCTGGCCGGCATGATCATGGGCAACTGATGGCCGCCGCGCCGCATTGCGGCGAAACTCCTTGATTTCGGCTGCGCACTATTGTTGCGTGAAGGCGCCAACCGCAAGGGGACAGCCAGATCATGCGCATCGGTCTATATCCCGGAACCTTCGACCCGATCACGCTCGGCCATGCCGACATCATCAAGCGCGCCATGATCCTCGTCGACCGGCTGGTGATCGGCGTCGCGATCAACCGGGACAAGGGCCCGCTCTTCACTCTGGAGGAGCGGGTGGCGATGGTCGAGGACGAATGCCGCGCGATCGCGCAGGCCACCGGCGGCGAGATTGTCGTTCACCCGTTCGAGAACCTGCTCATCGACTGCGCCCGCGACGTCGGTGCGCGCGTGATCATCCGCGGGCTCAGGGCGGTCGCGGACTTCGAGTACGAATTCCAGATGGTGGGCATGAACCGGGCGATGGACGACAGCGTCGAGACCGTCTTTCTCATGGCCGATGCCCGCCGCCAGGCAATCGCCTCGAAACTCGTCAAGGAAATCGCCCGGCTGGGCGGCGACACTTCGAAGTTCGTGACGCCCGCCGTCAACCGGGCGCTCACCGCCCGGTTCGTGCGTTGACCCGGCTCACTTGCCGTAGACGGCCTGATGGGCGATGCGGGCGGCGTCCTCGGGGTAGATGCCGAGGTCAAGCGCCTCGCTCCGGCTGAGGCGCGCGATTTCGTCGCGCGTGCGGATGTAGGCCCGGCGCTTCTGTGCGGCGGTGCGGATCTTCTCGATGATGGCCATTTTCGGCTCCCTTCCTTCGGCGGCCTCGCGCCGCCGTCGGGAGGAATATGGTCATCGCGATAGCGCTAACAATCGCCGTTCGGGGAATGCCGCCCTGCGCCAGGCGCATGGCGGCGCCAGGCGCCTAGATGAGCTTGCCCATCGCCACGGCGGTATCGGCCATGCGGTTGGAGAAGCCCCATTCGTTGTCGTACCAGGAAAGAATGCGGACCATGCGGCCATCCATGACCTTGGTCTGGTCCATGTGGAAAACGCTCGAATGCGGGTCGTGGTTGAAGTCCGACGACACGTTGGGCCGCTCGGTGAAGCCTAGGATGCCCCTCAGATGGCCTTGGGCGGCAGCCTTTATGGCGGCGTTGATCTCATCGACCGAGGTTTCGCGCGCGGCTTCAAAGACCAGGTCCACGACCGAGACATTGGGCGTCGGCACCCGGATCGCGACCCCGTCGAGCCTGCCGTTCAGTTCCGGCAGGACGAGGCCGACGGCCTTCGCCGCGCCGGTGGAAGTCGGGATCATGGAGAGCGCCGCCGCCCGGGCCCGGTAGAGGTCCTTGTGCATCGTGTCGAGGGTCGGCTGGTCGCCGGTGTAGCTGTGGATCGTGGTCATGAAGCCGCGCGTGATCCCCACTGCCGCGTGGAGGACGGCGGCGACGGGCGAGAGGCAGTTCGTGGTGCAGGAGGCGTTGGAGACGACGAGGTCGTCCTTCGTCAGGCTCCGGTGGTTGACGCCGTAGACGATGGTCTTGTCCGCGCCCTTCGAGGGCGCGGAGACCAGGACGCGCGAGGCGCCGTTCTCCAGATGGATGGCAGCCTTGTCGCGGTCGGTGAAGATGCCGGTGCATTCCATGACCACGTCGATGTGGGCCCATGGCAACTCGGCGGGATTGCGGATCGCGCTGACCTCGATGGGCCCGCGGCCGACGTCGATCGTCGTCGCGCTCGTCGTCACCTCGGCGGGGAAGCGGCCGTGGACGCTGTCGAAGCGCAGAAGATGCGCGTTCGTTTCCACCGGGCCAAGGTCGTTGATCGCCACGACCTCGATGTCGCGCCGCCCGCTTTCCACGATCGCACGGAGCACGTTCCGCCCGATGCGCCCGAACCCGTTGATCGCCACCTTGACTGTCATCGCCATCCTCCCGTGCGGGGCTGCAGTTGCGTTAGCGCTAACACCAGAAAACCGGTGCGACGTCAACGGCAGAGTAGCGGCCTCATCGCCAGAAGGCGAGCCATTCGACGAAATCGGCGAACTTGCGGGCAAGGAAGAGCGGCGCGCCGAGGTGCAGCCACAGCGCATCGACGACGAAGAAAAGCACGATCAGGACGACAAGGAAAAGCGCGATCCGGGTGGTCATGGGCGGGGGCGCGGGCGCCCCCCGGGGCTCCTATTGCAGGAGCCGCCCCATCGCACCGGCCACGTCGGCCATCCGGCAGGAGAAGCCCCATTCGTTGTCGTACCAGGCGAGCACGCGCACCGTGCGTTTGCCCACCACCTTGGTCTGGTCTGGCGCGAAGATAGAGGAATAGGGCGTGTGGTTGAAGTCGATCGAAACCTTCGGTTCGGGATCGTAGGCCAGCACCATGCCCATGTATCCTGCCGCGGCTTCCCTTACCACTTCGTTGACGTCTGCGACCGTCACGTCGCGGCCGGCGACGAAGGTCAGGTCCACCGCCGAGACGTTCGGCGTCGGCACCCGGATCGCGGTTCCGTCGAGCTTGCCGGCAAGTTCCGGCAGCACCTCGCCCAGCGCCTTCGCGGCCCCGGTCGAGGTCGGGATCATCGCCATCGCGGCGGCGCGGGCGCGGTAAAGGTCCTTGTGCCGGCGGTCGAGCGTCGGCTGGTCGCCGGTGTAGGAATGGATCGTCGTCATGATGCCGCTCTCGATGCCGATCTTGTCGTTCAGCACCTTGGCGAGGGGGGCGAGGCAGTTCGTCGTGCAGGAGCCGTTCGAGACGACGAGATGCTCGGATTTCAGCTCCCGATGGTTGACGCCGTAGACCACCGTCTTGTCGGCGTTCTTCGCCGGGGCGGAGACGAGCACACGCTTGGCGCCGCGCGAGAGATGGACCGCCGCCTTGGCGCGGTCGTTGAACTTGCCGGTGCATTCGAGCACCACGTCCACGCCGTCCCAGTCCAGTTCCTCGGGGTTGTAGGTGGACATCACCTCGATCGGCCCGCGGCCGAGGTCGAGCGTGTTGCCGGCGACCTTCACCGGCCCGCCGAAGCGGCCATGGACGCTGTCGTATTTGAGGAGGTGTGCATTCGTCTCGATCGGCCCCGTCGCGTTGATCCTGACGACCTGGACGTCATTGCGCGCCGCCTCGGCGATGTGGGCAAGGGTGCAGCGCCCGATGCGGCCGAAACCGTTGATGCCGATGGTGACGGTCATGTCCTGCTCTCCTGTGTCGGGTCCACGCCGCATGCGCGGGCCGGTGCGCGAGTCTGATTTCGCCATAGCAAACGAGGAAACCCAGTAAAACCCGTTCTTTCAACATGTTAGCGGAAACGTGGCGGTGTTAGCGAAAACAGGCTTCACAATCCGGCGAAGGCGACGCAACTGTGGCGGAAACCGGCGCACCCGGTTGGGCGTTGCATCGGCAGGACGCGTGGCAAAGGCGGACCGGACAGGCGGGGCGGACGGGACAGGCGGATGAGCGGACTTCTCGCACTACTCGACGACGTGGCCGCCATCGCGAAGGTCGCGGCGGCGAGCGTGGACGACGTGGCGGGGATGGCCGCCAAGGCCGGGTCGAAGGCTGCGGGCGTCGTCATCGACGATGCGGCGGTGACGCCGAAATACGTCCACGGCTTCGAGGCAAAGCGCGAACTGCCGATCATCTGGAAGATCACGAAGGGCTCGCTCTTCAACAAGCTCGTGATCCTCCTGCCGGCGGCACTGCTGCTCAACGCCTTCGCGCCCTGGCTCGTGACCCCGCTCCTGATGATCGGCGGCGCCTATCTCTGCTTCGAGGGCGCCGAGAAGGTCTTCCACAGGCTCTTCCCGCACGCCGATGCCGAGGTCGAGGCCGATCTCGACGTGAAGGACCCCGCGCACCTTGAGGAGGAGCGCGTGCGGGGCGCGATCAAGACCGATTTCATTCTCTCGGCGGAGATCATGACCATCGCGCTCGCCGCCATTCCGGGGGGAACCTGGTGGATGGAGGCGCTGACGCTCGCGGTCGTCGGCGTCGGCATCACGGTTGCGGTCTATGGTGCCGTGGCGCTCATCGTGAAGATGGACGACATCGGGCTATATACCGCGGCCACGGCGCGGACTGGTTTCGGCCGTGGCGTCGGCACCGGGCTCGTGAAGGGGATGCCGAAGCTCATGGCGCTCCTGTCCACGGTGGGCACGCTCGCCATGCTCTGGGTCGGCGGTTCCATCATCATTCACGGGATGGAGGTTCTGGGCTGGCCCTGGCTCTACGACCAGATTCATCATGTGGCGGAGGCCGTGGCCCACCGCGTCGAGGGCGGCTTCGCAGGCTTCCTCGGCTGGCTCGTGACGGCGACGCTCGACGGTCTCTTCGGGCTGGCGCTGGGAATGGCCCTCGTTCCGGTCGCCACCCGCGTGATCGCGCCGCTGTTCGGCGCCTCGCACTGAGCATCAGGCGCGGCCGAGCGTCCTCAGGAAGGACTGTTCCGTCAGTTCTGCGCTGCTCTCCCAGGTAAAGCGAACCGCGCGCTCTTCGGCGGCCCTGCCCAGAAACGCGCGCAGGCCCGGTTCGCCAAGGAGCCGGATTGCCGCCCCCGCGAGATCTTCTGTCCGCTCGGGGTCGAAGAAAAGCCCCGCACCGCCGACGACCTCGGGCAGCGAGCCGCGGTTGGAGGCGAGGACGGGCGTGCCGCAGTACATCGCCTCGACCGCCGGCAGGCCGAAGCCTTCCCAGAGAGAAGGGAAGACGAGCGCCTCCGAGGCCGCGAGAAGTTCCGCCATGTCGGCATCGGAAACCTCGCCGGTGAAGCTGATCCGTTCCGAGGCGCGCGCATCCTTCGATGCCCCGGCCTTGAGGTCGTCGACATTGTCCCAGAACCGCGCACCGGTCGTGCGGCCGACGATGACCAGCCGGGCATCGGGGCATGCTGCAAGAATCCGGGGCATTGCCTCGATCAGGCGCAGCACGTTCTTGTGGCGGTTGAAGCCGCCGACGTAGGTCAGCACGCGGTCCTCTGGCGCGATCCCGTGGCGCGCGCGCGCGCGGGCGAGGCGCGCGGGGTCGGTCAGCGGCCGGAAGCTCGCGTCGGCGCCCTCGGTCGTCACGTCGATCCTGTCGCGGGCGACGTGGAGCATTTCGGCGATGTCGCGGGCAGAGGCTTCCGAGACCGTGAGGATGCGCCGCGCCTGCGCCCGGGCGAGCCAGCTTTTCGCCTGCCAGAGGCGGAAATTGCGGCGGGTGGGAAAGATCAGCTCGGGGAAGCGCTCGGGGATCGTGTCGTGGATGCAGACGAGCTTCGGCACGCGCGAGAGGACCGGGTAGAAGGAATAGCTCGCCGGCCAGAAGAGGAGGTCGGCGCCAAGTCCGGCCGCCGCCCGCGAGAGGGTGAGCATGTCGCTCGACCCGCGCGCGCCCTTGCCGGAGGAAGCTTCGGCCATCGAGCGTCTGGCGCCGGCGACGCGCGTGGCCACGCCGGCGGGAACCGGCCGTTCCGGCGGGCGGTCGCAGACGAGCGTGTAGCGAAAGCCCGAGCGCCGCGATGCGAGCGCCGCGACGAGGCTGCGCGTGAACCGTCCGAAACCGCGCTCATTGTCCCAAGCACTTCCGTCGATGCCGACGTGGATGGTCATGCCCTGCCCTTGCTCCTGCCGCCGCCTGCCTTCTTCCTAGTGCAAGCATGGGCGGTTCCCAAGCGGAAGGGCAGGGTCTCGTCCCGCCGCGGCATCGACGGCGGGAGAAACTGCTTTCCAGTGCGGTTTCGTTTCCAATCCGGCACAGGTCCGCGGATTTCGACAGCCGGGACGTGCGCGGACCCCGCGCTTGGGGTAAGCACGGGCTGGATTTCACGACCGGGTTTCAGGGGGCGGCACCATGCCAAGAGACACTTCGCGAAGACCGCTCCACGTGCTCGAAATGCAAACGGAATTCGGCGTCGGCGGCATCACCAAGCATGTGCTCGCGTTGCGCGACTGGATGCGGGGGCAGGGCCATCGGATCACCCTCGGCGGCACGAGTTCCTTCTGGGCGGGCAAGGATACCGAGCCGGATTATGTGGAGCTTCCGACGAAGTATGTCTCGGGCATCGGCGGCTCGCTTCCCGCGCGGCTGACGAACGTCGCCAAGGCGGTCTGGACGCTTCGTCGCTGGCTGAAGCGGAACCGCGTGGACCTGATCCATGCCCACGAATCCGCGCCCGCGCTGGTGGCGAACCTCGCGCGCAAGGGGCTCGGGATTCCCCTCGCCGTGACCTACCACGGATCGGAACCCTCGCGCATCGCCTCCTTCGGCGGGATCGCGCGGAGGGCCGACCTCGTCATCACGCCCTCGCACCGGTCGGCCGAGGATCTGGCAAGGGTCGGGGGGGTGCCGCGGACGAAGCTGAAGGTACTGGGCCTTGGTGTGGCGCCGCCGCCTGACGATGCTCCCGAGGAGATCGCGGCGCTCAGGCGCGAGCTTCTGGGCGACGGCGACCGCGTCGTCGTGACGCTGGCTCGGCTCGAATACCAGAAGGGCATCGACATCCTCATCGAGGCGGCCGCGCGGATCGTGAAGGATCTTCCCGGCGTACGCTTCGCCGTGGCCGGCGACGGGGTGGACGAGGCGAAGCTGAAGGCGCAGGCCAGCGCGCTGGGGGTGGATCATCACGTCCGCTTCCTCGGCCGGGTGAGCCGCCCGCATCTCTACCTCAGGGCATCGGACCTCTTCCTCCTCACCTCGCGATGGGAGGCACTGCCCTTCTCCATCGTCGAGGCCTTCCAGGCGGGCATCCCCGCGGTGGCGACGGCCTGCTCGGGCGTGGTGGAACTCATCGACGATGAGGTTGGCGCGGTGGTGCCGGTGGGCGACGTGGCGGCCATCGCCCGTGCCGTCGGGCGCATCCTCGGCGATGACGCCCTGCGCGGCGCCATGGGACGGGCGGCGCTGGAACGGTCGAAGCTCGACAGGTTCGACCCCGACTGGGTGCACCGGCAGTTCGAGGAGGCCTACTACGCCCTCGCCGGGCGGTAGGCCCGGACCGTCCATTCCGCGAAAACCTACCCCGCCATCCGTTTCAGATCGTCCGCCGTCGCGGCAAGCCCCGCGGCAAGGTCGAATTCCGGCGCATAGCCTAGGCGTCTGCGCGCGTGGTCGATCCGGCAGGTGCCGCGGCCGGTGAATTCCTCCAGGAGGTGGTGGTCCGGCTCCAGCCGCCCGGTCTTTCCGCTGCGCCTCCGTATTGCGCCCATCAGCGCCTCGAAGCGCCGGTGGCCGATCGCGCGGCGGAGGATCGCGCTTACCCTTGCGGCGGCGGAAGGCGCGCGGTCCGTCGTCTCGTCCGGTTTCGGCCCGAGCCGCGCCAGGAGTTCCGCCGCCGGCACGCGGAAGACCTCGCCCCGGCCGAGCGCGCGTGCGTAGCCCTGAAGCAGCGCCGACCAGGGGAAGGGTTCCGGGCCCGAGATCACGAAACGCTCGCGGCCGAGGTCTGGCAGCGTCGCGGCCTTCAGGCAGGCCTGCACGACATCCTCCACGAAGACGCCGTTGCAAAGCCCCTCTGGCTCCGGCAGCACCACGCCTCCGGCAAGGAGCGCGGTGGCGAATCCGTCGGTCCAGAGCGCGGATCCCGGCCCGTAGACGATGGTGGGCTCCAGGATCGCAGCCGGCAAGGGCTGCGCCAGGAGCCGCTTTTCCATCGCGATCTTGGCCTGACGGTAGGCGCTTCCGCCGGGGCGGCCGGTGCTGCCCGCCTCGCTGCAGTCCGCCGCCGGCCAGGCATCGTAGACGACGATGGAACTGAGATGGACGATGCGCCCGACACGCGCGCTGCGGGCCGCCGACAGGAGCCGCTCGAAGCCCGCAAGGTTCGCGGCGGCAGTGGCGCGCACATCATAGGCGAGGTTGAAGAGAACCGCCGTCCCGGAGAGGGCGCGCGCCAGGGCGGCCTCGTCCGTGAGCGCGCCGATCACCGGGCGGACCCCCTTCGGCAGGTCCCTCAGGCCCGACCGGCTGCGGGTCAGGACACCGACATCGGCCCCGGCGGCGACCAGCGCCGCGACCAGCCTCCGGCCGATGAAGCCCGTGGCGCCGGTGACGAAGACCGGACGCCCCGCAAGTGCTGTTTCCATGCCTTCACCCTTTCGCCGCTGCGGCGCAGAATAGCCACAGGCGCGCGCCTTTGGAACCCGCGTCCGGGGCGCAGGCTGGCCCGAATCCGATCGCCATGCTAGCTGCCTTGCATTCGTTTGGGCGATTGATGAGCGCCGGCCCGGCCGGCGCGAGGAGCGGGAATGCGGATCGGGGTAATCGGAGCGGCCGGAAAGATCGGCCAGATGCGGGTGGCGACGATCCTGGCAGAGCCGCGCACGGAACTCGCCGCCGTCATGGACATGACGATGGAGAAGGCGAGGGAATTCGCCAATGGCGCGCCCGCCTTCACCGACCTCGACGCCTTCCTCGCGGTGCCGATGGATGCGGTCGTGATCTCCACCCCCGCCTTCGTGCGCGAGCCGATCTGCCTTGCCGCCTTCAAGGCCGGACTGCACGTGCTCTCCGAAAAGCCGCTCGCGCCGACGCTGGAGGCGAGCCGGCGCATCCTCGCCGCGGCGAAGGCGGCCGGGCGCCACCTCGGCGCAGGCTTCAACATGCGCTACTACCCGGCCTTTTCCTATGTGAAGGACGTGATCGACAGCGGCCAGATCGGAGAGATCGACCATCTCCGCATCTACGGCGCCCATGACGGACTGCACCATTTCGCGCATGACTGGGAATACCGGGCCGAGAAGTCGGGCGGCGGGGCTATGTGGGACGTCGGCATCCACATGACCGACATGGCCCGGCATCTCATGGGCGAAATCACCGAGGTCTGTGGCGTCGCCACCAACCGCGTGTGGAACGTGCCGGGGTCCGAGGACAACGCGATGGCGATCTTCCGTTCGCCCTCGGGGCTCGCCGCCACCTACCACGCCACCTGGACCGACTGGAAAGGCTACATGAGCGCGGTCGAGGTCTATGGCACCAGGGGCATGGTCAGGGGCCAGTATGCGCCGATGGAGAACCTCCTGATCACCATGGACAAGCCCGGCGGCGCCAAGCGACGGGTCAGAAAGAGCTACTTCGACATCAAGCTGCGAGAGAAGCTGAAGTCGTGGAAGACGACGGCGCTGAAGTCCTTCCAGGACGAGCTTTCCGATTTCATCGGCCTCGTCGAGGGGCGCGAGGGCCTCAGGATCGCCGACGGCCATGCCGCGCTGCGGGCGGTCGAGATCGCGACCATGGTCCCCGAAAGCAGCCGCACCGGGCTTCCGGTGAAGCTCGAAAACCTCGGCCCGATGAAGGTGTGACGATGAGCGAGGCGCCGGAACTCTCCATCGTCGTCGCCATCATCGACGGCGGCGACTACCTCAAGGACTTCCTCCGCGCGGCGCTCGACTTCGAGAACGCTCCCGCGCACGAGATCATCGTGCCCTACGACCAGACATGCCCCGAAGTCCCCGCCATGAGGGGAGAGTTCCCGACGGTCCGGTTCCTCGACATGGGACATGTGGCGACCGAGCACCCGGTCACGACCGAGGCCGGGCGGCACGAGCTTTACGACCGCCGCAAGTCCTTCGGCCTTAAGGATGCGAAGGGGCGATACCTCGCCATCCTTGAAGACCGGGGCCATCCCCGCGCCGACTGGGCGCGGGCGGTGGTGGACCTGCACAAGGAAACCGGCGCGGCCGTCGTCGGCGGCGCGATCGAGTGCCGGGAACCGGCAGGCGCGCTCAACTGGACCTTCTATGTGACCGATTTCAGCCAGTACGGCCTGCCGGTGCAGAACGGGCCCGCGACCTGGATCTCCGACGTGAACGTCAGCTACACCCGCGAGGCGCTGGAGGCGACGCGCGACCTCTGGACGGAGCGCTACCACGAGCCCATCGTGCACGAGGCGTTGATGGCGCGGGGCGAGACGCTCTGGCTGTCGGACCGGGTCGTGATCTTCCACGGCCGGCCGAAGACACCGCTCGGCTACATGATCCACGAGCGCTTCCACTGGGGAAGGCTCTTCGGCCAGATCCGCACCATGACGATGTCCGAAGGCCAGCGGTGGAAATACATCCTTCTCAGCCCGCTCATCCCGCCCGTGCTCTGGCTGCGCCACGGGCTGACGCAGCGGCGGAAGGGGCGGGGGATGCGCTATCTGAAGGCGCTGCCGTACGTCGTGATCCTCACGACCGCCTGGACCCTGGGCGAGGTCTGGGGCTACATCACCCGTCGCGCCTGACGGGCGACAGACGCCGGCATTTTCCGCGGATGATCGCTCTATCTGGCGGTCATTGTCTGCATTTTCGCAACATGTGCCACAATTCCGCCATCCTCTCGCGGTTTTCACGCCACATTGCGTGCCGGCTGTGCCAATGCATCCCGCGTGGGTGAAAACAATCCGGCCCGGCGTGGGGCACGCTCAATGGGCCGGAAACGAGGATAGAGCAATGATCAAAGGTATTCCTGCGCGCGCGGTTCGCGCGTCGCTTCTCGTCGCCGCCATGATTGCGGGACCGGCAAGCCTTGCCGAAGCCGCACCGCGCCTGACCGCGGCGCAGAAGGAGCAGGCGCAGTTCCTCTGCCAACGGACGGAGTTCAGCCGTAGCGAGGTTAGGCACCTGCAGCGCAGCCCTGATTTCCCGGTGCTCCTGGCCTATGCGCTGCAGGTCTGCCCGGCCGTGGCCGCGACGCTCTCTGATGGCGCCACAGCGTCGGTCGCGCTGCCGCGGGTTTCGCGCGACAACGACAATGACCGCAGCCCCGGCCGCGGTTCCGAAGACGAGGGCGGCGAAAAGGGAATCTGAGGTTCTCAGCCGCCGGTCGCACGATCGGCGGCGTCGAAGATGCCTCCGGCGGCGATGGCATTCCATCGGCGCGGGTCGTTCGGCTCCTGCATCCTGAGAAAGCTGTATCCGGTCCGGTGCCAGGGCAGCATCCGGTCCGTGAGATTGTCGAGCACGACATCCTGCGCCGCGGTGCGCAGGACAAGAACCGCGTGGTGGTTGCGATGTCGGTCGAGGACGGTCGCGATGAGCAGGGCGCCGGCGGGAACGCCGGCTTCGATGAGCCTTTTCTTCTTCGCCAGGGCGAAGTCCTCGCAATCGCCGCCGCGCGCCGTGGGAAGGTCCCAGAGGTCGTCGCGGCCATACTGGCTCCGGTCGGGCACCTCGTGCACCGAGGCGTTGACCGCTTGGTTCACGCTCCGGGCAAGGGCAAGCGCGCTTTCGGGTGCCTCGGTCCGTCCAAGACTTGTGGCGCAGGCCCAGCGAAGGCGGTTGCAGAGGTCGCCCGACCCGCTCGGTGCCGGTGCGGCGCGGATCGGCTCCAGATGCGCGGGCAGCGGCGCGGGGGCAGCCTGCACCCCGGTCGCAGCGAACGCCAGCGCGAACAGAGTGCGCCTTGTCACGCCGGCGAGGCGCGTCAGGGTGCGTGGGTGGTCCGTCGCGACAGGCATGGCGAGGGGGTTCCGGCCAGGTTGGATCGGGACCATTGGCACACGCGCGAATGGCCATTTCGGGCCGGGAACACGGCGAAATTGCGCAAGTGATCCGGTCGGCCGCGCGGCCGCGGGGCAGGTCCGCCATCGGGTATCGCCGCCGGCGCGACTGGGCGGAGAGCCGGCAGAGCCGTGTCGAGCGATGCAACCCCGCGACGGGAATCCCGGATGCCATGCCTTCAGTCGGCCCGTCGCCCGATCAGGCGCGCCGGGACTGATTTGGCAAAACTTCCGGCGATGAAGTCTTCCAGCCGCATCAGCGCTTCCGAGGTCTTGCCCGGTGCCCGGTGCAGACGCAGTTCGAGTTGTCCCAGCGGCGGCAGACCATCCCGTTCCGTCAGGATCCGGCTGGCCGGTGGCGTGGTGCTCTCTGCCATGACAGTGACACCGATCCCGGCGCGAACGGCAGCGGTGATTCCGTTGTAACTCGAACTGAGGTAGACGACTCGGCACGGACGCTCGATCTGGTTCAGGCCCTGGAGCATCCGGTCCCGGTACATGCAGGGTGGCGGCGCCAGAGCCAGCGGCAGGGGCGATTTCAGGTGGCTGGAATGGTCCTCGCTGCCGATCCAGACCAGCGGCTCGGTGTAGATGGGCCGTCCGCCATCGGGGGCGGAATCCTCGTGCAGCGCGATGATCAGGTCGAACTCGCCGGCCTGCTGGCGACGGAGCAGATTCTTGCTGAGGTCGCTGGTCACCTCGAGCATCACGTTCGGGTGCGACTGCGCGAACTGGCCCAGGAACTCGGGCAGCAGCGAGGCGGTATACTCATGCGGCGCCCCGAGTCGCACGCGGCCCGCCACCGCGGGCTGCCGCAGGGTCGCAAAGACTTCGTCGTTCAGAGCCAGTATGCGGCGCGCGTACTGCGCCATGGTCTTGCCTTCCGCAGTCAGCTGCATCTTGTGCGCATCCCGTTGAAACAGCGTCGTGCTGACCGATTCTTCCAGGCGCTTGATCTGCAGGCTGACGGCCGAAGGGGTGCGCCCGACGAGCTCGCCGGCGCGGGTAAAGTTGCCGCTATCGACAGCCTTGATGAAGGTCCGCAACAGATCCATCGGGATGTTGTGCATGGCGCATCTACTGTTGAAAAAACTCACAGTAGCATTTGAACTATGAAATTCCGAAAAATCAAGAAGGGTCTATTGAGGCGGCGTCCGCAACTTGATCCTGCCTCCGATGTGTCCTGACGAGGCGGTCCGTCGTTCCGAAACGGATCCGCCTTGCCTGACGTCAGCCGGCCGGCCCCTGATGCGGACCGTCGAGGAGGACGACCGACCAGACGACAATTAACCGCGATGCGCAATGCGCCGCAGGCCCGGCCGGCAGCGACCCCGCTGCGCCGGATGTGAGGGATAGTGAGGAGACTGCCCAGTGGAAACGATCAATAGCTTCTTCAATTGGCTCAATGGAATTGTCTGGGGCGTGCCGATGATCGTGCTGATCCTCGGCACCGGCCTGTATCTGCAGGTTCGCCTCGGGTTCATGCCGCTGTTCAAGATCATCTACGGCTTCCGGATGATCTGGAAAAGCCGCACGCCCGGTGCCACGGCGGAAGGCGAGATCACGCCCTATGCCGCGCTCATGACCGCGCTGTCGGCCACCATCGGGACCGGCAACATCGCCGGCGTCGCCACGGCCATCGCCGTCGGCGGGCCGGGCGCGCTGTTCTGGATGTGGGTCACGGCCTTCGTCGGCATGGCCACGAAATACGCCGAGGTCGTCGTCGCGGTGAAATACCGCGAGGTCGACGACCGGGGCGAACATGCCGGCGGCCCGATGTACGCGATCAGGAACGGCCTCGGCCGGCACTGGCACTGGCTCGGCACCGCCTTCGCGCTCTTCGGCGGCTTCGCGGGCTTTGGCATCGGCAACATGGTGCAGGCCAACGGCATCGCCAGCGCGATGGAAAACGCCTTCGGCCTCAGCACCTGGATCACCGGCGCGATCCTGACCGTGCTG
Source organism: Paracoccaceae bacterium (assembly GCA_020637675.1). Lineage (GTDB taxonomy): Bacteria > Pseudomonadota > Alphaproteobacteria > Rhodobacterales > Rhodobacteraceae > Albidovulum. The sequence goes on along the minus strand of JACKKD010000001.1, from coordinate 417,863 downwards.
ACCGGGCTTGTCGTCCTTGGCGGCATCAAGCGCATCGGCGCGGTGGCCGAAAGGGTCGTGCCGACGATGGCGATCTTCTACATGGTCTGCGTCGTGGTTGTCCTGGTGATGTTCGCCGGCGAGATCCCGGCGGCCTTCGCGACGATCTTCTCGGACGCCTTCACCGGCACGGCGGCCACCGGCGGCTTCCTCGGCGCCACGATCATCATGGCGATCCAGCGCGGCGTGGCGCGCGGCATCTTCTCGAACGAGGCGGGGCTTGGCACTGCCGGCATCGCGCAGGCCGCGGGCTCGACCTCGAACCCGGTCTTCTCGGGCGTGATCGGCATGATGGGCACCTTCATCGACACGATCATCGTCTGCACGCTGACGGGACTTGCGATCATGGTGACGGGGGTCTGGTCCTCGGGCGAGACCGGCGCGGTCCTGACCTCGACCGCGTTCGAGGCGGCGATGCCGGGTATCGGCTCCTATCTGCTGGCGATCTCGCTCGCGCTCTTCGCCTTCACCACGATCCTCGGCTGGGCCTACTATTCCGAGAAGTGCTGGGAGTTCCTGGTCGGCACCATCAGCGAAAAGCCGTTCCGCATCCTGTGGACCATCGCGGTCTTCTTCGGCGCGACGCTCAGCCTCGATTTCGCCTGGCTGGTGGCCGACACGCTGAACGCGCTGATGGCGATCCCCAACCTGATCTCGCTGCTCTTGCTGTCGCCCATCGTCATCAAGCTGACCCGCGACTACTTCGCCCCCGGCGGCGAAGGCGGAAACTGAAGACCGAACCGGCCGGGGCGCTTCAGGGCGCCCCGGCCCTGGCCCCCACACCCATCAGGAAACGCCCAGGATGATCAACGCGAAAACGACGCTTGCCGATTTCGACCCGGCGCTGTGGCAGGCCATCGAGGCCGAACGGCACCGGCAGGAAGACCAGATCGAACTGATCGCCTCGGAAAACCATGTCAGCCCTCGTGTGCTGCAGGCGCAAGGCTCGGTGCTGACCAACAAGTATGCCGAGGGCTATCCCGGCAAGCGCTACTACGGTGGCTGCGTCCATGTCGACGTGGTCGAACAACTGGCCATCGACCGGCTGAAGGAACTGTTCGGCGCCGGTTTCGCCAATGTCCAGCCGCATTCCGGCGCGCAGGCCAACGGCGCGGTGAAGCTCGCGCTGCTCAATCCCGGTGACACCATCCTTGGCATGTCGCTCGACGCGGGCGGGCATCTGACGCACGGGGCAAAGCCCGCGATGTCGGGCAAGTGGTTCCGCGCGGTCGCCTATGGCCTCGGGGCGGACGGCCATATCGACTATGACAACGTGGAACGCCTGGCCCTTGCCGAAAAGCCGAAGCTGATCATCGCCGGCGCCTCGGCCTATTCGCGCGTCATCGACTTCGCCCGCTTCCGCGCCATCGCCGACAAGGTGGGCGCCTGGCTGCTGGTCGACATGGCCCATATCGCGGGCCTTGTCGCGACCGGCCACCACCCGAGCCCGCTGCCCCATGCCCATGTCGTCACCTCGACCACGCACAAGACGCTGCGCGGCCCGCGCGGCGGCGTGATACTGACCAACGACGCCGAGATGGCGAAGAAGATCAACTCCGCCGTCTTCCCCGGCCTTCAGGGCGGCCCGCTGATGCATGTCATCGCCGCCAAGGCGGTGGCCTTCGCCGAGGCGCTGCAACCGTCGTTCAGGGACTATATCGGCACTGTCGTCGCCAGTTCGAAGACGCTCGCCGAGGTGCTGGTGGCGCGCGGCGCGGCGATCGTCTCGGGCGGGACCGACAACCACCTGATGCTGGTCGACCTGCGCCCCCTGGGCGTCAAGGGCAATGCCGCCGCCGAGGCGCTGGAGCGCGCCGGGATCACCTGCAACAAGAACGGCGTGCCGGACGACCCGGAAAAGCCCACCGTCACCTCGGGCATCCGCCTTGGCACCGCCGCCGGATGCAGCCGCGGCTTCGGCGTGGCCGAGTTCCGCGAGATCGGCGGCCTGATCGGCGACGTGCTCGACATGCTGCGCAAGACGCCCGAGGGCGACGCCGCGGTCGAGGCCGCGGTGCGCGCGAAGGTCGTGGCGCTCTGCCGCCGCTTCCCGATCTACGGGGCCGGTCATGCGTGAGTTCGACCTCGTCGTGATCGGCGCGGGCCCCGGCGGCTATGTCGCCGCGATCCGCGCCGTGCAGCTCGGGCTGAAAGTGGCCTGCGTCGAGGAGCGCGCGACGCTCGGCGGCACCTGCCTCAATGTCGGCTGCATCCCGTCCAAGGCGCTTCTTTCCTCGTCCGAGCATCTGGCCGAGCTGAAGCATCTGGCGCAGCACGGGATTTCCGTGGGCGAATCCAGCTTCGACCTTGGCGCGATGATGGCGCGCAAGGACAAGGTGGTGGGGGATCTCACCAAGGGCATCGCGCATCTCTTCAAGAAGAACGGCGTCGAATGGCTCGCCGGGCGCGGCACGATCCCGGCGCCGGGCAAGGTTCAGGTCGGCGATGAGACCGTCGCCGCGAAGAATATCCTGATCGCCACCGGCTCGGACCCCGCCGGCCTGCCCGGCGTCACGATCGACGAAGAGGTGATCCTGACCTCGACCGGCGCGCTGGCGTTGTCGCGCGTGCCGGAGCATCTGGTGGTGATCGGCGCCGGCGTGATCGGGCTGGAGCTTGGCCAGGTCTGGGCGCGGCTCGGCGCCAAGGTGACGGTGGTCGAATATCTCGACCGCATCCTGCCCGGCGCGGATGGCGAGATCGCCAGGACCGCGCAGCGGCTTCTGCAGCGGCAGGGGCTGGCTTTCCAGCTCGGCCGCAAGGCTTCGGTGGCGCGCGAGGGTGCGAAAGCCACGGTCACGCTGGAACGGCGCGACACCGGCGCGGTCGAGACGCTGGAGGCGGATGCTGTCCTCGTCGCCATCGGCCGCCGCCCGCGCACCGCCGGGCTGGGACTCGAGGCGCTCGGCGTGGCGCTCGACCCGCGCGGCTTCATCGCCGTCGACGGCCAGTTCCGCACCAATGTGCCCGGCATCCTCGCCATCGGCGACGCGGTTCCAGGGCCCGATGCTCGCACACAAGGCCGAGGAGGACGGCATCGCCGCCGTCGAGGCGCTGGCCGGCCATGCCCATCCCGCGCCCGACTACGCGCTGGTGCCGGGCGTCGTCTACACCGCGCCGAGGTCGCCAGCCTCGGCGCCACCGAGGAGGCGCTGAAGGAGGCGGGCACCGCCCATGTCGTCGGCAAGTTCCAGTTCATCGCCAATGGCCGCGCCCGCCTGATGGCGCGCGACGGACGGCCTCGTCAAGGTCTGGGCTGCGCCGAGCGCGGCCGCATCCTCGGCGCGCATGTGCTGGGCCGCAACGCGGGCGAGCTGATCCAAGAACTGGTGCTGGCGATGACCAGGGGCGCCACGCTGGCAGAGGTCGCCGCCACCTCCACGCCCATCCGGGCATGGGCGAGGCGGTGAAGGAAGCCTGCCTCGCCGCGCTCGGCAAGCCGTTGCATATGTGAGGGCAAGAGATGATCACCGAAGACCGCCTGCGCCACCCCGAAAAGGCCCACCGCCCTGCCACGCGGTGCTGCGCAAGCCGTCGTGGATCCGCGTCTCGCGCGCCGAAAGCGCCGCCTATGGCGCGACGCGGGCGGATCCTGCGCGACGAGGCGCTCTCCACCGTCTGCGAGGAAGCCGCCTGCCCGAACCGGGGCGAATGCTGGTCGAAGCGCCACGCCACCATGATGATCATGGGCGAGGTCTGCACCCGCGGCTGTTCCTTCTGCAACGTCGCCACCGGAAGGCCCGACGCGCTCGATGCGTTCGAGCCGGGCCGGGTCGGCAAGCGGTGGCGAAGCTCGGCCTCAGGCATGTGGTCATCACCTCGGTAGACCGCGACGATCTGGACGACGGCGGGGCCGCACATTTCGCGCAAGTTATCCGCGCCGTCCGCCACCGCTGCCCGGAGACGACCGTGGAAGTGCTGGTGCCCGACTTCCTGCACAAGGGCGCCGCCTGGGCGGACCGTGGTCGATGCCGCGCCGGACGTCTTCAACCACAACCTAGAATGCGTGCCGCGGCTTTATCCCGCGGTCCGTCCCGGCGCGCGCTACTATCAGTCGCTGCGCCTTCTGGACGAGGCCAAGCGCCGCAACCCGGCGATCTTCACCAAGTCCGGCCTGATGGTCGGCCTGGGCGAGACGCTGGAGGAACTGCGGCAGGTGATGGACGACATGCGCATCGCCGGCGTCGATTTCCTGACCGTCGGCCAGTACCTGCAGCCGACCCCGCGGCATCACCCGGTGGACCGCTTCGTGCCGCCCGAGGATTTCGCCCGCATCGAGGCGATGGCGCGGTCCAAGGGCTTCCTTGCCGTCTCGGCCACGCCGATGACCCGCTCTTCCTTCCATGCCGACGACGGCTTTGCCGCCCTGCAGGCCGCGCGTCGCGCCAGACCTGCAGAAAGGGAGCCTTGCCAATGTCTGACACGACCCAACTTGGAAAGACCCCCGCTCACGCCCTCAACGCCCGGATCGGCGGCAAGATGGTGGATTTCGCGGGCTACGAAATGCCCGTGCAATTCCCCGACGGCGTGATGAAGGAACACCTGCACACCCGCGCCAAGGCCGGGCTCTTCGACGTCAGCCACATGGGCCAGGTGATCCTGCGCGCGAAATCCGGCCGCTCGAGGATGCGGCGCTGGCGCTCGAACGGCTGGTGCCGGTCGATGTGCTGGGGCTGAAGCCGGGCCGCCAGCGCTATGGGCTCTTCACCGACGCCAAGGGCGGCATCCTCGACGACCTGATGTTCGCCAACCGCGGCGATCACCTGTTCGTCGTCGTCAACGCCGCCTGCAAGGCGCAGGACATCGCCCATATGCGCAAGCATCTTTCCGGCGGATTGCGAGATCGAGGAACTGACCGGCCGCGGCCTGATCGCCCTCCAGGGCCGGCGGCGGAAAGCGGCGCTGGCGAAGCTCGCCCCGGAAGTGGCCGCGATGGCCTTCATGGACGTGAAGGACGTCACGCTGGCCGGCGCGCCCTGCATCGTCTCGCGCTCAGGCTATTCCGGCGAGGACGGCTACGAGATCTCGGTGCCGGCCGACGCGGCGGTCGACCTCGCCGAGGCGCTGCTGGCCGACCCCGACGTCCGCCCGATCGGCCTTGGCGCGCGCGACAGCCTGCGGCTGGAGGCCGGGCTCTGCCTTTACGGCAACGACATCGACACCACCACGACGCCGGTCGCCGCCGCGCTGGAATGGGCGGTGCAGAAGGTCCGCCGCAGCGGCGGCGCCCGCGCCGGCAGCTTCCCCGGCGCCGATGTGATCCTGCCGGAGTTCGAGCGCGGCGCCCCGCGCCGCCGCGTCGGGCTCGCCCCGAAGGCCGCGCCCGTGCGCGCCGGGGCCGAGCTCTTCGCGGATGAAACCGACACCCGCACCGGTGGGCATGGTCACCTCGGGCGGCTTCGGCCCAACCGCCGACCGCCCCGGTCGCCATGGGCTATGTCGCCGCCAGCCTGCCGAGCCGGGCACCCGGCTTTTCGCCGAACTCCGCGGCAAGCGCCTGCCCGTCGCCGTCGCCACGCTTCCCTTCATCACCCCCCGCTACAAGCGCGCCTGAGGAGGCCTGACATGCTGAAATACACCGAAGACCACGAATGGCTGAACCTCGCCGATGGCGTCGCCACCGTCGGCATCACCAACCATGCCGTCGAACAACTGGGCGACCTTGTGTTCGTCGATCTTCCGTCCGTAGGCGCGCAACTTGCCAAGGGCGACGCGGCGGCGACGGTCGAGTCGGTCAAGGCCGCCTCGGACGTCTATTGCCCGCTCGACGGCGAGATCGTCGAGGTGAACGAGGCGATCGTGAACGATCCCTCCATCGTCAATTCTGAAGCGCAGGGCGCGGGCTGGTTCTTCAAGCTGAAGCTGGCGCGCCCCGCCGATGCCGACGGGTTGATGGACGAAGCCGCCTATCTGGCACTCGTGGGCTAAGAGGACGCCATGTCTTATACTGAAAGCAAATACGCCCCCTACGACTTCGCCAACCGGCGCCATATCGGCCCCTCGCCGGCCGAGATGACCGAGATGCTGAACGCGGTCGGGGCGCCAAGCCTCGACGCGCTGATCGACGGCATCGTGCCGAAGGACATCCGCCTGAAGACGCCGCTGACCTGGGGCAAGGCGCTGTCGGAACAGGGCGTCCTCAACCGCCTGCGCGAGGTCGCCCACCGGAACAAGGTGATGACCAGCCTGATCGGCCAGGGCTATCACGGCACCGTCACGCCCCCGGCGATCCAGCGCAACATCTTCGAGAACCCCGCCTGGTATACCGCCTACACGCCCTACCAGCCCGAGATCTCGCAGGGACGGCTTGAGGCGCTCCTGAACTACCAGACGATGATCTCGGACCTGACCGCGCTCGACGTCGCCAACGCCTCGCTTCTGGACGAAGGCACCGCGGCGGCCGAGGCGATGGCGCTTTGCCAGCGGTCGGCCAAGACGACGGCCACCGCCTTCTTCGTCGACCACCATTGCCACCCGCAGACCATCGCGGTGATCGAGACCCGCGCCGCCCCCCTGGGCTGGCAGGTCATCGTCGGCGATCCCTTCGCCGATCTCGACCCCGCATCGGTCTTCGGCGCGGTGTTCCAGTATCCGGGCACCTACGGCCATGTGCAGGACTTCACCGCCGTCATCGCGGCGCTGCACGGTGCCGGCGCGCTGGCCTGCGTGGCGGCCGACCCCCTCGCGCTGACCGTGCTGAAGGCGCCGGGCGAGATGGGGGCGGACATCGCCATCGGCTCGACCCAGCGCTTCGGCGTGCCGATGGGCTATGGCGGCCCGCATGCCGCCTACATGGCGGTCAGGGACGCGCTGAAGCGCAACATGCCGGGCCGGATCGTCGGCGTCAGCATCGATGTGCGCGGCAACCGCGCCTACCGGCTCAGCTTGCAGACCCGCGAGCAGCATATCCGGCGCGAGAAGGCCACGTCCAACGTCTGCACCGCGCAGGCGCTGCTGGCGGTCATGGCTTCGATGTATGCCGTGTTCCACGGGCCGGAAGGGCTGAAGGCCATCGCCGAGCGCATCCACCGCAAGACGGTGCGGCTGGTGAAGGGGCTCGAGGTGCATGGCTACAGGGTCGAACCCGCCGCCTTCTTCGACACCGTCACGGTCGAGGTCGGGGCGGTGCAGGGCGCGATCCTGAAATCGGCGGAAGCCGAGGGGATCAACCTGCGCAAGGTCGGCACGACGAAGATCGGCATCGCCTTCGACGAACGCACCCGCCGCAGCCATACCGAGGCGATCTGGCGCGCTTTCGGCATCGACCGCAAGGACGACGACCTCAGCCATGACTACCGGCTGCCGGAGGGCCTCTTGCGGACCTCGTCCTACCTCACGCATCCGATCTTCCACATGAACCGGGCCGAGGCCGAGATGACGCGCTACATGCGCCGTCTGGCCGACCGCGACCTGGCGCTCGACCGGGCGATGATTCCCTTGGGCTCCTGCACCATGAAGCTCAACGCCACCGCCGAGATGATGGCGCTGAGCTGGCCCGAATTCTCGGACGTCCACCCGTTCGCGCCTGCGGCGCAGACGGCGGGCTACGGCGAGATGATCGCGGATCTCGAGGCGAAGCTGTGCCAGATCACCGGCTATGACGCTTTCTCGATGCAGCCGAATTCGGGTGCGCAGGGGGAATTTGCCGGCCTCCTGACCATCCAGGCCTTCCACCGCTCGCGCGGCGAAGGGCATCGCGACGTCTGCCTGATCCCGACTTCCGCGCATGGCACCAACCCGGCCTCGGCGCAGATGGCCGGCATGAAGGTGGTGGTCGTGGGCGTAGCCCCGAACGGCGACATCGACATGGCCGACTTCCGGGCGAAGGCGGAACAGCACGCGGCCAATCTTGCCGCCTGCATGATCACCTATCCGTCCACGCACGGCGTCTTCGAGGAAACCGCGCGCGAGATCTGCGAGATCACGCACCGGCACGGCGGGCAGGTCTATCTCGACGGCGCCAACATGAACGCCATGGTGGGCCTGTCCCGCCCCGGCGACATCGGCTCGGACGTCAGCCACCTCAACCTCCACAAGACCTTCGCCATCCCGCATGGCGGCGGTGGCCCCGGCATGGGTCCGATCGGCGTCAAGGCGCATCTGGTGCCCCACCTGCCGGGCAACCCCGAGGTGACGGATGCGGGCGCGGTGTCGTCGGCGCCCTATGGCTCGGCCTCGATCCTGCTCATCTCCTGGGCCTATTGCCTGCTGATGGGGGGCGAGGGGCTGACCCAGGCGACCAAGGTGGCGATCCTGAACGCCAACTACATCGCCAGCCGCCTGAAGTCGGCCTACCCGATCCTCTACTCGTCGAAGGGTGGCCGGGTCGCGCATGAATGCATCCTCGATACAAGGGTGATGAAGGAGCGGGCCGGGGTGACGGTGGACGACGTGGCCAAGCGGCTGGTCGACAGCGGCTTCCACGCCCCGACGATGAGCTGGCCGGTCGCCGGCACGCTGATGGTGGAACCGACCGAGAGCGAGCCCAAGGCGGAACTCGACCGCTTCATCGCGGCGATGCTCGGGATCGCGGCCGAGGCCGAGGCGATCGCCGCAGGCAAGCTCGATGCCGAGAACAACCCCTTGAAGCGCGCGCCGCACACGGTCGAGGATCTGGTCGGCGACTGGGACCGCCCCTACAGCCGCGAGGCCGCCTGCTATCCGGCCGGCGCCTTCCGGGTGGACAAGTACTGGTCGCCCGTCAACCGCGTCGACAACGTCTATGGCGACCGGCACCTGATCTGCTCGTGCCCGCCGATGGAAAGCTATGTCGAGGCGGCCGAGTGACGGCCTGACACCTCCGGGCGGCCTCGCGGGGTCGCCCGTAGCCGGGTACGGGAAGGAGCATGTTCCTGTCGGTATTCGACGGCTTCAAGATCGGCATCGGGCCGTCGTCGTCGCACACGATCGGGCCGATGGTCGCCGCCGCGCGGTTCCTCGACGACCTGCGTGCCGACCAGTCCGCAACCCGGCCGCGCGCCTGCATCCGAGGGCCAGCCTGCACGGCTCCCTGGCGGTCACCGGCCGTGGCCATGTCACCGACCGCGCCGCCTTCCTTGCGCCCCCGTGCACATACGAGGCGGCTGACGGCCGCGCCGCTTGGGGCGGTGGACCGTGACAGCGGCTCTGGGGGTCCCGGCGCGGAGGGACCCATGCCGCCGCGGCGTCGGCGCAGCGCTGATCGGTCGCGTCCCAAGCGCGCGATCGCGCGGTGCCAGTCATCCGTGGCCACGCCGCCCTCTGTCCGTCGCCAACAGACCCGCCTGGCAGCGAAGTTCCGCTCTGGACCTATTGCCGCGACCGCTCTGGCCCTACGGCAGCGCGGACATTCGTGGTGTTCTGGCGCGGAATGGCATTCCGTCGCGCGGCGGGGTGCGGCATGATATGCGCCGGACATTCCCGGGGCATCCCAGACACGAGGCAATCCGATGACCAACGCGCTCTATTCCAACGACATTTCCGAGGTGGTCGAGGCCGATCGCGCCCACCTCTGGCATCACCTGATCCAGCACAAGCAGTTCGAGACCGTGGACCCCCGCGTCATGGTCGAGGGCAAGGGGATCCGGATCTGGGACGCGAAGGGCAAGGAATACATCGACGCCGTCTCGGGCGGGGTCTGGACGGTGAACGTGGGCTACGGACGCGAATCCATCGCCAAGGCGGTCTATCACCAGCTCGTCAAGATGAACTACTTCGCCAATTCCGCCGGTTCCATCCCCGGGTCGATCTTCGCCAGGATGCTGATCGAGAAGATGCCGGGGATGTCCCGCGTCTACTACACCAATTCCGGATCGGAGGCGAACGAGAAGGCCTTCAAGATGATCCGCCAGATCGCGCACAAGCGGTACGGCGGCAAGAAGCACAAGATCCTCTTCCGCGACCGCGACTACCATGGCGGCACGCTCGCCACCATGTCGGCGGGCGGCCAGGACGAGCGGGTCATGCAGTACGGGCCGCTCGCACCGGGCTTCGTGCGGGTGCCGCACTGCCTCGAATACCGCAAGCACGAGCTCGACGGCGCGCCCGACGCGAATTTCGGCGAATGGGCCGCCGACCAGATCGAGAAGGTGATCCTGCGCGAAGGCCCCGACACCGTGGGCGGGCTCTGCCTCGAGCCGGTGACGGCGGGCGGTGGCGTCATCACCCCGCCGGAAGGCTACTGGGAACGGGTGCAGGAAATCTGCCGGAAGTACGACATCCTTCTGCACATCGACGAGGTCGTCTGCGGCGTGGGCCGCACCGGCACCTGGTTCGGCTACCAGCACTACGGCATCAAGCCCGATTTCGTGACGATGGCAAAGGGCGTGGCCTCGGGCTATGCCGCCATCGCCTGCTGCGTGACGACCGAGGCCGTCTTCGAGATGTTCAAGGACGATGCCGCCGACCCGATGAACTACTTCCGCGACATCTCCACTTTCGGTGGCTGCACGGCCGGACCGGCGGCGGCGATCGAGAACATGCGGATCATCGAGGACGAGGGGCTTCTGGCCAACACGGTCAGGATGGGCGAGAGGACCATGGCGAACCTCGCGGCGCTGATGGAAAAGCACCGCGTCGTCGGCGACGTGCGCGGCAAGGGGCTCTTCTGCGGCGCCGAACTGGTTGTCGACCGGCAGACGAAGGAGCCGGTGGACGAGAAGAAGGTACAGGCGGTCGTCGCCGATTGCGCCGCGCAGGGCGTGATCATCGGCGCCTCCAACCGCTCGATCCCGGGGCGGAACAACGTCCTCTGCCTCTCGCCCGCGCTCATCGCCACGGCGGACGACATCGACGCGATCACCGGGGCGATCGACAAGGCGCTGACCAAGGTCTTTTCCTGAGGCTTTCGCCCCGGACACGGGGCGACAGGGTGGGGGCGCTGCCCCCACGACCCCGGGGTGCCCGAGCATCGAAGAAGCAGCGGGCGCGGCTTGACGGCGGCGCCCGTTTCCGCATTGATGCGTGAGTCCAGATGCAGGCGCGTTAGGTCCAGTGATGGCGATTCCTGCCGAAGCCTTCCACCTTGAACCCGGCGCCGCGGGCACGCTCCAGCAGCAGATCCAGGAGATGGTGGCGGGCGGAATCCTGCGTGGCCGGTTCCGGCCCGGCGAAAAGATGCCGTCGAGCCGGGGGCTCGCCCGGCATCTCGGCGTGAGCCGGATCACGGTGACGCTCGCCTATACCGAGCTTGTCGCGGGCGACTACCTCACGGCGCGCGGACGGTCGGGCTATTACGTATCGGAAAGCGCGCCGTCTCCTCCGGGCTTCGAGATCGCCGCGGGCGAGGGGCGGGACAGCGTGGACTGGGCGCGCGCGACAGGGGGGCGGTTTTCGGCCCACGACCTGCCGGTCAAGCCGCGCGACTGGCACGCCTATCGCTATCCCTTCATCTACGGCCAGGCGGATGCCACGCTTTTCGACCATCAGAACTGGCGCCAGTGCGCGCTGCGGGCGCTCGGCCGGCGGGACTTCCAGTCGCTGACCGACGACTTCTACGAGGACGACGACCCTTTGCTGGTGGAATACATCGCCCGCGCCATCCTGCCGCGGCGGGGGATTGTTGCCCGGCCCGGCGAGGTTCTCCTGACGATGGGGGCGCAGAACGCGCTCTGGATCGCGGCGGCAGTGCTTCTTGGCCCCGGGCGCGTGGCGGCGGTGGAGAATCCCTGCTACCCGGGTCTTCGGATGATCCTCCGCCAGCAAGGGGTCGAGGTGCGCGCGGTGGATGTCGACCCGGGCGGCCTGCCGCCCGAGGCGGTGCCGGAAGGCGTGGCGGCCGTCTTTACCACGGCGAGCCACCAGTGCCCGACCAACGCGACGATGCCGCTCGAGCGGCGCCTGGCCCTGCTGGAGCGGGCGGGGCGCGACGATTTCCTGATCGTCGAGGATGATTACGAGTTCGAGATGTCGTTCCTGAAGCCTGCCGCGCCAGCGCTGAAGTCTCTCGACCGCGAGGGGCGGGTGATCCACATCGGGTCCTTCTCCAAGTCGCTCTTCCCGGGGCTCCGGCTCGGTTATCTCGTCGCGCCCGAGGGCTTCATCCGCGAGGCCCGCGCGCTTCGCGCGGCGATGCTGCGCCATCCGCCGGGACATATCCAGCGCACGGTCGCCTATTTCCTTGCGCTCGGGCACTACGACGCGCTGATCAACCGGCTGAACGCGGCCTACAAGCGGCGGCGCACGGTGATGGACGAGGCGATCCGCGACCAGGGGCTGGAGGTCGCGGGGCAGGGCGGTTTCGGCGGGTCGAGCTTCTGGATGCGTTCCGCGGGCGTGGATACCGTCGCGCTGTCGCTCAAGCTGCGCGAGAGGGGCGTGCTGATCGAGCCGGGGCGGCCCTTCTTCGCCCCGGGCACCGCGCCGGGCGACACCTACCGGCTCGCCTATTCCTCGATCGCGCAGAACAGGATCGCCGAGGGGGTCGCGTTGATCGCCGAAGCAATCCGCGAAACTGGCCCTAGCCGGCCGGTCTGACTGGCCCTACTTTGCGGCGCGACCGCCGGGTAACTTTTCGCTGGCACGGGGAATGACCAGGGAGAAGCGCAATGAAGATGACGACGGAAGAAGCCTTCGTGAAGGTGCTGCAACGGCACGGGATCGAACACGCCTTCGGAATCATCGGCTCGGCCTTCATGCCGATCTCGGATTACTTCCCGAAGGCGGGGATCACCTTCTGGGACGTGGCGCATGAATGCAACGGCGGCTACATGGCCGACGGCTTCACCCGCACCACCGGCAAGATGGCGATGATCATCGCCCAGAACGGCCCCGGCATCACCAACTTCGTCACCGCCGTGAAGACCGCCTACTGGAACCACACGCCGATGCTGCTGGTCACGCCGCAGGCCGCGAACCGGACCATCGGGCAGGGCGGCTTCCAGGAGGTGGAGCAGATGGCCGCCTTCAAGGACATGGTCGCCTATCAGGAAGAGGTGCGCGACCCTTCCCGCATCGCCGAGGTGCTGAACCGCGTCATCACCAAGGGCAAGCGGCTGTCGGCGCCGGTCCAGATCAACGTGCCGCGCGACTACTGGACGCAGGTGATCGACGTCGAACTGCCCGCCATCGTCGATTTCGAACGGCCCGCGGGCGGTGAGGATGCCATCGCCGAGGCGGCGAAGCTGCTCTCCGGCGCGAAATTCCCGGTCATCCTCAACGGCGCGGGCGTGGTCCTCGGCGGCGCGATCCCGGCCTCGCAGGCTTTGGCGGAAAGGCTGGACGCGCCGGTCTGCTGCAACTACCAGCACAACGACGCCTTCCCGGGCTCGCATCCTCTCTTTGCCGGCCCCTTGGGCTACAACGGGTCGAAGGCGGCGATGGAACTGATCGCCAGGGCCGACGTGGTGCTGGCGCTCGGCACAAGGCTCAACCCGTTCTCGACGCTGCCGGGCTATGGCATCGACTACTGGCCGAAGGCGGCGAAGCTGATCCAGGTCGACATCAACCCCGACCGGATCGGGCTGACGAAGCCGGTGGCGGTCGGCATCGTCGGCGATGCGAAGGAGGTGGCCGGGGCGATCCTCGCACAGCTTGGCGACCATGCCGGAGACGCCGGAAGATCGGATCGCAAGGCACTGATCGCCAAGACGAAATCGGCCTGGGCGCAGGAACTGACCTCGATGGATCACGAGGCGGACGATCCCGGCACCACTTGGAACGACCGCGCGCGGAAGGCCAAGCCGGACTGGATGTCGCCCCGCATGGCCTGGCGCGCGATCCAGTCGGCGCTGCCGAAGGAGGCGATCATCTCCTCCGACATCGGCAACAACTGCGCCATCGGCAATGCCTACCCCTCGTTCGAAGCGGGGCGCAAATACCTCGCCCCCGGCCTCTTCGGCCCCTGCGGCTACGGCTTCCCGGCCATCGTGGGCGCAAAGATCGGCAACCCGGACACACCTGTCGTGGGCTTCGCCGGGGACGGTGCGTTCGGGATATCCATGAACGAGATGGTGGCGATCGGGCGCAAGGAATGGCCGGCGATCACCATGGTTGTCTTGCGCAACTACCAATGGGGGGCGGAAAAGCGGAACACCACGCTCTGGTATTCGGACAATTTCGTCGGGACCGAGCTGAACGAGGGCGTGAGCTATGCCGGCATCGCGCAGGCCTGCGGGCTGAAGGGCGTTCAGGCGCGGACGATGGCGGAGCTGACCGCCGCGCTCGACCAGGCGCTGAAGGACCAGAAGGCGGGCAGGACCACCTTCATCGAGGCGCTTCTGAACCAGGAACTGGGCGAGCCCTTCCGCCGCGACGCGATGAAGAAGCCGGTGGAGGTCGCGGGCATCGACCGCGCCGACATGCGTCCCCAGAAAGGCGCGTGATGGCGCTGCCCTTCGGCCTGTCGCCGGGGGCGGCTGCCTTCCTCGCCTTCGCGGTCTTCGCGGCGGCCTTCGTGCGCGGTTATTCCGGCTTCGGCTTTGCGGCACTCGTCGTCTCGGCCACGAGCCTGGTGACAAGCCCGCTTCATGCCGTGCCCGTGGTCATCATCTGCGACATCCTGATGACCGTGCAGCAGGTGCCGGGAATCTGGGGGCGGATCGACTGGCGACGCGTCGCCTACCTCACCCTCGGCACGCTGCCGGGTGTGCCGCTCGGCGTGGCCGTCCTTTCCGGGATCGGCACCGACATGGCCCGTGCCGTCATCGCGGGCTTCGTCCTTCTGATGTGCGCGGGGCTCTGGGCGGGCTGGAGCCTGCCGGGGCGCGTGGGCGGGGCGGGCCATGCGGGTACCGGCTTTCTCTCGGGCTTCGCGAACGGGGCGGGCGTCGGCGGCCTTCCGGTCGCCGTCTTCGTCGCGGCGCAGCCGGTGGCGGCTGCGGTGTTCCGGGCGACGCTGGTCGCCTATTTCACGCTCATGGACCTCTGGTCGCTGCCGGTCATGGCGCGGGCGGGCATGATCGAGGCGGACACCGGCCGTGCCGTCCTCTTCGCGGCGCCCATCATGGTTCTCGGCCTCTGGCTCGGCAGCCGGCATTTCCTGAACGCTGAACCGGCGAGCTTCCGCCGCTTCGCGATCCTCCTTCTCGCCGGGCTTTCGGTGCTCGGCCTTGCGAAATCGGTGATGTGAGATGAGGGATGCCCCGATCCTCGTCGTCAACGCCGGGTCCTCCTCGGTCAAGGTGGCACTCTTCGGCGCTGGCGACGGGGCGCTTCTGACGCTGAGCGTCTCCGAGGTGGGTGGCGAGGCGCGGCTGAGGATCGGCGCCGACGAAGGCCCCTGCGCGGCCGCCGACCACGAGGCGGCGATCGGGCTCATCCTCGACGCCTGCGAGGCGCGCGGCTTTCCTGTCGCGCGGCTTGCCGGCACCGGCCACCGGGTCGTGCACGGAGGGCAGGGCCTGACCGAGCCGGTGATCCTCGACGACGCGGCAATTGCCGCGATCGAGGCCTGCGTGCCGATCGCGCCCCTGCACAACCCCGCGAACCTCGCGGCGATCCGGGCGATGCGCCGCCGCGCGCCAGGGCTGCCGCAGGTTGCCGTCTTCGACACCGCCTTTCATGCGACCAACCCCGAAGTTGCCGTGCGTTATGCGCTGCCGGATTCCGAGACCGCGAAGGGCCTGCGCCGCTACGGCTTTCACGGCATTTCCTACGCCAGCCTGACGGAGAGGCTGCCGGGTCTCCTCGGCGGCCCACTCCCGGCGCGGCTTCTCGCCTTCCACCTCGGCAACGGCGCTTCGCTCTGCGCGATCCGCGAGGGGCGGTCGGTCGCCTCGTCGATGGGCTATTCGCCGCTCGACGGGCTCACGATGGGCACGCGCACCGGGCAGATCGACGGCAACGCCGTCTTGCGCCTCGCCGAGGATCACGGGATCGCCGGTGCCGCGCGCATCCTCAACCGTGAAAGCGGGCTCCTGGCGCTGGGCGGGGCATCCGACATGCGCGCGCTCCACGCGGCCGGAACCGAGCAGGCCCGGTTCGCCATTGCGCATTTCTGCTACTGGGCGGTGCGGCACGCGGGCTCAGCCGTTGCGGCGATGGGTGGGCTCGACGCGGTCGCCTTCACCGGCGGCATCGGCGAGAACGACGCCGAGGTCAGGGCGCGCATATGCGAGGGACTCGGCTTTCTCGGCGTGACCGTGGACGCGGCGGCGAATGCCGGGAACGCGCTCCGCATCGATGCCGGAGGCGCGGTCGCCGTCGCCATCGTGCCGGCCGCCGAAGAGGCCTGGATCGCGGCCGTGACGCGCCGGCTGACCGGGAGCGGGCGATGATCGCACGGCGGAACAGCGGACTTGCCTTGCGGGGCGGGGGCGGACAAGGTTCGCATTAGGGGCGGGATCGGGGAACGACATGGGCCTTCAGGAGCCACGGATCGAAACGTCGCCGCGTGTCTCGGACGAGGTCCGCAAGACCACCTGCTACATGTGCGCCTGCCGTTGCGGCATCGACGTGCACCTGAAATCC
This sequence comes from Paracoccaceae bacterium, assembly GCA_020637675.1. Classification (GTDB taxonomy): domain Bacteria; phylum Pseudomonadota; class Alphaproteobacteria; order Rhodobacterales; family Rhodobacteraceae; genus Albidovulum. The sequence goes on along the minus strand of JACKKD010000001.1, from coordinate 401,438 downwards.
GGCAGGGTCGTCTATATCGACGGCAACCGCGACCACCCCGTGAACCGGGGCGTCCTCTGCGCCAAGGGGGCATCCGGCATCATGCAGGTGACGTCGCCCGCGCGGCTTCGCGCGCCCCTGCGCCGGGTGGGGCCGAGGGGATCGGGTGCCTTCGAGGAAATCACCTGGGACGAGGCGCTGGAGATCGCGGTCGACTGGCTGAAACCCCTGCGCGAGACGGCGCCCGAAAGGCTCGCGTTCTTCACCGGCCGCGACCAGTCGCAGTCGTTCACGAGCCTCTGGGCCCAAAGCTTCGGCACGCCCAATTACGCGGCGCATGGCGGCTTCTGCTCGGTCAACATGGCGGCGGCGGGCATCTACACGATGGGCGGCGCCTTCTGGGAGTTCGGCGCCCCGGACTGGGAGCGCACGAAGCTCTTCGTTCTTTTCGGCGTGGCGGAGGACCATGACTCGAACCCCATCAAGATCGGCATCGGCAAGCTGAAGGCGCGGGGCGCGCGGGTGATCGGGGTGAACCCGATCCGCACCGGCTACAATGCCGTGGCGGATGACTGGTACGGGATCACACCGGGCACCGACGGCCTTCTGATCCTGTCGCTGGTTCACGAGATCCTGAAAGCCGGGAAGGTCGACCTCGATTACCTCGCCCGCTGGACGAACGCGCCCTGCCTCGTCGGCGAGGACGGGCTTCTGCTCCGCGACGCGGAGGGCCGGCTTCTCGTCATCGACCGGGCGACGGGCGCGCCCGCGCCCTTCGACGCCGGGGGCGTGCGCCCGGACCTCGGCGCAAGCTGGCAGGGCTGCCGGACGGTGTTCCGGCACCTCGCGGAGCGCTACCTGTCGGAAGACTATGCGCCCGAGGCTGTGGCCAGCCGCACGGGCATTTCCGCAAGCCGGATCAAGGGTCTGGCGGCCGAGATTGCGGCGGCGTTCGACGCGCCGGTGGTCCTCCCGCGGCCGTGGACGGACTTTCGCGGCGAGCGCCACGAGACCATGGTCGGCCGGCCTGTGTCGTTTCATGCGATGCGGGGGATTTCGGCGCATTCCAACGGCTTCCAGACTGCCCGCGCGCTCCATCTCCTGCAGATTCTCCTCGGCGCGGTCGAAACGCCCGGCAGCTTCCGTTTCAAGCCGCCCTATCCGAAACCCTTCGATGCGCACCCGACCCCGCATTGCGACTGCGTGCCGGGCAAGCCTCTCGGCGGCCCGCACCTCGGCTTTCCGCGCGGGCCGGAAGATCTCGCGCTGAAGGCCGATGGCAGCCCGGCGCGGATCGACAAGGCGTTTTCGTGGGAAAACCCGCTTTCGGTGCACGGGCTGATGCACATGGTCATTCCCAATGCCCATGCCGGCGATCCCTACCGGATCGACACGCTGATGCTCTACATGGCGAACATGGCGTGGAATTCCTCGATGAACACCGCCGCCGTGATGGAGATGCTGACCGACCGCGACGAGAAGGGCGAATACCGTATCCCGCGGATCATCTATTCGGACGCCTATGCCTCCGAGATGGTCGCCTATGCCGACCTTGTCCTGCCTGACACGACCTATCTGGAGCGGCACGATTGCATCTCGCTTCTCGACCGGCCGATCTGCGAACCCGACGCGGCGGCGGATGCGATCCGCTGGCCGGTGGTGGCGCCCGACCGCGAGGTGCGGGGCTTTCAGTCGGTGCTCGTGGACCTCGCCAACCGGCTCGGCCTGCCGGGGTTCGTGGATGAGGAAGGCCGCGCAAAGTACCAGGATTACGCCGATTACATGGTCCATCACGAACGGCGCCTGGGGGTCGGCCCGCTGATGGGCTGGCGCGGCGACGGCAGCGAGACGGGGCGCGGCGCTCCAAACCCCGACCAGATTGACCGCTATGTCGCGAACGGCGGCTTCTGCGTGGAACATGTGCCGGAGGAAGCCGCCTTCTTCAAGCCGTGGAACGCCGCGTATCAGGATTGGGCCGTAAACCTCGGGTTTTACGATAAACCCTTGCCCTACCTCTTCTCGCTCTGGGTGGAGCCCCTGCAACGGTTCCGCCTTGCGGCCGAAGGCCATGGGACGCGCCAGCCGCCGGCGCATCTGCGCGACCGGCTCCGGCAGGCAATGGACCCGCTGCCGGTCTGGTACGAGCCCTTCGGCGAGGTTGCGGGCGAGGACTATCCGGTCCATGCGCTGACCCAGCGGCCGATGGCCATGTATCACTCCTGGGGGTCGCAGAACGTGTGGCTGAGGCAGATCCACGGGGAGAACCCGCTCTATGTTCCGACGAATATCTGGGAGGAGCAGGGGTTCGAGGAAGGTGATTGGGCGCGCGTCACCTCGCCCTCGGGCGAGATCGTCGTGCCGGTGGCACACATGGCCGCGTTGAACGACGGCACCGTCTGGACCTGGAACGCGATCGGCAAGAGGAAGGGCGCCTGGGCCCTCGATCCTGCGGCGCCTGAGGCGACGAAAGGATTTCTTCTCAACCACTTGATCTGCGAACTTATGCCTGAGCGGGGGGACGGCCTCAGATGGTCGAACTCCGACCCCGTGACCGGGCAGGCCGCGTGGTTCGATCTCCGGGTGCGCATCGAGCGCGCCGCGCCACGCGCCGCGTCGGAGCCCGGGTTGGAGCCTCTCGCCTCTCCCGTTCCGCCCGCGCCGAGGCACCGGCCCTGGAGGGAGAGTCCATGACCGCGCTTCCTCCGCCGCCTGCGAAGAAACTGGGCCTCGTGATCGACCTCGACACCTGCGTCGGCTGCCACGCCTGCGTGACCGCCTGCAAGGGCTGGAATGACCAGGGCTACGGAGTGCCGCTTTCCGATCAGAATGCTTACGGATCAGAGCCTTCCGGAACGTTCCTTAACCGGGTCCACGGCTACGAGGTGGTGTCTGGCGGCGGCCCGGCCGAGATCGTGAACTTCCCCCGGTCCTGCCTGCATTGCGACAACGCGCCCTGTGTGACGGTGTGCCCGACCGGCGCCAGCTACAAGCGGGCCGAGGACGGGATCGTCCTTGTCAACGAGGACGCCTGCATCGGCTGCGGGCTCTGCGCCTGGGCCTGCCCCTACGGTGCGCGCGAACTCGACGCGCAGGCAGGCGTGATGAAGAAATGCACGCTCTGCGTCGACCGCATCTACAACGACACCCTGCCCGAGGAGGACCGTGTGCCGGCCTGCGTGCGCACCTGCCCGACCGGCGCACGGCATTTCGGCGATCTCGCGGATCCGGAAAGCGCGGTCAGCCGGCTCGTCGCGGAGCGCGATGGCTACGACCTGATGCCGGAACTCGGCACGGCGCCGGTGAACAAGTACCTGCAGCCCCGGCCGAAGGGCGCGGCCGAGGCCCGGCCGCTCGCGCCTCTCCTCGACGTCAGGGCGACGGGCCTCGCCGGCTGGCTCGACCGGCTGCTGGAAAGGCTCTGAATGCATCCCGCGCCCTCGGTCATCCTCTTCACGACGCTCTCGGGCGCGGGCTTCGGCCTGCTCTTCGTGCTTGCCACCGGCGCCGTCGCGGTCTTCGGGCTCGAGGCGTTCCTCCTTTGGGGCCTTGGCTACCTGCTGGCAACCGCAGGACTTCTCGCCTCCACCTTTCACCTCGGACGTCCGGAACGGGCAATGCGCGCCTTCAGCCAGTGGCGGACGAGCTGGCTCAGCCGCGAGGCCTGGGCCGCGGCGGGGGCACTCCTCATGCTCGCGCCCGTGGCGCTGGCGGCGGTGTCTGGCGGCGGGCTGCCGCCGGCCTTCGGGCTCACCGGGGCCCTGGCCTGCCTTCTCGCCCTGCTGTCAACCGGCATGATCTACGCCCAGCTCCGCACGGTGCCGCGCTGGAACCACTGGACCACGCCCGCGCTCTTCTTCGCCTGGGCGCTTGCGGGGGGCACCATCCTCGCCGGGTTGCCCTATGCCGCCGCGCTTCTCTGCGCCGCGCTCGCGGTCCTGCAGCTTTTCGCCTGGCGCAGCGGGGACAGACGCTTCGCGGCGCGCGGCCACACACTCGCGACGGCCACCGGACTCGGGTCACGCGGTGTTGTCCGGTCCTTCGCGCCGCCGCACACGGGCCACAACTACCTGATGCGCGAGATGATCCACGTCGTCGGCCGCCGCCATGCCGCGAAGCTGCGGACCCTCGCACTTCTCCTCGGTGCCGTCATTCCCGCGATTCTCGTGGTGGCCCTGCCGTCCTCGTTGCCGGCACATGTCCTCGCCTTTGCGGTTCACCTTGCCGGGGCGTTCGCCGCCCGCTGGCTCTTCTTCGCCGAGGCCGAGCATGTGGTCGGTCTGTTCTACGGCGCGCGGTGACATCGCCTGCGGGATGTAAATTGACTAGACAATCAACAAAAAGCAGGCAGGATGTCGCCCAGGGGGAGTGGTCGGTCGCGATCGGGAATCGCCTTCGCCGGCGAACGCGGACGCTGCAGCGCCGAAAGTCGGACCGGGGCGGCGGCGCCCGCGCAGGGAGGGGGAGGCAATGACGAAGATCTCGAAGATCGAGACCTTCTCGGATGAATTCGTGTGCTTCACCCGCGTCATCTCCGAGGACGGTTCCTTCGGCTGGGGCCAGACCTCCACCTACAATGCCGACATCACCGCCCAGGTTCTGCACCGCCAGGTCGCGCCGCATGTCCTCGGGCAGGAAACCGGGGATATCCTCGGCCTCGTCCGCCGAGTGGAGGAGAAGGAGCACAAGTTCCCCGGCTCCTACCGCTGCCGGGCGCTGGCCGGGCTCGACACCGCGCTCTGGGACATGGCCGGGCGGCGCGAGGGCAAGCCGGTGGTGGAGCTTCTGGGTGGCCGGCCCGGCCGGCTCAGGGCCTATGCCTCGTCGATGAAGCGCGACATCTCGCCTGCGGACGAGGCGGCGCGGCTCTGCCGCTTGCGCGACGAGAAGGGCTTCGACGCCTTCAAGTGGCGCGTCGGCGCCGAGTGCGGCCACGACATCGACGAATGGCCGGGCCGGACGGAGGAGATCATCCCGACCGTCGCCCGCGCGCTCGGCGACGGGGCGGCCAAACTCGTCGACGGCAACTCCGGCTTCTCGCCCGGCCGTGCGATCGAGGTCGGCCGGATGCTCGAGGCCGAGGGCATCGGTCATTTCGAGGAGCCGTGCCCCTACTGGGAACTCGACCAGACGAAGGAAGTCGCCGACGCGCTTGCCATCGACGTGACCGGGGGCGAGCAGGACTGGGACATGATCGTGTGGCGCCAGATGATCGGGACGCGCGCCGTCGACGTGGTGCAGCCCGACGTGATGTACATGGGCGGCATCGCCCGCACGCTCCTGGTGGCCGGGATGGCGGCGGAGGCGGGCCTGCCGTGCACCCCGCACAGCGCCAACCTCTCGCTCGTCACGATCTGCACGATGCATCTTCTGGGCGCGATCCCGAACGCCGGAAAATATCTGGAATTCTCGATCGAAGGCGACGACTATTACCCGTGGCAGAAGGGGCTCTTCCGGGGTGACCCCTTCGCCGTCGAGGACGGCGAGGTGCGGATCCCCGAGGGACCCGGTTGGGGCGTGGAGATCAGCCCGGACTGGCTTGACCGGGCAACATACAAGGCGAGCGAAGTGGCGACCTGAGCGGCCCGCGATGCGGTGCGGACATGAGCGAAAAGCAAGAACCGACAACAGGGAGGAAGACATGAGAGACCATCTGACACGCGGCGGACTGAGCCGCCGGAGCCTGATCAAGGGCGCGACCGCGCTTGGCGCCGCCGGCCTGATCCTTCCGGCCGGCGTGCGGCGGGCTGCGGCCGAGCCGAAGCGTGGCGGCATCCTGAGAATCGCTCAGGCGGCAGGCAACACGACCGACGGCTACGATCCCGCGACCTGGGATTCACAGTTCGTGCAGGTCCTGCATACGGCGCGCTGCGGCTATCTGACCGAGATTGCGGCCGATGGCTCGCTGGTTGGCGAGGTCGCCGAAAGCTGGGAGGCGTCCGCCGATGCGGCCACATGGACCTTCAAGCTGCGTGAGGGGATCACCTATCACAGCGGAAAGTCCGTGTCGGGCGATGACGTGGTTGCCTCGATCAACCATCACCGCGGCCCCGACAGCAAGTCGGCCGCCAAGCCGATTGTCGAGCCGATTACCGACATCAAGGCCGACGGCAACACCGTGACCTTCACGCTGAGCGCGGGCAACGCCGACTTCCCGTTCATCATGTCGGACTACCACCTGCCGATCCTGCCCTCGGCGGACGGCAAGATCGACGCCACGACCAAGGACGGATGCGGCGGCTACATGATCGATTCGTGGGAGCCGGGCGTCGGTGCGAAGCTGACGCGGAACCCGAACTACTGGAAGCCGGGCCGGGCGTGGTTCGACGGGATCGAGATGAACGTGGTGCTGGATTCCGCGGCACGGCAGAACGCGCTGTTGACGGGAGAGGTCGACGTGATCGATCCGGTGGATCTTACCACCGTCGCGCTTCTGGAACGCGCGCCGGGGATCAAGATACTCAGCGTGGCCGGAACCCAGCACTACACCTTCGCGATGGACACGCGCGCCGACCCCTACAAGGATAACAATGTCCGCATGGCGCTGAAATACGCTCTCGATCGGCAGGAACTGGTAGACAAGATCCTTCAGGGCTACGGCACGATCGGCAACGACCATCCGATCGGTCCCAACCAGCGCTACTTCTATGCCGACCTGGAACAACACAGCTACGACCCGGACAAGGCGAAGTTCTACCTGAAGGAAGCCGGGCTCGACTCGCTGAGCATCCAGCTTTCCGCGGCCGACGCCGCCTTCACCGGCGCCGTTGATGCGGCGGTGCTGTTCTCGGAAAAGGCGGCGGCGGCGGGGATAACCCTCGAGGTCGTGCGCGAACCGAACGACGGCTACTGGGACAACGTCTGGTTGAAGAAGCCGTTCTGCGCCGTCTACTGGGGCGGCCGTCCGACCGAGGATTGGATGTTCTCGATGACCTACGCGACCGGCGTGCCGTGGAACGACACGTTCTGGTCAAACGCGCGGTTCGACGAGCTGCTTCTGGCAGCGCGGTCCGAACTCGACGAGGACAAGCGGCGCGAGATGTATCACGAGATGCAGTCGATCTGCGCAAACGACGGCGGGACCATCATCCCGATGTTCGCGAGCTACGTCATGGGTATGTCGGACAAGATCGGACACGAGGACAGGGTCGCGGGCAACTGGACGCTCGACGGGTTCCGCGCACTCGAACGCTGGTGGTTCGTCTGACGGTCCCGGCCCCGGCGTCCTGCGCCGGGGCCTTTCGCCCCTGACGGGGCCAAGCCGCAGGGAATTGCCGGCAAGACTGAGAAAGGGGGGCGCAGTTGTCCGACATATGGTCCATGATCGCCAGGCGGCTCCTGCTTGGCCTGCTCACGCTCTTCGTCATATCGCTCATCATCTTCGGCGCGACGGAACTCTTGCCGGGCGACCTCGCGCAGAACATCCTCGGCCAGTCGGCCACGCCCGAGACCGTCGCGGCCTTCCGCCGGGAACTCGGGCTCGACCTGCCGGCCCACACCCGCTACGTCAACTGGCTTCTGGGCGCGCTCCAGGGCGATTTCGGCACGTCGCTGGCCAACAAGCGGCCCATCGCCGATCTCATCGCCACCCGGCTGTCCAACACGCTTTTCCTCGCCGTCTATGCCGCGGCGCTCTCCGTGCCATTGTCGCTGATGCTTGGTATCCTTGCCGCGCTCTGGCGCAATTCGATCTTCGACCGAGCGGCGAACGCGCTCGCGCTGACCTCGATCTCGTTTCCCGAGTTCTTCGTGGCCTACATCCTGATCTTCGTGCTCGCCCAGTCCGGGCTTTTCCCCTCGATGGCGCGGATGGACCCCACGACGACCTTCTCCGAGGCGCTCTACCGCACCTTCCTGCCGGCGCTGACGCTGACGCTGGTCGTGACCGCGCACATGATGCGGATGACGCGGGCGGCGATCATCAACCTGCTGGCCAGCCCCTATATCGAGATGGCACGGCTCAAGGGCATGTCGCCCGCCCGCGTGATCCTGAAACACGCGTTGCCGAACGCGCTGGCGCCGATCGTCACCGTTGTCGCGCTGAACCTCGCCTACCTCATCACCGGCGTGGTCGTGGTCGAGGTGGTCTTCGTCTACCCGGGCCTCGGCCAGTTGATGGTCGACAGCGTCGCCAAGCGTGATTTCCCGGTCGTGCAGGCGGTCGCGCTCATCTTCGCTGCGGCCTACGTGCTTCTCAACCTCACCGCGGACGTGCTTTCGACGCTGTCGAACCCGCGGCTCATTCATCGCAAGTGAGGGGGCCCGCATGTCCGTCCTGTTCACGATCTTCTGGATCGCCGTCGCAGTGGTCGCCGCCATGGCGCTGGGATGGCTGTTTCGCTGGGCCGCCGTCGCCGCGAGCCGCGGCGAAGCACGCAGGGCGCTGAAGACGGCTCCGTTGGCGGCGAGCTTCGGAATGCTGGTGATCCTGATCTATGTTGTCGTCGCGCTTTTCGCTCCGCTGATCGCGCCCTACGCCGAACGCGAGGTGGTGGGGGCACAGTTCCTGCCCTGGGATGCGACGCATCCACTCGGCACCGACAACCTCGGCCGCGACATGCTGAGCCGTCTTGTCTACGGCGCGCGCAACACCGTGGGCATCGCCTTCGCCACCACAGCGCTCGCCTTTTTCGCGGGCTCGTTCCTCGGACTTCTGGCGGCGGCCGTGGGCGGCTGGCTCGATCAGGTTCTGTCGCGACTCGTCGATATCCTGATGGCGATCCCGGCGCTGATCTTCTCTCTCCTGCTGCTCACGATCTTCGGCACCTCGATCGTCACGCTTGTCCTGGTGATCGCGACAATCGACGCGACGCGGGTATTCCGGCTGGCGCGGTCGGTCGCGCAGAACATCGTGGTCATGGACTACATCGAGGCGGCGCGTCTCCGGGGCGAGGGGCTGATCCGGCTGATCTTCCGAGAGATCCTGCCCAACGCTCTGGCGCCTCTGGTCGCCGAGTTCGGCCTCAGGTTCTGCTTCGTATTCCTCGCCATATCGGCCCTCTCGTTCCTCGGCGTGGGCATCCAGCCCCCAACCGCCGACTGGGGCTCGATGGTGCGGGAAAACGCGACGCTGATCACCTTCGGCGATGTCACGCCGCTTCTGCCCGCCGGGGCCATCGCGCTCCTGACGGTTGCCGTCAACTTCGTGGTGGACTGGCAATTGCACCGCGCCAGCGGTCTGAAGGAGTGAGGCGATGAGCGAGTCATCCGCAAAGCCCGTCCTCCTGACCATGCAGGACATCCATATCGACGGCCGCTCCGGCGACACCTGGTCGCCGATCATCAAGGGAGTGGACCTGACGCTGCACCGTGGCGAGGTGATCGGCCTCATCGGCGAATCGGGCGCGGGCAAGTCCACGCTCGGCCTGGCCGCGATGGGCTTCACCCGCGACGGTTGCCGCATCTCGGGCGGCATGATCGATTTCGATGGGATCGACCTCCTCGCCATCCCGGAGCGCGAGCGGCGCGCGCTCCGCGGCAAGCGGATTGCCTACGTCGCGCAATCGGCGGCGGCCAGCTTCAACCCCGCCCACAAGCTTATCGACCAGTACTGCGAGGGGCCGGTGCAACACGGCGTCATGCCGCGCGAGAAGGCCGAGGCGGACGCGGTGGAGCTTTACCGCCGGATGCGGCTGCCGAACCCCGAGGAGATCGGCTTCCGCTACCCGCACCAGGTCTCGGGCGGGCAGTTGCAGCGGGCGATGACGGCGATGGCGATGTCGTGCCGGCCCGACCTGATCATCTTCGACGAGCCGACGACGGCGCTCGACGTGACGACCCAGATCGAGGTCCTGTCGGCGATCCGCGACATCGTCGCGCAGTTCGACACGGCAGCGATCTACATCACCCACGACCTCGCGGTCGTGGCGCAGATGGCCGACCGGATCAAGGTGCTCCTGCGCGGCGACGAGGTGGAGGAATCCGATACAAGGTCGATGCTCGCGGCGCCGAAGGAGGATTACACCAAATCGCTCTGGGCGGTGCGGTCCTACGCGCGGCCGGTGCAGCCGCCGGTCACCACGGGCGTGCCCGTCGTCTCGGTCCAGAACGTGACGGCGGGCTACGGGGCGGCGGACGTGCTGAAGAACATCGGCTTCGACATCCACGCCCGCCGCACGGTCGCGGTGGTCGGCGAGAGCGGGTCGGGCAAGTCCACGACGGCGCGGGTGATCACGGGTCTCCTGCCGCCGCGCCAGGGCCGGATCCTCTTCGATGGCCAGCCCTTGCCGCCGGACTACCGGCAGCGGAGCCGGGACCAGCTTCGCCAGGCGCAGATGATCTACCAGATGGCCGACACTGCGCTGAACCCGAAATTGCGCCTGCGCGAGCTGATCGGGCGGCCGGCGGAGATGTATCTCGGCCTGAAGGGCAAGGCGCTCACCGAGCGCATCCGGGACCTTCTGGCGTTGATCGAACTGGAGCCGGAAAAGTACATCGACCGGCTGCCGTCCGAACTGTCGGGCGGGCAGAAGCAGCGCATCGGGATTGCCCGCGCGCTGGCGGCCGAGCCGAAGTTCATCATCTGCGACGAGGTCACGTCGGCGCTCGACCAGCTCGTCGCGGAAGGCATCCTGAAGCTCCTCGACCGGCTCCAGTCCGAGTTCAACCTCGCCTACATGTTCATCACCCACGACCTCGCCACCGTGAAGGCCATCGCCGACGAGGTGGTGGTGATGCAGAACGGCCGGGTGGTTGAGCAGGGGCCGAAGGAAGAGATGTTCCAGCCTCCGCACGACCCCTATACCGAACTTCTCCTTTCCTCGGTGCCGGAGATGGACCCCGACTGGCTCACGCGGCTTCTGGCCGACAGGGCCGCGAGGCGCGCCGGGCAGGGCTGAGCAACGCCGATCCGGGGTAGCCTCGGCGTTCCGAATGCGCGAATGTCGGGGCAGGCATCGACTTCGGGGAGGGCGTCGCCATGAGGGCACTGATCGTCGAGAAGGGCGAGGACGGCGGCACTCGCGCCGCCGTGCGGGAGATCGCGGAAAGCCGCCTGCCCGAAAGCGAGGTGCGCGTCGCCGTCGAATACTCGACGGTGAACTACAAGGACGGGCTCTGCATCGGACCCGGCGGCGGGCTCGTGCGCAGCTACCCCCACATTCCCGGCATCGACTTCGCCGGCACCGTCGAACATTCCTCGGACCCGCGCTACGAGGCCGGCGACAAGGTCGTCCTGACCGGATGGCGCGTCGGCGAGGCGCATTGGGGAGGCTATGCCGAGAAGGCATCCGTCCGTGCCGACTGGCTGGTGCCGCTTCCTCCGGGGCTGACCACCCGCGCGGCGATGGCGGTGGGGACGGCCGGACTGACCGCGATGCTCGCGGTGATGGCGCTGGAGGATCACGGGCTGAAGCCCGGGCACGGACCGGTGCTCGTGACCGGGGCGGCGGGCGGCGTGGGCTCCGTCGCGACCGCGATCCTCGCGGGGCTCGGCCACGAGGTCGCGGCGGTGACCGGGCGGCCGGAGCAGGCGGAGTACCTGCGGGATCTCGGCGCGACGCAGATCGTACCGCGTGAGGATCTGTCGGAGGTGACGCGCAAGCCGCTCGAAAGCGAAAGCTGGGCAGGGTGCGTCGATGCCGTCGCCGGGGCAATGCTCGGCCGCGTTCTGAAACAGATGAAATACGGCACCTCGGTCGCGGCGGTGGGGCTTGCGGGCGGGGCGATGATCGAGGGCGCGATGGTCACGCCCTTCATCCTGCGCGGGGTCAACCTCCTCGGCATCGACAGCGTGATGCAGCCCTACGCCAACCGGCTCCGCGCCTGGCAGCGGATCGTCCGTGACCTGCCGATGGAGAAGCTGGAGGCGATGGTGGTGCCCGCGACACTTGCCGACCTGCCGCGGCTCGGGGCCGAAATCCTGAAAGGCAAGGTCCGCGGCCGCATCGTCGTTGACGTGCGGGCCTGAGCGGCACCGGGGATGCGGCGCGCGCGATGGATCGGCGCGGAAAGCGATGCTAGACTTTGCTCCGGCAAGGCGCTATGAGCGCAGCGCGTTAGCGCTAACATGAAGGAGCAGCGCGCATGGTCTCCAGGGTCATTCCGGTCGATCCCTTCGACCTCGTGGTGTTCGGCGGCACCGGCGACCTTGCCCGGCGCAAGATCCTGCCCGGCCTCTACCGTCGCTACCTGGCCGGCCAGATTCCCGAAACGTCGCGGATCGTCGGCGCCGCGCGCGGCGAGATGGATGACGCAGGTTTCCGCGCCTTCGTCGCGGACGCCCTGGGCGAATTCCTGCCCGAGGCGAAGCGCGATGGCGAGACCGTGGGCAAGTTCCTCGGCCATCTCCACTACGTCCCGGTGGATGCGAGGGGCGAGGGCGGTTGGGCCGACCTCGCGCGCCTCGTCCGCCGCGACGTCGTGCAGGCCTTCTACTTCTCTGTTGCCCCGGCGCTCTTCGGCGATCTTGCCGAGCGGCTCCACCGCTTCGGCATCGCGGCGCCGCACGCGCGGATCGTGGTCGAAAAACCCTTCGGCCGCGATCTGGAGAGCGCGCGCGCGCTGAACGCGACGCTCGCCGAGCATTTCGACGAGGGCCAGATCTACCGGATCGACCACTACCTCGGGAAGGAGACGGTCCAGAACCTGATGGCGGTGCGTTTCGCCAATATCCTGTTCGAGCCCTTGTGGAACGCCCGCCATGTCGATCACGTCCAGATCACCGTGGCCGAGACCGTGGGCGTCGGCGGGCGCGGAGCCTACTACGACAGGTCCGGCGCCATGCGGGACATGGTGCAGAACCACCTGATGCAGCTTCTCTGCCTCATCGCCATGGAGCCGCCCTACCGCTTCGATCCCGACGCCGTGCGCGACGAGAAGCTGAAGGTCATCCATGCGCTGCAACCGGTTCCTGTCGAGGACATCGTCCGCGGCCAGTACCGCGGCAGCGCGAAGAAGGGACCGGGGGGCGAGCCATCCTATGTCGAGGACGCCGAAAACCCCGCGTCGCGGACCGAAAGCTACATCGCGATGAAGGCGGAGATCGCCAACTGGCGCTGGAAGGGCACGCCCTTCTACCTGCGCACCGGCAAGAAGCTGCGCGCCCGCGCCTCGGAAATCGCAGTGGTCTTCAAGGAAGTGCCGCATTCGATCTTCGGCGAGGAGGAGGGATGGCGCGAGAACGTGCTCTCCATCCGGCTCCAGCCGAACGAGGGGATGACCTTGTCGGTGATGATCAAGGAACCGGGGCCGGGGGGGATGCGGCTGACCGAGGTGCCCCTGGACATGTCCTTCGCCGAGGCGCTCGGCGAGGAGGGCGCCGACATTCCCGACGCCTACGAACGGCTGATCATGGACGTGATCCGCGGCAACCAGACCCTCTTCATGCGCGGCGACGAGGTGGAGGCGGCCTGGGCCTGGAGCGATCCAATCATCGCCGGATGGGAGGCGCGGGGCGACCGGCCGAAGGGCTACGATCCCGGCTCCTCCGGGCCCGAGGATGCGCTGATGCTCCTGCACCGTGATGGCCGGCGCTGGCGCGAGATCCGGGAATGAGCGTCGGCCCGGCGCCCCGCACCGAAGGGGAGAGATGACCCATGGAAATCGTCGAGTATCCCGACCGCGAACTGATGATGATCGCTCTGGCCGACCGGCTGGCAAGCGAGCTTGCGACGGCGGTCCGGGGCAAGGGCAGCGTGAGCTTCTGCGTCCCGGGCGGTACCACTCCGGGGCCGGTCTTCGACACGCTTTCGGGCATCAGCATCGACTGGGACCGCGTCACGGTGTTCCTGAACGACGAACGCTGGGTGCCGGAAAGTCATGAACGGTCGAACGCACGGCTGGTGCGGCAACGGCTTCTGACCGGACGCGCCGCCGCGGCGGCCTTCGTGCCGCTTTATGCCGATACGCCCGAGCCGGAACAGGCGCTTGACGCGCTGACCGAGGCGCTTTCGCCCCACCTGCCAATCGATGTACTGCTGCTCGGCATGGGGGCCGACCTGCACACTGCTTCGCTTTTCCCCGGCGCCGACCGGCTGGCCGAGGCTTTGGCACCCGACGCGCCGGTCCTGATGGCGCTCAGGGCCCCGGGCGCGGGCGAGCCTCGGGTGACGCTGACGGCGCGTGTCCTGGCCGATGCGATGGCCTGCCACATCCTCATCACCGGGGCGGAAAAGCGTGCGGCCCTCGACCGCGCGCGGGGACTTCCGGCCGAAGATGCGCCGGTAAATGCCGTGCTGACGAACGCAACCGTCCACTGGGCGGAATGAACCGGACAGGAGACACCTCGGAATGAGCCTCTGGGACGACCTCGGATATCATCATGCCGCCCATGCCGACCGGCCGATCCTTTCGCTCTTCGAGGGGGCCGACCGGGCGCGGCATTTCTCGATCCGTGCCGACGGTCTTCTCTTCGACTACTCCAAGACCGGGATCGACGCCCACGCCCGCGACCTGCTGATCCGGCTCGCCGAAGGCGCGGGCGTGGCCCAGCGGCGCGAGGCGATGTTCTCGGGCGCGAAGATCAACGAGACGGAGGGCCGTGCCGTCCTCCATACGGCGCTGCGCAGTCCCGAAGGGCGAGTGACCGTGGACGGCCGCGACGTGATGCCGGAGGTCCGGGCAACCCGCGCCCGCTGCGAGGCCTTCGCCCGCGATTTGCGCGACGGGCGGTTCACCGGGCAGGGCGGGCGCATCACCGATGTGGTCAATATCGGCATCGGCGGGTCCGACCTCGGCCCGGCGATGGCGGCGACAGCACTTTCGCCCTATGCCGATGGCCCGCGCGCGCATTTCGTCTCGAACGTGGACGGCGCGCATGTCCATGACGTGCTGGCCCCCCTGAACCCCGAGACGACGCTTGTGATCGTCGCCTCCAAGACCTTCACGACCATCGAGACGATGACCAACGCGGAAACCGCGCGAAAATGGATGGCAGCCAAGGTCACCAGCCCGGCCGCGCAGTTCGCCGCCGTCTCGACCGCGCTCGACCGGACCGCCGCCTTCGGGATCGACCCTTCACGCGTCTTCGGCTTCGAGGACTGGGTTGGCGGCCGCTATTCGATGTGGGGCCCGATCGGACTTTCGCTGATGATCGCCATCGGGCCGGATCACTTCCGCGCCTTCCTTGCCGGCGGGGCGGCGATGGACGCGCAGTTCCGCGACGCACCCTTCGCCGACAACCTGCCCGTGATGCTGGCGCTCGTCGGCATCTGGCACAACCAGGTCTGCGGTCACGCCACCCGGGCCGTCCTGCCCTACGAACAGCGCCTGGCCCGGCTGCCGGCCTACCTCCAGCAACTGGAGATGGAATCGAACGGCAAGCGCGTGGCGATGGACAGCAGCGACCTTGCCATCCACTCCGGCCCGGTGGTCTGGGGCGAGCCCGGAACCAACGGTCAGCACGCCTTCTACCAGTTGATCCACCAGGGAACGCGGGTGATCCCCTGCGAGTTCCTTGTAGGCCGCGAGGGCCACGAGCCCGACCTGACCCACCAGCACCGCCTCTTGGTGGCCAATTGCCTCGCCCAGTCCGAGGCGCTCCTGCGGGGCCGCTCGCTCGACGAGGCGCGGGCGATGATGGCGAAGAGGGGTCTGTCTGACGCGGACCTCGACCGGCAGGCGCGCCACCGCGTCTTTCCCGGCAACCGGCCCTCCACGACGCTGGCCTACGACAGGCTGACGCCCTTCGTCCTTGGTCAGATCGTCGCCCTTTATGAACACCGGGTCTTCGTCGAGGGTGTGATCCTGGGCATCAACTCCTTCGACCAGTGGGGCGTGGAACTAGGCAAGGAGCTTGCTCTGGCGCTGGAGCCGATCCTGTCGGGCCGCGAAACGGCGGAGGGCAAGGACGGCTCTACCGCGATGCTGGTCGAGTACCTGCGCTGACGGCGCTCAGCCCTCGGCCAGGCGCCGGGCGCAGCCGGCAAGCGCGGCGTAGTCGTCCTCGATGATCGAGACGGGAAATGCCGCCGCAAGGGAGGAGAACCGCCCCTTTTCGCGGAAGGCTGCGGCAAATCCGAAGCGCTCGTAGTGCGCGGTGAAGGCGCGCGCCACGCCGCCGATCAGGTGGATGCCGCCGAAGGGCAGGTGGATGAGCGCCAGGTCGCCCGCAACCGTGCCGAGAAGCCGGACGAAGGCGGCCCCGGTCGCCTCGGCCACCGGATCGTCGCACCGGCCGATGGCCGCCATGATCGCAGAGGCATCGAGGCCGTCGTCCCGCCCGGCTTCGCGCGCGGCCCAGGCATGGAGCCGCTCCAGCCCGCGCCCCGAAAGCACGTCCTCCACCCCGGCGAAACCGTGCGCGGTCTCGACGAAGCGCATCAGGCTGAGGTCGGCCGCGCTGCGGACGGGAAGTGTCGCATGGCCGCATTCCGATGCGGTGACGAGGCGCCCGGCCGGGCCGTCATGAACCACCGCCGCATTGAAGCCGGTCCCGACGCCGATGACGAGCTGTGGCGAGGCGGCCCGCAGGGGTTCCGCCGTGCCGACGAGCGGCCGGAGGCAGTCGGCCGCGATATGGCCGAGTGCGTGGCCCTGCGCCTGAAGATCGTTGATCACCGCGACGTGCTCGGCCCCCGTGGCGGTGGCGAGTGCGTTGCGGTCGATGGTCCAGTCCAGGTTGGTGAGCCGTGCGACGCCATCGTCCACCGGCCCGGCGACAGCGGCACAGGCGCCCGCGATCTCGGGGCTGCCTGCCTCTGCGAGATAGGTCCTGAGGATCGGGACGAGTCCGGCATTGCCGGCGTTGGCGAAGCGGCGGATCGACGCGGGATCGACCGCGCCGCCCTGCGCGAGCGCCACGCGGGTATTGGTGCCGCCGACGTCCGCGACGAGGGAAAGGGGCTGGGCCATTCGCGTCATCCTGCCGGGTTGGCCCAGGGGGCCGCTACCCGGTGATAGGACGCTTTCGGGGTGGGCTTCAAGCGCGGCGACCGCGGCGCTGCCGGTCAGCCCGGCCAGATCAGCGTCATGGCGACGGTGAAGCCGGCGATGACGAGGAGGAAGGCCGAGGAGAGGCCCACGGCCAGCAGCGTGGCGGCCTGCCACGTGAGACGCGCGACGGGGGCGTGAAGCCCGCGGACGGCGGCGGGAAGGCGAGTCGCTTTCATGGTGCCATTAGGCCGGCGTTAGGTTTCCCCAAGCTTAATGCGTTCATGATAATCGTTTCGGCCGATGCGGCAAGCGACCTCTGGCGGGCGGGCCCCATGCCCCTGCAGCAGAGCCTTGCCTATGGTGCCGTGCTGGCGCGCTTCGGTGCGACCGTGGAACGGGTGGGGATCGTCGCGCCTTCGGGCGCGCGCGGGCGGGCGCAGGTGATCGCGCGCCGCGTCGGTCCCCTCGGGCTTCGTCTGCTGTCGCGCGGCCCGGTCTGGGTCGCGGCGCCGTCGGCGGCGGATCTGGAGACGGAGGCGGGGCTGGCGCTCCGCGCTCTCGGTCGGCGGTTCCGCCCGCTCGTCGCCACGCCCGAGATTGCCGGGCCGGGGCTGCCGCTCGTCACGCCCGGCCACCGCGCGCTGCTCGACCTGGCGGCGGAGCCGGGCCTGCTGCGGTCGCGGCTGGCGCCGAAATGGCGCAACCGGCTCGTCCGGGCCGAGGGCGCCGGCCTTGATCTGCGCCTCTCCTGGCCGGACGCTCCGACGGTCGCCCGGCTTCTGGCCGGGGATGCAATCCAGCAGAAGGCGCGGGGCTACCGGGCGTTGCCGGCGCGCTTCACCGAGGCGTGGATTGCCCGCGATCCCCGTTCGGCCCTCCTGGCCGAGGCGCGTCTCGGGGCGGTGCGGGTGGCGGCGATGCTGTTCCTGCTCCACGCGCCCTGGGCAACCTACCACATCGGGTGGGCGGGCGCGGCGGGTCGGCAGGTTCATGCGCACGCGCTTCTCTTGTGGCGGTCGATGCTGCATCTGCGCGATTTGGGGTTCTCCACACTCGACCTCGGCGACGTGAACACGGAGGATGCGCCGGGCCTCGCGCGGTTCAAGATCGGCACCGGGGCGCGGGTGGCGCCGCTCGGCGCAACGGTGCTGCTGCCGTTCCTGTAGCCGCGGCTAGAGTCCGCGCGCGTCGAAGACGAAGCCGAGGAGGTTCAGGAGAACCTGCGCCGCAAGGATGGCGGTCGAGCCGGTCGGGTCGTAGTCGGGCGCCACCTCGACAAGGTCGATCCCGACGATGTCGTGCGCCCGCGCCACGCCTTGCAGGATCTCCAGCACCTCGTAGTAGAGAAAGCCGCCGTGCGAGGGCGTGCCGGTCCCCGGCGCTATGGAGGGGCAGAAGCCGTCGATGTCGATGGTGACATAGAGCCGCGCGTCCCTGGGGATGCGCGCCAGAACCCCCGCCACCCCGAGCTTGCGCACCTGCCGGACGGAGAGGATGTCGGCCCCCATCGCGCGGGCCGCGTCGTAACCCTCCCTCGCGGTCGACGAGACGTTCCGGATTCCGAGTTGCGTCAGCCCCGTGACATGGGGCCTTTCCGCCGCGCGGCGCATCGGGTTGCCGTGGCCATGCCGGACGCCGTGGCGCTCGTCGACGAAATCGAGATGGGCGTCGATCTGCAGGATGTGGATCGGACCCTCACCATCGAAGGCGCGGATGCAGGGAATGTTCACCGAATGGTCGCCACCGATCACCACGGGAAGCGCGCCCGCCTTCAGGATCGCGCGCACCCCCGTCTCGATGTTGGCGTGGCTCCTTTCGGTGTCGGTGTGCACGATGTCGGCGTCGCCGATGTCGACGATGCGGACGGACGGGCCGAGATAGGTGCGGTCGTCCTCGTGGTCATAGGCGCCCGCGTGGCCGAAGGAGAAGAGCGTGGAGGCTTCGCGCACCGCGCGGGGTCCGAACCGGGCGCCGGGGCGGAACTGGGTGCCGAAGTCGAAGGGCGCGCCGAGGATCGCGGCATGGGCGTCGATGCTCGACCAGTCCTCGACGTAGGGCCGCTTGCCGAAGGTCGAGATGCCGACGAAGGGCAGATTGAGCCGCCCGCTTTCGTATCCGTGTCCGGTCATGCCGCGCCTCCCTCTTCGCGGTCAGGGTGGCGCGGTCCGATGCCGGCCGCAAGGGGCCTATTCGGCGGCGATCTTGATCACCGGCTCCATCGCGGCGAACTCCGCATCGGAAAGGTGGCACTTGATCTGGTGCCCGCCCGCGAGCATCCGCACGGGCGGCACCTCGCGCTCGCAAAGACCGCCGGGAACCTTCGATTTCCAACGGCAGCGGGTCTGGAAGGGGCAGCCGGGCGGCGGATTCATCGCCGAGGGGATGTCGCCTTCCAGCACGATGCGCTTCTTCTGCACATGGGTATCGGCGATGGGCACGGCCGAGAGGAGCGCCTCGGTATAGGGGTGGTAGGGCGGCGAGAAGACCTGATCGGTGGTTCCGAGTTCGACCACATGGCCGAGATACATCACCATCACCCGGTCGGAGAGATAGCGGACGATGGAGAGGTCGTGCGAGATGAAGAGGAGCGTCGTGCGGTTCTTGCGCTGGATCTCCATCAGAAGGTCGGTGACGGCCGCCTGGACCGACACGTCGAGAGCCGAGACGGGCTCGTCGGCGACGACGATCTTGGCACCGCCGGCGAAGGCCCGCGCGATGCCGACGCGCTGTTTCTGGCCGCCCGAGAGCTGGCGCGGCATGCGGTCGGCGAAGGCGCGGGGCAGTTTCACGAGGTCGAGGAGTTCCAGCATCCGCTTGTGCCGGTCGGCATCCGTCGCGCCTTCGCCGAAGATTTCCAGCGCGCGGATGATCTGCCGGCCAACCGTCATCGAGGGGTTGAGCGTGTCGAACGGGTTCTGGAACACCATCTGCACGCCCGAGACGGTCTCGGTGTTGCGGCTCTGGATCGGGGTTGACTGGATTTCGTTGTCGTAAAGCAGGATCTGGCCCGAGGTCGCGGTCTCGAGCCCCATGAGCACCTTCGCGAAGGTCGACTTGCCGCAGCCCGACTCGCCCACGATGGCGAGCGTCTCGCCCTCGTGCGCCTCGAAACTCAGCGTCTCGTTGGCCCTCACGACGCGGGTCTCGCCGCCGCCGAAAAGCGCGTTTGGCGAGACCTCGTAATACTTCTTCAGGTCCTCCATCTTGAGGACCACCTTGCCGATGGGCGTCTTCTCCGCAGTCTTCGCGGCCTTGGGGGGCGCGGCCCAGTCGATTTCCGACACGCGCAGGCAGCGCGTCTCGTGCCGGTCGTGGCCCGGCACCGCGGCCATCGGGATATCGCCGGCGTCGCAGCGACCGGCAACGAAATAGTCGCAGCGCGGGCCGAAGTTGCAGCCCGGCGGGCGTTCGTGGGGCAGGGGGAAGTTGCCGGGAATGGCGATGAGGGGCCGGGTCGTCTTGTCCGCGCCCGGCAGCGGGATCGAGCGGAAGAGCGCCTGGGTGTAGGGGTGCTGCATCTTGTCGAAGACATCGGTGATCGAACCGGTCTCCACCGCCTCGCCGGAATACATCACGCAAAGCCGGTTGCAGGTGTCGAGCACGAGGCCGAGGTTGTGCGAGATGAAAAGCATCGAGGTGCCGTACTTCTTGCCGAGGTCCTTGACGAGATCGACGACCGCTGCCTCGACCGTCACGTCGAGGGCGGTCGTCGGCTCGTCGAGGATGAGGAGCGCGGGCTTCGACATCAACGCCATGGCGATGACGATGCGCTGCTGCTGGCCCCCCGAAAGCTGGTGCGGGTAGGAGCGCAGGATGCGCTCGGGGTCCGGCAGGCGGACGTCGGCGACGACTTCGAGCGCGCGCTTCCAGGCCTCGTCCTTGCCGATACCCTCGTGGATCATCGGCACTTCCATGAGCTGCTGGCCGATCTTCATCGCCGGGTTCAGCGAGGCCATCGGCTCCTGGTAGATCATCGCGATCTCGGAGCCGCGGATGCCGCGGAGTTCCTCCTCGGTCATCGTCGTCAGGTCGCGGCCCTTGAAGCGGATCGTGCCGCCGGTGATGCGGCCGTTCTTGCCGAGGTCGCGCATGACGGCGAGCGCCACCGTCGACTTGCCGCAGCCCGATTCGCCCACCAGCCCCATCGCCTCGCCGGGCTGGACCGTGCAGGAGAAGTCCATGACCGCCGGGATTTCCCTCAGCCGCGTGAAGAAGCTGATCGAGAGGTTCTCGATCTCGAGGATCGGGCCGTCATAGTCCCACTTGGTCATGGCCTGTCTCCCTTTGGGTCGGGCGGGGGGATCTGCCCCCGGACACCCGCGGCATTTGCGGCAAGATGAAAGCAGGGGTGCCGCATCTTGTCAGTCCTTCAGGCTTTCCTCGCGCAGACCGTCGGCGAGGAGGTTGAGGCCGAGCACCATGCTCATCAGCGCGATCGCGGGCACGATCGCGGGGTGCGGCGCGATGGTGAGGAGCTTGCGCCCGGCGTTGATCGTCGAGCCCCAGTCCGGGCTTTCGGGGGAAAGCCCGAGGCCGAAGAAGCCGAGCGTGCCGAGCAGGATCGTCGTGTAGCCGATCCTGAGGCAGAAATCGACGATGAGCGGACCGCGGGCGTTCGGCAGAATCTCCCAGAGCATGATGTACCAGGGCCGTTCGCCCCGGGTCTGGGCCGCCGCCACATAGTCGCGCGTCTTGATGTCGAGCGTGATGCCCCGGACGATGCGGAAGACGGTGGGCGCGTTCACGAAGACGACCGAGACGAAGACGATGAGGATATTGCCCGGCACGTGGATGATGTCTGCAGCTTCGGGCAGAAGCGCGACCTTCGTCCCTGCCTCGCCGACGAGCGCGAGGTAGATGTAGCCGCCGAGGACGAGGATGACCGCAAGGACCTTCGTGCGGAAGGCCGGCGTCACGTAGTAGCGCGAGTTCACGAGGACCGCGAGGAAGACGAGCGGGAAGAGGAAGAGCACGATGGCGAGATACTGCGGCAGGCCTGTCGCCGCGATTTCCGGCGTGACGAGGAGGTAGAAGAGCAGGATCACCGGGAACGCGAGGATCAGGTTGGCGAGGAAGGAGAGCACGGTGTCGAGCCGCCCGCCGTAGTAGCCCGCGGGCAGGCCGAGCGTGATCCCCGCCATGAAGGCGAAGAGCGTGGCGAGGGGGGCGATGGCGATGACGATGCGGCTCCCGGCGACCATGCGGCTGAAGACGTCGCGGCCGAGGTGGTCGCCGCCGAGGAGATACCAGGCCGTGCCGTCCGGGACGGCGCTGCCCGGCGGCTTGTTCTTCATCTGGCTGATCTGGCTCAGCACGTCGTGGGTGACGATGAGGTCGGAGAAGAGGGCGGTGAAGACCCAGAACATGACGAGGCCGAAGCCGACCATGCCGATGGTGGAGTCGAAGAGCCGTCCGTAGAGGCCGAGCCGGCGCCGGTAGCGGGCCGAGACGGCGAAGGTCAGCACCAGCGCCAGCCAGACCGGCCAGAACCGCAGGAGGAGGGTGAGCAGGATCGTGCCCCAGCCAATGGCGTCCATGTCAGCTGATCCTGATGCGGGGGTTGAGGAAGACGTAGCCCACGTCGGAGATGAGCTGCGTAACGAGAACGACGGCCACGGCCACGACCGAGCAGCCGAGGAGGAGCTGGATGTCGTTGTTGCCCGCCGCCTGCACCAGTGTCCAGCCGAAGCCCTTGTAGTTGAACAGCGTCTCGACGATGACGACGCCGTTCAGGAGCCACGGAAACTGCAGCATGATCACCGTGAAGGGCGCGATGAGCGCGTTCCTGAGCGCGTGCTTCATCACGACGCCCCCGAACGACACGCCCTTGAGCCGCGCGGTGCGGATGTACTGGGCCGTCATCACCTCGGTCATCGAGGCGCGGGTCATCCGGGCGATGTAGCCGACGCCGTAGAGTGCGATGGTCAGGACCGGCAGGAAGAAATTGTCGAAGGTCACGCCGTCCATCGCGGCGGTGGCGGTGCCCTTGAACCACTTCAGCCCGACCGCCGACGACGCGAAGACGAAGATGAGGATGACGCCCGAAACGTACTCCGGCGTGGCCGTGGAGGCGATCGAGAAGGTGGAGAGCGAGCGGTCGAGCTTCGATCCCTCGCGCATCCCCGCGAGGACGCCGATGAGGAGCGAGGCGGGCACCATCAGCACGATGACCCAGAACATCAGCACACCGGTTAGACTGAGGTGATAGCGGAGCTTCTCTCCGACCGGCGCCTTGAAGAAGCTGGAGTAGCCCCAGTTGCCCTGCAGGACGCCGCAGAAGCGCGGCGCTTCGGCCGGATCGACGCCGGGGGTGAGACAGCGGCCGGTCGCCTTGCCGTCCTCCTCCCGGGTCCAGCCGGGCACGACGCCCAGCCATTCGCCGTAGCGGACGAGGAGCGGTCGGCCATGGCCGTTCTTTTCGAGCCAGCTCGCGACCTCGGCGTCCGAGATGCGGCTGCCGGCCTCGGACTTGGCGAGCTTTTCGAGGTTCGGCGGCAGGTTGGTGAGGAAGAAGACGACGAACGTCAGACAGAGTGCAGTCAGCACCATCGTCAGGACGCGCCGCATCAGAAACAGGGCCATGGTCTACCTCGTCCGTCCGTCCGCCCGGGTCGGGGGCAGGTACGCGGGGGAGCCGGGTGAAGCCGCGAGGGGCGCGCAGTCGGCGCGCCCCGGTTTCGGCCGGATCAGGCGGCGAGCCACCACTTGTAGTGGTGATGCTCGAAGGTCGGGTGCATGTCCGCGCCCTTCACGTTCTCCTTGTAGTGGCGATAGATCGACCGCCAGTAGGGCTGGATGAGAACGCCTTCGTCCTGCATGATCTTCTCGAGCTTGGCCATGACCTCGCGCCGCTTGTCGGCATCCGCGATGGACATGGCTTCCGACAGGAGTGTGTCGAACTCGGCGTTCGCAAAGGCCGTCTCGTTCCAGGCCACGCCGGACTTGTAGGCCAGCGCGAGGATCTGGACGCCGAGCGGGCGCATGTTCCATTCGGTCGAAGAGAACGGATACTTCGTCCAGTCGTTCCAGAAGGTCGAGCCGGGCAGGATGGTCCGCTTGATCTTGATGCCGGCATCGCGGATCTGCGCCGCCACCGCGTCGCAGGAAGCCGCCTGCCAGCCGTCGTCGAGCGAGATGAGCTCGAACTCGGTTTCGGCATGGCCGGCCGCGTCGATCATCTCCTTGGCCTTCGCCGGATCGACGACAAGCGGGTCCAGCTTGGCGTATTCCGGGTGGATCGGGCAGACGTGGTGATTTTCCGCGACCGAGCCGAGGTTGGCGTAGCCGAGTTCCAGCACCACCGCGTTGTCCACGGCCGTCTGCAGCGCCTTGCGGACGTTCACGTCCTTGTAGAGTTCGGCATCCTGGTTGAACCGGACGGCGAGCGTCGCCGCGGTGATCGCCTCGGACTTCGGCCAGCCGAGCCCGTCGAAGACCTCGACGAAGTCGCCGTCCGTGCGGTAGGTGATGTCGATCTCGTCCGCTTCGGCCGCAGCAAGGAAGGCAGAGGGATCAGTGCCGAGGTCGATATACTCGATCCGGTCCAGATACGGGCCGCCGTAGACTGCGGTGCCCCACCAGGTATGGTCGGGATTGCGGACCAGGACCTGCTTGACCCCCACCTCGTTCGATTCCGGCAGGTAGGCGCCGGTGCCGATCGGGTTCGCGGAGGGGTCGCCGTTGTCATAGGACTGGTGGACGACCGCGGCCGGATAGTCGGCCATCCCGACGATGATGGTGATGTCGGGCGCCGGCAGCGTCAGTTTCACCGTGTGGTCGTCGACCTGGGTGATGGCGCCGTCGCGCGCCTTCTTCGTGTTCTCGTCCACGAGCCCGCCCATCCGCGCGGCCATGGAATTGCCTTCCACGCCGGCATCGCACCAGCGCATGATGTTGTGGACGACATCGGCGGCCGTGAAGTCGTCACCGTTGTTCCACTTCACGCCCTGGCGCACCTTCAGCGTGTATTCCGTGGCGTTGTCGTTGATTTCCCAGCTTTCGAGCAACATGCCCCTGATCGAGCCGTCGATCTCGTACTCGACCATGTAGTCGAGCCAGCCGCGGCCGAAGTTCGCCAGTTCCGACCAGTCCCAGGTGCGCGGGTCCTTCTGGGCGCGCGTTTCCATCTGCATCCGGAGCGTGCCGCCGGCAACCGGCGTTTCCTGCGCGCGGGCCGGCGCGTCAAGACCCAGGAGGCCGTAGGCCGTGGCGCTGGCGACGCCAAGCGCCGAGGCCCGGGTCAGGAACTCGCGCCGGCTCATCGTTCCGGCGGCGACTTCGGCGGCATAGCTGAGTGCCGCCGGGTGAATCCGTGCGGGCATGTGGTGTTGGGTCATCGCTTCGTCTCCCTGTGAAGTGACGTATCTTGTTGTCGCGCCGGTGGACCGGCGTCTCTTTGCGCATGCACCTGCTTGCCCGGGCATATGCGCACCGATTTGGCGCACCCGTCAATGCCTGAAAACGGCATTCGCGGCACGTTTACGTCATTCTTAACGGGGTGCCGCCCGCGGATCAACCCGCACGGCGGAAGGCCGAGGGCGTCTTTCCGGCGCGGTGCTGGAAGGCGCGGGTGAAATAGGCCGCCGAGGTGAAGCCGAGCGCCTCCGCGATGCGGGCAATGGGCAGCCTGGTCTCGCTGAGCATCATCCGCGCCTCGAAGATCACCCGGTCGTGGAGAAGATCGGAGGCGGAGCGGCCGCAGGTCTGGTTGCAGACGCGCGTGAGATGCGTGGGCGTCACGCCGAGCGCCCGGGCGTAGTCGGACACGCCCTTGCCCGAGCGGAACTCGCCCTCCAGAAGCTCGGTATAGCGCGCGGCGAGCCGGCGGGCGGCATCGGGTTTCTTGCCGTCCAGAGCGGTCTCGCCATTTCGTTCCAGCCAGACGCCGAGAAGCCCGAGGTGATGGCGCGCCGCGCGCTCGGCGCCCGGCCTTCCGCTTTCCAGTTCGCGCTGGATGTTGTCGATCAGGCCGGAGAGTTCCGCCTGAGGGCCGACCTCGCGCACCCTGAGGTGGAGCGGCACCGCCGGCAGGTCGAGCGTGCAGCCGCGACCGAAGAAGACAGCGTTGCCATAGGACTGCGGACCGGCCTCGTAGCCGTACATCGTGCCGGCGGGAATGAATACGGCGTTGTGGGCGCCGTAGCCGCGGGTCACGCCGCCCACGGTGATCCGGCCCTGACCGCGGGTGAACCACAGGAGCAGCGGCTCGGAGATCGAGCGCATCGCCTCGATCCGCCAGCGCCCGCCGGCCGCGAGCCGGGCAAGCGGCACGACCCGCACCGGTGTCGTCGCCGGGGCCTCGGGAATGGCAGGAAGCGCACGGGCCACAGGTGCACCGGCCTTGGGCGCGCCCTTGGAGGCGGCCGTCTTGCGGCCTTCGGGTTTCGCGCCTCCAGCCGCCTCCGGCGCCTGGGGTTCCGCCGGTCGGTCGGAGAACTGCGACAGGGGCGTGCCGGAAAAAAGCTTCACGGGCGGTTCCTTGGGTCTCGCCCGGGCGATGGCGCAGGGCAGGGGGATTGGCGAGCGGGATATTAGAGAGCCGGCCGGCAAACCCCAAGGGAAAAATATGCGGAATCATGAGGATCGGCGGGGCGTGGCGCATCCGTCACGGCACCTGCCTCCAGTTCCAGCCCCGCATCCGGGCGCGAAACCAGGTCCGCTGGCGCTTGGCGTACTGGCGGCTCGCCGCCTGGGCGCGCCGGGTGGCTTCGGTCAGCGACAGCTCTCCCCTGAGGTGTGCGACGAGTTCCGGCGCGCCGATCGCCCTTGCCCAGAGTGCTGCTGGATCCCAGCGGTCGAGCACGGCGCGTACCTCGTCGAGGGCGCCCTCCGCCAGCATCGCCTCGAACCGGCGGTCGATGCGCATCGCCAGCCAGTCGCGGTCGGCATCGAGCACCAGCGCCGTCGCCGCTGCGCGCGGCAGGAGAGGCGGGCCGGTCTCCGCCTGCCAGTCCGCGAGGCCGCGCCCTGTCGCCCTGAGCACCTCCCAGGCCCGCTGGATGCGGGCGGGGTTCCGCCGGTCGATCCGCGCCGCCGTCGCTTCGTCGAGTTCGGCCAGAAGCGCCTCGGGCCCGCGCAAGGCCATCGTCGCGTCGGCCTCGGCCCGAACCTCGGGCGGCACATCGGGGATATCGGCCAGTCCCTCGGTCAGGGCGCTGAGATAGAGGCCGGTGCCGCCGGCGATGATCGGGCGTTGCGGCCCCGCGAGGAGCGGCGCCACCTCGCGCAGCCAGTGACCGACGGAATAGTCGGCGTCCGGCGCGACATGGCCGTAGAGGCGATGGGGCGCGCGCGCCTCCTCGGCGGGCGAGGGGCGGGCGGACAGGATGCGCCAGCAGGACCACACCTGCAGCGCGTCCGCGTTGACGACGACGCCGCCCTGCGCCTCGGCGATGGCGAGGGCCAGCGCCGACTTTCCGGATGCGGTCGGCCCGGCGATCAGCACCGGTCGGCCGGGGTCGATATCGGCGATGAAGTCCAGCGTCCCGTCCGTTCCTGCGCGCCGGCGTACACCCAACCCAAGGTCAGCGGGAATCCCGCCGACCGTGGTTGAACCCGCCGCCGATTTCCGCCATCTTGCGCCGCAATCGAGAAGGCGGCAAGCGGAGCAGCGGCATGGATGGGGCGGAAGAACCCAAGGTCAAGTACAAGCGCGTCCTTCTGAAGATCTCCGGCGAGGCGCTGATGGGCGACCAGGGCTACGGCCTGCATCCCCCGACGGTCGCCCGCATCGCGGCCGAGGTGAAGACCGTCCACGACCTCGGCGTCGAGATCTGCATGGTGATCGGCGGCGGCAACATCTTCCGCGGGCTGCAAGGCTCCGCCCAGGGGATGGAGCGGACGACGGCCGACTACATGGGAATGCTCGCCACGGTGATGAACGCACTCGCCATGCAGGCGGCGCTCGAGGCGCTCGGCGTCTTCACCCGCGTCATCTCGGCCATCCCGATGGATCAGGTCTGCGAACCCTACATCCGGCGCCGTGCCGTCCGGCACCTCGAGAAGAAGCGCGTCTGCATCTTCGCGGCCGGCACCGGCAACCCCTATTTCACCACCGACACGGCCGCGACGCTGCGCGCCAACGAGATGAACTGCGAGGCCATCTTCAAGGGCACCAAGGTCGATGGTGTCTACGACAAGGACCCCAAGAAGTTCCCCGACGCCCGGCGATACGACACCGTGAGCTACGACGAGGTGCTGCAGAAGCACCTCGGCGTCATGGACGCCTCCGCCATCGCGCTCGCCCGCGACAACCGGCTGCCGATCATCGTCTTCTCGCTCGACGAGCCGGGCGGATTCCGGGGCATCCTCGCCGGAAACGGAACTTACACGCTCGTCGGCGGTTGAAATCCTATCGCCGTTTACGGCTTTCGTGCTAAAGGGCCGGGCGAAGGCTGAACGGCCAGACGCGCAAGTGGCGACCCCGGAAAACGCCGGGAAAATGACGGAAAGACCCATGTCCGACGACATCGACATCGACATCGACGATCTGGAGCGGCGGATGGAAGGGGCCATGACCTCGCTTCGCCATGAATTCGGCACGCTTCGCACCGGCCGTGCCTCGGCCACCATGGTGGAGCCGATCATGGTCGATGCCTACGGCGCGCTGACGCCGGTCAACCAGGTCGGCACGATCAACGTGCCCGAGCCGCGCATGGTGACGATCAACGTCTGGGACAAGGCGCTGGTCTCGAAGGTGGAAAAGGCGATCCGCGACAGCGGGCTCGGCATCAACCCGCAGCTCAACGGCACGATCATCATGCTGCCGATCCCGGAGTTGAACGAGGAGCGCCGGCGCGAACTGACCCGCGTCGCGGCCCAGTACGCCGAACATGCGCGCGTGGCCGTGCGCAACGTCCGCCGCGACGGGATGGACCAGATCAAGAAGGCGAAGGGCGACGGCATGAGCGAGGATGATCAGAAGTTCTGGCACGACGAGATCCAGGCACTGACCGACCGCTACATCGCCGCCGTTGACAAGGCACTGGAAGGCAAGCAGGCAGAGATCATGCAGGTCTGAGAGGGCCGCGCGCCGGGCAGACCGGCGCTTCCGGGGGCGGAAAGGGCAGAGGGCCAATGGCCGCGAAGGACATCACGGGAGAAAGCCCGGCTCATGTCGCCATAATCATGGACGGCAACGGGCGCTGGGCGACCGCGCGCGGCTGGCCGCGGCTCGTCGGCCACCGCCGGGGGGCGGAGCGCGTGCGCTCCATCGTCGAAGCCGCGCCGGGGCTCGGCATTCGCTACCTCACGCTCTACGCCTTCTCGACGGAGAACTGGAAGCGTTCGACCGAAGAGGTCATCGGCCTCATGACGATCTTCGCGCGCTACATCCAGTCCGAGGCGCAGAGGCTGTCGGCCGAGGGCGTGCGCCTGCGGTTCATCGGCGGGCGCGAGCGGCTGGACAAGAAGCTTCAGAAGCTGATGGCCGGGATCGAGGCGCGGACGAAGGACAACGACCGGCTGCACCTGACCGTCGCCATCAACTACGGCGGCCGCGACGAGCTTGCGCGCGCCGCGCGCGCGCTGGCCGAGGACGTGGCGGCAGGCCGGATCCGGCCGGATGAGATCGACGAGGCCGCCTTTGGCCGGCGGCTCGATACCGGCGACCTGCCCGACCCCGATCTCGTCATCCGGACGAGCGGCGAGATGCGGATCTCCAACTATCTGCTCTGGCAGTCGGCCTATGCCGAATACGAATTCACCGACACGCTCTGGCCCGATTTCACGCCCGACGAACTGGCCACGATCCTCTCGCGTTACAACCGGCGCGAGCGCCGCTATGGCGGCGCCCTCACGGCATGAGCGACTCCGCAAAATGGGGTGATCTCCTCCCCCGGTTGATATCCGGCGTCGCCATGGCGGTGGGCGGGCTTGCCCTCATCTGGCTCGGCGGACCCTGGTTCGCGACCCTGGCAACGGTGGCGGGGGGCCTGATGGTCTGGGAGCTTGCGGCGATGACCGACCGTTCGCGGCCCGACGAGGCGGTGACGGTCGGCGCGGCCGCGGCGATGATCCTGGGCGTGGTCTTCTGGACGCGCGACCCCTACCTGGTGCCGCTCGTCCTCCTGCCGGCCCTCTATGGGCTCGTCCGGCCCAAACGGCCGATGCGGGCGGTCTTCGCCGTCTATGCGGCGCTTATCATGGTGGCCTGCTACGGCCTCGTCGCCTTCCGCGAGGGCTATGGCCTGCTCTGGCTTCTCTGGCTCATCCTCGTCGTCGTCGTGACCGACATTGCGGGCTACTTCGCCGGCCGTATCCTCGGCGGCCCGAAGTTCTGGCCGGCGGTGAGCCCGAAGAAGACCTGGTCGGGCACCGTCGCCGGCTGGGTCGCGGCGGCGCTCGTCGGCGCTGTGTTCCTGCGCTTTTCCACGGCCGGGGTGGACCTCCTCTGGATCTCGGCGCTTCTCGCCTTCGCCTCGCAGATGGGCGACATCGCCGAAAGCGCGATCAAGCGGCGGTCGGGCGTGAAGGACAGCTCGAACCTTATCCCCGGCCACGGCGGGCTCATGGACCGCTTCGACGGGCTTCTCGGCGCGGCGATCCTCATGCTTCTGGTGGCGCAGTTGACGGACGTGCCGTCCGTCCGGTTCTGAGCGATGCGCAGCCTCTCGATCTTCGGCGCGACCGGGTCCATCGGCGAAAGCACCATCGACCTCGTCGCGCGGCAGGGCGGACGGGAGGCCTTCCGCATCGTCGCCCTCACCGGGGGCTCGAACGTCGGCCGGCTCGCCGAACAGGCGCGCACGCTCCGGCCGGAGGTGGCGGTGATTGCCGACGAGGCGCGGCTCCCGGACCTCCGCGAGGCGCTGGCGGGCAGCGGGGTCGAGACGGCGGGCGGCGCTGTGGCGGTGGCAGAAGCGGCGGAACGCCCGGCCGACTGGATCATGTCGGGCATCGTCGGCGCGGCGGGGCTGGTGCCGGGCTTCCGCGCCCTTTCCCACGGTACCACGCTCGCGCTCGCCAACAAGGAAAGCCTCGTCACCGCGGGACCGCTCCTGATGGCCGAGGCGCGGCGCCACGGCGCCACCATCCTGCCGGTGGACAGCGAGCATTCCGCGCTCTTCCAGGCGCTCGGCGGCGAGGATATCGCCACGGTCGAAACGGTCACGATCACCGCCTCGGGCGGCGCGTTCCGCGACTGGCCGCTGGAGCGGCTGTCGCGGGCCACCGTGGCCGAGGCGTCGACCCACCCCAACTGGGTGATGGGGCAGAGAATCACGATCGATTCCGCCTCCATGTTCAATAAGGCGCTCGAAGTCATCGAGGTGCATGAGTTCTTCGGCATCGCGCCCGAACGGATCGAGGTTCTCGTCCATCCCGAATCGCTCGTCCATGCCCTCGTGGCCTTCCGCGACGGCGGCGTGATCGCCCACCTCGGCGCGCCGGACATGCGCCATGCCATCGGCTACGCGATGAACTGGCCGGAGCGTGCGCACCTGCCGGTCGCGCGGCTGAACCTCGCCGCCGCCGGGCGGCTCACCTTCGCGGCCCCCGATCCGGCGCGCTACCCCGCCCTGAGGCTCGCGCGCGGAGTGATGGAGACCGGCGGACTTGCCGGGGCGGCCTTCAACGCGGCGAAGGAGGTGGCGCTCGACGCCTTCATCGCGGACGCCATCCGGTTCACCGACATGGCGGGCGTGGTCGAGGGCGTGCTCGACCGGCTTTCCGGCCTGGGCGGGCTTGAGAAACCCGCCGAGAGCCTCGATATGGTGCTCGACATGGACCGCACCGCGCGCCGTCTCGCCCGCGAGGCGATGCGCCTGCCCGCCGCAGCCGAGAGGACCTGAGACTTGGACCTGCCTGCCTTCCTGACCTCGCTCGGCGACACGCTCTACACCGTCGGCGCCTTCGTCCTGGCGCTCTCGATCATCGTCGCGGTACACGAATACGGCCATTACATCGTCGGCCGCTGGTCGGGCATCCATGCCGAGGTCTTTTCCATCGGCTTCGGTCCCCGGCTCTGGAGTCGGGTGGACAGGCGCGGTACCCGCTGGCAGGTCGCCGCGGTGCCCTTCGGCGGCTATGTAAAATTCCTCGGCGATGCCAACGCGGCCTCGGCCGGGGCGGACGACGCGACGATGCGCCGGCTCTCGGCCGAGGAGCGCCGGCACACGATGCACGGCGCGCCGCTCTGGGCGCGCGCGGCCACCGTCTTCGCGGGACCCGCCTTCAACTTCCTGCTCTCGATCGCGGTCTTCGCCGTGACGGTCTTCGCAACGGGCGTGGCCACCGACGCACCCGAGATCCGCGCCCTCAAGCCGCTTCCCGTCGCCCATGACCTGCAGCCCGGCGACCGCATCCTCGCCGTGAACGGCATCGACACGCCGGACTACAAGGCGCTCGGCACCGCAGCCGACGCACTGCCCGATACCGAAACCGTGGACTACAGGGTGCTGCGCGGCGGGCGCGAAGTGACCGTCACGGGCCCCACGCTCCTGCCTGCGCTGGTTCTTTCGGTCCTGCCGAGAAGTGCCGCGATGGATGCGGGCCTGCAGGAGGGTGACGTGATCCTGTCGATGAACGGAACGCCCACGCCGCGCTTCGACGACCTGCAGGGCATCGTGAAGGCGAGCGGTGGCAAGCCGCTGACGCTCAGCGTCTGGCGGGATGGCGACACGTTCGAGACGACGCTCGCGCCGCGCGAACGCCCCGTGACCACCGAGGACGGCGGGCTGGAGACCGGGTACCAGATCGGCATCTCGGGGAGTTTCATGTTCGAGCCGGCGACGCGGCGGCCGGGGCCGCTGGAAGCCCTGGGCATGGGCGTGTCGCAGACCTGGGGGGTGATCGAGACGACCTTCACCGGCATCTCCGCGATGATCGCCGGCAGCATCTCCACCTGCAACGTCAGCGGCCCGGTGGGCATGGCCCAGGCAACCGGCGCCGCGGCAAGCGCGGGGCTCTCCTCTTTCATCTGGCTCACGGCCGCGCTCTCGACCGCGATCGGGCTTCTGAACCTCTTCCCGATCCCGGTTCTGGACGGCGGTCATCTGGTGTTTCACGCCTACGAATGGGCACGCGGCCGGCCCCCCTCGGACCGCTTCATGAACGCCGCCATGGCAGTCGGTCTGACCGTGGTGCTGGCACTCATGCTGTTCGGGCTGACGAACGACCTGTTCTGCCGGTAGGGAAGGGTCCGCGCCGCCCTCGCGGCCACGAAGCGGTCCGGCGGCGACATGTCGAAGGGAAGGGAGGCCGGGATGCGCACGTCAGCGACTCATCCGCTGGAAATCGACGGCTTCGACCTCGCGCGAGGCCGCGTCGGTATGACGCTCTGTCCGGGGCGAAAGGGGAGTTCGATCTCCGGTGCAGACTGGAACCGCGATCTTGCCGCCGATGTGGAAGCCATCCGGCGCTGGGAGGCCGATATCGTCATCTCCCTGACCGAGACGGAGGAAATGGCGCGGCTCGGCGCCGGCGACTTGGGTGGGGCGCTGCGAGAGGCCGGAATCGAGTGGCTGCATCTGCCGATCCGCGACGTCGCGGCGCCGGCGCCGGACTGGCATGCCAAGTGGCGGTCGGCCTCGGGGCGCGTCCACCAGCGGTTGGAGGCCGGTGGCCGCGTCATGATTCACTGCAGGGCGGGGCTGGAACGAACCGCCGTCGCCGCGGCGCTCTTGCAGTGCGAGCGGGGCGAGAGCCTCGCCGACGCACTGCACGTTATCGCGCACGCACGGGGGGGTGCCGGACCCTTGCCGCATCAGCGCCGCTGGCTCGAGGAGGTCCTGGCAGAGGGGGACCGGGAACGGCAACTCATCCGCGCGAGCCTCTTCGGGGGCGCCATCGGCGACGCGCTTGGCGCCGAGATCGAGTTCTGGTCGCTGGCGCAGATCCGTGCCCGTTTTCCGGGCGGCCTCGACCGCATCCTGCCGCATGACGGGCTGCCGGCGGCCGTGACCGACGACACGCAGATGACCCTGTTCACCGCCGAGGGGCTGATCCGTGCTGCGGTGCGCGGACACCAGAAGGGCGTCTGCCATCCGGCGTCAGTGGTACATCATGCGCTTCTGCGCTGGCTCGCCACGCAGGGCGAGACCGTGAGGGTCGAGACGATCGACCGCGACACGGGACTGATTCTCGACCCGCGCCTGCACCGTCGTCGTGCGCCAGGCAACACCTGCCTCTCCGCCCTGCGCGCCAGCCGTCATTTCGGCGAGATGGCGAGGAACGACAGCAAGGGCTGTGGCACGATCATGCGTGTGGCGCCCATCGGCCTCTGCGGGGCCGGGCAGATCGACAGCCTTGCCGACGAGTGCTCGCACCTCACACATGGCCATCCGACCGGACGCGACGCGGCGCGCGCCTGGGCGCATCTGCTCGCGCGCGTGCTTGCGGGTCAGGACCTGGCCGAGGCGGCTCAGGCGGTGCTGGCAATGGCGTTTGAGCCTGCGACCCGGCGCATGATCGAGGCCGCGCTGCGCGCTCCGACCGACGGCCGCCCGGAAACGATCGAAAGGCTGGGCGGCGGCTGGGTGGCCGAGGAGGCGCTTGCCATCGCCCTCTACGCGGGGCGCGTGGCCTCTGGCTTCGAAGACGGGCTGCGCATCGCGGCCACGCATTCCGGCGACAGCGACAGCACCGCCGCCATCGCGGGTAACCTCCTCGGTCTGCTCTTCCCGGCCGAGGCCATGGCGCACGACTGGCGCCGGCAGGTGGAATGCGCGGACCTCATCGACCGGATTGCCGGTGATCTCCATCGCGCCCGGCGCGGTGGCGGCGATGACATCGATCGGCTCGCCGTCTCCTATCCCGGCTGGTAACCCCGTGCGGACCTGGCGACCGGGCACCCCCGTTTCGCCGCGCATCCGCCGCAAAGCTGCCATATTCGGCGCCTAGCCTCGACCCGGTCGATTTCAGGGTCGGAGGGTCGGTTTCATGCAGATGCTTCAGAGCGGCTATCGCGGCTTCTCGCTGGTGCTCGATCTCGGGGTCGATCGCATCCTGATTCCGCTTGCAATCGTTCTCGGCCTCGCCGGCGGCGCCCTCATCGGGACCGAGCTTGTGCGGCTGCAGGCGCCCGAGCAGCAGTTGATGCACTGACCTCGCTGGCACGGGCCGGTCTTTCCGCACGGCGCGACCCCTAGGGGCCGCGCCGTTCGTTTTGACAACATGCCGTATTCCCGGTAGTCACTTTCCCAAGTGAGTTGCGAAGAAATTTCGGGGGCAGAGCATGTTCGGGCGGACACGTGGCAGAGCCATCGGCGGAGCCAGTTCGGGGGGCCGCGTCCGGTCCGCGATTTTCGTCATGCTGGCCGTGGTTTGCGGCCTTCTGTTCAGTCAGGCCGAGGCGCAGAGCTACACGTTCTCGCGCATCTCGGTCGAGGGCAACACCTTCGTGGAACCCGCGACGATTGCCAAGATCGCCGGAATCGGTCAGGGCCAGCCGGTCTCTGAAGCGCAACTGAACGACGCCGTCCAGCGACTCATCGCCTCCGGGCTCTTCGCCACGGCCGATGTCGTACCCTCGGGCGGGACGCTGGTGATCCGCGTCACGGAAAATCCGGTGATCAACGTCGTCACCTTCGAGGGCAACCAGCGGCTGAAGGACGAGGACCTCGCCAAGATCGTGAAATCGCAGTCGCGCCGCGTCTATTCCGCCGCCCAGGCCGAGGCCGATGCCGCCGCGATCACCGAGGCCTATGCCGCCCAGAATCGTCTCGCGGCGCGGGTCGAGCCGCGCGTGATCGACCGCGGCGACAACCGCGTCGATCTCGCCTTCGAGATTCGCGAGGGCAGGGTGACGGAGGTGGAGCGGCTCAGCTTCACCGGCAACCGTGCCTACTCCGACCGCAGGCTGCGCCAGGTGCTCGGCACCAAGCAGGCCGGTCTGCTGCGCAACATCATCCAGCGCGACACCTTCATCCCCGACCGGATCGAGTTCGACAAGCAGGTGCTGACCGACTTCTACCGGGCGCGCGGCTATATCGACTTCCAGGTGCTTTCCGTCAGCCGCGAGTTCTCGCGCGAACGCGACGGCTTCTTCCTGACCTTCGCGGTGCGCGAAGGCCTGGCCTACAAGTTCGCCAAAGTCTCGGCCGTCAGCGAGTACGAGGGCATCGACGTCGCGCCCTACCAGGAGGCGATCCGCATCCGCGAGGGAGCCTTCTATTCGCCGCTCGCCATCGACACGACGATCAGCCGGATGGAGGCGATCGCACTGAAGCAGGGCGTCAACTTCCTCAACATCGAGCCGCGCATCACCCGCAATCCGGAAAGCCAGACTCTGGACGTGGTCTTCGCGCTGACCAAGGGCCAGCGCGTCTTCGTGGAACGGATCGACATCGAGGGCAACGCCACAACGCTCGACCGCGTCGTGCGGCGGCAGTTCAAGTCGGTCGAAGGCGATCCCTTCAATCCGCGCGAAATCCGCGAGGCGGCCGAGCGCATCCGCGCCCTCGGCTTCTTCGAGACGGCGGACGTGAACGCGCGTCAGGGCACCTCGGCGGACCAGGTGATCGTCGACGTGAACGTGGAGGAAAAGCCGACCGGTTCGCTCACCTTCGGGGCAAGCTATTCGGTCGCCAACGGCGTCGGCTTCAACGTCGGTCTCAGCGAGGCGAACTTCCTCGGGCGCGGCCAGTTCGTCAGCCTGAACATCGCGGTCGGCACCGACGACAAGAACAGCTCGATCACCTTCGTCGAGCCGGCCTTCCTCGACCGGGATCTGAAATTCCGGTTCAGCGCCTACTACACGACCAGCGAGAACTCGAACTCCGACTATTCGACCAAGCGCATCGGTGCCTCGCCGTCCATCGAGTTCCCGATGGGCGAGTTCAGCGCCATCGAGTTGCGCTACAAGGTCTCGCAGGACGAGATTTACGCGGTAGACACGAATTCCTCGCAGCTTCTGAAGAACGAAGCGGCGCGGGGGGCGGAGATCACCTCGGCGCTCGGCTACACCTACAGCTACGACACGCGGCTCGGCGGCCGTGATCCGAACAGTTCGGTCTACTTCAAGTTCGGTCAGGACTTTGCAGGCGTCGGCGGCGACATCACCTCGATCAACTCCACGGCGCTCGCCTCCTACCAGCGCAAGGCCTTCCGCGAGGAGGTGACGCTCCGGGCCGAGATCGAGGGCGGCGTCCTCGTCACCTCGGGCGGCGACAGCCGTCTGGTCGACCGCTTCACCGGCAACGGCAAGATCCGCGGCTTCGAGCCGAACGGCATCGGCCCGCGCGACCTTACCGTCGCCAACCGGGATGCGGTCGGCGGCAACTACTTTGCCGTCGCGCGGCTCGAGGCGGAATTCCCGCTCGGCCTGCCCGAGGAATACGGGATCACCGGCGGTCTCTTCGCCGATGTCGGATCGGTCTGGGGGCTCGACAACACGCTCGGCGGCACGATCGACGACAGCTTCAACCTGCGTTCCTCCGTCGGCGTCTCGATCTTCTGGAACACGGCGCTCGGTCCCTTGCGGTTCAACTTCTCGAAGGCGATCAACAAGGAAACCTACGACCTCGAGCAGAACTTCGACCTGACCGTCTCGACGCGGTTCTGATGCGTGCGCCGCAAAGGCTTGTGCTGGCGCTGGCCTTCGCCGCCGGCGTGGCATTTCCCGCCTTCGCGCAGGAGACGGAACCGGCGCAGGGCGGGCTCGTTCAGACGCCCATCCTGACCATCGACCAGGACCAGCTCTTCGGCGGAACCCTCTGGGGCAAGCGCGTCGCGGCAAGGATCGAGGCCGCCTCGGCCGATCTCGCAGCGGAGAACCGGCGGATCGAAGCGGAACTTACGGCCGAGGAAAAGGCCCTGACCGAAAAGCGGCCGACGCTTCCGCCCGAGGACTTCCGCCGCCTCGCAGACAGCTTCGACGCCCGCGTGACCGAGTTCCGGAACAGCCAGGACCGAAAGGCGCGCGCGATCGCGCGGATCCACGACGCCGAGCGGCAGGCGTTCTTCCAGGCCGCCCTGCCGGTCATGGCCGAGGTGCTCCGGGGACACGGGGCGATCGCCGTCCTCGACAACCGCGCGATCTTCCTTGCCGCCGACGCCATCGACGCGACCGACGAGATGATCGCCCGGATCGATGCGGAACTGGGGCCGGGGGCCGACGTCGCGGTGCCCGAGGAGGCGGAGGGCGGCGAGACCGCACCGGCGCCGGGAGCCCGGGCGCTGCCTGCCCCGGACCTGCCGGGTTCCGGCAACTGAAGGACCCGGGCACGACCTCGGTTCTTGTCAGGGCTTGGCCGACTTGTTACGCAGACGCGGCAAGGACCCAAGCCGGGGGAAGGAGAGCGCATGGCTGCCGAGGCGATCACCGAGGCCGATCTCGATCTGATCCAGCGGATCATTCCGCACCGCTACCCGTTCCTTCTCATCGACAAGGTCGTCGATATCGTGCCGAACAAGGGCTGCGTCGGGATCAAGAACGTCACCATCAACGAGCCGCACTTCACCGGGCATTTCCCGGCCAAGCCGATCATGCCCGGCGTGCTCGTGGTCGAGGCGATGGCGCAGGCTGCGGCGGTGCTCGTCGGCATCTCGATGGATGTGGTGGGGCGCGACCTCCTGACCTATTTCCTCTCCATCGACGCCTGCCGCTTCCGCCGCATGGTGGTGCCGGGCGACCGGCTGGAACTGCACATGACCGTGAAGCGCGGCGGCGGCAAGATCTGGAAGTTCGACGGCCGCGCCATGGTCGGCGAACAGATGTGCTGCGAGGCCGAGATCGCCGCGATGATGGATCTCAGGGACTGAGATGGCCATCGCTGCAAGCGCAGAGGTCCACCCGTCCGCGCATGTGGAGCCGGGGGCGGCGGTGGGCGAGGGCTGCCGGATCGGCCCCTTCTGCCTGATCGGATCCGGGGTCACTCTCGGGCCGGGCGTCGAGGTCAAGAGCCATGCCGTCGTCACCGGCGACACCGCGGTGGGCGAGGGCACGGTGATCTTTCCCTTCGCCACGGTGGGCGAGGTGCCGCAGGACCTGAAGTTCAGGGGCGAGAGGAGCGCGCTGGTGATCGGCGCGCGAAACCGCATCCGCGAACACGTGACCATCAACCTCGGCACAGAAGGCGGCGGCGGGGTGACGCGGGTGGGCGACGACTGCCTGCTGATGGCCGGCTCGCATGTCGCGCATGACTGCCAGATCGGCAACCGCGTGATCCTCGTGAACAACGCCGCCCTTGCCGGGCACTGCATCCTCGAGGACGAGGTGATCGTCGGCGGGCTTTCGGGTGTCCACCAGTTCGTCCGTATCGGCCGGGGCGCGATGATCGGTGCGGTCACGATGGTGACGGCGGACGTGATCCCCCACGGGCTCGTCCAGGGGCCGCGCGGCACGCTCGACGGGCTGAACCTCGTCGGGCTGAAGCGGCGAGGCGCGGCGCGGGGCGAGATCGCGGCGCTGCGCGACCTGATCGACGCGCTTTCGCGCGGCTCGTTCCGCGAGAGCGCCCGCGTGCAGTCCGAAGCGGGACCAGAGAGCGCGCTGGTGCGCGAGGTGCTGGACTTCATCCTCGGTCCCTCCGACCGTTCGTTCCTGACGCCGCGATGACGCGGACGGCGCTCATCGCCGGGCAGGGTGGACTGCCGGTGGCGCTGGCCGCCGCGCTGCGCGAGAGCGCTACCGACTTCCTCGTGGCAGAGCTTGAGGGCTTCGCCTCCGCCATCCCGGATGCCGACCCGATCCGCTTCCGGGTGGAGCGGCTCGTACCCTTCCTCGACGCGCTCGCCGACTGCGGCGTTGCCCGTGTCGCCTTCGCCGGCGGGCTCCGGCGCCCGGCGCTGGATCCCGAACTGATCGACGCGCGGAGCGCGACGCTGGTGCCGCGGCTGGCCGCGGCCTTCCGGTCGGGTGACGACGCGCTCCTGCGCGAGGTCATCGCGATCTTCGAGGACTGGGAGTTCGAGGTGGTGGGCGCCGATGCGCTCGCCCCGGCGTTGGTGCCGGGGCCGGGGTTCCTGACCGGGACCGCGAGCGACGCCGACCGTGCCGACGCCACCCGGGCCGCCGCCATCGTGGGCGAGATCGGCCGGCTCGACATCGGGCAGGGCGCCGTCGTGGCGCAGGGCCTCTGCCTCGCGGTGGAGACGCTGCCCGGGACCGACGCGATGCTCGACTTCGTGGCGGCCCATGCGGCGCGGCTCCGCCCCGATCCGAAGGGCGCGCGAGGGGTCCTCTTCAAGGCGCCGAAACCCGGTCAGGACCGCCGCATCGATCTGCCCGTACTCGGGCTCCGGACCGTCGAGAGGGCGGTCTCGGCCGGGCTCGGCGGCATCGCCTGGGAGGCGGGCGGCGTGATCGTGCTCGACCGCGCGGCGGTCGTTGCGGCCGCCGCGGCCGCGGGCCTCTTTCTCTGGGCGCGGGAACCATGAGGCTGTTCCTCATCGCGGGCGAAGCCTCTGGCGACGCCCTCGGTGCGGCGCTGATGGCCGGGCTGAAGCTACTCTCCCCGGGGGTTGAGTTCCACGGCGTCGGCGGGCCGTTGATGACGGCCGAGGGGCTGACGAGCCTTTTCCCGATGGAGGAACTTTCGGTCATGGGCCTCGTCGAGGTACTGCCGAAGTACCGCCATCTGAAGCGCCGGATCGCCGAGACGGCGGCAGCGGCGGTGCGGATCGCTCCCGATGCGCTCGTCACCATCGACAGCCCCGATTTCTGCCTGCGCGTCGCCCGCGCCGCCCGTGCTGTCGCACCGGGCCTCGGGACCATCCACTACGTCGCCCCCACCGTCTGGGCCTGGCGGCCCGGGCGGGCGGCGAAGATGGCCGAGGTCATCGACCATGTGCTTGCGCTCTTTCCGTTCGAGCCGCCCTACATGGAAGCCGCCGGCATGACCTGCGACTTCGTCGGCCATCCGGTCGTGGCCCAGCCCCGCGCCACGCCTGCCGAGGCATCCGCGTTCCGCGATCGGCTCGGCCTCGGGCCGGACGACACGCTCCTCCTCTGCCTGCCGGGGTCGCGCCGGAGCGAGGTGACGCGCCTCGCCCCGCGCTTCGAGCAGGCGATCGCCGAGTTCCGCGACCGCGAGCCCGGAGT
Source organism: Paracoccaceae bacterium (assembly GCA_020637675.1). Classification (GTDB taxonomy): domain Bacteria; phylum Pseudomonadota; class Alphaproteobacteria; order Rhodobacterales; family Rhodobacteraceae; genus Albidovulum. The sequence continues at coordinate 360,670 of JACKKD010000001.1, read as the reverse complement.
GCGGGTTGTCGTGCCGACGGTGCGCGGCGTGGCCGGGCTCGTGCGCGGGATCACCGGCCGCTGGCCGGTCGTGCCCGAGGTGCTGGAGGCGGAGTGCGACCGCCGCGCAGCCTTCGCCGCGGCCGATCTTGCGCTCGCGGCCTCGGGCACGGTCAGTCTGGAGCTTGCCGCGAACCGGGTGCCCATGGTCATCGCGCATGACTTCAACCGGCTCACCTGGTGGATGATGAAGCGCACGGCCCTGATCGACACCGTGACGCTCGTCAACATCGTCTCGGAAAGCCGCATCGTGCCGGAATTCCTCGGCCCCGCCTGCCGTCCCGAACCGATCGCCCGTGCGCTCGTCCGGCTCATCGACGACGAGGATGCGCGCGCGGCCCAGCTCGACGCGATGGCGCTGACGATGGAGCGGCTCGGCGCCGGAGGCGAGGCGCCGGGCCTGCGCGCGGCGCGCTCGGTGCTCCGGAGCCTCGGCAAGGAGGAGTGAAGCGACGATGCCCCGTGATCGTTCCATGGCCCTCGTCTGCGCCGCCCTGATCGCGGGCGTCCTCGTCGCACCCGCCCGGGCAGGTGACGCGGCTGCGGGCGCGGTGGCCTATGCGCGCGATTGCGCGCGCTGCCACCGCGACGAGGCGGCGCTTCGGACCACTGTCGCTGCGGCGGCCGACCCGGCCGCCGCGCTCGACGCCTTTCTCGCCCGCCACCGCGCACCCGACCCGGTGCGCCGGGCCGACATCGTCGCCTATCTGGCCGCCCCGCGCTGAGGCGCCCGGGGAACGGCCTCTGCACACCCGTCCCTTTCCCACCGGGGGGGGCGGGAGGGTGACCTTGCGCGGACTGCGCGCCCGAACCTCTGCCCGCTATGCCAGGGCGAAGAGCGTGATCGCCCCGGCAACCGAGCCGAAGAGGGCGACCCAGGCACCCATGCGCCGCCAGTCCTTGCGCGACAGCCCCTGCGCATCGTAGCGGAAGCGCTCGAAATGGATCGCCCGGGGGGGCAGGCCGCAACCTTCGAGGCAGTCGGCCGCGCGCGCCATCATGCCGCCGGGGCCGCAGAGAAAGGCGGTCGTCCGCGCCGGGTCGAGCCCCGCCATCGCGGCGCGCACATGATCCAGCGTCATCGGTCCCTGCTCGACGCCCGGTCCGTCGGGGGCACTGTCGGTGAGAAGGATCGCGCGCCCGCCAAGACGCTCCAGATCCACCCGCCACAGTGCCTCCGGCACCATGAAGGCGGGGTCGCGGCAGGCGTAGAGGAGCCGCACGGGGCGGTTCTCGCCGCGCTCCGCCAGCGCGCCGAGGATCGCGAGAATCGGTGCGATGCCGACACCGCCCGCGACGAGCAGCACCGGCCCGCCGGCGTCGGCCCGGTCGAGGGAGAAGCTCCCATGGGGGGCGTCGACCGCGACGGATGTGCCGGGAGGGATCGCGCCGATCCGGCCGGTGAAATCCCCCGCCTCCTGGACCAGGAAGCGCAGCCTGTCGCCGGAACCGGGTGCCGAGGCGATGGAAAAGGGATGGTCGCAGAGCGGCACACGGCAGCGCCCGAAGGCGAGCCAGGCGAACTGGCCGGCGCGGAAGGCAAACGGGCGTGCCCCCGCCGGGCGCAGCGTCACCTGCCAGAGCCGTTCGGCGACGGGGCGGTTCTCCTCCACGACCCAGCCGGTTCCGGCCCCGGCGAGCCGGCGCAGGTAGACCCATAGCGCGGGCACCGTGGCGAGGGCGACCGCGGCCGGCCAGAAGACGGCCCCCCAGCTCCCGGCGGCCCTCCCGTCGCTGAGGGCGTGCCAGAGCAGCGCCGCCACGAGGGCGAGCGCGGCGAGCCCGTGGCTCGCCCGCCAGACCTCATACCGGAACGGCAACCGATCGCGCAGAAGCGCCAGCGCCACCAGCAGTGCGAGGAGGAGAAGCGCGAGGCGCGCATCGGCCAGCCCCGGCGCTTCGAGCACGGCCGCGAGGTGGCGTGCCTGCCGGTTCGGCCGGTCGGGGTCGGGCGGGCCGACGAGAAGGAAGGGGTGGGCCAGCGCAAACGCCAGCGCCACCGGACCCGCCCACTTGTGGAACCCCATCGTCACGTCGATGCCGAGCCGGCCCGAGAGCCGCTCGAACCGGCCGCTTGTCACCATCTGGGCAAGCAGCATGACGAAGGCGGCGATGCCCGCGGCGATCCCGGCGCGCGTGAAGGCCCCCGCGCCACGCCCCACCGTCATCAGCGCGAGCGCGATGGGCAGGGTCGCGGCAAGGAAGTAGAGCGCGGCGAGCACCCAGGGCGGCGGGGAGTTCGGGGGCCTGGCGGGCATGGCGGGCATGGCGGACCTCCTTCGGGGGCCGCGCCCTTGTCGGCGGCGAAGGTGCCGCCGGCAATCCGGCAAAGCGTCGCGGCCGCAGTCAGTGGCCGCGCCAGATCCAGCCGCCGCCGAGGATGCGCGAACCGCCGGTCTCATAGAACACGCAAGCCTGCCCGGGGCTTACGCCGGCTTCCGGGTCAAGAAGCTCCACCGTGGCCGTGGTCGCGGAGAGCGGCCGGATGATGGCGGGCCGCGGCGGGCGGGTGGAGCGGATGCGGACCGAGACATGCCATTCCGGCCGGCTGTCGAAGGGCGCATCGCCCAGCCAGTTGATCTCCCGCAGGGGGACGGTGCGGGTGGCGAGTGCCTCCTTCGGCCCGACGACGACGCGGCGCGTTTCGGGGTCGAGCTTCACGACGTAGAGCGGACCGCCGAGCCCGCCGATGCCGAGCCCGCGGCGCTGGCCGATGGTGTAGTGGATCACGCCCCCGTGCGCGCCGAGCACATTGCCCGCCATGTCCACGATCTCGCCCGGATCGGCCGCGCCGGGGCGCAGCTTCTCGATCACCGCCGCATAGTCGCCATTCGGCACGAAGCAGATGTCCTGGCTGTCGGGCTTGTCGGCGACGGAAAGGCCGTATTTCGCCGCGAGCGCGCGGGTTTCGGCCTTGGAGGCGAGATGGCCGAGCGGAAAGCGCAGGAAAGTAAGCTGCTCCGGCGTGGTCGAGAACAGGAAATAGGACTGGTCGCGGTTCGGATCGGCGGCGGCATGCAGTTCCGGCCCCGCCGGGCCGACGAGGCGGCGGATGTAGTGCCCGGTCGCCATGCAGTCGGCGTCGAGGTCCTTCGCGGTAGCCAGGAGGTCCTTGAACTTCACCCTCTCGTTGCAGCGGATGCAGGGGACCGGTGTCGCGCCCGCCAGATAGGCGTCGGCGAATTCCTCGATCACGGCCTCGCGGAACATGTTCTCGTAATCGAGGACGTAGTGCGGGAACCCCATCGCCTCGGCCACGCGGCGGGCGTCGTGGATGTCCTGTCCGGCGCAGCAGGCGCCCTTTTTCGCCAGCGCCGCGCCGTGGTCGTAAAGCTGCAGGGTGACGCCGACGACATCGTAGCCCTCGTCCTTCAGCATGGCGGCCACGACGGACGAATCCACGCCGCCCGACATCGCCACCACGACGCGGGTTTCTGCCGGCGGTTTCGGCAGGCCGAGGGAGTTCAGTCGGGTTTCGTCAAGCATCGCATCGGGTCCGGGAAACGGAACGAATATATGAAAATCCTCCGCAGTCACAAGGCAGGGTTTCACCCCTCCTTAAACCTGCCGATGCAGCCTTCCCGGCGGGAGAAGACGAAGGGGTGAACCATGTTCTTGAAAAAGATCGATGGTCCGCGGGCGATTACCTTGCCCGACGGAACCGTCATGACGCGCGCCGACCTGCCGCCCGCCGAGACCCGGCGCTGGGTCGCCAGCCGCAAGGCGCGGGTGGTGAAGGCGGTGGCCTACGGGCTCTTGCCGCTCAAGGAGGCGCTGGAGCGGTACCAACTCTCGGAGGAGGAGTTCGGGCTTTGGCGCGACGCGGTGGCGCGGCACGGTGAAAAAGGCTTGAAAGTCACGGCGATCCAGAAATACCGTCAACCATGAGTTGAGCTTTGCGGCGGCATCACAGCGGTAACTTGTGGTTAACCAATCTGCGCCAGAGTGGGGATGATCGAGGGATTAACGTGGAGTACGCCTGATGAGAATCCTGCTGGTGGAGGACGACCCGACCACGTCCCGCAGCATCGAGCTGATGCTCACCCATGCCAACCTGAACGTCTACTGCACCGACCTCGGGGAGGAGGGGATCGACCTCGCCAAGCTCTACGATTACGACCTGATCCTTCTGGATCTCAACCTGCCCGACATGAACGGGCAGGACGTGCTGCGCCAGCTTCGCCTCGCCAAGGTCGATACGCCGATCCTGATCCTCACCGGCGCCGACGATACGGAAAACAAGATCCGCAGCTTCGGCTTCGGTGCCGACGACTACATGACGAAGCCCTTCCACCGCGAGGAACTCGTCGCCCGCATCCATGCGATCATCCGCCGGTCCAAGGGCCATTCGCAATCGGTGATCCGCACCGGCAAGATCAGCGTCAACCTCGACGCCAAGACGGTGGAGGCGGAAGGCACGCCGGTGCACCTGACCGGCAAGGAGTACCAGATGCTGGAGCTTCTGAGCCTCAGGAAGGGCACGACCCTCACCAAGGAGATGTTCCTCAACCATCTCTACGGCGGCATGGACGAGCCGGAACTGAAGATCATCGACGTCTTCATCTGCAAGCTCAGAAAGAAGCTCTCCGAGGCGACCGGCGGTGACAACTACATCGAGACGGTCTGGGGCCGCGGATACGTGCTGCGCGAGCCCTCGGCCGATGCGCCGCGCAAGATCGCCGTCGGCGCCTGAGAACCTGCCAGTCGCGGGGTGCCGCCACCGCCGCCCGGGCGCGGCGCCGCCCGGCGCTTGAGCCGGCCACGGTGAGACTGGACCTCAACCGATGCGCGCCCTAACACTTTCGGGTCAGCATCGGGGAGGTCCGTCCATGTCTGCGGCGAAACGAACGACCGGCGGGGGCAAGGGCGGCGCGGCGGGCGACACGGCGGGCGACGGCGGGGCGCAGGACGGCGATCGTGCAGGCGGGTCGGAGGCCGGGCCTGCCGCCATCAATCCCTTGCCCGCGCTGGAGCGTCGCACGGTCGATGCGCTCACCGCGGAGGAAGCGGCGCGGGAGTGGGGGCTGATCGCCGCCGCCATGGCGCGCGCGAACCGCGCCTACCATACGCTCGATGAGCCCGAAATCTCGGACGCCGACTACGACGCGCTGAAACGCCGGCTCATGGCGATCGAGGCGCGCTTTCCGGTGCTCAGGCACGCGGAAAGCCCGACGCAGACGGTGGGGGCGGAGCCATCGGAGACCTTCGCGAAGGTGCGCCATGGCGTGCGGATGCTCAGCCTCGAGAACGCCTTCGAGCCATCCGAGATCGGCGAGTTCGACGACCGCATCCGCCGCTACCTGAACCTCTCGGCCGGGGCGCCGCTTCTTTACACCGCCGAGCCCAAGATCGACGGTCTGTCGCTGTCGCTCCGCTACGAGCGGGGGCGCCTCGTGCAGGCGGCCACGCGCGGCGACGGCGAGACGGGGGAAAACGTCACGGCGAACGCCCGCACCGTCCGTGACATCCCCGAGAGGCTCGCCGAGGCGCCCGAGGTGCTCGAGGTGCGTGGCGAGGTCTACATGAGCCACGACGATTTCGCGGCCCTGAACGCCCGCGCGGCCGAGGCGGGGGAAAAGACCTTCGCGAACCCCCGCAACGCTGCGGCGGGGTCGCTGCGCCAGCTTGACGCGGGCGTGACCGCATCGCGGCCGCTCAGGTTCTTCGCCTATGCCTGGGGCGCCCATTCCGAACCGCTCGCCGACACCCAGATGGGCGCGATCGCGCGGCTCGCCGCGCTGGGGTTTTCCACCAACCCGCTGACGCGGCTCTGCGACGGGCCGGAGGAGCTGCTCGCCGCCTGGGCCGAGATCGAGGCGCGGCGTGCAACGCTCGGCTACGACATCGACGGCGTGGTCTACAAGGTGAACGACATCGTTCTCCAGCACCGGCTCGGCTACCGTTCCACCACGCCGCGCTGGGCCATCGCCCACAAGTTCCCGGCCGAGCTCGCCTGGACAAGACTGGAGGCGATCGACATCCAGGTCGGCCGCACCGGCGCGCTTTCCCCCGTCGCCCGCCTCCTGCCCGTCACCGTGGGGGGCGTCGTCGTTTCCAACGCGACGCTGCACAACGAGGACTACATCGCCGGCCGCTCCGCCTCGGGCGAGGCGATCCGCGGCGGCAAGGATATCCGCGCCGGCGACTGGGTGCAGGTCTACCGCGCGGGCGACGTCATCCCCAAGGTGGCCGACGTGGACCTGTCGCGGCGGCCGGCGGACGCGGTGCCCTACGTCTTCCCGACGACATGTCCCGAATGCGGCTCGGATGCCGTGCGCGAGGAGGGCGACGCCGTGCGTCGCTGCACCGGCGGGCTCGTCTGCCCGGCGCAGGCGGTCGAGAAGCTGAAGCACTTCGTCTCGCGCGCCGCCTTCGACATCGAGGGGCTGGGGCCAAGGCAGATCGAGATGTTCTTCGAGGACGACCAGCTTCCCGTCCGCGAACCGGCCGACATCTTCACCCTGTCCGCGCGGGATGCGGCGAACCTCGCCAAGCTGAAGAACCGCGAGGGCTTCGGCGAAAGGTCGGTGAGCAATCTCTTCCAGGCCATCGAGGAAAAACGCAGAATCCCGCTCAATCGGCTGATCTTCGCGCTCGGGATCCGTCATGTCGGCGAAAGTGCCGCGAACCTTCTCGCCCGGCACTACGGCACCTGGGAGGCGTTCGAGCGGGCGATGACCGCCGCGACGGTCGGCGAGGGGCCGGAGTGGGAGGCGCTCCTGGCCATCGACGGCGTCGGCCGGGTACTCGCGGCCTCTGTCGTGAACACCTTCCACCAGGCGGCCGAACGCGCCTCCATCGACCGGCTCGCGGCGATGCTCGACGTGGAGCCGGCCGCACAGCCGGTGACGACCGGCAGCCCCGTCGCCGGCAAGACGCTCGTCTTCACCGGGACGCTCGAGAAGATGACACGGGCCGAGGCCAAGGCGCGGGCCGAGGCGCTCGGGGCGAAGGTGGCGGGCTCGGTCTCGGCGAAGACCGACCTCGTCGTCGCAGGCCCCGGCGCGGGCACGAAGGCGAAGGAGGCCGAGCGCCTCGGCATCGAGACGATAGACGAGGACGCCTGGCTGAGGCTCATCGGCGCATGAGCCGGCCGGCGATCCTCTTTCCGCTTTTTGCGGAGCTGGAGACGCTGGAGGGCGTCGGGCCGAAGACGGCGAAGCTCTTCGCGCAGATGGGCGTTGAGCGGCCGCGCGACCTCGTGTTCACACTTCCCTACGCGGTGATCGACCGCCGGCTCCGTCCGACGATCCGGGGCGCGGCGCTGCCCGGCACGGTGACGGTGGAGGTCACGGTGGGCGCACATGTTCCGCCCCGCCGCAAGGGCGGGCCGGCGCGGGTCTTCGTCCGGGATGCCGAGACGGAATGGCAACTCGTCTTCTTCAGCGTGAAGGGCGACTGGCTGCAGCGTCAGCTCCCGACCGGCCAGCGGCGGATCGTCTCGGGCAGGCTCGAGCTTTTCGACGGGTTGGCGCAGATGGCCCATCCCGACCACATCCTCCGCCCCGAGGAGGCTGCCGACCTGCCGGAGTTCGAGCCGGTCTATCCGCTGACCGCCGGGCTCGGGCAGAAGACCGTGCAGAAGGCGGCCGCGGCGGCGCTCGGTCGCGCGCCCGCGCTGGCGGAGTGGATCGACGCCGGCCTCCTGGCGCGCGAAGGCTGGCCGGGGTGGGCCGACGCGCTGAGGGCTGCCCACGCGCCCGCTCACCTCGGCGACATCGCCGCCGAGGCGCCGGCGCGCCAGCGGCTCGCCTATGACGAGCTTTTCGCGCATCAGCTGACGCTGGCGCTCGCCCGTGCCTCGCTCCGGCGCGGCAAGGGGCGGGCCAGCATCGGGACCGGGCTGCTGCAGGCGAAGGTGCTGGCGGCGCTGCCCTACCGGATGACCGGCGCGCAGACCCGCGCGCTGGCCGAGATCGCTGCCGACATGGCCTCGCAGACCCGGATGACCCGGCTCCTTCAGGGCGACGTCGGCGCGGGCAAGACGCTGGTGGCGTTCCTGGCGCTTCTCGTCGCGGTCGAGGCGGGCGGGCAGGGGGCGATGATGGCGCCGACGGAAATCCTCGCCCGCCAGCACCTCGACAGCCTTCGGCCCCTGGCCGAGGCGGCCGGCGTCGTCCTCGACATCCTGACGGGGCGCGACAAGGGCGCCGAGCGGGCCGACAAGCTCGCGGCGCTGGCCCGCGGCGCGATCCAGGTGCTCGTCGGCACCCACGCGCTCTTCCAGAAGGACGTGGAGTTCCACGACCTCCGCCTTGCCATCGTTGACGAGCAGCACCGGTTCGGCGTGGCGCAGCGGATGGAACTGGCCGCCAAGGGCGTGACGGCCGACATGCTGGTGATGACGGCGACGCCGATCCCGCGATCCCTGAGCCTCGCCCAGTATGGCGACATGGACGTCTCGGTGCTGGACGAGAAGCCGCCGGGGCGGAAACCGGTCAGGACCGCGCTCGTCTCGGCCGGGCGCTATGACGAGGTGGTGGGCCACCTCCGGCAGGCCGTCGCCGAGGGGCGGCAGGCCTACTGGGTCTGTCCGCTTGTCGAGGAATCGGAAGCGGTGGACCTGACCGCGGCGGCAGAGCGGTTCCGGGCGCTGAGGGCCGCGCTCGGCGAGGGTGTCGTGGGCCTCGTCCACGGCCAGATGGCGCCGGCCGAGAAGGACGCGGCGATGGCGGATTTCGTTGCGGGGCGGACCAAGGTGCTGGTGGCGACGACGGTGATCGAGGTCGGCGTCAACGTCCCCGACGCCTCGATCATGGTGATCGAACGGGCGGAGATATTCGGGCTCGCGCAGCTTCACCAGTTGCGCGGACGGGTGGGGCGCGGGGCGGCGGAATCGACCTGCCTCCTGATGTACCAGCCGCCGCTGGGCGAGACTGCCGAGCGGCGCCTGCAGATCCTGCGCGAAACCGACGACGGCTTCCGCATCGCGGAGGAGGATCTCTCCATGCGCGGCGCGGGCGACCTGATCGGTACCGCGCAGTCTGGCCTGCCGAGGTTCCGCATCGCCGATCTGGAGCGGCAGGCGGCACTGATGGCGGTGGCACAACGGGACGCGCGCAAACTTCTCGCCGACGATCCCGGGCTTGCAACGCCGCGCGGAGCGGCGGCGCGCGTGCTGCTGTGGCTGATGGAACAGGATCGGGCGATCCGGCTCATTTCCATCGGATGAGCCGTTTTCGTTCGCGGATGTTCTCTGAAAGTTCTTTACGAATCGTTTCGAACATGAGAACAAAGAGATAACATCTGTGGAGGTTGCTCATGGCACGGGAAGTGAAATCCGCCCTCATCCGCGCGCGCGGCACGCTTGTTCAGGATGCGGCCGGGGTTCTCTCCCTCGTCGCGATGCTTTTCGTGGCACTGCACCTGCCGTCGTTTCTCTGACCTGTCCGCTTCTGCCTCGCGGTTCGCCGTCCGGTTTCGCGCCTGTCCCCAGTCCCCGGCTCTGCCAGAGCCACGCGTCCGGTCCCCCGGCAATCGCCTGCCTCGCCGCCTTCTCCGGAAGGCGGCGTTTTTTCTTGTCCGGAAGGGTGTCAGGCGGCCGCTTCGGCCGCGGCCATGGCCTCGGCCGTCGCTTCGAGAACAAGGAGGATCGAGGCGTGCCGGTTCTTGTAGTCGCGCGCGGGCTCCAGCACCTCGTAACCGGCGAAGGGCGCCGTCGGCACGGGCCCGCCTTCCTTGAGCATGGCGCGAAGCTCGTCGCGCGCGCGCTCGACCTCGGCGCGCGTCCGGCCGATCATCTGCGCCCCCGCGATCGCCGCCGAGGCCTGGCCGAGCGCGCAGGCCTTCACGTCCTGGCCGAACTCGACGATGCGGCCGTCCGTCACCGCGACATCGACCGTGACGGTGGACCCGCAGAGCGGCGAGCGCTTGCGCACCGTCGCTGTCGGATGCTCCAGCCGACGAAGATGCGGTATGTCGGCTGCGAGCGCGAGGATGCGCTTGGAATAGAGGTGAATGAGGTCGCTGTCGCTCATCGGCACTCCCCCCGGGGCTTTCCCCGCCGGCGTCTGGAGTCTAGATAGGCGCAAAGCCGCGCGAAAGGAAGCCGGACGGATGCCCTTCGACCCTTCGACACTGGTCTACGATGCCCGTGGCCTCATCCCGGTGATCGCACAGGATCATGCCTCGGGCGAGGTCCTGATGCTGGCCTGGATGAACGCCGGGGCGGTGGCGCGGACGCTTGGGACCGGGCGCGTCACCTACTGGTCGCGGTCGCGGCAGGCCTTCTGGGTCAAGGGCGAGACCTCGGGCCATGTGCAGCGGCTGACGGAGATGCGGGTGGACTGCGACCGCGACTGCCTCCTGGTGCTGGTCGAGCAGGAAGGGCCGGCCTGCCACACCAACCGGCGGTCCTGCTTCTACACCGCCGTGCGTGACGGCGCCGAGGTGGAGATCCTGCGCCCCGAGGCGTAGCGGCGGCGGCGAGAGCCTCCGGCGGGAGTATTTGGACCACAATGAATTCGGCGTCAGGCGAGCCCGATCAGGCGGCGGATCTCGGCCGGCGTAACGCCCTCGTCCCGGTACTTGCGGATCGCGCGCGCGTCGTCGCGCTTGGCGAGCCGCTTGCCAGTCTCGTCCCGGATCAGCCGGTGGTGGTGGTAGACGGGGGTCGGCAGGCCGAGAAGGCGCTGGAGAATCACCTGGATCGGGGTGAATGCGAAGAGATCCTCGCCGCGGATCACATGCGTGATGCCCTGGTCGGCGTCATCGAAGGCCGAGGCGAGGAAATAGGCGACGATCCCGTCCCCTTTCCGGCCGAGAACCACGTCGCCGAAGGTGCGGCGCGCGGCCTCGGGATCGACCCGGTGGACGCCGGCGTGGGCCGGGCCGGTCTCGATGAAGACGAGCGTTTCGGGATCGAGCGCGGCGAGCGCGCGGTCGAGGTCGAGCCGCAGCGCATCGCCGGGTTGGCGGCCCGCCATCTCCCGCCCGCGGCACGTGCCGGGATAGAGGGAATGGGCCACGCCCTCCTGCGGGGCCGAGAGGACGGCGCGGATGTCGCCGCGGCTGCAGGAGCAGGGGTAGATCAATCCACGGGGGCCGAGGGAGTCGAGCCGGGCATTGTACGCGGCGAGATGGTCCGACTGCCGGTGCACGGGGCCGTCCCAGTCGAGGCCGAGCCAGGCGAGGTCTGCCAGGATCAGGGCCTCCCATTCAGGTCGCGATCGCTCGAGATCGGTGTTCTCCATCCTGAGAAGGAATTCTCCGCCCGCCGCGCGCGCCATGTCATGGGCGAGGATCGCGGAAAAGGCGTGGCCGAGGTGCAGCGGACCGGTCGGCGAGGGTGCGAAGCGCGTGCGCATCAACCCTGCCCGGCAAGCCATTCCACAAAAACGGTTTTTGCCCGGTCGGTATAGGCGCGGTAGCGATCCTTCCGACCCTTGCGGCCGCCCTTCGCGTCGATCGGCGGGAAGAGGCCGAAGTTGACGTTCATCGGCTGGAAGGTCCTTACCTCGGCGCCGCCGGTGATGTGGTGGACGAGCGCGCCCATGGCGGTCTCGGGCGGCGGCGGCGCGAGGTCTCGGCCGAGGATCTGGGCCGCCGCCATCCGGCCCGCGAGGAGCCCCATCGCGGCGCTTTCGACATAGCCCTCGACCCCGGTGATCTGACCGGCAAAGCGGATGCCGGGCCGCGATCTCAGCCGCAGCCGGTCGTCGAGCAGAGCCGGCGCGTTGATGAAGGTGTTGCGGTGGATGCCGCCAAGGCGCGCGAAACCGGCGTTCTGAAGGCCGGGAATCATCCTGAAAACATCGACCTGCGCGCCATACTTCATCTTGGTCTGGAAACCGACGATGTTGTAGAGCGTACCCATCGCGTTGTCGCGCCTGAGCTGGACGACGGCGTAGGGCTTGACCTCCGGCCGGTGGGCGTTGGTCAGTCCCACGGGCTTCATCGGCCCGAAGCGCAGCGTGTCGCGGCCGCGGCTCGCCATGACCTCGATCGGCAGGCAGCCGTCGAAGTAGCCGGCGGTCTCGCCCTCGCGGAACTCGGTCTTGTCGGCGGCGAGGAGCGCGTCGACGAAGGCCTCGTACTCCGCTTTGGTCATCGGGCAGTTGAGATAGGCGCGCCGCTCCGCCTCGGTCTCGCCCTTGTCATAGCGCGACTGCGCCCAGGCAACCGACATGTCGACCGTCCCGGCATGGACGATGGGGGCGATGGCGTCGAAAAAGGCGAGGTTGTCGGCGCCGGTCTCGGCCCGGATCGCCGCGGCGAGCGCGCCGGAGGTGAGGGGGCCGGTGGCGATGATCCACTGCCCGTCGCCAGGAAGTGCGGTGACCTCGCCCTCCGCGACCTCGATCAGGGGATGAGCGCGCAGTGCCGCCGTTACAGCCGCCGCGAAGGGGTCACGGTCGACGGCGAGTGCCCCGCCCGCGGGCAGGCGGTGGCGGTCGGCCATTCCGATGACGAGCCCGCCCGCCTCCCGCATCTCCCAGTGGAGCAGTCCCACGGCGTTCTTTTCGTGGTCGTCCGAGCGGAAGGAGTTGGAACAGACCATCTCGGCGAAGTCGCCGGTGCGGTGGGCGAAGGTGCCGACACGGGGCCGCATTTCGTGAAGGGTGACGGGAACACCCATCGCGGCCGCCTGCCAGGCGGCCTCCGATCCGGCCATTCCGCCGCCGACGATGTGAAGTCTTGCGCTCATCGCCCGTGATGTAGTCCGCCGCACGACGATTGAAAAGGCGGAGGGACCGCGCGGGCCCCGGAAAGCGAAAGCGGCCCCGAAGGGCCGCCAGCCTGCATGTCCGGAGGCCGAGATGCCCGCGGACCGGGTGCGTCGCACCGGCCTTGCGCCGGTGCCTGTCGGTTCAGATGCCGATGTCCATGAGATAGCCCTGCTCGCGCCGGCGATGCTTCGCCTCGTTCGGATCCTCGACCATCACGGAAGGGACGGCATCGTGCGAGCCGCGGAGGGCGGCGAAGAGCGACGCGATCAAGCCGCGGCTGGACGGGCGCTGGATCGACTGGCTCTGGTAGGCGCCGGCGATGTCGTAAAGGCTCATCTCAGGTTCTCCGTGAGTGCCCGGCTCCCCGACCGGTTCGGATGGGTTGAGGGCGGTCGGCTGCCCGGTGACGCTGCCCAGACTGGAGGGCATTTCTTTCCAGCACGTTAACAACACCGATTTATACTTCAGGTTGTGGCAAGATTGAGGCCGGCGCGGGGATTTGTTTCGACGCCAAGGCGCGGCGCGACCCTTCGCCGCCGCATTTGCACGTTCGGCGCGCATCGCGGGCACCCGGCGGGCAGAATCGCCCCGGTCTTGCGGAATCCGGCGCCAGGCTCTATCGCCTGACAGACCGCAGGAAAGCCCGCCCATGAAGTTTCTCGATCTCGCCAAGGTCTATATCCGTTCCGGCGGCGGCGGCGCGGGCTGTTCAAGCTTCCGGCGGGAGAAGTTCATCGAGTTCGGCGGGCCGGACGGCGGCGACGGCGGCAATGGCGGCTCGGTCTGGGCCGAGGCGGTGGAGGGGCTGAACACGCTCATCGACTTCCGCTACCAGCAGCATTTCTTCGCCAAGAACGGCCAGCCCGGCATGGGCAGCCAGCGGACCGGCAAGTCGGGCGAGGACATCGTGCTGAAGGTGCCCGTCGGCACCGAGATCATCGACGAGGACGAGGAGACGCTGATCGCCGACCTCACCGAGTCCGGCCAGCGCGTGCTTCTGGCGCAGGGCGGCAACGGCGGCTGGGGCAACCTGCGCTTCAAGTCCTCGACCAACCGGGCTCCGTCGCGCGCCAATCCCGGCCAGCCGGGGGTGGAGCGCACGATCTGGCTCAGGCTCAAGCTGATCGCCGATGCGGGGCTCGTGGGGCTGCCGAATGCCGGGAAGAGCACCTTGCTTGCCGCCGTCTCGAATGCGCGGCCGAAGATCGCGGACTATCCCTTCACCACGCTGGTGCCGAACCTCGGCGTCGTCGGGATCGACGGCAAGGAATTCGTCATGGCCGACATCCCCGGCCTCATCGAGGGCGCGTCGGAGGGGCGGGGCCTTGGCGACCTCTTCCTGGGCCATGTCGAACGCTGCGCCGTCCTCCTGCATCTCGTTGACGGAACTTCCTCAACGATCGCAAGGGACTACCGGACGATCCTGCAGGAACTCGAAGCCTATTCCGAGGACCTCGTGGCCAAGCCGCGGATCACGGCGCTGAACAAGGTCGACGCACTCGACGCGAAGACCCTCGCGAACCGGCGCCGCAGTCTCGAAAAGGTGGCCGGCGGCCCCGTTCACCTCATCTCCGGCGTTTCCGGCGCAGGCGTGCAGGAAGTGCTGCGCGCGCTGCTCTCGATCATCGCCGAGGGCCGGCGCGAAGCCGCGCCCGAGGAGCGGGAATGGCGACCCTGACGCCGGACATCGCGGCCGCGCGGCGGCTTGTCGTCAAGATCGGCTCCGCGCTCCTTGTCGATCCGGCGGGCGGTCTCCGGCGCGGCTGGCTCGAGGGGCTCGCCGCCGATGTGGCGCAGGCCAAGGCCCGGGGCGCCGACGTGATCCTGGTGTCCTCCGGTTCCATCGCGCTCGGCCGGCGTGTCCTGGGTCTGCCCGCCGGCGCCCTCACGCTCGACCAGAGCCAGGCGGCCGCCGCCGTGGGCCAGATCCGGCTCGCCCGCGCCTACGAAGAGGTGCTGGCGCCGCACCGGCTGACCGCCGGGCAGGTGCTGGTCACGCTCGAGGACACCGAGGACCGCCGCCGTTACCTCAACAGCCGCGCGACGATGGAGACCCTCCTCGGTCTCGGCGTCGTGCCGATCGTCAACGAGAACGACACCGTTGCGACCGACGAGATCCGCTTCGGTGACAACGACCGGCTTGCGGCGCAGATCGCGGTCACGGTGGGGGCGGACCAGCTCGTGCTCCTGAGCGACGTGGACGGGTTCTACTCGGACAATCCGAAGCTGAACCCCGCGGCGCAACGCTTTGATGTCATTGACAGGATAACGCCTGCGATCGAGGCAATGGCGGGCGATCCCGTTTCCGGTCTCTCGAAGGGCGGCATGAAGACGAAGCTGATGGCGGCGAAGACGGCGGTCGCCGGAGGCTGCGCCATGGTCATCATGGAAGGGTCCGTCCTGCGGCCGCTTGCGGCGCTCGCGGTGGGGGCGGCCGCGACCTGGTTTCTCGCCGAGGGTACGCCGCAAGTGGCCCGCAAGCGCTGGATCGCGGCGATGAAGCCGCGCGGGGAACTCAGGCTCGATGCAGGCGCCGTCACCGCGCTGGCGCAGGGCAAGTCGCTGCTGCCTGCAGGCGTGACGGCTGTCTCGGGCGCGTTCGGGCGCGGCGATCCGGTGGTCATCCTCGGCCCTGGCGGCGAGGCACTGGCCAGGGGCCTGGTGCGCTACACCGCCGTCGAGGCTCGGGCCATAGCCGGCCGGCGGTCGGGTGACATCGAGGGCGTTCTGGGCTATGCGGGACGCGGACCGATGGTGCACCGCGATGACATGGCGCGCTAGGCCCGCGCTGCGGATGCTTCTGGCAGGGGGTGCTGCGCCACGATGAAAGTCTTGGAAACGAAGGAAATGGGTGACGTTCCTGCGATGATGGCCCGGCTCGGCCGGGCGGCGCGCGCGGCTGCGGCAGAGCTCGCCTTCGCACCTGCCGAGGCCAAGCGGGCGGCCCTTCTGGCGGCCGCCGACGCGCTCTGTGCGGCGCGGGAGGAGGTCATGGCGGCCAATGCCGAGGACCTCGCCCATGGCCGCGAAAAGGGGCTGTCGGCAGCAATGATGGACCGGCTGCTTCTCGACGAGGCGCGTATCGGCGCCATCGTGGCGGGGCTCAGGGCGGTGGCCGCCCAGAAGGACCCGGTGGGCGAGGTCATCGCCGCCTGGGACATGCCCTCGGGGCTGCATATCGAGCGGGTGCGCACACCCCTCGGCGTCGTCGGCGTCATCTACGAGAGCCGGCCGAACGTGACGGCCGACGCCGGGGCGCTGTGCCTGAAGTCCGGCAATGCGGTGATCCTGCGCGGCGGCTCGGAAAGCTTCCACTCCTCCCGCGCCATCCACGCCTGCCTCGTTGCCGGACTGAAGTCGGCCGGGCTGCCCGAGGCCGCCATCCAGCTGGTGCCGACCCGGGACCGTGCCGCCGTCAGCGCGATGCTGGCCGCCGTGGAGCATATCGACGTGATCGTGCCGCGCGGTGGCAAGGGCCTCGTGGGCCTCGTGCAGGCAGAGGCGCGGGTGCCGGTCTTCGCCCATCTCGAGGGCATCTGTCACGTCTATGTCGACAAGGATGCGGACCCCGAAAAGGCGCGGCGCGTGGTCCTGAACGCCAAGACCCGACGCGCCGGCATCTGTGGCGCGGCCGAATGCCTGCTTGTCCACCGCGAGATCGCGGCGGGGCTCGGACAACGGCTCGTCGACGACCTCATGGCCGCGGGGGTGGAGGTGCGGGCCGAGGGACTGGTCGGGACCAAGGCCGCCGCGGAGAGCGATTTCGGGCGCGAGTTCCTCGACATGATCATCGCGGCCAGGGTCGTCGATGATGTCGATGCCGCCATCGCCCACATCCGCCGCCACGGGTCGAACCACACCGAGGCGATCCTCACCGAGAACGACGCGACGGCGGAACGCTTCTTCCAGCGGCTCGATTCGGCGATCCTGATGCGCAACGCATCGACCCAGTTCGCCGACGGCGGCGAGTTCGGCATGGGGGCCGAGATCGGCATCGCCACCGGCAAGCTGCACGCGCGCGGACCGGTGGGCGCCGAGCAGCTGACGAGCTTCAAGTATCTCGTGACCGGCGACGGCACTATCCGCGCCTGACCCTCAGTAATGCAGGGCGATGGCGGTGTCGTCGAGCCGGAGCGCGAGGCTGCGGCGCTGCCGTGCAAGCTCCATGGGCAGAAGCGCGAACTGCACCTGAGCGGCCGTGACCTCGGCCGTTCCGGCACCCCTGAGCCGCTCTCAGAGCGGCGGATCGACCTTCAGCCGCGGCGCCTCCGCCCCGATCTGCCAGCGACCGCCATCCGCGCTGACGCGAATCCGGCCGCCGAAGGGGAGCGCGCTTTCGAGGCACTGGATCGCGAGGAAGGCCAGCTTCACCTCGGTGCGGGCGGCGTCTCCGGCGAGATCCCAGTCGATCTTGAGCCGGCCGCCCCGCGTCATGTCGTCAAGAATCGACCGAACCTCGGCCCGCGCCACGCCCTGGCCCGGTGCTGCCGCGCCGAACGAGATGCGGAAGAAGCGGATGCGGGCATTGGCATTCGTCACGCTTTCCGAAATCAGCGCGAGTTCCGGGCCCGGACCGTTGCCCGACATCATCAGCAACTCGACCCCGTTGCCGATCGCGCCGAGCGGGCTGATAAGGTCGTGGCAGATGCGCGAGCCGACGAGGGCGATGAGGTCGGGCGGCTCAACGGGCATCGGCGGCCTGCAACTTGGAGGAAAGCCCGTGAACGAGATCCTGGAGCCCGGCATGCTGGTGCGTCATCCCGGATGCCCCGACTGGGGGCTCGGCCAGGTGCAGTCACGCATCGGCTGGCGGATCACGGTGAATTTCGAACATGCCGGCAAGGTGGTCATCGACGGCGAACGGGTGGCGCTTCGGCTGGTCATCGGGCCCGAGGATTGACTTCAGGATGTGCCCGGCACGCTAGCACAGCTTTGGGTAGTGTCAACGCGGGCCGCAGGTCCCATTCGGTTGCAAATTCCGGGGCCTCCGCCTAAAACGCGCGGGCATTCCGAACGACGCGGGTGTGGCAGCGACGATGACCCTCGATACCACGCAGTTCCAGGTGCGCCTGGCCGTTTCGGAATCCGACCTTCTCGCGGCCGAGCGGTTGCGCTTCCGGGTCTTTGTCGAGGAACTGGGCGGCGACGGGCCGCTGGTCGATCACGCGGCGCGGTTCGAGCGGGATGAGTTCGACCCGGTGATGGATCATCTCATCCTCGTCGATACCAGCCGCGACGCGGCGGCGCTCGACCATGTGGTCGGGGTCTATCGCCTCCTGCGAAGCGACCGGGCGGCGGCCTTCGGGCGGTTCTATTGCGACAGCGAATACGACCTCGGCCCCCTGCGCGCCTCGGGTCGCCGGCTTCTGGAACTCGGCCGGTCCTGCGTCGACGCGGGCTACCGGGGCGGCATGGCGATGTTCCTGCTCTGGAATGCGCTTGCGGACTATGTGCTTGACCACGGGGTCGAGGTGCTCTTCGGGGTGGCGAGTTTCCATGGCACGGACGTGGAGACGCTGAAGCTGCCGCTTTCGTGGCTTCATCACCACCACCTGGCGCCAGAGGCGATCCGGGTGCGGGCGCTGCCCGCGCACTACCAGCGAATGGACCTCATCCCGGCGGAGGCGCTCGACCGTCGGGCGGCGATGGTGGCGATGCCGGCGCTGATCAAGGCCTATCTCAGGCTTGGCGGCTTTGTCGGCGAGGGCGCCTTCATCGACCGTGCGTTCAACACGACGGACGTCTGCCTCCTGATGGACACGGCGGCGATGAGCGAGCGGCACAAGGGGTTCTACACCCGCAAGCACGAGCCCAGGGCGTGACGACCTGGCGGGCGGAGGAGCCGGCCGACAGGGTGCGGATCGGTGTCTTCGGGTTCGTGATGGCGGCGCTGCGCGGGACCGTCTTCGGGGCGGTGACCTATGGCGGGCTCGTTCTTCTCCTTCTCCTGCGGCTGATCGAGCGCCCGATGTTCGGCCCGGACCGGCCACTGACGCCGCATGTCACCCGCACGGTTTGCCGGCTGGCCTTTCCGATCCTCGGGATCCGCTACCGTGTGCGGGGAACGCCGATGCGCCATCGCGGCGCCGTCGTATCGAACCACGTCTCCTGGCTCGACATCTTCGCGCTGAACGCCTGCCAGACGATCTATTTCGTCGCCAAGGCCGAGGTCGCCCGCTGGGCCTTCATCGGCTGGCTCGCACGGGCGACCGGGACGGTCTTCATCGCTCGCGATCCGAAGGAGGCTAAGGCCCAGCAGGCCGTCTTCGAGGCACGCCTGCGCGCGGGGCACAAGCTGATGTTCTTCCCCGAAGGCACTTCGACCGACGGCCTGCGGGTGATGCCCTTCAAGTCCACGCTCTTTGCCGCCTTCTACACCCACGGACTGGACGAGATCATGCAGATCCAGCCGGTCAGCCTGATCTACCGCGCACCGGAAGGCCGGGGCGCGCGGTTCTACGGCTGGTGGGGTGACATGAACTTCGCCAGCCATCTCGTTAAGGTGCTTGCACAATTCCGGCAGGGCTCGGTCGAGGTCGTATTCCACGATCCGGTCGCCGTCGATGCCTTCGCCTCGCGCAAGGAGCTTGCCCGATCGTGCGAGGAGAGTGTGCGGAAGGGGTTGAGCGCGGGCCTCGACCCGCGGTACCCGGGCTGAGGTTCAGCCAAGCGGCGCGAGGAGGGCGCGCAGGGCGGCAAGCGGGTCCTCGGCCCCCCAGATTTCCGGCCCGATGCCGAGGAAGTCGGCGACGGGGGCAAGCTCGGCCACGAGCGCCGCGGTGAGGCCGCCTTCGGCGACAACGGGCACCTCGATCATCTCGGACCACCACGCGAAGAGATCGCGGTCGGCCCGCGCGGCCCCGCCCAGAAGCGTCTCGCCCACCGGCCCGAAGGCGACGTAGTCGGCCCCGGCCTCGCCCGCGTTCATCCCCTCGTGCCGCGTCACGCCGCAGAAGGCGCCGACGATTGCGTCCGCGCCGAGTGCCTTGCGCGCCTCCCGCACGGTCCGCGCCCCGTCGGTGAGATGGACCCCGTCGAGCCCGTGCCGCTCTGCGACCAGCAGGTGTGTCTCCACCACGATCGCCACGTCGCGTTCGTGGGCGATGGCGCGCAAGCCATCGGCCGCGCGCCCGATCCGGTCGGCGTCCGCCGTGGCGAGGCCGAAGCGGAGGCAGGCGACGTCCACCCCGTCGAGCACCCGCGCGAGACGGTCGGGGAAGACCTCGAGGTCGAGGTCGGGCGGGGCGACAAGATAGATCTGCGGGCGGTCTTGGGCGGCCATGCAAGGCTCCGGGTCGGCGTTGACCGGCCCGGAGTAGCGCAGTTTCGCCGGCTTGGCTACGGCCCCCGCGGAGCCGCCGCGCGCCCGCCGCACTCCCCGCCGCACTCCCGCCACGCGGCTTGTCGACGCGCGCGCGAGCGCGTATCAGGCCGCGATGCTGATCGATGCGCCCGCCAACCCGCCCGCCAACCCGCCCGTGCCCCAGCCCGCCTTCATCCTCGTCCGTCCGCAGATGGGCGAGAACATCGGCGCGGCGGCGCGGGCGATGCTGAACTTCGGGCTCACCCACATGCGGATGGTGGACCCCCGCGACGGCTGGCCGAATCCGCGCGCGGTCGCGATGGCGTCCGGCGCGGCGGGGCGGGTGCTCGACCATGCCGGTGTCTTTGCGACCCTGCCCGAGGCGGTGGCCGACTGTGCCTATGTCTTCGCCACGACGGCACGGGGGCGCGACCTCACGAAGCCGGTGATGACGCCGGAACGGGCGATGGAACACGCCCGCGCCCTCTCCGCCGCGGGGCAGAAGGTCGCCGTGCTCTTCGGCCCCGAGCGCGCGGGTCTGGAGAACGAGGACGTGGCGCGGGCCAACGCGATCATCTCGGTGCCGGTGAACCCGGAGTTCCCCTCGCTCAACCTCGCGCAGGCGGTGCTGCTCTGTGCCTACGAATGGGGCCGGCAGGGGACAGCGGCCGCGCCCGAGGTGCTGGCGCTCGCCGGGACGGAGCTGGCGACGGCGATCGAGGTCGAGAAACTCGGCGACCACTTCGAGGAACGGCTGGAGGCGGCGGGGTTCTTCTTTCCCGAATCGAAGGCCGAGGGCATGAAGCTCAACCTCCGCAATCTCTGGAGCCGGATGCCGCTGACGCGCGCGGATGTGCAGACCTTGCACGGGATGCTGCGGCAGATCCTGCGCCGGCGCGACGGGTAGGGGCGCCGCCCTTGCGGCTTTCCCGGCGCCGGCCTAGTGTCCGCGCGCTGAAACGGAGGCGGCGATGGCAGGCAAGCGCAGCATCTTCGAGGAGGTGGGCGAGGGGGCGAAGGCCCCGGAGCCGCCGGCCGGCGGCATGATCGACGCGGGCCGCGGCGGCGCGCGGGGCGGGTTGCGGGTCTGGCTCGCCATTCTCTTCGCGCTCGTCGTGGCGATGATCGCGGTCGGCGGGCTGACGCGGCTGACCGACAGCGGACTCTCGATCACCGAATGGCGCCCGGTGACCGGCGCGCTGCCGCCGATGAACGCGGCCGACTGGCAGGCGGAATACGCGAAGTATCAGGCGAGCCCCGAGTTCCAGCTGCAGAATCACCAGATGGATCTTGCGGAGTTCAAGACGATCTACTGGTGGGAATGGGGTCACCGGCAACTCGGCCGCGTCATCGGCCTCGTCTGGGCTGTCGGCTTCGCCCTCTTCGGGGCGACCCGCCGCATTCCGCGCGGATGGACCGGGCGGCTTGCCCTGCTGGGCGCGCTCGGCGCGCTGCAGGGGGCAATCGGCTGGTGGATGGTGGCTTCGGGGCTGACCGGCCGGATGGTCGATGTCGCCTCCTACCGGCTGGCCACGCATCTCGGCCTTGCCTTCGTGATCCTCGGCCTCATCGCCTGGTTCATGCTCTCGCTCGCGCGGACCGAGCCTGCGCTTCTGCAGGCGCGGCGGCTGCGCGAGGCGCGGCTCTTCTCGCTTGCCACCGGCCTGATGCATCTGGCCTTCCTGCAGATTCTACTCGGCGCCCTCGTCGCCGGAATCGACGCGGGCCGGGCCTTCCCGACCTGGCCGCTGATGGGCGACAGCTTCCTGCCGGCCGACGCCTTCTACCTGCCCGAGGGCGGGCCGGCGGTGCTGGCCTTCTTCGAGAACCCCGGCCTCGTGCAGTTCATGCACCGGATGGCGGGCTATCTCCTCCTGGCATTCGCTGTCCTGGCCTGGGCGAAGGGGCAGCGGTCGGCGCATCCGGCGACGCGCGCCGCTTTCGCCTGGATGGCGACTGCGGTCTTCGCTCAGGTCGTGCTCGGCATCGTCACCGTGCTCCACGCCGCGCCCCTGGCGCTCGGGCTGCTCCATCAGATCGGCGCGGTCGCCGTCTGGGTCGTCATCCTGAGGGCGCGGCACAGGGCCCAGTATCCCATAGTTCAGTCCATCCGGGGGGCATGATGAGCGCGTTCCAGGACCTCATGGCCTTCCAGCGCGAGACAGAGGCGCTGGCGCAGATCGCCGGCCGGCTCGGCTGGGACCAGGAGACGGTGATGCCTTCCGGCGCGGCCCACCAGCGCGGCGAGGAGATGGCGGCGATCGAGGGCGTCCTGCATGCCCGCCGCACCGATCCCCGCGTGGGCGAATGGCTGTCGCGGGCCGAGGCGCCGGATGCGGCCGGGACGCGGGCGCTCGCGCTCATCGCGCGCACCTACGGGCGCAATGCGGCGGTTCCGGGCTCGCTCGCGTCCGAGACCGCGCGGGTGACGAGCGTCGCCCAGGGCATCTGGGCCGAGGCGCGGGCGCGGAACGATGTGGCCCACTTCCTGCCGACGCTCGAACGGGTGGTGGCGCTGGTGCACGAGAAGGGCCAGGCGCTGGCGGCGGCGGGCTATGGCGGGGGCGACCCCTACGACGCGCTTCTGGACGACTACGAGCCCGAGGCGACGGCCGCGGGCATCGCCGCGATCTTCGACCGGATGCGGCCGCGCCTCGTGGCGCTGCGCGAACGGATTCTCGGCGCGGACGGTCACCCCACGCCGCTCGCCGGGCATTTCGCCGAGGCGCGGCAACTGGGGCTGGCCCGCGACCTCGCCACCGCCTTCGGCTATGATTGGAACCGCGGCCGGCTCGACCTCGCGGTGCACCCGTTCTCCTCCGGGTCGGGCAACGACGTGCGAATCACCACGCGGGTCGTGGAGGCAGAGCCCTTCAACTGCGTCTATTCGACGATCCACGAGGTCGGCCATGCCGCCTACGAGCAGGCCATCGACCAGACATACCTGATGACGCCGCTGGGCGCCGGCGTGTCGATGGGCGTTCACGAAAGCCAGAGCCGGATCTACGAGAACCAGCTCGGCCGCAGCCGTGCCTTCACCCGCTGGCTCCACGGCCAGATGCACGCCATCTTCGGCGATTTCGGCGTATCGTCTGCCGAGGACTTCTACCGCACCGTGAACCGCGTGCAGTCCGGCTTCATCCGCACCGAGGCGGACGAGGTGCATTACAACCTCCACATCATGATGCGCTTCGACCTCGAGCGCGCGCTCTTTTCGGGCGGACTCGCGGTGGCGGACCTGGAGGATGCCTGGAACACCCGCTTTGCCAGCGACTTCGGCATCGCGGTGGACAAGCCCGCCCACGGGATGCTGCAGGACGTGCATTGGTCGGTCGGGCTCTTCGGCTACTTCCCGACCTACGCGCTCGGCAATGTCTACGCGGGCTGCCTGCACAGGGCGCTCCGCGCCGACCTGCCCGGGCTCGACGAAAGCCTCGCGCAGGGCGACGCCTTGCCGGCGACGGAGTGGCTGCGCGAGAAGGTGCAGCGTTACGGCGGGCTCCACACGCCGGCTGAGGTGATCGCCCGTTCGACCGGTGCGGCGCCCACGGAGGGGCCGCTTCTCGACTATCTCGAGGCGAAGTTCGGCGCGATCTACGGGCTCTGACCGGCGCAGCGGGCAGGGGGCGCCTCAGCCCCAGTCGGGCTTGCGCTTGTCGAGAAAGGCGGCAATCCCCTCCTCGGTGTCGCGCCAGAGCATGTTTTCCACCATCACCTGCGCGGCATGGTCATAGGCGGCCGCGCGCGTCATCTCGATCTGGTCGTAGAAAGCACGCTTGCCGATCTTCACGGCGGCGGTGAGCTTGGCGGCGAGCGTGTCGGCAAGCGCGCGGGTTTCGGCCGCGAGCACCTGCGCCGGCACGACCCGGTTCACGAGCCCGACCTCGGCGGCGCGGGCGGCGTCGATGAAGGCGCCGGTCGTCAGCATCTCGAAGGCGACCTTGCGGGGGACGTTGCGGCTGAGCGCGACCATGGGGGTTGAGCAGAAAAGGCCGATGTTCACCCCGTTAACGCCGAAGCGGGTGCCTTCGGCGGCGACCGCGAGGTCGCAGGAGGCGACGAGCTGGCAGCCCGCCGCGGTCGCGATGCCGTGGACCTCGGCGATGACCGGCTGGGGCAGGGAGGGGATCATCTGCATGACCTCGGCGCAGCGGGCGAAGAGATCGGCGAAATAGGCGCGGCCCCGGTCGGGGGCGGCGCGGCCGGCCTGCATCTCCTTCAGGTCGTGACCGGCGCAGAAGGCGCGCCCCGCCCCCCTCAGGATCACGACGCGGGCATCGCGGTCTTCCGCGAGCCGGGCGAACGCCGCCTTCAGCGCGGCGAGCATCGCGTCTGAGAGCGCGTTGAGGCTTGCCGGGGCGTTCATAGTGAGCGTGGCGACGCCACCCTCGTCGGCACGCAGCATGAGATCGGTCATCTTGCCATTCCCTCCCTTTGCGGGAACCTTACGGGCAGGGAAGCGGAGACGGAAGATGCAGCTGGTGATGACCGAGGCGGACCTTGCCGCCTTCCTCGTGCGGGAGTTTCCCCAGGTCGCGGAGGATTTCGCGCTTGAGCGGCTGACCGCGGAGGGGATCGTGATGCGGCTCCGCGTCGCCGAGCGGCACCTGCGGCCCGGTGGCACCGTCTCGGGGCCGAACATCTTCGCGCTGGCCGATGTCGCGGTCTACCTCGCGCTTCTGGCGCGGATCGGGCCGGTGGCGCTCGCCGTCACGACGAACGCGGGCATCGACTTCCTGCGCAAGCCCGAGGCGGGGCGCGACCTGATCGGCGAGGCGCGGCTTCTCAAGCTCGGCAGGGTTCTGGCGGTGGGCGAGGTCCTGGTGCGCAGCGACGGGCGGCCGGAGCCCGTGGCGCGCGCGAACCTGACCTATTCGATCCCGCCGGCGCGCTGACGCGGCCCGGCAGGGGCGGAATCGGCCGCCGAGTGCCCGGAAAATTGAGGTATTATGATACCTATTTTGCAAGTCATTGAAAAAATTGACGTATTATTCTCCATAGACACTTGACGGAAACGCGCGAATGCAGGAAAAGCCCGCATCCGAATTCGGGGGGCGCGCGCACATGGCGTGCCTCCGAACGCTTCCGAACCCGAAGGGCCAGAGATGAAGACCTATACCGCGAAGCCGGCGGAGATCGAGAAGAAGTGGATCCTGATCGACGCCGAGGGCGTCGTTCTCGGCCGCCTCGCCACGATCGTCGCCAACCGCCTGCGTGGCAAGCACAAACCGACCTTCACGCCGCACATGGACATGGGCGACAACGTGATCGTCATCAACGCCGACAAGGTGCAGATGACCGGCAACAAGCGTGCCGACAAGCGCTACTACTGGCACACCGGCCACCCCGGCGGCATCAAGTTCCGCACCGCCGAGCAGGTGCTCGATGGCGCCCATCCGGAGCGCGTGGTGATGAAGGCGGTGGAGCGGATGATCACCCGCAACAAGCTGGGCCGCCAGCAGATGACCCATCTGCGCGTCTATGCCGGTGCCGAGCATCCGCACGAGGCGCAGTCGCCCGAAGTCCTCGACGTGAAGTCGATGAACCCGAAGAACACGCGGAGCGCATGAGATGGCCGACGAAATCAAATCCCTCGACGATCTGAAGTCGGTCGTCGCCGGCAGCGCCGCCGCGGTCGAAGCGGAAGCACCCCGCGAGCCGCAGCGAGACAAGTTCGGCCGCTCCTATGCCACCGGCAAGCGCAAGGACGCGGTTGCCCGCGTCTGGATCAAGCCGGGCTCGGGCAAGTTCCTCATCCGCAACAACAAGGGCGAGTTCATCGACTATTCGAAGTACTTCGCCCGTCCGGTGCTGCAGATGATCCTGCGCCAGCCGTTCCAGGTCGCCAATGTCGAGGGCCAGTTCGACGTGATGGCCACCGTTGCTGGCGGCGGGCTTTCGGGCCAGGCCGGGGCGGTCAAGCACGGAATCAGCCGCGCGCTGCAACTCTATGAACCGAGCCTCCGTCCGGCGCTGAAGGCCGCGGGCTTCCTCACCCGCGACAGCCGCGTGGTCGAGCGGAAGAAGTACGGCAAGGCCAAGGCCCGCCGGTCCTTCCAGTTCTCCAAGCGCTGATCTCGCGCCCCTTCCGGGGCCGACCGCAAGATATGGGGCGCGTCCTGCCGGGCGCGCCCTTTTTCGTGGAAAGCGCGCGGAATCAATCTGTTGCGCCCGGGACTCGCTCACGCGGATTTGTGCGCACACCGGATTGACCGGGGACAAGCTCCGGGTTCATGGTCCGCGCATTGAGGCAGAAAAAACCAGAGCAGCAAAATGCCCCCCAAAACCTTTCACAGCTCCCGCGGGGGCTTCGATATCCTTGGCCTGCGCAAGGCCGCGTCCGGCAGCATCGAGATCGTCTATGACGATGGCGTCGCCCGCCGGTTGGTCTGGCGCGTCCGCACGCCGGCGGCCGATCACACGATCGGCGAGGTGCTGCGCTATGCCGTGGACCAGACCCGCGTCCTTCCGGCGCTCTATTCCGAACTGAAGCGGCGGGCGATCGCGATCGAGGCCGTCGCGGCCTGATCCCGGTCAGGCGCCGAGGCGCAGTTCGGCGCGGAAGTAGGTGACCGCGCCGCCGGTCAGTTCGACGCCCGCATCCGTCACGCGGCAGGCCACGCGCCCGCCGCGGGGCGAGGCCTGAAACCCCACAAGCTCGGCCCGGCCGAGCCGTTCCGCCCAGTAGGGCGCGAGCGTGGCATGGGCCGACCCGGTCACCGGGTCCTCGTCGATTCCCGCGGCGGGGGCGAAATAGCGCGAGACGAAATCCACCGCCGCGCCGTCCGGCCCGACCCCTCCCGGCGCGGTGATGCCAAGGCCCATCCGAGTCACGGCCGCGATCGCCGGCGCTTCGGGGCGGTAGCCCGCGACGGCCTCGGGGTCCGGCAGTTCCACGAAGACGTTCTCGAACGTGCGGAAGGCGGCGACGTGGCCGGCGGGAAAGAGCGCCGCGAACTCTGCGGGAAGCGTCATCGCCTCGGCCTCGATCCGCGGGCTCGTCAGCGTGTAGCGCCCGGTCCCGGCGCGCCGGACGACGAGCGCGCCGACCTTCCGGGTCGCGAAGCGGAAGCTCTCGCCAAGGCCGAGTTCGGCCGCCATCACATGGGCCGAGGCAAGCGTGGCATGTCCACAGAAGGCGACCTCCTGCACGGGCGTGAACCAGCGGATCGCCCAGTCTTCGCCCGCGGGCGTGACAAAGGCGGTCTCGGCGAGGTTGTTCTCGGCCGCGATCGCCTGCATCAGCCCGTCATCGAGCGGCGTTCCGGTCACGAGGACGGCGGCCGGGTTGCCCGCGAAGAGCCTGTCGGTGAAGGCGTCGGCCTGATACATCGTGATCGTGGCCATCTGCATCCTCCGTCAAAAAAACGGCCGGGCAGCGCCCGGCCGAGGAAAAAGGGTCCGTCGGGGATGTTCGGGACCCTGAACTCAGCGCCAGAACGGCTGCGCCGCTTCGGCTTCGGCCGTGGGCGCGTCAAGCCCGGCATCGCGCAGAAGCCGGTCGTCCAGCCGCGCGAGCGCGATCCGGCTGCGGCGGCGTCCGGACCATTGCTGCAGCACACGCGCCGCGCGCGTCCACACGGTCAGGCTGCCGTGGGATGCCGGCAGGCCGAACGGGGTGGGGGCGGAGGCCGCGAGGCGGGTCATGATGCACCTTTGTATTGATACAAAATCGTTGATCCTGTATTGAGTTAATACAATACGGGTTTTGGTCGTTCCAGAGGTTCATTGTGCCGGATACAATTTGGCTGCCCGAGCTCGACCGCTTCGAAGGTCCGAAATACCTGGCGCTCACCCACGCGCTGCGTGATGCGGTGCGATCGGGCGCGCTCGGCAAGGGCGACCGGCTGCCGCCGGTGCGCGACCTCGCCTGGCGGCTCGGCATGACCCCGGGCACGGTCGCACGCGCCTACCAGATCGTGACGCAGGAGGGGCTTCTGGAGGCGGTGGTCGGTCGCGGCACCTTCGTCGCGGCCACACGGCCGAAGTTCGGGGCAGACCAGGCGCTGCTGGTCGAGTCGGTGGGGATATTCGCCCGTCCGAAAGGCGATGATCCGGGGCTGATCGACCTGCGCAGCCCGCAGCTTCCCGACATCGGCCAGAACGCCGCGATCGCCGCGGTGCTCGGGCGCCTCGCCGCGGCCGGCGATTTCGACTATCTCGGCTATCCGGGCCTGAAGCGCGACGGGCCGCTGAGGGCGGCCTACGCGGAGTGGCTCGCGGACCGCGACCTCGGCCCGATCGGCGGCGACGACATCGTCCTGACGCAGGGCGGCCAGAACGCCATCGGGCTCGCGCTGCAATGCTGCCTGAAGGGGCCGCGGCCGCAGGTCCTGCTGGAGGAACTGGCCTATCCCGGCTTCCGTCATGCCGCGCGGCTCAACCGGGCCGAGGTCGTGCCTGTTGCGCTTGACGCGGAGGGCCTCTCGCCGCGCGCCCTCGACGAAGCCTGTCGCCGCAGCGGTGCCCGCATCGTCTGCGTGACCGCCGAGGCGCAGAACCCCACGACGGTTCGGATGCCGGTCGGTCGCCGACTGGAGATCGTCGCGGTGGCGCGCCACCACGACCTCCAGATCATCGAGGACGACTGCTATTCGGTCGGCCAGGCCAGCGCGCCCGCGCTGCGGGCGCTCGCGCCCGAACGCACCTGGCATGTGACCTCGGTGTCGAAGTCGCTGGCGGCCGGGCTGCGCTTCGGTGCCATCGTCTGTCCCGTCGGTCAGGGGGAGTATGCCCGCCTCGCCGCCCAGCATTCCTACTTCGGGCTTGCCCGCCCCATCGCGGACCTGATGCTGGCGCTCTTCACCAGCGGCGAGGCGGCGCGGCTCAGGGACGCGGCGCAGGCGGTGCAGGAACGGCGGCTGGAACTGGCGCTGAACGCGCTGGGCACCTTCGATATCGCCTGGCAGAAGGGGCTCGCCTTCCTCTGGCTGAAACTTCCGCAGGGCTGGCGCGCCTCCACCTTCATGCGCGAGGCGGAAAGCGTCGGCGTGCTGGTGCGATCGGCCGACGAATATGCGCTGGTGGACGCCCACACGCCGAACGCGGTCCGCATCGCCATCGACGGCCGATCGCCCGAGCCGGCCTTCGTGCGCGCGCTCGACGCGATGGCGCGGCTCCTGCGCAACCCGCCCGGCGACCTGCCGGTCTGAGAGATGGTCGGCCGGATCATCGCGACGGCGGCGGATGTGGCCGAGGGGGCGGAATGGCTCGCTGCGCGCGACCCCCGCTTTGCCGCGCTGATCGAGGAGACCGGCCCGCTGCCGCTCCGCCGCCGGCCGGACGGATTCGCGGCGCTGCTCGACGCGATTCTCGGCCAGCAGGTCTCAACGGCCTCTGCCGAGGCGATGCGGCTGAAGCTGGACGCCGCGGGGCTTCTCGACCAGGCCCGCGTCGCAGGCGCGGCCGAGGAGGAGCTTCGCGCCTGCGGACTGAGCCGCCAGAAGATCCGCTACGCCCAGGCGCTCGCCCGCGCCGGACTGGACTACCACGGCCTCCGCGCCGCGCCCGACGATGTGGTGATCGCCACCCTCGTCGCCCTTCCCGGCATCGGACGCTGGACGGCCGAGGTCTATGCACTGATCTCGCTCGGCCGGGCAGATGTCTTCGCGCCGGGCGATCTGGCCTTGCAGGAGGCGGCGCGGATGATCTTCGACCTGCCGGAGCGCCCCACCGAGCCGGCTCTGCGCGCGATGGCCGAGGACTGGCGGCCGTGGCGGGCGGTTGCGGCGCGTGCGCTCTGGGCCTACTACCGGCTCAGACGCAAGCGCGAGGGGATCAGGTGACACGCGAGCTCAGATTCGGACGGAAGGCGGCGCAATCGGGCGAGGCGCGGTCGCTCGTCATCTTCCTGCACGGCTACGGCGCCGACGGGGCAGACCTGCTTGGCCTTGCCGATCCGCTCGGGCCCCACCTGCCGGACACGGTCTTCGTTGCCCCCGACGCGCCCGAGCCCTGCGCGGGCAACCCCTTCGGGCGGCAATGGTTCCCGATCCCCTGGCTCGACGGCTCCTCCGAGGCGGCGGCGGCCGAGGGCCTGGCGCGGTCGTCGGCGGACCTCGACGCCTTCCTTGACGCGCAGCTCGATGCCGAGGGACTGACCCCGGACCGGCTGGCCGTGGTCGGGTTCTCGCAAGGTACGATGATGGCGCTCCATGTCCTGCCGCGCCGGCCGGAGCCCGTGGCGGGGATCGTGGCGTTTTCGGGCCGTCTGCTTCGGCCCGACCTGCTTTCCGCCGAGGCGCTGTCGAAGCCGCCCGTCCTGCTTCTGCACGGCGATCAGGACCAGATGGTGCCCTTCGCCGAAATGGCGAACGCCGGCCGCGCGCTGACTGAAGCAGGGTTCGAGACCTATGGCCATGTGATGAAGGGCACCGGTCACGGCATCGCCCCGGACGGCCTTTCGGTGGCTCTCGCCTTCCTGACGGACAAGCTTCCCGGCTGACGGCTCAGCCCCAGAGCGCGGGCTCTGCGAACTCGACAGAGTTGCCGGCCGGATCGCGGACATAGATCGACCGCGCGCCGCCCGGCCAGCGGAAGTCGGCCTCGATGGCCACCCCCGCGGCCTCAAGGTGCGCGCGCCAGGCGTCGAGCGCCTCGGCGGCGACGGAGAGGCAGTAGTGCCCTGGCCCCCGCGCCCCGTGCGGCGGAACGGGCAGGCGCGCGCCGGGCGCGGCCGGGCGTTCGGTCGCCGAGGGATCGAAGACCAGAAGGATCGAGGCGCCGACGCGGAAGAAGACATGCCGGCCGGGCTGGCGGACCACGACCGCAAGTCCGAGCGTGCCGGCGTAGAACGCCTCCGCTGCCGCGAGGTCGCCGGCGTAGAGCGCGCTTTCGAGCGTCCCGAGGATCGGCGGAGCGTCCATCGTCATTCCCCTGTCACTTTGCCGCGATAGGAGCCTACCGCAAATAGCGGGTCTTGCCAGTGGCGATACGCCAGATATAGTTTTGCGCAAGCTGGGGCGGGTGCTCCCGCCCCGGGGCCGCGGCAGGCAGACGGGGCGAGAACGGAGTCACCCATGCTGGACAGGGTTCACGACGACGAATTCAGGACGAGCTTCGTCCGCGAGCCTTCGGCTTTGAGGCGCTATCCCGCGCTGGTGCTGAACGCCGACTTCCGTCCGCTCTCCTACTACCCGCTCTCGCTCTGGCCCTGGCAGGAGGCGATAAAGGCGGCTGTCCTCGACCGCGTCACCATCGTCGCGGAATATGACGCGGTGGTGCGGTCGCAACGGGCGGCGATCCGAATACCTTCGGTCGTGGTGCTGAAGGACTATGTGAAACCCCAGAAGCGCGTGGCCTTCACGCGCTTCAATCTTTTTCTGAGGGACGAGTTCTGTTGCCAGTACTGCGGTTCGAAGGGCGACCTGACCTTCGATCATGTGGTCCCGCGCTCGCGCGGCGGCGTGACGAGCTGGGACAACGTGGTGGCCGCCTGTTCGCCCTGCAACCTCCGGAAGGCCAACAAGTCGCTGAAGCAGTCGGGTCTTTCGCTGCGGCGGCCGCCGCACCAGCCCTCGGCCGAGGAGATGCAGCGCGCGGGCCGGCGGTTCCCGCCGAACCACCTGCACCAGAGCTGGGCCGATTTCCTTTACTGGGACGCCGAGCTGGAGGCATAGGCCGGGCCGCGCCAGAGGCCGGTGATCATCTCGTCGCGGCCCAATCTCCGCCGCCGCGCCGGTGCGCTGCGGACGGCGGCGGAGCCGGCACCGGGCTTACGACCGCGCTATTCGACCGGAATCATCAGGTGGGCATAGGGTGTCCCCGCCCACATGACGTAGGGCCGCGAGGTGTCGGGCGCGGCGTCCTCGGGATAGCCGGCCATCACGTCCATGGCGTTCACGACCATGACGTGCGGGCCGGTCTGCACCCAGTTGTTGCCTTCGGACGGTGCGGTCGCATAGGGGTCGGTGTTGCTGGCGTCGGTGCCGCCGGCCAGCATGTACATGAAGCCGACCTTGCCCTTGGGCGGCTCCGTCTTGCCGATCCAGGCCATGGCCCATTCCATTGAGTTCGCATCGCCGCACATCGGGTCCGGTCCCGGAGTGGCGGGATTGTCGGGCATGCACCAGAACCCGTTGGTCCCTTCGCGCAGCGTCCGCATCGCGCCGGATGCGTCCGCGGCGTAGATCGTCGCGCCGGCCGACACCGCCGCCGGCGCGGCGGACTCGGCGCTCTTGATAAGGTCGGCATCGTCCGCAAACGCGGCAGAGGCGGCGACAAGGCTGACTGCCGTCACCAGACCACTCGTCACCGTCAGAAGGCTTTCCATGGTGATACCCCGCTTGGTTGGTCTTAATCTCTTTCGACCTCTGGCCCGGGGCGCGGTCCCGCGACCGGACCAGCGCGCCTCTCATAGCAGATTTCACCTTTTCCGGCAATTCGCGAGGCTTCCGGCGCGGGGGCTTTACCTCGCCCGGCGGTGCTGCAATGGTCGCTGCGACAACAGGGAGGGCACGATGGCCGATACGTTCTTTCAACCGATTTCGGGCATGGACCTGCCGCGCTTCGCGGGCATCGCCACCTTCATGCGCCTGCCGCATGTGACCCCGGGCCATCCGCGCGAAGCCGACGTTCAGATCGGGCTTGTCGGGCTTCCCTGGGATGGTGGCGTGTCGAACCGCCCGGGGCCCCGCCATGCGCCGCGGCAGCTGCGCGACTATTCCTCGATGATCCGGGCGCAGCATCCGGTGACGGGCCTGCGGCCCTTCGCGGCGGCCAACTGCGCCGATCTCGGCGACGTCGGCCCGAACCCGGTCGATGGCGCCGACACGCTCGCCCGGTTCGAGCGCCACTTCGCCGGGCTGAAGGCGAAGGGGATACGCCCGCTTTCGGCGGGTGGCGATCACCTCTGCACGCTTCCGGTGCTGCGGGGGCTCGCCAAGGACGCGCCTCTCGGTCTGGTGCATTTCGACAGCCACACCGATCTCTTCCCGCCCTATTTCGGCGGCACGGTGCTGACCCACGGCAACCCGTTCCGGTCGGCCGTGGAGGAGGGGTTGCTCGACCCCAGACGGATGATCCAGATCGGCATCCGCGGCACGATGTACGACAGCGCCGACCGCGACTTCGCCAGGGCCCATGGCATCCGGATCGTCACGATCGAGGAGTTCTTCGCGCGCGGCATTCCCGACGTCATGGCCGAAGCGCGCGAGATCGTCGGCTCCGCGCCCGCCTACATGTCCTATGACATCGACTTCGTGGACCCTTCGGTCGCACCCGGAACAGGCACGCCCGAATGGGGCGGGCCGAACGCGTTCCAGGCGATGCAGGTCGTGCGCGAATGTGCCGGGCTCAACATCGTCGCCGCCGACCTCGTGGAGGTCTCGCCGCCCTTCGACCCGAGCGGAGGCACCGCTTGGCTCGGCGTCTCGCTGATGTTCGAGATGCTCTGCGTGATGGTTGCGGCACTCTGACCGCGACCGGGCACGCGGGGCCTCAGGCCTGCGCGGCGGTGACGATGATTTCCACGAGGTACTCGGGTGCCGCGAGCTTCGCCTCGCCCGTGGCGCGGGCCGGCGTGTGGCCCTGGGGCACCCAGCCGTCCCAGACCGCGTTCATCGCGGCGAAGTCGCGGCCGATGTCGGCCAGCCAGATCTGCGTGCGCAGGATCCGCGTCTTGTCGGATCCGGCAAGCGCGAGAAGCCGGTCGATCTCGGCCAGGCACTCCTTTGTCTGGCCGGTGATATCGCTGCCGGGCTCGCCCACGACACCGGCGAGGTGAACGATACCGTCATGGATGACGGCATTGGACATGCGTTTTCCGGTTTCGATCCGGGTGATCTGGGACATGGGGAGCCTCCTTGCTGCTCTTGCCCGATAGCGCAGAGGGGCGGCAAAGGAAAGGGCGGCCGGGGCCGCCCTCTGCCGGTCCTGTGTGGCGGCTCACATGCCGAGAAGCTTCAGCGCCTCGCCGAGGTCGCTCTCGGACTTTGCGTGGTCGCCGGCGTCATGGGCGGCCTTGCCGCTTTCATAGAGCGCCATGACCTGCGCCTTGGTGGTGTCGTCGACCGTCGTCGTGGCCATCGCCGCGTCGATCTTCCTCATCAGAGTCGGGCATTGGTTGGCGAACGCGGGGCCTGAGAGGATGGCGAGTCCGGCCAGCGTCAGAAGGAACTTCCTCATCGCAAGGGTCCTCACTGCAAGCGCGCCGTCCTGTTCGCGGCGCCCGGGGACCTTATCACGGGAAGCTGGAGCGGGTGAAGGGAATCGAACCCTCGTCGTAAGCTTGGGAAGCTTCTGCTCTGCCATTGAGCTACACCCGCCCGTGCCCGCTCCTTACCTTGCGCCGCCGTGTCAGGCAAGGGCTTCCGGCGGCTCCACCCTGAGGTCCACCCAGACCGGCAGGTGGTCCGAGGCGAGGGCCGCGGGCGCGAGGCGGTGGACCCCGGCGGTGACGAGGTGGATGCCCGAGGAGATCGCCACGCGGTCGAGCGCGCCGATCGGCCGGGCTGCCGGAAAGCTCGGGCCCGGCGCATGAAGCCGGAACGCGGGGCCGAGGGCCTCTGCCCCGCCATGCGCGGACCAGTCGTTGAAATCGCCGATGATCGCGGTCGGCCTGTCGCCGCGGCGGCCGATCGCGGCCCGGATCGCGGCGAACTGCATCCGCCGATAACGGCGGATCAGCCCGAGGTGTGCCCCGACGACCCGGAGACCGCCGTATTCGGGACCGAGCTCGGCCAGGATGGCGCCGCGCGGCTCCAGCCCCGGCAGGAGAAGCCGGCGCACCTTCTCCACCGCGATCCCGCGCCGCACCAGCATGGTCTGGCCGTGCCAGCCAAGGCTCGGACCCTCGGGCGCGAAGGGCAGGACGCCGAAATCGGTCTCGCGCTCGATCAGCGCGCGCGGCAGCGCTGCGGGACGGGGCGGCAGGCGGTGATCGACCTCCTGCAGCGCCACGATGTCGGCATCGAGCGCATTCAGCACCGAAACGATCCGCTCGGGGCTGCGCCGGCGGTCCATCCCGAGGCACTTGTGGACGTTGTAGGAGGCGAGGCGCAGTTGCATGGCCAATGTCTAGACCGCCGCGCCCGGGGGTTGAAGCGCCACCCGGCGCTTCCTACGATTCATTGATGTGGATCGCGCGCCTTCGCCGCCAGCCGATCGTCGTTCAGGCGATCTGGGCGGGTCTTGCCATCGCCTTCGTCGCGGCGCTGGTCGAGGCGCGCTGGTCGCTTGCCTTCGTCTCGGTGGCGACCTTCGCCTTGTCGCTGGTTCCCGTGCTCGCTCAGCGTCGCCTCGGCATCCGCCTGCCGGCGCGATTCTTCGGCTGGATCGTGGTCTTCGTCTTCGCGACGATCTTCCTCGGCGAGGCCTTCGACTTCTACGGCCGCTTCTGGTGGTGGGACGTGGTCCTGCACGGCGGCTCCGCACTTGCCTTCGGTCTGATCGGGTTCCTCTTCGTCTTCATGCTCTTCGAAGGCGACCGCTACGCCGCTCCGGCGGGCGCGATGGCCTTCATGAGCTTCTGCTTCGCGCTCACCATCGGCGCGCTCTGGGAGATATTCGAGTTCGCGATGGACCAGATCTTCGGGCTGAACATGCAGAAGACCGGGCTCATCGACACGATGTGGGACCTGATCGTCGACACGGTCGGCGCGGCCGTCGGCGCGACCGCCGGCTATCTCTTCCTGCAGGGTCGGCACCTTGGCGGGCTGACGCTGGCGCTGAAGGAGTTCATCGCGGCGAACCGGTGGCTCTATCGCAGGCGCCGCTTCTTCCGCAAGCGGCGCTGATCAGGTGCCGCAGAAGGTGCGGGTGACGGCTTCCCCGGGCAAGGGGGCCGCATCGTAGCCCTCGGCCTCGGGGCGCCGCTCGAAAGGGCGGGCGAGCACGGCGTTCAGCCTGTGGAAAGGCCCGAAATCGCCCGCGGTCGCGGCCCGGATCGCCTCCTCCACGCGATGGTTGCGGGGGATGTAGACAGGGTTCGCGGCGCGCATCACCGCCACGGGATCGGCTTCGCCCGCGAGTCGTGCCCGCCATTCCGCCTCCCAGCCGGCGAAAGGGCCGGGGTCCGCGAATTCGGCCGCCGCCGTACGCTCAGCCAGACCGCGGAAGGTGCGGGTGAAGTCGGCCCGCCCCTCGGCCATGCGCGACAGGAGCGAGGCGACCAGCGGCGCGTCGCCCTCCGCTTCCGTCGCGAGCCCGATCTTGGCGCGGAAGAGCCGGAGCCATTCCGCCTGGTAGTGGTCGGCAAAGCGGTTGATCGCCTCGGTCGCGGCCTCGATGGCCGGGCCTTCCTCGCCCATCAGCGGCAAGAGGCAAGAGGCCAGTTGCGCGAGGTTCCAGAGCGCGATCTGCGGCTGGTTGCCGTAGGCATAGCGGCCGAACTGGTCGATGGAGGAGAAGACCTTCGCCGGGTGGTAGGCATCGAGGAAGGCGCAGGGCCCGTAGTCGATGGTCTCGCCCGACACCGCCATGTTGTCGGTGTTCATCACGCCGTGGATGAAGCCGAGGCTCATCCATCTCGCGATCAGCCGTGCCTGCGCCGCGGTCACCGCCGAAAGGAGGCCGAGCGGCCCCTCCGCGCCGGGGTAGTGGCGCGCGATCACATGCCCGACCAGAAGCCCCAGCGCGTCTGTGTCCCCGCGCGCGGCGAAATACTGGAAGGTGCCGACGCGGATATGGCTTGCCGCGACGCGGGCGAGGACCGCGCCGGGGATCGGCGTCTCGCGCCAGACGGCCTCGCCCGTCGTCACGGCGGCGAGCGCGCGTGTCGTCGGCACGCCAAGTGCCGCCATGGCCTCGGAAACGATGTATTCGCGCAGGACCGGCCCCAGCCCCGCCCGCCCGTCGCCGCGGCGCGAGAAGGGCGTCGGGCCGGAGCCCTTGAGCTGGAGGTCGAATCGCGCCCCGTCCGGCGCGACGATCTCCCCCAGAAGGAGCGCGCGGCCGTCGCCAAGCTGCGGCACCCAGCCGCCGAACTGGTGGCCGGCATAGGCCTGGGCGAGGGGGGCAGCGCCCTCTGGCACGCGGTTTCCGGCGAAGACTGCGATCCAGTCGGGCGAGGCGAGCGCCTCGGGATCGAGGCCGAGCCGTTCGGCAAGTCCGCGATTCACCGCGACAAGACCCGGCTCGGCCACCGCGACGGGCGGCTGGCGCACGAAGAAGCGCTCCGGCAGGCGGGCGTAGCTGTTGTCGAATGCGATGGTCATGGGCGCGTATCCGGTGACCAATGTAGGATCGGGCGGCGATCTTTGGAATGCCCGGATGTCACAGTCGCGCGAGCCGCTCGGTCAGAAGGGCATAGAAGCCCCCGGCATCGATGCCGCCCATGAACATCGCGTTGGCCGGCCGACCCGTGACGCGCCACCAGTCGGCGACGGTCATGCCGAGCGTGAGCTCGCCCTTCACCTCGATCTCCACGTTCACATGGCGGCCGGTGAAAAGATCGGGCTCCAGGAGGTAGGCGATGACGCAGGGGTCGTGCAGCGGCGCGCCCTCGCTGCCATATTTCGCCATGTCGAAGCGTTCGAAGAAATCGGTCCAGCTTGCCACCGCATGGCCGACCGGCGTCCCGAGGGCGCGGAACGCCTCGACGCGGGCCCGCGTGGTCAGCGCCTTGTGCGTGACGTCGAGCGGCATCACCACGATGGGAACGCCGGATTTGAAAACGATGTCAGCGGCTTCGGGATCGACATAGATGTTGAACTCGGCCGCCGGCGTGACGTTGCCCACCTCGAAGTAGGCCCCGCCCATCAGCACGATCTCGG
The DNA here is from genome assembly GCA_020637675.1 of Paracoccaceae bacterium. GTDB lineage: Bacteria > Pseudomonadota > Alphaproteobacteria > Rhodobacterales > Rhodobacteraceae > Albidovulum. Next base: position 322,949 of record JACKKD010000001.1, on the reverse strand, counting down.
CCACCCGCGGCACGATGTCGGGCGCGCGCAGGAAGGCAGTGGCGACATTGGTCAGGGGCCCGATGGGGCAGAGCGTGACCGTGCCCGGCGCTTCCTCGCGCAGCGTCTCGATCAGGAAGTCGACGGCGTGGCCCTCGGCCAGCGGCATAGTCGGATCCGGCAGCGCGATCCCGTCGAGCCCGGACTTGCCGTGGACATATTCCGCTGTCACCAGCTTTCGCGCCATCGGCCGGTCGCAGCCCGCGAAGACACGCACGTCCTCGCGTCCCGCGAGTTCGCAGACGACACGGGCGTTCTTCGAGGTGAGCGGCAGGGGTACGTTGCCCGCGACCGTGGTGATCCCGAGCACGTCGAGCTCCGCCGAGGCGAGCGCGAGCAGGATCGCCACGGCGTCGTCCTGCCCCGGATCGGTGTCGATGATGATCTTTCGCGCCCGCATGATCTGCCCCCGCCTTTGGCGGGAGAGTGGCGCCGGCTGGCCCGCTTGTCCAGCCGAGGTGCGGCCTTCGCCCGAAGCTCAACCAAAAGCTGACATACCTCGGCCATATTCTCCTGCGACCAAGGTTTCGTCCTTAACCACGATCCCGTCATGCGCACCGAATCGTCCCAGATCCTCGTCCACGCCGGTCTTCACGCTTCCGGGGCCGAAGACTTCCAGCGATTTCTCGGCCTCAACCGCGCCGCGATCCAGGCCGAGGGATTCGACCTCGCCTATCCGGGGCGGGGCGGCGCTTCCGGTGGAAGCTTCGACTGCGCCTGGCCCGACGCGCGCCACCGCCGCGACGACCTCGATGCCTTCGTCGCCCCGGTGGCCGCGACGCTCGGCGCGATCCGTCACGCGGGCACCTGCGGACTCATCCTCTCCGAACATGACCTCGCCGGACGGATGGCGACGCTGCTGCAAGGGCGTTTCTACCCCGCCGCGCGCAAGCGGGCCGAGGTGATGTCGCGCGCGCTCGGCCGCCCGGTGGACCGGCTGGTGATCACGCTTCGCCCCTACGACAGGCTTTTCCGCAGCGCCTGGGAGCGCTATGCGCTCGAACGCGAGATGGCGCCCTTCGTCGAGCATGCGCCCGCGATGGCAGCCTTCGCCGGCGGCTGGATCGAGGTGGTCGAGGCGCTGCGCGACGGGCTTCGCGCCCGCGAGGTGATCGTGCTTTCGGAACGCACCGGCCCGCGCGAGCTTCTGTCGTTCCTCGCCCCCGGCCTCCATCTGGCCGGGACGGAGGTGCCGCCCCCGGCGCCGGTCGTGACCGACAGCGCCATCGCGATGATCCAGCGGCATCTCCGCCAGGGCGCCCGCTTCGCCCCCGGCCAGCGCGACCGGCTTCTGGCATTCCATGCCCGCCAGCCGCAGGTGGAGCGCGACCCGGGCTTCGCCGGGCTCCAGCTTGCCGACCTGCGCGGCCGCTACATCGCCGACCTCGACGCGCTTGCGCGGCTCGACGGGGTGATGGTGGTGGGCGGCGTCCTGCCGGCCATCGCCGCCGAGTAATGGCAGCAGAAGGTTGAAGGCCCCGCCGCAAGCGGCAGGGCCTTCCAGCTTTCCGACCTGGGCCTGGAAGGTTTCAGGCCCCGGCTGGGAAAAGGTCCCCAGCGCTCCTTCCGGTGCGACGGCCGCCGCGAGCGGCCTCAGCCGTCGAAGTTCACCTCTTCCATGAGTTTCAGCGCCTCGGGGCGGTGCTTCGCGACATCCATCAGGTTCAGCGTGTCGGGCGTGAACGCGCCCCAGCTTTCGACCAGCGCGGAGCGGGCGACCCCCGGCTTGACCGGGAATTCGTGGTTGGTCTCGGCATAGATCTTCTGGGCCTCGTCGGAGGAGAGGAATTCCATCAGCTTCAACGCGGCATCCTTGTTCGGCGCCGCCTTTGTCAGCGCCACCCCCGAGACGTTCATGTGCGTACCCGCCCCCTCGAAGGTCGGGAAGACGATGCGCACCGAGTTGGCCCACTCGACCTGTTCGGGGTCGGAGAGCATCTCGCCCATGTAGTAGGTGTTGCCCAGCGAGATGTCGCATTCGCCGGCCCAGATCGACTTCACCTGTCCGCGGTCGTTGCCCTCGGGCTTCTTGGCAAGGTTGGCCTTCAGCCCCTCGAGCCAGGTGCGGGTGTAGTCCGCCCCGTGGTGCCCGATCATCGCCGCCGCAAGGCCGAGGTTGTAGTCGTGCGTCCCCGGACGGGTGCAGATGCGGCCCTTCCATTTCGGATCGGCGAGGCCCTCGTAGGTCGTGACCTCGCCGTCGGCGACGCGCTCTTTCGAGGCATAGACGATCCGGGCGCGCGTGGTGAGGCCGAACCATTGCTTGCCGGGGTCGCGGAACTCGGCCGGGATATTGGCGGTCAGAACCTCGGAATCCACCGGTTGGGTGACGCCGGCCTCCACCACCTGGGCGAGGCGGGCGATGTCCACCGTCATCACCAGGTCGGCGGGGCTGCGGTCGCCCTCGCTTACCAGCCGCTCCACCATGCCCTTTTCGACGAAGGCCACGTTGACCGCGATGCCGGTTTCCTCCGTGAAGCGGTCGAAGAGCGGCTGCACCAGTTCCGGCTGGCGCAGCGAATAGACGTTCACCTCTTCGGCAAGCGCCGGGACAGCAACGGTCGCGGCGAGGAGCGCGAGGAGAGAGGGACGGGCATTCATTGGTTGACTCCTTTAGTCGGTTATTGCCGCCCTTATCGCCGCGACCGCGGCCCCGGTCAATACCCGACAGAAGAAGTCATCTATCTTGTGCGGCGATCCTCTCTGACGCCTTCGCCGCGTTCCAGAGCGCGTCCATCTCGGCCAGGTCCGAATCTTCGGGCCGCTTTCCGCGCAGCGCAAGCCCGGCCTCGATCGCGGCGAATCGGCGGGTGAACTTGGAATTCGCTGCACGCAAGGCGGTTTCCGGGTCGATCTTAAGGTGTCGCGCTAGGTTGGCGACAACGAAGAGGAGATCGCCGAACTCCTCGAAGACCTCTGCCTCGGTCAGCCGGTCGCGCGCCTCGGCCAGCTCGCGCGCCTCCTCGGCGATCTTGTCGACGACCTCGGTGGTCGAGGGCCAGTCGAAGCCCACCCGCGCGGCGCGATTCTGCAGCTTCACCGCCCGCGTGAGCGCCGGCAAGCCGAGCGCCACGCCGTCGAGCGTGCCCTTCGCCGGACTTCCGGCCCGCTCGGCCGCTTTCATCCGCTCCCAGTCGCGGGTCTGGTCCTCGGCCGTCTTGTCGCGGCTTTCGTCGCCGAAGACATGCGGATGGCGCGCCACCATCTTGTCCGACACCGCCCGCACCACGTCGGCGAAGCCGAAATGCCCCGCCTCCGCCGCCATCTGCGCATGGTAGACCGCCTGGAAGAGAAGATCACCCAGCTCGCCCCTGAGCTCGCCCCAGGCCCGCCGCTCGATCGCGTCGGCGACCTCGTAGGCCTCCTCGATCGTGTAGGGCGCGATGGTCGCGAAGTCCTGCTCGAGGTCCCAGGGGCAGCCGGCTTCCGGGTCCCTGAGCCGCGCCATGATCTCGACCAGCCGCTCGATCCCGGCTTCGGGGTCATGGACGAGACGGTCGGAGGCGGTGCGGTCGGAGGCGGCTCGGTGCAGGGTCATTGCAAGTCTCCCGGCTTTGCGGTTCTCTTGCGGCTTATCCCGACGCCGCCGTGAGAGTCCACATGCCCGTCCTGAACCGAATCGCCGACTTCGCCCCCGAGATGACCGCGTGGCGGCGGCACCTTCATCAGCACCCGGAACTCAGCTTCGCGTGCCACAAGACCGCGGCCTTCGTTGCCGAACGGCTGCGCGCCTTCGGTGTGGACGAGATCCACGAGGGAATCGCGACGACGGGCATCGTCGCGATCATCGAGGGCCAAGGGGGCGCCCCGGGCGAGGGGCCGACGATCGGGCTCAGGGCCGACATGGACGCGCTGCCGATCGCCGAGACGACGGGGGCGGAGCATGCCTCCACCGTGCCCGGCGTGATGCACGCCTGCGGCCATGACGGCCACACGACCATGCTCCTTGGCGCGGCGAAGTACCTTGCCGAGACGCGCCGCTTCCGCGGCCGCGTCGCGCTGATCTTCCAGCCGGCCGAGGAGGACGGCGGCGGCGGCAACGTCATGGTGCAGGAAGGCATCCTCGACCGTTTCGGCATCGGCGATGTCTATGCGATCCACAACACGCCGCAGGTGCCTCTGGGGCGATTCGTGACCACGCCGGGGCCGATCATGGCGGCGGTCGACACCGCCTGGGTGACGCTGACCGGCCGGGGTGGCCACGGCGCCTATCCGCACGACTGCATCGACCCGATTCCGGCGGTGGTGGCGTTGGCCGCGAGCCTCCAGACCATCGTCAGCCGCAACGTGAACCCCTTGAAGGAAGCCGTTGTTTCGGTGACGGAAATCCATTCCGGGACCGCCTCGAACATCATCCCCGGGACGGCGCGGCTGACGGCGACGATCCGCTCCTTCGATCCCGAGGTGCGGGCGCTCCTGAAGCGGCGCTTCCACGAGATCGTCGAAGGGATCGCTGCCGCCCATGAAGTCACGGCGAAGATCGACTACGACTGGGGCTATCCGGCCACCGTCAACGATCCCGCGAAGACCGCCTTCGCCGCCGAGGTCGCGCGCGAGGTCGCCGGGGCCGCGGGGGTGGAGGAGCATGGTGGCCGCGAGATGGGGGCGGAGGATTTTTCCTACCTCCTCGAAAAGCGGCCCGGCTCGTACCTTTTCCTCGGCCAGGGAATGGGCGCGGGGCTCCATCATTCTGCCTATGATTTCAATGATGAAGCGGCTCCCATCGGGGCCAGCTTCTTCGCCCGGCTGGTGGAGCGGGCTCAGCCCCTCGCGTGATTTGATCAAATTTTCTTGACGAATCGGGACCGGAACGCCTTGGCTGGCGGCATCCGGATCGGCGGCGTCTCCGGCTTGAACGACGCCAGACCCCATCACGGAGCCCTCTCATGGCTTTGGAAGACGCAAGACGCGAGGTCGACCTCGCCTTCACCCGCAATGAACGCCGTGGCCTCGCCTTCGAGAACGCCTTCGGCGGCGCCACCAGCTTTCTGCGCCGCCGCTATTCGAAGGACCTGACCGGCGTCGACCTCGCCATCACCGGCGTGCCCTTCGACCAGGCGGTGACGCACCGCACCGGCACCCGCTTCGGCCCCCGCGCGATCCGCGAGGCTAGCGCCCTGCAACCCTTCGATCCGCCCTATGGCTGGGGCTATTCGCCGCTCGACGTGATGGACATCGTGGACTATGGCGACCTCGCCTTCGACTATGCCAGGGTCGCCGATTTCCCCGACACGCTGACCGCCCATATCCGTGGTATCCTCGCCGCCGGGCCGGGCACCATCACCCTCGGCGGCGATCACTACATCACCTTCCCGATCCTCAAGGCCTATGCCGAAAAGTTCGGGCCCGTCGCGCTGATCCAGTTCGACGCCCATTCCGACCTCTGGGCCGACGACGACCTCTCCCGCATCGACCACGGCACGATGAGCTACAAGGCGGTGAAGACGGGGCTCGTCGAGCCGAAGGCGAGCGTCCAGATCGGCATCCGCACTGAATGCGACGATTACCTCGGCGTCTCGGTCATCGACGCGCCCGAGGTGCACCGGAGCGATCCCGCGGCGGTCGCCGCGAAGGTCCGCGCCATCGTCGGCGACCGGCCCTGCTATGTCAGCTTCGACATCGACTGCCTCGACCCGGCCTTCGCACCGGGCACCGGCACCCCGGTCTGGGGCGGGCTCGCCTCCTGGCAGGCGGCGGCGATCCTGCGTGGCCTTGCCGGAATCACCCTCGTCGGCGGCGACGTGGTCGAGGTCTCGCCCGCCTACGACACGACCGGCGCCACCGCCATCGCCGGGGCCCATGTCGCGCATGAGCTCATCTGCCTCTACGGCTGGACACGGCGGAAGGGGTGAAGATCGCGCTGCTCCTTCTCGCGCTGATCGTCCTCGGGGGCATGGCGTACGTGCGTCTTGCCCCCTCCGATCCGGCCCGCTGGCATGTCGATCCCGGCCAGGTGACAGGTGGCGGCGAACGGCGCTCGGTGACGCTCGACGGCACGCCGCCGCGGGAGACCCTTGCCCGCCTCGACGCCATTGCGCTCGCCACCCCGCGCACGACCCGGCTCGCCGGCAGTCCGGAGGAGGGCCGGATCACTTGGGTGACCCGCTCGGCCCTGTTCGGTTTTCCCGACTACACGACCGCCGCGACCCGGACCGAGGGAACGGCGACGGTGCTGACGCTCCACGCCCGCCAGCGCTTCGGGCGCAACGACCTCGGGGTGAATGGGGCAAGGCTGGACGCATGGCTTGGCTTGTTAGGCGCCCCTTAACCCCGTGATCGAATTCCCCGCGTGCGTTTTTTTCGCGGGACGAGCCTGTCGGTTAGGAGCTGGTTGCCCGTCCGACTTCCGTCGGTTTTCCGTCCCGACAGGCCGCGCGCCTGCTTCTTCCCCGCTCAAGCGCTCCATGGGGGCTCGGGGTGCGCGAATCCTCCGGGCCGCTCTCCCCCTTGACCGAAGCCGGGACAAGGGCCAAACCCGCGCCATGGTGCCCCTCGACAAGCTCGACCAGATCACGCGCCGCTTCGGGTTCCTCGAAGCGAAGCTCTCGGCCGGTGCCGGGCCAGCGGAGATCGCCGCGCTTTCCCGCGAGTATTCCGACCTCAAGCCCGTCGTCGCGGAAATCGCCGCATACCGCCGGGCGCTCGCCGATCTCGCCGAGGCCGAGGCGATGCTCGCCGACCCCGAGATGAAGGCGCTGGCCGAGGATGAGATCCCGGCGCTGAAGGCGCGCATCCCCGAGATGGAGGCGCGGCTTCGCCTCGCGCTCCTGCCGAAGGATGCCGCCGACGCGCGGCCGGCGATCCTCGAGATCCGTCCCGGGACGGGCGGCGAGGAGGCAGCGCTCTTCGCCGGTGACCTTTTGAGGATGTACCAGAAATATGCGGAAGCTCAGGGCTGGCGCTTCGAGCTTCTCGACCTTGCCGAGACCGAGCTTGGCGGCGTCAAGGAGGCCATCGCCCGGATCGAGGGCGAAGGGGTCTTCGCGCGCCTCAAGTTCGAATCCGGCGTCCACCGCGTCCAGCGCGTGCCCGAGACGGAAGCCGGGGGCCGCATCCACACCTCGGCCGCGACCGTCGCCGTCCTGCCCGAGGCCGAGGAGGTGGAGATCGACATTCCCGCCGCCGAGATCCGCATCGACACGATGCGATCCTCGGGCGCGGGCGGGCAGCACGTCAACACCACCGATTCCGCAGTCAGGATCACCCATCTGCCCACCGGGATCGTCGTCACGAGTTCGGAAAAGTCGCAGCACCAGAACCGCGCCAACGCGATGGCGGTGCTGCGCGCCCGGCTTTATGACCTGGAACGCTCGCGCGCCGACGATGCCCGCGCCGCCGACCGCAGGGCGCAGGTCGGCTCGGGCGACCGGTCGGAGCGCATCCGCACCTACAACTTCCCGCAAGGCCGGATGACCGACCACCGCATCAACCTGACGCTCTACGCGCTGCCGCAGATCATGGGCGGAGACCTTGGCGAGGTGATCGACGCGCTGGTCGCCCATGATCAGGCGGCGCGGCTGGCGGAGATGGAGGCGTGACCGGAGCCGAGGCGCTGGCCGATGCCGTCCGGCGCCTGAAGGCTGCCGGGATCGACAGCGCCGCAGGCGATGCGCGCCGGCTTCTCGCCCATGCGCTCGGGGTCGCGCCGGACCGCGTGACGCTCGTCGCGCCCGAGGAGATGCCGCCCGAGGCCGAGGCCCGCTTCTTGGCCGCCGTCGCTGCCCGGGCGGCCCGCCAGCCCGTCGCCCAGATCACCGGCACACGCGATTTCTTCGGGCGGAGCTTCCTCGTCACCCGCGATACGCTCGACCCGCGCCCCGAGACGGAGCTTCTGGTCGCGGCGGCGCTGGAACGCCCCTTCGTGAAGATGCTCGATCTCGGAACCGGGACGGGCTGCATCCTCCTTTCCTGCCTCGCGGGGATGCCCGTCGCCACCGGCACGGGCACCGATGTCTCCGCGGCGGCGCTGGAGGTGGCGCGCGAGAACGCCCGGCGGCTCGGGCTTTCCGGCCGGGCGCGGTTCCTTGCTGCCGACTGGTTCGCGGCGGTGCCGGGCAAGTTCGACCTCATTGTCTCGAACCCGCCCTACATCGCCGAAGCCGAGATGGCGGGGCTTGCCCCGGAGGTGCGCGACTGGGAACCTCGGGGCGCGCTTACCCCCGGCGGCGACGGGCTTGACGCCCACAGGGCCATCGCCGCGGGGGCGGGGGCGCGGCTGATGGCGGGCGGCAGGCTCATCCTCGAGATCGGGCCGACGCAGGCGGCAGCCGTCTCGGCGCTTCTCGTCGCGGAGGGTTTTGCCGCGCCGGAGGTGCGCCGCGACCTCGACGGCCGCGACCGGGTCGTGATCGCCGCGAAAGGCGGGGACGGATCGGACTGCGGCGCGGCCTGACCGCGCTTTCCCCCGGCGTGGAACGCCCCGGAGTTGCCCGTGGCATTTCAGCACGTTTCCCGCACGCGGCCGCGCGAACGGTCCTGTTTTCGAAGAATCCGCTTGTCAGGCGCGGCGCATCGTGCATTAAAGACCGCGTGACGGGCTGGTGAATTTCACTGCCCGCTGCGCTTTGCCCGGAAATATCTCGATCCGCGATCGCGCCCGGTTCGGTGGCGACGCAGGCCGACAGGGCGGGCGGAACCACAGCCTTAGGCTCGGACAGACAAGAACACATGAGATCATCCAAATCCCGTTCGCGTTCGAAATCGAACCGGCAGCGCTCGCTTGGCAACGTCGTCAATCGGGTCTTTGACTCCTCGGGCCCCGAGGGCAAGGTCCGCGGCACGCCGCAGCAGATCATCGACAAGTACCTGATGCTCGCCCGCGACGCGCAGCTCTCCAACGACCGCGTGGCGGAGCAGAACTTCCTCCAGCATGCCGAGCACTACACACGGATGCTCGGCGAGGCGCAGCGCGAGATGAGCCGCGAGCACGAGATGCGCCAGGGACAGCCGGGCGAGGGCGGACAGAACGGCGGCCAGGCCTATGGCGGCCAGGGACAGGGCGGCCAGGGACAGGGTGGGCAGGGTCAGGGTGGTCAGAACGGCCACCACGGCCAGCCGAACGGCGACCGCCAGCAGCAGCACCGGCCGCGCTACGATGACCGGGCCGAACGCGAGGCGCCGGAACAGCGCCCGGCCAATGCGGCGCGCGAGGAGGAGGCGGACGAAGGCCCAGGCCTCGTCGAGACGCCCGAGGCGCGGATGGAGCATCGCCGCTCTGCCGTGATGATGCCGGAGCTTCCCGCAATCGACCCGCCGCAGCAGACGGCCGCAGAGACGCCCGCAGAGACGCCCGCACCGCCGAAGAAGCCGCGCGGGCCGCGCAAGCCCAAGGAAAAACGCGGCGACGCGGAGGGCAAGGAGCCTTCGGCCGACGCGGCCGAGTAAGCTCCCGCTCAGCCCGCCGCGACGATCCGGGCGAGCGCGCAGAATGCTTCAAGAGACACTTCCTCGGCCCGCGCGGTCGGCGCGATTCCGGCGGCGAGGAGCTTTGCCTCGATTTCCGGCGCGACGCCCCTGAGACTCGCCCTGAGCATCTTGCGCCGTTGGTTGAACCCGGCCGCCACGATCCGGTTCAGCACCTTCGCATCCGCCGGAAACCGCGGCGCGGGCAGGGCGGTGAGCTGCACCACCGCCGAGTGGACCTTGGGCGCGGGCGTGAAGGCCTCGGGCGGCAGCACCATGACGATCCGCGCCTCGCACCGCCACTGCGCGAGGAGGGCAAGCCGGCCATAGGCCTTCGTCCCTGGCCTGGCCACGATCCGCTCGGCGACCTCCTTCTGGAACATCAGCGTCAGGCTCTGCCAGAAGGGCGGCCAGACCGGCGGGGTCAGCCAGCCGGTCAGAAGCTCGGTCCCGACGTTGTAGGGCAGGTTGGCCACCACCCGGATCGGCGGGGTGAGCCGCGCGGCCGCGTCCACCTCCAGCGCATCGCCGTGCACGACCTCCAGCCGCCCGGGCCAGGCCGCCGCGATCTCTGCCAGCGCGGGCAGGCAGCGTTCGTCCTTCTCCACGGCCAGCACATGCCGCGCGCCTTCGGCGAGCAGCGCGCGGGTGAGACCGCCGGGGCCGGGGCCTACCTCCAGCACGTCGGATTGCGTGAGGTCGCCGGCCGAACGCGCGATCTTGGCCGTCAGGTTCAGGTCGAGAAGGAAATTCTGCCCGAGCGCCTTCTTCGCGGCGAGCCCGTGGCGCGCGATCACCTCGCGCAAGGGCGGCAGTCCGTCAATCGCGGCCATGCGCCCGGCCTTCCATGGGGCGCCGGACACGACCGGCGCGCGCCCACGCGGCGCGGCGGGCGCGAGGGGGCGCCACCGTCGCCATCACCCGGCCCGGTTCCGCGCCATTTCGCGCGCGATCCGCAGCGCGGCGACGAGGCTCGACGGGTCGGCCAGCCCCTGGCCCGCGATGTCGTAGGCCGTGCCGTGATCGGGCGAGGTGCGCACGAAGGGCAGGCCAAGCGTCACGTTGACCCCGCCCGCGAAATCGAGCGTCTTGATCGGGATCAGTGCCTGGTCGTGATACATGCAGATGGCCGCATCGTAGCGGGCACGCGCCGCCGGGTGGAACATCGTGTCGGCAGGCAGCGGCCCGGCGAGGGCGAAGCCCTCGGCGCGAAGACGATCGAGAAGGGGGGAGATGAGCGCGATCTCCTCGCCCCCCATGGCGCCGCCTTCGCCGGCGTGCGGGTTCAGGCCCGCCACGGCGAGGCGCGGCTCATCGAGTCCGAAGTCGCGCAGGAGCCCGTCGCGGGTGATCCGGATCGTCTCCTCCAGAAGCGCCGCCGTGAGCCGCCGCGGCACCTCGGCCAGCGGGACATGGATCGTCGCCGGCACGACGCGAAGCGCGTCGCAGGCGAGCATCATCACCACGCGCGGAACGCCCGCGAGATGGGCGAGGTATTCAGTGTGGCCGGGAAAGGCGAAGCCGGCGCCGTCCTTCAGCGCCTTCTTGTGGATCGGCGCGGTGCAGACGGCCGAAGCCTCCCCGGCCATCACGAGCGCAACTGCGCGGGCGATGACGGCGATCACGGCCGCGGCGTTCTCTGCCGTGGGCGTCCCGGGGAGGGCGGCGGCGGGAAAGTCGTGGCGCAGCACCGGCAGATGGTCCGCTGCGACGCGTGCCGCGTCGGCGGGCCGCGCGATCTGCATCCAGGACGTTCCCTGCGGCAGGTGCGAGGGGTCGCCGATCCAGAAGAAGTCGAGGTCGGTCCCGAGCCGCGCCCGCGCCTTCGCGGCGATCTCGGGACCGATGCCTGAAGGGTCGCCGCAGGTGAGGGCGATGGGGGCGGTCATCGGCACCCGGCCTCAGGGCGTGCGGATGATGGCATTGGCCCTGAGTTCGGCCAGCCAGCCGTCCGCCAGCGCGGCAAGGCGCTGGTTGGTCAGTTCCTCGCGCACCTGCGCGCGGCTCGGGCCCTGGCCGAAGCCGAGCGTCGGGTCGATTGCCGGGACGCCGTCGGCGGCGGGCGCGGCGAGATCGGCCGCAGAGGCCCCGGCCGCGAGCGTGGCGGACCGCTTGCAGAGCATGAGGAAGACGAGCCCGCCGCCGCTCGTCAGGGCGGTCGAGACCTCGTTGTCGTCGAGGCGCGCGAGTTCGCCCGCGATGTCGCCCGGCACCTGCGACAGCGCCCGCGTCTCGCGGCGGACCGTGCCGGCCGGGGCGCCGCCGAACACCCGGTAGAGGTCGTCGCAGGTATCGATCTCGCCCCGGATGCGCTCGGCCTCGGCGAGCGTCTCGGGCGAGCGTCCGCCGGGCAGGACGACCTGGGCGTATTCGACCGTCAGGTTCGCCGCCGAAATCTCGCCGGCCTGCTCGATGCCTCTCAGCCGGACGATGGCGATGGCGTTGCCGAGGTTGATCGGCGGGCTTACCTGGCCGTTGCCCATCCCGCCGATGACCTGGCGCACCTGCGGCGGCAGGTTCGTGACCGGAATCCAGCCGACCCGACCGCCATTCAGGCGCGAGGGCGCGGCGGAGTGCTGGCGGGCGGCGGCGGCGAAGGCGGCCTCGGAACCGATCGACTTCGCCAGTTCCTCGGCGAAGTCGCGCTTCTCGATCGCGGTGCCGCCTGAGGTGGGGATGAGGATTTCAGAGAGATTGACCCGCGGACCGGAGCCGCGCTGCGCCGGCACGGAAAGCGCCCGGTCGATCTCGGCCTCGCTGATCGCGACCTTGGAAAGGAACCTGGCCCGCACCGCCTCGCGCCAGGCGAGGCCCGCCTTCACGAAATCGCGGAAGGTCTCGGGCGCGACGCCGCCCTGGCCGATGGCTTGCACGAACTGCTCGGTGTCGAGATTGGCGCGGCCGGCGAATTCGGCCATGCCGGCGGCAACCTGGTCCTCGCCGATCGCGATGCCCGCAGCCTTCGCGGCCGCGACCCTGAGCCGGTCCTCGATCAGCCCCTTCTCGGCCTCGGCGACTGGGTCGCCGGGCGCGCGCAGGATCGTCAGGAACCGTACCCGCTGGTCGAGCTCGTACGCGGTCACCGCGCTGTCGTTCACCACGACGACGGGCGAGAACTGGCCCGACTGGGCAGCGGATGGCGCCGCAAGGGCGGTCAGGCCCGCGAGGGCGAGGGGGATCAGGGTCGTGATGCGCATCGTCTGCCGTCCGTCTGCTCTGTTCTCTTCATGCCGCTGCGGTCCGCCGATCAGGGGCCGCAGCTTCGCCTGTAGCGCCGACCGTCAGTCCCCGCGCCGACCCCGTGCAGGATGACCGACAGGTTGATGTCGGTGTCGGCCTTTACACTAGTCGAGGACGTGAAGCGACGCGAGAGGGAAAGATCGACGGTGGCGCAGTCTGTCCGCCAGGCCACGCCGAGGGCAGCGCGCGTGGCCCGCGCGGCCTCGAAGTCGTAGCGCCCTGTGAAGGAGCCGCGCCAGTTCGCCCCCATGTCCCAGCCGGCGTCGAAGACAAGCTCGGACGTCGGCTTCAGGCGGTTCTCGGCCGGGTCGGCGACGAGCCAGAGATAGCCCGCCGTGAGGTCGTATCGGCCGCCGTCATAGCCGAGGAGCAGCTCCTCGCGGCTTACGTCGAGACCGTCGTCGAAGGTCATGCGGTTCATCACGCGAAGCCCGTCGGGCGTGGCGAGATGCGCGGCGACAAGCCAGTCCGAACTGGTCCCGTCGAGCCCCGAGGCGGTGGAGAACTGGCCGAGATCCTCGGTGCGGAAGACCCGGCCGGCGGTGACGCCGAGCGTCCAGCCGAGGGGGTCGTGGCGCGTCCAGGTCAGGCCTAGGTTCAGCCGGGAGCCGAGTTCGCGCCCATCGGCGCCCGGAAAACGGCTGAAGTCGAAGAGGTTGCCTTCGTCGAAATTTACGATCTGGCTGTCCTCGTTCGGCACCGCATCGGCGCTGTCTGGCGCCCAGACGAATTGCGCGACCGGCTCGATCACCTGGCTCGCCCCGCGCGGGCCAGCCGATCGGACCCAGGGCCAGCGCAGCTCCACCGCGGCGGCGGGAAGGAGGCGCGTCACCGTGCCGGGATAGGCCGGGTCCTGGCCGATGGAATAGAGGTCGGCGGTGACCTGGGCCGCGCCGGCGAGGACCATGCCGTTCTGCAGGATCCAGCTCCGCCGCCAGTCGACGACCGCGCTCGCCCGCGCCACGTCGCGGCCGTCGACGATGCCGTCGCCGTTCGCATCGGTCGAGACGTCGGAAGAGCGGCGGTGACTGTGCAGGTCGAACTCGAACTGGGCCTCGCCGCCGATGAGGCGCGGCGTGAAGCGCCGGATCACGCTGAGATCGCCGACGAGCGTCGGCAGAACCGCGTTGTCGTCGCCCGAGCGGATCGACCAGTAGCGAAAGAGGCTCGCCTCGACATGCTCGTTGCGCCGGGTGCGGGTGACGCTGACGCCGCTTTCCAGGAGGTCCTTCTCCTCCAGCCCGTAATCGAGGAGATAGGCGTCGTCGCTGACCTCCTGGAGCGTGACGCCGAGGCGGAAGTCGCGCGGCAGGGCGAATTCGCCCGAGGCGAAGAGGTAGCCGCGGGTGTCGCCGGGCCGGAGGTCGTCGCGGGTCAGCGCGCCGTTCACCTCGATGGACCCGGTGCGGAGGGCTTCCCTGTAACGGAACTCCAGCGTCCGGGTGCGGCTCGCCGAGAAATAGGGGGTAAGCGTCAGGTCGCGGCTGTCGCCGATGGCGATGAAGTAGGGCAGCTTCAGCCCCGGCCCGAGCGCCGTGGTGGTGCGGAAGCGCGGCATCAGGAAACCCGTGGACCGCTTGAGCGTCGGGTCGGGCATCCTCAGGCGCGGCACGTAGAAGACCGGGACCCCGGCGACGCGGAACTGGGCGTGGTCGAAATAGAGCTGGCGTTCGGTCTGGTCGTGGACGACGCGGCGGGCGCGGATCTCCCAGAGCGGCGTCGGGTTCGAGGGGCAGACCTGGCAGGAGGAGGCGACGACCCGGGAGGCGCGGGTGAAGCGGCCGCTCGACCGGGCGATTTCGTCCGCGGCGATCTGGAGCTGTTCGTCGAGCACCATACGCGCGCTTCTGAGCACGCCCTCGGTCAGGTCGCGCGAGAGCTCTGCCTGATCGGCGAGGATCACCGTGCCCGCCCCGTCGGTCAGCGTGATCGGCCCCTCGATGGCGAGCTTCTCGGTCGCGCCGTCATAGACGATCCGCCGGGCGGTGAGCCGTGCACCCTTGTAGAAGACCTCGACCGCGCCCTCGGCGGTCAGCAGATCGTCCGCGGTCAGGAAGACCCTGTCGGCAATGAGGGTCGCCGCCTCCTCTGCCCGTCCGGGCAGGGGGACGGGCAGGGTGGCGAGCCAGAGGAAGAGCGCGAGCAACAGCCGCCGCATCAGCCGTCCTCTAGATGCAGCAGAAGCGTGAGCGAGAGGAGAACGGCCGCGAGCGGCGGGCTCCAGGCGGCGAGGGTGACCGGGATCTGGCCGTTCTCGCCGAGAACCTGGGCGAAATTCCGCAGGAGGAATATCGCAAAGCCCGAGACGATGGCGAGAAGCACCATGGTTCCGGTATGCCCGGATCGGGCATGGCGCATGGTGAACCCTGCGCCGACGAGCACCATGGCCATGAGAAGGAGCGGCAGCGCGAGTTCCATCTGGAACCAGACATTGTGCTTGCGCGCCGAGAAGCCCGCCCGTTCGAGCCCGTCGATGAATGCCGGCAGGTCCCATATCGCGATGGTGGAGGGCGTGCCGAAGCTGTCGCGGATCTGGTCCGGGGTGAGGTCCGAGGGCAGGTCGAGCGTGGCGTGGCGGCGTGCCTCGCGCTCGGGGTTCGCGCCGGCCTCGAAACGCCATTCCTTTGCGTCGGTCAGGGACCATGCTCCTTCGGTCAGCCGCGCCTCGGCCGCGTCGATGCGCGCGACCGGACCGCTCGCCTCGGCGAAGGCGAGGAAGCTCGCGTCGTAAAGCACCGTCCCGTCGGTGTTCGACCGGGCCGCGTGGATCACCGTCTGCCCCTCCGGCCCGCCCTGGCGGAGCCAGAGCCCCTCGCGCGAGACCGAGAGAACGTTGCCCTCGCCGAGCTTGTAGCGGTTGGCGAGCGTCTCGTAGCGCTTGGCGGTGCCTGCGACGACGGGATTGAGGAGAGCGACCGCGAGCGCGCCGATGAGGAGCGTCGTCACGAGGGGCGCGACGAGCATCCGGAGCGCCGAACGGCCCGCGGCGCGGATCACGACGAGTTCGGAGGATCGCGCGAGCGCGAGGAAGACCGCGATGGAGGCCAGTATCAGGATCATCGGCAGGATGCGGTAGACCGCCTGCGGCGTGTTCAGCGCCGCAAGCTCCGCTGCCGCGCCGAGGCTGATGTCGGCGTCGGCGAAGCGGCGGATCTGCTCGATCATGTCGATGAGGTAGAGAAGGACGAAGAAGCCCGCGAAAACCGTAAGGACGGTCTTGGCGAAGCGGCGGGCGATATAGAGGGCGAGCGTCATGAGGCCACCGCCGCGACGAGGCCGTGGTGCACCCGCCGCGCCCGGCCCGCGAGCGCGAGAGCGCCCGCCGCGATCGCGAGCCCGGCCACGACCGGCAGGTAGATCGCGGGCCAGGCGGCGGAGGAGCGGGCGACGAGGCTCGTCGCGCCGTTGGCGAGGAACTGCACGAAGACGAGGAGGACGACCGAGAGCGCGATCTGTCGCCAGAGGCCGAAGCGGCTGAAGCCGCCGGTGAGCAGCGTCGCAAAGCCGATGAGCGCCGAGACGAGCGCAAGGAAGGGCCGGGCGATGCGTTCATGGCCTTCGAGCAGCATCGCCGCCTCCGTCGTCCCGTAGGCCGCCGCGCTGTCCGCCGAGGCCGCAAGGAGAACGGGCGTCGGCAGTTCCTCGACCGATGGAAGGCGGCCGGCCGCGCCGCCGATGAGCGCGCCGAGGTCATAGGAGAAGTCGGCAAAGCGTGTGACCGACAGCGCCGCCGTCGCCGTGGCGAGGGTCTGCGCCATCCCCTCGAACATCACGAGCTTCGGGCCGGTGTCGCTCTTCACCAGAAGCGCCCGCTCGGCGGTATATGTCGTCCGCCGGCCGGGCGTGCGCGCATCGGTCAGGAAGATGTCCTCGAGCTCGCCCTGCGGGCTGATCGCGCGGATGTAGAAGGTGATCCCGCTGGCGGGGTGCAGGAACGTCCCTTCGGTGAGGAATCGCGACGCGACGTTCTCGGCGATCTCGCCCCGCCGCTCGGCGAGCTTCGTTCTGCTCGCCGGCACGAGCACATGGGCGAGGATCGCCACCATGAGGGTGACCACGAGGCCGAAGTAGACGACGGGGCGCGCCAGCCGGAAGGGCGAGAAGCCCGTGGCCATCATCACCACGAGTTCGCTTTCCGACGCGAGCCGGTTGGTGACATAGACCGAGGCCACGAAGGCCGCCACCGGCAGGACGAGACGGATCACGTTCGGAAGGGTGAGCGCGGTGAATTCCAGGAACACCCAGGCCGACTGCCCGTCGGAGATGAGCTGGTCGAAGAGCGAGACCGCGCGGTTGATCCAGTAGACGGACACCAGGACGAGCGCGAAGAAGCCGAAGAGCATCATCAGCTGCGACAGCATGTATCTGTCGAATTTCGACACTGCTTCCTCGTCGGTCTGCCTCGCCCCATCCCTAGACCAAAGCTCGGGGCGGGAAAACTCATATCTGGCCAAGGGCGGAGGGCGCGGATAGGGTCGGGGCCGAATTCTGCCGGAGTATGACATGACCCTGCCCGTGACCCCCGATTTCGCCCCGATCGCGCCCGCAGCCCTCGCCGCCGCCGAAGGCCGGCTCGTCCTCGTCCTGACGCCCGACGGAAGGCTGGGTGCCGCGGCCAGGCGGCTGGACCGTGTGGCGAAGGGGGCGATCGCCCGCGCGCTCGCCGCCAAGGCCTGGGAGAAACTGAAGCCCGGCGAGGCGATGGACCTTGCCTTTCCCGCCGGGCTCGCCGCCGAGGCGCTGCAACTGGTGAAGCTGCCCGCAAGGGCGAGTGCCACCGAGGCCCGCAAGGCCGGTGCAGCCATCGGCCGCGCGCTGGGCGAGGCCGGTGCCATGGTGCTGGCGCAGGGTCAGCGGCGCCCTGCGGACATCGCCTTCGGCCTCGCGCTGAGGGCCTACGACTTCCGCCGCTACCTGACCGGCGAGGCGAAGCCCAAGGGTCCGGTCACGATCATGGTGGACGACCCAGAGGCCGCACGGGCCGCCTTTGCATCGTGTGGCGCCGTTGCCGAAGGCGTCTGCTTCACCCGCGACCTCGTGAACGAGCCCGCGAACGTGCTGACCACGAGCGAGTTCGCGGCGCGTCTGGTCGAGATGCGGACGCTCGGTCTCAAGGTCGAGGTGCTGGAGGAGGCCGACCTCGAAAAACTCGGGATGCGGGCGCTTCTGGGCGTCGGGCAGGGCTCCGAGAGCCCGTCGAAGGTCGTGGTGATGGAATGGCCGGGCGGCAAGAAGGGCGAGGCGCCCTTCGCCTTCGTCGGCAAGGGCGTCTGCTTCGATACCGGGGGCATCTCTATCAAGCCCGCGGCCGGGATGGAGGAGATGACGATGGACATGGGCGGTGCCGGAGTCGTCGCCGGACTGATGCGGACGCTGGCCCTGCGCAAGGCGAAGGCGAATGTCGTCGGCCTCGTCGGCCTCGTAGAGAACATGCCGGACGGCCGCGCGCAGCGGCCGGGCGACATCGTCGCCTCGATGAAGGGCGACACCATCGAGATCATCAACACCGACGCCGAGGGACGGCTGGTGCTGGCCGACGTGCTCTGGTACGCGCAGGACCGCTTCGGCCCGAAGGGCATGATCGACCTCGCCACGCTGACCGGCGCCATCGTCATCGCGCTCGGCCACGAGCACGCGGGCGTCTTTTCCAACGACGACACGCTCGCCGCCGCGGTCCTGAAGGCGGCCGGGGCGGAGAGCGAGGGCGCCTGGCGGATGCCGATGGGGCCGGCCTATGACGAGTTGATCAAGTCGCGCCTGGCCGACATGAAGAACACCGGCGGAAGGCCTGGCGGCTCGATCACCGCGGCGCAGTTCCTCAGACGCTTCGTCAAGGACGAGACGCCCTGGTGCCACATCGATATCGCCGGCGTGACGCTGCAGTCGAAGGACACGACGCTGGCCCCGAAGGGGGCGACCGGCTGGGGGGTGATGACGCTCGACCGGCTGGTGCGCGACATGCTGGAGGGCTGATGGGGCAGGCGATGTTCTATCACCTGACCCGCTCGCCGCTGGAGGCGGCGCTGCCGATGCTCCTGGCGCGGAGCCTCGAGTCGGGCTGGCATGTGGTCGTCCGGGGAACGGATGCGGGGCGGCTCGACTGGCTCGACCAGCGGCTCTGGACCGCGGGCGAGGAGAGCTTCCTGCCGCACGGGCTTTCCGGCGGGCCGCACGACGCGCTGCAACCGATCCTCCTGACCGCCGGGCGCGAGGCGCCGAACGGCGCCCAGTGCCTGATGGCCTTGGACGGGGCGGAGGTCTCGCCCGAGGAGGGCCTGGCGTTGACCCGCGTCTGCGTGCTCTTCGACGGCAATGACCCCGCGGCGGTCGATCACGCCCGCGGCCAGTGGAAGTCGCTCACCGCCGCCGGGGTGCCGGCACAGTACTGGAGCGAGGAGAGCGGGCGCTGGCAGAAGAAGGCGGAAAGCGGCGGCGGGGCGGCGGGATGACGGTCGCGCGGACGGCCGACGAGATGATCGGGGGCATGGCGCCCGTGATCCAACCGGGCGACTTCGTCTTCGCCACCCTCGACGAAGCGCGCACCGGCCGGCTCGCAGCGCTGGCCGTGGCCACCTGCCGCGAAGAGGAGGGGCTTTCGGCGATCCTGCCCGTTGCCGTCGCGCGGCGGGAGGGGCTTGGGGCCGACCAGCCGATGCGCTGCATCACGCTGACGGTGCACTCCGCGCTCGACGGCGTGGGGCTCACGGCGGCGGTGGCCGGCGCGCTGGCCGGGGCGGGCATCCCCTGCAACATGGTCGCGGGCCATCACCACGACCACGTCTATGTGCCCTCGGCGATGGCCGACGAGGCGGTGGCGGTGCTGATGGCCCTGCAGGCCGGGATCGCTAGCGCCGGATGATCAGCCGGTCGCGGGCGAAGGTCACCTCGTGGCGGCCGAGCCAGCTCATGCCGAGGAGAGAGGTGTCAAGCTCGCCACCGTTGACGAGCGCCGGGAGGTCCGTCTCCTCCGCCCCGCCGAGCGTGAAGCGGTCGAGTGTCACGGGGGCGATGGGGACGCGCCCGTTTGCCGTCATCGCGGTGCCGACATAGGCCAGCCCCTCCGGCCGGAGCCCCGCGCGACTTGCGTCGCGCTGGGTGAGGACGATCCCGGAAGCGCCTGTATCGACGACGAAAAGCACCTTGGCGCCGTTCACCTCGGCGGTGAGGTAGTAGTGCCCGTCCTCGGCCACCGGCACTTCGAGCGTGTCGCCCCGGACCACCGCCTCGGTTGGCAGCGCCGCCCGGCGCACATCGTTCCAGAGGCCCGAGATCGCCACCGCGCCAAGGAAGATCAGCCCCCAGATCGCCGCCTGCTGTGCCCGCTTTCCGATCCGCCCGCGGCTTTCGACGATGAAGTACCCGCCCACGACCGCGAGCAGCAGCACGAGATAGACGAGGCGCGGCAGGTCGTTGGCGTCCATGCGTCAGATGAGGCCGGTGCCGCGGATGCCGTCAAGGACGAACTGGACCGAGAGCGCGGCGAGGAGCATGCCCAGCAACCGTGTGATGACGATGATCCCCGTCCGGCCCAGCGCCCGCTCGATCACCGGCGCCGCGAGGAACATCAGGAAGGCGAGCACGACGACCGCGAGCATGACGGCGTGGATCGCCAGCGTATGGGCAAGCCCCGTGGCGGGCGTGTTGTTGACGAGAAGGATCATCGTCGTGAAGGCCCCCGGCCCGGCGATGAGCGGTGTGGCCAGCGGAAAGACGGACGGGTCGTGGTGCGGGTCGGCGTGCTGCCCCTCGCGCCGCTGGGTGCGGCGTTCGAAGAGCATGTCGAGGGCCGTGACGAAGAGAAGGATGCCGCCGGAGATGCGGAAGGCGGGCATGGAGATGCCGATCGTCGCCAGGAGCCGGTCGCCGAGGAGCCCGAAGAGCGTCATGAGCGCCGCGGCGATCAGACAGGCGCGGAGCGCGACGGTGCGGCGCTGCGCGGCGTCCATGCCCTGCGTCAGCGCCACGAAGAGCGGCGCCAGCGCGATCGGATCGATGATCACGAAGAGCGTGACGAAGGCGGTAAGGTAGAATCCCGGCTCCACTAGCCCTCCGCCGCCTCCAGCCGTTCGGCCGCTTCCAGCCAGAGCGCCTCGGCGCGGGCCTGCGCCTCGACCACCTCGGCATGCTTCTTCTGCCAGACGACGGCTTCGTCGGGCTTGGCGTAGACTGCCGGATCGGCCAGCCTCGCGTCAAGTTTGCCGCGCATCTCGTTGAGTTTGGCGAGCCTCTCCTCGCACTTCCTGACCTCGGCGCGCAGCGCGAGGAGGGCGTCGCGCGAAGGGCGGGCGGGCCGCTCCTTCGTTCTTTCTGCGGGCTTCTCCGCCTCCTCGCCCGCCAGAAGTTCCCGCCGGTATTGTTCGAGGTCGCCCGTGTAGGGCGTGACCGTGCCGCCCTTCACGAGCCAGAGCCGGTCGGCCACGAGACCGAGAAGGTGCATGTCGTGGGACACCAGGATCACCGCGCCGGGATACTCGGTCAGCGCCTCCACCAGCGCCTCGCGGCTCTCGATGTCGAGGTGGTTCGTCGGCTCGTCGAGGATGAGAAGGTGCGGCGCGTCTATGGTCGCGATGAGCAGCGAGAGCCGCGCCTTCTGCCCGCCCGAGAGTTTCGCCACGACGGTTTCGGCCTGATCGGCGCCGAGCCCGAAGCCGGCGAGCCTCGCGCGGAGCCTCGCCTGGCCCTCGGCGGGCCGGAGGCGTCCGACATGCTGCAGGGGCGTCTCGTCGAGGTGCAACTCGTCCACCTGGTGCTGGGCGAAATAGCCGATGCGGAGCTTCGAGGCGCGCGTGACCGTGCCGGCCTCGGCCTGGAGCTTTCCCGCAAGAAGCTTCGCGAGCGTCGATTTCCCTTCGCCGTTGCGCCCCAGAAGCGCGATCCGGTCGTCCTGGTCGATCCTGAGGCTCAGCCGCCTGAGGACGGGCGGACCGCCGTAGCCGACGGCCGCGCCCTCCATGGTGACGATGGGCGGCGACAGTTCCTCGGGGGCGGGAAAGCCGAAGACCACCTTTGCGGCATCCTCGGGCGCGGTGATCGGGGTCAGCCGTTCCAGCATCTTGATCCGGCTCTGCGCCTGCACCGCCTTCGAGGCCTTGTAGCGGAAGCGGTCGACGAAGCTCTGCAGATGCGCCCGCCGCGCCTCCACCTTCCGCGCTTCCGCCGCCTGCACCGCCCGCCGTTCGGCCATCTGGCGCGCGAACTGGTCGTAGCCGCCGGCCCAGAGCGTCAGCTTGCGGTTGTCGAGGTGCAGGATCGCCCCCACCGCCCGGTTCAGGAGGCCCCGGTCATGGCTGATGATGATGACCGTGCGGGGATATTTCGCGAGGTAGCTTTCGAGCCAGAGCGAACCTTCGAGGTCGAGGTAGTTCGTCGGCTCGTCGAGGAGAAGGAGGTCGGGCCGCGCGAAGAGGATGCCCGCCAGCGCGACCCGCATCCGCCAGCCACCGGAAAAATCCGAGCACGGCCGCTTCTGCGCCTCAGCGTCGAAGCCGAGGCCCTTCAGGATCGCCGAGGCGCGGCCCTCGGCCGACCAGGCGTCGATGTCGGAAAGCCGGTGCTGGATCTCGGCGATCCGGTGGGCATCGGTCGCCCGCTCGGCCTCGGCCAGAAGGCTCGCGCGCTCCTCGTCGGCGGCGAGCACTGTGTCGATGAGGCTGGTGCCGGAGG
Source organism: Paracoccaceae bacterium (assembly GCA_020637675.1). Taxonomy (GTDB): domain Bacteria; phylum Pseudomonadota; class Alphaproteobacteria; order Rhodobacterales; family Rhodobacteraceae; genus Albidovulum. The sequence goes on along the minus strand of JACKKD010000001.1, from coordinate 300,605 downwards.
ACGGCACCTCCTGCGCGACGCCGCCGATCCTGGCGCGCGACGGCAGCGAGATCGCGCCCGATTCGAGTGCGAGTTCGCCCCGGATCAGCCGGAAGAGCGTGGTCTTGCCGGCGCCGTTCCTGCCGACGAGGCCGACCTTGTGGCCGTCGGGAATGGTGGCCGAGGCGCCCTCGAACAGCGGGCGTCCCTCGACGGCGTAGGTGATGTCGGCGATCCGAAGCATGGGGGGCGGATAGCAGAGCATAGCGCCGGGCGGAAGCGCCGGCCTCACCGGCCCGACTTCATTGTGGCTCAAATACTCCGGGGTCCGGGGCAGCGCGCCCCGGGCCCTCCGCCCGCGCCACCTTTTCAATCCCCGCGCCCCGTGCTAGCAGGCGCGCGATCCGAAATCCCGCCGGGCCCCGCGCGTCCCGGCCCGCAGCAAAGGCACCCGACATGGCGATCGAACGCACGCTTTCCATCATCAAGCCCGACGCGACCCGCCGCAACCTCACCGGCAAGATCAACGCCAAGTTCGAGGAAGCGGGCCTGCGCATCATCGCGCAGAAGCGCATCCACCTGAGCCTCGCCCAGGCGGGCAAGTTCTACGAGGTCCACAAGGAGCGCCCCTTCTACGGCGAGCTTTGCGAGTTCATGGCCTCGGAGCCCGTCGTCGTGCAGGTGCTGGAGGGCGAGAGCGCCATCGCGAAGAACCGCGAGGTGATGGGTGCCACCAACCCGGCGAACGCGGCCCCGGGCACGATCCGCAAGGAATTCGCGCTCTCCGTCGGCGAGAACTCGGTCCACGGGTCCGACGCGCCGGAAACGGCGGCGGTCGAGATCGCCTACTTCTTCTCGGGCCTCGAACTCGTCGGCTGACACCGGCGTCCGGCCCTGACATCGCGCGGCCGCCCCGCCGGGGCGGCCGTTCGCGTTTCGCCGCTCAGGCGCTGCGCCTCGGGACGAGGCCGATCTCGTCCAGGGTCTTCTCGATCCCCGCGGGAAGCCCGCAAGGGTGCCCCGCCCCCTGCGCCTCGGCCTTCAGCGCGTCGAAGCGTGCGCGGAGCGCTGTCTTCTCCGCGCCCCGGCAATCGTTCCAGGGCCGCCCCTGCAGGCCCATGACGAGCGCGTAATAGCCGATGAAATGGGGCGGAAGTCCCGCCTTCAGCCAGCGCAGGTAGGCCGCGTCCGCGCCCATCGCGCGCAGGGCCTCGGCGCTCGCGATGCCGGCGCGGGCAAAGGCGGCCTCGGTTGCGGGGCCGAGATTGGGAATGGTCGAGACGGGCGTTGCGGTCATCCGGGCCTCCGGGCCCGGAGCCTAGCGTCACCCCCGCCGGGCGAAAAGCCTCAGATCGAGGCCCAGTCGCTGAAATGCGTCGCGCGCATCTGCTCGGCCGGCGTTTCGGCAAGCTCGCGCTGCGGCGCGCGCTTCTGGCGCGGATCGAAGCTCTCGCCCTGTTGCGGCTGACGCAGTTCGGTCGCGTTGTCCGAGCCCATCTGCTTCGGCATGTCCATCCGTATCTTCCTTCCCATGCGGGGCCTAGCGCCCGCAAACAAGAACCTGTCCTCAGGCCACGCTCACACGTCCCGGTGGCTATGGCGCGGCGCAGATATGACCGGCCCGTGTCACCGTCAAGTGATTCTGCTCCCGAAATCCGGGTGCTCCAAGCCGCAGCGCGGCATTCCGCCGGATTGCGAGTCTTCCCGGCAACAATCCGCGATCGTTCCCCGGGGAAAAGTTACCGACCGGAAACCGTTCTCGGCGGATTCCTGCCCGCAGGACGCCCCGGCGGCGGACTCAGGCGTGGAAGGCGGCGGCGAAGGGTTCGGGGAGCGCGAATTCGGAGAGCGCCCGCGCCCGCGCCTCGGCCGACATCTTGCGCGCGGTCTTGGCGACGATCCGCTCGAGTTCGCCGGCGTCCCGGCCCTCCGCGAAGGGCTGGAGGTACCAGCGCAGGAAGGTGAAGCAGATCACGTCCTCCAGCGCCTGCACCTCCGGGTCGCGCTTGATGCCCTCCTTGCGGATCATCCGGCCCACGCGCTCCACGCTCGCGGGCCCGTAGCCCTCGGCGGCCATGATCCCGCCCACCCGCCGGGCATGGAAGGCGCCGAGGTCGCGGCGCCAGGCGAGGTACCCCTCGCGCCCCTCGGGATAGGCACTGCGCGGCGAGGTCCAGCGTTCGATGTGCTGGCCGCGCGCGGCGAGCTTCAGCTCCTCCGAGGCGTGGGGAAAGAGCCGGTCGAGCTCGGCCGACATGCGTTCCCCGTAGAGGAGCGCGGCCGGCGCGCCCTCGCTCCGGTCGGGGTCGGCGGCGTTGGCGGCGTCGATGGCGGCGAGGGTTCGGGCGAGGCGGGTCATGGCGTCCTTCCGGGTCAGGCGAGGCGGGCGCGAATGGCGGCGAGCGTGTCGTGGACGAGGGCCTCCGCCGCCTCGGCGGTGTCGGCCTCGGCATAGCAGCGCAGTTCCGGCGCGTTGCCGGAGGGCCGCAGGTGGACGATGGCACCCGAGGAAAAGCGGATGCGGAGCCCGTCGGTCAGGTCGATCCCCTCCTCGGGGCCGAGTCGCCCCAGAAGCGCCGCGCGGTCGCGCGGGTCTTCGACGAGGCGGCGTACCAGCGCCTGTGACGTCTCGGTCGGCACATGTTCCAGCCGGTCGGCGGCGGTGCGGCGGGAGGGAAGCGTGGCGACGAGGGCCGAGAGGCGGCGCCCCTGGCGCACGGCCTCGGCCAGTGGTGCGACGATCGGAAGCACCGCGTCGCGGGTCATCAGCGGCGGCAGAGACCCGGCGGGTCCCGCCGCAGCGAAGCCGAGGAGGAAGCCGCCGTTGGCCTCGAATCCCACCGTCCGGGTGGCGGGTCCGGTCATCGCCGTCTCCATCCCGGCGATGACGAAGGGCGAGCCGATCTTCGTCCGCAGGACACGGGCGAAGCGGCCCGAGCCCTCGATCATCGTGTTGGAGGAGACCGGCGTGACCACGGTGTCCGCGCCAAGCGCGAGTGCCGTCAGGGTGCCGATCACGTCGCCGGGCACCACTGCGCCCGACTCGTCCGCGACCAGCGGCCGGTCGGCATCGCCGTCGGTGGAGACGACCGCGTCGAGCCCATATTCGGCCGCCCAGGCGGCGAGCTGTGCCCGCGTCGCGCCGTCCACCGCCTCGGTATCCACCGGCACGAAGACATCGGACCGGCCGAGCGGCAGGACCTCGGCGCCAAGATCGCCGAGAAGGCCCGCAAGCAGGTCGCGCGCGACCGAGGAGTGCTGCCAGAGGCCGACGCGCAGGCCGCGGAGAGCCGAAGGCCCGAAGGCCGCGACGTAACGCGCGCGGTAGGCGGGCAGGGCCGAGGGCTCGGGCCCAGCCGGGGCGGGGGGCGCGGCCCGGTCGCCGGCATAGGCCGCGAGGATCGCCGCCTCGTCGGCCTTGGTGATCTCTCCGCGCGCGGTGTAGAACTTCAGCCCGTTGCGGTCGGCTGGAATGTGGCTTCCCGTGACCATGACCGAGGGCGCCCCCGCCCGCATCGCGGCGAGCGCGAGTGCGGGCGTCGGAAGTTCGCCGCAGTCCGCCACAGCGACTCCCGCCTCTGCCGCGGCGGCGGCGACGGCGGCGGCGATCCGGGCCGAGGATGCGCGCAGGTCGCGCCCCAGGAAGAGCCGGCCCTCGTGCGGCACCGCCGCGAGAAAGGCGCGGGTGTAGCCGGCGCAGAGCCCGTCGGTCAGCTCCGTGACCAGTCCGCGCAGCCCGCTCGTGCCGAATTTCGGTGCCATCTTCGCCTGCCTTGTCAATTCCTTAGCGGCAGCGATTGTGACAGAACGGCCGCAGATGTCGAGACGGGCAAGGCCCGCCGCGCTGCGGAATTGATCGCGCCCCCGGTTGGCGTCTAGGCTCGGTCCGGGTGCGGTCGCCGGGGGGCGGTGCCGCCTCGGACCGGCCCGCAGGGGGAGATGCTGCCTGCGGACACGATTTCGGATGAACAGGATGCAATGTGCGCAAGCCACGGAACTGTTTCCCCACGCCCCGCAATTCAGCCGGAAATGCCGGAAGGGGTCGCCTACGGTCGCGGGCTTGCCTATGCTCGGCGACGTTCGGGGGTATGGTCAGCGACGCCGGCCCCGCCGCAGATTTCAGGGATGACGCATGAGCGCCAGAAGCATTCCGATTCTCGCCGCGATCTTTCTGGCGGCGATGACCTCCTACATCGCGGGCATGTGGACGACGCACAAGACCTGGTGGCCCTGGGAGAAGCTGTCGGACGTGCAGACGGCATGGCGGTCCTGGCGCGCGACGGGCTACTTCCTGCCCGCCGATACCTATGCGCGGCGCAAGCCCGAGGTGCCCGACGAGGTCCACACCGTCCACGATGCCGCCGCGGTGGCGCCGGGGCTCTGGGCGATCAACCGCTACGACCCGCCGACGGCAGGCTACGTCTTCGAGCTCCTCGACGAGAGCGGCGCGGTCCTGAACACGTTTCCGATCGACTATAGCAGGATCAACCCGGACGGCGTGTCGAGCGAGTTCGCCCATATCGCCACGGTCCTGCCCGACGGCTCCGTGCTCGTGGTCTGGGACGACGCGCCGGGCATGGCGCGGCTCGACGCCTGCGGCGACCCCATCTGGTCGAAGACGGACCGGATCTATCACCATTCGCTGGAACGCGGGGTGGACGGCTACTGGACCTGGGCGACCGACAACTGGTACGGCGGCGAGGATCAGGACATGATCCGCTTCGACCCGATGACGGGCGAGATCGTGGAAAGCATCAATATCATCGACGATGTAATTGAAAAGTATCTGGAAAACAGGCTAAGACTGACGATTCCGGAGGGCTACCGCTACAATCGCGACAGCCAGCCGGGCGAGCAGAAGGACATCTTCCACCCCAACGACCTTGAGGAGCTTCTGCCCGAGATGGCGGCAGCCTTCCCCGAGTTCGAGGCAGGCGATCTTCTCGTGTCGCTGCGCAACATCCAGGCCGTGGCGGTGATCGGCCGTCGGACCGGCGAGGTGAAGTGGATCGCCCATGGACCGTGGCGCGACCAGCATGACCCGGACTTCCAGGCGGACGGCACGATCTCGATCTTCTCCAACAATACCGACAGGTCCCGGTCACAGATCATCACCGTCGATCCGAGAACGGGCACCAGTCGCGATCTCTTCGCCGGCACGGACCTCAGCTTCGACAGCTTCATCATGGGCAAGCACGAACACCTGCCGAACGGCAACTGGATGATCACCTCGACCATCCAGGGCCGCGTCATCGAGGCGACGCCGGACGGGCGGATCGTGCGTGAGTACAACAACATCCTGAACGAGGGCTACAATGCGCTCGTGCTCTATTCGGAGCATCTGGAGCCGGGATACCTGGCAGAGGTGCCGAAATGCGCGAAGTGACGCCCGCCGGCCGGGACGGAAACGAGGAGTGAGAGGCAGATGACCAAGACGATCATCCCGGTGGTCCTGTGCGGCGGGACCGGAACCCGGCTGTGGCCGGTGTCGCGCGAGGGCATGGCCAAGCAGCTTCTGCCCATCGTCGGCGAGGAGACGCTGTTGCAGATGACCCTGCGCCGCGCGGCCGGAGAGGGCTTCGCCCCGCCCATGGTGATCGGCGCCCACGCGGTGCGCTTCACCATCCGAGAGCAGGTGCAGGCGGTGGCGCCCCAGGCACGCATCGTGATCGAGCCGGCGCGGCGGGACACGATGGCGGCCGTCGCGCTCGCCGCGGCCATCGCCGCCACCGACGACCCGGACGCCGTGCTGGCGGTGATGCCGTCCGACCACCTGATCCGCGAGGGCGAGGCGTTCCGCGCCGCGATCCGCACCGCCGCCGAGGCGGTGGCCGGGAAGGGAATCGCCGTGATCGGCGTCACCCCCACCGAACCGGCCACGGGCTATGGCTACATCAAGCCCGCGGTCAAGGGGACGCCGGGCGCGGTCAAGGTGCTGCGCTTCGTCGAGAAGCCCGACGAGGAGAAGGCCCACCGGCTGATCGCCGACGGCTGCCTGTGGAATGCGGGAATGTTCTGCTTCCGCGCCGGCTGGCTTCTGGAGGCGCTTGCCCAGGTCGAGCCGGAGGCGGTGCGGCTCGTCCGCGACGCGGTGGCGGCGATGAAGCCCGACCTCGGGATGCTCGTCCCGGGCGAGGCCTTCACCCGGGTCAAGGCGATCTCGTTCGATCACGCCTTCATGGAAAGGACCGACGCCGCCGTCGTGGTGCCCGCGGCCTTCCGCTGGTCGGACGTGGGTGACTGGAACGCGGTCTGGGCCGCCTCCGACCGCGACGCGGCCGACAATGCCGTGCGCGGCGACGCCATCGCGCTGGATGCGACCGGCAACCTGATCCATTCCGAGGACCGGCTGGTCTGCGCGCTCGGGGTCGAGAACCTCGTCATCGTCGAGACGCCGGATGCGATCCTCGTCGCCCCGCGCGAGCGGGCGCAGGAGGTGAAGGCGCTGGTCGGCGCGCTGAAGGAAAGGGGACGGCCGGAGGCGGTGGAGCACCTGAAGAACCACCGCCCCTGGGGCTGGTACCAGACCATGGACCTCGGCGACCGCTTCCGTGTGAAGCGGATCGTGGTGAAGCCGGGGGCGAAGCTCAGCCTGCAGAGGCACCACCACCGGGCCGAGCACTGGGTCGTGGTGCGCGGCACCGCCGAGGTCACGATCGGCGCCGAGAAGCGCATCCTGCACGAGAACGAGAGCGTCTATATCCCCCTGGGCGAGATTCACCGGCTGGCCAACCCCGGCCGCATCCCGGTGGAGATCGTCGAGGTGCAGACGGGCACCTATCTCGAGGAGGACGATATCGAGCGGATCGAGGACGAGTTCGGCCGCACCTGAGGCGCGGCCGATATGGTCACCCGCGAAGCGTGACGTTGACGGCGAAGGAGCCCTTCTCGCCCTCCATCAGGCTGAACTCGATCTCGTCGCCGACTGCGATCTTGTCCCAATCGTTGCCGGTCAGGCTGTCGCGCTGGAAATAGGCCTCGATGCCGCCGGCGGTGCGGATGAAACCGTAGCCGTCGTCGGCGAAGACCTGGGCGACGCGGCCGTGGTGGCGTTCGGGATGGCTCTTGACCTGAAGGCCCTTCATCTTGCGCACATAGTCGTCGAGCTGACGTCGCGCGGCGTCGAAGGCGTCGCGGATGGCGACATGCAGATCCTCGTGCGCGCCGAGATCGCCGGGCTTGCGGTTGACCACGATCACGCCGCCTGGCACCTCGGCATCGACCGCCACCTGATAGAGATGGCCCTTGTGCCCCCGCGCGCTGCGCTTCTCGACCACCACCCTCAGCGAGGTGATCCGGTCGAACACGCGTTCGAGCTTGCCGATCCTTCCGCGAATTTCGCCGGTGATCGTGGGCGAGGCATCCATGCCGTGAAAGACGATCTGCGGTTCCGTCTGCATCGCTTCCTCCGTTCCCTTCACCGCGATCATCGCCGGCGCGGCAGAGGGCGCATTGACCGGGATCAGGGCCGGCGTCCGTCCATGCGGTATTACGGCCGCGGTGTTCGGGTGATGCAAACCAGCCGAAGGAGGCCGCGATGAGCGCGTTCGGACTGAGAATCATCGACGAGGCGGTGCAGGCCGCGAATCTCTGGATCAACGAGGTGGACGCCCGGATGGGCTGGAATGACAAGCAGCGCAGCTACCGGGTGCTGAGGGCCGTTCTGCACGCCATGCGGGATCACCTTACGGTGAACGAGGCGACCGACCTCGGTGCGCAGTTGCCGACGCTGATCCGTGGCATCTACTACGAGGGGTGGAACAGCGCGAAGAACCCGGCGCGGATGCGCCACGCGGCCGATTTCGTCGCCGCCGTGCAGGCCGCCTACGGGGTCGAACCGCTAGGCCAGGTCGATCATGTCGTGCGCGCCGTCATCGACCTCCTCGACAGCCATGTCACGGCAGGCGAGATGAAGGACGTGCGCGAGGCCTTCACGAAGGAGATCCGCGCACTCTTCGGCGTCGGGTGAGGGCGCTCAGAGAAGCGACTTCGCCTTTGCCGCCACCGCCTCTGCGGTGATGCCGAATTCTGCATAGAGCCGTTCGGCCGGGGCCGAGGCGCCGAAGCCCTCCATGCCGACGAAGCCGGACTTCGCCTCGCGCCCGCGTTCGCCCAGAAGCCAGCGGTCCCAGGGTTGGCGCACGGCGGCCTCGACGGCCACGCGCACCGGTCCTGCGGGCAGGACCTTGCGGCGATACTCCTCGGGCTGGGCGGCGAAGAGTTCCATGCAGGGCATGGAGACGACGCGGGTGCCGATGCCCTCGGCCTGGAGAAGGTCGCGCGCCTTCAGCGCGATCTCCACCTCGGAGCCGGTGGCCATGAGGATCGCCTGACGTCGCCCCTCGGCCTCGCGGAGCACATAGGCGCCCTGCGCGGTCAGGTTCCGGGCGGTGTGCAGCGTGCGCACCGTCGGCAGGTTCTGGCGGCTGAGCGCCAGCACCGAGGGCGTGCGGTCCGAGGTCAGCGCGAGTTCCCAGGCCTCTGCCGTCTCGATCAGGTCGGCGGGGCGGAACGTCCAGGTATTGGGCGTCGCCCGGCAGATGGCGAGGTGTTCGACCGGCTGGTGGGTCGGCCCGTCCTCGCCGAGGCCGATGGAATCGTGGGTCATGACATAGACCGCCGGCACGCCCATCAGCGCGGAAAGCCGCATCGCGCCACGGGCATAGTCGGTGAAGCAGAGGAAGGTGCCGCCGTAGGGCCTGACGCCGCCATGCAGCGCCATGCCGTTCATCGCCGCCGCCATGCCATGTTCGCGGATGCCGAAGTGGATGTAGCGGCCCTTGCGGTTCTCGGCGTTGAAGATGCCGAGGCCGCCGGTCATGGTCAGGTTCGATCCGGTGAGGTCGGCGGAACCGCCGATGGTCTCCGGCATCACGGCGTTCACCACTTCCAGCACAAGCTCGGACGCCTTGCGGGTGGCGACCTTGGGCTTCAGGTCCGAATTCTGTTTCTTCAGGGCGCGGATCGTGGGGCCCAGCTTCTTCGGCGCCGCACCGGCGATCTGGCGGTCGAACTCCGCCCGCCGCGCCGCGGGCAGGGCGGCGAGCCGGGATTCCCAGTCCTTCCGGGCGGCCGCACCCCGCGTGCCGAAGCCGCGCCAGGCCTTCAGGACCTCGGCAGGGATCTCGAAGGCGGGGTAGGGCCAGCCGTAGATCTCCCTCGTCGCCCTGATCTCGTCGGGGCCGAGGGGCGAGCCATGGGCGCCGGCGGTGTCCTGCTTCTTCGGGCTGCCGAAGCCGATATGGGTCTTGCAGTCGACCAGCACCGGGCGGTCGGATTTCCTTGCCTCGGTCAGAGCCCGGTCGATGTCGTCCGGGTCGTGGCCGTCGCAGGACAGAACCGTCCAGCCCGAGGCCGCGAAGCGCGCGCGCTGGTCGGTGATATCGGAGAGGCCGATCTTGCCGTCGATGGAGATGTTGTTGTTGTCCCAGAGGACGATGAGCCGACTGAGCTTCTGCATCCCGGCAAGTCCGATCGCCTCCTGGCTGATGCCTTCCATCAGGCAACCGTCCCCGGCGATGACCCAGGTGTGGTGATCGACGACCTTCCGGCCGAAGCGGGCGCGCATCGATTCCTCGGCGATGGCGAAGCCGACCGCGTTCGAGAGGCCCTGGCCAAGGGGGCCCGTCGTCGTCTCGACGCCCGAGACATGGCCGTATTCCGGATGGCCGGCGGTGATCGCGCCCCATTGGCGGAAGGCCCTGATCTGGTCGAGGGTCATGTCCTCGTAGCCGGTCAGGTAGAGAAGCGCGTAGATGAGCATCGAGCCGTGGCCGGCCGAGAGGATGAAGCGGTCACGGTCCGCCCAGCGGGGCGCCGAGGCATCGAATTTCAGGTGTTTCGAAAAGAGCACGGTCGCCACGTCGGCCATGCCCATCGGCATTCCGGGATGGCCCGAGTTCGCGGCCTGGACGGCGTCCATCGCCAGGGCGCGGATCGCGCAGGCGTTCATCCAGTGCTGGGCGTGCTTTTCGCGAAGGGTGGCGATGTCCACGGGGGCGATCCTCATCTTGGGCGGAGGGGACGGGCGGTCTGCCCGCAGGAGAAGTCGGCCGCTTGATAGCAGCCTCGTGCGCGAGTTCAAGCGCGCGGGCTAAGGGCTTGGTCCGAAAGGGGGAGAAATCGGCGTTTGCTTTGGTCTAAACTCGGGCCAGGCGGGGGCGGTGGCGATTCGCGGCAAGCAGGCGACGGACGGCTCTCCCCGCGCGACGGAAATCAAACGAGGCCCGCCAAGGGCCGGGGGCTTGAGGACATGAGCGACATTGCCGAGTTGGAACGCCGCATCTCTGCCGCGCTCGCGCGGATCGAGGCGGGGGTGGAGGTGCTGGGCGCGGTGCCTGAAGAGGCCGCACCTGCCGCACGCGACGAGGCCGGGACCGCGCGCCTGACCGAGGAGCTTGAGGCCGAACGCGCGGCCAACGCACAGCTCACCGAGCGGGTGCGCGCGATCAAGGAGAAGCAGGAGACGATGGTCGGGGCGCTCGAGAAGAAGGTGGAGCGGCTGACGGCACAGATCGACGCGGCGGATGCGGAAATCCGGCGTCTGAAGCAGTTGGGCGACGAACTGACCGAGACCAACCGCGCGCTGACCGCGGCCGCGGCGGCGGGGGTGGCGGAGCCCGCGCTGATCAACCGGTCGCTGATGAGCGAGCTTGACGCGCTCAGGGCGCAGCGCGCCGCCGAGATCGCCGAGATGGACGGGATTCTCGCGGAACTGAAACCGCTGATCGGAGAGGTCGCCTGATGCCGGAAGTCCTGATCACCATTGGCGGGCGCCAGTTCGAGGTCGCCTGTCAGGACGGCGAGGAGCATTTCCTGCGCTCCGCCGCCCGGATGCTCGATGCCGAGGCCTCCGTCCTTGTCGGCCAGATCGGCCGGATGCCCGAGGCGCGGATGCTCCTGATGGCGGGGCTGATGCTCGCCGACAAGACGGCGGGGCTGGAGGACCAGTTGCGCGCCGCCGAGGAACGCGCCGTCGTCGCCGAGCGCGTCGCGACCAACGCGCGGGCGAACCCCGAGCGGGTGGAGGTCCCGGTGATCCCGCAGATCGTCACCGACAGCTTCGCCGAGATCGCGGCGCGGGCAGAGGCGCTTGCCGCGCGCATCGAGGAGCGCGCGGGCGCGTGACGCGGCGAGGCAGGGCGGGACTTCCGCGCCGCGGCCGGAAGGCTCAGGCGTTCGCGGCCCTGATCTGGTCGGCCGCATCCTTGTTGTAGGTGATACCCTTGGCTTCGAAGAGCTGGTCAAGTTCGCCCGACAGCGTCATTTCGGTGACGATGTCGCAGCCGCCGACGAATTCGCCCTTGACGTAAAGCTGCGGAATCGTCGGCCATTCGGAGAAGTCCTTGATGCCCTGGCGGATATCGGCATCGGCAAGGACGTTGACGTCCACATAGTCCACGCCCATGAAGTTAAGCACGCCGGCGACGCGGCTGGAAAAGCCGCACTGCGGCATCATCTTGGTGCCCTTCATGTAGAGGACGACGTCGTTCGTCGTGACGGTGTCGCGAATCTGGTCAACTGCGGTGGTCATGTCTGTTCACTCCGGTGCCTTGGTGGTGAGCGCAAGCGCATGAAGTTCGCCCTGCGATCCCTCCATCTTGCCTTTCAGCGCGGCATAGACCGCGCGCTGCTGCTGAACGCGGTTCAGTCCGCGGAAGCTTTCGTCTTCCACATAGGCCGCGAAATGCGCGCCGTCATCGCCCTGAACCTCGATCCGCGCCTTCGGGAAGCTCTCGCGGATAAGGATTTCAATCTCTTCGGCGGTGATCGGCATGGGTCTCTCCTGTCTTGGCCCGAATGTAAGCCCGGCCGCAAGGCGCCGCAAGGTGGCGCCGGGGGCGATCTGGTCGCCTCCGGCAGAGGTATCCGGGGCAAGATGAATGCCGCCAGTCAGAAGAGCGCCGTCTCGAAAGCCGCGCGGTAGAGGCGCGAGAGATCGGCGAGCGGCGCGGAGGAGGCGTCGAGGCGCACCGCGTTGCCGCCGAACTGGCCGACGAGCGCCAGCGGCACGCCCGCCGCCTTCGCCGCCGCCGTCAGGGCTGCGAGATCGGCCTGCCGCAGGGCGACAAGATAGCGCGCCTGATCCTCGCCGAAGAGGAACGCGGTCTCGCCCGCGTCGATCGCCACACCCAGGCCCGCGGCCTCGGCCATCTCGAAAGCGGCGAGGGCGAGTCCGCCGTCGGAGAGGTCGGTCGCGGCCCGGACGAGCTTGCGGTTCGCCCGCAGGAATTCTCCGTTTCTCCGTTCGGCGGCGAGGTCCACATGCGGCGCGTCGCCCTCCTCGCGGCCGAAGGCCTCGGCGAGGAGCGCGGACTGGCCGAGATGGCCCTTCGTCTCGCCGATGACCACCGCGAGGTCGCCCTCGGCCGGTTGCCCCGCGATCAGCTCGTCGAGCGATTTCAGGAGGCCCACGGCGGCGATGGTTGGCGTCGGCAGGATACCGGTGCCGTCGGTCTCGTTGTAGAGCGAGACATTGCCCGAGACGATGGGCATGTCGAGAGCGAGACAGGCCTCGCCGATGCCTTTTATGGCGCCGACGAACTGGCCCATGATCTCGGGCTTCTCGGGGTTGCCGAAGTTGAGGTTGTCGGTCGCGGCAAGGGGCAGGGCGCCGACGGCGGTCAGGTTGCGCCAGGCCTCGGCCACCGCCTGCTTGCCGCCTTCGACCGGGTTGGCCTTGACGTAGCGCGGCGTCACGTCCGAGGTGAAGGCGAGCGCCTTCTTTGTGCCGTGGACGCGCACCACGCCCGCGCCCATGCCGGGCGTGCGGATCGTGTCGGCGCCCACCTGGCTGTCATACTGTTCCCAGACCCAGGACTTGTGGGCATGGTTGGGCGAGCCGATCAGCGCCTTCAGCCCTTCGATCGGGTCGATCTTAGGCGCGTCCTTCAAGGGGGCAGGGGCAGGCGTCGGCACCCAGGGCCGGTCGTACTCGGGGGCGGAGGAGGACAGCTTCGACAGGGGCAGGTCGGCCTTCACCTCGTTGCCGTGCAGGATCAGGAAGCGGTCCTCGGGAATCGTCTCGCCGACGATGGCGAAGTCGAGATCCCATTTCTCGAAGATCGCGCGGGCGACGGATTCCCTTTCCGGCTTCAGCACCATGAGCATCCGCTCCTGGCTTTCCGACAGCATCATCTCGTAGGCGGTCATGTGCGCCTCGCGCTGGGGCACACGGTCGAGGTTGAGCCGGATGCCAAGGCCGCCCTTGTCGCCCATCTCGACGGCGGAGCAGGTCAGGCCTGCCGCGCCCATGTCCTGAATGGAAATCACCGAGTCGGAAGCCATGAGTTCGAGGCAGGCTTCCAGCAGGCATTTTTCGGTGAAGGGGTCGCCCACCTGCACCGTCGGGCGCTTTTCCTCGATCGTGTCGTCGAATTCGGCGCTCGCCATCGTCGCGCCGCCGACCCCGTCGCGGCCGGTCTTCGCGCCGAGATAGACCACCGGCATGCCGACTCCGCTCGCGGCGGAGTAGAAGATCCTGTCGGCATCGGCGAGACCCGCCGCGAAGGCGTTCACAAGGCAGTTGCCATTGTAGCTTTTGTGAAACCGGACCTCGCCCCCGACATTGGGGACGCCGAAGCAGTTGCCGTAGCTGCCGACGCCCTCGACCACGCCCTTCACCAGATGCGCGGTCTTGGGGTGATCCGGCAGGCCGAACGACAGGGAATCCATCGCCGCGATCGGCCGCGCGCCCATCGTGAAGACGTCGCGCAGGATGCCGCCGACGCCGGTCGCGGCCCCCTGGTGCGGCTCGATATAGGAGGGGTGGTTGTGGCTTTCCATCTTGAAGATGACGGCCTGGTTGTCGCCGATGTCGACAACGCCCGCATTCTCGCCGGGGCCGCAGATCACCTGCGGGCCCGTGGTGGGCAGGGTGCGGAGCCACTTCTTCGAGGACTTGTAGGAACAATGCTCGTTCCACATGGCCGAGAAGATGCCGAGTTCGGTGAAGGTCGGGACCCGGCCGATGATCTGAAGGATGCGCTGGTATTCGTCGGGTTTCAGTCCATGCGCGGCAATCAGATCCTCGGTGATCGCTGGTTCCTGCATCTCATCCCCCGGGAGCTTCGCGGTTGCGGCGTCTTTTAGGGGCAAGGGGGGGCAGAGGAAAGGCCCCGGCATGCGGCGGCCGGGAAAAATTCGGGACCGGAGCGCAGGGTGGCCATGGCCGGCGCCGCAGGGTCGGGGCGGCCGACAGCGGGGCGATCCCCGGCCGGTCCGGAGCGATTGCGAAAAAAAAGGCCGAGACAAAGCTCGGCCCAAGTCCAACAGGGAGGTAGAAGGCGCCGAGAGTTGCCTCAACCGTCGCCTTCAAGCCCGATTTATGGGCGGTATGCGAATGGCGCAAGGGAAATCATGCCGCAGGTGCAACATGGCCGTTATGCGTTGCAAACATGCCTCACGGCAACCGGGGGTTGCGCCGCTCACTGTCCGGAGTCGTCGATGCGCCGCTTGCGGTAGGCGATGATCTCTTCCATCACGAAGTCTCGGAACGCGGCAACCCGCTTGGAGTGGCGCAGTTCCTCGGGGTAGGCGAGGAACACCGGCACGTCGCTCGACTCGATCGCCGGAAGAACCCGTTCGAGCGTCGGGAAGTCCTCGGTCAGGTAGTCGGGGAGGACGCCGATGCCGAGGTTGTAGAGAACGCCCTGCAGCACCCCGTAGTAGTTGTTGACCGTCAGCGTCGACCGGATGTCGTTGGCCAGGAGACTTTCGACGAGCGCGGCGCCGGCGGTCACCTGCGGCGTGGTCGGGTTCTGGCTGATGAGCCGGTGGTGCGACAGATCCTCCACCCCGGCCGGCCGCCCGGCGCGGTCGAGGTAGTCGGGCGTGGCGTAAAGGCACATCCGGATGTTCATGAGCCGGCGGCGGATCAGGTCGGCCTGGCTCGGCTCCTTCATCCGGATCGCCACGTCGGCCTCGCGCATCGGCAGGTCGAGCACCCGTTCCTCGAGCATCAGGTCGATCTTGAGATCGGGATACTTGTCGTAGAGCTTGACGAGGCGGGGCGCGAGCCAGAGCGTGCCGAAGCCGGTCGTCGTCGTGACGCGCAGTTCGCCGAAGACCTCCTCCTCGCTGTCGCGGATGCGGGCGGCGGCTGTCTCCAGCCGGCGGTTCATCGACGAGGTGGCGTCGAACAGAAGTTCCCCCTGTTCGGTGAGAATCAGGCCCCGCGCATGGCGGTGGAAAAGGGTCGTGCCGAGGCTCTCCTCAAGCGCGCGGATCTGCCGGCTCACCGCCGATTGCGACAGGTGCAGCGCCTCGCCCGCATGGGTGAGGCTGCCGGCGTCGGCGACGGCGTGAAATATCCTGAGCTTGTCCCAATCCATCCCGAAACTTTCGCACAAACGGCTGACGTGAGTTATTACGGAATTTCGCGGTTCAAGGAAACAGAACTGTGTTGCAGCGCAGAAAGTTTTTTGCCGTCCGATCAAAGATTCAGCGCTTTGTAGGTCAACGGATTTGACCTATACTGAAGGTGCTCTGAGCGCGGGGAGGGCGGAATGGGCAAGCAGGAAATCTCACTCGCCGACCGCTTCGACCTGACGAAGTCGCCGGTTCTGCTGAACGGCACGCAGGCGCTGGTGCGGCTGATGCTCATGCAGAAGGCCCGCGACCGTGCGGCCGGGCGGAACACCGCCGGCTATGTGACAGGTTATCGCGGCTCGCCTCTGGGCGGTGTCGATCTGAACATGGCGCGGTCGCGCGCGCTGCTGGAGGCGAACGACATCCGCTTCCAGCCGGGTCTGAACGAGGATCTGGCGGCCACCGCCGTCTGGGGCACGCAGCAGGCGGAGGTGCGGGGCGAGGGGCGCTATGACGGGGTCTTCGCGCTCTGGTACGGCAAGGGGCCGGGGGTGGACCGTTCGGGCGACGTGATGCGGCACGCCAACATGGCCGGCACCTCGGCGCATGGCGGTGTCCTCATGGCGATGGGCGATGACCACACGGGCGAAAGCTCCACCGTGCTGCACCAGTCCGACTGGGCCATGGTCGATGCCTACATGCCGGTGATCAGCCCGGCCGGGGTGCAGGAGATTCTCGACTTCGGTCTTTACGGCTGGGCGCTTTCCCGCTTTGCCGGCGTCTGGGTGGGCCTCAAGACGATGAAGGACACGGTGGAGGCGACGGCGGTCGTGAACGGCGATCCGTTCCGAATGGCCTTCGTCGCGCCCGAGTTCCGCATGCCCGAGGGCGGGCTCAACATCCGGCTTCAGGATACGCCCGTGGCGCAGGAAGCCCGGATGATCGACTTCAAGCGCTTCGCGGCCGAGGCGTTTTCGCATGCCAACCGCATGGACCGCCGCGTCTGGGGCAAGCCCGGCGCCAAGGTCGGCTTCGTCGCGGCCGGCAAGAACTGGCTCGACCTCGTGCACGCGCTCAGCCTGCTTGGCATCGACGAGGCCGAGGCGGAGCGTCTTGGCCTGACCACCTACAAGATCGGCCAGACCTTTCCCCTGGACATGAAGGGCTTCCACGACTGGGCCGAGGGGCTCGACCTGATCGTCGTGGTCGAGGAAAAGCGCAAGCTGATCGAGGTCCAGATCAAGGAGGCGATCTTCGACGACCGCCGCGGCCGGCGCGTCTATGGCTGGTACAAGGGCGGTGCCGGCGGCATGCACCGGGAGGAGCTCTTCCCCACCCGCTACGCGCTCGACCCCGCCTGGATCGCCGAGAAGCTGGGCGAGATCCTCATCGAGGAGGGCCGCGGCACGGACGGCATCCGCGCCGGACTTCAGGCGGTGCGCGAGGCGAAGAAGGCCGACAACGCACCCGAGATCGCGGCCCGGCTGCCCTATTACTGCTCCGGCTGCCCGCACAACACCTCGACCAAGGTGCCGGAAGGCAGCCGCGCCTATGCCGGGATCGGCTGTCACTACATGGTGCAGTGGATGGACCGGCGGACGCAGGGCTTCACCCAGATGGGCGGCGAGGGCGCGAACTGGGTCGGCGAGGCGCCGTTCTCGAAAACGCCGCATGTGTTCCAGAACCTTGGCGACGGAACCTACAACCATTCCGGGGTGCTGGCGATCCGCGCCGCCCTCGCGGCGGGGACGAACATCACCTACAAGATCCTCTTCAACGACGCCGTCGCCATGACCGGCGGGCAGAAGAACGAGGGCGGGCTGACCGCCGACCGGATCGCCCGCGAGGTGAAGGCGATGGGGGTGGAGCACCTTGTCGTCGTCTATGACCCCAAGGAGGAGCCGGAGCGGGGTGGATTCCCGGCCGGGGTCAGCTTCCACGAGCGCAGAGAGCTTCCGGATATCCAGCGAAAGATGCGCGATATCAAGGGCGTGTCCGTCATTCTTTACATCCAGACCTGCGCCGCCGAAAAGCGCCGGCGGCGCAAGCGCGGCCAGTTTCCCGACCCCGACCGGCGGGTCTTCATCAACACCGATGTCTGCGAGGGTTGCGGTGATTGCGGGGTGCAGTCGAACTGCGTCTCGATCGTGCCGGTGGAGACGGAACTGGGGCGCAAGCGGGCCATCGACCAGTCGTCGTGCAACAAGGACTTCTCCTGCCTCGACGGGTTCTGCCCCTCTTTCGTGACGCTGAAGGGGGCAACGGTGAAGAAGGCCGGTGCGGCGGAATTCGACCTGCCTGCACTGCCCGAGCCCGCGCTGCCGCCCATCGCGGGGACCTTCAACGTGCTGATCACCGGCGTCGGCGGAACCGGTGTCGTCACCGTTGGCGCGGTGCTGGCACAGGCCGCGCAGATCGACGGCAAGGGCGCGGGGATGATGGAGATGGCCGGGCTCGCCCAGAAGGGCGGTGCCGTACATATCCACCTGCGCCTCGCCAAGCGCCCCGAGGACATCAGCGCGATCCGCGTCGCGGTGGGCGAAGCCGATTGCGTCATCGGCGGCGACCTCGTCGTCACCGGGGGGGCAAAGACGCTCGGCCTGATGACGACGGGACGGACGGGGGCGGTGGTGAACAGCCACGAGATCATCACCGGCGCCTTCACCCGCGACCGGGAATTTCGCTTGCCGTCCGCCGCCTTGCGTCTTTCTCTTGAAGCGAGGTTGCGGGAACGGGTGAGCTTTCTCGATGCCTCCGAGCTTGCCCGCAGGCTGATGGGCGATTCGATCTATTCCAACATGCTGATCCTCGGCGCTGCCTGGCAGAAGGGGCTGGTGCCGCTCACGGGCGATGCGATCCGGGCCGCGATCGAACTCAACGGTGCCGCGGTCAAGGGCAACCTGCGCGCCTTCGAGCTTGGCCGCTGGGCCGCCGAGTATCCGGAAGCGGCGGCCGCGACCTCAGAGGAAACGGCGGCGAAGCCGTTGACCTTGCAGGAAAAGATCGACTTCCGCGCGCGCCACCTCGAGGCCTATCAGGACGCGGCCTACGCCGGGCGCTACCGCCGCCTTGCCGCCGCCGCACCCGAGGACCTGCGCGAGGCCGTGGCCGAGGGCTATCACAAGCTTCTGGCCTACAAGGACGAATACGAGGTCGCGCGGCTGCATCTGGAGACGGCCGAGAAGGCGCGCGCCGAGTTCGACGGCGATTTCCGCATGTCCGTCCACCTTGCGCCGCCCATTCTTGCGAGGAAGGGGGCGAACGGGCGGCCGGTGAAGCGCGAATACGGGGCCTGGATGTTCCGTGCCTTCCGGTTCCTTGCCGCGATGAAGCGCCTGCGCGGCACGGCGTTCGACCCCTTCGGCCGGGCCGCCGAGCGGCGGATGGAGCGTGCCCTGATCGCCGAATACGAGGCCGACATGGCGGAGGTCCTGCCGAAGGTGACACCGGCCACCCGCGACGCGGTGCTGGCGCTCGCCCGCCTGCCGCTCGACATCCGCGGCTTCGGTCCGGTGAAGGAGGCGTCGCAGCGCCAGGCAGCGAAACGACGGGAGGAGCTTCTGGCCGTGATCCGCGCCGGCGGCACGCCCGAGCGGGCGGCGGCGGAGTAGCCGTCACGCCAGCGTCACGCATGTCCGCGACAATTCCCGGCCAGACGAATCCACGGCCGGGGGGAACGGATCATGCGGAAGGACGTTGCGCGGGAAATCTCCTACGCCTCGTCGGCGAAGACCAGGGGCGGGCGGGCAGTCGTGCGCGTGCTCGAGAACGCCACCGGCCGGCTCGGCCTGATCCGTCGGGCGCAGGGCTACGAGGCCGAGGTCGCCGCCGGGCGCGACTTCTGGTCTGTCATCGTGGAGCGCTACGGGCTCAGCCTCGATGTCGTGGGCGGCAGCCTGACGAACATCCCGGCCAACGGACCGCTGGTGCTGGTCGCGAACCACCCCTACGGCATCCTCGACGGGCTGATGATGGGCCATATCCTCGCCGGGCTCAGGGGAGATTTCCGCATCATCGCGCACCGCATCTTCCGCAAGGCGGAGGAACTGGACCGGGTGATCCTGCCGATCAACTTCGACGAGACGAAGGAGGCGGCGCGCGAGAACATCGAGGTTCGGTCCGAGGCGCTGCGCTACCTTCGGGCCGGCGGGGCCATCGGCATCTTCCCCGGCGGCGGCGTGGCCACGGCGGCGCGGCCCTTCGGCCGGCCGATGGATCCGGTCTGGCGCAACTTCACCGCCAAGATGATCGCGCGGTCGGAGGCGACCGTCGTGCCAGTCTTCTTCGAGGGCGAGAATTCCCGGCTCTTCCAGCTGGCGAGCCATCTGCACTACACGCTCCGGCTCGGCCTTCTCATCAAGGAGTTCCGCGCCCGGCTGGGGGAGCCTGTGCGCATCGTCGTCGGCGATCCCATTCCCCGCGCAAGGCTCCGGGCCTTCGGGTCGGATGCGAAACAGATGATGGATTTCCTCCGCCGTGCGACGTATGACTTGAGCCCTAGGCCGCTCACGTCATACGACTACGGCTTTGAATTCGAAGAAAAATACCGCGCCTGACGGGCCCTTTGCCCCGCCACGCGGGGCAGGAGGCGCAGATGGCGGTGGGCATTTTCGATTCGGGTCTCGGCGGGCTTACGGTCTATGACGCGGTGGCGCGGGACATGCCCGAGGTGCCCTTCGTCTACCTCGGCGACAATGCGCACACACCCTACGGCGTGCGCGACGCCGACGACATATTCCAACTCACCTGCGCGGGCGTGGAACGGCTCTGGGCCGAGGGCTGCGACCTTGTCGTGCTTGCCTGCAACACCGCCTCGGCCGTGGCGCTGAAGCGGATGCAGGAGACCTGGGTGCCGAAGGACAAGCGCGTCCTCGGCGTCTTCGTGCCGCTGATCGAGGCGCTGACCGAGCGGCAATGGGGCGACAACTCTCCCCCGCGCGAGGTCGCGGTGAAGCATGTGGCACTTTTCGCCACGCCCGCAACCGTCGCTTCCCGCGCCTTCCAGCGCGAGCTAGCCTTCCGTGCCATCGGCGTCGACGTGGAGGCGCAGCCCTGCGGCGGCGTGGTGGATGCGATAGAGGAGGGAGACGAGATCCTCGCCGAGGCGCTGGTGAAGAGCCACGTCGAGGCGCTGAAGCGGCGGATGCCGCATCCGCAGGCGGCGATGCTCGGCTGCACCCACTACCCCCTGATGCAACGGGTTTTCCAGGAGGCGCTCGGACCCGCGGTGAAGGTCTATTCGCAGGCCGATCTCGTCGCGCCGAGCCTCAGGGACTATCTCACCCGCCGGCCGGAGTTCCTCGGCCCGGGTACGGCCTCGAAGCTCCTCACGACGGGCGATCCGGCGCGGGTTTCGTCGAAGGCGACGCAGTTCCTGCGCCGGCAGATCCGCTTCGAGGCGGCCTGAGGCGGCGATGCGTGCCTTCGTCGCGATCCCGGTCCCCGAGGACATCCGCGACCGGCTCGCGGCGTTGCAGGCAGACCTGCCGGTCGGAAGGCTCGCCGACCCGGAGACCTTCCACATCACGCTCGCCTTCCTCGGCGAGGAGCCGGTGGAGCGGATCGAGGCCGCGCACGAGGCGCTGGAAGCCTTGCGCGCCGCGCCCTTCGCGGTGCGGCTCGACGGTCTCGGCACCTTCGGCGGGCGCGCGGCGAAGACGCTCTTCGCCGCCGTGGCGTCGTCCGAGCCCCTTGCCGCGCTTCAGCGGAAGGTCCGGAGCCTTCTTCACGGCGCGGGCCTTATGCTGGATCGCGAGCGTTTCCGCCCGCATGTCACGTTCGCCCGCTTCCGCCCGGGCGAGGGCGACGATCCCGCGCTCGGCCGGTTTCTCGCGCGCCACGTCGCCTTCGGCTCCGCGCCGTTTGCGGTGGCGGAGGTGGTGCTCTATCGCTCGCACCTGACCGCTAAGGGGGCGGTCCACGAGCCGCTCGCGGAGTATCCGCTGGCGTGACCTTCCGCCCCGGGTCGGGACGCGGCGCGACCGGCAGATAGGAGTTGCATCTTCGCCCCCGGTCGCCCATCTAGCAGGGAAATGCCCGGCCCCGGTCAGGGCAAGCCGCGAGGACCGCCCGATGAAGGGTCTCAAGAAACAGCGCCGCATCCAGATCATCGTCCTTGCGGCCGTTGCCATGGCCGCAAGCTTCGGCGCCTTCTACTATGCCGCGCCGGATGCGCTGCAGTACTTCCGCTCCCCCACCGAGGTGAGCGAGAAGGCGCCCGGGCCGAACGAGACCTTCCGCATCGGCGGACTCGTCGAGGAGGGAAGTCTGGTGCGCGGGCAGGGGGCGGCGATCACCTTCAAGGTGACCGATACCAACGCCGCGATCCCGGTGCGCTACGAGGGCGTGCTGCCCGACCTCTTTGGCGAGGGCGAGGGCGTGGTGGCGACGGGCAGGCTCGTCGACGGCACCTTCGAGGCGACCGAGATCCTTGCCAAGCACGACGAGACCTACATGCCCAAGGAAGTGATCGACGCCCTGAAGGATCAGGGCATGTATGTCGACCCGAAAGACGCAGCGGACGCTGCCCCCATGACGAATTAACCTGATCCGACGAGCCTTCCCTGCCGAAAGGGGGGAGGCCCATGCGCAACGTCCACGACATCGCCAGAGAGATCGTCGCCCGCGAGGGCGGCTTCGTGAACGACCCCGACGACGCAGGCGGGGCGACCAACCACGGCGTGACGCTCGGCACGCTCCGTCGGCTCGGACTCGACCTCACGGGCGATGGCCGGGTGAACGAGGCCGACGTGCGTCGCCTGGACGGGGCGGAGGCGGAGCGGATCTTTGTCGAGCACTACTTTCGTCGCCCGCGCATCGCCGACCTCCCCGAGGCGCTGCAGGCTTCGGTCTTCGACATGTATGTGAACGCCGGTGCCAACGCGGTGAAGGTTCTCCAGCGGCTGCTCAACGAGATGGGATACGACCTGGTCGTGGACGGCGCGATCGGTCCGATGACCGTCGCCGCCGCCCACGGCGCGGCCGTTCCCGACGCCGGCCTTCTGGCCGACGCCTACGGTATTGCCCGGCGCAATTATTACTACTCCCTGGCGGACGCCCGCCCGGCCAGCCGCAAGTACGCCCGCCGCCGCGGCGGCGGCAAGGGCGGCTGGATCCTGCGGGCCGAGGAGTTCATCTCGCCCCGCTTCCACCTGAGCGAGGCCGAGCACCGGGCGAGGATCGCGTCATGGGCGTGATCGGGGGGGTGATCGGCCGCATCCTCGGGGCGCCCGCCGGCACCACCGCCCTTGGCGAGGCCGCGACGACCGTGGCCGAGGTCTTCACGCCGAACGCGACGAAGCGGATGGAGGCCGCGCAGGAAGCCTACCTGAAAGCGCTGGAGGAACACGGGGCGGAGTTCCAGTTCGCCGCAGCGGACGGCTTCGACCGCTTCGTGAACGGCCTGAACCGCCTGCCGCGCCCGTTCCTCGCCTTCGGCACCATCGGGCTTTTCGTCCACGCCATGGTGGACCCGGAGGGCTTCGCCCGACGCATGGTCGGACTCGACGCGGTGCCCGAGCCGCTCTGGTGGCTCCTGGCCGCGATCGTCGGCTTCTACTTCGGCGCGCGCGAGGCGCACTACCTGCGCGCCATTCCGCGGCGCGTCCGGCCAACCCGGGCTGCGGCGCCCCCGGCTCCGGCCGCAGTCTCCGGCGACACCGGCGCGAATCCGGCGCTCTCTGAATGGCGCCGGCGGGATTCCGACCGCTGATGTTTCACCCCTGCGCAAGGGTCCCCGGGGACTGAATACGGCCGGCGAGGCCGGGGCAGCGGGGGCACACGCCCCCCTGGCCCGCTCTCCCGCGACATCGGCGCGCAGCCCATTGGCCCGGGCGAGCCAAGGCTCTATGCTCTGCCCATGTTCGTCGAATTCGGTCACTTCGCCCTGAGCCTCGCGCTCATGATCGCCGCGGTTCAGGCCGTGGTCCCGCTCATCGGTGCCCATAAGGGCTGGCGAGGCTGGATGGCCGTCGCGGCGCCGGCGGCGACGGCGCAGTTCATCTGCATCGCGCTCTCCTTCGCGGCACTCACCTGGGCCTTCGTCACGTCCGACTTCTCGCTGCGCATCGTCGTGGAGAACTCCCACACGCTGAAGCCGATGCTCTACAAGGTCTCGGGCGTCTGGGGCAACCACGAGGGGTCGATGCTCCTCTGGGTGCTGATCCTGTCGGGCTTCGGCGCGACGGCGGCCTGGTTCGGCGGTGCGCTTCCGGAGCGGCTGAAAGCACGGGTGCTCTCGGTCCAGGCGATGATCGGCGTGGCCTTCCTCGCCTTCATCCTTTTCACCTCGAACCCGTTCGTCCGGCTTGCCGAGCCGCCCTTCGACGGGCAGGACCTCAATCCCCTGCTGCAGGACCCCGGCCTCGCCTTCCATCCGCCGTTCCTCTACCTCGGCTATGTCGGCCTCTCGATGGCGTTCTCCTTCGCCGTCGCCGCCCTGATCGAGGGCCGGGTCGATGCCGCCTGGGCGCGCTGGGTCCGGCCGTGGACGCTCGCCGCCTGGATGTTCCTCACCGTGGGCATCGCGCTCGGCTCCTGGTGGGCCTATTACGAGCTCGGCTGGGGCGGCTTCTGGTTCTGGGACCCGGTGGAGAACGCCTCCTTCATGCCCTGGCTCGTCGCCGCGGCGCTTCTGCATTCCGCCACCGTGGTGGAAAAGCGCGAGGCGCTGAAAAGCTGGACGATCCTGCTGGCGATTCTCGCCTTCGGCTTCTCGCTCATCGGCACCTTCATCGTGCGCTCCGGCATCATCACCTCCGTCCATGCCTTCGCCAACGACCCCGAGCGCGGAATCTTCATCCTTGCCATCCTCGCGGTCTTCATCGGCGGCGCGCTGACGCTCTATGCCGCGCGGGCGGGGTCGATGGAGGCGAAGGGAGTCTTCGGGGTCGTCAGCCGTGAAACCGCGCTGGTCCTCAACAACGTGCTGCTCTCCGTTGCGGCCTTTGTCGTCTTTGTCGGGACGCTCTGGCCGCTGATCGCCGAGATGGCCTTCGCCCGCAAGCTCTCGGTCGGCGCGCCCTTCTTCAACCAGGCCTTCACGCCCTTCATGGTGCTCCTCGCCGTGATCCTGCCGGTGGGTGCGCTCATGCCCTGGAAGCGCGCGAAGCTCGGGCGGACGCTCCGCGAGTTGCGCGGCGCATTCGCGCTCGCGCTCGCCTTCGGTGCGCTTGCCTTTGCGGTGCAGACGGGGCGCTCCGCGCTCGCGCCGGTGGGCGTCGCGCTTGGCGTCTGGCTCATTGCCGGGGCGGCGACTGAACTCTGGGTGAGGTCAGCGCGGACGCCGTCGCGCCTCATGCGGCTGCCGCGTGCCGACTGGGGCAAGGCCGCCGCTCATTCCGGGCTCGGCATCACCTTCATCGGCATCGCCTGCCTCATGGCCTGGGACGTGGAGGACATCCGCGTCGCGCAGGTCGGCGAAAGCTTCGAGGTCGGCGGCTACACGATCACGCTCGCGGGCGTGGATGAGGTGGAGGGGCCGAACTTCCTTTCCACCACCGCGACGATGCGCGTGGCGCGGGACGGGCGTGAGGTAGCGGTGCTGCATCCCGAAAAGCGCGTCTATCCGGTGGCGGCGATGCCGACGACCGAGGCGGCGATCGCCAACGGCCTCTGGCGCGACATCTACCTTGTCATCGGCGATCCGCAGGATGGCGGCGGCTGGGCGGTTCGGACCTACATCAAGCCCTTCGCCAACTGGATCTGGGCGGGGGCGATCATCATGGCCTTCGGCGGTGTCCTCAGCCTTTCGGACCGGCGCTACCGCGTCGCGGCCGGCGCCCGGAAGGCGCCGGCGCTGGCCCAGCCGGCGGAGTGAGGCCGGTGCGGCAGCTCGCGTTTCTTCTGCTTCTGTCGCTCGCGGCCCCGGCCGGCGCGGTCCAGCCGGACGAGATGCTGGCCGATCCCGGGCTGGAGGCCCGCGCACGGGCGCTTTCGCAGGGCCTGCGCTGCCTTGTCTGCCGCAACGAGAACATCGACGAATCGAACGCGGATCTCGCCCGCGACCTTCGCCTGCTGGTGCGCGAACGGCTGGTGGCGGGCGACACGGATGCCGAAGTCATCGCCTACCTGGTGGACCGCTACGGCGAATACGTCCTGCTGAACCCGCCCGCGACCGGGTCGAACCTGATCCTCTGGGTCGCGGGGCCGGCGCTTCTCGTCGTCGGGCTCGGCGGTGCTGCGGTCTATCTCCGCCGTCGCAGGAACGCCACCGAGGTCGCGGCGCAGCCGCTTTCCGAGGACGAACGCACCCGGCTCGCCGAACTCCTGAAGGAGTGACGCGGGGTTTCGCTTCCCCTGGTGGCGCGCGCCGCTAATCTCCGCCCGAGAGGAATGGGAGGCGCGCCGTGGGCTATCAGACGATCCGCTATGCCGAGGTGGGTGGCATCGCCACCGTCACGCTCGACCGGCCCGAGGTGATGAACGCGCTGAACAGCGCGATGCGGGCGGAGATCACCGATGCGGTGACACGGGCGGGCACGACGGCGCGTGTGATCGTGCTGACCGGCACCGGCCGTGCCTTCTCGTCCGGGCAGGACCTTGCGGACCCCTCGCTCGGCGCGGACTTCGACCTGGGCCGGGTGCTCGCGGAAGAATACGAACCGATGCTGCGCGCCATCGTCGCCGCCCGCGTGCCGGTGATCGCCGCCGTCAACGGCACGGCCGCCGGGGCAGGGGCGAACCTCGCGCTCGCGGCCGATGTGGTGATCGCGGCGGAAAGTGCGAGCTTCATCCAGGCCTTCACCAGGATCGGGCTCATTCCCGATGCGGGCGGGACCTGGGTGCTGCCGCGGTCGGTGGGACTGGCGCGCGCCATGGGCGCCGCGCTTTTCGCCGAGAAGGTCCCCGCGCGCCAGGCGGCCGACTGGGGAATGATCTGGGAGGCGGTGCCGGACCCCGAGTTCGAGGCGCATTGGCGCGCCCGTGCCGCGGCGCTCGCGGCCGGGCCGGCGGAGGCGCTGAGCCGGGTGAAGACGGCGCTGCGTGCCTCTTTCGGCAACGGGCTTGACGCCCAGCTCGCTCTGGAGGCGAAGCTGCAGGGCGAATGCGGGGTGACGGCGGACTTCCGCGAGGGCGTCGCGGCATTCCGCGAAAAGCGGCCCGCGCGCTTCACCGGTCGCTGAGGGGGTCACGGGGGGTGGCGGGGCCGCCCTCGCCCCCCGGCACCCGGTCAGGCGATCCATGGCAAGGCGCGGGGCCGCGGCTTTCCTCGCTTGACCACGGCGGCGTGGCGGCAGAGACTTGACCCAGAGGGCGCATGGCCCCGAGGGCACGGGGGCCAGCCTAGGGCGTCCGACTGCGTGCCGGGGGAGAATTTCCATGCGCTGCTTCACGGTACTGGGGCCGTCTCAATCGGGGAAAACGGAGCTTGTCCGCGCGCTTGCCGCGCTCGAGGACGGCCATCCCCGGTCCGAGACGGCCGGTCATCTGACGCTGACGCGCTTCGGGTTCATGGGCGAGGACTGGTGCGCTCTGGACGTGGCGGGGGGGCCGGAGTTCGCCCGCATGGGCGGCGCGGCGCTTCTGGCGGCCGATGCCGCCGTGCTCTGTGTCGCGCCAGACCCTGACGAGGCGGTGCTGGCTGCGCCCTGGCTCCGGGCGGTCGAGGCGGCGGGCGTGCCCTGCTTCGTCTTCATTAACCGCATGGACGTTCCGAAGGGAAGGATGCGCGACATCGTCGCCGCGCTGCAGGCCTATACCGGTCACACCGTCGTCCTGCGCCAGATCCCGATCCGCGAGGGCGGGCAGATCGTCGGCGCCATCGACCTCATCTCCGAACGCGCCTGGCGCTACCGCGAGGGCCAGCCCTCGCAGCTTGTCGCGATGCCGAAGGGCGAGGCCGAGCGCGAGCACGAGGCGCGGGCGGAGCTTCTGGAGCACATGTCGGACTATGACGACGCGCTTCTGGAAGAACTGATCGAAGATCACGAGCCGGCGACCGGCGCGCTTTTCGAGATCGCCCGGCGGGAGACGCAACACCGTGACATCCTGCCGGCCTTCCTCGGCTCGGCGAACCGCAGGAACGGCATTCTCCGCCTGATGAAGGCGCTGCGGCACGAGGTGCCCGACGTCGCGGCGCTGAAGGAACGGCTCGGCGTCGCGGATGCGCTGGCGGTGGGTTTTCATGCGCAGAATCGCAAGCATCTGGGAAAATGCGTCATGCTGCGCGCGCTGGGGCCTGGGCTGAAGCAGGGCACGACGCTCGCGGGCGCCGGGCTCGGCGGGCTCGCGGAACTGGGCGGCAAGGCCGGCAACGACCATCTGACGCCCGGCGAGGTCGGCGTCTCGGTGAAATCGGACCAGCTCAATGCCGGGCATATCTTCACCGCGAAGGAGGCTGTCGAGGCGCCGGCCTGGGCGAAGGGCTGCCCGCCGGCCCTGGCCCGGATCGTCACGCCCGCGCATGAGCGCGACGAGGTGCGGCTTTCCAGCGCGCTCGCGCGGCTTGCCGAGGCCGACCCGATGCTGTCGCTCGGCCAGGACGAGGCGACGGGCCATGCGCTGGTGCGCCTGCAAGGCCCGATGCACGAGCGGCAGGTGCTGGCGGCGCTGGCCGACGACTTCGGCGTCGAGGTAGCGATGCGTGTGCCGGACCCGCGCTATCTCGAAACGATCTCAAGCTCGGTCGATGAACATTATCGCCACCGGAAACAGTCGGGGGGTGCGGGCCAGTTCGCCGACGTTGCGATCACATTGCGCCCCGCGGGTCGGGGCGAGGGCTTCGCCTTCGCGGAGGTGGTGAAGGGGGGCGCCGTGCCGCGGAACTTCATCCCTGCGGTGGAGGAGGGCGCGCGCGAGGCGCTGGACAAGGGGCCGCTCGGCTTCCCCGTCACCGACATCGCGGTCACCCTCACCGACGGCAAGCACCATGCGGTGGACAGCAACGACTTCGCCTTCCGCACCGCCGGAAGGATGGCGCTCCGCGAGGCGCTGGCCAAGGCGGGGCCGGTCCTGCTCCAGCCGATCGAGCGGATCGAGATCCATGTGCCATCGGTCTATTCCGGGGCGATGGTCTCGATGATCTCCTCGCTGAAGGGGCAGGTCCTCGGCTTTGACCGCGATCCGGAATTCCGCGGCTGGGACCTGTTCCGCGCGCTCTTGCCGGCCTCGGCCGAGGAAGACCTGATCCTCGCCCTCGGTGGCGCGACGCAGGGCACCGCCTGGCACGAGACCGCCTTCGACCACTACGAGGAGATCTACGGCCGCGAGGCCGAGCGGATTTCGAAGGAGCGCGCGGCGGCGGCCTGAGCCGCCGAGGAGGTCCTGTGCGCGGGCGCCTGCCGCTTCCTCGGCCACGGCCGGGCCTTCCGCGCGGTGCCCGGGACGATGCCGCGCGACTGCTGCACGTTCTTTCCCTGCGCGTCGCGTCCCTGTCCGCCGGTCCAGCCGGAGGGGGCCGCTGCGACCGACGCGAGCGGCAGTGGCGTATCAGAAGCGGGCGAGGAGGGTCAGGCTCAGCCGGTGGTTGACCGGCGTCGCCCGTGTCGCGGCGCCCGACACGGAGTCGGTCAGGACCTCGGTGCCGAAGTTGGAGTAGATGTAGTCGCCGCGGAGCGACAGCCGTTCGGAGAGCGGCCGCTCCCAGCCGAGACCGAGCGAGTAGCCGAGCCGGGTGAAGCTCTCGTCGATGGCGATGCCGCCGCCCGAGACCGCATAGTCGAACCGGCCGAGCGTCGGACCGGCGGTGGCGAAAATCGTGGCGTCACCCAGAGGGATGCCGAGCCGGGCCCGCAGGGCGAGGCTCCCGGTCATCCGGCTTCGCGCCGCGATCCCGCCCGAGGCCGTCGCGTCGGCGACATCGGCGAAGAGGCCCTCGACCTCGAAACCGTAGTCGAGGCCGCGCACCTGGCCGCCGAGGCCGGCCATCGCGCCCGCGACCGGCCCGGAGTTGTCAAGCGTGCCGATCGTCAGGCCGGGCGGGTTGAGGCCGACCCGGTCGTCGCCGGCCGCGCCGTAGCCCAGCGTGATGCCGGCATAGGGCCGGAGCCCCGATGGCGCCGCCGCGACCGGGGCCGGGCGGAGACCAAGGCCGAGGGCGAAGACGGCGACCGCCACGACCGCGACCCGGCCACCGGCCGGGGATTTCCTGCTGCAACGTTCTTTCAAGGCACTCCCCCCAAACCGTTCGTGCCGCCGGGCATCGCACGATCCGGCCGGCAAGACACCGCAAGCAACGACTTAGCCCGCTGCCGGCCCCGCCCTTCGTCAGCGGCGGCCCACGTCCACATAGTCGCGGCGCGGCTGGCCGATGTAGAGCTGCCGCGGGCGGCCGATCTTCTGGGTCGGGTCGCCGATCATTTCCTTCCACTGCGAGATCCAGCCGATGGTGCGGCTGACCGCGAAGATCGGCGTGAACATCGAGGTCGGGAAGCCCATCGCCTCGAGGATGATGCCGGAATAGAAGTCGACGTTCGGATAGAGCTTCTTCGAGACGAAGTAATCGTCCTCGAGCGCGATCCGCTCAAGCTCCTTGGCGACCTTCAGCGTCTCGTTGTTGTGAACGCCGAGAAGGTCGAGAACCTCGTCGGCAGATTCCTTCATCACCTTGGCGCGCGGGTCGAAGTTCTTGTAGACGCGGTGGCCGAAGCCCATCAGGCGGAAGGGATCGTTCTTGTCCTTGGCGCGCGCGATGAACTCGGGGATCCGGTCCACGGTGCCGATCTCGCGCAGCATTTCGAGACAGGCCTGGTTGGCGCCGCCATGCGCGGGCCCCCAGAGGCAGGCGATGCCGGCGGCGATGCAGGCGAAGGGGTTGGCGCCCGAGGACCCGGCGAGCCGCACCGTCGAGGTGGAGGCGTTCTGCTCGTGGTCCGCATGCAGCATCATGATCCGGTCCATCGCCTTGGCGAGCGCGGGCTGGACGACGTAATCCTCGCAAGGAACGGCGAAGCACATGTGCAGGAAGTTCGAGGCGTAATCGAGCGAGTTCTTCGGATAGACGAAGGGTTGGCCGATCGAATACTTGTAGGCCATCGCCGCGATCGTCGGGAGCTTTGCTATCATGCGGATTGCGGCCACCTCGCGGTGCCATGGGTCCGAGATGTCGAGGCTGTCGTGGTAGAAGGCCGAAAGCGCGCCCACCACGCCCACCATCGTCGCCATCGGGTGGCTGTCGCGGCGAAAGCCCCGGAAGAAGTTGTGGATCTGTTCGTGCACCATGGTGTGGCGCGTCACGCGCCGCTCGAAATCCTCCAACTGGGCGGTGTTCGGAAGCTCGCCGTAGAGGAGGAGGAAGCAGACCTCGAGATGGTGCGACTTGTAGGCAAGCTGTTCGATCGGGTAGCCGCGATACAGCAGCTCGCCCAGGTCGCCGTCGATGTAGGTGATGGCGCTGTCGCAGGCGGCGGTGGAGGTGAAGCCCGGGTCGTAGGTGAAGACGTCACCCTCGCCATAGAGCTTGCGGATGTCGATGACATCCGGGCCGACCGTCGGCGAGAGGATCGGCAGGTCGATCGACGTGTTTCCGAAACTCAAGGTCGCGGTCTTCTTCGGTTCAGCCATCACGCATCCCTTTCGTGGACTCCGGTCGGGCCCCATCCCTCCCGGAAGGTCGGTGTCGCAAGGCCGCGGCGCGGGGTGGTGCGCTCAGGCCGTCGCATCCTGAAGTCGGGCGAGGGTCTCCTCCCGCCCGATGACGAGCATCATGTCGAAGACGCTCGGGCTGATCGTGCGCCCGGCGAGGGCCGCCCTGAGCGGGCCTGCGAGCTTGCCGAGACCCATCCCGTGGCCGGCGGCAACACGCATGGCGACCTGCTCCAGCGTTTCCCGGCTCCAGCTAGCATTTTGCAGCTGCGGCGTCAATTCGGTCAGTATACCACGGGATACCGGGTCGAGCGACTTCGCCGCCGCCTCGTCCGGCACGAATGGCCGTCTTCCTAGCACGAAGTGCGCTTTTTCAATCAGTTCGGGAAAGGTCTTCGCACGGTCCTTCAGGCAGTAGAGCGCGCGCCCGAGACCGTTTTTCTGCGCCTGCGAAAGGGCCGGCTTGCCGGCGGCCTCCAGATATGCCTCAATTTCAGGCAGAAGCGCTGCATCGGGCGTGGCCGCGATATGCTGGCCGCAGAGATTCTCCAGCTTCTTGAAGTCGAGCCTCGCGGGCGCGCGGCCGATTCCGTCGAGGTCGAACCAGGCCTTCGCTTCGGCGTCGGAAAAGAACTCGGCATCGCCATGCGCCCAGCCGAGCCGGGTCAGGTAGTTGCGCATTCCGGCGGCCGGGTAGCCCATCGCCTGGTATTCCTCGAGCCCAACCGCGCCGTGGCGCTTGGAAAGCTTCTTGCCGTCCGGCCCGTGGATCAGCGGGATATGCGCCCAGACCGGTTCGGCCCAGCCCATGGCGCGATAGACCTGGGTCTGGCGCGCGGCATTGTTCAGGTGGTCGTCGCCCCGGATCACATGGGTGACGCCCATGTCATGGTCATCGACGACGACGGCGAGCATGTAGGTCGGCGTACCATCCGAACGTAAACAAACCATATCGTCGAGCTGGTCGTTGCCGAATGTGACGGTGCCCTGGACCCTGTCCTCGATCACGGTCGCGCCTTCGCGCGGCGCCTTGAGGCGGATCGCATAGGGCGCGTCGGGATGCGTCGCGGGATCGGCGTCGCGCCAGGGGCTGAGAAAGAGCGTGGAGCGGCCCCCGGCGCGCGCCGCTTCGCGGAAGGCCTCGATATCTTCTTGCGTCGAGAAGCACTTGTAGGCGTGGCCGCGCGCCAGCATCTCGCGCGCCACCTCGGCGTGGCGGTGGCGGCGGTCGAACTGGCTGACCACCTCGCCGTCCCAGTCGAGACCGAGCCAGGCGAGCCCCTTCAGGATCGCCGCCGTCGCCTCGGGCGTGGAGCGGTCGCGGTCGGTGTCCTCGATCCTGAGAAGAAAGGTGCCGTTGCGACCGCGCGCATAGAGCCAGTTGAAAAGTGCCGTCCGTGCCCCGCCGATGTGAAGATATCCGGTGGGCGATGGCGCGAAACGTGTGACGACGGGCTTGCTTTCGGCGGCAGGCATGGGGGCGTTAACCTTTCGGAAACCAAGGGCAGGGCAGGGTGGTCAGGGTTCATTAGGCAATCGGCCGAAGGGAGACAAGGTGCGGCTCATCCGGGCGGGGCTTGTGGCGCTGGGCGCGGCCCGAGGGACGCTCCTGCCCTGGGCGCCACTGTTCCTCGCGTTCGGCATCGGACCCTATTTCGCCATGCGGCAGGAGCCGGGCGCGGTCATGCTCGGCCTCGCGGCGGCGGCCTTGGCGGCGCTCCTCGTCGCCGGGCTGCGCGGGCCGGAACTCCTGCGCACCCCTGCGCTCGGCCTCGCGCTTGTCGCGGCGGGCCTCGTCCTCGCCGCGGGCCGGGCCCATCTCGTCGCCGCCCCGGTGCTCCCGTTCCGGTACTACGGACCGATCGAGGGGCGCATCGTCGATATCGACCGGTCGTTCTCGGACGAACTCAGGCTGACCCTCGACCGGGTCGTGCTGGAGGATGTGGCCCCCGACCGCACGCCGGCGCGCGTCCGCGTGGCGCTGCACGGCGAGCAGGGCTTCATCCCGCTTGCGCCGGGGCTTACGGTGATGCTCTCGGGCCACCTCTCGCCGCCCGAAGGACCGGTGGAGCCGGGGGGCTTCGACTTCCAGCGCCTCGCCTGGTTCTCCGGCCTCGGCGGCGTGGGATACACCCGCTCGCCGGTCCTTGCGCTGGAGCCGGCGGAGGGCGGGCTCGCGCTCTTCGCCTTCCGGCTCCGGATGAAGCTTTCAGGGGCGATGCAGGATGCGATCCCCGGTCAGCCCGGCGCCTTCGCGGCCGCGCTGATGACGGGCGACCGGTCGGGCGTGAGCCAGGCCACGAACGAGGTTCTGAGGCGCTCGAACCTCTCGCATCTCATCTCCATATCCGGGCTCCACATGGGGCTTCTGGTCGGCTTCGTCTTCGCCACCTGCCGCTACGGGCTCGCCCTGATGCCGCCGGTGGCGCTGCGGTTTGACACGCGCAAGCTCGCGGCCCTCGTCGCGCTCGGCGCGGCGACCTTCTACCTGATGCTCGCCGGGCCCAACGTCGCCACCCGCCGTGCCTTCATCATGGCGGCGGTCATGCTCGTGGCGGTGCTCGCGGACCGGCGGGCGATCTCGCTCCGCTCCGTCGCCATCGCCGCGCTGATCGTGCTTGTCCTCGAACCGGAAAGCCTTGTCGAGCCGGGATTCCAGATGTCCTTCGCGGCGACGGTCGCGCTCATCGTCGCGTTCCAGCCCTGGCAGAGGTTTCAGCACCGGCTGCCGAAACTCCTGCGGCCGGCGGTGATGCTGGTGATGTCGTCGCTGGCGGCGGGACTCGCCACCGCCCCGATCGCCGCCGCGCATTTCAACCGGGTGGCCGAATACGGGCTTCTGGCCAATCTCGTCGCGGTGCCGCTCATGGGGACGCTGGTGATGCCCGCGGGCGTCGTCGCCGCGGTGCTCGCGCCCCTCGGACTCGCCTGGGTAGCGCTCTGGGTGATGGGCTTCGGCGCCGATCTCATCCTCAGGGCCGGGGCCTGGGTGGCCGGGCTGGAGGGGTCGGTGTCGGCGGTGCCGGCACCGCCGGAGGGTGTGCTCGCGCTCTTCGCGACGGGCGGGTTTGTCCTTCTTGTCGGCCGCGCGCTCTGGCTCAGGGGGGGCGGGGGGCTCGTCGCCGCGCTGTCGCTGCTGCTCTGGTCCGGGGCGGAGCGCCCCTTGCTGCTGATCTCGGGCGACGGCGGGCTCACGGGCGTGCTGGGCGATGCGGGCAGGGCGCTCTCGAAGCCGAAGGGGGCGGGCTTTGTCGCCAAGAGCTGGCTTGAGGACGACGGCGACACGGGTGCGCAAGAGGCGGCCTTTGCCCGCCCCGGCTTCCGCGGCGCCAAGGGCGACCTGACGGCGGAGATTGCGGGCCTCACGCTCCGCCACCTCACGGGAAAGGGCGCCGCCGACCGGGTGGCAGCCGCCTGCCGGACGGGCACGCTGGTTGTAACCTCGGCCGATTGGGACGGGGCGCCACCCGAGGGCTGCCTCTTCTTCGGACCGCGGCAATTGAAGGCAACCGGGGCGCTCGCCGTCTACGCGGGCCCGCGGATCGTCACCTCGCGCGAGGCCGCCGGCGACCGGCTGTGGAACCGCCGGCCGGCGCCGCGCCAGCGGCTCGCGTTGCGTCAGTAGCTGCGGATGAGACCGACGAGCCGGCCCTGCACCTTGACCTGATCCTCCGGCAGGACCCGCGTCTCGTAGGCCGGGTTCGCGGCTTCGAGCGCGATCATCCCGCCCCTGCGGCGAAAGCGTTTCAGCGTCGCCTCCTGGCCATCGACCAGCGCCACCACGATGTCGCCGTTGTCGGCCGTGGTCTGCTCGCGGATCACGACGATGTCGCCGTCGTTGATCCCCGCCTCGATCATCGAATCGCCCTTCACCTCCAGTGCGTAGTGCTGCCCACGCCCGGAGAGCATTGAGCCCGGCACCGCCACATGGTGCGAGACCTCGGAAATCGCCTCGATCGGGACACCGGCCGCGATCCGGCCCATGACCGGGAGTTCCAGTGCATGGACCTCGCTCACCGGCATCGCGCCCTTCGGCGCCGCCGGCCGGTCGCCCGCGATCACACGCGGGGTGAAGCCGGGTCGTTCCATCGCCTCGGGCAGCTTGACGATCTCGATCGCGCGGGCCCGGTGGGCGAGGCGGCGGATGAAGCCCCGTTCCTCCAGCGCCGTGATGAGCCGGTGAATGCCGGACTTGGAACGCAGATCCAGCGCCTCCTTCATCTCGTCGAAGGAAGGCGGCACCCCGTCGCGCGTGACGCGCTTCTGGATGAAATCGAGAAGTTCCAACTGCTTGCGGGTCAGCATGTGCCTGTTTTCCTTTGCCCAAACCCCGTGCCGTTCTGGAATGGTTCTACCCGCGTTCCCCTTTTGTGTCAACGGTTTCCCCGGCCGGCGCGGTCAGAGCGCGATGTAGTCCACCTCGGCCCCGGCGTCGCGGGCGTGGTCGTTCACCGGCCGGACGAGAAGTGCGTCCGCCTCCGAAAGGATCGACAGCAGCGCGCTGTCCTGCCGGTCGAAGGGCGCGATGGTCACGTCGCCGTCGTCCCGGCCGAGCCGGGCCCGCATGTAATGCGCGCGTGGGCCGTTCGCCTGCACGGGATGGATGAGCCTGGCGCGCCCGCGCGGGGCGCCGGCGCGCGCCAGGCCCTGCATCGCCCGCAGCATCGGCAACATGAAGACATGGCCGCAAACGATTGCAGAAACTGGATTTCCAGGCAGGCCCAGCAGCGCGGAACTGCCGAGCCTGCCGGCCATCAGCGGCTTGCCCGGGCGGATCGCGATCTTGTAGAACGCGCGTTCCATCCCCATCGCCTCGGTCACTGGCGCGATGAGGTCGTGATCGCCGACCGAGGCGCCGCCGATGGTCACGATGAGATCGGCGTCGGCGGCAAGTTCCAGCGCGAAACGGATCGACGCGGCGTCGTCGCGCGCGATCGGCAGGACCCGGGCCTCTGCCCCCTCGGCCTCGGCCATCGCCGCCAGCGCGAAACCGTTCGAGGCGATGATCTGGTCGGGTCCCGGCGTCTCGCCGGGCATCACGAGTTCGTCGCCGGTGGCGACGAAGGCCACCACGGGCCGGCGCGTCACGACGACCTCGGGCACGTTCATCGCCGCGATGAGCGCAAGGTCCGCGGGCCGCAGCCGGCGCGGCGCGCCGATGCGGTCGCCGACGCGGAAATCCTGCCCCGCGGCGCGGATGTTGCGACCCGCTTCCAACCGCCCGCCGAGCGTGATCCGGTCGCCCTCGCGCGTCACGTCCTCCTGCAGCACGACGCGGCCGGCGCCGTCGGGCACCGGCGCTCCGGTGAAGATCCGGACCGCAGATTGTGGTGTTAAACTGCCGGAAAATCGCTTTCCCGCAGCGGCTTCGCCGATGACCCTAAGGTTTGCGCCGGTGACATGGTCGGCCTCGCGGATTGCGTATCCGTCCATCGCGGAGGCGGCGAAGGGCGGCTGGTCACGCCCCGCCACGACGTCGCGGATCAGGACCCGACCGGCAGCGCCGCGCAGCGCCACTGTCTCCTTCGGCAGCAGCGGACACAGCGCGAAAAGCCGCTCCAGCGCTTCCTCGACCGTAATCATCGCCCTCACTCCGCCTCGTACCGGCCGGACTTCCCGCCGTCCTTCAAGACGACGCGCAGGCCCTCGATGCGCATCGACTTCTCTGCCGCCTTAAGCATGTCGTAGACCGTCAGCGCCGCCACCGACGCCGCTGTCAGCGCCTCCATCTCCACCCCGGTCTGCCCCGTTGTCTTGACCGTCGCGACGATCCGCACGCCGGGCAGCGACCCGTCGGGCTCAAGCTCCACGGCCACCCGCGTGATCGGCAAGGGATGGCAGAGGGGGATGAGGTCGGAGGTCTTCTTCGCGGCCATGATGCCGGCGAGCCGCGCGACGCCGAGGACGTCCCCCTTCTTCGCCCGTCCCTCGGTCACGAGCGCCAGCGTCTCGGGACGCATCACCACCCGCGCCTCCGCCACCGCGACGCGATCGGTGACATCCTTGGCCGAGACATCGACCATGTGCGCATGGCCCTCGGCATCGAAGTGCGTCAGCGGCATTCCTGTACCTCCAGGGGATCGGCCAGCAGCGCGCGCGTCGCCGCCGCCACGTCTGCCTGCCGCATCAGGCTTTCGCCGATGAGGAAGGTGCGCGCACCGCAACGTGCCATGTCGGCGAGATCGCCGGAGGTGAAAAGGCCGCTCTCGCAGATCGGCAGCCGCCCGGCGGGGATGCGCGGTGCAAGCCGCCGGCAAGTGTCAAGACTGACATCGAAGGTCTTGAGATTGCGATTGTTTATGCCGATCAGCTCGGCCCTGAGCGCGAGTGCGCGGTCAAGCTCGGCCTCATCATGCACCTCCAGCAGCACGTCCATGGCCCATCCCGCCGCCGCATCCTCGAGTTCGGCCGCCTGCGCGTCCGAGACGGAGGCGAGGATGATCAGGATGCAGTCGGCGCCCCAGGCGCGGGCCTCCGCCACCTGGTAGGGATCGTAGAGGAAATCCTTCCTCAGCGCAGGCAGCGCGACGGCGGCGCGCGCCGCCGTGAGATACTCCGGCGCGCCCTGGAAGGAGGGGGCATCGGTCAGGACCGAGAGGCAGGTGGCGCCCCCTTCGGCATAGGCGCGCGCGAGTGCCGGCGGGTCGAAGTCCGGCCGGATCAATCCTCTGGACGGGCTCGCCTTCTTGATCTCGGCGATGAGGCCGTAGCCCGTGGCGGAAGCGCGCCGAAGGGCGGCCGCGAAACCGCGGGGGGGCGACGCTTCCCGTGCCGCCGCTTCCAACTCTGCCAGGGGCCGGGCGCGGCGGGCGGCGGCGATCTCCTGCAACTTGTAGGTCTTGATCTTGTCGAGAATGTCCATGGCTTCTCTTACCGCCGCGGCCCGGTACGGAAAACCCCCGACTTCGTCGCGGTGACCCGCGCCGCGGCGCCCCGGCCGCCCGTGCTCAGCCCCAGACGATCGGCGGCCCGCCCCGGGCGGCGAGCCAGGCATTGACCCGGCTGAAGGGGCGGGAGCCGAAGAAGCCCCGGCGCGCGGAAAGCGGCGAGGGATGCGCCGTCTCGATCCTGAGGTGATCCGCATTGTGCAGGTGCCGCG
This sequence comes from Paracoccaceae bacterium, assembly GCA_020637675.1. Lineage (GTDB taxonomy): Bacteria > Pseudomonadota > Alphaproteobacteria > Rhodobacterales > Rhodobacteraceae > Albidovulum. The sequence goes on along the minus strand of JACKKD010000001.1, from coordinate 262,696 downwards.
CGGCGACCTGCCGGGCCGGCCCACCCCAGAGCAGGAACGCGCGCGGCGCGCGGTCGAGCTCTGCGAGGACCTCGGCCACGAGCCGGTCCCAGCCGATCCGCGCGTGCGCGCCGGGCCGTCCGTCCGGCACGCTGAGCGCGGTGTTGAGAAGCAGCACCCCTTGCCGGGCCCAGTCTCCAAGGTCCGTGTCCCGCCGCCTCACTCCAAGATCGTCTGACAACTCCTTGAAAATGTTATCAAGGCTTCCCAGTCGCCCGCCGAACCTTCGGGGAATCGAGAAGGCCAGGCCGTCTGCCTTGCCCGGAGTGTGATAGGGGTCCTGACCCAGGATCACGACCCGCACGGCCGTCGGCGGGCAAGCGTCGAGCGCGGCGAAGAGGCGGCGGCGGGGCGGATAGACCGGGCCGGCCTCGGCCGCGAGGCGGGCGTCGATTCCCGGCCAGTCGCGCGCAAAGAAGGGCAGATGCGCCCAGTCCGGCGGGATCATTCCCCTGCGGTCGCCTTCGCCAGCGCCGCGACCTTCGCCTTGGCCCGGCCGCTGTCGATGCTCTCGCGCGCCATGGCAACGCCCTCCTTGAGGTTCGCGGCCTTTCCCGCGACGACAAGCGCCGCCGCCGCGTTCAGGAGGACCGCGTCGCGGTAGGCGCCCGGCGCCCCGTCGAGCAGCCGGCGCAGCGCGCCGGCATTTTCCTCCGGGCTGCCGCCGAGAACCGCCTCGAACGGGTGGACCGGCAGGTCCGCTTCCTCGGGGTGGACCTCGAACTCCCGCACCGCGCCGTCCTCGAGTGCCGCGACCCATGTCGGCCCGCAGATGGAGATCTCGTCAGTGCCGTCGGCGCCGTGGACAAGCCAGGCGGCCTCGGATCCGAGCGCGGCGAGCGTCTCTGCCATCGGCCTGATCCAGGCGCGGGCAAAGGCGCCGGTGAGTTGGCGCTTGACGCCGGCGGGGTTCGTCAGCGGGCCGAGAAGGTTGAAGATCGTGCGGGTGCCGAGCTCTGCCCGCGTTGGCATGACATGGCGGATCGCGGGGTGGTGCATCGGCGCCATCATGAAGGCGATCCCACAGCTTTCAAGCGCTCGTTCAACGACTTCCGGGCCGATCATCACGTTGATGCCGATCTGCGTCAGGGCATCGGCCGCCCCGGACTTCGAGCTGAGGTTGCGGTTGCCGTGCTTGGCGACGACGACGCCCGCGCCCGCGGCGACGAAGGCCGCGGCGGTGGAGATGTTGAGCGTGCCCTTGCCGTCGCCGCCGGTGCCGACGATGTCGATGGCGCCCTCGGGTGCGCGCACCGGGTTACACTTCGATACCATGACCCGCGCCGCCGCGGCGATCTCGTCCACGGTTTCGCCGCGGGTCCGCAGCGCCATCAGGAAACCACCCATCTGCGACGGTGTCGCGGCACCCTCGAAAAGCGCCTCGAAGGCGCGCTCCGCCTCGGCGCGCGTCAGCGGCCGCTCGGCGGCAAGGCCGATCAGGGGGCGCAAGTCGTCGCTCATGCCGGCACCTTCAAGGGCACACGGGCGCCTTCCAGGAAGGTCCTGAGCATGCGGTGGCCGTGTTCCGAAGCGATCGATTCGGGATGGAACTGCACCCCCTCGATCGGCAGGTCGCGGTGCCGCAGGCCCATGATCGTGCCGTCGTCGATCCAGGCGGTGACTTCCAGGCAGTCGGGCAGGGATGCGCGGTCCACCACGAGCGAGTGGTAGCGGGTGGCCTGGAAGGGCGAGGGCAGGCCGGCGAAGATGCCTTTGCCGGAATGATGGATCGTCCCCATCTTGCCATGCACGATCTCGTGGCAGCGCACGACCTTGCCGCCGAAGGCCTCGCCGATGGTCTGGTGGCCGAGGCAGACCCCGAGAAGCGGTGTCCGCGTCTCCGCCGCGGCCGCAGTCAGCGCAAGGCAGATACCCGCCTGCGCCGGGTCGCAGGGCCCGGGCGACAGCACGATGGCCGCGGGCTTCAGTGCCATCGCCTCCTGGACGTTCAGCGCGTCGTTGCGGTGAACGACGACATCCGCGCCAAGTTCGCCCAGATAATGGACGAGGTTGTAGGTAAAGCTGTCATAATTGTCGATCAGTAGCAGCATGGTCCCGCCTTTGCGCCCTTCGGCGCTGCCTTCGGCGCAATCTGGGGGTGATCACGCCCGCATGTCGGGCTATACATGGTCAGAGCCGCGCGGCCGGGTCAAGGCAAGAAGCGGACGAAAGAAGCGAGGCGTCGGAGGCAGACGTGGGCAGAGGCTATATTTTCGGACTTCTCGTGGGGGTCGCCGCGTCGGCGGCAGGGCTCGCCGGCGTGTCGCTGATGGCACCTCTGGGCGCGCCGGGCACCCTGGCCGATGCCGGCGGTGTCGCACCGCCGGGCGACGGCGGGCAGGCGCCCGCAGCGCCAGCGGCGGAAGCCCCTGAGGCCGCCGCGCCCGCGACCGCTGCGCCCCGCGACCGCTGCGCCCGCGACCGCTGCGCCCGCGACCGCTGCGCCCGCGACCGTCGCACCCGAGGCCGCCGCGCCGGAGGCCGCCGCCACCCGAGGCCGCCGCGCCCGCGGCGGCGCAACCGGAGACGGCGCAACCCGAGACGGCGACACCTGCGCCCGAGGCCGGCACAGAAGTCGCCGCCGCCGCGCCGGAGCCTGTGGCCGAACCGGCGGCCGAACCGGCAGCCGAGCCGGTAGCCGAGTCCGGCACCGCGGCCCGGCCCGAGGCACCGGTGGTCGAGGTTCCGCCCGGTTCGGAATTCGCAAAGCCGAAGCCCGAGACGGAACCCGTCGTCCCGTCGGCGGAATCGGGTCCGGCGACCGGACCCTTGCCGGCCGTCGCCGCGCCGGACACCGAAACCGCCCCCGCACTCGCCGAGGTGAGTCCCGCCGGCGTTCCCGCGGCGGCACCCGCCCCCGCGGAGCCCGCCGCCCCGGACGCCTCCGCGCCCGCCGCCGCAGCGCTTCCCGCGGCCGAGGGCAGCGTGCCGGTGCCGCCGCCGGGCGAGGCGTCGGTGCCCGCACTGGCCCCGGCGCCGGCGGAGACGCCGCCTGCTCCGTTCGTGACGGCAGAGGGGCCCGTCGCGCCCGAGGAACCGGCAGGCGCGAGTTCGGCGAAGACGGAGCAGACGGCACCGGAGGCGAGCGCCGAGCCTGCCACCGAACCCGCAGCAGGGGTGGAACCGCCAGCGTCGGCTGACACGGCGCCCGCGACCGCCCCGGAGACCGCCCCAGAAACCGCCCCCGAGGCCACGTCGGAAGCCGCGCCCGCTGCGGTCGATGAACCTGCCTTCGTCGACGATGCCCCGGGCCCGCCCGAGGAGTATCTGCCGGACGAGGCCATACCCGAAGACACGCTGCCCGGGGACACCGTGCCCGGCGGGATGATGCCGGGCGGCGACGGCGGACCGGTGATCATCGGCGTGGCTCCGCGCGATCCTTTCGGTTCTGCCGACGCGCCACAACCCGGTTTCGGCCAGAAGGTCCAGCCGGGGTTCGGGCAGAGAATCCAGCCGGGCTTCGGCCAGGCCGCGAACGGTGTCCGCGTGATCCGGCCGGGGGCCTCCGAGACGCCGCCGCCCGCGCCCGAGGCCGCAACGGATCCCGCGCCGCCGGTGGCCGAGGGCGCGCTGCGGCGCCACGCCGCCGCCTTTGCCAATCCCGACCACAAGCCCGTCGTCGCGGTCATCCTGACGGACCTCGGCGATGCTGCCGGCGGCGTCGCTCCCGATGCGCTCGCCCAACTCGGCGGGGCGGTCACGGTGGCGATCGACCCCGAGGCGCCGGATGCCGCCGCCCGCGCGTCCGTCTACCGGCTCGCAGGTGACGAGGTGGCGATTCTCGCGCCCGACCTGCCCGCGGGCGCGACCGCGAGCGATCTGGAGGTGAGCTACCAGGGCTCGGTCAGCGCGCTGCCCGAGGCCGTGGCGATGGTCGGCCGGCCGGGTTCGGCCTTCCAGACCGACCGGCAGATCGCCCAGCACCTCGTCTCGCTCCTCTCCACCGAGGGCAGGGGACTCGTGACCTACACCAAGGGGCTCGACCCCGCGCGGCAGGCGGCCGAGGGCGAAGGCCTTCCCCATGCCGCGATCTTCCGCGACCTTGACGCCGAGGGCGAGAACCCTGCGACGATCCAGCGCTACCTCGACCGCGCGGCCTTCGAGGCGGCACGCACCGGCGCCGTCGTCGTGACCGGGACAACCTCGCCCGAGACGGTGGCGGCGTTGCAGGAATGGATCGCCGGCGGCGCCAAGGGCGCGGTCGTCGGCCCCATTTCGGCGGTGATGCTGGCGCAGTGACGGGGGCGCAGTGACGGGGACGCGGACGGGGACAAGGTCACGGGGCGCGGGCGTGATCCCGCCCGGCCGCGTCGGTCAGCCGTTGCCGCGCCGGACGAAGAGCCCGGCCTCCTCGGCCGCGGCCTTCAGCGCCTTGGACTTGTTCACCGTCTCCTGGAACTCGGCTTCGGGGTCGCTGTCGTAGACCACGCCGCCGCCTGCCTGGATGTAGAGCTTGCCGTTCTTCACCACGGCGGTCCTGAGCGCGATGCACATGTCCATCTCGCCGTTGGCGGCGAAATAGCCGACGCCGCCGCCGTAGATGCCGCGCTTTTCCGGTTCAAGTTCGTCGATGATCTCCATCGCGCGGACCTTCGGCGCGCCCGAGACGGTGCCAGCGGGAAGGCCCGCCAGAAGCGCCGAGAGCGCGTCCTGGTCGTCGCGAATCTCGCCGACGACGTTCGAGACGATATGCATGACGTGGGAATAGCGCTCGATGATGAACTTCTCGGTCGGGTGGACGCTGCCGATCTTCGCCACCCGGCCGACGTCGTTGCGGCCGAGGTCGAGGAGCATCAGGTGCTCGGCCAGTTCCTTCCTGTCGGCAAGGAGGTCGGCCTCGAGCGCCTTGTCCTCCTCGGGGGTGCGGCCGCGCGGCCGCGTGCCCGCGATGGGACGGATCGTCACCTCGCCGCCGCGGAGGCGCACGAGGATTTCCGGGCTGGCGCCGACGATGTGGAAGTCGCCGAAGTTGAAGAAGGTGAGGAAGGGCGAGGGGTTGGTGCGACGCAAGCTGCGGTAGAGCGCGAAGGGCGGCAGGGTGAAATCCGCCGTCCAGCGCTGCGACGGCACGACCTGGAAGATGTCGCCGGCGCGGATGTAATCCTTGGCCCGCTCGACGGCGGCCTTGTAACGCTCGGGCGTGAAGTTCGAGACGAGCGGCCCGACCGGCGCCGCGTCGCCGAGCGAGCGCGTCTCGCCGGGGGCAGAGCGCTCGAGGTCGCGCACGGCATCCATCACCCGCTCGGCCGCCTGGGCATAGGCCGCCCGCGCCGAGAGGCCCGAAGCGACCCAGGCAGGCGAACAGACCGTCACCTCGCCCTTCACGCCGTCAAGGACGGCGATGATCGTGGGACGCATCAGCACCGCGTCCGGCACCCCGATCGGGTCCGGCTTCACGTTCGGAAGGCGTTCCACCAGCCGGATCATGTCATAGCCGAGATAGCCGAAGAGACCGGCAGCGATGGCCGGGATGCCGGCGGGCATGGCGATCCGGGTTTCCGCGATCAGCGCGCGGAGCGTGGCAAGGGGATGGCCCGGCAGGTCCTCGAAGGCCTCGGCGTCGAACCGCGCCTGACGGTTGATCCGGCTGCTTTCGCCCCGGCATTCCCAGATCACGTCCGGCTTCAGGCCCACGACGGAGTAGCGCCCGCGCACCTCGCCGCCGGTCACGGATTCCAGCATGAAGCTCATCGGCTGCGCCTCGGCGAGCTTCAGCATCAGGCTGACCGGCGTGTCGAGATCGGCCGCGAGCCGGGCATGGACGAGCTGGTTCTCACCCTGCGCCCAGCCCCGCTCGAAGGCCTCGAAGGAGGGGATCATCGCCAAGCGCCGGTCCTCAGTTCATCTGGGCGTGGACGGCATTGATTGCCGCCGGATTGAGCCGGATACCGGCCCTCGCCTCGATGCCTTGGGCGAAGAGCTGGAACATGTCGGCGGCAAGCGACTGGCCCACTTGCGTCTCGATCACCTCGCGCATCGCCACCACCTCCTCGCCGGCCGCGTCCGCGGCGTGCACCGCCGTGACCGAGACGAGGTGCACCCGGCCCGGCGTCGCGACCACGGCCGCGCCGCCCTCGGGCAGGCTGAAGGCTTCGTTCGCCACCTCGGCCGGGGTGTCGGCGATGAAGCCGCCCCGCGCGAAGTCCGCGAAGCGCGTGGTGACGAGGCCGGAGGAGGCGAGCGGCGTGCCGGCCTCCACTTTCGCCCTGATCTCCTCGCCGAGCGCCACGAGCCTGCGCTGCGTTTCCTCCCGCTGCCAGGCCGCGATCGCCTCAGCGCGCACCGCATCGAGCGGCTGAAGCGCCGGGGCCGCGATGCTGTCGAGCCGGAGCGCGAAGACGCCGCCGTCATCGAGTTGGGCCAGTTCCGGGAAATCCTCGGCCTTTGCCGCCTTGGCCGCATCGCGGAACGCGGCGTAGGCGGCGATGCCCTCCTCGGTCCCGTCGCTGAAGGCGACGCTGCCAAGCTCCATCCCCTTTTCCGCCGCGACCTCTTCGAGCGTGGCGCCGGAAGCCAGCAGGTCCTCGATCCCGTCGGCCTCCTCGGCGATGAGCCGGCGCGCCTGGTCCGCCGTCGCCTCGGCCGCAAGGTCATCGCGCGCGTCCTCGAAGCTCGTCTCCTGCGCTTCGAGGATGCCGTTCATGGAGTAGAGGGTCGGCCCGAGGTCGGAGGGCAGAGGCCCCACGACGCCGGGCTCGGTCAGCGCGAAGACCGCCTCGCCCGCCGGCCCAAGCGCCTCCTTCGACATCTCGCCCATGTCGATGTCTGCGAGCGTCAGCCCGCGTTCCGACGCGAGGTCCTCGAAGCTCGCCTCCCCGGCGTCGAGCCGCCGCTTCGCGGCCTCGGCCTCGGCGTCGGTCGGGAACACGAGCCGTTCGACGAGCCGCCGTTCCGGTGTCACGAATTCGGCGATGCGCTCGTCATAGCTCTTCCTCAGCGCCTCCTCGTCGAGCGCGACCCGGTCCGCGACGCTCTCGGGCGAAAGCCAGACATAGGTGATGTTGCGGATCTCGGGGCTGGTGAAGGTTTTCGGGTTCGCCTCGTAGTAGGCCTTGAGCGCCGCCTCGTCTGGCGTGCCGACCGGCGCGGTCAGGTCGGAGGCGATGAGTTCGGCGACGGTGAAGTCGCGCGTCTCGGTCGCCCAGGCGGCGAGCCTGGCCACGAAGGCCTCGGGCGCGGCGGCGGCGCCGAGCACGGCGCCCTGGAGGAGAGTGCGCGCAGCCTCGTCGCGGATCTTTGTCTCGAACTCGCGTTCGCCGAAGCCCTCCTGCTTCAGGGCCAGTGCGTAGGCGTCGCGGTCGAAGGTGCCGTCGGGTCCATGGAAGGCGGGGATCGCCGTCAGCTGCCGCCGCACCTGGGCGTCGCCCGCCGAAAGCCCGATGCGCGCGGCCTCGTCGTCGAGCGCGGCGGTGGCTATGACCTGCGCCTGCACGGCGCGGTCGATCCCCAGCGCCTGCGCCTGCTCGAAGCTCAAGGGCGTGCCGACCTGGGCCGAGGCCGCCTGCATTTCGCGCTGCAGCGCGCGGGCATAGTCGCGCAGGTCGATCTCGCGGTCGCCCACCGTGCCGATGGACTGCACCGAGCCGCCGAAGTTCCGCGCGCCGAAGCCGCCGAGCCCGAGGACCAGAAGCGCCATGAGGGCCCAGATGATGGTGTTGCCGCGCTTTTTGCTGCGCAGGGAGCTCGACATCGCGTTTGGTCCCCCGAGGTGTCCGTTTCGCTGGTGTTTAGGCCAGCGGCGAGGGCCGGGCAAGGCCGACCGTCAGGGACGCAAACCTCTGAGCCTCTCGATGAGGGTCCCGATCGCCGGCACGTCGATGTTGGCGAACGCGATCCGCACCTCGTGCGCGCCCTCCGGGTCGCGCGCGGGGCGGAACATCGTACCCGGAAGGAGGAGGACGCCGGCCTCGCGGACGAGCCGTCTGGCGAGTTCGGGCGAGGGTAGGTCGAAGGGATGGCGGGCGTAGGCGAAGAAGGCGCCGGCGCCGAGAAGGCGCCAGCCGGGCAGGGTGGCGAAACCGGCCTCGATCGCCGCGCGGCGGGCGAGGATCTCGGCGCGTTCGCCCGCGACCCACTGGGAAAGGTTCCGCATCCCCCAGAGCGCCGCGATCTGGCCAAGCTGGTTCGGGCAGATCGCCACCGTGTCGAGGAACTTCTCCACCTCGGCGAGCCGGCCGGCATCGGCGACGATGGCGCCGACCCGGTGGCCGGTCAGCCGGAAAGCCTTGGAGAAGGAATAGAGATGGACGAGCGTTCCGCGCCAGCCGGGGTCGCCGAAGAGGTCGTGCGGCGCCCCGGGGCGGGAGTCGAAGTCGCGGTAGGTCTCGTCGAGGATGAGCGCGAGGCCGCGGTCGCGGGCAAGCTCGTAGAAGGCGCGGACGGTTTCGGCGGGATACTCCACCCCGCCCGGGTTGTTGGGGGTGACGAGGACGATCGCGCGGGTTCGTTCCGTCAGGAGTGCCGCAGCGGCCGCGGGATCGGGGATGAGACCTGCCGCGGCAGGCAGCGGCACAGCCGTCACCCCCTGCATGTCGAGCCACATCTTGTGATTGAAATACCAAGGGGTAGGAAGGAGAACTTCATCTCCGGCGCGGGCGATCGTCGCCATGATTGCGCAAAACGCCTGGTTGCAACCCTGGGTGATCGCGACTTCTGCCGCCTCGATCTCGCCGCCATAGGCGGCGGACCACTGGTCCGCGATCTCGGCCCGAAGCGCGGGGAGGCCGAGCACGGGGCCGTAGAGATGCGCCGACGGATCGTTCAGCGCCGCCTCGGCGATCGCGCGACGCAGCCCCTCGGGCGGAGCCTCCATGGGAGCGGCCTGGCTGACGTTGATGAGCGGCCGGTCGGGCGCGAAGGTCACGCCGTCGAGCCAGCGGCGGGCCTCCATCACCGGGGGCGCCTCGGTCATGGCCATGGTCGCGGTCAGGGGCAGGGTCATCGCAGGCTCCGTGCTGAGGCTGCGGCAACTCTAACCGCCGGCGGCGTCGGCGCAAGGGCACGGCCGGCCCCGGGTCAGGCCCGCATCGCCCGGTATTCCGTCCAGACGAGCCAGATCACCAGAAGATCGAAGACGCTGAGCCCGAGCATGAGCGCCGAACCGGTCAGCATCCACTTGTGAATCTGCCAGAGGATGAACCCCGCCAGCACCGCGATCGACAGCGGATAGGCCCAGCGGACCCGTGCGATCAGCGCGGCGACGGCGGCCAGTTTGATCAGCCCGTGGCCGATCAGGTAGACCGCCCAGAAATGCTGCGTGCTGACCGACAGGCCCTGCGCCGCCGCCATGATCCAGCCGCCGATGAGGTCGCCCGGATCCTCGCCCAGTTCGCTGGCCGTCAGCCACCGCGCCATTGCCCGAACCCAGTCCGCGTGCAGGAAGAACATCGCGATGCCCGCGAGCGTTTCGACCGCGGCGAAGGCGGCCTTGGCGGTGATGCCGATCTCGAAGGCGTCGTGCAGGACCCGGGCCGTGCTTCCGGCAGGTCGCCGCTTCGGCGTCATTCGCGCCCACGGTAGGGCTCGACGTACTGCAACGCCATGTCCCAGGGGAAGAAGATCCAGGTGTCCTGGCTGACCTCGGTGATGTAGCTGTCCACCATCGCGCGGCCCGCCGGCTTGGCATAGACAGTGGCGAAATGCGCCTTCGGATAGAGCTTCCGCACCAGTTCCAGCGTCTTGCCGGTATCGACAAGGTCGTCGATGACCAGAACCCCTTCGCCTTCCGCGCCCATGATGTCGGCCTGCGGTGCCTTGATGACGCGCGGCGCGGTCTGGGCCTGATGGTTGTAGGACTTCACCGAGATCGTGTCGACGATGCGGATGTCGAGCTCGCGGCTGACGATCATCGCGGGTGCCATGCCGCCGCGGGTGATCGCGACCACCGCCCGCCAGGCGCCGTTGTCCGGCCCTTGCCCGTCGAGTCGCCAGGCGAGGGCGCGGGAATCGCGGTGGATCTGGTCCCAGGAGACGTGGAAGCCCTTCTCGTGGGGAAGCCGTTCCTTCATCGCGATCCTCGTTCAGTGCTGGATGATCAACATCAGACCAAGCAGGGCCATCGCCACGGCGCAGGCCCGGTCGATCCAGAATTTGGCGGCAAAGTAGCGCGAACGCATCCGCGCTGTCGACATCAGAACCGCAACCAGCGCATACCAGAAAAGCTCCGTCCCGAGGCAGAGCGCATAGAGCAGAGCCTGCCCCGAGGGAGCGAGCGGCTCGGGGAAGACCGAGAGGATCAGCGTCGCATAGAAGAGCGCGGGCTTGGGGTTGGAGAGATTGAGCGCGATGCCCCCCGCGAATCCGCGCAAGGCACCCCTTTCCGGACCCTCGGCCGCCTCCGGCAGGGGCGCGGTGGAGGCCTTCCAGAGCCCCCGGGCGAACCACAGCAGGTAGAATCCGCCGAAGACCTTCAGCGCCGCGAAGAGGAGCGGGTTGAGCTTGAACACCAGCGCCAGCCCGAAAAGCGCCATCAGGCACCAGAGCGAGGCACCCGTCGCAAGGCCGAGCCCGTAGGGCAGGGCCCGTTCACGGCCATGCGCGAAGGCGGTCTGGACGGTGGCGATGATCGCCGGACCCGGCGTCAGGATGGCGAGCGACAGCGCGGTGAAAAGGGCGGCGGCCTGGGGCAGGGCGATGGCGGCCATCGCCTGGGCCTACTCCTTGCCGTTGCCGTTTCGCCCGGTCACCGCGTCGATGTCCGGTGCATCGACCGCCTTCATGCCGACGATGTGGTAGCCGCAATCGACATGGTGCGTCTCGCCCGTCACGCCTGAGCCGAGGTCGGAGAGAAGGTAGAGCGCCGACTTGCCGACCTCCTCCTGGTTGACGTTACGGCGGAGCGGCGAGTTCAGTTCGTTCCATTTCAGGATGTAGCGGAAGTCGCCGATGCCGGAGGCCGCGAGCGTCTTGATCGGTCCGGCCGAGATCGCGTTGCAGCGGATACCGTCCTTGCCGAGGTCCTCGGCGATGTAGCGCACCGAGGCCTCCAGCGCGGCCTTCGCCACGCCCATGACGTTGTAATGCGGCATCACCCGTTCGGCGCCGTAATAGGTCAGCGTCAGAAGCGACCCCCCGTCCGGCATCATCGCCGCGGCGCGGCGGCAGACGGCGGTGAAGGAATAGACCGAGATGTCCATCGTCATGCGGAAGTTGTCGATGCCGGTATCGACATAGCGGCCCCGGAGTTCGTTCTTGTCGGAAAAGCCGATGGCGTGGACGACGAAGTCGAGCTTTCCCCAGACGGCCTTCAGGCGCCCGAACAACCCGTCGAGTGAGGCCGGATCGGAGACGTCGCACTCGATCACCTCGGTCGCACCGACCTCGGCGGCAAGCGGCTCCACGCGCTTCTTCAGCGCCTCGCCCTGGTAGGAGAAGGCAAGCTCGGCACCCGCGTCGGCGCAGGCGCGGGCTATCCCCCAGGCGATCGACTTGTCATTCGCAACGCCCATGATGAGGCCGCGCTTGCCGGCCATCAAATTGGTTGCCATATCTGCCCCCGCGCCACTTTCTTATCGAGTTCCGAAGCATTAGGCTAAGTTCCGACCTGCTTCAAGGGTGAGAGGCGCTAAATGGCGAGCCTGTTGCGTCGCTTGCAATCAGAACGAGAAACTGCGGGAATCAAAGAAGAATGTCTGATCGCAGCGGCATATTCTCCGGCACCGACCCGTTCGAGATCGCGCGAGCATGGCTTGCCGAGGCGGAAACGAGCGAGTCCAACGATCCCAATGCGATCGCGCTGGCCACGGTTGACTCCGATGGGTTGCCGAACGCGCGGATGGTGCTTCTGAAAGAGATTGAGGCCGACGCCTTTCTATTTTACACAAACTACGGATCGGCCAAGGGACGCGAAATTGCGGCTTCCGGCAAGGCGGCCTTCGTGCTGCACTGGAAGTCGCTCAGGCGGCAGATCCGGGTCAGGGGTGTAACCAGTCGCGAAGAAGGGCCGAAGGCGGACGAGTACTACGCCTCGCGGTCGCTTCAAAGCCGCCTTGGCGCCTGGGCGTCGAAGCAGTCCGAGCCGCTCGCTTCGCGCGCGAGGTTGATGGCGGAAGTGGCACGAGTTACGGCGGCGCATGGTATCGCGCCGGGACGTCCTCCCTTCTGGGGGGGGATCAGGATCAGGCCGCTGGAGATCGAGTTCTGGGCTGACGGGGCCTTTCGACTGCACGACCGGTTCCAATGGCGTCGCGCGACGCTGGCGGACGATTGGACGATCGCGCGATTGAACCCCTAACTTTCGCGCAGGTGGTGACCAGTTTCTCCAGGTGGTAGCTGAGTATCAATCCACTCTCCGCCGGTCGGTTCCGGCGGGGGCGGGAATGGGAAACGACGAACAATGACAGAAGAACAACAGAACCAGCACGAGGTCTCGGGCCGCGTGAAATGGTTCGATCCTGCCAAGGGTTTCGGTTTCATCGTCGCCGATGCCAGCGGCGGGGACATCCTGCTGCACGCCAACGTCCTGCGAAACTTCGGTCAGAGCTCGGTGGCCGACAACGCGCGAATCAGGGTCCTGGTGCAGCAGACGGCGCGCGGCGCCCAGGCCGTCGAGGTGCGCGAGATCCTTCCTCCCGAGACCGAGGAGGGCGCCCCGATGGAGGATCTCGGTGACAGCGACGCCGCCGAGATCGCGGCCCTGCCGCTGGAGCCGGCCCGGGTGAAGTGGTTCGACAAGACCAAGGGCTTCGGTTTCGCCAATGTCTACAGCCGCCCCGAGGATGTATTCATCCACATCGAGGTCCTGCGCCGGTCCGGCTTTGCCGATCTGCAACCCGGCGAGGCCGTCTGTCTCAGGGTGATCGAGGGCAAGCGCGGCCGCATGGCCGCCCAGGTCACCTCATGGGAAGCCGCGGTGCGGGACCGGAAATGATCCGCGCGGGCGGCCTTGCGGTCCTGCTTTTCGCCGTTGCCGGGCAGGGCGCCTTCGCTGGCTGTTCCGACGGCCGGGCCGAGTTTCGCTGGGACGGCGGGCACGCGCGCTTCTCGGTCGAGATCGCGGACGACGAGGCCGAGCGCGCCCAAGGGCTGATGTTCCGGCAGGAGTTGCGGCCGAGCGCCGGGATGCTCTTCATCTACGAGCGCCCTCAGGCGGTGTCGTTCTGGATGAAGAACACGCTCATTCCGCTCGACATGGTGTTCATCGGCGCCGACGGCCGGGTAAACGGGGTCCATGCCAATGCGGTGCCGGGCGATGTCACGCCGATCCCCGGGCCTGCGGCGACGCTGATGGTCCTCGAGATACAGGGCGGGCTTGCGTCGCGACTCGGGCTGGCCGAGGGGGCGGAGCTGCGCCACCCGCGCCTTGCCCAGGCCGGCGCGCTCTGGCCCTGCGACTAGCTTGGGTCTTTCCCTCGGACGGGCGAGCGGCTAGGAACGAAACGTCGGGGCGTAGCGCAGTCTGGTAGCGCGACGGTTTTGGGTACCGTAGGTCGTGAGTTCGAATCTCGCCGCCCCGACCAGTTCCGACCAAGTCCCGCCCCCCCGACCCGTCCCCCGGGCCTTGCGCGCCCGGCTCCGGCCGGTCGGCACCTTGCCCTGTCCGCGGCCCCTCTGCCGCCCCTGTCTGTGGACGGTTTTCACCCGGGATCGCAGGAGGCGCGGCCAACCCGGCGCGGGGCAAGCAAATTTGCAGGCCGTCTCCGGGGGCGGGGGTCTGTGCATGAATCGATGTGCTCCGCCGGCGATTTCCCGCCTTGCCGCGTCAAGCTGAAATCTCTGCACGGAAACGTGAAAAATCTGTTGACCGGCCCCCCGTTCCTACGTCAATTTGTGCGGGCCGAAGAAAAAGCCACAAGATTTAGTGGCGGCGGGACGGGAGACCACCCCAAGACTAGTCCGGCGGCGACAACGCCGGAACGCGGTGCGCGCACACACCGCGGGCGGGGATGTTTGAACGATCACGCCTCAACGGCACCTGCGCGGCAAGACGTTCTCTGAAGGGGCGCGCCGCATAACGCTGGAACGATGGGGCAGAAATGAAGATCGAACGCAGATTCACCCGGGCCGGGCAGGATGCCTACGCAAGCATCGCCTTCGCGACGACCACCTCGGAAATCCGAAATCCCGACGGCAAGATCGTGTTCCGCAACGACGCCGTCGAGGTGCCGGAGGGCTGGAGCCAGGTTGCGTCCGACGTGCTCGCCCAGAAGTATTTCCGCAAGGCGGGCGTGCCGGCGCGGCTTCGCCGTGTGAAGGAAAAGGGCGTGCCGCACTTCCTCTGGCGTTCGGTCGCGGACGAGGCCGCGCTGGCCGACCTGCCGGAGGGTGAGCGTTTTGTCGGCGAGACCTCGGCCCGTCAGGTCTTCGACCGCCTCGCCGGCGCCTGGGCCTATTGGGGCTGGAAGGGCGGCTACTTCACCTCCGAAGGCGACGCGCAGGCCTATTACGACGAGATGCGCTTCATGCTGGCCGAACAGATGGCCGCGCCGAACTCGCCCCAGTGGTTCAACACCGGCCTCCATTGGGCCTATGGCATCGACGGGCCGAGCCAGGGCCACTTCTACGTCGATCACGTCACCGGCAAGCTGGTGAAGTCCGAGAGCGCCTACGAGCATCCGCAGCCGCACGCCTGCTTCATCCAGTCGGTCTCGGACGACCTGGTGAATGACGGCGGCATCATGGACCTCTGGGTCCGTGAGGCGCGGCTCTTCAAATACGGGTCGGGCACCGGCACCAACTTCTCCTCGCTCCGGGGCGAGGGCGAGAAGCTGTCGGGTGGCGGCAAGTCCAGCGGTTTGATGGGCTTTCTCAAGATCGGCGACCGCGCGGCGGGGGCGATCAAGTCGGGCGGCACCACGCGGCGCGCCGCCAAGATGGTGATCTGCGACATGGATCACCCGGACATCGAACAGTTCATCAACTGGAAGGTCATCGAGGAGCAGAAGGTGGCCTCGCTGGTGGCCGGCTCCAAGGTCCATGAAAGGCAGTTGAATGAGATCTTCGCGGCGATCCGCCAGTGGGACGGCGCAAGCGAGGATTCGGTCGATCCGGCCAGGAACGCGGCGCTGAAGGCGGCGATCCGGGGCGCCAAGAAGGCAATGATCCCCGAGACTTACGTCAAGCGCGTGCTCGATTACGCGAAGCAGGGCTACGGGAGCATCGAATTCCCGACCTACGACACGGATTGGGACAGCGAAGCCTATGCATCGGTCTCCGGCCAGAATTCCAACAACTCCGTCCGCGTCACCGACGCCTTCCTCAGGGCGGTGAAGGACGACGCCGACTGGGAACTGATCCGCCGGACCGACGGCAAGGTCGCCAAGACCGTGAAGGCCCGCGATCTCTGGCAGCAGGTCGGCCACGCCGCCTGGGCCTGCGCCGACCCCGGCATCCAGTTCCACGATACCGTCAACGCCTGGCACACCTGCCCGGAGGATGGCGCGATCCGGGGCTCCAACCCCTGTTCGGAATACATGTTCCTCGACGACACCGCCTGCAACCTTGCGTCGATGAACCTCCTGACCTTCCACAAGGACGGCAGGTTCGACGCCGAAGCCTATGTCCATGCCACGCGACTCTGGACCGTGACGCTGGAAATCTCCGTCCTCATGGCGCAGTTCCCGTCGAGGGAGATCGCCCAGCGGTCCTACGACTTCCGCACGCTCGGCCTCGGCTACGCCAATATCGGCGGCCTCCTGATGAACATGGGGCTCGGCTATGACTCGGACGCGGGCCGCGCGCTTTGCGGCGCGCTGACGGCGGTGATGACCGGCGTAAGCTACGCCACCTCGGCCGAAATGGCCGGCGAACTGGGCGCTTTCCCCGGCTATGCCAGGAACGCCGCGCACATGCTCCGCGTGATCCGCAACCACCGCAACGCCGCCTATGGCAAGACCGACGGCTACGAGGCGCTGGCGGTGAAACCCGTGCCGCTCGATCACGCGAGCTGCCCGGACCAGGGCCTTGTCGCGCTTGCGAAATCCGCCTGGGACGAGGCGCTGGCGCTGGGCGAGAAGCACGGCTACCGCAACGCGCAGGCGACGGTGATCGCGCCCACCGGCACGATCGGCCTTGTCATGGACTGCGACACCACCGGGATCGAGCCGGATTTCGCGCTCGTCAAGTTCAAGAAGCTCGCCGGCGGCGGTTACTTCAAGATCATCAACCGCTCGGTTCCCGCGGCGCTGGAAACGCTAGGCTACGGCTCGGCCCAGATCGAGGAGATCATCGCCTATGCCGTGGGTCACGCCAGCCTTGGCAACTGCCCCGGCATCAACCACACGTCCCTCATCGGCCACGGCTTCGGCCAGGCGGAGCTTGAGAAGATCGAGGCGGCGCTGCCCTCGGCCTTCGACATCCGCTTCGTCTTCAACCAGTGGACGCTGGGCGAGAGCTTCTGCCGCGAAACCCTTGGCATTCCTGCCGAAAAGCTCGCCGACCCGACCTTCGACCTCCTGCGCCACCTCGGCTTCACCAAGGCGCAGGTCGAGGCCGCGAACGATCATGTCTGCGGGACGATGACGCTGGAGGGCGCGCCGCACCTCAAGCCCGAGCACTATGCGGTCTTCGACTGCGCCAATGCCTGCGGCAAGACCGGCAAGCGCTTCCTCTCGGTCGACAGCCACATCACCATGATGGCGGCGGCGCAGAGCTTCATCTCGGGCGCCATCTCCAAGACCATCAACATGCCGAACAACGCCACCATCGAGGAGACGCTCGCCGCCTACGAGCTTTCCTGGTCGCTCGGCATCAAGGCCAACGCGCTTTACCGGGACGGCTCGAAGCTCAGCCAGCCGCTCGCCGCGGCGCTGGTGGAGGATGACGAGGAGGCGGAGGAGATCCTTGCCTCCGGCTCCGCCCAGGAAAAGGCCGCCGTGCTGGCCGAGAAGATCGTCGAGAAGATCATCGTCAAGGAAATCGTCCGCAGCCACCGCGAAAAGCTGCCGGAACGCCGCAAGGGCTATACCCAGAAGGCGATCGTCGGCGGCCACAAGGTCTACCTCAGGACCGGCGAATACAAGGACGGCCAGCTCGGCGAGATCTTCATCGACATGCACAAGGAGGGTGCGGGCTTCCGGGCGATGATGAACAACTTCGCAATCGCGGTGAGCGTCGGCCTGCAATACGGTGTTCCGCTTGAGGAATTCGTCGATGCCTTCACCTTCACCAAGTTCGAGCCGGCGGGCATGGTTCAGGGCAACGACTCGATCAAGTCGGCGACCTCGATCCTCGACTACATCTTCCGCGAACTGGCGGTTTCCTACCTCGACCGCACCGATCTGGCGCATGTAAAGCCTGTGGGCGCGAGCTTCGACGATCTCGGCGGCGGCGCCTACGAGGCGCAGGCGAATGTCGCCGAGCCGAGCGAGCGGACGGCGTCGAAATCGCTCGAAGTGCTGAAGCAGGTCGCCTCCACCGGCTACATGCGCAAGCGCCTGCCGCAGGAACTCGTGGTCCTGCAGGGCGGGATGGGGGCGATGGCGCTGTCGGGCGACCCGGTCGCGGCACTCAACACGCTCGTTCCTGTGACGGCGCAGGCGGCCTTCGGCGGCGGCGCCACCGCGCTCGCCTCCGGCACGGTCACGATGGACGCCCGCGCCAAGGCGAAGATGCAGGGCTACGAGGGCGAGGCCTGCGGCGAATGCGGCAACTACACGCTGGTGCGCAACGGCACCTGCATGAAGTGCAACACCTGCGGCGCGACGAGCGGGTGCAGCTGAGATACCGGCCCCCGCTTGCGCGGGGGCGGGGTTCCGGGGCGGGTGCGCTCGCCCCCGACGACGTTCAGGCCGCAGGCAGAAACCGAGCGGTAACAATGACGAGCCTGAACGGCGAAACTGGGGGGCAACGGCCCCCCTTCTTCTTTTCGCGCGGCGTCTTTCTGCCGGAACCGGCGGAAACCCCCCGATGTTATTGCCTAACGGGGGAGAAAAAGGCGACTTCTCCCCCTGCAACGGTCCTTGCGCCCGGCGGCCCCGCCCCCCAGATTCAGGGCAAGCGCGCCGGGCGATCCGGGACCGCGAAAAAGGAGAGACGGATGAACAGGACGATTTCGGCCCTCGTGTTCGGCCTCGCGCTCGCCGGTGCGGCACAGGCGCAGACGGTCGTGACCGATACCGACGGCAACGGCAGCTACTCGATCGAGGAACTGACGGCGGCCTACCCGGACATGACGCCCGACGTGTTCGCCCAGGTCGACGTGAACGGCGACGGTTCGGTGGATGCCGACGAGCTTGCGGCGGCGCGCGAACAGGGTGTGCTCGCCAACTGATCCCACACTCACGGGACCCTCGGAAGCGGGCGCCACGCAAAGGGCGCCCGTTTCGCATCCGGGGCTCAGGCGCCGCGCGACAGCGCCGCGACGCCGGTGCGCGCGACGTCGCAAAGGCCGAGCGGCCGCATGAGTTCGGCGAAGGCGTCGATCTTCTCCGACGTGCCGGTCATCTCGAAGACGAAGCTCTGCAGAGTGGAGTCGACGACATTGGCGCGGAAGATCTCGGCCAGCCTCAGTGCCTCGATGCGCTTCTCTCCGGTGCCCGTGACCTTGAAGAGCGCGAGTTCCCGCTCCACCGCCGGGCCTTCCACTGTCAGGTCGTGGACGTCGTGAACGGGAACCAGCCGGCCGAGCTGCGCCTTGATCTGCTCGATCACTGCGGGCGTGCCGCGCGTGACCACGGTGATGCGCGAGCGGTGGCCCTGGTGGTCCACCTCGGCGACCGTGAGGCTGTCGATATTGTAGCCGCGCCCCGAGAAGAGACCGATGACACGGGCAAGCACGCCCGCCTCGTTGTCCACGAGCACGGCGAGCGTGTGGCGCTCGATCGCCTGCGCGTTGGGGTCGCGCAGGTCGTAGGCGGAATGGCTGGTGGAGCCCTTCTTGATGTTGAGCGGCGACATCTCTCTTCCTTCCTCTTCGGCCTGGCCGCCGTCCCGTCAGGGCGCCGGGCAGGACCAGTCGGTCACGGTAAAATAGGAGGCGGGGTAGGACCGCGCCTCGGTGATCTCGGCCACGCGGGTGCCGTCGTAGTGGTTGACGTATTCCCAGACGATCATTCCGTCCGCATCGGTCTCGAAGGCCCGTCCGGCCTCGAACTCTGTCACGAGGAAGCCGCCGCTCGCCAGCGGTTCCTGCTTGCCGCGGATCACGCTCAGCATCGCCTGGCCCGGACGGTTGCCCCAGAGGTCTTCATAGGCGCCGGTCCGTGGGTCTACGCGCCCGATCTCGGACACGAAGGGCCCGTCGACGGGACTCGTGTCGCGCTCGCCGAGGAGGGTCCGGTATGCGTTGTTGTTGAAAAGCGCGATCGTCCCGTCGGGCATGAACTCCGGGTCGTGCTGGCGCCGCCAGGGGCCGACCTGATGCCACTTCACCCGCCAGTCGCCGGGGCTGACGACGAGAAGCATGTTCTGCTCGCGCAGCGAGAGCAGCAGGTCGCCCGGCGCGAACTGGGGGAAGGCAGCGGCCATCGCCGCCGGCAGCTCGGCGATCTTGTTCATATGGACGATCTCGTCGTTCCAGCGTCCGGTGGCGAAGAAGCTCATCCCGTTCGCAGTCAGGATCGGCTCCATGCCGTTGTCAAAAAGGATGCGCGGCACCGACTTCGCTTGCGTGATCTCCCCGTCCTCGCTCACCTTCAGGATCAGGTTGTCGAGGATGTAGGGCACGCCCTTCATGTCGGTGAAGGGCGGGAACGCGTCCTCCATCCGGCCGGGGTGAAGAAGCCGGAGCCCCGGCACCCAGTAGCCGCCGCCCTCGGCCTTCTCGACCGAGTGGTGCGTGGCGTGCTCCAGCGTCCATTCCCTGCGCCCGCAGCGGTCGAGCTTGATGAGGCCGGCGTATTCGTAGTTGACCACCACCGACCCGTCGGGGTTCACGACCAGCCCGTGGAGATCGACGTTCCAGTCGGTCTGCGGCGCGCGGTCCTCGAGATAGGCCGTCTCGGGGAAGTCGCGCGAGAATTGCAACGTCCACGCGGCAACGAGGGTCCCGTCCCGTCGCATCAGCCGGATGCCGTTCTGTCCGTCGAAGAAGCCCGCGATCGCGATGAGCCGGTCATCGGCGACCACGTTCAGCGTCACGCCTTGCCCGGCGTGGCGCGCCGGCTGGAGGAAATCGACCGGCTCGCTTCCGACGAGGTTCGGCACTTCGGAAAGCGCGAGTCCCGCGGTGTCGAGAAGCGACATGACCGCCCGGTAGGCCCAGCCCCCCGTCGCCCCGGACCAGAGCCCGTAGCCGAACGCCCCCGCCGCGAGGAGTGCGATCCCCGCGACGGCCGAAACGGTCCTGCTGCCGTCGCGCTGCCCGTCGCCCATGACCCGCCCTGTCCGACGCCCCCCGCGTGCGCCCCTATACCAGCACCGCGCCGCCCGCCTGGATCGCGCCTTCGGTCGAGGCGTCGCCCAGGAGCATCTCGTTGTGCGGCTTGCCCGACGGGATCATCGGGAAGCAGTTCTCGTGCTTCTCGACCAGAACGTCGAGGATATAGGGCCCGTCATACTCGATCATCGCCATGATCGCGTCATCCATGTCCTTCGGGCTGTCGACCTTCGCCCCCTTGCAGCCGAAGGCTTCGGCGAGCTTGACGAAATCGGGCAGGCTTTCGGACCAGGACTGCGAGTAGCGCTCGCCATGCAGCAACTGCTGCCACTGGCGCACCATGCCGAGCCGTTCGTTGTTCAGGATGAACTGCTTCACGGGCGCGCGGAACTGCACGGCCGTGCCCATCTCCTGCATGTTCATCAGCCACGACGCCTCGCCCGCGACGTTGATGACGAGGGCATCCGGGTGGGCGATCTGCACGCCGATGGAGGCGGGCAGGCCGTAGCCCATCGTGCCGAGGCCTCCGCTCGTCATCCAGCGGTTCGGCGCCTCGAAGCCGAGGAACTGCGCCGCCCACATCTGGTGCTGGCCGACCTCGGTCGTGACGTAGCGGTCGCGGCCCCTGGTCAGTGCCTCCAACCGCTCAAGCGCATATTGCGGCTTGATGGTCTTCTGCGAGTTCCTGTAGCTGAGGCACTTCTTCAGCTTCCACTGTTCGATCTGGCCCCACCACTTCGCGAGACCCTCCTTGTTCACCTTGCGCCCGCGCGCCTTCCAGACCTTCAGCAGGTCTTCCAGCACATGACCGACGTCGCCCGTGATGGCGACATCGACATGGATTACCTTGTTGATCGAGGAAGGGTCGATGTCGACATGCGCCTTCTTCGAGCGCGGCGAGAAATCCGGGATGCGGCCGGTGATGCGGTCGTCGAAGCGCGCCCCGAGGTTGATCATCAGGTCACAGCCATGCATGGCAAGATTGGCCTCGTAGAGCCCGTGCATCCCGAGCATCCCGAGCCAGTTCTTCCCGCTCGCCGGGTAGGCGCCGAGGCCCATCAGCGTCGACGTCACCGGGAAGCCCGTCGCGTCCACGAGTTCGCGCAGAAGCTGGCTCGCGGCCGGGCCGGAGTTGATGACGCCGCCGCCGGTGTAGAAGATCGGGCGTTCCGCCTTCTCCATAAGCTCCACCAGCGCGGTGATCGCCGCGATGTCGCCCTTCATCTTCGGCTGGTAGTGGCTGACCTTCGCCTCGCGCGGGGCGCGGTAAGTGCCGGTCGCGAACTGCACGTCCTTCGGGATGTCGATCAGCACCGGCCCGGGGCGGCCGGAACGGGCGACGTGGAAGGCCTGGTGGATCGTCTCGGCCAGCTGCTCGGTGTCCTTCACCAGCCAGTTGTGCTTGGTGCAGGGGCGGGTGATGCCGACCGTGTCGGCCTCCTGGAAGCCGTCGGTGCCGATCATGAAGGTGGGCACCTGTCCGGTGAGGCAGACGAGGGGGATCGAATCCATCAGGGCGTCGGTCAGGCCGGTGACGGCGTTGGTGGCGCCGGGGCCCGAGGTCACGAGGACGCAGCCGACCTTGCCCGTCGAGCGGGCGTAGCCTTCGGCCATGTGGACCGCGCCCTGTTCGTGGCGGACGAGGATGTGGCGGATGTCGTTCTGCTGGAAAATCTCGTCATAGATCGGCAGCACCGCGCCGCCGGGGTAGCCGAAGACCACCTCGACGCCCTGGTCCTTGAGCGCCTGAACCACCATCTTCGCACCGGTCATCTGCCGCGACATCTTCGTCTCTCCGTCCGTGCCGTAACTTGCACAAGAAAAAGCCCCCGAGGGCCGTTCGGGGGCGCATGGGAACCATCATGGTCAACCGTCACCGGCCCATGCGCCAAACCTCAAGCTCTACGAGGATCGGGGTCATCGCCCACGAGGCTCCCTTGCTGCTGTGCGGCGGACATTATTTGCGTGCGCGGGGGGCGTCAACCGGCAAAATCCGGAATAAAGTGTCGCAGACGCCCATTCTCGGCACATTTTCTTTCGCCGTCCCGCGCAATCCGGACAGATTCCGCATTCCGGGGGGCTCTGCGCTAGGGTTGCCCCACGAGCGCGAGGTATCCGGCGTAGCCGGCCAGAAGTCCCGCGCCGCCGAACCGGCCGACCTTTCCCCGCATCGCAGCAAGTGCCAGCATCGCAAGCGCGGCGGCCAGGGCAACCACCATGTCGAGTCGCGCGAAGCGCGGATCGGCCGGGATGGGCGCAATCAGCGCCGTCACGCCGAGGATGCAGAAGACGTTGAAGATGTTCGAGCCGAGTATGTTGCCCACGGAGATCTCGGGCTGACGGCGGATCGCCGCGAGAATCGAGGTCGCAAGCTCCGGCAGCGAGGTTCCGATGGCGACGATGGTCAGGCCGATCACCGCCTCGCTGACCCCGAAAGCGCGCGCGATCTCGGTCGCGCTGTCGACCAGGAGCCGGGCGCCGACCATGAGGATGACAAGGCCCGCGAGCACGGCGGGAAGGCTTTTCCAGAGCGGCGGGGCCACCGCGGCCGCGGCAATCGCCGGATCGATGTCCGGTTCCTTCGCGCCGGGAGCCCTGGTCCCTGTCAGCGCCTTCCAGAGGTAGAGCCCGAGCCCCGCGACAAGCAAGGCGCCGAAACCGCGCGTCACGGTTCCGGACAGGAGCATCGCCCAGAGGATAAGCGTCGCCGCGATCATCACGGCATAGTCCCGACGCATCGGTGCCAGCGGGATCGGCACCACGATGATGAGCGCGGAAAGGCCGAGGATCAGCAGGATGTTCGCGATGTTCGAGCCGACGACGTTGCCGATGGCGATGGCCGGCGATCCGGCGAGTGCCGCCTGAACCGAGACCAGAAGTTCCGGCGAGGAGGTGCCGAAGCCGACGATCGTCAGCCCGATGACGAGCGGCGGGACCATCAGGCGCTGCGCGACCGCGACCGACCCCCGGATCAGGAACTCGCCACCGACGAAGAGGCCGACGAGCCCCGCCGCGAACATCAGATAGACCACGATCCCCTCCGCACTGCTGTCGGACCTAGATCGGTGCCGCGGGCGGTTTTGCAAGGGGGAGGGGCGGTGCCGGGGCAACGCCGGCGGCGCGCTGTTGCCGGGCGGGATCAGGCGGCGTTTGCGGCGCTGCGCGCCTTCAGCCTCATGCCGACATCGGCGATGGCGCGGATCGCCGGCAGAAGCTCCGCCCCAAGCGGGGTCAGTTCGTACTCGACCGAAGGCGGCGAGGTGGGCACGACCCGGCGCGAGACGATGCCATTTTCCTCCATCTCGCGCAGGCGCTGGGTCAGCATCTTGGCCGAGACCGGCGCCATGTCGGTCTTGAGTTCGGAGAACCGGCGCGGCCCGCCGGACAGGTACCAGATCGCGTTCGGCGTCCAGGCGCCGCCGATGAGCGCCATGCAGGCGGCGAGGGGGCACTGGGGATTCGGGGCTGCGTTCCTGCGGCGTTTCAGGGCCATGGCGGTCTCCGGGTTACCGGGGAGTTACCACCAAATTGCGGTTACATCAAGTAAGGTGGTTTCCAAATGTTACCATTGTGCGCTATCCGTCCCCGCACCGACCAACGATATGGAGACTGCGATGAAACTCTACTACTCCCCCGGTGCCTGCTCGATGGCCTCGCACATCGTGCTGACCGAGATCGGCCGCCCGTTCGAGACCGAGCGCGTCGACACGCGGTCGAAGAAGACCGCGGACGGCACCGACTTCCTTTCGGTGAACCCCAAGGGCAAGGTGCCGGCGCTGGCGCTCGACGGCGAGGTGCTGACCGAAGGTCCGGCGATACTGCAGTTCGTGGCCGATGCCGCGGGGGCCGAGACGCTCGCGCCGCGGGCGGGCACGCTGGCACGGGCGCGCGTGAACGAGGTGCTGACCTACACGAGTTCCGAACTGCACCCGGCCTTCAGCCCGCTCTTCAATCCCGCCCTGGACGAGGCCGGCCAGGCTGCCGCGCGCAGGACCGTGGCGGCGAAGCTCGACTGGCTCGAGGCGCGGCTGGCCGACGGCCGGGCCTATCTCACCGGCGGCGATTTCACAATTGCCGACGCCTATGCCTTCGTCGTTGCCAACTGGGCGAACTTCACCGGCATCGCGCTCGACGGCTGGCCGCGGCTGAAGGACTACGTGGCGCGCGTCGCGGCCCGCCCGGCGACGCAGGCGACGCTGAAGGCCGAAGGCCTGATCTGAGAAGGGGAAGGCACATGAGCGACTTCGCCGCCGTGACCGAGGTGCTGGGCACCTATTTCGACGGACTCCACCATTCGGATACCGCGCGGCTTGCCCGCGTGTTCCACCCGCAGGCGCTCTATGCCTCGGCCAGCGACGGGACGCTCCTGCACCGGACGATGGGGGAGTATTTCCCCGTCGTCGACGCCCGGCCTTCGCCGGCTTCGCGGGGGGAACCCCGGGCGGACCGGATCGTCTCCATCGCCTTCGCCGGCCCGGTGACGGCGACGGCGGTGGTGACCTGCGCCATCGGCGGGACCTACTTCACCGACTGCCTCACGCTTGTCCTTCTCGACGGCCGCTGGCAGATCATCGCCAAGGTCTTTCATGCCGAGGCGCGCACCCGCTGACAGGGAGGATGGACAATGCCATACGTCAACATCAGGATCACCCGCGAGGGCGCCACGCCGGCGCAGAAGGCCGACCTGATCCGCGGCACGACCGAGCTTCTGGTCCGCGTGCTGGGGAGATCCCCCGCGACGACGCATGTCGTCATCGACGAGGTCGCGCTGGAGGACTGGGGCGTGGGCGGCCTGCCGGTGACGGAATTCCGCGCGCTTGCGCGGCAGAAAGACGAGGCAAGATGACATCCGAAAACCTGCGCTACGCAGCCGTGATGGCCCTGGCGGGGATCGGCATTCCGGTCCTGGCCGCCCTCAACGCGCGGCTTGGATCGCGCCTCGGCTCGCCCGCGGCGGCCGCGACGATCCTCTTCGTGGTGGCGTTTCTCGGCGCCGCGCTGACGATGTTCGCGACGCGGGGGACCGCGGCACTGTCGGCTGCGGCGGACCAGCCGAAACACCTCTTCCTCGCGGGCCTTCTCGTCGCCTTCTACGTGCTTTCCATCACCTGGGTCGCGCCGCGCTTCGGTCTGGGTAACGCGATCATGTGGGTGCTTCTGGGGCAACTCCTCTCGGCCGCGGTCATCGACCAGTGGGGGCTGATGGGGGCGATGGTGCGCGACGTCACGCCGGTGCGGGCCGCCGGCCTCGCCTTCATGGCGATCGGCGTCATCCTGACCCAGCGCGGCTGACACCTGACGCCCGGTAACCTGCGCTTGCGTGGCTTATCCATGCTGGACAGGACCTTAGGGGCGTGTAAAGTCCTTCCGTCACCGGCCCCCGGAGGGAGTGCCGCTGGTCAAGATCACACCGAAAGGGAGGTTTCCATGGATCGTCGTTCATTCCTGACGAAAGCCGCCGTCGGCGGCACGGCGGCCGCGGCGGGCGCCACGCTCGCGGCGCCCGCCATCGCCCAGTCTACCCCGAAGGTCACCTGGCGCCTGACCTCGTCCTTCCCGAAATCGCTCGACACGATCTACGGCGGCGCCGAGGTCCTGTCGCAGCGCATCACGGAAGCGACCGACGGCAACTTCCAGATCCAGGTCTTCGCCGCGGGCGAGATCGTCCCGGGCCTTGAGGCCGCAAACGAGGTCGGCGCCGGGAACGTCGAGGCCTGCCATACGGTCGGCTACTACTACTTCGGCAAGGACCCGGCCTTCGCCGTCGCCGCGGCCGTGCCGTTCTCGCTGTCGGCGCGCGGCATCAATGCCTGGCACTACCACGGCGGCGGCATCGACCTTTACAACGAATACCTCGCGCAGCACAGCCTCTATGCCCTTCCGGGCGGCAATACCGGCGTCCAGATGGGCGGCTGGTTCCGCAAGGAAATCAACACGGTCGCCGACATGCAGGGCCTGAAGATGCGGGTCGGCGGTTTCGCCGGCAGGGTCATGTCGAAGCTCGGCGTCGTGCCGCAGCAGATCGCCGGCGGCGACATCTATCCCGCGCTCGAAAAGGGCACCATCGACGCCGCCGAATGGGTCGGCCCCTATGACGACGAAAAGCTCGGCTTCTACAAGGTCGCGCCCTACTACTACTATCCCGGCTGGTGGGAAGGCGGTCCGACCGTCCACTTCATGTTCAACAAGGCGAAGTTCGAGGAACTGCCGCCGACGTACCAGTCGCTTCTGAAGTCGGTCAGCCAGGGTGTCGACGCCGACATGCTGCAGAAGTACGACTACAAGAACCCGGCGGCGATCAAGTCGCTGGTGGCCAACGGGGCGCAGCTGCGCCCGTTTTCGCCCGAGATCCTCGAAGCCTGCTTCAACGCTGCCAACGAGGTCTACGCCGAGATGGAGGCGACCAACCCGGCCTTCGCCAAGCTCTGGCAGTCGATCAAGGCCTTCCGGTCGGAGTACTACACCTGGGCGCAGGTCGCCGAATACAACTATGACACCTTCATGATGCTCCAGCAGAACGCCGGCAAGCTCTGAGAAGGGCGCAAGGCCCGCAAATGGCAACACCCCGCGGAGCGATCCGCGGGGTGTTTTCCGTTTCCGGGGGCGTCCTTGCTTCGCCGCTCAGTTGGACGCCGGAGGCTGGCCGATCTGCGGTTGCCCCAGAGGAGGTTGCCCCAGAGACGGCTGGCCGATCTGCGGTTGGCCCAGAGGCGGCTGACCCGGGGCGGCGGGCGACGGAGTGCCGCCGCCGAGACCGCCACCCAGCCCTCCGCCCAATCCGCCACCCAGCCCTCCGCCGAGGCCGCCGCCCAGCCCTCCGCCCAACCCCCCGCCCAGTCCGCCGCCGATGCCGGGAATCTGGATCGTCACATTCGATGTGTCGACCGGCTTGCCCTTGTAGTGCATCACCAGCTGCGGGAAGGCGATCACGACCCCGATCATGACGACCTGGATGCAGACGAAGGGCACGGCGCCCCAGTAGATCTGGCCCGTCGTCACGGGCGCCATCTGCCGGCCCGTGACCTTGTCGAGATAGGGCGCCTTCGCCGCGACGGACCGCAGGTAGAAGAGCGCGAAGCCGAAAGGCGGGTGCATGAACGAGGTCTGCATGTTCACCCCGAGGATGACGCCGAACCAGATCAGGTCGATGCCCAGCCGTTCCGCCGCAGGGGCGAGAAGCGGCACGATGATGAAGGCGAGTTCGAAGAAATCGAGGAAGAAGGCGAGGAGGAAGACCAGGATCGACACCGCGATCAGGAAGCCGGTCTCGCCGCCCGGCAGCGAGGTGAGGAGGTGCTCGACCCAGATATGGCCGTTGACGCCGTAGAAGGTGAGGGAGAACACCCGCGCGCCGACCAGGATGAACATGACGAAGGCCGAGAGCCGCGTGGTCGACGTCAGCGCCTGGCTGATGACCGACAGGCTCAGCCGCCGTTTCATCGCCGCCAGCACCAGCGCGCCGACGGCGCCCATGGCCCCGCCTTCGGTCGGGGTGGCGATGCCGAGGAAGATCGTGCCGAGCACGAGGAAGATCAGCGCGAGTGGCGGGATGAGGACGATCACGACCTGCTGGGCCAGCCGCGACATCAGGTTCAGGCCGAGTGTCCGGTCGAGAAGCGCCGCGACATAGACGGCCACCACGCCGAGGGTCGCCGCGAGAATGTCGGCGTTGGCGCCATGCGTCGGTTCGAGCCAGAGGTAGGCGGCATAGCCGACGCCGACACTGGCGGCGAGAGCGATGAGAAGCGACAGGACTCCGCTGCCAAGCGTTCGCGCCTCGGGCGGCAGGGCCGGAACCCAGCTTGGCCGGATGATCGAGACGAGCAGCACGTAAGACATGTAGATGCCGGTCAGCACGAGGCCCGGGATCAGCGCGCCCTTGTACATGTCGCCGACCGAGCGGCCGAGCTGGTCGGCGAGCACGATGAGGACGAGCGAGGGCGGGATGATCTGCGCCAGCGTGCCCGAGGCTGCGATCACCCCGGATGCGACCCGCCGGTCGTATCCGTAGCGGAGCATGATCGGGAGCGAGATGAGCCCCATGGCAATGACGCTCGCCGCGACGACGCCGGTCGTGGCGGCGAGCAGGGCGCCGACGATGATCACCGCATAGGCAAGGCCGCCGCGCACCGGCCCGAAGAGCTGGCCCACGGTGTCGAGCAGGTCCTCGGCCATGCCCGAGCGTTCGAGGACGATTCCCATGAAGGTGAAGAACGGGATGGCCAGCAGCGTCTCGTTGGACAGGAGCCCCCAGAGCCGGCCCGGCATCGTGTTCAGCAGCGGCCAGGACAGGTTGATCGCGCCTTCCGAAAGGGGGGCAAGCTCCACGCCGATGAAGAAGAACAGGAGCCCGTTCGCGGCCAGTGCGAAGGCCACCGGATAGCCGAGCAGAAGGAAGATCACGAGCGAGGCGAACATGATGGGCGCCATGTTCAGGGCGATGAATTCCATCATTTGCGGATCTCCGAGACCAGAGTCTCGCCTTCCCGTTCTGCCGCCTCATGGGCGGAGACGAAGGGGTGGGGATCCTCGATCAGGCCGCGCATGACGGCGATCTTCTTGATGATTTCCGAAAACCCCTGAAGGGAGAGCTGGGCGAAGCCGATCAGCAGCAGCGCCTTCGCCGGCCAGATGATCAGCCCGCCGGCGTTGGTGGACACCTCCTGCGAACGGAACGACTGCAGGACGTAGGGGGTGAAGAACCAGGTCATCAGGAGCACGAACGGCATCAGGAAGAAGACATGCCCGAAGAGGTCGATCCAGTGCTGCGTGCGCCGGGACCAGCGGCCGTAGACGATGTCGATGCGGATGTGCTCGTTCTGCTTCAGCGTGTAGGCGGCCGCCAGCATGAAGGCCGCGCCGTAGAGATACCACTGCAGTTCGAGCCAGGCATTGGACGAGGTGTTGAAGAGTTTCCGGACACTCGCGTTCACCGCCGAGACGAAGATCGCGATCAGGATGAGCCAGGCGACGGACTTGCCTATCGTCTCGTTGATGCGGTCGATCAGGCGCGACAGCGCTAGCAATACTTGCATGTGGCCTCCCCGTTTTTTCCGGATTCGACGGTCCGGTCCGGTTTTTATAGAACGTCCCGCCGGATCGGTCTAACCACGAGTGCCCAAAGCCGGCATCTGCCGCGAGGGAAATTCTCGGCCGGGGCCGCATCGCGCCGCGGGGGGGCGACTGCGGCCCGCCGTCAGCCGCGGGTCGGGCGTGCCTCCGGAAGCGCGATGCGCGCGACCTGTTCGGCGATCGGATCGACGGAAAGGGGATGGGTGTCGCCGGAATGGTCGGCCGGGTCACCGATGTCCTGCCAGCGTCCGTTCTTGTAGATCTCGAGCGCGCCGAAACCCGCCTTGTAGCCCATCTTGCGGCTCCCGGGCACCCAGTAGCCGAGATAGACGTAAGGAAGGCCGGTACGGCGGGCGAGATCGACGTGGTCGAGGATGATGTAGGTGCCGAGGCTGTCGCCCGCCTTGTCGGGCTCGTAGAAGCTGTAGACCATGCTCAGGCCGTCATCGAGCACGTCGGTCAGGCAGACGGCCGTCAGCTTCCGCCGACCGCCCGGTTCGTCCGGGGCTGCGGAATACTCGATGACGCGGCTCTTGACCGGCGTCTCCTCGATCATCGCGGCGAACTCGAAGATGTCCATGTCGGCCATCCCGCCGTCGGAATGACGGCTGTCGAGGTAGCGGCGGAAGAGCGCGTACTGATCCTCGGTCGCCCAAGGGCTCGTCGCGTCGCGGCGCAGGTAGGCGTTCCTGCGGATCGTGCGGCGCTGGCTGCGGTTCGGCACGAAGTCCGCCACCCGGATGCGCGCCGAAAGGCAGGCCGCGCATTCGGCGCAGGAAGGGCGGTAGAGCACGTTCTGGGAGCGCCGGAATCCCTGCTTGGAAAGCGCGTCGTTCAGCCGCTCGGCATTGTCGCCCTGGAGCGCGGTGAACAATTTCCGCTCAGACCGGCCCTCGAGATAGGGGCAGGGCTGCGGGGCCGTCACGTAGAACTGGGGCGCGATGGGCAGCGTGTGGCGCATGGCCGGCGTCGGATCAGGCTTTCGGGCTTCGGATGGTCGGCTGCGCCGACGTTAGCAAGCAGGTCGATTTCCGCCAAGCCTTCTGTTCGGTACAATCCGGCCGATCCGGCCCCCCAGACAAGGCGAACGGCCCGGAGCGGTCCGGGCCGTGGCCAGCAAGGGTCCGTTCCGGCTCAGTAGCGGCCGCCATTTCCCTCGCCGCCGCCGGTCTGGCCGTCCTCGGCCCGCCGCGCGCTTTCGTCGCGGGCAGCGCGGGCGCGTTCATCGAGGTACTGGTCGAACTCGGCCTTGTCCTTGCTTTCGCGCAGGCGCTTCAGGAAGGCCTCGAACTCCTCCTGTTCGCGCTCGAGACGGTCGAGCGTGTCGGCCTTGTAGGCGTCGAAGGCGGTGTTGCCGGAAGAGCGGAACCCGTGCCGGTTCGCCCAGGTGCGGGCCATGTCGTGGTGCGCATTGTGGCGGCCCCAGCCGCAGCCTTTCGAGAACATGCGTTTGCTCCAGATCATGTAGCCGAGGATGAAGAGGCCGATGGGCCAGAAGGCGATGAAGCCGAGCACCATGGCGACGATCCAGGCGCCCTTGCCGCGATCGTCGAGCCAGGCTTCGGCGCGACCGGGCCAGGCGGCGATGGTGGACATGCGGGTTTCCTCCGTGGGTTTGACGCGGGGTTGATGTGAATGTGTTTCACATCACGCAAGATCGGATTGCGATCGGGCGGCGTCAAGAGGCAATGTGAAAGAAATTTACATCATGCGCCGGCGGCCGCCGCCTCGGCGAACGCTGCAACCTTGGCGCCAGTGACCGACAGGAGCAGCGCCGGCGCGATGGGAAAGATGTGCCGCGGCGTCCCCGCGGCGGCCCAGACCGTCGGGAAGTCGAGCAGGCGCGGGTCGAAGAACGTCGGCACGGGGACGATGTGGCCCACAGGGGCCACCCCGCCGATGGCGAAACCGGTCTCGGCGCGGACGAGGTCGGCGTCCGCCTTGCCGAGTGTCTGGCCCGCCACCGCGCTCGCCAGGGCCGGACTCACTCGGTTGCCGCCTGCGGTGAGGAAGAGGACGATGTGGCCCGACGCCTCGCCCCGGAAGATGATCGACTTCACGATCTGGTCGAGAACGCAACCCGCGGCATCGGCGGCCTGCTGGGCGGTGCGCGTCTCGCCCGGCATTTCCAGGATCGTCGCGTCAACCCCGGCCGTCGCCAGCGCATCCGCCACCCGCTTCAGGCTCTTGCTCATTCCTTGCTCCCGAGTTCCGACACCTTGCCACTGAACCCGGTCGCGGCGGGATGCGCAAGCGGGGGGCGATTGACGGCTCCCCGTGGCCCGTTACTGTCGCGCCATGAGCTTCGCGTCCCGCCTCGCCCGCAGCCCGATCCCCTATGAACCCGCCCGCGCCGAGGAGGTGCTGGCGCGGTTCGCCTGCCTGCCTGCCGACCTGCGCGCCCTCCTGGAGGGAACGGCCGGTTGCAGCCCCTATCTGTGCGGCCTCATGCTGAGGGAGGCGGACTGGCTGGAAGAGGCGCTCGCCGGCGCGCCGGAGGCGGCGCTTGCGGCGGAACTCGGGCGGCTGGACGGCGTGGAGGGGGCCGATGCGCTCGGCTCGGAACTCCGCCGCGCCAAGCGCCGGGTGGCGCTTCTCGCCGGGCTTGCCGACCTCGGCGGAGTCTGGCCGCTGGAGTCGGTCACGGGGGCCCTGACCGGGCTCGCCGACCGGGCGGTGGACCTCGCCTTCCGCGCCCTCGTCGCAGCCGAGATCCGGCGCGACCGAATTCCCGGCGCCACGGAGACGGATGCCGCGACCGCCGCCGGGCTTGTGGCGCTCGCCATGGGCAAGATGGGGGCGGGGGAACTCAACTATTCCTCCGACATCGACCTCATCTGTCTTTTCGACGACAGCCGCTATCCGGGCGCGGACGTGCCGGAGGCGCGGGCGGCGCTGATCCGGGTGGTGCGCCGGATGGCGGCACTTCTTTCCGACATGACGGCGGAGGGCTACGTCTTCCGAACCGACCTGCGCCTCAGGCCCGACGCCTCGGTGACGCCCGTCTGCATCTCCATGTCGGCGGCCGAACAGTATTACGAGGCGCAGGGCCGCACCTGGGAGCGCGCGGCCTACATCAAGGCGCGCGCGGCAGCGGGCGACATCGCGGCGGGCGAGCGGTTCCTTGACGCCCTCACTCCCTTCGTCTGGCGCCGCCACCTCGACTTCGCGGCCATCCAGGATGCCCACGACATGCGGCTTCGCATCCGCGACCACAAGGGTCTCCACGGGCCGATCGCACTCGAAGGTCACGACATGAAGCTCGGGCCGGGCGGCATCCGCGAGATCGAGTTCTTCACCCAGACCCGCCAGCTCATCGCCGGCGGGCGCGACCCCGACCTCCGGCTCCGCGACACCGTGGGCGGGCTCGCCGCGCTCGCCGTGAAGGGCTGGGTGCCGGAGGCGGATGCGACGGAACTCACCGCGCTTTATCGCGCCCACCGGGAGGTGGAGCACCGCGTGCAGATGGTGGGCGACGCCCAGACCCATGCGCTGCCCGCGTCGTCCGAAGGCTTCGATCGCATCGCCCGGATGTGCGGCGAGGGCGACACGCGGCGGTTCCGCGAGGGCCTCAAGGCACGCCTGGAACGGGTGGCGGACCTGACCGAGGGCTTCTTTGCCCCCGGCGAGACGCGCACGGGCCCCGAGATGGACGCAGAGACCCGGGCCGTCGTCGATGGCTGGCGCGCCTATCCGGCGCTCCGGTCCGAGCGCGCGGTGTCGATCTTCAAGCGCGTGCAGCCCGAAATCCTGAGCCGGCTTTCCCGCGCCGCCAGTCCCGCCGAGGCCCTGAGGCAGTTCGACGGCTTCCTCGGCGGATTGCCGGCGGGGGTGCAGCTCTTTTCGCTCTTTGACGCCAATCCGCAATTGATCGACCTGATTGTTGACATTTGCGCAACCGCACCGGGACTTGCGCAATACCTGTCGCGCAATGCCGCCGTTCTCGACGCGGTGATCGGCGGCGACTTCTTCGCCGACTGGCCGGGCGCCGAGGCGCTCGCCGCCGAGCTTTCGCGGCGACTTGCGGGGGTCGCGGACTACGAGGCGCGGCTCACCGCCGCACGGGTCTGGACGCGGGAATGGCACTTCCGCATCGGCGTCCACCATCTGCGGGGGCTGATCGACGCCTCGGTTGCGGGGCGCGAATACGCCGACCTTGCCGGCGCGGTGCTGGCCGCGCTCTGGCCGGTCGTCGTCGCCGATTTCGCGTCCAAGCACGGGGCGCCGCCGGGGCGCGGCGCGGTCGTGCTCGGCATGGGGTCGCTCGGGGCGGAGCGGTTGAACGCGGCCTCGGACCTCGATCTCATCGTCATCTACGATGCCGCCGGGGCCGAGGCCTCGGAAGGAAAGCGCCCTCTCGCCGCACGGGCCTATTACGCGCGCCTCACCCAGGCGCTGGTCACCGCGCTCACGGCCCCGATGGCGGACGGACGGCTCTACGAGGTGGACATGCGGCTCAGGCCCTCGGGCCGGCAGGGGCCGGTGGCAACCTCGGTCCAGAGCTTCCGCGACTACCAGATGACCGAGGCCTGGACCTGGGAGCATCTCGCGCTGACCCGCGCCCGCCCGGTCGCCGGCGATCCCGCACTCGCCGCGGAGGTGGAGGCGATCCGCATCGCCGTTCTTGCCGCAACGGGCACCGACCCGCGCGTCCTGCCCGACACCGCGGAGATGCGCGCCCGGATCTTCGCGGCCAAGGCCCCGGACGGCAAATGGGAGGCGAAGATCGGCCCCGGCCGGCTGCAGGACATCGAGCTTCTGGCACAATCCTGCGCGCTCCGCGCCGCGGCCCCCGCGCGGCGGGTGGAGCCGCAACTGCGCGCGGGCCTCAGGGCGGGCCTTCTCGCCGCGTCCGACGAAGCCGCGCTACAGGAAGCCTACCGCTTCCTCTGGCGGCTCCAGGCGGGCGGGCGGCTGCTGACCCAGAAGCCGCTGGACATGGCGGCGGTGGGCGAGGGTGGTCGGGCCTTCCTTCTGCGCGAGACCGGCATGTCGGATATCGCCGCCCTTGCGTCGCAGCTTGGCCTTCAGACGGCGCAGGCGGCCGGCATCATCGACAAGGCTCTTGGCACGGTCCCCGAAGGGGCCGCCCCGGGCGCGGGCGGGGATCTGGGGACATGACG
Organism: Paracoccaceae bacterium; assembly: GCA_020637675.1. GTDB lineage: Bacteria > Pseudomonadota > Alphaproteobacteria > Rhodobacterales > Rhodobacteraceae > Albidovulum. The sequence goes on along the minus strand of JACKKD010000001.1, from coordinate 228,208 downwards.
GGATGGGACGCAAGGCGATGGAACTGAAAGTGGCCGATCCCAAGGGACTCGTGCGGGAAAGCTACGCGATCGAGGGCATCACCGGGGGCGAATGCCGCTCGATCTTCCTCGACTGGGCGCTGAGCCTTGCGCCCGGAACCGACACGGCCGAGGCACTGCGCGCGCTTCTGGCCACCTATGCCGCCGTCCATCCCGGCCATCCCATGAACCCCGTGCTGGAAGCCGGGCTTGGCGCGGCGCCGCAGGCGATGCGCCGGGGCGGGCGGATGGGGCGGTCGGTGCGCCCCCAGGACGGCCGGCGCGCGGACTGAGCGGGCGCCGGGGCGCTTGCCGCCGGAGTGCCGTGGAGGCCGGGCGAAAACCCGTCGCGCGGGGACGCAAATGCCGCCGAATTGATCCCGGCGCGACCCCGCGACGCCACGGCGATGCCCATATCGGCAGATACGCAGGTTCCGCAACTGTCATCCGCGATGTCGCCATGCCCGCATTCCGCCCCATCCGGCTCTTTCTCGTCTGGCTCCTTCCGGGACAGGCGGTTGCCGCCGCAATCGCCGGGCTCGCAGCCGCAAGCACCCCGGCCCTCGCGCCTGCGGTGCTCCTCTCGCTCGGTTTCCTCGCCTTCGCGGTGGCGGTAAGCGCGGCAGCGCGACCGCCGCACAGGGTCCCGGCGACGGACCGGCAGGATGCGGTGCTCGCAGTGCTCGATCTGCGCCGCAACCGCGGGCGCTATGCGCTGGTCTTCGCCCTTATGGGCGTCGCGGCAGGCAGCGGGGCCGTTGCCGCGTCGGGGCTTGGCGCAGCCCTGTCGCTGAGCTTCGGCCACGGGCTTCTTGCGCTTGCCCTCGGTTTCGTGTCGGCCTGGCTGATCCTCGGCGAGGCCGCGTGTTCGCAGTCGGCGATCCGGCGCGCGCTCCTCGGCGGACGCGAGCGGACCTGACCGATCATTCCCGCGCCCGTCGCGGAAGCGCCGCTGCCGCCCGCGCGAGGGCTTCGATCGCGGCCCAGTCGCCGGCGGCGACCCGGTCCTTCGGCGCGACCCAGCTTCCGCCGACGCAGAGCACATTGGCCAGGTCGAGATAGTCGCCCGCGTTCTTCGGACCGATGCCGCCCGTCGGACAGAAGCGGACCTGCGGGATCGGCCCACCGATCGCCGCAAGGGCCGGAACGCCACCCGAGGCCTCGGCGGGGAAGAACTTCTGGACGCTGTAGCCGCGTTCCAGAAGCGCCATGACTTCGGTGGCGGTCGCGGCGCCGGGAAGGAGCGGCAGGCCCTCGTCCTCGCAGGCGGCGAGCAGCCGGTCGGTCGCTCCGGGCGAGACACCGAAGCGTGCCCCCGCCGCCTTTGCGGCCTTCACGTCGGCAGGGGTCAGCAGCGTGCCCGCGCCGACAACGCCGCCCGGCACCTCGGCCATCGCCCGGATCGCGTCGAGCGCCGCCGGCGTCCGCAGCGTGACCTCGAGCGCCGGAAGCCCCCCCGCGACGAGCGCCCTTGCCAGGGGTGCGGCGTCCGCGATCCGGTCGAGGACGAGGACCGGAACCACGGGGGCGAGCGCGCAGATCTCGAGGGCGCGGCGGCTCTGGTCGGCGGGGGTCATCGAGAACTCCTCAGGTTTTCGTCCGGTGGGCATTGCGGGAACCTCCGGCGGAGGTACTCGGGGCAGGATGAATGCGGTCAGTAGAGCGCGGATGCCCCTTCGGTCGCCGGGCCGACGGCGCGGCGGAAGCTCTCGAAAAGTTCGCGGCCGGTGCCGAAGCGGTTCGCCGAAAGGTCGGGCGCGATCGGGGTCCGGGCGCCGAGGTCCACGCCCGGCGCATCGAGCCTGCCGGAGGTCGCGTCGAGCCGGATCAGGTCGCCGTCCCTCAGCCGCGCCAGGGGGCCGTCGCAGGCGGCCTCGGGGCTGACATGGATCGCGGCCGGAACCTTGCCGGAGGCGCCCGACATCCGCCCGTCGGTGACGAGCGCGACCTTGAGCCCCCGCCCGAGGAGAACGGAGAGCACGGGCGTCAGCGAATGCAGCTCCGGCATCCCGTTGGCCCGGGGCCCCTGGAAGCGGACGACGACCACCGTGTCGGCGGTGAATTCGCCCTTCTGGAAGGCGGTCTTCACCGCGTCCTGGTCGGTGAAGATGCGCGCGGGTGCCTCGATCACGCGGTGTTCCTCGGCCACGGCCGAAACCTTGATCACGGCGCGGCCAAGGTTGCCGGTGAGTTCGCGCAGGCCCCCGGTCGGCTGGAACGGGTCGGCGGCGGGGCGCAGGATGCGGTCGTTCAACGTCGACTTCGGCCCCTCGCGCCAGGTGAGCCGGCCGTCGGCGAGGACCGGTTCCCCGGCATAGCGCCGAAGGCCGTCGCCCGCGACGGTGCGCACGTCCTCGTGCAGGAGGCCCGCGTCGAGGAGTTCGCCGATCAGGAACGCGAGACCGCCGGCCGCGTGGAAGTGGTTCACGTCGGCAAGCCCGTTCGGATAGACCTTGGCCATCAGCGGCACGAAGGCCGAGACGGCATCGAAGTCCTGCGGTTCGAGGAGGATGCCGGCCGCCCGCGCCATCGCCGGCAGGTGGAGGACGAGGTTGGTGGAGCCCCCCGTGGCCATCAGCCCGACGATGCCGTTCACGAAGGCGCGCTCGTCGAGGATCTCGCCCACCGGGCGGTAGTCGTTGCCGAGCGCGGTGATCGCCGCGGCGCGGGTCACGGCGGCCTCGGTCAGCGCGTCGCGGAGCGGCGTGTTCGGGTTGACAAAGGAGGAGCCGGGCAGGTGAAGGCCCATCATCTCCATCAGCATCTGGTTGGTGTTCGCGGTGCCGTAGAAGGTGCAGGTGCCGGGCCCGTGATAGGAGGCCATCTCGGCTTCCATCAGCTTGTCGCGGCCGACCTCGCCTGCCGCGAACTGCTGGCGGACCTTCGATTTTTCATCGTTGGGCAGGCCCGAGGTCATCGGGCCCGCGGGGACGAAGACCGCCGGCACGTGACCGAAGGTCGCGGCCGCGATCACGAGGCCCGGCACGATCTTGTCGCAGATGCCGAGGTAGAGCGCCGCATCGTAGCAGTTGTGGCTCATCGCCACCCCGGCCGCGAGTGCGATCACGTCGCGCGAGAAGAGGCTGAGTTCCATGCCCGCGCGGCCCTGCGTGACGCCGTCGCACATGGCCGGGACCCCGCCCGCGACCTGCGCGGTGGCACCGGCCTTCCTTGCGGCGGCGCGGATGAGCTTGGGGTAGTCCTCGTAGGGCTGATGGGCCGAAAGCATGTCGTTGTAGGCCGTCACGATGCCGATGTTCGGGGCGCGGCCGGCGGCGAGGCTGTCCTTGTCGCCGCCCATCGCCGCATAGGCATGGGCCTGGTTGCTGCAGCTCAGGTGGGCGCGGGCGGGGCCTTCGTCGCGGGCCTGGCGGAGGCGGTCGAGATAGGCGGCGCGATGCGCGGCGGAGCGGACGCGGATACGCTCCGTGATCTCCAGAAGGCGGGGACTCGTGGGCATGGCATCCTCCTCGGCTCTGGTCGTGCGGTTGGCAGGGTCTTACTGTTAGCGCTAACGAAGCGCAAGGCCTTCCTGCTGCGGTCGGGCCGGGACAGCGGCCCGGAGCCGATGATAGCGGAAACGGAAACGGCTGACAGTCCCCAGGGGAGCCGTCAGGACGCGGGCCGGTGCAGGACCGGGGCTTTCCCCGGCGGGCGGGGCGGATTAAGGGGAGGGGAAACACGCAGGACCCTGCCATGACCCAATCCCTCCCGATCGTCCGCCTGCGCCCGAAGGCCGAGGCGCGCGCGATTCGCCACGGCTTTCCCTGGGTCTATGCCGACGAGCTTGTCACCGACCGCCGGACGCAGGCGCTCGCCCCCGGCACGATCGCGCTTCTGGAGGACGCCGAGCGGCGGCCCCTGGGCATCGTCACCGTGAACCCCGCCTCGAAGATCGTCGCCCGTGTCCTCGACCGCGACGCGGCGGCCATGATCGGCCGCGACTGGATCGCCGCGCGCATCGCCCGGGCGCTTTCCCTGAGGGAGCGGCTTTACGACGCGCCGTTCTACCGGCTGGTCCACGCCGAGGCCGACGGGTTGCCAGGGGTCGTGATCGACCGCTTCGGCGCGGCGGCGGTGATCCAGCCCAACGCCGCCTGGGCGGAGGCGATGATCGGCGATCTCGCGGGCGCGCTCGCCGCGGTGACGGGGGTCACGACCATCGTCAAGAACGGAACCGGGCGGGCGCGGGGGCTCGAAGGGCTGGTGGAGGAAACGGTGGTGCTTTCGGGCGCGCTCGACGAGCCGGTGCCGGTGCCGATGAACGGGGCCGTCTATATGGCCGACCTTCTCGGCGGACAGAAGACCGGGCTCTTCTTCGACCAGCGCGAGAACCACGCCTTCGCGGCGCGGCTCGCGAAAGGGGCTGCGGTGCTCGACGTCTTTTCGCATGTCGGCGGCTTCGCGCTGGCCGCACTCGCCGGGGGCGCGACGCGGGCGCTGGCCGTCGACAGCTCGGCCGCGGCGCTCGAGCTTGCGGGGCAGGGGGCCGCGGCGATGGGGGCGGGCGAGAGGTTCGAGACGCGCAAGGGCGATGCCTTCGCGGCGATGGAGGCGCTAGGACCCGAAGGTGCGCGGTTCGACCTCGTCATCTGCGATCCGCCGGCCTTCGCGCCGGCGAAACCGGCGCTGGAGGCGGGGCTCAGGGCCTATGAGCGGGTCGCGCGGCTGGCCGCGCCGCTGGTCGCGCCGGGGGGCTACCTCTGCCTCTGCTCCTGCTCGCACGCCGCCGACCTCACGCAGTTCCGCAATGCCTCGGCGCGCGGGATCGGCCGCGGCGGGCGGCGGGGGCAGCTTCTGCACACGGGCTTTGCCGGGCCCGACCACCCGCAACTGCCGCAACTGGCCGAGACTGGCTACCTGAAGGCGCTGTTCTTCCGGCTGGACGGATGAAGGCGCTTCTGGATGCCTGCGTGCTCTATCCGACGGTGCTGAGGGAAATCCTGATCGGCGTCGCGCGGGCGGGTCTTTATGTGCCGCTCTGGTCCGACCGCATCCTCGAGGAGTGGGCGCGGGCGGTGGTGAAGCTCGGCCACGGAGCCGAGCTTGTCGCCCGGGGGGAGATCGCGGCGCTGAAGGCGGCCTTTCCCGCTGCCTGCGTCGCGCCGCGCGAGGCGCTCGCCGCCCGGCTCTGGCTCCCGGACCCGGGCGATGTGCATGTCCTTGCCGCCGCGGTCGCCGGGGGTGCGGATGTGATCGTCACCTTCAACGCCGCCGACTTCCCGAGGGGCGTGCTGGCCGAGGAGGGGCTCGGGCGCGAGGACCCGGACCGGTTCCTGCTTGCCCTCTGGCAGGGCGCGCCCGGGACAGTGGCGGGCGTGGTGGAAACCGTGCGGGCGGAGGCTGAGCGCCTCTCGGGCGAGGCGCAACCCCTGCGGCCCTTGCTGAAGCGGGCGAAGCTGCCGCGTCTCGGCAAGGCCCTGGTCGGGTAGGCGGGGCCGCGGGTGGGGGCGCTGCCCCCATGCCCCCGGAGTATTTCGGCCACAATGAAAGTCGGGCCGCGGCCTGGGCTGCGCCCGTTCAGCCGGAGAGACCCCACTTCCGCTCGTTCGCCTCGATCGCGGCGATGCGGTCTTCGGTCCTCGGATGGCTCAGAAGCCAGGCAGGCGCGGCGCCGGCCTGCCCGGTGAGCCGGCCGAGCTTGGCGAAAAGCGACTTCTGCGGGGCGGCGCCGATCCCCGCCTTGATCAGCAGCGCCGTGGCCCATTCGTCGGCCTCGTACTCGTCGCGCCGGCTGAGCCGTGCCGCGACGAGCGATGTCAGAAGGTTCGCGAGCCAGACGCCGATGCCCGGCAGCAGCCGGCCGAGCAGCGTGGCGAGCATCACCCGGATCGCGTTCTGCCCGGTGAAGTCGATCATCCGCCGCCGGGAATGGCCGAGCGCCACATGGCCGAGTTCATGGGCGATGACGCTGCCCAGTTCCTCCGCCGTCACCTCGCCCGCGCGGAACCTGTCGAGAAAGCCGCGGGTGAGGAAGATGCGGCCGTCCGGCGCCGCAAGGCCGTTCACCGGCGCCACCTCGTAGACGCGGACCGGTACGCGCGCGACTCCGAGCGCGCGGGCGAGCCGTTCCGTGACGGCACCGAGCGCGGGGTCGCGAAGCTCCGTCGAGTTGGCGTCAAGTTCCTTCGCCGTCCGCCAGGCCGAGAAGCGCCAGAGGACGACGGCATAGAGAAGCGCGAGGAGGATCGGCGTCAGCTTCAGCATGGCGTGAATATGGGGTGGACTGTATCGCCGGAAAAGGCGGCCTCAGCCGAAGGCCCTCAGGCTGCGCCGCGAGGGCAGGAGGACGGTCAGGAGGCCCATCGCCGGAAGCCAGGCGCAGATGCGGTAGACGAGGTCGATCCCGTACTGGTCGGCCATGACCCCGAGCACCGCGGCGGATATTCCGCCCATGCCGAAGGCGAAACCGAAGAAGATGCCCGCGACCATGCCCACGCGACCCGGCACGAGTTCCTGCGCGAAGACGACGATCGCGGGGAAGGCCGAGGCAAGGACGAGCCCGATGATCACCGACAGGACGCCCGTCCAGAAAAGGTCGGCGTAGGGCAGGGCAAGCGTGAAGGGCAGCACGCCGAGGATCGAGATCCAGATCACCGGCAGCGCGCCGAAGCGGTCGCCGACCGGCCCGCCAAGGATCGTGCCCGCCGCCATCGCGGCGAGGAAGAGGAAGAGCATCATCTGCGACTGCTGGGTGGTCAGTTCGAAGGTCTCGATCAGGTAGAAGGTATAATAGCTGGAGATCGAGGCGGTGTAGATGTTCTTCGAGAAGGTGAGAAAGGCCAGCACCACGAGCGCCGTGACGACCCGCCCGCGCGGAAGCGGCAGCGTCCTGTCGGCCGCCTTGCGTCCGCGCGCGACCGTCAGCGCGGCGCCATACCAGCGGCTGACATGGGTCAGGATGAGGATGCCGAGCGCCGCGATGAGGCAGAAGGCCGCGACCGAGGGGCGGCCGAGCGGCACCACGATGAAGGCGGCGAGGAGCGGGCCGATGGCGGTGCCGAAGTTGCCGCCGACCTGGAAGAGCGACTGCGCCAGCCCGTAGCGGCCGCCGGACGCCATGCGCGCGACCCGGCTTGCCTCGGGGTGGAACACTGCCGATCCGATGCCGATGAATGCCGCGCCGAGGAGCAGGAGCGGGTAGGTCGGCGCGAAGGCGAGCAGGATGAGCCCGCAGAAGGTCGATCCCATGCCGACGGGCAGCGATTTCGGCAGCGGCCTGCGGTCGGTGAAGATGCCCACCACCGGCTGCAGGAGCGAGGCCGTGACCTGGAAGCACAGCGTCAGAAGCCCGATCTGCCCGTAGTCGAGCGCGAAGTCCTCCTTCAGCATCGGGTAGATGGCCGACAGCAGCGACTGCATGATGTCGTTCAGCATGTGGCAAAGGCCGATCGCCACGAGGATGGCGAAGGCGGTCTGCTGCACGGGCGGGGCCGGCGTCTGGTCGATGGTGGTCATGGCGCGTCCGTTCCGGAATGCGCGAACGCTAGGTCCGCGCTTCGGCGGAGTCCATGCCCCTCAGCCGAGCGCCTTCATCGCCCGCGCGATCCCGTCGAGCGTCAGCGGGAACATCCGGCCCTCGAAGAGGCTCCGGATCATGCCGACCGACTGGGTGTATTGCCAGTGCCGTTCCGGCAGGGGATTGAGCCAGGCGTTCGCCGGCCACTGCGCCCGCGCGCGGGCCAGCCAGACCTCCCCGGCCTCGGGGTTCCAGTGTTCGCTTGCGCCGCCGGGGTGGGCGATCTCGTAGGGCGACATCGCGGCGTCACCGACGAAGATCGCCTTGTAGTCGCCGCCGTAGGTTCTCAGCACCTCGGCCGTCGGGGTCTGTTCATCCCAGCGGCGGCGGTTGTCGCGCCAGACACCCTCGTAAAGGCAGTTGTGGAAGTAGTAGTATTCGAGATGCTTGAACTCGGCGCGAGCGGCCGAGAAGAGTTCCTCCACCACCCGGACATGCGGGTCCATGGAGCCGCCGATGTCGAGGAATAGCAGGACCTTCACCGCGTTGTGGCGCTCCGGCCGCGTCTGCACGTCGAGCCAGCCGTGCTCGGCCGTCGCCCGGATCGTGCCGGGCAGGTCGAGCTCCTCCGCCGCCCCGGTTCGCGCCCAGCGGCGGAGCCGCTTCAGCGCCACCTTGATGTTGCGGGTGCCCAGTTCCACCTGGTCGTCGAGGTTGCGGAACTCGCGCTTGTCCCAGACCTTCACGGCACGCTGGTGGCGGCTCTCCTCCTGGCCGATGCGCACCCCTTCGGGGTTGTAGCCATGTGCGCCGAAGGGCGAGGTGCCGGCGGTGCCGATCCATTTCGACCCGCCCTGGTGGCGGCCCTTCTGTTCGGCAAGGCGCTCCCTCAGCGTCTCCATCAGCTTTTCGAAGCCGCCAAGCGCCCGGATTTCGGCCTTCTCGGCCTCGCTCAGGCTGCGGTCGATCAGCTTTTCCAGCCAGTCGCGTGGCAGGTCGATTGCCTCCAGCACCTGGTCCGGGGTGATCGCCTCCAGCCCGCGGAAGGTTTCGGCGAAGGCGCGGTCGAAGCGGTCGAGGTGGCGTTCGTCCTTCACCATCGCGGTGCGGGCGAAATAGTAGAACCCGTCAACGTCGTAAGTGACGAGACCGGCGGCCATGCCTTCGAGAAACCCGAGATACTCCCGCAATGTCACCGGCACGCCGGTTTTGCGGAGGGTCTCGAAGAAGCGCAGGAACATCGCGGTCAGGTCATGCGGTGGTAGAGGATCGTTGCGAAGAGCCCGAGGATCGCGAAGAGAATCGCATGGGCCAGCGCATATTGCACCTTGTCGGCGCGATTGCCGCCGTGGCGCCCGGCGCGGACCCAGCCGAGGACGGCGCCGATCAGGATGGCGGGAAAAAGGATCACTCGGGGCCTCGTTCGGTTCGCTGTCGGTTCATCGGCGGGTCACCGGCGAAAGCGCCGCGATGTTGGCGTAGCGCGCAGTGACCTCGGTATCCGATGCGAAGCCATAGCGCGCATAGGCGAGGCTGTCGATCCGCACCGCCTGCGCCTCGGAGGCACGGCCGACGAGGTCGAGCGCCGCCGAGCGCACCATCAGGAGGCTCGCCAGAAGCGCCGCATTCTCGGCGCGGGCAGCCTGCGGCGCCGCGCGCGCCGTCAGGTCGAGCGCCCTCCGGGCGTCGCCGTCGGACAGCGCGAAGGCCGCGAGCTGCATGTCGGCATGGGCCGATTGCAGCGCGAGTTCCGGCCGCCCCGCGTAGACGTCCGCGGCCCGGGCGAAGGCCGTCCGCGACGCTGCCCGGTCATGGCCGAGCGAGAGCCGGCCGAGCGCGAGCCAGGCAAAGCCCGCGCGGGCGTCCCGCCAGCCGCGCTCCTCGGCGATGCGCACGGCGCTCGCGGCCGCGGCGCGGCGGCGCGCGCCGGAGGCACCGGGGCCGAGCGCGGTCTCGATCGCATCGATGAAGGCCCGCGGCGTCGGATCGGGCATCGGCGCGGGACCCCGTTCGCCGCGCGGGTTGATCGCCGCGAGGATGTCGGGCAGCCGTTCCACCACGGCCCCCGCGGTCATGCCCGAGTGCAGCTCGGGTGCATAGGTCGCACGCAGCATCAGCATGTCGAAGCCGGTGAGGACGGTATGGATGTTGTCGTCGTTGAAGACGGAATCGGGCAGGCGGTAGAGGTCGTTCAGGGGGCCGAGCGCCTGGGCGAGTTCCTCGTGCAGGCAGTCGCGCACCTCCTGCGGGGCAGTGTCGTTCGGCACGAAGATCGCCGCCTGGTCGCGCACCTGCAGCGTGGCCCAGTCGAGCGAGGCACGGCTCGCGCGCCTGTAGCCGTCCCATGAGGAGACACGCGGCGCGACGAAGCAGGCGGCACGCGGGACCAGCCTCTGCATCGCCTTGCGCGGCAGGAACTCCACCGTGATCTCGGCAGGCTCGTCGGGGCGTGCGGCGGCGATCGGCAGGCCCGCCTCGGCGCGGAGCCGGGCGAGGAGCCGGCCGAGGTCCTCCGCCGCCGTCGGGGGCGGTGCGCCGGTCATGCGCACACGGATCGGACCTTCGAAACGGGTGAAGACCGGCACCGTGCGCCCGCTCTCGAGGTTGAACGAGAGGTCCATGAAGTCCTGCGCCATCTCCGCGTTGGAACGCCGCGCCGGTTCGGGCACCGTCGCCCCGAAGCGCCGCATCGGCGGCAGGTCGGGCGCATCCGGGACGGCGGCATTGCGCGCGGCCGGCGGAGGGGCGCCGCAGGCGGAGAGAAGCAGCGCGGCGAGGCAGACGGTCAGGACGCGTCGCAAGGGATCATTTCCGGTTGTATTCGATGAAGGGGGTCTTCACGCCGATCCGGTCGTAGAGCCGCCGCGCGGTCGTGTTGGTCTCCTGCGTCAGCCAGTAGACCGAGGCCGCCCCCTCGGCATCTGCGGCGGCATAGACCGCCTCGATCAGCGCCCGGCCGATCCCCCGGCCGCGGTGGTCCGGGTCGGCGAAGAGGTCCTGAAGGTAGCAGGTGTCGGCAAGCGCCCAGCAGGTCCGGTGGAAGAGGAAATGGGCAAGCCCGACGGGCGTTTCGTCCACCAGCGCCAGCAGGCCGCGGAACTCCCCGTCCCGGCCGGAGAGGAGCCGGGCGAAGGTCTCGGCATAGACCTCGTCGGGCAGTTCGGTCCGGTAGAAACCGAGGTAGGCGCGCCAGAGCCGGCGCCACTCCGGCGCGTCGTCGGGCCCGATCGGGCGGATCACGAGCGTGTCTGGGCGGGCCATGCGTTCCTCTTGCGGCTGGCCGACGCTAGCCTGCCTTCGCCGCGGCTGCTACCCCGGATAAACGGCGATCCTTGCCGCGCCCGGCGTCAGCGGCGGTTGCGGGCCAGGAAGGCCAGTCGCTCGAAAAGCTGCACATCCTGTTCGTTCTTCAGAAGCGCGCCGTGCAGCTTCGGCAGCATGCTCGCCGGGTCGCGCCGGAGGTCTTCGGGCGCGAGATCCTCGGCCAGGATCAGCTTCAGCCAATCGAGCACCTCCGAGGTGGAGGGTTTCTTCTTCAACCCCGGCGTCTCGCGGATTTCGTAGAACTGCGCCAGCGCGGTAGAGAGGAGGTGCTCCTTGATGCCGGGGAAATGCACCCCGACGATTTTCTTCAGCGTCTCGGCATCGGGGAAGCGGATGTAGTGGAAGAAGCAGCGCCGCAGGAAGGCGTCCGGCAGCTCCTTCTCGTTGTTCGAGGTGATGACCACGACGGGGCGGTGGCGCGCCCGGATCGTCTCGCCGGTCTCGTAGACGAAGAACTCCATGCGGTCGAGTTCCTGCAAAAGGTCGTTCGGAAACTCGATGTCGGCCTTGTCGATCTCGTCGATCAGGAGGACGACCTTGCCCGCCGCCTCGAAGGCCTGCCAGAGCTTGCCCTTGCGGATGTAGTTCGCGACATCGTGCACCCGTTCGTCGCCGAGCTGGCTGTCCCTGAGCCGGCTGACGGCATCGTATTCGTAGAGTCCCTGCTGCGCCTTCGTCGTGGACTTGATGTGCCACTCGACGATCGGCAGCCCGAGCGCCTCGGCCACCTGGCGCGCAAGCTCGGTCTTGCCGGTCCCCGGCTCGCCCTTCACGAGGAGCGGCCGCTCCAGCGCGACTGAGGCGTTGACGGCGACGGTCAGATCCTGGGTGGCGACATAGCGATCGGTGCCGGTGAATTTCATCGTTTTTCCGGGGGGATGGCGCAGATGTTGGGGACAGTCATACCGCCGCCATCAAAATGCCGCAAGCAGAGGGTTGGGCTAGTGACATCCCTCGCGGCATCGGATATGGGAGCGCCCAAGGAGTTCCGGATGACCGAAATGATAGCGACTTCCGGTGCCGGACCAAGGAAGGGAGCGGAGATGAAACCCGAGATCTTTCTTCCCGACGATTACCGTCCGGCAGAAGATGAACCGTTCATGAACGAGCGCCAGCTCGAGTATTTCCGCCGCAAGCTTCTCGTCTGGAAGGAAGAGCTTCTCGAGCAATCGGCCGAGACTCTGGAAGGCTTGCAGGACAGTGCCCGCAACGTTCCGGACATCGCCGACCGCGCGAGCGAGGAGACCGACCGCGCGCTGGAACTGCGCACCCGCGACCGCCAGCGCAAGCTTGTCACCAAGATCGACGCGGCGCTGCGTCGGATCGAGAACGGCGAATACGGCTACTGCGAAGTGACCGGCGAACCGATCTCGCTGAAACGGCTCGACGCGCGCCCGATCGCCACGATGACGCTCGAGGCGCAGGAAAAGCACGAACGACGCGAGCGGGTCCACCGCGACGACTGATCCCGGGCCCCCTTGGGGCCGAACGGACGCATTTCCGGCGCCGGGGTCGCAAGGCTCCGGCGTTTCCTTCGGAGGGGGCGATGCTCGAGGGACGCAAGGTGACGGTGCTGGGGGCCGGTGTCGCGGGCCTTGCCGTGGCACGCGCGCTCGCGCTCCGCGGTGCCGAGGTGACAATCCTGGAACAGGCGCCCGAGATTCGTGAGGTGGGCGCGGGCCTGCAGATTTCGCCCAACGGTGCGCGCGTGCTCGCCGCACTGGGCCTCGGCGATGCGCTGGAGGCAGGGTCGCAGCGCGCCGAAGCGGTCGATCTCATAGATGGCGAGGCGGGCGGGCGCGTCGTCCGGCTCGACCTGGCCCGGAGGCGGCCGGGCGAGGTATTCCGCTTCGTCCACCGCGCCGACCTCGTCGACCTGCTGGCCGCCGGCGCGCGGGCGGCGGGCGTCGCGATACGGCTCCTGCAGAAGGTCGAGGGGGTGACGCTCGGCCCCCATCCGCCGCGCCTCGCCACGGCGCAGGGAGAGGAGATCGACTGCGACCTTCTCATCGGGGCGGACGGGCTGCATTCGAAGGTCAGGGCCGCGCTGAACGGCACGGTGGCGCCTTTCTTCACCGGCCAGGTCGCCTGGCGCGCGACACTGCCGGAGGACGGCGGCCTGCCGCCGGTCGCGCGGGTCTTCATGGGCGCAGGCCGGCACCTCGTGACCTACCCGCTCAGGGGCGGGCGGCTGAGGAACATCGTCGCGGTCGAGGAGCGCGACCGCTGGGCGGAGGAAAGCTGGTCGCTGACCGACGATCCGCTCGCGCTCCGCATCGCGTTCGAGGCCTTCGTGCCCGAGGTTCGCGGCTGGCTCGACCGGATCGAGCGGCCGAACCTCTGGGGTCTCTTCCGCCATCCCGTGGCCGCGCGCTGGCAGGGGCAGGGGGCGGCGATTCTCGGCGATGCGGCGCATCCGACGCTGCCCTTCCTCGCCCAGGGAGCCAATATGGCACTCGAGGATGCCTGGGTGCTGGCCGACTGCCTCGCCCGCGCCGCGCCCGAGGCGGCGCTTGCCGCCTATCAGGCGCGGCGCGAGGTGCGGGTGCGGCGAATCGTCGGTGCCGCCAATGCCAATGCGCGGAATTATCACCTCGCCGGCGTCCGGCGCGATCTCGCCCACCTCGGCCTCCGGTTCGCCGGGCGCTTCGCACCGGGGATGCTCATGGATCGCTTCGACTGGCTCCACGGCCATGACGTGACCGCGCCGGTAACGGGTTGATCGTCAGGCGTCGAGTTCGACCCAGACTGGGACATGGTCCGACGGTTTCTCGCCGCCCCGCACCGCCTTGTCGATCCCTGCCGCGCGCAAACGGTCGGCGGCCTGCGGGCTGAGCAACAGGTGGTCGATGCGGATGCCGTTGTTCTTCGCCCAGGCGCCGGCCTGATAGTCCCAGAAGGAATAATGCCCCGGCCGGGGCTCGCGGGCGCGGAAGGCGTCGGTGTAGCCGAGATATTCGATCCGCCGCAGCGCCGCGCGGCTTTCGGGACGAAAGAGCGCGTCCTCGACCCAGGCTTCGGGCCGGGCCGCATCCTCGGCCTGGGGAATGACGTTGTAGTCCCCGCCCAGGACGACGGGAACCTCCTCGGCCAGGAGCGCCGCCGCCCGCGCCCGCATCCGGTCCATCCAGCCCAGCTTGTAGTCGAACTTCGGCCCCGGCGCGGGGTTTCCGTTCGGCAGGTAAAGCCCGCAAAGCCGGACCGCCGTCTTGCCGGTGGCCGTCGCCTCGATCCAGCGTGCCTGTTCGTCCGTGTCGTCGCCCGGCAGCCCGCGCGCCACGTCCTCGAGCGGCAGCTTCGACAGGATCGCCACGCCGTTGAAGCCCTTCTGGCCATGGGTTTCGACGAAGTAGCCACGGCCTTCGAAGACCTCGCGCGGGAAGTCCGCGTCCTGCGACTTGATCTCCTGCAGGAGGACCACATCCGGCGCGGCGGCATCGAGCCATTCCGGCAGGGCCTCCGTCCGCGCCTTGATGCCGTTGATGTTGAAGGTCGCAATCTTCATGGAGGCCTCGAAAGGGTTTCCGGCCAATCCTAACGGCGAAGCGGCGCCCGCCGCAACTGGGGGCGAGCCTCGCGCCAGGGTTGAAAACGGTATGGGAATCCCGACCCCGGAGTGCATTCCGATTCGCGGCAGATCGTGATATGCTCCAACGATTACAAGTCCCTTGAGTCCTTTGTTGAGGTTGTTTCGAGGCGTATTTCCATGCGACGCATAATCCCGCTGCTCCTTGCCGTCCTGACGGTCATGATGGCTTCCGCCCGACCGGGATGGGCGGCGCCCGATCCCTGCGACGACCTCGCAAGCGTGGACGAGTCGCAGCAGACCCTGCTTTGGAACCTCGCCTCGCTCCTCGGCAATGACGAGGTGCCACCCGAACGCGGCGGCTATGGCGCGGATGATTATTACGTGACCGTCCGTCCGGGGCGCTTCGCCAACGTCAGCTGCAACGCCAACGAGTACGAATTCCAGGAGATGTACCCGATCGGCGTGGTGGTGAAGCCGCTCTACCGGATCGAGCTTGACAGCTATCCGCAGGGGCGCACGCCGGTGATGGTGCTGACCGAATACGGCCACCGCAAGATCGTCGCGCAGGAAGACATCCAGAAGCTGGTGGACAACGCCTCGTACATCTTCGCGGATTCCTACGCGAAGGCGATGATCTGCCGCGCCGCCGATGCCTGTCCGGGGAATGCGGAGGATTTCTGCACGGACGGCAGGTGCCGCTACGATATCTCCGCCTTCTGGGGCTATGCCATCGCGCCGTCCGGCGACCCGGCGGTGCGGGCGGCCACCGCGGCCTATGCCGGGCTGAGGCGCGACCCCCTGATCCGGTCGCGTCTCGAGGGCGAGGCGCTCGCGGCCGCGAAGGACGCCGTCTGCCAGCCGTTCCCGGTGAAGGCCTACCTTCCCGGCGGCACCCTGACGCAACCTGCCGACAGCTACCTGACCCTTTGCGGCAAGCGCCAGTCCGCGGGCGCCGATGCCGATGGACTCGCGCCCCTGAAGATCGTCGATCTGGCCTCCGCGAAGCGGGTGTTCTCCTTCCATCTCGACGGTTCCTTCCACCGCCGCTTCGGCGAAAGCATGTCGGGACTGGCCGCGACGCTGTCACGCCTTTCCGACGCCCGTCTCTCCGTCACCAAGCGCTGCGGGGTGGAACTGAAGGACGTCGGCATCCTGAAATACGGCGGGGGCTTTTCGGCCAAGGCCAATGCCGGCGGCCTGGTCGAGGTGCGGCTTGGCGCCGATGTTTCCATCGCATCCGAGATAAGCGAGACGCTGGGCAAGGACGATTTCATGCTTTTCTCGACCTATTTCATCCGGCCGATCCCGATCGGGGCGAACGGACCGCCGCAGGGCGGGGAGGGCGAACTCTGGCTCTTCAAGATCGTCTTCAAGGCCCGTTGCGAGAATGGCGTGCCGGCGAAGGCGACCTCGATCCTCGTCTTCTACGAACGGCTCGACGCGGGCTATGTCGAGATCGCCGCAAAGGGCCAGCTCTTCGAAAGCTACCAGAAGGACTGGCAGAACCTGTCCTTCGTCGAGAACAGCGACCCGCAGTCGCTGCAGGACGGCAAGTTCTGGAAGATCGTGGACCATGTCGGCTACTTCATCTGGCGCGATACGCTCAGGACCTTCTTTTACGAAGGAGTTCCAGGTACCTACGATCTCTTGCTGAAGTATCCCGAGGAACAGCGCCCACTGGTGCGCGACTTCTTCGTCTATCTCATGCTCACCGCGGCCTATCACCATCGCGATCCGCAAGGATGACTGACATGACCCGGCTATTCGCGTTTCTCGTCCTCACGCTTGTCCCCGCGCCGGCGCCTGCGCAGGACCGGCCTCCGGCCTGCGAGACGGCCCAGACGTGCTGCTGCACCATGGCCAACGGGCTGCAATGCTGCGGCGCCTCGGCCAGTTGCGGCAGCGGTGCCGTTTCCGGCTGCGCCTGCGGAACGCTTGTCGCCCCGGGCTGACGTTCAGATCGAAAAGCTGGTCCCGCAGCCGCAGGACGAGGAGGCGTTCGGGTTGTCGATCACGAACCGCGCGCCGATCAGTTCCTCGGAAAAGTCTATGACGGCGTTCGACAGGAAGGGCAGCGAGACGGAGTCGATCAGCACCTTCTGCCCGCCGCGTTCGATCACCAGATCGTCCGCCGCAGGCTCGTCGAACCTTATGTCGTACTGGAAGCCCGAACAGCCGCCCCCCTCGACCGCGACGCGCAGCGCCTTCGCGTCCCCGGTCGCGGCGTTGATCTCCGCCAGCCGCGCGAAGGCGCGGTCGGTCACTTTCGGGGGAAGCGTCAGGTCCATGGCTGCAAGCGCCTTATGTCAATTCCGTCCGCTTCATCATATATGACCGGGGAGCGACGCGACAAGAACGGGCCCCGATGACTCTCGCCCCCTATGCCTGCCACCCCGAGGAAAGCCGCGGCCGGCAGTTCCCCGAAGCGATGTCCACCTTCCGCACGCCCTTCCAGCGGGACCGCGACCGGATCATCCATTCCAGCGCGTTCCGCAGGCTGAAGCACAAGACCCAGGTCTTCGTGGAGCACGAGGGCGACTACTACCGCACCCGCCTCACCCACACGATCGAGGTGGCGCAGGTCGCGCGCACGATCGCCGGCCATCTCGGGCTCAACACCGACCTTGCCGAGGCGGTGGCGCTCGCCCACGACCTCGGCCATCCGCCCTTCGGCCACACCGGCGAGGATGCGCTCGCGGACCTCATGGCGCCCTACGGCGGCTTCGACCACAACGCCCAGGCCATCCGCATCGTGACGAAGCTGGAACGCCATTACGCCGACTTCGACGGGTTGAACCTGACCTGGGAGACGCTCGAAGGGATCGCCAAGCACAACGGCCCGGTGATCGGGCCGAAGGCTTCCGGCTCCCATGCGGTGGGCGACCCCGCGCTGCTGCCCTATGCGCTGAAGGAGTTCAACGACGGCTTCGACCTCGATCTCCAGACCTTCGCCTCGGCCGAGGCGCAGGTGGCGGCCATCGCAGACGACGTCGCCTACAACCACCACGACCTCCACGACGGGCTGCGCGCCGGACTCTTTTCAGAGGCCGACCTGATGGGCCTTCCGGTCACCGGTCCGGCCTTCGCCGAGGTGGACCGGCTCCATCCCGGCCTCGACCCCTCGCGCCGCCGGCACGAGGCGCTGCGCCGCGTCTTCGGCGCCATGGTCGAGGACGTGATCGCGGTGGCCCGCACGCGGCTGCAGACCTCCAGCCCGAAGTCGGCGGCTGAGATCCGGGCGATGGACGGACCGATCATCCGCTTCTCCAAGCCGCTCTACCAGAACCTCAAGGCGATCAAGGCCTTCCTCTTCACCCGGATGTACCGCGCCCCCTCGGTGGTGGCGGAACGCCAGCGGGTGACACGGATGATCGACGAGCTTTTCCCGCTCTTCCTCAACGACCCCGCGCTCCTGCCGGCGGAGTGGCGCGAGGACGTGGCGAGAGCGCGGGACCGGACCGAGCTTGCACGGGTCGTCCTCGACTACGTGGCCGGCATGACCGACCGCTTCGCCATTCAGGAACACGAGCGCCTGTTCGAACGCACCGAGGCGAGAGGTCCGGAATGACGGACAAGGTCGCGCTGGCCTTCCTTGCCTCGGTCGACGCAGGCTATATGACCGGGAACAACATCACGGTCGATGGTGGACTCACCCGGTCTGTATAGGGCAGTGCGATGGCGATAGCGGAAACTTCGGGCGCGATGAGCCCGATCATGGCTTTCGCGGTGGTGGGGGGGCTGGGCGTCGGCAGCCAGTGGCTCGCCTGGCGTTTGCGGCTTCCGGCCATCGTCCTGATGCTGGCGGCGGGTATCCTGGTCGGGCCGGTCCTCGGCCTTTTCGACCCGGCGCGCGACATCGGGCCGCTGACCAGGCCGCTGATCTCGCTGGCCGTGGCCGTCATCCTGTTCGAGGGCGGGCTGACGCTCGATTTCCACGAATTGCGCGACGCGCGGCATGGTGTGCGGCGGCTGGTCGTCATCGGCGCGCCGCTCGGCTGGCTTGTGTCCACGCTGACCTTGCGCTACGGCGCCGGGCTCGGCTGGGAATCCGCGACCGTCTTCGGCGGCATCATGGTGGTGACCGGCCCCACCGTCATCGCGCCGCTGCTGCGCCAGGCGCGGCTCGCCCGCCGCCCCGCGCAACTCCTGCAGTGGGAGGCGATCGTCAACGATCCCATCGGCGCGCTGGCGGCGGTCCTGGCGCTTGAGGTGGTGCTGGCTTTGCGCACCTCGGAACTGCTTGGCCATGCGCTCTGGACCGTTGCCTTCGGCGTCGCCGTCGCGGCGATCATCGGGCTGGCGGCGGGCTTTGCCATTTCCCGCGCCTTCTGGCGCAACCGGGTGCCGGAATTCATGAAGGTGCCGGTCCTCTTCGTGGCGCTGATCGCGTGCTTCGCGCTGGCCGATACGGTCCTGCACGAAAGCGGCCTGCTTGCGGTCACCGTCATGGGCCTCGTCATCGCCAATTCCGACCTGCCGAGCTTTGTCGAACTGCGCCGGTTCAAGGAACATGCGACGATCCTGCTGGTATCCGGCGTCTTCATCCTGCTTGCCGCGTCCCTCGATTTCGCGATGGTCGAGAAGCTCAGTTGGCGCACGGTCGTTTTCGTTCTGGCCGTCGTGATGATCGCGCGTCCGCTGACGGTGCTTCTGTCTTTGGTCGGGACCGATCTGCCGCACAACGAACGGCTGCTGATCGCGCTGACCGGGCCGAGGGGCGTGGTGCTGGTCGCAGTCGCGGGGCTCTTCGGCACGCGTCTTGCCGATGCCGGGGTGGTGGACGGCGATCTGGTCGCGCCCCTGGCCTTCGCGCTCGTCACCTTCACGGTGGTCCTGCACGGCTTCACCTTCGCGCCGCTCTCGCGCTGGCTCGGGCTCAGCGCGGCCGAGGCGCCGGGGGTGCTGCTGGTGGGCGGCTCGCGTTTCACCACGGGGTTGGCCGAGGCGCTGAAGAAGGCCGGCGTCGAGGTGCTGATCTCGGACCCGAACCACGCCCATCTGATCCGGCCCCGCGCGCTCGGCATCCGCACCTTCTACGGCGACATCCTGTCGGAGGCGGCCGAGCATCAGGTGGAGTTGCTGAGCTACGAGACGCTTCTGGCCGCGACCGACAACGACGCCTACAACACCCTCGTCGCCACTGACTTCGCACCGGAATTCGGCCGCGACCGGACCTGGCAGATCGGACGAGCGAAGGCGGAGAAGTCGCGCCATGCGTTGCCGACCCAGCTTGGGGGACGCCCCTTCGCAAAGGGCCGCACCTGGGACGATCTCGACAGCCTCATGGCCGATGGCTGGACTTTCCGCACGACGAAGCTGAGCGACACGTTCGGGATGGCGGACTGGCGCGCCAAGCGGCCCGATGCGGTGCTTCTGGGCTCGATCGGGCCGAAGGGTACGCTGAAACTCCTCGGCGGCGAGAAAGACCCCGAAGTGGCGGCGGGACACCGCCTGCTTTCCCTGCTGCCGCCGGGTGCCGCGACCGAAGAGGCGGCGCCTGCCGCCTGAAGGCCTCGGCATTGACGGCGCGGGCGGCCTCTGGCATTGCCGAGCCTACGTCAGGGATAGATGAAGATGAACCTTTTTGCGGAGATCCGGGCGCTGGTCGTGGCCAGCCTCGACGACATGGTGGCTTCGGGCGCGCTGCCTGCCGGGCTCGACATGGGCGCCGTGGCGGTCGAGCCGCCGCGCGATGCCGCGCATGGCGACATGGCGACGAACGCCGCGATGGTGCTGGCCAAGCCCGCCGGCCAGCCGCCCCGCGCGATCGCCGAAGGGCTGGCCGCGCGGCTGGCCGGCGACCCGCGCATCGTCTCGGCCGAGGTGGCGGGGCCGGGGTTCCTGAACCTCCGCCTTTCCCCCGAGAACTGGCGTGCCGTCGTCCGTGCTGCCCTGGCCGAGGGCCGGGATTTCGGCCGCTCGGACATCGGGCGGGGCGTGAAGGTCAACGTCGAATTCGTCTCGGCCAACCCCACCGGGCCCATGCATGTCGGCCACACGCGCGGAGCGGTCTTCGGCGATGCGCTGGCCGCGCTTCTCGATTTCGCGGGCCATGAGGTCACGCGCGAATACTACATCAACGACGGCGGGGCGCAGGTCGACGTGCTCGCCCGGTCGGCCTTCGAGCGCTACCGCGAGGCGCACGGGCTTTCGCCCGAGATCGCCGAGGGTCTCTATCCCGGCGACTACCTGATCCCGGTGGGCGAGGCCCTGAAGGCGGAATTCGGCGACCGGCTGCTGAACCTTCCCGAGGGGGACTGGCTGGCCCCAGTGCGCGACTTCGCCACTGCGGCGATGATGCAGATGATCCGCGAGGATCTCGCGCTTCTCGGCGTCAAGATGGATGTCTTCACGTCGGAAAAGGCGATCACCGCCTCGGGCAAGATCGAGGAAGCGATCGAAACCCTGCGCGGCATGGGGCTCATCTACGAAGGCACGCTGGAGCCGCCGAAGGGCAAACTGCCCGAGGACTGGGAGGAGCGCGAGCAGACGCTTTTCCGCTCGACCGCACATGGCGACGACGTCGACCGGCCGGTGAAGAAGTCCGACGGGTCCTGGACCTACTTCGCGCCCGACATCGCCTATCACTGGGACAAGGTCAGTCGCGGCTTCGACCAGTTGATCGACATCCTCGGCGCCGACCACGGTGGCTATGTGAAGCGGCTGAAGGCCGTGGTCTCGGCGCTTTCCAACGGGCGGGTGCCCCTGGACGTGAAGCTCATCCAGCTCGTCAAGCTCTTCAAGAACGGCGAGCCGTTCAAGATGTCGAAACGGGCAGGGACCTTCGTCACCCTCCGCGATGTCGTGGACCGGGCGGGCGCAGACGTGACCCGCTTCGTCATGCTGACGCGCAAGAACGACGCGGCGCTCGACTTCGATTTCGACAGGGTTCTGGAACAGTCGAAGGACAACCCGGTCTTCTATGTGCAGTATGCCCATGCCCGCGTCTGCTCGGTCGTCCGCAAGGCGACCGAGGCGGGGATCGTGGCGACAGATGCCACGCTCGCCCGCGCGGACCTCGGGCCTCTCGCGCACGAGGCGGAATTCTCGCTGGCGAAGAAGGTCGCCGAATGGCCGCGTCTCGTCGAGATCGCCGCGCGCGGGCAGGAGCCGCACCGCATCGCCTTCTACCTCTACGAGCTCGCCTCCGACCTCCACGCGCTCTGGAATCGCGGCAACGAGGACACGGCCCTGCGATTCATCCAGGACGACACAGCCGTCTCGCAGGCGAAAATCGCGCTGGCGCGGGCCGCAGGCGTTGTCATTTCCGCCGGTCTTGGTATCCTTGGCGTGACCCCTGCGGAAGAGATGCGCTGACGAAGGCGCGCCGCCGCCCCGGGGCCTCACAGGCAAGGACGGACAGAGCCGGAACACCGGCCTGCGCCGCGAGCGAGGCAGAGCATGGCGGACGCTGACTATGACGAGTTCGGCACCTTCGGTGTCCATCCCGGGCAAAGGCCTGCCGCGACGCTGCGAGGCCCGCAAGGGCAGACGTGGGTGCGCGGCGCCGGGGCGCTGACTTCGGTCGCACTGATCGTCGGGCTGGGCGTCTGGGCCTACGACCTCGCCGTCCGCGATGTGCGCGGCGTGCCGGTGATCCAGGCCCTCGAGGGTCCCGCGCGGACGGCCCCCGAGAATCCGGGCGGCGAACTGGCGTCCTATCAGGGCATGGCGGTGAACGAGATCGCCGCCGACGGCACCGCCGGCGGCCCGGCGGACCGCCTGACGCTTGCGCCGCGGGCCGACGATCTGACCGCGGAGGATCAGCCGATGGGCGCGCTCGCTGCCTCGGCCGAGAACACGGCACCGGCCCAGCCTGCGGTGCCGGAGATGACGCCCGCCGACGCCACGGAATCCGCGGCCCGGCCGCTCCTGCCCGGCACGGGCGAGGAGGCACCGGTGCTGGCGTCCCTGACGCCGGCCGAACCGCTGCCTGATGGCCTGACCGACACGATCGCGGCGGACGCCGACGGGGCCGGGACGGAGGATCCCGCGATGCCGGCGGCGTCGGTCGACGCGATCCCCGCCGACGTGCCCGGCGTCGCGCAGTCCTTGCGCCCGGCCTCGCGGCCCGTGGGCGCGAGTGCCGGAGGCGAAGCCGTGCCCTACGACGCGATTGCCGAAGCGGCGGCCGCCGCCGTCGCCGAAGCGCTCGGCGCGCCTGCGCCGGGCCCGCTCGACGTGACCGCCAGCACGCTGGCCGAGGGCACCCGGCTCGTCCAGATCGGCGCCTACCCCGACGAGGCGCAGGCGCGGCTCGAATGGGACAGGACGGCGGCCCGGTTCGGGGCGCTGATGGACGGCAAGCGGCGGGTGATCGAGTCGGCCGTCAGCGGTGGCGAGACCTTCTACCGGCTTCGTGTCGAGGGTTTCGCAGACCTTGAGGAGGCCCGCCGCTTCTGCGCCGCATTCAAGGCCGAGGGTGCGGAGTGCGTGCCCACGGCGGTGCGCTGATGGCCCTTGCCGCCGCGGCCGCGATCCTTGGCTGCGAAGGAAGGGTACTCACGGCCGACGAGGCCGCCTTCTTCCGGGAGGCCGACCCCCTGGGGTTCATCCTCTTCGCCCGCAATGTCGAGACGCCCGAGCAGCTCCGGCGCCTGACGGCGGACCTCCGCGCGGCCGTCGGCCGTGATGCGCCCGTCTTCGTCGATCAGGAGGGGGGGCGGGTGCAGCGCCTGCGCGCGCCGCACTGGCGCGAATGGCGTCCGCCCCTGGACGAGGTCGCGCGGCTTTCACCGGACGCGCGGGCACGGGGTCTCTGGCTGCGCTACCGGCTGATCGCGGCGGAACTGCGCGCGGTGGGAATCGACGGCGACTGCGCGCCCTCCGCCGACCTCGCCGGTCCCGATACCCATCCCTTCCTGCGGAACCGCTGCTTCGGAACCGACCCGGCCAGTGTGGCGCAAGCCGCGCGGGCCGCGGCCGACGGGCTGCTTTCGGGCGGTGTCCTGCCGGTGCTGAAGCACCTGCCGGGGCACGGCCGGGCGGTGGTGGACAGCCACCTCTACCTTCCGCGCACCACCGCCGATGCCGCGACACTTGAGGCAACGGATTTCGCGCCCTTCCGCGCGCTGGCCGACCTGCCGGTCGCGATGACCGCCCATGTCGTGTTCGACGCCTTCGACCCGGACCGCCCGGCGACGCTCTCGCCGGCGCTGATCGGCGTGATCCGCGATAGGATCGGCTTCGGCGGGCTTCTCCTGACCGACGACCTCTCGATGGAGGCACTCTCGGGCTCGCTTGGCGAGCGCGCCGCGGGCGCCATCGCGGCGGGGTGCGACGTCGCGCTCCACTGCAACGGGCGCCGGAGGGAGATGGCGGCCGTCGTGGCCGCCGCCGGCCGGCTCTTGCCGGCCGCCGCCGCCCGCGCCGAAGCGGCGCTGGCGGCGCGCCGTGCGCCGGGTGCCATTGACACCGACCGGCTCGCGGCCGAATTTGAGGCGCTGGCAGGAAGCGTTGCGGATGTCTGAGGCGGACGGCTTTCAGGAAGATACGGTCAGCGTGACCGAGCGCCTCGCGGCCGAGTCGCTGATCGTCGATGTCGACGGTTTCGAGGGGCCGCTCGACCTTCTGCTCATGCTGTCGCGCACCCAGAAGGTGGACCTGCGCAGGATCTCGGTCCTGCAACTCGCCGAGCAGTATCTGCAATTCGTGAACCAGGCCAAGACCTTGAGGATCGAGCTTGCAGCGGATTACCTGGTCATGGCGGCCTGGCTCGCCTTCCTCAAGTCGCGCCTTCTCCTGCCGCCCGACCCGACCGAGGAGGGACCCTCGGGCGAGGAACTGGCGGCACATCTGGCGTTCCAGCTTGAACGGCTCCAGGCCATGCGCGAGGCCGCCGCCCGGCTCATGGCGCGCGACCAGAAGGGGCGCGACTTCTTCGTCCGCGGCCTGCCCGAGGATGTGACGCGTCTGCGCAGCGTGAGCTATACCGCGACGCTTCTCGACCTCATGCAGGCCTATGCGCGCATCCGCACCCGCGACGAATTCCGCCCCTACGCGATGGACCGCGACCATGTCTTCACCATGGAGCAGGCGCTTGACCGGATGCGCGGGCTGATCGGCTATGCCGGCGACTGGACCGACCTTTCTGCCTACCTTCCCGAGGGCTGGACCGCCGACCCCGGCCGGCGCCGCTCTGCCACCGCGGCGACCTTCGCCGCCTCGCTCGAACTGGCCAAGCAGGGCCGGATCGAGTTGAGACAGGCCGAGACCTTCGCCCCCATCGCCATAAGGCGGAGGACCCAGTGACGGAGACGATCGCCCGCGAGAAGAGCCTTTTCGAGGCGCCGCCCATGGCCGAGCAGGAGCGCATGGTGGAGGCGATCCTCTTCGCCTCAGCCGATCCGGTGACGGTGGCCGAGCTCGAGGCGCGGATGCCGCACGGGAGCGATCCGGCCGAGGCGCTGGTGCATCTGAGGAAGCGCTACGAGGGCCGGGGCGTCCATGTCGTCCGTGTCGGCGATGCCTGGGCCATGCGCACCGCCCCCGACCTCGGCTTCCTGATGCAGAAGGAGACGGTGGAGACGCGCAAGCTCAGCCGCGCGGCGATCGAGACGCTGGCGATCATCGCCTACCACCAGCCCTGCACGCGGGCCGAGATCGAGGAAATCCGCGGCGTCGCGGTCAGCCGGGGGACGGTGGACCAGCTTCTGGAACTGGAATGGATCCGCTTTGGCCGGCGGCGGATGACGCCGGGCCGGCCGGTAACCTATGTGGTGACACAAGGCTTCCTCGATCACTTCGGGCTCGAATCCGCGCGCGACCTTCCCGGGCTGAAGGAACTGCGCGCCGCCGGGCTTCTCGACAACCGGCCGATGCCGGGCGGCGCGCTTCCCGCCGATGAGGAGGGCGAAGCGCCGGAAGGGCAGAGCGAACTGTTCGAGGACTGAGCGGATGGACCTCAACCGGATCGTCAGGCTCGTCGGCAACATGCTCCTCCGGAGCCTTGTGAACATCGGGCTGCGCAAGGGGTTGGCCCTGCTGGGCCGTCGGGACGGCAGGGCAGGGCGCGCGGTGACGCCGGGGGATGCGCGGGCGCTCGCCAAGAAGGCGCGGAAGGCCGCGCGGATCACGCGCCGGCTCGGGCGCTGAGGGTCGGCAATTCCTGACTGAGCGCGGCGGGCGGAGCGTGGTATCTTCCGCCGGCATTACCGACGCCATCGTTTTCTGAAGCTGACATTCCCCGGGCCCCCCCGTGCCCGCTCCGGGAGGCTCTGCCATGGGCCTGCGCACATTCCGCGACCGTATCGTCCAGACCATCCTCTACGAGGCCGGAGGGCTGGTCGTGGTGACGCCACTCTACGCCGCGGTGATGGACCGGGGAGCGGTCGAATCGGCCGGGCTGATGCTGGCGCTGTCGGCGGCCGTTCTCGTCTGGGCGCCGCTCCACAACTCGGCTTTCGACCTGATCGACCTCAGGCTCACGGGCCGGGTGGCGAGTGACCGTCCGCGCGGGCTCCGCGTGGTTCACGCGGCTTCCTGCGAGCTTTCGACGCTTGTGGTGACGCTGCCGATTCTCGTGTGGATCGGTGGCCACTGCCTTGGCGCGGCGCTGGCGGTCGATCTCGGGCTGACGGTCGGCTACACGGTCTATGCCTACGGCTTCTTTGTTTTCTACGACTGGTGGCGCCCGGTGCGGCTGCGGCCTGCGCGCGGCCGGATCCGCTAGCGGAAGTGCTTGGAAAGCTTCAGCCCCTGACCCTGGTAGTTCGACGCAAGGCCAGCGCCATAAAGCCGTTCCGGCCGCTCGGCCATGCGTTCGTAGATGAGCCGGCCCACGACCTGCCCGTGCTCCAGAACGAAGGGCGCCTCGTGGCAGCGCACCTCCAAGACCCCGCGCGAGCCCGCCCCCGCCGCGCCCGACCAGCCGAAGCCGGGGTCGAAGAAGCCGGCGTAATGCACCCGGAATTCACCCACCATGGCAAGATAGGGCGCCATCTCGGCAGCATGGTCGGGCGGGATCGTCACCGCCTCGCGGCTGACCAGGATGTAGAAGGCGCCGGGGTCCAGGATGATGCGGCCCTCGCGCGTGCGCACCTCCTCCCAGAAGTCGGCAGGCGGGTAGTGACCGATCCGGTCGAGGTCGATCAGCCCGGTGTGCGGCTTGGCGCGGTAGCCGACGAGGTCGCCCGTCGCGGGCCTGAGATCGACGGAGAAGCCGAGTCCGTCGTCGATCAGTGCCGGACCCGAGACAAGCGGCACAGCGGCGTGGAGCGCATGAAGCGCCGCGTCGTCGAGCGCGGCGTGGCCCCGCCGGAAGCGGATCTGATTGAGCCGCATCCCGGCACGAACCAGGACGGAGAAGGAACGGGGGCAGATCTCGGCGTAAAGCGGGCCGACGTAGCCCTCGCCGATCCGGTCGAACTCCACGCCGCCATCGGTGATGGTGCGGGTGAGAAGGTCGAGCCGTCCGGTCGAGCTTTTCGCGTTTGCCACCGCCGTGACGCCGGCGGGCAGCGCGAGGCGCTCCATCAGCGGCACGACATAGACGCAGCCCTTTTCCAGCACCGCGCCTTCGGCAAGGTCGATCCGGTGCATCTCGAACTCGGCGATGCGCTCGACGACCCGCCGGCCCTTGCCGGCGAGGAAGGAGGCGCGCACCCGGTAGGCCACCGCGCCGAGCCTCAGGTCGAGGCTCGCGGGCTGCACCTGTGCGTCCGTCACGGCCGGATCGGCGGCGATCGCGCCGGCGGCGACCATCGCGCGGATCGCCCGGTCGGCCAGCACGCCGGTTCCGCTCATTGCTTGTCCCCCCATGTGCGAACGCCCACCCCGGCAAGGGGGTGGGCGTTTCGGATTTGGTCGGGCCGGCGAGATTCGAACTCGCGACCTTCCGCCCCCCAGACGGACGCGCTAACCAGGCTGCGCCACGGCCCGACGCAGCGCGGTATAGGATGATTGGCGGGGCGGGGGCAAGCGGCAAAACGCAGGTGGCGACCAGCACGATCCGGCATGCGGACGGTCAGCCCGACGATGGCCCGTTGCGTTCCGCGAGCCTCTCGCGCAGCGTCGTCAGGCGGCTGTAGACGACGCGCAGCTCGGACTTTTTGTCCCGTGCCCTGAGCGCGTCCATGGCGCGCAGCATCGTCGCGGCGGGCGGGCGGACGGTCTCGGCGCCCTCGGCGGGTGCGGGCTCGGCGGAAGGCACGGGCGCGGCCCTGTGCGCGGCCTCGTCCGACAGCGCCCGGACGTTGCCCGGCTGCCCAAGCGGCAGCGTCGGCGCATCGACCTGCATCGGCGCCTCGTCGAAGAGGGCCGCCATGTCGTCGGGATCGGGAAGCAGGCCCGCGCCGGGCGTCGCGGCATCGGGCGTTGCCGCGGCGGGCCAGTGACCTCCGCGCGGCGGCGCCGCGGGGACGGCCGCGGCGCGGGGAACGGAGACCACGCGGGCTTCCTGCTGCGCCGCTGCGGTTTCGCCGGCGGTCACGTCTGCCGCCGAGAGAGCGGCGACGTGGCGCACACCCTGTTCGCGCAGGATCTTCTGCACGCCGCGGATCGTCATGCCGTCGTCGTGCAGGAGCTTCCTGATCCCGCCCAGCAGCGCGACGTCCGATGGACGGTAGTACCGCCTGCCGCCCGCGCGCTTCACGGGCTTGACCTGGGCAAACCGGCTTTCCCAGAACCTCAGCACATGGGCCGGCGTGTCCAGCAGGTCGGAGACTTCGCTGATGGTGCGGAAAGCCTCGGCGGATTTCTCCATGGGCCGGGCCTCAGCCCCTGTTGCCGGCGGCGACGCGATCCTTCATCAGGTGCGACGGGCGGAAGGTCAGGACGCGGCGGGGATGGATCGGCACCTCGTCGCCGGTCTTGGGGTTGCGGCCGACCCGCGCCGACTTGTCACGGACCGAGAAGGTCCCGAAGGACGATATCTTGACCGTCTCGCCCGTGGCGAGGGCGTCGGACATATGGGCGAGCACGCTCTCCACCAACTGCGCGGATTCGTTGCGCGATAGGCCCACCTCGCGGAACACCGCCTCGCTCAGATCCATGCGGGTCAAGGTCTTTTCGCTCATCTCGCGTCCCTCGCTGTTTGGCGAAGGATGCGGATACGAACCCTTAGTCAATATCAATGGTTTGGGGAGGGGTTTTCAAGCGGGTTTTCACCACCTGAGGACGAGACTGCGCCCCAGCTCAGACCGCCGCCGATGGCCTCGGTCACGATCAGATCGCCCTCCTTGATCTGGCCGCGCGCCTTGCCGACGGACAGCGCGAGGGGAATCGAGGCGGCGGAGGTGTTGCCGTGATCCTGCACGGTGACCACCACGCGCTCCATCGGCACCTGCATCCGCTGCGCCGTGGCGGCGATGATTCTCAGGTTCGCCTGATGCGGAACGATCCAGTCCACGTCCGCCCCGGACAGCCCGGCCTTGTCGAGCGCGGCGTGGGCGGTCTCCGCCAGTTTCTCGACCGCGTGGCGGAAGACCTGGTTGCCCTGCATCCTGAGATGCCCGGCCGTGCCGGTCGTGGAGACTCCGCCATCGACGTAAAGAATATCGCGGTAGCTGCCGTCGCTGTGCAGGTCGGTGGCAAGGATGCCACGATCCGCCGGTGTGCCCTTGCCCTCGGCGGCTTCCAGCACCACTGCGCCGGCGCCGTCGCCGAAGAGGACGCAGGTGCCGCGGTCCTCGAAGTCGAGGATGCGGCTGAAGGTCTCTGCACCGATGACGAGGACCCGGCGGGCCTGGCCCGACTGGATCAGCGCATTGGCATTGGCGAGCGCGAAGACGAAGCCGGCGCAGACGGCCTGCACGTCGAAGGCGAAACCCTTCGTCATGCCGATCTTCTGCTGGACCATCGTCGCGGCGGCGGGGAAGGTCAGATCGGCGGTCGATGTCGCGAGCACGATCGCGTCGAGATCGGCCGCCGTCAGCCCGGCGTCGGCCAAGGCCGCTTCCGCCGCCCGCGCGCCGAGGTCCGACGTCGTCTCTCCCTCGGCCGCGAAGTGGCGCCGCTCGATGCCGGTGCGCGCACGGATCCACTCGTCGCTCGTGTCGAGCCGTGCCTCGAAATCGGAGTTCGGGACGACGCGCGCGGGCAGGTAATGCCCGACGCCCCGGACCACGGCACGGATTGTCATGAGGAAATCCCGTTCTCTGCCCCAGCTTGCGCGGCATCCTGCCCCGCCTTCACGGCAGAGGCAACCCGCGCCGCGAGGCGTTCCTGGAAGCCCGACCGGGCCAGTTGGAAGGCAAGCCGGATCGCTGCCGAGACGCCCGTGGCGTCGGCCGAGCCGTGCGATTTCACGATGGTCCCGTTGAGGCCGAGGAAGACGCCGCCGTTGACCCGCCGCGGATCGATCCGCTTCTGCAGCCGCTTGAGCGAGCCGAGTGCCAGGAGCGCGGCAAAGCGCGAAAGGATGCCGGCGTTGAACGCCTCGCGCAGGAAGTCGCCGACGAGCTTCGCCGTGCCCTCGCCGGTCTTGAGAGCGATGTTGCCGGTGAAGCCGTCGGTGACGATGACGTCCACCCGCGCCGAGGGCAGGTCGCCACCCTCGACGAAGCCGACGTAGTCGAAGCCGCCCGCCTCGGTCGCGGCGGCGATCAGGTCCTGCGCTGCCTTCAGTTCCGCGCGCCCCTTGTGCTCCTCCGTGCCCACGTTGAGAAGGCCGACGCGCGGCCGGGGGAGGCCCAACCCGTTGCGGGCATAGGAGGCGCCCATAAGCGCGTATTGCAGCAGGTCCGGCGCGTCGGCCCTGATGTCGGCGCCGACGTCTAGCATGAGGTTGAACCCTTGCGGGTTGCGCGAGGGCCAGAGGCAGGCGATGGCCGGGCGGCTGACGCCCGGCAGCTTGCGAAGGCGGATCATCGACAGGGCCATCAGCGCGCCGGTGTTGCCGCAGCTCACCGCGACGGTCGCCTCGCCGTTGCGGACGCTCTCGATCGCCGACCACATGGAGGTGCCGTCACCGTGGCGCATGACCTGGCTCGGCTTGTCGTCCATGGTGACGACGCCGGCCGCATGGCGGATCGTGCAGCGCCCCGAGAGCGTCGGGCGCTTGCCGACGAGCTGGGTCAGCACCTCTTCCGGGCCGTGAACGACGAACTCGATGTCCGGATTGTCCGCTGCCGCATCCGCCATCCCGGCCACGACCGCGCCCGGGCCGCGGTCGCCGCCCATCGCATCGACCGAAATGACGATACGGCCCGAAGTCCCGTATCCGGGGGCCTCGGGCGCGCGGTCTTCGCTGGGCGGCATGAGCCGGAGAAGCGACGGGCTTACGCCGCGTCTTCGTCCAGGTCGATCTCGGCGGTCTGGGCGACCACTTCGCGGTCATTGTAGTGACCGCAGGCGCCGCAGACGTGGTGCGGGCGCTTCAGCTCGCCGCAGTTCGGGCATTCGTTCGGATTCGCAGCGACCAGCGCATCGTGGGCGCGGCGCATGTTCCGGCGGGACCGCGTGGTCCGGTTCTGAGGGACAGCCATGTCTCAACCTCGGGTGTTCTTGGGGGCGGGCCCCGGTTTTCCTGGGGTTTCGTCACAGGGCGGACGCTCAGCGACCGGTGCGAACCCAACGTTCAAGCGAGGCCGGGAACATACTGCGATTCCGCGCGGGCGCAAGCCCTTTTCTGGCGCCCGCTGCGCCCCGGTGTCAGGAGGCGCCGTCGCCCTTCTTCAGCAGATCGGCGAGACCGGCGAAGGGCCGCGTCGTTTCCTCCTCCATCAGCGGCTCGGCGCCCTCCGGCGCCGCCACCGCGCCGGCGAAGTCGGCCTCCGCCGCCCGGGGGTAGGGCGGCAGGGCGAGCGCCAGGGCCTCGACCATAACCGCACCCGCGTCGATGACCGGAGGCAGCGGTTCCACCGTCTCGTCGGGCATCTCGACCTCCTCGGCCTCGGGCTCGGCAAGGCCGGCGACGTAGCGGCGGACGACCGGCTCGGCGATGCGGCTGGTGACGGGGGCAAGCGTGACGATGCAGGCCTGCGTGACCGTCGCCTCGAGATCGGCCTCCAGCACCCAGTCCTGCCGGCCGGCGGGCCGGAGTTCGCCGCGGAACCGCAGGCCGTCGAGGCCGAGAAGCCCTAGGTCCGCCGCGATGGCCGCCGAGGCGTCGCGCCCCGGCCGGAGGTCGAAGCGCGATGGCTTGCGCGGAGGCAGGGCGGCGACGCGGAAGGGGTGGGAAAAGGGCGCGGCATCGCGGGTCATGGGCGGTCTCCTGTCGTCCGGACCGGACCTGCCGGCGGCTTCGACCTTGAAGGACGGCACCGGCATGTTGTAAGCCGCATAGAAGGCTTGGGGCGGCAAGACAAGAGGGCGGTATGGGCAGGCTCGGTTCCGGAGTTCGGCATGGCGCGTTCGCGCTTCTCGTGGCCCTGCTGGCTGCCTGCACCGCGCTTTACCAGAATCACGGCTACATCCCCAGGGATGTCGATCTCGAACAGGTCATCGTCGGCGAATCGACGCGCGAGGACGTCGCCAAGGCGGTGGGCCGGCCCTCCTCGACCGGGCTCCTTACCGGCGGCGCGTGGTACTACGTCGGCTCGCGCTTCCGCCATTACGGTCCGCGCGAGCCGCAGGAAATCGACCGGCAGGTCGTGGCGATCAGCTTCGACGAGGGCGGCACCGTCGAGAACGTGGAGCGCTTCGGGCTCGAGAAGGGTCAGGTCGTCGTGCTGTCGCGGCGCGTCACCGACAGCAACATCAAGGGCCTGAGCTTCCTGCGCCAGCTTCTCGGCAACATCGGCAACATCAGCGCCGGGCAATTGCTGAACAACGAATAGCGGCGGGTGTCAGCCCGCCTTGGGCCGCTGCGTCAGCGCCACGCCGTTGATGCAGTAGCGCAGCCCCGTCGGCTTGGGCCCGTCCGGGAAGACATGGCCGAGATGGGCGTCACAGGCGGCGCAGTGAACCTCGGTCCGCTTCATGAACCAGCTCCGGTCCTCCGTCTCGCCAACCGCCTCGGCCGAGACCGGCCGGTAGAAACTCGGCCAGCCGCTGCCGGAGTCGAACTTGGTCTCGGCGTCGAAGAGAGGCGCGCCGCAGCAGATGCAATGGAAGGTCGCCGGTCCCTTCGGGAAGTCGTCGTGGGTGAAGGCGCGCTCCGTCGCGTGCTTGCGCGTCACCTTGTAGGCGAGGTCCGAGAGCTGCGCGCGCCACTCGGCGTCGGTCTTGACGATCTTTTCGGTCATTCCGCCCTCCGATTCCGTTGCCGTCCTGACACCCATCCGGGGTAAGGTCGTTTCAAATGTAGGCGCGGCCGCGGGGCACGCCAAGCCGGAGATGCCAGGGGATGCCGATGCGCGGGACGGGACGGTATCGGGCAAGGTTCGCCGAGGGCGCAGCCGACCTCGACCGGGCGCAGGCCCTGCGCTGGCGCGCCTTCCGCGCCGCCCGCGGGCAGGGGGCCGAGGGCGGGCGCGACGTGGACGCCTTCGATGCGCTCTGCCGCCATGTGCTGGTGGAGGAGGTCCGCGGCGGGCGGCTGGTGGCGGCCTTCCGGCTTCTGCCTCTCGCCCACGGTCGCGAGATCGGGCGGAGCTATTCGGCGCAGTACTACGAGCTTTCGGGCCTGCGCCATTACCCCGGCAAGATGGTGGAGATGGGCCGCTTCTGCCTCGACCCCGATTGCCACGATCCCGACGTGCTGCGCGTCGCCTGGGCCGCGATGACCCGCTTCGTGGACGCCGAGGGCGTCGGGATGCTCTTCGGCTGCTCCTCCTTCCTCGGGACCGACGCGGAGACCTACCTCGACGCCTTCGCGATGCTGCGCGAACGGCACCTCGCGCCGAAGTGCTGGCGGCCGGTCGTCAAGGCGCCGAAGGTCTTCCCCTTCGCGCTGAGGCTCCGGCGACGGCAGAGCGATCCGCGCCGGGCGATGCAGCTCATGCCGCCGCTTCTCAGGACCTACCTGATGATGGGCGGGTGGGTCAGCGACCATGCGGTGGTGGACGACGACCTCGGGACTCTGCACGTCTTCACCGGCGTGGAGATCGCGGGCATTCCGCCGTCGCGTGCGCGCGCCCTGCGTCTGCTCGCGGGGTAGCCTCCGCCGCCAGTTCCCGGTCTGCCGGACCGGGGCCAACCCGCGGGTCCTACTGCGCCGGCGGCACGCGCTTCAGATAGGCCGCGATGGCGGCGCGGTCGCTTTCGGGCAGGTGGGCGGTGTTTTCCACGACCAGCGCCATGTGCCCGCCCGCGCTGTCGTAGTCGGGCGTGAAGCCCGAGGTCAGGTATTCGACGATGTCGGGTTCGGACCAGGTTAGCTTGGCCGGTGTGATGTTGGGGAAATTTCCCTTGCCGCCGGGAACAGGGCCGCCGGCGAGCCAGCGCGCCCGCTCCATGCCGCCGAGGGCCCCGCGCGGCGTATGGCATTCGCCGCAATGGCCGAGCGCCTCGGCAAGGTAGCGCCCGCGCTCCTCCTCCGGCGTGAGGTCGCCGGTCACCACCCAGGCCGGATCGAGGTAGAGGAACTTCCAGGCCCCGAGGCTGAGACGGATGTTGAAGGGAAAGCCGACCTCGTGGGCCGCGCTCGGTGTCGCGTCGGCGGGAAGCGTGGCGAGGAAGGCGCGCAGGTCGACGACGTCCTGCAACGACGCCTTCGTGTAGCTCGCGTAGGGAAAGACGGGATAGTAGTGCGCGCCCCGCGGGGAGATGCCCCGCAGCATCGCGTTGGCGAGGTCGAGGGCACTCCATCCGCCGATCCCGGCCGCCGGGTCATTCGAGATGTTGGGTGCGACGAAGGTGCCGAAGGGGGAAGGGAAACGTTGCCCGCCCTTGAGGACCAGCTTCGCCTCGCCCTTGGCCGCTGCATCGGCATGGCACGCCGCGCAGCCCGCCGCCCAGAAGACCTGCTCGCCGTTCGCGAGGTTGGGCGTCAGCCCGTCGAGCGCGTCGGCGGGCAGGGGTGTGGGGCGGGTAACGAACCAGAAAAGGCCGAGAGCCGCGAAGGCGAGAAGGAGGAGGGCGGCAAGAATCCGGCGCATCGTCTGGAACTCCATGGGTGCGTCGCGGGCGCAACCGTCAGTCGCGCGGTTGCGCCCGCGATCCTCTCACTCGGATTTACGATACTGCTTGTGGCACCCGCCACAAGCCTGCCCGACGGCACCCATGGCCGCCTTGAGGCCTTCAAGGTCGGTGCCGGCCGCCGCCGACAGCGTGTGAGATGCCGTCGTGAGTTCCGCGAAGCGCGCCTCCCGGTCGGCGGTGTTGCTCAGGATTTCGGGCAGGGCCGAGCTGTCCTCGATCGCCCCCTCTTCCGTCCCCGGCGCCCAGAGCATCGAGGTATCGACCGAGGCGAGCGCCGCGAGGCTTGCGGCAGCCCGGGCGGCTGTCGCGGCATCGTAGGGCATCTCGCCCTTCGCCATGGCGCCGAGCGGCGCAAGCTGGTTCGCCAGCAAGAGCATGTAGCCGTGCCGGGCGGTCAGGATCTCTTCCGGGTCGCTGATGTTTTCGGACAGGGCCGGTGCGGCGACGAGCGCGGCGGCGGCGATTGCGATAAGGGTCTTGCGCATGAACTACTCCTGGAACGGACCGTCTGGAACCTTCGGGTGAGGCCGTTCCGTGCCGACGCCCCGAGGCATCGGCATTGGCCTGGCAGATCCCGGAATTGCCCATGCGGCCCGGGTTAGAGGTTCTATAACCGGGGTTGCAGATGGCGCGCCGGCTTCGCGCGAACGGCAGAACCTCGCCCACGCCTTCTGCGCCGGTGGCAATCCGCCGCCCACGGAGGGTGCATCCGGGCGGCGGACCCCTGCGGCGGTCCGGCCGTCAGTTCTGCGGAACGCGGAAGGACTTGTGACACCCCGCGCAGGCTTCGCCCACGGGACCCATCGCCGCTTTCAGGCTGTCGATATCCTTGCCGGCGGCGGCCTGCATCGCCGCCGCCGCGTCCGACATGGCCTTGGCCTTGGCACCGATGTCCGACCCGTCCGCCCAGATCGCTGCCAGCGCCTCGCTTGTCGGATCGGCGTCGTGGTCCGATCCCTTCGGCCAGAGCATCGAAGCGTCAATCGCCACGGCCGTTGCCAAGTTGTCGGCTGCCTTCTGGGCAGCCTCGGCGTTGTACTCCGTCTCCCCCTTCGCCATGCCGCCAAGCACACCGAGATTGACGGCCCGATAGGCCATGATGCCCTGGCGCGCCTTGATCTGCATGGCGAACGGGCCCTTTTCCTGGGCGGTCACCACCCCGGCGGAGACGATGGCTGCAACAGTCAAACCGGCGAACAGTGTCTTCATGACGCAACTCCCTGTTGAGAACGGGAAGAGACTAGCTGTGACAAAACGGGTGACTACTCGCAATTTTCGCAGGGCTGTGGTGAAATTCCGCACAGAAGCCCGGTTTGCAGCCCCCGGTAGGGACCTTGGGCGGGCGAAGGGGAGGATTTGATCGGACCAAGGTCCGGTTTCGGGCTCGTGGCTGACGAAAACGTGATCGCGGAAGGGCAGCGCATGACACGGGAGAACTGGGACGACTTGCGGTTCGTGCTGGCCGTGGCCGAGGAAGGCTCGGTCAGCGCCGCGGCGCGGCGGCTCGGGGTGAATCACGCGACCGTCCTCAGGCGGATCGCGGCCTACGAGGTATCCGCCGGCATGGCGGTCTTCGACCGGACGGCGCGGGGCTATGCGGTGCCCGAGCCGATGACACGCATCATCGACGCCGCGCGCGAGGTTGATCGCGCGGTTCAGGCGGTGGGGCGCGCGCTGCGCGGCTCGCAGGCGCCGCTTTCGGGCGAGGTGCGCGTGACCTCGACGGATTCGCTCTGCCAGTGCGTGCTCGCCCCGGTCATCGCGCGTCTGCGCGTGCTCCTGCCCCACCTCAAGCTGGAGCTGATCTGCTCGAATGCCCATGTCGATCTCGCCCGGACGCATGCCGACATCACCATCCGTCCCGCGCTCGCGCTGCCCGAAGACCTTGTGGGCGAGGCGGCGGCGGTGCTTGGCTTCGGCCTCTTCCGCCGGCGCGGCGCGGCGAACGCCGACTGGCTCGGCCTGTCCGGGCAGGCCGGAAGCTCGCGTGTCGGGCGGTGGATCGAGGAGAACGTCGAGCCCGCGCGGATCGTCGCGCGCTCCGACAGCTTCCTCGTGGTGCGGGAACTGGCGGCGGAGGGGCTCGGCCTTGCCGCGATGCCGGACTTCCTCGGGGCGGAACACCCGCAGCTGGAGCGCGTGACCGGCGTGCTGCCCGAACTTGCCGTGGACATCTGGGTCGCAAGCCACTCCGACCTTGCCGACATTCCGCGCATCTCCGCCGCGCGGTCGCTGCTGACGCGGGCCGTTGCCGAGCAGGCGACACGGCTACGGGGCGTGCCGGGGGCGGCCTGAGGCACCGGTCGGCGGAAGCCGCCGTCAGGGAATGCCGAACCAGTCGGGCAGCAGCCCCGCCCATTCCAGCGCCGCAAGCGCCAGGCAGGCGGCGATCACCATGAGCCCGAGGACCACCCGCCGCGCCGACGGCGGCTTGCGCGCCCATCGTGCCATGCGGAGGAACATCCGCGGATTCATCGCGCCCACCCCGCGGCCTTGCGCCCGAATTCCGCCCGGATAGCCCCGCAGAATCGCGACATGAAGCTGCCTTTCCACTTTCGCCGCTCCGAACGCGGCTGGCCCGCCGCCCTGTTCCTTGCGGTGGGCGCCGTGATGATCCTTGCCGCACTTCGCCAGGGCCCGCCACCCCTGCTCTGGTGGCTGCCGGTTGGCGGCGCGACCGGCGCGGCGTTGTGGATGCTCCTGGCGGGGAGGGTTCACGGGATCGACCTCACGCCCGAGGCGCTGATCGTGACCGGGGCCGGCCGCGTCGAGACCTGGCCGCTCGATGACATCGACCACCTCCAGATCGCGGACTGGACCGACAGCACCGATTACGTGCTGCACCTGCGCGACGGGCGCCGGGTTCCGCTCTTCTCCGGCTGCTTCCCGCGCCGCGCAGACCTCATCGCGGCGGCGGCTGCGGCGCGCCTCGACATCCGCGTCAGCTGACGGACCCCGCCTCGACGAACCGAACCTTGCCGATATAGGGCAGGTTGCGGTTCCGCTGCGCGAAGTCGATGCCGTAACCCACTACGAACTCGTCCGGAATCTCGAACCCCGTCCAGGTGGCCCTGATCGGCACCTCGCGCCGCGTCGGCTTGTCGAGAAGCGCGCAGACCTCGAGCCGCTTCGGTTCACGGCTGCGGAGCAGGTTGACGACATGGTGGAGCGTGAAGCCGGTATCGACGATATCCTCCACCACCAGCACGTCGCGGCCCGCGATCTCGCCCCGGAGGTCCTTCAGGATACGCACCTCGCGGGAGCTTTCCATCGCGTCGCCGTAGGAGGAGGCTTCGAGGAAATCGACCTCGACCGGCAGGTCGATCTCGCGCACGAGGTCGGCGATGAACACGAAGGAGCCGCGCAGGAGCCCGACCACGACGAGCTTGTCGGTGCCGCGGAAGGCGCGCGTGATCTCCTTGGCCAGCGCCTCGACCCGCGCCGCGATGGCCTTGGCCGAAATCATTTCGTCGATGACATAGGGTCGTTGCGGCACGATTTTCCCCCTCGCGCGGCCCGGTGGGACCTTGATTTCACGCTTCCATTTAGCGACATGGGGCGCCACTGTCACCCGGGGGGAGCCATGCCCAGGCATTCGGAAACACGGACGCTGCCCTGGTCGGCGCGACAGATGTACGACCTTGTAGCGGACGTCCCGCGCTACCCTGAGTTCCTGCCCTGGACGGCTGCCGCGCGGGTGCGTTCGCGCACGCCGCAGCCCGACGGCAGCGAGGTAGTGGAGGCCGACCTCGTGATTTCCTTCAAGGTCTTCCGCGAAAGGTTCGGCAGCCGTGTCCGGCTCGATCCCGCAGCCATGACCATCGACACGACCTATCTCGACGGCCCGTTCCGCCACATGCATTCCCGCTGGGCGTTCCGGGACGCGGGCGAGGGCCTTTGCGACGTGGACTTTCACGTCGATTTCGAGTTCCGCAACGCGATCCTGCAGAAAGTGATCGGCGTCGTCTTCGACGAAGCCATGCGCCGCGTGGTCAGGGCGTTCGAGGCGCGGGCCGAGGCGCTCTACGGCCGCCCGTCCTAGCCGAGCGTGGCGGCGAGCAGGAGGTCGAGCGCATGATCGACGGTGGCCCGGCGCACCCCGGCGCGGCCGATCGCGCCGAACTCCACCGTCTCGGTCCGGGTGCGCCGCCCGGTTGCGGCGAGCGCGAAGCAGACCCGCCCCTCGGGCTTGTGCTCCGATCCGCCGGGGCCGGCAATGCCGGTGACCGCCACGGCGAGCGAGGCGAGCGCCCGGTCGAGCGCGCCTTCGGCCATGGCGCGGGCAACCTCCTCGCTTACCGCGCCGTGGGTCTCGATCAGCCAGGGATCGACACCGAGCATCGCCGTCTTGGCGGCGTTGGAATAGGTGATGAAGCCGCGGTCGAAGACGTCGGAGGAGCCGGCCACGTCGGTGATCGCCGCGCCGACCATTCCGCCGGTGCAGCTTTCGGCCGTGGCGATCCGGTCGCCCGACCTTCGCGCGGCGGCGAGAAGTTCCTCCGCCTTCGTCATAGGCCCATGACCCCGTGCCAGAGCCCGGCCGCGGCCACGGTGGCAAGTCCGGCGAAGAGACCGGCCCAGAGGTCGTCCGTCATCGTCGCCCCGGCCGTTCCCTTGCGGTCGGCCCGGCCCACCGGGCCGGGTTTCCAGATGTCGAAGAGCCGGAAGAAGAGGAAGGGCACGGCCCAGCCGGGCCAGGCGGACAGGGCCCAGTCCTCCATCCCGCGGCTCCAGAAGGCGGCGGCGGGGAAGAGAAGCGCGATCCACTGGCCCGCGACCTCGTCGATGACGATCTCGGACGGGTCCTTGTCGGCCGTTCCCGCGACGGTCCGCGCCACCGCCCAGTAGCCGAGCGGGATCACGGCGAGCGTGGCCAG
Organism: Paracoccaceae bacterium; assembly: GCA_020637675.1. Classification (GTDB taxonomy): domain Bacteria; phylum Pseudomonadota; class Alphaproteobacteria; order Rhodobacterales; family Rhodobacteraceae; genus Albidovulum. The sequence continues at coordinate 189,039 of JACKKD010000001.1, read as the reverse complement.
CGCGAGCGCGGGGAAGCCGAGGAGATGGTCGATCGCCACGCCGAGGCAGAGCGCCGCCGCCGAGCCCCATGTGCCGGGGGCAGGCCTGAGGAGGCCGACGCCGAACAGGGTGGCGATGGCGCGCGGCAGGGTCACGCCCGCACCAGCGTCACGGTGGCGAGTGCGGCGATGCCTTCCTCGCGCCCGGTGAAGCCGAGACGTTCGGATGTCGTCGCCTTGACGCTGATCCGGTCAGCGCCCGAACCTGTGATCCGGGCGAGTTCACGTGCCATGTCAATCGCATGCGGGCCGATCTTCGGGCGCTCGCAGATGATCGTCACGTCGGCGTTCGAAAGGGCATAACCCCTCTGCCTGGCAAGCCCGGCGGCGTGGGCAAGGAAGATCTCGCTCGCCGCGCCCTTCCACTGCGGATCGGACGGCGGGAAATGCCGGCCGATGTCACCCTCGGCGAGCGCACCGTAGATTGCGTCGGTCAGCGCATGCATTGCCACATCGGCATCGGAATGACCGAGAAGCGCCTTCTCATGCGGCAAGCGCACCCCGCACAGGGTGACGTGATCGCCCGCGGTGAAGGCATGGACGTCAAAGCCGTTGCCGGTGCGGATATCCATCGCTTTGCCCAGCATCCTTTCGGCGCGGGCGAAGTCCCCGGGCCAGGTGATCTTGATGTTCTCCTCCTCGCCCTCGACGATGGCGACGTCAAGTCCGGCGGCGCGGGCGATCTCCACGTCGTCGGCGGCGGGGCCGGGATGGGCGCGGTAGGCGGCAAGGATCGCGTCGAGGCGGAATCCCTGCGGCGTCTGCGCGCGCCAGAGCCCGGCGCGCTCGGCGACGCCGGTGACGCGTCCGGCCGCGCCGGTCCAGAGCGCATCGGTGACCGCAAGGGCGGGTGCGGCGGCATCCGCATGGTCGAGCGCGGCTGCGACGCGGGCGATGACGGCGGGCGAGACGAAGGGCCGCGCGCCGTCATGGATGAGGACCCGGGCGATGTCGCCGCCGGCAAGAGATTCCAGCGCGTTGCGCACCGACCCGGTGCGGCTTTCGCCGCCGGCGACCAGGGTCACGCGGCCCCCGAACTCCGCCACGCCGCGCAGCATGTCATCGGGATGGAGGACGACGACGATGCGCGGAAACTGCGCGAAGGCGGCAACCGCCCGCGCGAGCACGCTGCGCCCCGCGATCCGACGCCATTGCTTCGGTTCGCCGCCACCGGCGCGGCTGCCCCGGCCGGCGGCGACGATCACGATGGCGGTAGCGGCGGTGTCGGTCACTGAGGCCCTCCCTTTGTCTCCGTCTAGTCCGGCTCGCGCACATCGGCAATGCCGCCTGACCCGGCACGAAGGCGCCGCCGGTGCCGAAGTTTCGGGCAATTGCCGTATTGCTGCGCTCGGGCCCGCCGTTTCGGTTGCGAAAACCGTTCGTCCCGATTATCCGGGAGGCAATTGCACAAGGATTAGGCGTTTGACCCTGACCATCGGCGACATCGCAGTCGATCCGTCCGTCCTTCTCGCACCGCTCGCGGGGATCACCGACCTGCCGTTCCGCCGCCGGGTGGCCGCGTTCGGCGCCGGCCTCGTCGTTTCGGAGATGGTCGCCTCGGGGGAACTGATCACGGAAAGGCCCTCGGTCCGCGCGAAGGCGCGCAGCGACCTCGGTCTCGCCGACGGCACGCCGACCTCCGTCCAGCTGGCGGGACGCGAGGCGCGGGCCATGGCGGAGGCCGCGCGCATCGTCGCCGACATGGGCGCGCGCGTGATCGACATCAACATGGGCTGCCCCGCGAAGAAGGTCACGGGCGGCCTTTCCGGGTCGGCGCTGATGCGCGACCTCGACCATGCTCTGGGCCTCGTCGATGCGGTGGTTGGCGCGGTCGAGGTGCCGGTGACGCTGAAATGCCGTCTCGGCTGGGACGCCGACTGCGTGAACGCGCCCGACCTCGCCCGGCGCGCCGAGGCTGCCGGCGTGCGGATGATCACCGTGCACGGCCGCACCCGCCAGCAGTTCTACGCGGGGACCGCGGACTGGGCGGCGATCCGTGCCGTGGCCGCAGCGGTGTCCCTCCCGGTCGTGGCGAACGGCGACATCCGCGACCTCGCCAGCGCCCGCAGCGCACTGGCCGCGTCAGGCGCCGCGGCGGTCATGATCGGCCGCGGGGCGCGGGGGGCACCGTGGAGGCTTGCCGAGGTCGCGGCAGGGCTGAGCGGCGCGCCCGCGCCGGCGGTTCCCAAGGGCGCGGCACTTGGCGATTACATTTCAAGCCATTACGAGGACATGTTGAGCTTCTACGGGCGCGATCTCGGCGTCCGGATCGCACGGAAGCACCTCGGCTGGTATGCCGACGAGGCCGCGGTCGCGCCCGCCTTGCGGGCGCGGATGCTCGTCGCCGGCTCTGCCGAGGAGGTGCTGGCGCTCGTCGCCCGCGCCTTTGGCGGGGCGCCGGAAAGGCGTGCCGCATGAGCCTGCCTTCCGCCGCGACGCTCTGGGCCTCGCTCCCGGTTCCCGCCATCCTCCTCGACGAAGGGGATCGTGCGATCGATGTGAACCCGGCGGCCGAACTCTTCCTCAATGTCTCGGCCCGCGCGCTGCGGGGCCAGCCCGTCTTCGACCGCCTGGCGGTGGCCGCGCCGCTGGAGGAGGTCTTCGCCCGCGTCCGCGCCAACCAGTCCTCACTCTACATCAACGATGTGGACGTGGGCACCGGCGAACGCGCGCCGGTGATCTGCAACCTCCAGGCCGCGCCGGTCGCCGACGCGCCGGGCCATGTGCTCCTGCTCATCTCGCCGCGCGAGTTCGCCGAACGGATCGGCCGCGGACAGGGCATGAAGCACGCCGCGCGGTCGGCCATCGGCATGGCGGAGATGCTGGCGCACGAGATCAAGAACCCGCTTGCCGGGATCACCGGGGCCGCGCAGCTACTGTCGATGAACCTGCCGCCCGAGGACGTGGAACTCGCCGACCTGATCGTCGCCGAGACGCGGCGCATCCTGAAGCTTCTCGAGCAGGTCGAGCAGTTCGGCAACCTTCGCCCGCCGGAGGCGCGGGCGGTGAATATCCATGATGTCCTCGACCGGGCGCGGCGCTCCGCGCTCCTGGGTTTCGCGGCGCACATGACGATCCTCGAGGATTACGACCCTTCGTTGCCGCCCACGGTGGGCGACCCCGATCAGCTTCTTCAGGTTCTCCTCAATCTCCTGAAGAACGCCGCGGAAGCCTCTGGCGGAAAACCGGGAACCATCAGGCTCCATACCTTCTACGACCATTCTCTGCGGCTCCGTCGCGTCGACGGCGCCGGCACCCCCTTGCCCTTGCAGATCGAGATCATCGACGACGGCCCCGGCATCCCGCCCGAGATCGCGGAGTCGATCTTCGACCCCTTCGTCTCGGGCCGCGAGAACGGCACGGGCCTCGGCCTTGCGCTGGTGTCGAAGATCGTGGCGGACCATGACGGATGGATCACCGCGGATTCCGTTCCCGGGCGGACGGTCTTTCGCCTGTCGCTTCCCGTGGCCCCCCGCACCGCGGCCCCGACACCAAAGGAGAAGGTCTGATGGACGGCACCGTACTTGTCGCCGACGACGATCGCACCATCCGCACCGTGCTGACCCAGGCGCTGACCCGTGCGGGCTGCAAGGTCCATGCGACCTCGTCGCTGACGACGCTCATGCGCTGGGTGGAGGAAGGCAAGGGCGATCTGGTGATTTCCGACGTGGTCATGCCCGACGGCAACGGGATCGAGGCCCTGCCGAAGATCGCGGCGGAACGCCCCGGATTGCCGGTCATCGTGATCTCTGCGCAGAACACGATCATGACCGCGATCCAGGCGACCGAAGCCGAAGCCTACGACTACCTGCCGAAGCCCTTCGACCTGCCCGACCTGATGAAGCGCGCCGCGCGCGCGCTGAGCCGGAAGCGCCGCGCCGCCCCGGTGCAGGAGCCTGCGGCGGCCCGGCCCGCCGACGACCTGCCGCTTGTCGGACGCACGCCGGCGATGCAGGCACTCTATCGGCTGGTCGCGCGGGTGATGAACGCCGACCTCCCGGTGCTGATCACCGGCGAATCGGGGACGGGCAAGTCGCTCGTCGCACGGGCGATCCACGACTTCTCCGACCGCCGGACCATGCCGTTCGTCACCGCGGCGGCGGCCGATCTTCAGGGGATCGACGGGCCGTCGGCGCTGCTGGCACGGGCGCGGGGCGGCACGATCGTCTTCGACGAGATCGGCGACTATGACGCCGAGACGCAGGGGCGGATCGTGCGGCTGCTCGACGCGCTTCCGGAGAATGCCCCGCGAATCATCGCGACGACCCAGAAGGTACTTGCCGCACGACTCGAGGCGGGCACGTTCCGCGGCGACCTCTACTACCGTATCGGCGGCGTCACTCTCGCCGTGCCCGCACTCAGGGAGCGGGTGGAGGACATCCCGCTTCTTGCCGAACATTTCCTCGCGCGTGTCGAACGCGACGGGGCTACGGCGCGCCGGCTTGCGAGGGAGGCGGTCTCGCTCATCCGCGCCTACCGCTGGCCCGGCAACGTCCGCCAGCTCGAGAACACGCTTCGGCGCCTGGTCGTGACCTCGGTGGAGCCGGAGATCACCGGGGCCGAGGTCGAGGCCGCGCTGGGTGCCACGCCCGTCGAGAGCCTCAACGCCGGCGTGGCAGACGAGGGTGAGCGGCTTTCCGCCTCGATCGCCCGCCACCTGCGCCGCTACTTCGCCCTGCACAACGACAGCCTTCCGCCACCCGGCCTCTATGCCCGTATCCTGAAGGAAATGGAGGGGCCGCTGATCGAGATCGCGCTCGATGCGGTGGCCGGCAATCAGGCGAAATGCGCCGATCTCCTCGGCATCAACCGCAATACGCTGCGCAAGAAGATCACCGATCTGGATATCCGCGTGACACGGCGGCGGAAGTTGATGTAATAAGGCAACAGGAACTGTGGCCCGTCGGCGTCAGCCGACAGAGAAGCCACCGACCTGTCGGCGGCGGCCGCGGAAACGGCCGGAAACAAGAGGCGAATTCGTGCAGGGCCTTGCGCGCGGCACATCCTGGGACCGGTTCACCCGGCTCCGCAGACAACGGCGCTTTCAGAACGCCGTGACGCTCGGGCTCGTGGTGCTCGGGCCGCTGCTCGCGGTTGGCACCTTCGTCGTGCTGGGACCGTTCGGGCAGGGTGCCAACTCGACGGGTCTCAGGCTGATCCTTCTCGCCGACCTCGTCTATTTCCTCGCCCTGGGCGGGATGGTGCTGGCGCGCCTTGCGCGGATGATCGCGGCGCGGCGGGCGAAGTCTGCCGGCTCGCGGCTTCACCTGCGGCTGACCGGCGTCTTCGCGGGCATCGCGCTCGTGCCGACGATCCTCGTCGCGGTCTTTGCCGGGCTCACCGTCAACATCGGGCTCGAAGGGTGGTTTTCGGACCGGGTTCGCGGCGTCGTCGGAACCTCTCTCGCCGCGGCGGAGGCCTACCAGAACGAGCACCGCCAGGATCTCGTGACCGACGCCACGGCGCTTGCGAACTTCATCGACACCGCCAGGCGCAGCACCTTCCTTCTCGCCGACAGCGACTTGCGCCAGATCCTGGCGCAAGGCCAGGCACGCATCCAGCGCGGGCTGCGCGAGGCTTATGTCATCGACGGAAGCGGCACGATCCGCGCGCGCGGGGAGCGCAGCTATCTCTTCGACTTCGAGGAACCGGCGGCGGCCGAGCTGGAGCGGGCGAAGGCCGGCGAAACCGTGCTGATCGAGGACTGGTCCAACAACGAATTCCGTGCGCTGATCGCGCTGCCGGCCTTCGCTGACCGCTATCTCTACGTCAGCCGTGGCGTGGATGGCCAGATCCTGAGCCTTCTGGACGACACCCGCGCCACGGTCGGCCTGTACCAGCAGCTCGAAGCCTCGCGCGGGCGGGTGCTCTTCGAGTTCGGGCTCGTCTACATCGGCTTCGCGCTGATCCTCGTTCTTGCCGCGATCTGGATGGGTCTGTGGTTCGCCGAGCGGCTGTCGCGCCCCGTGGGGCGGCTTGCCGGGGCGGCGCAGCGGGTGGGCGCGGGCGACCTCGAGGTGCAGGTCGCCGAGGAGGAGGGCGACGACGAGATCGCAATGCTCGGCCGCGTCTTCAACCAGATGACGCGGCAGCTGAACTCCCAGCGGCAGGCGCTGATCGACAGCCACCGGGCAACCGAGCGGCGGCGGCGGCTTTTCGATTCCGTCCTCTCGTCGGTGACGTCCGGAGTGATCGGGCTCGATGCGGAGGGGCGGTTGGACTTCCTGAACCGCGCTGCCACGCGGCTTCTGAACCTCGACGAGACGACCGATCACGACCGGACGCTGGCAGAGGCAGTGCCCGAGTTCGCGGCCCTCCTCGACCGGCTTCGCGAAGGCATCGGCGAGGTCGCGCAGGAAGAGATCAAGGTGAGCCGGGGCGGCAGGCTCGAAAGCCTCCTCGTGCGCATGGCAATCCGCCGGAATGCCGACGGGCGGCTCGAAGGCTACGTCGTGGCCTTCGACGACGTGACCGACCTCGTCTCGGCGCAGCGGATGGCCGCCTGGGGCGATGTTGCCCGCCGCATCGCGCACGAGATCAAGAACCCGCTGACCCCGATCCAGCTTTCGGCCGAACGGATCAAGCGGAAGTTCATCCGGCTCGTCGGCGACGAGGCCGATTCTCTCGAACAGATGACCGACGTGATCGTTCGACAGACCGGCGACCTTCGCCGGATCGTGGACGAGTTCTCCAAGTTCGCGCGGATGCCGGAACCCGACCGGCGCGAGCACGACCTGACGAAGCTCATGCGCGACGCGGTGACACTTCAGGACGGGTCGCTGCACGGGGCGAGGCTGGTCGCCCGGTTGCCGGAGGCCCCGGTCATCGCCGAGCTTGACGCGACGATGATTTCGCAGGCGGTTACGAACCTTATAAAGAACGCCGGGGAAGCCGTTGAATCACTGATCGAAAAGGGTGCTCCATCTGGATATGCCCCGGAGGTCCGCGTGACGATGCTGGCGGGAGAGGACGTGGTGACGATCCGGATCGAGGACAACGGGGTCGGCCTTCCGGAGGACCGCGCGCGGCTCTTCGAGCCTTATGTGACAACGCGCGAGAAGGGGACCGGGCTCGGGCTTTCGATCGTGAAGAAGATCATCGAGGAACATGGCGGCACGCTCACCTTGAGCGATGCGCCGCTTTTCGACGGCAGCGCCCATCATGGCGCTCTGGCCGAGGTCCGGCTGCCGCGGGCGCGGACCGGCCGGGGACAGAAGGACAAAGTCGCGGCAACGGCCGGAGGTAGGACATGAGCGATATCCTGATTGTTGATGACGAACGCGACATCCGCGAACTGATCTCGGACATCCTGAAGGACGAGGGCTACGCGACGCGACTTGCTGCGAATTCCGACGACTGCATGGCCGAGATCAACAGCGAGCCGCCGGCCCTGATGATCCTCGACATCTGGCTGAAGGACAGCCGGATGGACGGGATCGACATCCTCAAGACGGTGAAGCGCGACAACCCGGACGTGCCGATCATCATCATCTCGGGTCACGGCAACATCGAGATCGCGGTGGCGGCGATCAAGCAGGGTGCCTACGACTTCGTCGAGAAGCCCTTCAACATCGACCAGCTTCTCGTCGTCATCCGCCGCGCGATGGAGACCTCGCGGCTGAGGCGCGAGAATGCCACGCTCCGCCGCCGGGATGTGACCTCGTCGGAGATGATCGGTTCCTCGCCGGCCTTCCGCGCGCTGAGGGGCCAGCTCGACAAGGTCACGAAGTCCAACGGGCGGGTGATGCTGACCGGCCAGCCGGGGTCCGGCAAGGAAGTGGCGGCGCGCTACATCCATCTGAATTCCAGCCGCGCGACCGGGCCCTTCGTCACCGTTTCCTCCGCCTCGATCGAACCCGAGCGGATGGAGGAGGTACTCTTCGGCCGCGAGACCTCCGAGCGGGGCGTGGAGAAGGGGCTGCTGGAGCAGGCGCACGGCGGCGTCGTCTACTTCGACGAGGTCGCCGACATGCCGCCGGGCACGCAGTCGAAGATCCTTCGGGTGCTGACCGAACAGCAGTTCAGCCGCGTGGGCGGATCGGACAAGGTGCGCGTGGACCTGCGCGTCATCTCTTCGACCACGCGCGACCTGCAGGCGGAGATCGTCGCGGGGCGGTTCCGCCAGGAGCTTTACGACCGGCTGAATGTGGTGCCCGTCGCGGTCCCGGCGCTCGAGGAGCGGAGGGAGGACATTCCCGAGCTTGCGCGCCACTTCATCGAGGGGTTCAACAGGACGCAGGGCCTGCCGCTGCGCGCGCTCAGCGCGGAAGCCGAGGCGCTGATGCAGACCATGGCCTGGCCCGGCAACATCCGCCAGCTGAGGAACGTGATCGAACGGGTGCTGATCCTCGGCGAGGGCGGCGGGCCGATCGAGGCGCGCGAACTGCCGGGGCAGGGCGATGGCCAGGCGGAGGAAGGGCGGATCGTGCTGTCGGGCGGGCTCGCCACGCTGCCCCTGCGCGAGGCGCGGGAGCTGTTCGAACGCGAGTATCTCCTGACCCAGATCAACCGCTTCGGCGGCAACATCAGCCGGACAGCGACCTTTGTCGGCATGGAGCGCTCGGCGCTCCATCGCAAGCTCAAGTCGCTCGGCGTCGTCACGACCTCGAAGTCGGGCGCACGGATCGCGCATCTCGAGGATGAGGATGAAGAGGAAGACGCTTGATAAGCCTCCGTTTTCCGTTTCGGGGCGTGAAGGGTGCGATGCCTGCCGCGTACCCCGGGATCGGATCGACCGGCGTTGACCGCCCATCGAGGCGCGCCTATCAAGGGCGGGCCTCATCCGGGAGCGGGCCATGAAAGTGATCATCTGCGGCGCGGGTCAGGTCGGCTGGCAGATCGCGCGCCACCTGGCGGGCGAAAAGAACGACGTGACGGTCGTCGACAACAACGCCGACCTCGTCCGCCGCGCGACCGAGACGCTGGACGTGCAGGGCGTGGCCGGCTTCGCCTCCTACCCCGATGTGCTCGAACGCGCCGGCGCGCGAGACGCCGACCTGATCATCGCGGCGACCCACTCGGACGAGGTGAACATGGTCACCTGCCAGGTCGCGCACTCGGTGTTCGGCATCACCCGCAAGATCGCACGGCTCAGGGCGCAGTCCTACATGGATGCGATCTATTCCGACCTCTATCGCCGCGATCACCTGCCGATCGACGTGGTGATCAGCCCCGAACGCGAGGTGGCCGAGGCCGCGCTGCAACGGCTCGCCGCGCCGTCCACCTTCGACACCGAGAGCTTCATGAACGGCCGGGCCCAGCTTCTGGGCATCGCGCTCGACGAGGACTGCCCGGTGCTGAACACGCCGCTCAGGCAGTTGACGGATCTCTTTTCCACCCTCCGTGCCATTGTCGTCGGCATTCGCCGCGAGGGGCGCCTTTTCGCGCCGGAGCCGGGCGACCAGCTTTTCGCCGGAGACCAGATCTACGTCTTCAGCCATGTCGAGGACGTGAACCGGACGCTGGACATCTTCGGCAAGGCGACGAAGAAGCAGGAACGGATCGTCATCATCGGCGGCGGGAATGTCGGTCTTGCCGTGGCGCAGGCGCTGGAGCGGCGGACCGACCGGATCCGCGCCAAGATCATCGAGCGGAGCCGCGCGCAGGCGGAGCGGGCGGCGGATTCCCTGCAGCGCACCATCGTGCTCAACGGCGACGGGATGAGCGCCGATCTGCTCGCCGAGGCCAACATCGAGCGTGCCGATGCCGTCCTCGTCGTCACGGACGACGACAAGACCAACATCCTCGCCGCCGTTCGTGCCAAGCAGGCCGGCTGCCCCATGGCCATCGCGCTCGTCAACGACCCGACGCTGGTGCCGCTGATGGGCGCGCTCGACATCGACGCCTACATCAACCCGCGCGCGACGACCGTCTCGTCGATCCTGCGCCACATCCGGCACGGCCGGGTGCGCGCGATCTATTCGGTCGGTGACGCCGAGGCCGAGGTGATCGAGGCGCAGGTGCTGTCCACCTCGCCCATCGCCGGCCGGCTCGTGCGCGAGATCGAGTTCCCCGAAGGCGTTCTCATGGGCGCCCTGATGAAGGGCGAGAAGGTGGTGAAGCCCACCGGCGACACGCGGGTGGAAGAGGGCGACGTGATCGCGCTGTTCTGCATGTCGGGCGACGTGCCGGAGGTCGAGCGGCTCCTGCAGGTCTCGATCGACTTCTTCTGAGCCCATGCAGCGCGTGCTCGATCTTCCGCTGATGGTCATCCTGATGGGGATCGGGGCGCTCGCCATGTATCTTCCGGCGTTCCACGCCTTCGGTGCACGCGATTACGGCGTGTCGCGGGTCTTCTTCTACTCAGGCACGCTCTTCTTCCTCCTGACGGTGCTGATCGGCATCGCGACGGCCGCGAACCGGGCCGGTCACCCGGCCCGGAACCAGCTTCTGACCCTGCTGGCCGCCTTCACGGTGCTGCCCCTGATGCTCGCGGTACCCTTCGCCGAGGCGGTGCCGGGCACCAGTTACTACAGCGCCTGGTGGGAGATGGTGTCGTCGGTGACGACAACCGGGGCAACGCTCTTCGAGCCCGACCGACTGCCGCAGTCGGTGCATCTGTGGCGGGCGCTGGTGGGATGGATGGGCGGCTTCTTCGTCCTCGTCACCGCGGCTGCCGTGCTCGCACCGATGAACCTCGGCGGATTCGAGGTGCTGAGCGGGACACCAGCCGGGCAGGGCGCGCTGTCCGGCGGCCCCGCGGCGCGGGGTGCGAGCCCCTCCCACCGGGTCCTGCGCGACACGCTGACGCTCTTTCCGGCCTATGCCGGCCTGACGCTGGCGCTGTGGATACTCCTGATCCTCGCGGGAGACGGGGCACTGACGGCAGCATGTCACGCGATGTCGACCCTCGCCACCTCGGGCATTTCGCCGAAGGGGGGCCTTTACGGTACGGGCGCGGGCTTCTGGGGCGAATTCGCGATCTTCCTGTTTCTGATCTTCGCGCTGTCGCGCCGGCTCTATCCGTCAGGCCGGACATTCCGCAACGCGATGGGTCTCAGAACCGATCCCGAACTCCGGATGGCGCTCCTGATCGTGACGGTTGTGCCCGCACTCCTGTTCCTGCGCCACTGGATCGGCGCGCTCGAGGTGGACGAGGTCAAGGATACCGCCGCCGCCCTCCGCGCCCTCTGGGGCACTCTGTTCACGGTCCTGTCGTTCCTCACCACGACGGGCTTTGAATCCACGGACTGGGCCGAGGCGCGAAGCTGGTCGGGCCTTGCATCGCCGGGCCTGATCCTCGCGGGGCTCGCGGTGATGGGCGGCGGGGTGGCGACGACGGCGGGTGGGGTGAAGCTCCTGCGCGTCTACGCTCTCTACCGCCACGGCGAACGGGAAATCGAACGGCTCGTCCATCCGAACTCGGTCGGCGGCGCGGGACAGGAGGCCCGGCGGCTGCGTCGCCAGGGGGCGCAGATGGCATGGATCTTCTTCATGCTCTTCGCGATCTCGATCGCCGTCATCATGCTTGCGCTCGCGCTCACCGGGCTCGACTTTGTCGCGTCCACGACCTTCGCCGTCGCAGCCCTGTCAACGACCGGCCCGCTTGCCAGCTTTGCGTCCGAGGCCCCCTTGTCGTGGTCGGAACTGAACGGCGCCGCGCGGGCGGTGGCCGCTGGCGCCATGGTGCTCGGCCGGCTCGAGACACTCGCGATCATCGCGCTCCTCAACCCGGACTTCTGGCGCCGCTAGGCCCGCCCCGCCGGCCGGTTCGGGCCGGGATCAAATTGGGGGTGGAAAGTCCCGAAATCTTCCGCATACTTGATCCAAGTCCCCGGTGCAGCGCCGAGGGGCGGGGATAACGCTGGACCATAAGACAGCAAGAAAAGCGCAAGGCGACGATAATCATGGCTGCCGACAAACAGAATTTGCAGGATGCCTTTCTCAACCATGTCCGCAAGGCGAAGATTCCCGTCACGATCTTCCTGATCAACGGGGTCAAGCTGCAGGGCGTCATCACCTGGTTCGACAATTTCTGCGTGCTGCTGCGCCGGGACGGCCAGTCCCAGCTCGTCTACAAGCACGCGATCTCGACGATCATGCCGGGTCAGCCGATCTCGCTTTACGAGGGCGAGGACTGACAAGCGAGCGAAGCCCAGCGGACGGCCCCACGCGGGCCTATGTCCTTCATCCGGACCTGCGCACGGGCCGCAAGTCGCGGACGCCCGGAAATGCGCTTGCGGAGGCCGCGGCCCTTGCGGCGGCGCTGCCGGCCATCGAGGTCGTCGGCGCCGAGATCGTGCGGCTTCCGACGGTTCATGCCGGGATGCTGTTCGGGTCGGGGAAGATCGCGGACCTGAAGACGCGCTTCGCCGAGGCGGAGGTCGGGCTGGTGCTTGTCGACGGGCCGGTGAGCCCGGTCCAGCAGCGCAACCTCGAGAAGGAATGGGGCGTGAAGCTCCTCGACCGGACGGGGCTGATCCTCGAGATATTCGCGGACCGCGCGCGCACGCGCGAGGGTGTGCTGCAGGTGGAGCTGGCCGCCCTGAGCTACCAGCGCACGCGGCTGGTGCGCGCCTGGACCCACCTTGAACGCCAGCGCGGCGGCTTCGGCTTCGTCGGCGGGCCCGGCGAGACTCAGATCGAGGCCGACCGGCGTGCCATCGACGACGAGGTGATCAAGATCCGCCGCCAGCTCGGCCGTGTGGTAAAGACGCGCGAACTGCACCGGGCGGCGCGGCGGAAGGTGCCGTTCCCGATCGTCGCCCTCGTCGGCTACACCAATGCCGGCAAGTCCACGCTCTTCAACCGGATGACGGGGGCGGAGGTACTGGCGAAGGACATGCTCTTCGCCACGCTCGACCCGACGATGCGGGCCGTGGCGTTGCCCTCGGGGCAGAAGGTCATCCTGTCGGACACGGTGGGGTTCATCTCGGACCTGCCGACCGAGCTTGTCGCTGCGTTCCGCGCCACGCTCGAAGAGGTGCTGGAGGCCGACCTCATCCTCCATGTCCGCGACATCTCGCACCCCGAGACCGAGGAACAGGCGGCCGACGTGCGCGCGATCCTCGAAAGCCTCGGCGTGGACGGCGATGTGCCGCTCTTCGAGGTCTGGAACAAGATCGATCTTCTCCCCGAGGATCACCGCGCGGCGCTTCTGGTGGAGGATGCGCGCAAGCCGGGCATCCATGCCGTCTCGGCGCTGACCGGCGACGGGCTGGCGCCGCTTCTCGACGCGATCGAGACGGCGCTCGGGTCGGAACGGTTCCCCGCAGACCTCACGCTGCCCTTCAGCGAGGGCCGGCGCCGGGCCTGGCTCTACGAGAACGGCGTCGTCACCGGCGAGGAGGAGACGGCCAAGGGCCACCGGCTCCACGTCCGCTGGACGGCGCGGCAAAAGGCGGCTTTCGAGGCGCTCTAGCGGCGCCGCACACTCATGACTGAGATCCGACGCACCGCCAACGCCCTGGTTGGCCTGTGCCGCCGCACCGAAACCATGCCACGGTTTACCTCGCCGCCCTCGGCCACCACGATTTCGGCCGCCAAGTCGTGATCCGCCAGCCCGCAACACTCGAGGCAGAGCACCCTGTAGGTGCCGGGCGTCTCGAAGACATGTGTGAGACGGTTGACTAAGAAGGGCATGGCCCGGGACTGGGCGACGAGCGCGCCGGACTCATCGTAGATGCCGAGGCCGTGGTTCGCATCGACGCTGGTCACGCGGAACTCCACCGGCTGGCCCGCAGCCACCTCGGTGCGATCGAGATACCAGTACCATCGGTTGCCGGTGACGTTTACCCCCTGCGCCGCGGCCGCCGGCGCCGCATAGGGGTTTTCGCGGAACAGCCAGGCGGTGGTCGGGAGCCAGACAGGGACCAGTATCCAGAGCTCGATGGTGCGGATGCGATAGGCGTTGCCCTGAACCGTGGCGTCATCCCGGCCCTCACGGGCGGGCCAGCGGACCCGCAGGACCACCGCGTCGCGGCCAAGGATTGACAGAAGTGACGAGGCAGTTCGAACGGTCATCGGCACAAACCTCCCCCGGGGGTGGCGTATCGGAATTGACCATACCGATTTGATCCAGTTCGAGGCTCTGGCGCGCCGGATCGGGTTCCCGTTGAGTCGCCAACCCGCTCCGGATCACCGGTATCCGATGCCGATGACGTAATCCGTCAGCAGGCGTTCCCCGTGTTCCCGGTCCACGAGCAGGGTCTCGCGCGCTCGTCGCAGCAAGAAGGCCGAGATGACGTATTGCGGTGTCGATCTCCCCGCGCCCAGCATGGCGCCTGCCTCATCGGGCACCATGATCGGCCGGGTTTCCGGACAGCCGTATGCCTGCGCGGCGCAGACCGTCGCAGAGATCGATCGTGATGAGGGGTGACCGTCTTATTCGAGAAGGGCGTCGGGACTCATGAGGCGATCCTCGTGCCGTCGGGTATCGCTCCGGCGTCGCCATGTCCTGCAGCGTGGTCTCGCGGTCCGGCCTTGATCGGGAACGTCACCCTTTTCAGGACGTTGCCCGCTTCGTCGACGATGAAGCGGCAAGCGCGGTCCCCGTGGTGAAACGTCAGGCGCCAGCGACCGGCGTCGTCGTCCACACCGGCCTCGCAGCGCGATGTGATCGCGCCGTCGCGCATCCGCGCCTTGATGTCGTCCTGCGAAAGCGCGAACGCGTCGGCCAGCAACGCGGCGTCGACGACAAAATCAGCGGCCTTGCGTTCAACTGCGGTCATGTCGCATCTCTCCAATAGTCGTTCGCCGCCGCCACGGTGGCGAAATGCGTCGCCACGACCTGGCTTGAGGCGATCAGCGCGTCGGCATTCTCGGCATAGACCGGACGCAGCTTGTTGCGCACCTCTGCGTCCGGCTGGGTCATCTTGATGGCGACGCGGGCCATCTTCACGGCCAGTTCATAGCCCTCTTGCGGGGTTGCCGTCTTCAGGGTGGGGAGCCAGGTCGTCATTGGGCGTTCCTTCCGTGCTTGAATTGCGTATCCCCGATGCCCAACCGGACGGAGCATCGGGTCGATTGTCGGTCAGACCGGCGCCGATGACGTGCTGAATGATCCTGGCCAGATGGTCGCGCGAAAGCCGGAACTCGTCGGCCAGTTCTATGGTCGCGAAGGTGCGCCCCGGCGCGCCCGCCATCCGCATCAGCAGCCTTGATCCATGGTTTTTGAGGGAGGTGAGACGCATCGACGCTGCATTCCCCATCTAATCGGTATTTACAATACCTATTAGCAGATATAACTTCAATTGCAAGACGGAAACCGCGAGTCCCTTCATGCCTGCGCTCGGACGGACCAAACATGTTGCCTCCGTCCGGCCGGAGATCACCGCGGCCATCATGGCTGAAACGGGCCTCGACGAAGAGGTGCTGCGGGACCTCGTCCACGGCTTCTACGGCAGGATCCGACGCGACCCGGTGCTGGGCCCGATCTTCAGCGCACGCATCATAGACTGGGGGCCGCATCTGGAGCGCATGGTTGCCTTCTGGTCGTCGGTCGCGCTGATGACGGGGCGGTACCATGGCCGCCCGGTACCGGCGCACATGGCCCTGCCGATTGACGGAGCCCATTTCGAGCGTTGGCTCGACCTGTTCCGTGCGACAGCGCGCGAGACCTGTACGCCCGCAGGCGCCGCGCATGTCACGCTTCGCGCCGAACGTATCGCCCGTTCGCTCCTCCTGGCGGTATCCGAGGCGAGGGCCGCCTCCGACCCCATTCCTGCCCTACGCTGACGAAAGGATGCCCAAATGTCCGATGCTGCCCCGATTGACGACGCCGCCGAACTGACGCGCTACATCGAGACGCGCTATCATGCGCGCCATCGCAATCAGCTGCCGTCTCTGGCCGAGATGGCCGAACGGGTCGAGAACGTGCACTTCGGCGACGAGGATGTACCCGAGGGTCTCTCCGCCGTCCTGCGCCGCATGATCGGCGAGATGGAGGTGCACATGAAGAAGGAGGAGTTGATCCTCTTTCCCGCCATCCGCAGGGGCGGCGGACCCGGTATCGAGAACCCGATCGCGGTGATGCGCGCCGACCATGACGACCATTCCGCGGAAGTCGCCGAGATCCGCCGCCTCACCGCTGGCCTGACGTTGCCGCAGGGAGCCTGTGGCACCTGGACCGCCCTCTATGCCGGACTCGATGAATTCATCACGGATTTCGAGGAGCACATGCGACTGGAAAACGACGTGCTCTTTCCGCAATTCGAAGCGGGAGGCGTGGCACATGGCTGACCTTCACTTTCCAAGGGCAACCCGCGCCCATGCCGAGCGGCGCCACGCCCTTGCTCCGCATGCCGACGACGCGTTCCGCGATTTCTCCAAGGCCGTTTTTGCCGAGGGCGCGCTTGACACGAGGACCAAGCAGCTGATCGCCGTGGCCGTCGCCCATGTCACTCAGTGCCCATGGTGCATAGAGGGCCATGTGAAAGCGGCAAAGCGCGAGGGTGCGAGTTCCGAGCAGATCATGGAGGCGATCTGGGTCGCGGCCGAGATGCGCGCGGGTGCCGCTTTCGCCCATTCGGTCAAGGCGCTGGAGCTGTTGGAGGACGACGCCACGGGATGACGGACGCACCGGACATCGGTGTCGCACGGGTCTACGACGGTCCCGGCGATGCGCAGCACGCGCGCCTGCTGGTCGACCGCCTCTGGCCGCGGGGGATCAGCAAGGCGGGTCTGGCGCTTGACGACTGGATCCGCGAGGTCGCCCCGAGCACCGAACTGCGCAAGTGGTTCGGCCACGACCCCGACAGGTGGGATGAGTTCCGGCGCCGTTATCACGCCGAACTGGACGCGAGCGACGAGGCGCTGGAGCGCTGCCTGGCCTGGTGCCGGAAAGGCCCGGTCGTCCTGCTCTACGGGGCGAAGGACCGCGATCACAACCAGGCGGTGGTGCTGCGGGACTATCTCCGCGAGAGACTGGCACGGGAGGATGCGACATGACGCATGGCAAGCACCCGATAATGCGCACCCCGCTTTTCACGCTTCTCGGCTGAGATGTGCCGATCCTCGTCGCCGGCATTGGGGTGTGTCCCGCCGTGATCCGGGCGGACGCGGGGGGATATCCGACGCTCGGAATCGTGCGCGCGGCGCCTGGGCTGATCGTGTAGGTGCGGTATCATCGTGCCCACCTGCCGATGAAGGGCGTCATGGCGGGCCTCGGCGGTCGGACCGCGCACCGGGTGCTCGACATCGAAGATGGCGTCGCAGGATCCGACGGCTTCCGGTGCGATGGGACTCCCCTTGCCGTGCGGAATGCCGGTCCGGCCCGGCAGGTTCCGGGCGGGACGCTCCTTCCAGCGCTCGGTCCGGACGTGGAGGAGCGCGGTCGGTGGCGTTGCGCGCTACGCTCGAGTTGCCGCTGCCCTCGTCAGGGACCTCATGCCGAACGGCGGCGCATCAAGAGAAGCAGCAGCGCAACCAGGATTGTGCCCACGATGATCACGAAGGCCGCCGATGCGATCGCCGGGCTGATGTTCTCGCGCAGGGTGGAAAACATCTGGCGGGCAAGCGTGCGCTGGTTCGGCCCGGCGACGAAGAGCGTCAGGACGACCTCGTCCAGCGAGGTGGCGAAGGCCAGCGCCGCTCCCGACGCCACGCCCGGCATGGCCAGCGGGAGGGTTACGAGGAAAAACACCTTGTGCGGCCGGGCGCCAAGGCTTTCGGCGGCGCGCTCCACCCGGCGGTCGATCCCGCCCAGCGCGCCGGAGACCGAGATCACGACGAAGGGAATGGCGATGACGCTGTGCGCCACGATGACCGACAGGTAGGTCGAGTTGATTCCGAAGCGCACGAACAGCGCCTGCATCCCCACGCCCAGCACCACGGCCGGGACGACCATCGGCAACAGGAAAAGCGTGCGGATCTGCGACGACAGCACGAGGTTGCGCGCCCTCAGCCCAAGCGCCGCGAGCGTACCCAGCAACGTGGCAACCACCGTCGTTGAACCGGCGATCAGCAGGCTGTTCAGGATCGCCCGGCTCCAGACCGTGTTTTCGACCAGTTCGGAAAACCAGCGGAACGAATAGGACGGGATCGGGTAGGTCAGGAACGCGCCCGAGGTGAAGGCAAGCGGCAGCACCACCAGAAGCGGGGCAACCAGAAACCCGACGATCAGCGTGGCATAGACGGACTTGAAAAGCGACATCGCCATCATCTCGCCTCCACCGGATCGCGCGACAGCCGGTTGTACACCGCATAGAGGATGAGCGTCAGCACGAGCAGGATCAGCCCGAGTGCGGCGGCCATGCTCCAGTTCGCAGACCCCGTGGCATAGAAGGCGATGACCGAGGACAGCATCTGATCCGACGCCCCGCCGAGCAGCGCCGGCGTGATGTAATACCCGATTGCCGCCATGAACACGAGCAACGTGCCCGATACCACCCCGCGGAAGGACAGCGGCAGCAGAACGCGCAGGAAGGCCCGCACCGGATGCGCCCCGAGCGAAGCCGCGGCGTTCATCAGGTTGCCCGGCACGGTCAACAGGACCGAGTATATGGGCAGGACCATGAAGGGCAGAAGCACATGCGTCATGGCAAGCACCACCCCGAACCGGTTGTAGATCAGCGCCAGCGGCTGCGAAATCACGCCCAGCCCCATCAGTGCCTGGTTGATGATGCCGTTGTCCTGCAGGATGATCATCCAGGCCGCCGTGCGCACCAGAAGCGACGTCCACAAGGGCAGGAGCACCGCCCCCAAGAGGACCGACCGCTTCCAGCCCTGCACCGAGGCAGCGATCATCGCATACGGCAGGCCGATGACAAGGCAGCAGAACGTCACCACGCCCGCCGTCCAAAGCGTCCGCAACAGGATCGTTGCATTTGCCGATGTACCCTCGGGCATGGCGGCAATGTTGCCGGACTTGTCCCGCTCAAGGTCCAGCGCGGCCAGGAGGAAGGCGTCGGTGTAGGGCGATGCGTTGTCCTGGATCGCCTGCCAGTAGGCCGTATCGGTCCAGCGGTCGTCGATCCGGGCAAGGTCGATGTCCGGATCTTCCTTGACTGCGGACACCGTCTTTCCCATCAGCGAGCGAAAACCGGATTTTGTCGCGTTCAGTCGCCGCGTCACGTCGCCCATGGCCATATCGTCGGTGTTGGCGACAACGTCGGCGCGGAAGGCGGCCTGCACCTCGGCCGAGGGCACGCCGGTGCCGTCCCAACCGTCGATGGCGGCTGCGGTCCGGTTCAGAACGCGCGACACGGACGGGTCGGACACCGATTGCGCGATCACGGTGACCAGCGGCCAGACGAAAAACAGGCCAAGAAAGACCAGCAGGGGCCCGAGCAGCAGCAGCGCGCGCATGGGGGCTGCCTTGATCATGGCGCAATCACCCAGCCATCGGCAGCGCGGAAGGTCAGCATGACCCTGGCTCGGACGGGCCACTCCTGCGCCTTGCGGTCCGTGCGGGCGATGATCTGTCCCACTGCCGTCTCGATCACGACGCGCAGATGGTCGCCCTGATAGATCGTGTCGAGGATCTCGCCCGCCAGCCTGTTCTGGCCGGTCGCTGTGGCATCCGTTTCCGCCGGCAGGATCTCGATCCGTTCGGGTCGGAGCGACAGGAGAGCCCGATCCCCGGCCACGAGGCCCGGCAGGCCATGGGCGGCGACGACCGAACCGTCGTCAAGCGTGACCGAAAACGTCTCCCCCGCGTTTTCGGACACCTTGCAGTCCAGCAGATTTGTCTCGCCGATGAATTCGGCGACGAAGCGGTTGGCTGGATGGTCGTAGACCTCACGCGGGGCGGCGCACTGCTGGATCTTGCCATGATTGAAGATGGCGATCCGGTCCGACATCGTCAGCGCCTCGTCCTGGTCATGGGTGACGAAGATCACCGTCAGGCCGAGGCGATGGTGCAGTTCGCGGATGTCCAGCTGCATCTGTTCGCGCAACTGCTTGTCCAGCGCACCCAGCGGCTCGTCCATCAGGACGACACGCGGTTCGAACACCAGCGCGCGGGCCAGCGCCACGCGTTGCTGCTGCCCCCCGGAAAGCTGCCCCGGCAGGCGGTCGGCCAGCTGGCCAAGCTGCACCATGTCCAGGGCCTTCTTCACCTTGGCCGCCGTCACGGCCTTTGCCTCGCCCCGCATCTCCAGCGGGAAGGCCACGTTCCTGGCAACGGTCATGTGCGGGAAGAGCGCGTAGTTCTGGAACACCACGCCCATGTCGCGCTTGTAGGTGGGCAAGTCGTTGATGACCTTGCCATCGAGCGTGATCGTGCCGCCGCTGACACTTTCAAACCCCGCCAGCATCATCAGAAGCGTCGTCTTGCCCGATCCCGACGGGCCTAGCAGGCTGACGAATTCGCCGCGCGCGATGTCGAGATTGAGGTTCTCGACCACGCGCACGGAGCCGTAATCCTTGGTGGCGTCTTGAAAGCTGATGAACGCTCCGGACATGATATCCCCGATGCAGCCTGCTGCGCTTGCGGGCCGTTCTCGTTGAAGTTTGCCCTGCTGTCTACCCTGCTTGCGGTGACGGGTACGAGGCGACCGCCCGGCCTTTCGACCGGGCAGTCGCCGGGGGCGTTACTGGGCGACCCAGGCGTTGAACCGTTTGGTCAGTTCCTCGGAGTTATCAACCCAGTAGTCGACATCGAGGTTCAGCGAGACCGCCAGGTTATCGGGGTTGGTGGGCAGGTCGGCCGCGAATTCGGCCGGAACCATCGCCGCCGCCGCGATCACCGGCAGGCCGTAGGCGATCTGCGCGGGCAGCTTCGACAGGTTCTCGGGCGCGCTTGCGAAGGCGATGAAATCCTGCCCGGCGTCCTTGTTTTCCGCCCCCGCGAGGATGACCCAGCTGTCGACGGCATAGATCGACTGGTTCCAGACCAGCTTCATGTTGGTGCCTTCCGTCCGGTTCAGGCCGGTGATGCGGCCGTTGTAGACTGTGGACATCGCCACGTCGCCGGTCTGCAGCATCGACAGGGGCTGTGCGCCGGCCTCCCACCAGACCAGGTTCGGACGCAGTTCGTCCAGCTTGGCGAAGGCCCGGTCCACGCCTTCCGGCGTCGCAAGCATTTCATAGACCTGATCCGAGGGTACGCCATCGGCCATCAGCGCAGCTTCCAGCGCATATTTCGCGGTCTTGCGCATCCCGCGCTTTCCCGGAAACTTCTCGACATCCCAGAAGTCGGCCCAGCTTTGCGGCTGCTGGTCGGTCAGTTTGTTCCCGTCATAGGCTATGGCCACGGACCAGACGATGTGCCCCGCCCCGCATTCCGAGGTGCTGCCGGGAATGAAGCTGTCCTGACCGCCGAGCTTTTCCCAGTCCAGCTTCTCGAAGATGCCGTCGGCGCAGCCAAGGGCGAGTTCCTCGGCCTCGACCTGGACGACGTCCCAGTTCGGCTGGCCAGCCTTCACCTTGGATTGCAGCACGCCGTAACCGCCGTCCCAGGCCTCGTCCAGCACCGGCTTGCCCAGCTTTTCCGCGAAGGGCTTGAAGAACAGTTCGCGCTGCGCGTCCTGGAAGGTGCCGCCGAAGGACACGATGGTGAGGTCGCGTGCCTGTGCCGCACCGCCCCCTAGCGCAAGCGCCGTGGCGCCGATGGCAAGCGCCCTGCGGAGGGCGGTAGTCTTGTTTTCTTGGATCATGTTCATCTCCCTGCTTGTGGTTCGGATGTGCCGTTCGCCCTTGGGCAAGCGCGTCGGGCGTGGTCAGTTTCTTTCGACGCGGAAGGCGGCCGCCCTGCGGTGACCCTCCAGTCCTTCGGACGCGCTCTGGCGGATCGCGGGCAGCGCGACCTGATCGATCGCCCCGTCCTCGATCCACTGGTGGGTGCAGATCTTTACATAGGCCCCGACCCACAGTCCACCGGTGTAGCGCCCCGCTGCCATCGTGGGCAGCGTGTGGTTCGTCCCGATGCACTTGTCCGAATAGACGACCGAGGCGTTCTCTCCGATGAAAAGGGACCCATAGGACGTCAGCCGGTGCGAGAACTCCAGCGCGTCCCTTGTGTGGACCTGCAAATGCTCCGCGGCGATCTGGTCCGAGACAGCAATCATCGTCTCCGCATCCGGCACGAGGATGATCTCGCCGTAGTCGCGCCAGGCCACTCCGGCCACCGGCGCGGTCGGCAGGCCCGCAAGCTGGTGGTCCATCTCGGCCAGCACCGCCTCGGCCAGGCCGCGGTCCGTGGTGATCAGTCCGACCCGGGTGCGGACGTCATGTTCGGCCTGCGCCAGAAGGTCTGTCGCGATCATGCGGGCGTTTGCGCTGTCATCGGCGAGGATGTAGATTTCCGACGGTCCGGCAAGCTGGTCGATCCCCACCGGGCCGAACACTTGCCGTTTGGCCTCGTTCACGAAGGCGTTTCCGGGGCCGACGATCTTGTCGGCCTTGGGGATCGTCTCCGTCCCGTAGGCCATCGCGGCGATGGCCTGCGCCCCACCGACGCGGAAGATGCGGTCGGCGCCGGACATGTGGCAACCCGCGATCATGGCTTGATGCGCGTTGGGCGGGAGGCAAGCAATCACCTCCTTCACGCCCGCGACCCGGGCCGGAACGATCGTCATGACAGGAGCCGAAAGCAGCGGATAGCGCCCGCCCGGCACATAGCAGCCCACCCGGTCGATCGGGATGACGCGATGGCCAAGGTGGATGCCGGGCAGGGTCTCGATCTCCAGCGGCTGGATCGTGCCCAACTGCGCCCGGGCGAAGGCCGTCACGTTGTCGATTGCGAACTGGGTGTCGGCGCGCGTCTGCGGGTCGAGCGCGGCCACCGCGGCCTCGCGTTCCGCCATGGTGACTTCCAGTTCTCCGATCGCGGCCTTGTCGAACTTCACCGAATAGTCACGCACGGCAGCATCACCGCGCGCCTTCACGTCGGCGAGCACGGCCTTGACCGTCGCTTCCACGTCGGAATTGTCGGAACCCGCATCGCGCGCTGGCGCCTTGATGCTGGTGATGCGCTTTTGCAGTTCAATGGGCAGATCGGTCATCGTTCTTTCAGTCGCTGGTCACGTTCGGAGCGAGTTTTCAGCCTGATCACGTCTGACGCAATTGCCCCTTGGTCATGCGGTGCATATACTGACCAAATTATCCCGATTGCCGGAGCCGTCATGGCAAACATCGGCCGACATGTCCGCGAATTGCGGCGCAGACGCCAGTTAAGCGCACGCGAACTCGCCGCGCGGGCGGGGGTGTCGCATTCCACCATCTCGCTGATCGAGCGTGACCGGATGAGCCCGTCGGTCGACACGCTGGGGGCCGTGGTGGAGGCGCTCGGGACCACGATGGTGGAATTCTTCTCGGGCCTGCGCGCAAGCCATGACCACAGCCCGGTCTATCGGCCGGAAGATCTGGTCGAGATCGGAAATCCCAACGAAATCTCCTATCGCGTCGTCGGCTTCAACCATTTCGGCCGGAACATGCAGGTTCTGTTGGAACATTATGTGCCCGGCGCGGATACCGGTGCGATCTTCTCGCACGACGCGCAAGAGGCCGGGCTGGTGCTGGAGGGCAGGATCGAGCTGACCGTTGGCGAAGAAACCTGGATACTGACCGAAGGCCACGGGTACTATTTCGACAGCAACCGGCCGCACCGCTTCCGGAACGTTGGCGACGGTCCGGCCAGGATCGTCAGCGCGATAACGCCGCCGAGCTATTGATCTGACCGGTTGGTGCCGGTCTGCGCGGCTCCGATCCTGTCAACCCAGGCGCGAAGCCCTCGGAATCCGTGGCCACCCGTCAATCGGCGGGTCGCTCCAAGCAGTTGGAAATAATTCTCACCGGCCTTTCCAATGGCGGTGCCGCGCATAGCTCCACATCCGCAGAGGCGAACGGCATGGATGCTCTCCCGGCGCCGCGCCTTGGTCCGGAACGGTTTCAGCCGGCCGTGGCCGAGAGGTCTTTGACGTGGCCCCGATGGACGAGCGGAACCTTTCGCGTCGGACATCCTGCGAAGGGGCGGCTGCGCCCGGTCCGGGGGTCAGTGCTCGTGCGGTCCAAGCTGGCGATGCAGTCGCGCGTCATGGGTGCGAAAATGGTCCGTGAACCAGGCCTCGAGCACGGCGGTCAATCTGTCGGCCGCGGTCGGCGTATCCTGTGTCCCGTCCATGATGTCGCGCAGCGAGTCGAGCAGCCGCTCGTGATCGGCCTTGTGGGGACCGAGTTCGTCGTAGGCAGCCCGATGCATCTGCTTTTCCTCGTGGGCGAAATGCGCCGAGATCGCGCGCATCAGATCGCCGAGGCACCGGTCCACATCGGCGGTCGGCCGGCGGTCGAGAATGGCAGCGGCGGCGGTGTTCACAAGGTCCACCAGTTCCCGGTGTTCGTGATCAACCGCCGGGTCGCCAACGCTGTACTGGGGTTTCCATTCGATCGGTGCCATGGGTCACCTTTGCTGTCCGTGCAGGTAGAAGCCGCCGGAGCCGGCGTCGAAATCGATGGCGACGCTCTCCGCCGGCTTCAGCACTATATCGTAGCTTGCCTTGTAGGCGAAACCCTGGGCTGCCGGGTCGTCGGCAAGCCGGAGATCGACGTGGTAGGACCCGGCCGGCAGTTCGATCCGATCATAGATGCGCGACGGACCGCTGCCGACAAGACCGCTTGGCTTGACATCCGCCGCGTAGGCCGGTTCGCCGTTGATGTCCATCTCGACCCTGATCGGTGCGCGGCGGCGATCGCATATCTGCTTGTCGCGCATGTTGCGCGGCAGCTTCGCAAGCTCTTCGGGGGTGCGGTCCCGGCAGGCCCGCACGCCTGAATGGGTCAGGCTGAGCCGGATGAGCCCGGTACCCTCCGGCAAGCTTCGCCATGCCGGCCGGGCCGAGAGCGCCGCGACGCCGAGCACGAGTGCGAGCGAAAGCAGGCCGCCGAGGGCGAGGTGCGGCGCGCGGTCGCGCCAGGGGAAGTTCTGACCCGTCATCCCGCGGCCCTTTCGGCGGCCGCCGCCTCGGCATCGGCCACCTCGTCCGGATCGAGCGGCCGCAGGTTCTCGTAGGCTGGCATCGACGACAGGCGCTCCGCGAAGCCCGCGAGTTCCGCGTCGAGGCGCGCCGTCTCGGTCGGGCCGGCCCAGACGGTCAGCACCCGCTCGCGCGGCACCCGCGCGCGGAGGTAGGGGTCGCGTTCGCGCGCGAAACGCGCACGGGTCCAGGCGACACCAAGGCGGTTGTGGCAGTCGCGCTCGGCGCAGCCAGCCACCGCAACACCGTCGGCCAGGCCGCGGCTGATGATGAAGTCGACGAGCGAAGGTGGCGCCATTGCGACGCAGGGCAACACGACCCGACCGGGCGCGTCGCCCGCCGCGGCGCCGTAGGCGCAGGACAGCGTGAGCACGCGGCCCGGTCCCGAGGTCCCGTCCGCCGCCCGGATCACCTCGGCGCGCAGCGCGGCCAGCGGGCGATCCGGCAGGTCGATCCCGGTAACTAGATTTCCCGTGCGGCGGAAGGGGGTCGAGGACGGGCAGGCGCCCATGCAGATGCCGCAGGCGACGCAGCGCGCCGGGTTCACTTCGACCTCATGGGTAAAGGGAAGTCCGTCGGACCGCGGCACCAGCGTGATCGCCGCATAGGGGCAATCCTCGACGCAGCGCGAACAGCCGTTGCAATGGTCGAGAAAGACCGCGGCCGCAGCGCCGTCGCGCCGGGCCGGCAGCCAGGGCAAGCCGATCATCAGCACGGTGAAGCCGACGACCCCGGCCCAGATCGCGCCGGCCGGCACGCTCTCGATCACCGGATAGAGCGACAGCAGGAACCAGTCCATGTCGACACGCACGGGAACCGTGGCGAGATCGGCGGCCGCGCCGAGCGGCGCCGGCGACAGAAGCGCGCCCACCACAAGCGCGCCAAGGGTGATGGCGGCAAGACCGCGCGGCGGATTCGTGCGCGCCTCGGTGATGCGCTGGATGTGCACCCACATCAGCAGCAGCAGGAGGAGCGGGATCGCGATGTGCAGGAACACCATCAACGTGAAGAAGCGCGACGCCAGAAGATCGGGCGCGAGGAAGTTGCGCGCGATCGGCTCGGCGAAGATTCCCAGCGTGTCGAGGAGTTCGCTCGTCGTCGTGGCGATGTACTGGGCAAGCTTGTCCCAGACCAGCCAGTAGCCGGTGATCCCCGAAAGATAGACAAACCAGATCACCGGCACGCCGGTTACCCAGGAAAACCAGCGCGAGCCGCGATAGCGATCCATCGCCCATTCGCGGATCAGGTGCGTGAACATCACGACCACCATGAGGTCCGAGGCATAGCGGTGCAGGCTCCGCGCGACGCCCGCGTGCCACCAGTGATCCCTGCTGAGCCATGCGACCGAGGCATAGGCATCGGTCACGCCGGTATCGAAGAAGATGAAGAGATAGATGCCGGTGACGGCGACGATCCAGAACAGGAACCAGCCTATCGGCCCAAGCTGCGCCAAGGGATTCCAGTCCGGGCCGAAGGCGCGGTCGAGAAGCCTCTCGGCCCGGTCGAAACCGCGCCGGAGCAGTGCGCGCGGGCCAGTGGTCATGACACCTCGCGCCGGATCGGGCGCATCGCCGCGCCGCGGATCGCCCGGCGCCGCTCCAGCCAGAGGCGGAGGACCACGAGGCCCGTAAGGATCAGCGACACGCCTCCGAAGAAGATGCCGAAGAAGATGCCATAGTCGAAGCGGTAGGCCCCGGTCAGCGGATTGTAGACCGTGCAGAGAAAGTTGATCCGGTCCCAGAGCGCGCCAGGATCGACCGACCGCGTGACGGTGCCGAGCACGAGTTCCTTAAGCGGCTGGACAAGGACGGGAAGCGGGAATGTCTCGCCGTAGACCTGCCGGTAGACGCGGCCCTCCGCGTCGAGGATCGTCGTCTGGGTGACGTGATCGAAACCGCGCGCGGAAGCCGCGTAGGAAAAGCCGAGTTCGCGCAGGAAGCTCTCCGTGGTCGCCGCGTCGGCGCTGGCGACGTACCAGTCCTCGAGGCCGAGCAGCCGATGCGTGCCGGCGAAGCCGGTCAGTTGAGCGGGCGTGTCGCCGCTGGCGTCAAAGCCGAAGGTCAGCACCGCGAAGCTGTCCTCACCCACGGCGCGGCGCGCAGCCATGATCTGGTCGCGCAAATGGTCGGTGGTGATCGGGCAGACCGTCGCGCAGCTGGTGAAGACCAGCGAGACGACAAGCGGTCGGCCGCGCAGGTCGGCGAGCGGCAGCGGCTGGCCACGATGGTCGGTCAGGACTTGGTCGCCCGTGAGTCCGCCGATCGCAGCCTGGCTTTGCTCGTAGGCGACCTCGGCGTCGAGTTTCACCGCTTCCGCCGCAAGGGGCGACGCGAGGACGAGCCAGAGGAATGCGGCGGTCAGCCGGCCCACGCTGCCGCTCCCCGGTCGAGGATGACGCCCAGCGACAGAAGGGCGAAGTGCAGGAGCGATGCCTTGAACGTCGCCATGGCGTTCTGGCGCACCGGATCGCGGAGAAGCCGCCAGGATGCGCGCAGGAACACCGCGCCGCTGACCACGGCGAAGGTGCCGTAGACCGGTCCGAAGCCGTAGAATAGCGGGCCAAGCGAAAGGAGCACCAGGAAAAGCACATGGCTGAAGATCGCCGGCGCCCAGACCGTGGGTGGATGGGTGACCGGCAGCATCGGGATGCCCGCCCGCCGGTAATCCTCGCCGCGCACGGCGGCCAGCGCCCAGAAGTGCGGCGGCGTCCACAGGAAGAGCACCGCCGCGAGAAGGATCGGTACCGGTCCCAGCACGGGGCCGAACTCCGGTGCTGCGGCGACCGCCCCGGCGAGAAGCGCGAAGCTGCCCGACGCGCCGCCGATGACCACGTTCCAAACCGTGCGCGTCTTCAGGACGAGCGTGTAGAGAAGGCCGTAGGTGGCCGCCCCCGCAAAGACCAGGACGGCAGCGAGCGTTCCCCCCGTGGCCCAGGCGAGCAGCAGCGAGACGGCGAGAAGGGCGCTGAAAGTGACGGGCCAGATCGGCCCCGCCTTCAGCGTCCCGCAGGCGAAGGGCCGCGTATGGGTACGGGCCATCAGCCGGTCGGTTTCACGCTCGAAATACTGGTTGAAGGCTCCCGCCGCGCCCGAGGCGCCGAGCACGGCGAGAGTGAAGGCCACCGCCGCTCCCCAACCCATGCCACCCTCGGCGGACAGGATGCCGACCAGCGCGGCGAGCGCCACGAAAGAGCCGATCCGGAGCTTCAGGATGGAGATGGTCATGGTGAGGGCGGCATGCATGTGTCGGCTCCCTTCCGATCAGTAGAATTGCCAGAGTTCGGAGAGGTACTTCCAGTTCACGAAGTAGTAGAGCACGAAGCAGGCAAAGAAGATGCCCACCAGGATCAGGGTGCCCGGCAGTTTCAGCGTGCCGTGGCTGCCGTATTCCGTTACCGACTCGCGGCTGCGGTCATGCAGCGGGAAGCGCAGCTTCGCGCCCGCGACGTCGAGCCGGGGCCCGGCCAGGATGGAGGCCACCACGACCAGGATGAACATCACGCCCCCGGTCGCCGCCATGATCGCGAAGATTCCGTTCAGCCCCATCATCAGATAGGCGGCCGCGGGAAACTCGTAGGCATGGGCGGCATCGGTCAGCGAGATGTCCCAGTGCCGCCGCGCGACGCCGAGCGTGCCCGCCCCCATCATGAAGAGCGAGATGCCGCCGGCGCCGATGCCGAAGACGAAGGGCTGCCACTTGGCGAGGCCCGGCCAGATGATGTCGCGCTGGAAGATCAGCGGCACGACAAGATAGGTCATCGCCATGAAGGCCAGGGTCGTCCCGGCGACCACGGTGCCGTGGAAGTGGCCCGGCACATAGATCGTGTTGTGCATCAGGACGTTCAGCTGCTCGGTCCCGAGCACCACGCCCGAGATGCCGCCGATGAAGCCGAACATCACGAGGCTGAGGAACATGCCGGCGAAGGCCGGGTTGCCCCAGGGCGCCTTGGTCAGCCATTCGAACGCGCCACGGGTGAAGCCGTTGCGCCGTTGCGCCGCCTCGATCGCACCGGGCACGGTAAGCCCGTGGATCATCGAGCCCATGACCGCGAGGTACATCATGTAGGAGGTGTTCACGATCTTCCAGCTCGACGACATGCCGGGCTCGGCCAGGATGTGGTGCGCGGAGGCGAGCTGCAGGAAGAGGATGTACATGAAGAAGGCGGTGCGGCTGACCTTTTCTGACAGCGGCTTGGCGCCCACGACCATCGCGCCGATCGCATACCAGATCGAGACATGCGCCGAGACGTTGATCTGCTGGCTGGAGTGGCCCATGCCCCACCAGACGACCTTGTACATCAGCGTGTCGATGTTGGTGATGAGGCCGAGCGACCAGAACCAGGTCGGGATCAGGATGATCGCGCCCGAGGCCAGGGTGAAGACCGCGATGATGCCCGCGGTGATCGCCCCGAAGGTCACCAAGGGCACCGATCCGTCATAGGTCTGTTCGTTCTTGGCCACGACGAGCGTGCCGAAGAAGATGAACGTGGCGATCAGCGCGCCGACCGCGAAGATGATCAGCGAGAGGTAGAACCACTGCGAGGCCTGCATCGGCGGGTAGGAGGTGAACATCACCGTCGAGTCGCCGCGAAGCACGGCGTAGTTCGCCATCACCGCGCCGACGACCATGAGGATGAAGGCCAGCCAGGCCACCTTCGGCGCCGCGAGACGCGAACCGAGGATCACGGCGCTGGCGAAGTAGAGCACCGCAATCTCGAAGAAGATGATCCAGAAGAGAAGCACGTTCGCGCCGTGCCCGGTCAGGACGAGATAGAACCACTCCGCGGGCAGAAGCTGGACCGCCGGCCAGCGGGTGAGGGCCACGAGAAGCCCCATCAGGCCGCCAACGGCCAGAAAGATGACCGCGGCGACGGCATTGACCTTGATGAGAAGCTCCGCATTCGCCTCGATCCTGAGGCCCGAGAAGCGGCAGATACGATAGGACGCGGTGTCGGCGGGAGCCGGGACCGCGCCTGTGTCGATGGTCGTCATGGCGTTTCTCCCTCAGTCCACCACGCGGATGCGACCGGTCATCGTGTGGTGACCGATGCCGCAGAATTCGTTGCAGACGATTCCGAACACGCCGCTTTGCGTCGGCGTGAGGTTAATGATGTGCTCGTACCCCGGATGCACCGAGATGTTGATGTTCGTGGGTTGCAGCGAAAAGCCGTGCTGCCAGTCGGCAGACGACAGGTGCAGGCGGTAGCTTTCGCCCTTCTTCAGCTCGAGGATGGGCCAGAACTCCCACAGCCGCGCGAGGATGTAGGCGTCACCGCCCGCGGGTGGCCGCACCACCGGCACGCCGTCCTCCTCGAGCGGGGCGCCGTCGTCGCCCGTGGCCTGGAACTCCGTGGCGAAGGCCTCCACCCGCTCCACGTAAAGCTCGGGCCTGATCTTGTAGGTCTCGTTCGACAGGTTCTGCTGGCCGATGAAGTGCCAGGCGATCATGAAGAAGAACATGAATAGCCCCCAGAGGAAGGCAATCACGATCCAGGCAAGCTCGATTCCGTGGATCGGTTCCTTCCACCAGAGACGGTTTGACGGGGGGGTTATGGCCATGTCCGCACCTCGTCCGGATCAGTTCGCCACGGGGATGGAGGCGATCTCCATCACACCCCAGACGATGTAGAGCACGGTCGGAATGGTGATCCCGAGGAACAGGAGCAGGAACGGATTGTCCAGCACCTGCTGCATGAACGGGATGGGCTCCGGCGGATGTTCCCGCTTGGTGCCCGCACGGTTGTCGCTATCACTCATCGTTGGCCTCCCCATTCGGACCGCTTCAGCGATCGGCTTCAGGGTGCGATCCCACGGGGTCAGCGCGTGGTGTCGTGACGATGTCGAACGCGCTTGCCCAGTCTAAGTCGCTCGCCGCGCCGCCTCGTCGGACGGTCTACCGTGGGTTGGCACTCTGCTGCGAGCGTAAATCGGTATCGAAGATTCCAATTTGATCCAGATCAAATCGGGGCGGCCGCCGGCATGACCTCAGCCGCGGTCATGTGGCGGCCGAGGGGCGGCGAAGGACGCGCTCGTCAGGGCCTTCCAGGCGGCGTCCAAAGTCAGCCGGAAGACACGGTCCTTGTAGCGGAAGCTGAGGCGCCAGCATCCTTCATCCGCTTCCTGACCAGCTTCGCAGCGCGACGTCAGTGCAGCATCGTGCATGGCTTTCCGGACCTCGTCCTCGGCGAGGCCGAAGGCTTCGCCGAGAACCGGGGCGGCAACGACAAAGTCGCTGCCGTTCCGCTCGACCTTCGTCATGTGCCCTGCCTCCCGCTCATGTCCGCAACTCATCGCCCCGGCTCCGGTCCGAGCGCGATGTCGGCGAGGGTGGAACGGTCCAGATCGGCGAGAAAGGCGGCCTCGGCAGACCGCATCCGCGTCTTGAGGCGGCAGCGCCCGTCGATCATGCAAGCCCCGCCGTTGGCGCTCAGGCATTCGACGAGCGGCTGGCCGTCCTCCAGCGACCGGACCACGGCACCGAGCCGGATCCTGTCCGCTGGCCGCGCAAGGACCGCACCCCCGCCGCCGCCGCGACGGGTCTCGACCAGGCCGGCGCGGGCGAGGTGCTGCATGATCTTGGCCAGATGGTTGCGCGAAAGGTTGAACTCCTCCGCCAACTCGGCGGTGGAGAAGGCGCGTTCGGGCGCGCTCGCCATGCGCATCAGCATGCGCAAGCCGTAATCCGTGAACGAGGTGAGGCGCATCGTCGCTTTTCTCCGCCTTCGTATTGGTATTTACCGCACCAATTAACGGTCATAAACTCAAATTCAAGCAGGGACGACGAATTACCGATCACCATCTTCGGCGCGTTCCGGCAGATGGCCGCCGCCGGGATGGAGATGGCCGCGTATCGTGCAGGCTCCGTCTCCCGCCGAAGAAAGGACGAAAAGCATGATGACGGACGACGCTTCCCTTGACGACGCAGCCGGACTGACCCGCCACATCGAGGCGCGCTATCACCAGCGCCACCGCGCCCAGTTGCCGCGGGTGGCCGAAATGGCCGCCAAGGTCGAGACGGTGCATTTCGGGAACGAGGCCCTGCCCAAGGGACTGTCCGACCTCCTCCGTCGCATGATCGGCGAAATGGAGGTGCACATGAAGAAGGAGGAACTGATCCTCTTCCCCGCGATCCGAGCGGGCGGCAGGCCGGGCATAGAGAATCCGATCGCGGTCATGCGCGCCGACCATGACGATCACGAACGGGAGGTCGGCGAAATCCGCCGGCTGACCCGCAACCTCACGCTGCCCGACCGCGCCTGCGCCACATGGACCGCACTCTATGCCGGCCTCGCCGAGTTCATCGACGACCTGAACGAGCATATTCGGCTCGAGAACGACGTGCTGTTCCCACAATTCGAGCCGCGGTGAGGTCGGACGATGGCGCTGGCGAGTGTGACACTGAACGGGCGAGGGGCGACAGATCGCCTGCTGGCCGGGGTTGTGGCCCGGCTCATCGACGATGGCGTGAGGGTCGTGGGCGCCCTGCGCCCGACCAGGCAGGGAGAAGGGCAGGGCCATTGCGACAGCGACCTGTGGCTCCTTCCCCGAGGGCCGGCGGTCCGGATCACGCAGGACCTCGGAACAGGCTCTACCGCCTGCCGCATGGATGCCGGGGCATTCGAGGAGGCAGTCGGGCTGGTCACCGCACGACTGGCAGCAGATGGAGCGGACCTCGTCGTCCTGAACAAGTTCGGTCTCAGCGAGGCGGAAGGCCGCGGCTTTCGCGCGCTGATGGCCGAGGCGCTCGGCCGCGGCGTACCGGTCCTGATCGGCGTTTCCGACACGCACCGGGCAGCCTTCGATCGTTTCGCCGGGGGCATGGCCGCCGACCTTTCGCCCGAGGCCGACGCGATCCTCGCCTGGTGCCGCGCTGTCTGCCCCGGATGCGATCCGGCGCACGCGCGCCAGTCATCCGAGACCTGACAGGCTCGCGGCGGGGACGGGCGCTGGCTGGCGCTGACCCATGTCGCAACGAAGCCGGTCCGGGAATTGCAGGACCAGCCGCGCGTTCGTCAACCTTGCGGCGATGTGGTAACTCAGGGTTCCGCGCGCTTCGATTGGTCCGGGATGTGCACCTCGAGCATGGGGGAACGACGTCAGTCGCCAAGCTCCATCTCGGCCAGAAGGTGCGCCCATTGGGCGCCATGCATGTCGCGGTCGTCGCGGCTGCCCTGCACGACGGGGCGCGGGAAGGAAATCTTGATCACGTTAAGGTCGGCGATGTCGAACCGCTTCAGCAGTTGCTCCGGCTGGCCGTAGAGCCGCGCGATGGCCGCGGTCTGCAGGCGCGAAAGCCTGGAAAATGCCTCGGCCGTGCCGCAGAAGATGTCGACGGTCACCCAGAAGGGGCCGGCGTTCTTTGACCGGACCTTCAGCGCGATGTCAGCGACGCGCATGGTTGACCTCCGTCACCGTCAGGCGAAAGGCGTCCATCGGCTCATCGATCCGCATCACATGGTTCAGCGCGAATTCGTAAAGCGCGCCGCGGTCGGTCGTGGCCGGGGAATAGGGGAAGGCAAAGGTCGGCAGTTCCTCGTCCGGGGTCAGCGGATGGTGCAGGACGAAGGGGTTGATCAGCTTGCCGATCTCGCTCGCCAGGGCCTGCGACGCCGCGGTGACGATGCCAAGGACGCCGACTTCGACCGGCTGGCCCTGCCGCGTTTCCATCGCACCCAGAGCCCCTTCGATGCCGATCAGGCGGAACTCCAGCGTGTAGGCCGGCGGTTCTAGCCCCATGCGGCGGGATATCTCGGCGGCAAGGAAGGCTTGCAGGCCCGCCACCCAGTCGCGGGCGCGCGCGACATAGCGCGGGTCGCGCAGGATGGCGAGGATCGTGGTCTGATAGCCCGCTGCCCGCGCCCCTTCGAGCTTCACCGTGTAGGGGCCGGGAACCCAGCGCGAGCCTTCGACCCGCACCCGACGTTCGTCCAGCGCGGCGTAGCGCGCGGCCGTGACGTCGAGGTGCCCGCCCGGCTCGTGCAGGCGAAACGGGTCGGAATTCTCGTAAAGCATGTGGGCCGAGACGGAATAGGGCGTGCAGGCCGCCGCCAGGGCCATCGGCTCCACGGTAAAGCCTGTCTCGTCGAACTCCACCATGATGGTGCCGGTCATCGGATGGGTCGAGCAGAGCGCCCCGCATTCGGCGATCTTGGCGCCATGCCAGGCGGCGCCCGCGTCGTCGCCGCGCGCGAGCGGCAGGGCAGCGATCAGCGCGGTGTCTGTGGTGCGGCCGCAGATCACGATCTCCGCTCCGGTCGCCAGCGCGGCCTGAACCTGCTCGGCCCCTGCCAGGGCCACGATGTTCGTCATTTCCGACAGCCCAGCCTCGGTGATGCCGGGGGCGGGGGTCAGGGGAAGGACCCGGTCTGCACGCAGCGCCGCAATCACCCTCTCGGCGGGCTGACCGGAGTAAAGCCGTGCGATCTTCAGGCTCTGGCCGAGTTCGCCGGCCAGTTCGCGGGTGATGTCGAACATCCAGTCCACGGTCGCGTCGGCCCCGCAGGTGCCCGCGGTTCCGATCACGAGCGGCACCCCCGCTTCGGCCCGCGCCAGCATCAGCTCACGCCATTCGGCCCGGGTTGCGGCGCGGGAATACTTCGACTGTCCCGCCCCGAGCGAAAAGGGTCCGCTGTCGGTCGAGCCGCCGTCGATGGCGATGATGTGGGGACGCATCGCCACGCCACGTGCCAGCGCCGTCCGGTCGAAGCCAAGGCCCAGGACTCCGGATGGTACCAGCACGCGGGTCGGCATCGTCGTCTCCTCAGTCGGCGTCGAGCGGCAGGTCGCCGGACGGAATTGGCGGTCGCTTGACGATCTTGCGCAGGAACATCGGCGCGAGGAACCCGCCGGCCGCGAAGAGCCAGAGACCGACGGCGATCGGTGTCGAGAAGAGATAGGTCCAGTCCCCGTCCGAGATCACCATCGCGCGGCGCAGGCTGTCCTCCATCGCGTTGCCGAGCAGGATGCCGAGGATCACCGGCACCGTCGGCACGTCGAGCTTCCTGAGGATGTAGCCGAGGGCCCCGAAGGCAATCATCAGGAGCATGTCGAAGTAGCTGCCGGAAAGCGAGAAGATGCCGACGAAGCTGACCATGGTCACCATCGGCATCAGCACCCATGGCGGCACCATCAGGACCTTCACGAAGATCTTCACCAGCGGCACGTTCATGATGAGAAGCACGATGTTGGCGATGAAGAGGCTGGCGATCAGGCCCCAGACGATTTCCGGCTGTTCCTTGAAGAGGAGCGGCCCCGGGGTGATGTTCAGCGTCATCAGCAGCGCGAGCATCACCGCAGTGGTGCCCGAGCCCGGAACGCCGAGCGTCAGCATCGGCACCATGGCGCCGCCCGCGGCGGCGTTGTTGCCCGCCTCGGGGGCGGCGACGCCGCGCGGGTCGCCCTTGCCGAAACGGCCCTTGGACCCGACCCAGCTCTTTTCCGCCATATAGGCCATGAAGCTGCCAAGGCTTGCGCCCGCACCCGGCAGGACGCCGGCGATGAAGCCGAGCCCGGTGCCGCGCAGCATCGTGCCGGACGAGGCCTTGAGGTCGGCCCAGGGGATCGTCAGCTTGCCGATCGTCACGCCGATGGCGCTGTTCTTGCCGTGGCTCTCGATGAAGATGAAGATCTCCGCGATGGCAAATAGCCCGACGATGGCGACGAGAAAGTCGATCCCGTCCATCAGATGGAGGTTGCCGCCGGTGAAGCGGGGCAGGCCGGCATTGTCGAGGCCGACCATGGCGAGCCCAAGACCAAGGCAGGCCGCGAAGGCGGATTTCGCCTGGTTCGACGATGTCATGCCGCCGAGGGTCGCGAAGGCCAGGAGATAAAGCGCGAAATACTCGGCCGGGCCGAAGAGATAGGCGATGGAGGCGAGGATCGGCGCGACGACGACGAGGCCGACGGTCGAGAGGAACGAGCCGACGAAGGAGGCCACGCCCGAGATCACCAGCGCATCCCCGGCGCGACCCTGCTTGGCCATCGGAAAGCCGTCGAGGGTGGTCATCATCGCCGGTTCGTCGCCGGGGATGTTCAGGAGGATCGACGAGATGCGCCCCCCGTACATCGTGCCGTAGTAGACCGAGGTCAGGAGCACCAGCGCCTGCGTCGCGTCGAGCCCCAGGGCGAAGGCGAGCGGGATCAGGATGGCGACGCCGTTCGACGGCCCGAGGCCCGGCAGCGCACCGATGATGGTGCCGAGAAAGCAGCCGCAGAAGGCGAGAAACAGGGTGAAGGGCGTCAGGGCGACGCCGAACCCCATCGCGAGGTTAGACAGGGTTTCCATGGATGCGCTCCCTCAGCCCATCAGGGATCTGGGAAAGGCAAAGAGACCGAGGCCCAGACCGTATTTGAAGAGGACGAACAGGATGACCGACAGGGTGACGCCCATGACCGCGCTCTGCGCCGCCTTCGGCTCGATGAGGTAACCGATCGCGGCCGAGGCGATCGCCGTCGGGACAAGGAAGCCGAAGGGCACCACCGAATAGGCATAGGCGACCAGCACCGCCAGTGCGACGCCCATCGACAGCCAGGCCGGCCGGCCCGGCCAGTCGGGCTCTGCGTCCGGACGCGCCAGTATCGTCAGACCGCAGAGCAGCGACGCCACCGCGATCCCGATCGGGAAGGCGCGCGGGCCGAGAGGATCGCTGAGAAAGCTGGTCTGGATCGACAGGGCGCCCGCGAAATACGCGAGCGCCCCGATGACCACGACCAGACCGAAGATCCGGTCGCTGGCCATCACTGGATGACCCCGATGTCCTTCGACAGCTGCGCGGTGTCGGCCACGACGCCGTCGATCCAGCCCTGGAAGTCGGCGCCGACCTTGGTAAAGGGCGCAAGCCCGTTGTCGGCCATGATCTGCTTCCACTCGGCGCTGTCGGCCACCGTCTGCAGCTTCTCGGCCCAGGCGTTGAAGGCGTCGTCCGAGATGCCCTTCGGCACGTAGAGGCCGCGCCAGTTCACCACCTCGACGTCGAAGCCCTGTGACTTGGCGGTCGGGATCTGCTCGAAGCCGGGCACCGGCTCGGCCGTCAGCACCGCAAGCGCGCGCACGTCGCCCGACTTGATGAAGCCCGAGATTTCCGACATGTCGCCGGTCATCGCCTGGGTGAAGCCGCCGATGGTCTGGGTGATCGCCTCGGCCCCGCCGTCAAGGCCGATGTACTTCACCTTGGCAAAGTCGGTGAAGCCCGCGGCCTTCAGCACCATCAGGGGCTTCAGGTGGTCGAATCCGCCGGCGGCCGAACCGCCGGCGAAGGTCACCGATGCCGGATCCGCCTTGATTGCCTCGACGAGGTCGCCCAGCGTCTGGAAGGGGCTGTCCTTGGCCACGACGATGACACCGGGGTCGCCGCCGATCGCACCGACGAAACGGACCTGGTCGGCGGTCATGCCGGCATAGGCGTTCTGCGCCAGTCGCGTGGTGGTCGCCGACGAGGCCGCGACGATCAGGTCGGCATCCTCGTTGCGCTCTGTCACGACATGGGTATAGGCCACGCCGCCGCCGGCGCCGGCCATGTTGGTCACCTGGACTGGCTGGTCGACCAGCTTCAGGTCGTAAAGCAGCTTGCCGATCTGGCGGCAGGTGAAGTCCCATCCGCCACCTGCATCCGCCGGTGCGATGCACTCGGTCGCGAAGGCGCCGCCCCCAAGCGTCATCGCCAGGACGGCGCCGCCCAAGGCGGTGCGGATCGAAGTCATTTTCATCTTGGTCCTCCCTCTTTGCTTGCGAAGACAGGCGGCGTTTCGGCTGGCCTGCCCCTTGCGGCAGTGACGATTATGCGGAAAGCTGACATGAACCTGACACGACGATACTCGATTGGGTCGGAAATTCCTAAGCGATGCGTTACCTTCTCATCGAAGACGCTGTGGACCTGGCGCAGTCGGTCAAGGAGCTCTTGCGCCTGGGCGGACATGCCGTGGACTGGTCGGCGAGCCTTGCCGAGGCGGGTGATTGCCTCGCCGGTGCGTCCTACGACCTGATATTGCTGGACATTGCCCTGCCGGACGGCGACGGGCGCCAGTTCCTTTCCCAGTTGCGCAGGCAGGGAAATGCCACGCCCGTCATCATCATGACCGCCCGCAGCGCCGTCTCGGACCGGATCGATGCGCTTGACGGCGGGGCCGACGACTATCTGACCAAACCCTTCGACCCGGCCGAGCTGGAGGCGCGCGCCCGCGCCGTCCTGCGGCGCCGTGGCGGCGCGGCCAGTTCGACCCGCCAGCTCGCCGACCTCAGCTTCGATCCGTTGACCGCGACGCTGACGGTCGCCGGCAGCCAGCGCGAGTTGCGCAACCGCGAGATGCGTCTCTTCGAAGTGCTGATCGGGGCGCCGAACTGCATATTCTCGAAGGACCAGCTCTGCGACCGGCTGTTTTCCTTTGCCGAAAGCGTGACTGAAAACGCGATCGAGGTCTACGTCGCGCGCCTGCGGCGCAAACTCGAAGGGTCCTGCGTGAGGATCGAGACGGTCCGCGGCCTTGGCTACCGCCTGACCTTGCCATGACCGATACGGCGGCCCCCCGATCCTTGCCGCACCGCCTTGCCGCCGTCAGTCTCGGCGGATCGCTGCAGCGCAAGCTCATCTGGCAATTCCTCGCGGCCGCGGCCGTGGCGGCCCTGACGCTGTTCCTCGCGATCCGCGTCACCGCCGATCGTGCCGCGGAGGCCGCGCAGGATGCCGTGCTTGCCGCCGCGACCCTTGCCCTTTCCGAAGGCCTTCTTGCCGAGGACGACCAGCTGGATATGGATCTGCCGGCCACGGTGCTGTCGATGCTGTCGGCGATGGGCGAGGATCACGTCTTCTATCGGGTCGTCCTGCGGGGACAGACCGTGACAGGATATGAGGGCCTGGCGCTTCCCGATACGATCCCGACGGGTAACGAGCCGCTGTTCTACGAGACCATGGTGAACGGGACCCCCGTGCGGGCCGCCAGCCTGACCCGTGCCATTCTCTTCGACGGTGCGCAGACCGAAGTGCAGGTCGCGCTCGCCCAGACCCGTCACGGCCAGGCGGCCATTGCCGATGCCATCGCCTGGCGGGCGGGTTTCCTCGGGATCGGTTTCTTTGTCCTTGCAGTTCCGATGAGCCTTCTGGCCGCCCGCGCCATCCTTGGCCCCGTCGGAGAGGTCGCCGACGGCGTGGCGCGGCGCGGGCCGCAGGACTTGCGGCCGGTGGCCGAGTCCGTCCCGCCCGAACTCGCACCCTTCATCGCGGCGCTGAACGGCTTCATCCTGCGCCTCAGGCTCGCGCATTCCAGAACCGAAACCTTCATCGCCGAGGCCGCCCATCACATCCGCACCCCCCTGTCGGCGATCCGCGCCGAGGCGGAAGTTGCCCTGCATCAGGCCGGGGACGACAAGATCAGAACCCGTCTCCGCCGGGTGATCCGCTCGGCCGAGGAGTGTTCGCGTTCGGCCAGCCAGTTGATGGACCATGCCCTTGTCATGTCGCGCAGCGAACAGGAGGTGCGCGGCCCGGTCGAACTCGGCACGCTGCTGGACGGTCTGGTCGCCAGCATGCGACCGACCGCGGAACTTCGCGAACTGTCCTTGCACTGGCAGCGGCCGGAGCATCCGGTCGTGGTTCTGGGGGACCGGCTGCTGGTGGAAACCGCCCTGCGCAACATCCTCGACAATGCGATCAAGTATTCCAACCCGGATGATGCGATCGATGTCCTGCTTGACGTGTCCGGCCGAATGGCAAGGATCAGCGTGCTGGATCGCGGCCGTGGCATCGCCAGGGCCGACCTTGCCAGCCTGGCCCCGCGGTTCCAGAGGGGTGAGAATGTCCGTGACATCGTCGGCTCCGGCCTCGGGCTCACCATGGTGACCGAAGTCAGCGATTCTCATGACGGCGTGTTCCGGCTGGACCCGCGCGAAGGAGGTGGCACTTGCGCCGTTCTCTGTCTTCCCCTGGCCTGATCCGGGTTCTGATCGTCGGGCTGGCGCTGGTTCTGGCCCGGCCTGCGGCAGCGCTGGTGGTCGAGGAGGAGTTTGTTCTCGGTCCGGCCGACGCCGCGCCGGTGCTCCGCATCCTTTCGACCACCGATGTGTCGGCGGCAAGACCGTTTCTCGAAGCCTTCCACAACGCGAATCCCGATCTTTCGATCCGCTATACCGTCGCATCGACGATCTCGGCCTATGAGGCGATCGCGGACGAGCAACTGCCTTTCGACCTCGTGATCTCATCTGCGATGGATCTGCAGATGAAGCTTGCCAATGACGGCCATGCCCGGCCCATTCCGCATTCGGCCGCGATCGACGCGGTGCCCCACACGGCACGCTGGCGCGACCTGATCGTCGGTATCTCGGTGGAGCCGGTCGTCATCGTGGTGCGCTCCGGGGCCTTCGCGCAGGGCAAGGTCCCCCGTACCCGGCGCGAACTGATCGACCGCCTGCGCGAAGACCCCGAACGGTTCCGCGGCAAGGTTGGAACCTACGATCCGGCCACATCGGGGGCGGGTTACCTTTTCGCCAGCCAGGACGCCGCTTTCGGCAGCACCTTTTGGCGGCTTGCCGAAGTCATCGGGCGCCTCGACGCCCGTCTCTATTGCTGCTCCGGGGCGATGATCAATGACCTCGCAGACGGCAGGCTTCTGGTGGCCTACAACCTGGTCGGCAGCTATTCCCGCGCGCGCGCCGCCGAGGATCCGCGCCTTCTGGTGATCGAGCCCGAGGATTTCACCCTGCAATTGCTGCGCACGGCCCTGGTTCCGCGTTCGGCCGCGAATCCCGACGCCGCCCTGCGGATGCTGGAATTCCTGTTGTCCGAAAGGGGCGTGACCGCCATCAACCTGGTGCCTGGCCAGTCATCCGTCTTGAGCACCCCGTCGGGCCGCCCTGGAGCGTCGCGCACCATCCGGCTTGATCCGGGGCTTCTGGCCAATCTCGACCGGATCCGCAAGGACGTTTTCCTGCGAGATTGGACAGCGGCCATGGTGCAGCCCTGAACCGCGGGCGGGGGCGGTCGAAGGCACCGGGCGCTCTTGCTTCAGAAGCCGGCGGCAGCCTGTGCCTCATCACGCAGGGCATCGCCGAAGACGATCATCGTCGGGCCGTCCGCCGCGATGCCCCGTCGCAGCATTTCCGGCAAGTCGGCGATCTTGTGCAGCCTTTCCACCCGCCAGCCGCAGGCGGCGGCGATGGCCCCAAGGTCCGGCGTCAGGATATCAACGCCGAGGGGCGGGACGTTCTGGGCGATCATGCTCGACCTGATCTCGCCGTAACCCTTGTTGTCATGGAGCATCAGCACGACCGGCACCCGTGCCTCGGCGGCACTGGCGAGCTCGCCCAACGTGAACTGGAGCCCGCCATCGCCGGAGAGCGCAACGACGGGTCGGTCGCCCGACAGCCGCGCCCCGACAGCGGCAGGTAGCCCGTATCCCAGCGTTCCGAACCCGGTGGCAGAGTTGAAATAGCTGCCCGGGGTCGCGGCCGCGAAGGCGGTATTTCCGGCATAGACGAGTTGCGTGGAATCCCCGACGATCAGAGCCTCCGGCAGGGTGCCGCGGACGAGGTCCAGCAGGTGCAGGTCGCCCTGGATGGCGCGGGGCAGGGCGGTTCGGCCCGCCTGCGCCGCCGCGGCCCGCGCCGCGCCGTCCTTCATCCCGCTTGTGCCAATCCCAGCAGCCAGCGCCTCGGCCGTCAGACGCGCATCGCCCACGATCGCCATGGCCGGTGCCGTGCCGCGCTGGATCTGCGCGGCGTCGATGTCGGCGCGGATGAGCATGCCGGAAAGCTCGAAGCCGCCGTCCTCGAAGAAATCGTAGTCGGTTGGCCCCATCTCGGTGCCGATCGCCAGGACCACATCCGCCCCGGCGATCAGCGCCCGCGTCGCGGCCATGCTGGGGCTGAGGCTCACGCCCAGGGGATGGTCGGGCGGCAGGATGCCGCGCGCGTTCGTGGTCATCACCACCGGCGCATCGAGCGCCTCGGCCAGTTGCCGCACGGCCTGCGCCGCTCCGACCGCGCCGCCGCCCGCCAGGATCAGCGGGGCCCGCGCCCCCGCCAGCGCCGCCGCCGCCCTCGCCACGGCCTCCGGATCGGGCGCGGGCCGCGTCACGCGCGCCGCCCGCCCCGGCAACGCCAGATGACCCGCCGGCGCGAGCATCACGTCGATCGGCAGTTCGACATGCACCGGCCGCGGCCGCGCGCCGTCAAAGACGGCGAAGGCCTGCGCCAGCGTCGTCGCCAGTTCCTCGGGGCGGTGCACGGTGCGGCTGAAGGCGGCGACGCCCGCGACCAGCGCCTGCTGGTTCGGCAACTCGTGCAGCCAGCCCTCGCCCGATCCCATCCGGCCGTGGGCGTTGACGGTGGAGATCACCAGCATCGGCACCGAATCCGCATAGGCCTGCCCCATCGCGGTGACGATGTTGGTCATCCCCGGCCCCGAGATGATGAAGCACACGCCGGGCCGGCCGCTTGCGCGCGCATAGCCGTCGGCCATGAAGCCCGCACCCTGTTCGTGGCGCGGCGTGACATGGCGGATGCCGCTGCCTGCGAGCCCCCGGTAAAGCTCGATCGTATGGACGCCGGGGATGCCGAACACCATGTCCACCCCGTAGGCGCGCAGGAGATGCGTGAGATACACGCCGGTGCTGATGTCCATGGTCTGCCTTATGTCCTTGCCTGTCGCCGCGCGCGGCCCCGCTCAACCGCGGTCCTTGTCAGGACCACCGCCACAACGATGACGATCAGCACGACCGAGATCGCCGCGATGGCCGGGTCGATGTTGTCGCGCAGCCCCATCCACATCAGCCTTGGCAAGGTGACCGCATCGACCGAGGTGATGAAGAGCGTCACCCCGATCTCCTCCCACGACAGGACGAAGGTGAGGAAGAGCGCCGTGAGGATGCCGAAGCGGATGTTGGGCAGGATCACGCGGGTGATGCGGGTCCAGAGCCCGGCCCCCATGCTGCGCGCGGCAAGGTCGATGCGCCGGTCCACCTGCGCCAGTGCGACCGAGATCAGCACCACCGCGAAGGGTGCGATCATCACGGCATGGGCCAGCGCCACCCCCGCCCAGGTATCGTAGGCGACGACGCTGTTCACCTTGCTGAGCGTGATGAGGAAGAAGTAGAGCGTCAGCGCCGAAACCACCGGCGGAGCCACCATCGGCAGGAGCGCCAGCCCCATGAGGATGCCGGCGAAGCGCGGCTGCAGCATCCAGATTCCAAGGCTGAAGAGTAGCGCAAGCCCCGTCGCCACGAGCGAGGCGACGACGCCGATGCGGATCGAGAGCCAGGCGCCCTCGGCCCAGGCGGGGTTCTCGACCAGCGCCCTGTAGTGGCGCAGCGACCATTCGGCATCGGGCACGGAAAGGTAGCGCGTCGGCGTGAAGCTGACCGGGATCACGGCGACGAGCGGCATCATCAGGAAGACCGCGACCAGCGCTGCCAATGCCGCGGCGAGCGGTCCGGGGCGCAGCACGTTCATTTCGACGCCCCCTGTCGCACCTGCCGCATCATCGCCGCCAGCAGGATGCCGACCGCCAGCATCAGGATCACGCTGATCGCCGCGCCGAGCCCCCAGTCGGGGCTCTGGAAGATGCGCAGGTAGATGAGTTCGGCCACCATCACGCTGCGTCCGCCGCCGAGGATCGCCGGGGTGACGAAGAACCCGAGCGCGAAGACGAAGACCACGAGACCCGCGCCGAGGATGCCGGGCTTGGTCATCGGCACGAAGACCTGCCAGAAGATCCGTGCCCGGCCCGCCCCCATGCCGCGCGCCGCCATGAGGACGCGCTCGTCCACGCTGCGCATGGCCGAAGCCAGCGGAAACACCGCGAAGGGGATCAGGAAGTGAGTCATCCCGACGATGACGCCGAATTCGTTCCGGACGAGAGTGAGGGGTTCGGACAGGATGCCGAGTGCCTGAAGCCAGCCGTTGATCAGCCCCTTGTTCGACAGGAGCGCCAGCCAGCCGAAGGCCCGCGTCAGCACGGAAATCCAGAACGGGATCAGGATGCACAACTCGACGATCAGCCGCTGCACCGGGCCGCCGCGCACCCAGAGCAGGGTGATGACATAGGCCGCCGCCACGGCGGCGACCGTCACCACGGCACAGATGCGCAGCGTGCGCCAGAAGACCGTCAGCACCAGGGGAT
This sequence comes from Paracoccaceae bacterium, assembly GCA_020637675.1. Taxonomy (GTDB): domain Bacteria; phylum Pseudomonadota; class Alphaproteobacteria; order Rhodobacterales; family Rhodobacteraceae; genus Albidovulum. The sequence continues at coordinate 145,044 of JACKKD010000001.1, read as the reverse complement.
CGCCCAGCGCCGCCTTGTATTGCCCGAGGCCCGGCTCGGGCAGGGTCACGCTCCAGCGCATCACGCCGAGGAACGGCACGAGGTAGGTCGCCGCCAGGAACAGCAGCAGGGGGCCGACCAGGAGGAGGAAGCGTGAAGGCTGGCTCATGGGGTCTTTCAGGAAAAGCCGCCCCCGCGACCGGCGCGGGGGCGGCGCCGGATCAGGCCGAGATGATCTTGAGGTATTCGTCCAGCGCGGCGCCGTAGTTGGTTTCGTACCACGGCATGTCGAGCGGGATCTGCAGCGCGAAGTTCGCCGGGTCCACCGGGTTGTAGCGGGCTTCCTCGGGCGGCAGGAGCGCGTCGGCGGCCGGGTTCGCCGGCCCCTGGCCCAGCATGTTGAACATGATCACCTGCTTGGCCGGGTCCTGCGCCGAGGCGATGAACTTCATCGCGTTGTCCTTGCCGCCGGGATTGCCCTTGATCACCGCCATCGCGCCCGGCGCGATCAGGCCCTGATCCCAGATGAACTTCACGTCGCCGCCCGAATCCGTCTCGATCAGCTTGGCGCGGGTGGACCAGATCAGGGCCATCGACGCCTCGCCGTTCAGGAGCAGCGACTGGCTCTCCGATCCGCCGCCCCAGTAGGCGACCACGTTGTCCTTGAAGGCCGCGATCTTGTCATGCGCCCGCTTGAGGTCGAGCGGATAGAGCTGGTCCGGCGCCACGCCGTCGGCCAGGAGCGCCGCCTCCCACATCCCCGCACCCCACTTGTAGAGCGCACGCTTGCCGGGGAATTTCTCGACGTCGAAGAAGTCGGCCATGCCCTTCGGCGGGTTGTCCCCGAACTTCGTCGCGTCATAGGCGATGATGTAGGAGTAGAAGTAGCTCGACGCCGAGTAGTCCCAGCCGAACCCCTCGCGCATCTTGGCCTTGTCCACGATGGCATAGTCGATGGGTTCCATCATGCCCTTCTTGCCCAGCGCCTCGGCCGAGAAGGGGTCGGCGTCGACGATGTCCCAGGCAGGCTTGCCGCTTTCGAACTGGGCAGCGATCGCGCCCTCGGTCGGGCCCGAGCCGTCCTGCTTCACGGTGATCCCCGCCTCGGCCAGGAATGGCTTGCCATAGGCCTCGTCATAGGCCGCGCCCGCGTCGCCGCCCCAGTTGACGAAGACCAACTCGCCCGACTGCGCGAGCGCCGCCGTGCCACGCAGTCCCAGCGCGGTCGTGCCGAGCAGTGCGGCCGCCATCCGGGTGAAACCCCGGCGCGAAATTTCGCCACGCGCCGCGCGCAGCTTCAGGATCTCGACCTGATCTTTCAGAAAGTGTTCGTGCATCGTCATCTCCCGGTTGTCGTTGACGGTTCTGGTTTGCCGCCCGGGTCCGCCCGGGCGGGAAGGCTAAAGCAGGAAGCCGCGGGTCTCCGGCCAGGCTGCCCAGACGGGCGCCCCGGGTTCCAGCCCGGCGGGAATCTCCGCGGTGGGAAGAAGAAGGATCAGATCGGCCCCGCCCGGCGTCCGGAGCGCCAGCCGCGTTTCGGCGCCAAGGTAGGTCGTGTGATCGATCCGCGCCGCCACGGCGTTGCCCGTCCCGGGCCGGGCGAGGTGCAGCCGCATGTACTCGGGCCGGACCGCGAGGCTCGTGGCGCCCGCGCGGTCGGCGGCGTCGGCGCGAAGGGTCTGCCCTTCGAACTGGCCACCGCCGCCGGCGCCGTCCGCCGACACCCCGGACAGCGGCAGGATGTTGATCTCGCCCAGGAATTCGGCGACGAACCGGTTGGCGGGACGCTCGTAGACGACGCGCGGGGCGTCGAGTTGCTGCAACCGCCCCTTCTCGAAGATGGCGATTCGGGTCGAGAGCGCCAGCGCCTCGGACTGGTCATGGGTGACGAAGACGAAGGTCGTGCCGGTCTCGCGGTGGAGACGCCGCATCTCCTCCTGCATCTGGCCGCGCAGGTTCTTGTCGAGCGCCGAGAAGGGCTCGTCGAGAAGCAGGACGGGCGGCTCGTAGACCAGCGCGCGGGCCAGCGCGACGCGCTGCTGCTGGCCGCCCGACAGGCCCGCCGGCCGCTTGTGCCCATGCCCGCCCAGACCCACCATCTCGACGATCTCGGCCACGCGGCGCCCGATGTCCGCGGAAGTGCGCTTCTGCACCCTGAGAGGGAAGGCGATATTCTCTTCCACCGTCATGTGCGGGAAGAGCGCGTAGCCCTGGAACACCATGCCGAAGGCGCGCTCCTCGGCCGGGGTCCGTGTCATGTCGCGCCCGTCGAGTGTCAGCCGTCCCGCCGTCGGCGCCTCGAAGCCCGACAGGATCATGAGGAACGTCGTCTTGCCCGACCCGGACGGGCCGAGCAGCGTCACGAACTCGCCTCGGCCGACGGTCAGGGTGATGTCGGCAAGCGCGGTGAAGTCTCCGAAGTCCTTCCCGATCCCGGTCGCACCGATCTCGGCGGCTTTGGCTCTTGCCTGCATGGACACCTCCGACACGTGCCAATGCTAGGGGGCCGGTCCCGTCGCGACAAACGAAATGTTTTCGCTGCATCGGCAAACGAAACTTGCCGATGCAGCAATCTCAGGCCATCGGCAATTCGTCCGCCATCCAGCTCCGGAAGGCGGCGACAGCGGGGTTGGCGGCTTTCTCCGGCGGAACGACCAGGAAATAGGACCGCGGCGATCGGATGGTGAGGTCGAAGGGCCGGACCAGGATGCCCTGCGCCATCGCCCCGTGGCAGATGAACTCGTCGCCCATCGACACGCCCTGCGAGGCGAGCGTGGCCGCGTAGACGAGGTTCATGTCGGAAAACCGCTGGCCGGTCCGCGCCGTCTCTTCCGGCAGGCCGGCAAGGCGGAACCAGTTCACCCAGTCCTCGAAATCGGTCAGGTGCAGCAGATTTGCCTGCAGCACGCCTGCAGGGTCCTGCAGCCCGAGCCGGTTCAGCAGCGCGGGGCTGCAGAGGGGCGTGAATTCCACCTTCTTCAGAAGTTCGACCTCCATGTCGGCCTGGTTGCCAAGACCGAAAGCGATGAAGAGATCCACGTCCGGGTTGCTGACATCGTCGAGCCGCCGCGGCGTCACCAGCGAGAGTACGACATCGGGGCAGGTCTCGCGGAACCGCCCGACCTTGGGACACAGCCAGGACGAGGCGAAGCCGGGCGGGCAACTGACCGTCAGCGTCCCGGTGACCCCGCGCCCCGCCTGGCGCGAGGCGGACCCGGCGATGGCCGAAAGAGCGCGGCGCACGTCCTCGGCATAGGCCTTTCCCTGCGGCGTCAGTTCCGCCCGTGTTCCGACCCGGTTCATCAGCCGGAAGCCGAGGTCGCGCTCCAGCAGGCGAAGCTGGTGGCTGACTGCGCTCCGCGTGATGTGGAGTTCGTCGGCGGCCTGCCAGACCGTGCCGAGGCGGGCGAAGCTTTCCAGCGCGCGGAGCGCCTGTGTTGATGGAATGCGCGACATGGATCGTCCTCTTTCGGCACGCCATCCTAGCCAGCGATGCGGCGGAGTGCCAGCTTAGGTGAAATCCGTTTGCCGAGACCGGGAAAAGGTTTCACTTTCGCCCTGACGGGTGTGGCGTGTACCGATGGATGGGACGTGTCGGTCTTGCGTATGCGACCCGTCCCGACGCCGTGCCCGACGACGAGGAGGTCCATCGTGAGCGTCACGCCCCTGTCCGCCGCGCAGACCACCGCGCTCGCCCATGTGACGGCCCGGGCCGCGGATCTGTCGGACTGGTGTGCGACGATCTTCGAGCACGGCGAGACCGCCTGGCGCGAATACCGCTCCGCCGCCTGGTATGTCGAGCGGCTGAGGGCCGAGGGCTTCACCGTCGAGGAAGGATCGGGCGGAATGCCGACGGCCTTCTGCGCCGAATGGTCCAACGGCCCCGCCTCGAGGGGGCACCCCGTCATCGGCATGTATGCAGAATACGACGGGATCCCCGGCAACTGCCAGGCGGCCACCACGCGGCGCGAACCGCGCGCGGGCCTGGGCTATCAGGCCGGCGGCCACACCGACCCGCATTCCGGGCTCGGGATCGCGGGCCTTGGCGGGCTGCTGGCCACCAAGGCGGCGATGGAGAGGCACGGCATCAAGGGCGGGTTGCGCTTCACCGGCGAACCGGCCGAGAAGGTGAGGGGATCGAAGCCCATCCATGCCGCCAGGGGCTACTACGACGGGCTGGCGGCGATCCTGTCGTTCCATCCCTTCTACATGCTGCCGATGTGCAACACGGTTCGCTGGGACACGCATTGCGGCGCCGGCTGGTCGATGATCTACCGCTTCCCCTGCGACGCGCCCGAGGGCTGGGGCCGGCATGACGGCGCGCCGATTCCGCAGGCGCACAGCGCGGTGCGGGCGCCGGGGGCGAATGACGCCCTGAACCTGATGTACCTGACCTCGAAGAGCCTGCGCGATTCGATGCTGCCGCATCAGGGCGGCTGGTCGATCTCTGAGGCGATCCTCACGGCGGGGCAGGCGACCGCCGACAACCTTCCCGCCGGACTGGCCGAAATCCAGTACATGATGCGGGTGCCGACGATCGCCATGGCCGAACAGGTGACGGCGGTTCTGGACCGCAACGCCGCGGCCGCGGCGGCGATGACCGGCTGCCGCTGGGAACGCCACTGGGTCTGCAAGTCACGCCCGGGCCTTGCCAACCACGCCATCGCCCACACCGTCTGGGACGCGATGCGGGCTGTGGGCGCGCCGGTCTGGGCCGAGGACGCCAAGCAGGTGGCCCGCGAGATTCAGGCGAACCTCGGGCTTGCTCCGATGGAGGAGCCCTTCATCGGCGAGATGTCGAGGCTCATTGCGCCCGAGGCGGCCGAGGCGATTCTCCGCCGTGACCTTGCGCCGAGCCAGACTCATTCGACCTCGGACGATTACACCGACATGTGCTGGCACGCGCCGACGGCGCGGTTCTACGTCGCCCGGCCCGCGCTCAGGGGGCCGGACGGCTATGCCTATCCGGCCTGGGTGATGAACGCGCTCGGTGGCATCCCCACGACCATCGACCCGATGGTGCAGACGGCAGCGAAGATCCTTGCCCTGTCGGCGCTGCGCCTGCTTGAGGACCCCGCCGCGCGCGACGGGGCGATGGAGGAGTTCCGGGAAAGGACCGGGGGCGGCGTCGGCGGCAGCGCCTGGCTGCCGCCGCAATGCGATTACGATCCGCCGATCCATTTCCGCTGGCCCGAATACGTGACGACCGCGCGCGGGCGCGACTGGTGGATTCCCTCCGCCATGCCCGGCGCCTGACCCCGAAAGGAGAGCCCCGATGAACGCCCCCGCCCGCCCAGAGCCGTTCAGCCTGCGCCGCCGCAATCCCGGCGGCGGCACCTCGCCCCTCACCGGCTGGGGGTTCCGCAACGAGACCGACCGGCTGACCGACGTGCTGCTGGGCAGCCCCGCGCATCTGCGGCACCTCTCCACCAGCTCGCTTTCGCGCAAGCACCTGCGCGAGGCGCCCGCGAATGTCCAGGTCGCCCAGGCCCAGCACAAGGAACTGGTCGCGGCCTACGAGCACTTCGGGGTGAAGGTGCACATGCACGAGCCGGCCCCGGAACTGCCGATGCAGGTCTATGCCCGCGACTCGAGCGTGATGACCCCCTACGGCGCCTTCATCACCGCGATGGCCAACTGGTGGCGGCGCGGCGAGAACTATGCCGCGATCCGCACCTACGAGGCGCTCGGCATCCCGATCTACGACATGGTCACGGCCGGCACCTTCGAGGGCGGCGACTTCAACGTGATCGAGGAAGGCTGCGTCCTGATCGGCTGCGGCGGCGCCCGCACGCAGGAAGAGGGCGCGCGGCAGGTGAAGGAATGGTTCGACAAGGAAGGCTGGGAAACCCGCCTGGCCTTCATCGACGAATACTATGTGCACATCGACCTGATGGTGGTGCCGGTCGCGCCCAAGCTGACCGCCGTCTGCCTCGCCTGCACCGAACCGGGCATCGTCGACTGGCTGAAAGGGAAGGGGCACGAGATCCTCGACGTCCCCTTCCAGGACACAATGGCACTCGGCTGCAACTTCATGTCGCTGGGGGGCGACCGTGTGATCGCGCCAAGCTCGTCCAAGGTTCTGATTTCACAATTGCGCGCCCGCGGTTTTGAAGTCGAGGCGATCGACATGTCGGAAATCTCCAAGACCGGGGGTGGCATCCACTGCATGGCGCAGGCCCTGAAGCGGGTTCCGTGACCGACCCGCGGCTCGACCGGCGCTTTCCCGACGCGGCGGCGATGGAGACCGCCGCACTGCGGCGGCTGCCGGGCTTCATCCGCGACTACGTCGAAGGCGGGATCGGCGCCGAGGGTGCGGTCGCGCGCAACATCGCCGACCTGCGGGCGGTGCGGCTGTTGCCCCGCTACCTGGCGGTCGATGCCGCGCCAGAGACCCGGGTGACGGTCGCGGGCGCGGTCTGGTCGGCCCCCTTCGCGGTCGCGCCACTGGGACTGGGGGGGCTGATCTGGCCGGGCTGCGAACCGGTGATCGCCCGCGCGGCGGCAGCGGCCGGCGTGGGGCATGTGCTTTCGACCTATGCGACAAGTGGGGTCGAAAAGATCGGGCCCATCGCCGGGCCGGGCGGCTGGTTCCAGCTCTACCCGCCCGCCGACCCGGGGATGGAGGCCGACATGATCGCCCGCGCCCGCGTGGCGGGCTATGCCGGGATCATCGTCACCATCGACATTCCGGGCGTCACGCGCCGGCGGCGCGACATGCAAAGCGGCCTTGTCGTGCCGCCGCGGATCGGGCCGCGCATGCTGGCCCAGATCGCGGGCCGCCCCGCCTGGGCGCTGGGCATGGCGCGGCGGGGAATCCCGGTCTTCGAGAATTTCGCACCCTACTACCCCAAGCAGGGCGGGCTGGATGCCGCAGCCGATTTCATCGGGCGGATGATGACCGGCCACATCACGCCCGACGGTCTGGGGCGCATCCGCGCGGCCTGGCCGGGCAGGCTGCTCGTCAAGGGCGTGCTCTCGGTCGCGGACGCGGAACTGGCGCTGTCGCTCGGCGCCGACGGCATCGTGGTGTCGAACCACGGCGGTCGCCAGCTCGATGCCGCACCGACGGCGCCGGACGTTCTGCCGGGCATCCGCGCGCGGCTGGGGGAGGGGGCGCTGATCCTCTCAGACGGTGGCGTGCGCTCGGGGCTCGATGTGGCGCGGATGATCGCGCTCGGGGCCGACGCGGTGCTGGTGGGGCGGCCGTTCCTCCATGCCGCCGCGGCGCTCGGGGCGCGGGGGCCGGGGCATCTGATAGATGTGCTCCGGGCGGAACTCGAAACGACGATGGTGCAGCTTGGCTGCGCGCGGCTCTCCGACCTGCGCGGCCGGCTCTGGCAGGGGGCGGAGTGATGGCGCTTCTCGACGATCTCGCGGCGCTGCTCGGCCCGCAGGGCTGCCTGGCCGGTGACCGGGTGCCTGAGGCCGCGCGCAGCGACATGAGCCGCAGCGGGCGCGCCCTGCCGCGTGCGCTTCTGCGCCCCGCCACGGTCGAGGAGGTGTCGCGCGCGCTGGCCCTTTGTCATGCGGTGGGGCAGACGGTGGTGCCACAAGGCGGGATGACCGGGCTCGCGGGAGGCGCCAACCCGCGCGCGGACGATGTCGCGCTGTCGCTCCAGCGGCTGACCGGGATCGAGGAGATCGACCGCGAGGCCGCGACGATGACGCTGAAGGCCGGCACGGTGCTTCAGACTGCCCAGGAGGCAGCGGCCGAGGCCGGGTTCCTGTTCCCCGTGGACCTCGGCGCCCGGGGAAGCTGCACGGTGGGCGGCAACATCGCCACCAACGCGGGCGGTCTGCGCGTGATCCGGGACGGCATGACCCGCGACAACATCCTCGGGCTCGAGGTGGCGCTGGCCGACGGCACCGTTCTCACGAGCCTGGGAAAGACGGTGAAGAACAACACCGGCTACGACCTGCGCCACCTCTTCGCCGGGTCCGAGGGCACGCTGGGCGTGGTCACGCGCGCGGTGTTCCGGCTGCGCCCGCTGCCGCGCGCCCGCGCCACCGCCCTTTGCGCCTTGGCCAGCTATGCCGACGTTCTGGCGCTTCTGGCGAAGGCGCGGGTCGATCTGCCGGGCCTTTCCGCCTTCGAGGCGATGTGGCGCGACTATTTCGCGCTGAACCGCGCGCTGGCAGGGCTGCGGCTTTTCGCCGAGGCGCCGGCGTTCGCGGTCATCCTCGAGGCGCAGACAGACGCCGAGGTCCTGCAAGTGTTCCTTGAAGGCGCCTACGGGGCCGGCCTCGTCGCCGATGCGCTCGTCGCCCAGACCGAAGCCGAGGCCCGCGACTTCTGGACGGTTCGGGAGGGGCACGCGATGGACACCCACCTGCCGGGGCTGATCAACCTCGATGTCTCGATGCCGGTCGGGCGACTTGATGACTTCGCCCGGGCCTGCCGCGAGGCGCTGCTGGCGCGCTTCCCCGGCGCCCACGTCTCGTTCTTCGGCCATGTCGGCGACAGCAACCTGCATGTCGCGGTGGCGCTGCCGGGCGGGCCCCGGGATGGCGCCCATGCCGTCGACGCCATCGCCTATGGCCTGGTGCGCGACCTTGGTGGCTCGGTCTCTGCCGAGCACGGCATCGGCACGCTGAAGCGCGACTGGCTCGGTCATTCGCGCAGCCCGGCCGAGATCGCCGCGATGCGCGCGATCAAGTCGGCGCTCGACCCGGAGGGAATCCTCAATCCCGGCAAGGTGCTCTAGGGCATTTCCAGCCGCGCACCTCGTGCCGCTCAGTGTGCTGCGCACGGTTCGGTTCGATATCCGCCTCCGGGTGAGGCGCAGGATCCTCGCGCGCGTCCCCCTTTGGGCGGGCGGCGCCCAGGGGTAGCCGTTCGCCGGGGTCATTTCGGGGTTCGCCACCATGGTGCGCTCGACGTCCGAACGCGCCTCCGTCACCGCTCCGCTCGCGCAGAATTCCATCCGCACGGACGCGGCAAGCGGAGCGAGCCAGCCCGTCGTCATCGCGCCGAGTAACGGCACGCGACGCTTGAGGGTCCATCCCATGTCGGTGCGCGAGGGCCCGCCCAGACCCACGGATGTCGCAGGGACTGCGGCGCAAAAGGGTCACTTCGCCTCTCCCGGTCTCTGGATCGCCGGAAAACGTGCGCCACAGAAAGATATTTTCGAGACGCCGGGCGGAACTGGCGTGGGTGCGGGGCTACCCTGTGTTCGCCACAGTTGAAATGCGCGCGGCGAGCGTTTAACCCTCGCTGTCGACAAGGTGTTCATCGGGCGACAGGAGAGCGGCGCGTGGATCCGAAAAGCGAACACGACGCCCAATCGGCGCGCAAGCGCGGCTCCGGCGTCAGGATTGTCTATGAACTCCTGCGGGACGAGATCATCGACCTTTCGCTGCCACCGGGCAGCCCGATCGACGAGGTCCAGCTTGCCGAGAGGTTCGGCATGTCGCGGACGCCGATCCGCGAGGCGCTGGTTCGCCTTGCGGGGGAGGGGCTGGTGGAAAACCTGCCCAACCGGTCCACGATCGTCTCGAACATCGACTTCGTGAACCTGCACACGTTCTTCGATGCGATGACGCTCATGTACCGCGTGACGACGCGGCTCGCCGGTCAGTACCACCGGCCCGAGGACCTCGAGACCATCCGGAAGCATCAGGCGCGGTTCGCCGCCGCTGTCGCCGCGGCCGATGCGCTCGCCATGATCGCGGCCAACCGCGATTTCCATGCCGCGGTCGCCGAGGCGGGGCGCAATCCCTATTTCACCGGCCTCTTCCTGCGGCTCCTGGACGAGGGACGTCGCATCCTGCGGCTCTACTACCAGTCCTTCGACGACCGGCTTCCGCAGGAATACGCCACCGAGCATGACGGGATCATCGCAGCCATCGCGGCCCGCGACGTCGACCTTTGCGACCGTCTCGCGCGTGCCCACGCGGATCAGATCGTCCGGCAGATTCAGGCCTTCGTCGCGCGTGACCAGCGACAGGACATCGCGCTCTGACCGGCGTCCGGTTTTTGTGTCGACAAATAAAATGCAAAGGCTAATATGCCCGCAGATTCGGCTGCCGCAGTGATCGTGCCGAACCCGGAGAATGAGGAGCCGCAACATGGACACCGCGATTTTCACAGGCGTAATTCCCGCGCTCATGACGCCTTGCAGGGCGGACCGAACGCCCGACTTCGACGCCCTTGTCCGCAAGGCTGGAGAGCTTATTTCGGCGGGCATGTCGGCGGTGGTCTATTGCGGGTCGATGGGGGACTGGCCGCTCCTGACCGACGCGCAACGGATGGAAGGCGTGGAGCATCTGGTGCAGGCCGGGTATCCCGTGATCGTCGGCACCGGCGCGGTGAATTCCGCCGCGGCGGTGGCCCATGCCGCGCACGCTCAGAAGGTCGGGGCCGCCGGCCTCATGGTGATCCCGCGGGTCCTGTCGCGCGGCAACTCGCCCGTCGCGCAGCGCCACCATTTCAAGGCGATCCTCTCGGCGGCACCCGACCTGCCCGCGGTCATCTACAACAGCCCCTACTACGGGTTCGAGACCAAGGCGGATCTCTTCCTGGCGCTCAGGGCGGAGCATCCGAACCTCGTCGGGTTCAAGGAGTTCGGCGGGGCCGAGGCGATGACCTACGCGGCCGAGCACATCACCAGCGCCGATGAAAGCGTGATCCTGATGGCGGGCGTCGACACCGGCGTCTACCACGGCTACGTGAAGTGCGGAGCGACGGGAACGATCACCGGCATCGGCAACGTCCTCCCGACGGAGATCCTGCATTTCGTGGCACTCGCCAAGGCGGCCGCCGCGGGCGATCTGGACGCCCGCCAGCGCGCGCGCGAACTGGGCGAGGCACTCGAGGTGCTGTCCTCCTGGGACGAGGGGACCGACCTCGTGCTCTACTACAAGCACATGATGGTGCTTCAGGGCGACCCCGAGTACACGCTCCACTTCAACCCGACCGACGCGCTGACGCCGAGCCAGCGGGCCTGGGCGGAGACGCAGCTCCACCAGTTCCGGACCTGGTACGCGGAGTGGAGCAGGCTGCCGGGCGCGGTGCAGAAATTCCGGGCCTGAGCCTGTTGCAGAACCCGTGACGCCCCCCGAACGGGGGGCGCGCCGCCGCTCTGGCCGCCGCCGTCAGTCCACCGCATCGAGGCCGCGCGCAAGCAGCCGGTCGAGCTGCTCCGCCTCGGCCTCGGTCAGGGTGACGCCCTCGCTCAGGGCGCGGGCCCGGGCGGCGAACCTCCGTTCGGAAGGCAGGCGGGCACCCTGGCCCTTGATCGCCTCGAACAGACGCTCGGCGCGGGCGAAGGGGTCGCCCCGGCGCCCGGCTGCGAAGGCCGCGGGGGAGAGCGCGAGGATCAGTTCGCCGTGCATCGGCGCCAGCGTCGTGGCGCCGAGGATGTCGAGCACCTCGGGGCTGGTCAGGTCGCCGATCATCACGCCCGCGAGAAGCTCGATCATCGTGCCGATGGCGGAGCCCTTGTGACCCCCGAAGGGCAGCATGGCGCCGGCAAGCGCGGCGGCCGGATCGGTCGTCGGTTGCCCGTCGGCGTCGATGGCCCAGCCTTCGGGCAGGGGCTGTCCCGCGCGCCGGTGCAACTCGATCTCGCCGCGCGCCACGACCGAGGTGGCGAAGTCGAAGACATAGGGCGGCTGTCCGGGGCGGGGCCAGCCGAAGGCGATGGGATTGGTGCCGAGCAGCGGGCTTTTCCCGCCCGTCGGCGCGACCGAGGCATAGCTCGGGCACATCACCAGCCCCGCGAGCCCGTGGTCGGTGATCGCCTCCACCTCCGGCCAGAGCGCGGCGAAATGGGTGCAGTCGTTGACTACAAGCGCCGCGAGCCCGAGTTCCCGCGCGCGCTCGGCCAAGAGCGGAAGCCCCATGTCGAAGGCAGGGTTGGAGAAGCCGCCCCGCGCATCGACCCTGACAATTCCCCGGCTCGTCGAGGCTGCGATCTCGGGGCGTGCGTCGCCCCGGACCTTGCCGGCCTTCAGCGTGCGCAGACTGCCCTCGATGCGGTAGATGCCATGCGACTTGCAGCCGTCGCGTTCGCCCGCGGTGATCACGCGGGCGAGCGCCGTCGATTGAACGTCGTTCATCCCCGCGCGCCGGAGAATTGCCTCGACCCGGTCCTGAAGGGCCGGGACGGAGAGTGTCTGGCTCATGCGCTGCCTCCTGTTGCCGTCACATCGGGATGGTCGGCCTACTGCATACATGATGTGCACAGGCAGGCAAGTCGGTTCCGGAAACGGCGGGCCGCACCGGTGTGCCCGAACCGTCGCCCCGGATGTCGGGCGGGTATCTTGTATAATTCTTGTATATTTCGATTGATTTGTCGCGGCGCAGGCAGGATAGTCTGAACATGAGGGAATCATAATCTTCAACCCAGGGAGTGAACCATGAAGACATCGATCCTTGCCGCTTGGGCCATCGCCGCGACGGCTGTCGCCCTGCCCGCGCAGGCCGACAAGCTCGACGACATCATCGCTTCGGGCACGCTGCGCTGCGCCGTCGTGCTCGACTTCCCGCCGATGGGCTCGCGCGATGCGCAGAACAATCCGATCGGATTCGACGTCGACTACTGCAACGATCTCGCCGCGGCGCTCGGCGTCACGGCCGAGGTCGTCGAGACCACCTTCCCGGAGCGGATCCCGGCGCTGATGTCCGGCAATGTCGACGTTGCCGTCGCCTCCACCTCCGATACGCTGGAGCGGGCCAGGACGGTCGGATTCACGATCCCCTACTACTCCTTCGAGAATGCCGTCGTGGCCAACGAGAAGGTCGAGATGAGCGACTGGGAAGGCATGAAGGGCAAGGTCGTGGGCGCTACCGCGGGCACCTACGAGGCGATCTGGCTCGAAGGCAAGGTGAAGGAATGGGGCGAGGGCGAGTTCCGTCCCTACCAGAACCAGGCCGACGTCTTCCTGGCGCTGAGCCAGGGTCAACTCGACGCAACCGTCTCGACCGTCGAGGTCGCCGAGGCCAACGTCAAATCGGGCAACTTCCCCGGCATCAAGATCGTCGACAAGGCGCCGATGGTGCCGGACTACGTGGCGCTGATCACGCTGCGCGAGGAATACGGCCTGATCAACTACATGAACCTGTTCATCAACCAGCAGGTCCGCACCGGCCGCTACGCCGAGCTCTACAAGAAGTGGGTCGGCGAAGGCGAACCCGCCGATCTCACGATCAAGGGCGTCTATCGCTGAGGTAGGCTTCCCCGGGTGATGCGGGTATGATCCCGCATCACCCCATGTCCGCGGGCAGGCACGGTCATGTTCAACTACAACTTCCGCTGGGGACAGGCGCTCAACTCGCTTCCGCAGATGCTGGAAGGGGCGCTCGTCACGATGGAGATCGCCATCCTCTCGATGGCCGTCGGAATCGTGGTCGCGATTGTCCTGACCGTGTTCCGGCTCTCGGGCCGGCGGCTCCTTGCCGCGGTGGCGACCACCTGGGTCGAGATCGCGCGAAACACGCCCGCGCTCTTCCAGATCTACATGGTGCACTTCGGGCTCGGCAGCTTCGGCATCCACCTGTCGCCCTATCTCTCGCTCCTCATCGGCATCACCTTCAACAACGCGGGCTACCTGGCCGAGAACTTCCGGGGTGCGCTGAAGGCGATCCCCGACACCCAGGCCCGCGCCGCGCGCTCGCTCGGCATGTCCGCCGGGCAGGCCTTCGGCAGCGTGGTCATGCCGCAGATGCTGCGGATTTCCTTCCTGCCGATGACGAACCAGATGGTCTGGGCGATCCTGATGACGTCGCTCGGTGCCGTCGTGGCGATGAACACCGACCTTTACGGCGTCACGAGCGAGTTGAACGCGCGGACCTTCCGCACCTTCGAATTCTTCGCCATGGCAGCGGTGATCTTCTACCTGATCACCAAGGTGATCACCCTCACGGCCCGCCTGCTCGCGGCGCGGCTGTTCCGGTACTGAGAGGGGGCGATGTTCGATACCGCACTGACCGCAAACGACCTTGTCTTCCTCGCCAAAGGGGCGGGGATGACCCTGATCGTCACCGGCATCTCGGTCCTGTTCGGCACGCTGCTCGGCATCCTCTTCGGCGTCTTCCGCTACCAGGTCGGCCCGTGGTGGGCCGCGCCCCTGACCTTCGTTCTCGACGTCTTCCGCTCCATCCCGCTGCTGATCCAGCTGGTTCTGGCCAATGCCTTCGTCACGACCGTGCTCGGCATCCGGGTCTCGGGGTTCACGATCGCCTGCGGGGTGCTGTCGCTCTACACGTCGGCCTACTGCGCCGAGATCGTGCGCGGCGGGATCGAGTCGGTGCCGCAGACCCTGCGCCGCGCCGCGCGGTCGCTCGGCATGACCTGGGGCCAGGACATGCGTTCGATCGTCCTGCCGCTGGCCACGAGGGTCGCGCTGCCGTCGTGGATCGGGCTCGCGCTCGGCGTCATGAAGGATTCGGCGCTGGTGTTCATCGTGCAGGTCGTCGAGCTGCTGAAATCGACGCAGATCCTGATCACGCGCCTGCAGGAACCGCTGTTCCTGCTGATGATCTGCGGCCTGTTCTACTTCGTCATCTCCTTCCCCGTCGCACGGCTCGGCGGGTACCTCGAAAGACGGTGGTCCAATGATTGAGATCGAGAACGTCCGCAAGTCCTTCGGCCCGCTCGAAGTTCTCAAGGGGATCAACCTCACGGTCCAGAAGGGCGAGGTTCTTACCGTCATCGGGGGATCGGGTTCGGGCAAGTCGACACTTCTGACCTGCATCAACGGGTTGGAACCGATCGACTCCGGACGCATCGTCGTCGACGGGATCGAGGTCCACGCCAAGACGACCGACCTCAACAAGCTGCGCCGGAAGATCGGGATCGTCTTCCAGCAGTGGAACGCCTTCCCGCATCTCACGGTGATCGAGAACGTCATGCTGGCACAGGTGAAGGTGTTGAAACGGTCAAAGGCCGAAGCCGAGGCCGAGGCGGTCCGGCAACTGAAACATGTCGGGCTGTCCGACAAGCTGAACGTCTACCCCTCGCGGCTCTCGGGTGGGCAGCAGCAGCGGATGGCGATTGCCAGGGCGCTCGGCATGTCGCCGGACTACATGCTCTTCGACGAGGTGACCTCGGCGCTTGACCCGCAACTCGTGGGCGAGGTGCTCGACACGCTGAGGATGCTGGCCTCGGAAGGCATGACGATGATCTGCGTCACGCACGAGATGAAGTTTGCCCGGGAGGTATCTGATCGGGTGGCATTTTTCGACAAGGGTGTGATGGCGGAGATCGCGCCGCCGGAAGAGTTGTTCGGGGCGCCGAAGGATCCGGAGTTGCGGAAGTTCCTGGCGGCCACGCACTGAGACCGGATCGGAAATGACAACGCAGGTGATCGTCATCGGGGCCGGGGTCATCGGTCTGTCCATCGCATTGGTGGCACAGGCGCGCGGGCACGTCGTCACCGTCCTCGACCGCGAAGGACCGGCGGCCGGGGCCTCGGCCGGCACGGCGGGGGCCTTCGCGTTTACCGACATCCTGCCGCTCGCCTCGCCGGGTATCCTGCGCAAGGCGCCGAAGTGGCTGCTCGACCCGCTCGGGCCGCTGTCCGTGCCGCCGGCCTATGCGCCGAGGATCGCGCCCTGGATGTTCCGGTTCTGGCGCGCCTGCGCGCCGGCGCAGGTGCGCCGGTCCACCGTCGCCCAGACCGCGCTGATGGACCTCTCGAAGTCCGAGCTCGAACCCTTCATGGAAGCCGCCGGCACGCTCCCGATGCTGCGCAAGGAGGGCAACCTGCAGGTCTACGAGGGCGCTGCCGAGTTCCGCGCCTCGCTGGCCGGCTGGAAGGCGCGGGAGGAACACGGGATCGCTTTCCGCCATCTCGACGCGGCGGGGATGGCGGAAATCCAGCCCGGCCTCAGTCCCCGCTTCACCCACGGCACCTTCACGCCCGGCTGGTATTCCATCGCCGACCCGAAGCTCTACGTCCTCGCCCTGGCCGAGCGGTTCCTGTCCGGAGGCGGGCGGATCGAGCGGGCCGAGGTGGCGGGCCTGCGCCCCGACGGCGACGGGGTGTCGCTTCGGCTCGCCGACGGGAAGGAGCACACCGTGGCGCGCGTGGTCCTGGCCGCCGGCGCACATTCGCACCGGCTTGCGGCACAGCTTGGCGACCGGGTGCCGCTGGAGACGGAGCGCGGCTACAACACCACGCTGCCGCTTGCGGCCTTCGACCTGCGGACGCAGATCACCTTCGGCGGGCACGGCTTCGTCGTCACGCGGCTCTCGACCGGGATTCGCGTGGGCGGGGCTGTGGAACTGGGGGGCCTTTCGCTGCCGCCGAACTTCCGGCGGGCCGAGGCGATGCTGCGGAAGGCGCAGGCGTTCCTGCCCGGTCTCAGGCCCGAAGGCGGCGTTCAGTGGATGGGTTTCCGTCCCTCGCTGCCCGACACGCTGCCGGTCATCGGCCCGTCCCGCGGATCGCCGCATGTGATCCACGCCTTCGGCCACGGCCATCTCGGCCAGACGCAATCCGCCGGCACCGCCCGTCTGGTGGCCGACCTTCTCGACGGGCGGCCGCCGCCGCTCGACCTCACCCCTTTTTCCGCGCAAAGGTTCTGACCCATGGCGACCCATACCTTCTCCTGCATCGACGGCCATACCTGTGGCAATCCGGTGCGCCTTGTCTCGGGCGGCGGGCCGCGTCTGGAAGGGGCGACCATGCTGGAACGCCGGGCGCATTTCCTGCGCGAGTTCGACTGGATCCGCACGGGCCTCATGTACGAGCCGCGCGGGCACGACATGATGTCGGGCTCCATCCTCTATCCGCCGACGCGCCCCGACTGCGACGTCGCCGTGCTCTTCATCGAGACCTCGGGCTGCCTGCCGATGTGCGGCCACGGCACCATCGGCACGATCACCATGGCGATCGAGAACGGCCTCATCACGCCGCGCGAGCCTGGCCGGCTTTCCATCGACGCGCCGGCCGGCAAGGTCGACATCAGCTACCGCCAGGAGGGCCGCTTCGTCGAGGAGGTGCGGCTGACCAACGTGCCCTCGTTCCTCTACGCGGAAGGACTGACGGCCGAGGTGGAGGGTTTGGGCGAGATCGTGGTGGACGTGGCCTATGGCGGCAACTTCTACGCCATCGTCGAGCCCCAGAAGAACTTCCGCGACATGGCAGACCACACCGCGGGCGAGCTGGTCGGCTGGTCGCCGAAGCTGCGCCGGGCGCTGAACGAGAAATACGACTTCGTCCACCCCGAGCATCCGGAAATCCGCGGCCTCAGCCACATCCAGTGGACGGGTGCGCCGACCGTCGCGGGGGCGCACGCGCGCAACGCGGTGTTCTACGGCGAAAAGGCCATCGACCGCAGCCCGTGCGGCACCGGCACCTCGGCACGGATGGCCCAGCTTGCCGCCAAGGGCAGGCTGCGCCCCGGCGACGAGTTCTGGCACGAGAGCATCATCGGCTCGATCTTCAAGGGACGGGTGGAGGCGGCCACGACGGTTGCCGCCCGCGATGCGATCGTTCCGAGCATCGCGGGCTGGGCGCGGATGACAGGCTACAACACCATCTTCATCGACGACCGCGATCCCTTCGCGCACGGGTTCGTGGTGAAATGACCCAAAGCGCCCGCTTCATCCTTCCCGGCCGGGCCGTCGGAGAGATCCTCGCCAGCTCCGAACCGCTCAGCTTCTGGGGCGGGGTCGACCCGGCCACGGGCCGGGTGATCGACGTGCATCACCCTCTGGCGGGGCAGTCCATGGCCGGGCGCATCCTCGTCATGCCCGGCACGCGCGGATCCTGCACCGGATCGGGCGTCCTTCTCGACATGGCGCTGAACGGCCATGCCCCGGCGGCGCTGGTCTTTGCCGAGCCCGAGGACGTGGTGACCCTCGGCGCGATGATCGCGGCGGGCATGTTCGGCAAGCCGCTGCCCGTCCTGCGCCTGACGCCGGAGGCGCATGCCCGGCTGGCCAAGGCCAAGCGCGCCCGCATCACCGAGCAAGGGCTGGAGGCCGACGGCCTGACGCTCGCCGTCGCCCCCCAGGCCACCGGAGCGTTGGAGCTGACCGACCATGAGCGCGCCATGCTGGACGGTGCAGAAGGCGAAGCCACGGCGCAGGCCATGCGCATCCTCTGCGCCATGGCGGTGAACCAGGGCGCAACGCGGCTGGTCGAGGTGACGCAGGGCCATATCGACGGCTGCATCTATGCCAGCCCCGCCAACCTGATCTTCGCCGAGAAGATGGCGGACATGGGGGCGAAGGTCCGCATCCCGACCACGATGAACGCGATCTCGGTCGATCATTCCGGCTGGCGCACGCAGGGCGTGCCGCCCGTCTTCGGCGGCCCGGCGCAGCGTCTGGCCGATGCCTATGTGCGCATGGGTTGCCAGCCGACCTTCACCTGCTCGCCCTATCTCCTCGACACCGCGCCTGCCGAGGGCGAACTGATTGCCTGGTCGGAATCGAACGCGGTGATCTATGCCAACAGCGTGCTCGGTGCGCGCACCGCCAAGCACCCGGACTTCCTGGACCTTTTCACCGCGATGACGGGGCGTGCGCCGCTCTCGGGCGTCTATCTGGACGAAAACCGGCAGGCGGCGCGAATCCTCGACATCGACCTGCCCGAGGGGATCGACGATGCCTTCTGGCCGCTGATAGGCTGGCTTGCGGGCAAGGCGGCGCCGGACCGCATCCCGCTTCTGCGCGGGCTGGCGGCGGCGCAGCCCTCGCCGGAAAACCTCAAGGCGCTCTGCGCCGCCTTCGGCACCACTTCCGCCGCGCCGATGCTGCATGTCGAGGGCGTGACGCCCGAGGCGCAGCGCGTCGCCCGGGATGCCGATCATGGCCGCATCACCCGCGCCGACATGGCCGCGGGCTGGCGCACCCTGAACGACGGGCCGGAGGAGGTGGAACTGATCGCGATCGGCAGCCCGCATGCCTCGATCCTGGAATGCCGCGCGCTCGCCGACGCGATGGCGGGCCGGCGCGCGGCCATCCCCCTGATCGTCACCGCCGGGCGCGCGGTGATCGCAGAGGCGGCGGCCGAAGGGACGCTCGCGCGGCTGACCGATGCGGGCGCGCAGGTGCTGCCCGATCTTTGCTGGTGCTCGATCTCCGAACCGGTCTTTCCGGCCGCGACGCGCGCCCTGATGACGAACTCCGGCAAATACGCCCACTACGGCCCCGGCCTCTCCGGCCGCGCGTTGCGCTTCGGCGGCCTTGCCGCCTGCGCCGAGGCTGCGGTCACCGGCCGCGCGGCGAAGACGCTTCCCGACTGGCTGCGATGAGGGCACCATGCGAACCAGCAAGACGATCCATGTGATATCCGCCCATGCCGAGGGCGAGGTGGGCGACGTGATCGTCGGCGGCGTCACCCCGCCGCCGGGAGACACGATCTGGGAACAGTCGCGCTGGATCGCCCGCGACGGGGTCCTGCGCAGCTTCGTCCTGAACGAGCCGCGCGGCGGTGTGTTCCGCCATGTCAACCTGCTCGTCCCGCCGAAGCACCCCGAGGCCGACGCCGCCTTCATCATCATGGAGCCGGAGGACACGCCGCCGATGTCCGGCTCGAACTCCATCTGCGTCTCGACGGTGCTGCTCGACAGCGGCATCCTGCCGATGACCGAGCCCGAGACACATCTGGTGCTGGAGGCGCCGGGGGGACTCGTCCGGGTGCGCGCGGAGTGCCGCAACGGCAAGGCTGAGCGGATATTCGTCCAGAACCTGCCGAGCTTCGCCGCGAAACTCGATGCGCGTCTGGAGG
The DNA here is from genome assembly GCA_020637675.1 of Paracoccaceae bacterium. Lineage (GTDB taxonomy): Bacteria > Pseudomonadota > Alphaproteobacteria > Rhodobacterales > Rhodobacteraceae > Albidovulum. The sequence continues at coordinate 125,376 of JACKKD010000001.1, read as the reverse complement.
TGGAGGGGCTCGGGACGCTGACCGTGGACACCGCCTATGGCGGCGACAGCTTCGTCTTCGTCGATGCCAGGTCGCTCGGTTTCGGCCTGACCGCGGACGAGGCGCACGACATCGCGACGCTCGGCGTGCGGATCACCCGGGCGGGGACGGAACAACTGGGCTTTCACCATCCCGAGAACCCGGACTGGCGGCACTTCTCCTTCTGCCTCTTCGCCGGGCCCGTGACGCGCGAGGGGACGGAACTGCGCGCCGGCGCCGCCGTGGCGATCCGGCCCGGCAAGGTCGACCGCTCGCCCACCGGCACGGCACTTTCGGCGCGGATGGCGGTGCTGCACGCGCGCGGCGAGATGGGGATGGAGGACCGGCTGACGGCGGTCTCGCTGATCGGCTCGACCTTCCGGGGCCGCATCCTCGGGACGACGACGGTCGGCGGCCAACCCGCGATCCTGCCCGAGATATCCGGTCGCGGCTGGGTCACCGGCATCCACCAGCACATGCTGGACCCCTCCGACCCATGGCCGGAGGGCTATCGCCTGTCCGATACCTGGGGCGCGCGCTGACCGGCCCGGCTTTCGCCCTGGACCGGTAGCCTGACGCTCGCCTCGAAGCCGGCGTCCTGCCCCGGCCGCGGCGAGCGAAGCACCAGCGGGCTGCCGATGCGCTCGGCGATGGCCGAGACGATGGCGAGGCCGAGGCCGCTGCCGTCCGTCGCCGACCCGCCGCGTTCGAACCGCGCCGTCAGGCGGGCGAGGGCCTCGGCCGGTACGGCGGGCCCCGCATTCGCCACGGTGAGGGTCCCGTCCTCGGCCAGCGTCACCGCGACCGGCCCGGAGGGGTCTCCGTGGCGCAGCGCGTTCTCGACGAGGTTGCGGCAGAGGATGGCAAAGGCATCCGGATCGAGGTCCGACATGACCGGCCGGTCGGGAAGCGTCAGGCCGATGCGGTCGGGGCGCAGCGTCTGGCCGATGTCTTCCACGAGGATGCGGGCGACGGGGCGGAGATCCGCCGGCTGGTCGAGCCTGAGCCGTCCGCCCTCCGCCCGGGCAAGCTGCAGGAGCCGTTCGCAGACGCGGGCGAGGCGCTTCAGCGTCGCCTCGATCTCTCCCGCCCGCGAACGGACCGCGCCTTCGGCGCTCTCGGTCCCGATCCGCTGCGCCTGCGCGATGGCGCCGGCAAGCGGCGTCCTGAGTTCGTGCGCGACATTGGCCGCGAAGCTGCGCTCGGCCTCGAAGGCGCCGCGCAGGCGGGCGAGAAGGGCGTTCAGCGTTCCGGCGAGAGGCAGCAGTTCGGAGGGCAGGCCATGGACCGGAACAGGGGCAAGATCGCGGGCGTTGCGGGCGGTCAGCCGGGCGCCGAAGCGGTCGAGCGCGCCGAGACTTTCCCGGACCGCCAGAAAGATGGCGAGAAGGGCGACCGGGATCACCACGAGGAGCGGCAGGCCGAGCGCCATCTGGATCTGCCGCGCGACCGTCCTGCGGTGCGCGAGCGGCTCCGCGACGGAGATGCGGACGGTCCCCTGCAGCGCGTCGTCGTTGTAGAACCTGTGGGTGGCCGTCTCGTGGAACCCCGGGCCGTCATAGGCCGGGAATACACCGGGATCGGCGTCGTGGGATTGCAGCAGGACGCGCCCCTGCGCGTCGCGAACGATGTAGGTGAAGAACTCGTCGTGCGATCGGATCGCGGCAAGCCGCTGTGTCACGCCGTCGTCCTCGCGCCCGACGATATCGACGACCGCAAGCGGCAGGATCCGCTGCGCGGTTTCCTCCAGCGTGGCATCGAAGACCTCGTCCAGTTCGTGCCGGACCACGAACGCGGTGACCGAGGCGGCGGCGAACCAGAGCAGCGTCAGCGCAAGCCCGAGCGACAGCCCGAGCCGGCCGCGAAGGCTGCGTGGCAGCCTCATGCCCCGCCCAGCCGGTAGCCGAGCCCGCGTTCGGTCTCGATGATCGCGGCGCCGAGCTTCTTGCGCAGGCGGCTGACATGGACCTCGATCGTGTTGCTCTCCACCTCCGCATCGAAGGCATAGAGCTTTTCCTCCAGCTGTGGCTTGGACAGGAGCTGACCGGGACGCGACAACAGCGCTTCGAAGAGCGCCCATTCCCGGGCGGTCAGCTGCACCGGCCTGCCATCGCGGCGCACGCTGCGCGCCGCCAGGTCGATGTCGAGCGCACCGAGGCTGATGATCGGGTTCGGATTGCCGCTGTAGCGCCGGGCGACGGAGCCGATCCGCGCGGAAAGCTCCGCGAGGTCGAAGGGTTTCACCAGGTAGTCGTCGGCCCCCGCGTTCAGGCCCTCGATCCGGTCGGACACCTGGTCGAGCGCGGTGAGGATTATGACCGGCGTCACGTCGCCGCGCGCGCGCAGACGCTTCAGGAAAGGGATGCCGCGGCCGTCCGGAAGCATCAGGTCGAGGAGCACGAGGTCATAGACCGCGCCGGCCATGGCGTCGCCGGCGGCGTCGAGCCGCGTGACCCAGTCCGCCGAATGGCCGTCGCCCGCGATCTGGTCGCGCACGGCGGCGCCGAGAACGGTGTCGTCCTCGATCAGAAGGATGCGCATCGGTTCCCTTCCATTCCCCTTTCAGCCTTCCTGACCGCCCGGTCTGAAGCAAAGCTGACGGTGACCGGGCCCCGTGCTTCAGGCTCCCGTCAGCTTCACCGCGCAGGAGTTTGCTCACCACGGCCGCCAGGGGGAGTTTGGCCCATGCCGAAAGGACTGACAATTCTCGCGCTTGTCGCGGTTCTTGCCGCAGGCACCGCGCGGGCGCACGACGACTGTTTCGTGCCCATGGCGGACTGGCAGCCGCGCGAGGCGGTCGCACGGCTGGCAGAGGCGAACGGCTGGACGGTCGACAGGATCAAGATCGACGACGGCTGCTACGAGGTTGACGGCAGCGACGCCGAGGGTCGCCGGATCGAGGTGACGCTGCATCCCGCGACGCTTCATGTGATCGAGTTCGAATACAAGCGGGAAAGGCGCGGCCCCGCGCAGGTCACCGGGGAAAAGACCGATGACTGACACATCTGCACAGCGGGCGGACTGGACCGGGGCCGCCGCGCCCGGAACGATCCGCGTCTGGGACCCGCTCGTAAGGTTCTTTCACTGGGGCCTTGTCCTCGCCTTCGCGACCGCATGGCTTTCGGCGGACGAGGTTCAGCCCCTGCACGAGGTCGCAGGCTACACGGTCGCGGGCCTGATCGGCTTCCGGCTCGTCTGGGGGGTCGCGGGCCGCCGATACGCGCGATTCTCGCAGTTCCTCCGCGGACCGGCCACGACGCTCGCCTATGTGCGCGACATGCTCGGCGGACGCGAGCGCCGCTATCTGGGCCACAACCCGGCCGGGGCGGTGATGGTCGCGGCACTGATCGTCACGCTCGCCGGCACCGCCTTCACCGGATGGCTGATGGAGAAGCCCGAACGACTCGCGATGCTGCCGGCGCTTCCACAGATCGTGACCCCGGCCCTTGCCGATGACGACGGCGATGACGGCGAGCGCGGCGGGGAGGCACTTGAGGCACTGCACGAGACGCTTGCCAATCTCATGCTCCTCCTCGTGGCACTCCATGTCGGAGGGGTCGTCCTCGCGTCCTTCCGTCACCGCGAGAATCTCGTGCTTGCCATGGTCACCGGCGTCAAGCGCGCCCCCGGACCGGGCGACATCGCCTGAGCCGTCGGCCTCGCGCCGACCCGGCCCCGCCTGCCCGGCGGGGCCGCTTTCGTTCCTGACACGGGGCTGAAGCAGATTCCCCGCCGCGATCAGGCGAACGTCAGCCGGGCCGCGGAAAGTCGAAGCAGTGGAAAACCGCAGCAATGGAGATTGACCCATGAAACCGATTCTTGCCGCCCTCGCCGTTCTCGCCGCCCTGCCGGCGGGCGCGGCGCTGGCCGATGACGACGATTGCGTGTCCCGGGCCACGGCCCTGCCGCTCCAGGAGGCCGCCGCGCAGGTGGCCGGCAACTACGGCTGGACGCTCAGCGCGATGGAGATCGACGACGGCTGCTACAAGGTCCGCGCGGCCGACCCCGGCGGCAATCTCCTCAAGGTGGAGATCGACCCGGCAACGCTCGATGTTCGGAAGGCGCGGATCGAGGCCTTCGCCGTCGCAGGCGGGACGCAGGTCGCCCCGGAAAGCCAGTCGAACTGAGACCCAGACGCCGGACGCGTCCCGCCCCGGCGGGGCGTTTCCTGACGGCAAGCTGAAGCGGACGCGGCAGCGCCGTCAGGAACCCCTCAGGTCGCGCGCCGAGGACGGCGCGCGCAGACCAACGGAGATCCCTCATGCGAAAACCTCTTTCCCTTCTCGTTGCCTCGACGGCGCTCTCGGCGGCGATCGGGCTCCCCGTCTGGAGCGCAAGCCCGAGCCTCATGGAACCGGCCCCCTCCGGGCCTGGCCTGATCGTGCCGGGGCTCCGTGCATCGGGCGGAACACCCGCGCAAGCGATGCCCCGCAGCGAAACGGTGGCGGGACTCCTTGTCCTGGCCAGCGGCGATGACGACGAAGGCGATGACGACGAAGAAGACGAAGACGACGATGATGACGACGACGATTGTCACGACGATGACGACGACTGCGGCGGACGGAGGGCCAATCCCGCCCCGGCCGGCACCGTGGCGCCGCCTGCCAACGGCCTTTTCGGCACCGGCGCTCCGCCGCAGGTCAAGGTCAACTGACGATGCCACGGCGCGGCGGAAATCGCAGCCCGCGCCGGATCCTGCCCACCAGACGCACGCACTCCAGCTTCACGAAGGTCCGACAATGAAATCCCTCCTTGCCTCGCTCGCGCTGACCACGGCGCTGACGGTCCCCGGCCTCGCGCTCGCGCGACCGGTGACCCTGACCACCACGCTCAACGCCTATGGCGGCGACGGCGCCTATCTGGCGCTCTATGTCACCGATGCGACCGGCGCCTACGTCGGCAGCCTCTGGATGGCGGGAGGGAAATCGAAATACTACGAGCACCTTTCCGACTGGTACCGTGCCACTGGCGGCGATCCGGCACAGATCAACGGGATCACCGGCGCGAGCGTCGGCGCCGGCCGGACGCTGGAGATCACGCTCGATCTTGCCGACGCGCTCTTCGACGCGGGCTACACGCTGCATGTCGATGCCGCTGTCGAAGAGATGCGCGACAGCCCGAACGAGGTCGCGGTGCCCCTGACCAGCGCGGGCGCCGGGACGGCCGTGCGGGGGCGCCGTTACGTCGCCAGTTTCAGCTACGCGATGTAAGGGACCGGGCCAATGATCCGCGCATTGCACCGCTGGCCGGGTCTCCTGGCCCTGCTTCTTCTTGCCGTCCTGACACTCAGCGGCGCGGTACTGTCCGTCTTTCCGGCCGCGGAAAGCCTCTCCGCGCCCGGAACCGTGTCGGGCCTGAGCACGGCCGAGCTTGCTGCGCGGATACAGGCAGTCCATCCCGGCGTCGAGCAGATCCGCCGGGCGCCGTCGGGGCGGATCATCGCCTACTGGTTCACGGACGGCGCCCCGGGGGCGGGCGTGATCGACCCGGCAACCGGCAGGGCGGTCGCCTCGGCGGACCCGAATGCGGTCGAACGCTGGCTTGTCAATCTGCACCGGTCGCTCCTGCTGGGCGACGGCGGGCGCCTTGTCGTGGCGGCGGGCGCTGCGGTGCTGCTGACGCTGGCCTTCACCGGCGCGGCGCTCGTGGCGCGGCGCATGGGCGGCTGGCCGCGCTGGTTCGCGCCGGCGCGCGGGCCGGGGGCCGGGCGGCTCCACGTCGAGATCGCGCGGCTCGCGGTTTTCGGGCTTGTGCTGTCGTCGGCAACCGCGCTCTGGATGGCGGCAGCCACCTTCGAACTTCTGCCCGATGGCAGCAGCGCCCCGGCCTTCCCGGCCGCGGTCAGCGGCGCGACGGGGATGGCGCCGGGGGAGATGGCTGTCCTCGCGGCGACGCCGGTGTCCGAACTGAGGGAACTCGGATTTCCCTATCCGGGCGACGCCACCGATGTCTTTACACTCAAGACCGACCTTGGCACGGGCTACATCGACCAGGGCGACGGCCGGCTTCTCGCCTGGGCGGATCTCACCGGGTGGCAGCGCATGTCCAAAACGGTCTACATGCTGCACACCGGGCAGGGTGCCGCGATCCTTGGCCTCGCGCTCGGTCTTGGCGCGCTCGGCGTTCCGGTCCTCGGCACGACGGGGGCGCTCCTGTGGCTCGGCCGGCGGCGGTCGCGTCCGCACATCCCCGCAAACCAGCCTGCCGCGCGTGCGCGAACCGTCCTTCTGGTCGGCAGCGAGGGTGGCAGCACCTGGGGATTTGCCGCGACGCTGCACCGGGCGCTCACCGCCGCGGGCGACAGCGTCCATGCCGCACCGGTGGCCGGCTTCGATCCCGCCCGCTTTCACCAGGCCGAACGCTTCATCGTGCTGGTCGCGACCTATGGCGAGGGCGATGCCCCGACCTCGGCCGCCGGGTTCCTCGCCCGGATCGAGGCGATGGACCGTGCCCCGGACGCGCCGCTCGCAGTGCTCGGCTTCGGCGACCGCAGCTTCCCGGCCTTCTGCGCCTTCGCCGAGGCGGTTGAGCACAGGGCGCGGGGCAGGGGCTGGGCGGAACTGATCCCGTTCGACACGGTGGACCGCCAGTCGCCGCAGGACTTCGCACGCTGGGGCCGCGTGCTGGGAGAGGCGCTGGGGCTCGCGCTCGACCTCGTCCACCAGCCCCTTCGTCCGGCGACCCAGACGCTGACGCTTCACGACCGCCGGGACTACGGGGCCGAGGTGCAGGCGCTGACGGCGATCCTGCGATTTGCCTTGCCACCCGCGTCCCTCTGGCAGCGCATTACCGGGCAGGGGTTCGCGCGCTTTGCACCGGGCGACCTTCTGGGCGTATTGCCCGAGGGGTCTGACCTTCCGCGCTTCTATTCGCTCGCCTCGGGGGGGCGCGACGGCTTTGTCGAGATCGTGGTGCGCAAGTGGCCGGGCGGGTTGTGCTCGGGGCAACTGATGGCGCTTCGTCCCGGCGACCGGGTTGCGGCCTTTCTGCGCCCCAACCCGAGGTTCCGGCCGGAACGCGGCCGCGCGCCGCTTCTCCTCATCGGCGCGGGGACCGGGATCGGTCCGCTGGCGGGGATCGTCCGCGCCAACCTTTCGCGGCGGCCTGTCAGCCTCTACTTCGGGATGCGGCACCCCGACAGCGATTTCCTCTACGGCGAGGAGCTCCAGGTCTGGCGCGGCGAGGGCCGGCTGGCGCGGCTTCGCACCGCCGCCTCGCGCGGCGCGCGGCCGCATTACGTGCAGGACGCGCTGCGGGCCGAGGCCGCGGAGGTGGCGCGTCTCGTCCGCGCCGGCGCGCGCATCATGGTTTGCGGCGGGCGCGGCATGGCAGCCGGCGTGGCCGAGGCGCTGGCCGAGATTCTCGCGCCCTCCGGGCTTACGCCGGCCATGCTGAAGGCAGAGGGACGCTATGTCGAAGACGTCTACTGAATCCGTGCGCCACGCGCTTGGCGGCGCGACGATGGGCACCCGCTGGTCGGCCCTCTTCTACACGGACCCCGGGTTCGATGCGGCGCCGATCCGGTCGTCGTTGCGGGCCGCCGTTGAAGAGGTGGACGCGCAGATGTCCACCTGGCGGCCCGAGAGCGATCTGGTGCGGTTTTCCGGGGCTCCGGTCGGCCAATGGATGAACCTTCCCGACCGTCTCATCGCGGTGCTGCGGCTCGGGCTCGGGATCGGTCGGGCCTCGGGCGGGGCCTTCGACATCGGACTCGGCGACGCCGTCGCGGCCTGGGGATTCGGGTCCGCCGCAGCCTCCCCGGACGGGATCCGGGCCGCGATGGAGCGGCGGCGAGAGCCGGCGCATGAGCTCCTCGAACTCGATCCCTCGGCAGGCATGGCGCGCAAGCTCGGGCCGGTGACGCTCGACCTGAACGGGATTGCGAAGGGCTATGGCGTCGACCGTCTGGCAGAAGTGCTCACCGGTTTCGGTCTGAAGGCAGGTCTTGTCGGCATAGACGGGGAAATGCGCGCGCTGGGGCTCAGGCCCGACGGCCGGGCCTGGACCGTCGCGGTGGAGGCTCCGGACCCGGACCGGCGCACACCCCATTCGCTTCTCGCGCTCGAGGACGCAGCTGTCGCCACCTCCGGTGACTACCGGCACTGGGTCGATGTGGGAGGGCGGCGTCTTTCCCACAGCATGGACCCCTGGCGGGGGGCGCCCTTGGTGTCGCCCCCGGCCTCGGTCACCGTCGTCGCGCGGACCTGCGCGGAGGCGGACGCCTGGGCGACCGCGCTCATGGTGCTCGGTGTAGAGGACGGGGGGCGGCTTGCCGACCGGCTCGGCCTTCACGCCCTGTTCCTGACACGGGACGCGGAGAGTGGCATCCGGGCATCGGGCAGGGGACCTCTTCTTGCCCGAACGACCGGATCGGGCCGCGGCTGTGCGCCGGGAGCGGCCCGCACGGATGCCGCGCCGGGGCATCAGGTCCTTTCGCCGGCCGCGCGGCGCCGGTGATGGACGCGGCTCGGCGGGTGCCCGAACCGCCGCGCGAAGGTCTTGGCAAAACTGGACTTGGAGTTGAAGCCGCAGGCGGCGGCCATCTCGAAGAGGGTCATGTTTGTCTCGCTGACGGGGCCGCGCATCCGTCCATCGTCCTCATGGCCGGTCGCTCCGGCTCGGTGCCACGCCTGCGCCCGGCGCCAGGATCATCGGCCCGCGCGGCCGGGCAGGGCGGTCCAGATCTGACACATGCCGGGACGGAGGAGCCGGACCAGTGCCCCGCACAGGCGCTGCGTCGCCGCCGGTGGTCGTGGAGAAAGGCAACCGCAACGGGAACCGCGTCGATCTGGCCCCGGCTGAAACCGAAGGTTGCCAGCGACCAAAGGGCCGCGTCCGGACCCTCGGCGGCGGCATCCCGCGCGAGGGCATGATGCGCACCATCAATGACGAGAATTTCCACCTGTGGTCCGGTGCCAGCGTCTCCGAGGCCCGCCCCGTGATCGGCCGCTATCTCGGCCTTTGCATCTGTCGTCGCCCGCATTGATCGCTTGACTGTAAAACGCCCGATCAGGCCTACTCCAACCGGCCGATGCCCGAGCGGGTCGACGGCGTTACCGAGGCGGAAAAACACTTACAGAACATCCGGAAACCGTTCCGATCAACCGAGCCAGCTCTCCCTTCCAAAGCGCGTGGTATGGGATAACGTGGCGAGTTTCTACGAGTCAGAAGATGCAGCCTTTCGACAGGCGACAGATTATCCACGCCCTAGATGTTCTTACGGTCCTCGTCTCGCGGGACCAGAAGTCGCGCTACAAGAGCACAGCGATGGGTGTTGTGTGGGCGGTGGCGAGCCCGATTCTGTTCCTGCTGATCTTCTACTTCCTCTTCGCGGTCATCATGCCGCTGGGCATTGCGAACTATGCCTCGCATGTGATGGTGGGGATCGTCGTCTGGACCTGGTTCCAGACGAGCCTGACCGAGGCGGTGACCTGCATCCCCTCCAATGCGACACTCGTGAACCTGCCGCGCTTTCCGGTGGTGGTGCTGCCGGTCGCCTCAGTCCTGTCGAACGCAGCGACCTTCCTGATGACCTTTCCCGTTCTCCTTCTCCTCGTCTGGACGCAGGCCGGGGGGCCGGGTCTTCCCTATCTGGCGCTCCCGGTCCTGATGCTGGTGCAGGCGGTGCTGACGCTGGGGCTGGGCTATTTCGTCGCCGCGCTGAATGTCAGTTTCCGCGACATGCGCTACATCGTGCCGATCCTGCTGCAACTGGGCTATTTCCTCACGCCGATCTTCTACGACCTCTCGATGGTCTCGGAACGCGGCCGGATGATCCTGTCGCTGAACCCGCTGGTGCATATCGTCACCGCCTACCGCGCGGTCCTGATCGAGGGGCGCTGGCCGGACTGGGGCGCGGTCGCGGTGGTGTTCGCCTATTCGGTCGCGCTTCTTTTCGTGACGCTGCACTATTTCCGCCGGTCGAGCTACCGCTTCCTGGAGGAGATCTGATGCAACCGATCCTTCGTGCCGAGGGGCTAAGCAAGGCCTTCCTTCATCGCGGCCGTCACCCCATGACCTTCCGCAGCTTCGTCGAAGGCGGCTGGCGCGCGGCGGGCAGGGCAGAACGGTTCTGGGCCCTTCGCGGTGTCGGCTTCGACGTGGCCCCCGGCGAAATGCTGGGCGTGGTCGGACATAACGGGTCGGGGAAATCCACGCTGCTCAGGCTTCTCGGGGGCGTCATGCAGCCCGATGAGGGGCGAATCGAGGCGCGCGCGCCGGTCAACGGGCTTCTCGACCTGAACACCGGGATGCATCTCGACCTGTCGGGGCGGGAAAACATCCTCATCAGCGGCGTCCTCGCCGGGCTCTTGAGGTCCGAGGTTCGCGCGCGTTTCGACGATATCGTTGCGTTTGCCGAACTTGAGCCTTTCATCGACGAACCGGTCCGGACCTACAGCGCCGGAATGCGGCTGCGCCTTGGCTTCGCGACCGCCGTCCACGTGCGCCCGCGCATCCTGTTGATCGACGAGGTTCTGGCGGTAGGCGACGCGGCGTTTCAGCGCAAATGCGTCCAGCGCATCGGCCAGTTCCGGGCCGAGGGCTGCGCCATCGTCTTCATTTCGCATGACATGGGCCAGGTCGAACAGATCTGCGACCGGGCGATCTGGCTCGACCACGGGCATGTGCGCGCCAGCGGCAGCGCCGCAGAGGTCGTGTCGGCCTACAAATCCACGCTGATGGAGGCAAGCCGCAAGCTGACCCGCCCCGACGGGCCGCAGGCCGTGACGTTCCAGGGCCGGACGCTGGTGGCCGGAGAGAACCGCATCGGATCGGGCGAGGTGACGCTGGAGCAGGTGCGGCTTCTGGGGCCTGACGGCGCGGCGACCGGCGCCATCACGAAGGGACAGGGCCTTGTCGTGCAGGCCCGGGTCCGGGTCCACCGACCGGTGCCGCCGCCCTACTTCAGCATCACGATCGCCGACGCGGGCGGCAGGCTCTGCTTCGACACCAACAGCCAGGTGGACGGCATCGCCTTGCCCGACCTCAAGGGCGGCGAGACGATCGAACTCGATCTCGAAAGGCTCGACCTGTCGCCGGGCACCTATTCGTTCAGCCTCGGTCTCTGGCAGTCCGACTGGACCCATGCCTATGATTATCACTCCGACGCCTATTTGCTGGAGGTGAGCGGCGCAGCCTCCAAGGGGCCCGTCGCGCCGCCCCGGAAATGGGTCATCCACCGAAGCGGGGCATAGCGCCTATGCCGCCGGCGCCACCTGCCCGGCCAGGATGCGGTGAAGCCGCACCAGCCCCTCATCGAGCGATATGCGCGCCGACCAGTCCAGCAGCCCCGCCGCCCGCGCCGGGATGCCGCAAAAACCCCGCACGTCGAAACTGCGCGGCGGAAGGACCACGATCCGCGCGCCCGTGCCCGCCACATCGACCGCCTTGGCAGCGAGTTCGCGCAGGCTTGTCGCGATGCCGGTCGTGAGGTGGATCGGCGGCAGGTCGGCCCCGTCCACCGCCAGCCGTGCCATCACCGTCAGCATTGCCCTGACGCAATCCTCGACATGAACGAAATCGAAGAAGGTATCCGCGCCGGTGATCCGCAACTCCTGGCCGCGGATCGCCGCCGCCAGAAGCGCGGGCACCGCGCGGTCGGGGTGGTCGTTGGCCGTTCCGTAGACATTGGACAGCCTGAGGATCGCGCTGCGCAGCCCCCTGTCCCGCGCGGCGGCGACCAGACGCTCGCCCTCCACCTTGGACCTTCCATAGTGATTGGCCGCGATCATCGGCGCGTCCTCCGTGACCGGCAGCACGTCCGGGTCGCCATAGACCTCGCGGGAGCTTGCGAAGATCAGCCACGGGATCCGGGGCTGGGACAGCGCCGCATCGACCACGCGGCGGGTGCCGTCGACGTTGACGCTGTGGCACAGCTCGGGGTCCCGCTCCCCCCAGGCGACGCGGGACACGGCGGCGAGGTGGACGATCCCGTCGCAGCCCCGCATCCGGTCACTCAGAACATCAAGGTTCCGAATGTCCTCGGCCAAGCCATCGGCGGGCATCCGCGCGATGTCGAAGTCGACAACCTCGTGTCCGAGGGCGCGCAGCGCCGCCGCCATTTCGGCCCCCACCAGCCCGCTGCTGCCCGTGATGAGAGTGCGCATGGGTCCGTTAGCCCCCCTAGCGTGCCTGTGGCCGAGAACGCGGCCGGGTCGGTGGAGAAAGGAAGGCAAAGGGAGCCGTCCCGCCTTGGCGGAGGCATTCGACCGGAACCCGACCCGGCAACGTCCCGGTCATGTTCCCGTACCAGAGCCTCAGCTTCATCAGATGAAGCTCGCGCAGCGAGGGGTTGGTGAACCAGAACGGGTTGAGGATGTAGGATTGGATCAGCATCCTTATCGCGGTACCGTATTTCCGCTTGGACAGGAACGCCCCGAGAAGCCAGCCGTTCATCGTCACCTGCCCGTCGGCGATCTGGCGCCGACGAATGCCGGGAAACTCCGTCGAGATATCGCGCAGAACCGCGCGAACGGCCCGCATCTGGCGCGCTGGGTCGCCCTGCGACATACCTTCGGCAACGAAGCGATAGCCGACATAGGGCTTGGCGATCAGGGCGGGCGTGCCGCGCGCCGAGAGTCTCAGGCAGAGCTTCCAATCCTCCGCCCCCCAGGCGCCGCTGGCGCGCATGGCCTCATCGAACCCGCCCGCCTCGCGCACAAGGTCCGCACGGAACAGGGCGGCGCTTCCATTGCCGACGACATTCAGTGTCAGCATGCCCGCGAAGTCATGCCGTGGCGGACGGCGCCAGAGCGGCATGCCGAACACCATGTTGTCCAGATCGAAGCGGAACGAGTAGGCGAAGGCGAAGGGGGCGGCGGGATCGGCATCGAGTGCTGCCGCCGTTTCCTCAAGAAAGCGCGGATGCCAGATGTCGTCGGCGTCGATGAACCCGACATAGCCCGCCCGTGCCTCGGCAAGGCCGCGATTGCGGGCCCCGGCAAGGCCCCGGTTATCCTGCCTGATCACCCGGATGCGCGGGTCCTCGGCGCAATGCGGCGCAAGCACGGCGGCGAGGTCATCGGTCGATCCGTCGTCGATGACGAGGATTTCGATGTCGTCCAGCGTCTGGTGACGGACGGACAGGATCGTATCGCCGATCAGCCAGGCGAGGTTGAAGGCCGGGATCACGACCGACACGAGGGGCGTGCCATGCCCTCGGGTGCTTGATGCCCCGCCGCCGCTCACCGGCCCCATCCCTTGGCGTACTCAAGGGGAAGTCGGATCAAGCCGGCCACTCTCATCAACATGTCTCGTTCGCCGATCGGCAATCGGTATTCGACCCAGGGTACGCGCGTGCAAGAAGACGATATCCGTCCCAAAGGGGGAATGGAAGATCACGGTCGTTATGACCTGGCTGCCCACCGAAGATCGCAACCTCAGTGATCTATGCCTCCTTCGGTTTCCTCGGGCTTTGACAGCCGGGGTCTGGCACGGCGCGATGGCGTCGGGGAGGGAGGCATCCGGGCATCGGGCAGGGGACCGCTTCTTGCCCGAACGACCGGATCGGGCCGCGCCTGGGTGCCGGGAGCGGCCCGCACCGATGCCGCGCCGGGGCATCAGGCCCTTTCGCCGGTCGCGCGGCGCCGGTGATGGACGCGGCTCGGCGGGTGTCCGAACCGCCGGGCGAAGGTCTTGGCGAAATAGGACTTTGAGTTGAAGCCGCAGGCGGCGGCGATCTCGAAGAGGGTCATGTTCGTCTCGGTGACAAGGCCGCGGGCGACATCGAGACGCAGGTTCTGGTAGAACCGTGCCGGCGTCACGCCGAGACAGCGCTGGAACTGCCGCTCGATGTGGCGCTTGGTGTAGCCGACCTTTTCGGCGAGCTCGGCCATGGACAGCGGCGTCTCGACGTTGTCGGTCATCAGCTTCACGATCTCGATCAGCCCGGGATTGCGGGTGTGGAGCGCGGCGCCGATCGAGGTCCGCTGGCCGAGGTTCGCGCCGGCATCGTCCCTGAGAAGGCACATGTCCGCAACGACGGTGGCGAAGGCATCGCCGTGGTCCTTGCGGATGATCGAGATTGCCATGTCGGCTGCCGCGGCGCCACCGCCGCAGGTGAGGATTCGCTTGTCGGCCTCGAACCGGCGCTTGCTCGGCGGGAGACGGGGGAACAGCTCGACAAAACCGGGGTGGCACTCCCAGTGCAGCGTGAAGGCGCGTCCTTCGAGGAGCCCCGCCTGCGCGAGCGAGACGGCGCCCGTGCAGATCCCGCCGACCGTTCCGCCGGTGCGGAAGTGCCTGTGCAGGAAGGCGAGGGTGGATTTCGAGGGATAGCCCCCTGCGAGATTGCCCGAGCAGGCGAAGAGGACCGTGTCGCGGTCCACTGAGGCGAGCGCCGCATCGGCGGCAATCTCTACCCCTGAGGAACTGCGCACCGGCCTTCCGTCCTCGGAAACGACGCACCATCGGTAGAGCGGTTTCTGCGAGAGCTGGTTGGCAATGCGGAAGGGCTCGATCGCGGCGCTGAAGGCGAGGAGGGTGAAGTCCTTCAGGAGCAGGAAGGCATAGCTCTTTGTCTTCTGGACGTCACCGACGGGATAGTAGGCAGCGCCGAGCGGAACGAGCGCCCCGCTCATGTCGAGCATTGTCGCGACCTTTCCCGCGTCGTCCCGCCGAAGCATCGGTCCATCATCCTCACGGCCGGTCGTTCCGGCCCGGTGCCGCACCTGCGCCCGGCGCGACGATGAGATGCTCGCGCGACCAGGTGCGGCGGTCCTCCTCCGGAACATACCCCGGACGGAGGAGCCGGACCAGTGCCCTGCGCAGGCGCTGGAGCGCCGCCGGGGACCGCGGGGCAAACGCAACCGCGACGGGGACCGCGTCGATCTGGTCCTGGCTGAGACCGAACGTTGCCAGCGACAAGGCAGGACCCGCGGAGGCGGCATCCAGCGCGAGGGGCATGAGGCGTCCACACTGCGGCGCAGTGAGACCGAGGGGCCGGCCAGAGCCTGCCAGGCGGCCTGCGGCCATGCCGGCCCTAGTCCTCGGTGACAAGATGGCCATCCGTGTGTGCCCACCAGGCGAAGAGCTCCTGGCCGATCTCCAGCGGAATGCCCGCCAGTTCTTCATGGCTTTTCTGGACCCGGATCTCCTGTCCGGTGCCGGTCTCCAGGTAGATCGTGGCCGTGGCGCCGATGAACTCCTCCCCGATCATGCGGACGGGGATCGCGTTCACCGGCCCGTCGGGCTTGGTCACGGCGAGGTTCGTCCGCGTGTCGAGGACGGTCAGGGTCGCGGTCTGGCCCGGGGTGACGACGTGGCGTTCGTCGGATTTCAGCCGCAGCGGACCCGACGCCGTATCGAGTACGACGCCGCCGTCGTCCGACGCCGTGACCTTTCCGGTGAAGATGTTGGAGGAGCCGAGGAAGTCGGCGACGAACCGGGTCCGCGGGGTGCGGTAGATTTCCTGCGGGGTGCCGATCTGTTCGATCTGGCCGCGGCTCATGATCACCACCCGGTCGGCCATCGAGAAGGCCTCGGACTGGCTGTGGGTGACATAGACGAAGGTGATCCCGGTCTCGCGCTGGAGGTTCTTCAGGACCGACTGCATCCGCACCTTCAATGCCGCGTCGAGCGCCGAAAGCGGTTCGTCCAGCAACAGGATCTCGGGTTCCACGACGAGCGACCGGGCGAGCGCGACGCGCTGGCGCTGACCGCCCGAGAGTTGCGAGATGTTGCGCCCGGCGAACTCGGAAATCTGCATGCGGTCGAGCCATTGCTCGGCCCGCCGCCGCCGCTCCGCCTTGCCGACGCCGCGCATCTTCAGCGCGAACTCGACGTTCTCGACGACGTTGAGGAAGGGGAAGAGCGCGAGGCTCTGCCAGACCATCGGCGTGTCGCGGCTCCAGGTGGGCAGGTCGTTGATCGGCTTGCCGGAAAGGCGGATCATCCCCTCGCTTGGGGCTTCCAGCCCGGCAAGCATCCTCAGCGTCGTCGTCTTGCCGCAGCCCGACGAGCCCATGAGGGCAAGGAACTCGCCCTTGCCGATCTCGAAGTCCATCCGCTTGACGGCGACGAAATCGCCGAACCGCTTCACAACACCCTCGAAGGAGACCAGCGTGTCGTTCTTCATGTTTCGCTCCTATTCGTCCGCGGCCGGGCGGATCTGCGCGCCGCGGCCGGTCAGCAGGATCTGCGCCAGGATCACGAGCGTCATGGATGTGACAAAGACAAAGGTGCCGATTGCGTTGATCCGCGGGCTCACCTGGCCCTGCAGGAAGCCGAGCACCTTGACGGGCAGCGTCTCGTTCAGGCCCGAGACGAACCAGGCGATGGCAAACTCGTCGAAGGAGACCGCCATCGTGATGAAGAGCGCGCCGAAGATCGCGGGCTTGGTGAAGGGCACGATGACGTGGCGCATGGCGGCCCATTCCGAGGCGCCGAGGTTCCAGGCCGCGGCTTCGAGGTCGGGGTCCATCTGGCTGAGCCGCAGCCGGATGATCGCCATGGCGAAGGGTGCGCAGATCACGACATGGGCAATGATGACCGACAGCGCGTTGCCCGAAAGGCTGATGCGCGACAGGTAGGCGAGCATGGCAAGACCGAGGATGACGACCGGGATTGTCGGCGGGATCAGCGCCAGCGCGAGATAGACCTGCTTGCCGAAGAACCTGTAACGGTAGTCGGTGTAGGCCGCGCCGAAGCCGAGCGCCGTGGCGATCACGCCCACTGTTATCCCGACCAGGAGCGTGTTGCGCAGGCCCGACCAGACCAGCGGGTCGGAGGCCACGGCCTGATACCATTCGAGCGAGAAATTCCCGAGCGGGATCGAGGGAAAGCGGTCGGAGTTGAGGGAGAAGACGAAGCTTGCCGCGATCGGCGCGAAGACGAAGGCATAGCCGAGGACGATGTAGACCTTGAGCGCCAGGTCCACGGCCCGGTTGCGGTTGATGCTGGCGGAGTCCCTGTCGCTCATTTCGTGCGCCCCTTGTAGGCAAAGCGGACGGCGGCGAAGGCCACGACCAGAAGCGTGCCGATCATGGTCAGCGCGATCACCGCCGCGCGGGGCCATTGCTGGCCGGACTTCGTGGTGTCGGTAATGAGGATGGAAAGCGTCGTCGGGTCGCCGCCGCCAAGGTAGATGGGGCTGACGAAGTCGCCGAAGCAGAGGATGAAGGCAAAGAGCGCGGCGATGACGAGGCCGACACGCGCCGAGGGGATGATGACCTCGAAGACCGTCCTCAGCCGCCCGCACCGCAGGTTGTGCGCGGCCTCGACCAGGGTCCGGTCGATGAAGACGAGGCTGAAGAGCTGGAGGAGGACCACAAGCGGGAAGGTCAGCGTCAGGTAGCCGATCATCGTCGCGCCGACGGTGTTCAGAAGACCGTAGGGGCCAAGACCGATCCAGCCGAGCATCACGTTGATGATGCCGGCGTCCGAAAGGAAGATCTGCCAGGAATAGACGCGCACGAGATAGCTCGTGAAGAACGGGATCACCATGAGGAACACGGCCCAGCGGCGCGCCGTCTCCGAGAGCTTGAAGGCGATCGCGTAGGCGCAGGGAAAGGCGAGAACGCTGACCAGGGCGGCCGCGAAGGCGGCCATGGCGAGCGTGGTGCCATAGGCCTGCCAGAAGACGGACCGGCCGTAGATCGTCACCCAGTTCACGGTGTCGAAATCCGGCTGCATCCGGAAGTTCTTCACCGTCCAGAAGCTGAGCGCGACAAGGAAGACCAGCGGAAACACGAAGAAGAGGAGCTGCCAGATCAGGAGCGGCAACGAGAAGGTCAGACCATAAAGGGTCAACGGTCTTCGCATTCGAAGTAATCCCCGGTCGATGTCAAGGAAGGGAAGGGGCCGGCGGGGGAGCGTCCGCCGGCCCGCGTCGGGCTCAGGCGCCCTTGTACTCGGACCAGAAGTCGTTCCAGTCCTCGAGGCTCTGCTGGATCGGCCACTGCCGGTACTTGATGCGGCCGGCGCGGATCATGTCGATCACGTTGCCTTCGTCCTTGGTCATGCCCTGGCGCTTGGCCTCGGCGGGGTTCTCCGCCTGCAGCACTTCCCAGCCCTTCTGGTTGGGGATGAGCGCCGGGTAGGCGGCCATGTTCGCGGATTTCGCCTGGCCCTTCGCGGAAGTGATGTACTGGATCCACTTCTTCGCCAGTTCGGCCTTCTGCGAGCCCTTGCCGATCGAGAAGCATTCCGACCACTGCAGGCCGCCTTCCTCCGGGATCGTGGAGCGGACCTTGGCACCGTTCTTTTCCAGAACGCCGGTGATCCAGTCGCCGATGCCGGCGAAGGCCAGCATCTGGCCATCGTTCAGCGACGAGAAGGTGCCGCCATAGTCGAAGAAGCCGCCAATCTGCGGACGCAGCGACATGGTCTTGTCCTTCACGGCGGACCAGGCCGCCTCGTCGATGTCATAGGGATTGGCATTGCCGTTCAGGAGGCTGATCTGGCCGAGGTTGGGCAGGTGCCAGTCGAAATGCCCGACCTTGCCCTTGAGTTTCTCGTCCCAGAAGATGTTGTAGCTCGACGCTTCGGCCTCAGTCAGCGCATCGGTGTTGTAGGCGACGCCGAGGAAGCCGAACCGGGTCACGAGCGAGAAGAGCTTGCCGTCGCTCCAGTTGCCGGGGAAGTTCTGGAATTCGGGGAAGTAGTCGGCGAGCGCATAGTCGTTCGGGTCGAGTTCCTCGACGTATCCCGCCTCGTTCAGCGCCTGGACATACTCGGCATCCGACAGGATCACGTCGAAGGTTCCGACCGGCGACTGCGAGATCAGCCCCAGCATGTTGTCGCCGCCGGTATAGTACTTCGGGACGAACTTGACGTTGTTCTCGGCCTCGAACTCGGCGACGATGTCGGGCTCGGCGTGGCCGTACCACGCGAGCATCGTGAGCTCGGTCGGCGCGGCGAAGGCGCGGCGCGACAGCATCGGCGTAGCGAGTACCGCGGCGCCGGTTGCGAGAAGGGATCTGCGGGTAAGGCCACCGGTCCCTGCGTGACGTTCTGACATGTCTCTCTCCCTGTGCACATGACAGCCTGAATTATGTCCGCAACGCTACGGCAAGCGGCGTCAAGGCCAAAATCGGTTCTTGAAATCGCTCGATTTGTCCGCGTTATGCCTGCCGCGACGGCTGCTCGCGTGGTCGACCGGCCGGTCCGGGAGTGTCAAGGATGCGCGCCGGGAGGGACCGGAAGTCCCCGCCGAGCGCACTTCGCCGGCGCGGGAAGGCTAGTGTGGGAGCGGCCTGACACCCGAACCGACGCTGTCGAGGCAAGCCACCAGGTCGCTGACAAGCTGCAGGCCCGCTGCCGACAGGCGGGGATGCTTGTAGAACAAGCCGACCCGCAGCGGCTCCAGCGCCGGCATTCCGTCCGCCTCGCCAAGGGCCCGCATTCCCGGCAACATCGTGGCCTTGGTGAGCGCGGTGACGCACAACCCGTTCAGAACCGCGTTCTGCAACCCGGAAATTCCCGGTCCGGTGTAGACAATGCGCCAGCGCCGCTCCACCGCGTCGAGGGCCTGGATCATCCGCGCCCGGTAGTCGCAACCTTCGGGATGCGCGCCGAGCGGAAGGGGCCGCTGGGCAACGTCCGTGAAGCCCTCGGAGGCCGCCCAGATCGGGTGCTCGGTCCAGACCCGGGACAGATAGGGCATCCGCGCCGCCGGCATCATGGCGATGATGATGTCGAGCTCGTCCGCGCGCAGATCCCGATGAAGCTCGCGGCTCAGGTCGCAATGAATCTCGAGTTCCACCTCGGGATGGTTCCTGATGAAGTTGGTCAAGGCGCTTTGCAGAAAGGCAACCGAATAGTCGGTCGGCAGGCCGATCCGCAGAACCCCGGTCTTGTCGGAGCGGTGGAAATATCCCACCGCCTCGTCGTTGATCCGGATCATCTCGCGTGCGTAGCTCAGGAGCGCCTCGCCCGCGGGCGTCGGCAGGATCGTGCGACCCTCCTGCGACAGGAGCGGCGCGCGGACCAACTCTTCCAGCCGCCTGATCTGCAGCGAGATCGCCGGCTGGCTGCGGCCGAGGAACGCCCCGGCCTTGGAATGCCCGCCAAGCTCCACCACCGCGATGAAGGTGCGCAGAAGGTCGGTCGGAAAGTTGGTCGGGGCGGCCATGGATTTGCGCCTGAAATCGAAAGATTGCGACAATCTATTTTCTTGATGGCCGGGCAGCAAGCTAGTTTCGGACGAGTTCAGTCAAAGAGGCCACAATGCCGAAAACGAGCGCCTTCGCCTCCGAACTGACCTGGCCGGATTACGACGCGGCCGTCAGGAACGGACAGACCCCCATCCTCATTCCCATCGGCGCGATGGAACAGCATGGCCACCACATGCCGCTGCATGTCGATGTGCTCCTGCCGACCGAGTTTGCCCGCCGCGTCGCGCTCGCAACCGGTGCCCTCGTCGCGCCGCCCTTCACCTACGGCTACAAGTCGCACCAGAAGTCCGGCGGCGGCAACCACCTGCCCGGGACGACGAGCCTTGACGGCGCCACGCTGGTGGCCGCGCTGAAGGACGTGGTCAAGGAATTCGCGCGGCACGGGGTGCGCAAGCTCTGCCTCGTGAACGGGCATTACGAGAATTCCTGGTTCATCATCGAGGGCATCGACCTTGCCTTGCGCGAGCTGCGCTGGGACGGGATCACCGACCTCAAGGTCGTCGTGCTCTCCTACTGGGACTTCGTCCACGAGGAGGCGATCGCGAAACTCTATCCCGACGGCTTCCCCGGCTGGGCGGTGGAGCATGGCGGGGTGCTTGAAACCTCGCTGATGTTGGCGCTGCATCCGCATCTCGTCCAACTCGACCGCGCGGTGGACCACGCCCCGGCCACCTTTCCGCCCTATGACGTCTATCCGGTCAAGCCGGAATGGACGCCGCCCTCCGGCACGCTGTCATCGCCCAAGCAGGCCTCGGTCGAGAAGGGCGAGATTCTTCTCGACGTCTGCACGAGGGGCATCGTCGAGGCGCTGAGAGCCGAGTTCGGCTGATACTTTCCGATCCTCCCTGAGCCTGGGGGCCGCACGCGGCCCCCTCTTTTTCATCGCTTCGGCTGACTGAAGCGATACGGAAAGGTCCGGGGATCACCCCCAGACCTCTTCGACCTGCCTTGCCGCCGATCAGTTCCTGATGATGTTGTGCTCGGGACCGAAGGGGAAGCCGGTGATGTTCTCGGCGCCGTCTTCCGTCACGATCAGGATGTCGTGCTCGCGGTAGCCGCCCGCGCCGGGCGCGCCTTCGGGCAGCATCACCATCGGCTCCATCGACACCACCATGCCGGGCTTCAGTTCCGTCTCGATGTCCTCGCGCAGTTCCACGCCCGCCTCGCGGCCGTAGTAGTGGCTGAGGACGCCGAAGGAATGGCCATAGCCGAAGCTGCGATACTTCAACAGATCCCACTGCCGGTACATGTCGTTGAGTTCGAGCGCGATCTCGTTGCACTTGGCGCCGGGCTTGATCAGTTCCAGACCCCGGCGATGCACCGCGACGTTCTTTTCCCAGATGTCGAGGCTGGCATCGTCCACGCTGTCGCAGAACAGCGTCCGTTCCAGCGCGGTGTAGTAGCCGAAGATCATCGGGAAGCAGTTGAGGCTGAGAATCTCGCCCGATCTGACCTTCTTGTTCGTCACCGGGTTGTGCGCGCCGTCGGTGTTGATGCCGGACTGGAACCAGGTCCAGGTGTCCATCAGTTCGACGAAGGGAAAGGACTTGGCGATCTCGCGGATCATCGCGTTGGTCGAGGCGATGGCCACCTCGTGCTCCGGCACGCCCGCCTTGACCGCGCCCGCGACCGCCCAGCCGCCCACGTCGCAGATGCGCGCGCCGGTCCGGATCAGCTTGTGCTCCTCGGCCGACTTGATCGAGCGCATCCACATCGAGGGCTGGGCGATGTCGACGAATTCCACGCCCGGCAGCGCGGCTTCCAGCTGGCGGCGGTAGTCGAGATTCACCTGGTCGAACTCGATCCCCAGCCGCTTGACGCCCGGCGTCAGTTGCCGCACCGCGCGGTAGAAATTGTCGCGCCGCCAGTCTGTATAGGTGACATTGCCGCCGAAGCTGCGGCGCCAGGGCTGGCCGCCGTCGATCCCGGCCGAGATCGTGGTGGCGGCTTTCGGGGTGATGACCATGCCGTACTTGCGGCCGAAATAGCAGTAGAGCCAGCCGGAATAGTAGTTGATGCAGTGATAGGAGGTGAAGAGCGCGGCATCGACGCCGTGTTCGGCCATCCATGTGCGGACATCATCCTGCCGGCGCTTCATCTCGGCATCCGAGAACGGCGAGTAATCCTTCTCGCCGTTGTGCCATTCCATGACGTGGAGCATGTCTTCGGTCATTCGATGAACCTTTCCCATGAACGTGTCCGCCGCGGGAAAGGCTATCCCCGAGGGGGAAGGCAAAGAAATTTGTTCTCGAAATCCTGCGATTTGCGGACCTGCGGTCCGGGTAGGTTCCTGCGGCGCCGGTCCGCGATGACATGCACGGGTCGCGAGATTCATGCCCTTCCGGGGCAGAGCGCCGATGGCACCGCCGTCTTACCGCTCTTCAGGTGAGGATTTGGCTCCGGCGGTAGGGATCGAACCTACGACCAATTGATTAACAGTCAACTGCTCTACCGCTGAGCTACGCCGGAACACCGGGGGGCGATATAGCAAGGCAGCGTGGGGGCGTCCAGAGGGTTTGGCGGAAAAAATCCGTCACCGTCAGAGCCGGCGGAACCGCGATCCGGCGGCCGGAATGCCCTCGCAGAATGCGCGATTTCTGTTCATGAGATCAATGAGATGCGCGAGGACGTTCCGGGCTGCGGCGGGCAGGAGCGGGGCCGGCGTGTCCTGATAGATCGCGCGGGCAAGCGACATGGCATCGGCAGGGCCGTCGGTCAGGGCGGCCAGGATCGCGGCCTCGCGGGCGCGGCGGTGGGCGACAAGGTCCGCGATCCGCCCGACAGGGTCGCCCACCGGATCGCCGTGGCCGGCGTAGAGCCGGCGTGGCCGGCGCGCCGCCAGCCGGTCGAGCGACGCCATGTAGGCGCCCATGTCGCCGTCGGGTGGCGAGACGATCGAGGTGGACCAGCCCATGACCTGATCCCCGGCGAAGACGGCGTCATCCCAGAGAAAGCTCAGGTGATTGCCCATGTGTCCCGGCGTGTGGAGGGCGCGGAGCATCCAGCCCTTGCCCGCAATCTCGGTGCCGTCGGCGAGGGTTTCGTCGGGGGTGAATCCCGTATCGACCCCTTCGCCGCCCGCGATCGTCCCTGACGCGGCGAGCCGCTCCATTGCTGCGGAGCGTCCGGCCATCGCGTGGCCGAAGGCGAGGACGGGCGCGCCCGTCGCCGCGGCGAGAGGACGGGCGAGGGGGGAGTGGTCGAGGTGGGAATGGGTGACAAAAATATGGCTGATCCGCTCTCCGGGGGCGAGGGCGTCGCGCAAGGCGCGAAGATGGCGGGGCTCGGCAGGGCCAGGGTCGATCACGGCGACCTCGCCCTCGCCCAGGATATAGCTGTTGGTGCCGTGGAAGGTCATCGGCGATGGGTTGGGCGCGAGGACCACGCGCAGGCCCGGCGCAAGGCGCTGCACCGCGCCGGGCAGGGGGCGGATTTCCGGAGCCTCATCCATCTTGCGCTTTCTCTCCCTGAGGCGCGTCGATAGATTTGGGCCATGATCTCGGCCACAATCAAGCGCATCCTGCCGCGCGGTCTTTACGGCCGGGCCGCGCTCATCCTGATCGTGCCGATCCTCGCGCTCCAGCTCGTCGTGTCGCTGGCCTTCCTGCAGCGTCATTTCGAGGGCGTGACGCGGCAGATGACGCGCAACATCGCGCTCGAGATCGCTCTCATCTCGGACGCCGTGACGGTCGCGCCCGACCAGGCCACCGCGGCGGCGGCGGCGGCACGGCTCGGCGAGGCGTTGGCCATGACGGTCACTCTGCCGGCGGCGACAGAGGCACCGGCCGCCGATCGGCGGGTGTTCTACGACTTCTCGGGCCGGATCGTCATCGCGACGCTGCGGCAGGCCTTTGCGGACATGGGCCCCATCGACCTCTACGACCTCCGCCGCGTGCGCTTCACGCTGCCAACGCCCCATGGCGCCGTGGAGATCGCATTCGACCGGGGCCGCGTCTCGGCCTCGAACCCGCACCAGCTTCTCGTCCTGATGGTCGTGGCGGGACTTCTCATGACGCTCATCGCCTTCTTCTTCCTGCGCAACCAACTCCGCCCGATCCGCCGGCTGGCGCGCGCGGCGGAGGAGTTCGGCAAAGGCCGGATCGTGCCCTACAAGCCCTCGGGCGCGGTCGAGGTGCGTTCGGCGGGAAACGCGTTCCTCGACATGAGGGCGCGGATCGAGCGGCAGATCGAACAGCGCACGCTGCTCCTGTCCGGGGTCAGCCACGACCTCAGGACGCCGCTCACCCGGCTGAAGCTCGGGCTCGCGATGCTGGACGAGGACGAGGCCCGGCCGATGATGCGCGACGTGGATGACATGCAGCGGCTGCTCGACGATTTCCTCGCCTTCGTGCGCGGAGACGCGACGGAGGAGGCGGCCGAGCCCAGCGATCCGGTGGCGCTTGTCACCGCAGTCGTCGAGGACGCGCGACGCGCGGGCCAGGCCGTGGTGCTGCATTCCGTCGAGGGCCGGGGCGAAGCCATGCTGAGGGCGGGCGCGGTGCGCAGGGCACTCGAGAACCTCATCGGCAACGCCACCCGCTACGGCACCCGCGCCGAAGTGTCGGTGGCCATCCTGGAACGCGCCCTGCGCATCAGCGTGGAGGACGACGGCCCCGGCATCCCGAAGCATCGGCGCGAGGAGGCGATGCGGCCCTTCACCCGTCTCGACGACGCGCGCAACCAGGACCGGGGCACGGGAACCGGGCTCGGCCTTGCCATCGCGGCCGACATCGCGCGCAGCCACGGCGGCACGCTCCGTCTTGGCGACAGCGCGCGGCTTGGCGGGCTGAAGGCCGAGATCGTGCTGGCCCGCTGACCGTCAGAAGAACGCCAGACCGAGGGCGATCCAGGCCGGAAGCGCGAGCAGGATCGCCGGCCCCAGCCACCAGCCGGAGACCCAGCGCGCGCTTTCGCGGTCCTGTTCGGACGGGGCATCGTTCGGCTCCCCGCAGTCAAGCGGCGTGAGCTCCTGCCGATACCAGTCGTCCAAGGCATCCGGACGCGCGCGACTTTCGGCGCCCGGACGCCGCGCGGCGCCCGTCTTTGCAACCATGACGATGTCCCTTCTACCCGGGACCGAGACTAGGGCGGACGGGTTACCGGAGGATTAGCGGCAGACGCGCTTCATGGGCCGCACTCAATGCCCGCGGATCAGCCCGGAGCGGAGCCGAGGCGTCGCGCGGCCAGCCAGCTTGCCAGCGCCATCGCGCCTGCGGTGGCGAGGCAGAGGGGCAGGCCGCCGATCTGGTAGCTGAGGCCCGAGAGGAGCGTGCCGATCAGCCTGCCTGCGGCATTGGCCATGTAGTAGAAGCCCACGTCTCGGGTGATCCGATCCGCCGACCCGAAGGCGAGGATCAGGTAGGAATGGACCGAGGAATTGACGGCGAAGACAAAGCCGAACAGCAGGAGGCCCCCGATCAGTGTTGCGGTCAGCCAGGGGGCGGGTCCGCCTGCCGCCCATGCCGCCGCGGCCAGAAGAACCGGGATCGGCACCAGGAGCCCGGCCCAGAGGATCGCCTTGGCGGTCGTCTCGGCCTCGGGCTGGCCCCTGGCCCCAAGAAGGCGCGGGGCAAGGGCCTGCACGGCGCCATAGCCGATGATCCAGAGCGCGAGGAAACCGCCGATCAGGAAGAAGGCCTCGCGCCGGCCCTCGACGGTGCCGTCCGACAGCACCGACTGGAAGTAGACCGGGATGCCAACGACGAACCACGCATCGCGAGCGCCGAAGAGGAACATCCGCGCCAGCGACAGCCGGTTCACCCGCGCGTCCTTCGACCGCCAGCCGCCCCAGGCCTCGTCGGATTTCATCCGTCCGGGCAGGCCCGCAGGCAGGAACAGCACGACAGCGGCGAGGATGACCGCGAGGACGCCCGCCATGCCCCAGACCGCCGCATCGAAGCCTGCGAGCGCCAGAAGCGCAGCGCCGAGGAAGAAGCCGAGACCCTTCACGGCGTTCTTCGACCCGGTGAGGAGGGCGACCCAGCGGAACAACCCGCCGTCTTCCTTCGGCGCCAGCAGCTTGACGGCGGACTTCGAGGACATCTTGGCAAGGTCCTTGGCCACGCCCGAGACCCCCTGGACCGCCATGACGAAAGCGACCGAAGCCGCAACGCCCCAGGAGTGGTCAAGCTGGGCCAGCGCCACCAACGCCCCGATCTGCAGCGCAAGGCCGCCATAGAGCGTGGCAGCAAGACCGAAGCGCGCGGCCAGCCAGCCGGCGGCAAGGTTGGTAACGATGCCGGCGACCTCATACAGCAGGAACAGCCAGGCAAGCTGGATCGGCGCGAAGCCCAGGCTGTTGAAGTGCAACAACACCAGCATCCGCAGCGCGCCGTCGGAAAGCATGAAGGCCCAGTAGGCCGCCGTGACGGCGGCATAGGCACGCAAGGGGTTGGGCGGCCCCGGCGGGCTTTCGGCGTCGGTCACAGCGACCCCGCCACCATCCGCACGATATCGGCCAGCCGACAGGCATAGCCCCATTCGTTGTCATACCACGCGTAGATCTTCACCTGCGTCCCGTTGATGACCATGGTGGAGGGGCCGTCGACGATGGC
This sequence comes from Paracoccaceae bacterium, assembly GCA_020637675.1. Lineage (GTDB taxonomy): Bacteria > Pseudomonadota > Alphaproteobacteria > Rhodobacterales > Rhodobacteraceae > Albidovulum. The sequence goes on along the minus strand of JACKKD010000001.1, from coordinate 98,690 downwards.
GGAGCGCGGATCGTTGGTGAAGTCGGAGGAGACGAGGGGCCGGGCCTCGAAGCCGAGGATCCCCTTCAGCGGCCCGTCGGCCGCGGCGGCGAACAGGGCATTCACCTCCTCGGCGGTGGTCGCCCGCTCCACCTCGAAGACGCAGTCCGTGAGGGAGGCGTTCAGGAGCGGCACCCGGACGGCGTGGCCATTCAGCCGGCCCCTGAGTTCCGGATAGATCAGCGTGATGGCGGTCGCCGAGCCTGTCGTCGTCGGGATCAGGTTCATCAGCGCCGACCGCGCGCGGCGCATGTCCTTGGCCGGGCGGTCGACGATGGTCTGGGTATTGGTCACGTCATGGATGGTCGTGATCGACCCGTGGCGGATGCCCAGGTTTTCGTGGATCACCTTCACCACCGGGGCGAGGCAGTTCGTCGTGCAGGAGGCTGCGGTGATCAGGGCCTGAGACCCATCGTAAAGGTGGTGGTTCACCCCGTGGACGAGGTTCAGCGCCCCGCCATCCTTCACCGGGGCAGAGACGACGACCTTCCTCGCCCCGGCGGCGTAATAGGGCGCCACCTTCGCGGCGGTCTTGAAGACCCCGGTGCAGTCGATGACGATATCGACGCCCAGTTCCGCCAATGGCAGCGCCTCGATCGACGTCTCATGCGTCAGACGGGTTGTCCGGCCGTTCAGCACCAGCGCCCCATCCGCCGCGGCGACCGGCGTGCGCCAGCGTCCGTGGACCGAGTCGAACTCCATCAGCAGGGCGTGCTGTCCGGCATCGCCGGCGGGATCGTTCAGAAGCACGATCTCGCCGTCGCTGCCTGCGTCGATCAGGTCGCGCAGGACAAGCTTTCCGATGCGGCCCAGGCCGTTGAGAGCAATACGAGGGCTCATGGCATCAGGTCCCTGCGGTCTGGTCGGCGCCGATGGCATCGACGCGGGATTGCAGCGACAGCCGGCTGAGCGACCCGAAGGGCAACTCGACGAAGGCCGCGATCCGGCGGCGCAGCGCGGCATAGGTCTGGGCGAAGACCAGCGCCTTTTGCGCGTCCGTGCCGGTCGCCTTCACCGGGTCGGGCAGGCCCCAGTGGCCGGTGATCGGCTGGCCGGGCCAGGGCGGGCATTCCTCGGCCGCCGCAGTGTCGCAGACGGTGAAGACGAAATCCATCACGATTGAACCGGGCTGCTGGAATTTCGAGATGTGCTTGGACCGTAGTCCGGAGATGTCGTGGCCGTTGCGTTTCAGGATTTCCAGCGCGAAGGGGTTCAACTCGCTCCCCGGGCGCGTTCCGGCAGAGAAAGCCTGGAACTTGCCTTTGCCCAGATCCCGGAGCAGCGCCTCGGCAAAGATCGAGCGGGCCGAGTTGCCCGAGCAGATGAAGAGCACGTCGAAATCGGTATCGCGGGTACGAGAGTCCATGGGGGCGGCGTCCTTCCGGGGGGAGAGCAAGGGGGCGAGAAGGTCGGGGCGGGCGCGGCCCACGTCGAGCGCGAGGTAGCCGATCAGCCCCTCGGTCGTGTCGAGATCGACCGAGTAGTAAAGCGAGCGCCCCTGCCGATTTACGCCGACAAGGTCCGAGGCTGTCAGGTCGGCCAGGTGATGCGACAGCGTGTTCTGCTTCATCCCGAGCGCCTCGGCGATCTCGGTCGGGCGCACGCCCTGCGGCGCAAAGCGCATCAGGAGCCGGAAGACGGCGAGGCGGCCGGAGTGGCCGAGCGTGGCGAAGGCGTGGGCGGCACTGTTCTTATCCATAGTTCCAGAATATAGGAAATATGATCACGCATCCAGTGAAGGTTTCGTGACACGGGTTCCGGAGTCCGGCGCCGAGTCAGGCGCTCAGCACGAAGATCTGGTTCTGGAACGACGCCTTGAGCACCGCCTGGGCGGTGGTCTCGACATCAAGCGCCTCGCGCGCCAGGCGCAGGTGCTTTTCGACTGTGGCCGACGTCAGGCCCATGATCGTCGCGATGTCCTGTGTGGTCTTGCCGTCGCCCACCCATTCGAGCGCCTCGCGCTGGCGCGGCGTCAGCGCGCGCCTGGAAGAGGCGTAGGGCATGCAGGTGATCCTGAGATGGGTGACGTTGTTGATGACCGTGATCTCGCGTCCGTGCTGGGCCCATATCGCATCGACCTCGTGCTGTTTCAGCCCCGGACGTGCGCAAAGGCCGATGGCGCCCTTTGCGCGGACCGAAACGTCGCGGAAGCTGATCGAGTAACCCGCCTTGACGTCATGCCTGTGGTTAAGCTCGACGATCTTCCGTTCGACCGGAGTCATCGCCTGGGCCTGGGCCAGTTCGCCGATCAGCCGCCACGAACAGGCGCCCTCGTTCGCGGCGGCCCACTTGACCATGGGCGCCTGCATGTAGAGTCCGCTCTGGACGAAGGCGGCGAGATAGTCCTCCGGATGATTGGAGAGCACCAGCACGTCCTCGGCGCTGCCGAAGGAATTCGACGTGCGGAACCGGGTGAAGCCGTAGAGCAGCCGCGAGAATCCGTATTCGTTCATCTTCGCCAGGTGCAGCGACCAGAGCTCTTCGATCGAGCCGGCCTCGATCACCCGCTCCAGGTGCGCGACGAGATTGTCGCGGCCAGTCATGGCGCGAGTCCTGTCATCTGCCGCGTCCGGCGGCGCATGCGACGAACGCGCGTCGGGTGCGCGTGCGCCGACGCAAAACCAACAATGGCGACATCATCTGTCGACAATCGCAAAGAAACCATGGCTACATCCCCGCCTCAAATTGCCACGCCAGCGGGTTTCTGTCGAGTAGCGGTCTTTCCCTTTCCGCGCAGGCTGATAGCAATGCGCTGAAACCGGCGAGGATAGGGTGATGGAAGAGATGCGGGCTGACGTCGTGATCATCGGGGGTGCGGTGACGGGGGCGGCCACGGCCTGGTGGCTGATGCAGATGGCGCCGGATCTGAAGGTCACGGTGATCGAGAAGGACCCGACCTATGCCCGCTCAGCCACCGCGCTTTCGGTCGCCTCGGTCCGCCAGCAGTTCTCCAACCCGGTGAACGTCGAGATCTCGCGCTTCGGCGTGGACTTCATCCGGAACTTCGCCGAGCGCATCGGGCCGGAGGGCGGCATTGCCTCGCTCGGGCTGAAGGAGAACGGGTATCTCTTCCTCTCGGGCACCGAGGACGGTGCGCGGACGCTTGCCGAGTTGGCGGCCATGCAGCGCAGCCTGGGCGCCGCGACGGAGGTGCTGGACGCGGCGGCGCTCGCCACGCGCTTCCCCTGGATGAACCTCGAAGACGTGACGGCGGGCTCGATCGGCGCGCGCGACGAGGGCTGGTTCGACAACATGGGGCTTCTGAACGGGTTCCGCGCCGCCGCGCGGGCGCGGGGGGCGGTGTTCCTTGCCGACCGGGTGACGGGGCTGGAGCGGGCGGGCGACCGGGTCACGGCGGCACTGACCGAGGGCGGGCGCCGGATCGAGGCCGGCGCGTTCCTCTGTGCGGCCGGCACCCGATCCGCAGCGGTCTGCGCCATGGCGGGCATCGACCTGCCGGTCGAGCCGCGCAAGCGCACGGTCTTCGTCGTCGATGCCCCGAACGCGCGCCACGCCGATGCACCCCTGATCATCGACCATACCGGCGTGTACCTGCGCCCCGAGCATGGCGCCTGGATCGCCGCGACCGTGCCCGACGACGACGGCCCCTGCGACCCTGACGACTTCGAGCCCGACCACGCCCAGTTCGAGGAGTTGATCTGGCCGCGGCTCTACCATCGCTCCGAGGGCTTCGACGCGGTGAAGGTGCTCAGGCTCTGGGTCGGGCACTACGACTACAACACGCTCGATCAGAACGCGGTCCTCGGGCGCTGGCCGGGTCACGCGAACTTTCACGTCGCGGCCGGGTTTTCGGGCCACGGGCTTCAGCAATCCCCGGCCGTCGGGCGCGCGATGGCCGAGTTGATCCTGCACGGCGGCTACCGCAGCCTCGACCTTTTGCCGCTCGGGCCCGAGCGCGTCCTGGAGGGGCGACCGTTCCTGGAGAAGGCGATCGTCTGAAGCGTTCAGGGCGACGGCACGACGACGGGGCCAACGCGGTTCGTCCCGCGCCGCGCAGCGCGCAGCGTGCCTTCTGTCAGCGCAGGCGCAAGCCGCCGCATCGCGTCGCACTGGGTGAGGAATATCTCGCCGGTCAGCTCCGAAAGCAGGTGGCTCCGCCGCAGCCTGTCCATCACCGGGCCCTTGACCTCGGACAGGTGGAGCCGCACGCCGCCGTCCTTCAGGCGCTGGTTGATCGCCTCCAGGCTTTCGAGCGCGGAGGCGTCGACGGCATTCACCGCGGGGCACATCAGGACCACATGCGCCAGCCGAGGGTTCGCGGCGATCTCCGCCTGCACCACGTCTTCGAGAAAGCGGGCATTGGCGAAATAGAGGCTTTCGTCCACCCGGATCGTCACCACGTCGGGCGCGGTCACCACCTCGTGGCGCCGGACATTCCGGAAATGCTCCGTCCCCGGCACCTGGCCGACGATGGCGACATGGGGCCGCGAGGTGCGGTAGAGATGCATCGTCAGCGACAGGGCGACGCCGGCGAGGATGCCCCTCTCCACCCCCGCGAACAGCGTGACGAGGATCGTGGCCGCCATCGCCGCGCCATCGGCGCGCGAATAGGCCCAGATACGGGGAAGCGCCTTCAGGTCCACGAGGCTGAGAACCGCGACGACGATCGTTGCGGCGAGGGTCGCCTGCGGCAGGTAGTAGAGCAGGGGTGTCAGCGTCAGCGTGGCGAGCGCCATCATGACGGCCGTGTAGGCCCCCGCCGCCGGTGTCTCGGCGCCGGCGTCGAAGTTCACGACCGACCGCGCGAAGCCGCCGGTTACGGGAAAGCCGCCCGAAACCGCGGCGCCGAGGTTCGCGGCGCCGAGTGCCACGAGTTCCTGGTCGGGGTCGATGCGCTGCCGCCGCTTGGCCGCGAGCGTCTGGGCGACCGAGATCGTCTCCACGTAGCCGACGACGGAGATGAGCAGTGCCGGCACTGCGAGCCGCGCCCAGAGATCGGCGTCGAACGGGGGCAGGGCGGGCAGGGGCAGGCCCGAGGGTACCTCGCCGACCGTGCGGATGCCGCTGCCCGGGAGGCCGAGAGCCGAGGCGAGCGCGGCAAGGAGGGCGGCTAGGACCGTCGTCGCCACGACAGCAATCACCGGCCCTGTCCGGGCGAGGATCGTCGCCCGGCCGGGCGCCATGCCGCAGGCGACGAGGAGGGGTCTCAGTCCCGTTCGCGCCCAGAAGAGGAAGGCCGTGGCCCCCGCGCCGATCAGGAGCGTCGGAAGGCTCGCCGCGCCAAGATGCGCCCAGACGGAGCGCGCGATTTCGGGCAGGGTCTGCCCTCCCGCATCCACGCCGAGCAGGTGCTTGACCTGCGCCGCCGCGATGAGAAGCCCCGAGGCGCTGATGAAGCCCGAGATGACCGGGCGGCTGAGGAAGGCGGCGAGGAAGCCGAGCCGCGCCAGCCCCATCGCGGTGAGCATGAACCCGGAGAGGAAGGCAAGGAGGATGGCCGCGCCGAGATATTCGGGCGTGCCCGCCCGCGCGACCTCCCCCACAGCCGCCGCCGTCATCAGGGAGGCGACGGCGACGGGGCCGACCGCAAGGGTTCGGGAGGTTCCGAAAACCGTGTAAAGCAGGATCGGCAGGATCGAGGCATAGAGGCCGACCTCGGCCGGAAGCCCGGCAAGGAGCGCATAGGCGAGCGACTGGGGGACGAGCATGATCGTGACGATCACCGCCGCAACGATGTCGGAGGTGAAGCTGTCCCGCGAGTAGGAGCGGCCCCAGTCGAGGATCGGGAGGTATCGTCTGAGCATCGGGGCAGCCGGGGCCGGGTCAGAGCTTGTTGACCGGAACCTTCAGGTAGGTATTGCCGTCCTCCTCGGGCGGCGGCATCTGGCCCGCGCGCATGTTGACCTGCAGCGAGGGAACGATGAGCCTGGGCATCCCGAGCGTCTTGTCGCGCGCCTCGCGCATCGCGACGAACTCGTCGGCGCTGCGGCCCGCGCCGACGTGGACGTTGCGTGCCTTCTCCTCGGCCACGGTCGTTTCCCAGGCGTAGTCGTCACGGCCGGGGGCCTTGTAGTCGTGACCGACGAAGATGCGGGTGGCATCGGGCAGGCTGAGTATCTTCTGGATCGAGTCATAAAGTGCTTGCGCCGAGCCGCCGGGGAAGTCGCAGCGTGCGGTCCCGAAATCGGGCATGAACAGCGTGTCGCCGACGAAGGCGGCGTCCCCGATCACGTAGGTCAGGCAGGCCGGCGTGTGACCGGGCGTGTGGAGCACATGCCCCTCCAGCCCGCCGATGCGGAAGCTGTCGCCCTCGCGGAAGAGCCGGTCGAACTGGCTGCCGTCGCGCTGGAACTCCGTGCCTTCGTTGAAGATCTTGCCGAACGTGTCCTGCACCACGGTGATGTTGGCGCCGATCCCGATCTTGCCGCCGACCCGATCCTGGATATAGGGGGCCGCCGAGAGGTGATCGGCGTGCACATGGGTTTCGAGGATCCACTCGACCGTCAGCCCCGCCGCCTTCACATGGGCGATGACGGCATCGGCGGAATGGGTATCGGTCCGGCCCGAGGCATAGTCGAAGTCGAGCACGGAATCGACGATGGCGCAGGCCTTTCCGGCGGGGTCCTTCACCACGTAGCTGATCGTGTTGGTGGCCTCGTCAAAGAAGCCCTTGACCTCGGGTTTCGCACGCGCCGTCATCTCCGCCTCCGTCAGCAATTCTCCGCATCATATAGGCCAGGCAATTCATATAGCAAGTTTTGAATGTGACTCGCATGACAGCGATCACCAGACGACATTCTCGACGATTCCCGGCAGCATGGCGAAGTCGGAAAACGCCACGCTGTGCGGCAGCTCCGAAACCGGGGCCTTGCGGTAGCCCTCGGTGTAAAGCGCGAAGGGGGCCCGGGCGTTCACGGCCGTCTCGGCGTCGATCTCGCTGTCGCCCACATAGATCATCGGCCCGCCGCCGAGGCGGTCGTGGCTCGCGCGAAGCATCCCGGGGTCGGGCTTGCGCGTGGAGAGGCTGTCGCCGCCGATGACATGGTCGAAGCGATCCCGCAGCCCGACATGGCCGAGCGCCGCCTCGGCCGGGCGCAGGGGCTTGTTGGTGCAGACGGCCAGCCGGCAGCCGGCCGCGGCGAGGCGCGCCAGGGCGTCGGCAACGCCGGGGTAGGGGGTGTTGCCCTCCACCTCCGTCTCGTAGCGCGCGACGAGCGCGGTCTCGACCCGCGAGAAGAGCGGCCCGTCGGGGTCCTCGCCCGAGGCGGCGAGAAGCTGGCGCACGAGGTGCGGGACACCCTTGCCGACGAAGCCGCGCACCTGCGGAAAGGTGAGCGCAGGCAAGCCAAGACCGGACAGTACGGCGTTCGAAATGGCATGGATCGCAGGCGCGGAATCGATCAGCGTCCCGTCGAGGTCGAAGATGACGGCCGGCGCCTTCACGCCGCCTTCCACTTTATCGAACAGCCCATCGACGGCACCTGGTCTGCGGGCCCGTGCCCCGTCTCGGCCACCTGCCGCATCGCCTCGTAGAGCTCGCGCTTCACGTCCGGCGCCGCCGGCTGGCGGCCCGAGGCATCGAGCCTGCCGCGATACCGGAGCCCGAGATCCGCGTCGAAACCGAAGAAGTCCGGCGTGCAGGTCGCCCCGTAAGCCTTTGCAACGGATTGGCTTTCGTCATAGAGGTAAGGAAAGGGGAAGGCGTGTTTCGCAGCCTCGCGCGCCATGTTGTCGAAGCTGTCGGCGGGATACTCGGCAGCGTCATTCGCCGAAATCGCGGCGACCCCGATGCCGAGCGTCTTGAGGTCGCGGGCATCCCGCACGATCCGGTCGATGACGGACTGGACGTAGGGGCAATGGTTGCAGATGAACATGACGAGCGTGCCCTTCGGCCCCCGGACGGCGTCGAGCGACCAGTCGCGGCCGTCGGTGCCGGGCAGGGTGAAGGCCGGGGCCTTCCAGCCGAAGTCGCAGACGGGCGGGGAAACGGCCATGGAAACCTCCTTTCAAACGCGCGCGGCCTCGGCCGCTCCACGGATCGCTCTGATATTCGCGCCGTAAGGCGCCGGATTGGCGACGGAACCGCCCGAGAAGACCGCCGAACCCGCCACCAGCACGTCGGCCCCGGCGGCCGCGACAAGCGGCGCGGTTTCCGGCGTGACGCCCCCGTCGATCTCGACAAGGATCGGCCTGTCACCGATCATCGCATGCAAGGATCGGACCTTATCTATTTGGGAATGAATGAATTTCTGCCCTCCGAATCCTGGGTTGACGGTCATGACGCAGACGAGGTCGCAGAGATCGAGAAGTGGTGCCGCCGCCTCGACTGCGGTGCCAGGGTTGAGGGCAAGACCGGCCTTTTTTCCTGTTCCGCGAATGGCTTGCAAGGTCCGGTGAATGTGCGGTCCGGCCTCCAGATGGGCGGTGATGATGTCGGCGCCGGCCTCGGCAAAGGCGTCGATAAAGGGATCGACCGGCGCGATCATCAGGTGAACATCCATGACCGTCGTGACATGCCTGCGGATCGCCTTCACCAGCGGCGGGCCGAAGGTCAGGTTCGGCACGAAATGGCCGTCCATCACATCGACATGGACCCAGTCGGCACCTTGCGACTCGATCGCCGCGATCTCGCGTCCGAAGTCGGCGAAATCGGCCGAGAGGATGGAGGGGGCGATCTTGATCGCTCTGGCTTGGGTCATCTGCGCGCTCCGGTTCTGTCTGTGGGATGTTGTGGCAAACGCTGGGCGAGGTCCAGTATCCAGAGGCGGATGCGCCGATTTGCCTCTCACGGCACATCTCCTGATATTACATAATTCTGCTTATCGGACTTTTGTATGGGCTGAGATGTCAGACGATACGCTCCCCCATCCGCCAGACCCCTTTGAGGTCAAGACTGCGGGACAGGTGAACGAAATCGGCCTGCCGCCCCGGTGCGAGCGTCCCCGACCGATCCGCGAGTCCCGCGACGTGCGCCGGAACCGACGTCGCCATTGCCAGCGCCCGGTCGAGCGCCAGCCCAGCATCGCGCGTGATCACCCGCAGCGCGCCTGCCATGTCGAGATCGGCACCGGCCAGCGTGCCATCGGTCAGCGTCAACCGCCCGTTCTCGCGACGGATCTCGCGGCCGTTGAGCCGGAACGACCGTATGTCCGTTCCCGCCGGCGCCATGGCGTCGGTGACGAGGAACAGGCCCCCCGGCCCCGTCTTCGCCGAAAGTGCGGTGCGCAGTGTCGCCGGATGGACATGGATGCCGTCGGCAATCACTCCGGCGGAAACCGCGCCCGAGGCGAGCGCTGCCCCGACAAGTCCAGGTTCGCGGGTGCCCAGCGGACTCATCGCGTTGAAGAGATGCGTGGCAACCCGCGCACCCGCCGCGATGGCGGCGCGACAGGCTTCGAATCCCGCGTCGGTATGGCCGAGAGAGACAACGACTCCACCTTCCGAAAGCGTGTATATCTGTTGACTATCAACACTTTCCGGCGCGATCGTGAGAAGAAGCCGCGGCACCCTCCGGACCGCGTCGAGCAGAAACCGCAGGTCGTCGCCGTCCATCGGCCGGATCAGTGCAGGATCGTGCGCACCTTTCCGGGCGTGGCTCAGGTGCGGCCCTTCGAGATGCAGGCCGGCGATCCCGGGCACGCCCTCCTCCACGGCCCGCGCCACCGCCGCCACGGCGGCACGCGTCGCCCCGGGTCTGTCGGTGATCAGCGTCGGCAGGATCGTGACCGATCCGAGTCGTCCATGCGCTTCGGCCATGCGCCGCAGCGTCGCCACATCCGGCGCGTCGTTGAACATGACCCCGCCGCCGCCGTTCACCTGCAAGTCGACAAACCCCGGCGCGACGAGGCCGCCCCCAAGGTCAACGACCTTCGCACCGGGCGCGGGTTCGCCGGGACGGAGCAGCGCAGCGACGCGCCCGTCCTCGACGAGCAGGCCGCCCGGCCCGGTCTTTGCGCCATCGAAGACATCCGCGCCGATGTAGAGGATCCCTGGCATCAGAGCGTCTCCGTGACCTTCCTGAGGTGCCGCGGCCGGTCCGGGTCGATGCCGCGCGCCCGGGCCACCGCTTCCACCATGGCGTAGAACGAAACGATGAGCGCGATCGGATCGGTCAGCGGATGGCCGGTGCGAACCCTCGGCAGGCTCCGGGCCGTGCGGACCCTGCCCGAGGTCGCAAAGACCTCCGCGCCCTTGCCGGCGAGTTCATCGGCCACCGCCACCAGGCTATCCTCGGCCGCGTCGGCCGCCGCGAAGGCAAGGACCGGGAAGCCACGATCGACGATGGAGACCGGACCGTGCAGCACCTCGGCCGAGGAGTAGTTCTCGGCATGGATCCGGCAGGTTTCCTTGAACTTCAGCGCCGCCTCGCCCGACATGGCGAATCCCGGGCCGCGGCCGAGGGTGAAGAGCGACGGCGCCTCGGCGAGACGCTCGGCCAGCCCGCCCCAGTCGGCCCGCCCGGCGCGGTCGAGCGCATCGGGCAGTGCCCGGACGGCAGCGAGAAGCGGCGCGTCCCCGGCCCATTCGGCGACGAGCAGCAGCGCGGCGACGGCAGAGGTCACGAAAGTCTTCGTCGCCGCGACGCTGAGCTCGGGCCCTGCGGCAAGGCCGATGACGCCCTCCACCGCCTGCGCAAGGGGCGATGCCGGGTCATTGGTCAGCGCGATCGTCATTGCACCCCCTGCCCGCGCCGCCCGCGCCATCTCCACGATGTCCGGGCTCCGCCCCGACTGCGAGATGACGAGGCAGAGCCCGCCCGAAAGCCGCAGCGGCGCGCGGTAGATCGAGGCGACCGAAGGGCCGATCGAGGCGACCGGCAGGCCGAGCACGATCTCGCAGACGTATTTCAGGTAGGTCGCGGCATGGTCCGACGAGCCCCGCGCCACGGTCGCGACGAAGGCCGGGTCGAGCGCCCTGCCCCCGGCCGCGGCTGCGGCAATCGCCGGGCCGCTGCGGTCGAGAAGCCGTGCGACGGCCTCAGGGATCTCCCGTATCTCGCGCAGCATCTGGCTTTCGGCAGCGGTCATTCAGTTCTCCGGGATACGCAGCTCGGCCACGAAATCATAGGCGTCCCCGCGGTAGATCGAGCGGGTATATTCCACCACCCGGCCATCGGGCAGGAAGGCGGTGCGCTCGATCCTGAGGCCGGCGGCCATGGGCGCCACGCCGAGAAGCCCGGCCTCGGCCTGGCCGAGGTTGACGGCAGAGATCTTCTGGACGGCGCGCACGGGCCGGAGCCCGGCCTGCCCGAGAACCTCGTAGAGCGAATGGGTGACGGCAAGCGGATTCGGCAGGATGTCCGGCGGCAGCGAGGCGCGTTCGATCGCCATCGGCCGGTCGTCGGCGCGGCGCAGCCGGGCAAGCCGCGCCACTTGTGCGCCGGGGGCGAGGCCGAGGACGGCGACCTCCTCCTCGCTCGGCTGGAAGAGACCGCGTTCGAGCCAGACCACGCCCGGACGATAGCCGCGCCCGGTCATGTCCTCGGTGAAGGATGTCAGCCGCGACAGCGACTGTTGCACGCGCGCGCGCGCCGGCGCCACGAAGGAGCCCGACCCCTGGCGTTGCAGGATGAGGCCCCTCTCGGCAAGCTCGGCCATTGCCTTGCGGACGGTGACGCGCGAAAGGCCGGTCAACGTGGCGATCTCACGCTCGGGCGGCAAGGGCATGTCGGGCGCGAGGAAGCCCGAGGCGATGCCGGCCTCGATCCGCTTGCGGAGCTGGACATAGAGCGGCCCATGGGCCGGGTTCAGCCACTGGCCGGGGTCGAGATATTCGGCGATGGTCATGGTCGCCCCCCTGCCCGCCGGGTGGCGAGCGCGAGGGCGCCATCGAGCGCGCTGCCCTGCGCCGGCACGACGGGTTGGCCGATCCAGGCGGCGTAGGCCGGACCGAGCCCGCCGGTGAGGCAAAGGGGCTCGCCCTGGGTCCATCCCAGCGCGGCGAGTCCTTTCAGGATATAGCCGGCACCCTCGGTCATCAGCCGCGAGCCGAGGGGGTCACCCGCCCCGGCCGCGGCCAGGATATCGGGCGCGAGGCCGGCAAAGTCGGCAGGCCGCGCCGCCATCGAATGGGCGACGATGGCGGCGGGGTCGTCGCCGAAGCGGGCGAGGATGGCTTGCGTGAGCGCGGTCGCGGCGCCGATCCCGTCGAGCGAGAGCATCACCTCCTCGAGGCAGCGGCGCCCGAGCCAGGCACCGGAGGCCTGGTCGCCGATCTCGAATCCCCAGCCGCCGATGCCCCGGAACCCGCCGTCCGCCTGTCGGCCGAGGAACGATCCCGTCCCGATGGCCGCGACCGACCCCTTGCCCGACCCGAGCGCACCGGCAACGGTCGTCGGCCGGTCGTCCGTGACGACCGCATCGGTGAGCGGCAGCGCCGCGGCGACCCTGCCGGCGATCACCGGACCCGTCACCCCGGCGAGGCCAAGATGCGCGGCGGCGGCATGAACCTTCCCGGCGCCGACCCCGGCCTTCGCGGCGAGCGCGAGGATCGCCTCGCGGATCGTTGCCACGGCGCGGTCGAAATCGGTCGAGACATTGGCCGGGCCAAGCGTCACCTCATGCCGCAAGCCATCGGCGACGAGCGCTGCGCGACACGAGGACCCGCCGCCGTCGACCCCGAGAATTATCCTGCCGGTCTGACCCATGAAAATACCTTTATAATACCTTTTAGCAGAAGAAAAGGCCCGGCAGCGGTGGCCGTGGGGGCAGGAGGCACTCTCCAGCGCGGGAGAGAGAACCCGGTGGACAACAGGTATTAAAAAGGTATCATCATTGCATTCGGAGGGATTCGATGCCGAAATCCGCGACAGAGCGTCTGCATCCTTTGGCCCGGGGGCTCGACGCGCTCCCCGGCGCGGAGGTGCTCGGCCGGCTCCTTTCGGCGCAGGAGGAGGCTCTCGCGGCCATTCGGCCTGCCCTGCCCGCGCTCGATGCCGCGGCCACGCTGATGGCGCGCGCCGTGACGGCGGGCGGCGCGCTCGTCTATGCCGGCGCCGGGTCCTCTGCGCTGATGGCAATGGCGGACGGGCTGGAACTGTCCGGCACCTTCGGCCTGGACCCCGGCCGCATCCGCATCCTCATGGCGGGCGGCATGCCCCGCGATTCCCGCATGCCGGGGGCCACGGAGGACGATGCCGCCGAGGCCGAGGCAGCCGCGGCGGTCATCGACGCGGGCGATGCCGTCATCGCCGTCACCGCCTCGGGCAGCACGCCCTACACGCTTGCCCTCGCAAGGATGGCGCGCGAACGCGGCGCCCGCGTCGTCGCGATCGCCAACAACGCCGGCGCCCCGATCTTCGCGGCCGCAGAGGTTGCCGTGTGCCTGCCGACGCCGCCGGAACTTGTGGCGGGATCGACCCGGATGGGGGCGGGCACGGCGCAGAAGGTGGCGCTCAACCTCATGTCCACGCTCATGGGAATCCGGCTCGGCGCCATTCATGACGGGATGATGGTTGCCGTCGTCGCGGACAACGCAAAGCTGAAGGCGCGGGCGCGGACGATGGTGGAGACCATCGCCCGGGTGTGCCCCGAGGTCGCCGCCGCGGCCCTCTCCGAGGCGGGCGGCGCGGTCAGGCCGGCCGTCCTGATCGCGCGAGGCCTCACCCCGGACGCTGCGAGGACGATACTCGCACAAAGCGGGGACAATCTTCGCGCGGCACTCGCGCGGATCGAGACGACCGGCCCGGCAGGGTCGGCTGGAACAACCAACAAGGGAGCTTGAGATGAAACGGACCCGACTGGCCGGGCTGCTGCTGGCCTCCACGATCCTCGCCGCGGGCACGGCCACGGCGCAGGACGTCACGCTGACGATCGAGAGTTGGCGCAACGACGACCTGACGATCTGGCAGGACCAGATCATTCCGGCCTTCGAGGCCGCGCATCCCGGCATCAAGGTGCAGTTCACGCCTTCGGCGCCGACGGAGTACAATGCCGCCCTCAATTCCAAGCTCGATGCGGGCAGCGCGGGCGACCTGATCACCTGCCGCCCCTTCGACGCCTCGCTCTCGCTCTATCAGGGGGGCAAGCTCGCCGATCTCTCGGGCCTCGCCGCCATGGCCAACTTCTCCGACGTGGCCAAGTCGGCCTGGCAGACGGACGACGGGGCGGCCACCTTCTGCGTGCCGATGGCGAGCGTGATCCACGGCTTCATCTACAACAAGGACGCTTTCGACGCCCTCGGCCTCGCCCCGCCGGCAACGATGGAGGAGTTCTACGCCGCCCTCGACAAGATCAAGGAAGACGGCACCTACGTCCCGATGGCGATGGGCACCATCGACCAGTGGGAGGCCGCGACGATGGGCTACCAGAACATCGGGCCGAACTACTGGAAGGGGGAGGAAGGCCGCCTCGCCCTCATCAAGGGCGAACAGAAGCTGACCGACGAGCCCTGGGTCGCGCCCTTCCGCGAACTGGCGAAGTGGAAGGACTACCTCGGCGACGGGTACGAGGCGCAGACCTATCCCGACAGCCAGAACCTCTTCACGCTCGGCCGCGCGGCGATCTATCCGGCCGGGTCGTGGGAAATCTCGGGCTTCAACGCCCAGGCCGGCTTCACCATGGGCGCCTTCCCGCCGCCCGTCGCGGCGGCCGGCGACACCTGCTACATCTCCGACCACACCGACATTGCCATAGGCATGAACGCGGCCACGAAGCACCCCGAGGAGGCGAAGGCCTTCCTCGAATGGGTGGGTTCGAGCGAATTCGCCGCACTCTATGCCAACGCCCTGCCCGGCTTCTTCTCGCTGAACTCCGCTCCGGTCGAGATGGCCGATCCCCTGGCGCAGGAATTCGTCTCCTGGCGGGGCAAGTGCTCCTCGACGATCCGCTCGACCTACCAGATCCTGTCGCGCGGCACGCCGAACCTGGAGAACGAGACCTGGAACGCCGCCGCCAATGTCATCAAGGGCACCGAGACGCCCGAGGACGCCGCCAAGCGGCTGCAGGACGGCCTCGCCTCGTGGTACGAGCCGCAGAAGTGAGGTATCGCCCCGACGGGCGACCTGGCGGGGGGCCCTCGGCCCCCCGCACACCCCGAGAGTATGTCCGCCGCAATAAATGAGGGCACGCGCGATGGCAGTCCGGCCACGGTTCCACGTCGCGGTCTTTCTCGCGCCCGCCGTGCTCGTCTATACGGCGGTAATGATCTTTCCGCTTTTCAACACGTTGCGGCTTTCTCTTTATGCACGAGGCGGGACCGGCCCGGTCTTCGCCGGACTTGAGAACTTCCGCACGCTCTTTGGCGATCCGCACTGGTCGGCGGCTTTCTGGAATGCGCTCGGCAACAACGTGTGGTTCTTCGTGATCCACATGGCGGTGCAGAACCCGATCGGCATTGGCCTCGCCGCGATTCTCAGCCACCCGCGGCTGCGCTTCGCAACGTTCTACCGCTCCGCCATCTTCATTCCGACGATCCTGTCCTTCGTGATCGTCGGCTTCGCCTGGAAGCTGATCCTGTCGCCGATCTGGGGCATCGCGCCCTCCATGCTCGACGCGGTGGGGCTGAAGTCGCTCTATGCCCCCTGGCTCGGGAAGGAAGACTACGCGCTCACAACGCTCGCACTGATCTCGGTCTGGCAGTTCGTGGGCATCCCGATGATGCTGATCTATGCCGCCCTTCTCGCCATCCCCGAGGGCGTTCTGGAAGCGGGCGAGATCGACGGGATCACCGGCTGGGCGGCGTTCTGGCGGATCAAGCTGCCGCTTGTCCTGCCCTCCATCGGGATCATCTCGATCCTGACCTTCGTCGGCAACTTCAATGCCTTCGACCTCATCTACGCCGCGCAGGGCGCGCTCGCGGGGCCGGATTTCTCCACCGATATCCTCGGCACCTTCCTCTACCGGACCTTCTTCGGCTTCCAGCTCCAGCTCGGTGACCCCCACATGGGGGCAGCGATCGCGACGGCGATGTTCGCGATCATCCTGGCAGGGGTCTGCCTCTACCTGTTCCTCATCCAGACGCGCCTGCGGCGCTACCAGTTCTGAGGCCCCGATGAACCGCGCGCGCACCAGCAGGCTGAACACCGTCGCCGCCCATGCCGCACTTCTCGCCTGGACCGCGATCGCGCTCTTCCCGGTTTTCGTGATCCTGGTCAACTCCTTCAAGACCCGGCGGGCGATCTTCGCGGAGCCGCTTTCCCTGCCCTCCGAGGCGACGTTCTCGATGGTGGGCTACCGCACGGTGATGGCGCAGGGGGACTTCCTTCTCTACTTCCAGAATTCGCTGATCGTCACCGTCGGATCGCTGACCTTCATCCTGCTGTTCGGTGCCATGGCGGCCTTCGCGCTGTCCGAATATCGCTTCCGGGGCAACATGCTGATGGGGCTCTACCTCGCGCTCGGCATCATGATCCCGATCCGCATAGGCACGGTGGCGATCCTGCAGATGATGGTGGCGACGGGACTGGTGAACACGCTGACGGCGCTGATCCTCGTCTACACGGCGCAGGGCCTGCCGCTCGCCGTATTCATCCTCTCGGAATTCATGCGCCAGGTATCCGACGACCTCAAGAACGCCGGCCGCATCGACGGGATGAACGAGTATGCGATCTTCCTCCGGCTGGTGCTGCCGCTGGTGCGGCCGGCGATGGCGACGGTTGCCGTCTTCAACATGATTCCGATCTGGAACGATCTCTGGTTCCCGCTGATCCTCGCCCCCGGCGAGGCGACGAAGACCCTGACGCTGGGAAGCCAGGTCTTCATCGGGCAGTTCGTGACCGACTGGAACGCGGTCCTCTCGGCACTCAGCCTTGCGATCCTGCCCGTCCTCGTCCTCTATGTCCTCTTCTCGCGGCAACTGATCCGCGGCATCACATCGGGAGCGGTGAAATGAGAGTGCTGGTCGCCGGGCTTGGCAACATGGGCCGCTCCCATGCGCTGGCGCATCACCATCACCCGGGCGCGGAGATCGTGGCGCTGGTGAACCGCTCCGTCGCGGCGCTGCCCCGCGAACTGCAATCCTATCCTCTTTTCAGAGACTTCCACGCCGCCCTCGAGGCAACACAGCCGGACGTCGTGGTCATCGCTACCTATTCGGACAGCCATGCCGACTATGCCTGCGCGGCACTTGAGCAGGGCGCGCATGTCTTCGTCGAGAAACCGCTCGCGACCACGGTTTCCGACGCCCGGCGCGTGGTGGAAACGGCGCGGCGGACGGGGCTGAAGCTGGTCGTCGGCTATATCCTGCGCCACCATCCCTCGTGGATGCGGCTCATCGCCGAGGCGCGCGCGCTCGGCGGACCCTACGTCTTCCGGTTGAACCTCAACCAGCAGTCCACCGGGCCCGCCTGGGAGGTGCACAAGGCGCTGATGCGGACGACCCCGCCCATCGTCGATTGCGGCGTGCACTATGTCGACGTCATGTGCCAGATCACCGACGCCCCGCCCGTGCGGGTGCATGGCATGGGTCTGCGGCTTTCCGACGAGATTGCCGAAGACATGTACAACTACGGACAGTTCCAGGTGGTCTTCGCGGATGGTTCGGTGGGCTGGTACGAGGCCGGCTGGGGTCCGATGATGTCCGAGGTCGCCTATTTCGTGAAGGACGTGATCAGCCCGCGGGGCGCGGTCTCGATCCTGTCGGGGATGCACCCCGCCTCCGCCTCCGTGGAGGGGCACACCAGGGTCGGCTGCCTGCGCATCCATCGCGCCGACGGCACGGACGAGGATGTGGACTTCGCGGGCGAACCCGGCCACCAGGCGCTCTGCGATGCCGAGCAGGCCTTCTTGCTGCGCGCGATCGCCGAGGACCGCGACCTCGCGCGCCACATGGAGGACGCGGTTGCCTCGCTCGCGGTCTGCCTCGCGGCGGACGAGAGCATCCGGACCGGTCGCACCGTCCATCTGGATTTCCCAGGATGACCGCGCTCTCCCTTGAAAACGTAAGCAAATCCTTCGGCGAGGTGCAGGTTCTGAGGAACATCGACCTCGTGGTCGAGCCTGAGGAGTTCGTCGTGTTCGTGGGACCTTCCGGCTGCGGAAAGTCGACGCTGCTGCGCGTTGTCGCCGGGCTGGAGGATGCGAGTTCGGGCACCGTGCGCATCGTCGGGCGCGACGTCACGCGGACGCCTCCGGCGAAACGCGGCATCGCCATGGTGTTCCAGTCCTACGCGCTCTATCCGCACCTCGACGTCGAGGGCAACATGGCGCTGGGACTGAAGCACGCGGGCGAAAGCCGCGCCGTGATCGCCGAAAGGATCGCGACGGCGGTCCGCCTGCTGTCGCTAGAGCCCTACCTCAAGCGCCGGCCGGCCGAGCTTTCCGGCGGCCAGCGTCAGCGCGTCGCGATCGGCCGTGCCATCGTCCGCAAGCCCGACCTCTTCCTCTTCGACGAGCCCCTCTCGAACCTCGATGCCGCGCTCAGGATGGCGACGCGGGTCGAGATCGCACGGATCCACCGCGAACTCGGGACGGCGATGATCTACGTCACGCATGACCAGACCGAGGCGATGACGCTGGCAAACCGGATCGTCGTCCTGCGCGATGGCAAGATCGAGCAGGTCGGCAGCCCGATGGCGCTCTACAACGACCCCGACAACCTCTTCGTCGCGGGTTTCCTCGGAGCGCCCTCGATGAACTTCCTGCCGGCCGGCCGGCTCGGCGCGCCGGGAGCCACGGTCGGTGTCCGGCCCGAGCACCTGCGGCTCGCGTCGGAGGGGCCGCTCGCCGGCACGATCACACATGTCGAGCGTCTCGGCGCCGACACCAATCTCCTTGTCACGCTCGGCGGCGGGGAAACGCTGACCGTCCGTCTCTTCGGCCAGCACCCCCAGCAGGTCGGCGACGCCGTGGCGCTCGCCTTCGACCCGGCCAATGCCTTTTCCTTCGACCGTGAAGGCCGCCGGATCAGGCACTGATCCGCTTTTGCCTTGGCCGACGTGCTCCGACGGCGCGAAGCGGGAGACAGGCGTCTCAGGTGACGACGTCGGGGCCTGGTCGCCCCGTGATTGCCCGAATCGCCGCCAGCGCCTCGGCCGTGCGGATCACCGGGGCCAGCGCGGCCTGCACCTCGGCATCGAGCCCGTCCGGCCCCGCGACATAGCGCTCGAGATAGAGCCTGAGCGTCGCACCCTCCGTCCCCGTGCCCGACAGCCTGAGCACGATGCGCGAGCCGTCGCTGAAGACGACCCGCAGCCCCTGCCCGCGCGACATGCTGCCATCCACCGGGTCGGCATAGGCGAAATCGTCGGCCGCGGAGACCGTCATGCCCTCCAGACATTGCCCCGGCAAGGTCGGCAGGCGGGCGCGCAGGCCCTCCATGATCCGGTTCGCGAGATTGGCCGGCAGCGCCTCGTAGTCATGCCGGGAATAGTAGTTGCGGCCGAAGCGGCGCCAATGGTCGCTCATGATTTCCCGAACGGTTTCTTTGCGTTCCGCGAGGATATTCAACCAGAGAAGCACCGCCCAGAGCCCGTCCTTCTCGCGCACGTGGTCCGAGCCCGTGCCGAAACTCTCCTCGCCGCAGAGCGTCACCCGGCCGGAATCGAGAAGGTTGCCGAAGAACTTCCAGCCCGTTGGCGTCTCGTAGGACCCGATGCCCAGCACTGCCGCCACCCGGTCCGCCGCCGTCGAGGTGGGCATGGACCGCGCGACGCCCCTGAGCCCGCCGCCATACCCCGGCGCGAGGCGGGCGTTCGCCGCCAGGACCGCGAGGCTGTCGGAGGGCGCGATGTAGATGCCCCGCCCGACGACCATGTTGCGGTCACCGTCGCCGTCGGATGCCGCACCGAAATCGGGAGCGTCGGGGCCCATCATCTCGTCCATCAGGACCTTTGCCCAGGTCGGGTTCGGATCGGGATGCAGACCGCCGAAGTCCGGCAGGGGCGTGGCGTTCACCACGGTCCCCGGTGGGGCACCGAGGCGGTGTTCGAGGATCTCGACCGCATAGGGCCCGGTGATCGCACACATCGCGTCGAACCGCATCCGGAAGCCGCCCGAGAAGAGTGCGCGGATCTTCGGAAAGTCGAAGATCGTTTCCATCAGCGCCGCATAGTCGGCAACGGGATCGATGACGGAAACCTGCATTCCGCCAATATGTTGTTCGCCGATCCTGTCGATCTCCACATCTGCCTCGTCGGCAATGTGGTAGGCGTCGATCTCTAGCGTGCGGGCATGGATCGCCTCGGTCAGCGCCTCCGGGGCGGGGCCGCCGTTCGCGGTGTTGAACTTGATCCCGAAGTCCGCATCGGGTCCGCCCGGGTTGTGCGAGGCCGAGAGGATCAGCCCCCCATCGGTCCTGTGGAGGCGGATGAGATGGGACGCCGCAGGCGTGGACAGGAACCCGCCCCGCCCGACGATCACCCGCCGCGCGCCATTCGCCGCCGCCATCTTCAGGATCACCTGCACCGCGTGATCGTTGAAATGGCGCCCATCGCCGCCGACGACGTAGGTCTTGCCCTCGGCGCCCCCGGTCGCGTCGAACACCGACTGCACGAAGTTTTCAAGATAACCCTCTGACATGAAGACCTTCGTCTTCTTGCGCAAACCCGACGTCCCGGGCTTCTGCCCTTCGATCGGCCGTGTCCTGACCCGCATCCGATGCTCCCTGCCCTCGGGGCTAAACGAGGCTGGTGACCCAGAGGACCGTCGCGTCCTCCGGGCTCAGCGAAATGATATTGTGCCCCATCGAGGCATCGTAATAGGCGCTGTCGCCCCGGCGGAGGTCGACGGGCTCGTGGAACTCCGTGTAAAGCCGGGCTACGCCCGTCAAGACGTAGAGGAACTCCTCGCCGTCGTGGCGCACCCAGCCACCGAACTCCTCGAGGGTACGGGCACGGATACGTGCGGTGTAGGGCAGCATCCGCTTGGTGCGGAACGCCCCCGCCAGCAGCCGGTGTTCGTAGGTCGCGGTTGCCTGAGCCTGACCCTCGGCCGCCGTCGTCACCGCCATCCGCCCCGAAGCCTGTGGCCGCGAGGGCGGCGTGAAGAGCTGCGGGACGGTGATCGAAAGCCCCTGCGCCAGCTTCTTCAATGCCTCATAAGTGGGCGACATCTGGCCGTTTTCGATCTTCGAAAGCGTCGAGCGCGCGAGCCCCGCCTGGCTTGCCGCCCGCTCGAGCGTCCAGCCCCGCTCCTTGCGCAGATCGCGCACCCGCAGGCCGAGGTTCAGTGGCGCGGCCGGCACCTCCTGCGCCTGTCCGGCGCGGGCGATGCGGAAGATTCCGCTCTGGTCGATGTCGCTCATCTGTTCGGTCCTGACGCCGCCTCCGTGCATTAACGCCAATCCGCCATGCCTTGCAACGGCCCGGCTTGCGGCGTAGCGAGGGGTCATGCTGTCCGTGACCGACCCCGCCGCGCCGGCGCCCTGCCCCGCGCCCTTCAACCTCGCCCGCCACGTGCTCGCGGCGGCCGGGGAGCGGCCCGATCACATCGCGCTTCAGGTCGTGCGTCCCGACGGCGCAGAGCGCTGGAGCCACGCGCGGCTGGCTGCTGCGGTACAGGGCGTGGCGATGGGCCTCGCCGAGGAAGGGCTGCGGCCCGGCGACCGGGTGCTCCTCCGCCTCGGCAACGGCGTGGCCTTCCCGCTCGCCTTTCTCGGGGCGATCGCCGGCGGGTTCGTTCCGGTGCCGACTGCGGCTGGGCTGACGGCGGCCGAGGTGGCGCGGCTCTGCGCGCAGGTCCGGCCGGCGCTCATCGTCGCAGGGGCGGGCGCCGCGCTTCCCGAGGCGCCACCCTGCCCGGTACTCGACGAGGCGGAATTGCGCGGCTTCGAGGGCCGTCCTGCGCACGACTGGGCGATGGGCGACGCGGACCGGCTGGCCTACATCGTCTTCACTTCCGGGACCTCCGGCAGCCCGCGCGCCGTCGCGCATGCCCACCGAGCCGTCTGGGCGCGCCACATGATGCGCGTCGGCTGGCACGCGATCGGGCCGGAGGACCGGGTGATGCACGCAGGCGCGCTCAACTGGACCTATACGCTCGGCGTCGGGCTCTTCGACCCCTGGGCCGTGGGCGCGACGGCGCTGATCCCCGCCGAAGGCGTGGCGGTGGAACAGCTACCCCTCCTTGCCCGGCGCTTCGACGCCACGGTTTTCGCTGCGGTTCCCGGCGTCTTTCGCCGCATCCTCGCGCAAGGCAACAACCTCGCCCTGCCCCGCCTCCGGCACGGGCTCTCGGCCGGCGAGAAGCTGCCCCCCACGCTTCGCGCCCGCTGGCGCACGGCCACGGGCACGGATCTGCACGAGGCAATGGGGCTTTCGGAATGTTCCACCTTCCTCTCCTCCTCGCCCGCCCGCCCGGCCCCCGATGGCGCGACCGGCTACCCGCAACCCGGCCGCCGGGTCGCAGTCCTCGGCCCGGACGGAACGCCGGTGCCGCGCGGTGAGCCCGGGCTTCTGGCCGTGCATCGAAGCGACCCCGGGCTCTTCCTCGGCACCTGCGACGGCGAGACGATCACCCCCGTCTCAGACGACTGGTTCCAGACGGGCGACATGGTGGTCATGGCGGAGGACGGCGCGATCACCAGCCTCGGCCGCGCCGACGACATGCTGACCGCTGGCGGCTTCCGCATTTCGCCGGCGGAGATCGAGGCCGCGATGGCGGCCTGCCCCGGTGTCACCGCAACTGCTGCGGTGGAACTGCCGGTGAAGGCCGACACGACGGTGATCGCGCTCTTCTACGCCGGCGAGGCGGCGGAGACGACGCTGGCGGCCCATGCGACTTCCCATCTGGCGCGCTACAAGCAGCCGCGCCTCTACCTCCGGCTTCCGGCGATCCCGGTCACCGCCAACGGCAAGGTGAATCGCCGCAAACTACGCGAAGAATGGAAAGTAGAACCATGATAAAGCTGGATATAATCTCCGACGTCGCCTGCCCGTGGTGCTATGTTGGCAAGGCCTATCTCGACCGCGCGCTGGAGACCAATCCCGGGCATCCGTTCGAGATCGAATGGCATCCGTTCCAGCTTAACCCCGACATGCCGAAGAGCGGCATGGACCGGCGCAGCTATCTGGAAGCGAAGTTCGGAGGACAGGAGGGCGCGGTGAAGGTGCATCTGCCGCTCATCGAACATGCGAAGAAGGCGGGGGTCGAGCTGAACCTCGAACGCATCGGCCGAACGCCCAATACGCTCGACGCGCACCGGCTGATTCACTGGGCCGGGCTCGAAGGGCGGCAAACGCCGATGGTCTCTGCCCTCTTCCGCGCCTACTGGTGTGACGGGCGCGACATCGGCGATGCGGCGACGCTGGCCGAAATCGCCGGCGAGGTGGGACTCGATCGCGCCATGACCGAGCGCCTGTTGCAGGGCGATGCCGACGCCGACGACATCCGTGCCCGGGACGCCTATTCACGACAACGCGGGGTGAATGCCGTGCCGACCTACATCATCAACCATGTCCATGTCATCAAGGGCGCGCAGCCAGCCGAGACCTGGGCATATTGCATCGAGGAGATCGTCGCACGACTTTCCACACCCGACGCTGGACCGGACGCATGAGCGCGCCCGAGGCGCCGATGGTGCCCGTCCGCCGCCTGCCCTTGCCCGAGTTCATCGTGCTTCTGGCGATGATGTTCGCGATGACGGCGTTTTCCATCGACGCGATGCTGCCGGCCATGCCGGAGATCGCCGCGGACCTCAGCCCGGAGGCACCGAACCGCGCGCAACTCATCGTCACGAGCTTCGTCTTCGGCATGGGGCTCGGCACCTTTCTCACCGGGCCGCTCTCCGATGCGCTCGGGCGCAGGCGCGTGATCATCGGCGGCGCGACGCTCTACTGCCTCGGTGCGGCGCTCGCCTGGGTGGCGCCGTCGCTCTGGCTGGTGCTGGCGGCGCGTCTCCTGCAGGGATTGGGCGTGGCGGGGCCGCGCGTCGCGGCGATGGCGCTGGTGCGCGACCTCTATGCCGGCCGGCAGATGGCTCGGATCGTGTCGATCACGATGATGGTCTTCGTGCTCGTCCCGGCGGTGGCACCGCTCATCGGCTCCTTCATCATTGCGGGCTTCGGCTGGCGCGGCATCTTTCCGGCCTTCATCGTCTTCGCCGTTCTCTCGACGGCATGGTTCTGGCTCCGTCAGGCCGAGACCCTTCCCGTGCGGGCGCGCCGGCCGCTGCGCTTCGCCACGCTCGCCGCAGCCGTGCGCGAGATCCTGACCCACCGGCTCGTGGTCATGGTCATCCTCGTGATGACGCTCGCCTTCGCCTCTCTCTTCGCCACGCTTTCCTCGACCCAGCAGGTCTTCGACCGGCATTTCGGGCTGGCCGAGAGCTTCCCGCGCTGGTTCGCGGTCATCGCGCTCCTCTCCGGCTTCGCGAGCGTGCTCAACGCGCGGCTGGTGGTGCGGCTCGGGATGCGGGCGATGGCGACCGGCACCTTCGCCGCGCAGACGGTCAATTCGGCCGTCATGGTCCTGCTCTTCGGCGCGAACCTCGTGCCCGAGTGGGCGGCCTTCTGGCTTTATTTCTACTGGACGGTGACAGTCTTCTTCATGGCCGGTCTGACCATCGGCAACCTCAACGCGCTCGCTCTCGAACCCATGGGACATATCGCGGGCACGGCGGCCTCGGTCGTAACGGCGCTTGCCACCGTGCTTTCGGTGCTCGTGGCAGCCCCCATCGGGCTTGCCTTCGACGGCACACCCTTGCCGCTGATGGTCGGGGTCTTCATCTGTTCGGCGCTCGCCGTGCCGCTGATGCTGGCCCTGCCCCGGCGCGAGGGCTAGGCGACCTTTTCCGCGAGTTCTCTGGCGATGGCAAAGGCGCCCTTGATCTTCTCGCTGTCACGGGTCCAGTCGCGCTGGATGACGACCTTGTTGTCCCTGATCTTCGCAAGCCCGTTCTGCGCCTGAAGAAACTCCACCAACCCCTTGGGATTGGGAAACTTGTCGGCGTGGAACTGCACTGTCGCACCCTTCGGCCCGGCATCAAGGCGGCCGATGTGCGCCCGCCGGCACATCGCCTTGATGCGCATGACGAGGAGGAGCGTGTTGACCTCCTTCGGCACCGGACCGAAACGGTCGATGAGTTCGGCGGCGAAACCTTCGAGATCGACCTTCGTCGTCAGCGTTGAGAGCCGCCGGTAAAGACCGAGTCGCACATCCAGGTCGGGCACATAATCCTCGGGGATCATCACCGGCACACCGAGGTTGATCTGCGGCGACCACTGGCCATCCTCGCCGGTCGGCGCCTCGATGTCGCCGGCCTTGATCCGGGCGATCGTCTCCTCCAGCATCTGCTGGTAAAGTTCGTAGCCCACCTCGTTGATATGGCCGGATTGTTCCTCGCCCAGGATATTGCCCGCGCCCCTCAGGTCGAGGTCCTGGCTGGCCAGCGAGAAGCCCGCGCCGAGGCTGTCGAGCGAGCCGAGGAGCCTGAGCCGCTTCTGCGCGGCGGGCGTCAGCGGCGCGCGGGGCTTCGTCGTCAGGTAGCAGTAGGCGCGCAGCTTCGCGCGCCCCACCCGTCCCCGGATCTGGTAGAGCTGGGCGAGACCGAACATGTCAGCCCTGTGGACAATCATCGTATTGGCGGTCGGAATATCGAGGCCGCTTTCAACAATCGACGTGGCCAGAAGCACGTCATACTTGCCGTCGTAGAAGGCGTTCATCCGGTCGTCGAGGTCGCCCGCCGCCATCTGGCCATGGGCGACGACATAGCTCACCTCCGGAACATGGGTCTTGAGGAAGTCCTCGATCTCCGGCAGGTCCTTGATGCGCGGCACGACATAGAAGCTCTGCCCGCCCCGGTAACGCTCCCGCAGAAGCGCCTCGCGGATGCTGACGCTGTCGAACTCCGAGACATAGGTCCGGATCGCCAGCCGGTCCACCGGCGGCGTGCCGATGATCGAAAGGTCACGGACACCGGTGAGCGACAGCTGCAGCGTCCGGGGGATCGGCGTGGCGGTGAGGGTCAGGACGTGGATCTCCGACCGCATCTCCTTCAGCCGCTCCTTGTGGCCAACTCCGAAATGTTGTTCCTCGTCAATGATCAGGAGGCCGAGGTTACGAAACTTCACCTGCTTCGAGAGCACTGCATGGGTGCCGATTACGATGTCCACCGACCCGTCGGCCAGACCCTCGCGCGTCGCCTGCGCGTCGCGGGCCGAGACGAAGCGCGACAGGGGGCGCACGGTGATCGCGGTGCCGCGGAAACGGTCGCCGAAGGTCTTGAAATGCTGGCGGGCGAGCAGCGTGGTGGGGGCGATCACCGCCACCTGCACCCCCGCCTCGGCGGCGACGAAAGCCGCGCGCATGGCGACCTCGGTCTTGCCGAAGCCCACGTCGCCGACGATGAGCCGGTCCATCGGCTGCCCCTCGGCAAGGTCCTCCACCACCTCTTCGATGGCCGACAGCTGGTCGTCGGTCTCCTGATAGGGGAAGCGGGCAGCGAAGGCGTCGTATTCGTGGTGCGCGGCTTCGAGAACCGGCGCCTTCCGCAGAAGCCGTTCGGCCGCAACGCGCATGAGCCGTTCGGCCATCATGCGGATGCGTTCCTTCAGCCGCGCCTTCCTGGCCTGCCAGGCGCCGCCGCCGAGCTTGTCGAGAAGCCCCTCCTCATGGCCATAACGGCTCAGGAGTTCGATGTTCTCGACCGGCAGGTAAAGCCGGTCGCCGCCGGCATATTCCAGCGCAACGCAGTCGTGCGGCGCGCCGAGCGCGGTGATCGTCTCCAGCCCCGTGTAGCGGCCGACCCCGTGATCGACATGCACCACGAGGTCGCCGGGCGAAAGCGACTGCGCCTCGGTCAGGAAGTTGTCGGCCTTCCTGCGCTTCTTCGCACCGCGGATGAGCCTTTCGCCGAGCACGTCCTGTTCGGAGATGACGGTAAGGTCCCCACCCGTGAAGCCATGCTCCAGCGCCCAGACGGCGAGGAAGACGCCGCCCCGGCCCTCTGGCACCTCGCGGATGTCGCGGACGGGCTTCGAACCGAGAAGCTCCTCGTCCTCCAGAAGTCCCTTGAGCCGCTCCCGCGCGCCGTCCGAGTATGAGGCGATGACCACCTGGCCATCCGCGCGCCGGGCGTTCACATGATCGACCAGAGCGCTGAAAAGGTTGACATTCTCAAGTTGTCGCTCGGGCGCGAAGTTGCGCCCTATCCGCCCGCCCGCATCGAGAACGCCCGGCCCCGTCGCCTGCGGCAGCGCGACGAGCTGGATCACCCGGTGCCCCGCGAGGGCCGCGTCCCAGCCTCCGTCGTCGAGGTAGAGCAGCCCCGGCGGACAGGGCTTGTAGACGGTGTCGAGCCGGTCCTTCCGCGCCATCGCCTCGGACCGGGCGTCGTACTGGTCCTCGATCCCCTCCCAGCGCGACAGCCGCGCCGGGGTGAGCTGGTCGTCGAGCATCACCGCGGCGCCGGGCAGGTAGTCGAAGAGCGTCTCCAGCCGGTCATGGAAGAACGGCAGCCAGTGCTCCATCCCGGCGTGCTTGCGGCCGGCGCTCACGGCCTCGTAAAGCGGGTCGTCGGTCCCCGCCGCGCCGAATTCGATCCGGTAGGTCTGGCGGAAGCGGGTGATCGCGGCCTCGTCGAGAATGACCTCGGAAACGGGGGCGAGTTCGACCTTCGCCAGCTTCTCCGTGGTCCGCTGCGTCGCCGGATCGAAGCGCCGCGCGCCGTCGAGCACGTCGCCGAAGAGGTCGAGCCGGACCGGACCGCCTTCCCCCGGTGGATAGATGTCGATGATGCCGCCGCGCACGGCGTAGTCGCCGGGCTCGGTCACCGTCGGGCTCTGGGTGAAGCCCATGCGGACAAGGAAGGCCCGCAAGGCGCCCTCGTTCAGCCTCTGGCCGACGCGCGCGCTGAAGGCAGCCTCCCTGAGCACCGCGCGCTCGGGAAGCCGCTGGGTCGCGGCGTTGAGGGTGGTCAGCAGGACGAAGGGCCGCGGCAGGCCATGGGCGAGCGCGGCGAGCGTCGCCATCCGCGTGGCCGAGACGTCGGCCGCCGGCGAGACCCGGTCATAGGGCAGGCAGTCCCAGGCCGGGAAGGTCAGCACGAGCGCGTCGGGCGCGAAGAAGGCCAGCGCCGCCCGCATTGCCTCCATCCGCTTGTCGTCGCGGGCGACGTGGACGACTGGCGCGCCCCTGGCAAGCTCGCGGGCGATCAGGCGGGCGTCGAAGCCTTCGGGCGCGCCGGAGAGGGTGATGTGGGCGGGCGTGGTCATGGCGGCTGACGTAGCCTTCCCCGCGCCGGTGTCAACCGGGCAGGATGGAGATGTTGAAGTTCTGCAGCATCCCCCAGAAGGCGGTGACGAAGGTCGAGATCATGCCGATGACCTGCACGCCGACGCGGTGCAGCGCGAGCCGGCGCCGCAGCGCCTCGCCCCGATCACCCTCCTCGGCGATCCGGCGCGCCGTCGCCACGCTCATCAGTCCCACGACCGTCAGCGGCGCAGCGATGAGAAACACGGCCTGCGCGAACTCGACCTTGTAGACAAAGCCGAGAAGCGCGAGCGTGGTCAGCGCGAAGGCGAGCATGGCGAGCAGGATCACCCCGGCCTCGCGGACGATGTAGAGGATGCGCGACACGTTGATGCGCGCGATGTCCTCCAGGTCGGCCTCGGCCTGTCCGCCGGCACGGCGGGCGCGCAGCACCATGTCATAGGGAATGCCGAGCACCCAGTGCGAGGCGGAGGACCAGGTGACGGCAAGCGCGATCCAGTACCACAGGTTTGAGAAGGACCTGAGGTCGATCAGGTCGAAGATCAGTTTCGTCCAGTCCAAGTCCTGCCCCCTGAAACGCCCCTCGGCAGGGCGTGTTGCCGCGATGCTAGCGGTGCCCTGCGGCGGTTTCCACCCTTGAGATGCGCACCGATCCGTGCAACCCGTTGCCAAACCCGAAACCGGAGGCGCGCCATGACCCCGAACCAAGCCCCCTTCCCCGGTCTCCGCTTCCGCCGCCTGCGCCGGACGGCCGCACTGCGCGATCTCGCGCAGGAGCACCGGCTGAGCGTGAAGGACCTGATCTGGCCGGTCTTCGTCACGGACGTGCCGGGCGCGGACGTGGAGGTTCCCTCCATGCCGGGCGTGGTGCGGCGGACCGTGGATGGCGTGGCGCGAGCGGCGGAAGAGGCGGCGACGCTCGGCATTCCGGCGATCTGTCTCTTCCCCTATACCGACCCCGCGCTGAAGACCGAGACCTGCGAGGAAGCCTGGAACCCCGATAACCTTTCCAACCGTGCGGTGCGCGCCATCAAGGCGGCGGTGCCCGAGGTGGCGGTGATGACCGACGTGGCGCTCGACCCCTACAACGCGCTCGGGCACGACGGGATCGTGCGGGACGGGGTGATCCTGAACGACGAGACGGTGGAGGCGCTGGTCAGGATGGCGCTGGCCCAGGCCGAGGCGGGCGCGGACATCCTCGGGCCCTCGGACATGATGGACGGGCGCATCGGTGCGATGCGCGCGGGCCTCGAGGCGGCGGGGCACAAGGACGTGGCGATCCTTTCCTATGCGGCGAAATACGCCTCGGCCTTCTACGGGCCCTTCCGCGATGCCGTGGGGGCGTCCGGCGCGCTGAAGGGCGACAAGAAGACCTACCAGATGAACCCCGGCAATTCCGACGAGGCGCTCCGGCTCGTCGCGCGCGATCTTTCCGAGGGCGCGGACATGGTGATGGTCAAGCCGGGGATGCCCTATCTCGACGTCTGCGCGCGCGTGAAGGCGGCCTTCGGCGTGCCGACCTATGCCTACCAGGTCTCGGGCGAATACGCGATGCTGAAGGGCGCGGTCCTGAACGGCTGGGTGAAGGACGAGGTGATCCTCGAAAGCCTGATGGCCTTCCGGCGGGCGGGCTGCGACGGCGTCCTGACCTATTTCGCGCCGGATGTTGCGCGGATCCTTGCCCGCTGAGCCGTGCACGACGTCCCGGCGGGATACAACACTTAATGACAGCAAGCGGGTTCTGCCCTATAGATGGTGGCAACCGGCCCGGCGAGGCCGGATGAACCCATTCGAGAGCGGAGCAGAAACATGAACGGACTTTCCCGCCGCAGTTTGATCGTTTCCGGAGGCGCCATGGCCGGGCTTGCCGCCTGCGGCAACGGCCTTGGCAGCAACGGGGCGGCACGACTCGATGCGCGGGTGGACGCCACGCGCGATTTCCTGACCTCGCGCTATCCGGGCACGGTGGACCTGATGAACAAGTCCGTCGGCGTGCTCTACATGCCGCTGATGACCGAGGCCGGATTCTTCTTCGGCGGCGCCTACGGGCGCGGGGCGCTCAGGATCAACGACGTCACGGTGGACTACTATTCCGCCACGCAGGCAAGCTGGGGGCTTCAGATCGGCGCTCAGCAGTACGCCCATGCGCTCTTCTTCATGACCCAGCCGGCGCTGGCGAAATTCCGGGCGGCCGATGGCTGGGCGGTCGGGGCCGACGCGAAATACGCGCTTCCGGACCAGGGCGGATCGCTGGCCGCGGACACGGTGACGACGCTCGCGCCGGTCATCGCGCTGGTCTTCGGCCAGTCCGGACTCATCGCCGGGGCGACGCTCGAGGGCACGAAGTACACCCGGATCATCCCCTGATCCCGGGTCTCGTCCCGGGCGCGGCCCGGGACGACCCGCGCGGAGGGCATCAGCCTCCCGCGTCCACGAAGAACCATGCGACCGGTGAAGGCCGCTCTCAGCCGAGCTTGCGCAAACGCGCAAACAGGCTCGACGTGTCCCAGCGGCCGCCGCCCATCTTCTGGACGTCCTTGTAGAACTGGTCGACGAGCGCGGTCACCGGGAGGCTCGCGCCGTTCTCGTCTGCGGTCATGAGGCAGATGCCGAGGTCCTTGCGCATCCAGTCGACGGCGAAGCCGTGGTCGAACTTGCCGTCCTTCATGGTCTTGTGACGGTTCGCCATCTGCCAGGACCCGGCCGCGCCCTGGCTGATGACCTCGACCACCGCCTCGATGTCGAGCCCGGCCTTCTCGGCGAAGTGGAGCCCTTCCGAGAGGCCCTGGACGAGGCCCGCGATGCAGATCTGGTTCACCATCTTGGCAAGCTGGCCCGCGCCCGAGGGGCCGAGGCGGCGGCAGATGCGGGCATAGGCCGCGATCACCGGCTCGGCGCGGGCGTAGTCGGCTTCGGCGCCGCCGCACATGACCGAGAGGACGCCGTTCTCCGCCCCCGCCTGGCCGCCGGAGACGGGCGCGTCGACGAAGCCGATGCCGGCGGCGGAGGCCGCGGCGGCAAGCTCCCGCGTGACCGAGGCCGAGACGGTGGTGTGGTCGACGAAGACCGCGCCCGCGGACATGCCGCCGAACGCGCCTTCGGGGCCGGTGCAGACGGCGCGCAGGTCATCGTCGTTGCCGACGCAGGCCAGGACGAACGCGGCGCCGAGCGCCGCTTCGCGTGGCGAGGCGGCGCTGCGGCCGCCATGTGCCTTGACCCAGGCCTCAGCCTTCGCGCCCGTCCGGTTGAAGACCGTGACCTCGTGCCCCTTCGCCGCGAGATGGCCCGCCATGGGGAAACCCATCACTCCGAGGCCCAGAAACGCCACCTTTGCCATGCACCCCTCCCAAGGTCGTTGCAGCCCGCGCCGATCTGCCCTAGTTAACCGCCCTGCCCGTGCCGTCAACCGGTTCCGTGGGACCGGTGCCGGCATGGGGGGCGCACCGGTCGGCAGTCTCGGACCCTTTCGATGGTAACGGCGTTTCGCTGGCTTCTGAGGATCTTCTCCCTGCTCGTCGGGCTTGCGGCCGCCGGCCTCGGTCTCGTCTACTACTTCGCCGCCGGGTCCTTGCCGGACTACAATGCGACATATGTCGCCGCAGGGATTGGTGCCCCGGTCGAGATCGTCCGCGATACCGCCGACGTGCCCCATGTCTTCGGGCAGACCGATGCCGATGTCTACTACGCACTCGGGTTCGCCCATGCGCAGGACCGGCTCTGGCAGATGGTCATGCTCCGCCGCACGGTTCAGGGGCGTCTTTCGGAGGTCTTCGGGCTGGAGACGGTGAAGACCGACGAACTGATGCGGACGCTCGACCTCTACCGGCTCGCCACCCTGTCGGTGGCGGCGCAGGATGGCCCGACGCGAACGGCGCTCGAAGCCTATGCCAAGGGCGTCAATGCCTGGATCGAGGTCGTCAATGCCCAGTCGCGCGGTCGAGGCGCACCGGAGTTCTTCGTCTTCGGCAGCGAAATATCCTACTGGCAGCCGGCCGATTCCATCGCGATCCTGAAGCTCATGGCGCTCAGGTCCGCGGGCCAGGCCGAGACGGAAGTGCTGCGGGCCCGGCTCTCCGTCCTGTCGGACACCTGGCCGCGTGACCTGATGCCGGACGCGCCGGGTCAGGGGGTTGCTGCGTTGCCGCCCTATGCCGCCCTGGTCCCGGGGGTCAAGCGGTCCTACGCGGCCCTGACACGGCCCGAGACGCCGTTCTGGCCCCTGCCGGCAGCCGCGCGTGCCGGGGCCTCGAACGCCTGGGCAGCGGCGCCCTCGCGGTCCGCCGCCGGCGGATCGCTTCTCGCCAATGACCCGCATCTCGACTTCTCCGCCCCCTCGCTCTGGTATCTCGCCCGGCTGGAACTCGTCTCCGGCGGTGTGATCGGCGCGACCATCCCCGGCATCCCGGCCGTGCTCGCCGGGCGCAACGCCCGCTTCGGCTGGGGCATCAGCGCCGCCTGGGTGGACGACCAGGACCTGAGGATCGAGGAAGTGAATCCCGCCGACCCCAGCCGCTATCGTACGCCCGACGGCTGGAAGCCCTTCACGACGCGGGCCTCGATCATCGAGGTCAGGGATGCCCAGCCGATCACGGTGACGCTGCGCTGGACCGACAACGGCCCGGTCCTGCCCGAGGACGTCTACGACGTCGGCTCGGTCACGCCGCCCGGCCACGTGGCGGCGCTGAGCTGGACCGGTCTCGACCCTGCCGATGCCTCGATGACCTCGGCGATCCGGCTGATGCAGGCCGGCAGCATCGCCGAGGGGATCGCCGCGGGCGAGGGGTTCGTCGCGCCGGCACAGAACGTCATCATGGCCGACCAGTCGGGCATCGCCATGTCCACCTTCGGCGCCATCCCCGACCGCGCCCCCGCGACGCTCGGCCAGGGAAGGCTTCCCGCACTGGGCTGGCGGGCCGAGAACCGCTGGCGGGGCCGGCTTTCCTATGCCGAGAACCCGAGGTTCGTGAATCCGCCCGGGGGAATCGTCGGGAATACCAACAACAAGACGGTGGACCGCGCCTTTCCGCGGCATGTGAGTTTCACCTGGGGCGACACGCAAAGGGTTCAGCGCTGGACGCGGCTGATGCAGGAACGCGAGGTCCACACGCGCGAGAGCTTCATCGCGGCCCAGCTCGACACCGTCTCTCCCGCCGCCCGCACCGTCCTGCCGCTGATCGCTGCCGATCTCTGGTTCACCGGCGAAGCCGCGCCCGCCGGCACGCCCGAGCGGCTGCGCCAGCGCGCGCTCGAGGTGCTGGCCGAATGGGACGGCGACATGAACGAGCACCTGCCCGAGCCCCTGATCTACGCGGCCTGGGTCCGGGCGCTGCAAAACCGGCTGATCCGCGACGAACTCGGCCCTCTGGCCGACAGTTTCAGCCGCGCGGAACCCCTGTTCCTCGAACGGGTCTTCCGTGACATCGACGGCGCCGCGCGCTGGTGCGACATCATGCAGTCGGCCGCGACCGAGACCTGCACCGACATCGCCCGCATGGCGCTCGACGACGCGCTCTTGGAGCTTTCGGAACGCTACGGTCCGAACGTCGAAAGCTGGCGCTGGGGCGATGCGCACCAGGCGACCCAGGACCATCCCGTACTTGGGCGGATGCCGCTGCTGAAGTGGATCGTGAACATCCGCCAGTCGACGAGCGGCGGCGACCACACGCTCGACCGCGGGCTGACCGCGGGCTCGGGGCCGGAACCCTATCTGAACGTGAACGGCGCCGGGTATCGCGGCGTCTACGACTTCGCCGACCCCGACAGCTCGGTCTTCATCATCTCCACCGGCCAGTCGGGGCACCTCCTCAGCCGGCACTACGACGACCTCAGCGCGCTCTGGCGGCGGGGCGAATACGTGCCGATGTCGCTCGACCCGGCCCTCGCCCGCGCGGCGGCCACGGGCATCACCCGCCTCGAACCGGCCGGGGACGACTGATATCTAGCGCCGACCCGCCCGGCGGGTGGAGAGGAGGAGGCTCGTCTCGCTCGCCGAGACACCGTCGAAGCCGCGCACCTTCATCAGCACCCCATCCAGTTCCTCCAGCGTCCGGGTGCCGATCTCGGCGATGAGATCCCAGCGGCCGTTCGTCGAATGCACCGCCGTCACCTCGGGCAGGCCGGATAGCCGCGCCATGATCCGTTCCGTCCCGCGCCCCTCGATCGCAATCATCATCAGGCCCCTGACCGGCATGGCGGTCAGGTCACCGCGGGTCACCACGGTGAAGCCCTGGATTTCCCCCCGCGCCATCAGCCGTTCCATCCGCGCCGTGACGGTCGCCCGGGCAAGTCCCAGCTGCCCCGCGAGGTCGGAGAACGAGGCGCGTCCGTCGCGCCTGAGCGCGGCGATCATTGCCTGATCGGTTTCGTCCAGTTCGCTCATCTTTCCCGTCACTCTGTCAAATACCCCATGCGTTCCGATAATAAGAGCGCTTCTCTCCGACGCAATCCGCTGGAACAGTGCACAGGCGAATCCCGGAGGGCGAAACTTGATGACCAAGACCTGCATCCTGATCGGCGCACCGATCGACTCCGGCCAGCGCCGCGAGGGCTGCCTGATGGGGCCGGCCGCCTACCGTGTGGCGGGCCTTGCCGGAAGCCTCGAAAGCCTCGGGCAGCGCGTCGAGGACCGGGGCGACGTCTCGCCCGCCGCGCTGCGCCCCGTCGTCTGCCCCAACCCCGCCGTCCACCACCTGGCCGAGACCGTCGCCTGGACCGAGGCGCTCGCCGCCGCTGGCCGCGCCGCGATGCGGGACGGCCTGCCGATCTTCCTCGGCGGCGACCACTCGCTCTCGCTCGGTTCGGTCGCGGGCGTGGCCGCCCATGCGGCCGGGGCTGGCCGGCCGCTCTTCGTCCTCTGGCTCGACGCCCATTCGGACTACCATACGCCGCTGACCACGCAGTCCGGCAATCTCCACGGCACGCCCGTCGCCTACATCGCCGGACAGACCGGATTCGACGCCTTCCCCCCCTTCCCCGCCCCGGTGCCGGCCGAACGCATCTGCCTCTTCGGCATCCGCTCCGTCGACCCCGCCGAACACGCGGGGCTTCTCGCCACCGACATGGTGATCTGCGACATGCGCGTGCTCGACGAGCGTGGCATCGTCGCCCCCTTGCGCGAATTCCTTGACCGGGTGCGGGCCGAGAACGGCTTTCTCCACGTCTCGCTCGATGTCGATTTCCTCGACCCCGGCATCGCGCCCGCCGTCGGCACCACCGTCCCCGGCGGCACGACCTTCCGCGAGGCGCATCTGGTGATGGAGCATCTGCACGAATCCGGCCTTGTCACCTCGCTCGACCTCGTCGAGTTGAACCCCTTCCTCGACGAACGCGGCAAGACGGCGAAACTGATGGTGGAGCTTGTCGGCTCCCTCATGGGCCGCAAGGTCTTCGACCGCCCCACCCGCAGTTTCGGATGACCCCGATGCAGAACCTCAACATCGTGCCCTTCGTCAGCGTGGACAACATGATGAAGCTCGTTCTTCATCTTGGTCCCGAACGGGTGATGACCGATCTGG
Organism: Paracoccaceae bacterium; assembly: GCA_020637675.1. Classification (GTDB taxonomy): domain Bacteria; phylum Pseudomonadota; class Alphaproteobacteria; order Rhodobacterales; family Rhodobacteraceae; genus Albidovulum. Next base: position 63,091 of record JACKKD010000001.1, on the reverse strand, counting down.
CCACCTATATCGAGGCCGATTTCCGCCGCTGGGAAAGCTTCGACAAGACCCCGCGCGTGGCCTCGCATTCAGCCGTGGGCGTGATCGAGCTGATGCCCACCTCCGACGGCGAGATGTACGGGTTCAAATACGTCAATGGCCATCCCAAGAACACCCGCGAGGGGCTGCAGACCGTCACCGCCTTCGGGCTCCTGGCCGAGGTGAACACAGGTTACCCGATCCTCTTGACCGAGATGACGATCCTCACCGCGCTCAGGACCGCGGCGATGTCGGCGCTCGCCGCGAAGCACCTCGCGCCCGAGGGCGCCACCACCATGGCGATGATCGGCAACGGCGCGCAGGCCGAGTTCCAGGCGCTCGCCTTCAAGGCGCTCTGCGGCATCAGCCGTGTCCGGCTCTACGACATCGACCCGGCGGCGACTGCGAAATGCACCCGCAACCTCGCCGGGTCGGGCCTGACGCTCACCGCCTGCACCTCGGCGGAAGAGGCGATGGAAGGCGCAGGCATCGTCACCACCTGCACCGCCGACAAGCAGAACGCCATGATACTGACCGACAACATGGTCGGTGCCGGCGTCCACATCAACGCGGTCGGCGGCGACTGCCCCGGCAAGACCGAGCTGCACCGCGACATCCTCCTGCGGTCCGCGATCTTCGTCGAATACCCGCCGCAGACCCGCATCGAGGGCGAGATCCAGCAGCTTGCACCGGACCATCCGGTGACCGAGCTATGGCAGGTCATCACCGGCGCCGCGAAGGGACGCAGCGACGCCCGCCAGATCACGCTCTTCGACTCGGTCGGTTTCGCGATCGAGGACTTCTCGGCGCTGCGCTACGTCCACGACCAGCTCAAGTCCCTACCCTACAGCGAGCCGCTCGACATGATCGCCGACCCAGACGATCCGCGCGATCTCTACGGGATGCTTCTGAGGGCCAAGGCCAAGGCGGCCTGACACCCTTTCATTGTGGCGAAAATACTTTGGGGGGCGCGGGGGGCCGGCCCCCCGCCCCTGTCGCCGAACAGGCTTGCGCAGCCCCGGTCAACACCCTAATCCAGCGCCATGACACATGCCCACCAGCGCCTCCTGATCATCGACTTCGGCTCCCAGGTCACGCAGCTCATTGCGCGGCGCCTGCGGGAGCTGAAAGTCTATTGCGAAATCCATCCCTTCAACCGGGTGGATGCGGCCTTCCTGAAGGCCTTCGCGCCGAAGGCGGTGATCTTCTCGGGCGGTCCGGCCTCTGTCTTCGCCGAGGGCGCGCCGATGCCGCCGGCGGAGGTCTTCGACCTCGGCGTGCCGATCCTCGGCATCTGCTATGGCCAGCAGGTGATGATGCACTGCCTCGGCGGGAAGGTGGAACGCGGCCACGGAACTGCGGAATTCGGCCGCGCCTATGTGACGCCCGCGGAAAGGCGACTGCCGCTCCTCGACGGCTGGTTCGCGGATGGCCGCGAACAGGTCTGGATGAGCCACGGCGACCATGTCTCGGAAATCGCGCCGGGATTCGCGGTCTACGGCACCTCGCCCAATGCGCCCTTCGCGATCACCGCCGATCCGGCGCGCAGCTTCTATGCCGTCCAGTTCCACCCCGAGGTGCACCACACCCCGAAGGGCGCGAAGCTCTACGAGAATTTCGTGCGCCTCGCGGGCTTCGCCGGCGACTGGACGATGGGCGCCTACCGCGAGGACGCGATCGAGAAGATTCGCGCCCAGGTTGGCGGCGGCAAGGTGATCTGCGCCCTCTCCGGCGGGGTCGATTCCTCGGTCGCGGCGCTTCTCATCCACCAGGCCATCGGCGACCAGCTCACCTGCGTCTTCGTCGACCACGGGCTGATGCGGCAGGGCGAGGCGGAGGAAGTGGTCTCGATGTTCCGTGAGCACTACAACCTGCCCCTGATCCACGCCGATGAAAGCGACCTCTTCCTCGGAGCTCTCGACGGCGTTTCCGACCCGGAAACGAAGCGCAAGACGATCGGCCGGCTGTTCATCGAAGTCTTCGAAAGGCAGGCCGAGGCCATCGGCGGCGCCGCGTTCCTCGCCCAGGGCACACTTTATCCCGACGTCATCGAAAGCGTCAGTGTCTCGGGCGGTCCCTCGGTCACGATCAAGTCGCACCACAACGTCGGCGGCCTTCCCGAAAAGATGGGGATGAAGCTCGTCGAGCCGCTGCGCGAGCTTTTCAAGGACGAGGTGCGCGCGCTCGGCCGCGAGCTCGGCCTGCCGGAGAAGTTCATCCGGCGCCACCCGTTTCCCGGCCCCGGCCTTGCCATCCGCTGCCCCGGCGAGATCACGCGCGAGAAGCTCGACATCCTGCGCCGCGCGGATGCGGTCTACATCGACCAGATCCGACGCCACGGGCTTTACGACGCGATCTGGCAGGCCTTCGCGGCGATCCTGCCGGTCAAGACAGTCGGCGTCATGGGCGACGGGCGCACCTACGACTACGCCTGCGCGCTCCGCGCGGTGACCTCGGTGGACGGGATGACGGCCGACTACTACCCTTTCACACACGACTTCCTGTCTGAGACGGCAACACGGATCATCAACGAGGTGCAGGGCATCAACCGCGTCTTCTACGACGTGACCTCGAAGCCCCCCGGCACGATCGAGATGGAGTGACCGGGACGGTTCCGCCCGGCCCGCCGAGGCCGCGACGCACGCTCCATTGCCCTTCGATTTCAGGCCGGTAAGGATTCCCTTACTTTCTTGACCCTGCGTAAGCTGGCAATAATCCAATCGTTCCGTGAGTGGTGGCATTGGCCAGGAACAGCGCCCCGGACCAACCCGCTCTTTGCGGGGGAAAGGGGAGCCCGGGAAACCGGATGCTGGGCCTGTCGGGTGTATATTCCGCCTGGCAGACCCGGCAACAGAGACGCGCCCTGTCCTCATCCCCAACAGGTGCGGCGCGCTTTATGGGCGGTGCGTTTCCCGAGCGGGAGACGCACCGCCTTTTTCCGAGAAGGATATCGCCTTGCGTGCATTGATCCTCGTCAATCACGCATCGGGCGACTCGGCTAGTGTCACTTTGTTCCGTGAGTGGTGGCATTGGCCAGGAACAGCGGCCCGGACCAGCCCGCGATTTGCGGGGCGAAGGGTCGGCCGGGAAACCGGACGCCGGACCGACCGAATCCAAGGTCCAGCCGGCCGGGCCGGCATGAGGCGTGCCCTGTCCCCGTCCCCCGACAGGCGCGGGCGCGTTTCGCGGCGGTGCGTTTTCCTGCGGGAAGGCGCACCGTCTTTTCGCGCGGTCCGAAACGCGAAAGGGGCGCGTTGCCGCGCCCCCCGCAAGATTGCCACTCGGGACCGGATCGGCTCAGGCGCCGAGGGTCTTCGCAACCTCGGCCGCGAAGTCCTCCTTTTCCTTCTCGATGCCCTCGCCGACGGCGACGCGGGCGAAGCCGGTGATCTCCACACCCGCATCCTTCGCGGCCTGGGCCACGGTGATGTCGGGGTTGATCACGAACTTCTGGCCAAGCAGCGTGACCTCCTCGAAGAACTTCGCCATCCGCCCGACAATCATCTTCTCGATCACCGCCTCGGGCTTGCCCGACTCGCGGGCCTGCTCGGTCAGGATCGCCTTTTCCCTCTCGATGAGCGAGGGATCGAGGTCCTTTTCGCTCAGCGACGCGGGCGAGGTCGCGGCGACGTGCATGGCGATCTGCTTGCCGATGGCCTCTGCCTTGTCCTTCGGACCGTTGAGCGCGACGAGAACGCCGATCCGCCCCATGCCCTCCGCCGCGGTGTTGTGGACGTAGGAGACCACCGTGTCACCCTCCAGAAGGTGCATCCGGCGCAGGTTCATGTTCTCGCCGATCCGCGCGATGGCTTCGGTGATGACCTCCTCGACCGGCTTGCCGTTCAGGTGCGTCGCCCGCAGGACCTCGATGCTTTCGCCGGTCTGCAGCGCGAGATCGGTGATGTCACGCACCATCTGCTGGAAGTCGGCGTTCTTGGCGACGAAGTCGGTTTCCGAGTTGATCTCGATGGCGACGCCCCGGCCGTCGCGAACGGAGATGCCGACGAGACCCTCGGCGGCGACGCGGCCGGACTTCTTGGCGGCCTTGGCGAGGCCCTTGGTGCGAAGCCAGTCGATCGCGGCTTCCATGTCGCCGTTCACCTCGGTCAGCGCCTTCTTCGCGTCCATCATGCCTGCGCCGGTCGTGTCGCGCAGTTCCTTCACCATCTGGGCGGTGATAGCCATGGCTGGCTCTCCTTCATCTTGAAATGGGTCAGGCGGGGCATATCCCCGCCTGGTGACTGTCGGATGACAGGGGCCCCTTCGGCCCCTGCCCGCGCTCAGGCTTCCGCTGCGGCCTCTTCCGCGGGCGCCTCTTCCAGCGCGCCGAGGTCGATGCCTGCGGCACCCATCTGCGCCGACATGCCGTCGAGCGCGGCCCGGCTCACGAGGTCGCAGTAGAGCGCGATGGCGCGGGCGGCGTCATCGTTGCCCGGGATCACGTAGTCCACGCCCTTGGGCGAGCAGTTGGTGTCGACAACGGCCACGACCGGGATGCCGAGCTTCTGCGCCTCGAGGATGGCGAGGTCTTCCTTGTTCACGTCGATCACGAAGAGAAGGTCGGGCAGGCCTCCCATCTCGCGGATCCCGCCGAGGGCCGCCTCGAGTTTCGCCTGCTCGCGCTCCATGCCCAGCCGTTCCTTCTTGGTCAGGCCGGCCGCGCCCCCGCCGAGAATCTCGTCGATCTGCTTCAGCCGCTGGATCGACTGGGAGACGGTCTTCCAGTTCGTCAGCGTCCCGCCGAGCCAGCGGTGGTTCATGTAGTACTGCGCACTCTTTTCCGCAGCCTCGGCGATGGCCTTCTGCGCCTGCCGCTTGGTGCCGACGAAGAGGATGCGGCCGCCCTTGGCCACCGTCTCGCGGATGACGTTCAGCGCGGCGTCGAGCATCGGCACCGTCTGCGTCAGGTCGATGATGTGGATGCCGTTGCGGTCGCCGTAGATGTACTCGGCCATCCGCGGGTTCCAGCGCTGCGTCTGGTGACCGTAGTGAACGCCAGCTTCAAGAAGCTGACGCATGGAGAATTCGGGAAGCGCCATGCCTTTTCCTTTCCGGTTTCATGCCTCGGCGAAGCCATCATCGCGGACCCTTGTCCGCGACAACCGGCGGACCTTGCGGGATTTCTCCCCGCAAGGCCCAAGCCTCGCCTGTGAAGTGGCGCGCGTATAGACCGGATCGCCGGGCGGCGCAACCCCCCCGAGAGGCGGCGTCCCGGCAGCGCGCCGTCAGGCCAGGTCGCGGACCATCAGGTGGTTGCCAGGCCCGGTCTTCACCTCGAACCGGCTGATCTTGCGCAAGAGATCGCTGAGCTTGGCACTGCCGTAGGTGCGGGTGTCGAAATCGGGGTTGGCCTGGACGATGAACTGGCCGAGCTGGCCGAGGGAATACCAGTCCTCGTCGCCGCCGATCGCGCGCATCGCCGCGACGACGAGCGGGATCGCCTTGACCGGAGGTTCCTTCCCGGCGGCGGCCTTCGGCGCCTCGCGGGCGGCGGCCTGCGGGCTGGCCCCGGCCGCGGGCGCCGGCGCCTCGGCTTCCGGCCCCGCGACGAGGTTCTCGACATAGATGAACCGCTTGCACGCCATGCGGAAGGCCTCGGGCGTCTTTTGTTCGCCGATCCCGAAGACATCGAGCCCCTGTTCGCGGATCCGCGCCGCGAGCCGGGTGAAGTCGCTGTCCGAACTGACCAGCACGAAGCCGTCGAAGAGGCGAGAGTGCAGGAAATCCATCGCGGCGATCACCAGACCGATGTCCGAGGCGTTCTTGCCCTTGGTATTGGAGAACTGCTGGTCCGCGACCAGCCCCAGCGCCGCCACCTTGCGCGCCCAGGCGTTCAACCGTGTCGCCGACCAGTCGCCGTAGATCCGCCGGACCGAGGCTTCGCCGAGCGAGGCGATCTCCTCGAAGATCGCCTCGGCGTATTGGGCGGGCACGTTGTCGGCGTCGATGAGCACGCAAAGGCGGGGCGCACGGGGGTCTGGCATGAGGTCTCCTGCGGTCTGGCGCGCCAGGGGGACAGGCGCGGGATGCCCCATTATCGACCGGCGGCAGGCAAATGCCAAACCGCTTTGGACCGGCCCGAACCCTGTGCGGTCCGGGCCGGACTCCTCAGGGACCGGTGGGCAGCAAATGGTCCAGTACGCGCCGGCCCCTGTCGTCCGGCGCAAGGCCGATGTCGCGCAGGAGATGGTCCGGCAGCCCGGCCACCGCGCGGCGCGTCCGCGACCGGTGCCGCTTCGCCTGCCACCGCGTCCTCATGTCAGCCAGCATCTGCATCCCCTCGCACGCGATCGTTGGTCGCGTGGTCGGGCGCGACGCAGCGATGGCCGATGGCGGCGACATGGCTGACGTCGGTGCCGCAGCAGCCGCCGAACACCCGGAGCGCAGGCAGCACCTCCATCAGCGCGCGGTAATCGGCGGCAAGTTCGGCGGCGTCGCCCGCGTCGAGTTCGGTCGACTCGTCCAGTTCCGCGTGGCTCTTGCGCGAGGCATTGGCCCGGATCATGCCGATCCGGCTGCGCCAGTCGCCCTCCAGCACGCCGCGGAAGTGGTCGGGATGGGCGCAGTTGACGCCGTACCAGGCGACGGCCCCGCCGGTTGCCGCCTCGGTCTCGGCAATCGCCTCGCCGAGGGGCTGCCCGGTGACCAGGCGGCCGTCCGTCTCCACCGTGAAGGAGATCACGACGGGCACATCGGCCCTGATCGCAGCCCGCGCGATGCCGATGCCCTCGGCGGCATTCGCGATCGTCGTCGCGGTCACCAGATCGACGCCGGCCCGCGCCAGCGTGCGGACCTGCCGCCCATGCGCCTCTTCCGCCTCGGCTTCGTCCAGCAGACGGTCCGGGGCATAGGCGTCGCCATGCGGCCCCACCACTCCGTTCACCATGACCGGGATACCGGCGGCCGCCGGCGACGACGCGACGGCGCGGGCGAAGGCGACGGCATCGCGGTTGACGGCGTCGATCTCTTCCGGCGAGTGCCCCATGATCGCGCCCCAGCCCTGGCCTGAGCGCCAGGTGGCCGTGTCGAGCACGAAGCCCGCACCGTGCGTCCGCGCCGCGCCGAGGTAGCCCTCGAAATAATCGCTCAGCCGGGCACGGCCCTTCGAGGACCGGAGCAGCGGAAACGAGGCGAAGTGCGGCAGGTCAATCCCGTGATGGAAGATGAGCGTCGTCTCCAGCCCGCCATCGGCCAGCCAGAACCGGTCGGAAATGTGCGAAGCGAGTGCACGTGTCTTGTAACTTTGCATGTCTGAAAGTCCTTGTTTGAAGATGCGGGATGACTAGACGCGACGGGCTTTGAGAGATACCGGGAACGTGGTATAGATTGGCTCGAAGCCAAAATTCATTTGAATAACAAAGCTGTAATGATCGCGCCCCGGCAAGCGCCGGCGCCCCGGGGCAGAGTTTCCGTACCGGCGGTACACCATACCACGGAGGATCGACCATGTCCCGCACCGCAGCACGGGGGGCCGAGACCCGAGCCCGAATTCTCGGGATCGCCCAGGATGCCATTCTTCAGAAGGGGTTCGACGCGACCTCGATCGAGGAGATCGTCGCGGCGGCCGAGATCACCAAGGGCGGGTTCTTCTACCACTTCCCGGACAAGAGCGCGCTCGCCCGCGCGCTGATCGAGCGGCACATCGAGATCGAGGACGAGATCTTCGACGGCCTCTGGGCGCGGGCGCGCGAGCTCAACGACGACCCGTTGCATTCGGCGCTTATCGGCTTCCGGCTGCTGGCCGAAATGCTCGCCGACATGCCGAACGGGCATCCTGGCTGCATCGTCGCCACCGCAGCCTATCAGGACAGGCTCTTCGACGCCGCGGTGCGCGACCTCAACCGCCGCGCCGTCCTTGGCTGGCGGGCGCGGTTCCGGGCGATCTTCGACGAGATCGCCGCCGTCTATCCGCCGCGCGAGGAGATCGACCTCGACGCGCTGGCCGACATGGTCTCGACCGTCGTGGAAGGCGGCATCGTCATGGGCAAGGCGCTCGGCGAGCCGCACATGATCGTGGGGCAGATCCTGCTCTTCCGGCAGTTCGTGAAACAGGCCTTCCAGCCGCCGCTGCACTGAACCTCTCGCGTCCGAGTTGACAGCGCCCGCGCCCGGGCCGCCAATGTGCCCGATGAGATCGAAAGGACCTGTCCCGTGCCCCTTGCCGCCTTCATCCGCGCCCTGCCCGGCGTGGATCTGCCGTTCCCCGAAACCGACGTTCACACCCATGCGCTGCGGTCGGAGGCGGGGCTCGTGGTCTTCTTCACGTTCCTGCGCGATTTCGACCTGCCGCCCCATTCCCACGGCGCCCAGTGGGGTACCGTGCTGGAAGGGTCGATCGAGTTCACGATCGGCGGCGTGACCCGCCGCTATGGCCCGGGCGAAAGCTACGACATCCCCGCCGGCACCGTCCATTCGGCGCGCATCCCGGCCGGCACCGTGGCGATGGATGTCTTCGAGGAGACCGACCGCTATCCATTGCGTGGCTGACGGGCGGGCGCGCTTGCGGGGCAGCCGGTTTCGCGGCAAATGTCGCGCATGACCGCACGACCCGACATCCTCTGCATCGGCTCCGTCCTCTGGGACATCATCGGCCGCACACCCGCCCACATGGTTTCGGGCGCGGACGTGCCCGGACGGATCACCCGGCTTCCCGGCGGCGTCGCGATGAACATCGCCATGACGCTCGCGCGCTTCGGTCTCCGTCCGGCGATCCTGACGGCCATAGGCCGCGATGCCGAAGGCGACGAGCTCGTCGCCTCCTGCCGCCGCCTCGGCCTCCTGACCGATCACGTCTACCGATCCGACGATCTGCCGACGGACCGCTACATGGCGGTGGAGGGTGGCAACGGCCTTGTCGCCGCCATCGCCGACGCCCACTCGCTCGAGGCCGCGGGCGACAAGATCCTGCGTCCGCTCGCCGACGGCACGCTCGGAACGGCGGACGCCCCCTGGGCCGGCCCGGTCGCGCTCGACGGCAACCTGACCCAGGGGCTGCTGGCCGACATCGCCGCCTCTGCGCTGTTTTCGGCGGCCGATCTCCGGGTGGCCCCCGCCTCGCCCGGCAAGGCCGAGCGGCTCCTGCCACTCCTGCCCGTGCCGCGCGCCACGCTCTACGTGAACCTTGAGGAGGCGGGGCTTCTCTGCCAGCGCCGTTTCGCCTCGGCGCCCGAGGCCGCCGCGGGGCTTCTCGACCGCGGCGCGGCGCGCGTCCTCGTCACCGACGGCGGCCGGACCAGCGCGGACGCGACGGCCGACGGCATCCTCACGGCCGAGCCGCCGCCGGTCCTTGTCACCCGCGTCACCGGGGCGGGCGACACCTTCATGGCCGCGCATATCGCGGCCGAACGCCGGGGCGAGAGCCGCACCCGTGCCCTCGACTCGGCGCTTGCCGCGGCCGCCCTCTACGTCTCGGGAGACATCGTATCATGACCGCCCCCCTCACCTTCTCGGCCGAGGTATCGGACGCACGCCGCGCGGGCGCGCCGATTGTTGCTTTGGAATCGACAATCATCACTCATGGCATGCCATTCCCGCAGAATCTGGAAACCGCGCGCCGGGTCGAGGCCGAGGTCCGGGCGGCCGGCGCCGTGCCGGCGACCATTGCCGTCATGGCAGGCAGGCTCCACATCGGGCTCGACGACCGCCAGCTTGAAGCGCTCGCCCGCGCCCGCGAGGTCATGAAGCTCTCCCGCGCCGATCTCGCCGCCTGCCTCGCGCAGGGGCGCACCGGCGCCACGACCGTCGCCGCGACGATGATCGCTGCCCATCTCGCCGGGATCGCCGTCTTCGCCACCGGCGGCATCGGCGGCGTCCATCGGGGCGCCGAGACGAGCTTCGACGTCTCCGCCGACCTTCAGGAACTCGCCCGCACCCCCGTCACGGTCGTCTCCGCGGGCGCCAAGGCGATCCTCGATCTGCCGAAGACACTCGAAGTCCTGGAGACGCTCGGCGTTCCGGTCATCGCCTTCGGCCAGGACGACTTCCCCGCCTTCTGGTCGCGCGCCTCGGGCCTCGCGGCGCCGCTCCGCATGGACCGTGCGGAGGAGATCGCGGCCGCGCAGCTCATGCGCGCGCGGCTCGGCCTCGCGGGCGGCCAGCTTGTCGCCAATCCGATCCCCGCCGAGGCGGAAATCCTCCGGGATCGTATCGTGCCGGCGATCGAGACGGCGCTGGCAGAGGCGGCCGCACGAGGCATCGCGGCGAAGGAGGTGACGCCTTTCCTTCTCGCCCGTATCTTCGAGCTGACCGAAGGCAGGTCGCTTCAGGCCAACATCGCCCTGGTCCTGAACAATGCCCGACTTGCCGCCCGCGTCGCCGCGGCCATTGCGCAGGATGGCCCGCGCGCCCCATTGTGAGCCGGGCGGCAACCCCATACATTCCGGGACGGAGTGTGGGGAAACGCGCAATGACATCCGAACCGACGGGCCCGGAGACCGGGCCGCATCATCTTCCTCGCAGGCGCGGGGTCATCGCACGCCTGCGCGCCAACTTCCTGACCGGCCTCGTCGTCGTCGCCCCCGTCGGCCTCACGCTGTGGCTCATATGGACCGTCACCGGATGGATCGACGGCTGGGTCCTGCCCTTCGTCCCGGCCGCCTACCAGCCCGACAGGCTGATCAAGGACGTCTTCGGCGAGGACACGGCGATCAACGTCCGGGGCGTCGGCGTGGTCGTCTTCCTGATATTCACCGTGTTCGTGGGCTGGATCGCCAAGGGGCTCATCGGCAGGTCGCTCATCGCCTGGGGCGAAAGCCTCGTCGACCGGATGCCGATCGTCCGCTCGATCTACAACGGCGTGAAGCAGGTGGCCGAGACGGTGTTCAGCCAGACAGAGGCGAAGTTCGACAAGGCATGCCTCATCCAGTATCCGCGGCCCGGCGTCTGGGGGGTAGGCTTCGTCTCCACCCCGGCCAAGGGCGAGGTCCTCGCCAAGCTGCCGGCTGACGAAGTCCTCACCGTGTTCCTTCCGACCACGCCCAACCCGACCTCCGGCTTCCTTCTCTACGTGCCGCGAGAGGACGTCATCTTCCTCGACATGTCGGTCGAGGACGCGGCGAAGCTCATCATCTCCGCCGGTCTTGTCTATCCCAGCCCCCCGCGCCCGCCAGAGCCCCCCGCGCCGCCGAAGTGACGCCGCCCGAAGAGGCGCGATCCTTCAGCCGAACATCCGCGGCAGATCGACCGAGGCTTCGCGGTTGAGCTTTTCCGAATGCTCGCCCAGGAACCGGTCGGCCGCTGCAATGCCCGCCTCCTTCAGCGCGAAGAGAAGGCCCGGCGCGGGCGTCAGCTTGCTCGCGGCCGAAAGATGGTCCATCAGGTCGTCGTCGGCCACGATATGGACGAGAACGTCCTTCATCGCCTCGGCGCTCATCGCCCCCGACCGGATCAGCCGCTTGACGAAGTTGATTGCCCGGAACTCGGCGAGAAGCGAGGCGTTGAAGCTGATCTCGTTGATCCTGTCCTCGATTTCCACGGCGATCCGCGGTACTGCGTCTCGCACGAGGGGATTGATGCTGACGACAACGATGTCGCGCGGCAGGTGCCTGGCAAAAAGCGGGAAAAGCGCGGGGTTCCCGGTGTAGCCGCCATCCCAGTAGGCCTCCATCCGCCCGGTAGCCGGATCTTCGATCTCCACCGCCTGGAATACCGTCGGCAGGCAGGCCGAGGCGAGAATGACCTCGGGCGTGATCTGGTGCGAGGGGAAGACTCGTATCTTGCCGGTGCGCACGTTCGTCGCGGCCACGAAAAGCTCCGGGCCAGCAGGGCCGCATACATGCTCGAACTCGAACGCACGCGCGATCCGGGCAAGCGGATTGGCATAGAACGGCCCGAGATCGTAAGGACTGAAGACGCGCGCCGCGACATCGACCGGAGAGAAGGGCGCGAGCCGGTCGGTCACGCCCGACCAGATGCCCGCGAGCGGCAGGAAGGCGCGGAACCAATCGCCGAGCCGCACATCGCCGACCGCCCCCACCTGTTCCCAGAGCCAGTCGAGATTCTCGCGTGCCGCCGCGCGCCCGCCTCTGGCAAGCCCCGCCTTCACGGCGGCGCCGTTCAGCGCACCGGCCGAGGTGCCGGATATCGCCGCGATCTCGATGCTCTCATCGCAGAGCAGCCGGTCTAGAACGCCCCAGGTGAAGGCGCCATGCGCGCCGCCGCCCTGAAGCGCGAGGTTGATGCGCCTGACCGCCATTGCCCTTCGGCCCCCTCGTTGTGGTTCCACACCTCGGGGTTCAGAGGGCGGTCCAGCCGCCGTCGACCGAGATCGTCGTCCCCGTGATCTGCGCCGCAGCATCTGAGCAGAGGAAGACGGTGGTGCCGCCGATCTCCTCCACCGTGGCGAACTGGCGCGAGGGCTGGCGCTCCAGCATCACCTCGCGGATCACCTGCTCGCGGTCCATGTTGTGAACCTTCATCTGCTCGGGAATCTGCGCTTCGACCAAGGGCGTCAGCACATAGCCCGGGCAGATCGCGTTGCAGGTCACGCCCTTCCCCGCGGCCTCAAGCGCGACCGTCTTGGTGAGACCGACGATCCCGTGCTTGGCCGCGACATAGGCCGACTTGAAGGGCGAGGCGGTGAGCCCGTGCGCCGAGGCGATATTGACGATGCGCCCCCAGCCCTTCGCCCGCATCCCCGGCAGCGCCGCCGCGATCGTGTGGAAGGCGGAGGAGAGATTGATCGCAAGGATGGCGTTCCACTTCTCGACCGGAAACTCCTCGACGGGCGACACGAACTGGATCCCGGCGTTGTTGACCAGGATGTCGCAGCCTCCGGCCTTCTTGACCAGCGCCCGGCACTCCTCGCCCTTGGACATGTCCGCCTTGATGTAGCGGACCTTCACGCCGAACTCCTTGGCCATGTCCGCGGCCAGCGCATGATCCTCGTCGCGGTCGGTGAAGGAGTTGAGGACGACGTCCGCGCCCGCCCGGGCCAGTTCGCGCGCAGTGCCGAGGCCGATGCCGGAATTCGAACCGGTCACGATTGCCGTCTTGCCGGAAAGGGACATCTTAACCTCCAGAGATATTGCGCTGCAGCAAACATAGACGCCGCGAGCGCAAAATCCACCGCATTCACGGCATCGTTCCCGGATCGCGACCGGTATTGCGCCGACAGCGATTCGGCCGGGAGCGGTTGTCCGCGAGACGCTGTGGAGGAGCCAAAAAAAACGCCCGCACAAGGCGGGCGTCAAGTCATTGAGGCAGGTTTCATACAGGCAAGAAACCTATCGAGCAGTAGTCACTTTATACGCGGTCCTTCGCTGACGGCCAAGCTAAAAGTTTGAAAAGGCAGGGATGCGGGGTTAGCGTCGCGGCCAGCGAGGCAAGCCGGGAAGGGATTGTTGCCGAAATGCGACCGAAGATTTTCAAGCGCCTGCGCCGCGCCGCGACACTGACCATGGCGCTCCTGGTCGCGGCCGCAGCGGGGGCAGAGCCGCAGCACGGCATAGCTATGTATGGCCGTCCCGCTCTCCCACCCGATTTTGTGTCGCTTCCCTACGTCAATCCGGATGCGCCGAAGGGCGGACGGATCATCTTGGCCGAACCGGGCGGCTTCGATTCGCTCAACCCCTATATCCTCAAGGGAAACGCCCCCTGGGGCCTCGGCCTGCACACGGTCGAGACGCTGATGGGCCGCTCCATCGACGAGCCCTTCACGCTTTACGGACTTCTCGCCGAATCGGTCGAGACCGACGAGGCCCGGACCTGGGTCGAGTTCGTGCTCAGGCCCGAGGCCCGATTCTCGGACGGAAGCCCGGTCACGATCGAGGACGTGATGTGGAGCTACGAGACGCTCGGGACGCAGGGACATCCGCGCTACCGGACCGCCTGGGCCAAGGTGGCGAAGATGGAGCAGACCGGCCCCCGCTCCGTCCGGTTCACCTTCAGTGCGCCCGACCGCGAACTGGCTCTTCTCATGGGGATGCGGCCGATCCTTGAGAAGGCGCAGTGGCAGGGCAAGGACTTTGCAGCGACCACGCTGGAGCCGCCGGTCGGATCGGGGCCCTACGTCGTGGCCGGGTTCGAGCCCGGACGCCAGATCACCTTCCGCCGCAACCCGGACTACTGGGGCCGGGACCTGCCGTTCAACCGCGGCCAGCACAATCTCGACGAGATCCGCTATGATTACTTCGCCGATGCTGGCGTGATCTTCCAGGCCTTCACGGCGGGCGTGATCACCAGCCTGCGCGAGTCGAGCGCCGCAAAGTGGCAGACCCAGTACGACTTCCCCTCGGTCGCCTCCGGCGAGGTGGTGAAGGCAGAGATCCCGAACCGGCGCCCGTCGGGGATCACCGGCCTCGTGATGAACACCCGCAACCCGATCTTCGCCGACTGGCGGGTGCGCGAGGCGATGATCCTCGCCTTCAACTTCGAGTTCATCAACCAGACGATCAACCTCGGCACCGAGCCCCGGATCACCTCCTACTTCTCGAATTCGGTCCTCGGCACGGATCATGGTCCCGCGGCCGGGCGCGTCGCGGAACTCCTTGCCCCCTTCGCCGCCGACCTGCCGCCAGGAACGATCGAAGGCTACGAGCTGCCCGTGGGTGACGCTGCCAGGGCCATCGACCGCAAGAACCTTCGCCAGGCACTGAAGCTGTTCGAGGAGGCCGGCTGGACCGTTCAGGACGGCGCCTTGAAGAATCCCGAGGGCAAGCCCTTCGATTTCGAGATCGTGCTGGCGTCCGGCGCGACGGAATCGCAGACGGTCGTGGACATCTATGCCGAGGCGCTGAAGACGATCGGCATCACGCCCCGCGTCACCGTCGTCGACAGCGCCCAGTACACGGAGCGGACGAACTCCTATGCCTTCGACATGGCGTGGTATTCCCGCAGCTTCTCGCTCTCGCCCGGAAACGAGCAGACTCTCTACTGGGGATCGGCCGGCGTGACCGAGCCCGGCACGCGCAACTGGATGGGCATGGCCGTGCCCGCCGCGGACGCGATGGTCCGGAATCTTGTCGGCGCGGGGGATTACGACGAACTCATCGCGTCGACGCAGGCTCTCGACCGGATTCTCACGGCGGGACGCTATGTCATCCCGGTCTGGTTCTCTGACGTCTCGCGGATCGCCCATTCCTCCCATCTTCACTACCCCGAAACGATTCCGCTATACGGGGACTGGCCGGGCTTCCAGCCGGAAGTCTGGTGGTACGAGGACTGAAAGCATGAAGAAACTGATCCTGATCGCCGCTCTCGTCACGCTCGCCGCCTGCAACACCGTCGCCGGGGTCGGCGACGACGTCTCGGCCGGCGCCCGGAAGGTGCAGAGCTGGTTCTGACGGCGGCACCGGGTCCGTCCCCCGCCGCCAGGTCCACCGTGCGCGTCGCACCCCGGCTTGTCGGAGACTGCGGCCTTCGCGCGACAATTTTGCCGAACCGCCCCCTTTCGCCGCCGCGCCTTCGTGTGCACATTGGGACATACGATCACCAATCCGCAGAGACCGTCCATGAAATGGCACCACGTCCAGGAGAACTGGCCCGCCTTCTTCGAGGCGATCCTCGACAAGTGGCCCGAGGCCGACGAGGCCGAGCTCGACGAGATCGACGGCGACCAGCGGGCATTCATCGCCTATGTCGCCGAGTTGACCGGCCAGGAGGCCGCGGACGCACGCGAGGAGATCCGCGACTGGCTCGCGGGCGAGCTTCCCTCTGACGTGGTGATGGACCCGCGCCACGACGACCACTCGATCCGCCTGTCCGGCAAGTTCCTGCCCGAGGGGGAGGAGGAACTTGACGACGACGCCCGCTACGGCGACGACGAGAACGACTGACCGTCGTCAGGGCGGGCAGACCGGCTGCGGCCGATCAGCCGAGCGCGTAGCCCGCGCCGCGCACCGTGCGCACCGGATCATCGCCGCCGTACGCACAAAGCGCCTTTCTCAGCCGCCCGACATGGACGTCCACGGTGCGCGTATCGACGTAGATGTCGCGGCCCCAGACGCGGTCGAGCAGCTGTTCCCGGCTCCAGACCCGTCCGGGTTTCTCCATCAGCGTCGTCAGGAGCCGGAACTCGGTCGGGCCGAGTTTGAGGAGCATGCCGCTCCGGTGGACCCGGTGGGTTTCGGGGTCGAGCGTGATGTCCTCGTACTCCAGCGCCTCGCCCACGGCCGAGGGACGCGACCGGCGCAACTGCGTGCGCACCCGCGCCATCAGTTCCACCACCGAATAGGGCTTGACCATGTAGTCGTCCGCCCCGGTTTCGAGCCCGCGGACGAGGTCCACCTCCTCCGAGCGGGCCGAAAGCATGATGATCGGGACGGCGCGCGTCTCGGGGCGGGACTTCAGGCGGCGGCAGACCTCGATGCCGGAGACGTTGGGAAGCATCCAGTCGAGCACGATGAGGTCGGGGGCGTCTTCCGAGACGAGCAGAAGCGCTTCCTCGCCGTTGTCGGCCTGCGCAACGCGGTAGCCCTCGGCCTCGAGGTTGTAGGCCAGGACCTCGCGCTGGGCGGGTTCATCCTCGACGATCAGGACGGTCGGCGCCTGCATGTCACTTTCCCTCGACTCCGATGACGGTCACGGTTTCCGCCTTCGGGCGGTTCTCCTCGGGCCTCACGCCGGTGACGAGATACATCACCTGTTCGGCGATCGTCGTTGCGTGGTCGCCCATGCGTTCGATGTTCTTCGCGATGAAATGCAGGTGCATGCAGGCGGTGATGTTGCGCGGGTCTTCCATCATGTGGGTCAGGAATTCGCGGAAGAGCGCGTTGTACATCTGGTCCACGTCGCGGTCGCGGTTGCGGACGTCCTCGGCCAGCGCCGCGTCGCGCGTGTTGTAGGCGTCGAGCGCATCCGACAGCATCTGCACCACCGTCTTGGACATGCGGCGCAGCGAACCGCCCGCGCCCGGAATGACGGGCATCTGGCCGAGCACGTTGGCGCGCTTCGCCATGTTCTTGGCGTAGTCGCCGACCCGTTCGAGGCTTGCGGCAATCTTCATGACCGACAGGACGATGCGGAGGTCGCTTGCCGTGGGGGCGCGCAGCGCGATCAGACGCGACGCCTCCTCGGCGATCTTCTCCTCGAGCGCGTCGATGGCCTTGTCCCCCGCGCGGACCTTCTCGGCGAGATCGTCGTCGCGCGCTTCGAGCGCCTGCCCCGCTTCGAGGATCGCGGCCTCGACCATCCCCCCCATGCGCATCACCATCGCCTGTATCCCTTCGAGATCCCGGTCGAAGGCTTGCAGGATATGTTGGCTTTCCATGTCGGTGTCTCCCTCAGCCGATCCGGCCGGTGATGTAGCTTTCGGTGCGCGGATCGCGCGGGTTGGTGAAGATCTGCCCGGTCTCGCCGAATTCGACGAGGTTGCCGAGATGGAAGAAGGCTGTCCGCTGGCTCACCCGCGCGGCCTGCTGCATCGAGTGGGTCACGATCACGACCGAGAACTGCCCGCGCAACTCGTCGATCAGCTCCTCCACCTGCGCGGTGGCGATGGGGTCGAGCGCCGAACAGGGCTCGTCCATCAGGAGAACCTCGGGCGAGGTCGCGATGGCGCGGGCGATGCACAGCCGCTGCTGCTGGCCGCCCGACAGGCCGGTGCCGGGCTCGGAAAGCCGGTCCTTCGCCTCGTTCCAGAGTGCCGCCTTCCTGAGCGAGCTTTCGACGATCCCGTCGAGTTCGGCCTTGTTGCGGGCAAGCCCGTGGATCTTCGGGCCGTAAGCCACGTTCTCGTAGATCGACTTCGGGAAGGGGTTCGGCTTCTGGAACACCATCCCGATGCGGGCGCGAAGCTGCACGGGGTCGACCCGCTTGTCGTAGATATCCTCGCCATCGAGCAGGATGTCGCCCTCCACGCGGCAGATCGGGATCGTGTCGTTCATCCGGTTCAGGCAGCGCAGAAAGGTGGACTTGCCGCAGCCCGAGGGACCGATGAAGGCGGTCACGGTGCGGTCGGCGATGTCGATGTCCACGTCCTTGATCGCGTGGCTGTCGCCGTAATAGACCTGCACGTTGCGTGCGGCGATCTTCGTCTCGGCAGCGTTCACCGCCTTCTCGGCCAATCGCATGTCGTCCATGGGTCTTGTCTCCGCCATGTTGGCCGGTCTCTACCAGCGCCGTTCGAACTTGCGGCGCAGGTAGATCGCGACCGCGTTCATGATGAGAAGGAAGGCGAGCAGCACGATGATCGCGCCCGAGGCCCGTTCGACGAAGCCGGGGTCGCCGCGCTGCGTCCAGTTGTAGACCTGCACCGGAAGCGCCGCCGCCGGATCGAAGAGACCGCCCGGAAGCGCATCGGGGAAGTCGCGCACGAAGGCCACCATGCCGATCAGCAGGAGCGGCGCCGTCTCGCCGAGCGCCTGGGCAAGGCCGATGATCATGCCCGTCAGGATGCCGGGCATGGCGAGCGGCAGCACGTGATGGAAAACCGACTGCAGCTTCGAGGCGCCGACGCCAAGGGCGGCGTCGCGGATCGACGGCGGCACCGCGTTCAGCGCCGCCCGCGTCGGGATGATGATCCGCGGCAGCGTCATCAGCGTCAGCACCAGCCCGCCGACGATCGGTGCCGACTGCGGCAGGCCGCCGATATTGATGAAGACGGCGAGCCCGAGGATGCCGTAGACGATAGAGGGCACGGCCGCGAGGTTGGCGATGTTCACCTCGATGATGTCCGTCAGCCGGTTCTTCGGCGCGAATTCCTCAAGATAGATCGAGGCGGCAACCCCGATCGGCAGCGACAGGACGAGGACGACGATCATCATGTAGAACGACCCGACGATGGCGACGCCGAGGCCGGCGGCCTCGGGCCGCTTGTCGGAGGCGTCCGGCATGGTGAGGAAGCCCATGTTGAAGGACTGGGTCAGGATCCCCCTTTCCCTCAGTGCATCGGCAAGCATGAGCTGCTCGGGCTTGACGTTGGAATCGAGCGTCGCGCTCCCCATCGTCACGCGACCCTTGTAGTAGCCGTCGATCCGGCCGCCGGCGAGGGCGGTGAACTCGATCGTCTGGCCGATGAGCGCGGGATCGGCGAGGACCCTGCCGCGCAGCGTCGCCGCCGACTCCTCGGAGAGCAGCCCGGCGATGTCCTTGGGCGTCAGCCCGCCGGTGTCGATCCCGGCCGCCTCGACCGCGGCGACGAAGCTGGCGTCCAGCACCTTGGAGTAGCCGACGGTCGTCACCTTCACCAGTTCGGCCGGGTCGCGGTTGCCGTTCTTGTCGAGAACGGCGGGATCGAGCATCACCGGCATCGTGACGAAGGTCTGACGGAAGGCCGGAAGCCCCGCCGAGAAGATCGAATAGAGGAGCCAGACGAGCGCCATGAGCGCGATGACGATGGCGGTCATCCCGTAGGCGCGGAACCGTGTCTCGGCCGAATTGCGCCGCTTCACCCGCCCGTCGGGCTTGAAGAGCGAACTGCCCTGCCGCGCCGGGCGCGGGATCGAAACCGTCGCGTCGGTCATTCGTACTGCTCCCGGTACTTGCGCACGATGTAGAGCGCGAGGATGTTGAGCGCGAGCGTCATGACGAAGAGCGTCAGGCCGAGAGCGAAGGCCACGAGCGTCTCGGGGCTGGCGAACTCGGTGTCGCCGGTCAGCTGGCTGACGATCTTCACCGTGACCGTCGTCATCGCCTCGAACGGGTTCAGCGACAGCTTCGCGGCCGCGCCCGCGCCCATGACCACGATCATCGTCTCGCCTATGGCACGCGACGCGGCGAGGAGGATGGCGCCGACGATCCCCGGCAGTGCGGCCGGAAAGACGACCTGACGCACCGTTTCGGACGGCGTGGCGCCGAGGGCCAGGGACCCGTCGCGCAGCGACTGCGGCACGGCGTTGATGATGTCATCGGAGAGCGAGGAGACGAAGGGGATGACCATGATCCCCATGACGACGCCCGCCGTCATGACCGAGGAGGAGGACGAGCCGATCCCGAACGGCTGGGCGAAATAGTCGCGCAGGATGGGCCCGACGGTGATCAGCGCGAAGAGGCCATAGACGATGGTCGGGATGCCGGCGAGAATCTCGATTGCCGGCTTGACCCAGGCGCGCATCCGCGCCGAGGCATATTCCGACAGGTAGATCGCCGACATGAGCCCGACCGGCACGGCGACGACGAGCGCGATCACCGAGACATAGAGCGTGCCCCAGAGAAGCGGCCAGATGCCGAGGTCGGAGCCGCCGCGGAACTGCGGGTTCCAGACCGTCGAGAAGAAGAACTCCGACGCGGGATAGAGCCGGAAGAAGTGCAGCGTCTCGAAAAGGAGCGACACGACGATGCCGATCGTGGTCAGGATCGCGATCAGCGAGGAGCCGATCAGGAGTCCGATGACGAAGCGTTCCGAGACGTTGCGGGCGCGGAACTCCGGCCTGACACGGGCGAGCCCGAAGGCAAGCCCTGCGACGGCTAGGGCTAGCACGGCCGCCGTCATGCCGAGTCGCCCCGTGCTCGCCATGCTGCGGTATGCCTTGGCGGCGGTGAAAACTGAGTTTCCGACATTGGACCCGAGCGCCACGCCGACCTCGGCGAGGCGCGAGCGGACGTCGGAAATGTCCGCGCGCATGGATGCGACCGTCTCCTCGCTCATTCCGCCAAGCGCCACGATCGTGTCGAGACCGTCGCTGATGCGGCGCACGTCCGCCATGACGAGCCCGCGGGAGGAGCCCTGGGGCACGTCGCTGTCGGCGATCATCCCGCTCACCCGCGCGTCGATCGCCATCGGCTGGACGAAGAGCCAGACAGCCATCAGCAGAAGGGCCGGAACGGCGGTGAAAAGAAACGCCGTCTGGCCATGGTGGCCAGGCAGCGAATGGAGTTTCTTGATGTCGCCCTCGACGGCCGCAAGCGACCGCTGGCGGGCGAGAACATAGGCGGCGGCGGCAAGCGCCAACACGATCAGGAAGAGGATTCCGTTGGTCATGGCCCCCCCGCCACGAAAAGGATAAGGCAGCAGTCGGCGGAACGGGTGGCGCCCGGAGGGGCGCCACCCTTTGTCGAAGGTTTATTCCAGCGGACCCATCGGGGTGCCGGCGGCGACGGCAGCCTGCGTCGCGGCAAGCTCCGGGTCGGACACGAGGCCGTAGGCCGCGAGCGGGCCGTCCGGGCCGGCCATGTCGTCGGAGACGAAGAAGTCGATGTATTCCTGCAGGCCCGGGATCACGCCGAGATGCGCCTTCTTGACGTAGAAGTAGAGCGGACGCGAGATCGGGTAATCGCCCGAGGCGATCGATTCCGTCGACGGCACCACGCCGTCCATGGTCGCGACGCGCAGCTTGTCGGTGTTGTTCTGGTAGAACGACAGGCCGAAGACGCCGATGGCGTTCCTGTTGGCCTCGAGCCGGGCCAGCGTCTCGGTATAGTCGCCGTCGATGTCGACCGACACGCCGTCGGTCCTGAGCGCGAGGCAGGCCTTCTTGCCGTCCTCCTCGCCCTTCGCCGCGACCAGCGCGTCCTCGGCGCCCGAGGCCTTGCAGCCGGCTTCCAGAACCTTCACGTCGAAGACTTCGCGGGTGCCGTGCTTGGTGCCCGGGATGAAGGCGAGGATGTCCTGCGCAGGCAGCGCCGAGTTCACGTCGGCCCAGGTCTTGTTCGGGTTGGCGACGAGCGCGCCGTCCTTCACGACCTCGGCGGCCAGCGCATTGTACCAGTCGGCCGGGGTGAAGGCGAACTCGGCCCCGTTCACGTCCGAGGCGAAGACGATGCCGTCATAGCCGATGCGGACCTCCATGATCTCGTTCACGCCGTTCTGGGCGCAGAGGTCGATGTCGGACTGCTTGATGCGGCTCGACGAATTGGCGATGTCGATCGTGTTCTCGCCCACGCCCTCGCAGAGCTTCTTGCGCCCGGCGCCCGAACCGCCGCCTTCGACGACCGGGGTCGGAAACTCGAAGTTCTCGCCGAAGGCTTCGGCGACGATGGTGGCATAGGGAAGCACGGTCGACGATCCGGCGATCTGGACCTGGTCGCGCGCGTCGGCGGCCGAGGCGGCGGCGGCCATGGCAAGCGCCGAGACGGTGAATTTCGCGATGTTCATTGCATTCTCCTGCAAGTCGTTTGCGGCCACCACCCGATGGCGACCTCGCCCGATGCTCTAGGGACGCGCAGCTATCCTTTTGTGACGGTCATGTAACGCTTTCATGACACGGCCCCGCGCGCAGCCGGCTGCGCCGCGTCAACCGGCCGGCAGGACCACGATGAAACGGCTGCCTTTTCCAACCTCGCTCTCGATCCTGAACCGGCCCCGGTGGCGGTTGACGATGTGCTTCACGATGGCAAGGCCCAGGCCGGTTCCGCCCTTCTGCCGCGAGCGGTCGCTGTCCACCCGGTAGAATCGCTCCGTCAGACGCGGCAGGTGCAAGGCGTCGATCCCCTCGCCCTTGTCGATCACCTCGATCTGCAGGGCCGGGCCGCGCAGCACCGGCTCCCGGTCGAGCTGACGGACCCGGACGGTCACGAGGTGACCGGTGGCGCCGTACTTGATCGCGTTCTCCACAAGGTTGTGGAAGACCTGCGCAAGCTGATCGGCATCGGCGCGCACCGTCACGGCCTCGCGCTCGCTGTCGAGCACGAGTTCCACGCCCGCCGCACGGGCCTGATCGCGGTGGCTCGCAAGCGTGGTTCGCAGGACGCCGATGACCTCCACCTTCTCGTCCGGGCGGCGCCGTTCCTCGGCCTCCACCCTGCTGAGCGAGAGAAGGTCGCTGACAAGCCGGATCATCCGCCCGGCCTCTCGTTCCATGATGCCGAGGAACCGGTCCCGCGCGGCGGGGTCGTCCCTTGCCGCCCCGCGCAGCGTCTCGATGAAGCCGACGAGGGCGGTGAGCGGAGTCCTGAGTTCGTGGCTGACGTTGGCCACGAAGTCGCGCCGCATCGCCACCGCGTGTTCGAGCGCGGAAAGATCGTCGAAGGCGACAAGCGCGCAGTGTCCCTCCTCAGCCAGGATCGGGGTGAAGCTGAGCGCGAGATGCGTCTCGCTCGGCGTCCCGGTAAGCACGATCCGCGCCGTGCCGCGACGCCTTTCGCGAAGGCAGGCTTCGAGTCCGTCGAGGAAGTCCGGATGGCGCAGGAAGGCGTTGCAGGACCGTCCTTCGAGGGAAATGCCGAAGAGGACGGAGGCCGCGTGATTCGCCGCCAGCACGCGCTGGCCCGGCCCGACGAGAAGCATTGCCATGGGAACTGCCTGAAGGACGTCGCGAATCTCCGGTGCCTGCATTGCGATCCCTCCTGCGAGTGCCGTCCCATGTGTCGGAGCAAATCGTCACCGGATCAACCCGGCGCACCCTTGGCGCGGCACGCGCAGGCTGATACACGTTTTGGCAGAACGAGGATCAGCGGCTTCACGCCAAGGTCGAGCCATGCGACCGGGCGCCCGCGACCGGACAGACGGAATGTGTTGGGGACAGGCAGTGCAGGGTGACGATCCGGACGCCGCGGGGCCGAAGTCGGGGCCGTCCCTGGACGCGCCGCAGGCCGCATTCGACGCATCCGGCAGCCGGGTGCTCGCCGTCGATCTGGCGGCGGGACAGATCGACCCGCTGATGCGGCCGCCTCCCGTGGCCTGCGTCTTTGCCCGGTTCCAGCAGGTTACCGCCGCATTCCTCGCGAAGGTGGCGCCGGACATCGTCGTCGCCCCCCTTTTCGGGCCGGACTTCGACGTGCTCGATCTTGCCGACCGGCTGACCGCAACCGGGTTCGGTGGCCGGCTCCTTGCCCTCACCGCGCCCCTGCCCCGCCCAGAGGCCGTCCGCGCCGAGGTACGGACGCATGCGGCCGGCATCGTCTTCGATCTCGTTCTTCTGCCCGGCCGTCCGGACGGCTAGGGTCAGCCCCGCGCTGGCTTGAGGCCGCGGGCGAAACGGGCGGCGTTCTCGCGGTAATGCGCGGCAGAGGCCAGGAGCCGCGCCTGCGCGTCGCCGTCGAGCAGGCGCACGACCTTGCCGGGCGCGCCCATGACGAGGCAGCCGTCGGGGATATCCTTGCCCTCGGTGATGAGCGCCCCGGCCCCGATCAGGCAGCCCCGGCCGATCCTCGCGCCGTTCAGCACGGTTGCCCCCATGCCGATCAGCGTGCCGTCGCCGATGGTGCAGCCGTGCAGCATCGCCTTGTGGCCGATCGTGCAGTCGGCGCCGATCACCAGCGGAAAGCCCATGTCGGTGTGGCAGACGGTGTTTTCCTGGATATTGGTGCCGCGGCCGATCCGGATTTCCTCGTTGTCTCCCCTGAGCGTCGCGCCGAACCAGACGTTCGCAGCCGCCCCCAGCACCACCTTGCCGATCAGGTTGGCATCCGGCGCGACCCAGGCGCCATCGCCGATTTCCGGTGTGATCCCATCGAGTTCCCAGATCATCTTGCATCAAACTCCCGGTTGAGGCCACGGACGAAGTCGGAGAGCCACGGCTGGCGGTCGCGCCGCATCCGTTCGGCCAGAAGGATGGTCCTGAGGTCCGCCTCGGCGCGGTCGATATCCTCGTTCACGAGGACATAATCGTATTCCGCCCAATGGCTTATCTCGGCTTCCGATTTCGCCATGCGGCCGGCGATCACCGTGTCGCTGTCCTGCCCCCGCGACCGGAGCCTGCGTTCGAGTTCGGCGATCGACGGAGGCAGGACGAAGACCGAAACGACGTCCTTTCCCAGGACGGAGTTGCGAATCTGCTGGCCGCCCTGCCAGTCGATGTCGAAGAGCGTGTCGCGCCCCTCGGCCATGGCCCGTTCGACCGGCTCCCTTGGCGAGCCGTAGAGGTTGCCGAAGACCTCGGCATGTTCCAGCATGTCACCCGCCGCCACCATCGATAGGAATTCCGCGCGGCTGTGGAACCAGTAGTCCTTGCCATCGGTCTCGCCCGGCCGGGGCGCGCGCGTCGTTGCCGAGACCGAGAAGCGCAATGTCGGGTCCCAGGCCATCAGCCGCTTTGCCAGCGTCGATTTCCCCGCCCCGGAAGGCGATGAAAGAATGATCAGCAAGCCCTTGCGTTTCATCGTCATTCCACGTTCTGTACCTGCTCGCGCATCTGGTCGATCACGTGCTTCAGGTCAAGCCCGATCCGCGTCAGCTCGGCATTGCCGGACTTGGAGCAGAGCGTGTTGGCCTCGCGCATGAACTCCTGCATCAGGAAGTCGAACTTGCGGCCCACCGCGCCTCCCGCCGCCAGAAGCTTGCGCGCCGCCGCGACATGGGCGCCCAGCCGGTCCAGTTCCTCGGTCACGTCGGCCTTGACGGCGAGAAGCGCGAGTTCCTGGGTCACGCGGGCCGGGTCGGCCTCCGGCGCGCCGGCCATCACCCGGCCGAGCGCCTCGGCCAGGGCGCGTGCCATCTCGGGGCGGCGCGCCTCGGCTGCCGATCCCGCCTCAACGGCGAGCGCGGCGATGCGGTCGGTCTGGCGCGCGATCACCGCGGCGAGCGCCCTGCCCTCGTCCTTTCGCATCGCCGCGAAACCGGCCAGGAGCGGGTCCAGGTCGGCGAGCAGCGCGGAGAGGAGCGGCGCGGTATCCCCTGCGTCGCCACCCGCCTCCGTCACGCCGCGCAGGGCGAGGACGGCCGCCGCCGAGGTCTCCGCCAGCGGCAGCCCGGCCGCCTCCGCCCGCGCCCGCACGGCGGCGAGGGCCGACAGGGCGGCGTCGAGGCCGGCCGGGTTGACCTTCAGCACCTCGCCGCCCGCGCCCCGTGCGAGCCGGAGGGCAAGCATGATGTTCCCGCGCTCCGCAACCTGCGCAACGGCGGCGCGGACGGCCGGTTCCAGCCCGTCGATCCCGTCGGGCAGCCGCAGCCTGAGGTCGAAGCCCTTGCCGTTGACCGAGCGAATCTCCCAGGTCCAGTCGAAGCCGGCGGCGGTGCCGCGGCGGCTGGCGAACCCCGTCATGGAGACGAGCGAAGCGTTTACCATTTAAGAGTTTTTCCCTCCGGGTCTGACGGCCGCTCGTGTATTTACGTTTCAGTAAGCATTGCGGCCATAGGGTTAACAGGACCTGACCGTGGCGACAACGCGCGGGGCGGCCGGCAAGGGATCAAGCGCGGCAGGTGTGACATGGACGAGTTCGACGGAAGCCACGGCAAGGTCGTTTCCCTAGCCGGGAATCGCGGGGCGATGGCGCCCGCGGCGATCGCCGAGGTCCGGGCCTATTGGGAGGGGTTGCGCGGCGGGCGCGCCGCACCCTGCCGGTCCGAGGTCGATCCGCGCGGGATCGAGCGGTCGCTCGAACACGCCTTCGTGCTGGAACGGATCGCGCCGCAGGTCGCGCGGTTCCGCCTCGCCGGAATGCATCTCAACGACCTGATGGGGATGGAGGTGCGCGGGATGCCCTTCACCACCCTCTTCACGCCCGCCGCGCGGCGGGAGATCGGCATCCTCCTCGCAAGCGTTTTCGCCGGGCCCTGCACGGCAGAACTGATGCTCGCGGGCGAGTCGGGCTTCGGAAAGCCCGCGCTCGCAGGCCGGATGGTGCTCCTGCCGCTCAAGAGCGACCTCGGCGACGTGAGCCGTATCCTCGGCTGCCTTGCCACCGAAGGCGCCATCGGCCGCGCGCCGCGCCGGTTCGATCTGCGCGAAAGCCTTGTGCGACCGGTCGCCGCGACCGCGCCCGATCGGGATGCCGGGTCTGCCGCCGCGCCGCCGCCGCCCGCCGCGGGCTTTGCCGAGCCGGCAACCCCCTTCGCCGCGGCGCCCGCCCGTCTGGAGCGAGGCCGCGCGCATCTTCGCCTCGTCGTCAGCGACGAGTGATCCCGGACATGGAAACGGCCCCTGCCTGAGGGGCCGTTCGCTGTCCGATATCGACCGCCGGTCGCGGGTTACATGCCCGCCGCCTTCCGCATCGCCCGACGGCCCTGCAGTTCCTCGGCCACCAGGAAGGCGAGTTCCAGGGACTGCGAGGCATTGAGCCGCGGGTCGCAGGCGGTGTGGTAGCGGTCCGAGAGGTCCTCGTCCGTCACGGCGCGCACGCCGCCGGTGCATTCGGTGACATCCTTGCCGGTCATCTCGAAATGCACGCCGCCGGGGATCGTGCCTTCGGCCTTGTGGACGGCGAAGAACTCCCGCACCTCGCGCAGCACGCTCTCGAAGGGGCGGGTCTTGTAGCCCGAGGCCGACTTGATCGTGTTGCCGTGCATGGGGTCGCAGGTCCAGACGACGTTGGCGCCCTCCTCCGCCACAGCGCGAACAAGGCGTGGCAGGTTGTCGCCGACCTTGCCGGCACCGAACCGGGCGATGAGCGTCAGCCGGCCGGGCTCGTTCTCAGGGTTCAGCTTGCGCAGGAGAACCTTGAGGTCGTCGGAACCCAGCGATGGCCCGCACTTCAGCCCGATCGGGTTCTGCACGCCGCGGCAGAACTCCACATGCGCGCCGTCCGGCTGGCGGGTGCGGTCGCCGATCCAGATCATGTGGCCCGACCCCGCCACCGGCAGGCCCGAGGTGGAATCGATCCGTGCGAGCGCCTCTTCGTATTCCAGAAGCAGCGCCTCGTGGCTCGTGTAGAAATCCACCGCTGCCATCGCGTGCACCGTGTCCGAGGTCACGCCCGCGGCCGCCATGAAGTCCATCGCGTCCTGGATTCGGGTGGCCACCTCGCGGTAACGCTTGGCCTCGTCCTCCTCGGTGAAGCCGGCGATCCAGCTCTGGACCCGGTGCATGTCGGCATAGCCTCCGGTCGAGAAGGCACGCAGGAGGTTCAGCGAGGCCGCCGCCTGGGTATAGGCCTGCAGCATCCGGACAGGATCGGGGATGCGCGCCTCGGCCGTGAAGTCGAATCCGTTGATGATGTCGCCGCGATAGGAGGGCAGTTCCACCCCGCCCAGGGTCTCGGTCGCGGCCGAACGGGGCTTGGCGAACTGTCCGGCCATGCGACCGATCTTCACCACCGGCAGCTTCGCGCCCCAGGTCAGCACGATCGCCATCTGCAAGAGAACCTTGAAGGTGTCGCGGATGTTGTCGGCCGAGAACTCGGCGAAGCTTTCCGCGCAGTCGCCGCCCTGCAGGAGGAACGCCTTGCCCGCGGCGACCTCGCCGAGCGCCCGCTTGAGCTTGCGCACCTCGCCCGCGAAGACGAGCGGCGGCATCCGCGAAAGCTGCACCTCGACGGCCCGAAGCGCGGCCTGATCGGGGTAATCGGGCATCTGCACCCGCGGCTTCCTGCGCCAGTCGGATTTGGTCCAGCCCGTGGTCATCTCGTGTCTCCTGAAGGCGTGAGCGATAACGGAGGGCTTATAGCGAAGCCCCCCGCGCGGCGCAAACCGTAATGGGCGGAAATCGGCCTTGAAGACGCCCTGCATTGGTGGTTCTTTGGCGCAAAACGACACAAAGGGTCGCGGAATGTCCAGTCCCAAGGCGCGTGGCATCCGGGTGGCCAGCGGCGAACCGAAGCAGCGGCGGTTCGTCTTTCTGCTGCTCGACCGGTTCACGATGCTGTCCTTCGCCGGGGCCATCGAACCCCTCCGGATCGCCAACCGGGTTCTGGGGCGGCAGGCCTATGTCTGGAAGCTGGCGGGCGAGAACGGGACCGAGGTCACTTGCTCCAACGGCGCGTCCTTCAAGCTCGACATGGGGCTCGACGAGATCGAGCGGGAGGACACCGTGCTTGTCTGCGGTGGCATCGACGTGCAGCAGGCGACGACCAAACCGATCCTCAACTGGCTCCGGCGCGAGGCGAGGCGCGGGGCGGCGATCGGCGGCCTCTGCACCGCCGCCTACACCGTCGCCAAGGCCGGGCTGCTCGACGGCAAGCGCGCCACGATCCACTGGGAGAACCAGGACAGCTTCATCGAGGAATTCGAGGATGTGAAGCTGACCAAGTCGGTCTTCGTGGTCGACGGCAACCGCATGTCCACCGCGGGCGGCACGGCATCCATCGACCTGATGCTGAAGATCATCGCCGAGGACCATGGCGAGGACGTCGCCAACACCGTTGCCGACCAGTTGATCTACTCCGCCATTCGGACCGACCAGGACACCCAGCGCCTGTCGATCCCGACGCGGATCGGGGTGCGGCACCCGAAGCTGAGCCAGGTCATCCAGATGATGGAGCAGAACATCGAGGACCCGATCAGCCCGGCCGACCTCGCCGAGGATGTCGGCATGTCCACGCGCCAGCTCGAACGGCTCTTCCGCCGCTACCTCAACCGCAGCCCCAAGCGCTATTACATGGAACTCAGGCTCCAGAAGGCGCGCAACCTTCTCATGCAGACCGACATGAGCGTGATCAACGTGGCGCTCGCCTGCGGGTTCGCAAGCCCCTCGCACTTCTCGAAATGCTACCGGGCGCACTACAAGACAACGCCCTACCGCGAGCGCGGTTCGCACGGCACCTCGGCCATCGCCACGCCGCGGCTGTCGGTCTGAGCGGTCAGCCCTGCGGACGCATCCGGAAGACGGCGCCGCGGTCGACCGAGAGAAACCAGATCGAGCCGTCGGGCGCCTCGCGGATGTCGCGGACGCGGCCGGTCTCGGCGGCGCGGATGACCTCTTCCGCCCAGCCGTTTTCGGGATCCAAGCGCGCCACGTAGTCGAATTTCAGGCTGCCCAGGAAGTGATCCCCAGCCCACTCCGGCCAGAGCCTGCCGGAATAGACCATGTGGCCCGAGGGCGCGATCGAGGGATCCCAGTAGTGGGCGGGCTGCGTCACGCCCTCCCCCGCCGTGCTGCGGCCGATCCTTTCGCCGCTGTAATGCCGCCCGTAGGCGATGACGGGCCAGCCGTAGTTCCCGCCCGGTTCGATCAGGTTGATCTCGTCGCCGCCCATCGCCCCGTGCTCGCTTTCCCAGAGCCGCCCCTCGGCGTCGAAGGCAAGCCCCTGCGGGTTGCGGTGGCCGTAGCTCCAGATCGTGCCGTCGGCGCGGTCGGGGAAGGGATTGTCCGGCAAGGCGCGTCCGTCCCGGTCCATCCGCAGCACCTTGCCCATAAGCGCGTCGAGGTCCTGCGCCGGGTCGAAGGCCCCGCGCTCGCCCACCGTCAGGTAGATCGCCCCCTCCGGCCCCTCGGCGAGTCGCCCGCCGAAATGGACGCCACCCGTGGTGCCGGGCGGCATCTGCCAGACGATGGCCAGATCCTCCAGCCGGTCGCCGTCGAGCCGCGCCCGGGCCAGTGCCGTGCCCGCGCCCCCGTCCTGGGGCCTGGCGAAGCTGAGATAAAGCTCGCGCCGGTCGGGAAAGTCGCGGGGCAGCAGCACGTCGAAAAGCCCGCCCTGCCCGCGCGCGAAGACCACCGGCACGCCCGCGACCGCGTGGCGTTCCCCCGCGGGGTCCACCCGCGTCAGCCGACCGTCGCGCTCGGTCACGAGAAACCCGCCCTCGGGCAGGAAGGCAAGCGACCACGGTTCGACGAGGCCCGTGGCCATGGGCTCGACCACCACGCGGCCGGCACCCGTCTGAACCTCGGCCGCCGTCATCGCGCAAGGGACGAACGCCAGCACGACGGCAGCCAGCAGCGTTGCTCGCATTGGTTCCCTCCATGCAACAGCAGAGGCAAGTTAGAGACCAATGGCGCGGCCACCAACCCAAATCCCCGTGACAGAACCCGGCAGAAGCACCACCGAGTGGCTTTTCTTTTCAGACGGCTCCCTCTAGTTTGCCCTACAGGACAACGTTCCACACAGGGAGTGACCTTATGAAGAAACTTCTCGCTGCCACCGCTGCGGCGGCCCTCCTGGCCGGTGCCGCCGGGGCGGAAGACATCAAGATCGGCGTGATCCTCGGTTTCACCGGGCCGCTGGAATCCATCACGCCCGCGATGGGCACGGGCGCCGAACTGGCGATGAAGGAAGTGACCGATTCCGGCAAGCTGCTGGGCGGTTCCACCGTGACCTCCGTCCGCGGCGACAGCACCTGCGTCGACGCGGCGGCCGCGACCGCCGCGGCCGAAAGGCTTGTCACGACCGACAAGATCAACGCCATCATGGGCGCCGACTGCTCGGGTGTCACCGGCGCGATCCTCGCCAACATCGCGGTGCCGAACGGCATCGTCATGATCTCGCCCTCCGCCACGTCTCCTGCGCTCTCGACGGCCGAGGACAACGGCCTGTTCTTCCGCACGGCGCCGTCGGATGCGCGCCAGGGCGAGATCGTCCGCGACATCCTGAAGGAAAAGGGTGTCAGCGCCATCGCCATCACCTACACCAACAACGATTACGGCAAGGGCCTGGCCGAGGCGATCCAGCGCAACTGGGAAGAGTCCGGCGGCACGGTCACGATCTCGGCCGCGCATGAGGACGGCAAGGCCGACTACTCGGCCGAGGTCGGCGCACTCGCCTCGGCAGGCGGCGATGTGCTCGTCGTCGCCGGCTACATCGACCAGGGCGGCTCGGGCATCGTCAGGAACGCGCTCGATACTGGTGCCTTCTCCACCTTCTACTTCGTGGACGGCATGGTCGGCGAGAAGCTGAACGAAAACTTCGGCGCGGAACTGAACGGCTCCTACGGCGCCTATCCGGGCACCGACAGCCCCGGCGCGACGAAGTTCCAGGAGATGGCCGCGGCGGCGGGCTTCGACGGCACATCGGCCTTCGCACCCGAAAGCTATGACGCGGCGGCGCTCATCATGCTGGCGATGCAGGCCGCCGGCTCGTCGAAGTCGGCCGACTTCGCCGGCAAGGTCATGGACGTGGCGAACGCCCCGGGCGAACAGATCTTCCCGGGCGAACTCGCCAAGGCACTCGACCTCATCGCCGCAGGCACCGACATCGACTACGTGGGCGCGACGGCGGTCGAACTCATCGGGCCGGGTGAATCGGCCGGCAACTACCGCGAGATCGAGTTCAAGGACGGCAAGTACGAGACGGTCAAGTTCCGCTGACCGTCAAAGAACGCGGAAGGCAGCCCGACCAACCGGGCTGCCTTCTTCGACATAAGAACAAGAGCTTCGCGGGCGTTTCCAAGACGCCACGCGCGCCAGGTGGGGATACTGCATGATCATCGTCGAGGATCTGCACAAGCATTTCGGCGGATTCCGCGCCGTGGACGGCGCATCTCTGGAGATCGCCACCGGGTCGATCACCGGCCTCATAGGGCCGAACGGCGCGGGCAAGTCCACGCTCTTCAACGTCATCGCCGGGGTCCATCCGCCGACATCGGGGCGCGTGGTGATGGATGGCGAGGACATCACCGGGCTGCCTCCACACGCGCTCTTTCACAAGGGGCTTCTGCGCACCTTCCAGATCGCGCACGAGTTTTCCTCGATGACGGTCCGGGAAAACCTGATGATGGTGCCGGCGGGTCAGTCGGGAGAGACGCTCTGGAACGCCTGGTTCCATCGCGCCCGCATCCGTGAGGAAGACGCGGCTCTCGCGAAGAAGGCCGATGATGTCCTTGAATTCCTGACCATTTCCCATCTCGCGGACGAAAGGGCGGGCAACCTGTCAGGCGGCCAGAAGAAGCTTCTGGAGCTTGGCCGCACGATGATGGTCGAGGCGAAGGTGGTCTTCCTCGACGAGGTGGGCGCGGGCGTGAACCGGACGCTTCTCAACACGATCGGCGACGCGATCGTGCGGCTGAACAAGGAACGCGGCTACACCTTCTGCGTCATCGAGCACGACATGGATTTCATCGGCCGGCTCTGCGACCCGGTCATCGTGATGGCCGAGGGCAAGGTGCTGGCCAGGGGCTCGGCTGCCCATATCATGGAAAACGAGGCGGTGATCGAGGCCTACCTGGGGCGCGGGCTGAAGAACAAGGTGAAGGCCGAGGCCCAGATGGAGGCCGGCGCATGACCAGGTCCGACAACCCCTACCGGGACGACCGCGGCAACAAGGATCGGTCGATCACAAAGGCCGGTGGCGGAACGATCGACAATCCGGAGGGCGGCGGAAGTGCCTTGCCCGCCCCCGGCGGCCCGTTCCTCGCGGCCGAGGGCATGACCGGCGGCTACGGCGCGGCCGACATCCTCCACGACTGCACGCTGACGGTGGAGAAGGGCCAGATCGCGGTCATCGTCGGCCCGAACGGCGCCGGCAAGTCCACCGCGATGAAGGCCGTCTTCGGCATGCTCCGGCTCCGCGGCGGCCATGTCAGGCTCGACGGCGAGGACATCACCCATCTCAGCCCGCAGGACCGCGTCGCCAAGGGCATGGGCTTCGTTCCGCAGACCAACAACGTCTTCCCGTCGATGTCGGTCGAGGAAAACCTCGAAATGGGGGCCTTCCTGCGCCGCGACGACTTCCGGGCGACGATGGAGCAGGTGTTCGATCTCTTCCCCATCCTGAAGGACAAGCGCCGCCAACCGGCAGGGGAACTTTCGGGCGGCCAGCGCCAGCAGGTCGCCGTCGGCCGTGCGCTGATGACCCAGCCGAAGCTCCTGATGCTCGACGAACCGACCGCCGGCGTCTCCCCCATCGTCATGGACGAGCTTTTCGACCGGATCATCGAGGTCGCCCGCACCGGCATCTCGATCCTGATGGTCGAACAGAACGCCCGCCAGGCGCTGGAGATCGCCGACAAGGGCTATGTCCTCGTCCAGGGCGCCAACCGCTACACCGATACCGGCGCGGCGCTTCTCGCCGACCCGGATGTTCGTCGCACCTTCCTGGGGGGCTGAGGCGATGGGCCGACTTGCAGTCCTCGGCGTGGCACTGAAGAGCGGCCTTCTGGCCGGCGCCGCCGCGCTGGCCGAGACACCCGCGGCTGGCGGAACGGAAGGGCTGGCGCCGGTTCAAGACCTTGCCGGCACGCACACGGCGGTGCCGCCGCACGCCGACGCGATCCTTCCCGATGACCGCACCGTCAGGGGCATCCGCTGCGAGGCCGATCCGCCGCCGGTCGACGCTTCCGACGCGCTCGGACTGCCGGAGACGATCCGCACCGACGGGCTCCTGCACCGCAATGTCCGGGTGGAGAACCCCTGGGAGGCCGAACCGGTGATGACGGGCGCGGGCCCTGCGGTGGAGGTGGTGGTCTACAAGCGCGGCCGGACGCTGATCTTCGACGCCGGGACCGAGGTGCTCTATCTCGACCGCGAGAACCGCCGCTTCACCTACATGCGATCTGCCACCGACCGGGTGACGCTCTGGCACGGCACCTGCAACGCGGAGGGATGATGACGAGCCGATCCCAAGCCCCCGACCGCCCGACTATCCGCCGCATCCGCAGGAAAGAGGACTGATGGATTTTCTCAACGCGATCGTCGCGCTTCTCAACTTCGTCGTGATCCCGGCGACGGCCTACGGCGCGCAACTGGCACTCGGGGCCCTCGGCGTGACGCTGATCTACGGCATCCTCAGGTTCTCCAACTTCGCGCATGGCGACACGATGGCGCTCGGCACCGGCTTCGTGATCCTCTTTACCTGGTGGTTCCAGTCGATGGGCCTGCATTTCGGCCCGCTCCCGACGGCGCTCCTGGCGCTGCCCTTCGGCATCGCCGTCACCGCGGCCTTCGTGCTTCTGACCGACCGCGTCGTCTATCGTTTCTATCGCAAGCAGAAGGCCGCGCCGGTGATCCTGGTGATCGTGGCGATGGGGGTGATGTTCGTCATGAACGGCCTCACGCGGTTCCTCATCGGGGTGGACGAGATTCGCTTCGATGACGGTGCGCGGTTCCTGATCACCGCCAACGACTTCAAGGCGGCGACGGGCCTCGCCGAGGGGCTCGCGTTCCGGTCCACGCAGGCCCTGACCATCGCCACCGCCGTCGTCGTCGTCGCTGCTCTCTTCTGGTTCCTGAACCGGACCCGCACGGGAAAGTCGATGCGGGCGTTTTCCGACAACGAGGACCTCGCGCTCCTCTCCGGCATCAATCCCGAGAAGGTCGTGGCGGTCACCTGGATCATCTCGGCCGGACTCGCGGTGATCGCCGGCACGCTCTACGGACTCGACAAGAGCTTCAAGGCATTCAACTACTTCCAGCTCCTGCTGCCGATCTTCGCCAGCGCCATCGTCGGCGGGCTCGGCAATCCGCTTGGCGCCATTGCCGGCGGATTCCTCATCGCCTTCTCGGAGGTCGGCTTCACCTATGCCTGGAAGAAGGTCGCGACCTATGTCCTGCCCGAAAGCCTTGCCCCTGACGGCCTCGCACAGCTTCTTTCCACCGACTACAAGTTCGCGGTGTCCTTCGCGATCCTGATCGTCGTCCTCCTCTTCAAGCCCACCGGCCTCTTCAAGGGGAAAGCGGTATGAACACGCGCAACCTGCTTCTCTTTGCCTTCGTCGCGGCGCTCATCGTCGGCGAGGGGCTGACGGCGAGCTGGAACACCGCGCTCGGCATCGTCAACATGGGGCTGATTTCCGCCATCCTTGCGCTCGGCGTGAACATGCAATGGGGCTATGCCGGGCTCTTCAACGTCGGCGTCATGGGCTTCGTCGCGCTCGGCGGGCTCGCGCCCGTCCTGATCGCGACCCCGCCTGTGACCGAGGTCTGGACGGCCGCAGGGGCCTTCCGCATCATCTTCGCGCTTCTCGTCGGGGCAGGTGTCATCGCGCTCGCCATCCTGGCGAACAAGCGGCTCGCCGGGGCGGTCCGGGTCATCGCCCTTCTTGTCACGATGATCGGCGGCTTCTTCCTCTTCCGCGCGCTGTTCGATCCCGCGGTCGATGTGGTGGAGGCCTTCACGCCGGCCACCTACTCGAACATCGGCGGGCTCGGGCTGCCGGTGCTCCTCTCCTGGCCGGTCGGCGCGCTCCTCGCCGCGGGCGCGGCCTGGGCGGTCGGCAAGACGGCGCTCGGGCTCCGCTCGGACTATCTTGCCATCGCCACGCTCGGCATCGCCGAGATCATCCTCGCGGTGATGAAGAACGAAGACTGGCTGGCACGGGGCGTGAAGAACGTCATCGGGATTCCGCGCCCTGTCCCCTACGAAGTCGATCTTCAGAGGAGCCCCGGTTTCGTCGAATGGGCCGCAGGCCTCGGCTCGGACCCGGTGACGGCCTCGACCATCGTCGTGAAGCTTCTTTATGCCGGGCTCTTCACGGCGATCCTTCTCGCGCTCATCTGGGCGTCGGAGAAGGCGCTGAACTCGCCCTGGGGCCGGATGATGCGCGCAATCCGCGACAACGAGACGGCGGCCGAGGCGATGGGCAAGGATGTGACACGGCGGCACTTGCAGATCTTCGTCCTCGGCTCGGCGATCTGCGGGCTCGCCGGCGCGATGATCGTCACGCTCGACAGCCAGCTCACCCCCGGCACCTACAATCCCCTGCGCTTCACCTTTCTCATCTGGGTCATGGTGATCGTCGGCGGTTCGGGCAACAACTGGGGCGCGGTGCTCGGCGGCTTCCTGATCTGGTTCCTGTGGATCAAGGTCGAGCCCTGGGGCAATGCGCTGATGGACTTCATCACCGCCGGCATGGCCGATGGCACGCTGAAGACGCACCTCCAGGAAAGCGCGGCCCACATGCGGCTCCTGACCATGGGGCTGGTGCTGCTCCTCGTGCTCCGCTTCAGCCCGCGCGGGCTCATTCCCGAACGCTGACGGCGACGGTCCCGGCCGGCCAGAGACCGAGATCGAGGCCGTTGTAACGGATCGTCTCGGCGGGCGGGACATCGACGGGCACGCGCCCGACCGGCCCGAGGACAAGCCCGCCGGGGTGCGCCACGCTCCAGTCCCTGAGGGCCGCGGGTGTCTTCGGCGTGGCGACCGGTGCCGTAAGCCGCGCGCCGAAGTTGAACTCGGCGCTGTAGGTCATGGCGGCGACCGCTATTCCCCGATCCCGCGCCGTGTCGATCCGGGCCACGATGGCCGCGCTATCGTACTGGCTCGTCAGCCCGCCCGTAGCGAGAAACACGTGCGCGGCAAGGGCCATGCCCGCGCCTGCGAGCGCAGCGTTGGCGGGCCGTGGCAGCAGCAGGACCGCGACCGCGAGCCCGAGGCATCCGACCGCGACGACCGGGAGGAACCAGCCGGGCGCAGCCGCGGCGAAGTCGCGCGCGGCCGGCACGAACCCGGCCGCCACGGCGCAAGCGGCAAGTGCCGCGCCGAAGGGAACCAGCGCCGCGGCGCGCCACGCGCGGGCACCGTAGAGGCCCGGCAGGGCCCGCGCCACGAGCAAGGCCACAGCGGGGTATTCGGGCAGCAGGTAGTGCGTCTGCTTGCCCGAGATGAACGAGAACAGGACGACCGCCGACACCGCCCAGATCGCCAGCATGCGCGCGGCCGGGTCCGCGCGGACGCATTCGCCGATCCGGCGCCAGAGCCGCGCCGACCATCCCCATGGAAAGAGAAGAATCGGCAGCAGGGCGAGAAAGAACCACACTGGCCGGTCATGGGCCAGCCCGCCGGCCACGCGCGCAGCCGACTGCGTCCAGAGAAGCTCGCGCCGGAACTCTGCCGTGCCTGCGACAAGCGCCGGGACGAGCCAGAGCCCAACGATCGCGAGTCCGGCCGCGACCGCCAGCCCAAGACCCGCAAGCTGATCCCGGAGCCGCGGCGGAACCGGTGCCCAGAGCCGCATCGTGAGCAGCACAGGAAGCAGATGGACGAAGATGACCGGCCCCTTGGCCAGCGTCCCGAAGGCGAGCGCCCCGCCGAACGCAACCCAGTGCCGCAGACCTGCCCCGCCCTGGCCGATCCGCCAGAGCACGGCCGCGCCCAGCACCGCGGCGAGGCCCAGCATCGCGTCGAACATCGTGGTGCTGGCATAGATCAGGAAGACGGTGAAGCCGGCGAGGACCGTCACAGCGCGCGCGCCGATCCCCGCGTCGCCCGTCCAGAGGCGCCGGCCCAGGCCGGCCGCCGCGACTGCCAGCGACACGCCGAAGGCGGGTCCGACAAGTCGGGCGGGGAATTCGTGCACCCCCGTGATACCCCAGACGAGGTTGATCGCCCAGAAGAGCAGCGGCGGCTTGTGCGCGTAAATCTCGAAGTTTCGCGTCAGGTGGAACCAGTCGCCCGACAGCCGCATCTCCCAGGCGACGGCAAGATAGCGCGTCTCGTCGACCGGGACGAGCGGTCGCAGCGCGACAAAGACTGCCAGAAGCGTGGCAAGCACCAGCGCGGCGCCCACAGTCCGAGAAAGAATCACACTCCGCCTCGCTCGGCCATTGATGCCCCCACAGTCACTAACCGCACCATGCGCGCGGCTGCCATCCCCCTCCGGATATAGACGGGTGAAATCGACGAAGCGCAGTCCATTTGCGACAGAGTCCGTCGCTGACGGTCTGTCTGCCCGTCGGCACCTTTGCCATTTTCGCGGAGACGGGGCCGCCGCCGGCGCCACCCGCGATCACGAGGGAGATCCCATGAAGACCCATGCACAGGTCGTTGTCATCGGCGGCGGCGTCGTCGGCTGTTCGGTGCTCTATCACCTGACGAAATTCGGCTGGACCGACGTGATGCTGATCGAGCGGTCGGACCTCACCTCCGGTTCCACCTGGCACGCGGCGGGCGGGTTCCACACGCTGAACGGCGACACCAACATGGCGGCACTTCAGGGCTACACCATCCAGCTCTACAAGGAGCTGGAAAAGATCACCGGCATGTCCTGCGGCCTCCACCACGTCGGCGGCATCACCCTTGCCGACAACCAGGCCCGGTTCGAGATGCTGAAGGCCGAACGCGCCAAGCACCGCTACATGGGGCTTCACACCGAAATCCTGACGCCCGAGGAAGTGCACGAGTTCACCTTCGGGCAGGTCAACCTCGACGGCATCATCGGCGCGCTCTACGACCCTTTGGACGGGCACCTCGACCCTTCGGGCACGACGCACGCCTATGCCAAGGCGGCGCGGATGGGCGGCGCGGAGATCGTTCTGCACAACCGGGTTCTGGCGACCACGCCGCGACCCGACGGGACCTGGGACGTGGTGACCGAGAAGGGCACTGTCCACGCCGAGCATGTGGTGAACGCCGGCGGCCTCTGGGCGCGCGAGGTGGGCGCGATGGCCGGCGTCTACCTGCCGCTCCTGCCGATGGCACACCAGTATCTGGTGACCGACGACATCCCGGAGATCATGGCGATTCTCGACCAGGGCAAGGAATTCCCCCATGTGATGGACCCCGGCGGCGAAAGCTACCTGCGCCAGGAAGGCCGGGGCATGTGCATCGGCTTCTACGAGAAGCCCTGCGAACCCTGGAGCGTGGACGGCACGCCCTGGAACTTCGGGCATGAGCTTCTGAACGAGGATTTCACCAAGATCGAGGAGTCCGTCGCCTTCGCCTATCGCCGCTTCCCGGTGCTCGAGCGCGCGGGCGTCAAGCGGGTGATCCACGGCCCCTTCACCTTCGCCCCCGATGGCAACCCGCTGATCGGCCCGATGCCGGGCCTCAGGAACTACTGGTCGGCCTGCGCGGTGATGGCGGGCTTTTCCCAGGGCGGCGGCATGGGCAAGAGCCTTGCCGAATGGATGACCCACGGCGAGACCGAGGTCGATCCGCGCGGCTTCGACGTGGCGCGCTTCGGCAAGTGGACCTCGCCGGGCTATACCGTCCCGAAGGTGATCGAGAACTACCAGATGCGGTTTTCGGTGAGCTATCCGAACGAGGAACGCCCCGCCGCCAGGCCCTTCCGCACGACGCCGATGTACGACATCTTCGACGGCATGGGCGCGGTCTGGGGCCAGCAGTACGGGCTCGAGGTGGTCAACTACTTCGCCCACGACAAGGAGCCGCGCTACGAGACGCCGAGCTTCAAACGCTCCAACGCCTGGGAGGTGACGGCGCGCGAGGTCCGCGCGGTGCGCGAGGGCGTCGGCATCAACGAGGTGCAGAATTTCGGCAAGTTCCGCGTGACGGGGCCGAATGCACGTGGCTGGCTCGACCGGATCATGGCCGGCGCGATCCCGAAGCCGGGGCGGCTCTCGCTGACCCCGATGCTCAGCCCCAAGGGCAAGATCATCGGCGATTTCACCGTGACCTGCCTTTCGGAAACCGTGTTCCAGATCACCGGCAGCTACGGCGCGCAGGACCAGCATTTGCGCTGGTTCCAGAAGAACCTCGACGCCAGCGTCGAGGTGGAAAACGTCTCCGACCGGATCACCGGCTTCCAGATCGCCGGGCCGAAGGCGCGCGACCTCCTGGCGCGGGTGACGCGGGCGGACGTGTCGGCGGCCGGATTCCGGTTCATGGATGCGAAACAGATCACTGTCGGGATGGTCGATTGTCTCGTCCAGCGCGTCAGCTACACGGGCGACCTCGGCTACGAGATCTACTGTGATTTCATGAAGCAGCGCGCGCTCTGGAACGCTCTCTGGGCGGCCGGACAGGATCTGGGCCTGACGCCCTTCGGCATGCGGGCGATGATGTCCCTGCGGCTCGACAAGCTCTTCG
Source organism: Paracoccaceae bacterium (assembly GCA_020637675.1). GTDB lineage: Bacteria > Pseudomonadota > Alphaproteobacteria > Rhodobacterales > Rhodobacteraceae > Albidovulum. Next base: position 22,966 of record JACKKD010000001.1, on the reverse strand, counting down.
GTTCCTGGGCGCGGGAGTTCTCGCCCGACTACTTCCCCGGAGAGACCGGCATCGACCGGTTCATCCGCTGGAACAAGGATGCCGACTGGATCGGCAAGGCGCCGGCGATGAAGGAAAAGGCGGAAGGGTCGAAGCGCCGGCTTTGCGCTTTCGTGGTCGAGGCCGGCGATGCCGATGTCGTGGCCTACGAGCCGATCTGGGTCGGCGAGAAGGTCGTGGGCTTCTGCACGAGCGGCGGCTATTCGCACTGGTCCGGCCAGTCGGTCGCCATGGGATTCCTGCCGGCCGACCTTGCCGGTGCGCGCGAGGTCGAGATCGAGATCCTCGGCATCCGGCGCAAGGCGCGGCGCATTGACGGCCCGCTCTGGGACGCCGACGGGGCACGGATGCGGGGGTAAGGCGGCGATCGTCCCGCGGAGGGTCGTCACTGCCGAAGGCGGCCGCACACGCGAAAGGCCGGGCAAGACGCCGGGCTTGCCCCGCGCCGCCACCGCGGCAATACTGCATCGGGTGTCTGCGGCCCGGCCATGCGGGGAGGACGCGATGGCGGCGCTTGTCATTCTCATCCCGGCGGCGGGCGCCTCGCGGCGGATGCGGGGCGCCGACAAGCTGTTGGAAGACATCGACGGGGAGCCGGTTCTCAGGCGCACGGCGCGGATCGCGTCGGAGGCCGCTCCTGTCCTTGTGACATTGCCCGACACCGGCCCGCTGCTGCCCGCCCGCCGCGCGGCACTGGCGGGACTGGGCGCGCGCATTCTGCCGGTCGCCGATGCGCACGAGGGAATGGCGGCGAGCCTGCGCGCCGGCGCGCGGGAGATCGGCGCGGCCGAGGGGATGATGATCCTCATGCCCGACATGCCCGAAGTGACGGCGGACGACCTGCACCGGCTGGCCGCCGCCTTCGCCGCGGACCCGACGCGACCGCTGCGCGCCGCGACGGAGGACGGAACGGAAGCCGGCCATCCCGTGATCCTGCCCCGGAGACTCATGCAGGAGGTCGCGGTGCTGAATGGCGATCGCGGCGCCCGGATCGTGCTCGAAGGGGAAACGGTGCGGGTGCTGCCCCTGCCCGGCCGCCGTGCCGTGACCGACCTCGACACGCCGGAGGACTGGGAAGCGTGGCGCGCGGGCCGGTGAACGTGGCCCCGGCGCGCCGTCAGGCCGCGCGAGGGACGATGCGGACGGGTTCCCTCGGGTCGAGCGACAGCATCCGCCGGGCCGGCAGATAGGCGCTCTGCCCGGCCATCGTCGCAAGCTCGGGGAAGATCGTCAGGATCTCGCGCAACTGCGCGTCGTGCAACCCGTCGAGCGCCGACGCCTCGGGCAGGAAGCTCTCGCTCCAGCAGCCGTCGGCCCAGACGATCTCGTGCTGGTCGAACATCATGTGATAGTATGTGACGGCCGCGGTCTCCTCCACCCGGGCCAGGCCCAGCGTCACGAGATCGGTTGCCGCGGCGAGTATCTCTGCCTCGGCGCTCGCCACCGGCACGTGGTCGGCCGACAGCAGCACACGGTGCTGCGGGCTGACGAGCAGATCGGCGGAAGGAACATCCGATCCGAAGGCTCCCCGGCGGATGCGCACCGGCCTAAGTTCGGGATAGTCGTTCAGGGCAGAGGTGTCGAAGGCCCGGCCGCCGATCCAGCGGATCGGCCGGAAACCGTTGTCGCGGGTGAGCACGAGGTCACCGACGCAGAGCGACTCGATCGCCACCGGGCCAGCTTGTGTCGCGATGCGGCTGCCGGCCACGAAACAGGGCGTGCGCGGCGGCCGCCGCGGCCCTTCCGCACCGGTGCTGCCGCACCCCGCTCTCTCTGATCCCCTGCCGCACATGATCGGCGCTCCACACTCACAACTTCCACGCCGCGATCTCTAGTCCAGGAAATCGCCGAAAGTTAGGACTTTGTTCATCCTTTTATGGGCTGTTGCACGACAGCATCCGGGTGGTGCCGCCATGATGCATCCCACAGGTTGTGCTGGGCCCGCTCAGTTCTCCGAACCCAGCGCCGCCTCGGCAATCGCGACGGGCCGGCCCGCAGCAGTCGCGGAGTCCGGTCCGCAAACGCCCTCGACCCAAAGACCGTTGGCAAGGATGGCGCCAGACCGGCGAAGCGTGAGCCGCACATAGCGTATTGCTGTCACATCCGCCTCCGCCACGCCCGGTTCGCCCAGCAACGCGCGCGCGGCCGTTGCGCTTTCGCCCCGCCCTGCCGGAAGGATCCCGAGGCCGCCGGCGACAAGGAGATCGCGGATCGGGCCCGCCTCTCCGAACGCGCCCGAGGCGATGCGGATCGGACGGAGCACCGGCAGAAGGCCGAGTTGGCGCCAACCGATGTCGAGCGTCACGACGCCGATGACCGGCTGGAGTCCTGCCTCGCGCGTCACCACGCGGTCGCCGGGCCGGAGTGCCTCGGCCCGGACCTCGCCGCGTTCGGTGGCGATCAGCGTCCCCTCGGCGACGCCGGCACTGTCGGCCGCGACCCGCGCGAGATCGGCCCCCGCAAGGGTCCCGAGGGCCTCCCCGAGGACCTCGACCCGCCCTACGGTCATCGCGTCGTCATCATAGCTGAGGCGCAGGCTGCCCGCGCCGGCCGCGAGACCGGTGCGAAACACTTCCTGTCCGGCGTCCGTCTTCATGCCCCCTCCCGGTCACTCCCTCAGAAGCGCGGCCTCGTACCGCTTCAGCGTACGGCGTGCCGAGACGTAGGCCTTTCGGCCCGGCCTCTCGGCAAGTTCCGGAAACAGTTCGTAGATCTCGGTCCTCTGGGCATTGCCGAGGCCGTTGAGCGAATGGTCGCCCGGCTGGAACGATTCCGTCCACGCGCCATTGGCGAGAACCACCTCGTGCCGGTCGCACATGAAATGGACGTAGGTCACCCCCAGCACGTTGACCGGCCGGATCGTCCTGCTGTCCACCAGATGCTTGGCCGCGACCAGCACCTCGTGCTCCTCGAAATAGAGCATGGTGCGCTCGTTGGCGGCCAGGAAACGGTGGTTCGGACTCACCAGCATGTCGCGCTCGGGCAGGCCCTGGCCGAGGCTGCCGCGTGTGACCAGGATCGGGCGGAGATGCTCGGCCGCGGCAAGCTGGCCGTGGTCCAGGGTCTTGCGGCCGATCCAGCGGATTTCCTGGATCCCGTTGTCGCGGGTGACGACGCGATCGCCAACCGCGAGTTCCTCGATGGCGCGCTCTCCTCTGGGCGTGGCGATGGCGGTTCCGGGTGTGAAGCAGGGCACAATGTTCTCGATGTTTTCGAAGGTGAGGGTGCCGACGATATTCCCCTGTGGATCGAGGAACTCGACGATACCGTTTTCGGGATTGTTGGGATCGAAGATGATGTTGGTGGCAGCCTTCCCCCAGTCGCGGAGGTCGAGCGTGTCAAAGTCGATGCCGCCCTCGCCGCCGTCGATGCTGTCGCCGGACGTGGTGCCGGTGAAGGTGTCGCGGTCGTCGCCACCCAGCTGTGTGTCGGCGCCGGCGCCGCCGGTCAGGGTGTCGTCGCCTTCGGCAGCGGTAAGATAATCATCCCCAATGCCGCCATCCAGCAGGTCGTTGCCGCCATCACCGTCCAGCCAGTCCTCACCCGCGCCGCCGAGGAGCGTGTCGTCCCCGCCACCGCCGCCGAGCGTATCGTCGCCCGCGCCGCCGTCGAGGATATCATTGCCGCCCTGCCCGAAGAGGACATCGTTGCCGGCCTCGCCGAACACCTGATCGTCGCCGCGTCCGGCGAGGACCGTGTCGTCGCCGTCGCCCGCGAGGACATGGTCGTCGTTCGGCGCCGCGCCGGGCAGCACCGCGTCGCCGGCGTCGATCCGGTCGCCCTCAGGGTCGCCGGTGTAATCGACGTCGATCAGATCGTTGCCGGCCGTCCCCTCGACGATCCCGTCGAGCGCGGCCGCGAGCGCCGTCGGCTCGGCCATGAGCTGGAAGGCCGTGACGGTCTGCGCCCCGCCCCCTTCCCCGCCCTCGTCGGCTGTCCGGCCGCCGTCATCCGCAAAGGTCCAGTCGGTGCTGTCGCCGGCGGCAAGGTCCATCGTCAGGGCGGCGCCTATCGCTTCCCCATGGGTTGCCCCCGAGGACATGTTGGTCGCGATGAAGGCGCCGCCCTTGCCCCCGGCATCCCAGGAGTAGCCGACCTTCAGGTGGTCGCCCTCCGAGAAGAAGGCCGCGGGTGTCGTGAACCGATGGTCTTCGCCGTCGACCCGATGATGGACGACAAGGGCCTGATCCGTCGTTGTGGAAAGCGAGAACTGCGGCGCTTCGAGTCCGCCGCCGGAAACGAGGGTCTCTCCGCCTCCGGATATCCGGGCGGCGGTCACGAAGGAGAGCGCGAGCGCGCCCTGGTCGAGGCGAAGCGCCGCCACGGCGGGACCTGCGTCCGCCGGATGCATGTCCTGCCCGGCTGGCCCCGCGACCGGAAGATCGAACTCACTCTTGACCGTCATCGCACCCTTCCCACCGCAATACACCTTCCGCGCCCGGCCGGGTCCGGCCATTCTGCGCGACCCATACGCTGGAGGATGCGCCGCTCCCGTCGGACGCGGCACCAAGATACGTTCTGTCTGGTTCCTCTTGTGACCGGTGTGGCGGTCCCACCCCGGACCGCCCGCACCCAGGCCAGCCAATCACCACCTTGCCCCCCAGAGCCCGTTCAGCCTAGCCCCCGTTGGGGCCGCGACCAAAGCGCAAAGTGGCAGGATTGTGGCAGGCTCGCCCGCCCCGGGCGCCGGCACGCGGACCGCCTGCCATGGTGAAATTCGCAAGAACGCCACCATTGTTTCCGAAGAGACGCCAAGTGGACTTGCCTTGCCGGAACGGAAGGCCCGGGACAGAGCGGATGTTTCGGCGACCGAAACAGTCAGTCGGAAGCCTTCCGCGCTGCCCCGACGTATCGCGTTCCAGGCCTCAGCCGCCGCTCCGCCCACGAAACGCAACCAAACTGCGCCGCGGCCTCTGATTGTTGACGACTACGCCACCGCCAGCCGCAACTTGCGGCGACGCGATTCGCGCCTCACGCGGTGAAGGAAGTCAGGGATGTGGTGCCCGAGGCGAGACTCGAACTCGCATGCCTTGCGGCGACGGATTTTGAATCCGCTGCGTCTACCATTCCGCCACTCGGGCCACTCTGGCCGTCTAACGCCCCCGGGTCGCCGCGGCAAGAGGGTGATCGACCCCGATCAGAGGTTGGCCGCCGCGAACGTGTCGCAGGCCTGCAACGAGCCGCTTTCGAACCCGGTCGCGAACCAGCGCTGGCGCTGCTCGGACGTGCCGTGGGTGAAGCTGTCGGGCATCGGCCGGCGGCCTGCGTTTCTCATCAGCGTGTCGTCGCCGATCTTTTCCGCGGCGTTCATCGCCTCGGCGATGTCGCCCTTCTCGAGGGTGCCGAAGGCTTCATGCGCATGCCGTGCCCAGAGGCCCGAGAAACAGTCGGCCTGAAGCTCCACCCGGACCGAGATGGCGTTCGATTCCGCTTCCGAGGACTGCTGGCGCAGCGCCGTGGTCTTGCCGAGGATGCCAAGTTCGTCCTGCACGTGATGGGCGACCTCGTGCGCCACGACATAGGCCGCGGCGAAGTCGCCGCCCGCGCCCATCCGCTGCGAAAGCGCGGCGAAGAAATCGGTGTCGAGATAGACCTTCTTGTCGAGCGGGCAGTAGAACGGTCCGGTCGCGCCCGAGGCATTGCCGCAGGGCGACTGCGTGACCTGCTTGAAAAGGACAAGCGTCACCGGTTCGTAGGTCGCCCCCAGTTCATCGCGGAATATGCCCGACCATATCTCCTCGGTATCGGCGAGCGTGACCGAGACGAACTCGGCCGCGCGCTGGTCAGCCTCGGTCAGTTCGACGTCGCTCTGGATCGCGCCGCCGCCGGAGAGGCCGGTTCCGTTCAGAAGCGGCGTCACGTCAACGCCGAAGAAGTATCCCACGAGCAGTACGAGGACGACGCCGCCAAGCCCGAGCCCCCCTGCCCGGCCCGCGCCCATCCGCCGCCTGTCCTCGATGTTCTCGCTGCCGCGCCGTCCCTGCCATCTCATGCCCGCACCTCCTGAACCACGAACGCCAATTGGCCCCCCAGGTTCCAGACTAGCCGCGAATGCGTCTGCCCGGAAGGCGGGACGCGCTTGACGCCAGACCGGGGCCGTGGCCTAACGGCGCGACAGAAACCTAGCCGGTGCCCTTGCATGATCCGTGCCCTCTACGACTGGACGCTCAGACTCGCGGATCATCGCCACTCGCTCAGGGCCCTCGGGATCGTCTCCTTCGTGGAAAGTTCGTTCTTCCCGATCCCGCCCGACGTCCTCATGATTCCGATGATCATTTCGCGCCCGTCCCGCGCCTGGATCGTCGCCACCGTTGCGATGGTGACCTCGGTGCTGGGCGGTCTGCTGGGGTATTTCATCGGCGCGGTGCTCTGGGACACGGTGGGCCAGCCGATCCTCGAGTTCTACGGCAAGACCGACGCGGGCGCGAAGTTCGCGCAGGAGTTCAACCAGTATGGCGCCTGGGCGGTTCTTTTCGCCGGGGTGACGCCCTTCCCCTTCAAGGTCATCACCATCGTCTCCGGCTGGACGGGCCTCAGCCTGCCGGTGTTCATCCTGTCTGCGATCGTGGCGCGGGGGCTGCGGTTCTACGTCGTCGCGGCGCTCCTCTGGAAGTATGGCGCGCCGATCCGGGATTTCGTCGAACGTCGGCTCGGGTTGATGTTCACGGTCTTCATGGTGCTCCTGATCGGCGGCTTCGCTCTCATCAAATACCTATGACCCGATCTCGCCTCATCCTCCTCGCCGCCGGCGGTTCCGCGGCCCTTCTCGCGGGGGCGCATGTGTTCGAGGCACTCGGCTACGCGCCCTGCAAGCTCTGCCTTTGGCAGCGCGGGCCGCACTGGGCGGCGGTGGCGATCGGCCTCGCGGCGCTGGTCGCGGCCTGGCGGGTGCTTCCCTGGGCCGGGGCACTGGCGGCCGCCACCACCGGCGCGCTCGGCATCTATCATACCGGTGTCGAACGCGGACTTTGGCAGGGGCCCGATTCCTGTACTTCCGGCGGCAGCCTGTCGGGTTCCGCCGAAGACCTTCTCAACGAGATCATGGCAGCGCCCCTGATCCGCTGCGACGAGGTGGCCTGGAGCCTTTTCGGCATCTCCATGGCCTCCTGGAACGCGATCCTGTCCTTTGCGCTCGTGGCGCTATGGGTCGCGGCCGCACGGCGCCGCTAGCTGTGGCGATTCTTGCCGAAGGTTTCCCGGGCACTTCGGTGGCGCCTGGACATTGCGATGGCGATCGGACAGGTCTTTTCCTACGTCAGTTCCTCCCCGGTGCCGTTCGTGACCTGACTGCGGGAGCTGGCGATCCTGCATCGCTCGGGCATCTGCTGGGATCTCGCCTCGACGCTCTTGCCGATCGCGATGCTCCTCGCGCGCATCTCGGCGAACCTGTGCGAGGGGCAAGGGCCATGCGCACGGCGCTCGGAACGGACGCCGTGGCGGCCGTCGGCGCCGCGGCGTTCTGGTGGGGGACCGGCCAGGGAGGCGCCCTCACCTCCGAAGCGGCGCGGCGGCTCGACATCGCCACCGCACCATGCGGTCTGCCGGATGTGACGTTGCGCGACCAGACGGGCGCCGAGACGCGGATGTAGGAGTATCGCGGCGCGCCAGTGCTGGAATTCGTCGGTGCGACCTGCCCCCACATCTGTCCGACGCTCGGCACCGCTTCCGGTCGACTGGGTTCGACGCTGGCCGAGGACGCGCGTATGTTGTCGATCAGCTTCGGCCCGAGTGACGACACCGAACTGCTTGGCTCGGTCGCCGACCGCCCTGCCGCGGTATCCCTCCGCTGGCGGGTCACCGGCATCGCGGAAGGCGGAGGCCGCGCCGCCCTGCTCGAGTCTGCCGCAGTTGTCGTGATCCAGGACGGTGAGGGCGGCCTCCTGCACGCCTACGCCGCGGCAATACTCGCGGTCATGGGCTGGATGCCGCTCGCCGCGCCCTTCGGGGTCTGCAACGCCGACTGGCCCGCGGACCGGAGGCCCCGCTTGGAACGGGGCTGCTGATCGCCACCGTAGGGCTGATCGCGGTCCTGCCCGTCCCGGAGCTGATCGGGCGCGCTCCGGAGTCCGGATCACCGCCGCAGTGCACGCGCCAGCCTGCGGAGCAGCCCGGTCATGCCCAGCACCCAGGCCGTGAGCGCGACATAGACCAGCACCTTGGGGATGGGATCGAGGAAGCCGTAGCCCATGGCGTGGTCGAACTGGTAGGTGCTAGTGGTATACATCCCGAGCGGGAACACCATGCCCCACACCGCCGGCTCGTAGGTGAAGCGGTCGCGCATCCAGACATAGCGCCAGGTCATCAGCGCGAAGAGGAACGGTATCCACCAGCTCGCCACCGCCCAGAAGAAAAAGGTGAAGCCGCGCAGGAATGGGATGAGCGGTCCGAGGAGCGGCCAGGTCTCGCCGCGCAGGAGCAGGATCGAGCCCGCAAGCGCGGTGATCGCCACTGCCCCCATGTTGATCCAGTAGGGCGGGCTGAAGTCCTCGTGGCTCATCGGCACGAAGGTCAGGCGGTAGAAGATCAGCGGGATGATCGCGAGATAAAGCATGCAGCCGATCAGGAACATCGCGATCACCTGGAACTGGATCAACTCGGACGGAGGCGCGCCCACGTCTATCACGCCCCGCAACACGACCACCGACTGGGTCGAGACCGCCGCGATGAGCCATGCTCCGTTGATCCCGCGCTTGAGCGTCGGCTTGCGCGCGCGCACCGTGACCGCGGTGAAGAAGCTGTACATGATCGCGAACCACAGGATCAGTCCCAGCCACCACAGCGCCGTCCCGACGTCGCGGGCTCCGATCACCACCACGTTCTGCGTGCCCAGAACGCAGGTGCCGGCCACGATGGTGAAGAAGCCGGGCGCGCGCTGGTGATCCGACAGGTCGCGGACAAGTTCGGCACGGAACCGCACGGCCCGAAGGATCGTCAGGGCCCAGAGCACCGGCCAGGCGATCCAGTTGACCGCGATCAGCGCCAGCGCGATCGGGCGCAGCCCCATGAAATGGCAGGCGATCGACACAACCCCGGTCGCCATGACAAGTGCGAAATAACCCGGAAACAGCGAGGCCGCACCATCGAGCAGAAGCTGTCTCGCGCCAGCAGGCCCGACCGTCCTGTTGGTCGAGGTCAATTTATCCACGTGCAAATCTGAGCGCCAACTCGATCTGGAGAAAGAGAAGGACAAATGCTGTATTCAGTCCCCAGGCGATGGTCGACCATCTTGCAAGAACCCCCCAGAATGGAGCGGCGTTCGGCGCGCACCGCCAGATCGCGACCAGAATCCAGATCGTGTAGGCCGCCGAAACCACGATCAGGACTTGCTGAAAGGCCAATTGTCCCGCGTCGAGCGCGGTTGCGTGAAGAATGACGAGAGCCATGCTCGTCGCAACGCCATATCCCCAGAAAACTACGGCCAAGGGCATCCGCCCACGCCATGCTCGCAGTTCAGGAGCGAAGAACAGTGATAACAGTGATTTCCTGGACTCACTTGGTGTCATGGCCGCACCTCTCGATTCAAGTCTGAACCAGTGCCCAGCGATTTGAAAGGCCATCCGTCCCGACCGGCCGGCCGACATGACGGCGGGAAAAATTGCCCGGTCGCCTCGGGGCGCTCCGCGCTCCTGCGCGCTCCCTCGGACATGCGTTCTTGTTCGACGAACCCTTCGTGCGCCCGGTCCGGCCAAGCCCGGCTCTCATGACGGGAGGCGTTGTGTGCCGCTGTGGGAGCGGGTCTGGCTGGCCAACTGCCCGAACATCGGACGGTGACAAAAGCTACGATCTGACGTCTGCCGGTCTCCGAGGACGAGGAGGTCCGAATGTGGACTTGCCCGGCTTTTGTGGAGAGCGTTTAGCTCACTACCCGGGCCCTCCGCTCGAAGGCGATGGGTCTCTGGAAGCCGAGCGATGAGTGCCGCCTGACGGGGTTATAGAACCCGTCGATGCATCTGGCGACGGCATTTTCGGCCTGCAGGCGGGATTGCCAGGCGACCGGCCAGATCAACTCCGACTTGATGGTTTTGAAGAACGTTTCCACCATCGAGTTGTCGAAGCAGTTCCCGCGCCCGCTCATCGAGATCAGGATGCCGCGCTTCCGGAGCAGCGTCTGCTGCGTCATGCCGACCTGGCGCACCGCTTCGGCCACGCTCACGCCTCGTCCCCGCAGCACTTCAACCTGCCGCAGCTTCATGACGATGCCTTCGGCCTTCCCTCGCGTCCCAGCCATCTCCTGGTTCTCCAATCTGCGGGCCAAATATATCCCAATTGGTGGGCCACTTCAGAGAGGGTACTCCACCCCGAGAACAAGGAGGCTTCATCAGACACGCAATCGCCGTGCTGCTCCCGCTGAATTCCTGCTGGCAAGTGACCGGCAGAGATCAGGGACTTGACCGCAGCGCCATGAAGCCTTTTGATGAAGCGCAGATGTCTGGCAGCCGAGCCTCGAATCCCGATTTGCGCAGGAGCGCGATGGCGGGAATGCGAGGCTTTTTTCGCTTTTGGGGTGGCATGAAGCAAGTGATCGGACTTGGGCTTCTCTATTCGCGTCACGGGATCCATACCCGCCGCCTGATCGAGGCGGCGCCTGTGCCCGAACCGGCGCGCGCGCGCGCGTCCAGCCCGGGCCTGTCCGGCAAGGTGCGAAGCCCGATCCATCCCGTCCGCAGCCGTCTCGGGCCCCTTGTCCTGCGCTACATCGGCGGCGAGCATCTGGTGGCAGGTCAGGTCACGGCGTGAAAGACCGGAACCTTCCCGCTCTCGTCCGACCGGCGATGCCCTGCCACGCCCCCGCCCCAACGGGAGCCGTCTGATGCGCCGCTACCGTTTCGTCCTGTTCCGCCCGTTCCAATTTCTCCCAGTCCTTTTCGGAATCTCGATTATCACCTTCGTGCTCGTCCGGCTCATACCCGGCGATCCGGCGCGGATCCTCTTGGGCACCCGCGCGACCCCGACCGCCATCGCCAACATCCGCGCGCAATATGGTCTCGATGAGCCGATGTGGGTGCAGTACCTCTACTTCCTCAAGAATCTCGCGTCCGGCGAGATGGGCAAGTCAACGCTATACAAGGTCGACACGCTGAAACTGATCGTCACGCGGATCGAGCCGACGCTGGCGCTGGTCGTCGCGGGCGTGGTGCTGGCGCTGGTGATCGCGGTTCCCTTCGCCGCGATCTCCGCGCGGCGGCAGGGGACGGCGGCGGATCACGCGATCCGGATCGTCTCCACCGCCGGGATCGGCTTTCCCTCGTTCTGGCTCGGGGCGATGCTGATCATCCTTTTCGCGGTGCGGCTCGACTGGCTGCCGGTTTCGGGCTACGGCGAACGCCTTGGAGACAAGCTCCTGCACCTGATCCTGCCCGGGCTGACCATCGCGCTTTCGCTTTCGGCGGTGATCACCCGGTCGCTGCGTGCCGGCATGATCGCGGGGCTGTCGTCGGACGTGGCGGTAGCGGCGCGGGCACGCGGGATGCCCGAAAGCGTCGTCTTCTGGCGCCATGTCGTGCCAAACGCGCTGGTGCCGACAGTCAACCTCTTGGCGGTCAACATCGGCTGGCTGATCGGCGGAACGGTCGTGGTCGAAAGCGTCTTTGCGGTGCCAGGCCTCGGGCAGCTCATGGTCCGGGGTATCTTCAGCCGCGACTACATGGTCGTGCAGGGCGTGGCGCTGACCTTCGCGGTGGCGACCGTGCTGATCAACTTCCTTGCCGACATCATCACCGTCGCGCTGGACCCGAGGGTGGAGATATGACGGCAACGACGCTTTCCCCGCGCTGGAGTGCCAGGTTCGGACGCAGACCCATGCTGCTGGCCGGGCTGACGATCCTTGGCGCCTTCGTGGCGATGGCGGTTTTCGCACCCCTCGTCGCGCCTTACGACCCGATCCTTCACGACGCGGGCGCCAAGCTGCAGCCTCCTTCGCTGGTGCATCCCTTCGGCACCGACAACTTCGGCCGGGACGTGCTGTCCCGCGTGATCTGGGGCGCGCGGATCGACCTTCAGATTGCGGTGATCGGGGTCGTCTTTCCCTTCCTGATCGGCACCGGCATCGGCACCGTCGCGGGTTTTTTCGGCGGCTGGGTCGATGCGCTGTTCATGCGGATCATCGACGTTGTTCTGGCCTTCCCCTTTCTTGTGCTGATGCTGTCGATCATCGCCATCCTCGGCCCCGGTCTGGGCAGCTTCTACATCGCCATGGCGCTGGTCGGCTGGGTCAGCTACGCGCGGCTGATCCGGGCGCAGATCCTTGTGCTGAAGACGCAGGATTTCGCCGTGGCCGCCGCCAGCCTCGGCTTTTCACGCCTGCGGATCATGTTCCGGCACCTGTTGCCGAATGCGCTGGCGGGGTCGCTCGTCTTCGTCATGTCCGATGCTGTGCTGGTGCTCCTGAACGGTGCGGCGATCAGCTACCTCGGCCTTGGTGTGCAGCCGCCCGTCGCCGAATGGGGCGTCATGGTCGCCGAGGCGCAGGGCTTCATCACCCAGGCCTGGTGGATCACGCTGTTCCCCGGCCTTGCCATCGTGACTCTGGCCTTCGGCTTTTCGCTGACCGGCGACGCGCTGGCGGACCTGATGGGGGTGCACGAATGAGCGTGCAGCTTGAGATCGCCGGCCTCGCGGTCGCCTTCCGCGACCATCGGGAAGAGCGGCCGCTGCTGGAAGACGTCTCGCTGTCGCTGGAGCGGGGCGAGATCCTTGGTCTGGTGGGCGAGAGCGGGTCGGGAAAAAGCCTTCTGTGCCGCACCATCATCGGCCTGATACCCTCGCGCAAGCTGCGTGTGACGCAAGGCAGCGTGCGGCTGGACGGCGACGAGATCCTTGGCCGCGACATGCAGGCTGTCCGGGGCCGGCGGATCGGCATGATCTTCCAGAACCCGACAAGCCACCTCGACCCCGTAATGACGATCGGCCGCCAGATCAGCGAGGGGTTGCGCCATCACAAGGGCCTTGACGACCGGACCGCCCGGGCCGAGGCGATCGCGCTTCTGACCCAGGTGGGCTTTCCCGATCCGGCGCGGGCCGTCACCTCATATGCGCACCAGTTCTCTGGCGGGATGCGCCAGCGCGCGATGATTGCCATCGCCCTTGCCTGCGACCCGGAGATCCTGATCGCGGATGAGCCGACCACCGCTCTCGACGTGACAGTGCAGGCGCAGATCCTGCGGCTTTTGATGGAGCTGCGCGACCGGCGCGGGCTGTCGATCATCCTCATCACCCACGACCTTGGCGTCGTGGCGCAGACCTGCGACCGTATCGCGGTGATGCGGCACGGCAAGGTGGTGGAGGTCGGCGAGAAGCGCGCGCTTCTGGCCGCGCCGCAGCACCCCTATACCCGGGAGCTTATTGCCTCGCACCCCTCGATGCCCCACCCCGAGGATGCGGTGATAACCCACCCGCATGACCGCCGGCCAATCTTCGAGATCGACGACCTGGACGTCAGCTTCCCCGTGGGCGGCGGCTTCCTGACCGGAAAGCGCGAGGTGCGTGCCCTGAAGGGTGTCAGCCTGCGTATCTGGCCGGGAGAGACGGTGGGCATCGTCGGGGAAAGCGGCTCGGGCAAAAGCACCCTCGCCCGCGCGATGCTCGGCCTGACGCGAGTTAGTGCGGGCGACATTGCCTTCGACGGCAATGTGCTGACGAAAGACCGGGACAAGACACTGAAACACCTGCGCAGCGATGCCGCGATGGTGTTTCAGGATCCGTTCAACTCGCTGAACCCGCGCCTGACCATCGGGCAGACGCTGGCCGAGGTTCTGAAGACCCAAGGCGAAACGCGCTCCGACAAGATCCCCTCGCGGATCGGGGAGCTGCTTGACCTCGTGGGGCTGGACCGCAGCTTTGCCGCGCGCAGGCCGCGCAGCCTGTCGGGCGGGCAGTGCCAGCGGGCCGGGATCGCGCGCGCGCTGGCGGTCAATCCGCGCGTCATCATTGCGGACGAATGCGTCGCGGCGCTGGACGTGACGATCCAGGCGCAGATCGTCGATCTGTTCCGCGACCTGACGCAGCGCACCGGGCTGACGCTGGTCTTCATCGCGCACGACCTCGCCATCGTCCGAAACCTCTGCGAGCGGGTCATCGTCATGCATCACGGCGAGATCGTCGAGGACGGACCTTCCGCCCGGGTCTTCCATCAGCCCGAACGCCGCTACACGGCCCAGCTGATCGCGGCAATTCCAGACATAAACCCGGATCGCCCCATCAACTGCGGCCCCCCATCAACCCAACAGGAGTATGTGACATGATGAAAGACCTCACCCGCGCGGCCATGTTCGGCCTCGCCATGACAACCGGGCTTGTGTCCGTCGCCGAGGCGCAAGGCGTGCTGACAATAGGCCGGCGCGAGGACAGTTCCACCTTCGACCCGATCGCCACGGCGCAGAACATCGACTTCTGGGTGTTCTCGAACGTCTTCGACGTGCTGGTGCGCGTGGACAACGCGGGCCAGAACCTTCTGCCTGGCCTTGCCGAAAGCTGGGAAGTGTCGGACGACGCGCTGACCTATACCTTCCACCTGCGCGACGCCAAGTTCTCGGACGGCATGCCTGTCACCTCCGAAGATGTCGCCTATTCGCTGGCCCGCATCCGCGACAGCGAGCTGTCGCTCTGGTCGGACAGCTACAAGATCATCAAGGACATGCAGACGCCGGACGCCAAGACCCTGGTCATCACCCTCGACGGCCCCTCGGCGCCGTTCCTCTCGACCCTGGCCATGCCCGGCGCCTCGATCGTCTCGAAGGCGGCGATGGAAAGCATGGGGGAAGAGGCCTTTGCCGAGAAGCCTGTGGGATCGGGTGCCTTCACCGTGGACGAATGGCGCCGCGGCGATCGGGTGATCCTGAAGAAGAACCCCAACTACTGGGATGCCGCCAACGTCAGTCTCGACGGGGTCGAGTGGATATCCATGCCTGACGACAACACGCGGATGCTGGCGGTTCAGGCTGGGGAGCTTGACGCGGCGATCTACGTCCCCTTCTCGCGCGTGGAAGAGTTGAAGCAGGATGCGAACCTCAACGTGGTCGTCGATCCCTCGACCCGCGAGGATCACCTGCTGATGAACCAGGAACATGCGCCGCTTGACAACGTGAAGGTGCGCGAGGCGCTCGACTATGCCATCGACAAGAAGGCGATCGTCGACACCGTGACATTCGGTATCGGCGAGGTGGCGAATTCCTACATTCCGAAGGGCGCGCTCTATCACAGCGACGACAACGGTGCGCGCGACTTCGACCCGGAAAAGGCCAAGGCGTTACTGGCCGAGGCGGCCGCAGGCGACATCAGCCTCGATTATGTCGTCAACGCCGGCAACGAGGTCGATGAACAGATCGCCATTCTCCTGCAGCAGCAACTGGGCAATGTCGGGATCACGCTCAACCTTCAGAAGATGGACCCGAGCCAGACCTGGGACATGCTGATCAACGGCGAATACGATCTGTCGGTGATGTACTGGACCAACGACATCCTCGACCCCGACCAGAAGACGACCTTCGTCCTGGGCCATGACGTCAACATGAACTACATGACCCGCTACCAGAACGACGAGGTCAAGCAACTGGTCGCCGACGCCCGGCTTGAGATGGACCCGGCAAAGCGCGAGGCGATGTATGCGCAGATCCAGAAGCTCGCCAAGGCCGATGTCCACTGGATCGACCTCTACTACAGCCCCTACATCAGCGTGACCCGCAAGGGCGTTGAGAACTTCGGCCAGAACCCGCTCGGCCGCTTCTTCCTGGAAGAAACCAGGAAGACCTACTGAGCAGCACGCGGCGGCTTCCTTTGGGCCGCCGCGTCCCAACCGTCTTGAGAGGACATGCGATATGACCGAGATCGACCTTTCCGCGCTTGAAACCGCTCTCGACGCGTTGCCGAAACGCTATCCCGGTCCCGGCGGCGTGGCCGGAATCGTCAAGGACGGCAAGGTGGTCGCGACCCGCGCCTGGGGGTATGCGAACCTCGACACCGCCGCGCCGATGACCCGCGCGACGCGGTTGCCGATTTGCTCGATCTCGAAGCAGTTCACCTGCCAGGTGCTGCTGGCCTCCATCGAGAACCCGGATCGGCTGGACGGCAGGATCGCGGATTTCCTGCCGGACTTCACCGGCCCCATGCCCAGCCTGCGCCAGCTTTGCGACAACCAGTCGGGCCTGCGCGACTACTGGGCGCTGACCGTGCTGCAAGGGGCCAGGGCCGAGCAGGTCTTCGCGCGCGAGGATGCGCTGCCGGTGATCGCGCGGATGAAGACCGGCCACTTCCCGCCAGGAACGGCATATTCCTACTGCAACTGCAACTACCGCATCGTCTCGGAACTGATCGAGGCGGAGACGGGCGAGAACCTTGAAACCCTCTACCGCCGCCATGTCTGGGGGCCGGCGGGAATGAAGACGGCCGTCCTGACCTCTGACACCCGTTATCCCGAGGACGGCGTGGTGGGCTATGAGGGCAGCGATGCGACCGGATTCTTCCCGGCGGACAATGCGATCTTCTGGATCGGCGACGCGGGGATATCGGCCTCGCTTGACGATATGCTGGCCTATGAAAGCTGGATCGACGCCACCCGCGACGATGAAAACAGCCTTTACCGCCGCGTTTCCGTACCGCCGACCTACGTCGACGGGACACCGGCGACCTATGGCTACGGCATCGCCCGGCATCAGATCGCGGGACTTGAGTTCACCGGCCATGCGGGGGCACTGCGCGGCTTTCGGGCACAGCGTCTGAATGCGCGCGATGCCCGCCTGTCGGTCGTGGTGATCTTCAACCACGAATGCGACAGCCACGGCGCCGCGCAGTCCCTGATCGAGGCCGCGCTTGGCCACGAAAAGCCCGAACCTGCCCCGATCCCGGAGGGATGGGACGGCCAGTGGCTCGCCGATGACGGCTTGCTGGTCCGGATCGAATGCGGTCGCCGCAGCGCGACGCTGGCCTATGCGACCGGGGCCGAGACGCTCACGCTGTCGCCGGACGGCACCCTCGCGGCCGCCGGCGCCATCCTGTCCCGGCAGGGCGAGGCGATGCTCATGACACGCCCGCGCGACAATACCGCGCCGAAGCTGACCCCCCTTCCGTCCACGGAAACCGGCGACGCCACGGGAATCGCGGGGCGATATACATCCGCCGAACTGGAAGCGGATCTTGTCATCGAAGCCCGGGACGGCGCTGCCTTTGCCCGCTTTGAAGGCATGCTGGGAAATGGTCGGATGGAAAGGATGGAACCCGCCGGCAAGGATGTCTGGGTCGTCGCCACAAGGCGCTCGATGGATGCCCCGGCCCCAGGTGACTGGACCGCGATCATCCAGCGCGACGCGGCGGGCGAAGTCGCGGGCCTGACCCTCGGCTGTTGGCTGGCGCGCCGGGTCGAGTATGGGAGGTGCGGTTAAGCGGCGCGGTCGGGCATTCGATTTGGGTGAGAACCGTAGGCGGTCTTTCCTTCGCCGCACGACATTCGGCGCTGGACGACCAATTGGAACCAGCCTCGGCCAGGACACTGACGCTGTCCCTTGTGCCGCGCAGAGACGCCCGCCACGGCGCAAGGGCGGTGATGGGTTTTGCCGTCAAAACCCTGCGGGCAGGCCCGTGAGGCTGACAATACTGGCAGAGGGGATGGGCCTGACGTCGGACCTTTTCCGGCATGTAACATCGCATGCAGGTCGGTGCAGTTGCCCGCCCCGGGCCTCAAAACGAGCTCCCGCTGACATCAGTTGCGGCGGAGAGGACGGCAGACTCAACAACCTTGTGATAACTCACAGATAGTCATTCAGACTACCGGAGAGGTTGTTTTCCGAGACATGAGTCATCACGGTCATCGCCACCTGCTCTCTCGGGCTGTAGGCGGCATGGTTGCCGTCCTGGGCGCTCACGGCTCCCAAAACAGCGACGGCGCAAACCTAGAAAGTGAGGCTGTTTTTCAAAACCATCGCGGTCACCCTTGAGGGCCTGGCCTTGGACGCCCGTCGCACTTGCCGTTGGTCGCGACGACTCGAGCCGGTACATGCCCGGCCCGCTGCCGAAGAAATCCCCGCGATCAGGTGCGGCTGATATCCGTGGAGCCGTCCCTGTAGACGTAGCGGCAGACACGCGGTTCGGTGTTGACCGTAAACTGGTCGCGCCGGACCTCCATGTTCACCTGAACGCCCCGCGGAGCGCCGTTCCCGAAGCCATACTTGCTGACGGAGTCGACGCGCGCGACTATCAGGCCCTGCTGCCGTGCGGCGTTGACGCAAATGTCACGTGCGCGGCTGAGACTGATCTGGTTCGTGCCCCAGGATCCGCCAAAACCGCCCGAACCGCCGCTGCCGCCGAAACTTCCGCCCGAACCGCCAAACTCCGCGGTCTCGACGCAACCGACCAAGGCAAGGCTTCCAAGCAGCCCCACTATCGCTGTTCTCACCGCCATGGTCCGCCCCCTGATTTCACGCTGCGCCGATGCTACCCATAATTCCGGTACGAAGCGGGCGTGAATGACCCGGATCGGGTCATCTGGCTTGGTCTTGTGTGCCTAACGCCGATAAACCGGAGGCAGTCTGCCGCGTATCCTGCCGATGTCTGACGCGACCGGCGGCGCGTGGCCGACTGGCGCGAGGAACGGCGGTGGAAAGGAAACCGATGCAGTCGAAGCAAAGAAAGACCCGGATTGGGCGCAACAGCGCCCTGCGTCCCGTGTTTCGCCGGGTGGCGTCCCTTCTTGCCACTGTGGCGGCGCTGCTTGCAGGACCGGCAGCTGCCGAAACCCTGAATGGTCGGGCTGTGATTGCGACGCGCATGGCGCTGCCCCCGGGGCTGACCTTCGAGGCGATCATCGAGGATATCTCGCGGGCGGGCGCTCCGGCGGAGGCTCTCGCCCGCATCACGATCGAGAATCCGGGCCAGCCGCCCATCGACTTCGCGATCGAGTACGACCCGGCAGACCTGCAACCGCAAGCGATCTACGCCCTGCGCGCGACGATCCGGCGGTCGGACATGCTTCTGTTCACGACCGATACGATCACCCCCGTCCTGAACAGCAACGCGCCGGGCCCTGTCGAGGTGCGCCTGGTTCCCGTCGGCCGGCCGACCGGCGCCGATGTGCCGCTGGTCGGCGCGCACGGGCTGGCCTTGCCCGCCACCTTCACCGGCGTTCTGCCCTGTGCCGACTGCGAGGGCATCCGGCATCATCTCGATCTCTGGCCCGACCAGGCCTACCACATGCGCCGTGAATGGCTGGGCCGCGCCGAGGGGCCGCTGCGCCGCGACGAGGTGGGGCGCTGGTATGCCGATCCGGCCCGCGGGGCCATCGTGCTTCATGGCGCCTCCGAGATGCCGCTGTTCTGGAAGGTTAAGGGGCCCGACAGCTTGCGCCAGATGGACATGGCCGGAAACCCCATCGCGTCCGACCTGCCCTATGAGCTGACGAGCGATGGCACGCTGTCGCCCACGGATATTGAAGGCACGTTCCTTCTCGGCATGATGACCTACCTCGCCGACGCGGCCATGTTTCAGGAATGCCTGACCGGTCGGGCCTACCCGATCGCCGGCGAGGGCGATTACCTTGCGCTGGAACGCGCCTATCTCGATACGCGTGCCGGACCGGGCGCGCCTCTGCTGGTGCATGTCGAAGGTGGACTGGTCCAGCGCCCGGCGATGGAGGGGCCGGACCGCACGCACCTTGTTGTCGACCGGTTCATCAAGACCGTGCCGGGCGAAACCTGCGCCGGGGATGCCCCGACGGCGTCGCTGACCAACACCTACTGGCGCATCGACAGTCTGATGGGCCAGCCCGTGACGGCCATGGACAATCGCCGCGAGCCGCATCTGGTGCTCGTGGATGCCGACGGGCCGCGGTTTCGTGCCACGGTGGGCTGCAACCAGCTGATCGGCGGGTATGAGCGTGACGGCGACCGCCTCGGCTTCGGGGCCGCTGCCAGCACCATGATGGCCTGCCCGCCGCCGCTCGACGGGATCGAGCGACAGCTTGGCGAGGCGCTGTCCCTGACCCGGCGGATGCTCCTTGAGGGAAATCGGCTTGACCTGCTCGGCGACGATGGTGCGGCGCTGGCCAGGCTGGAGGCCGTCTATCTGCGCTGAGGACGTCAGACAGCAGATGGCAGGACGTGGTATGGCATCGGGGAGAGGCATGATGGTCCGTTCGCTTCTGATTGCTGCGGTGGTTGCGCTGTCGGGGGCGATGCCGCTTCTGGCGCAGACCGGTCAGCCCAAGGTCGGCACGGATACGGGAGGCGAGGTCGTGGCGATCGGCACGGGCGTGGGCATCTTCGACGTCGACGGCACCCAAGGGCGGCTACCCGATCTTCTTCCGCCCGAAGAGCTTGACCGGCTCACCGCGCTGCTCGGCGCCCCCTCGGGCCCGAGCTACAAGATCGACAGCCCGGTCAGCCCCGATGACCGGACGATCCTTGCCAGCACGAAGGGCCAGCGCTTCTTCGTCAACCTGCAGAGCGGCGAGATCGTTCCGGTCGTCTTCGAGCGGATCCTGGCACTCGCAAGCAATGTGATCTGGCTTGATGACGACACCGCGGGTTTCCTGACATTCCAGTCCGAGGCGGATGGCAAGGCGCGCCTGGTGGGCGGCAGCGTGGACCGGCGCACCGGGGCGGTGACGATCCCCGAGCCGCGCCTCGCCGCGGTCGCCGACCGGCTGGGCGAAAAGCAGACGCCGCTTCTGATGTCCGATGACGGCAGCCAACTCCTGCTGGCCGACGGGCGCGACGCAAAACCGATGGCCTTCCCCGGCATGCCCCGGCCCGGCGATGGTAAAGGGGACAGCACGGGCGACAGCTATGACCCGATCCCGACGCTGGTCGCGATGGCGCTGACCGAAGGCACGCGGCTGATCGTGACCGATGTCGCAACCGGCGCCGCGCATGAGGTCTTTTCCATGGGCCCCGACATCCGCATTCTGGATGTGGCCTTCAGCGCAGATGGCAGCCGGTTCTGCCTGACGAGCGAATCCATCGGCGATTCGCAACGCCGCACCTTCGACGGGGCGAACCTGACCGAGCAGGAATACCAGGACTCGGTCGGCATTCTGCCGCCCGGAAAGAACATTTTCTTCCAAAGCAATCAGGTCACGGTGCTGGATACGGGAACCGGCGCGCTTTCCACGCTGCGGGCAGCCGACGGCGACGGGCTGGTGTTCCGCGGCACGCACTGGAACCCTGACGGCAGCGTGATGCTGGCCGAGATGGCCGGGCCGGGACGTCTGGCCGGGCGGCCCCACCCGCAATACCTGGGGGACTCGCGCTCGGGCGGGGCGATCGTCTTCTACGACCGGGATCTGCGCGAGATCGGCCGGATCGACCGGCCCGAGGTCGACAGCCCGGTGAAGGACGCCCGCTTCATCTCGGAAACAGAGGTGCTGGTGCAGACCCGTCACGGCACCAATGGGCATCCATATCTCTATAACCTCGCCACCGGCGAATTCCGCAACCTGGCCGACCGGCCGGGCGCGTATCTCGAAGTTGTCGCCACCCGCGCCAGCCGCGAGATCGTTTTCGTCCATACCTCCTGGACCGAACCGCCGGAATATGGCCGCGCGAAGATGGACGGGACAGGCTTCACCCGGCTCACCTCGCTGAACGCCACCGCGCAGGCGGAGGTGCGGGCGACGCAGCATGCCGTCTCGTTCGATCTGGAGGATGGTGATCGCATCGACGGTGTGCTGATCCTGCCCGAAGGCGTGGCCTTTCCGCCGGTCGACGTGCCCATCGTGGTCTGGCAGTCCGGCGGGCCCTTCAACGCCGTCACCAACAACTGGGACCCCACGGTCGAGACCCCGGCAAGCTTGCTGCCAAGTTTCGGCTTCGGCGTGCTGGTGACGCCGCTTTACGGGCGGCACGGCTATGGCGACGCGCGGTTCAACAAGATCGCCGACAACGACAACTTCGGCCGCGCCGACATCGACGCCCAGGCCGAGATCGTGGACCAGATGCGCGCCCGCGGCTGGGCCGGCAAGGTCGGGATCGCGGGATGCTCCTATGGCGGCTACTTCGTGACCCAAAGCCTCGTGCGCCACTCCGACATCTATGACGCGGGCCATTCCATGTGCTCGATTGTCGACTGGGTGACGGAATGGAGTCGCGGCGGCGGCCAGGGGGCCCCATGGCTTCTGGGCAAGGCGATCTACGATGACCCGATGGCCTATGTCCGCGTCTCGCCGGTATACAATGCAAGCGCGATCAAAAGCCCGCTCCTCGCCTTCCACGGCACCGACGATTTCGTGCCCATCGCGGTGATGGAGAACCTGATGCATCAAGTGATCGCGGCAGGCACCCCGGCGCGGCTTCTGCGCTTCCGCAAGGCCGGCCACGGGCTTTCCGGCACGTCGCCGGCCGAACTGGCGCGGGGCTACGAGGTCTACGGCGTCCAGGAACAGGTGATGTGGTTCCGGACCTATCTTGGGGAGTGAGACGGGGATCACCGCAGAGGCCGCGCCGAGGGTGCTGGCAGACTCATTCGAACCAGTCTCAGCTTGGACAGTGACGCTGTCCCTTATTCTGCGCAAACGCAGCGCCACTCGGCGAGAGCAGCGGCGCGGTTGTCCGTGTTCGCAACAGGGATTATGGCGGAGAGAGAGGGATTCGAACCCTCGAGACGGTTCCCCGCCTACACACTTTCCAGGCGTGCGCCTTCGACCACTCGGCCACCTCTCCGTGGGGCGCTACTTAGCGTCCCGTGGGCCGCAAAGGCAAGGGGCGGCGACAAAAAAGCCGCGGCGCGCTCAGGTCGCGAGAATGAGGCTGACGCGTCGGTTCTGGCGCCCCTTGTTCTCGATCCGGCCGATCGTCACCCGGCCGATCTCGCCGGTGCGCGCGACATGGGTTCCGCCGCAGGGTTGCAGGTCGACTTCTTCCGCGGCGCGGCCGATCCGGACGAGACGCACACGGCCCTGCCCGATCGGCGGCGCCACCGACATGGTCTTGACCAGGCCCGGGTTGGC